>NZ_CP196837.1:692500-2817500 GCF_051930985.1 Pseudoalteromonas sp. T1lg65 | reverse complement strand
GGCTAAAACAGCTAGGAGGTTGGCTTAGAAGCAGCCACCCTTTAAAGAAAGCGTAATAGCTCACTAGTCGAGTCGGCCTGCGCGGAAGATGTAACGGGGCTAAACATACCACCGAAGCTACGGCTGCGAACTTAGTTCGCGGGGTAGGGGAGCGTTCTGTAAGTGGCTGAAGGTGTGCCGGGAGGCATGCTGGACATATCAGAAGTGCGAATGCTGACATGAGTAACGACAAGAGGAGTGAAAAACTCCTCCGCCGGAAGACCAAGGGTTCCTATCCCATGTTAATCAGGGTAGGGTGAGTCGACCCCTAAGGCGAGGCTGAAGAGCGTAGTCGATGGGAAACGGGTTAATATTCCCGTACTTGGTATGAATGCGATGGGGGGACGGAGCAGGCTAGGCAAGCATGGCGTTGGTTGTCCATGTGAAAGGCTGTAGGCTGGTGACTTAGGAAAATCCGGGTTGCTAAGGCTGAGAGTCGAGACGAGTCACCAAGGTGGCGAAGTTGTTGATGCCCTACTTCCAGGAAAAGCCTCTAAGCTTCAGTTCATACTGAATCGTACCCTAAACCGACACAGGTGGTCAGGTAGAGAATACTAAGGCGCTTGAGAGAACTCGGGTGAAGGAACTAGGCAAAATTGTACCGTAACTTCGGGAGAAGGTACGCTCTTGTTTGTGAAGGACTTGCTCCGTAAGCAGACGAGAGCCGCAGTGACCAGGTGGCTGGGACTGTTTATTAAAAACACAGCACTGTGCAAAATCGTAAGATGACGTATACGGTGTGACACCTGCCCGGTGCCGGAAGGTTAATTGATGGGGTTAGCGTATGCGAAGCTCTTGATCGAAGCCCCGGTAAACGGCGGCCGTAACTATAACGGTCCTAAGGTAGCGAAATTCCTTGTCGGGTAAGTTCCGACCTGCACGAATGGTGTAACCATGGCCACGCTGTCTCCACCCGAGACTCAGTGAAATTGAAATCGCAGTGAAGATGCTGTGTACCCGCGGCTAGACGGAAAGACCCCGTGAACCTTTACTACAGCTTGGCACTGAACATTGACCCTACATGTGTAGGATAGGTGGGAGGCTTTGAAGCAGAGACGCTAGTTTCTGTGGAGCCGACCTTGAAATACCACCCTTGTAGTGTTGATGTTCTAACTTAGGCCCCTAATCGGGGTTGAGGACAGTGCCTGGTGGGTAGTTTGACTGGGGCGGTCTCCTCCCAAAGAGTAACGGAGGAGCACGAAGGTTTGCTAAGTACGGTCGGACATCGTACGGTTAGTGTAATGGTAGAAGCAAGCTTAACTGCGAGACAGACACGTCGAGCAGGTACGAAAGTAGGTCATAGTGATCCGGTGGTTCTGAATGGAAGGGCCATCGCTCAACGGATAAAAGGTACTCCGGGGATAACAGGCTGATACCGCCCAAGAGTTCATATCGACGGCGGTGTTTGGCACCTCGATGTCGGCTCATCACATCCTGGGGCTGAAGTCGGTCCCAAGGGTATGGCTGTTCGCCATTTAAAGTGGTACGCGAGCTGGGTTTAGAACGTCGTGAGACAGTTCGGTCCCTATCTGCCGTGGGCGTTTGAGAATTGAGAGGGGCTGCTCCTAGTACGAGAGGACCGGAGTGGACGAACCGCTGGTGTTCGGGTTGTGATGCCAATTGCATTGCCCGGTAGCTACGTTCGGAATCGATAACCGCTGAAAGCATCTAAGCGGGAAGCGAGCCTCGAGATGAGTTCTCACTTGGAGTTCGACTCCACTAAAGGGCCGTTGAAGACTACAACGTTGATAGGCGAGATGTGGAAGTGGTGTGAGCCATTAAGCTAACTCGTACTAATTACCCGTGAGGCTTAACCATACAACGCCAAAGTGGTTTAAGCGACAGAAGTTAATGAAACTGAAGTAGACGAAGAATTTAATTAAGCTTTCCAGATTTTATATCGATGAGCGTATGCTTGTTGATGAACAGAATTTCCTGGTGAACATAGCGTTTTGGAACCACCTGACCCCATGCCGAACTCAGAAGTGAAACAAAACAGCGTCGATGATAGTGTGGCAGCTGCCATGTGAAAGTAGAACATCGCCAGGGCCTTATAAGAGAAACCCGTTGCAGCAATGCGACGGGTTTTTTGCTTTTTAGCTAATACCAATCTGCATAAAGATTAAGTCAATTTTATCCAGTCTCTTGAGCATATCTTTCTCACTCTCTCAGGAACTGAAATGAATTTGTTCCATGCTTTTGAAACTTGCTCAACAATATCTTCATAACCCTTAAATGTACGATTGGATAAACAGTGCTGACGGAGCCAACTCCAAACTTGTTCTATTGGATCTAATTCAGGTGAATATGGTGGTAATACCAAATTGATTAAATTTATGATCTAATGTCAAAATCCAATTATCATCGAAGTGGTAGTGATTTTGCTGCCCTCTGAATTTATTAAGCTCTCCAAACAGACTAAAGATCCAAGAAAGAAAGTGCGCATGCTCGCACTAGCTCATTTCTTTGAAGGTAAATCTCGCTATCAGATTGCTGAATACTTAAAGGTCAGCCGTACTAGCGTGAATAAATGGGTGAAAGACTATCTCGACTATGGGTTAGAAGGCTTGGAGGAATTACCTCGCTCGGGCCGCCCTTGCAAACTTGATAATTCACAGCTGAAGCAGCTTAAAGCATTTGTACTCGACTCTATAAACCGAACGGAAGGTGGTCGGCTAACATTAGAAGATATTCAGCAGTATATATCTGAGTCTTTTCACATAAAATACGAGTTGTCGGCCGTTCACAGGCTATTGAAAAGGCAAAACTTCTCATGGATTAGCAGTCGGTCAATCCACCCCAAAGGAGATCAAGCTCGCCAGAAAGCTTTTAAAAAACTTTGAGCTGGAAACGATCCTTCACATCCCGGGACACCTTCTCCCTGAACGCATTGATGTGTGGTTTCAGGATGAAGCACGATTTGGTCAGCAAACTTCGACAACAAAAGTTTGGGCTGAAAAAGGCTCACGTCCAAGAGTCGTAAAGCAGCAACAATTCGAATATGCCTATCTATTTGGCGCAGTGTGTCCGACGACTGGTGAAACAGAAGCACTCATCTCACCTTTAGTGAATAAAGAAGCCATGTATTGTCACCTGGAACAAATATCACAAAAGACTCAACCAGGAAGAATGGCTGTGGTCGTGATGGATCGCGCAGCCTGGCACTTCAAAGATGGTTTGGTAAAAGGCTTGGAGAATGTAGTGATCATCAGGCTGCCGCCTTATTCCCCAGAGTTAAACCCCATAGAACAAGTGTGGAGTTGGCTCAGACAACATAAGCTGTCAAACAGAACGTTTGCAAACTACGATGACATTTTGGAGCAGGTAAGTGATGCATGGAATGCGTTTATCTCATGTGCTGACAGGGGGACTGGATAAATCTGACCAGTTAATTATTCAAAATGGTATAAAGTTCAAAGTCTGCTCCGCGTTATAGGTCGTACTATCTTGAGCATTTGCTCCTAAAACTACAATTGAACGAAATTTCAGAATAATTGATTTTTTAACTCCTATTTTATTCTAATGTACTGTTTATTATAGGATATATTAAAAAGTAAAATATATAACAACTAGATCACAAATATGTTTCACGGAAATTCCATCGACATGTAGCTAATTGGGTTCCTCTCCTTCTATGACTTGTAAACGTTGATCTTTATAGCGATACATTTCAAAGTTGAAGAAATAAACGTGAGTAAAAAAGTTTTCCTAAAAACTATAAAGTGTTATAATTGCGTTAACGAGTGAGTGCTCATAGGTAATGTAGTAAAGGGACGTTTCTTTATTAATACTGCAAAATTGTAAAGGATCGAAGGCTATCTGCGGTACTGAACACTCTTTACAAAAAAGGAGCAGCAATGAAAGTTAAACAAACAATTCCAAATAGCGTTTTGAAAAATGTTTTTGGTGGAGGGGGGAGTGCAGGTGCTGGAGGTGGTGTTGAACCACCAGAAACAACTGCCACACAGCAACAGAGAGCTGTACCTGAAGATTATACTAACGCAGCGAATGGTGTCCATGTTACTTATGTTTCTTAGAGGAAACGAATCTTGAGTGAGCTTTTAACTGCAATTGATTGGGCAGTCATTTCAAGCAAGTTTGTCGCGCTGATCACCTTGTTATTTTTTGCCAAACAGAGTGTAAAAAAAATGCTGTTTGGTATTCCTAGTGATGATTGGCGTGAACAAGTTGAACATTCTCTACTTATTGTAGCGTTGTTAAGCTTCTTATTTCACTTTCTAGGGCGTGGTATCTCCGAGGTGTTGTTATCGGCGGACATAGATGCAGGCGCGAAAAGACAGTTATATTACCTATTTTTTGCGTTTTATGAAGTTTTATACGTTGCATCGATTGTTAAGTTGCACATAATCAAGAGATGTGTATTTGCAAAATATTCTAGATATGTTTGTTATTTATCTGGTGCAATGACATTGGTGCTTATGGCTCGATATGTTGATAGAGTGGTATTAGAGATGAATATACTAGCTTCAGCGTTCATGTACTCTGTTGCTTTAATAAACGTGGCGACTCTACTGGTAATTTCGACATACCCAGCATGCAGACTTCTTAATTTTGTTCCAAATAAACGTTGGGTATAACAAAGGCAATTGGATATGACTTTGTTATACCCACATAACTGATGGCAGAAAATACAACGGGTTCCATCAACATCAGTGATGTTTATTGTATAGTAACACCCAGGTTGATACGGTCAGTTTATTAGCCTTTTTTATTATGGAACCAATCTCAAACCTACCAAGCCCCGTTAATAAAAAGGCTGAAATTTTGACGAGTTAGTCGTGTATACATATCATGTATCAGCTTCTCAGCATACAGACACCTAGAGCTATAAACCAAACGATTTGACCTAATCCAAATATATCAGTAGTGACTGAGAAAAATGGATTATCTGCCAATGTTGAGAATCCAGAACATAACGTTAACATCCCCGCTAATCCAACCAAAACTCCCAGATAATGTAGTAGCGAATGATAAACTTTACTTTTTAACCCCATATAACTTATCAATAAAACCCAAGCTGCACCGACTAATTCATTACCACCGCCAAGGGCATCAACAACGATTCCAATTGTTCGGTTAATGATAAGTGCTTGAGTTGGATCAATTGCATAATACTTGGCGACTGCACTTAAACTAGTGAGAAATATAAAACTACTCGCCAAGACAATGATCGCCCATAAGTAACCAATGCTTGCGGTATACTTTGATAGTTCAGGAAAGCCTCCTTTGAAGCGTTGACTTATCGCTTGTACAAGCACAATAAGAGCAAAGCTAAACAGCACCCCGATGACTAGGTAGCCAATATAATAAGTATCTCTATTCGCAAGCATGTAATCAAGGTATTGCTCAGGTGTATCTATCCCTGAGGTATTTAACATTATAAAAAACACCACAAACCCAAATATATAGGTGAGTGCTTCTGTGAATGCTGCAATAGCACCATATTTTTGTAGATTCATACATCTTCACTTTATTGATATTTATTTCTCATGATTCATCAAGAGAGTGTGACAGTAAAGAGTTGTTAGCTCCCATGTTCGGATAATTTGTAAGCAAGTTTTTCGTTTTTATTTGGGTAGATGTTTTGAACGTTAGCGTTTGCTAGGGCCAGAAAGTGCAAATTATTCAACTTTGGAATAGGTGTTTATTGTGAAAATTGGTGCTTTTTTTGACACGAAAACCCAAACAAACAACCGTTTGTTTAACTGCTGTATTTAAACTTTTCTCTTATTTTCCTGTGTCAGCATAGGTCATTTGTTTTAAATTGAAGTACGTTATGAGCGAGCGTTTCGGTTGTTTTAGTTTGATAAGTGAAACAATAACAACTGTTTTTGTTGAAAAAACATCCATTGATGTTTGTTGGACAGCTCGGTAGCGTAAATAATGATTACATACCACATATAAGGAAAACAACATGTTGAAAATCAAAAAATCATTAGTAGCTGCAAGTGCTGTTTTGTTCGCTTCGCTTTCAGGTTCAGCGGTGTCTTACGGCTGCGATTGTGCAAGTTGGGCTCGAGCTGAGCAGATACGCTTTTGTAGTTCAGTAGGTGGTGGTTCCGCGTGTGCGACTAGCCCTGGTCTTTACCAACATCTGTATAACCAATGTAAAGAACAAAATATTTGCTCTCGATAAAGAGAGCTAGTTACTCATAGGAGAAGCTGCTATTCGTATCAATAGCGGCTTGTTAACTTTCTTCTACAAAACATTAATCCTAGCAATAAACAATTTATCGAAATCAAACTTCCGCCACTCGAGGTGGGTGAGTTTGTGATGCTTGGCGTTTTGGTCTGAGAAGCTTGTCCTGCCGATATAGACCATTTTGTAGCATCTAGAGGGAAAGCATCTTCATTGTCACTGTAACCATCGTTGTCATCGTCGCTATCGGCGTTGTTACCAACACCATCATTGTCGCTATCTAACCATTCTCTGGAATCTTGCGGAAAGGCATCTTGGTTGTCATGGTAACCATCATTGTCATCGTCGTTATCGGCGTTGTTACCAATGCCGTCATTGTCGCTATCCAGCCATTCATTGGGGTCTAAGGGAAAGGCGTCTTGGTTGTCATGGTAACCATCATTGTCATCGTCGTTATCGGCGTTGTTACCAATGCTATCATTGTCGCTATCCAGCCATTCATTGGGGTCTAAGGGAAAGGCGTCTTTTTCATCAAGGTAACTGTCATCATCGTCGTCCGTGTCTCGGTTATTACCAACACCATCATTGTCAAAATCAGCCCACTCTGTAGCATCTTCTGGAAATGCATCTCTTAAGTCAACATAACCGTCTGCATCACTATCGGTGGTGATCTCTAAATATTGGCTCCAGCCATTATTTTGAAACTCTACCAAATTAGTTATACCGTTTTGATTATTGTCGGTCATTGCATCGGCTGGATCGTAAGGATCAAGCTGGTTTAAAATTTCATACCCATTAGTCATGCCATCGTTGTCCCAGTCCCTGTCGACGGCATCATTTATGCCATCAGAATCACTGTCTTGACTTTTGAGGTCATTAATAGTTCCACCTAGTACGATAGCGTCTGCAAGCAATATTGATTTTAATGTTTCTTCAGCAATGAATTTAAGCCGCAGCGAGGTTAATAAGGGTTGATGATATTTGGGGAAGGGGATAGTGACTCGAAATATTTTCTGCTGCTCAATACCTGATACTTGTGCTGGATAAGACGTTACTGGTGTCCACTTTCCCTCTAGATCAAATTGCGCTTGAACGCTTACTTTGGGTAGCTTATCTGTCTTGACCAGAACTTTAAATGCAACAGTAATGGTATCCTTAATCACGTCGTGAGTGGCAGCTTGATAGTCTAACTCGGTTAGTTCAATTTGTGGCTCTTCGAGGGTTTCATTAACACCGTACTGAGTCGTTGCAATAAGCGAAGGTACACCTGCTACAAGGGAAGCTGCAACGGTGACTAATTTGCTACTATCACAACCTAGATGGCGATTGGTGACACGAATCTGACCGAAGACTTTATGATTTACTGTATTAGTATTTGGATGGCGTTTTGCGACAATTAAATCATCACAAACGAAAATAGAATCCTCAATAAAATCTCCGTAGTTAGTACCAGAAGGATCAATGAGTGAATCCATAAACGTTGTTCTTGTGCCATAGTTGGACTGCGTGTTTTTCGTAATTAAGTTTTGCCAATCTAGATTGATTTGCTGCACAGATTGGTGTGAAACGTCTGACAAATTTGTTGATTGTGCGAAGGTAAACGGTGCTGTAGAAATACTGCGGTTTTTATCTTTACTTTCATTAAGTTGAAACTGAAAAAAGCTCACTTTACTTATTTGCTTAGGATTTCCATGCAGATGTATTTTAAACTCGTTAGAAAAATCAAATGATCGTGGCAAGTCATTAGAACTAAAACCACGGCCTGATGTCGAAAAACCTCGAGTATTAGTCTCTATCAGCATGTTATCTCGGATCAAGTGTAGCGTATTGAACAGGTACCAGTGATCAAAGTGAAATTGTGATGGTTTAACATTTAATTGAATTTGACTTGTTCTACCATCGAGGGCTATTGACATTGATTTATCAATCTTTGAAATGCTCTGAGCCCAAGTATAAAGGTGATAATTTGCCAAAGAACTGCGTTTGTCTCCATACATAAAAGAAAAGCTAAATTCATCATTATTAGTTAACGCAGATACATAAACTGGCTTGGTTACGAATACTTGGTTTTGGGTATGTGTAAAAAACTTACTCCAACGTTTTTTTAAACCCGTATTGGCAAGTTCAAAAAAGACACCAAAGCCTTCTAAATCAGAGAGCTCTCGGCTGTGACCCAAGTGATCTTGCCAAGCATCTATGCCGACTTTATAAGGCGCATCGCTAGTCTTTACTGTTAAATTACTGTCTTCGTGCACATTGAGTGTTTTGGCAATAATAGCGTGTTTGTTCGCCATCTCATACCAAGCGTAATACCCGTATGAACCTGGTCGAAGTAAGTAACTGGACTGAGTGCTAAATTTTTGCGTGTAAGAGCCATTGTTGTTGTGCTCATACAGCCAAGACTCTTTTACTCGCTCAGGTGTGTTTATAACATATTCAATTGCATCGAGTACTAAGATAGGCAATCGAAGAGATTGTTGTGAATAATTAATTTGTAAGGTTGCTTGATGGATAAAATGCTCTGGATACTCGAGCTTATCTGACACTTTTGCTTCCACCGTGTAAGTGTGCGATTGACCAGGAGATAACAGAGTTGTCGAGGGATTAAGCAGACTGAAAGACAACGTGTTTGTGGTGAATTGATGGTCTATTTTTGCATTTATAGTAAGTGTCTCATTGGAAATATTGGTGACTTTGATGCTTTTTTTGACTTGCCATTGAGGCTTTTTTCGATCAAGTCTACCGAGCATGATCTGAGAATCAGAAGCGACAAGCTTACTCGCTAATGTACGTGCAACATCAAGTTTACCATTTCCTGAGCGAATATAAGTAGAGTTAATACCGGAGGCGTTATTGACAACCAAAGACTTCAATTGTTTGGGCGACAAATTCGGATGTTGTTGTTTAAGTAATGCGACTACACCGCTGATATAGGGCGTAGCCATAGAAGTGCCTGACATTGACCGTTGCCCTGACTTAAGTTGTAGCGACTTTACATTAGTACCAAGAGCTGAAATGTCGGGCTTTTGAAATAGACGTGAAAATACCGGCCCCTGAGAACTAAAATCTGAAGGAATTGAGCGATGATTTACCGCTCCAACCGTGATAGCCAGTTCAGCATTCGCAGGGCTACCTATGCTTTGTGGGCCAAGTTTGCCCTCATTTCCGGCAGCGACAATCACCGTTATTCCACGCTTAACGATATTGTTAACAGCAACAGTCACAGGGTCATCTATGTCACCTGAACCGCTTAGGCTCATATTAATGATATCAGCACCGTCGTCGGTTGCAGGGTCACCATCTGGGTCTAGCGCATGCTCTAAGGCCTGTAAAATAGCAGTAACTGGGCAAGTTTGATGACAGACCTTATAGGCTAATAGCTCGGCTTCAGGAGCCACGCCCTGCATAACTCCATTTGCAGCAATTATGCCCGCAACATGAGTACCATGACCAAGGCTATCCATGGGATCTGCATGGCCGTCGAGAAAGTTATAACCACCGCGTACTTTACAGCCGTTTCCAAAGCAGCCTCCTAAATCAGGGTGACTGTAATCGATACCTGAGTCTAATACGGCGATGGTGATGTCTTTACCTCGTAATAGACTGTTGTGATTGGATGTGGGTTGAGTAGTAAAGTTTTGCCAATGTTGATAAGGGGGCAGGTGCTTATCTGCGACTATGTGTACCTTTTTCACCATCGGTAAGAGCCTAATGTGACTAATATCAGTAGGGTTGATATCCAACGAAAAGCCGTTAAAGGCATGAGAAAAGGTCGCTGACACTGTAACGGGGATTTTTTGCGCCTGCATCAATGAAATAAACTGCTTTTGTGTTCTTGCAACCGACTGCACATGTGCTTGTCGTTGTATGCCATTGAGTTTGGTAATAGACTCAAGCTGCATAGGCCCTTCAAGCTCGACGATCACACTGTACTTGTCTGGATTGTGTATTTGTTGAACAGAGGCATAGACTAACGTTACGGTTGTGCAGTAAATGAATGTGTAAATAACAAAAGCGCGAAGCCAATTTATCATCATGCGTACTACTTTAAACTATCTAGTGCATTGGAAATTCAGTCGCGCAGTCTACTCTATTTTAGGTACATTGGTTTTATATCTTCCATGTCTTTTATAAACCGATGTAAATGGCATTCAGAAATCGACTTCGAATCATTAAGTTATCTTGGTATACGGACCTTGGAATAGAACTTGGTTTTAGCGGAGCACAGGCTTTGCAATAGATTTGTCTTAATTACTGTTGAATTGGCGCAACTTGACTATGCTGATAGAGTGAAAGGTAAAGAGATAATTGCTTGAATATCAAAATACTTGTATTAATTACCGTGACTTTTATACCCTGTTACGCAGTCTATGCGACTAGTTGCGACAGTGCTGAACATCGTCAATTTGATTTCTGGTTAGGTCACTGGCAAGTATTTCGTACTAATGATCAATTGGCTGGTGTGAATCGTATTATTCAATCGTTGGATGGCTGTGTAATAGAGGAACATTACAAAACAGCATCTGGCTTCGAAGGTAAAAGTATTAATATATTCGATCAGAGTCGAGGTGTATGGCATCAGACTTGGACGGATAATACGGGACTGCTATTAAGTCTTGAAGGTCAGTTTATCGATGCAAAAATGGTGTTGCAAGGTAGCCGTATAACTAAAACAGGTGAACTAGTCACAGATGTTATTACGTGGAATAAAAACGCCGATGGTACAGTGAGACAGGTGTGGCAAACAACTAACCATTTGGGAGAAACCCAACTGATCTTTGATGGTTTATACAAACGGGAGAACTCAGAATGATTCAAGCTTTTCGCAGTTTAGGGGTCATAATTTTATTGTTTTGCATGCAAGTCCATGCAAAACAATCTATTTCACAACAAGAATTACTTATTAATCAGATGTCCGACTCCCCATACGTTATTGTTGACGTAAGAACACCACAGGAATTTTCCGAGGGACATATCAAAGGCGCGATCAATATTCCTTACAATCGTATTGTGAAAAATCGCGAGTTAGTTGACAGACATAAAGATAAACAACTGGTTGTGTACTGTCGCTCAGGCAGACGAGCAGGCATTTTTATTAAATCGTTAGAACCGGAAGGCTTTAAGTTGATGCATTTAACCGGAGATATGAATGCATGGATGGAAGCAGAGTTGCCAGTGATTAAAGATGAATAATGCGTTTGTGAGATCCCACACTTTGGAGCTGGTTCGAGCTGTTACGGCTTTAATGCCAAACGGCACACATCTGCGTCACAGCAAGGTGACGCAGTGGCGCCTTAGTAAATATTAAATCTTACTACATAGCAAATGAGTATAACGTCCAAGCGATGCATACGGTTCCTGACGGTTAAATTTCAGCTCCAAAGCGAGTAACGCTTCAAATTGTGATTCAGCCTTATCCAGCTCTCGCAAGTAGTCATGAAAGCAACGGACGCCCGTTTTTTGTACGACTTGAAGGTCAATAGCATTTAGCCAATGGCTCATCGATTCATTGGATATTGGCTTATTTGGACTTAACCCTACCTTTTGTTTGACCTTTAAGCCTTTGTTTACATAATCAAAATTCCCGTAAACCATATTCGCCATCAGGTGTGCTTCTTGGTTGAAGTACATCAGTGACAGTACGCCATGAGATGCTATTTGTTTTGCAAGCAATTCGACCGCTTCCCGTTGATCGACAAGCCATTCCAATACGGCATGGCAAAGTACTAAATCAAATTGCCCCAGCTGTAATTGGGCTAAATCTTGTAATGGGGCATGGATGAATGTGACCAACTCCAATAGACCCTGCTGTTTTGCGCGTTCACGAGCAATATCCAGCATCTCTTTGGAGATATCCATTAATATCACATGGTGACCTAGAGACGCTAAATAGAGTGCTAACTGTCCCTGCCCACCACCAACGTCTAGAACAGATTTGCCACTGGTTGCGGTCAACCATGACAGCTGTTCAAGTAGGTCCCGCTTAAGCACAGCTTCGCGGATTTTACCTTTGCTGGTGCCATAGATATTGCGTTTAAACTTATCCGCGATGTCACTGAAGTTTCTATCAGCAGGTTGTGGTTTAGGTTGATGTTTTTTGCTTGCCATCGAGGTTAAACCGGATTGTCGATATCAATAAATTCAACGTCTAACTGGTATTGCTCTGCGAGATATTCGCCAAGCGCTTTTGCCCCGTAACGCTCTGTGGCGTGGTGGCCTGCTGCAAAAAAATGAATTTGTTGTTCATTAGAAGAGTGAATAGTTTGCTCAGAAGCTTCGCCAGTCAAATATGCATCAATGCCCTGGCTAGCTGCCAAGTCAATAAAGTTTTGGCCACCGCCAGTACACCAAGCTATCGTTTCGATAAGGTGCGAACCAGCAGTATTGACTAATGGTTTGCGGTTAAGCTTCTCTTCTAGTCGTTGTGCAAATGCCTCTGCCGACATTGGCTGAGCCAGACGTCCCTTAACTGCAACACAATTCTTATTCCAAGGTTCAAGTGGACGTTCGTAAGTTAAATCGAGCAGTTTTCCTAATTGTGCATTGTTACCTAGTTCAGGGTGTACATCCAACGGCAAGTGATATGCAAGAAGGTTGATGTCATGTTCTAGCAGCTTTTGTAAACGGCGCTTTTTCATGCCAGTCACACACTGATCTTCGCCTTTCCAAAAATAACCGTGGTGTACCAAAATCGCATCTGCTTGTTTTTCTACAGCAGCGTCAATAAGTGCCTGACTTGCGGTGACACCAGTGACGATTTTTTTGATTTCTTCTTTCCCCTCAACTTGAAGGCCATTTGGGCAATAGTCACTAATTTGGAATGGTTTTAGAAGTTCAGTGAGTTGGTTTACAAGTTTTGTGCGTTTCATACAGCCCCCATCGTTTAGAACCGCTAGTTTAACGATTTTGCTATGGGTTTTGTAGTCGATAAGAAAAAATGAGCCAGTCCATCCATGGTTAGGCTCATTGGGCTAGTAACTGATTATACCTGCTATTGTACGTCGACAGATTGTCCTGTACGCAGCGATTCCGCCCCTCTCGTCGCTACTTTGTCTCCGGCTTTTAATTGTGCTTTATCGAGAGCGGTTACTTCGACTAATCGACCATGACCTTTTCCCACAGCCACAGGAACGATAGTGGCAACACTGTTATCATCAACTTTTACGATGTGTGTACCTGTTTTGCGTAGGATAAGGGCATCCCTATCAATAAGTAAAGCGAGATCTTTGGATTTTAGAGGCACTTTTACATCAATAAGTTGACCGATAGCCCAACTATTAGCTTGTGAATCTGGCATGCTCGCTCTGACTTCGACCGTTTGCGAACGTGGATCAGTGGTTGGAATGACCGCTGTTACGATGGCCGATGTGGTGTCTGGGAAGCTGATACTGCCGCTTGCAACCGCAAGCTCAGTCCCTTTTGATAAATACTTCAGGTATTTAACCGGTACGTAAAGGCGGACCTCAAGGTTATGGATATCGGCTAGTGTGATTAGCTCGTCTGAGCGGTTGATTTCTCGTCCTGCACGTTTAAAGCGCTTGCTTACTACTCCTGAAAAAGGTGCTCGGATCGTAGCGCGGTTAAGCTGGTCGTCAATTACCTGAATTTCAAGTTCTGCTAAACGAATATCCGATAGAGCTAAGTCATGCTGATTTTGTACAGTATCAACTTGGCTTGCGGCTGCGCTGTTGGTTTTAGCCAAAGCTGTCAAGCGCTTGAGTTCTTGTTGGTATAGCGTAAGGTTGACCTTGGCGCGTTTCAACATCTCTTGCTGTCTTAAACGAGCAAGTTCGAGCGGTAGGGTATCCATTTTGACTAAAACATCTCCCTCATCGACCAGTTGACCTGGTTCAGCAACGAATATCAATCTTGCACTGATCCCTGCAGTTAACGTCACATCTTTTTTACCATACAGTGTCCCGTTGACGGTAATTTCATTTTGCAATGACGCGTTAATCACTTCGCTAACCGTCACCGGTGTGCTGGCGCTAACGTTAGCCGAAAATAACAGGTAAGCGATGTAACATAACGAAATTAGTATTTTAGATATTTGCATTATTGATTTCTCTACTGGTTGGCGACTAGGCTAAGCTTCGCTTCAGCTTGTTTACTGGTACTTTTGGATTGGGGAGGTGTTTGTTTCCCTAGTTGTAACAAGCTGGGCATCAACAGTAAGGTAAACAAGGCGCTGATGGCCATTCCTCCCACAATCACGGTAGCAAGTCCACGGTATATTTCAGAACCAACACCTGGCATTAACATCAGCGGTAACATGCCAAATAAACTGGTCAATGTACTGAGGTATACGGGGCGTGCCCTGAGTAAGACCGCCTGTCGAACTGCGTCAGTCCGAGAAACCCCCTCAGCTTGTGCCACTCTGGTTTGGTCAACCAATAAAATCGCGTTATTCACCACCAAACCAAGTAAAATGATAAATCCAATCATGGTCAGTAGATCGAGAGATTGGAAGGTGAACAGGTTTAAAATCGCCAACGCTAATACGCCACCTGCTACCGCGAGAGGCATAACAAGTAACACAAGGGCGCTGTCTTTAGCCGATTTAAACAGCGCGGTCATAAGTAAGAACAAAATAAACAGGGCGAGTGCAAAATTTATGGTCATTTCTTGCACCGCTGAATTCATTTTCTGAGCATTACCCGCAAGAATAGCACCTGCACTGGCAGGTAAAGAGTCTCTGACTTTTGGCATAACCTGCTCGGATAAAATAGTTTGCACTTGTTGTAAGCTCATGTCTGCTGGTGGAGTAACCACCACACTTACGGTTCTGCGACCATTTACTCTGCGTAGTTGAGTAGGACCGACGGTGCGCTGGATTTGTGCAAGTTCACCCACAGTTTGGATCCCAGCTGCTGGCGTAACGATGGGTAATTCAGCCAACTCCTCTGGTGTACTCCACGGTGTGCTTCGTAAAATCACATTCATGCGCTCATTACCATCAAAATATTCATTAATGAACAAGCCTCCGGTATAAGCCTGTACCGCCTGAGCGACTTCACGGCGGGTTAAGCCGGCTTGGGTAATGCGTCTGTCATTAGGGATTAATCTAAGTTCTGGCTCCGCCATGTCAAGTCGAGGTTGCGGTTGTGCTGTCGCTTCTGGCAGAGATTCTTTGACCGCGGCGATAGCCACTCGCGCACTGTCAATGAGCGAGTCCATATCCGGCCCGGTCAGGTCTATGCTAATGTTACGACCGTCTCCACCGTTGGCGACTTGGATCATTGAACCTCGGAAGAAAAAAACTTGGGTGTCCGGTAAGTCCACAAACAGTTCCTCTTTAGCGACCTTCATTAGCTCTTCTACGCGCTGCGGATCATTGGCATAAATAAAACCGCCTGCATTGGAGCCAAAAGCGTAAAAATTGAAGTCTTTTATCGCAGGTTGCTTTTGTTTGAGGTAATAGGGCATCAAACGCTTTTTAACCCGTAGTAATAGTTCCTCCTCCATATAATTGACGTTGCCGCCAGGTGGAGTAATTAACGAGAAGAAAAAGCCATCAGTTGGTGCACGGGGCATAAAGTCAGTTTTAGGTAACATAGTCAGTGTTGCCAGTACAGAACCTCCAAGCAACAAGCCAATCCAAGTGAGCTGCTTGACTCTGCTATTAGTGAGCGCCATGATCCAATTGGTTAATTTTAGCCAATATACTTTGTATGGATCTTTGCTTGGTTGTTGGTCTGGCCAAAGGTGATTTGCCAAAGGGATCAGGGTGATGGCACAGATCATCGAGGCCACAACAGCAATAGACAATGTGAGCGCCAAATCTGAAAACAATTGTCCTTCGATACCAGCCATAAACAAAATGGGCAAAAAGATTGCGACACTGGTGGTGGTTGAAGCAAACAGTGCGCCGGTAACCTGTGCTGCTCCTTTGAGCGCCGCTTTTTTATTTTCGAGGCCTTCAGTTTTTAATCTGGCAATATTTTCTTGCACTATGATCGCAGCGTCCAATACCAAGCCTACCGCAAAAGCGAGGCCCGCAAGCGAAATCACATTAAGACTTCGGTCGAATGCGCCGAGTGCCAAAAAAGCGACCATCAAAGATATAGGAATAGTCGCGGCGATGACAAAGGTGGTTTTCCAGCCTCGGAAAAACAACCATAAAATAATCAAAGATAGCAACACTCCTAGGCCTAAGTTGCTTTTTACCAGCAATAACGCATTCCTGATATGAACAGAGGCGTCAAAGCTTAACTCAATAGACAAGTCATGGTCGGCAAGCACCCCATCGTTTAGCTCTTTAATTGCAATATTGATTTCATCCAGCAACGCAACGGTATTTGCTTCGTTGGTTCTGGCGATGCGAATATAATAAGCTGGTTTGCCATTACGACCGCTCATGCCAAAACGGTCGGAAAATGTACGCTCTACAGTGGCAATATCACCCAAGGAGATAGGTCTGTCGCCTGAATAGCCGACACGCATTTGCAGCATAGTATCGAGATCGTATTGTCCTGTGAACCTTACCGTGTATTGACGTCTACCCACACTAGCCAGACCACCAGAAGTATCGCGTGACGCGGAAATCACATTGCTGATTTGGTTTAGGCTGATACCCAATGCCGCCGCTTTGTGTGGATCAAAAGTTATTCGTAGCTCTTTCGCGCGTTCACTGGCTAAGTCCACATTAGCGACGCCCGGGATACGAGCAAATCTGGGCTCAATATATTCATCAATTTGTTTTTGGAATTGAGCCATATCGAAGTCGAGGTTATTCGCGGTGTAGTTACGTGGTGTGACAAGTAGTGTTGCAGCTTGATCGCCGCCGCCGCCAGCAAATACCACTGGATCACTCGCATCTAAAGGCAGTGGTGGCGCTTTATTAAGATTAGTCAATACATCTAGCATGGCTTGCTGCATATCGGAGCCAACAGCAAATGTCAGTGTGATTGAGCCGTTGCCACGATTTATATTGGTATTGACTTCAAGCGCGCCAGGGGTGTTTTTTACTGCATTTTCTAATGGCTCGATTATCACCGACTCAATTTCTTCTGGGGCGGCTTGACGCCAACCAGAGGCAATCGTGATCTGCGGTTGTTCAATGTCAGGTGTTAATTGGATCGGCAATTTAAAAATACTTAATGCGCCAAACAAGATAATTAATACCAAAATGACAATAACGCTCGCGGGGTTTTTTAGCGAACTGCGCGTCAAATTCATGATCTAATTCCTGCTGCTTTTTTCAACATTGTATTGCCCTATAAAGAAACTGCTAGAGCTTAAATTTCACTTCTTACTGACTATAGCGATTAATTGACAGATTTCGTCGTTTAATTGCATTTTAGCAATAACTTGTAACGATTTTTTCGGTTTTAGCAGCGTCGACTTGGGAGCGAATGGTGGGATCTTAGATTACTTTGTGGCAATCAATGGACTGCCACGAGGTCACTATACTTATAAATCGGACGTGTCAAATGTGGGATAGCCAGAGGGCTTAAAGCGGTTTATGTTGGTTAAAAATCGGCTATCCTTGAGCGGAATGGTCGCCGAGCCATAATCATAGCTGTTCAACCTATCTCTTAACGCTTGATTAGTTAGAGCATCGCCAGTCATTTCATACCAACTGATAATTGGCGGTGTGACAAATCGTCCATAGGCGTTCTCGGCAACTTCGTTGGATTTAGCAAATCGCATAGCGTGTGTCAAAATGCCATCTTTATGGTAGACAATTTTTAAATGGCCTCCTTCAAATGGCAATTCATTTGCAGGTTTGCTGTATAGATCGCCATGTGCACTGTAACTTCCATGGGTGACTAAACCATCTTTTGTCCACACTGCGGCATATTCCCAATCATGTCGATGCCCACCACCAAAGTAAGGAAATAGCTGATCCTTTTTAAAGTATAAAGCATAAAAGTGAGCACAAAACTGTCCTTGATCCGTGTCTTTACAGGCGTACCGATGCAGGGTATTGGAAGTTTGTAAAAAGGAGTTATCTCGACAACTACCTCCGAGACTACCAGAGGTTTTTAGTCCAGAGTTCTGTTGGCCTGTGCGGCTGATCCCTGCACTGGGTAAACAGCCATCACCGTCAAAATCAAAAACGGGTTCGGTGCCGTTAATAACATAAAATGGGGGTAAAGCCTCATCTAGGGCTTGAAAGTCGTTTGCATTACAAATGCTAGTAAAACTTGTAGCTGCTATTACGAAGCCAGCTAATCCTTTTAAAGTCATAATGGGTATCCTCATGGGTAATTGACTAGAGCGAAAACTCTACCGAGCCATTATGACGTATTTGTATATTAGTTGTTAATGTTTGTTGTTAGTTTTTTTTGATAATCGGTCTTCACTATTTCCAGCGCTTGCAGCACTTCCTCTGGTGCGATGTCATGCTGTTCGAGAAGCATAATCAAATCGACGGCTAGTTTAATGTGGTTAGGTGCTTCATTCAGTGGTGTGGTCATTTTTAAACTGCTTTTTCTTAGAAATTTGAGTGATAGCGACATCAATGGCAACACTGACATCGTGGTCCATTTTGGCGCGTTCATGTTGAGGTAAATAGAATTCCATATCGACGTCGTAACGGATATATCTAGCAGGTAGTTGATTTAGCACTGTACAGCAAAAATCAGCCATGACATCTTCGTCGTAAAGTACATCAAGCTTACGCTCAACAATTTGTTCTACGACGAGTTTTTCGTAATAATTATGAATATCATCGTGCAGCTTCATGGTCGTCTCCCAAAACGGTCTCTTTGATTTTATACCAAAATTGGCAGGTTATCGAACAAAGCAAAAAAGGTTTGTTTGTGTACGCAGACTAACTTATTTATATCTCGCTGATAGCCGCCACCAAGGGCGAAACAAAGAGGAATTTGTTGCTCAAAGCAATGTGAAAAAACCAAGTGATCGCGTTGTTTAACGCCTGCAAGTGAAACGGACAGTAGTCCTAACTCATCCTCCTCACAAATATCAGCACCTGCGTTGTAGAGTACGATATCCGGTTGGTGAAGTCTCACACATAGGTGTAATGCTTCGCTAACTGTTTCGAGGTAGAGCTTATCTTTACTGCCTGCTGGAAGAGAAAAGTCAAAGTTAGAGAGCGGTTTATTTCTAGGAAAGTTCTGTTCACAGTGTACCGAACAAGTAATGATATCGTCTCTGTTGTGAAGGATTGACGCGGTACCATCTCCTTGGTGGACATCGCAATCAAAAATCAACACACGATCGGCTAACTGCGCTTCTATGAGTGAAGCTGCGACCACAGCAAAATCATTAAAAATACAAAAACCACTACCGAAATTAGCATGTGCATGGTGATAGCCACCGCTAAGGTTTGCGGCAACACCGGTTCTTAATGCGAGTTTTGCAGCTTGAAGGCTAGCGCCAACAGACATCAAGGTTCTTTGTACAAGTTGCTCACTCCAAGGAAACCCCATCTTTTTGATTTCCTTATTTGATAACGTCCCAGAGATAAAACGATGGATATAATCCGACTCATGACATAGTGCCAGTTGCGGGGTCGCAATTGGACTATCCGCTGTGATTAGTTGAGTGCTGTGGCGCGTTTCAAGTAAAAACTCGTGGATTTGTTGGTATTTTTTGATTGGAAATCGGTGTTTCTCGGGTAAAGCTAGCTGGCTGTAAGATGGGTGATATAAAAACATTAGCGGTTTTGGGCTTTCTCTAAATCCTGTATTTTTTGCTCAGTAGCAGAGATGGCTTTACGGCAGCGGCCAAGTCTTGCGTGGAGCGCTAAGATTTCAGCGTTAATCTTTGTTGCGTGGTCTGCCTGAGCGGCATCGAGTTGCATTTTTCTCAGATCTATCATTTCTTGTAGACGTCGCTCGAATTCATGATTTTGAGAAAGCTCTTGATATAACTCATGGGAAGATTGCATGATTTTTTTTACGGCTTTTTGATAGGCCTTTGGCTTTTTAGACGGAGTGAACTTGTTCTCTTTTGCCCACACTGGCGTTGACTTTAACACTCTAATAATGGCTTCTATTTGCCGGCCGATCCGGTCAACCGCAAAGGCATAGGCGTGGCGTTTTGATTGGTCGGGCAAATGCTTTATTTCTTGTTCAATTTCCTCAACATAGTCGATAAGCTTTAAGCTTTTGGTGCGAAAAACATTGAGGTCAAACAGACTTGGTTGGTTCTGCATATAGCGATTTTTATCGAACCATTTGGCGTTATCGAACTCTTTAGCATGTTGCTTAATGCGCGTAATTTGCTGTTGTAAGCGTGATAACGCTGTATTCATGATAAATAAGCCTCAATGACAAGTTTGCCTGCCAGAACAATCACCACCGTATTAAACAGTGGCTTGATCAATTTACTGCCAAATTTGATAGCAGAGTGAGCACCTAACCAAGCGCCCAGCATTAAAAATGCCCCCATTGTTACACCCAGTAAAAAGTTGACATGGCCCAATGCAACAAAGGTGATGAGTGAAATAAAGTTAGATACAAAATTCATTGACCTAGCAAGGCCACAATTGAGTAGCAAGTTTATTTTATAGAGTATGCTGTTGGATGCTGTCCAAAAGGTGCCAGTGCCAGGACCTGCTAAGCCATCAAAAAAACCTAAAGATAATCCTTGCAGCCATTGTTTTGCTCTGAAAGATGGTGACTTCTCTGGCAGAGTTGTACTCTCTGTTGGGTTGAGTTTGCCAAATAGGCTATACAGCGCAACAGCGATAATAATAAGTGGCAATAATTTGTTTAAGGCTTCAATACTGAGAGTATCAACGAGTAGGGTGCCTATCGTTGCACCAATTGCTGTCGCCACAATGGAGGCTGCCCAGAACCGAGGGTTAAAAAGTTGCTTCTTATAGTAAGTGAAACCCGCAATTAATGAACCAAAGCTAGCGGCTAATTTGTTTGTACCCAAAGTTAAGTGCGGTGGTAACCCGGCAGTAAGTAACGCGGGAACGGTTAACATGCCACCGCCGCCTGCAACCGCGTCAATAAACCCCGCTGCCAGTGCAACAAGACACAGCAACCCCCAAGTCGTTGGTTCTAAAGCTAATTCAAACATATTAGTCTATTTGTCTTTGATAGGGCGGTAGGGTATCCAACATGGCTTTACCGTAGCGCTTGGTTATTAGGCGACGGTCTAGCAAAGTGATGCGCCCAGTATCGGTTTCTTTACGCAGCAGTCTACCACAGCTTTGCACCAATTTCTTTGCTGCATCGGGAACAGTGATGGATAAAAATGGATTACCCCCTTTACTTTGCACAAATTCAGCTTGAGCTTCTTCAACAGGAGAGGTTGGAACCGCGAAAGGGATCTTGGTAATTATGAGGTTTTCTAAATACTTGCCAGGAAGATCAAGACCTTCAGATAAGCTTTGAGTGCCAAATAAAATACTGCCTCTGCCTAAATCAATATTGGCTTTGTGACGATTGATAAGGGCCTCACGAGAAAGCTCCCCTTGTACCAAAATGTCGTACTTCTGTGCCCTGAGCTTTTCAACCACATGGTTCATCTGCCAGTAGGATGCGAATAGCACTAAATTAGCTTTGTTCTTCGCAATATACGTAGGTAAGGCTGTCGCTAAATAGTCACTAAAGTCTTTATCTGATGGATCTTTTGCGGTTTTTGGTAGGTGCAGTATTGCTTGATTTGGATAATCAAATGGTGAATCCGCTTTAATGTATTTAACGCCGGGCTCCTTAGCGAGCCCACTTTCATGGGCAAAGTGGTCAAAGGTACCTAATGCACTGAGTGTTGCAGAGCACAAAATAGCGCCCGCGCATTCTCGCCATAAGTTATCCTTTAAATAGAAACCGACTTCGATTGGGCAGTCACAGAGCAAGTGGTCGTGATGATTTTTGTATTCCAAACGTTTTATCCAGCGAGCATGTGGGGTGCTGTCACCTTTGGTAGCATAACTAAACCATAACTTATTGAGTTGCTCTAATCGATTGATATATTGACCGCTCTCTACCAAAATGGGATCAGCGATAAAAGCTTGTACATCGCCATCTGAGACATCTAAGGTCAGTGCGTCATGCATTTTAGTCAAAGCGCGTAATGCATCTTTGGTTGCATCGGCAATGTCCTTAGCTTTGACCGTGAGCGTTTCTGGTACTTCGCCGTGGGCAAATCGATAGGTGTCGTCGCTGTTAAAATCAAATCCAGCCTGATCGAGAATATCACGCACCGCTCTGAGATATTTGGCTGTATCATTGGCTGCATCGTTGAGCTTAAAGTTTTGTCCAATGGCTTTTTGAGAAACCACAGTGTTAGCCATTTTCCCGCTAAATTTGAGTAATTTTTCGAGCCACTCTATGGTGCCTTTAATGGTTGCCGCTGCGGATGAAAAGTCGCGTGTAATATGTGGCAAGTGGTGTGCTTCATCGATCACGTAGTAAGTATCTTCAGGCTCTGGAAGTATCGTGCCTCCGCCGAGTTCTAAATCAGCCAATAGCAGTGCGTGGTTGATCACCAACACATCCATCTGTAGGACTTTTTGCCTTGCTAAATGAAAAGGACACAAATGGTGAGATTTCATTTGTCTTTGACAAGCGTGTTTATCACAAGCAATCAGATTCCAGACTTTGTCAGGAATGGTATCTGCCCAGCTGTCTCTATCACCTCGCCAGCGTTTGTCTTGATAGGCAAGCGCAAGATCTTTCAAGCACTTTTGCTCCATGTCACTTAACGGTGAGCTGGTGGTCGGCATTAAAGACATTTGCATGTCGTCATCACTGATTGCAGCCATCAGTTTTTGTACGCAAATGTAGCGTTGTCGGCCTTTAACTAAGTCAAATTTGAAATCAAGCTTACTGTGCTCTTTCAAAAAAGGTAGTTCTTTCTCAATAAGCTGTTCTTGTAAGGCTACGGTGGCTGTAGAAATCACCAGCTTTTTTTTATTACTCAGCGCTAAGGGAAGTGCACCTAATAAATAGGCAAGTGATTTACCGGTGCCAGTGCCTGCCTCAATTACGCAGATCCGCTGTGTGCGATGGTATTCACCGGATAACGTTTTGGCAATTTCAGCAACTAAGTAATTTTGTGATGGGCGAGGGCGAAAACCTTCTAATTGACTGGCAATGTTTTGATGGGCTTGCCGTATGGTCTTTTTTAGGTTTTCTGAGAGCATAGTATTCGCCTGAGCTTAGTTATATGGATATAATCACAGTGATTTGTGTATTTTAGGGTGGGAATCAGGTTGGCACAAGCGATATATCAGGGCTTTATTTTGTCTCGCCAGCAATTACAAAAAAACGGTAAGTTGCACCTTTGTTACTGGTTAAAAACAGCGTCAGAAACCGTGAAGGTTTGGGTGGAAAATGAGCAGGCTTTGTTTTTTGTTCCCCAATCACAAGTCGAGAAAGCCAAATCACTGCTAGAGCGAGCACAGATCTTAGCAGAGTTTACCCAGCCAAAACTTAAGCATTTTAATCAACAACCCGTTCAAGCCATTAAATTTTCCCAGCTAAAAAACTTCTATGACGCTAAGTCACTATTACAAAACCACGTTGACCTCTATGAAGAAGATATCCGACATGCCGATCGATATTTAATGGAGCGTTTTATTCGGGGGGGAGCTTGGGTTAAAGGCAATGTAGAACAACGTGACGGATACCTCGAAATTACTGAGGCTAAGCTCAAGCCTTGTAATGATTTTCGGCCAACAATGCGCGTACTGTCAATTGACATAGAATGTAACTTAGATGGCGTGTTGTTTTCAATTGGTCTGGCTGCTTCTGATTATCAGTGTGTGATTATGATTGGCCAAGCTCAGCAATGTACAGAGTCAATTATTTGGGTGGAAGACGAAATTGCGCTGTTAGAAACCTTTGTTGATGAAGTGCAAAAATTCAATCCAGATGTTTTGATTGGTTGGAATGTCATTGATTTTGACGCCGTCGTGCTTGACCAGCGAGCTCAAGCTTTGGGAGTGGAACTCACTCTGGGTAAAGATGGTTCAGTAATGCAAGTTTCCGGTGGCAATTACACCAGAGTATTGATTGCTGGGCGTGTGCTACTCGATGGCATAGATACGATGAAGAATGCCACTTATCATTATGAAACATTTAAACTGAGCTTCGTTGCAGAAAAAGTATTAGGCCAAGCCAAGTTGATCAGTCAAGACGACCGGGTAGATGAAATTATTCGTATGTTCAAAGAGGATAAAGTTTCGTTGGCCCGTTATAACTTGCAAGATTGCAAATTGGTTTTGGATATTTTTTCCAAGTTGAATTTGCTTGATTTTGCTATTGTTAGAACCGAATTAACGGGTCTTGAGCTAGAAAGAATGGGTGGCTCAGTGGCTGCCTTTACTAACCTATATCTACCACTGTTACACAGAAGTGGCTATATAGCGCCAAACTTGGGAGAGCATGGCCTTACGTTTGAAAGTCCCGGTGGTTATGTTATGGACTCTAAGCCAGGTCTATATAAAAATATATTAGTGCTTGATTTTAAGAGTCTCTACCCATCGATTATCCAAACCTTCTTTATCGACCCTATGGGCTTAATCGAAGGGTTGCTAGCACCGAAGAACGCCATTGACGGTTTTGATGATGGGGTATTTAGCCGTACAGCTCACCATCTTCCCAAGTTAGTGAAATCTCTGGCCGAAGCGCGACAATGCGCAAAATCATCTGGGGATATGATGTTGTCTCAGGCGATAAAAATTATTATGAATAGTTTATATGGCGTACTTGGATCAAAGGGATGTCGCTTTTACGACCCGAGGTTATCTAGTTCGATAACTAAACGGGGGCATGAAATCATGCAACAAACTCGCATCTGGATAGAAGAGCTTGGGTATGAAGTAATATATGGTGATACCGATTCGACGTTTGTAAAGGTACCAGAGCAATTTGATGAAACTAAGTGCAATGAAGTAGGTAACACGCTCATGAAAATGGTTAATTCCAAGTGGGCAGAATATCTTCAGCAGAAATTCAACATCGCAAGCTGTCTGGAACTGGAGTTTGAAACGCATTATAGCCCGTTTTTTATGCCTACGATTAGGGGACAAGAAGTGGGTTCTAAAAAACGCTACGTGGGGCGGGTATCTAGTAAAGGTAGCGACCGGCTGGTGTTCAAGGGAATGGAAACCGTTCGCAGTGATTGGACTGAAATTGCAAAAGAATATCAACAAGATGTAATTGAGGCTTTATTTAATGGTGTCGACGTCAAACGAGTGACACAGCAGTATATAGACAAGATAATAAAAGGCGAGGTCGACAATAAACTCATTTATAAAAAGCGTTTAGGTAAACCTTTAGAGGCCTACACAAAAAACATACCACCGCAAGTGCGAGCTGCAAAAGCGGCACTAGACGCAGGTTGGTTACATGAAGTCAAAAAGGGCATGCAAGTTCCTTATTATTTAAGCCTATCTGGTCCTAAGTATGCATTTCGTGACAACTTTGATGACATTGACTATCACCAGTATATCGACAAACAGATCTTGCCAATCTATCTAATGCTTCCTAATACATCGGCGAATGACTTTAGCGTTGATGGTCAACAAAGTCTCAGCCTCTGAGCTCTTTAGGTAAACAGAGTTAAAGCCAGTTAATGGCAGTTCGTATTAGCGATCAATTTTAATGAGTAAATGTACGCTTACCTGATTGGTAAGTTCTTACTTAGAGCAACCAAATAGCAGTGCTTTCTTCTAGACATTGAAGAGTTTTGTCGGTTCAAAATTGGCAACATAACCGCAGCTTCGGTTACTTTAGTCAGCTGGATGTTATCGCTTCGACTTATGAAGATGACTACTTAGATCTTCGTGATGGAAACCCTGAAAACTTCCGCTATGTTGGTGAAAATCATAACCCAACTTATGTAACGCATAACCTTAACGTAAAATATTATACCGATTCATTTGGTACATTTACGCTAGGTGCTCGTAACTTGTTCGACAAAGGCATTGTAAGAGACGACGATGGTCTTTGGGTTAGTGACACGCTATATAATGCAGGTCACATCGGACGTGAAGTCTTTGCTGGATACAGCATTAGCCTCTAAATAATACAACCTGTTAGGTTTACATTGATTCTCAAAGGTCTAAGCGAAAGCTTAGACCTTTTTTGTTTACAAAGAAGTCACGGTATTATTTCCTTAATCGGTACGTTTGTTTTGTTTCGGTTGATTGGGTGTTTGATATTTTTCCAACCCAAACCTTGAAATGCTTGTTACTTTTTTGGAAACGTATTCAGGGTAGTTAGCCATTTCATTGAAATACTTTCAAAGGATAATCTGGTTTTTTCTGAATTTTGAAATTGGAATTAATGCTTTTTTTGGTTTATTTGTGTGTGTTTTTAGAAATTGAGATCATTTAAATGTTTTCTTTGTTAATTTTTGACTTTATTTTGTTGTTGGTTTGGTTTTACGTTTCCTTTATTTTTTCATTGGGTTAGCAATGTTTCTAAGTGGTGTGATATGTATAAGATGTGTCTTTATTCGGTATTTTTGATGAATTAGTTGTTGACCCAGTCTTTGCGAGGATGTTAATATGAACGCGCTTAAGTTCCCCAAATGGAACTTAATACAAAAAAAATAAATATTTTTGATTCGTGAATTCGAACAATCCCCAGGGAGAAATCAATGTTAAACAATAAAGTATCTAAAGCTGTTCGCTTAGCGATCGCTTTTGGTGCAGCGTCTACTGCGTTTGCAAGTATGTCAGTTGCCGCTGAAGAGCAAGAGAAAGAAGAAGTTGAACGTATTCAAGTTACGGGTTCTAAAATTAAGCGTATTGGTGAATTGTCTCCGACTCCAGTAACAGTAATCACTGGTGATACTCTTACTGATGCTGGCATCACAAACGTAGCTAACCTTCTTGAAGAATTGCCTTCTGCGACTGTTGGTCTTTCTCCAGAAACAACAAATAACAGCGTATTCGCTAATGGTCTAAGTAACACTAACTTACGTGGTATGGGCATCAACCGTACTCTTGTACTTGTAAACGGCCGTCGTTTCGTTGCTGGTTCTCCTACATCAAGTGCAGTTGACTTGAATAACATCCCAACTGCAATGATCGAGCGTATCGAAGTTTCAACAGGTGGTGCGTCAGCTGTTTATGGTTCTGATGCTATCGCGGGTGTTGTTAACATCATTACTAAAAAATCAATCGATGGTTTTGAAGTAGATGCTTCAACCAGAGATCCAGAGCAAAGCGGTGGTGAATCTTCTTATGCATCTTTCACGTTCGGTAAAGAAGCAGACACATTTAGCTTTATTGGTAACGTTTCATATACCAAAGATAAGCAGCTACGCGGTGACCAGCGTGACTTTATCAGAGATGCTGTACTATCAATTGACCACCCAAACAACGTAAATTCAACCGATGGTATCCCTGGTCGTATTATTCTTAATGGCCGTGAAGAAGGTGGTTCCACACTAGCTGTTTATAACAAAACGGGTGATTTCTTCACAGCGGACGGTCACTGGACATTTGCTGATGACGGTTCTATCCGTCCGTTTGAAACCGGTGAGTTCTTCCCTGAAAGTACCACGCCAGGCAGCCGTAACTTGTCTTACTACACGGGTAAAGGTGATGGATATAACTTCCTAGAACACAGTTATGTAAGAACGCCACTTGAGCGTATTAACGTTGCTACTAACTTCAATGCTGATATTAACGATGCGCACCGTATGGCTTTTGAGTTTATGTACTCAAATACTTCAGCTTACGGTGAGAGCTCTCCGGCATTCTTTGGGCTACGTGGAATGCGTGCAGATAATGCGTTTTTCAGCGATGAAACTCGTCAATTCTTTGCTGACCGTGACATGTCAACTTATAACGCGTATTACCTAGCAGCAGATTTAGGTAACCGTGTTTATGATCAGAAACGTGAAAACATTCGTGCGGCACTATCGTTCGAAGGTGAACTAACTGATACTTGGAGCTATGACGCATACGTTCAAATTGGTCAAACCAAACAACGTACAACTTGGAAAGGTGAGCTAATCACTGAGCGTTTCTATGACTCTCTTGACGCAGTTATGCTTAACGGTGAGATTGTGTGTGCGGACCGTGATCAGAGCGGTGAAGTGATTGGTGCTCTATCAGGCTGTTCTCCATTAAATATATGGGGTAGAGGTCTAGCATCAGAAGAAGCGCTAGACTATGTAACAACAGATGCAACGCGTGAAGCACGTGTTAAACAGTCAGTTGCAGGTCTAACTGTTGCAGGTGACTTATTTGAACTTCCTGCAGGTCCAGTGGCTTCTGCATTCTCATTCGAATACCGCGAAGAAATTTCTGACACAGCTCCTGACGCGCTGATGCGTAAAGGTTTGATTTTCAACAACCAAACTGAAGCACTAACAGGTAAGTTTGATGTAACTGAGTACTCTGCAGAGGTTTCAGTTCCAATCATTGCTGACATCGAGTTCGTACAAGACTTCTACGTTGAACTAGCATATCGCTACATGGATTACTCAACAACAGGCACAGATAATGCTTGGAAAGTGGGTTTAAACTACGCGATGAATGATGATTTCCGTGTTCGTTTGAACCGTTCTCGTTCTGTTCGTGCTCCTAACATCGATGAGTTGTTCAGTGCTAAAGCTGAAACATTCAGAAGCTTCAGTGACCCTTGTGAGCAAGGCCGCATTGATAATGCCACTGAATACAAAGATAACATCGAGCGCAACTGTCGTGCAGCTGGTATCCCAGTTGGTTGGGCACCAACGGATGATTGGAAGAAAACTAACCATTCTGGCTTTGGTGTAGGTAACCCAGACCTAGATAACGAAGTTGCTGACGATATCACAATCGGTTTCATTTATACGCCAAACTTCATTGAAGATTTAAGTATTACAGTTGACTACTGGAAGTTTGAACTTGAGCAGCAAATCACTAGCCCAACAGGTTCTACAATTGTATCGAGCTGTTATGAGCTAGATTCTCTAGACAACGAATACTGTAAACTTATCGAGCGTGATCCTACAACGCTTGAAATCACAGCTTTCTACGAGAAACCAATCAATGCAGCGAACAGCACAGTTGAAGGTACGGACGTTGAAGTAAACTACGGTCTAGAATCAGAGTACGGTAAATTTGATTTCCGCCTAGTAGCGACTTACACAGCAGAGCGTATGTTAAATACTACAGGTAAAGCTGAAGACGAGCGTTATTATCAAGGTGAGGTACACCGCCCTCGTTGGAAAGGTCGTTTCACTGTAAACTACTCGTATGAAGACTTTGCTGCTGCGTTAACTACTAACTACAGACATGCGACTGTTAATGATAGAGAGTGGACGCCAGAAGACAACAACTATAACGATATTGAATCATACGTTAAAGTTGACTTGACTGCTCGTTATAACATTAATGACGATCTACAAGTACGTGGTGGTTTATTAAATGTATTTGATGTTGAGCCTCCAAGACATCCTACATATTATGATGATGGTGAGTTCTTCGACCTTGATGGTCGTACATTAACTCTTGGTGTGAACTACAAGTTCTAAAAAATACCAACAGTTTAATTAATAACAAAGATACTAAAAGCCCAAGGTTAACCTTGGGCTTTTTTTTACAAATCCATTTGTTTTCGTTGAGCTAGGCGATCCAATTGTGTGTATTATGTATCGCTTTTTAATACCAATCCGCTTAAATATCTGGGTAAAGGTTAGCCTCTCAAGAAGCACTTGATTTTGTAAAAAGGGATATTAGTCTTAAAATCAGTCAGTTAATATCTAAAAGCCACTTTCGAAAGTGGCTTTTTGTTGCGAATATGCCCTAGGTTTATTTTACATCCACAACTCTACTCGCCTTTCTATAGCGGACTTTAAAGCCACTCCAAGCTGGTAGCTCCCACCGTTTTGGCGCATCTTTACGTTCACCCGATAAATATTCAAGTTCGATTCTTTTACCTTTGAAGTGATAGTTAACCTTAGCTTGTAATCTAGGTAGAGTAAGAATTAATGGGTGGCTTTCTTTAAAAGGCTCAAGTTTCCAGTCATCTATTCGTGTAAATGCAAAATCTTCGGGTTCGAGAAGTTCGAGGTCCTGAAACGTTTCAACGCCAAGTGCCGCTAGCTGGTTGTGAAGGTGCTGCTCAAGTGTTGGAGTGTTTTCTTCAACATCATGATATTCATAATAAAGTTTTGTGTATTCTATAGTTTCACGGAGCTCAGTTATGAGCGTTGGAAATAACAGCTGCTCGGTGATTAAATGGCTGACAGCAAGATATAAGTCAGCGGTTGATGCCGGCTCCATTACCTGCTGAGCAATGACTTCGCCGGCATAACACCGTTGGTATTGAATACTCAGTTTGTCACCTTCGATGATGGCAGATGAAAATTGTAGTTCACCGATTGCTAATTTTTGAAGCTGTTTTGCGCAAAGTGGTGCATTACACGTCGCCAGAGTCATTGCTTGTTTAGTGCCTTTGCCCGCTAGCGCATAGGTGTTGAGTACTAATAACGCATCTACTTTTTCAGAGATGCGGGTTTCTCTGGCTGGAATAACCTCAACCTGACCGTTGTTAAAGCCGTTTCTGCGATTGGACTTGTTGATAAAAATGTTTTCAGGGGTAAGCTCGGCGATTGCTAACACGAGTGCTTCATGATTATAGCTGGCAGCATATTTAAGCTCAGGTAACGAAAAAGCAGCACGAAGGTGTTCGCTAAACAACTTCGCTTCCTTAATTGCCTCAGGTTCAAGGCTTATTAGGCCGTCAGTTTGATCTCGCACCGCAGCGATCGCTATTTCAAAATCGGAGCCGTGTGGAAAGCGTTTATTTAACTGTTCAACTTTTTCTGCATCGTTTGGTAGTTGATAAACTTTGGCAGGAACAGAGAGTAGCGATAGTAAATCAATAGCAGCCTGACGAAGCGTATTTGAACCGATTTGGGAGATAATAAAGGCAAACTCAATGTCAACGGGTAGGGGATATAGTTGTCTCCCCAGTTCAGTTGCAATCCCTTGTTCATCAATGGCTTTTAGCTTTTGCAACTGGCCAAGTGCTCTCTGTAATGAACTTTCGGGAAGAGGATCGATAAAGGCTAAGTCACTTACACCAAACTCGGCACATCCGGCTGCAAGTACCAATTCGGTGAGGGACTCTCGCTGGATTTCTGGCGGTGTTCGTTCCAGCAGCGGCGCATGCGCTCCATATAAACGGATACAGATCCCTGATTGAGTTCGACCTGCACGACCTCGACGCTGTTTGGCTGAGTCGCGTGCGATGGCATCTAACCCTAAAACCGTTTTACCTTGACGGAGGTGAGTACGACGTTCAAGGCCAGAATCAATCACGCAAGTCACATTGGGAATAGTCAGGGAAGTTTCTGCGACATTAGTTGCGAGAATAATCCGACGCTGAGATTGCTGTGTTAAAGCAGCGTCTTGAGCTTGCTGAGTACAACCGCTGTATAACCCGATGACTATCGTCGGTAGCGACTGAAGCTTTGCTTGGCATGCTTGGATCTCTGCCTTACCCGGAAGAAACACTAGAATGTCACCAGAGCTCTTCGCTAACGCTTGTCGGCAAGCTTCAAAGACATTTTCAGCGAGGTTTATCTTACTAGGCATTTTGCGACTATCAGCGGCGAAAAACATTTCTTCGACAGGAAACAAGCTGCCTTCGCTTGCTAAAGTAGTGGTATCTAGGTAGTTGGCGAGTTTCTGGCTATGCAAGGTGGCGGAGGTTACGATTAACTTATGCTTGTGCTGCTTTTTTAACAGCGCGAGCAGTAAGTCCATATCCCAACGACGTTCATGAAACTCATCTAGCATCACCACTTGAAAGTCAGCAAGAGCGTTTTCTAAAAACCACCTGAGTGCCACCCCTGGCGTTGCATAGATGACGTCGGTGTTTTCTGAAAACTGTCCTTCAAAGCGGATCGCATAGCCTATTTTTTCACCCAAAGGAGAGTGTTGTAAATGGGATACATAGTTGGCTAGAGCAGTACAAGCGATACGCCGTGGTTCTATAACCAAAACCTTGCCAAAGTTCGTTGACCAAATAGGCAAACAAGTCGATTTCCCAGAGCCTGTCGTGGCGCTGACGACGATGGCAGAACGCGATGTGAGCTCAGTAATAAACTGATCTTTTATGGTTTCTATTGGCAGTGTCATGATGGGTTTAAGCTGCTTTTTGAGGAATTTTATCAAATGTCCGTTGAAAAGGGGGAGCCAAGTACCAATAAATCTAAAGTGTTTCCAAATTCGGCCAATTAATGGGGGCCAATACGATGCTCGAGTTGCTATTAATTATTGGCCTTTCGCTGTTTGTGGGGATTTATTGGAATTGGCAAGTGCTGATGCGTCATCACTGGCAGCGAAAATACCGTCACACAACATTGAATCAAGCAGATAAAGTAGTCTTACACAACTATGTCACCGCCTATCGTAATATGACCGATGCTGATAGAGCAAAGCTTGAACGCCATATCGTTTGGTTTTTGGGAGAAAAGCGCGTGCTTGGACGAGATGGATTGCAAGTCAACCGGGCAATGCGCCTTGTTATAGCTGCAGATGCCTGTTTGTTAGTACTAAATAAGCAATGGCCGTTGTATCCAAACGTCAAAGAAATCTTGCTGTATCCCAGCAGTTACTATGCTCCCCAGACACACACTGATCAGGCTGGTCTGGTGAGTTTTCATCATGTTGTTCGTCAAGGGGAATCTTGGCCAGGAGGGACTTTAGTTCTTAGCTGGCATGATGTGCTTGAGGGAAATCGTTTGCCTCAAGATGGTCATAACCTAGTTTTGCATGAGTTTGCCCATCAGTTAGATCAGCAAACAGGCAACACCAATGGCACCCCTGAGTTACCTAACTCTATTTCTTATCAAGACTGGGCAAGCGTGTTTAGCCGTGCCTACCAGCACTTAAAAATGCAGATTGCCTATCAGATGCCGCATACCATTCACGAATATGGTGCGACCAATGAGGCAGAGTTTTTTGCGGTTGTTACCGAGACTTTTATTGAGAAGCCGCATCAATTGAAGCAGGAAAACCCAGAGTTATTTAATTTGCTTGTTGAATATTATTTATTTGATCCCAGAGAGTGGCTTTAATGATTGGCACACTAACTCGAGTATAATCCCAATTAACTTAGGAAACTTGCGAAAATTCAACAAATTCTATCGATTTATCCCGACATTTTGCTGCCATTTATTGAACTCTAATCTATATTTGATTAATTAGTACAGTTGTTGTTTTGTGAGGTTCTTTTGGTTGAATTACGTCCATCGCTGTCTTTAATTACTCGTTTAACCAAACTCAATTTATCAGTAATGGCGGTGAGTATGCTGCTTGTATTCACGTTAATTTCGATTCTGCTTTGGTTTATGGTGAGAGATAGACAAGCTGAAACGGCGGAAATTAACCTATTACAGATGGCGCATAATGTTGCACCTATGTTGGTTTTCAATGATCAGGACAGTGCAACCAAAGAATTAGCTCTAGTTGGTGAGCAGCAAGATGTGCTGTTTTTAGGGTTAAGAAAACCAAATGGGCAATTGTTTGCACAATACAACAGTAACCAATACATCCCTTCAGGATCAGTGATGGCACAAAGTGGCCGTGAGTCAACGCGTATCTATAGTGGGCTCAAGATGTTGCTCTACAAACCGGTGGAGATACAGGAGCAATACGAGGGAGACGTTGTGATGGTCGTCGATCTTACAGGTCTGTTGTATTGGTTTTTGCGCTTAACTGGCTTTTTGGCATTGATGATATCAGCATTATTTTTGGTCTCTGCATTTATGCTTACGAGAGTGCAGAGGACGGCCTTAGTTCCTCTTTTATCACTGACTAATTTGGCACAACGTGTATCCAAAGAGCATAACTTTCAGCTTCGAGCTCAGGTGGTACGGGATGATGAGATCGGTATTTTGACACGAAGCTTTAATGAGTTGCTAAAACGGGTGGATATTTCTCAAGAAGAATTACGTCAGCAATTAGAGCAAGAGCAGCAGCAGGGGCAACAATTAAAGCAGATGGTTCGCACCGATCCGCTCACCAAATTACCCAACAGGGTGGCGTTTAACTCAATGTTAAAGGAGGTTACAGGTAGTTTAGAAGAGCCACCGAGATTAAGTTGCCTCATGTTTATTGATTTAGATAACTTTAAGTTCGTTAATGATAACTACGGTCACGAAGCCGGTGATGAAACGCTTATTGAAGTGGGTAATCGCATTAGTAATATTATTCGTGGTAATGACCTGTTGTGCCGTTTAGGTGGTGACGAGTTTGCGCTGCTGCTACCTGACATAGAATCTGAGCGCAATGCGGAAGGCTTAGCTGGTCGAATCATCGAAAATATAAATCAACCAATCATAGTAAAAAATACGGTGATGCCTATTGGCATTAGTATTGGCCTTGCATACGCGCCAGTGGATGCCGTGACGCCAATGGAGTTACTGAACTGTGCCGATGATGCCATGTATGCAGCAAAACGCGCAGGGAAAAACACCTTCAAAGTTTATAGTAAAAAGGTTTCAGCATGAGCTTACGTTTTTTTTTACTCTTATTTGGTTGCTTTTCATCAGCTGCATACTGTCAGTCTGAGCAAGTTCCTGAATTAGAAGAGTTGCTTAGTAAGCAGCTCAATCAAGTGCCAAAAAACATCGAGCAATCAACAGCCTCTCGTATAGAGCGCTCAAGTGGCAATAGCATGGCTGTCACTCATGTGATCAGTGACAAAGACATTAAGCAATACAATTTACAATCTTTGGCAGATATCATTGCACTGTTTGTGGGTATTACAACGCGTGATGATAGCTCGTTTATTTACGTGGGGGCCCGTGGAATCGGACGGCCCGGGGATTATAATTCTCGGATTCTATTTCTTCTAGATGGGACTCGTATTAATGAAAACTTACTTGATGCAGGAGAGTTTGGGGGGGAGTTCTTTGTTGATGTAGAACTGATCGAACGAGTGGAATATACACCAGGCGCTTCCGCTGCGCTTTATGGTAGCAACGCATTATTAGGTGTCATCAACATTGTGACCAAGAGTTCTGCCTCTTTGGGTGACATCGACGCATCTGTTTCCTTCACTAACGATAATCGAAAACATGCACGCTTTACCATCAGTCATCGCTCAGAATCTGGTGCCGATAGCTGGTTTTCTGTGAGTCAAACTGAGCACGACGATATACGCTTTGCAGTGCAAAACTTGCCACCGGGTTTATTGGCATGGCAGCATTTAAATGGTGAGAAAAGTACTCGAGTTATGCTCAATCATCAGCGTCAGGGTTTTACTTTCCAAGCAGCAGGCTCTAAACGTGAAAGAGACTATGCAGATAGCTTTGCCTTCTTCGCTCAATTGGCTGATCCGGAAACTGTGGAAATAGAAAGCTCTGCTTATATGCTGTCAGTAAGTTATGATGATAAATTAACGGATGACATCGACTTTTACATTCGAGCTTCAACTCATTCAAATAACTTCGAACGTGAAATTCCAATTTACTTTCCCGATGGTAGCACTGGTTTTTCGCGCCCTGAAAATGCTGGGCGTTGGAGTAACCTTGATGGGCAGTTAGTCTTTCTGGGGATTGATAATCACGAAATCATGTTCGGCGTAGATCTGCAACGAGATCATCGTCAGTCATTTGTGATCCGTTCCTCAATACCTGAAGAAAACGGCTTAGGGCGCCGCGAGGATGAGTTTCGCTATGGTGCTTATGTACAAGATTTATGGCGTTTGTCTGAAAAGTTAAGAGTTCAGTGGGCCTTGAGGTTTGATAATTCGAATTCAAGCTCAAAACGCTGGTCTCCCAGTATTTCTTTCAAATATGATTTCGCTGCGCAACAAAGTATGATTTTACGACACAGTCGAGCTTATCGCGTGGCTAACTTTTTAGAACGAACAAATAATTTAGCCAGCGGCGTCAACAGACCACAAGACGAATCTACAGAATATAGTGAGATCAGCTTAATGCAGAGATGGTCTCCCTCATTTACCTCATTTACCTCTTTGTATTATGCAAGAACCGACAAACTGATCGGAAAACCGCCTTTTTTCCCTGGCTATCTCAACTCTTATCCCATCAAAAGTATCGGGGTTGAAGCGGGAGTTGATAAACGTTGGTCTAATGGCGCGACTATGGTGGCGAGCATGGCATTGCAAGAAACGGAAGTTCAGGGTGGGCTACCGGTGCAAAACTCTCCTGATTTTATCGGTCAGCTACGGTTTAGCACGCCACTTTGGCAACCAGACTTTACGTTTAGTGTTCACTCTCGGGCTGTGAGCGAACGTAAAACAATAGCCGGACCATCACCGAGTTATACCAGTCATGATGCAAGTATTAGCTGGCAGCCAAATGACAATTTATTTATTGCCTTAGGTGTCAGAAACGTGTTTGACGAAACAATCCTTGAAATTACCGACGATAGTCTAATTCCTTTTGTACAGCGGCCTAGGCAGGTACATTTGTCCATACGTTGGAGTTGGGATAAATGATAAGTCGCTGGCTGCTAAGTATATTGCTGCTTGCTTGTAGCTCAGGAATAGGGCTGGCTCAAACGCTAAGTGAGAATGAACTTAAAGCTGCATTTTTGTATCGTTTTAGTCAATTTAGCAAATGGCCAGAATCTGGAAATGGTGCTTTGGATTTCTGTGTGGTTGGAAATCATGAACTTTATAAAGCGATTGTAGACCTTCTTCTTGGGCAAAAACAGTTGTATCGGGGGACGGTAAAAGAGTTGACAGTTAACGGACAAGTTAAAAGTTGTAACGTGCTTTTTTTAAGTCAACAAAGTCGTCAACAAACTCAATATTGGTTGGAGCATATTGATGATGAACCGATTTTGGTTGTGGCTGACACCAGTGAAGGGTTTCGCCAAGGCGCTGTTATAGGTTTAATTGCCGGAACTAACAACTTGAGCTTCAGAATCAATCTGACAAGTGCAAAGCGGCGGGGGTTAAACTTTAGTGCGCATTTACTAAAGCTGGCATCTGAAGTGCGTTAGGCATTAAAAAAGCCAGCAGATGCTGGCTTTTGAATTTGGCTTTTCAGCTTAGGAATTAAGAGAAGCTAATTTCTCTTCTTTCTTTTCTATCTCTACGCGGTGCGCTACTTGGACGGCGTTTATCACCACCACGAGGATCTTTAAAGCTGCGTTTAGGTGCTCTTTCAGAACCTCTTTCTGAGCCTCTTTCAGAACCTTGATCCGCAGGGTGCGTGCTCTTTGTCATGTTCATTGGACGTTGACAAATAAACACGTTTTTAAAGTGTGCTAATGTGCTTTCAGGCATGTTAAGTGGTAATTGAACCGTGCTGTGTTCGTTGAACAAACGGATTTCACCAATAAACTTGCTTGAAATATCAGCTTCGTTCGCAATAGCGCCAACGATGTTTTTAACCTGTACGCCATGCTCACGACCCACTTCGATACGATATGTATCCATCGGACCAGAACTGCGGTTAGAGCCTTTACGTTCACTACGCTCGCCACGACCTTCGCCACGCTCACCTCGGCCTTCGCGACGTTCGCCACGGCCTTCTTTACGATCATCACGCTCTCTGCGTTCACGTTGCTGTACTTGAATTTCTTCAACTTTCAGCGGTGTTTGTTGCTGAGCTAAGCAAAGTAATACTGCTGCTAAATCTGCTTGACTTAGAGACAATTTTTCACCTAGCTGCGCGGCTACTTCTGAGAAGAAAGCAATGTCTTTGTGCTCAAGTGCAGTTGACAATTTAGCTTCAAGGTTCGCAATGCGTTTTTGCTCAACGATTTTTGCACTAGGTAATTCAACTTGTGCAATATCAGAGCGGGTATGACGCATGATATTTTTAAGCAAGTAACGCTCGTTGTTCTTCACGAACAAAATAGCTTTACCTTGACGGCCAGCACGACCTGTACGGCCAATACGATGCACGTACGCTTCACAATCTTGCGGGATATCGTAGTTGATCACTAGGCTTAAACGTTCAACATCTAGACCACGTGCAGCAACGTCAGTTGCGATTACGATATCAAGTAAGCCACTCTTTAAGCGATCAACCGTACGCTCACGCGCTTGTTGGTTCATATCACCATTTAATGGAGCTGCAGAGAAGCCTTCACGCTCTAGTAGTTCAGCTAGCTGAACTGTATCGTTACGTGTGCGAACGAATACGATGGCACCATCATAATCTTCTGCCTCTAGGAAACGAACAATCGCTTTATTTTTGTGCGCTGTTGCACGCCAATAAACTTGTTCAATCGTCGCTACCGTAGAGTTACGTGGCGTGATTTTAACTTGTTCTGCGTTATCCAAATATTTATTACAAATAGACTGGATTTGCTTAGGCATGGTCGCAGAGAACAAGCAAGTTTGTTTGTTTTCTGGCGTTTTTTCCATGATGCTTTCGACATCATCGATAAAGCCCATACGTAGCATTTCATCAGCTTCATCAAGTACAAGCGCGTTTAGACCTGAAAGGTCAATCGTCTTGCGATTGATGTGGTCGATCAAACGACCTGGTGTTGCAACAATAATTTGTGCGCCACGACGTAAAGCACTTAGCTGAATGCCGTAGCTTTGACCACCATACAGTGCAAGTACTTCTACACCTTTGGTGTATTTTGCATATTGCTGAAATGCTTCAGCAACTTGAATAGCTAGCTCACGCGTTGGCGTAAGCACAAGAATTTGCGGTTGTTTAACGGATGCGTCTAACTGATTTAACAATGGCAGAGCAAATGCTGCCGTTTTACCCGTACCCGTTTGCGCTAGTCCCAGTACGTCTTTTCTTTCTAGCAATAACGGTATACATTGAGCTTGGATCTCAGAAGGTGTTTTATATCCTTGCTCTTCGACTGCTTTTAGGATTGCAGGAGAAAGGTCTAAAGATTCAAACGTAACTGTTTCTGACATTAATGCGCCTCAACTTTTTAAAAGAGGCGCGAATTGTACAGGAAAGCAAAGGTAATTGCTTGCATAAAATAGAAGTATTTTATATGTAGCTGATATTGTATAAAATTTAATCTATTTGAATTGTGCTATTTACTGATAAAGGCCCAGATTTTCCTTTGCATAGGCTTCAAAATCGGTAAATCCACCGATATGTTTTTGGTCGATAAATATCTGTGGCACAGTTGGGCAAGGTTTACCAGCTGACTTTTCTAAATCCGCTTTACTGACACCTTCTTTAATAATATCGACGTAACGGTATTTGAAATCATCACGGCTTTGGCTCAAACGTTCAGCGACTTCTTTTGCTCTGACACAGTACGGGCAGCCTTCACGTCCGAAAATAACAGTTAACATAGCTTTTCTCCTTAGTTTCAATAAGTTCAGTATAGCGAGTTTATTGAAATGGTATAATGAATTAAAAAGATGTTAGCTATCGAATTTATCGATTAAGTTCTATAAACCGTCTTGATTAGGTGATAACCAAATTTGGTTCGCACCGGGCCATGTACTTCGAACAAAGGCTTTTTGAAAACAACATCATCAAATGCCTTTACCATGTCACCTTTATTAAACTCACCCAAGTCACCGCCACGCTTTTTTGATGGGCAGAGAGAATATTGCTTGGCCAGCTTGCCAAAGTCACCGCCTTTTGCAAGTTTGTCTTTTATAGCCAGACATTCTTTTTCTGTTTTCACTAGGATATGGTAGGCACAAGCTTTGGGCATGATAACTCTCTTTCTTATTTACAACTTAAACATGAGAGATCATGCAGGGCTTACGATGTTTTCGCAAGCCCTAAATCTAAAGCGTGATATTAGAAAGTGACACTGAAGCCGATTGAAGGTCGCATTTCAAAATCATCTTCCTCTTCTTCAATATAAAGATCGTTAATGGACTTAACTTTCTTATAATCTAAGTCGATGTAGGCGGTATTGTCTTGGCCGTAAGCATTCATCAGTTCTAAAACCAGTTTACCATCGAGACCAAACACTTGGGTTTTCCTTTCAAAGCGAATATCTAAACGGTGGTAGGTATCAAAGCGTTCAGAAAAGGGATCGCCATACACAGGTAGAAAGCGATTTTCGAAATTCGGGTTTTCTCTTACGCCGACAATGGGAGTATAAGCTTGGCCGCTACGAGCTGTGAAGTTAAAGCCGCCTGACCACTTCTCATTAATATCGTATTGCAATACTGCGTTGAGAATGAATGGCGTATCGGCATAGTAGTCCTTCTTGACACCCGTAATTTCATCTTCTCGCTCACTTTTCGCTAGGCTGATTGCAACCCAACCATACCAATTGTCGGTCTTATTTTTGTTAATGATAATATCAACACCATAGGCATTGCCTTTGGTTCCATTGATATAGTTGATACCTGTGGCGCTACTTTTCGGTAAGTCGTCCATGGTTTTGTAGTAGCCTTCAACCGAATACGACCACTCATCAGATAAGGATTGATTAAACCCTACGGTAAAATGATCTGAGCGTTGCGCTTTTAAATTTGGGTTGCCGAGCTCAGGTACAATATATTGCATGTCTTGCATTCGGCTATAACGACCCGCTTTGGCGACAATGGTGGTATCTTGATCAACAAAGTAGCTTAGTGCCATGCGCGGGTGAACAAAGTCTTCATCACTATAGTCGTAGTGCTCGGCATGTAAACCAATTTCGGATTGCCAATTATCAGAGATTTGCCACACATGGTTCACACCAAGAAACGCTGAATCTGTGGCTATGTCTATTTTACCTTTGATTCTGTCACCTTTATTTAAATCACAATCAGGATCAAACTCGGTACAAATATATTGAAACGCATCGTATTTATAGGTTGAATCTTTATCATAATACCCTAAGTCTGCAATGATACGATGTTGCTTGTTAATGCGGTAATTGACACGCGCTTTGTATGATAGCTGTTCATCTTCAAATATTTCGTAGTAACCATCGCTTATCGTTGCACGTTGACCGTAGCGCATAGTGGCTTTATTGCTTAATGAGCCAACCCCAGCACGAATATGCAGGTCTTTTCCGTAGTGATCCCACAGAATGCTTTGGCTGTTAAATTCACGAATGTACTTGGCATCACCTTGGTATTCAGGAGTTTTTAGAGCTAAATCAGAGTTATTTTTAAAGCCAGCAGCGACAGTATCTTCAGCGCCATTGAAATTAAAGGTGATACTGTTATTGCTATTGAGATCCCATAAAAATTTGCCTTGATAGTCGTGGTCATCCGGCGGGTCGTTTAACACTATCCCGGTAGGCTTGCCATCTTCATCTTCAAGTTCTTCGCCATCATCAAAAAATAGTGGCAGGGTGCTTTTACGTCCTGAAAGGTAAAATGCTGTGCTGTCAGATAATTGTCCCTCAACAAAAGCACCCGCGTTAAACATTGATACATCAATGGTTGTGCTGATATCTTGATATTTTGGGTTACGTAAGGTGACATCAAAAACAGCACCTGTTGCATTACTATAACTGGTGCCGAAACCGGCTGAGTTCATTTGAAAATCTTGAATGGTATTGCGGTTGAAAATCGAGCTGCCAAAATCATGGAATATGTAACCTGCGGGCATAAAGTCGACTTCAAATAAGTTATCATCGGGAGATGAACCTCGTACAGCGGGTGCTCCCATTGAGCCACCTGCCGCAACAACGCCAGGCAGAGCAAATGCAGCTCGTAACGGATCGCCCATCGCTCCAGGCATTTCCACTAACTTTTGTGCGTCTTCGGTAATTTCTGAAATAACAGAGCTTCTTTTATAGATAACTTCAATATGCTCTATCGTTTTGTCATCGTTTGCATGAGCTTGAAGTGCAATTGTAGTAAACAGTGCGACTAACGAGAGCCGACTTGGAATAACAGTAGTGAGCGCAGACATCATTGGTTTCCTTAAACTAACAGAGTTGACGGAAGCTAGCGTAACGGAAACATGTGTTGATTTATTTGCAGGATTGGTAAGAAATTGTAATTTGGGGACAAGCGTTTATTACAGTCTAGCTCTAAGCCCCAGTTCGGAAGAATAGCCAACAGCGCGCTCAGTGACATTAAGGTGCTCGTCTAGCACGTAATAGGTTGGGTAGGCCGCGATTTTATATTGTTTTCGGACATGCTGATTACCCAGTAATATTGGCATTGATAATTGTAAGTCAGCGACAAAATTTGTTACTTCTTCCGTACTATTGAAGTCCAAGGCAATCGCGACAGCATTGACTTTTTGTTGACGATAAAGTCTATCAAGGTTTGGCATGCTGACGCGGCAAACACTACACCAAGGCGCAAAAAAGTAAATCACGGATTGATTTCCAGCAAGTTGCTTTGAGTGGAATAAAGCCATTTCAGTTTCGTTTAACTGAGGCAAAATAAAACTGGGAGCGGAGATTAGTCCATTGTCATCCAGCAAATTGCGTTCTTGATACGAAGAGACCGCGATAAACACAAACAGGACGATAATTGCTTGAAATAACAGTTTTAGCATGGAGTATAAGCCGCTGCAAAAAGTTGAGTGTATCGACCTTTTGAGCGGCTTGACAAGACTACTCGTCTAAATGATTTTCGCCAAGGTAGCGTTTGGCCTTTTGTGACTTTAATTTAGCTAAATCAACTAGCACTAAACCATCAATACAATTATTGAAATCGGGATCAATACTAAAGCTCAAGAAGTTGACCCCATTAGGTTCACACAGCTCGGTATATTGTTTAAATAATGTTGGCACTTGGGCGCTCATATTGGCGAGTATGTGTTTGAGTTCTGCAAAATCCTCTTTTAAATCATTACCAACAAATAGCTTTTTGTAGCGCGCGACTTGTTGCCTACTTAACTTAAATTCATTGTTCGGTGTTGCAAGATTTGGCAAATCTGAGAAGTAGTGCTGGTAATGATAAACCAGCATCGCTTTGGCCTCCTCTGGTAGCGCATTAGAAAGGCTAACCGCACCAAACATATAGCGATGTTCTGGATAACGTTTTACAAATGCACCGATGCCATACCATAAATAATCAAGGCTTTTACGACCCCAATATTTAGGTTGAACAAAGCTACGACCAAGCTCAAGGCCTTGCTCAAAGTAAGGCTTCATTGCTTCGCTATAGCTGAACAAGCTATCCGTATATAAGCCGGTTTGACCTTGCTCTTCGATGATTTGTTTCGCGCTTGCAAGTCTGTAAGCTCCAACAAGTTCAAGCTGCTTGGTATCCCATAAAATCAGGTGATGATAATGCATATCATACTTGTCAACATCTCGACGATTGCCACTACCTTCACCGACAGCACGAAATGCAATTTCTCTTAATCGTCCCAGCTCTCTAAATAGCACCGAACTACCTTGATATTTATATACATAGATTTGCATACCATCAGGGGTTTCGCCGAGTAGCTCACAGGATTCAATCGACTTTTTTAATTCTTTTTTACATTCGGGAACCGCGATGGGGCTTTGGGTTTTTAAGGGCAGTGGTTTTTTACTAGATAAGCGATATAGCTGTTTGCGGATCAGGGCTACAATCTCTTTGTCTTTCAAATTATCAATTAAGTAAGACTCTGGAGGTATGCTGGCACCAATTTCAAATTCTAGTGATTTTTGTCTTTGCTTAAACATCTCCTTGACTAACAGTAGGCTAGCCAAAGGCTTGTAAATCATTGAAGTACCGTAGAACAGCGGGCTGTTTTTGGCCTTAATATAAACAGGTAATATAGGGCAATTGGCTTTTTTTGCCATTCTGAGAAACCCGGAGTTCCACTTGCAGTCTTTTATACCGGTAGGACTTAATCGCGATACCTCACCTGCGGGAAAGATTAACAACGCCCCCTCGTTTTTCAGGTGTTTATGAATATTTGCAAGTTCCTGCTTTCTGCTGGCGCCTGACAAATTGTCAACGGGCAGCAATAACGGATGCATTGGTGTAACCGACATCAGCATTCGATTTGCAATGACCTTTAAATCAGGTCTAACTTGAGCCAATACTTTAACCAGTGCAAGTGCATCCAACGAACCAATAGGGTGGTTTGCAATAATGACAACGGGGCCTTCGGTAGGAATATGTTCGATTTGCTTGGGTTTGAATCTTGCGTCAAAATCTAACTCTTCAAGTACTTGTTCTACAAACTCAATGCCTTCTAAATGTGGGTAGGTATCCGCAAAAGCGACAAACTCTTGCTCGTGCAGTAAATATCCAAGTCCCTTTTTTACTAACCCTTTTACTTTTGGGGAGTTTTCAAGTTGCGGAAGATTTGCTTCAATGACCTTATCAACACTAATCATGCTCTATTACCAGTGGGGCTTTTAGCAAAGAGTAAAAACAATTGATGACAAACGCGTTTCATTTGTATGTCAGTTATTTTGCGTTTACCGATTCATAAACAATTTGGAAAAATTATGGCATTTCTAGTCTGTGTTACTGGCCGTAACAATGAAAAACTCATATCTCGCTTGCAAATGATGTTACCTGACGACGAAATCGTGGAGTGGCCATGTGCGGAGACGAAATTACAACAAGTCGAGTTTGTGCTAGCTTGGAATGTGCCTGATGAGTTATGGAATAAACTCCCCAATCTTAAAGTCGTGCAGTCATTTGGTGCTGGGGTGGATAGTATTCCAGTTTCACGGTTGCCCTCACAGGTTGAAGTAACTCGTATCGTAGACCCTAAAATAGCAGAAGACATGTCTGAATATGTGTTAACACATATTCTGGCGCATAAACTTCGTATCTCTGAATATGCCAGTAAACAGCAATTGAGCACCTGGAAGCCACGTCGATCTCGTGAAGGTAAGACGGTGGGTATTATGGGAATGGGTCAGTTAGGTCTGGCTGTTGCCCAGCGACTTTTAGCAAATCATTTTACTGTGAAAGGATGGTCGTCTTGTCACAAGGAAATAGAGGGAGTCGCGCATTTTTTCGGTCTAGAACAGCTCAGTGCATTTTATTCTGAACTTAATTACCTAGTTTGCTTGCTCCCTTTAACAGATAAAACAAGCGGTATATTGGGGAAGCAGTGTTTTACTCAATTACCCAATGATTGTGTATTACTCAATGTTGCCCGGGGTGCACACCTCGATGAAAGTGCGCTGATTGAGGCATTAGATGCAGAAGCGATTGCTGGTGCGATTTTAGATGTTTTCCAGACTGAGCCTCTGCCGTCAGAAAATAAATTGTGGAAGCATCCGAAGGTGACGGTGACACCTCATGTTGCAGCGCTCACTAGCCTAGATACTGCTCTCAGCCAAATAGTTGATAATTATAAAAATATGGTTTTAGGGCTGCCGCTAGAAAACACCATAAATAGGGAAAAAAGTTACTAAATAATTCGTTACACGCAGTGGTAGTGATGTGGTTTTGTGTAATCACTGCGTTTTTTGACTCGGCATACGCAATCGTAATTATGATAGCTGCTTAGCTAACTGTTAAAATTTCCTAGAGTTTTTACTTTAATGCGAATGGGCTATTCTTAGCATTCTAGGCATGGCCTATTCTGAATAGACGATTTGTAACACTAATAACAACTAGCTATTGCCTTGCAACAAGTGATAACAAGAAAACTGTAAATGAGTTGTGTTGGAAATGTGTTTAACGTGTTTTTTTTCAAAAAGTTATACTGAAAAAACACTGTACATAAAAACATCTTGAGAGTTGTACTGTGATGCATTAAGTTAACAAAAAAACAATAATAACGAGGCGTTGAAAATGAAACAGAGTCAAGGTGGGGGCGTTAAGATTTCAGCGGTTATTATCTCCGTATTGTTACTGGGCGTGGGAGCTTGGTTTAATCAAGCAAATGCAACTGTAGACGAAACAGCTCACCCAAATCATGTTAAGGTTCAAAGCTCACATTCAAATACATAGTGGCCGAGCGAATCACTCGGCAACGTATTATCGCTTTGCGTGCCGTTCTCTGTTTTCTATTTTTCTTTCTTCACTCTTTTTAAGTAACACATAGGTTGAACCTGTACCACCGTGACAGCTTAAAGCTGAGTGGTAAGCTAATACTTGTGGCATTTCTTGAAGCCATTTGTTGGTGTAGCTTTTTAAAATTGCGGGGAAAGGTTTACTTTTCAAACCTATGCCATGGCGGATAAGTAAGACGCGTATGCTCCGCTTGTGACAATCAAGAATAAATTCAAATAAGGCTCTTCGCGCTTCTCTAAATGGTTTGCCGTTTAAATCAAGTGTGGCATCGATTTGATATTTTCCAAGGCGTAGGTTTTTATAGACACCTTCTTGCACACCATCTTTTTTATAATTTAACAGGTCATAGGGATCGAGCAGATCAACATATTCAGTCGATAGAAAGTTTGGGTCGAATTCAACTTCTTGCTCTGCGGCTTCTCGGCGAGCTAGCTGAGAAATGGTCGGTTCATTTTGATGACGGTGTAATTCTGTGCGCTTGTCTTGTGCAAGTGGCACAACATCACCCATAGAGGCTAAAAAAAGTTCTTCATCTGTCATGGCCATACTGCATCTCCATTAACATGCAATGATGACCATGATTTTAGCGTAGTGCTTCTAATTAGAAAACAAAAACTAATGTACTTCTAACTGACCAAATGTATACACCTTAAATAGATAAAACGTATTTATCAAAATAAGGCTTAAATTTGAAACCACGCTGGTATTTACCAGATCCAAACTGAAAGAAGCAAACAAAATAGCACAGGCGCATACAGCAGCTGCCCTTAAAAGCGTTTTATGATTGATAAAAAATGCGCCTAAGCCAAGCGCCAGTAGTACTAAGTTAAGTAGCCAATCAAGCTCGTTTGCCATTGTCTGTTTGGTTCTCCGTTGTGGTATAAAGGAGCGCCATTATGGTGATCATTTATACAAGCTTCAACTGATAATTTTTATATTCTTCGGATTAGTTTTTTTAATGTAAAAATTGGCTTTGAATAGATATGTTTTAGAACCTGCATAACCACACATCCTTCTTGATACGGATCCATAGTGGAAGGTTTAGTGAGACTGGGAAGTTGAATCTTAACATAATGAAAAATAGATAAAATTATCATATTTTTATCATTTTTCGTAATGCATAACTATAATAATAGAAACTGCTTTGTGTTAGGGTTAATCAAGTAAAAAGGCTTATCCAAAACAGTCCGAACATAAAAATATTTTAAGGATTGCGCTATGAAAATGCTGAAGTACTACTTGTTTTTTACTCTGTTGCTTGGGGCACTCACTGTGTTTAGCTTCTTTTCCTGGTTAACGCTACCTCTGCTCTGGTTTACAGTGTCGCTGTCGTTAGTTAGTTATGCCTATGCTGCAAATAACCCGTTTATTTTCAGAAAACATGGCACGGGAAAGATACCTAGCTTTGCAAAGTGGCTGTTCTGGCCCTATTTGATGGGCTCACATTTATACAACGCATTCGCTCGTAGTCGTGACAATCAGGATACATTTCATGCAATCAGCGACGACCTATTTGTAGCTTGTCGTTTGTTTCCAAGTGACGTTGATATGTTGAAATCACAGGGGATTGAGTCGATTTTAGATGTTACTGCTGAATTTGATGGACTAAATTGGTCGGCCGAACAACAAGGGCTACATTACTTAAACATTCCAGTGCTAGATCATCAAGTTCCTTCACAAGCTCAGTTAGCACACGGTATTGCATGGCTTGAAATACAACACAAATTGCAAAGGAAAGTGGTGGTTCACTGTGCTTTAGGAAGGGGGCGATCGGTATTGTTTTGTGTTGCTTACATGTTGTATGTCAATAAGCAGATGACTTTACGTACAGCATTAGAGCGTATTCAAAGTAAAAGGGAAAAAGCGCGTTTAAACAAACACCAACTAAAGGGGTTAAGTCAGTTTCATCACGATGACGCTTTTAATCATGATAAAACACTTACTTTGGTGGTTAATCCTGCGTCTGGTGCCAATGCATGGAGCCGCTATGAAAATGAAATACTTGCTGAATTAACGTTAGGGTATCGCATAGAAATAGCAATGACCAAAAAGGACGAGAGCATTTGCGACATCGTGAGGAAAATAGTCGAGGAGACTAAGCCTGATGTGGTTGTCGCTGTAGGTGGAGATGGGACCGTTGCTGGCGTCGCTAATGCGATTAATGGCTTATCATTTCCCATGGGGATTATCCCTCTGGGGACCGCAAACTCAGTCGCTACAGCAATTTTTGGAGCTCCAGTTCAATTTGATCCAATCAGCAAGCCCTGCGCTTCAATATTATCTGGGAATACAACATCTCTTGACTGCATGCAGTGTAACTCTGAGTTATCACTTCTGGCGATAGCAGTGGGTTTTGAGCAGAAAATGATCGAAAAGGCACATAGGAAAAAGAAAAATGACTCTGGGCAAATCGCCTATTTAAAAGGGCTATTCGAAGCCATATCCGAAAATACGCCGATAGACTGTAAAATCTCGGTTGATGGTGGAGAGTTCGAAGAAGTTCAGTGTGTGAGTCTAGTGGTTGCCAATGCGGCACCGAAAACCAGCATATTAGCTCAAGGTAATGGGACCCCCAAGTTTGATGATGGCAAGTTGGACGTCACTATTTTACCGCGCCACACGGATGACAATATTGGCTTAACAATGTCTGAGTTATTAATGCCAACTCCAAATTTGTCAGACAAAATCATCGCGTATCAGTGCAAAAAAATCACAATTGAATTTGAAGTGGCGCAGTCATTTAGTATTGATGGGGAATTGAAAACAGCAGAACAGCTAGAGATTAAAATCATTCCGGCAGGAATAAAGCTATTGTCGCTTTAGTGAGTGTTAAGAATTAAACCGAGATAAAAAAACCTCGCATAACGAGGTTTTTTTATTTGCAGCTGGTGTTAAACCACACCACGAGGTAAACGACAATCGTGGTCTTTACCTGCTAGTTCTGCAATCCATAATTCTTCAGCTTTGAAGCCATCGTCGTTGGCTTTAACCACGGTAAAGCCAGATGATTTCTTCGTAACAGCCTGCGGAGCTTTTTTTGTTGTTTTCGGTTTCTTGCTAGGCGCTGTTTGCGTTTTTTCGCTGGCTACAGCTGAACCTGAAGTAAGTTCTTCAGTAAGCGCTGCGACCTCAGCTAGGCGCATATTTTTGCCACCATCAATGCTGTACCAGCCTGATTTTGCTTCGATTTCAGGCTTCTTGCCGTTTGCAGCCTCATAAGCAGCTTCAAAAGCGCTTAATACTTCAGTTTTATCTAGTTTACTCATCGTAGATCCTAGTCGTGTTGTACGCGGATACGCGGGTTTCAGATTAAACTCTATTTATACCCATATTCGCGCTATTTTTCAATTTTTTAAGGTTTTACACTGATAATTATAGCTATTTCAGCGGATTTTGTTGTCTTTTTCAGCATAGCAACTTGTCTACAAGGCGAATTAAATTGATTCTGGATCGATTAACCTTCGCAAGTCTATCCACAATAAACCAATCTGTTCATGCCAGACTTGCGTGACAGACATTAACGCCTGAATATTAGGAATATACATTCTATATTCTGGAAAATGAACGAAGTTGGTGTATTCGGTGGGAGCAGAGACGACTTCGATACCTTGTGCTGCAAACAAATCTGTTGCGCGTTTCATATGATAGGCTGACGTTACGAGTGCGACATCAAAATCAACCAGTTTGGGTGCTAGAGAACTTGCTTCTTCAGCTGTGTCTCTGGCTGAGGGGTTTTGGATGATACGCTTAGACTCAATACCCAATGTAACAGCTGTGTTAGACATCAGGCTGCTGTTGGTGGTTGCACCAAACCCAGCACCAGAGACGATCAACTTTGCATTTGGATATAATTTCGCAAGCCTTACACCTTCAACCAATCTTGATAAGGAGCAGCCCCCAAGCTGGGCATTACTGGGTAAGGTAGATGAGGGGTAAATATCACAACCCAAAACGACTATTTTATCTATATTGTCATGCTTTTTTGCGTTAAATGGTTGCAACGAATGATTGCTGGAACTCAATACAAATTGTGCGAAAAACGGCGTGGCAATGAACCACAGGAAAACGATAACGACCAGTGCGCCGATATAGGGGCGTTTTTTGCTTTTGGCCACAAACAACATAAAGACCAGCAAACAAAGCAGAGAAAGGGGCAACGGCATTACTAACTGGCCAATGACCTTTTTGGTGACGAACATTTACTTTCCTTATTATCAATAGGGACGACGATTAGCCGATAACTAATTGACATAATAAGGTAAAAAATAGCACTTTGTAAGATGAGCAGCCTCTTTAGTGATGAGGCTGGAAACAACTATCTTGCTGTGGTTTTTCGACAAGTATTTAAAAAGTGTCGATAAACAGGGTTGTCTTTCATGCTCTTCTTCATTGCTAGATACATCGGACGGCTCAGTCCCAACGCTCCAAGCGGAATTGACTTGATTAGCCCTTGGCTCTCATAAGGGGTGACCAGCCAATCAGGAAGTGCCGCGACACCCATCCCTGCACTGACCATTTGGAATATTAATAGACCTTGGTCAACAGTTTTCAGTGTGCCGTCAAATCTGGCATTTTGAATAAAGTGTTTAAAAATGTCCTGTCTTTCTCTAGGGATCGGATACGAGATAATCGTTTCGTCTTTTAAATCTAGAGCTGTGACATAGGCTTTTTTGGCTAGCTCATGATCCGGGGCAACGATAAGTTTTAACTTAAAATCAAATAGATGCGCATACTCTAACTGGTCTGGTTCACGAATATCAGATGTCAGTACTAAATCTAACTCATCGTCCATCAGATCAGGGATCGCATCGTAGCTAAAACCACGTTCGTAATCGACTTGGATATCCGGCCAAAAGGTATTGAACTCTTTGATTGTCGGTAGAAGCCAATGAAAGCAAGCATGACACTCGACACTCAATCTTAGTTGTGAGATTGGCTGGTTAAGGCTTTCTTTTAAGCGACATTTCGTTGCTTCTACTTTGGGTAGAACATCGTTAGCCAATTCCAGTAATAACATTCCTTGAGGAGTGAATCTGACTGGCTGAGTTTTGCGCTCAAAAAGTTGGCAGTCAAGCTTATTCTCGAGATCCTTAATCTGATGAGATAAAGCCGATTGAGTTAAAAATAACTCTCTAGCTGTGTTAACCAGAGAACCAGTTTCTTTCAAGGTGGATATGGTTTTGAGGTGCTTTATGTCAATCATTATTAGTTGTTCTCATTTTTTGTTTGAGCAAAACTCAGCTTAGTTTAATTTTACTGTTGTGCGGTTCTGCAATCAATGTCTAGACGTCTATAGTTCCCTCGTGAATTGATTAAAAATTCACAAAATCACTATAACACTAAAAATGACAGCGTTGTCACTATTTAAACAAAAAATTTTCAAAAATTACAATTTAATTTTCTTCATGCTGAATTTAAGCAAAGGGGGGGTGTTCCAAGTAGAAAATAGCACGAGATATATGAATCGGTGTAAACAAGCTTATTTGGGGATAATGCGGGCTTAGGCCCACATTTTCTGGTCGCTTAGTATTGCTTTAAATGTTTTAAAACATCGTCCGCTGCGATCGCTTTGGAAATCACATAGCCTTGTCCGAATTCACAGCCTTTTTGTTTAAGAATTTGCCACTGTTTCTGAGTTTCTATGCCTTCAGCGACGACGTTTAGGTTTAATGAGCGGGCAAGGCCAAGGATAGCATCAACCAGAGGATTGCCTTCTGTGGATAATTGATCGACGAAGCTTTTGTCTATTTTTAGGACATGAATGGGGAGCTGGTGTAAATATCCTAAGGCTGAGTAACCGGTACCAAAGTCGTCCAGATAGAGTCTTACGCCAAGTGACTCTAAACCACGAATAATTTTCGTCGCTAAGGCGAGGTTTTCAATCAAACCAGATTCAGTGATTTCCAAACATAAACTACCGGGGCTTAATTTGTGCTTGTGATACAAACTTTCAATGGTATCTACAAAATCAGCGCTTGCGAAATGTCTAGATGACACATTAACAGTTACGCAAATAGGCTGTTTTGTTTGTTTATTCCACTCCGCCAATTGTCTTGCTGCGAGTGACAATAAATGCAAATCTAACTCGATAATTTGACCAGTTTGCTCTGCGATTTGTATAAATTCATCCGGCAGCACTTGACCATTTTTAGGGTGGTGCCAGCGAACTAAAGCTTCAAAGCTCACGGTTTTGCCCGTTGCTAGATTAAAGATAGGCTGATACACGAGGGTAAATTCATTCTTTTCAATACCATGTTGCAAGTCATTCTCGATATCTGCGCGTTGCTTCATGCGTTTTCGCATGGCATCGTTAAAGAAGCAAATTCTGCCTCGTCCGCTTGATTTGGCCTCATACATAGCCGCATCTGCTTGTTGAAGCAGGTTTACTGCGTCGTCACTATCGCTGTCGGTAAATGCGACGCCAACACTGGTGGAAGCTTGTAGTACATGACCATCGATATGTAGAGGTTTTGCAATCGCTTGACTGATCCGTTCAAGCACAATATCTACTTGTTTTTTGTTTTGGACGTTTTCCATAAAAATTGCAAACTCGTCACCCCCTAATCTGGCGAAGGTATCGGTTTTTCGAATGCACTCTTCAATTAGTCTGACGATCGCAATTAAGAAGTGATCACCCACCTCGTGACCCAGAGAGTCGTTAATACTTTTAAACCTGTCTAAGTCTAGGTATACCAAACAATGCAAACTTTCGTCACTGGCTCTTGAAAGGCGCAAAATACCATGCTTTACCCTTTCAATTAGCAGGTAGCGATTAGCAAGCCCAGTTAAGTCGTCATGCAGTGCGCGGTGCTCCAGAGCTTGACGAGATAATTGTCGGTCAATCGCCATGCTTATCTGACGACTAATATAGGTCAGTATGGAAAGATCGTGTTCAGTAAAAGCTTTGTTCTCTCGGTAGCTCTGAACGACTATCACCCCTTGATATTTACTGTTAACAATAAATGGCACGCCTAGCCATGAAAGTGGTAACCGGCCGACCATGTGAAATTTACCGGCATCTACATGCGATTTAAATTGGGATGCGTCGCAAAGTAGGGCTTGCTGGTTACGTAAAATATAATATGAAGCGGTATGTTTTAGCTGGTCTTTAGAAACTTTTTGATGCGCATTACATTTTTCTCCACCCTCTATCAGATAATCAATTTCTAAGGCGTCCTGTTCGGCATCGTAAAGTCCGATAAAAAAATTCTCTGCGGGTAATAGGCGGCAGATAATATCGTATAGGTCGTCATAAAAGGCTTCTAGGTTTTTAAATCGATAGGTAATGTTGGCAATTTTAAGCAAAGTTTGCTCTAAACGCTGGGCTTGGTGCAGCTGTAATACTGTACTTTGTAGATGCTCGACGGTTCTTAATTGACTTATTTTGGCACTCATTAAGTGACCAACAGTAGTTAATATTTCCAAGTGTGCAGGCGTAAAATAGTTAGCGTCAGGATGTTCACAATCGATAACTCCGATCAATTCACCTTCATAGGCAAGCGGTACGCATAACTCTGACTGAGCGGGAATGGCGTCAGCGATGTATAAAGGGTGGTTTGCGACATTACCACTGATAAATGACTGTTGACTACTTGCAACATGCCCCGTAATTCCTTCTCCTAATGGTATTTTTGTCCGTCCGACCTGATAGGTATTATTGGATGTTGCAACTCCCATGCTTGCAACGGCCTCAAGTGCAGTTTTTTGCTCGTCGACGAGGTAAATTACGCAGTCGACGAACCCTAATTTATTCACAACTTGTGTCGTAACGTAATCAAAAAGCTCAGTTAGTTGCGTGTGGTGTACAAGCGCAGAAGTAAACTGGTTTATGATGCTAAGCTGTTCCGTTTTTGATTCTAGTTTTTGTTTGTCAGATAGCATGCGATTGTCTCGAAAGAGTAATACATTAAAATTGCTTAACCCCTTTGAATGCTCGAAGCGAGGGTAACATCTTTAAGCAATGTATTCTTAAGCATAGCAAATCATGTGCCTTGTGAACGTAAAAACTTTACACGCTCATCGGTGCGGCCTATGATCGGGCAAATTCAGCAGTGGAAAAGAGCGATGACAAACACAAAGACCTTGACTATCACACGACCTGACGATTGGCATGTACACTTAAGAGATGGTGATGTGTTGACCGATACGGTGAGAGACATTAGCCGATACAATGGCAGGGCTATCATTATGCCTAATCTAATTCCTCCAGTGACTGATACCGCAACTGCGCTTGAATATCGCGACAGAATTATTGCAGCCAAGCCAGAATCTCATTTCGAACCACTCATGGTTTTATACCTGACTGATAATACAACACCCGACGAAATCAAAAAGGCGCATGCGACTGGAAAAATAGTTGCCGCTAAGTTGTATCCCGCTGGTGCAACCACCAATTCGGCTTCTGGAGTGACCGACATTGAAAAGGTTTATCCTGCGCTGCAAGCCATGCAAGAAGTGGGTATGCTGTTATTAGTTCATGGTGAAGTCACGGATTCATCTATTGATATTTTCGATCGTGAAAAATTATTTTTGGAAACTAAGCTGGCTAAGGTGGTCGATGCATTTCCAACACTGAAAATTGTTCTTGAGCACATCACCACAAAAGATTCGGTTGAGTTTGTCCAGAATGCACCAGACAATGTTGCCGCAACAATTACCGCGCACCATTTACTTTATAACCGTAACCACATGCTGGCTGGTGGTATTCGTCCACATTTTTATTGCTTACCGATCTTGAAACGTAATATCCATCAGCAAGCTTTGATCGCTGCAGCAACAAGTGGTAATAAAAAATTCTTTTTGGGCACGGACTCTGCTCCTCATAGTAAAGATAAGAAAGAGGCGGCATGCGGTTGTGCAGGAGCCTACACTGCCCATGCATCAATCGAATTGTATGCAGAAGCATTTGAAGATGCAGATGCTTTAGACAAACTAGAAGGCTTTGCAAGTCACTTTGGGCCTGATTTCTATGGTTTACCAAGAAACACAGATACCATCACATTAACGAAATCAGCTTGGCAGGTTCCGCAAAGCTACTCGTTAGGTGACGGTGAAGTAGTGCCTATAAAAGCTGGGGATGAAATTACTTGGCAGGTTGTTTAAATAACCTCATTAATTCAGATTTATCGGCTCATAGTTTACATAAAGGTGCTCTTAGCACCTTTATTTTTTATTATTTTAAATTGATATTTGAATTTTAGATATTGTAATATAATATTAATTAAAATATTAATTCTCGGAGGGGAAAATGAGAACGATTAAATCGTTTATTAAAGAAGCAAGCTTTGGTGATCTTGAAAAAGCACTTGAGTTAATTCAAAAAGCAATAGATGAGCAGCGAGAGCAAGAAGAAGCTAAAAAAGAAGTTATGGCGATGCTTAAAGAAAAAGGCCTTACTCTTGACGATTTAGTGGGTAATGCTGCTCCAGACAAGCGCGCTAAAGTTAAGCCAAAATATAGAGTAGAAAAAGACGGCCAAGTTTTTGAGTGGACTGGACGTGGTAAACGCCCTAAAGCGTTTCAAGGTGTTAATCTAGATGATTGTTTAATATAACAATCGTTACAGGTTTTATACCAAAGCAAGTGTTCTAAAAAACAGAGCAAATTTTTACGATATAAAAAGGATGTGTCAAAATAGGTACGTCCTTTTTATTTTTTTAAGAAACCGACGTAGAGATTTCCCCATTTATACTCTAAGACCCTACCAAGTTGATGCAGTAAAAAGCACTATCAAGCATTTTCAAAAATCGAGTGATTCAGCTGTAATTGTGTTGCCGACAGGCGCAGGGAAAAGCCTCGTTATTGCTGAACTTGCCAAACTGGCTAAACATAAAATTTTAGTACTCACTCATGTAAAAGAATTAGTAGAGCAAAATGCCAACAAGTATATGAGCTACGGTTTGAAAGCGAGTATTTTCTCTGCAGGGTTGAATCAAAAGTCTCTAAGCCATCAAGTGACTTTCGCGAGTGTCCAATCACTAACTAGAAACTTGCAACAGCTAAACGAGTATTATTCGTTAGTAATAATCGATGAATGTCATAGGGTGAGTAACGATAATGAAAGTCAATATAAAAAAATATTAACCAAGTTAAAAGAAAACAATGTTGATTTAAAGGTTTTGGGACTCACTGCGACACCCTATCGTTTAGGGTTAGGTTGGATTTATCACAAGCATTACCATGGGTTTATTAGAGGTACGAGAGACGTACCTTTTGTTAAATGTATATTCGATTTACCGATTAGGTACATGATTGACAAAAAGTATTTAACTGCACCTAAAAAAATAGATCCAGCTGTAGAAAACTATGATTTTTCATTATTATCCAACGACTCCTTTGGACGTTATTCAGAAACAGATTTAAACTTGTTATTGAAACAACAAACTAGAGCAACAAAAAGTATAATTGAACATCTAATTACCATTAGTGAAGATCGTTTGGGTGTGATGATTTTTGCGGCGACAGTATTACATGCTAAAGAAGTGCTTAGCTACTTACCTCAAGATAATTCAGCATTAATTGTTGGGGATACTGAAAATAACCAGCGTGATAGGATTATCGAACAGTTCAAAAATAAAGCCATAAAATTTTTGGTAAATGTTTCAGTGTTAACCACCGGATTCGATGCACCTCATGTTGATGTCATTGCTATTCTCAGGCCAACTGAGTCGGTGAGTTTATATCAACAAATTGTTGGCCGAGGGTTACGCTTGAGTGACACCAAACAAGATTGTCTCGTCATTGACTATGCGGGTAACGAATACGATTTGTTTTATCCTGAAGTTGGTAGTAAAAAGCCAAACACGGATAGCGAGCCTGTGCAAGTCGTATGTCCTGGTTGTGGCTTTGCTAATATTTTCTGGGGCAAGCTAGATGAGCAAGGCAAAGTGATAGAACATTATGGAAGGCGTTGCCAAGGACTATTAGAAGATGACTTGGGGAGTTCGGAGCAGTGTGATTACCGGTTTAAATTTAAAGAGTGTGATAGCTGTGGTGCAGAAAATGATATTGCGGCGCGACAATGTCACAGTTGTCATGCGGTGATGGCAGATCCTGACGATAAACTTCGAGCAGCGCTGAACTTAAAAAATGCGATGGTATTACGATGCTGTGGATTAGCGGTGGAAGTTATAACCGATAATAAATTGAAGGTAACGTACTACGATGAAGATGGTGCTAGCTGCTCGGAAGTCTACGACTTTAACAACAGCAAAAGCGTTTACCATTTCCACCGTTTCTTTGCTAAGCGCACCAAAACCAATAAGCCAATGAGCTGGAAGCAAGCTTGTGATATTGACTCTGTAACGCTAGTTGCTCCTGATTTTGTGGTTGCGAAACGACATCAAAAATATGGTTGGCAAGTGAGTGATAAAATCTTTGATTATCAAGGAGCTTATCGTAAAGCTGATAAGAGCTAGTGTGAGTGGTAGAAGGGGAGATGGTTAGGCCATCAAACCCCAACCATCTCCATAGCCTTCATGGCTATTGGCGATACTTTCGATATATTGTTCTGTCTGACCAAGTAAAGTGTGCTCAGGCACCATAGTTACGGTTGTAATTACTTCCCAGACACCAGTGTCTTTGCATTGTTGAAGCTCTGTTTTTGGAGCTAATTCATCTTCAGATATTGCTTTCATAAAGCTTTGAGCTTGATCTTTTTTCTCAAACAAAATAAAAAAATCAATGTGTTGGGGAATGGTTAAGTCTACACCTTCTGCAGCTATCTCGGTTAAAAGTTGGCCGTTGTCATCATTTGGAAATTGCATATTGCTACTCTGCTGTATCAGTTGCCTATATTGTCCGATATCTTCTCTAAAATAAAAAGCTTATAGCGTAATTAATTGCTATTTTGTTGGTGAGAAAGGGTATTGATTTTGTGAGGTGGCTTAGGGTTAAACAATGCAGAACAATTGTCTTGGAGTCGCTGAAGATGTGTACTGAAAATAAACCCAACGTTCAGTTTTATTTCTGTATAATCATCGTAATATAATACTAATCCATATAAAGAACTAACTAATTTTAGGAACGAAATCTATAGTTATCTATGTTGAGAATTTCTTATTTATAACGACTAAACAGAAAAGTTTCGTCTAGATATCGATACAACTTTCTCAGCCAAAAATGGGCTACTTTAGTAAGTGAATAGGTATAGATTACAAAGTGGTATCTCAGCTTCATACGCTGTCACATCGAAACCAGATAACGACTGACAGCAGTAACAACACCAATCACAGGCGGGCTTCTTTGAGCAACAGTAATTTGCTGGCTAATGTAATAAAGCGTTTTTTCATTTCTGTTTTCTTCGCAGCGGTTTTGACCAGTCATTACAGTTTTGCGGAGCCTACACAGCGTCCTTTCAGTTCGACAATAAAAGAGATTCAAATTAACGTTGAAAATAGTAGTGTACGAGACAACATTGCCGGCTTTTTAGCGCAATACCAAGGAAAAACACCGAACAAGCTCGTCATGAAGGAGTTAAAAGCTCGTACAGATAAGGCCTTACAGGCGCTGGGCTACTACCAATATGATTTAGTTTTTGCAATGAATAATGGTGTCCTAACACTAAGTGTGGCGTTAAAAGAACCTGTGATATGGCGTGAAATAGATATTCGCCTTGTCGGGGAGGGTCAACAAGATAGCGTGTTGAAGGAGCTGTCTGCTCAATTGCCTATTAAACAAGGTATCCAGGTCAACCATGCGGATTATGAACAAACCAAAGCACTGTTCGAAAGTGAGTTATTAGAACGAGGCTATTTTACATTCCGTTGGTTAGAAACCAAATTAGAAGTACATCGGAAAAAAGGTTATGGGATTGCTCGACTGCACTTAGATACCGGACCTCGCTTTGTTTTCGGCAATATTGTCATAGGCGGAGATACTCGAGCTTCTGAGTACATTACTAATCAAGTTACCTTTGAACCTGGGCAGCCATTTTTGGCAAATACACTTTCAGAATTCAATCAAATCCTTAATAAAATGCCTTATTTTAGCAGTGTTCGAGTTTATCCATTGTTAAAAGAGCGAGTCAATAAGCACGTTCCGATTGGCATTCATGTTGAAGACAAACCCTCTAACAGCTTTGAAATCGGTGGAGGTTATGGTGATGATGTTGGCGCCAAAGCTCGTTTTAAATGGGTTAAACCTTGGGTTACCAGTGCCGGACATACTTTTGAGTCCAACCTAAGATTATCGCAAAAACAACAAGATATTACCGCGAGTTACACCATTCCTGTAGATGATCCCAATGATGATGTTTGGCGTGTTTTGGCGGGGTATCAGTTACAAGATGATGTCACTGATGGCGTAGACAGTAAGATTTGGAATATCCAGTTGCAGCGCCAGTGGCTAACGTCTGACCACTGGGTACGCACCGCTTTTATTAAGCGGGAACATGAATCGACGGAGCAACAAGGTGATATTCAACGTACAGAAATGCTGATCCCTGGAATTAGTTATTTAAAAAAACAGGCCAAGGGCGGAGCTTTACCGTTTTGGGGCAACGAACGCCTAATTTCCATAGAATTTGCAGCTGATGACTTACTCTCATCAGTGGATATGTTAAAGCTGCGTTGGAACAATCAATGGTTAAGGAATTCCGGTGACAAGCACCTTTATATCGCTCGCTTAGATTTAGGTGCAATAGTGACCGAAAATATCGAGTTACTGCCATTTAACCATCGCTTTTTAGCAGGAGGGGATCAAAGTGTAAGGGGGTTTGCGTATGAGTCAATTGGGCCCAAAGATGATGAAGGGAAAGTGCTTGGAGGAAAATACCTAGCGACGGCATCACTAGAATACAACTATCAATTTCATCCAAAATGGCGCTTAGCGTTATTTAGCGATGCTGGCACTGCTACGAATGACTTTTCGGAGCAAGTAGAAGTGGGGGCTGGTTTTGGCTTTCGCTATTTAACTCCCGTCGGCCCAATTCGGTTAGATCACGCTTGGGGACTGACGAAAGACAGTAAAAGCACACGTTTGAGCATCGTCATAGGACCTGAAATCTAATGCAAATTAAAAACATAAAACGAAGAATAATCACCAGCTTGGTGTGCCTGTTTTTATTTGCGGTGAGCCTATTTTTTACCTTACCTGGACACAAGTTCTTGGTGTGGCTTGCCAATCAAACGGTTTCAGGGTTAGTGATTGAACAGCCGAGGGCTCGATTGTTATCTGGCACACCACTGACACTTGCGTATCACAGTGATGGGATCGTTGTAAAAGGGCGAAATGTGCGAGTGACGTTGGAGTGGTTCTCCTGCGCGACAATTTGTATCAGCTTGCACGGTGAGCAAATTAGTATTCGACAAAATCAGTCAGCAAGTGAGCAACTAGAGCCAGAGCTTGAGGTAGAACCAGAATCGAAGCGAACATCAAAGCTGCTCCCTTTTTCCCTTCAGCTTAAAGAAATAAAGCTAAACAAGATTAAAGTGGAAACACCACAACTAGCCTTAACAGTAAACAAGGTAGATTCATCGGTTAGTGTGAGTGACAGGCAGATCCAAATTCCGTTTTTACAAATAGCAAGCTTCCAAGCGGTTACTTTCGAGCAGCAAGCCACTACTGTGCAATCACCTTTAACTGAGTTAGCACCGATTACCTTACCTAACATCGATGTGCCAATATCTTTGCAGCTCAGGCGTTTTGTTGTGCATCAACTTGCGATTAATGAACAACAACTGCAAAACCTAAAGTTTGATGAGTTGAACTTAGATGAGACGCAGTTGGCGTTATCAGGTATCAACGCTAGTTACCAAGACATGCAGTTTACTGCTAACGGGACTGTGACGCTCAGTGACTTCGGTCTGAACCTAACCACGCAAGTCGCTGATAAAAACAATACGCTTAGCGCAGAAATGGCGGGTCACTTAAATGAGTTGCACATAAATGTAGCGACTGAAGGTCAAATCGTAAGTACTTTGCAGCTGCAAGCCGATTTGACTCAACGTAACTGGCCATTTGATCTAACAACTAAGTTGCATGACTCTCAAATGGCTATTAACGGCCTATCTCCTCAATCCGTCAGTGTTGATATGCGCGGTGATGCAAGTCGTTATCACTTCAACATGGATAGCATGCTGTTATTAGATCAAATTGGACAAGCGAAAGTAAAAGCTTCAGCCGCAGGTGGCTTGGATAAGCTAGAGATTAATCACCTGAAGATGGAATTACCAGATTCTACGTTTGCTGCAACAGGAAAAGTAGCTTGGGGTGAGAAGTTAACATCGGAACTCCAAGTCCAGTTTAATGCGCTGCCCATAGGCAAAATTTTAGCGCTTGCCGAGGTCGAAGGTATACCTGAACAAGACAGTTTGTCAGGTGGGACAGAGCTTGAGTTTACCTATCAAGGTTCAGAATGGCAGCTGATGGTGAACCAGCTCAGCGCCACTGGAGACATAGCCAATAAGCCATTAACGTTAGACGCACAATTAAGCTTGAATGACCGTCTACAGGGAGAAGTTAAGCACAGCATAGTTCGCTATGGAAACAGTTTAATTGATGTTCAAGGAGAGCTGGGTAAACAACTTGATTTGATGGCCAAAGTGCATCTTGCACATGAACATTCAGAGCTCATTCCGGTGGATATTATTGGACAGGGGGAGTTGTTTATCCGCGGAGATTATCAGCAGCCTCAGTTACAAAGCACAGTAGCTATTAATAGGGTAAACACACAGCAGCTAAGCCTAACCGGAGTAAATATTTCAACCAGTGGACTATTGTCAATGCAACCTAGTGGTCAACTGAGTGTATCTATAGATGCTATTGAGCAAGGGCAGCAACAGCTTGAGAACATTAAACTTAAGCTTGACGGTGATGTTGCCCAGCATAGGTTAAAGTTGACTGTGAGAGATCCACTGGTGGTCGGTGATTTGAGCCTAACTGGCCAAACAACAGCTGCGGGTTGGCAAGCAACGCTGGCACAAGGGCAATTTACGGCGAAAGGAAAAACACTCAAGCTGAGCGAGCCGGCATTGATTGAAATGGGGGCGAACACACAATCAATCGCACCGCAATGTTGGAAGGTGGAAACAGCATCGGTGTGTTTTGAAGTAACGCAAAAGCAAGGGCAAGGCATAGCCAAACTAAACGCACAACATATTGATCTTGAAAAGCTGACTGCGTGGTTGGGTGGAGACTTTTTTGCATACGGGCAAGCTAATACAGCGGCCGAAGTGCAGTGGCAGCATGGCAAACTGTTGGGTGCTAAAGCCACCGCCAGATTAACCTCAGCAGGGGTAAGTTATCAACAGCAAAACCTACCGATTGAACATGTGGCGTTGAGCGTCACGTCGAATCAGCAGCAAGTATCGGGAAACTGGCAACTGGACTCTTCGGTTTTAGGTGCGTTGAACGGTACGTTTCAAACGCCACTCAATCAGGCTAACCCTACGCTGCGCGGCAATATTGAAATTCAAGGAATAGCGCTTGATAAGTTAACTCCATTTGTTGAAAAATCGTTAGATCAAGAACTACAGATGGGTGGAAATATTAGCGGTGCAATGGCGCTCAGCGGGGTATTAAACGCACCTGAATTAACAGGTGAACTAACGTTGCAATCGTTGGCATTGAGTAGTCCTTTGTCTCCTGTTGAAGTCTCTGATGGTTTTGGCAAGCTTAGTGTTAATAAGCAAAGTGCGCGGTTTAATGCTGACATAAAAGCCAAGCAAGGTGGTGATTTGCAGCTCAATGGAGAGTTAAATTGGGCGTCAAAATTACACGCAAACTTAAATGTCACGGGTGATGCGTTGTTTATTCAAGCCAATTCAAACGTCGAGTTGACAGCATCTCCGAATATTCAAGTGAGTTATCGCGACCAATTATTAGATGTGTCTGGCAAAGTTTTGGTGCCGTACGGACGCGTGAATATCGATTCTTTGCCAGAGGGGGTGGTATCTCCAAGTGATGATCAAGTCATTATTGACGCAAAAGCACAAGAGCCGACCCAATCGAAAATTGCGCAGCGAATTGATTTGCATTTGATCGTTGCTGATAACTTCAGAGTTAAGGCGCTCGGCCTTGATAGTTTTATCCATGGTGAACTTGAGATAGATAAACAACCTGACTCTGTGCTACTGGCGACTGGGGAGCTTGCGCTGCGTGAAGGCAGTTATCGTGCATTTGGACAAGATTTGTTGATCCGAACAGGGCAAATTGGATTCAATGGGTCGCTAGAGCAGCCTTATTTGAATATAAAGGCGATACGTAACCCGGAAGTCACTGCGGATGGTGTGATTGCGGGTGTTGAGTTAGCTGGAAGTATTAAGCACCCCAAGCTCAATGTTTACTCAGAACCGGCGATGGATCAGGGTAAAGCATTGGCTTATTTACTAAATGGTCAACCTTTTGGTGAAGGAGAAGGCTCAAACAATGCACTGTTGACGCAGCTTTTGCTGTCGCAGGGCATCGATAGAAGTGAAGGCTTTTTTTCTAAGGTGGGTAATAAACTCGGCTTCAGTGACGTAAATTTAGCTGCCAAAGGTAGCGGTGATGACACCCAAGTGGAAGTATCTGGCTATATTACCCCGAATGTTCAAGTCAGCTATCGGGTGGGGGTATTTGAGTCAATGAATGAAATAGCGCTGCGTTATCGAGTATTTTCGAAGTTTTATATCGAAGCGACTAGCGGTCTATATGACAGTGTTGACTTACTTTATAAATTTGATTGGGATACAGATTAACAGCGCCAGCTATTTGATTATCTTCATAGTTTGATAATGTATCTGCAATAGAACAAAAACAAAATTGGGAAAACAACAATGAAAAAAACCATACTTTGCGTAACACTTGCGATGCTCACAAATTTTGTGCAAGCGGAAACAATGAAATCACCTTCTGAAATTATTGCCACCGCCACAGCACAAGATTGGCAACAACTCGATCCTGAAAACATTTTACAAATCGATTTACCTACAGGACCGGTCTATATTGCGTTAAATCCGCAACTGGCTCCGGGTCATGTAAACAACATCAAAGCACTGGCCCGCGAAGGCTTTTATAGTGATTTATCTATGTATCGTTTTGTTGAAAACTTTGTCGCACAAGGTGGTGATATGAAGGACAGTAAGCAGCCAAAACAAGGTAAAAAAGCGATACCTCAAGAATTTTTTTATACTTCAAAAGCAGAACTAGCTATTACTCCGATAAACTCAGTTGATGGTTATGCCTCGCGAACAGGGTTCTTAAACGGCTTTGCTGTGGCGCAAAATCAAGCAGGAACAAAAACTTGGATGACTCACTGCGTTGGTTCGTTCGCCATGGCACGCAGCAATGATGTAAACAGTGGTGGCACCGAGTTTTATATTACTTTAACGCCACAACGCTATCTAGATAAGAATACCACCGTGTTTGGCCAATTACTTGCTGGGATGGAGCATGTGCAAAAACTAGATAGAGCACCCACAGAAGGGCAACCTTATAATACTATTCATGGTGTATCGGTGCTTGCAGATAATAAGTCTAAGGTAAGTTTTAAGCGTTTGAAAACCGATACAAAGTTATTCGAGCAGCTGATAGCCGCGCGCAAAAACCGTGCGGGAGAATGGTTTGTTGATAGACCAAACCACACGGATGTTTGCTCCGTCCCAGTGCCAGTCGAAATGACGGAAGGTTAGAGCTGAGTGAACTGCGGCTTGTTATAAAGCAAGCCGCGAAGCGAGTTTACTGTCGGTTAGTTCTAACGGTAAACGTGGTTTTATTTTGGACACTAGAGCGGAAAGGGTTGATATCAAGTCCCCCACGTCTGGTGTATCTGGCGTAAACTTCCAGCTCTATAGGCGCCAATTTTCGCCATAATTCGCAGTAAATACGTTCCACACACTGTTCGTGAAATTCATTGTGATCTCTGAAGGAGATGAGGTACTTCAGCAGTGAAGCTCGGTCTATTTTCTTGCCTTTATAGCGAATAATAATACTGGCCCAGTCGGGTTGAGAAGTTATCAGGCAGTTAGATTTGAGCAGATGACTGTGTAGTGTTTCTTCAACCAATTCATCGCTTTGGGTGGTTAACAGCGAGCTATCCGGGGTATAGCTGTCAATTTCAATATCTAAATCATCAATACATTCACCCGGCATAGCGCTGAATGGAATGCACGCAAAATCATCTGGCCCGTACAAGGTAACCATGACCTCAGTGTTAGCAGCATGAGAAAGGTCGCGACATAGAATTTGTTGTACTTGCTCTGATGAGTCAAAGCGGGTTTGATTAAAACTATTTAAATACAACTTAAACGACTTAGATTCGATGATATGTGAGCTTTGACATGGAAATACAAAGGTCGCCACGGCAACTTGTGGCTTTCCTTTGTTATTTAGCCAAGATAGCTCATAGCCAGTCCATGTGTCTTCACCTTTGAATGGTAAATTTTGTTCGTCGACGGCTATTTGATCGCGGTTTAGTTTACGTGCAATAGGATGCAGTAAACTCGGTGTATAGTCCGAAGCGTATTCGGTGCTTTTACCCAGTAGCGATGACTGAAGTTCTTCTGAATTGCTGTAGTCTGTCATGTTAATTCATTACTCGTTACAATGGTGCAATTATAGCGAATTACAAAGAGAACTTCAGCATGAGCCTTATCGACAAATTGCAGCAACTTCATTTAGCTCACGAGCGCTATTGTCTTGATGCAACACAGCAGATGCCACAGATATACCATGACCCAGATTGGCCAAGTGAATGTGAACGAGGTGAGGTAAATAGTTTAGGAGAGATTGCTTGGCAGGCGGTAAAGCGAGGTGATATCGGTAGCTTAGAAAAATTAGCACAAGCCCTAGAGTGCCAGTTTCCTGATGACCTGAGTGATTTCTATGGCGGCTTTTATGCAGGTAACGTCGAAGCATTTTTTGATGGCAAAAAAATAGAACTATTGCAGGCATGGAATGACGAAGATTTTGCCCGGCTTCAGCAAAACATCACGGGCCACGTGCTGATGAAAAGACGGTTGAAACAACCTGATACGGTGTTCATCGGCTTAACAGAACAAGAAGACCTGTTAATTTCGGTGGATATTTCTTCAGGTGAAGTGGGGCTCGAGTTCGTTGGCAAGAAGCAGCATCATATTTTGGCGAGTTCTCTCTCTGCGTTTATTGAGCAGTTACTGACGCAATACCCCAACTAACTTATAGTGTGCAGCGCACATTATTGTGTGCGCTATCACCTTATTGAAAATCCCAAGAAATGTTAGAAACCAGCTGGCATTGCTCACAACGAAAATCAAACAACTCAAACCAGGGGTCGTCAAGCAGCCAATCTCCATTACAGCTCGGGCATTTACGTGATTTTTCGGCCTCAAGACTTTCGCCACCAACGCGATACAGATAATAGTAAACCGGCTTTTCGGTTAAATAACGGATGCGCTTGCTTAACTCCATGCCTCGTCTAAATAAATCGCTGTCTATGCTGGAGATTTCTTCAAGAGCTGCAAACTCACAGCGAGTTGCACCATTGATTTGAATTTGGTCGCAGGCTTGCCAGTCTTCTTGCCATTTTATTAGCGCTTTATAGTCACCATTGGCAATCGCAGGGATTGTATATAGTGGTACAGGTAAAAAATCATCACCGCAATATAAAGGGCTACAGGTATGAACATAGGTTGTGTATAAAATATAGCTGGATGGGCTTTTACAGGCGTCGGCGCCATTGGCATGAATATCTTGACCAATGACTTTTACTTTGGGTGCTAACAAGCCTGCTTGTTGTAGCTGTTCAATGGCGAACTTTACAAAGGGACTGGCGTTTAATGGGTGCAAAGAGTCTTCTTCAGGGCACATCACACGCGTTACAAAAAAACCTTCTTTTAGTACGGTAGGAAACTCGTCACCGATGATCTGACCGTTAAAGCGCAGCGCATTAACGACGGTATTGATGGCTTTCTCAGCTTTTGTCAAAGTCGTTTCTTCATAACAGTCAAAAGTGAGATCAACAACAAACATTATTTACGCTCCAAAAGAGCAAGTAATTTGTCCAGCTTTGCTTCAATACGATCAAGTTGTGATGAGGATTCTGCTTGGCGTTCTGCAATAGGCTGGGATAGTGATTTTATACTATCTGGGTATTGTTTATACGCACTCATTGCCGCGATGATTTCAGGTATAGGTAATGGACTCGGTAATTTACTTTTGATGAGTGCAACGCTGGGAGTTTTATCTTCATCCAAAAGCGTTTGAATGGCGTGAGCGATAGCCGGGTGCATAAAGGCTCCTAAACTAGAAAAGCTGAGGAGCCGATAATATCATTTTTTGTGTCAAAGAGGGTACTGGGGTTATCTTAATAGTGTATCTAGCTCGTCTATCATCTCACTCCAATCCGCATCTGCTCGTAACGACTCTTCAATAAAATGACGCTGGCCGTCATTCCAAAACGGTGCTTCACTGATCAACATATCGCTAGGAATACGGTGGTTGCGGATAAACTTGTCGATACTCTCTGGGCTATTGTCTAATCCCAGTTGAGAAAATAGCGTGGCGATATTGTGATTACTAGTATCCATCTGACGCTCCATTTATTGCCTGAAATTTAGTCACTAACTATAGTAAAGGAGGTCGCATCAGCTTTGGCAAGTCTAAAATTTGAGATTATTGCTTATGCTGCTGATGGCGCAGTACCGTAGTACAAATAAACAAAATAATAGTTGGGAAGTAAGTATTCACCTAAGTCAAACAATAACAACAAGGAATAGCCTATGTCTGTATCCACATCTGAACCGACAATCCAAGTAAAATATATTGCGCCCGAAGATATCAATGTCGCGGGTAGTTTATTGTACAAGGCATATCATGATGATCCCCTTTTAAAGCAGGTACTTGAGGCAAAAGCAGAAAGGGAGTTTGAGAAAAAGTTACGTGCCTTAATTCGCGAAGAGTTACTGGCGTTTAGCAGAACAGGCCAGCCTGTGCTGGGATTATATGATGGTGAGCGTTTACTAGCTGTCGCATGCGTGATTGCAGATGGGCACGAATTGGAGGCTAGTCGGCAGTGGCATTGGCGCTTGAGATTGATGATGAGCGCCGGCTTTTTGCAAACTCAACAGCTGATAGATAAAGAAAAAATGATTCGAGATGCGTTGGTAGAATTAGAGCCTTATCACTTCTTATCATTGATTGCTGTCGACCCGCAAATGCAGGGTCAGGGATTGGGTCATTGCTTACTGAGCTCATTAGATGATTTACTTGATAGAAGCGATCACTCAAAAGGAATCGCGGTGTTAATTACCCAAGCAGAGCAAGGGCCATTCTTTGAAGGGCATGGTTACACAAAACATTGTGAACTTAAGTTTAAAGCAATTGACGGCGTATTGTACTTTAAATCGCGATAGACAGTTTGGAAGATCCTATGTAGGAAATATCGCACAACAACGTAAGTAAACACGGTTTAAACCGACGACTTAGTATATTGTTTTTTGATTATCTTTTTGTTTTTAAACTAATTTTGTTAAGTTTCATTTTTGTGAAGGTAAAAAGATACGATTTACGAGGTACCTTTATACCACAATAAAAGTAGACTTAGTTATGTAGGGAAGCACAAGAGCAGGAGCTCAGTGTCAAAGGAAAGGAATTTGACAATGTGTAATGGAGTATTTCACAGGGCAAGGACTGAACTGGAACTCGAGGAAGCGAGGGTAAGGCGGAGCTTTACGAAGGGAAATGGAAACACAGGATGTGAAAGGAGCGCGGGAAGCGAAAGGGAGCAGGGACGTGTGTGGAAGGACGAGCTAGGCTCTAGGATGATGGACTACATTCAGGATGAATGTGAAGTGGATGTTTAGGGAAGAGTTAGGAGCACAGACGGAGCTGTGAAGGGGAAGGCCAAGCAGGCTAAATGGAGCGACACTGAATGTGTCATAGGATGAAGGCAAGGAAGGTGCTCGGGTATGAGACGGAGTATATACCCGTTCAGGGGACGAAAAATTGGCGGATCGCTATTCAGTTGTTAGCAGAGGGAGTGGAGACCTCGTGGGATATACGTCAGATTGAGGCGCAGCATATAGGCTTGCGCCTTAGTTTTTTCTAGCTCAAGACTTAGTTCAAGACTTTGTGTGCTGGCAGATCTTTTTTAACCAACCGTTCATTTTCTAAAAACAGAGTACCTTGGTACGATGACTCACCATCTGAACTAAATTCAAATAGAAACTGGCTTTTTATTCCGAGTTTGCCATTCCTTAGCACGCCAATACGTCGTTTAGTGCAAGCCACACTCAATAACTGAACATTGAGCTGTTCGGCTTGATGTTTAGCATGACGATTTGCAGCTTCAGCAATTTGTCGACTATACCAAAACAGCGCGATAGCCGATGTGACGAGAATAAAAATCCATAACGATGTCATTTACGAAAACAGCCTTCCTATTGCACGTGATAGTGTTTCACTACGATTTTGCGCTCTAATCATACCTAGAACATGTGGGCGCAGCATTGGAATTGCAACTAAGTCGGCAAAAACACCTCGAAATAGCTCTTCAGCTTGTGGATGTTGGGCCACGCATTCCATAAATTTGTATAGCCTCTGTGCGTCGGTCAAAGTTTCCCAGCAACGTCCCGTAATGGTAAGTAGACAATCAAGATCACCACTTAATGGACTATCCAAAATACTATCTACTGCCTGCGCAATTAAACCCAGCGCATGACTTCCAGACAGCGCTCTTAAATTTGTAACGCCAAGCCGTGAATCCTGGGTTTTACAGGCAGTTTCCACATATGAAAGCATTTTTTCAGTTTGCGCAGTAGAAATTGCAACATGTTCTAACATTGCAGCTAGTGGCGTTTGAACTTCAATTGGTAGTTGAGGCCAAGCGGTTTCGAGCATGGCGGCATTATTACCATGCTCTAAACGCATCGCAAAATCAGCGAGTCCTTGTAGAGCAACGTCTTGCCACTGTTCAAAGCCAAGCTTCCCAGATAAATACAACTCAGCATGTTCATAGTATTGAGAGGCGGGACGTTTGAGTTCACACTTGAGTAAAGCGTTAAACGCGGCCAGCTTGTTGGCATTGGGTTTGAATACGTATGGGTTGTTGTCTAGCTTCCCTTGTGCGGCTTCACCGGTGAGCTGCGTGCCAAGCGCTTCTAGTACCATCGAAGCAAAGTGGTCTCTGCTGGCTAACACTAATTTACTTTGTTCATCAACAGGAAACTTTAAAAACCACACATAGGGATCTTGGGTTGCCTGGTTGTCCCAAAATTGAATCGCTAAAATCGCATGGCTATTTAGTGGGTATGGATAGGGCACTTGAGCGTTTTCGATTTGCGCGAATTGTTTTTTATCAATTTTTGTTATGCGGCGGCCAATATCAAATACTCGCCATTGTGTGCCTGCATTACTAAGTAATTCACCCAAAGTAGAAATTTGCGCTGTCATACTGCTCTTCTGTTGCTAGTTTAATTAATTCGACGTGGATTATAGCGGTTTTTCGCTATGCTGATAAGAGGTGAGCAGTCGCTTACCATGATTAACATCAGGTATAATGAGCGGACTTTTGCTGTTTAGAATGAGATATTATGGCTAGTAACTTACTCAGTTTGTTAGCTGAATTAGAGTCCTGTTTGAAAGCTGCTGGACTTTGGCAGCGACAGGAGATTGATCCATTAGCACTCACTTCAACACAACCCTTTTGTTGTGACACGATGAGTTTTGAGCAATGGTTGCAGTTCGTGTTTATTCCCAAAATGCAGCTTCTAATTCGCCAGAGTGAACCTCTCCCGAAGTCAATGGCGATTGCTCCTATGGCAGAGATGACATTGCAAAACCATCGTTATTTTTCGGTTGTTTATCAGAGTTTAAAAAACATTGATGCGGCGTTTGAACAGAGGTCATCATGTTAGAGATCATATATCAAGATGCAGATTATGTGGCCATCAACAAACCTTCAGGGCTATTGGTGCACCGTTCATTTTTGGATAAAAGAGAAACTCAATTTGCGATGCAAATGCTCAGAGATCAGCTTGGGCAGCACGTATTTCCAGTACACCGCTTAGATAGGCCAACCTCTGGTGTGTTGCTATTTGCACTCAGCTCTGAAGCGGCAAGAGCAATCAATGAGCAGTTTATTACAGGCGATATTGAAAAGCGTTATCTTGCGCTGGTTAGAGGATTTGCACCGGACGCTACATTGGTCGACAAACCGCTTAAAGAGGAGCTAGACAAAATAGCCGATAAGTTTGCTGATCAAGATAAGGCCCCACAAGAAGCACAGACACAAATTAATTGTTTGCAACAAGCAAGTTTACCCATTCCTTTTGGTAAGTACCCAAGTATTCGTTATTCACTGGTCGAATGCTTTCCCAAAACTGGTCGCAAGCATCAAATAAGAAGACATTTGAATCATCTTTCACATCCCATCATTGGTGATGTAAATCATGGCGATAATAAGCAGAATCATTTTTTTGTTGAGCACTTTGAATTACGAAGACTGATGTTGTTTGCAACTGATTTAAAATTTGTTCATCCTTATAATAACCAAAATATCTCCATATCAGCTAATTTAGGTGAGTCAGCATTAGCAGTCTTTGCCAAGTTGGGTTGGTCTAACAACGAAAGGGATTATAAATAATGGCAGCAATATCGATTTTTGTCGGCAGTATGTATGGTAACGCTGAAGGGCTGGCTGAGAAGTCGGTGGATTTTTTGAATAAATCAGGTCACCAAGCTCAGGTGATAGAGCCTGCGACGCTAGAAGCGCTGAAGCAAGCTGATAATGTATTGTTTATTTCATCTACCACTGGCTCTGGTGATATCCCAGACAATCTTTTACCGCTGTTTTTACAAATGCAAAGTGAATTTCCTATGCTCACGGGGAAAAATGTGGCAGTGATAGCGCTTGGTGACTCTAGTTATGGAGAAACGTTTTGTGGTGCAGGAAAACAAATAGATGCATTTATTGAGGAATTAAATGCGAGCAAAGTACTGCCACGGCTAGATATTGATGCTTGTGAATACTTTGAGCCTTGGGAGGCTGCTGAACAATGGCTGCAGCAGCTTGCTAGTAAGCTATAAATCAAAAGGCTGTTTTCGACAGCCTTTTTGGTGTTAAACACTCTTGCTTTGTAATTTGAGCTTGAGCTTTTGTCCGGGATATAAATACTTTTGCCCCGTAAGGTCATTCCATTTCACGATCTCTTTGACGGTTACATCAAATTTACTGGCAATTCGTGCCAACGAATCACCTTTTCTAACCTTATAGGTGATAGTGCGCTGTTTTGGTTCTAACGTCGAGGCTGTTGAATTTTTATCACTTTTATAAAGTGTCAACTTTTGGCCCAAACGCAGCACAGAATTGGTACTAAGTTTATTCCATCTTGCTAAGTCTTTAACAGTTACGTCGTATTCACGGCTAATGTCCCACAAAGTATCTCCGGCTTTTACTGTGTGGGTTTGTTTTTGTTTGGTGATTTTGTTTGCCGCTACTCTGACTTCCTGTGGAAGATGCTCGCTTTGTAGTGTGCCATCGCTCAATGGGATCAGTAAATTTTGACCCACGCGGATAATATTGCCGTCAATAGTGTTTAATGAACGAATAGCGCCAATAGTTGTTGAAAACTTTTTAGCAACCACAGAGAGGCTGTCGCCATTTTGTACGGTGTAATGTTGCCAGCGCAATCTGTCTTTAACATCGGTATTTGCTAACTTGTCTTTAAATATTTCAACTTTATCTATGGGCAAAAGCAAACTGTGAGGACCATCAGGATCGGTTGCCCAACGGTTAAAGCCTGGGTTGAGACGGTACAGCTCTGTAAGAGATATATCAGCCATCTCAGCGGCTAGCGCAAGATCGATTTGTGATCCGATTTCAACAACATCCACTACCTGCGCATTGATGATTGGCTGCCACTTAACGTTAAATTCATCATGCCTTTTAAGTAGGTCTGAAAGCGCCAACAGTTTTGGTACATAGGACGTGGTTTCTCGTGGTAAATCCAAAGACCAAAAGTCAGTAGGTAGGTGTTTTCTGCGGTTTTTACGGATTGCGCGTAACAGTCGCCCTTCACCAGAGTTATAGGCTGCAATGGCGTTAAGCCAGTCTCCTTCCAGTGTTTTGTGCAAATACGTCAAGTAATCTAAAGCGGCTTTAGTAGAGGCAACAATATCCCGACGTCCGTCATACCACCAGTTTTGTTTTAGATTAAAACGCTCACCAGTTTGTGGCATAAATTGCCATATACCCGATGCACTGCGGTGAGAAAATCCAAATGGATCAAAAGCGCTTTCTACGATGGGAAGTAAGGCTATTTCGATTGGGATATTGCGCTTTTCGACTTCTTCCACAATGTAGTATAGATAAGGCTCAGCACGTTTTGCGATGCGATCTAGGTAAGCTTGGTGGCGCTGGTAGTAATTGCGTTCCGCCACGACGGGACGGTTTTGAGGCACGTTTATTGACAATTGGTAACGTATTCTCTCCCAAACATCGTCAAAAACGGGGACTTCTTCGTCGTCAGTTTCAACTTGCCAAAGCGTAGTCAAAGTTTCTGATATTTCATAGGGGTTTGCGTGATTAAGCTGTGTTTCTTCAGAGTGCTGCACGGCGGTTTCAGCAGGTGCTTCTGCTGTGAGCTGACAGCCACTGAGTATCAATGAGGAAACAATTGTTAGAACGAACTTTTTCATAGGCACTATCTTCGGCTTGCTTATCTAGAACAAAACTGGGCAATGTTACCGAGTTACTTGATGCATTTAAAGTGTTAGCAAAAAATAACGGATATTTGAATGATTTCAACCAAGTATAGCAACCATCTGCAATGTTGGTCATATTTTGTTACATAACCTGAGGGTTGGATTAAGAGTAGGTTAACTTTTTGTCTTTATGAACAGGCTAAAATCCAATGCTATTCAGCCTGAGAGCTTAAGGGAAAATAAGGCGAATGTATGTATCAAGGGCTGTCAATTGAAAGTAAATTCAACGCAGTTAGCCTTAAAACTGGCTTCGAGATAGGTATTAGTTATCCTGAGCTCAGGTCAATTGTGAAAGCATTGGTGCGACATGTTTTGTCTGTTAGAAGTTATCTTTCCACTTTCGTAGTGCACCAAATGTTGCACCGGCAGAATCTGTGACCGGTTGATATTTGGCTGGAACGTGCACCAAGATATTCTTTTCGGAAACCCTCAAAAAAGGGTTAATTTGTTTTTGGATACCAATGCTGGTTGGTAAAGTGATGATGTTGCTTGCACGTTGTTCCGCCGCTATTTCGATATATTCAAGCAGTGTGGGGTTATTAGGCTCCACGGCATAAGCAAATTTCAAATTGGCTAAAGTGTATTCGTGAGTACAGTAGACAAGGCAATCATCGGGTAGGTCGGTAAGTTTACAAAGAGAGTGCCACATTTGACTTGGTGTGCCTTCAAACATGCGCCCACAACCGGCATTAAATAAAGTGTCGCCAGTAAAGGCAAGAGTGGGATGTACATAGCAAATATGATCTAAGGTATGACCAGGAGTGGTTATTATATGAAATTCCATATTAAACAAAGAAATTGAGTCACCTTCAGTTAGAGGGTGAGTTATTCCCTCGTAGGGGCTGTCTTTAGGACCAAAAACTGGGATATCAGGAAATAGCGCTTTTAATGGTGCAATACCATCAGTATGGTCCCAGTGATAGTGGGTAACCAAAATACCGGCAAGCCTTTTACCTAAATTTTCCAGAAACTTTAATACCGGTTGTTCATCGCCCGGATCGACCACCCAAACTTGGTTGCTGTCAGCATGACTTATTGCCCAGATATAGTTATCATTAAATGCTTTAATTGCCTCGACTTGCACCATATATCATTGCTCTATAAAGTGGGTTAATAAGATATATTATAACGGGCTCAATAGATGAAACCAGCGCTAAGCTTTTTACAAGGTCCAAAACCATATAAGTGGCAAGACTTCCCTCATGGTGAATACGTAAAAGTTGGGATCCAAAAACGCCTAGATCCATGGTTATCCAGAATGTTTGGTTATCATATGCTAAAACTGGGCACATTAAGTGGCCAGCTTGATACCTCTAAGAGCCCCATTAAGCATCAAGTATGTGTTGCTCCTCACGGAGATCATGTTGGTGTGTTTGCTGAAATTGACGAACTGCCATTTTATGAGAACTCTGTAGACACTTGTATCTTAAGTCAATGTTTAGAGTATCACTCAGATCCACACCATATACTGCGGGAAGCACATAGGACATTGATCCCAGGAGGCTATATTGTGATCTCTGGCTTTAACCCGTTCAGTTTATGTGGCTTGGCGCATTTAATGCCGTTTAGTAAAGAAAAGCTCCCTTGGTCGGGACGATTTTTTACCCCATCACGTGTGAAAGACTGGTTGGATTTACTCGGTTTTGAGTTATTGGCCGACGAGCGTTTTATTCACGCCTCGTTGGCAAGAGGATCAAGGCTTTCTCGCTTTGCACCGTGGCGGCGGTTTTGTAAGCATTACTTGAAGCCCACAGGAAGTGTTTATTTATTGGTTGCCAGAAAGCGAGTCATGCCATTAACGCCAATCAAGCCTAAATGGCATGCAAGGCCAAAGTGGACGCCTGCGACGGTCAAAGGCGCTGGACTAAGGCAAACTAGACATCAAAAAATCAAATAGGTTTAGGCTACGCTTTGTTCGTAGCCTTCATCACTAAGTAACGTATTTCCTGATGCGGCTTCTCGCGCAAGGTCATCAACCAGTTCATTATATTTATTGCCAGCGTGTCCTTTTACCCATTTCCAAGTAATTTGGTGACGTTGTGTAGCGGCATCTAAGCGTTGCCATAGATCCACATTTTTAACGGGTTGTTTAGCCGCGGTTTTCCAATTGCGCTTTTTCCAGTTGGCAAGCCAAGACTCAATACCTTGTTTGACGTATTGGCTATCTGTATGCAGCACAACTTCACATGGCCGCTTTAGTGTTTCGAGTGCAACAATGGCTGCGAGCATTTCCATTCTATTATTGGTGGTAAGCTGATAGCCTTGGCTTAGTTGTTTTTCATGTCCATTATAAGCCAGGTAAACGCCATAGCCGCCGGGTCCGGGATTACCTAAACATGAACCATCGGTGTAAATCTCTACGGTTTTTTGCACGAAATTGCCCGTTTTTATGTAAAATACGCGAATAGGGCTAACAATAGCAAAGTTAAGCGAGCAACGATATGCACAACAGACAAATTGTACTGGATACTGAAACCACAGGTATTGATCCAAAAGCAGGTCACCGGATCATCGAAATTGGTTGTGTTGAGCTTGTAAATAGAAGACTTACTGGCAATAACTTTCATGTTTATATCAATCCTCAGCGCGATATTGAGGAGGAGGCTATTGATGTTCACGGTATTACCAATGAGTTTTTACGTGATAAGCCTTTTTTCCATCAAGTTGCGCAGGAATTTTTTGATTATATCAAAGGCGCTGAGCTAGTTATTCATAACGCCCCGTTCGATGTGGGCTTTATGGATCATGAGTTTGCTAAACTAAATCAGGGCCATCCAAATACCCACGAATACTGTGAGGTTCTAGATACTTTAGCGATGGCTCGCCAGCTTCATCCGGGACAAAAAAATAGCCTAGATGCTTTGTGTCGACGCTATGATATTGATAACTCAAAACGAACATTACACGGCGCATTGCTGGATTCTGAGATTTTAGCAGATGTTTATCTGGCCATGACTGGCGGTCAGAAAAAGCTAAACTTAATGACAAGTTCGAATTCAAATCAAGATAATAACGCTGGTGGCATTGTAAGATTAGACGCAAATAGACCCGTACTTAAAGTTTTACGCGCATCTGCCGAAGAAGAGAAAGCACACCTCGAACGATTAGAACTTGTAGATAAAGCCTGTGGTCAAAACTTATGGCAGCAATAGCTGCAAATCACAGCTTATCTTGCACAGCCTAACATTTTAGAAAAGTAGGGTAATTACATGGGTTTAAAATGGCTTTTATGTCTGTTGGTTTTTTTAAGCTGTAGCGTATTCGCGCAAGCTCCAGATATTACCCTGTTAGATCGCAATAACAAAGTGAACGAAATTCCACTGTTAGAAAACCGTTTTCGTATTGATCATGATGTAGAAGAAATTACTTTACTCTTTTTCCGTGCCATTGGTGCACCACCAGTCATATTAGTCAGGCCTGATGGCAGTAAGCTATATGTTACTCATGCTATGCATAACAAGAATTTGCAATGGTATGACGAAGTCAGCTATGACCTTATTATTATCAAAAATCCAACCCCTGGGCCTTGGCAAGTTGTTGGTCAAATTCAAGACGGTAGCCGAATTATGGTACTCGGAGATATTGCCCTTGAAGTTGAACAACTGCCGCCGTTGTTGTTTCGTGGCGAGACCCTGAAAGTTTCAGCCAGAGTGACCAATGATGGAAAGCCTATCGATATTGGTTATTTTAGAGATGTGGTCTCGTTACACGTTGAATTTGCAAGTACGAATAATGACAACTACGCAAATTTTGGCGCTGGCACGCATAGTGTCACGGAGTTTAAAGATGACGGCCGAGAGTTTGATGAGCGTCCAATGGACGGTATTTTTACTGGTGAGTTTAGCTTGAGTTTTCCCGCTGGTGAGTGGCAACCTGAATACTTTATTGAAACCCCCATTTTAAAACGTCGTGTCGTGTCTAAGCCTATCGTGGTTGCTGAGCCACCTTTTGCATTCGACCTAATGTTAGCTGGAGAAGGCGAGTTAGAGCATGGTCTAACCATTAATATTGACCCAGCCATTGTTAAAGCTGAAACCATACTGTTTCAGGGGAAGGTGCTATATCCCAATGGTGAAGAACAAATATTTACGTTAGACGCGCAAGAGCGACTATATCGTCAATTAGGAATTAAAAACTATGACTGGGGTCGATACAGCGTAGAAATTTCTGTATTTGGCGAAAATATCAATGGTCGTGAATTTATGGCAACACTGCCTAATTACAATTTTGAGATAGAAAGACCGATTGAAAAAGTCCCTGAACTTTCTATTATTGAACGTCCTGACTTAATCAAAAAAATTAAGCCCAAGCCAGAGCCTAAAATGAGTACTGAACTACTGGTCACAATTATTGTAGCGGGCAACTTATTGGTACTACTAATTGGTTGGGCTTTAGTGCGTGTTTTTGTCCAAAATAAGCCATTACTACCAAAAATATCTTTACCAACCAACCCCTTTAAGAAGAAAGCCGAAGTACTTGATTTGGGCCAATTGGAAGCTTCGGAAGACGAGCAACAAGAGAATGGTTCAAAAAATAACAAATCAGGTGATATTTTGAACCTTTCAATGAAAGATAACTAAAAAACCCGGTTTTTTTTAAAAAAACGGTTGACTCAAGAAGGGGTCATTCGTATTATTCACGCCGCTGTCAGGGAGCACCCCTTACAGCAAATACTGCAAAAATGCATGCGGAGTGGTAGTTCAGTTGGTTAGAATACCGGCCTGTCACGCCGGGGGTCGCGGGTTCGAGTCCCGTCCACTCCGCCAATTTTCCTCAGTATTTATAAGTACACGCTGGAGTGGTAGTTCAGTTGGTTAGAATACCGGCCTGTCACGCCGGGGGTCGCGGGTTCGAGTCCCGTCCACTCCGCCAATTACTTATTTCAATGGTGCATGCTTCTTTGGAGTGGTAGTTCAGTTGGTTAGAATACCGGCCTGTCACGCCGGGGGTCGCGGGTTCGAGTCCCGTCCACTCCGCCAACACTTTAGAAGCAGTCATATTAATACTCTGTGGAGTGGTAGTTCAGTTGGTTAGAATACCGGCCTGTCACGCCGGGGGTCGCGGGTTCGAGTCCCGTCCACTCCGCCAGTTTTAATATGCAAATTTTTATAAGCTCAATGGCAGCTTATTTACTCTGTGGAGTGGTAGTTCAGTTGGTTAGAATACCGGCCTGTCACGCCGGGGGTCGCGGGTTCGAGTCCCGTCCACTCCGCCAACACAAATCAGAGTCAATTAAAGTCATCAAGATATCTCAGCGGAGTGGTAGTTCAGTTGGTTAGAATACCGGCCTGTCACGCCGGGGGTCGCGGGTTCGAGTCCCGTCCACTCCGCCATTTATTGATATCTTACTAAATCTATCGCTGCGGAGTGGTAGTTCAGTTGGTTAGAATACCGGCCTGTCACGCCGGGGGTCGCGGGTTCGAGTCCCGTCCACTCCGCCATTTAGTAAATCTATATTTTTCTATATTCTTCCCTGTCTTTTAATCTAAAGAAATACAATTATTTTTACTGATCTCCTTACTTAACTTTTACCTTTTCCGTTCCTGATTGTATGTTTTCGATACAATACGCACTAATACCAACTCACATTAGTATATGCTTCATTTGAGAGAAACCCGTTGTCTACGGTTTTAATACCAATTCGCAATAACACTTAATCATTTTGAAAGATTAAATCTGACGATAGCTGCGCTAAAAATTTCTCATTTAGAACAACTAAATAGCAAAATTCTTGCCTTGCGTACACGGATATAGGTACCTAAGCGTAGCAGGACGCGATAGCGGTGCTATCGCCAAGTTTTCCTTGCCTCAAAATAGATCACTTCATTAAGTGGATTGGTATAAGTTGCATTTAGTGCAATAAGATCTTGCCGTGTTCATCTTGCGATCTCGCCCACTTTGAATATACTGTATATATAAACAGTGTTTGGGTGACGTATGGCTGATTTCCTTAATTTGTTACAGCGTAAGCATTTGGTCTGGCGTGGTCGGGGACATCGACATGCTATGGAGACTATTTCAACAGGATTTAAAGAGTTGGATACGGCACTTTATGGTGGCTGGCCGCGGCATGGAATGATCTTAGTTGAATCCCTTTTTGGCTCTGGTGAGTTACGTTTGTTATTACCGCATTTAGGCCAAGATGAACGTATTAAGGTGTTGATCCAACCACCAAGTTGTATTTATGCAGAAGCACTAGCATATCAAGGGGTTAGAGCCGATGAGTTGATGCTATTAGAGTGTGATTCCCATAAAGATGCGTTATGGAGCGCCGAGCAATGCTTAAAAAGTGGTGCCTGTGGCACGGTAATGCTATGGCATGAACAGTTTGAGGTCGCGGTGGTGAAACGCTTGCAGCTCGCTGCGGAACAGGGAGACTGTCGACTCTTTGCGCTACATAATAATGCATTTATGGGGTCATTGCCGATTGCTTTATCCTTATCTGTTAAAGCGCAAGAGTCAGGTATCCAGATAGAGATAAAAAAGCATAGAGGCAACTTTAGTCATGCAACAGTTAAACTAGAAAACCGGTTTTATTGGCCTGAGCTGCAAGCCCATCAGCCATTTGGTACAGCAAACAATATAGTCATGCTGACTCATGCTCAGCAACGGTTGAGCAGCTGAGGTAATAATGCAGTGGCTCTATATTTACTTTCCAAAGTTACAATTGGAAAGCTTGCTAACTACATCAATGACAGAGGAAATGACAAAAGCCATTATTATTATCGATGGCAGAAAGAACCAAGTAGTGCAATTAAATCAGCATGCTGAAGTTCAAGGAATTAAGGCGGGAATGGGACTTGGTACGGCAATATCCCTTTGTGAGCACTTACAAGTATTATCTTATGATGCTGAGTTAGAAAGACAGAGCATGACTCAGATAGCTACTGTGCTTTATAACGTCAGTGCAGATCTTTGTATTGATAGTTGCAAAGGTGTCGCACTAAAAGTTGATACTATGCTGGCGATTTACCCCTCAGTGGCTGCTTTTTGGCAGGCAGCTGACGACGTATTAAAACCACTAACACTAAGCTATCGATATGCTAATGCCTGTTCGATAAAAATGGCCAAGTTGCTTGCTCAGCAAGGTATTAATCGTGTCGATATCAGTCAAGCTCAGACTAGCAAACGGCTATATAGTATTGCTTTAGCAAATACCGAGTTAGATAGTAAAGCAATTGAGCAGCTACGTCGTGCTGGGATCAAAACTGTAGGGCAGTTACAGCATTTATCGATATCAGAATTATCTAAGCGATTTGATAGTGAAGTAGTGCATTATATAGGCTGCTTATTTGGTAAATTTCATGAAACAGCCAAGTTCTACCAACCTACTGAAACTTTTGAGCTTACTGTGCCACTCCTTTATGAAGCAGAGCTATTGGCTTGGATAGACGCATTATTAATGAATATGTTACTGAAGCTAGAGGCCTTTTTACGATGCCGTAATAAGCTGGCCAGCACATTACATTTTTATTTTTTACTCAGAGATGCAGAAGCTGTCGAACTAGAGGTAAGCAGCGCTGAGCCACAATATCAGGCGCAGTATTGGAAGCGCTTATTAGATTTGAAATTAGCACCAATAACACTTTTAGCGCCAGTGCAAGAAGTGCGCTTAAAAGTGGATAAACTGCTGACACAAGAGGTAACAACACCAGACTTGTTTACTCGCCAACAAACGGCGATGAGTGAACTTGCTCTGTTATCCTTACTGCGCGCCAAGCTGGGTCATGGCAGTGTTTGTTTTCCATCGTTAACTGGAGATCCAAGGCCTGAATACGCGACGCGCTATCATGATAGACGATGTGACAAACAACTACCACTAAGCCCTAAATTCAGACCGAGCATGCTACTGCCTGAGCCCCAGCCTTTGACTGAAAAAGTCCAGCATGTGTCTGGTCCCGAGCGTATTGCAACAGGATGGTGGGATGGCCACACAATCCAACGAGATTACTTTATTGTTCGTAATCAGCAACAGCAGCTACTTTGGGTATTTAGAGATAGCCAACAACGCTGGTTTTTACATGGAGTATTCTGCTAATGGAATACGCTGAGCTATGCGCGCAAAGTAACTTTTCGTTTTTAACGGGTGCATCAAAACCGGAAGAATTGGTACGGCAGGCTGATGCTCTGGAGTATCAAGCGCTTGCGATTACGGATGAATGTTCATTAGCAGGCGTGGTACGTGCCTACGCCTATCACAAAACACACCAGCTAAAGCTTAAGCTCATTATTGGCAGTTTGCTTAAACATCGAGGCATGGAAGTCGTTGTTTTGTGTCCCACTCATCTGGCTTACAGTGAGCTGTGTCGTGTTATCAGTAACGCACGGCAACGCAGTGAAAAAGGCCAATACCAGCTGAGCGACTGGGATCTTATGTCTATTAAGCATGGCTTATTGCTATTCTTGCCTACAGGCAATAAGCATGATGTCGCTCACCTTGAGTGGCTGAAAAAGTATCACCAAGGACGATTATGGATAGCTTACCAAAGGCTACTTACTGAGCAAGATGCTGTGAAGCTACGCCATACGGAATCTTTATCTACAACTTATAGCATTCCTATTTGTGCCGTCGGTGGAGTGGTGATGCATTGTACGTCACGTCAGGCACTACAGCATACGCTAACGGCGATCCGTCTGAATAAAACAATAGATGCCATTCCTGAAAAACTGCTGACGAATACCGAGCAAGCGTTACGACCTTTACATAAGTTGAGCAAGCTTTTTAAAGGTGAATGGCTAGTAGAGACGGTGAAAATCGCTAATGCCTGCCAGTTTTCACTATCCGAACTGAATTATCAATATCCAAAGGAGTTAGTCCCAACGGGGAAAACGCCAATCGCTTACCTTAGGCAGTTGGTGGAGCAAGGTAAAAAGAGTCGATTCCCTGACGGCGTACCAACTGATATTGCAGCTATCATCGATAAGGAACTCGACTTAATTGAACAACTGGATTACCCATTCTTTTTTATTACCATTCACGACATTGTGATGTTTGCTAAACGGCAAGGGATCTTATATCAAGGTCGAGGCTCTGCTGCTAACTCGGTAGTGTGTTATTGCTTAGAGATCACTGCGGTTGATCCAAGACAGGTGGGCGTATTGTTCGAGCGCTTTATCAGTAAAGAGCGTGATGAGCCGCCAGATATTGATGTTGATTTTGAACATCATCGCCGTGAAGAAGTGATCCAATATATTTATAAAAAGTATGGTCGTCAGCGAGCTGCACTGGCGGCGACGGTGATTACTTACCGTCTAAAAAGTGCGCTGAGAGATGTAGGTAAAGCGCTTGGCATAGAGCTGTCACAAATTGAGTACTTTATCAAAAACTTAAATCGCAGAGACAAAGGCCTAAACTGGCAGGCACAATTAGTTGAATTAGGGTTAAATCCGGATACACTAAAAGGTCAGCACCTAATCCTCTTAGTCAATGAAATTTTAGGCTTTCCAAGGCACTTGTCTCAACACGTTGGGGGATTTGTGATTTCACAAACTCCCTTATATGAACTGGTTCCGGTTGAAAACGCTGCAATGCCAGAACGCAGCATTATTCAATGGGATAAAGACGATTTAGAAGTACTAAAACTACTTAAAGTGGATGTGTTAGCGCTGGGGATGCTGAGTGCCATTCGGAAATGTTTTGCTTATATCGCAGTGCATACACAGCGACAGTTGGACTTGGCGATGCTCACGCGTATGCAAGACGATCCTGAGGTGTATCGTATGCTGCAGCAAGGCGATAGCATAGGGGTGTTTCAGGTAGAATCCCGTGCGCAAATGAGCATGTTGCCAAGGCTTAAACCCAAATGCTATTACGATTTGGTGATCCAAATCGCCATTGTTAGGCCGGGTCCAATTCAAGGTGATATGGTGCATCCCTTTTTAAAACGCCGAGATGGACTTGAGCCCGTCAGCTACCCATCGCAAGCGGTAAAGGCTGTATTAGAGCGAACAATGGGCGTCCCCATTTTTCAAGAGCAAGTGATCAAACTGGCGATGGTTGCTGCTGGATTTACCGGAGGAGAAGCCGATCAACTGCGTCGTGCTATGGCGGCATGGAAAAAAAGTGGTGAACTCATGCCATTTAAAGACAAGCTGATTAAGGGGATGCGTGAACGCGGTTATGAACGCAGCTTTGCGGAACAAATATTTGCCCAAATCTGCGGCTTTGGGGAGTATGGTTTCCCTGAAAGCCACTCAGCTTCGTTTGCAGTATTGGCGTATGCGTCGGCTTGGTTAAAGTATCATTACCCGGCAATGTTTTATGTTGCTTTGTTAAATAGCTTACCCATGGGGTTTTATTCCGCTTCTCAATTACTACAAGACGCCAAGCGACACCAAGTCACTATTTTGCCTATTTGTATTAATCACTCGGGTTATGATCATCAAGTGGTTGCTCAACCATCAAACTTTAAGGACAAGAAGAGTGCGTATGCTGTGCGCTTAGGCATGCGGCTAATCAAAGGATTAAGTGCGACTGATGCTGAATTTATTATTAAGCATCGGCCAGAGCAAGGCTTTTCTCGTATGGTTCAGTTACAGCAGTGTGGCTTGCAGCATAGCACTATTGAGCAACTCATTTCTGCCGGTGCCGTGCACGGTTTTGTTGATAGTCGCTACAGTGCGAGATGGCAGTTACTTGATAAAACTAAAACGCTCCCTCTGCTCGATAAAGTTGATGAAGAAGACGAGCAGCTACAAATAAGTGCCAGTGAATATGAAGAATTACAAGAAGACTTTAACGCCACTGGCGTATCGTTAAGAGCTCACCCAGTGTTGCAGCTTAAACGCGCGGGCCTCATTACTCATGCTGTAACAGCTACTCAACTAAAGCAGCAACGGCATAAGTCGCTGGTGACCATTGTAGGGTTAGTGACTGGCAAACAAGCGCCGGGAACCGCAAAAGGCGTGACATTTTTTACACTAGAAGATGAAACCGGAAACATTAACGTGATTGTTTGGTCAGGGACTGCCAGAGCACAAAAAAAGGCTTATATGGCAGCACAGTTACTTGAAGTAAAAGGTATTGTTGAAAAGCAAGGTGAAGTGATCCATGTGATTGCCGGACGTCTGATTGACCGCAGTGAGTGGCTTGCCGAAATGACAATTAAAGCACGCGCATTTCACTAAAATGCGACAAATATCATTGCGATATTACAGGCGTAGACAATACTTAACTTGTCCAAAGCCAAATTAAAGGAAGCGTAATGAACAAGCGTGTAATTGGAGCCATCTTATCCCTGTTGGTGTTGTTCTCTGTCGGTGCAATGGCGCAGTCACTCCCTAGTAGTGAAGAAAATAAACAGGAAGAAAGCGCGGAAAAACTAACAAAAGCAGAAAAAGAAGCACGTAAAGACGCAGCGAAAGCGCAAAAAGAAGCGCGTAAGGCCGCAGCAGAGTCAAAGCGTGAAGCAAGAGAGGAAAAGACCGAAGCGGAACGTGAAGCGCGCAAAGAAGCTTCAGAAGCCGATCGCGAAGCAAGAAAGTCGCTAGATAAAGCACAACGTGATGAGCGCAAACAAGCCGAAGCTGCGCAACGAGATGCACGTAAAGCAGCCCATCAAGAAGCGAAAGAAGCTCGTAAAGCCGCCGCGAAAGCTCAAAAAGAGGCTCGTAAACAGCAAGCAAAAGAACGCCGCGAAAAAGCCAAAAATAAACGAAAAGACAAGCAAAAAAATAAAGACAAAGATAAAGATAAAGATAAAGACGAAAAAGAAGGAAACACACGCGCTCGGCCCTAGAGCGCGTAAAACTCTTCGCACAAAAACACTAGCCCATCACGTAATCCGTAGGTCGGATAAGCGAAGTGCCATCCGACATTGTAATTTCCTTGCACTGAATTCAGAACTTGTATATTTGGATAGTAGAAATTCAAAGATCAGGTTGATTCAGCCTGAGTGACCATATATATCCAGTTAAGTTAGTTAAGCCACAAAGTAGCTTTGAAGAACCAGCTGCGGATAACACGTTAAAATTTATATAATTACACTTTTGATTTTAGTTCTTTCCTGTATTTTATAAGGGACATAAAAATTGCCAAGAGAGAACCTTGCTCATATTTAGTTAACAGTAAGCTGATAAAACTAATGTGTGCTTTGCTTGCCCATGGATAAAATCTATAAGGAATACGTATGAAACAACTATGCCTATTATCCCTAATCGCATTTAACATATCTGCGAACGACGCATCTGAACAGATTATTTATTTTGATAATGTATTGGATGGTCAAAATACAGAACAAATGCAGAGTAGGGTCAATTTGAAACAGTCAGGTTCTATATTGTTTGGGACTAGTAGCGATGGCGGACCGCTAACGGGTCATATTGAGGCCAGTAACAACCTTTTTTATGGCTCTGGTAATACAAGACGCGTGCAATTTAATTTAGTAGAAAACGGTATTCAAAAGTGGTTCATGGGTACCGAAAGCTCGGAAGGTAATTGGCATGGTGTTTGGTTCGGCCCTAACCAAGATAAAGGCGACTTTTCTGTTTATCTAGAGGGAGCACCTTCATCTGATGTACCAACTTACAATGATATTCTTGAATTCAGTGCAGATCCCATTTTCTCGGGAGGTAGTTATGACCGCGCGAACCCATTAAATGAAGGTTTTTTGGTTGATGAGCATGGTTTAGAGCCATTTCCGTTTGCACAATTGGATCAATCTCGTGGTCTTTATGTTCAGTCTGACACTGGAGGCACACCATTTCCAATGTCGTTTTATCTGACTTTTAAACGTCCCTTTGAACTTAAAACATTTAGACTGGGCTCTTTCAACAATAGATATGGAACTCGACTTTCGACTTTCAATTTTGATATATGGGAAGATGGCCAATGGGTGACTAAAGGTGAATTTTACTTTGAGCAAATCCCTACGACAAGAACTTGGCAGCGACAAGAGTTTTCACTTCCTACGGCAGTGACAGCCACTAAAATTCGAATATCGGCTACTGGAACGAATGAGTCTCCAGCCGTATTAATGTTTGGATTATCCTTTCAGTAAAATAGGTTGGGAAGGCTTCCTGCAATAGAAGCCTACTCGTTTAATGAATAGCACATCGGTATTTATATGCAGTATTGCTTATCAATAGTAACATCACTACTTTTCCGATCATTAAGAAATACTAGGGGTATTTAAGGTTAACCTGAGCGTACTTTATTCACCTTTTATAGGAGCTGCTTTGGTAGGTGAGATTTTGAAATTGGTAGTGTCGCTACATTGAAGCTACTGATAGCCTCTTAAAATGCCTATTCAGCTAGGACCCTAATTATTTCGAGTCTGGTGAAGTACACAAATGGAGCAAAATTTGAAACTAACATTAAAACAAAAGCGATTGGATGCTCAGAGTTACATAGAGTACGCGTTTGCTGAACAAGGTGAGAATGCTCCTGTATTAGTTTTATGAATGGATTTAGAATGCCTTTTAGCAGTTGGCAAAAGGTCATTGATGAATTATTAAAGCAGTCACCTTCCCCATACAGCATACTGCGTTATAACAGACCTAGAGTGGGGGACTCTTCCAGACCAAAGACATCACAAACGGCAGAAGTTGTTACTCAAGATACCTGGTTGGGTAAGCCGTAGGCGTCATCCTACAATCTGATACTTTACTAATAAGATTTAATGAGCAACGAATAAAAGATATGTTGTGATTAGGACAAAGACGTTAGAAACCTATTTTTACCGCAATACAATAGTTAGATCTCATAAAGCCTAATAGCTCAAATCAATACGCACCGCGATTCTTAGACTCACAATAAACGTTCTCAACCCGCCGTTTATCATAAATTACTCTGTGTTTAACGTTGCCCATTGGACAATCGCTATCAAGTGCTGTTACTAATAAGGGGAATTGGCCGTGTTGCTTTGTCTAAACGTTTGTATAAAGGAGCCAACAGTGGGTTGGTGCGCGGCAAATTCGTTCGATTAAAACAGCGAACCGATAGCGTTATAGTAACGGGTTCGGTAGTTTTAAACGTATAACTTGAGTTACATACTAGGAGGTATTGGTGGTTGTATTAAAGGGTGTTAAGTCTGTTATTCTGTTTATATTTTTATCCGTTTCAGTGTTCAGTAAAGCCGCGGTAACGGTAAGTGAGCAGAGCCCCATAGCAATAGGTAGCGAGTTAGTTATAAAATCCGATATATTAAATGAGGAAATTTTCCTTAAAATCGCGCTACCAAGCAACTTTGCTCTTTCCTCTGAGCTTCATACTTATCCCGTTATTTTTATTGTTGGCAAACATGGTCATGAGTACTTTCATGCAGTCAGTGGGGTTGTAAAGCATTTAGCTGATGTTGAACGCATGCCAGAAACCATCGTCGTCAGCATTGATGGTGGCAGTCCATCGCCAGATATTTACCACAATGATATGTTTGGTAGTCAACCAAGTGAGAAATGGCCATCGTGGGGAGAGCCTGAGAAGTATCATCAGTTTTATCAAAATGAACTATTCCCGTTTCTAGAAAAGCAATATCGAGCTAACAACAAACGTAGTGTGGTTGCTATTTCAACGAGCAGCTTTTTCCCGTTTAATAACCTGATTCATGACAAACATTTGTTCGACACTTACATTTTTTTGGCTGCCGCGGATATTATTGGGATGGGACACGCGCCGAATAAAAGCATGATTGATGGTTTAGCCGCTCGGTTGTCTAAAGAACCAAAAACAAATCCGCTTGTCTTTTTTGCCGTTGCCGATGATGACTTGAAAAAACAAGAAAAGTATCAAGCTAATGTGAATAAACTTGAAAACAGATTAAGCAAAATCAAAGATCTTCCGTTTACACTCAAGGTCTATGACAATGAAGGGCATTATGATGCGTTAATAAAAACCATGTTGGATGTGCTAGAAATAAAATATCCCAAATCACTTTGGTCTGCGAAGTATCGCGATATTGTTGCCAAGCCCGGTAATGCGTTGCAAAACCTAGATAAATACTTTGACCAATTAAGTGAGCGTTACGGTTTTACTATATTGCCCAGGGCGACACGCTGGAATAGTGTCAACCGACTCGGTTATATTAGTACACACTTGATTAGACAAAACAGAGCAGCAGAAGCACTCGAAATCGCTAAACGTTATACTGAGTATCAACCTAAATCTTGGCAAGCGTACGAATCGTTGGCAAAAGCATTTGAAGCGAATGAAAATAGCACTCAAGCGATAGCAAACGCTAATGTTGCGTTGCAATTCGCAGGCAGTGAACAAAATAAGCAGCGTCTCATGCAATATATTAAGCAACTAACCTCGACGGTAGAATAAGGTGCTAAATATTTCACAAGAAGGTAAGCGGGGTTATTTCGTTATTTATCAGTGATAATTTTGGTTCATGTGTTTATGCTGGATTAAATTTAAATGGGAGTGAAGATGGTATTATCATTTCAGACCAAAAGATTACAAATCGTTGAGATTGAAAATACTTTTTCCGTCACTGAGCGTAAACGTCTTATTGAGCAAGTGCCTGACATTCTTACTCCTAGCGTAGTCAAAAACCTACCTCCTTATTTTCATGATATCGACTCAACCGCATTAGCTGAACAATGGTTGACTCGGATGCAATCTGAAAGCCGATTACTGCAAGTGAAGTCAGAGCTAGAAGAAACCATCGGTTTTTTATTTGCCTATGTTGAAAACGACACGATTGCACATATTGGTTACTTACTTGCTGAACAACACTGGGGTAAAGGCATTGCCAGTGAATTACTACAAGGCTTTATCCAAACAGTCAGCACGTCAGAGTCTTGGGTTAAGCTTATTGCTGGAGTCGAACACTCCAACTATGCTTCTATTCACTTACTTAACAAGCTCGGTTTTTCTAAACAATTACATAGTGAAAGTGGAGTGGTGTTTTTTGAATATAGAGTCTCTAGAGCTGAATAATACGTTGGATGCTTGGGCTAATATCAATCCTCATTAATAACTCATCATTTTGAGGAGCTAAACCTGACGTTAGCGGTGTTAAAAATTTCTTATTTAGAACAATTAAATAGCAAGATTCTTACCTTGCCTCAAAATAGATCACGTCATTAAGAGGCTGAATTGTTTTAGCTAATGGCTAATACGGAAACGCCCAAGGTTATTGGCCTTGGGCGTTTCTTCTAGCAAGCAGGTTGACGATAAACCGAGCGTTATAACGCCATATGTAGAATTGGAAATGGTTTACCCATATCATCAAGCGGTGAACGCGATGTAATGTTAAAGCCCATGTGCTGATAAAAACCGACAGCCAATGGGTTTTGTTCATTCACATCCACTTTGGTAGCGCCTAATTGCTCAATAGCGAACATGATTAGAGCTTTACCAATGCCTTTGCCTCTGGCTTCGTTTAACACAAACAGCATTTCGATTTTTTCCTCATGCGCACCCAAAAAACCTTGAATTGCGCCATGTCTGTCTTTAATACACTTTAATGTGACAGCGGGAAAAGCTTGTTCCATGATAATGGGTTTAAAAAACGCAATATCTTCTTCTGTAATAAAGTCATGCGTTGCTCGGACTGAGTTTTCCCAAACATCAAGCAACTCTGCGTGATACTCGGGAAGCACATTTTCAACAATCATGTTATTTCCTTAAATTAGACCGGAAGTCATGTGCGGCCGCGAGTGGCTATAGTAGCTTGATTATTCCCTTAAAGTCGATTTTTAGTTTGCGAATGGTTGCATGTTCGTTGGCACTGGATGCAAACATCTGGAGTTTACTCAATAGGCAAGTAAATATCGGTTATCATCTCATGCTCAGGTACTTCGGGAAAGAAACTCACCCGTTCCAAGAAAATAGGAAAGTCTCTCACTTCAAAATCAGACTCTGCTAACCATTCACAGTACAAATAGTTTACTGCCAAACCAATCGCATCATCGCTACCAATATGCCGGATAACCGCACACTTTCCTGCAGGGATGATTTTGTTGATAACACCGTCTGCATTGTCTTCTAACTGGCTTTGTAAAGTACAACAGAGATCAAACCTGAATTCATCAGGGGTGACGACATTGGGATCATCATAGAGTAAATTAAAGGTCCTGCTCTTACTTGGTGGGAGCCTATGGCGTTTTCTCCAGTCGATAAACTTTTGTATCGTACTTGCCAATAAGTGCGGCGCACCTCGGTGTTCCATAACGGCAATATTGGTTTTTGGAAAGTCCACGAGCTTAACGTCAAACGAGGCGTGATGATTCATAATTTTCTTCCTTAGCGTAGTGATAGGATCATAAATATTGAGCCAAGGAGTCCAATCCGGTGCTTTTCTGAATTCAACCGGGCTTTTTGCGAAATGCTTTTTAAACGCGCGCGAAAATGCTTCATGACTTTGGTAGCCATTTTGCAACGCGATATCGGTAACACGGGTTTCATTTCTGTAAGCGAGTTGAAAAGCTGCACGCTTAAGACGCAACAACCGGATAATTGAAACAATGGGTATGCCAAAGTATGCTGAGCTTTGTCTATGGAAGTGATACTTAGACAAGTGAGCGAACTGACACAGCTTGTTGATATCAAGCTTCTCATCAAGATTCGCTTCAATATAATCAATCACTTTAATAAACCGCTTTTGATATTTTGACATAAGACCTTTTCCTCTCCTTAGCTCGGCAATCTTAATATGCGCATATCTACAACACTTGACCAAAATTGCTCAATTGCTCAAAACTAAGTTCAGGTGTGTGATTAATCACTAACCGCTAGTCGTGTTGCGAGACCTAAAAATATGATACCTAAAAGGCCGTCGGTGTGTTTGCCTAATCTAAACTTACCTCCAACAACACTTCCAAGCTTACTAAAAGACAATGCGAATACGACATTTATCGCTAAAGCAAAACCGCTTAATAGCAGCCCAAGAATAAGAATTTGTGGGGTAAGCGCTAAATCAGCATGCGTAAATTGCGGTAAAAACATGCTAAAAAAGAGTAAGGCTTTGGGGTTCATTAGATTATTAAACAAGCCTTGATAGACAAGTTGGTGTGAACTTATAGCCACAGCTTTCATGTTGCTTGTTTCTAAAGGCTGTTTGCTTAGCCATGCTTTCAATAGGCCAAGCCCTAACCAAACAAGGTACAGTGCACCCACTATTTTTATCAGCCAAACCAGCAATGGCATCGCCTGCATGAGCTGTCCCAAACCAAAAGCGACGAGCAAGGTTTGTATTACCCCAGCAACAAAAATACCCAGCGCTATCATTAAACCAGCTTTAAAACCTCTGCTAGATGAATAGGTAGATATAAGTAATAAGTCTGGACCGGGTGAGATAACAAGAAAAAATGTTGCGATAAAAAATACCGGTAGAATAGTTATATCAATCATTTAATTTTTAGTTCTATTAAGGGTTAAAGGGGAAAATACCCATACAAAAGGCAAAAATACCTGTGTTTTGTGGTGTGCGAAAGTCCAGCTTATCGTTATGCTCTAGCTTTTCTTCTTCGAAGAAAATTTAATCCAAGTGAGTAACTCAAATAACACGCCTAACGCCACAAAGGCAAACATGCCTGTTTTATGACCGTAACTATAAGAAGTAATCGCGGCAATAAGTAGTGTGAAGATAACAAAATAGCGGATTAGTTAATTCATCATATTCCTTTTTCAACCATGTTCATTATGTCAATTAACAGCCAGTATCACGCAAGTCTGTTTTTTACTAAATAGCTGAGTTGAGGGAAGTATAAGCAAAGGTGCGTTAAAAGACTCTGCTATTTGTATATTGCTTACGTTTATTCGTTTTGTCCTGAATTTTAGGTAATTCAGAATGAGTTATTGTTATCGAAGTTTATAGTCATTAATTGGCTTATGTGCCTTAGGGAGGGGATTCGTTTATCGAGCAAAAACAGAGATGTTTGACTAAAGTAAAGTATAGTGTGTGCTGAAATTAGCTGGTTGTTTGAAGTTTGTTTAGCATAAGAATAGATCTGGTTAAATAACTCTACCTTACTGAGGATAAAATTAGAGTAAATACTTGGTTTTTAAATTGATATGTAACATAGTTTGCATATTGAGTTGTGAGTGAAGTCGCTATGCTAAGTAAACTAACTATAAAACAAAAAATTACCATGGGTTTTAGTGCATTAGGTATATTGCTACTGCTCGCTTGTGTACTTGCCTATGTTGCATTTTCGCAAATAAAATCTGCCAATCAGCAAATGAGTGACGTGACGCTACCGATACAGCGTAGTGCGGATGCACTGCAATTGCAGCAATTGAGGTTGAGCAAACTCATTTCACAAGCGTATAGCTTTGAGCAGGGAGCAGAAGTAAGCCAAGCAACGAAAAAATTTACCAAAGAGATCGAGCAATATCACCTATTAAAAAGTCAGTTAAAGGAACGCACCAAAAATTCGCCGCAAATGCAGCAGCCGTTAAATGAGGCAATTAAGTTAGGGGAACAATTATCCACTGTGGCAAACAGCATGTTGGAAGCCAAGTCAAAAGCCATCAACTTAGAGAGCGATATTCAGCGCTTGTATCAACAGCTTTTACAACACAAACAACAAGCCAGCGATGCTATGCTGAACCTTGAATTACTAGAAACCGACAATGCTCGTCAGTTAGAAGAAATGGTCGGAACCGGTATTCGTATCGATGACATGCTCTACACCCTTGAAACCAATAGTCAGCGTATTGCTAGTTTGAGCTTGGATCTGCTTGAGCCTCATCAACAAGATGTGACGTTTTTACTTGGCAACGTGGAAACCAACTTCACTTTTTTACAAAGGCAGTCACAAGGAATCGATGCAGAGGCATTGTTACAGGAGTTTACCTCGGCAATGCGTAAAATTAAGGAAAAGCTGCAACAACCAGGTACTTTGTACCAAGCTGTGCGTGAGCAACGCAATCAGCAAAAAAATGCAGTGCAACACTATCAGCGTGCTGAGCAGCTTTCTGAAGCTGTGCTAGCTGAGCTTGATAAAATTCAACAAAATGCAAACCGTGCATTCGCCGAATCACAGCAGCACTCAGAGTCATTGATTGATAGCGCGCAAAACTTAGCGGTTGTAATGGTCGGGGTGTTTTTACTACTTGCGATGTTTATTTCATATTCAACCAGTAAAGCGATGCTCGGACCTCTCGCTGCGGTCAATAAAATGCTTAAGTACCTAGCAACAGGGGACTTATCCCGCAGAATGACAAAGCGTAACGACGATGAATTTGGACAATTGATTGATAACCTTAACCAAGTTAAGGAAAACTTGAGTGCACTGCTTGTCGATATCAACAGCCAAGTCGTTGAGTTACAAACCCTGTCAACTAGTTCGCTGTCAGAAAGTCAGCAAATTGCTAAAAATGCCACTGAGCAGATGCAACGAATGGATAACGCTAATCGACTTTCACACAACATTGCAGCTAGTGCAGTTTCGGTCTCAGAGCGCTCTACTGATAGCTTAGACAGTATCCATAACGCGAATCAACAGCGACAACACGTGGCTAATTATACCGCAGAGAATGAGCGGCTTATTATGTCGTTAAGTCAGAGAATGTCCGAAGCTGTAGTCAGTATGGCTAAACTGACTTCGCACAGTGAAAATATTGGGGGAATACTGGATACGATTTCGTCCATTGCGGAACAAACTAATTTACTCGCTTTAAACGCTGCCATTGAGGCTGCAAGAGCTGGAGAACAAGGTCGAGGTTTTGCTGTGGTTGCTGATGAGGTTAGGACATTGGCTTCGAGGACACAAGATTCTACAAATGAGATCAACAGCATGATTGCCTCACTGCGACAAGATACAAAACAAGCGTCTGAAGCCATTGATTTGGGGCAGAAGGATGTTCAGCTGTGTGTAAAACAAAGTGAAGCGTTGATGCAGTCGATGGCAGAAATATCATCGGCACTGGAACAAGTCACACAGTTAAGCGAAGAAGTTAATCAGGCGGCAAATGGTCAAGCAAGAGACTGTAAGAGCATTGAGAGTGTGATGCTAGAAGCGCAAGCGACTGCTGGTGAGAATGCTGATGCAATGAATAACATGGCCAAAGGCAGTGAATCATTACGTATGTTCGCTGATAAGCTCGCTAAGCTGGTTGAGCGCTTTAAGCTTTAGTGACAGAAATTTGTTTTAAGATGGCCTGACACGCATCGAGATCCATAAAGCACGGCACGGGATAGTCAGGGTGTGCCTCTTTTAATGCCGCTTTTGCTAACATGGCAATATCAGCCTCTGTGATTTCTGCCAGTTTGCTGGGAAGTGTCCAAGTCATAAGTAAATTTTCAATATGTTTTAGCAATAGCTGCGCTTGTTCCTGTTTGGATTGAGAGGCGTCAGCAAAACCGCAATATATGGCTATTTCTGCCATGACGGTATGTACTCTGGCACCATACCAATGTAATACGGGCAACAATAACACTGTATTTGCAATACCGTGGGCAGTCCCATATCTTGCGCTCAGTTGATGAGATATCGCATGTACATAACCAACAGAAGTTCGAGTAAATGCCTGTCCCGCGTAGTGCGAGGCAAGTAACAGTTGCTCTCTGGCTGCCATGTCATTTGGAGTGCCTTTTACTTTGGGTAGGTTGTCAAAAATCGCTTTGCAGGCACTTAGTGCTTTTTCTCGACTAAAGCGCATACAGTTTACACTTAATAGTGCCTCAATGGCATGGGTAAGCGCGTCGATGGCCGTTGTTGCTGTGATGTTCTCAGGCATGCTTGCTGTCAGTTCTGGGATGAGGACGGCATGGTGAGGGACAAGGCAAAAGTCTGTCGCAGCATATTTTTTGTTGGTTTTAGGATCGTTGACGACGGCTGCTACAGTGGTTTCAGACCCGGTGCCAGCAGTGGTTGGAATGGCAATATTTGCGGGCAGCTTTTTTAGTATTTTAAATAGCCCTTTTAGTTTTTCGACTCTTTTGTGTGGCTTTACCGCTCTAGCTCCAATGAGCTTGGCACAATCAATGACAGAACCACCTCCCAAGGCGATAATGGCTTTGCAACGAAATTGTTGAAACAGCGCCAGACCTGACTCAACATTGTCGATAGTCGGGTTTGGTAAAACCGCTGAATAATAGTGATATTGCAGCCCCTGTTCAATCAGACTGAGTTCCAGCTCTTTGTGTTTTTCTAGCGACAGCAGTGTGGTATCGGTTACAACCAATACAGCGTCATTTTTATTTAAGTTAAGACAGAGCAATGCTTCTTTAAGCCCTGCGAATCCAAGGTGAAGTTTAGGGTTGGGTACATCAATTAAGATAACGATCAGTTTTAGTACAAAGTGATATATCCGATACAACCAATACATAACGTTCCTTGATTCAAGTATCTAGCAAGCCCGCAATATAGCCTTGGCTCAGTGTAGAGTTAACTATACTCAACAATAAGCTTTTAGCAACATCACAACGAATTGCTCATGTTAGGAATATCTATTGAGCATGATAACTGGCAGCTAGTAGTCAAAACACTAGCTGCTAGAGAAAGAAGGGAATTTTATAAATCGAGAAGTCGCATTACAGCTGCGAAGGTACCTTGCTGTTTGACGATTTGATACTTTTGGCAGGTATCCGGGTCTTTGACATTGTGACACAAGTAGAGTGTATTTTTATCAAGGGCAGGCTGAGGGTGCAAATGAGAATCAAATAAGACAGGGCTTACACCAGGCACACCCGGCCAATATACGCTTTCAGCGACCAAACCAAGCTTTTCATAAGTAATGAGTTGTGGCTTTGGAAACAACACGAAAACTAACACTAAGATAGTACCAACTATCCATATCACTTTACTTTTAGGTTTACTTTCAACGCTGGCAGAGGCGACGGAAGCTTGAGCTGTTGCGGTTGGCGATTGGCTATTAGTGGGCTTTTTTTTAATCCGGTCAGGTGAGCGCTTTTTATTCTTTGCAGGCACTTTGCCTAGAAGCGATTGTTTTTTTGACTGTTTTACCATTCTTTAATGTAGCCTTTTAGTTGCAGGTCTCTATAATACTTCTATGCTAGTTATGATAGCTTAATTTTATTACGTAGCCTACGGGAAAGGATTATGGATCAGAATATATCTATTCTTATTGTCGATGATGTAGGGACGGTGCGAAGTTTTTTACATCAAACATTAATGCACCTTGGAATCGATCACGTTCAAGAGGCCTCTACAGCAGCACAGTGTGTGAAAGCTTGTGAAGAAAACCATTTTGACATCGTTTTTTTGGACATCGAGTTACCGGATGGCGACGGCAAAGAGTTAATCGCCAAACTTAACGAAATAAACCCAACCATCAATGTGGTGATGGTTTCTGCTCATTCTACCGTTGATAACGTGAAAGATGCGATAGAGCGCGGTGCTAAAGGATTTGTCGTAAAACCGTTTTCACCTAAAAAAATAGCAGCAATGCTGAAAAAGTTTTATCCAGAGTTGGAAATTGCATAAAGATGGTCTTGCTATCTTAGCATGCAAGGTCGCTTTCGCTTCTTCTAAACTTACCTTAGCGTGCTAATGGAGAAATCACAGACATAAAAAAACCGACATAACGTCGGTTTTTTTAATTCAATCACAAATTAAAGTGCTTTGATTTTAGCAACTAGACGGCTCTTATGACGAGCAGCTTTGTTCTTGTGGATTAGACCTTTAGTTGCGTAACGGTCTAGGATAGGTGCAGCAACAGCAAATGCTTGAGTTGCAGCTTCTTTATCACCAGCTTCGATAGCAGCGATAACTTTTTTGAAATAAGTACGCATCATTGAACGACGGCTTGCGTTGTGCTTACGACGCTTTTCGCTAGTGATAGCGCGTTTTTTTGCAGACTTGATGTTAGCCAAGGTTTGCTCCTAACAATCTTAAAATAAGCTTAATTTAAAGGCCGAGGAATATGCCTGTTTTCATAGCAAAAGTCAATAAAAATTAACTTGCTCGACCTAATGTTCAAAACCCAAGATTCGACTTGGGCTATTTTTAATTCTTATCCTGCGGCCCTAAAACCCAAAAGCTACAAGCTTCAAGCGCTGGAACAGGTAAGTACAACCGTAATCTCTCAAGCATCTCTGAATGTTTAGAAACAAGCCTAGGCGTGCTTCTCAGGTAGTCTTGAAAATCTCAGGTTTGAACCAAAGTAAACGGTCCCAATTAGATTAATGGACCTCTGCCTACCTAGGTTAATGGCGGCATTGTATCAAAGCTGACTTAGCACGCCTAGTGCTAAATACGCTCTGAGTGTGGCATAATTCGCCGCGAAAGATTATGGTTGGGAGCAAATGTGGCTAAAGGGTTGTTTAAATCTGGTTTAATTGTCAGCGCTATGACAATGATTTCACGTATCTTAGGGCTAGTTCGTGATGCTGTTGTTGCAAACTTGTTAGGCGCTGGACTGGCTGCGGATGTGTTTTTATTTGCCAATCGCATCCCCAACTTTTTTCGGCGTTTATTTGCCGAAGGCGCATTTGCTCAGGCATTTGTTCCCGTCTTGTCCGAAATAAAAGAAAAACATGGTGATGATAAAGTTCGTTTGTTTGTTGCACAGGCCGCTGGAACATTAGGCACCATTTTACTCTGTGTCACGATAATCGGTGTTATAGGCTCACCTGTAATCGCGGCGCTATTTGGCGCGAGTTGGTTTATCGACTGGTGGCAGGGCGGAGCGGATGGTGAAAAATTTATACTCGCCAGTGCATTACTAAAACTCACTTTTCCATATTTGTTCTTTATTTCATTGGTTGCCTTGAGTGGTGCTGTGCTCAATGTCTACAATCGCTTTGCGGCAGCTGCTTTTACCCCGGTCTTACTCAACGTTGCAATTATTTCCTGTGCCATCTTATTACATGACCAATTTGAGCAAGGCGCTTATGCACTCGCGCTTGGGGTGTTTATTGGCGGTATCGTACAGCTACTATTTCAATTTCCGTTTTTATATCGACTGAAGATACTAAGTCGTCCCACTTTTGCATGGCATAGTCCGGAAGTGACGAAAGTACGAAAGCTGATGATCCCGGCGTTGTTTGGTGTATCAGTGAGTCAAATTAATCTGTTGTTAGATACAATAATTGCGGCAGCATTGATGACGGGTTCCATTGCTTGGTTATATTATTCAGACCGCTTAATTGAATTTCCTCTGGGGCTGTTTGGCATCGGGATTGCTACCGTGATTTTGCCAGCGTTATCAAAATTACATGCGGGAGATAATAAAGAAGATTTCCAAAAGACTTTAGATTGGGGCGTGCGATTTGTTATTTTTTTGGGTGTCCCAGCCATGCTCGGCCTTATTGTGATCAGCCCCTTGATCATCACTGTTTTATTTGGACATGGTGAGTTTATGTCTGGTGATGCGGATAATGTAAATAAGGTGAGTATGGGTGTAGCAGCATATTCCGTCGGGCTGTTAAGCTTTATGTTGATTAAAGTCCTTGCACCGGGGTTTTATTCGAGACAAGACACCAAAACACCGGTACGTATTGGCATTATCACCATGGTGCTTAATATGATGTTTAATTTGATGCTGGCGCCTTTTATCGGCTATTTGGGACTTGCGTTGGCTACCTCCATGTCGGCCTCTTGCAACGCATTTTTGTTATATCGTAAGCTCTCAGAGCAAGACGTTTATCAGTTCTCTGGATTTTCTGTGCGGTTCTCTCTGAAGTGTGTTGCTTCCGGCTTATTAATGGCGATTGCCGTTTATTTCTTAGCACAGCAATTTTTATGGCAAGCCTGGGGCTTGTTTGAACAGGTACTGTTACTTTTCTCTCTGATCTCAGCTGCTGCGATATGTTACTTTGCACTGCTTTTTATTATGGGGATAAGGCTAAGGACAATCCGCGATGCGTAGTTCGCATTTTTGAGCAACTTGGGTATAATCGGGCTCTTTGATACTTGCTGCACAAAGGCACTAGCATTATGCAACTAATCCGAGGGATCCATAATATCCGAGCGCACCATTTTGGTTGTGTGCTGACGATCGGAAACTTTGATGGAGTTCATCTTGGACATGTAGAGGTTTTAAAGGGCTTAATCGCCGATGCAAAGCACTACCAGTTACCGAGTACTGTGATGTTATTTGAGCCGCAGCCGTTGGAATTTTTCGCAAAGGATAAAGCTCCTGCGAGATTAACGCGGTTGCGGGACAAACTTGCGCTGTTAGAGTCTCTGGGAATTGACCGGGTTATTTGTGTGAACTTCAATCGTAACTTTGCGGCACAAGACGCAGAGCTATTTATCACAGATGTGTTGATTGATAAGCTGGGGACTAAAGCATTAACGGTGGGTGATGACTTCCGTTTTGGAAAAGACCGGGCCGGAGATTTCACTATGCTTAAACGCATTGGTGGTCCGCTAGGTATGCATGTCAAAGACACCGATAGTTTTCGCAAGCAAGATTGCCGAGTCAGTAGTACTCGGATCCGCGAAGCGCTGGCAACGGGCGATCTAAATTTAGCGCACGAGATGCTGGGTCATACCTATGCTATTTCTGGTCGAGTCATTCATGGTTGGAAAAAAGGCAGAGAACTGGGGTTTCATACCGCAAATATTGCGTTAAAACGTCAAGTCAGCCCTGTAAAAGGGGTGTATGCGGTAAAAGCAACGGTGGATGGTGTAACCTATAACGGTGTAGCAAATATTGGCAATAAGCCGACTTTAAATGGCACTAAAGCGCTATTAGAAGTACATCTATTTGATTTTAATAAGACTATTTATGGTCAATTTATGCGCGTGGAGCTAATCAAAAAGCTTCGCGATGAACAAAAATTCGAAACATTGGCGCAGCTAACCGAGCAAATAGGGTTTGATGTTAGCGCTGCGAAACAGTGTTTTTCTTTAACGTAGCCGATACGGAAAGTAGGATAAATGAGCGACTACAAACATACTTTAAATCTACCGGAAACTGAGTTTCCGATGCGTGGTAATTTGGCGCAACGCGAACCAAAGATGCTAAAAAAATGGTATGAAGAAGATCTATACGGTCAAATTCGCATTGCGAAAAAGGGTAAAAAGCCATTTATTTTGCATGACGGCCCTCCGTATGCAAATGGTGATATACACCTTGGTCACTCTCTGAATAAAATCCTAAAAGACATTATTATTAAGTCGAAAACACTTTCAGACTTTGATTCACCTTATATTCCAGGGTGGGACTGTCATGGTCTACCGATTGAATTACAAGTTGAAAAGAAAGTAGGCAAGCCAGGACAAAAGGTATCGGTTGCTGAGTTCCGTGAAAAATGCCGCGAATATGCGCGTAAGCAAGTTGAAGGTCAAAAAACAGACTTTAAACGTTTGGGCGTTTTGGGTGATTGGGACAAACCTTACCTAACGATGAATTTTGACTTTGAAGCGAACGCAATTCGCGTGCTTAGCCGCATTATTAAAAAGGGTCACTTACACAAAGGTGCTAAACCAGTTCATTGGTGTACTGACTGTGGCTCTGCGTTAGCCGAAGCTGAGGTTGAATATCAGGATAAACAGTCTCCAGCCATCTACGTGAAATTTGTGTTTGTTGACCAGCAAGCGGTTGTTGACGCATTTGATCTAGCACAAGGCCATGAAGGTCAGGGTGAAGTTAGCACTGCTATTTGGACCACAACACCTTGGACATTCCCTGCAAACCGTGCGGTGGCAATTAATGAGTCATTAGAATATGCATTAGTGCAGATCGAAGACGAAGGTCACCAACAGCGTCTTATCCTTGGCTCTGAACTGGTAAGCGACGTTGTTGACCGTTTTGGTTTCAAACATTACCACGTACTAGGTTACGTAAAAGGTAAAGTATTAGACAAGCTTCGCGTGGCTCACCCGTTTTATGATTATGATGTTCCTGTCATTTTAGGCGATCACGTCACGACAGACTCAGGTACTGGTATTGTTCATACAGCACCGGGCCACGGTCAAGAAGACTTTGTAGCAGGTCAAGCTTATGGCCTAGAGGTTGCCAACCCTGTTGGGGCAAATGGTGTTTATCTGCCTGATACGCCAATTTTTGGCGGTCAGCACGTGTTCAAAGCTAATGCAAACATCATCGAGCTTTTAAAAGAAAAAGGCGCGCTGTTCCATCACCATGCCTTGACGCACAGTTATCCACATTGTTGGCGCCACAAAACGCCAATTATCTTCCGTGCAACGCCACAATGGTTTGTTAGCATGGATCAGGCGAACTTGCGCACGGATTCTTTAGCTGAAATCAAGAAAACACAATGGTTGCCAGAGTGGGGTGAAAACCGTATCGCAAACATGGTTGAAGGTCGCCCTGATTGGTGTATTTCACGTCAACGTACTTGGGGTGTACCGATTGCGTTGTTTGTTGATAAAGACACGGGGGCACTTCACCCTGATACTGAAAACCTGATGGAAGCAGCGGCAAAGTTAGTTGAAAAGGGTGGTATCCAAGCTTGGTATGATCTCGAGCCATCAGAGCTATTAAATGAAGCGGATGCCGAGCAGTATGTAAAAGTACAAGACACGCTAGATGTGTGGTTTGATTCAGGTGTTACACACGCTTGTGTTGTAGACGCTCGTGAAGAACTAACAGGCCCTGCGGATTTATATCTTGAAGGTTCGGATCAGCACCGTGGTTGGTTTATGTCATCTATGATGACCTCTGTAGCGATTAATGGTCATGCACCATACAAGCAAGTCTTAACACACGGGTTTACGGTCGATGAAAATGGCCGCAAGATGTCTAAGTCGTTAGGTAACGTTATTTCACCGCAAGAAATCATGAACAAACTTGGTGCTGATATCTTACGCTTATGGGTCGCGTCCACAGATTACACAGCAGAAATGACGGTGTCGGATGAGATCTTTAAGCGCTCAGCGGATCGTTACCGTCGTATTCGTAACACCAGCCGTTATCTATTGGCTAACTTAAGTGGTTTTGAACCTGCAACAGATTTGGTTGCCGTGGAAGACATGGTTGAGCTGGATCGCTGGATTGTGTCTCGTGCGGCAGAGCTACAAAAAGAAATCAAAGAAGCGTATGACAAATACCAGATGCACCAAGTAACTCAGAAGTTGATGAACTTCTGTACCGGTGAGCTTGGTTCGTTCTACTTAGATGTGATCAAAGACCGTCAGTATACAGCAAAAGCAGACAGCCATGCGCGTCGTTCGTGTCAATCTGCGCTTTACCATATTGCGGAAGCAATGACACGCTGGATGGCGCCTATTATGAGTTTCACTGCGCAAGAAATCTGGGAGGTGTTACCAGGTGAACGTGGCAAGTATGTATTTACAGATACTTGGTACGAGGCGATTGAAGGTGCCAGCGAAGGCTCTCTGAATAACGAATACTGGCAGAATTTGCTAGCGGTTCGTGACGAAGTAAACCGTGTTCTTGAAAACGCGCGTAAAGAAGACGTCATTGGCGCGACTCTACAAGCTGAAGTGACTTTGTATACTGGTGGTGAGTTGGCTGAGAAACTGCAGCAGATCGGAGATGAGCTACGCTTCGTACTATTGACTTCAAAAGCAACGGTTGAAGTAGTCAATAGCAAGCCTGAAGGGGCTATTTCTTCTGAAATCGACGGTCTTTATATTGCTGTGTCGGCGACGTCAGCACAAAAATGTGAGCGTTGTTGGCATTATTGTGATGATGTTGGTGCTGATGAGAGCCACCCTGATATTTGTGGTCGTTGTATCAGCAACGTTGAAGGCGAAGGCGAACAACGTCAATTTGCCTAGGAGTTATACGTGACACAAACTTCACAGAAAAGTGGCTTAGTTTGGTTATGGCTTAGTCTACTGCTTTTTGCAGTAGACTATGTTACCAAAGCCGTTGTCGATGCTAAGATGGACCTATATCAGTCCATTGATATCCTTCCTATTTTCAATTTAACTTATATGCACAACTACGGTGCTGCATTTAGCTTTCTAAGCGATGCCGGCGGTTGGCAACGGTACTTTCTAAGTACGATAGCGGTTGTGATAAGCGTGTTATTGGTACATTGGTTGCGTAAGCTTCCAGCTTCCAATTGGAAGTTATGTTTGGCTTATTCAATGGTATTAGCAGGTGCGATTGGTAACTTAGTAGATAGATTGATTCACGGTTATGTAATTGACTTTTTGCACTTTTATTACCAAGACTGGCATTATCCAGCATTTAACGTTGCAGATATGGCGATTGTAGGTGGTGCATTGCTACTCATTTTTGACGCTTTTACTAGCGAAAATAAACAGGAGAAAACCTCGTGAGCGAACAAGTGATCGGTGCTAATTCTGAAGTCCTGTTCCATTTTTCCATTAAACTTTCAGATGGTTCGGCTGCGGATTCAACCAAAGTGCATAACAAGCCTGCGAAACTGTTTATGGGAGATGGCAGTTTAACTGAGAACTTTGAAAAATGTTTGCTAGGTCTCAAGTCGGGTGATGAAAAAGCATTTGAGCTTGAGCCAGAAGATGCGTTTGGGCAACCAAATCCAGACAATATCTACTACGTTGATAAGAGCAAGTTTGGTGTAGATACACCAGCAGAAGTCGGCAGTATCATTGCGTTTACGCAACCTGATGGCACTGATTTGCCAGGCCTTATTCGCGAAGTTGCCGGGGACTCAGTGACTGTTGATTTTAACCACCCGTTAGCGGGTCAAAAGGTAACTTTTGAAGTTGAAATCCTTGAGGTGAAAAACTGATGGAAATTTTGCTGGCCAACCCAAGAGGGTTTTGTGCAGGTGTAGATAGAGCAATCAGCATTGTTGAACGCGCGCTAGATATTTTTGAGGCCCCAATTTATGTTCGTCACGAAGTGGTGCACAACAAATATGTGGTGGATGGCCTGAAGTCTCGCGGTGCCGTATTTGTTGAAGAGCTTGATGAAGTGCCTGATGACAGCATTGTTATTTTTAGTGCACACGGTGTGTCGCAGCAAGTACGGAACGAAGCAAAGCGCCGTGAACTTAAAGTTTTTGATGCAACCTGTCCTTTAGTTACCAAGGTACATATGGAAGTCACTCGTGCTAGTCGCAAAGGCATTGAATGTATCCTGATTGGTCATCACGGACATCCTGAAGTCGAAGGTACGATGGGGCAGTATGATAATGCTGCTGGTGGAATTTATTTGGTTGAAAAACAGGAAGATGTGGCTCAATTACAAGTAAAAAACCCAGATAACTTGTTTTATTGTAGCCAAACTACCTTGTCAGTCGATGATACTGCTGATGTCATTGATGCGTTACGCGCAAAGTTTCCTAATATCAGCGGGCCGCGTAAAGATGATATTTGCTATGCAACGCAAAATCGTCAGGATGCTGTGCGAGACCTTGCAAGCAAAGTGGATCTGCTGTTGGTGGTAGGCGCTAAAAATAGCTCTAATTCAAACCGCTTACGTGAGTTGGCGGATAAAATTGGCACTATGGCGTATCTGATCGATGACGCATCATCAATTGACGACGCTTGGTTTGAGGATATTAAAGCTGTAGGTGTTACGGCTGGCGCTTCAGCACCGGAAGTGTTAGTACAACAGGTTATTTCTCGGCTAAAGGAACTCGGCGGTAAAACTGTGGTGGAAAACCCTGGGCAAGAAGAAAATGTCGTCTTTGCAGTACCGGTGGAACTAAGGTAACACCATGGAGATGACAACTAACTCTAGGTTGTTATCCGCTTTATTATCTGAAAGAGGCTTACTAGCGATGCTAGTCGCCTCTCAGATCCTCGCCTTTATATACGCGCTTATCGCCATCACACCATTTTGGCAAACTTTGGGATTAGTCAGCTTATTTATTCATTGCACTGCTTTTAGTGCCTTGTTTCCACTGCTGTTAGTCACAAAATTAGATACTCAAATTAGTGATAGACTTTCTTTATTGTTGCTGGTTATTTCTTTCTTAATAACAACAGCAATTACAAGCTTTGTATTTCCAGCCATTTTACAAAATATCGGCATTATTGAAGCGGTCAATTTTTCCGCTTTGGTGTTTGAAAATTTAGCTATTTGCTTATGCATTGTTACCCTATTCGCGCACTTTCTGGCAATTTATGCTGATAACATTGAGCAGATCCAGCGCCTATCACAAGCTGAATTAGATGCGTTGCACGCTCGGATCAGGCCTCACTTTTTATACAATGCCTTAAATACGGTCGCAGAACTGGCGCATGTTGATGCCTGCGCGGCCGAACAATCTGCGATTACATTGGCTAACTTGTCTAAAGCAGCACTTGATAGCAGTAAGTGGGTAACAGTCGATGAAGAAATTGCCTTGTGTAAGGATTATATCGGATTAGAAAAATGGCGTTTTGGGACGCGTTTGCAAGTCGAATGGGATATCCGGGGCGTCACTGGGAAAGAGCAAATCCCATCATTGATTTTGCAGCCGCTAATTGAAAATGCGGTAACCCACGGTGTAGAGCCAAGCACGACAGGTGCTAAAATTCGCATTGCGATTATCAAGCATCAGCCGTTTCTTAATATTGCAATTAGTAATGAAGTAAATGCTGGAGGGGCGGTGGTTTACCGTGGCCACGGTATGGGCTTAAGCAACATTAAAAAACGTTTACAGTTGCACTTTGGCGGAAATATTGATTTTGACGTGTCCAGTGAAGCACAAAGTTTTACCGTTAAATTTAGTATACCGATATGAATAAAGTTCTACGTTGTTTATTAGTTGATGATGAGCCGCTTGCGAGAGTTAGGCTTAAACGCCTACTTGATAGCGTGAACAATATTCAATGTGTTGCGGAAGCAGAAAATGGCGAACAAGCTATTCGAATGCTAACTCAAATTGAAGTTGATCTTGTTTTTTTGGATATTTCAATGCCGGGAATATCTGGGTTAGAAACAGCAAAGCAAATTCGTTTGCTTAACAAACAATGTAAAATTGTTTTTGTGACCGCGCACCCAGAACACGCGCTGGCCGCTTTTGATTTGCTTGCCAGTGGCTATTTAGTTAAGCCTTTGGAATCTAACAAGCTTGAAGCTTTGCTACTGTCGCTATTTCCTGAGGTAGACACAATCACCTATCGAGTTGGAAACACGCTGCGTAAGCTTTTGGTGGATGACATTTTGATAGCCCAAGCGGATAACAAGTACACTCGACTGATACTGGAAAATGGCCATCAAGCATTAATTGAGAAAACACTCAAAGCGCTACATGAAGAGTATCGTGGTTACTTTGTAAAGATCCACAGAAGCACCTTGGTTAAAAGGAGTGCAATTCGCGCCCTTGAAGTCGTTGGCCAGAAACACTTTGTCGTGTTGAAGCATTTTCCTGAAAAATTGGAAGTGAGTCGTCGTGCGCTTACACAGTTACGGGCAGACATCGTCTAAAACTCGCTGACTTAGCTCTGTAGAAGCAACCAAAACCGCTTATCGTTTAAATCAACCGTTTGTACCCCCTGCCGTTGTATTTGAATCCTTGCTCGGTATGATGCATACATCAAAATATTTACCAGATTTCATATGATACTTACACCAAGCCGCAATAGTCAGGGGTTCACTTTATTAGAGGTACTTATCGCCTTTATGGTGCTGAGCTTTGGGCTATTGGGGGCGCTGGCGTTGCAAGGAAGAGCCAAGCAAGCAAGCTTCGATGCCATGCAACGAGCGGCTGCGGTGGAACTTGCCTCGGACATATTACATCGATTACGCAGTAACGATACCGAAGATATTATTACGCATTACGATATCGACTTTTCAAGCGATGATGAAGTTAACTTTTCTAATACCTGCTTTATTCAGCGCTGCACGCCAGCACAAATAGCGGCCACAGATATTAATATGTGGCGCCAAGCAATTAAAGCGCGGGAGAATACTGGCTCGTTGGACAGTGCAACGGTATGTATAACACCTAGTCTTGCAGAAAACAGCAACGGACGTGGTATCAATGTAGAAGTGGTCGTGTCGTGGCAAGGAAAGCAAGAAATGACTGCGATAGGGGATAATGCCAACGTCACATGTGGTAATGCAGATAGTCGTCGTAGGCTGGTTGTCATGAATAGTTATGTCTTGCTTAGGTAATTACGAAATGAGTAAAGTCAGAGGTTTCACCTTGCTTGAGTTAATGATCTCCATGTTTATTGGACTATTGTTGCTTGGAGGCATTATTGCGACTTATATCAGTATGCAGTCAACGACACGGGATACCATGCATATCGGTGAGTTACAAGAAACTGGGCGACTGGCTTTGTCTATATTTCGCCGAGATATAGAACAGGTGGGCTTTTGGGGGACTTTTTATGATGAAGGGTTCACCGAAGACAATCAAAGTGCGGAGCCCAATCCAAATGCGGACTGCACAGGTGGGCTCAATAACGGCAGTTTCCCTAATAGCCAACCGACAAACTTTCGCCCAATTCATGCCGAACTTACTACAAATGGCGCAGCAATGAACTGTATTAATAACGCTAGAACCAACTCAGAGGTACTGCAGGTTAAGTTTCTTGAGGGGAATCCAGCTGTGTCTGATCCTGCAACTTTGCAAGTATCTGGATTGGATAGAAATCGTTATTACTTTATTGCTCAACAAGAGCAAGCGGATTTTAGAGCGGCACAAAATGTAGGGCAACTTCCTTCGGTGAATGCCACTGTTTGGCCCTATAGTCACCATGTTTATTACCTGAGTGAGGAGCGAAATGTTCAGGTGGATGATCGAAATGTCACTATTCCGGTGCTACGCCGTCGTCGGCTAACTGTAAATGGTGGTATGACGGATGAGTTGGTGATTGAGGGAGTTGAGCAAATGCACTTTTTGTTCGGTTTAGATACCGATTTAGATGGTCGAGTAGACATGTACGCAACGACACAGACGATGAGTGAAGCTGATTGGGAAAGGACTCGTGGGATTTTGTTCGTACAAATATTTTTGTTAGTTCGAACCTTATCACCAGACGCCGACTTAAACCTACAAAATCAAACCTACGTGTTGGGCCACGGGCCAAATAAACGCACGTTTAGCTTTAATGATACGTTTCGGCGTACGGTCTTCACAACCACCGTATCTATGCACAATATGGGAGCAATCTCGTGGAGCATATGAAGCAACAAGGTGTCGTTTTGGTTATGGCCTTGGTGATGGTTGTCGCCATCATGGCTATAGCGGCATCGCTGATGAGTAGTAGCACGTTAGATATCAAAATGACGCATGCCGTTATGGAGCGTGAAGAGGCGGAAAACTTATTGTATGGAGAAATGCAAAAGCTGATCCAACAACAACAAGCATTGGCGGAAGAAAGTGTGTTTTTGAAAAAACGTGATGAACTCCCTGCTGGTGGTGAAGTTGTACAAACACCCGGAGGGATACGCGCCGTGGTAACGAATCTTAATCGTGGTGAAATGGAGTTATATTGTCCACGCCAGTATGCGTTTACTCATGGTGTCATTTGCAATATGTCGGAAGTAGAAGCGACGGTGACTTATGGCAGTGATAATCAGCACAGTGTCACCATCGTAATGGGGGTTGGTCAGGAGTTAGTCAGTGGTGTGGCAGGCAAATAATATGAAAAAATACGTTCTACTGTGGGTATGCAGCTTATTATTTATCAAGGTTAGCCTTGCTGAAGACATCGAACTCTATGTAAATCACAATGTGTCGCTAGACGAGAAACCCCGCGTAATGATCATGTTTGACACCTCAGGCAGTATGCTTTGGGATTCGCAAACAGGTAAGGCATGTTATGAATTGTATCGCTATTCAAATAATGGCCGAGGCCATGGTCACGGAAACACATCTTGGGCCTACAGGGAAGTTGAATGTTTTAGGTCAACGGTCCACTCCTCTAAAACCTGTTATCAATACAACGAAAACTTGCAGATGCAAGCCAATATTTGCTCAGATAGTCGCTTGACGGTAGCGAAAAAAGCAATGAAAGATCTCATCACCAAAAATCGAGATATCGAATTTGGTCTGTCGCGATTTTACAGCTCGTATGGTGGCTATATTCTTAATGGTATAGGCGCAAATCCATCAGATCTTATTACTAAGATTGATAACTTACCAGGTGAGGGTTACACCCCTTTGTCTGAGATGCTGTGGGAATTGTATCTATATCTCAAAGGCGGTTTTGTTAAAAATGGCTATAACGGTGGTAGCGATAGAGATACTTCTATCGAACATTTCGGTCAATATGTTTCGCCATTTAAACGAGCTGCTGGAGCTGATAAGCGCTGTGATAATTCAATTAATGTGATCCTAATGACAGACGGTGAGCCAACAGCGGATACCGAAGTGAATTATCACATCAAAGAGCAGTACCGTACAATGTTTGGGAGTTATCCTCCTTCTTTTGATTTGTATGAAAATAACTGGTTAACCCAAAATTATTTAGCTGCACTTGCAAAGGTCATGCGTGGTACATCTGATGTTAAGGTCGATCTTTACCCAAATACACCGGACGAACATGACTTTGCGAGGATTTTCGCGATTGGTTTTGGCAATGGGATGACCGCTGAAGGGCAATTGTTACTCAAGCAAACAGCAGAGGAGAATGGCGGGGGTAAATTTTTGCAAGCCAATACCGCTGATGAGCTGGTTAAGGCGTTGGATACCACTATCGTTAATATTCGTAATGTCAGTGCTAGTTTTAGCTCTCCAACCGTCTCTGTCAATGCCAAAGATCAAACACAAAGTGGGGATAATTTATATTACACCATGTTTGAGCCTGAAACGCATACTCGTTGGAAAGGTAACCTTAAAAAGCTAAAAATTAAGGATGGCGCAATACGTGGTCAAGAAAATACCAAAGCGATAAATAGCGATGGATTAATAGGTAAAAATATTACCACTTATTGGTCAGTGCCTGGTTCAAAAGATGGTCAAAATATCGAGGCCGGTGGCGTGAATTATGCGCTTGAGCAACAAAATACACGCAAAGTACTATCAAATTTTAATAAGTCGTATTTAAGTGAGCTGACTTATCAAAATGCCAGAATTGCTTATCGTGGTGACCGACAGCTTGCTCGGGCGATGAAAGCGAACGTCACTGAACTACCAACATTAATTAGCTGGGCAAGGGGTATCGATGTGGATGACGAAGATGGCGATGGTTCTCGTGTCGACAGTCGTGCAGATATTTTTGCCGACCCGCTCCACTCAAAACCCGTCACAATGAACTATGGCAACGGTGACATTCGTATCTTGGTAGGAACCAATGCCGGCTTTTTACACATGTTTAAAGACGAAGGTAATCGTGTAAAGGAAAGTTGGGCATTTATCCCAGAGGTACTACTACCTAACCTCAAGCCAATAAAAAACAAACAGCCAGAAAGCAAGCTTTACGGCATGGACGGTCCAATCACCATTCACTTTAATGATATCAACGAAAATGGCGTAGTCGATAGTGGTGAAAAGGTCTGGGCTTTTGCTGGCATGCGCCGCGGTGGTAATCGTTACTATGGCTTTGATATTACCAATCCAGATGATCCCAAACTGTTGTGGGGTAAGCCCATTATAGGTGGTGAAGGTGACTTTAAGTACTTAGGGCAGACTTGGTCTAAACCGTTTGTGACATTTTTAGAAAATCAAAAGGAACGACCAGTATTAATTTTTACTGCCGGTTATGACACCAATAAAGATAAGGTGAACAAATCTCCAGACAGTGTAGGTATTGGACTTTATATTGTCGATATTATGTCAAGTACACCTAAAGTGATTTGGTCCCTTACGCCTGATAATGGTTTTAAAGGCCAGCATAGCATTGCGGCCAGCGCGACGGTGACTGATTCAGACTATGATGGCTTCTCCGATAGGATCTATATGGCAGACACCGGTGGCAGTATATGGCGTATAGATATGCCAGGACCTGACACTACGCAGTGGAGTCATTTTGAGTTGGCTAGGCTTGCTGGCAATACAGCAAACCACGATCGACGTTTCTTTTACCAACCTACGATTGCGAGAACGTTTTACAGTCGCGTAACTCGCACTACGGACAGTAGCGGAAATATGATAAAAACCCGAAAAGATATTCCGTTTGAAGCACTGGTTATTGGTAGTGGTAATAGAGCAAAACCAACAAATAAAGGCGTTGATGATTACCTGTTTATGATCCGAGATTTAAATACAAAAACGCAGTCTTTTGCAGAGTCTCCACCTACCACGATAAAAATCGACAACTTAATGGAGATGAAATCCGATCCATTTGGCAATGCCCTAACCAGTATGAGCCGATTCACGGATTTGGAAGTAACATTGGGGCAATATAAAGGCTGGAAATATCAACTCAACGGCAGTGAAAAGTCGTTGTCAGCAGCGACTGTCGTGGGTGGTGTAGCCTATTACACCACGTTTACACCAGCCAATCAGAGCATTCAGCAATGTACGCTGACTGGTGGTAAAGGGCAGATGTATGCCTTTCATTTGCATTATGGTAGCGGAAAAACTTATATAACAGCACAAGACTTACCGGATACACCAACGGTGGTGGTAAAAAATAAGGACAATATTGGCGATAGTGTATTTTGGTTTCCAGGTCCCGGACTGAAAAGCTCAGAAGGTGATGCGTTAACGCCATTTTTGCCAACAGGTATATCAACGCCTGAACCGGTAATGACTAATGGTAAGATTCAATTATTTGGCGACATCAGTTTTGGCATTAGAACTCGTCAGCTTTATATCTACAAACGGGAAAAGAACGATGAAAAATAGTCATGGAAAACACAGTAATATTAAAGGATTTAGCTTATTGGAGTTAATGATAGTGCTTGCAATTGTTGGTATTCTCTCGTTTGTCGCCTATCCAAGCTATCTGGACTACACCGCGCGTGCAGCAAGGGCTGAAGCAATGACGACATTGATCGATGCGGCAAATAAGCAAGAGCAGTATTTCTCGGACAATAGAGTGTATACAGAAGATCTTGCTGCTATCGGTGTGCCCAATACAACAGAAAATGGATACTTCGAACTCGCCGCCACAGTAGAAAACAACACCTTTGTTATTACAGCCACAGCTACGAGTGGGCCGGTTGGGGATGATAGGCAATGTGAAACATTAACTATAAATGACCTCGGAGTTAAAGGTTCAACCGGCACTCTCAGTGCCGAGCAATGTTGGGAACGTTAATTAATAAAGCCCAATTTAGACAATGAAGGAATAGTGCTTAAATTTGCGCCCAACGATTACTTTTCACATTGATTAGTGGCTTTGAATCTAGCCCTTCCTGAAAAACTTACACTCATTGCGACACCAGGTTGGCGTTTTTGCACATTAGGGCAGTAAATAAAAGTGCCATTATATAAGCCTGCTAAACCACCGGTATGTTTAAAACTTACGGCACTACGAGAATACGTTAATTGATCGGTTTTTATAATCGCATCAATAACCTGTAATTTACGGTCTCCTTTAGAGAAAGTACCCAAAGGCTTAGTATCGATGAATAGTGTTAACTGTTGATGCCAATCATCGGAGCTACATCGATTATTTAGCAAAGGGCATAGGGTGACGGTCTCGCCAGTTGCAATGGCCTTAACACGTGCATATTTAAGCTGGTGTTTAAGTGTAATTAAGGCTAATTCAGCTCTTGGTTGTTGAAATAAGTGACTCACTGATGGTGCTGCCAGCGCGGTGAAAATGGCCAAAATTGCCAGTGAAATTAATTGTTCAAAAAGCGTAACGCCTTGCTCTCGATGCATATCCTTTGCCTCGAAAAAGAAAGTAAATTAAGCGTAGTCAGCTAATTCTCAGGCTTCAAGTTGCTGAGATATGCCAGTTATTCGAAACGACTATCGGTTAGCGACACGTATTTGTGGTTGCGCCTCTAAATATGGCTGTTCCGGCTTGAGATATAGTGAGCTGTTGGTTTTGCGAATTGGCATTGGCAGGACAGAAAATAAATTCTCCAGGCCTAGATTGACTTAATAGCCCACCAGAGTCAAAGCGTAGTCGGTTCTGACCAGAAAACGCTAGATTGTCTCCACTTTTAAGCGGTTCCATTAAACGATGTAAGGTGTCTTCGTCTTCATCAAAGCGGCCGTTGTTATCTCGATCTACAAAAATAGCAATACGGCTATTGTTCCAACTTGACGAGCAGTCAAAAGAAGCCCTTTGCTGAGCTTGATTTGTAGGAGCTGGACATAGAATTACGATTTCATCAGAAGCTGTGGCTTTGGTTCTAGCAAACGCGACATTGGTTTTTAATTCCCGCAAAAACATCTCAGCACGATTGTGTTTAAGCGTATCGGAATTAAAGCTAAATCCAATAAAAGAGATAATGGCTAGGATAGCAATCGCAATAAGTAATTCGAGTAACGTAAAACCGGTATTGCGTGAAAGCAACATAATTTTTTATCGCTGTTTTGTTTCGATAATAGGCATTATCTCGTGATTGTGGGGAAGGTTGCAATGCTTCCTCTATGAAATAACCCGTAATCTGTAACGTGTTCTGTTATGGCTGATAACTCTGCTGCTTATTACAACATGTAAACTTGTTATGCGTATTCGAGATGATAACGGAGAAGTTATTCGTTTGCCTTGAGTTACTGGATTGTCTAAAATCGACGCAACTAAAAAGGAACCGAGATCGCTATGAAAAAAATTGAAGCAATTATAAAGCCTTTTAAATTAGACGATGTGCGAGAAGCATTGTCAGATGTTGGTATCACAGGTATGACAGTGTGCGAAGTGAAAGGGTTTGGTCGCCAAAAAGGACACACTGAACTATATCGTGGCGCGGAATATATGGTGGATTTTCTTCCCAAAGTAAAACTGGATATTGTTACAGCCGACGAAGACGTAGACAGAGCGATTGAAGTAATTCTGAAAACTGCTCAAACTGGCAAAATTGGCGATGGGAAGATCTTTGTAACAGACGTTGAGCGTGTTATCCGTATTCGTACAGGCGAAGAAGACGAAGAAGCTATTTAACCTTACCTGCACTTGAAGTTAGTTAAGCATCATCGATTGCAGCCAAATAAAAACCCCAAAGGTCTACTTTGGGGTTTTTATTTGGCTGCAATCGAGTAACAAGAGTGACGCTATCTAACGTTAACTTCTGCTGTTTTTCTTACGTTATCAGCTAAGTCATTTAATCCGAGCTTGCGATAGCTTTTTTCCATAATCTCTAAAGCAGGAGTCAAATAACTACTCTGTGGATAATGTTCTAATACATATTTACCACGGTTTGCTGCTGCTAAATAGGCTTCACGCTCAAAGTAATATTCTGCGACTTTTAGCTCATAACGGGCCATTTTATTAAGAAGCCAAACAACGCGTTTTTTTGCTTCAGGAGCGTAAGCGCTATCAGGATAGTTTTTAATAAGAGTCGTTAAGTCCTGAAATGCAACGCGAGTACGATTAGCATCACGGTCGGCTCTGTCGACTCCGAAGTACTCTTGGAAAGCATTTTCATCAGCCTTAATATTGACCAAACCTCTCATATAATACATGTAGTCGAGATCTTTGTGATTTGGATTGAGGCGAATGAAGCGGTCTATTGTAGCAAGCGCTTGTTCCGTATTACCCATTTGGTAGTACGCATAAACAAGGTCCATTTGCACTTGACGAGCATAAGGGCCAAATGGGAAACGGGCATTGATAGCACCCAACAATTCGATTGCACGACCATATAGGCCCGAGTCTAGAGTTTGTTTTGCATCTTCATACAAAGACTGTGCAGACTTGTTGGGGACTCTCTCAATATCTTCTTGTTCTGGAGCTGAGGAACAGGCTGCGAGAGCTAAAACAGAAGCGGTTAACGCCAGCCTAAAGGCGTGTGTCCTTAGTTTCTTTATCATTTTATTTTACTACCTTTGTTTTCTTCGGCTAGGCCAACTCGGCAAAACCGAGTAAACTATGCATTAATACGATTCTAACCCAGTCGAGCACGGCTTGCACTGGTAAATTAGGTAAAGTTTCAGATGTCAGAGCAAATCTCCCTCCAAGCTGAGGTTCCTGTTGAACTGGGCGGCAAACGTCTAGACCAAATATTGGCGCAATTGTTCCCTGATTTTTCAAGATCTAGGATAAAAACTTGGATTTTAGAAGATAAAGTCACTGTGGACGGCACAGTATTTAATACGCCTCGTGAAAAACTACTCGGTGGTGAAACCGTTAATATTGAGACCTTCATTGAAGCGCAACGCGAATATGAAGCTCAAGATATCGCGCTGGATATTGTCTATGAAGATGATGATATTCTAGTGATCAATAAACCGATGGGGCTGGTTGTACACCCAGGAGCGGGTAACCCCGATGGCACGGTACTTAACGCATTGTTATATCACCATCCAGAGATCATCAATGTGCCACGTGCTGGGATTGTGCATCGTTTAGATAAAGATACCACGGGCTTGATGGTGGTGGCTAAAACCATTCAAGCGCAAACCCATTTGGTTAAAAACTTGCAGGCGCGTGAAAACTTCACCCGTGAATACGAAGCAATTTGTAACGGCACCATGACAGCCGGTGGCATGGTAGAAAAAGCGATTGGTCGACATGCGACAAAGCGTACTCACATGGCAGTGCATGAGATGGGTAAACCAGCCATTACGCATTATCGTGTAGCGGAAAAATTTAGAGCACACACACGTTTAAGGCTAAGACTAGAAACTGGCCGTACACACCAAATTCGTGTTCATATGGCGTATTTGAATCATCCTTTGATTGGCGATCAACTTTATGGTGGTCGGCCACGTCCGCCCAGAAATGCGACACCTGCGTTGAGTGCACAGTTACGAGAGTTTAGGCGCCAGGCGCTACATGCGATAAAGCTCAGTATTGCGCACCCAATTACGGGCGAGATGATGAGCTGGGAAGCGCCAGTGCCTGAAGATATGCAAAAATTGACAGAGGCGCTTAGAGAAGACACCAAAGAGAATCCCGATCTCACTTTGTAATCAACCTCAACGACAGATAAGCGAATTTGCTCAATAATGCTATTTTGTTCTCTGCTCGTTGTTTTCACTAGTAACAGCCTGCTATTACTAGTGAAAACGTCTTGATATTGAACAAAATAACATCATTGGGTGTGAAGAGTCCTATAATCTTAAGTATTCACGTGTTCAAAACTCTTATACGCAGCTGAGGTTAACTATGATTATCGCCAATTGGCCACTTACCCACCAAGTTGGCGTGTTATCTACAACGCGCATTGGTGGTGTGTCTACGTCGCCATATCAAAGCTTTAACTTGGCTTTTCATGTTGGCGACAACGCAGAACACGTCGCGGAAAATCGCCGCTTGCTGCACGGCTACGTGCCAAACCCGATTGTTTGGCTAGAACAAGTGCACGGTGCTGATGTTGTTAACGTAGATAAGCAATTTGAAATTGCGCAAATCCACAAGGCAGATGCATTATTTACTCGATTACCCCAACAACCGCTGGCAATTATGACAGCGGATTGCTTGCCTATCTTACTCGCGTCAAGAGACGGTCAAGAAGTGGCTGCTATTCATGGCGGTTGGCGGCCATTATCTTTGAGTATTATCGAAAAAACTTTGGCGTGTTTTAGCGCTAGTCGAGATGATATTTATGCTTGGCTTGGTCCAGCAATAGGACCGACAGCTTTTGAAGTTGGCGAAGATGTAGTCGCAGCCTTTTCGCATCTTGACCAACCGGGTCTATTTAAACCTTGTCATGATGGTAAATACTTCGCGAATATATTTGCCATTGCCACCACCCAGTTACACGATGCAGGAGTAAATCAAATTTATGGTGAGCAACTTTGCACTGTCAATGAGCCCGAGCGTTTCTTCTCTTATCGCAGAGATACAGTTACAGGTCGAATGGCAACCTTGATTTGGCGCAAATAAGCGACACAAATTCCACTGCAGTTGCTTGATATTAACTAAACTAATACCCATTAATAAGGTAATTAAAGAATCTATGGGTATATAAATCATGCGTTTAGATAGATTTACAAGCAAGTTTCAAGCTGCGCTATCCGATGCGCAATCTTTAGCGCTGGGTCGTGACCACCAGTTTATAGAGCCGGTACACTTAATGTACGCCTTGCTCCAGCAATCAGGCTCTAGTGTCAGAGCGTTGTTGGCGCAAGCGGGTGTTAGTGCCGATGAACTCAACTCTAAGCTTTCTCAAGCCATTGAAAAACTTTTTAAAGTTGAAGGCACAGGCGGTGACGTTCAGCTTTCTAATAATTTAATTTCACTGATCAACTTATGTGATAAGTACGCACAAAAGCGCAAAGATAAATACATTTCTAGCGAACTATTTGTATTTTCAGCCTGTGAAGATAAAGGTCCGCTTGGTGATATCTTCAAAGCACTAAATATCACACAAGACAAAATAGAAAAGGCAATTCAGGCAATTCGTGGTGGCCAAAAAGTGGATGACCCGAACGCAGAGGATACTCGTCAAGCGTTAGAAAAGTTCACTATTGATCTGACCGAACGCGCTGAGCAGGGCAAGCTAGACCCAGTAATTGGGCGCGATGATGAAATTCGTCGCACTATTCAAGTACTGCAACGTCGTACCAAAAATAACCCCGTATTGATCGGTGAGCCTGGTGTCGGTAAAACCGCCATTGTTGAAGGACTGGCACAGCGCATTGTCAATGGTGAAGTACCTGAAGGGTTAAAGAGCAAACGTGTGCTGTCGCTAGATTTAGGTGCGTTAGTTGCGGGTGCAAAATACCGTGGCGAATTTGAAGAACGTTTAAAGTCAGTATTGAATGAATTGTCTAAAGAAGAAGGGCAAGTCATTCTGTTTATTGATGAAATTCATACTATGGTCGGTGCAGGTAAAACCGACGGTGCAATGGATGCTGGTAATATGCTAAAGCCAGCGCTTGCACGAGGTGAATTACACTGTGTGGGGGCGACCACTCTTGATGAGTATCGGCAGTATATTGAAAAAGACGCAGCACTGGAGCGCCGATTCCAAAAAGTATTTGTTGATGAGCCAAGTGTTGAAGATACCATCGCGATTTTACGCGGTTTAAAAGAGCGTTATGAACTGCATCACTCAGTAGACATTACAGATCCCGCGATTGTGGCAGCGGCAAATCTTTCACATCGCTATATCTCGGATCGCCAGTTACCAGATAAGGCTATTGACTTGATTGATGAAGCCGGTTCTTCGATTCGTTTGCAAATTGATTCAAAGCCAGAACAATTAGACCGACTTGAACGTCGTATTATCCAGCTTAAACTGGAAGACAACGCTCTAGCAAAAGAGAAAGACGAAGCCAGTCAAAAGCGTCGTGCAGAAATGCAATCACTTATAAGTGATCTAGAAACAGAGTACCGTGAACTCGATGAAGTTTGGAATGCTGAAAAAGCCTCCTTACAAGGCACGCAAGTAATTAAGGCGGAACTAGAACAGGCGAGACTGGATTTAGAGGTGGCGCGCCGTGCTAGTGATCTACAGCGTATGTCTGAGTTGCAATATGGCCGTATACCTGAACTAGAACGAAAGCTCGATCTCGCTTCGCAAGCTGAAATGCAAGAAATGAGTTTGCTAAAAAATCAGGTTGGAGAAGATGAAATCGCAGAGATTTTATCTCGTTGGACCGGTATCCCAGTTGCTAAAATGCTACAAGGTGAGCGTGAAAAGCTACTGCAAATGGAAGATGAACTGCATAAAAAAGTGATTGGCCAAGATGAAGCTGTGAATGCAGTTGCCAACGCTATCCGTCGTTCAAGAGCCGGGCTTGCCGATCCCAATCGTCCCATTGGTTCGTTTTTATTCTTAGGCCCGACAGGGGTTGGTAAAACTGAGCTCACTAAAGCGTTAGCAAACTTTATGTTCGACACAGAAGATGCCATGGTGCGTATCGATATGTCGGAGTTTATGGAAAAGCATTCTGTTGCGCGTTTAGTCGGTGCACCTCCTGGTTATGTCGGATATGAAGAAGGAGGGTATCTTACTGAGGCGGTAAGACGTAGGCCATACTCTGTTGTGTTATTAGATGAAGTCGAAAAAGCCCATCCAGATGTATTTAATATCTTATTGCAAGTGTTAGATGACGGACGTCTGACCGATGGCCAAGGGCGCACTGTGGATTTCAAGAATACGGTGATCATTATGACTTCTAACTTGGGCTCGGATGTGATCCAAGAACAGGCAGGTAATAACGATTACATCACCTTGAAAGAAAAAGTCATGGGCGTTTTAGCTACTCAATTCAGACCCGAGTTTATAAACCGTATTGATGAAACAGTCGTATTCCACCCACTTATTGGTGAACACATTAAAGCGATTGCGAGTATTCAATTGAGTCGTTTAACTCGTCGTCTAACGGAAAAAGGTTTTGAACTGTCTTTGAGTGATGGTGCGTTGGATAAAATTGCTGCCAATGGCTTTGATCCAGTGTTTGGTGCAAGGCCACTTAAACGTGCAATTCAGCAATATATTGAGAATCCGCTGGCACAAGATTTGTTGCAAGGTAAATTTGTCACAGGTGACACGATAAAAGTGGATGTGGATGGCGATAATATCGTGTTTAGCAATTAAACCGATACTGTAAAGTTTTGAAGCCGCTCTACGATGAGCGGTTTTTTGATGCGTTTATCAGGTGTTGGTATGGGTGTTAAATTAGCGTATTCTAGGCCCAGCTTTTGTTGAAATGAAAATAAACCTATGCAAGTAGAGTCAACCACTTATGGTGTTTATGAGTTTGGTGATGAGGGCCAGCTTGAAGTAATTCAAAAAGTCATTCCAGAACTTACTCACGGCCAAGTATTGTTGCGAGTGTTTAGTACTAGCGTTAACCCAATTGATATTAAAACTCGTCAAGGTCTTGGCTATGTTGCAGCTAATAAGCAGCCAAGTGCATTTTTACCGCTCGGTTATGACGTTTATGGCGAAGTGTTGGCTGTCGCTGATAAAGACAGCGGCATATCGGTGGGACAGCATGTAATTGGTATGGTCGGTTTTGCTAACAGCCCAGGTACATATAGTGATTATCATGTTGTTAGTGAATCGCAAGTAATGCCTGTTGCACCGCAACAAAAAGAAGAAATAGCCGGTCTATGTTTGGCGGGATTAACTGCAAAACAAGCAATTGATAAATTTGCACAGAGTGACAAGCCCTTGTTGGTTTCTGCAGCAACTGGTGGTGTTGGTCATTTGGCGATTCAAATAGCAAAGCTTTACGGTAAGCGAGTGGTAGCACTGACATCACGGAAGACCCATCCGTTACTTGCTCAGCTTGATATTGACGTGATGGACTATGAGCAACTTGCACGGCAACAAATTGATGCGGACTTACTCGATTTAGTTGGGGGAGAGATTGCTTGCTCTGTCCTGTCAAGATTGAAGGAGAATGCACGCATAGTCACGATCCCCAGTGTAACGAAAGAGCTAGTTTGTCAGGCGGCTGAACAATATGGGCATCACTGTGAAGGGATGCTAGTGCACAGCAATATTGAAGATCTTAAGTATTTGTACGAGCGCTATTCGATAGGCAAAATACAGCTAGCGGTAAGTCACACCTTTACCTTAGAAGAAATAGCCACCGCGCATCGATTTATGAACTCGGCAACGCATTTTGGCAAAGTTATTGTAAAAGCTTGAGTAATTTAGTTTTGACCCCATTGAGAAAGCATTGGCCTGTAGGCTCGAGGAACTATTTTTGAAACAATTAGACTTAAACACAAAACTTGAGTTGCTTTCAAATGACGTCCAAAAAGGCGCATTTAAAGGAATTAAACGAGGTATCGAGCGCGAAGCGTTGAGAATACAACGCACGGGAAAGATAGCTAAAACACCACATCCTGAGAAAACAGGTCATGCATTAACCAACCAGCATATTACCACCGATTTTTCGGAGTCCTTATTAGAGTTTATTACTCCCGTCAGTGAGAATGCAGAAGAAACGCTGAATCAACTGGCTGATCTGCAAAAATTCACCCTACAACATATGGGTGAAGAATTACTTTGGCCGATGTCAATGCCGTGTTTCATTGAAGATGAAAGTGATATTGAACTGGCTCAGTTTGGCAGCTCTAACATTGGTAAAATGAAAACTCTGTATCGAGAAGGGTTGAAGAATCGTTATGGCAGTATGATGCAGGCGATTGCTGGTGTGCATTTTAATATTTCGTTTCCTGATTCGCTTTGGTCAAGCTTGCAGGCCATCGAACATAGTACCCAAGCGAGAGAAGAATATATTTCCGATAAATATTTGGGCCTTATTCGTAATTTCAAACGAGAAATGTGGTTGATCAGCTATTTATTCGGTGCATCTCCAGCGTTATGCCCATCATTCCTGCAGGGTAAAAACAGTAAACTACCATTTGAAAAACTACCTTCTGGTACTTTATATCTTGAGTATGGCACCGCTTTACGCTTAGGAGATCTGGGCTATACCAACAGCGCGCAAAGTTCACTAAAGGTAATGTATAACAACCTAGACGAGTATATTGCCGGGTTAAGAGCTGCAATTCGCAGTCGCTCAGACTTGTATCATGAGATCCCTGATTATAAGGCTGCACAGCCCAAGCAGCTAAACCAGAACATCTTGCAGATAGAAAATGAGTTTTACTCACCGATTAGACCAAAGCGTAATGCTAAATCTGGTGAGACACCTACTCAAGCACTGGAGCGCGGTGGGATTGAGTACATTGAAATTAGAGCACTTGATGTGAATCCATTTGCCGAGACTGGGATCAGCCTCGAGCAGATTTATTTCTTGGATGTATTATTAACCTACTGCTTGCTAAAACCTAGCCCCGCATTAGATTGGAGTGCTCAAAAGCTCGCAGACAGAAACTTGCAAAGGGTAGTGAATCAAGGTCGAGACCCAAGTCTGACGTTGACGGCAGATAACGGAGAAGTGTTACTTCGTGATTGGGCTCAGGAAATTTTTGCGCAGTTGAGAAAAGTCGCTGATGTCTTAGATACGAGTAATTCAACAACACGTTACAGTGATGTCATTGAGCATTTTTATGCGAGTGTTGAGGAGCCAGAATTGACATTTTCGGGCCAAGTTATGGCTGCTTTGAAAGCGAGAACGCCGGAGCAGGGGAGTTTGGGTATTGAACTGGCTGAGAAATATAAACTAGCTCACCGCAATTTGGCTTACAGGTTTTATGACGATCAGATACTCTCAGAGTTAGCAGAACAGTCTTTTGCCGGGGAAGCTGCCGTAAGGAAGGCTGACGACAAAGATTTTCGCTCTTTTTTAGACGATTATTTTGCTAAGGCTTAGACAAAAAAAAGCGCAGCCATAGGCTGCGCAAATATAATTTCAGGGATGAAACAATGCTAAACTGCTGCATTCATAGATTAAGACAGGCCATAATTTAAAAAGTTCAGTGGGATTCAAAAAAAATGCAAAAAAAAATTATTTTATTGAGTTTAGTCACTGTTCTGTCGGGTTGTGCAACCGCTCCTCCTAAGCAACCCAATGATATTTGTAAGATTTTTGAAGAAAAAGAAGATTGGTACTACGATGCCCGCGACGCCCAAGATAAGTGGGGTTCGCCAAAACATGTACTGATGAGTATGATGTTTCAAGAAAGTTCTTTTCGCCACGATGCGGCGCCGCCAATGGAGTACTTTCTTGGCTTCATTCCTATCGGTAGAGCAAGCTCCGCCTATGGTTACTCGCAAGCCAAAACTCCCACTTGGTCAGATTACATTCGTGAAACTGGAAATTCTGGAGCGGATCGTGATGACTTTGATGATGCCATCGATTTTATGGCGTGGTTTGTTTACAAAACCAATAAAGTTAATGGTGTTTCAAAGTGGGACGCTTATGCGCAGTATTTGAACTATCACGAAGGTTGGGGCGGCTATCGGCGAGGTACTTATCGCAATAAAAAGTGGCTAATGCAGGTGGCAAATAAAGTGAAGCATCGAGCGTCTCGTTATGCCGCTCAGCTCAAGCGCTGTGAAGATGATTTAGATAAAAACTGGTTCGAAAGAATTTTCTTTTAATACCAATTCACTTAATGAAGTAATCTATTTTGAGGCAAGAAGAGCTTGTCGATAGCAGCGCTCTCGCGTCCTGCTACCGCTTAGGTACCTACGTCTGTATAAGGCAAATATTTGGCTATTTGGTTGTTCTAAATAAGAAGTTTTTAACGCTGCTAACGTCAGGTTAGGTTCCTCAAAATGATTAATTATTAATGAGGATTGGTATAATTCTTGGCTCTGGCTTTTAAACTTCATTTGACACTGAAAAGCATAAAAAACCGCAGGCTAGCTGCGGTTTTGTACATTAGATTATTTGCGGCGCTTTTTTACTTTCAGCTGTTTAATCATATTTTCCTTCATTTCAACCACTTCAAGAATATAGCTGTCAATGAGCACACTCAAGGGGGCGTCCGGAATATCTTCTAAATGTTCTACAATTAGCCCGCTAAGTGTTTTTGGGCCTTCGGTAGGCAGCTGCCAATCCATCTCTTTATTAAGATCGCGGATATTTACGCTACCCTCAACAATAATAGAACCATCACGTTGTCTGCTGACTTCTTCACTGGGAGTCTTTGCCTGTGTGGTAGTAAAATCACCGACAACCTCTTCTAAGATGTCCTCTAACGTAACAAGACCTTGAATATCACCGTATTCGTCAACAACTAAGCCGATCCGTTCTTTATTTTCTTGAAACTTAATGAGCTGAGTGTTTAAAGAGGTATTTTCGGGAATATAGTAGATTTCCCTAACGGCTCGTAACAACGAAGGCTTATCAAACTGTTCTTTGGTCAGCAGCCTTAAAGCATCTCTGGCATGAATAAAACCTACCGCGTCATCAATTTGATCGCGATAAAGCAGCACACGAGTGTGTTGCGCATTTGTCAGTTGTCGTGAAATATCTTTCCAGTCGTCATTGATATCGATAGCGTTGATTTCACTTCTGGGGATCATGATGTCTTCTACCGTAACATGATCAAGATCCAAGATTGAAGTCAGCATGCTTTGGTGATTGGACGTCAGCATAGCACTGGATTCATTTACCACTGTTTTTAGTTCTTCTTTGCTGAGGCTGTGTTCTTCTATTTCTTGTGGTGTGATACCAAACAAACGTAGCATTCCATTGGTTACCCAATTCGTTGCAACTACGAAAGGGAAAAGGATGACAAGTAAACCTTTTAGAACAATCGAGCTTGGGAAAGCAACTTTTTCAGGGTAGAGTGCAGCAAGTGTTTTCGGTGTCACTTCAGCAAAAATTAGCACCACTAATGTTAAGCAAAATGTGGCGATAGCAATACCCATGTCACCGTATAAACGCAGGCCAATAATTGTCGCGACTTGCGCGGCGGCAATATTTACCAGATTATTACCAATGAGTATTAGACCGATTAGTCTATCAGGACGAGTGAGTAGTTTACTCACACGCTTCGCTCCACGATGATTCTCTTTTTCGAGATGCCGCAAGCGAATTCGGTTGATTGACATGATCCCAGTTTCCGAGCTTGAAAAATAAGCCGAGATCAAAATAAGCACGCCCAAAATTATAAATAAGGCGCTGGTTGATATGTCTTCCAACAGAGGTTCCCTTTTTTGCTTATGAACGAGTATTAAGCGTCAGCGTCATAAGTTAGTCAAGTTAAAGTTCGGATTCGACAAAGTTTAACATGCAAACTTCGCTCAAATTGATGAGTTTTCACTGATTAATTCAGCAATCTTTCGCAGTATTTATCATTTGTTGTGTACTGTGTTGTTTAGAATTTGCCGAGTATAACTTCTTGAATAAAGCGGCTGCCGAAATAGGCCAATGTGACCATTGCAGACGCAGTAAAAATAGCGATTACGACGGGCTTGCCTCGCCAACCAAATTTATGGTGTCCAATTGAAACAGTGACATAAATAGACCAAGCGACGATGGATAAAACGGTTTTATGAATGGCTTCTTTGGCAAACATACCATCAAGAAATATAAAACCAGCAGCAAGTGCTAAGGTTAGCAAACCTGTGCCTACAAAAAGTAGTTGGTATAGTTGCTTTTCTACCTGCATTAACGGTGGTAAATGACTCGTCATAATCGCCAAATCACGTTGCTTTAAGCGTTTATCAATAAAAATAAATTGCACTGCATAAAGGGTAGAAATTATCAGGACACAATAAGCCAACAATGACAGCGAGATATGGATGAGTAAACCTATTTCAACATGTAGGTTTTGTAAAATGATGTGATGGGGAATTAAAGGACTCGCCAGTAGTAGCAACGCGGCAAAGCCATAAACAACAGGAAGTAGTAGCGTTGCGGGGAAACGTAACGACACAGTTGTTACACACACGACAATAATCCAACACGTTAATAATGCGACATTAACGGTACTAAGATCTTGTCCTTGTTGAGTGAAAACAGAATTAACAAGGACCAATAAATGAGCCAAGATTGCGATAGTACTTAAAATCAACGTTTTCTTTTGGCTGGGGCCTTGCTTATCAAATAAGCGTGACAACACATGACTGGTCGCCATGATATAAAACAGACTCGCAATGACTGACAAGCTAATGATCAACATAGTGAATAAGCCCAATAAGTTAGTTTCCTTTTCATTGGTTATTGTATTTAAACCCTGTCCGATTGCATAGGGTTTCCAAAAAGAAACTTTGATTGCGCTTGAATACTGTATTAGTGGCACGCATATCAGTATAATGCTTGGCAATTTCGAGATTTTGGAACCGATACATGTTTGAAAACCTCCAAGAGCGGTTAGGAAAAACGCTCAAAAATATCAGCGGCAGAGGCCGTTTGACCGAAGACAACATAAAAGAAACATTGCGTGAAGTGCGCATGGCACTCCTTGAAGCCGATGTAGCCCTGCCAGTTGTTCGCGAGTTTGTTAAACAAGTAAAAGAGCGAGCGGTTGGTGTTGAGGTGACTAAAAGCCTTAGTCCCGGTCAGGTTTTCATCAAAATCGTTCGTGAAGAGCTTGAAAAAGCCATGGGCGAAGCAAACGAAGAACTGAATCTGAACGCTCAGCCCCCGGCCGTGGTGATGATGGCGGGTTTGCAAGGTGCCGGTAAAACTACCAGTGTTGGTAAACTAGCTAAGTTTTTAAAAGAACGTAAAAAGAAATCCGTATTAGTGGTTAGTGCCGACGTATATCGTCCTGCAGCGATTAAGCAGTTAGAGACGTTGGCTGCTGAGGTAGAGGTTGAGTTCTTCCCAAGCGATATATCACAAAAACCAGTGGATATTGCAACTAATGCGATATCACATGCGAAGAAAAAGTTTATTGACGTAGTATTAGTTGATACCGCAGGTCGTTTGCACGTAGATGCAGACATGATGGACGAAATCAAAGATCTGCATGCTGCGATTAACCCAATAGAAACACTGTTCGTGGTTGATTCCATGACTGGTCAAGATGCGGCAAACACAGCGAAGGCGTTTGATGAAGCGTTGCCGTTAAGTGGTGTCATTCTTACCAAAACAGATGGTGATGCTCGTGGTGGTGCTGCACTCTCTATCCGTCATATTACAGGTAAACCAATTAAGTTTATTGGCGTTGGTGAGCGTACTGATGCGTTAGAACCTTTCCACCCTGATCGTATTGCATCTCGCATTCTAGGAATGGGTGATGTACTTTCACTCATCGAAGAAGTTGAGATGAAAGTTGACAAGGATAAAGCAGCTAAAGTCGCTGAAAAAGTCTTTAAAGGTGATGGATTCACTTTAGAGGATTTTGCAGAGCAGCTACGTCAAATGAAAAACATGGGCGGCATGATGTCGATGCTTGATAAGCTACCAGGCATGTCAAATTTGCCAGATGCGGTGAAAGGACAAGTGAACGACAAAACCTTTGTACAAATGGAAGCGATTATCAACTCAATGACCTTAAAAGAGCGCGCTCGTCCTGAGATTATCAAGGGGTCAAGGAAAAAGCGTATTGCAGCGGGCTCTGGTACTCAAGTTCAAGACATCAACAAGTTGTTAAAGCAATTTACCCAGATGCAGAAAATGATGAAAAAAATGAAAGGTAAAGGTGGCATGCAAAAAATGATGCGTGGCATGAAGGGGATGATGCCACCGGGTATGTTCGGTGGGGGCCCCAAGTTTTAACCGCTTTAGTTTGTTGAAAGCCGCAGAACACTGCGGCTTTTTTTGTATTCGTAAAATGTAACCTTAGTCAATAGGTTAAATATCAACTGACCACACTATGAAATCAATCAGAAGAAGCTTTCAGTTGACCTTCATATCTTTTCTATTCTTTCAATAACCACCTTAGACTTTAGGTTTATTAAATTGATTCTTAAGCGATGTGTACTAGAGTCTAGAAGAAGCTCACATATGCAGCTCCGGCCTAGTGGATATAAATACCTAATCACTCTATTAATAGATCCACACTATCGTGGGCCGAGGTTTTTGTTCATGGAAGAGCAAGAGGAGCTCGTTTTGTTTTTTACACTGAGACCTCAGCAAACGGATTGTGTTAATACAGTTTGCCCGGAATAAAATACTCATAAAAATTAATTTCTTAGAGTGATTTATTCTGGTGCAAGTTTTTGTCAAAGCAATTTTGGCGTGGTGAACGGTATGAAAAAAATTTTGCAGACCGCAGGGTTGATTGGTTGTTTTATTGGTTTATTGTGCAGTCATAATGTTCGTGCAGATAGAAACACTTATATAGAAACTACAGAGCACACTTTATATCTTATTGACAAAGATGTGCAGTCCGCAGCAGCGTTGATAAAACATAATCACCTTCCTAGCACGGCAGTCCGTGTAGCTAACCTCACAGATAGTAAACCCCAGCAGGGTGCGGTTGATGCAATCCATCTTGTTTCTCACGGTGGACCCGGGTGGCTTCAACTCGAAAATAAAAAAATCTATCAAGATACGCCAAGCTTTAAACTCCTCGTTGAGCAACTCGATGCGCTGTTATCTGAGCATGGAGTTGTTTACATCTATGGGTGTGATGTTGCAAAGGATCAAAAGGGCCGCGCGTTTATCAATGCGCTTAGTCGTGATTTAGGCCACACAGTATACGCGTCGATCGATAAAACGGGTAATTCAGAAAGTGGTGGAGATTGGTTGTTAGAATATGGGTCAAGTTCTAATGATGAAAGGCAAATTGCTCAACACATAGATGGCTTTTTAGGTGTCTTGGCTGCACCGAACGATGTTACCTTTCAAAATGGTGGTCCAGCCTTGCTCAGTAACCCGGTGACTTTTGATGGAGTGACTTACTCTCATGATTTACCAGCTACGGGTAAAATGGCACGCTATAATGACTCTGTTACAGGTAATGACAATTTTGGCACTGCCGATGGCCAAAACACGGATAATATCCTGCTTTATCATATGTCTGATGGTGGTACGTTGGATGCACCAACAGGCGATGTAGATTTTCGATTCAAAACTTCCAGTGGTGATGAGTTTAAATTGGTTTCTATGGAAGCGGGGGGAATCAGTAATGAAGGTAATGCGGTATCTAACTCTATCAACTATCAAGTAACGATCACAGGATATCGGGATAGTGCCAGTGTCGTATCTGATACCATTGACTTTCAAACATCTGATAGTGCCAATTCGGTGACTTATACCAAGAATTCAGGATACAACGATGGCGTATTAACTTTTGACAGTGAATGGCAGAATATTGACGAAGTCCGGTTTACTACGTCAGGTAAAAGTACCTTTGTGACTTTTGTGCATATCGATACCATTGATTTTGAAGCGGCTGTATCGGATAGCACACCTCCTTCGGTAAACGCATTGAGTATATCTGGCTCCCCAAATTCAAATGACTCTTCTATTACGTACACAATTACTTTTGACGAGTCGGTCGCAAATGTTTCAACGGATGACTTTGCAGTCACGACCGTATCAGGCAACGCGACAGCGACCGTATCCGGTGTTTCGTCATCGTCAGGATCATCTATGGATATTACCATTAGCAGCATTAGCGGAACAGGAAGCCTCAGGCTAGATTTGAACGCTAATACCAATATCGTTGATGCCTTGGGGAATGGTAACAATAACAATGGTTATGTCGCGAGTTTTAATGGCGCAGTGCATACCGTTGATAGAGATGCTCCAACGGTTAGTAATGTAACCTCTAGCGCTTCTGATGGGACCTATAAAATAGGAGATTCGCTGGCGCTTAGCGTCATTTTTACTGAATCTGTAACGGTAACGGGTACTCCGACAATTACACTTGAAACAGGCAGTACGGACAGAGCTGCGACCTACACATCAGGTAGTGGCACTGACACGCTCAATTTTACCTACACCGTACAGTCTGGTGATGTGAGTAATGACTTAGCTTACAACTCTGTGTCAGCGTTAGCCTTAGCTGGGGGCTCAATTAGTGATGCTGCAGGTAATGCTGCTGTGTTAACGCTTGCCACACCGGGAGACGCTAACTCACTTTCTGCAAACAAAGCGCTGGTGATTGATGGTATTAGACCGCAAGTAAGCAGTGTTTCATCAACCTCAGCAGACGGCACATATGTCGCTGGAAATGCGCTTACGATTACTGTGACTTTTGACGAATCTGTAACTGTGACCGGTACGCCTTCGTTAACAATGGAGACCGGGACAAGTGATACGGTGGCGACTTACACAAGTGGTTCTGGAAGCGCAACACTGAATTTTACCTATACCGTACAATCTGGTGATAGCAGTAGTGATTTGGATTACTTTTCAACATCTGCACTGGCTCTATCAGGTGGTTCAATCATTGATAGTTCAGGCAATGCAGCTTCTTTGACATTACCCTCACCCGGCGCTACAAACTCACTATCCGCTAATAAAGCATTAGTGATCGACGGGGTACCACCTTCGGTGACGAGCGTTTCTGCGTCTACGGCAAATGGGAGTTACAAGGTTGGCGATGTGATCACGTTGACGACCACATTTTCGGAAGTTGTAACGGTTTCTGGCACACCAACGCTAACGTTAGAAACTGGCGCGACAGACAGGGCCGCGAGTTATAGTAGTGGGTCTGGTAGCACCACTTTGAGCTTCACTTATGTCGTTCAAAGTGGCGATATTAGTGCTGATTTAGCTTATGTGTCCACAGCAGCACTGGCGTTAAACGGAGGAGCGATTAATGACGCGGCGGGTAACTCAGCAACGTTAACACTTGCGGTGCCAGGCGCTAGTAACTCTTTATCTGCCAACAAAGCGCTAGCTATTGATGGCGTTGTACCAACATTGGTTAGCGCAAATTCAGTGCCTGCTGCTGGCAGTTATGGTCATGCAGCTGGCGACAATATCGTACTTCAGTTCTCTGAAAATATTGCCTTTGGCAGTGGCAGCATTATGTTAATCAACTCTGCAACTTCTGTTGTGATAGAGAACTTTGATGTCACCACCGGGCAAGGGAGTAGTGGTGGTTCGGTTTCAGTTAGTACTAATACTTTAGTAATTAATCCGGGCTTAACGCTTGGGGCCGGACAAAGCTATGCCGTGCAGATTGCACCGACGGCGGTGGCAGATATTGTTGGTAATGCGTTCGCGGGCATAAACGATAACACGAGTTATGTATTTACGGTGGCTGCCAACGTTGTGCTTAGCGTCGATAACTCAAGCATCACCGAAAATGCAGGCGTGGCATCAGTGACCGTTGCATTACAAAACTCGTCAGGTAGTGCTTTTACAGCACCAGCAGATGTGGTGATGCAGCTTAGCTTTAGCGGTACGGCCACCGGCAGTGGTACTGATTACTCGCTCTCTGGGGGGATATCAGGGACTAATGTTACAATTAACACAGGGAGTACATCGCAAGCATTTACTGTTACCGGCGTTGATGATTCTCCTACAGTGGATGACAACGAAACGGTAATCGTTGATATTGATGTTGTCACAAGTGGTAATGCGGTCGAGCTTAACACACAATCCGTTACCATCACATTGGTTGAGAATAATGCTCCAACTATCACAGGCACGCCAAGCACATCTGTTTTTCAAAATGCAGCTTATAATTTTACCCCTCAGGCAAGTGACCTTGATGGTGATACATTAACCTTTAGCATATCAAACCAGCCAAGTTGGGCTAATTTCAACACCTCAACAGGTTCATTAAGTGGAGTACCGAGTAATAGTGATGTAGGTACGACAACAGGAGTGTTAATCAGTGTTTCTGATGGTACTACTTCTGCAAGTCTTTCGCCGTTCAATATTGAGGTAGTTAATGTTAATGATGCGCCAACTATAAGTGGCACTCCAGTAACCTCTGTTTTAGCCGGTACAGCGTATAGCTTTTCTCCGCAAGCGGCAGATGTAGACGGTGATACGCTAAGTTTCAGCATCAATAGTCAGCCTAGCTGGTTGAGTTTTAACTCAAGTACAGGTGAACTCAGTGGAACACCCGAAACTACCGATGCAGGCACCACGAGCAACATCATCATCACCGTGACTGACGGCAGCCTGTCGGCGAGCTTAGCAGCCTTTGACTTAACCGTGACTAGAGAAAACACAGCCCCTGTTGCTACTTCTCAAACCATCAATGTGAATGAAGACACTTCGATCAGTATTGTAGGCAAAGCAGAAGATGCAGAGCAAGACACATTGAGTTTCGCACTTGTTTCACAACCGGCTAACGGTGTACTTACGACTTCTAGTAACGGTTGGACTTATCTGCCCAATACAAACTTTAATGGTCAAGATAGCTTTAGTTACACCGCTAGTGATCAAGAGCTTACATCTGAAGAAGCGACAGTTACCATTAATGTAACTGCAGTTAATGATTTACCTGATGCGCAAGATGATGTCATTACACTGGTCCAAAATGAATCAGATTCTTACACTTTATCGGTGTTGGCTAACGACATTGATGTGGATGGCGACAGCCTTAGTATCGAAGGCGTGAAGGCGAGCATCGGCAGTGTGAGTATCGTTGGTGGTGAATTGAGTTACATAGCGCCAGCAGGCTTTAGTGGTGAGGTACAGTTCGGGTATGTTATTACTGATGGCAATAAAGGTAGAGATAGTGCCAGCGTAGACTTACAGATCACGGGGCCGAATGATGGACAAAAGCCAGTACTGACCGTTCCCCAAGATCTTGAACTAAATGCGCTGGGTTTGTATACCAAAGTCGATTTGGGTGTGGCTACTGCGGTCGATAGTTTAGGTAATCCGGTTCCAGTATCACTGGTAGATCAGATTCCGATATTCCCATCAGGTGTGAACAAGGTCTACTGGCAGGCGACAGATAGTAACGGTTTGCAAACTATCGATAAGCAAACGGTGACTATCCATCCGATAATATCACTTAGCAAAGACCAGGTTGTAGCAGAAGGTAATGACGTTACGGTTCAGGTATTACTAAATGGCAATGCGCCTAGTTACCCGGTTAACGTGAGTTATAGCGTTAGTGGCACTGCAGACAACTTAGATCACAGTGCACAAAGTGGCGAAGTAATCATAACCAATGGTACGAGTGCCGCAATTCAATTCAGCATCTTTAGTGATGATATTAGCGAGTCCGAAGAGTCCATCGAAATCTCCCTCACTGGCGCAGGAAACTTTGGAAGTAAAAACAGCACCACCATTCGTATCCGCGAAGGAAATATCGCACCGACAGTTGATTTGAGTGTCACGCAGCAGCAAGAAGAAAGGCTAACAGTCAGTCAATCAGGCGGGGTGGTTGTGGTACAAGCAACAGCAAAGGATGTTAATCAGCAAGATTTATTGAGCATCAGCTGGACTTCTACTTTGACCTCACAAACCGAAACACAGTCCAGCTTTACGTTTGACCCAAGTAATGTTCCTTCCGGAATTTACCCTGTGACGGCAGCTGTGAGTGATAACGGCGTGCCTGCACTTAGCGCGAAAGATACGGTCTATATCGAAGTAGTAGAAACGCTACTGGAGTTAGGCAGTGAAGATTCTGACGGAGATCTAATTCCTGATGAGGTGGAAGGGTATGCGGATTCTGACGGAGATGGCATCGCAGACTTCCTGGATGCAATAGCGGAATGCAATGTTGTACCAGAAAGAGTGCAAGATCAGGTCGCTTATTTAGCAGAGGGAGACCCAGGAGTGTGCTTACGTAAAGGAGCTGTTGCGGCGCAAAACAGCCGTGGTGGTTTACAGTTAGGTGATGAAATACTACAGGGAGGTTTACCAGCTGATAATGAAGTAAGTAATGTTGGTGGAGTGTTTGATTACATCGCTTATGGGTTGCCAGAGCCAGGGCAAACTTATCGCTTAGTATTACCTCAAGCACTTCCCATACCTGCTAATGCGGTTTATAGAAAATATACAGAAGCTGAAGGTTGGCGGGATTTTGTAGAGAATGCCAATAATAAAGTGTTTAGTAGTGCTGGAGAAACCGGATTCTGTCCACCTCCAGGGGGCACAGTATGGCAAGAAGGGTTGACTGAGGGACACTGGTGTATTCAACTGGAAGTGGAAGATGGTGGACCCAATGATGCTGATGGTGAGGTCAATGGTACCATTGTTGACCCCAGTGGTGTTGGCGTGTACTTGTCAGATAATCAAGTCCCAATAGCCAATGAAGATACTTATTCGATGCAATGGAATAGCACTGAAACATTCGATGTACTTGCCAATGACACTGATGCTGATGGCGATACGTTAAGCATTACACAAGCAAGTACGCAGTTTGGGGTAGTAGAAGTTACAGCGGACCAGCAACTTAGATATACACCTTCGGAGAACTTTGTTGGTGAAAATATAATAAGCTACGGCATCACTGACTCGCAAGGTGGAACTGGGTTTAGTTCAGTAACAGTTACCGTCACAGGTAATCAGCCACCAAAAGCGCAAAATGACAGTGCGCAAACGGCGCATCGCACATTAGTCACAGTTGATGTACTTACCAATGATTCAGATCCTGATGGAGATGAACTCACTATTACATTTGTAAGCGCTAATCGGGGAGAAGCTTACGTTAACGATGGCAAAACCATAAGCTACATGCCAAACGTCGGTTTTGTTGGGGAGGATACCATTACCTATCGTATAAGTGATGGTAACGGTGGCACAGCACAAGCATTGGTAATTGTCTCTGTGGCAGAGAATCAAGCTCCAATAGCTAACCCTAACCGAGCTGCTGTTGATAATATTTCTTCTATCCTAATTGATGTGTTGAGTAATGACACGGATCCTGAGGCAGATGCATTGACAGTAATCGCAGCCAGTGCAGAGATAGGCACGGTAGTCGTTGTAGATAATGGGTTGCTACGATATACACCCAAATCAGGTTATATAGGAACAGACTCAGTGAACTACACAATACAAGATACCTATGGTGCACAAGCAAAAGGTACAGTTAGTGTCAAAATCACCAAACCTGTTTCGGACGGAAGTGGTGGCGGCTTGTTCTGGATACTTTTGTTGGGACCATTGGCTTTATTGAGAAGAAAAGTCGCTTAGTTGATAATTCGTAGAGATGCCGAACTTGTAAGTTCGGCATTCTTTTTTGAATTATATAAATGTGGGCACTAGTTTTTAACTCGCTACCTCTCACCGCGGTGTCTCAAAGAATAGTGCATATGTGGAGCCTGGTTAAAACCGCGTTACGGGGCGCATAACGAGGGAGCTCACAGCAGTATAAAATTATCTTTGTTGTGCGTATCTTAAAATAGTTACTTATTTGGAGGTACAAAAGCAGAAAACGTAATTCATACTTGCATTGCGTGAAAAAATACGTACAATTCCGGAGCTTCCCAAACTGGGAAGCACAAACTTATTAATGAAAACAGTCAATCTATATAGAGGACGGTATGGTAACTATTCGTTTGCAACGTGGCGGCGCTAAAAAGCGTCCATTCTATCAAATCGTGGTTGCGGATAGCCGTTTCTCGCGTGACGGTCGTTTCATCGAGAAAGTAGGTTTCTTTAACCCGATCGCTGCAGGTCAGGAAGAAAAAGTACGTTTAGATCTAGCTCGTGTTGAGCACTGGGTAGGTCAAGGCGCATCTCTTTCAGATCGCGTAGCTAAGCTGGTTAAAGACGCTCGTAAAGCGGCTTAATAGGCGTAAGTGTAACCATGAGTCAAAATAACACCTCGACAATCGTTGTTGGTAAACTTGGTGCTCCTTATGGTATCAAGGGTTGGCTTAAGGTGCATTCATTTACTGATGATCCCCAAGGGATCTTCGATTTCAGCCCATGGTTGATAGGGCAACAAGGTAAATGGCAAGCACTTGAAGTGAGTGACTGGCGTCGTCACAACAAGGGCTATATCGCCAAGTTTGCGCAAGTAAACGACAGAGATCAGGCAATGGCTTATACCAATGCGGAAATCGCTGTTGATGCAGCGCAGCTCCCTGAGCTACCAGAAGGGGAGTTCTATTGGCGAGATCTCATCGGCATGTCTGTGGTAACTGACAAAGGTTACGATTTAGGCTTAGTTGATGACTTGATGGAGACTGGTTCAAATGACGTTTTGGTTGTGAAAGCAAACAAAAAAGATGCGTTTGGCCAATCCGAGCGTTTAATCCCGTTTTTAACCGATTCGGTTATTCTTGAGATTAAGCACGAAGAGAGAAAAATTACGGTAGATTGGGATCCAGCGTTTTAATGAGCGATCAGCAAAAGCTATGGGTTGGGGTGATTTCACTCTTTCCTGAAATGTTTGACGCTATCACTCAGCAAGGTGTGACAGGTCGAGCTGTTAAAAACGGTTTGATTGAGTTTCATTGCTGGAATCCGAGGGACTATGCCACAGACAAGCATAAAACTGTGGACGATCGCCCTTATGGTGGTGGTCCTGGAATGCTAATGATGGTGGAGCCTCTAAAAAAAGCCATTCTTGATGCAAAAACTGCAGCAGGTGATGGTGCGAAAGTAATTTATATGTCCCCACAAGGGCGGAAACTAGATCAACAGGGCGCGGCAGAATTGGCGCAGTCTAATAAATTGATTCTAGTTGCAGGTCGTTATGAAGGTATTGATGAGCGGATCATCGAGTCTTATATAGACGAAGAATGGTCCATCGGCGATTTTATACTGAGTGGCGGTGAACTACCTGCTATGACACTAATTGATGCAGTAGCGAGATTAGTGCCAGGCGTGTTAGGTCACAATCAATCAGCTGAGCAAGATTCATTTTCGGATGGTTTGCTAGATTGTCCTCATTATACTCGGCCAGAAACATTGGATGGTAAACAGGTGCCTGCTGTATTACTCAGTGGAAACCACCAAGCAATCGCTAAATGGCGCTTAAAGCAGTCCTTAGGGAGAACTTGGCAACGTCGTCCTGACTTGTTGCTTAACCTAGCTCTGACTGAGGAGCAAGCAACGCTACTTGCTGAGTATCAGCAAGAGCAAAATTGAGCTTGTGGCTAGAAGACAGTTACACCTAGGAATGTGAGAAATAAAATGGCAAAAGTAAACCAAAATATTATTAAAGAGCTTGAAGCTGAACAGCTTAAGCAAGACGTACCTGCGTTCGGCGCTGGTGACACAGTTGTTGTACAGGTACGCGTTAAAGAAGGCGAAAAAGAGCGTCTACAGGCCTTTGAAGGTGTTGTAATCGCTAAGCGTAACCGTGGTCTACACTCAGCTTTCACAGTTCGTAAAATCTCGAGCGGTGAAGGTGTTGAGCGTGTATTCCAAACGCATAGCCCTCTAATCAGCAGCATTTCAGTTAAGCGTCGTGGTGCGGTTCGTCGTGCTAAGCTTTACTACTTGCGTGAGCGTTCTGGTAAGTCTGCACGTATTAAAGAGAAACTTAACTAATACGTTGCATTTATCAATGCTGAAAAAACAGGTCGCATTTTGCGGCCTGTTTTGGTTTTAAAAATCAAGTTGACTACCTATTCTATGCATACCAACCCGCTTAACTAAGTGGTCTATTTTGAAGCAAGAAAACCTTGTCGATAGTTCCGTTCTCGCGTCCTGCTACCGCTAAGGTACCTACATCCATGCAGGCAAGGCAAACATTTCGTTATTGAGTTGTTCTAAATGAGAAGTTTTTAACGCAGCAATCGTCAGGTTTAATCTTTCAAAATGATTAAGTGTTATTGCCGATTGGTATTATACCTTTACTTCATTTCCATACCATTTGCTATCACGTCACGATAATTTCATGTCTGTCTACTTTTAAACCGCTACGGTTCTTGATAGACTCGCTGTATCGATAAATTTACTACCGTAATTAAAAGTTTACAGAATGATTGGGAATGAGGAATTAGATGAAATCCGTGCAGCGATTGATGAATGTGACAGTCAATTAGTTGAGATTTTAGCACGTCGAAAGTCACTGACTGAAAAAGTCGGAAAAATAAAACAGCAGCAAGGAGCGCCACTACATGTTCCTAAACGCGAAGCTTCGCTTATCAAAGCTAGACGTGCGGATGCCAGCAGTAAGGGCGTAAATCCCGATTTAGTAGAGGACATTCTGCGTCGTATGATGCGCGAGGCTTACGAAAATCAGCAGTCTGAGTTGGCATGTGCTGCACCGCAGTTGTCTCCAGTTGTGATTGTTGGTGGGCAAGGCGCGATGGGGAGATTGTTCTGTCAGCAGTTTAAACGCTCGGGGTATGAGGTAAGAATACTTGATAAGGATAATCAGGCTGAGGCAGAGCAAATATTACAAGATGCTAAGCTCGTGCTGATCAGTGTTCCTATCAATGCGGTAGAACAAGTAGTTCATAGCCTTCCAGAGCTTCCAAGCGACTGTGTACTTGCTGATATCACGTCAGTTAAGCAACACCCTTTACGAATATTATTGGAGAAGCACAGCGGCCCTGTAGTTGGTTTGCACCCTATGTTTGGTCCTGATATTTCTCATTGGGTGAAACAGACGATAGTTGTCTGTGATGGTCGAAAAGAACAGCAATATCATGGTTTGTTAGAGCAATTAAGAATCTGGGGAAGCCAGTTGGTAAAAATGGATGCTAAGAAACATGATCAGGCTATGCAGATCATCCAAGTTATGCGCCACTTAACCACGTTTGTTTATGGTCAATTCCTATCCAAACAATGCCACTCACTGAAAGAATTACGAAGTTGCTCGTCACCGATTTACCAGCTTGAGCTGATGATGGTCGGCAGACTGTTTGCTCAATCACCGGAACTGTATTCGGACATTATGCTTGCTCAATTTAATGATGTAGAGGGATTACTTGCGAGTTATCAGGATACATTCGCACAAACATTAGACAAACTCAAAAGTGGTGATAAAGCAGGTCTAATGGCTTCGTTCTCTCAAGCCAAAGAATATTTCTCCGAAAGTGCCAAGCAATTCTTATCACAAAGCCGTGGGTTATTGAACAAAGCGAATGATGCAAAAGTGCTTGATATGGAGTAAGCGAATGTAGCTGGCCATTTCGTGCTAGCGCATTGAAATGGCCTAGACAGCTACTAAAGTACGTCTACAGCTTGTAACGACTCACTTTGATAGCAACCGAGTAATCTTACATATTGAGTGTGGTCTTTTAAATTATCTAACGCGGTTTGGACATGCTTGTCGGCTACGTTGGCAAGCAGATCAACATAAAATACTTCTTCCCAAGGATTCCCAGGCACAGGACGTGACTCCAGTTTCACCATATTGATGTTGTGTTGTTTAAATACCATCAAAGCGTCTGCTAACGAACCCACATGCTGTTTAGTGGCCATAATCAAGCTTGTTTTAGTGGGGATCTGTGTCGAAACTTGTAAAGCTTTTCTTGCGACAACAATAAAGCGGCTGTGGTTTTCTGTTTGATTTGCCAGTCCAGGTTTAAGTACCTCCAGGCCAAAGCTTCTGCCAGCTTGAGCAGAGCCAATCGCTGCACTGTTAGGGTTCTCCGCGGCCAGTTTTAATGCACTAGATGTCGAGTCACAGGTTTCATGTTGGATATCACCAAGACCCTGAATAAAGCGGCTACATTGCGCAAATGGCTGATGGTGAGCGAAGATCTTATCTATGTCTTGCAGCTCGGTATCTGGTAATGCTAATAGGCAGTGTTCAACAGTGTGCGTTACTTCACCAACGATCGAAACCTGTGCATGCTGAAGTAAATCAAAAACCTCATTAATACTGCCAGAGCTGGTGTTTTCTATGGGTAAAATACCAAAGTCAGCTTGGCCTTTTTCTACTTGCTCTGTGATTTCTTCAAAGCTTTGGCAGCCTATTTCAACGAGCTTGCCCGGGCGGCGGCTGAAATATTTGTGACAGGCAAGCTGGCTATAAGAGCCTTGACCACCCAAGTAAGTTACGCGATGGGTGTCTCCTACTGTACCGGGGTTCAGACTCTTTTGCAGCATAGCTTGTTGATTGAGAACCGAGTCCTCTAAAATGGTTTGAAATACGCTGTTGATATAAAATGCGTCTAAACCTAAGGATTTCCCGTAGCGAATTAGCTTCTCTAGCAGCGCCTGTTCCCTAGCCTCATCCCGGATAGGCTTGTTGTTTGCAATTTTATACTCCAGCACACTGTGGCTGATTCTTCTGCGTTTTGCGAGTAAAATCAAAAGCTCAGAGTCGATTTCATTGATGTCATGGCGCAGTGCATCTAATGTGTCTTGTGTCATAGGTCCTCATTCCCATTTAGCCAAAAAAAAGCCTCCCGATGTTGGGAGGCTTAGCTATTCTTTTCACTCACGAACAGACAAGCCTCTTCATCTAAAGAAGCCAAAAAAGAAGTATGTGTTGTGAGTGATTTTATTGTTCATTTCATAATACCTGAAAAATACTGCCTACATTATTAACACAGGAATTTTTAAAAACAAGAGATATTTTCTTGTGAAATAGCTGTTTACATTTTTATGAACTAACCCTGCCAATTGGTCAGAATATTAGTATTCTGGTATATTCAATTAATCTCTAAGTTGTATACTCTCACAGGTGGCTCTTGAGCAATCGCCGTTTACCTCAAAGGTTTGGCATTAATTCATTGGGTATCAAGCTCTCTGTGTTTATTTCTGCAGTCAGTTTGGTGATAGCTGTGATTGCAGTTGCAGTTGTATTTAAACTCGAAGAAAAAAAGCAGCTTCTAGAAAGATATGAATCACTAAAATTAAGTGCCAATGCAGCTAGCGAGCAATTTAATAAATACTTGAGCACCAAAGTACAGTTGGCCCAGCAAGCTAACTCAGTGGTTTCGAAGCATGTGTTACACAGCGAGTTGAATTCTCCAGCAAAGCTATCGGGGCAGCTCGAAAAGCTTCCCCTATTTTATAAACATATTTCAGATAACGGCCTTTCTGCAGCTTTGCAAAAAAAGCTGTCAACGGCACAGCCAGATCTTGCCCTATTCGCTAAATCGGAAGATGTATTCAATATCTTGGTTCCGACACTATTAAATGATTTTTATAACTTCTATCTAAATTTACAAAGTGGTTTTGTCAGAATTGCACCACCAAACGCTTTAATTACAGGTTCCCCAAAGATATTGAGTAATGACTTACATCAACTGCCAACTCTTCATTCATCTCTAAACCCAACCAAGGAAACCGTTTGGTCCGAGATAACTTACGATGACATTTGGAACAAATGGACGGTTAGTTTGTTAACACCCTTATACATAGGGGAGCAGTACTTGGGCTATACCGGTCATGACATTGACCTGCAAACCTTAGTATCAAAAATACCGAGCTCAGAATCTAGAGAAGGTGTTGTTATCATTGATCAGCATGGGCGTATCATATTTGATAGCGGGTCCCTATATCCAGCTCAATATATGGATGCTCCATTTGATATAAGTGCCCCATCTGAGAGCTTTAACGATGTTGTAAAAGCAGTTATAAATACAAATTTACCGAATCTCCAAGGCCACTTTCATGCGAATGAGAAAGAATACATAATCCAGTTTAATCAGGTTCCAGAGCTAAGCTGGCACCTTGGTTTTTATATGCCTGTAGAAAATACTATTGCGCCACTGGAGCACCTTAAGGTGAAGTTTTTAGGGTTGTTCGCACTTTACGTTATCGTACTGACCCTATTGCTGCAACAAGGTTTGTCGAAAGCATTGCTTAGTAGGCTGAATAAAACAGCTTTGGCGATAAGAAGCTTTGGTAGAGGACAGTGGCAGCAATCAGAACTCCCTGTAAATGGAGATGAAATAGGGAACTTAAATCAAGCCTTTAATGACATGAAAACCGAGTTGTTGCAGTTGACTGAAGGGTTAAACCGTCGGCTTGCAGAAAAAGAGCAAGCAGAAAAAGCAGCCAATCGATTATCAAAAGCAGTGTCGTTTTCAGGTACGGCGGTTGCTATTACAGATGCACATTTTCAAATTGAATATGTTAACCCCAAGATGATAGAAATGACTGGCTTTGCAGAGTCTCATTTTATTGGTTTGCCATTGCTGCATATTATCTCTAGCGAAATGGCGATTTTAATTGACGATATCGATATTGATTTACGTAGCCGAAATTATTGGCGAGGGGACACTTTATTACAAAATGCTAAGTCAAAACCTGTATGGGTTAGCTTAAGTGTGTCCCCGATACGTGAAGAAACCGGTGGGATCTCCAGCTACGTAGCCTCAGCTCAAGATATTTCCTTTATCAAAGAGAGTCAGCGTAAGATGGAAGAGTTGGCTTACTATGATACTTTGACCGGTCTTGCAAATAGAACCTACTTCAGAATGCAACTTCGTAAGTCTATCGCGTTAGCGGAACGTGGACACTACGCCTTCGCTTTATTTTATTTTGATTTGGATGAATTCAAGCGAATTAACGACACGTTGGGACATGATGCTGGCGATCGATTACTCGTTGAAGTTGCTGAGCGATTAAAAAAACGGTTGCGGACGGAAGACACGATAGCACGCCTTGGTGGTGATGAGTTTGCCGTTTTGTTGAGTGGGATACAAGAGCGAGAGCATGCAATGGAAGTTGCCCACACAATTCAACGAACTATAGTGCAGCCTATTAAATTGGCGAACAATGAAGTGATTGTGAGCGCGAGCATTGGAATTACTATGGCACCGTTTGATAGCCACGAAGAGGAGCAGCTACTGAAGCATGCTGATTTAGCAATGTATCAAGCGAAGGCCAAAGGGAGAAATACCTTTCACTTCTACAGCCAAGACCTAGATGAAGCTGCAAGTGAACGCTTACATATTGAGAATGAATTAAGATTAGCATTAAAAATGAAACAGTTCTCATTGCACTACCAGCCTCAGGTTAATTGCCAGACAAATGAAGTTGTCGGTTACGAGGCGTTAACCCGATGGTTTCACCCTGATGAGGGGAATATTCCGCCTAGCAAATTCATACCAATTGCGGAAACCACTGGTCTCATTGTTGAGTTAGGTGCATGGGTATTAGAAGAAGCATGTCTGTTTTCTAGTCGCCTTAAAGCAAGCGGAAAAACTGCGAATATTTCCATCAATCTTTCGGCAAGACAATTTAAAGATTCAAAGCTTATCGAAACACTTGAAAATACGATAAAAAAAACCGCGATGGCACCTGAAAATTTGCATTTGGAGCTGACAGAAAGCATGTTAATGGGAGATGTTGAAGCCGCAATATCTCAGCTAAAAGAGTTGAAAAAGCTTGGTGTATCTTTATCCATTGATGATTTTGGTACTGGGTATTCTTCATTAAGCTACATAAAGCGCTTTCCAGTAGATATCTTAAAAATAGATCGCTCTTTTGTAAAAGATATTCCTGATGACCCAAATGATATGGAAATTACTGCAGCGATAATTGCAATGGCACAAAAACTAAATCTACAAGTCGTTGCTGAAGGTGTGGAAACTCAAGCACAAATTACATTTTTGATAAAAAACAATTGCTTTATAGTGCAAGGTTACTATTTCAGTGCCCCTTTAACAGAGCAAGAGATCTTAGAGCAAGGGCACTATCTAGGTAAACATAGCGAGCGTTAGCGGTTTGGCGGATCAACCGCCAGCGATTTTAACTTTAAAGCCACTTGATTCAAGTAACGACTTAAGTTTATCTCGGTCATCTCCCTGAATTTCTATTACGCCGTCTTTGATTGCACCGCCTTGGCCCATTTTCGATTTCAGGGTTTTAGCCAACTTCTTTAAGTCATGTTGCTCGCTGTCGATGCCAACAACGAGCATCACACCTTTACCTTTACGGCCTTTAGTTTGGCGTTCAATTCGAATTGCACCGTCTTTGAAAACTTTACTCGTAGGTTGTGTTTTTTGCTCTTTGGTATCAATACGACCGACGTCTGTAGAATATACAAGTCTTGATTCTGACATAGTGATTTATATCTCTAAAAAGCTACTTTCAGCCATGATATCAAAAACCAGATTAGTTGTTTTTAATTTTTTGCTAAATACCTCATACCGATTATATTTAAAGCAGACCATGGATAACAAATCAAATTAATTTAGGAGCTTAAGATGAGCTTGAGTACCACAGCGTCCTCCGACGGTAAGGTGTTAACAATCCAAATCAGGGGCAAATTTGACTTCAATCTAGTACAGTCTTTCCGCCAAGCGTATGCAGAACTTCACGAAAACACAAAAAAGGTTGTGGTGGACTTGCGGGATACTGATTATATGGATAGCTCTGCGTTGGGTATGCTTTTAAACATGAAAAAAACGTTGGGTACTTCTGTCGATAGCATTCAGATATCGAATTGTCGGCCTCAGCTCAAGAAAATCTTACAGATCTCTCGTTTTGATAAAAAATTTGAAATTGACTAATTAAACATGGTCTCTTCGAGCATGAATATTCTAGTGGTAGATGACCAGCCACTGAACTGCACGTTGCTGAAGACAATGCTTGAGCAGCAGGGTTACATCGTACATTGTGCCAACAATGGGAAGCTTGCCTTAGATATATTGGCTGAAAACGAAGTAGATATTGTGCTTTTGGACGTCCTGATGCCCGTTATGGACGGTTTTGAAACAGCTCCAAAAATTAAAGAACATGCCGGTAATGTTTATTTACCTATCATTTTTATCACTGCGCTTGAGGATCACCAGAGTTTTGAAAAATGTCTAGCGGTGGGTGGAGATGACTTTATTCATAAACCGTTTGATAAAATTATCCTTTCCGCAAAAATAAAAGCGCACGCCAGAACCCGGCTGCTCAGCCAGCAAACCAATGAACAAAGAAAACAACTTGAGTATCATTACAATCAAATTGAACGCGAGCATGAAATTGTTGAACATATATTCAGTAACGCGTTAGCGCAACAGCAAAAATATGCCAACATTTGTGATTATCATTTGTCGCCAGCTTCTATGTTCAATGGAGATATGTTACTCACTGCGAAAAGCCCAATGGGTGGCTTTTATTGTTTGTTGGGAGACTTTACTGGTCATGGTTTAGCAGCCGCTGTGGGCGCATTACCGGCATCTCGTATTTTTTATACAATGGTACAAAAAGGAATGGCGGTTAGTGATATTGCAGTAGAGCTGAATAGCGCATTGAGTGACTTGTTACCTGGCCATATGTTTTGCGCTGCTGCAATTGTTGAGTTGAGCAGCTCAGGGAAAAGTATTTCCGCTTGGGTCGGTGGGCTTCCCGATATTTACCTCATTGATAATCAGGGAAAATTACTGAAGACCATCGAAAGTCAGCATATGGCTTTAGGAGTTTTAGATAGTGAGGAGTTTGAAAGAAATATTCTGCATTTGGAAGTGAATGTAGGTCAACGATTAGTGATGGCCACCGATGGTATTGTTGAAACTGAAAATGAGGCTGGCGAATTTTTTGGTGAGGAAGCACTGATAGCTCTGTTGGCAAGCCGTACGAGGATAACGACAGAACAAATCATTGAAGAGGTAAAACATTTTAATGGTTCACTTGAGCAGCAAGATGATTTAAGTATAGCGATTATTGATTGCGTCGAAGGTATAGCGCTAAACACCCAGCCGACTGATTATTCTTCACTACCATTCAGCGTCTCGGTTACGCTAGACGCTGCGCAGATAAAAAATACAGACCCAGTTTTGGAGTTGGTTGATTTACTAAGTAGTCTTGAAGGTATTTCAGGCCATAGATCTAACATCTTCTTGTTACTCTCTGAGGCTTACAATAATGCAATTGATCATGGGGTACTCAAACTAAACTCGCAAATAAAGAACAATAAGGATGGATTTTTTGAATTCTATTCTCTGCGAGAAGAGGCGCTGAAAAATATTACAGAAGCGAAGGTTGAGATCTGCGCGAGGTATTGTCCTGAGCAGCTAAAATTGTTTTTTAGTGTTGAGGACTCTGGAAACGGCTACGATGTGATGGAAAATGACGGTGATACAGATGAACTTACTCATGGTAGGGGAGTAAATTTGCTTGATGAAATCGCTGAGCAGGTCACTTATAACGAAAGAGGCAATAAAGTCGATATTACCTATTCACTCATCTCTGACCTTTAGCACACTCTGCGTTAAGTTGGAGCTAAAAATTATTGGCAAGGGAATGGTTGCGTGGTAATCTGGCTTTAGTTTTGGATGTTTAGATGGCTAAAGAGTTGGATTACATTACCCTTAGTGACTTGCCAATATCACGTGATCTGTTAGATGCACAGCTAGTCAAATTGGATGCATATATAACCAAGCATTGCGCAGAACCGGTATGGTCGTATCAAATCCCTGAATTAGGAGAAGGTGGTGCATGTAGCTTGTTCGGTTATTTGCAAGAAGAACCATTTTTATTATCTGATTATATCGATTCTGACCCTAATATGGAGTTGGCTCTAACAAAGTTGCAAACCATTGTTGAGGCTGTGGTTGAATGTACTGGAGTTGACTGGTTTGGCATTTATCAAAGTCGGAAAATAGACGATGTTCAGCAACTATTGAAGCTAGCGTATTCTGGTGCACCAAGCAGACCATTATTTCCTATCACTGCAGCATTTGCTGAAACCTCCAATAATGTTCAAACTGTTATGAGTGGAAAGGCGAGAGTCGTCAACAATGTCTCTGAATATGTAGCTCAAGGTGGTGAATATTATACGTGTGATCCTAAGGTTCAATCAGAGACCTGTTTGCCTATTTTTGATGAATTTCAAAATTGTATTGGTATTGTTGATGCTGAGGCTTTTAGCACAGATTTCTTCACTGAAGAAGTGCTCGCATTATTGGCGGCAGCTTGTATCAGAATCCCACGTTTTTTACCGCAAACTTAATATTACACTCACTGTAAAGCTTGGTTCTAGAGAGTAGGAAGAGCTTTACAGTTGACGTGAATATTTCTCAGCTAAGCAGTAACTGAGAGCCATTAGAGTATGTTAGTATTATTTGAACAATTTTAGGTGACGAGCGTCACATGCTCGTGTTTATGCGTTAATTAAAATAAAGAGATAAGTCATGTTCTCAGAGCTGAAACCACTTCCGACAGATCCCATTTTAGGCTTAATGGCTGCATACAAGCAGGACACTAATCCAAACAAAATCGATTTAGGTGTTGGCGTATATAAAGACGAGCAAGGTAATACACCTGTGCTTCGTGCTGTTAAGAAAGCTGAAGCATTTCGTCTAGAAAATGAAACCACCAAATCTTACATTGGACTAGCGGGTAACTTGGACTTCTGTCAAAAGATGGAAACATTGTTACTTGGAGAACACCAGACGCTTCTTGCTAACCGAGTTCGCACTGCGCAGGCTCCTGGTGGCACCGGTGCGCTTCGTGTTGCTGCTGAGTTTATTAAGCGTTGTAACACGAATGCGACAGTGTGGGTAACAACACCAACATGGGCAAATCACATCAGTTTATTTGAAGCAGCGGGCCTCACAGTTAAAGAATACCCTTACTATGACTACGAAAATAAAGGGTTATTATTCGACGACATGATCAATGCACTAAAGCAAGTACCAAAAGGTGATGTGGTTTTATTTCATGCTTGTTGTCACAACCCTAGCGGCATGGACTTAAACGAAGAACAGTGGAAAGTTGTTGCTGAGCTGGCAAAAGAGCAAGGTTTTACACCGCTAGTTGATATCGCGTATCAAGGTTTTGGTAGCAGTTTAGACGAAGATGCAAAAGGTTTAAGATTACTAGCCGATAGTGTGGAAGAGATGCTTATCTGTTCTTCATGCTCAAAGAACTTCGGCCTCTATAGAGAGCGTATCGGTGCATGCTCTATTATCGCTAAAGACAGCGCTCAAGCTGATGTATCAAACTCGGTGTTACTAAGTGTGGTTCGTAGTATTTATTCAATGCCGCCAGCTCATGGTGCTGATATTGTGAATACGATTTTAAGTAGCGAAGAACTTACGCAAATGTGGTATCAAGAGCTTGATGAAATGCGTTCTAGAATTAATGGCTTACGTACCTTGATTAAAGAAAGCCTAGCATCAAAAGGCGTAGCTCAAGACTTTTCATTTATTGATCGCCAGCACGGCATGTTCTCATTCCTTGGTATCAACAAAGAGCAAATCGACAAGTTACGAGATGACTATTCTATTTATATCGTAGGTTCTAGCCGTGTCAATGTGGCAGGGATCAGTAAAGAGAATATTGATTACTTTGCAGACGCGGTTGCCAGCGTACTCAAGTAAGCTCACAAATTAAGAAAGATGTAGCAAAAAAGCCGCTTAAGCGGCTTTTTTGCTTTCTAGAGTGATAAAATGATGCGTTATAAGTTGCTTAAAGATAGATGAGTATGGCTACGCACTGGCTTTTTACGCTTGCTTGATTTTCGCTACCTTATCATCACTAGCATCAATTGTTTCGGCTTTCTTTTTTTCGGGTTGTTTCGCCGTAGGTTTGCCATTTTTCAACACTGAAATAAAATCGTCTTTTTGTTTTGCAATTTCAAGTGCAAGAGATTCTACTTGTTGGTCGCTCAACGGAACATCAACCTTCTCGAGCATTGCTTCTAACGCTTCCGCTACGTCTAACATTTTGTCGTAAGCATCGGCTTCTTTCTTTGAGGTGAAAGTCATACGCTCGACTCCATTTCTTTCAACAACATATTTAATGACAACTGCCATGGCTGTTCCCTTAATAACTGTTTTTTTATACAGTAATCTTAAATTGGTGATTATGCAAGTGATTTAATCCGAATCATCTATTACGTCAACTCGGTAATGTAAAAGTCAAAGCACCGAGAAAAGCGCGCTTAAAAAGATGCTTATAGTCGCTTGAACCTTGCTTGTTTTCACAAGCATTAGTCAGACTATGCATAAGTATAGCGAAACCATTTTGACAAATTATGAATATCCAACTTTATTTATAGTGCTGCTAGCGACTCAAGAGATAGTAGTTTTTTAGGAATTTCTTTAACACATGGAGTGTACTTATGTTTTTTAAATCATCACTGCTTATCGCAACACTTGCTGTATCTTCTTTTGGCTTGAATGCTCAAGTTTTAGAGGTCCAAGAAGCCTTTTCAGAAGCTAAAAGCCAATCGATCACTCAACTTAATATCAACACAGCTGATGAGTCTGCATTATCCAGTTTGCCAGGGATTGGCAAGCGTAAGGCCAAGGCGATTGTTGATTACCGAGAGCAGCATGGAAGCTTTCAATCACCAGAGGAATTACTGAATGTAAAGGGAATCGGTAAAGGTATTTTTGCAAAAATAGAGGGAAAAATTAAAATTTGACGATAGTGTGAGCTACTGTTTGAGTAGCTCATTTTTGATTTTGTTATGCTCTTCAATGGCTTCATCTAGCCGACTTATAGCGAACTGTATTTCAATTGGCGTGGTGAAAAGCGGGTATATTAAGCCAGCGATAACTAGTATCGGAAGCAATATCCAGCCTTCAAATATGACCAAACTGGCAAAGAACGGAGTAAGCAACGCAAGCTTAAAAATACGTAATAGAATTTTGTGCTTGGGGTTGAGTTTACCTAAAGCAATCGCCAAAACCATTTGCTTGTCACGAAGTTTAAGGTGACTTAATTTGTCTATTTGACTCAGTCTAAAGTACATAGCTATCTTTTAGTAACGTGAAAAAATAAGAAAACCACAAACAATGCGCTGTAAACTGCAAAGATGATTTCCATCCAACCCGGCATAGAAAGACCTAAGAATGACCAATCTATATTGCCACAGTCACCAGTCGCAGCGAAAAAGCTGGGTATCCACTCGTGTAGAGGCATAAAAGCGGGAAAATTTGGCACGAATTCGCAAGTGAACGCAAACGGATCGGTAGTGGTTTGCATATTGATGTGCTCACGAGCAATTAGATATCCCCAGATACTACTAATTCCCCAGCATACAAAGGCTATTGAGCGTACAAAGAACGAGCTAGGGTTCAACATACCTATAATGCCCGCACTGAGTAGACCAAGCACAGCCGTTCTTTGGTAGATACACATGATGCATGGTTCCAAACCCATGGCATACTGAAAATATAGGGCTGTTGCCTCAAATAGCAGAGCTGATAGTGCTAACAGTCCCCACGACTGTCTGGAAAGATGAAAAGATGAAATTTTCATGGGCAGAGGAACCTTTTTTTGTTTTATTATGCTTTATCAACAGTTGCTTCGGCAACCATAACTGTGTTCAAGCTGATATTTATCGCGCTTAGATTCGACCTATAGATTTTGCAAAAGTTCGAAGTCTAAGCGCGAGCTAGCTTAGCATGACCGAGGTTCTTTGTGTTTTCTTCCCGGTGAAGGATAATTTTTAGTTAACTTTAAGATTTCTTATGTGTAACGAGTCTCGCTCAATAGGCTTACCATGAAGGATGACAGTCTGAATATCGTTATAAGCGGCGATAGTTTGTAGTGGATTACTATTCAATAATAGCAAGTTAGCCACTTTTCCTAACTGTAAAGAACCGTAGTCCTGCTGCAGAGCAAAAGCTTCTGCGTTATTTAACGTTGCTGCGGCAAATAGACTGACCAAATCAACACCAGCTTGGTACATCATTGTCAATTCTTGATAAGTTGAAAGCCCTGGCTGTGAGGCGTATGTTGGTGCTGGTGGTGTATCAGAGCCGAGCAACAGTGTTGCACCATTTTCGTGTAAATAACGCAGCGCAATTTCACCTGCAGCAAATGTTTTGTTCATATAAGCTACTTTTTGCTCATTGCTCATATCACCCCAACCGCTATTCATTTCACGAGAAAACCACTGTCCGGCCTCAGATTGGTACCATTTAATTTGTGTTTTTGGCAGCACGGTCTCATAGTCGGACGTAAACGAAAAGGTTTCATCGGTTACATTAGTGAGTGATTTCATCACGTTTAGTGTTGCCTGATAAGCGATGCCATTCTCAATTATCTTATCTAATACGGCTTTTATTTCAGGCGGCAGCGCATTTTTCGAGTCATGTGATTGGTAATCTAGCCAGCTCCATAGTCCGTGAGCCATAATATTTACTTTGGCATCGACTGCTAGTTGTTGCATATCGACTGCATTGGCATGCGCCATGACTGGAAGTTTGAGTTTACTTGCCGTCTTTGTGACTGCTCGGGCACTCTCTTTGGTAATGAGTGGAATATCACTTCTAGCACCAAACCCATCCTCGAAATAAAGCTTGGCACAGGTTGCGCCATCCGATTTCATTCGTGTCAGTGGCGCATCATTCTGATGAAGAGCAAGCTGCTGAGTTGGTATTTTGTGAATAGGGTCAGTATGTTGATGAATAAAATAAGGACGGTGTTGATGTAACTCTGAGTAATCAAAATCTTGTCCATTGTAACCCTGATAAATTGGCATCGCGCCACAAAAGTAGGCGTCTGGTGAAAGGCTGTGTTGTGAAAATGCGTCCATACCTTCTGCGGTATTAGACGGGTCAATGACTTGAGTCACGCCAAAATATAGATAATTTCGGCCTTGCCTTTGTAAAAATTGCTCTTGCATGTTATCTGCGTTAGCGTCACTTCTCAAAAGTCCAGGCATGGTTTTCAAGTGAACATGGCTGTCAGTGAGTCCAGGCATTAAAAATTTACCGCTTGCATCGATAATGCGTAGTGCAGAAGGCTTTTCTTTTGCATTAGAAACCTGAATAATTCTACCCTCATTTATTGCTACCCAGTGGTTTGTCATTGTTTCGACTTGATGTTTGTTTTTTGGAGTTAAAATAGTTGCATTTTCAATCAGTAGTTCAACTTGTGCATACAGAGATTGAGAGCTAAGAGCTAATATTGCGGTGATAAGTGATTTATATTTTTTCATTGTTTAGTCCAGTTAGAGATAGGTTTGGTTAACGTGGTTTGGAGAATAACGAGCTACAGTTGTTTATGTTTAATTTCTAACTTAATAAACTCTGAAATTTTTCTTAAATAAAAATAAAACTATAACTATCATTAGGTTAAAAGGTGCTTCTCATTGAAAAATTTGCGTCTAGGTAATTGGATAATTGAACCAGAGTTGAATCAAATTAGTCAATGTATTGATGGTGATGTGTATACACTGACGCCAAAGGTTATGAAACTACTCCTAGTATTGGTCGAAAGCGACGCAAAGCCTCTCAGCATCGATGAAATTGTAGAGTTAGTTTGGAAGCCAAAAATTGTATCAGACAACTCGGTATATCAGGCTATCGCGCAACTGAGAAAAATACTCAATACCGATCCTCAGTTTGAAGACTATATAGAAAGAATTTCGGGGCAGGGTTACAGGATTTCTCCAACAATAGTTACGCCACAAACTCAGTTTCCAGAGCTTCGCTTGGCTCGAAAGTTCAAATATACAAGTCTTCTAATAGCCACTGCTTTAACAGTAATAACTGTGGTGTTGGCAATACTCATATATAGAGAAGGCTCACCGGCCACCCAGCAACAGCAATATTTTGATGAACTGTCGTTGGCGAAACACTTATCACACAGTACCGAACCCAAAAGCCTTGAACGGGCAAAGTCGATATATCAACAAGTATTATCCAAGCAAAGCGATAGTCTCGCGGCATTAAGTGGCCTCTGTAACACTTATATGGAGCTTAGTGTCTATGGTGATGTGTCGGAATTTGAATTGTTGTCGTTATGTCGGCCACTGCTAGAAAAAGCAGAATCATTAAACCGGGAGCACATCGAGGTCATCACCTCACTTGCTCGCTTTGCAATGACAGAAGAGAATTTGCAACTAGCGGGTGAATATTTTCAACGAGGGTTTGAAGTATCGCAGACGCATCCACGTTTGTGGCATTGGTATGGTCGATATCTTCGCGATCAAGGAAAGGTAGAAGAAGCGTTAGCTGCGCATCAAAATGCGTATCGTTTGGCACCCAATGATCCCGTTATTATTCGAGGTTTTGCCTATGCTTACTTAACCAACCGAAAACTTGATGAAGCAAGGAGGTACTTTGAACGTAGTGTTGAAGTTGCACCTCATACTAAGAATAACCCGCTCTATGCTTTGGATTTTTATCGATTGAATGCCAATCGTGCTGAGCAGTATCTAAATTGGTATCAAAAAAATAACACTGAGTACATTAAACTGTATCCAGCTCATCAGCTGAGTCATGTACTTGTGTTATTGAGCTTGGGACGTACTCAAGAAGCGCTCGACTATTACCAAAATGCCACAAATATTCGCTCGATTTCCAAATCGTTTCAGCTGTATGTTGAGGCTGGACTCGCATGGCAGCAAGGTAATAACACTAAAGCGCTAGAGCTATTGCGTCAACGATATGAGTTGAGTATGACCGGAAATCACTATGTCATGCCTTACGTATTGGCGTTAATTATGAGCGACCAAGCAGCGCATGCGCTGCAAATATTCGAGCGACACTTTTCTGCCATTAAAAACCTTGAAGCGCCAGTAATAGGAAATGAAGGGCAATATCTAACCTATGCGATGATGCTCAAACTAGCGAAACAGCAGGAGCAGCTAGGATCCGTTGTGCACTTACTGGAAATATATAGAGATCAGCAACATGTTATACCCGACGCGCTCTTACCATTTTGGTATGGAATAAAAGGTGATACCGAAAAACAACAACAAAGTCTCAAAAATTTATTTGCACAAGGATGGTTGCCAGATTACAACGATAGTTTTTTTTCACAGCACCTTTATTTGCTATTTATCAACGATGAGCAGTTTAAGCAGCAATGGCGTAAGGGTATAAAAGAACGTCAAGCCTCGCTAACTTCTACCAATGATAGAAAAATGGATGATTTTTGAGCCTTAAAAAAGCTAAAAGGATGGTATTCAATACTGGGATGATTTGTTGCTTGTTAGTTCGGCTTCATCTGGTACAATCAGTGGATTAACGAGCGCAGCCTGCAAAAAATACAGGTATTGGTCCAATAATAAAGTGGTGTGAGATGAGAATTTTCAAAGCCAAAAGCCCAGCAGGATTTGCTGAAGAGTATATTGTTGAGTCGATTTGGAATGGAGAATTCCCTCCCGGTTCTATTTTGCCAGCAGAGCGAGAATTATCTGAGCTCATTGGTGTCACAAGAACCACACTTCGTGAAGTATTACAGCGGTTGGCCCGCGATGGCTGGTTAACAATCCAACACGGTAAACCAACGAGAGTGAATAACTTTTGGGAAACCTCTGGATTAAACATCCTTGAGACGTTAGCGCGTTTGGATGAAGATAAAATGCCAGAGCTAACAGATCAGTTACTTTCTGCTCGTACCAACATTAGCGCTATCTATACTCGTGCAGCGATTAAGTTTAACCCGCAGAGAGTCATTGATATCCTCTCCAAACATGGAGAATTAGAGGACACAGCAGAAGCTTATGCTGATTATGATTATCAGGTCCACCATGAACTCGCAGTTGCCGGAAATAACAAGATTTATGTGTTGATCTTAAATGGTTTCCGAGGACTTTATTCTAGGCTAGGTAGTCACTATTTTTCAGATGCTAGAACACGCGCTTTGGCCAGTCAGTTTTATAAAGATTTAACTCAACTTGCCGAACAACGCGAGCATGATGGAGCCATTTCCTTAATGAGAAAATATGGTCATCAATCAGGTGAAATTTGGCAACAGATCCGTGGTGATATGCCAGAAAACATTATGGATTAACTCGCCTTAAATCGAGAATAAAAAGAAAAGCCTCCTGTTTCACATGAGGCTTTTTTGTTGTCTAAAAATCTTCATAATAGCTCTCGATTTGGTGGTTTTTTAGTAAGGTTTGACTTAACCCAAGTGCCATCGTTTTTTCAGATTGCTGTTATCGGATTTTTCGATTGTTATTTATTTCATTAGCTATCTAAACTAGGCGCAGTTTTTGGGGTTGTTTTTTATTTAAGTTGCCTCAATATAAAAACAAAATCACATCACATGGTTAACTGTGAGATGTGCTCATTGGAAATAAACTAACGATTGGAGAATAAAATGGGTGTATTAGTAGGCCGCAAGGCTCCAGACTTTACAGCTGCAGCAGTACTAGGTAATGGTGAGATTGTAGACGGTTACAACCTTCACGAGCGTATCAAAGGTAAAAAAGCGGTTATTTTCTTTTACCCACTAGACTTCACTTTTGTTTGCCCTTCAGAGCTAATTGCTTTCGACAAACGTTATGAAGAATTCCAAAAGCGTGGTGTTGAAGTTATCGGTGTTTCTATCGACTCTCAGTTTTCTCACAACGCATGGCGTAACACTCCAGTAAATGAAGGTGGTATCGGTCCAGTTAAATACGCTCTAATTGCTGACGTGAAGCATGAAATCTGTCAAGCATATGACGTGGAGCACCCAGAAGCAGGTGTTGCTTTCCGTGGTTCTTTCCTAATTGACTCAGAAGGTAATGTTCGTCACCAAGTAGTTAATGACCTTCCTCTTGGTCGTAACATCGACGAAATGCTACGCATGGTTGATGCACTTGCATTCCACGAAGAGCACGGTGAAGTATGTCCAGCTGGTTGGACTGAAGGTAAAGCAGGTATGGACGCAAGCCCTGCAGGTGTTGCTAAATTCCTATCTGAAAATGAAGGCGATCTATAATCCTTCCTTTCATATAAAAAAACCGCCGAAAGGCGGTTTTTTGTTCCAGGGCGTTTACTAAACATGGCGTACCAATAGAATTAATCAGTTTATTAACCCCTTGGTACAAGACTAATTGTTGGCTACCTTGCCTAGCTTTAGCAAAATAACGTCTAATTAATACTTAAATACTGACTAACTGTTCTGATCACTTGAAAGCTAAAGTAAGCAGCAACTAAGCTAATGACAGGTGTTGCAAATAGGCTCAAAAAAGTTAACTGATCAATCATCTTTTCGGTCCTTGTTTTCAACATGCTGCTTCGCTTCCTTCACCATTGCTTCAGTGACAGCCTGCTTAGTTTCTATTTTCAGGTTCGTTAAACTAGTTTTAATCGATTCCTCAATGCTTTGTGCAATTTTAGTTTTGATATCGCTGAGCAAAGATGAGTCTGCATTTGTTTCTGTCGCATAACTTGTTGAACTAACAACAACTAAAACACCAGATAGAGTTAATTTCGCTAAAGTATTCATGACTAGGCTCCTTTTGATTTATTAGTCGCATTGACTATTACAAAGGTTGTGCCAATATCAAAAAAAACTTTATTTCACTGATTTTTAAGCAGTTTTATTTTTATAAGGAATGTTGTAACAATAGTAGTGTGGGTATTTTGACTAATGGAAGTGTGAAAATAACCAAACTTTAGCGTAATTTAAAGTTCGATTTTGAGGTTACAGGACTGCTTTGACCGCTGTCAACGGCCAAAACTTGGGTCTTCTGGTAAGGCTATCAAAATTAATAAAGCACCTTGTCCACCATATTCTAGAGGGGCTTGATGAATCGCGAGTACATCGGGGTGTTGCACGAGATATTGTGGCACTTTATGTTTTAATACGCGTTCACCGATACCATGAACAATACAAGCGCATGCGATATGTTGCTTTTTACAGGCGTGAATGAGGGCGGCTAATTCTTGTTTTACCGTTTCTTTATTCAAACCGTGAAGGTCTAAGATTAACTCGGGCGCATAATCTCCGCGGCGTAGTTGCTTCGCTAAATAGCGATCAGCGCCTTCTCGAACGTAATTAACGGTGCCTGAGGTGTCGATGTCAGGAACGTACTCATCGGAAAAGTAGAACTCAGATTGCTGCTGACGAGTTTGCTGCTTAAGTGCAACACTAGGCTGTTTCTTTGCGCGTTTGAGCTGTACCTGATCTTGCTTGAGTGGTTTTACACCTTTTAATGTTTGTTTAAAAAGTGCAAAGTCGTCTAGCTCAATTGGCTTGTTGTTTATATCTCTGTTCATCGCAGCATTTTAAATAAAAAAACCGTAAAAACCTAGCTTAAAAACCGCTACAATAGCGCTGTTTAGAATTTTTAAAGAGAATAACCATGAGTGATGTCGAACAAACGCTTATAACTGACGAAGCTGCGTCTGAAGCTTATCAGGATTTACATACGATCCAAGATTGGGTGCGCTGGACAGCAAGCCAATTTGTAACTCATGAAGTTTATTTTGGACACGGCATGGATAACCCCTGGGATGAAGCTGTCCACCTAATTTTACCTGTACTGAACATGCCCATTGATGCCCCAAAAGAAATCATGCATGCACGCCTAACTCAAAGTGAGAAAGTCAATTTACTCCAGTATATTAAAGCTAGAGTCGAGCAGCGTATTCCTGTGGCATACCTTACCAATCAAGCATGGTTTGCTGGTATGCCGTTTTATGTCGACGAACGTGTTTTAGTTCCTCGCTCACCGTTTGCAGAGTTAATCGCGAAAAAATTTGCGCCATGGGTAGCATCGCCAAATAAAGTCACCAGAATCTTAGATATGTGTACAGGCTCGGGTTGTATTGCAATTGCGTTAGCTAAAGCATTTGATAGAGCGCAAGTTGACGCGGTCGATATCTCTTTCGAAGCGCTTGCCGTTGCAGATATCAATATTGAAGAATACATGTTGCAAGACCGAGTTTTTGCTATCCAATCAGACGTCTTTAGTGGTGTTCCTGACCAAAAGTATGACTTGATTGTTGCTAACCCACCTTATGTTGATGCTGAAGATATGTCAGATTTACCGGACGAGTTCCATCATGAACCAGAGTTAGGATTGGCATCGGGTGACGATGGTTTAGACGTAACGCGCACTTTACTTACCGAGGCAGCTGAGCATCTAAATGATGACGGATTGTTATTTGTCGAGGTTGGTAATTCTATGGTACATATGGAATCGCAATTCCCAGATGCACCGTTTACTTGGTTAGAGTTTGAACATGGTGGACTTGGTGTATTTGTAGTAACAAAACAACAGTTACTCGATTATTTTGCAGATTGACAGTGAGTTAATGCTTGCTGTTGTAACTTTTGGAATGAGGAAAGAAAATGGCAGGCAATAGCATTGGCCAATTATTTAAGGTTTCGACTTTTGGGGAAAGTCACGGTGTTGCTTTGGGCGGTGTAGTCGATGGCGTACCACCAGGGCTTGAAATTACTGAAGCGGATTTACAAATTGATTTAGATCGCAGAAAACCAGGCCAAAGTCGTTACACCACTCAGCGTCGTGAAGGCGATGAGGTGAAGATCCTTTCTGGTGTGTTTGAAGGTAAAACGACAGGTACGAGTATTGGCCTGCTGATAGAAAATACCGATCAACGCTCGAAAGATTATTCAAATATTCAAGATCTTTTTAGACCTGGGCATGGTGACTATACCTACTGGCACAAATATGGTCACCGCGACTACCGAGGTGGTGGCCGTTCATCTGCAAGAGAAACTGCGATCCGTGTTGCAGCAGGTGCAATTGCCAAGAAGTACTTAAAGCAAATTCATAACATTGAAATCCACGCTTGCTTATCACAATTAGGTCCCATAAAAGCAGAAACGTTTGATTGGACAGTGGTAGAGAACAACCCTTTCTTCTTCCCAGATGAATCTAAGCTGGAAGCGCTTGACGAGTATATGCGCACTTTGAAAAAAGAAGGTGACTCTGTGGGTGCCAAGGTTAAAGTGGTCGCTAAGAATGTGCCTGTGGGTTTAGGCGAGCCTGTTTTTGATAGACTGGATGCAGAAATCGCACATTCACTAATGAGCATCAATGCGGTTAAGGGCGTAGAAATTGGCGATGGGTTTGATGTAATTGAGCAAAAAGGATCAGAGCATCGAGATGAACTTACTCCAGAGGGGTTTGCTTCAAATCATGCTGGTGGTGTATTGGCTGGTATTTCTACCGGACAAGACATCATCGCCTCAATTGCGCTTAAACCTACATCAAGCATCTCTGTGCCAGGCAGAAGTATTAATACCCATAATGAACCCCGCGAGGTGGTGACTAAAGGGCGTCATGATCCCTGTGTAGGCATTCGTGCAATTCCTATCGCAGAGGCGATGTTGGCAATTACACTAATGGATCATTTACTACGTCACCGCGGCCAAAATCAAGACGTAAACTTGCCACACAGACCTATCCCCAGCCATATCTAATAATGGCACATTGTTTGCTCTTTTTGATTAAATCAAGGAGAGCAATGATGATAACCTACCAAACAAACGCGATTAATCAAACGCCACCTTTTGAAGAGCGACAACAGTTAGCGGCAATCAAGACTGAAAATACCGCCACTGTTCCACACAATTATTTTGTAGCCACAAATATGGAAAAGCAAACGACAGCAGCACCAGCAGTTCCTGCCAAAGAGCCAGCTAAGTATAAAGTAGTTGAACGCAACCAGACGTTTTTGGAAAAAATGAAAGAAGCGGTAATTTTTAGCCGCTTAGGGGCAAATAAAGAGCAAATAGATGAGCTCAAAGAGAAAATGGCGGAACTAGAAAAGCTTGCGGCGGAAGGAAAGATTTCGCCTAAAGAGCTAGAGGAACGGATGGCAGCACTACAAGAAGCGATGAATGAAGCCTTATCACAAGAACGTAACCGAGCGAACAAAGACACGCTTGAAAGTTAGTTTATGAATTTTCATCGGTATCAATATGATAGTAAAAAGGGCCTTATTGAAGGCCCTTTTTCGTGTATTTAACTATGATACTTTTCACATGCTTCAAGTGTATTTTCAATTAAGCTTGCGACAGTCATCGGGCCAACGCCACCCGGTACTGGCGTAATGAAGCTAGCACTTTTTTCTGCAACATCGTACTGCACATCGCCAACTAATTTCCCAGACTCTAAACGGTTGATGCCGACATCGATGACAATAGCGCCTTCTTTAACCCACTCGCCCGGAATAAATTCAGGTTTGCCAACCGCAACAACCAATAGATCAGCGCGGCGAACGTGTGCTTCTAGGTCTTTCGTAAATTTGTGACAAACCGTTGTGGTGCAACCGGCAAGAAGAAGCTCTAATGACATAGGGCGACCAACGATATTTGATGCACCAACAACAACGGCATGCATCCCTTTATAGTGAACACCAGTTGAGTCGAGCAGGGTGATAATTCCTTTGGGTGTACATGGGCGAAGTGAAGGCATTCTTTGCGCAAGTCTGCCTACATTGTATGGGTGAAATCCATCGACATCTTTATGTGGATGAATTCTTTCGAGTACTTTCTCTGCGTCTAAACCATTTGGCAGCGGCAGTTGAACCAAGATACCGTCTACTTCCGGATCGGCATTTAGCGCATCAACCAATTCAAGTAGTTGCTGCTCGTTAGTATCTCCGGGTAAGTCATAAGACTTCGAAACAAAACCTACTTCTTCACAAGCTTTGCGTTTTGAGCCCACATAAACCTGACTAGCCGGGTCTTGTCCAACTAACACGACTGCTAGTCCTGGAGCTCTTAGGCCTTGTGCTTGCCTTTGTTGAACTCGTTGCGCAACAGTAGAACGAACTTGTTTGGCGATAGCTTTGCCATCGATGATGTTTGCCGTCATGATTGACCTATAAGTAAGGGTTAAAAACTTGAACGATAATAGAGCTTTCATTTTATCATAATGCAAATGGCTTCAACTCTTATTTAAGCCTCTAATTTAAGTTGCAATGTATGGGATACTCTAATATTAGCTGTACTCACCATGAGCGTTATAATACCGACCGGTATGATGATTGCTCTAAAAGGAGGACATTTGCCCGCTATTTTCTCAAAAAAACAATATTCAGCCAAGTTGAACTAATAATAAATGACATATTATTCTCTAAGCTAAGGATTAATAGTACAAAATATGGCGTAACTAGACAGAATATCGACACATTGTGGCAAAAATAGGCAGTTGAAATAAAAACTAAAAAAAATATTTGACCTGATCGGGGCAAATCACTATTATGCACCCCGTTGCCAACGAGGACACACCGATTAATCGGTTCTTAGTTCTCAACGGTAAATGTCGGCGATTAGCGCAGCTTGGTAGCGCACTTGGTTTGGGTCCAAGGGGTCGCAGGTTCAAATCCTGCATCGCCGACCACTATTCAAGTAAGAATAGTAACATGAAGATGTTTCGTTATGCGCCCTTAGCTCAGCTGGATAGAGCAACGCCCTTCTAAGGCGTCGGTCGAAGGTTCGAATCCTTCAGGGTGCGCCATTCTTACTTGTCACTTATGTAGTGGCGGCTGTAGCTCAGTTGGTAGAGCCCTGGATTGTGATTCCGGTTGTCGTGGGTTCAAGTCCCATCAGTCGCCCCATCTACATAGTCTGATTAGTCGGCGATTAGCGCAGCTTGGTAGCGCACTTGGTTTGGGTCCAAGGGGTCGCAGGTTCAAATCCTGCATCGCCGACCACTTTCAAAAAAATGTTTATTTATCGGCGATTAGCGCAGCTTGGTAGCGCACTTGGTTTGGGTCCAAGGGGTCGCAGGTTCAAATCCTGCATCGCCGACCACCTCTTCTCAGAAATTATTCTAGTATTCCAATCAAATTTACTAAGTTTTAAGCAATTAGCATCATTATCTCCAAATATTTAACCTGATAGCTCGACTCCGGCGTTGAATAGGTTATAATGCCGCGTCTATTAATTAACGATGTGCCCGTAGGGCAGGCAACAAGCGTCACATGCAGCCAGATAGGTTGGCAAAATTGCCAATGGCCTTTTACAGCATGATGATTGTTTTGTTAGTAAGGAAGGCGCTTTGTCGCCAAAAATGAAGATTGAGGTAAATCATGCAAGTTTCTGTTGAGACGACTCAAGGCCTTGAGCGCCGTCTGACCATCACCGTTCCTGCAGAGAACGTTGAGACTGAAGTTAAAAAGCGCCTACAACAATTGTCAAAAACACAGCGTATCGATGGCTTCCGCCCAGGTAAGGTACCTGTTTCTGTTATTAACAAGCGCTATGGTGCTGCAGTTCGTCAAGAAGTTGCTGGCGACCTAATGCAACGTAACTATATCGAAGCAATTGTTTCTGAAAAAATAAACCCAGCAGGTGCGCCAACTTTTGCACCAAAATCACTAGAAGCTGGTAAAGACCTTCAGTTTGAAGCGACTTTTGAAGTTTACCCAGAAGTTGAACTAAAAGATCTTGAGAAAATCAGTGTTGAAAAACCAGTGGTTGCTGTAACAGACGAAGACCTAGCTAACATGTTAGAAACTCTTCGCAAACAACACGCTACTTGGGCTGAAAGCGATGCTGCAGCAGGCGAAAAAGACCGTGTTACAGTTGACTTCGTAGGCACTATCGATGGTGAAGAGTTTGAAGGTGGTAAAGCGGAAGACTTCCCTCTAGAGCTTGGTCAAGGTCGTATGATCCCAGGTTTCGAAGATGGTATCGTTGGCAAAAAAGCAGGCGAAGAAGTTGTAGCAGACGTAACTTTCCCTGAAGACTACCACGCTGAGAATCTAAAAGGCAAAGCTGCACAGTTTACTATCACTGTTAAGAAAGTTGAAGTGCAAGAGCTTCCTGAACTAACAGATGAGTTTGCAACTAAGTTTGGCGTTGCTGAAGGTGGTGTTGACGCACTTAAAGAAGAAGTTAAGAAGAACATGGAACGTGAGCTTAACCAAGCAGTTAAAGCAAACTTGAAAGATCAAGCGATCAAAGGTCTTCTTGAAACAAACGAAGTTGATGTGCCAAAAGCACTTGTCGATCAAGAAATCGATGCGCTTCGTCAACAAGCTGCACAACGATTTGGTGGTAACGCACAAAACATGCCTGAGCTACCAGCAGAGCTGTTCCATGAGCAAGCGTTAACGCGAGTTAAGACAGGTCTTCTTTTAGGTGAAGTTGTTAAGAAAAACGAAATCAAAGCAGATGATGCGAAAGTTGAAGAGCTAATCGAAACTGTGGCTTCTGCATACGAAGATCCGGCTGAAGTTGTTGCTTACTACAAAGCTAACGACCAGCTTATGCAGCAAATGCGTAATGTAGCAATTGAAGAGTTGGCTGTTGAAGCCGTTCTTGCTTCTGCAAACGTTTCTGATGTTGAGAAGTCATTCGACGACATCATGAACCCACAGCAAGCTGCTCAGTAATAACGATAACGCCGTTTGGCTAAATCGTAAAATTAATGGCTCGATTACTCGTAGAGTAGTTCGGGCCATTTTGTTTTTTTGAGGTCAACAAAACTAAAAAGTACATCGTATAAATCGGAACATTTTAAATAAAGCGCTCACAAATAAATCAAACGATGCAATTTGCAAAAACTTTCTCTGATATCAACTAGTAATTTATATTGTGACTTGATATTAGTATATACAATACATATATCTAAGCTTATTCAATCCTAATTAACTGGTGTAACCTGGGTAACATAGCTATACGCTTGTTCCAGTTGTTATCGGGTTTGAACTTTGTTTGGCAACTAAAAAAGTTTAACCTCTTGCATTGCTGCAGCTCCAATGCGAATAAGGAATAAAAATATGAATGACGGTATGATCGATCCTATCAACGCGCTAGTACCTATGGTTGTGGAGCAAACATCGAAAGGCGAACGTTCTTACGATATTTTCTCTCGTCTATTAAAAGACAGAATCATTTTTTTAACGGGTCAAGTTGAAGACCAAATGGCGAACCTGATTGTGGCTCAAATGCTATTTTTGGAGTCAGAGAGCCCGGATAAAGATATCTACTTGTATATCAATTCTCCAGGCGGCTCAGTCACAGCTGGTTTGTCTATTTACGACACAATGAATTTTATAAAACCGGATGTAAGTACAGTATGTGTGGGCCAGGCTGCTAGCATGGGAGCATTCTTGCTATCAGGCGGCGCGAAGGGCAAGCGTTACTGTTTGCCTAATTCTCGAGTGATGATCCATCAGCCTCTAGGCGGTTTCCAAGGCCAAGCATCGGATTTTGAAATCCATGCAAGAGAGATTTTATCTATCAAAGAAAAGTTAAATCGTTTGATGGCTGATCATACAGGCCAACCTTATGAAAGGGTTGCCAATGACACCGACCGTGACAATTTTATGACCGCAGAGCAGGCATTGGAATACGGGTTAATAGATGCCGTACATTCGCGTCGCGATTTAAAATAAGTCACAACACATGCCTGATCACTTAAAGGTGATCAGGACTGTGCCAAAGGTGCTAATCTTTGGTATAGTAAAATGAAGTAACAAGTTATCTAACGATAACGACATGAGAATGAGGTAGCTGAATGTCAGACACTCCAACAGACGGCGACAAAAATAACAAACTACTTTACTGCTCATTTTGCGGTAAAAGTCAGCATGAAGTCAGAAAATTAATTGCCGGTCCTTCCGTCTATATATGCGACGAGTGCGTCGAATTATGTAACGACATCATTCGGGAAGAAATCAAAGACATTGCGCCCAAGCATGACGCGTCTGATAGATTACCAGTACCAAAGGAAATTCGTGACCATTTGGATGATTATGTTATTGGCCAGGACCACGCTAAGAAAGTGCTTTCGGTTGCGGTATATAATCACTATAAGCGTTTACGCAATCTAGGTGGTAAACCAGAAGTAGAGCTTGGCAAGAGTAACATCTTATTGATTGGCCCGACGGGAAGCGGAAAAACATTGCTCGCAGAGACGCTAGCGCGCTTACTTGACGTACCTTTCACTATGGCGGACGCAACCACATTAACGGAAGCAGGTTATGTGGGTGAAGACGTTGAAAATATTATTCAGAAGTTGCTTCAAAAGTGTGATTATGATGTTGAGAAAGCACAAAGAGGTATTGTCTATATTGATGAAATAGACAAGATTTCTCGCAAATCAGATAACCCTTCAATCACGCGTGATGTATCAGGAGAGGGTGTACAGCAAGCGCTATTGAAACTGATTGAAGGTACCGTTGCGTCGGTTCCACCTCAGGGCGGCAGAAAGCATCCACAGCAGGAATTTTTACAGGTTGATACTTCAAAAATCTTGTTTATCTGCGGCGGTGCATTTGCTGGTCTTGATAAAGTGATTGAACAACGTAGTAACAAAAATACGGGTATTGGTTTTAATGCAGAAGTTCGCTCGAAGGACGCTGAGCGTAGCTTGAGCGACACATTCAAAGATGTAGAGCCAGAAGACTTGGTCAAGTATGGACTTATTCCAGAATTCATTGGCCGGTTACCTGTCGTTGCAACGTTATCTGAACTTGATGAAGATGCATTGATTGAAATTTTAAACGAGCCGAAGAATGCGCTCACCAAGCAATATGCTGCACTATTCCAAATGGAAGGCGTCGAGCTGGAGTTCCGTGAAGATGCACTTAAAGCCATTGCTCACAAAGCGATGGAGCGCAAAACGGGTGCTCGTGGACTACGTTCGATTGTTGAAGCGGTATTGTTAGATACCATGTATGAATTACCTTCAATTGAAGAGGTCAGTAAGGTAGTTATTGACGAAACAGTCATAAAAGGTGAATCAGACCCAATCTTGATTTATGAAAATAACGGTCAAGAAAAGGCGGTATCTGAATAGTTCGACTGAGATTCATTATAAGGAGCCTAGCGCTCCTTTTTTTATCAACATGTTGAACTTTATTGGTGCTATCCCCATATAGCACTGTATTCACGAATTAAACTAAGTGCGAAGAGATTATAATGACGCTTGAAAGAACGGATCGAGTCGAAATTCCTGTGTTGGCGCTGCGCGATGTCGTTGTGTACCCGCACATGGTTATTCCATTGTTTGTCGGCAGAGAAAAATCAATAAAATGCCTTGAAGCAGCGATGGATAATGACAAGCAAATATTTTTAGTGGCGCAAAAGGACGCGTCAGTAGATGACCCAAATTCTGAAGAAATCTATCACACAGGTACAATTGCAACCGTTTTGCAATTACTCAAGCTCCCTGATGGTACCGTCAAAGTACTGGTCGAAGGTACTCAAAGAGCCAAAATAGAAAAATTCTTGGTTAGTGATGACTATTTTTTAGCAGAAGCACAGTACATCGCCTCGGAAGAAGTTAACGAACAAGAACAAGATGTGCTAGTTAGAAGTGCGTTAAGTCAATTTGAAGGCTATGTAAAACTAAATAAGAAGATCCCACCTGAAGTACTAACTTCAGTCTCTGGTATAGATGAAGCAGCACGTTTAGCAGATACGATGGCTGCGCACATGCCCATTAAAGTCCCAGAAAAGCAAAAGGTTCTAGAGATCGCCGGCGTAACAGAGCGTCTAGAATATTTGATGGCATTAATGGAAGGCGAGATAGATCTGTTACAAGTTGAGAAAAAAATCCGTTCGCGCGTGAAAAAACAAATGGAAAAGTCGCAACGAGAGTATTACCTCAATGAACAAATGAAAGCCATTCAGAAAGAATTGGGTGAGCTGGATGATGTACCGGATGAATTCGAAGCGCTGAAAAAACGCATCAGCGAAGCGAAAATGCCTCAAGAACCTGAGGAAAAAGCACTTTCAGAACTAAATAAACTGAAAATGATGTCTCCTATGTCGGCGGAAGCGACAGTAGTACGTTCTTATATCGAGACGATGATTAACGTACCTTGGCGCAAACGTTCAAAAGTTAAAAAAGACCTAGCTGCGGCGCAAAAGATTCTCGATGCTGATCATTATGGTCTGGACAAAGTGAAAGAGCGTATTATCGAATATTTGGCGGTACAGCAACGTACTAACAAATTAAAAGGTCCAATTCTTTGCTTGGTTGGTCCTCCTGGTGTTGGTAAAACCAGTCTCGGTCAGTCTATCGCGCGCTCAACGGGTCGTAAGTATGTCCGAATGGCGCTTGGTGGCGTTCGTGATGAAGCTGAAATTCGTGGTCACAGAAGAACATATATCGGTTCTATGCCTGGTAAGCTGATTCAGAGCATGACTAAAGTAGGGGTTAAGAACCCGTTATTCCTATTGGATGAAATCGATAAGATGTCTTCCGATATGCGAGGGGACCCAGCGTCAGCGTTATTAGAAGTGTTAGATCCGGAGCAAAATAGCACTTTTGCAGACCACTATCTAGAAGTTGATTATGATCTTTCAGATGTTATGTTTGTTGCGACATCTAACAGCTTCAATATTCCAGGTCCATTGCTAGATAGAATGGAAGTGATCCGTTTATCTGGTTATACGGAAGACGAAAAGCTAAATATCTCTAAGCAGCACCTAATTCCAAAACAAGTAAAACGTAACGGCCTCAAGGCGGAAGAAATCGCAATTGAAGACAGTGCAATCATTGGCATCATTCGTTTCTACACCCGAGAAGCTGGGGTGCGTAATTTGGAACGTGAAATTTCAAAGCTATGCCGTAAAGCGGTTAAAAATATACTATTAGATAAGTCTGTTAAACAGGTCGTGATCAATCAAGACAACCTCGAAGACTTTTTAGGTGTGCAGCGTTATGATTATGGTCGTGCGGAAGACGGTAATCGTGTCGGGCAAGTGACAGGTCTAGCCTGGACTGAAGTTGGTGGTGATTTGCTGACTATCGAATGTGCGGCAGTCCCTGGTAAAGGCAAATTAACTTACACCGGCTCACTCGGTGATGTGATGCAAGAATCGATTCAAGCCGCTATGACAGTGGTGAGAAACCGTGCTGAAAAGTTGCGAATAAACGAAGACTTTTATGAAAAGCGCGATATTCACGTCCACGTTCCAGAAGGTGCAACACCGAAGGATGGTCCGAGTGCTGGTATAGCTATGGTTACTGCCTTAGTTTCAAGCTTGACTGGTAACCCAGTGCGCGCTGATGTTGCTATGACTGGTGAGATCACACTTCGTGGTGAAGTACTTCCTATAGGTGGTCTGAAAGAAAAGTTACTAGCCGCCCATCGCGGTGGTATAAAGCATGTACTTATTCCTAAGAAGAACGAAAGAGATCTAAAAGAGATACCAGAAAATGTTCTGCAGGGCTTAGATATACACCCTGTTTCGTGGATAGAAGAAGTACTTGAACTAGCACTTGCGCAGCCGTTAGACAGTTTTAAGGTTGAATCTTAAAAAAACTCATAAAAAATGGAAAAAAGTGCCTGAAAAAGCTTTTCAAATCTAAAAGGTATGTTAAGTTAGGCACTGTAATCGACTCAGGTAGTTCGGAGGCCCCGTAGCTCCTAGGGTTGAGCAAAGTTTTGAGAATTAGAGAGTCGCTGTGATGTCTCTAAGTAAAATAGCAAAAATGTCATAAAGACAGTTTTGATAATAACAATGGAAGAGGATGATATTGTGAATAAATCTCAATTAATCGATCAAATCGCAGCTGATGCTGACATTTCAAAAGCGGCTGCTGGTCGTGCTCTAGATTCATTCATTGAGTCTGTAACTGGTGCGCTGAAAGACGGTGACTCTGTTGCGTTAGTAGGGTTTGGAACTTTCTCTGTTCGTGAGCGCGCAGCTCGTTCAGGCCGTAATCCACAGACTGGTGAAACTATCCAAATCGCAGCGGCTAATATCCCATCTTTCAAAGCGGGTAAAGCGCTTAAAGACGCAGTAAACTAATAGACTTTAGTTCAAGCGGGATAATACGCCGCTAACTGCTTCAAGAAAAAAAGCGTATCTGATAAGATACGCTTTTTTTATAGCTTGATAAGTTAATCGGATAAGTTATACCAATCCACTTAATGAAGTGATTTATTTTTGAGGCAAGGAAAACTTAGCGATAGCACCGCTCTCGCGTCCTGCTAACGTTTAGGTACCTACGACCGTGTAGGCGAGGCAAGAATTTTGCTATTTAGTTGTTCTAAATAAGAAATTTTTAACGCCACTAACGTCAGGTTTAGCTCCTCAAAATGATTAGTTATTAATGAGGATTGGTATTATAACGAACAGGTTAATTTGGATAGCAAACAGCTACAAAGTGCACTACGTGCTTTGACTTAGATAAGAGAAACAATAAATGCTTGAAAAGATCAGAGAAGGCTCACAAGGGCCAGCAGCTAAAATCGTATTGGGTTTAGTGATCTTGTCTTTTGCGCTAGCAGGGATCGGTGGTTACCTAGGTCAAACCACAGAACAAGCTGTCGCAGAAGTCAATGGAGTTAAGATATCTCAGGTTGAGTTTTCACGTGCATACTCAAATGAAAGAGCACGGTTGGAACAACAATTTGGTGAATATTTTGCACAAATCGCTGCAGACCCAAATTATATGGCGCAAATGCGAAACAGTGTTGTTGATGGGTTAGTTCAACAAGAACTTCAATCTCAGCTTGCTAAAGAGTTAGGCTTGAGAGTTAGCGATGAACAGGTTATGAAAGCCATTGTGGAAATGCCTTATTTCCAGATTGCAGGTCAATTTAGTAATGACCGCTACCTGCAAGTTATTCGTCAAATGAACTTCCAAGCTGATACGTTTAGAGAGTTCCTACGCGATGAGATGACGCGTTCTCAGTTAGTGTCATCAGTGGCAGGCAGTGAATTTGTGCTTAATAACGAATTAGAGCGCAGTATTGCCCTACAACAGCAAACAAGAAGCATTGATTACTTGGTCTTAACAAAAGAGTCGGTGATTGACGACATCACGGTTTCAGAACAAGAAATCGAAGATTACTATAACTTGAACCAAAATCAATTCCAGTCGCCGGAACAAGTTGCTGTTCAGTACATTGAAATTAAAGCTGATGAAATTGAATTGATTGAGCCTATTTCAGAAGATGCGATTAAAACGGCATATGAACAAAGTAAAGCACAATACCAAGAAGCAGAAAGGCGTCGTGTTGCACATATCCTAATCGATAGCAGTGAAGACGCAGATGCGGCAAAGGCTAAAGCGCAAGAGTTACTAACTGAATTACAAAGTGGTGCTGACTTTGCTACCTTAGCAGAGCAACAATCAGACGACATCGTGAGTGCAGAACTTGGTGGTGACCTTGATTGGATTGAACGTGATATGATGGACCCTGCTTTTGAAGAGGCTGCATTCGCCTTGGCTGAAGTGGGTGATGTTTCAGGTATCGTTGAATCTGAATTCGGCTACCATATTATTAAGCTTACAGATATGCAGAGCCAGCAAGTTAAAGCTTATGATGAAGTAAGAGAAGAGTTACTTGCTGATCTAGAAAAAGCAGCAAAGATCGACATCTTCTATCAAAAGCAGTCAGAAGTTGCTGAAGTCGCATTCGAGGTAGCTGGCTCTTTAGATGAGGCGGCAACAGCAGCTGGAGTAGAAGTGAAGTCAACTCAATTAGCGAGTAGAACGGCATTACCAGCACCATTGAATGCACCTGCAGTAAGTGCGGCCATTTTTACGCCTGAGCTTATTGAAGATCGTGTTAACTCTGAAGTGCTCGAAGTAGCGCCAGAGCATGTTGTGGTGGTGAGAGTGGCAGATCATAAAGCTGCTACAATTAAGCCTTTGGCTGAGGTGACAGCACAAATTGAATCACAGCTGAAAAATGAGCAAGCTGCTCGTTTAGTTAAAGAGCGTGCTGAAGCGTTACTCGTTGAGTTACAACAAGGACGCACATTGAGTGATATTGCAAAGCAGCAAGGTGTTGAACTGCAGTCAGTAGCTGAATTGAAGCGTCGTAGTTATGAAGTAGCCCCTGCAATTGCCACTGAGGCGTTTAAGTTACCTAAACCGGGAGTCGCTGAAGTTGAAACCGCTAGTGTTGCTTTGAATAATGGTGACGCTGCACTATTGGCATTAAAGTCTGTGACAACGCCGGAAGTACCAGCCAACGTCGATGCAAGTCAGAAGCAGCAAGTTGTAGCTTCGCTATCCAACAAGAATTATCTTGAGTTGCTAAGCGCGCTTGAAGATAAAGCTGAGATTGTAAAGCCACAACTGCAAGTGGCTGAACAATAGATAAAGGTTAAGTTCAATATAAAGGCGCCAACTCGGCGCCTTTTTTATTTTAACAGCAATCCGAACAAGGCTCCTGTTTACCTGTTTCTATTTGACCTCTATTTGATGGACCCTGTATACTTCGCATCCGTTTTAGGAACTCGATGCATTTAAATAGTTAAGGATTTGGTATGAAGCTTAGGTTGAGTATATTGGCTATTACGCTGCTAATTGCAGGCTGTGGTGATGGCAATGAAATCACACAACCGCCTCCTGCGGTTGGGGGAACCTCCCAGAGCGGGGGTGAACAAGGGGGGAATGGTTCAACTACTTCTGGTGATAATAATACGCAGCTATCATCCACTCAGGCCATTGAAAAAATAGTAAATGCTCAAGGAATGGAGCATGCTACTGAACTAGATTTGAGCGTGTTTTCCAAGGCTGAATTCTCTTGTATCAAAGATAATAACTTAGAAGCAGTAAAAGGTTATTTGATTAATACACAAGATAAGCTCAATCATAAAGAGCTACAAACCAGACTCTGTAAAGTTGCAGAACTTTATGCATTAGGAAGTAAGCAACGCCTTACCTTCTCGCTATTAAAGGAGGTTGGCATAAAAGGGTTGTCGGGTAGCGACGGAAAAGTAAATGACTGGGCAATGGATGAGCTTATGTTAGGAGCTCCAGAACAAGCATTTGAATGGGCGAAGCTTCAAAAACTCGTTGACGACTTTCATTACAATCAAGCAAACATATGGCCAAAGCAAATTAATATTTCTTTTGATGATGGTGGAGCGTTAGAGTCGATATATCAACATTTACCACTGTTTGATAAGTACAATGCAACCTTTACCTATTATGTTAGTCACTACTTCTTGATCGATAGTGAAAAAGTCGCAGAAATAGCCGCGCACGGACATGAAATTGGACATCACGGTACCACTCATAAACATGCCAAGGATTATGTTGAGAAGAACGGATTACAAAAGTGGTTAGAGGATGATATTTTTGATTCGCTTTCAGCGATGAAAAGTGATGGTCTTGACGTAACCTCTTACGCATATCCTTATGGTGCGTATACTAGAGAGACAGATACAGAGTTAAAAAAACACTTTAGTCATATTAGAAAATTTGCCTCATGGGCATCTGTAAATTATAGAGGTGAGCGAAGTGACAGGCCGATAACCACAGGACTATCTATTGATGCTCATCGCTTTAATCTCGATAAGATTCGGCACGCGATAGATACACTCAAAGGCGGTGAAACCTTATATTTAGCAACACATGTGATAGGAAAAACACCAAATGAGTGGTATATAACACCGGAAAATTTAGAGGCAGTGCTAAAATATGCTGCAGAGAAAGGCCTAAAATTCTGTCATACCAACGAGTGCATGAACTTTAAGAGTAAATAAAAATATCATTGCTTAGGCCTACCAAATAAGAATAGCGTAGGCCTAAATTTAGGCAGAAAGCAGTCTTTGCATAGACTTAGATTTTGGTTTTGTGAATACTTCCTCTGTAGGACCATACTCCACGACCCGCCCGCGATTTAGCACCAAGATTTCATCACTCATATGCCTAACCAGACTTAAATGATGGGTAATAAGGACGTAAGCAAGTCCAGTTGCTTCTTGCAATTCTAATAAAAGGTTAACCGTTTGAGCGCGAACCGAGGGGTCTAGGGATGATAAGGCCTCGTCTAACACTAGTACTTTGGGATCTAATATTAACGCGCGTGCAAGTGCGACGCGCTGCAGTTGTCCGCCACTAAACATGTGAGGATAATAATCAAAGTGCTCACTCAGCAAACCGACAAGCGTGAGCGTTGCTCTAATTTTTTTCTCTCTCTGTTCTTCAGTCAACTCGGTATTAAATTGCAAGCAATCATCAAGAATATCTCCAATCGTAAGACCTGGATTGAGTGAACGAGTAGGATCTTGAAATATCAGCCTAATAGTACGGCATCCAGAAACTCTTTCTCCATCATCCTCAATAGTTTGGCCATTGAGGATGATTTGCCCAGAGTCAGCGATATCCGCACCTGCTAATACTTTAGCAAGGGTACTTTTTCCAGCACCCGTTTCACCGATGATGGCTATGGTCTGATATGGCGCCAAAGCAAATGAGATATCCTTAAGGACTTTAATTGACTTGCGCTTGAGTAACCCGGCTCTTGCTGAATATGATTTGTTAAGCGATTGCACTTTTAAGACGGGTTGCATTTTTGTTTTCCTTTAATAAGTGGAAAATGGCAAGCATAGCTGTGGCCATGAGACCGCGTCTGCCTTGGTGTAATGACGCATTCCTTTTGAGCTTGGGGACAGCGAGGTCCTAAGCGGCAGCCGATAGGCAAATGCTGTAATGGTGGAATGGTTCCCTTTAAAGCATAGAAAGGTTGCTTGTGAGCAATGCCTTGATCGAAATGGGGGAGGCTCTTTACCAACGCTTGCGTATAAGGGTGTAATGGGCGGTTAAAGATTACATTAGTTGGGCCTGCTTCAACCATTTGTCCGCAGTACAAAACGTGCATCGCATGAGACCAGTCTGATATTTCCTCAAGTTCATGAGAAATCATTAAGATAGACATGTTTTTCAACTGGTTTAGTGATTTTAGTAAACGAAATACTTGAGCTCTGGCGGTACTTTCTAGAGCCGTAGTTGGCTCATCAGCAATAAGTAATTTGGGGCTTCTGGCTATTGCCATTGCGATCATAATCTTTTGGCAAAGCCCCTCAGAGAGCTCGTGAGGGTAGCTATTACAGATTTTTTTATCATCCCTAATCCCTGCTTTATGAAGCAACGCCCGGACTCTGTCTTTTCGTGCCTTTCTTTTGGCAAAGAAACCGCCTTTTAAGCTGCTATCAGGGATAGATTCAGCGACTTGATCAAAGATTGTTGCGGTGGGGTCTAAGCTGCGACTGGGCTCTTGATAAATCATGGCAATATCTTGGCTGACCAACTTTCGCCGTTTTTCCGACGACAGTCTCATTAAATCTACACCTCGCCAGTGCATTCTATCAGCCGTAACGGTCCATCGAGTATTAAGTACACCGACAATCGCTTTCGCAATAAGGCTTTTTCCTGAGCCTGATTCGCCAACCAAAGCATGAACTTCGCCTTCTTTTAGACTTAAGCTCACTTTATCTACGGCACGAATAATCCCATCTTCGGTTTGCAACTCAATAGTCAGGTTTTTGATATCAAGTAATTGCATCAGTCAGCCTTACGTTTTTTTAGTGCTTCGCGTAGTCCATCTCCCACTAAGTTTGTGGACAAAACAGCGAGAAATAACAGCACACCAGGTAGCCCAACGGTCCATGGGGCAAGATATATTAGGTTTAAATTTTCAGCTAAAATAGCGCCCCATTCTGTTGAAGGGGGTTGGGCGCCGAGTTTAAGAAAGCCAAGAGCAGCAATATCCAAAATCGCTGTCGACAAGGCCATGGTAAAAATAACCACAATGTGCTCATAAATATTTGGGAGAATACCACGGACCAGAATTTTCCATCGACTCGCACCATCAAGTTTAAACGCAATAATATAGTCTTTACTCAGTTCGCTAACGACCAAGTTTCTGATGGAATGAATATGCTGTGGCAGTAAGGCAAAAATGATTGCCCAAACCGTGTTCATCAATCCGGGTCCTAATACGGCAATAATAATGATAGCCAGAAGCAGTGAAGGGATAGCGAGTGTAATGTCCAGCAGGTGGTTTAATATACTTGACTTAAGGCCTTTGCTACTACCAGCTAAAGTCCCCAAAATAACGCCTAGTAATGTGGTTACAAGTGCTGCGACGATCGATAAACCAAACGTATAGGTCGCGCCATTCATAAGTCGAGAGAGAATATCTCGGCCTAAATCGTCAGTACCAAGAATAAAACGGACGTCACCTGCTTGGTGCCATGATGGTGGTAATAATAATGCATCTGCATGTTGTTGGTTGACGCCATAAGGAGAAACCAAAGGCGCAACAATAGCCAAGATTGTCAAAGCGCTGAACAGCCATAGGCCGACCAGTGCCGGATGGTTTGAGCGGAACTTCCGCCACAGTCGAAAGAGCGGAGAGCGATTGGAATCTTCACTATACAAATTAAATTTTGCCATGAGCCTGATTCCTTGCTAGCGGATCTAAAGAAGAATAAATAAGGTCAGCCAGCATGTTGGCGATGATCACAAAAAAAGATACTGCGAGCAACCCACCTTGAATAGCAGGAAAGTCTCGTTGATAAATACTGTCGATCAGCCAGCGTCCGATACCTGGCCATGAAAAAATAACTTCAGTGATCATAGCGAGTGTGATCAAGGTACTAAATTGTAAGCCAATTTGTTTTATCACCGGTAGTAGTGCGTTGCGCAATGCGTGGTGAAGGATCAGCTGGCTGCGATTCAGGCCTTTTGCTCTAGCTGTTTTAATATAGTTCTGCTCTAATACTTCAAGCATAGAGTCTCTAGTAAAACGGATCAAAACGGTTGTAGGGTACATTGCCAACACAACAGTTGGTAAGGCTAAATGGTGAACCGCATCCCAAAATGCCGCACCGCCATACGGAAATCCTTGTAAGCCTATATCTATTAAAATGAGATTAGTAACGGGCGTTATTTCGTATAAAAGTCCTATTCGCCCGGACATTGGAAACAATCCTAGACCCAAACAAAAAGCCATAATCAGCAACAACGCTAACCAAAACACCGGAATAGAAAAGCCCATAAGGCTCATGGAATTAATAATCTTATCAGGCCACTTTTTATAATATGCGCTGGCGATGACCCCACTTGGTACGCCGAAAATAATGGCTACCGTTAAGGCATAGATACACAGTTCCAGTGTTGCTGGGAATAATCTGACGACATGTTCAAATACGGGTTCCCCTGACGATAGGGAGTGGCCCCAATCTCCAGATAAAATGCGTTCTATGAATGCTCCGTATTGTGTAAAGAGATTATCTTCAATATGGTACTTTTTCGATAAAGCCTGAGCCTGTGCGTAGGTTGAATTAATTTCACCACTGAAATTTTCTAACAAATCGCCGGGAAATAAGTAGTTCAGTGAGAAAGTGAACACCGTTAATGTAATTAGCATAAAACATAATAGAGACAAACGTCTTATCAGGTACTTCGCAAGCATGGTTATTCTCTCCTTGCTTTAGCGAGCGAAACGCCGCCAAAGGGCTTAAGCGAAACGTCTTTTATGTCTGTATGTGCAGCTTGAAATCGCAGTCCATGAGCAATAGGAACCAAAGGTAATAGCTCAACCACCATCGCTTGAGCTTGATGATAGAAGTGCTTTCTGAGTTCTGCGTCATTTGTATCTAGGGCTTTGGTCAACAATAAATCAAATTCTGGGTTACACCAATTGGCAGGATTTTTGCCGCTGAATGTTGCAGTACAGCTTAGTAAAGGGCTGAAAAAATTATCTGGATCTGGCGTGTCAGCTGCCCAGCCTAGCAATACGCTGTCATGTTCGTGTTTGCCAACCCGCTCGACAAAAGTATTCCACTCATATTCAACAATGCGAGCTTTGACACCGATATCGCGTAAATCTCTTTGAATTAATTCAGCCATTTTTCGCGCGTTTGGATTGTAGATACGTGATACGGGCATAGCCCACAAGGTCATTTCGAACCCCTCAGCGAGCCCAGCTTCGGCGAGTAACGCTTTAGCTTTTTCTGGATCGTAAACGGGCATGTTTGGCTGGGCTTGAAATGCCCAAGACGAGGGCGGTAGTATAGACCGAGCTTGTACGCCACTATTATAGAAAACTGCCTGCATTATTTTTTCAAAATCGACGCTATGAGCAAGTGCTTTTCTGACAATCGGGTCATTAAAAGGTGCTTTTTCCGTATTAAATGCCCAGTAACCAATGTTTAAATTGGCTGCTTTTTCTACGTTAATATCGGCCCGCTTTTCCAAAACCTCCAACTGTGTCGCGCTTGGATGTGCAGTAATATCGCATTCCTTGGTCAGCATTTTTGCGATTCGGCTAGTGCCAATTGCGGTTATGTCATACACCAGTTGTTCCATGAATACCGGATGTTTCCAGTACAGTTCATTGCGATAATAGCGGATTAAGTTGTCTCGTAGAAATTGCCGGTATTTATATGGCCCTGTGCCAATTGGAATGGTATCAAGGTCTTGCTTGCGCTCTTCTTTAGCGAGTAGTTGGGCGTACTCTTGTGACAAAATGACAGCGAAATCCGTCGAAATATTAGATAGAAAACTACTCTCAGCATTGAAGAGCTCAAAGCGTACGGTGTAGTCATCTACCTTTTGCACTTGTCTTATCAGTTGATCTAATCCAACACTTTGGAAATATGGATAAGTGGCATCGCCGACAAAATGAAATGGATTATATACATCAAACAATCGACTAAATGAAAACACCACGTCATCAGCAGTTAACTTCCTAGTTGGTGTAAAATAGTGGGTGTGGTGAAATTCGACATCTTTGCGCAGGTAAAAAGTGAACGACTTACCGTCATTACTGACAGTCCAAGATTCCGCAATTTCTGGGCGAAACTCGCCGCTTTTTGGATCGATGCTTATCAATGTGTCATAAAGCTGGTTCGCTATGATGTCTATGGTAGAGCCCGTGGTAGTAACTTGGGGATTAAAAGTTACTGGATTCGCCTCTGCACAGTACACCAAACCTCGGGACTTTTCGTTTACTTTATTGGGCGTGTAATCGCTACAGCCAAATAGGAGTATGAGAAACGCGCCAATGGACAGTTTTTGCACCGCTATGCCTCTTGTTTTTGGTTTTGATCAAGCAGATTGTATTTCTTCAAATAGCCTCTAAGCTGATGATACGTCAAACCTAGGTTTTGTGCAGTTTTCTTTTGATTAAATTGACTAAATTCCAGTGCTTTTTGTAACAGTTCGATCTCAAACTCATTAGAAAGGTTTTTCAAATCGCACGGGAAAGTAAATGTTCTAGCTGGCCCACTGCTGGGCGGTGCCGTGTTATCAACATTGAGGTTTTCTTTGGGTTCCAGGGGGGCTGGCACTGGCGGCGTTTTTAGAACTTTGATCCTTTGTGACGGCCTAAACGGGCTAGAAAATGGATCGAAAATAATCTCATGTACTGGGATTTGATCATTGCCGTGGCGATACAGACTTCTTTCGACAACATTTTTTAATTCGCGAATGTTGCCTGGCCAAGGGTAATCAAGCAATTGTTCGGTCGCTTTACGGGTAAATCCACTGAATAACTGCCAATCCAAATCTCTTGCCATATTGATAGCAAAATGTTCAGCCAGCAATAAGATATCTTCTTTTCTGGCTCTAAGTGGAGGTAGCGTGATAACGTCAAATGCGAGTCGGTCTAACAAGTCATGGCGAAATTCACCAGCGTCAGCCAACGTAGGCAAGTCTTCATTGGTAGCGCATACCAAACGAGTATCAACTTTGACTGTATGCTTGCCACCCACACGTTCAAACTCGCCATATTCTATAACTCGTAAGAGTTTTTCTTGTACCATGGCGGAGGTGTTAGCCAATTCGTCTAAGAACAGGGTTCCACCATTTGCTCGCTCAAAGCGGCCTTCATGCCTTTTACTCGCACCAGTAAAAGCTCCACTTTCGTGACCGAAAAGTTCACTTTCCAATAAGTTTTCGTTAAGCGCTGCGCAGTTGAGCTTTACATACTCTTGATCCCATCGCTCTGACAAGTAATGCAATCGCGCAGCGATGAGTTCCTTACCAGTACCACGCTCACCGATAATGAGAACTGGCTTTTCCAGTGGTGCGAGTTGTGAGACCTTATCTAAGACAGCCAAAAAGCTATCGGATTGGCCTAAAAGATTATCCTGTTGACGAAAACGGCTCATATTGCCTAACTCTTAGTGTTTTTAACTAATTACTAGTGTATTTTAAAAAGCTGCAGAACTAAAGCGCTTTCTTTTTTGAATTAACACTTTGATTTATATATGTTTTATTTTTAAGAAAAGTTGGCAAGTAATTTGATACATAGTCTGTAAGCAATTTAGCTATTAACTGAAGAGGTAAACACTATGGGAATTTTCTCTCGTTTTGCAGACATAGTGAATTCTAATATCAATGCAATTTTGGATAAAGCGGAAGATCCTGAAAAAATGGTTCGTCTTATTATCCAAGAGATGGAAGATACACTTGTCGAAGTAAGATCAACCTCAGCAAAAACACTGGCTGAGAAAAAGGAGTTGGGACGTCGTTTAGACCAGCTAAAAGCACAGTCCGACGATTGGCAGGCAAAAGCAGAGTTAGCCCTTAGCAAAGAGCGTGAAGACTTAGCAAGAGCCGCGTTGATAGAGAAGCAAAAAGCGTCAGAAGATGTCGCTGCGCTAGAAAAAGAGCTAGAGCATGTCGATACTCATATTGAAAAGCTTCAGCAAGAAGTGAGTACATTACAAGACAAACTAGCAGATGCAAAAGCTCGTCAAAAAGCGATTGTGTTGCGTCAACGTTCAGCTGAATCGCGCCTAGAAGTGAAAAAAGCGCTCGATAGTAGTAAGGTTGATGATGCGTTGTCCCGATTTGAGCGATTTGAAACCAAAATTGATGGTTTAGAGTCACAAGTTGAGTCGTACGATTTAGGCAAAAAGTCATTATCTGATGAGATTGCCGATTTGCAAAAAAATGAAAAAATCGATGACGAACTAGAGCAGCTGAAAAAGAAAATGGCTGAAAAGTGAACTTAAAGGCACCTATCTTTTAAGGTAGGTGCTTACCAACTAAAATAATAACAGCTGAGTTGAAGGCAGGATTGAATTATGGTTGATTTAGATATGTTAATGGGCCCACTTATCGTTTTTATGGTTGTTGTGGCACCACTATGGTTGATATTGCACTACCGTAGCAAAAAACAAGTGAGTCAGGGTCTTAGTGAACATGAACACCGTCAGTTGGTTGAGCTTGCAAGTAAAGCAGAAAAAATGTCGGAAAGAGTCGAAACACTTGAATCGTTATTAGACAGCGAATCACCGCAATGGAGACGCAAGCTATGAGTAGATTCAAAGGCGAGTTATATCGCGACCCAAGAAGAGGAAAAATAGCAGGTGTATGTGCGGGACTGAGTGACTACTTTGGTATGGAACTCTGGTTGGTGAGAATTTTGTTTATTACCGCAGTACTACTATCAGGTGGTCCGTTGTTCATTGTTGTGTATGTTGCTTGTTGGTTTATTTTGGATAAAAAGGAATCTTCACACGCAGAGCGTAAACAACCAGAGGAAATTCCTGTCTCTGTTAAATTCAAAGTCTGGCAAAAAGGAGAGCCACCAAGACAAGCCTTGTTTGATTTAAAAGTCAGACTGTCTAAGCTAGACGATAGAATCCAAAACATGGAACGCTATGTGACTTCACCAGAATTCACAGTAAGTAGAGAAATTGACAAGCTGTAAGGCGGGTAGCTCCGCCTCAGCACTAAAACAAGGAGCGATCTGCTCGTTATGACATCAAAGTTTTTTTCCTCTTCCCCAGCCATTGAGCAACTAAAACAACACGCCAAAAAAACACTCCATCGTTCACTAGATAGACATGTGAAATTAGCTGTCACAGGGTTTAGTGGTAGTGGCAAAACAGCCTTCATTACAGCTTTAATTAAACACTTAACAACACAAGCTACAGAAGACAACTTGCCATTTTTTGACGTAGTTAGAGAAGGGCGTTTGGTCGCTTGTAAACCTGAACCACAAAAAGCGCTCCAAGTCCCTACCTTTGACTACCAGAAAGCGATAAGCAGCTTAATGGCTCCACAACCTCACTGGCCTGAATCAACCAAACGTATTAACACGTTGAGACTGGCGTTTAAATATCATAGTCAACACGGCTTGAAACAGCACTTTTCGGATACACACACCTTGTATCTTGAGTTGTATGACTATCCCGGAGAATGGTTAATGGATCTTCCGATGCTGAAAATGGATTATCGGCAGTGGTGCGAGCAGCAATTTATCATGTTCAATAAACCTAAGTATCAGCCTTTTGCGAGTCAGTTTATCGAGCAAAGTAAATCACTAGATATCAATCAGCCAGTTGATGAGGCTGAACTTAAACGATTGTCTGTACTATATCAGCAGCTGCTAATGAGCTTAAAAGACCAAACGCAGTTATCTAATTTGCAGCCCGGTCGAGCTTTGATCCCTGGTGATTTAGAAGGTGCACCACTCTTAGCGTTTTTCCCAATTGCGGATTTGCCAGAACAGCTCCAGGAGGGGAGCCAAGCCGAACAACTACAGCAACGATTTGAAGCTTACAAAAAGCAGGTGATTTTACCTTTTTATAAAGACTATTTTTGCCAGTTTGATAGACAAGTTGTTCTGGTGGATCTGCTCGGCAGCTTAAATGATGGGTTTGATACATTTAGTGAGCAAGAACAAGCTTTAAAACAGATTCTGGCAATGTTTTCTCATGGCAAAAGTGGGCTATTGTCTAGGCTGTTTAACGCCAAGATAGATAAAGTCCTGTTTGCAGCCAATAAGTGTGACAGTGTAAGTGCTAATGTTCAAACCAACTTGACGCGCTTGCTAAATGACATAGTGCAAGAGAGTTGTAATGAATTAAAGTTTTCAGGTGTTGAAGTTGACACTATGTCTCTTTCATCGGTGAAGTGTAGCCAAGCGAGAGTGGTTAAAGAGCAAGGTGAGTCTTTGCACTGTGTGTATGGTAGGCCAACGGGAGAACAGGAGTATATTACCTATTTACCACCAACCCCTCCTGAACACAGGTTGGCAAAAACTTCATGGCCAGAGCATGGTTACGAATTTCTAAGTTTTGAGCCATTTCCTGCACAGCAAGGCAACATACAGCACGTCCGACTTGATCACGCTCTGCAATTCTTGATAGGAGATAAGTTAAGATGACCGAGCCACAAAAACAGCCCCATACACAGGGTAGACGCATTCATGTAGATGTGCCTGAAGTTAACTTAGATGATACTCCAACAAAAGGGAAAGTAATCGAAAACCCAATGGTTGCTCTTGTTGATGAGGTCGAGTTAGCAGAGGACTCGTTACCAAAAATTGAAAAAATATACCAAAAACCCTGGAAGTTCGGCTTGAAACAGGGCTTTTTTGTTTCATTTTTGCTGTTGGTATGTGTTGAGCTTGTACTGACGTTAATCGAGAGTGCACAGCAGAGTTGGTATCTATTTAGTTTATATTGCACCGTTGCTGGGTTGGCGCTGATCTTGTCTGGACGCTTTTTCATCAAAGAAATATTTGCGCTCAATAAATTAAAAAAACAGCAACAGCTTAGGTCTGATGCACAAAGGTTACTAGAAAGTGACCAGATAGGTGAAGCTGAAAAGTGGTTAACGCCATTGCTGAAGGCGGCGCCAAAAGAGCCTGTTGAAAAGTTTAAATCTGCGATAAAGCCCCACCACACTGACAAAGAAGTAATCGCTCTATACCAGCAAACCGTGTTGAATGAACAAGATCTGCAAGCCAAAAAAATAATACAAGAACATGCGACCACTTCTGCTTTATTAGTCGCGTTAAGTCCGATGGCATTAGTGGATATGCTAGCTGTACTTTGGCGCGGAGTGGTGCTGGTGGAAAAGATCAGCGAACATTACGGTTTAAAGCTTGCTTACCGAAGTCGAATTAACTTATATCGTTTATTACTCAAACAAATGGTGTTTGTTGGTGCGACTGAGCTTGTAAGTGACTTAGCTGCTACCAGTTTAGGTGCTGAACTGTTAGGTAAACTCTCAGCGCGTTCAGCTCAAGGCTTAAGTGCGGGTATCTTCACTACACGACTGGGTTACAAAGCGATGGAGTTGTGTCGTCCGCTACCAAGGCTAGAACACAAACAGAGTATGCTAAAAACCGCAATAACCTCTCTGGGCAAAGTGCTGCTTAAGAAAACATAAGCATCAACGGAAACAAAGATTTACATTAATGATGGTCTAGAAGTGCAGGGGAATAAACCGTTCTAGCCATCTCCACATCTGGCATGCTTGTCAATTTATGCAAAAGTAGAATACTTAGTTAACAAGAAGTAATAACTACAATCAGCAGGCAAGTATGAAAAAATTAAGAGATGAGAGCCAATGTATCCATGGGCCTCACCATTTCGATGATCCTCACGGTGCGTTAACTGCGCCACTTTATCAAAGTTCTACCTTCAAATTTAAAAATGCCGCACAAGGTGCAGCAAGGTTTGCTGGTGAAGAAGCGGGATATATTTACACTCGGCTAGGTAACCCAACAACTCGTGAACTAGAAGAAAAGGTTGCTCAGTTAGAAGGGATGGAAGACGCGGCTGCAACGGCCACAGGTATGGGAGCTGTATCTGCTTCGGTACTGAGTTTCTTGCAGCAAGGTGATCATCTCATCGCATCTAGTGCTCTTTATGGGTGTAGTTTTGCGCTATTTGCGCACATGTTGCCCAAGTTTGGCATTGAGGTTTCTTTTGTCGACCTCACCGATGAACAGGCTTTGAAAAAAGCCATAAAGCCCAATTCCAAAATGCTATTTGCTGAAACACCTATAAATCCAAACATGACGGTATTAGACCTAAAAATGTTGGGTTTGATTGCAAAGCAGCATACGTTGAAATTTGTTGTAGATAATACGTTTATGACACCTTTGTTACAAAAACCCAAGCAGTTCGGTGCAGACATCGTCATCCACAGCGCTACCAAATATCTTAACGGTCACGGTGATGTTGTTGCTGGGATTGTGTGTGGGTCAGCAGAAGATATCGAAGTCATTAAACTGACCGTGTTAAAGGATATCGGCGCAACTATCAGTCCACATGATGCTTGGCTAATCAATCGTGGGCTAAAAACACTAGCGTTGCGAGTTCAGAAACATTGCCTGAGCGCTCAAAAAGTCGCTGAGTTTCTGGAGTCTCATTCGCGAGTGAAAGCGGTCTATTATCCGGGCTTACCATCGCATCCGGGCTATAAGTATCTCGGCGAGCAGATGAAAGGTGCAGGGGGCGTGATTGCATTTGAAATTGACGGTACTTTGGAAGATGGTGAGCGCTTCATCAATGCAACGCAGTTATGTACTTTAGCCGTCAGTCTTGGAGATCCTGAAACACTGATCCAACATCCAGCCTCGATGACACACTCTCCTTACACGCAAGAAGAGCGTTTAGCTGCGGGGATTTCAGATAGCTTAATCCGGATTTCCGTGGGCCTAGAAGATGTTGAAGACATCATAGAAGATTTGCAACAGGCATTTGAGAGGCTGTAACTGTAATTCATGCTATACATCGAAGGGGGGCTTAGCCCTCCTTTTTATTAGGTGTAATTTAATGTGTACTTATTTGTATATTAATGTGTACAAAAATCAGTGTTGAGCAAATGTTTATAACTGCAGTGAGTATTAAACTTTCATTCACTTTTACTTACTATCGAAGATATCAAAATAAACACTCCAAGCATCAGCAAGTCGAAATAAAAAGAGACTTGATATTACCAAGCAAGGTAATTAAACGAGGAGTGGTGAATAGAGGGTTTACCTATGGCTAAAGCAAGCAAATATGTATCGAAGCAACCGGATGAAAACGGGTTTATTGCTTGGACTGATGAAGAAAATCAAATTTGGTCTGAATTGGTTGCAAGGCAACTAAAGTGCATTGAAGGTAAAGCTTGTGACGAATACCTTGAAGGTTTGAAAAAGATAAACCTGCCTCAAGATCGCATTCCACAACTTAGCGAGCTAAACGAAGTATTACTAAAAGAAACAGGTTGGCAAGTTGCGCCAGTTCCCGCATTAATTGATTTTGATGAATTCTTCAGACTGCTAGCGAATAAGCAGTTCCCTGTTGCCACTTTCATTCGGTCAAGAGAAGAGTTCGATTATCTGCAAGAACCTGATGTTTTCCATGAAATATTTGGTCATTGCGCTATGCTAACCAACCCCGCATTTGCTGAATTTACGCATAAATATGGTCAACTAGGCTACGCAGCACAGAAGAAAGACCGGGTGTATCTGGCAAGATTGTATTGGTTTACCGTTGAGTTTGGTTTGATGCAAACCAAAGACGGTGTAAGAATCTACGGAGGCGGTATTTTATCAAGCCCAGGTGAGACTCAATACGTTTATTCTGGTAAGCCGGAAATCCAGTCGTTGGAAGTATTAGACGTATTACGTACACCTTACCGTATAGACATAATGCAACCTATTTACTACACAATAAGTTCGATCAATGATCTGTTTGATATTTCGAAAATGGATATCATGTCATTAGTTGAGAAAGCAAAAGAACTAGGTTTGTTTGAACCTAAATTTCCGCCAAAAGAAAAACTAGCAAGTTAAGGACCTATCATGTCTGATTTGAGTGCACAAAAATGTGAAGCGTGTCGTGCGGATGCGCCAAAAGTATCAGATGAAGAGCTCGCCGTTCTGATTAAGCAGATCCCAGATTGGGTGCCAGAAGTGCGTGACGGAATCATGCAACTAGAGCGCGTTTTTAAGTTTAAAAACTTCAAACAAGCAATGGCTTTCACTAATAAAGTTGGTGACATGGCCGAAGAAGAAGGGCACCACCCTGGCTTGTTGACTGAATGGGGTAAAGTAACCGTAACTTGGTGGAGCCATTCCATTAAAGGGTTGCATAAAAATGACTTTGTTTGCGCCGCTAAAACCGATGATGTATTTGCTTCTCTGTAACTCATACCCGTTACAACCAAGTGAAGTTATCCAATAACACGGTTTCGATCCGTTGAAACGGTGGAGGATAAACTTTCATTATTTCAAAGTGCCGATTTAGACCTAACAATTATTAGGTTGAGTCACTTTACCTAATAAAGTCTCACTTATTAAGCAAGTGAGGCTTTTTTGTTTTCAGGGGACGACACTTCGAATTGAAGCCATAAACCTCCTCAATTTCAGTAGCCATGTAAATTATTGCGTACATGACTATTTTGCTTTACGTTTACGTAAAGATAAATATCGTTAGTTTTGGATTGTTTGGTATTTTATATCCCCTTTATTATTTGTTTGTAATTTAATTTTTAAATATTTTCTTTTATTTTGGATTTTTTATCTATTTATAAAACAATACGAGATAAGATCATCTCAATTTGTGGATTGCAGCTAAACTTAATGATAGAGTCTTGCCAATTTTCAGCGCTATCGAAACCCGTTAGGGGCGAATTAAATTGGAGAAGAAGAAAGTGGCTGTATTTAACCAAGTTGAATTTGATAACCACGAACAGGTGGTATTTTGTTCTGACGAAGCGTCAGGCTTAAAGGCAATTATTGCAGTTCACAGCACTAAGCTGGGTCCTGCTGTTGGTGGCTGTCGTTTATGGAACTATGCCTCTGATGAAGATGCAGTATACGATGTACTAAGATTGTCCAAGGGAATGACCTTTAAAAATGCGGTTGCTAGATTACCTTTCGGTGGCGGTAAATCAGTGATCATAGGTGATGCAAAAAAAATTAAGTCTGAAGCCTTATTTAGAGCGTTTGGTAAGCATCTTGACCGTTTAGGCGGTAGCTATTATTCAGCGGAAGATGTAAACATCACTACAGGTGATGTGATGATCATGCACAAAGAAACAAATTATGTCATGGGACTTGAAGGTAAGAGTGGAAACCCTTCACCATTTACCGCGCTAGGTACTTTTTTGGGTATTAAAGCCGCTTTTCAACACAAATTCGGTCATGAAAATCTAGCCGGAATTAAAGTGTCTGTACAAGGCTTAGGTGCTGTGGCCTATACGCTGTGTAAATATCTGCATGAAGCTGGTGCAGAGTTGTTTGTTACTGACATTAATGAAGAGTCTGTGCAGCGCGTGGTTAATGATTTTAACGCTACGGCTGTTGGCATTGATGAAATCTACGATTTGGATGTCGATGTGTATGCGCCTTGTGCACTCGGTGCAACCGTTAACGACGATACAATTCCGCGTCTAAAAGCGAAAATTATTGCTGGTTGTGCTAACAATCAACTTGCTGAGTCTCGCCACGGTGAGATTATTCGTGAGAAAGGTATTTTGTATGCCCCTGACTACGTGATCAATGCCGGCGGAATCATCAACGTCTACTATGAAACCAAGCCTGAAGGCTATGACAAAGCGGCTTCTACAAAACACGTTGAAGGTATTTACGATACGTTGACCGAGATTTTCAAGCGTTCAGAGCAAGAGCAAAAATCAACACATCTAATTGCGGATGAACTTGCACAGGAAATTATAGAAAACGGTCTATAATATTCGCAGGCATTTTGTAACTAGGGGGCTTTGCCCCCTTTTTTGTGTATGAAAAAACATATTTTAAAAACCGACTGGGCGAGAGCTGAACATTTCAGCTTCTACAGAGATTTTGAACAACCTTATTTCACGATAACCACCAACATTAATATTGAGAAAGTATTTCGTCTTAGTCAGTTACATGGCATTCCTTTCTCGATGTGCTGTCTTTATGTCTTGCAACGTGCTATTGATTGTTATGCGCCAATGCGTCTACGAATAGAAGGAGATGAAGTTTATGAATATGAGCAAGTTACCATAAGCACTATTTTTTTACGCGATACTGACAACAGCTTTCGCTTTGCTAGACTTGAGAGGGATGACGATCTTGCTCACTATGTGAGGATTAACCAAAGAATAAAAGCAGAAAGCATAGAGCTAAACCTGTTATCAGATGCATTCGCACAAAGCGCCACTGTTCCAGACTGTGTGCATGTGTCTATTCTCCCTTGGTTAACGTTCACATCTTTTTCGCATGCTCGAGCAAACAGAGATGACAGCGGAATACCAAAGCTAGTTCTTGGACAGTTTAACAAAGCGGATGGGACTATTCCTGTGTGCATTGAAGTACACCATGCACTGATGGATGGTTTACATGTTTCAGAATTTGTAGAAATGCTTAAGGAAAAAGTAACAAATTTTGAATGCCCTTATCTAGATTTAACGATGTAGAGCAGAAAAACTACTAAATTTATTGTTGTTATATATGCAATGTGTTTTTCGTTCAGTATTTTTGCAATTCACTGCGTGTATGCTCGCTATACGTTGGATTTATTTAAACGGTTTTTTAGTGAAAGAATGTAAACGAAAACAAACGAAAGTTGGATTTGCAACAGGGGAATATTACTTGCTGTGTTTCTCATGTTAATTTTATGTTTTATAACTATTTATTATGTTCTGCTGAAATAAAATTGTTTTCTCAGTGAAGTTGACACATCGTGTTGCATTTAGCATTATTGGACAGTTGATATCTGTCAATTGATATCCGGGTTGCTCTCCCACTAATGTGGAGGGCGCGAAAATTATAAAAGTAACATTACTTAATTGGTTGGGAACTATGTCTGTTAAAATCAGAAAGAGTCTTGTAGCTTCAGCACTTTTCGGTGCGGCAGCAATTGCAAGCAGCAATGTGATTGCAGATCCTTTGAATGACATACAAAAAGTAGGTCAACAAACTCAAACGGCTGCTAAAAAGTCTCAGGAAAAGGTTGATAAAATCTTTGGTCAGTCTCAAGAGATGATCGCGGAATACCGCGCCGTTGTAGATGAAACTGAACTACTGAAAGTGTACAACGATCACGTTGCACGTTTGGTAGCTGACCAGAACGCTGGTATTGAGTCTTTACAGCGTCAAATCAACACAATCGACAAAACTAAGCAGAACGTTGTGCCTTTGATGTATCGCATGATCGATACGCTTGAGCAATTCATCAAAGCGGACGTTCCGTTCAACTTAGAAACTCGTCTAGAGCGCGTTGAAAAGCTTAGAGACCTTATGGATAATTCTTCTGTTACTACTTCAGAGAAATTCCGTCAGGTATTAGAGTCTTACACTATTGAAACAAGTTACAGCACAACAATGGTTGCTGACCAAGGTTCTCTAGAAATGAGCGGTAAGAACATCAACGTTGACTATGCTCGCCTAGGTCGTATTGCATATGTTGCACAGTCATTCGACCAAAAACGTGCTTGGGTTTGGAATAACTCTGCTAGACAGTGGGAAGAGCTGGGTGAAGAGTACTTGAAGCCAGTTAAAAGCATGATCCGTATTGCTCGTAAGCAAGCGGCTCCTGATCTGGTAGAACTTCCAATTTTTGGCGCGGAGTAATTAAACATGAAGAAACTATTTAAAGGTTTTGCTGTTGCTGCTGTGTTATCAGTTTCTGCTGGCGCCGCGTTGAATGCACATGCAAATACACAAGAGCTTGATAAGATCCTTGAACAAGTTAAACAAACTCGTATCTCTGAAGGAAAAATCAATAAACAGCGTGAGCAAGAGTTTTTATCTGATCGTGCTGACAAACAAGCGCTTTTAAACAAAGCAAAACGTGACCTTGCAGCTGAAAAAGCACGCGGTGTTCGTTTAAATGAGCAATTCAAACAAAACGAAATCACACTTGCAGAAAAAGAAGTCGAGCTTGAAAATGCTTCAGGTACACTTGGTGAGATGTTCGGTGTTGTTCGTCGTTCTGCTGCAGATGCTATCGGTTCAATCGAAGCATCACTAGTTAGCGCTGAAAAGCCTGGACGTGCAGAAGTTTTACGTTCACTAGCTGAAGCAAAAGAGCTTCCAACTACTCGTGAACTTGAAGAGCTTTGGATTGCATTCCAAACAGAGATGACTGAGTCAGCTAAGGTTTCAACTTTCGAAGCTGAAGTCGCTGAGCTAAGCGGTGACATCAACGTTAAACAAGTAACTCGTGTTGGTAACTTTAACCTAGTTACTAAAGATGGTTATGTTATCTACGACTCTGAAAACCAGAAAATTGTTCCACTTGGTAAGCAGCCTGGTTCATCTGAGCTGGCAGGTGTAGAGCGTCTATTAGGTGCTTCTTCAGACCAGTATGTTAAGTTCTCTGTTGATCCAACTCGTGGCTCATTGCTTCAGTTGAATACTCAACGTGCAACTAACGAAGAACGTTGGCACCAAGGTGACACAGTAGGTTACATCATCACAGCATTACTTGTACTTGGTGCACTTATCGCAGTAGTTCGTATGATCGACTTGCTAGTTGTTGGTTCGAAAATCAAAGCGCAGGTTAAAAACGCAAATAATCCAAACACAAACAATCCACTTGGCCGTATCTTGAAGGTTTATCATGACAACAGAGACCAAGATGTTGAAAACCTTGAGCTTAAACTTGACGAAGCGATCTTGCGCGAAACACCTCGTATCGAAATGGGTGTAAATATCATCAAGATTCTTGCTGCTATCGCTCCACTACTAGGTCTTCTTGGTACAGTTGTAGGTATGATCATGACGTTTGAGTCAATCACACTACACGGTACGGGTGATCCTAAGCTAATGGCTGGTAACATCTCTCTAGCGCTAGTAACAACAGCTCTAGGTCTAATTGCAGCTCTACCTCTAATCCTACTTCACGCTATTGTTGCTGGTCGTAGTAAAGCGGTTCTACATATCCTAGATGAGCAAAGTGCAGGTATAGTTGCCGCTCACGCGGAGAAGGAGAAAGCCTAATGTTAGTCCTGATGGAGGTATGGGAATCTATCAGGGATTTTGTTGCTACAGGCGGCGATGTATTATACGTGGTCGCAATAGCACTCTTTCTAATGTGGGTTTTAATGATTGAGCGCTATTGGTTCCTACTGGGCGAATTTCCTAAGATTCATAGAGAAATCGTCAAAAAGTGGGACGCCCGCCAAGATACTACGTCTTGGTACGCACACAGAATCCGCGATGCATGGATTTCTGAAGCGTCTGAAAAATTAGATGAGCGCATGTTGATTATCAAAACATTGGTTGCTATGTGTCCATTAATCGGTCTTTTAGGTACAGTGACAGGTATGATCACAGTATTTGAAACGATGGCTACCCAAGGTACGGGTAACGCGAGATTGATGGCTTCGGGCATTTCAATGGCTACGATACCAACAATGGCTGGAATGGTTGCGGCACTATCAGGTGTATTCTTTAGCACGCGTCTTGAAGCTCGCGCTAAGATTGCTAAAGAAAAGCTAATTGATAGCTTGCCTCATCACTAGAGAGAGATTGAACTATGGCACGTAAACAACGTTTTCGTGAGGACGAAGATGCAGCAGTAGATATGACGCCGATGCTAGACATCGTATTCATCATGTTGATCTTCTTCATCGTAACCACTTCTTTCGTTAAAGAAGCTGGTATAGAGGTTAATAAGCCTAAAGCGGCACAGGCACAAACCAAAAAGAATTCTAACATCTTCATCGCAATTCGTGAAAATGGTGAAATCTGGATGGATAAGCGTCAAGTAGACGTGGAACGTGTAAGTGCAAACCTAGAAAGTCTAATGGCTGAGCAGCCAACTGATGTCGTAATTATTCAAGCTGATGAAGGTGCGAAGCACGGCGTGGTTGTAAAAGTTATGGACCAAATCAAAGCAACAGGCGATAACCTGAAGATTTCAATTGCTGGAGACAAGTAATGATTCGACTTCTGTTTTCACTTCTAGCAGGTGGGGCAGTAACTCTCGGCTTGTTCTTTTTTATGTCATATCTGATCTCCGGAGGAGCAGATAGGGCTGACGAGAAAAAAGAACAAATCGTGGTCGAGATTATGTCGAATCCACCTGAATCTAAGGTGCAGCAGCGGAAGCGTGTCCCGCCTCCGCCTCCGCCGCCGCCACCGCCAAAGCAGCCGCCTCAACCAGATGTGGCTGATCCGTCTGTGGGTGCTATTGGCTTTAACATGCCGTCTATCGATTTAGGCGGAACAGCAGGTGGTATTTCTGGACCGGGTGGTTTCGGTCGCGATGGTGATGCAACACCAATCGTTCGAATTGACCCTAAATATCCACCTCAAGCAGCACGTGACGGCAAAGAAGGTTGGGTTCGTCTTTCATTCACTATCAACGAGGTTGGTGAAGTAGAAGATGTCGAAGTAATCGATGCTGAACCTAAGCGGATCTTTGACCGCGAAGCAAAGCGAGCTCTGCGTAAGTGGAAGTACCGCCCTAAGATTGTTGATGGTAAGCCACAGAAACAACCAGGTATCACCGTTCAACTCGATTTCACGTTGAACCAAGATTAAGGAGGCAAGTGATGAAAAATTTACCTAAGTTTACTGCTCTTGCTCTTCTGGTTGCATTAACGGGTGCACTATACTCTGAAGCTGGTTTTGCAGCGCCAAACTATGAAGAAATAGAAAAGCGCAAAAATGCAAAAACCAAGCTAATGGGTGAGCGTGTAGGTAAAAAGGTATCCAAAGCGTTCGAACTGTATAACGAAGATAAACTTGACGAAGCGATTGCGGCATTTCGTGAAATAGACCCTTCAGACGAGTTCGATAAAGCGACGGTTAACCGTTTCTTGGCGCAGTTTTATGCGCAAAAGGAAAACTACGAAGAAGCCGTTAAGTATACTCGTCTGTCTGTAGCGCCTGACGTACTTAACTTTAATGATCAAGCTCAAATGATGAAGTTGCTTGGTGATTTAAGTCGAGCGACAGAAAAGTACCAAGATGCCATTAATGCTTATGAAGCTTGGATGGACTTTACGGGTGAATCCGACGCGAAAGTTTATGCATCGATAGCACAGGCTTATTATGAACTTAAGCAGTATAGGAAGGTTATTGAGCCCGCAGATAAAGCAATTGCATTATCTGAAGAGCCAAATAAACCATATTATATGTTTAAGATAGGTGCTTATATTGAACTTAAACAGTACAAAGAAGCTGTTAAAGTTCAAGAAACGGTGGTTAAACTTTTCCCTGAAGATTCGAAAGCTTGGATCCAGCTAGCAAGCTTCTACATGCAAGTAGAAAACTTCAGTAGCGCATTGACAAGCCTGCAAGTAGCTTACAAACGTGGTGATTTTGAAAGAGAAAACCACTACAAGCTTCTAGCAAACTTATATTCTTTGGTTGAAGCGCCTTGGAAAGCGGCTGTTATTCAGGAAAAGGAAATAAAAGCTGGCAACATTGAACGTAACAAGTCTACTGTTACTGCAATTGCTAGTTATTTCCACCAGTCGAAGCACTTGGCTGACGCTGCTAAATATTACGAAGAAGCTGCGAAGTTTGACAACGATGCCGATCTTTATCGAAAAGCTGGTAACTTACTTCTTCAGGATCAGCAGTATAGTGCGGCAGTAGTCCGTTTAAACAAGGCGTTAGAGCTTGGAACTGATAAAAAAGGTTCCTGTTATGCTGACCTTGCAGAAGCTTACTACTACCAAGATAAGTTCAAACTAGCTTATGATGCAATTTTGAAAGCTCAGGAAGATCCGAGCACTCGAAGATTTGCAAGAAGTTGGGCGAGCTATATCAAGCAGAAAGCTGAACGTAGAGGCGTAAGTCTTTAAGTTTTGAAAAAGCCCCTGTTAAAGGGGCTTTTTATTTTCTATTATTTTTCCCGCACCTTTAACTATCCAAAACGCAAATAATTTTATGTTAAAAAAATCGACTCTCGTGCTCCTGTCATCTCTATTTTTCTTTGGCTGTGACAAACCTATTGAGCATATCTCAAAGCAGCAGCTTCGCTCTGAGCTTATGCAATTGAACCATCTGTTACTGATAGATAATTCCGACGTTCAAGGTAAAGCACAATATTTGCCTTTTAGTGAGGCGTATCTAAAAAAGCGTCATGATCTGTTAAGTAAAAAAAGCGACTTATCCAACTCTGAATTATCAGAATTAAACTATCTGCAGATCCAACAACGTTACCCTGAACGATACTTACCTTGGCCGAGTAACATTGATGTTGTACAACAATTGGCAGTGTTAAATGATGTAGACTTAGCATCACAATGGTTTTCGTTAGTTAAGCGCAAACTAGAGAATGGGCAAGAAAGTAAAATCAGGTTAAATCGAATCGAAAAGTCGCGTCTCCAAACTTATCTATCCAATGCTATTTTCGACGAAGTAGATAGCAAACAAGCGCTAATTCAATATTTAAAAACATACCGTGTGCGTTCAGATTTGGGGCTATTTCAACTGCCAAACGGCAAAGAATGGTATCAATCCAAGCTTAATTTCTATGGAAATATTGATATTCCACCTTACCAATTACTCGCAAATGTTGTAGATGCTATTGATAGCGAAGACAAGCCAAGTCACCAGATTGACTTTGCTAAGATATTTGTCGATGAGCAAGCATTACTAATTGCACTTTTAGGTCACCAATGTGTTGCTAAGCCGGGCCTAAATTGGCGCGATAACTTTGTCCATATTCCCGACACTGTGGCATTTTGCAAGCAACAATTGAGGGGCTTGGAAAAATTAGTATATACAGTGATGGAACTAGACATAGGACTGCATTATCAGGGGTGGACAATGCAGCAAGCTGTGGTTGCGCTTAACTCAAGACTAGCGCTGAATGAACAACAAGCGCAACAGGTAATTGAAAATACTCTGGATTATCCAGCAACTATTTTTGCTGCTTATCCTCATTTAAATGTACCTTAGTCGCGCAATGATTACATCTTTGCGTTGCGGGGTCTTTCGCTAATTGCTCAGTATCAATCTGCTGCTCACAATCACAGCAAAAGCCGAATTGACCAATATCCATCTGACACAGGGCTGCTTCTACTTTCATCATCCGTGCATATTGGGGAAACTGCTCGGGGTTGAGCTTTTCTGCAACGACATCTAACCAATTACTGGCGGGAGTGGATTCCAACTTCCCAGCTAACTCGATAGTAAATTGGTTTGGAGAAGATTTTAATTCCTCCAAAAAGTCAGCTCGTAAGTGGGTTAATTCATTAATTAAATCTTGCTGATAGGTATCTGTGATATTTTCATTCATGGGCGCTCTCCTCTGAGAGTCCCATTATCAAACATCATTTACCAGTGGTGTTATGATTTGAATCAATGACTGGTGTAGTGGCGTATTTTTTTAGCACCCCGACAACGTCGTTTTTGCTTTTCAGCGTTTTGATTTCGTCAAAAACGGTGTGTGCACCTGGGTACTGACGTTTTAAATAACCCAGCCACTGCTTAGTTCTGGCCGAAAAATACTTTTCACTGGTATTTTCATCTTGATGCATTGATGAGTTGATGATGTGGTACACCACGTTACCCCAACTCAGCTCTGAATATTCGGTATGGTTTACCTTTGCTTTGATTTTTGCGGCCAGATCCGGCATCGCAAGAGCGCCTCTACCAAGCATAAGATCAGTACATTGACTTTGTTGTTGGCAACGAAATGCATCTTCCACTTGCCAAATTTCGCCATTAGCGACGACCGGAATGCTGAGCCTATTTAGCAGCGGTGGGATCTTCTCCCAATAAGCAGGTGGTCGATAGCCATCTTTTTTTGTACGAGCATGGATCGCAAGACTAGAAGCTCCAGCCTGTTGTACAGCGTCGACAATTTCACCACTGTTAGTGTCATCGTCAAAACCCAAGCGGATTTTCGCGCTTACTTCTTGCTCCGCAGGAACGGCTTCTCTGACCGCTTTGATTATTTGGTACATTTGTTCAGGTTCTTTGAGAAGTACAGCTCCACCTTTACTTTTATTCACGGTTTTTGCAGGACAGCCAAAGTTAAGGTCGACACCATGTGAACCTAGTTTTACTGCTTTGCGCGCATTCGCAGCAAGCACGTGAGGCACTTGCCCCAGTAATTGAATTCTAACGGGCGTTCCTGCGCGTGTTTTGCCGTTATTAAATAACTCAGGGCAATAACGCATGAAGACTCTTCTTGGTAGCGTCAGGTCGACAACGCGAATAAACTCGGTGACACATAAATCAAAACCACCAATGTCGGTCAATAACTCACGCATTTTAAAGTCAACAACGCCCTCCATTGGGGCAAGTACAAGTTTCATTCGGTTACCTCTGAATTTTACGGCGGCTATTCTATCTGAGCTGAAAATGAATTGCAGTCAAATTTGCTTTTTTCTATGCTTTGACGAAATACTTCTGAAGGTCCTCGGGTCTACTAACGGAATACTCTATAAATCACACAGAGAGAAAGTTATGAACACAGTAAAGAAAAATTCTATTGCTCTAACATTAAGTGCAGTTGTAGCTGGTACTGCAGGGATGGTATCAACTGATGCTAGCGCTAACCCATTTGGTTTTGAAGTGATGCAAGCCGGATATCAATTAGATGCCGGCGAAGGTAAATGTGGTGAAGGGAAGTGCGGTGAAGACGCAAAAGCTAAAAAGGAAGGAAAATGTGGCGAAGGAAAGTGCGGCGCTAAAGACAAAGCCAAAAAAGAAGGTAAGTGCGGAGAAGGTAAATGTGGCGAAGGGAAGTGCGGCGCTAAAGACAAAGCCAAAAAAGAAGGCAAGTGCGGAGAAGGTAAATGTGGCGAAGGGAAGTGCGGCGCTAAAGACAAAGCCAAGAAAGAAGGCAAGTGCGGTGAAGGTAAATGCGGTGCTAAAGACAAAGCCAAAAAAGAAGGCAAGTGCGGCGAAGGTAAATGTGGCGCCAAAGACAAAGCCAAGAAAGAAGGCAAGTGCGGTGAAGGGAAATGTGGCGCTAAAGACAAAGCCAAGAAAGAAGGCAAATGCGGCGAAGGTAAATGTGGTGGTAATCACTAAGTAATGTATGTAATGTCAAAGATCCCAGCCTTACTTCGTGAGTAAAGGCTGGGTTTTTTTACTTATTCTCAATCGACTCTCAACAACACTTCACTAAGTTTAATCGAGGTAGTAATGACATCTCCAATTGGAAACCTAGGGTTAGGTCTTAGACGCGAAATGCTGGATGACATACTGCAAAGTCCACCGCAACTCGTCGATTTCTATGAAGTTGCGCCCGAAAATTGGATGAAGTTTGGTGGTAGGTTACAAAAGCAGTTCCGACAGCTCACAGAAGCACATACATTTGTTTGTCATGGGTTGTCTTTGTCACTAGGCTCTCCAGAGCCGTTAGATGTAGACTTCGTAAAAGCGCTGAAAGTGTTTTTTAAACAACATAACATTTCAACATACAGCGAACACCTGAGCTACTGTTCAGGACTTGGACACATGTACGATCTAATGCCTATTCCTTTCACCGAAGACGCCATAAAACATACTGCACAGCGGATCAGGCAGGTCCAAGATATACTAGAAATGCCAATTGCCGTTGAAAATGTATCTTACTATGGCGCCCCTGGTCAGGAGCTGTCCGAACTTGAGTTCACGCTGGCTGTGCTTGAGCAAGCCGACTGCAAATTGCTGCTCGATGTAAATAACATTTATGTTAACGCAACTAATCATGGCTATGACCCAGAAGTATTTTTACGAGCGATGCCCACGCAACGTATCGCTTATGGTCATGTTGCAGGTCATTATCAAGAGGCGGAAGATTTATTGGTTGATACACATGGTGCAACGGTATGTGATCCTGTCTGGGCGCTGCTCGGTAAGGCATACGAAATCCATGGCCTATTTCCTACCTTATTGGAGAGAGACTTTAATATTCCACCGTTACCAGAATTACTGAGTGAAGTCAGCCATATAGAGCGCCTTCAACATGCTCAGCTTAAGCAAGGAGCTAAGCATGTCGTTTAAAGAGACACAAAGGCAGTTTATGGCCTACATCCGAGATCCTGAAAACCAGCCAATGCCTCAAGATATTGAAGCTCGCAGAATGAAGATCTACACCGAGTTGTTTTTTAACAATGTGGAAGGGTTTGTCGCCACCGCTTTTCCGGTGTTAAAAAGCTTGTATACCGAGTCTAATTGGATGACATTAGTCAGGGCTTTTTTCAGCAAGCATAATTGTCAGTCTCCCCATTTTGTCGATATCAGCAAAGAGTTCCTGATCTTTTTGCAATCACAATATGAGCCTAAAGATAGTGACCCGGTGTTTTTACAAGAATTGGCGCATTACGAATGGCTAGAGCTACATGTTGCCACAAAAATCGAAGACCAAAACGAAAGCCAGCATGAAAACTTGTCGCAGCCTTTATACTTGTCGAGTGTTGCTAATATCGCTCATTATCAATATCCGGTGCACCTGATCAGCCCTGACTTTCAGCCGGCCCAAAGCGATGGGAACACTTACAGTTTTGTCATTTATCGAGATCAGCATGATGATGTGCAATTTATTGCATTAAACGCTATGACGGCGCTGTTATTGAGTTTTATTGATGAAAATTCAGGAATATACTTCGATACGCTGATCGCGGCTTTGGTTGAGCAACTTCCTCAATTTCCAGCTGAGCAGCTAACACAAGGCGCGAAACAGACACTCAGCCAATTTTCTGACTTTGGTATTGTTGTCGCGAAAAACTAATTTGAACACTTTAAGCACACGCCGACTTCGATTATTATAGCGCCTCTTTTTGTCGTGCTTCGGCCATTTCCTGCTCGATGTGGCCAATATTTAAAGGTAGTTGTTATGTCTAAAGGTGATTTTAAAGATCCGTTCAACGCAAAATACTTTATTGCATTTGTTGCGGTATTTGCAGGTATAGGTTGTTTAAACGCAATCTTAGGTTGGGCGGCACATAGCGCTTAATTTGCACTTATACGTGAGGTCGCCGTGGCGGCCTTATTTTGATTCCTCAGCAAAATTCCTGTCTTTACTACTTGCACAAATCTTGGCTTTTCATTTCGCAGTTGACCAATAAACACCCTGTAAATGGTATAAACTGCTTTCAACCATTTAATCCAAGCTTAAACTTGTTATAATCACGCTCTTTGTGTAATAAAGTAAAAACAAACTCATTATGACGAATTCAGCAATGTCACTGATAAAAGAAAGCATCGCAACCGTACCTGATTACCCAAAACCGGGGATCATGTTCAGAGACGTCACTACCTTACTGGCGCATCCAGAGGCATTTAAAGCTTCGATTGATGCATTGGTCGAAGCATACAAAAACCATGGTTTTACCAAAATTATCGGTACCGAATCACGTGGTTTTATCTTCGGCGCACCATTGTCTTACGCACTAGGTATTCCATTTATTCCTGTACGTAAGCCAGGTAAATTACCACGTGCGGTGATCAGCCAGTCTTACCAATTAGAATATGGCGAAGATACCCTGGAACTGCACGCAGACGCTATCGTTGAGGGCGACAAAGTCCTGTTGGTTGATGACCTTTTAGCAACCGGTGGCACGATTGAAGCGACAGCTAAATTAGTAAAACGTCTAGGCGGTGAAGCGACCGATGCGGCATTTGTGATCTCATTACCTGAACTTGGCGGCGAGCAGCGCATTGCTGATTTAGGTATTCAAGTTCTAAAACTGGTTGAGTTCGAAGGCGAATAAGCATGAGCTATCAGGTTCTGGCAAGAAAATGGCGTCCACAAAACTTCCACGAGTTAATGGGGCAAGAGCACGTTAAACAAGCGTTAGTGAACGCGCTAAACGAGCAACGTTTGCATCATGCTTATCTATTTACAGGTACTCGTGGTGTGGGCAAAACCACTATTGCTAGGATCTTTGCTAAGAGCTTAAATTGCGAGCAAGGCGTAACCTCAACGCCTTGTGGTCAGTGTAGTGCGTGTAGTGAAATTGAAGCAGGTAAATTCATTGACCTGATTGAAATTGATGCTGCCTCTCGTACCAAGGTAGAAGACACAAGAGAAATTTTAGATAACGTGCAATATGCGCCAACTCGTGGTCGCTACAAGGTGTACCTTATTGATGAAGTACACATGCTATCTAAGCACAGCTTCAACGCGTTACTAAAAACCCTTGAAGAACCACCTGAACACGTTAAGTTTTTATTGGCAACAACCGATCCGCAAAAGCTTCCTGTGACTATTCTGTCTCGCTGTTTGCAGTTTAACCTTAATGCCATGGCGCAAGGTCAGATTGTTGCTCAGCTTGAGAAAATTTTGCCACAGGAAGGTGTGAACTTTGAGTCTACGGCCCTTGAAACGCTGGCAAAAGCTGCCGATGGCAGTATGCGCGATGCGCTTAGCTTAACTGACCAAGCCATTGCCCAGACCAATGGCGACTTGCAGCTTCATGCGGTGCAGTCGATGCTTGGACTAATGGATAATGCGCACGCTGTGGTGCTATTGTCAGCAGTGCTGTGCCAAGACGGTGAAGCATTAATGAACGGAGTTGACAAAATAGCCATGCAAAATGGCAACTTTGTCAGTGTGTTGGATGACTTAGTCACCTTACTGCATGCCATTCAAATGACTCAATTGGTTGGGCAAACCGCAAAGTTGTCGAGTTTTGACGCTAATGATATCCGATTATTTGCAGAGCAGTTGTCACCAGCAAAAGGTCAAATGCTCTATCAGCTGTTGTTAAATGGTAAAAAAGATTTGCAGTGGGCACCAGAACCTAGGCTAGGTTTTGAAATGGTGATGTTACGCCTGATGGCGTTTGAGCGTGTCGATGATACATCGAGCACTAGTAACACTCAGGTATCCCAAAATAAGCCTGACGATAACAAAGTCGGTAACCTTCGGTCACTATTAAAAAAAGCACCACAGGCAGTCGCAGATCAGCAGCCTAACGCAACAGCATCAAGTGTTGTACCAGTGGTGGAGGAAACACCACAACGGCCACCACAAGCTATACAGCCGACCAATACCGCACCGCAGGTTGAACCTTTGACCGAACCTTTGCCATCAGAAGATGACTTATCTTACCAATATGATGAAGTGATGGCGCAGGCTGTAGAGCAGGGGTTTCAATCAAACCATGACTTTCAACCGCCACCCGCGGGTTTTGCGGACGTGACCCATCATCAAGCTGCATCTCCTGAAGCCGGTCATGAACAACCATTGGAGCAAGCACCACAAGCGTCAATGCAACCTGGTGAAGCTGCTCAGGTAACTGCCAAGCAACAGCAAACCAATTCAGCAATCGCGCGAATTCTGCAAAACCGTAATATTTCTGGTGCAGGTAAGTTAGTTGGGGGCGAGGAAGACTCAAAAAAGTCTGAGGCGCAGGCCGCGCCAGCTCAGCAGCCAACTCCGCCAGCCAGTGAATCAACGGCTCCTGAAAACAAAGTCACTTCATTACCACGGCAGCGTGAGAAAAAGCCTGACTTTAAAGCGCGTCACAAAACCGTTGAGGCTAATTTAGCGCCAGAATTAATAGAGCAGTTGTCACCTGTGCAGTCGGAAACTGAGCAAGAGCAGCCTGTTATTATTCCTGCTCCGAGTGATTTTGTGAGCCCAATTAGTGAGTTGAAACTAGCTCACCAAGTCGATGACTGGGCAAAAATGATTGAAGACATGGAACTCGGTGGTCGAATAAGGCAGTTTGCTTTGCACAGCACGATTGAACAGCAGCAAGACCAATGTATTTTGCATGTGGATATGAGCCAACAACACCTGGACTCGCCAATGCTGAGAGATAAATTGCAGCAGAGTCTATCTGAGTTATTGTCGAAGTCGGTTGCGTTGCAGCTTAATTTTGTTGAGCAAGTGAACGGTACCCCTTTTCAGGTTCAGCAACAGTTAGATGAAAAACGTTTGCAACAAGCTAAGCAAGCGTTAAATGATGATCCGTTGGTTGGCGCCTTTGTGCAATCGTTCGACGCATCATTAGATGAAAATACCGTACAAGCATTGTAATTGGGGCTGATAGCCCTTATCTTTTACCACAATCAAATTGAAGTTATAGAGAGCATAATATGTTTAAAGGCGGAATGGGCAACATCATGAAGCAAGCGCAGCAAATGCAAGAGCGCATGGAAAAAGCCCAAGAAGAAATCAAAAGTCTAGAAGTCACTGGTGAAGCAGGTGCAGGTCTAGTAAAAGTAACTATGCTAGGCAGCCACAACGTACGTCGTGTTGAAATTGACGAAAGCCTAATGGAAGACGACAAAGAAATGATCGAAGACCTACTAGCAGCAGCGGTAAACGACGCAGTTCGCCGTGTAGGTGAAGAAACGCAAAAGCGCATGTCAGAAGTAACAGGCGGTATGCAAATGCCACCGGGCTTCAAAATGCCGTTCTAAGTTTTAGATAAAAACGATTTTTAAGATAGCGCCGGATGGCGCTATTTTTTTGCAAGCTAATTTTAATAGGCGTTTTTGAATAGGGTGCTGTCGCCTATAATCTATTGCATAACGCGAACATAAACCCTCGTACCCATTACAAGTTACTGACAACCTAGCTCAAAAATGCTAGCTTCTCACAACAATAAATAAGGACATAGATAATAACGCAGACCGTTGAGGCTATTTCGTCATTCTGAACTTGCTTCAGGAACTTCATCACCTTAAACGAGTCGCGTTTGCTATAGATAACCGTTTTTTACGCAAATAATAAACAATGATCTTCTCTAAACATCTTATTTTAATTTTTGGTGCCGCTGCGCCTTTAAAAGTCACTCATCATTATTTTTTGGAACACTAACATGACCAACAACAATTTTTCTCAAACTGCGGCTTTTATTTGGTCGGTTGCAGATCTTCTGCGTGGTGACTTTAAACAATCTCAATATGGGCGCGTTATTCTGCCGTTTACTTTGTTACGCCGCCTAGAATGTGTGCTTGAACCGAGTAAAGAGGCCGTACTTACAGAATACCAGCGTATTAGCGCCATGAACCTGCAAGAAGAAGCGCAGGAAAAATTCCTACTGCGTGCAACGCAATTACCTGCGCAGCCTGAAGGGCTATCATTTTTTAATACCTCGCCAATGAATCTTGGCAAAATGGGTCAAAGCGATATTAAAGCCAACCTTGAAAACTACATTCAGTGTTTTTCAAAAGACGCTCGTGAAATATTTGAACACTTTAAATTTGATGAGTTTGTTGGCCTACTCAACGATGCTAACTTGCTTTACAAAGTGGTTGAAAAGTTTGCTAACACAGACTTAAGCCCAAAAGCCATTTCAAACCATGATATGGGTTTGGTATTTGAAGAGTTAATTCGACGCTTTGCTGAAAGCTCAAACGAAACCGCTGGGGAGCACTTTACCCCGCGTGATATCGTGCGATTAACTACGTCACTGGTATTTATGGAAGACGATGACGCCCTTACTAAAGACGGTATTATCCGCACCATTTACGACCCAACTGCGGGTACGGGGGGCTTTTTGTCATCGGGCATGGAGTATGTCCATGAGCTAAACCCAAAAGCAGTGATGCGGGCCTTTGGGCAAGAGCTAAACCCTGAGTCATACGCTATTTGTAAAGCCGATATGTTGATCAAGGGCCAAGATGTAAGCCGTATTAAGCTTGGTAATACCTTGTCGAACGACCAACTGCCAGCAGATAAGTTTGATTATATGCTGTCTAACCCACCATTTGGCGTAGATTGGAAAAAGATCGAAGGGGATATAAAAGACGAGCACACGCTAAAAGGGTTTAATGGCCGCTTTGGCGCGGCGTTGCCGCGAGTATCAGACGGCTCACTACTATTTTTAATGCACTTGATCAGTAAAATGCGACCTGTTTCTTCAAGCGACAGCCATGCGGTTGATGGCAATATCAGTCATGGCGGGCGCATTGGTATTATCTTAAATGGCTCACCCCTTTTTACTGGCGGAGCCGGTAGCGGTGAAAGCGAAATTCGTCGCTATATTTTAGAAGCCGACTTGCTTGAAGCCATTATTGCCTTACCCACCGATATGTTCTACAACACAGGTATCGCTACGTATGTTTGGGTCTTATCTAATAAAAAAGAGGCTGAGCGCAAAGGCAAAGTACAGTTAATCGATGGCGCCAATTTATGCGGTAAAATGCGCAAGTCCCTTGGCTCTAAACGTAACCTAATGAGCGATGATGATATTAAAACCATCACCCGTGCCTTTGGTGATTTTAAGGTGATAGATGCACGTGAGTTAGACAAACCAGTCTCTTCACAAGGGGAACAAAAGTCTAACCGTGGTCGGCAGTCAGCGAATGCTAAAACAGAGGCCCCCAAAACCTTTGCCAGCAAAATATTTAACACTTTTGAGTTTGGCTATCGCCGTGTCACCATTGAACGCCCACTCAGGTTGTCGGCGCAAATAACTGATAACGCAATTGCATCACTGCGTTTTGCGCCTAAGCCATTTAATGCGGTGATGCAGCGCATTTACCAAGACTTTGGCGCAACTTGGACAGAGCAAACTTATGGCCAATTGAGTGAGGTTGAAAGCCAAGTACGCGCACTGATTAAAGCAGAGTTTAGCGAACTTAAAGAAAAGCAAATTAAAGACGTGCTTGATAGCAAAACATGGTTATTCCAAAAAGTTTTGATGGAAAAAGCGCAAAAACTGCAAGCTTATTTTGATGAAAAATCAGGTGATATTTTAGGCGGCAGTACAAACCGCTCAGATGACTTTAACCAGTTTGATATTGACTACCGCAAGGCGCTTAAAGCCTTAGATATGAAATTAGACGCCAAAGAAACAAAGCAATTTTTAGAGGCTGTGACCACCAAAAACCCTGCGGCGGAGCCTGTGGTAGATAAAGCCCTAAAAACGGATGTCGATACACTTTACGGCGCGTTTGCATACCAAGGTAATGTCACAAAGTGGCAAGGTAAAGTGGTGGCATACAAGCAAGATGGCGACTTGCGCGATAACGAAAATGTACCGCTTGACCCAAGTGTAACCACATCAGACTTAATCGAAAGCTACTTTAATAAAGAGGTAGCGCCACACGTTGCCGATGCTTGGATCAACGCCACTAAGTGCGATGACCAAGATGGTGAAATAGGCGTGGTGGGGTATGAAATCCCGTTTAATCGCCATTTTTATGTTTACCAACCACCGCGAGCGCTCGAAGAGATAGATAAAGATTTAGATGCAGTGAGTGCTGATATTATGCAGCTACTTCAAGAGGTGCATTCGTGATGGGGAAATATAAGGCGTATCCAGAATACAAGGATTCATGTAATGATTGGCTCGGAGATATTCCATTAAGTTGGGAAATTGCTCCTATATCGTCTCTTAGTCATAAGATAACTAACGGCTATGTTGGGCCAACGAGAGACATTTTTTTCTCAAAAGGTGTGAGATACCTCCAATCGCTCCATATTAAAAATAATAGTATAAGTTTCCATACTCCTTACTATGTTACTGAAGACTGGAGTAATTCAAAATCCAAATCAATTTTGAATAAGGGTGATGTACTTGTTGTTCAAACAGGAGACATTGGACAAGTTGCCGCAGTAACAGATGATTTCGTTGGTTGTAACTGTCACGCATTAATAATCATTGCTACTACTGAAAAACTAAATGGCTTCTATTTATCTTGGCTGCTTAACTCCGATTATGGATATCATCGCTTAAAATCTATTCAGACAGGCGCACTGCATCCGCACTTAAATTGCGATATGGTTAAAACAGTGAAAACGCCCGTGCCCAGTGTTCAAGAACAAATTAAAATAGTCAATTTTCTAGATCACGAAACCGCCAAAATCGATACTCTCATCGAAAACCAGCAACAGCTTATTAAGCTGTTAAAAGAAAAGCGCCAAGCGGTGATCAGCCATGCTGTGACAAAAGGCTTGAATCCGAATGCGCGAATGAAAGATTCGGGTGTGGAGTGGTTGGGTGAAATACCTGAAGAATGGGATGTCGCCCTTATAAAATACAAATGTACGGAAGTTACAGATGGTGCACATATTTCACCTGAAACTGAAGATGGTGAGCACTATTTTGTCTCAATTAGGGATATTAAAGAGGGAGTAATTAACTTTAGTGGTGCTTTATTAACTTCACCAAAAAGCTACGACTATTTAGTTAAAACTGGCTGTATGCCATTTCAGGGAGATATTTTATTCAGTAAAGATGGCACGATAGGTCAAACTGCGATAACACCAGCTAAGATTAAGTTTGTCGTAGCTTCTTCTCTAATCATTATTCGACCAGATAAAAGTAAAGTAACTTCTTTATTCCTCGACTTCCTTTTACAAAGTTCTTTAGTGAAAGAACAAGTTGAAAGTTTTGTCAAAGGTGCAGCCCTTAGGCGTTTATCTATTCAGAATCTCTTGAAAGTTTTTGGTGTATTCCCTCCAATAAAGGAGCAACAAGAAATAGCTAATCACATACAAGCACAATTGTATAAATTCAAGAAATTGGAAGTTAGGGCGAATGAACAAGTTGAATTATTAAAAGAACGCCGCACAGCGCTAATCTCAGCCGCTGTTACAGGCAAAATTGATGTGCGCAATTGGCAAAAGCCCAAAGCGCAAGAAGAGGACGTGGCGTAATGGATTTAAATTTATACAAAGGTCTTTCTGGCTTTGTCGCTAATAATACATACCCAACATTGCCATGCCCGCATGGCAGTCAACATACGTTAAAGTTGGATATTGCGTGTATTCGTGTTTAGTATCGAAAAAGCATAAGAGATAACAGTTGTAATAATGTAAGCCAAGCAACAGCAAAGGAAGCACCATAATGACTAAGCCAAGCCCTGTTTTTGAGCAAGAGGTAATCGCGCTAATTCAGCAAGCGAAGCAACGCGCCGCTGTGGCGGTAAATAGTGAAGTGAGCTTACTGTATTGGCATATTGGGCAACGGATTAATCAAGAAGTACTCAAGGGCGGCAGGGCTGACTATGGCAAGCAAGTCGTTACTAACTTAGCTAAACAACTTACTTTGCAATTTGGTAAAGGCTGGAGCGCGCAACAACTGCGCCATTGTATGAAGTTTGCACAGTGCTATACCGATGAGCAAATTGTCTCTGCACTGCGGAGACAATTAAGTTGGACGCATATCAAGACCTTGATTTATATTGATGAGCCACTTAAACGCGACTTTTATAGCCAAATGGCCATTACTGAAGGTTGGTCTACCCGCACATTAGATGAACGTATTGGTGCCATGCTATTTGAGCGCACCGCCATCTCAAAGCAGCCTGATAGCACGATCACCACCGAGTTGGCAGCGCTGCGAGAGCAAGGCCAGTTAAACGAAACCTTGTTACTCAAAGACCCATATTTACTCGACTTTTTAGATCTCAATGACCGTTATTTAGAAAAAGACCTTGAAGATGCCATTTTGCGCGATATTGAACAGTTTTTACTGGAAATGGGCGCAGGCTTTACCTTTGTAGCAAGGCAAAAACGCATTCAAATTGATGAAGACGATTTTTATATTGACCTACTGTTTTACAACCGCAAATTAAAGCGCTTGGTAGCCATTGATTTAAAAACCGAAAAATTTAAACACGCGCACAAAAGCCAAATGGAGTTGTACTTACGTTGGCTGGCAAAGCATGAACAAGAAGCAGACGAGTTGCCACCGCTGGGTATCATTTTGTGTAGTAGCAAAAAACAAGAACAAATAGAGTTACTTGAACTAGATAAATCGGGCATTCATGTGGCAGAGTACTTAACGGTATTGCCGCCAATTGAGGTATTAAAAGCACGATTGCAACATGCCACACAAGCCGCTAAGCAGCGCTTAGTACACAAAGATATAGCGCAAACCAATAACAATAAAGATTAAAACTATGACAGACAGCACGAAAGAGCAGGAATTCCAGAACGATATTATCAGGGAAATGGTTGCAAACGGTTGGGTGCAAGGCCAGTCTGAGCACTACAATCGTGAATTTGCATTGTACCAACAAGATGTACTGACCTTTATAAAAGAAACGCAAGGCAAAGAGTGGCAAAAGTTTTGTAAGGTTTACCCCGTTGACTCAGAGCGCCATTTTATAGAAGCGCTGGTGGCTCAGCTAAAAAAAGCAGACAGTAATGCCACCGATAAAGTGTCGCGCACCTATGGCACTTTGGGCGTGTTACGCCATGGCTTAAAAATTCGCAATGCGCGCTTTTCATTGTGCCAATTTAAGCCTGAGCATGATTTAAACCCCGATACGCTTGCTCGCTATGAGCAGAATATTTGCCGTATTGTACCTGAGTTAGTTTATAGCCCGTACGCTACGCAAGCGCATTTTACTATTACGGGTAAAAAGGCAAAAAGGTGGCGTATTGATTTGGTGCTGTTTGTGAATGGCTTACCCGTTGCAACCTTAGAGCTAAAGTCTGAATTTAAACAGACGGTTGACAATGCCATTAAGCAATACAAACGTACCCGTTTACCCAAAGATCCAGTCACTAAAAAACCTGAGCCGCTATTGACCTTTAAGCGCGGTGCGTTGGTGCATTTTGCGCTCAGCCAATATGAAGTGTATATGACCACTAAACTGGTAGGAGATGACACCTTCTTTTTACCGTTTAACAAAGGTACAAGTGAAGGTGGCGCAGGTAATGATATTCCAGTCGATGAAAACCGTTATGCCACAGATTACTTGTGGAATGAGGTGTTAACGCCAGCTAACTTGCTGAATATTATTGGCCGTTTTATTCATTTACAGATTGAAGAAAAGGAAGATTGGGAAGGGCGTAAAAGCAAAAAAGAAACCTTAATATTCCCGCGTTACCACCAATGGCATGTTGTCACTAAGCTAATTGGTGCAGCGATAGAAGAGGGCACAGGTAATAAATACCTTATTCAACACAGTGCAGGATCGGGCAAGTCAAACTCCATTGCGTGGACCGCACACCAGCTTTCAACCTTGTATGATGCTAATGGTAACAAGCAATTTCATTCAGTGATTGTAGTAACAGATAGAACAGTTCTTGATGATCAGCTGCAAGATACTATTTACCAATTTGAACATGCCGATGGCGTTGTACAAAAGATCAATGCTAAGGAAGATAAAGGGCGTTCAAAATCAGAAAAACTTGCCGAAGCGCTACAGAATTCTGCGCCCATCATCATAGTCACCATTCAAACCTTCCCATTTGTGTTGAGCGCCATTGAAAACAGTACCAGTTTAAAAACTCGTAACTACGCGGTAATTGCCGATGAAGCACACTCATCGCAAAGTGGCTCAACGGCACGGCAATTAAAAGAAGTGTTGATGACGGATGAGGTGGGTGATGACGAACTCACTTCAGAAGATATTTTAGATGCAACCATTGCCGCTCGCCGTGGTAGCGCCAATTTAAATTACTACGCGTTCACAGCAACCCCCAAGGCGAAAACACTTGAGCTATTTGGCCGTTTACCCAACCCTGAGTTGCCCGCTTCTAAACAGAATAAACCCGCAGCATTTCATGTTTATTCGATGCGCCAAGCCATTGAAGAAGGCTTTATTCTTGATGTATTGAAAAACTACACTAACTACCAAGTGGCGTATCAATTAGCGCAAAAAATTGAAGCGGCAGATCAAGAAGTAGATAGTAAAAAAGCCAAAGTTAAATTGAGCCAATGGGTACGCTTGCATGAATACAACATTGCGCAAAAAGTAAAAGTGATTGTTGAGCACTTTAAAGCCAACGTAATGGGCTTATTGGGCGGCCAAGCCAAAGCGATGGTTGTGACTAGTTCACGTAAAGAAGCGGTACGCTATAAATTAGCTTTTGATAAATATGTGGCTGAAAACGGTTATCAATCTATTCGCGCTTTGGTTGCGTTTTCAGGTGAAGTTGAATTTGACCAAAATGACCCTGATGCCATCGCTTTGCTTGACCAAAAATTCACTGAAAAAAGTATGAACCCAGCGCTTAAACAAGATATGCGTAAGGCATTTGATACCGATAGTTATCAATTGATGCTGGTGGCGAATAAATTTCAAACAGGGTTTGATCAGCCCAAACTATGCGCTATGTATGTGGATAAAAAACTCGGTGGTGTTGAGTGTGTGCAAACGCTGTCACGCTTAAATCGTACTTATCCGGGCAAAGCCCAAAGCGGCACCTTTGTGCTCGACTTTTATAATGAGCCGCAAGATATTTTAGAGGCATTTCAACCTTACTATCAGACGGCTGAACTGACTGACGTGACAAATCCTGACGTGGTGTTTGAATTGTTTGAAAAGCTGCGTACCAGCGGTATTTTCTTATGGAATGAGGTTGAGCAGTTTGTTGAAGCGTTCTTTACCAAAAATAAATCGAATGCGGCTATCAGTAACATTTGTAAGCCTGCTGTGGAGCGTTGGCAAAAACGTTACAGCTCATCAGTTGAAGCCTACATCCAAGCGAAAGAGATGTTTGAGCGCACCAAAAAAACAGGTGATGCAGTGTTGATAGCCAATGCTGAAAGTAGCTTTAAAGAGTGTAAGCAAGAAAAAGACCGCCTAGAAATATTTAAAAAGGACTTAGGCAGCTTTACCCGCTTTTATGAGTTTATGTCGCAGATAGTGGACTACGACGATAAGGAGCTAGAAAAGCTAAGCTTATACGCTCGACACCTGCGCCCATTACTACGTGAAAAGGTGATTGAAGAAGATGATATCGACCTTGATAACGTTGTGATGAGCCATTACCGATTGTCTAAAATTCGCCAGCAAGATATCCAGCTCAAAGAAGATACGGCGGAGTATCAACTTGAACCAAGCAGTGATGTGGGCAGTGCAAAGGCCAAAGACAAAAAAGAAGAGTTTTTGTCTAACATTCTTGCTCGCCTCAATGAGGTATTTATCACTGATAACCTCACTGACAAAGATATGATCAACTACGCCTTCACTGTACGTGACAAGTTGACTGAAAACGAAACGGTGATGAGTCAAATTGCCAATAATACCCGTGAACAAGCAATGCTTGGCGATTTTCCAAAAGCAATTGATGATGCCATCCTAGATAGTAATGAAGCCCATCAAGAGCAAATGATGCAGTTGTTATCAGACCCATCTAAAACCGCTCAGTTTGCAAGAGTGGTGTTTGATATGTTGTATGGGTTTAAAAGATAACATTAGGGTAAGTGATTTGCGGTATTGCACTATGTCGTAAAGCATAAGAGAAAACCTATGGCATTCAGTGAATTTGAAATAAAACGAATAGAAAAAGTAGTGGGTGAGGCCGTTGAAAAGCGCCGCCAGCCTGTGCAACTGCGAAATGAACTTGATATTGGCTTTCGCATTGACAACCAAACCGTGTTTATTTTTGAGCGCCGCCCGGATTGGCGTGATAAAACTCAATGCAATGAATTTGATAACGTAAAGCTGACGTACGTTAAATCACAAAAGGTGTGGAAGATTTACTGGCTGCGGCAAAACCTAAAATGGTATAGCTATGAGCCAGATCCAACGGCGAACACCATTGAGCGTGCGCTTAAGGTTGTAATGAACGACGAATTTGGTTGTTTTTGGGGTTAAATCAAGTAATGCACGGCTTCACAAGCGAAAACCGCTGGAACCAATATAGGTTTTTTTGTTAAAATTTCGGCTTCATCACATCAAAAGCCTCACAATAGTCAAAGATGGCTCAAAGCGTTCGGTTGTATTTCTGCGTTATGTATTAAAAAAGCATGTTATTGACTCTGCTTCCAAGGTTAGTTTTCTAATCAAACCAAAGCTATTTAGAGATTAATCGTAGTCACGCATTTCTACACGTCGCTTTGAGCATAATTATTTACGTGTGCTTTTATTAAATTTTATAAGGGAAAAATGAAAAGTTTTACATTAGGCGTCACTTTGCTATCGCTGTCTGCTTTTGCAAATGCAGACACTACCGTGGTATCGGAATTGCTGGTAGGCAAGTCCCTAAACAAAATTCACACAGCCCGTCAGGCGGATGCTTTCAGTGGCTATGACGATTCGTTATGGTCTAATTCGTTTGGTTTTCGTTTGGGAGTTGAGCTGAACGATTATTTGACGGTGGAACTGGCTAAACACCTGCATGGTGAAGCAAAAAATGAATTTACTGTTACACATAGCAACTCTATTCCAGGTAGCGCTGATGATGGTTTTGAGCGTGTGTATCATTTCAAAATACCAACAGAAGTAGAATCAACTAGGTTGGGGGTCAAGGGTCAAGTAGCGCTCGTTTCAGACGTGTTTGCGCATGCCAGAGTGGGTATTGCACACTGGCAATACAAAAGCAACTCACCGGCTCGACTTGTTAATCGGCACGTACAGCAAGATGGTGGTGATAGTGGTAATGATGTTTACGCCGGTTTAGGATTTAAATATCAGATTTCAGACAGCTTGCATGTCGGGCTTGAGTACTCATTTTTTGTAATAAAAGAAACAAAAGTGGATGACTATACAGGACCTGCATCTTATAAACACTATGTAAATGACGTATCTGCTATGGTTGGTTGGACATTTTAACGACTTGCAGCGTGGATCGATTGCCGATTTGCATTCTCGACAAACGCTTGGCTGAGCTTATGCAAAGCCAAGCTGATCTATAGATAGTTGCTCAAAAGGCAAAGTCACACCTTTGTCACTAATCTATCGTGATTCTTTCATCGTTCGTTTCCTAAAAGGTAACAATACTCTCGTATCTTGTGCGACTTGTTAATTTTTAGTCATCCAGATAGAGCAAAAACAACGATGAAAAACCTTTTTCCAGTAAAACTCGCCTTGTCGTTTGCATTGACGGCGGGGGCTAGTGTCACACACGCTGACTCACTTTCTTATCAAACTGAACTAAAAGTAGTCAGTGCCAACCTTTGGCATGATTTAAGTGCGAAAGCGCATTACTACAATGCAGGTGTTGCAGAGTTTAAATACTTGGAAGCAGATGTGATTTTTACCCAAGAAGCGGACGGAGTTAACGCAAGACTGGCGAACGATCTGGGTATGTATTTTTGGCAAGGTGACTATTCGACGAGTTCAATGGGAATATTGTCTAAATTTCCAATTAAACACGTGATCCAGCGCGATGCAACCGCTAGCCATATTGGCGCTGTTTTGGACATAAATGGTCGCGATGTCGCGGTTTGGTCTAATCATTGGAACTATACCGAATACGTATCTTACGACGCCCGTGGTGGCAATGGCTCAACATGGGCGGCAAGAAAGCATTGTAAAGCGGTCAGTGACAGCGAGCAGTTAGATATTCTCAATGATAAATCGCAACGGCCCTCACAGGCGGCGAGCTTAATCACAGCGATGAAACCTTATATTGAAAATGGTACGCCAGTTATTGCTGGTGGTGATACCAACGAACCCAGCGGACTCGATTGGACATCAGCGACCGCCAACATGTTCGATCACCAAGGTACAGTCTATGATTTCAAATCGCATCGTATCGTTCGTGCTGGTGGATTAACCGACAGCTATCGCGAACTCTATCCAAACCCAGTGACCCATCCGGGCATATCATGGCCGTTTAGGCAAGAAGATAGCTGGACTAGCGGCAGCAGCTATGTCAAAGAATGCGGTCGAGCGCTAGACGACAGGGACCGCATCGACTTTATTTACTACAACAAAAATACAGTGGGTGTCACCCTAAAAAGTGCTGCATTTGTAGGGCCGCACTTTAGTAATTTCTTTACGGGTCCTGATGGTCAAGATGGCAATTACAATTGGCAAGACCCCATTGCTGGACGGCTAATCAATGAATCAACTCAAGAATCGCAATATGGACTCTATGATTTCCCATCTGATCACTTGTGGTATCAAACCACCTTTGTGATTCAAACGCCTTCAGATACGAGCGTCAGTGACTCGCTTGATTTCAATGCCAAATTTGAAAACGTCGCTTTGAGTGCTGCGGGTAATGACCTAAAAGTGACATTTACCTTGGGTAATACGCAGCATTTGGGCAAAAATGTCAGTTATCAAGTGAACGCGACCACAAAAAATGCCAATCCCTCGGATCAAAGTGGCGGCGTAATTAACGTGGACAGTGATTCGTTCAACAAACAACTTACACTGACAATTCCAAACGCGTTTTTGGCTAACCAATTTGCGCAAGAGGAAATTCAATTACGCTTATTCCACAACAACGGCGCATCACCGAGAGTCGATGCGGTGGTGGATTTACATTGGTCAGAAATCAGTGCGCTTATTAATCTTGATCCTCATACCGAAACTACTATCAATACTTCTAAACAAGTCTATGCAGTCAATGAAGCTATCGTCGCAAATTTCAGTGATGCACCGGGCAATGCTAAAGACTGGATCGGGATTTATTACGGGGGAAATCCGAGCGATGGTTCAGTGTATTCAATCGACTGGCAGTATATTCATGGCGAAACGTCAGGAAGTAGAACGTTTGACGGATTAGCGGCTGGCGAATACTTGCTTAGAGTGTTTGAAAACGACGGGTACACATTACTGGCCGAAACGAGTTTTTCAGTACGTTAATATTGATAGAGATAGATAATGCCCTGCAGGAGCAATTTTTGACAGGGTATTATCATTCCTGCTTGTTTTGCCCAATGGGTGTCATGTAACATCTTAAAAAGACACTATTTATTGTTCGTGCTAACAATGTCAAAATCAGAGCGATTACTGTTTCCTAAAAATTTCAAATATGTTGTTTACGCAATGTTGGTGATGTGTGCTGTGTTGCTGGTCGAGACTTTACTTGGTTTACCGATAGGGCGGCTGGGCATAGTTCCACATAGTACTGCACACCTAACGGGGATTATAAGCGCGCCGTTTGTACACGGAAACTGGCCACATCTTATTGGCAATTTGTTAGGCTTGACCATCAGCGGCTACATCGCCAGTCGCTTACCACGGTTTAAACGTGCGACTGTATTTATTTTTCTCACTACTGGTTTGCTGGTATGGTTATTCGCGAGCCACGCGAATCATATCGGCGCATCAGGCATTGTGATGGGGTACTACGGGTTGTTGTTGGGCTCAGCGGTGTTTCATCGCAATGTTATTGGTATTTTGAGTTTTGTGGCACTTATTGTAGCGACTTATTATGCCAATATTAACTTCTTCGCGACCTTATTTGATTTCTCTGCGAATACCAGTAGTGCAAGTCATATTTTTGGGTTTATTAGTGGTTTGGCCGCAGCCTATCTTACAAAAAGCCCGCTAAAGTAACGGACTTAATTACCTTTTACTTTCAGCGGCTAGCGGTTTTCGATAACTCTATCTTTTACCCACACACCCGCATTTTTAAGTTGACTGTCAACAAAACTACCGTTGCTGCAGGTGCCACGTTTCCATACTGCACCACTGCGGAAATCATCGGAGTAATTCCAATTAGTCCAACTGATTTTTTTGTGTTCCATCAGGTCGATATACTTTTGTGCGCTGTCAAAATCATTGTCACCATCTCCGTCGTAATTTTGCGTGCCCCATTCGCTCACAAACACTGGGAGTACATCTGAGGCGCGATCTAACACATTACGGTAATAGTCTTTATGAGATGCGGCGTAAAAATGAAAGGTATACATGATATTGTCGAATTTCACCGGATCATCCAGTATATCTTGAACGCTGCCCCCACTTGAGGCACCAAACGTCGCCCAGCCATGGGTACCGATCAAAATGAGTGATTCAGGTTCTATTGCGCGGATCACGGGAATTATCTCATCAGCATATTTTCGCACTTCAGTCCATGTGACACCGTTTGGCTCATTCGCCACATCGTAAATAATGTTGTTTCTAGATTTGTTTGCAGAAACGACATCAGTGAAAAACTTTTTCGCAAAACTTAAGTTATAGTTCGGATCCCCCGGATTAAGTTGATGCCAGTCAACTAGTACATACAAGCCACGTTCACTCGCCATTTCTATCAATTTATTCATCTCTTCAGTAAACTTTTCAGGATTGGTCGCGTAGCCACTTTCTTGGACATACATACTCAAACGAATGATATCAGCCTGCCACTCTTCAGCGAGCACATCTAAGGATTGCTCGGTTAGGCATTTATTAAGGCCATACCATTGCAAACCGTGGCTGCTCATGCCGCGCAGTTGTACGACTTCACCTGATTCACTACAGACACGGTTATCACACACCTTAAGTTTGCCATAACGCTGCACTGGAGTGATGCGTTCGCCGCTACTACAAGCGCCAAGGTATTGCCAAGCTGCGGTGGTGCCTGGTACTGAGGTCGTCCACCAATTAGCTTGATACAGTTTGTCGTTGTAGTGCATTTTATCACCGGTAGTGGCATGACTAGGCACGCCTTGCCAGTTAGTTTGCGTCCAATTAGGGTACTCGTTGACTCCCTCGCAGTTAGCAGCAAATGCCGTGTTGATAGATAGCCCCAGAGAGGCTGAAAGGATGGATAATTTTAGATAGTTCATCGATACATTTCCTTAACATGTTGTTCTTATTTAAGGTAACTCACTCCAGAGATTTCACCCTAAGACTTTGGTCTAGTTTTGTGGACAAGTGGCTAGTGTTTGCCGTGATGACTTCATTTAGAAAGTATCTAAACTCAGCTGCGGATAGCCGAATTTTTCGTACTGACTGTTAAACACATGGAAACCCAACGAATGTGTGTATTTTGTTATTTTTATGTTTGTTTTTAATGCGTTTTTTTGTAGTCTCAATACACTTAAAGTAAATGTACTAGGACCGTTTTATGGCAGCCACCAGCCTGCAGATTGAAAATTTAGAAAAATTACTTACCCAAATCTCGACACTGCAAATGAAAACACTATCCACAGGTGCGGTGTTTTATGCCAATGTGCAAAATGGAGAGATCTTACTGTCGACCAATAGCGGCTGGTATCAGTTTGACGTTGATGAATTATTTCGGTTGTTATTCGATGTTGTTTTTCGAGAATCAATACAGGTAAAAGCCTATCGCGGTGAGCACAAAATTGTGCACTATAAGCTACCATTGGTGCTGTATTTACTGCGATTATGCGATTATCAACTGCCAAACATAGAATCAGCAGTTGCATCTATTCAAGTCGCAGAAATCAGTGATGATGAAGGTGAATTGCTCCACGAAAAGTACGATACCTATCTGCAAGAAAAACGCATGAGACGACTTTATTCTCGTACACGCGAGATGGAAGCTCCTCAAGAGATAGTTATAAATAAAAGAGCATGGGATGATTCTGGATCTTCGAGTGATAGCATTGACTTTTTAGCGCCGGATAAAATAGCAGAAGCTAACGAATATTTTAATGTTGACTTACTTTACGCAACGAGCCGAGCACGTAACAGTAGTATCGGTCTATTCGGTAGCGAAAAAGTTAAACAGTTAAACTATGGGGTTGCTCATGTTTCTTTGCCGACGATTCATGAAAAGGGAGTCGTGGAACGTCCGCCGTTCTATGAGAGAGCGTTAAGGCTGTTTAATATTGAACGAGCCGATCCAGCTAAACACATAGTTCTAAAAGGTGATAATGCACTTTCTGAACGCGACTTTTTTAATAGTGTCGATACAAAGTCTGATTGCGTGGTGTTTATTCACGGGTTTAACGTCACTTTTGAAGAAGCTGTGTGTCAAGCGGCGCAGCTTAAGGTTGATTTAGCGTTTGATGGCCACTTTTCACTATTTAGTTGGCCGTCAATTGGAGATCTTAGAGGTTACGTCGCGGATAAAGATAGAGCGGTTGGTGCAGGTCACTTATTAGCGACTTTTATTGAAAAAATGCTCCAAGCTAATACCGGGAATTTGTACATCGTGGCGCATAGTATGGGAGGATATTGTTTGTCTCAAGCGATGAAATCACTCAATGCTGATATTAATACGGGGCGAATTAAGATAGCACTTGCTGCACCAGATATTGACCAAGAAGATTTCAAAAATATTTATGCTGATAGCTATACGCGTCACGCAGATAAAATCACTATCTATGCATGTGATAGAGATAGAGCTTTATTTGTCTCAAGGCTATTACATCAGGGCAGGCGAGTAGGAGATGCTAAACCGATTACCATTTTTAGTGGCATGGAGACCGTGGATGCATCAGAAGTAACCAAGTTTTTGTCTTTAAATCATTCGTACGTATTTCAAGACCGACGGGTATTACTGGATCTAGATCTTTGTTTGTTTCAGGGGTTATCGCCTAGAGCACGTCATCTAAGACCATTACCAAGTCTTCTTGAACAGACACATTGGGGTTTTGATCCTGTCTAAGTTTTAAAGTAGCCACGAGTGATGGAGTCAATTAAAGTCTCCATCTATTACGGCAAACTGAGTGATTATCCCGGGGCGTCGCCAGCAACTCTTTCAATCCCTACTTTAATCCCTTATTATTTCAGCTTATTCAGTCATATTGCTTGTGCCGATAGGCACTAAAGGTTAGACGTTCCAGTTATGCAGTTATCACCTAGTTTATCGGCACTTATTGAAGCACTTCGTTGTCTTCCAGGTATTGGTCCTAAATCAGCGCAGCGCATTGCGTTTCACTTGCTTGAGCGAGATCGTGACGGTGGCACCCAGCTAGGCCAATCTCTGACGCATGCCATGGCAGCCATTGGACATTGCAGCAGTTGTCGTACTTTTAGTGAAGTTGAGGTTTGTGATCTTTGCTTAAGCGTAAAACGACAAGACTCAGGCTTATTGTGCGTTGTTGAATCGCCAACGGATGTGTTAGCCATTGAGCAAACTGGTCAATACCAAGGCTTATACTTTGTGTTAATGGGTCACTTATCGCCTCTTGATGGCATTGGTCCAAACGAAATCGGCTTGGATGTATTAGAGAAAAAGCTTATGGCAGGTAACATCAACGAGGTCATCTTAGCCACCAACCCAACGGTAGAAGGTGAAGCTACTGCACACTATATTTCCGAGTTGTGCGATAAGTATCATGTCGACGCATCAAGAATTGCGCACGGTATGCCCGTGGGGGGGGAGCTTGATTTAGTCGATGGTATGACGCTAATGCATGCGTTTAGTGGTCGTAAAAAACTCGCCACAGGTCAATAAACGTTTGTCACTGTTCTGTTTAATCGCACTAAACAACCTCAGCTGCGAATAAATAGAACAGTTGATATTAAAAAGTTAATTTTTCTCTTGAAACTCTCTGTTCTCACCCCATATACCTAGCATACCAAACAGATTGTTTTTACAAACTGCACTAAATTGCTTAGATCGGAGAGAACAATGACCGCAGCACAAAAAGAAACATTAGGCTTTCAAACAGAAGTCAAACAACTACTAAACCTGATGATCCACTCTTTGTATTCAAATAAAGAGATCTTTTTACGCGAACTGGTTTCTAACGCCTCAGATGCCGCAGATAAATTACGTTACTTAGCGCTTCAGAATGGTGACTTGTATGAAGGTGATGCAGATTTACGTGTTCGCATTAGCGTAGATAAAGATGCAAAAACCATCAGTATCTCAGACAATGGCATCGGGATGACGCGTGATGAAGTCATTAGCTCCTTAGGAACTATTGCAAAATCAGGCACCGCAGATTTCTTTAAAAACCTAACTGGCGACCAAGCGAAAGATTCACAGCTGATTGGTCAGTTCGGGGTGGGTTTCTACTCGGCATTTATTGTTGCCGACAAAGTGACAGTTCGTACTCGTAAAGCGGGTGAAACACAAGCCGTTGAGTGGGAATCCCAAGGCGAAGGTGACTTTACTATCGCAGAAATCGACAAGCCAGAGCGCGGTACAGAAATTACTCTACACCTACGTGAAGATGAATTAGAGTTTCTAGAGTCTTATCGTTTACGCGGTATTGTGACTAAGTACTCTGACCATATTTCTATTCCTGTTGAACTTTACAAAGATCCAGTGCCTGAGTCTGAAGGCACAGATGGCGAGAAGATTGAAGCAAAGCCAGGCGAGTGGGAAGCAATTAACAAAGCTACAGCGCTTTGGACACGTGATAAGTCAGAGATAACAGACGAAGAATATAAAGAGTTTTACAAGCACGTTGGGCATGACTGGGAAGAGCCGCTGTCATGGGCGCACAACAAGGTAGAAGGTAAAACTGAATACACTAGCTTGCTCTACATTCCTAAAAAAGCGCCATTTGATATGTACAACCGTGACCGCCAGAGCGGCCTAAAACTGTACGTACAACGTGTGTTTATTATGGATGATGCCGAGCAGTTTATGCCAAGCTACCTGCGTTTTGTAAAAGGTCTGCTAGATTCTAACGACTTACCACTTAACGTATCTCGTGAAATCTTACAAGATAACAAGATCACGCAAGCGATCCGCAAAGGCTGTACGTCTCGCGTATTAAAGATGCTTGAGCGTATGGGCAAAAACAAACCAGAAGAATATCAAACATTCTGGAACGAGTTTGGTAACGTAATTAAAGAAGGTCCGGCGGAAGATTTCGCAAACAAAGAAGCGATTGCCAAGCTACTTCGCTTTAGCTCAACACATACTGATGAAAGCACACAAAATGTATCGCTTGAGCAATACGTTGAGCGTATGAAAGAAGGCCAAGACAAGATTTACTACGTGGTTGCTGATAGCTTTGAAGCTGCGAAAAGCTCACCTCACCTAGAAATCTTCCGTAAGAAAGGCATTGAAGTGCTTCTGCTTTCTGATCGTGTTGATGAATGGATGATGAGCCACTTAACTGAGTTTGACGGTAAATCAATTCAGTCAATCACGCGTGGTGATCTAGACCTAGGTGATATGGACGATGAAGAAACCAAAAAAGCACATGAAGAGAGCGAAAAAGAAGTTGCAGGGCTACTTGAGCGCATTAAAGAAGTGCTAGGTGATAAAGTAAAAGAAGTAAGATTTACACACCGCCTTACTGATTCACCAGCTTGTGTGGTTGCAGATGACCATGACATGAGCTCGCAAATGCAAAAGCTAATGGAATCTGTGGGTCAAGCTGTACCTGAGTTCAAGCCGGTATTTGAATTGAACCCTGAGCATCAATTGGTTAAACATCTTAACCATGAGCAAGATGAAGACAAGTTTGCGCAGTGGTCACAAGTACTGCTAGACCAAGCGATGCTTGCTGAACGTGGTAGCTTGAAAGATCCTGCGGGCTTTGTCAGCCGTCTGAACAAGCTCATGTTAGATTTACAAAAGTAATGTTATAAAAGTAAAAACCAAAGCCAGCTAAGTTAGCTGGCTTTTTTTTGTCGTGCTTTTTAGCTGGTTATTGAAGCGCTTTTAATGCGTTTACGGCTGAAGCGTAATCAGGCTCAGTAGCCAGATTTTCAACCAGCTGCTTGTATACGATTGTATGGTTTTTATCCAGCACAAAAATTGCTCGGCTAAGCAGCCCCATATCCTTAATGAGTAGGCCATAATTCTCACCAAACGAATGCCAAACTGAGTCGGACAAGGTTTTTACTTTATCGATATTTTCGGCTTTACAAAAACGCTTTTGTGCAAAAGGCAAATCAGCACTAATGGTCAACATAGCAACGTCAGGAAATTGTGTTGCGACTTTTTCATTGAAGTGTTTGGTTTGCAGACTGCAAATTCCTGTATCTAAGCTTGGCACTACACTAATCAATACCGCTTGATTAGCAAAATCTTTTAGCGTAACAGGTGAAAAGTCGACATCAGCTACTTTGAAATTTGGAGCGGTTTGTCCTTCTTGTACTCCTTGACCTAACAGCACGACAACTTTGTCTTTTGCTTTTACTTTACCAAGATCAAGCTGGTTCTCCGGAAGTTCAAAAGCTGTGACTACAGAACTCGCTAATAACCCACTAATTGCTAACATTTTTAGCATAATCTATTCCCTACCAAGTTAACTGAATTGAGTTGAGTGTATTATACTGGTTTGGTGTGTCCAAGCGATTATGACAATTTGATTGTCAACAATGCATTGTTTTATTAACATGTGTCGTAATTTTAAGCTTTTGACTCATAACTATAAATAACTTGCCCTATAATGTACTCATAATAGGTAAACAGCAAAGAGAGCTTGTATGTCAACTTCAGTCCTTATCTGTGACGATTCTAAATTAGCCCGTCGGCAACTGGCGCGTTCGTTGCCGGATGATTGGGATATCAGGGTAGAATTTGCAGAAAATGGATTCGACTGTATTGAAAAAATTAAAAAAGTCTCGCCTGAGATCTTGTTCCTCGACTTAAACATGCCACAAATGGATGGCTATGAAGTACTACAAGCTATTTCCGAACAGGGTTTGTCAGTACTTACTGTCGTTGTTTCCGGTGATATACAGCCTAATGCTCACCAGCGCGTAATTGAATTAGGTGCCATTGATTTTATTCGCAAGCCTTGTGATGCACAAAAGCTCGTGGATATTATTGAGCATCATGGAATAAGAGACAAAGCGAAGCGAGAAAACTTAGTTCATAAGCTAGGTGAACAGCTAGAACCTGAAATTCGAGATATTTATCAAGAAATTACCAATGTCGCGATGGGCCAAGCAGGAGATTTATTGGCTCGTTTATTAAACGTATTTGTTGAACTTCCGATCCCTAACGTAAATGTATTAGAAGTAAATGAATTACATATGGCATTGCAGTCAATAGACGCCAACGCCACGACATCAGGTGTTTGTCAGGGGTTTATTGGCGGGGGAGTGTCTGGCGAAGCATTACTTTTGTTAAATGACTCGAGCTTTAAAGAAATTGCCTCGTTGATGAATTACCATGGTGAGCTCAATAATAAAGTTGAGTTAGAACTTTTAATGGACATCAGCAACATATTGATTGGTGCCATTTTGACCGGTTTATCCAAACAATTGGATATGTCGTTCAGTCAAGGCCACCCGGTTGTGTTAGGGCAGCACGGCGATGTTGCCGAACTCGTAAAGGCCAATAAAGACCGCTGGCAACGAACGCTGGCGATAGAAATTAGCTATGGAATAGAGCATCACAATATTAACTGTGATCTGATGTTATTATTTACTGAAGATTCACTTAAAACCCTGAAATATAAAGTCGCGTACTTACTGGATGACTAACTATGCCGGCAGCTGATTTTGACATGAATGAAATCCACTGGTTAATGGATATGTTTAATACCGTTGACGTTGGGCTGGTGGTACTCGACAGAGACTATAAAGTCTGTGTGTGGAATGGTTTTATGGAAAACCATTCTGGGTTGTTGCCAAGCGCGGTAAAAGACAGAGATGTATTTGATCTGTTTCCCAGTATTGATGAGCAGTGGTTCCGCTCAAAAGCGGAACCTGTTTTTGTATTAAAAAACCGCTCATTCACGATTTGGGAGCAACAGCCTTATATTTTTAAATTTAAAAACTATCGTCCCATTACGGGTAAAGCGGATTATATGTACCAAAATGCGACATTTATTCCGTTAACTACGATTACCGGTGAAGTTGGTCATATTTGCGTGATTATTTATGACGTGACCGACGAAGCCATCAATAAGCTTGAGCTGGAATTACTGAATAGCGAACTGGAAAAGATCAGCCGCACAGATAGCCTAACTCAGTTGTATAATCGGGGCTTTTGGGAAGAAAGCTTAAATAGAGAATTTAAACGACTGAAGCGTAGCCAGGGTCAAAGTGCACTGTTGATGTTTGATATTGATCACTTCAAAAAGATCAATGACGAGTATGGACACAGTGGTGGTGATGAAGCAATAAGGCATATTGCTGACTTGCTTAAAAAAACCATCAGAGAAACCGACACCGCAGGTCGCTATGGTGGTGAAGAGTTCGCGGTGACCTTATTAGATACAGATGAAGAAGGGGCTGTGGTGTTTGCTGAGCGCCTTCGCCGATTAATTGAGAACTCATCCATTTATTACGATGAGCAGCAAATCAAGATTACGGTTAGTCTTGGGGTTGCGCTCTATGATGATAAATTTGCGAAGCATGAACAGTGGATAGAAGCCGCTGATAACGCGCTTTACTCATCAAAAGAAAATGGCCGTAACCGAGTGACAGTCTATTCAGAAAAACAAAAATAGCGCTAGTTAGCGCTATTTTGTTCACATTTTAATTTTCGTTTTATACCAATCCGCTTAACTAAGTGGTCTATTTTGAAGCAAGAAAACCTTGTCGATAGTTCCGCTCTCGCGTCCTGCTACCGCTAAGGTACCTACATCCATGCAGGCAAGGCAAAAATTTCGTTATTTAGTTGTTCTAAATGAGAAATTTTTAACGCAGCTATCGTCAGGTTTAATCTTTCAAAATGATTAAGTGTTATTGCGCATTGGTATTACTCAGCTAATGCAGTTTGCTTCCAGTCAGGGAAGTACTTTTTTCTAAATTGATAGTACTCAGTAATCGCCTTGGGAATGGAAATACTAGGATTTTCGTTGTGGCCAGCGCCTGCGCTGTAACTGTGGCCCCAGTAAATGTTTTCAGGTGCGCTTTGTTCTAATGCCTTTAGCAGTCCTTGAAAAGACCCTGTGATAATTTCGTTTTCTTCTGAACCCAAACTCAGATATAAATATTTAGGTACGCCAGTTAATGTTGGTAGCTGTTTTTTAAACTCTTTTACAACCACTGATTTGTCATACCATGCTGCAGGACTAAACGCGAAATAGCCAGTGAACAACTCTGGCTTAGTGGTAAAGGTATATAATACAAAGCTACCACCGGCAGAAAATCCAGTTAATATTTTGTTGTCATTAATGGGGTATTTACTTTCGATATAAGGTAAAAGCTCTTTTTCAATAAAGGCGAGAAACTTGTCGGCGCGTCCAAATATCTCAGGGTCATTTTCTGATGCGGGACGGGCTTCTATATTCACATCTTTTCGCGCGTAAGGTGGGACGAGATCTCGGTTTCGGGTGTCTGTCCAGAACTGATTAGGAATTGCGACAACAATTGAGTCTTCCGCTTTGCCTTTCAGTCCAAGCTCTTTAAGCTGCTTATCCCATTGTTCTAAGTTGAAATTACCATCGGTTTTAATGATCAGCGGATAGCTTTTGTCTTCATCGTAGCTTCTGGGACGACGAATAAAAATTTTCCGGTCTTCTTTTAACGTAGCAGAGTAGAAGCTTTCATCAATGAAGTCAGAGGTGTACTCTTCGAAGTAACTTTTTGCTTTGATATAAACAATAGAGGTAATGGCTATAATTGGTAGAGCGATTATTGTTTTTATTATTTTGTTCATGCCTTTAAATCCTTGATAGTGTCGTGAACAGTTTTCAAAATATAACACGTTTTAGTTTATTTTATAAAAAATAAAATATTATTCTTTCCTTGGCCTATTTACTTTGGTTTGCAAATTTATTTATAAATAAAGATAGCCTTGTTATTGATCTGTTTTTTCGCTGGTTCTAGTGGCTGGATATCTCCCAAGCTAACGATAAAAGCCGCTTGGGAGTGTGTTTTGAAAAGGATATTAATTACGTGTTATGACTCTTCTTTGACAAACATGAAGGCGCCGTGGTTGGAATTGAAGCTTGGATACGGGTTTGTTTCCTGCTTTTCAAAGTGATAGCCAACGCTAAACTTTCCGGCAGGGATAAATAAATATAGATCTTGCACTTTAGAATCACGAATAGCTTCTAGCGCCAGTTTACTATTAAAAATAAATGGGATTTCAACGGAAACATAATCTTTGCTGTTGTCTAACCAAGGGAAGTTTTCGCCACTGATGCGCGTAGTATAATATGCACTTACACTTACTGGAATTACACAACCACCGAGTACAGGTACTTCGTTTTGATATAGCCCATCATATTCATTTTTCATGAGCTGATAACGTTCTTCAGCGGTTCTTTTATCAAGTATTCCCGGACCTTTTACCGTTCTACCTGCGATTACTTTGTCTAGTCTATTTTGACAAAACTCATCGTTGGTCACCAAAAACTTTCTTGTTTGATAAGCGTTGAGCTCATTGTACTGCTTAGGCTCTATCACGGATATCTGATCGACTGGAATGTCATAAAGAGCGGCATGAAATCTAAGAATTTCTTCATCAAATAGTGTGACTAAATCTTTGGTAAGCAATGTCTGATTTTTATCAATCGCGGTCAGACCCATGATAAACATGCGACTAGCTCTATCTTCAGGGTTTAGAAGCATGCCAGTTAACCCAGCCCATCCAACACTACCTAATGTGGCATTCTTTTCTAAAGCGCTTAAGGCGACATTGAGTCCGTGATTGTATTCTACCAGTGAGTCTTTAGGTACCTCAGTATCTTGTACACTAAACAGACTAATGCTTTCTAGTAAGCGTCTGGCGTTACTTTTGTCTTCAAATTCAACCTCTTTAATATCTACAGGTTCTGTGCTTGTGGTTACACATCCTGCTGTTAGCGCAATAAGTAGTAATAGTGCTAAGTTTTTCACTAGATCAGTTCCCTAATTAATGTTTATTTCAGGGACAGTATACAGAAAGTCACAATATTGAGTAATATAAATTAACCTTAATGAAGTTTGACTATTACACATTGTTAACTAGAAAACCTGAGCTGCGTATAAGCGAATTTGCCCAATAAAGCTATTTTGCACACTCTCTTCGTTGTTTTCACTCGTAATAGCTGGCTATTACTTCGTAAAAATGCCTTGGTATTGAGCTAAATACCATCATTGGATGTTAAAAACTATGTGTCATCTTAATTTTGGATTACCAAAACCCTTATACGCAGCTGAGGTTAAGGAAAGTAAATGGACTGCAGTGCAGAGCCCGGATAAGGTTAGTCTAGTCTTTCAAGAGGTTCTGAAATCATGGCCGCTGGTTGATTTCAGAATCTCTCAATTTACAATAATGAAGCGCTCAGCAATAAGCGTTTGGTCTATAGTGCAGTGCGTTTGCCATCATCTAGTAAACGCAATACTTTACCTTGGTGAAGGTAAAGTCCTTGGGATGATTTACTTGGAAAGCTAGCAGAGTAGTCATTAGGATGCTTCACATCTATGGCGAACAACTTACCATCAAATTGTGTGTTGACATTGAACTGTAGCGTATGCCCGACAACAATACCTTTCGCATTGTAGCTGTCTAAGGTTGCTTGTAGTTGTGCATCATTAACCTCACCCTCAAAGTAACCTCGGTACCAGGCTGGTCCAGTCTTATTTGACACTAATAAAGTTTCTTGCTGATCTGCATCTCGCCGAGGGTAATAAAACTGTCGGTAGTGATTTCGGACTGTGTTATTGATGTCTGCCAGCGCGATATTGAGCTTGCTTATATCAGGGTGGAGCCCACCATGGGTAAAGATATAGCCATTTATTTTTTCTATGACATTTTTGCTGCTCATCCAGCGGCCAATCACTGAATTATCCGAGAACAAGTCACTTTGTGTAACGCCTAAAATACCGCTAATCGGAATATATTTAGAAGCCGCAGAGCTGAAGTCACCGTACATATTTTTTATTTCATGGTTACCAATGATGTAATGAACCATGCCACCTGCTGCTTGAGCTTGTTGTTCCAAATCATGGACAAACCAAAGTAGCTGTGTGGTACTATTGCCTCTGTCTACCAGGTCCCCGACAAGTACCAAATGTCCTTGCTCAAACTGCCACTTTAGCTGCTCATCTATGACTTTATGCGCTTGTAAAAAGTCGCGAAAAGCTTTGAAATTTCCTTCTAAATCGGAAATGGCGATAATGGGAGCATTATCGTTATATTCAGTTGCTGGATTGTCGTGTTTGGTTTGGATAGAGATAGGAATATGCAGATCTTCTAAAGCAAAATAAATGTTAGCTTCTATTTTCTCTGAACTATCGGTTATCGATGTATCGACCCAAAACCCTTGCTCTCGTCCTCCTCGAATGACTAAGCTTTCTACTTGATTTTTCTTATAAAAAACATGTGGCCCTTCACCACCTACCTTTATCGCTAAATCATCTGTACCAAAACTTACAGTGCCTTTATTCGAGACTAAAACAGCAAAGCCTAACAATAGGATTGCTAGCGAAACAAGGGTAAAGTGTTTTAAATATGTGAAGATATATTTCATAGCTGGTCACTCCTTGAATGATTTTAACGTGCGCATCAACGTAGCAGTAACACGTATAATGAGATAACCCACTAACAGAGCGACAGGAATAAACCACATACCAAGTAATTCATTGTGTAGCTGCTCAGAACTTTCTACAGCGCCAATAATAAAGCTGTTATTGTTTGAGCTTGCCCAAAGGCCGATATTATTAGGGGCGAGTAGTTTAGCAAACCCAAGTAAAATCAAGATGAAGCCAGTAAAGTAGCCAAACGCCGCTGTACTCCAATAAACACCTTTACTCACGGTACGTTTAACGATGTTGATCGCTGCCATGCCCGTGGGAGGAGGTGTTCCTTGTACGATGTGACTAACATATTGTTCTGCCAGTTCTCTGGGCGGACCAAATCGAGCCAAAATCTCTTCAACGTTTGCCGATTTGCCTTGTTGCTCGTTTAGATCAATTGCATCGTAAATATGGCTCTCAATTTCACGCAATACTTCATTACTTTCATTTGTCTCCAAACGCGCAAGATATAGGCCCAAAGACTGCAAATAATTGTGTATTTTATGACGTTCAGGGTGTTGTATATATTCACTCACTTTGCTCTCCTTCGCGATTTGTCGCATTGGGGCCTGGATTGGCCAGTAAATAGTTGATATCAGACACAGCTTGTTGCCAACGTTCACTTACTGCTGTTAGTTGCGTAGCACCTGTTTTGGTTAGGGAGTAATACTTTCTTGGTCGAGTCTCGCCTTCTTGAACCCATTGTGCATCGACTAAGCCCTCACGTTTTAGCCTATCCAACAAGGGATAAAGAGTACCTTCGGTGATGCGGGTTGTTGCAAATTGATGTAAAAATTGAAGCAACTCTAAACCATAGAGTGTTCTTCCTTTTAACGCCGCAAGTACAACTAAATCAAGCGTGCCTTTACGCAGCTGACTCTCCCACTTGGTACTTTGTTCTTTCGTACTCACCTGTCGTTTCCTTAAAAATATTTTCAACATAGTATAATGTAAAACACTATACCTTGTATTACATAGTATAGGTTAAAACAAAGTCACGACTTGTACAAGTTTCCTGCTGATTAATTCTTCTATCGATTCAATATTTTTTTAGGGAAGATTGGTAAAGTTTATTAAAATCAATATATTAAATTCTAATTTGAGGTGGTTGTTTGGTGGTCGTTAGAGGTTATGTTTGCAATAATAAATGGACTGAAAAAGGGCAAACTGTTTTATCGACCACGCTATCGCTGTCGCTATGTAGTAAAATTTTACGCGTGAGTGAATTCCGACTTTAGCAGCCCAAAGCACTTGAGGTCGTGAAATTGATTTTTCCAATAGCCACTTTGTCGCCTTAACCCTTCTTCCTTAAAGCCGACTTTCTTTAACACGCATTCAGATGCATCATTACCAGGAATAGTGTCACCCTGAATACGATTTAACGCGCCACATGCCAATTCGCCCGAGAATGCAGCTTGGATAATTCTGCGGATTGCTTCGGTGGTGTAACCCTTGCCCCAAAAATCAGGTAACAGATCGTAACCAATCACGGCATTTTTCATTTGTGGGTTCCACGAGTTGAATCCGCAAGTACCGATTAACTGATCTGACTCTTGTAATCGAATAGCCCAACGTATGCCTAATTTGTCTTGGTAACGGGTTTTAAAAAACGCGATTATCTTGTCGGCCTGTTCTAACTCAGTAAAAGCTTCTAGATCGTAATATTCGACAACAGCGGGGGTTGAAAATAACGTAAAGATCGCGTGATTATCGCTTTCTCGTATTGGTGATAAAGTTAGTCTTGCTGTTTTTAAGCTTGGAAATATTGTTTTACCGTCCATGAAATACTTTTTCTCACTTTTAATTCATTGAGTTTTATAATGCATTAAGAATAGAAAAATAAACAATTTTATTTATTAAAGTTTTAGCTTTTGATTTAAGATTTTTTTGTTCAAGGTTTTTCAGTTAAATACTTGGTCATAAATCGACTGTGAGGATCATCTGTGTAATCAGCAAAAGGTGGGCAATAGCTAAATCCAAACTTTTCATAGAGATTACGAGCTGGTTTAAAAAACGCTTGTGAACCGGTCTCTAGACTCATTTGCCGGTAGCCATTTTTCATCGCAACTTGCATTACATGGGTGAGCAGGGCACTGGCAACGCCTGAATTTCTGGCTGTAGATGCCGTTCTCATGGATTTTAATTCTACATGTTGAGAGCTAAGTTTCTTAATCGCAACGCAGCCTTGCAATTGGTTACTTAACCAACCACTGAAGAATGTGATGTCCGGTGACTTCAAGGCATCCACATCTAATGCGTGTACACTTTCTGGAGGAGAGGTGGCATACATATCGGCGAGGTGTTCTTCAAGTAATGTGATGACTTCGCCACCAGATAAATCATCAATTTTGATTTTCATTTTTAAATCCTTTTGGGTATTCGTACTGTTCAATAGTGTTTGCTAATCTTTCATTTTCTGAAAAGGTCTGGTGTTATCTTTGCTAACGTTAGCAGCGCTTTTTCTTTAAGTAAAAAAAATCGCCTTCATCGGCAACGAGTGAAAATCCATGGATGCGATAAAATTTCAAAGCGTTCAAGTTAGTTCTAAATACGCGCAAACTAATAAAATCTTGCGTGCAAAATGTATTAAGCGCTTTTATTAGATCTGCGCCGATACCACGGGATTGATACTCGGGTAAAATAACTAGCATCATAATATAATACTCATTTTCAATGCCTACAGTTTGTATAAAACCAACTATTTCACCATGGTATTGAATTAAGTAATTTTCACATTGCTGCCAACGCTGTTCAAAGTCATCTTTTTGCCAAGCGTCATCCCAACCCCAAATTTCCTTAATATGTTTGTGCATTGCTTGATGATAGTGTCGCCAAAAATAGGTTTTATTGTCATCAGTGGCCTTGTATAAGTTTAACTTCATCCTGAACTCACATTTAAAATGTCATTCTGTGTATTGAATGAAAGAGTATACGTATAACCGAAAGAGAAAATCTACTGGCTAAACATCTAGATAGCTGACAGATTTGCAATTTCATAAGTTGAAATCCCTTTCAACCTACGATGATGAGCAAGGTTTGAGCTAGTGTGCTGCCGCCACGCCATCTCTCCTTGAGTCAGAGCCAGCGATGTATCCTTTGGGCAGCTTCATAACACCTTGTCCACCACCAAACACTAGCCCTCGATTATTACCCAGAAAAACACTTTGCGCAGTTGCCATCAACGGGTTTTGCGGTGCATGTCCCATGGACCTGAGTTTATCAATGGTTGCTTCAGGAATGGCTTGTTCAAAGCTCACGTTATTTTCTTCCCAATGTCTAAAGCGAGGAGCATCAATGGCTTGTTGAATGTCCATCCCAAATAACACCATGTTGAGTAACACTTGAACATGTGCTTGTGGCTGCTGTGCACCACCAACAATTCCATAGCTTAACCAAGGTCGCTGTGTTCCTTGACTGTCAGTTTTGGTAACAAATCCGGGAATAATGGTGTGAAAGGGGCGTCTTCCTGGGGCAACGGAATTTGCTCTACCGGGTTGCATCGATAAACCAACGCCTCGATTTTGCAGCGCGAAACCTGTTTCAGGAACGACAACGCCAGAACCAAACGAGCCTGCCAAGCTATTAATGAAAGAGACCATATTGCCGTCGCTATCAGCAACACTTAAGTAAGTGGTTTCGCTGGTAGTGAGCGAGCTTTCGGGATCCGCTCTTTTCATAGCGGTATTTGTTTTAATGAGTGCACGGCGATTGCTAATCACCTCGTCCGAGAGTAATTGTGCTGGAGTGACTTGCATAAACTCCGGATCGCCCACAAAGTGCTCCAAGTCAGCATAGGCGAGCTTCTTAGCCTCAATAAGGTGATGAAGATAGTCTGCTGAATTGTGTTCCATAGACTGTAAATCGAATGGTTCTAATATTTTTAGCATTTCCAGTGCAGCAATACCTTGGCCGTTGGGCGGTAACTCCCACAGGCGATATTCTTTAAAAGTTACTGAAATCGGCTCCACCCAGCGGGCATCGTATTGCGCAAAATCATCGGCCGTTAAAAAGCCGCCGAGCTCTTGAACTCTTGCCGCGATTTTTTGACCCAGTTCTCCACCGTACATTACTGATGGACCTTGCTTTGCGATGAGTTTCAAGGTGTCAGCGTAATCTTTGTTGTAAAACCATTCGCCAACCTGTGGAGCTCTGGTTTCATCCACCAAAAAAGTGCTTCGAGCGCCCAAATCCCATTGTAGCTTGCTTTCGAACAGTCCCCATTCTGTTGCCGTCACTTTAGAGACAGGAAAGCCGTTTTCTGCCAAAGCAATAGCAGGAGCCAAAGCCTCTGCGAGCGTGATGGTGCCATGAGCTTCGAGTAGCTTAGCCCAGCCAGCAAGTGCGCCAGGAAGGGTAACGGATTGTGCGCCTTCATCCGGTACTTTGCTGCGGTCGCCGATTTTTTCACGCGTCATTAATGCGCCTGCGTGACCACTGCCGTCAATACCTATCAGACGTTGTTGCTCTTCAGACCAAAGTATTGCAAACATGTCTCCACCAATCCCCGTCATATAAGGTTCTACAACACTTAGTACCGCAGCTGCTGTAACAGCGGCGTCAACCGCATTACCGCCATTTTTGAGGACTGTAAGGCCAGCTTGGCTAGCCAACGGCTGGCTGGTGGCAACCACGCCAGTTGGCGCATAAACTGCTCTCGCTGTGTAGTTCTCTTGGGGAGAACCAAGGCCAGCACGAAATGATAAACCTGCTACGGCGGCGGCAATGGCCACAGTGATGCTTATTGCAACGAGCCAAAATAAAAAACGTTTTATTCCGTTCATATTGAATATGTCCTTTTTTTACTCAAATTTAATTATTGTTATGGTGTTTCTGAAGATGCATTCTGCAAAAACAGGATACCTATAGGCATAATTTAAACCAACATTTAATCTTTTAAAATCAATGGATTATTAATCTGCTTTTGTAAGAAAAGTGGGAAAGTGAGAAGGTTCGCGAAAAAGTGGTTAAATCTACGAAACAAATATTTAACAACTAGGGGCTCGAGGTATCGCGATTCTCACTATTCAAATTAAGCGATGATCTAAATCATTATGAGAGTTTAGCGTTCAGGTAAGCTCTCCTTCTCTGAGTTAGATAACAAAAACCAAAGTGCAATATCACTTATACGGCAAAATGTAGCAGTCAGCATACAGAGGAAAGAGTACATCAATAGTTTCTTATTTTTGGAGTTATTCTTTAGAAACGGTGATGCAATCGAATTTAGCTTGATTAAGCCAACTACTCGATTTTAAATTTTTTAATAATAATTGTTTAATAAAAACTCTCAGGTTTGGGGCCTTTCATATTCACAACATGAAAACAGTTTTTCCAGTTATGAGCTCAAGGTAAGTATTTTTCCGTTTATTGTTTCAATCGTCAGTTGGGGCGTGTCAAGAAATTCTCGAATGCCCATAAACCATTCACAATGGGTAGAAAATTGCTCGTTAGGGGTTTTGCCATTCACCCGTTTGACTTTGTCGCCGTACTTTAGAGGAAGTTGCGTTTGAGCAAGATTGCTCTCAATATAGACCACTTGCCAATATTCACGGTCATCCGTTATGCCAAATAGATAACCATACTCAAGAGGGACGGGTTTTAAGCTTTTTGGTTGTATTTGCGGTGCCAAATACATTTTATCATTTTTATTATTTGCCACGATTAAATAATTCGACAGTACCTTATTGCCTAACTTAGGATTGCTGTTGTCAGTGAATTCAACTTCAACATTTAAGGTTGGTAAATTGCCAATATTAAGTTGCGCGTTGGCTAGGTAGCTTTGTCCTTCTGTGGTGCCGTAAATACCTGAACGAGCACCATCTATAACGTGTAATCGCTCTTTTTTGTCGATTGCAACGCTCTCTGATGGCAGGACTAATCCGCCATTAAAACCCAAGTCTACGAGTACATCCTTGATGAGCTTCCCGTTCACGCGTATGTCGATTTTTGGCACCGCTGACAAGCTGTTGGTTTCCATGTCGATAGCGACTGCATTTTCAGGTAACTCAAAAGCTTGATTAAGGCTTTTTATTGTTAATTCAGAGCGGTTGTAATCTACCTTCCAGTTAGTTAGCTTTAACAAATTCCCGCCAATTATACCATCTGGTGCAATGCAAGGAGTGTATGCCGATTTGGGATAAGTTAGCATGCCTGCTGAAATATTTTTAAATACCACATCACCCAGTGCTAGGTTTTCCACGCGGGTAATATCAAGTACCTTTGAACGTCCAAAAGTATCTGAATTTGAACGGCTTAGAACAGGTTGAAGGCCTAAACGCTCTGCTTTTGCACTACTTACTTTGCTTTCAAATGCGCCACTATCCAAAAGCATCTTTAGCTCGGTCTCTTTAACTTTGGTTGTCAAAACCAATAAACCACGCTCTATTTTGAGTGGAATGACCTGCGAAAATGTTTCTGGTGCTTCACCTTCATTCAGCAGTAACCGGTGTCTAATGGTGGATTGGCAGCTAAATAACAGTAGGCACAACGCAAGCACTGATATCCACAAAATGGTTTTATTAGTCAATATATATCTCCTAGATCAAGATAGGGTGAAGGCTTAGTTCAAATTAAAGGATGAAAGTCAGTAATAAAAGTGACTTTAGTCACCTTTTCACAAGGAAGGTAGAAGGTTTGTTTTTTTAACTCTGCTTTATTGACTCCATACGGGCAGATATAGAGTTATTTTGCGTTAACTATTTGTGTTGTTTGTGATTTTTTTTGGTGAATAAATTGTTGTGGTTGTTTGGTTCTGTGGTTATATTTGTTTGGAGTGTAAAAGGAACTCTTTTATGCCGTAATTATAATTAAAACAAACTTAAAGGAATGATTATGAAACTATCATTAATCACTGTTGCAGCAGCATTTACCTTGACGGTATCTGCTTCAGCATCTGCATACATTAAAACTTTTCCAGAGTATTATGGCCATATAACTTGTCATAAGCCTACTGCAACTAACCCATTTAATATCCTTTGGAGCCGTGAGCTGACTTCTGGAAGTAACGCTGAAGCGAATTCTTTAATCGCCTTATGTGAATCTCAGGGTGGCTTTGCAGCAGATCACAGAACTTAATCAGAACAAAAAACCGACTTAATTTTCAAAGAGGGTTTCGCTTTTAAGCAAACTCTCTTTTACATTATCAGCTGTGCAAATTTTTGAGTATTCAGAGAAGACATTCCACTGATAGAGCTGACTTTCAAGAGGGTAGATGATTCCAACGCTCCGCAAAGCAGACTCATTTTGAGTCTGCTTGTCACTTCAGTGATTATGGACGATAAACGGTACGCAAATAGTCAGTGACACCGTCGCTACAGCGAGCACCATCTTCTTCACCTCTTGCTTCAACAGGGTAAAGACGAACTTTGTAGCGGTATTTCTCTGCGTCTAGGATACGCATATAGATGCCGCCAAAGTTGCCATCATCATAATCTTTGTGCATCACATCGAGTGTGCGACCGTCATAAGCACTCGTTGAATATATAGTAATGCCTGTTGACGTTGGTACAACACGTTCTATAAAGGCTTCACACCAATACGCCGCATTCGCACTGGTTGACAAAATCAAAGCTGCGGATGCAGCAAGTAGAGATAATTTTTTCATGATATTTCCTTATGATAATTTATTTGACTCGTTGAAAGTCGCAACTAATATAGGTACTAACCATGAAGCTTTGATGTGTTTTATGTGTCTTTTTTAAGCGATTGGTGTGTCAAAATTAACTCAGGCAGTCAATAAAAAAGCTCAGAACCGCTGAGCTTTTTTTGAGCAAAAATGCCGTGTGGCCAGTCGGGTTAGTTTGCTTCAGTGGAGCGTATTTCTGCAGCAATCACCGATATTTCGACCAATAAAGCATCTCTTGCCATGGCGGCTTCCACGCAGGCTCGTGCTGGCGCATGGCCTTCTGGGATCCAAGCATCCCATATCTCGTTCATCTCACTAAAGTACTTCATGTCTTTGATGTAAATGGTGGCAGACAAGATATGCTCACGATCACTGCCAGCTTGCAGCAATAACTCATCCACTTTCTCCAGCATCGTTGCGGTTTGTTCTTTAATGCCTTGATCTGCATCTTTACACACTTGGCCACATAAATAGATGGTGCCGTTATGCTTGACGATGCGACTCATGCGTTGTTTAGTATCAATTCTCTGTATCACGGGTGATCCTTTATGGAGTAAATAGTGGAACAAAACTAACTGGCGATTATGGTATCACTGCCTTCTTTGGTGCGTAACCACTTTTTCCTGACAGCCAAGAAGTGCTTGGGGTTAGGTCTTAGCAAAAGGAAAGGCTTGACCCCGATGCTACTATTCTGTGAGTGTCGGAAAAAGCACTTTCTTGCCAGAGGGGATAGGCTTTAGTTCGGGTAAACGTATATAGCTTGGATAGTCGTTATTATGCCACAGTATAATGTGCGCTAACTTTCCATCTTCACTGGTTTGTTGAGCCACCGCTGAAGCGCCATTGAAGTGTTTCTGGAAGTACCAATGAGTTGAAGACAAAGTGAAACGAACTTTACAACCTTTGCTTATTAGACGTTCAATGTAATCAAAGTTATTCATGTTTATCTTAATCGCTTGTGTTGAAGTTACTGGCTCAGCATTTTCTAAGCTGTTGCGGTACTTTGCTCTTTTCTGTGTTGAGGTCAACAGTAGCGGCTTGGTATTTGGACAGACTTCAAATACGTTGGCATGAAAATCCGTATCGGGTACGTTTATACTGAGCCATAACTGAGCGTGAATTTGACCCGATAATAACAGGTCATGTGTGAGTTTTTCGGTTTCAAAACTTATCGACCCATTCTTACTTGCAAGTAACGGTGTTTCGCCACTTAAGTCATATTCACTCGGGAGCGAAATTACGTGGTTAGGATCGTAAAAATACTCTGAGTAGTTATGTTCTTTGCGCACCGAGACGGGGGGAGTGGATGTTAGAAGGTGACTTGACGCCTTGGAGAAATAAAAGCTACGCCAGTTTCCTTGTTCGAGTTGCTCACTGACATGCCATTGATTTAACTTTTGAATGTATTTAGTAATTTTACCTTGAAGGTAGTTTGGCTTTTTACCATCTTTTAAGGTCCAGTTAAACCAGTCAAGGTAGATCTGGTCCATATCAAGCATACTTTGCTGACCCAAAACCAAATCACCTAATTTGGCTTTGGGATGGCGAGTACCGGCATGATCCCATGGGCCGATAACTAAATAATGCTGATTAAAAGCTGATTCATCGCCCCACTTTTGATGATTACGGTAGTAGCTTAAGGTGCCACGCTGATCGCCATCATAGTGTCCTGTGATAGACAGTATTGGCATGTTTATACGCTTATAGTCTTGGGCTTTTGGTGTGAAATCTTGCCAGTACTTGTCATAACTTGGATGTTGTAACCAAGTTTGGTAAACCGTTTGGTCATTGCCCGATAGCTTTTCTAAATCGGCAAATGCTAGGCCATCATTTTTTTGTTTGAGGTAAATATTATCCCAAAAGTTACCCACATAGTGCTTTCCCTTGCCCTCACGTGACACCATGTTAAGCCAAGACATCGCGTAATTAGTATAAATATTGTCTCTAAGCGGAAAGTCTATGCCAGGATAAACAGGAGCAATCGCTATCATGGACTTTAATGAGGGCGGTGAATGCTTTGTTATCGCCCATTGCGTAAAACCACGGTAAGAGCCACCCAAAGTTGCTACTTCTGCGTTGCTAAACGGTTGTTTAGCTGCCCATTCAATAACATCGTAGCCATCTTTTCCATCATTAGCGAAAGGAACAAACTGGCCTTGCGAATCACCGGTTCCTCGGCTGTCTACAGCAATAAAAACATAGTCATGGAGACTAAAAAACTCACCACGTTGTTTGGCTTCTTTTCGTCCATAGGGAGTGATCTGCACGATTACAGGAGCGGGTTGTTGGATATTTGGCAGGTAGATGGAGGCTTGCAGTTTAATGCCGTCCGAAAGAGTAATCGAAATTGCTTTTGTGCTTTCCATCGCATTTAAATTAATAGGGAACAGGGCGCACAGCAGAAGCGATAAAAATATATAGACAACGTTCATAGTAAACTTTCCTTATGTTTATACTTATCCGTTTGAAATGTTATCTTATAACATTTTTGAGGTGTAAAACAAACCACGGCTAGATAAAAAGCGAGTATCAGTAATTACTTAGAGCACATGCCTATGATTATGTAAGAACGGCTACTCATAACTTAGCCGCCGAAGAGATAGACGAATGAACACTAAAAAGGCGGACTATGCCGCCTCAAAACACATGTGAAGTTTGGGGTTTTATACCACTTCGGTAGTTCGTTTTAGCACCAAAACCAGTCGATTAGCATTAAAACTCGAAGTTAACCTGTACTGGGTAGTGATCCGATAACTCATTATAATAGCCATTATGGTAGTAGCGACCGCTACTTAGATTCCAATTTCCTTTCAAGTAGCTCCAGTACCAATTACTTTGGGCTTTCGGATAGCGAACTGTCATATTAGGTGTATTGCTGGGTTGTTTGTGGTCTTGATGCCAAAATACATAATCAAGGGTATCGTTGTACTCAAGGCTGTAGTCAAAATAATATGCATTGGCTTTGGTAAACCAATTGTATTTTGCTGGGAATGAGCCAATTACCGGAGTTTGAAAGTTCAATCCTGCGTGTAAAGTCGCGAGCATATCTGCCACTTCATGCTGTTTACTCCACTCAACATTCATATCGCCACCAATGATGACTGGCTCGTTAGAGGGAATATTTTCTGACTCAATAAAAGCTCGAATTTCGCTCAGCTGTGCTATGCGTACACGGTGTTCTTGTTGCGTATCGCCATCGTGAGTTGCTTGTAAGTGTGTACCAACTAAGTGATAACGCTGACCGTCTTTTTCAATTTCAACGTAGGCGAATCCTTTATTAGCTAAATAATCCCAACTGCCACTCAAGCTATTATTAAACACATGCGCTTTTTGTTTAATAATGGGATATTTAGAAATGATCACCACGCCGCCACGAATTACTATAGGGCTATTGGAGCAATTACCAGTTAACCCATCCCAACCACTGCCGCTGCAGTTTTGCCCGACATTTGGCGTTTGATAAGGATACATATCAGACAAAGCAGCAAGCGCCTGTTCGCCGTCACTGCTAAATACTTCACTAACAAGAATAATGTCCGGGCTGTCGCTCAACGACATCAATGCAGAAGGTAAACGCTCCGCTCGGTTAGCTTGGTCCCAATCCTGTACATTTAATTGCATAATGTTATACGCCATGACTTTAAGTGAGTCGGCGATACTATGGGTGCTTAACAGCATAAGTGCGCTGAACAGGGCATATTTTACTTTCATGTTTTTCTCCAATTTCTCATTATTCTTGTAATCTCTGTTGAGATACTTATTTGCCATAACACTGATTCGATTCAGTACCACAGAGTGAAAATATCGGAGCGAAAAGTAACCATGCTAAGTGTCATGATGATTGCGCTAAGTTGTTTTTTTAATTAAATTTTTCTTTATTTAATGCTGCTTTTTTAAGTCATTTTTATTGCTAAGATACTGCGCGACAGATGAAGTGAATAGCGTGGCGAGAGAAAATAAACACATTGCTTGTGACAGTACGCCTATTCTGAGGAATGACGGTAAAGGAAAATTCTAGCGCTGTAACACTGCGCTTATCCCCACTTCAGGGTTAGCTAAACAAATGCGGAAGTAGCAGCCCCAGATAGTGCTACTTCCACAAGGATAGACGAATCAGGCAAAAACCGTTTCTAGTAAATTCAATTGTCCTGTTTGAACGTCAACTTCACATTGAATACCTAATGGTAAAATGACCTGAGGATCCGTGTGCCCAAAGTCTAAATTAGCCACAATCGTGAGTTGCGAGTTAAAAAATTCTTCTCTTACTACGCTTAGAATTGTTTGTTCCAGCTCAATTTGCTCTTGGTCGCTATAATCTCTCGGTCGACCGAACAACAACGCGCTCAGCTTATCAAATACGCCCATCACGCCATAGTTGCGCAGCCAGTATCGAACATATTCAACGGAGGGCTTTTCTTGCGAGGTTTCTAGAAAAAGGATTTTGCCGTGCCAAAAATCCGGTGTAGGCCAAAACTCGGTGCCCTTAAGCATTTCGAGCACTTCTATACAACCACCAAATAATTGCCCGGATACATTTTGTGCGCCTTGTAACACTTGTGGTCCGCGACTGTTGAGCAGCGGATTACGCATTCCGGTTTGTTCGATATTGGCCCAGTCAGGGTAACCATGATTGTACTGGCAAAATGTGGGTAACAGTCTTGACGCTGGGTTACTGAATAAAAAGTCATGAATATAGCTTTGGTATTTATCATCAAAGTTGTGTAGCTGTGCAAACCCAGCCATCACCGATGGTCCATTGAAGGTGATGATGCCAGCTTGGTTAAGTGTTGTGGTGAGTGCACTGGTATCCGAAAAACCCATAAAAAATTTAGGGTTGTTTGCAATCGTCTCAATATCCAAGCACTTTAAGATCCTTGCAGAATCTGAACCGCCGATGGTGGCGATAATGCCGTCTATGTCATTATCTGCAAAAGCATTATTAATATCCTGTGCGCGTATTTGCGGGTTGTGGAATAGCTCGTTGGCATCCAATGTTGCGCTCGGGTATTCACAGATTTCAAAGCCAAGGTTTTTTAGGTTACGTATCCCTTGCTGGTAAATGTGAGGAAACACCGAAGGTCCTCCCCATGACGGCGAAACGATCGCAAGTCGGCTGCCGATGCTGAGAGCTGGTGGCTTTTTCATAGCTAAATTTCTTTTATAAGCAATAGGGTACGAGATTAACTTGGTGCTAGATCTTTGGCAATACAGGCCGTTAAGATATGCTGGGAAATACTTGAGTTCCTCAATTAGCATTTCCTGACAAAGAGATAAAGATACAGCGATCGAAAACGTTTATTTTGTTTCTAAAAAAGATAATTATTTCATTAAATCAGATAATTAGATATATTTTTGCTGAACCTACACAATTCACCCACAATTCATACCTAGGCTAATTATTAATCTAACAACAGGTATTAGAGGCTAAGTATGATAAAAATCATTCAACGGATATGTGCCTGCATTGTCCTCGCATTATTTACGCTCGCTCTGGTTAGCGGATGCGGCGGCTCAAGTGACAGTTCTACACCTCCACCCACAAATAACAGTAATAATGACTCAGGTTCAGACTCGGATTCGGGTTCTGACTCAGATTCGGACTCGGACTCTGACTCGGGAGACACATCGTACTCAGGTACTGGTGCTGTAACACAAGGTGTGGCGACTACAACAATCAGTAATTTATTTGCACAAGGAAGTCGAGTTTCGGCGATTGGTCGTATCGTTGACTTACAACAGCAAGCATGGATAGTGCCTGCCGATACGCTGTATCAAGATAGCAGCATGCCGTTTGCATCGGACTTATATAACAGTTACGTGTCTGGTCATAATTATACCAATGCAGCAAAGGCAGAAGCTGCGCTAATCAGCTCCGATATCGTAGAGGTTGATGCGGATGGAGAAGTTGTCACGGCATATATTTTTGCTGATAACTACTTTGAAATGTATGTAAATGGCAAAGCGGTTGGGAAAGATCCGGTGCCTTTCACAGAATTTAATGCCAGTATTGTTCGCTTTAAAGTTAAACAACCCTTTGTGGTTGCTATGTTATTGGTCGATTGGGAAGAAACATTAGGTACCGGTACGGAAAATAACCAAGGTACTAACCATGCTGCGGGTGATGGCGGTGTGGTTGCCGTATTTAAGGACGCAACTAAACAAATTATTGGTGTTACCAACGAGCAATGGAAAGCACAAACTTATTATACTGCCCCCATCGTTGATTTAGCCTGCCTAAGCGAATCTGGCAATCAGCGCTTGTCTTCAAATTGCAGTACGGTACCTATTAGCGACATAACCAATGTTAAAGGTGTTCATTGGAGCCGCCCTAATAATTGGATGACCGAAAACTTTGATGATAGCAGTTGGCCTAGTGCGCAAACCTTCACAAACGCAACTGTAGGAGTGGATAATAAGCAAGCGTATACTAACTTTGTCGACATCTTTGATGCGTCAGAAAATGATGCACAATTTATTTGGAGTTCAAATTTAGTGCTAGATAATGAAGTGTTGGTAAGGGGCAGTATCGGCTCAAATACAGACACAGTTCCTGATGATGGTAATAGCGGTAGCTTTACGGTAAGCAGCCGTGCGCTCAAAAGTGATAATATATTACCAATCTCAGCTACCTGTGACGGCACAAATAAAGGTGTCTCCATTCCATTAAGCTGGTCAGGTGCTCCCACAGGAACTAAATCTTTTGCCCTTTCAATGCATCACTTTCCAAACCCCAATGACGTTGGAGACTTCTCCAAAGCGCATTCTTATTGGACTATGTACGACATACCGGCAACAACTTCAAATTTAGCCTCTGGAGAGACCTCGGTAGGAAAATTTGGTATTAACAGTGTAAATAACCAGCCAGAGTATTCGGCTCCTTGCTCTGCTCAACCAAGTGAGCATGAATATACTATTACGGTTTATGCGCTTTCTGCTGATGTAAATTCGCTCGGTCTTAATAGCAGCACTACCGATCTTGTCACTTTACGTGACGCGGTTGCTCCACATACACTCAGCACGTCGGCAATTACAGTAACGCGTACACGCTATAACCCAAAGAATAGTGACCATGTACCAAGCAGTGTTGCGACTACATGTGCAGAAAAATCGGCGGCATTTGCCGCGTACAGTGACTATGTCTCAGTAAGCTGTAGTGGTAATAGCATGAGCGTTACATCTAAAACGTTACTGCCTTATCGCTCACAATTACATGCAGATAAAGCCAACGTAGGCATTCAATCTTGGATTGGTCGAGTTCCTATCCCAGAGCAACTTACGTGGACGCTACCAATAGAGCCTACATACTTGCCTTCACCACAAAGCAACATCAATATTCATCATGCCGTTGGTATTTCGGTCGAAGGTATTCCGATTTTGCATTACGCAAAAGAGAGTGAACCTAATGAAATAGCGCAGTTAAATCAGGACTATAGCGAGCGTGATACCGTGTTGTTGGGTGAAATAGATCAGTGTGGTGGTCACGCAGGTAATGGTGAAGACTATCATTATCACATGGCGCCAATTTGCTTAATGGACAGCCATGATCCTTCACAGCCACTTGCCTACATGTTCGATGGATTACCTTTGTACTTTGGTACTGGTGGTGGCGTTAAAACCTCTGGGGGGACTGATTATGGAGCGGGGCGGTATGCCGAATTGAATTATTTACCTCAAGATGTTCAGCAAGGTGTTAATTCACTCGATGAATGTAACGCTTACGACCTGCATGGTGATGGTAGCGAATATGTGTATTACAGCACGACAGATGCACCATATAGTATTGGTTGCTTTAGAGCGCAGGCAGACCAAGCCGCATCAGTGCCTCCAGGACCACACTGGACCCAAGAGCGTGATCTGTCTTGGACTGGTAATGATGTGTCACTCACGGACTACGATAGCATGAATTTTGACGGTCAGACTTGGCGGTTTATTGAGGTAACGCCTGGCAGCAATAACAACCGTATTCCGGCAGGGAAAACGGCGCTACTGATGTATCGACAACTGACTTCGGATGACCGTGGCTACGATCCAAATGCCAACTGTTATGCTTTTAGGTATAGGCTAGATAGCGCAGACACCACCGGTGCTAACGATACTTACTCTGAACATTGTCGATAGTCTAAGTAGGGCAAGAATAATGAATAACACACTAAAACGCCTACATATTGCGCTAGTGGTCATGTTATTCGCGTGGGTAGATGTTACGTCTGCCCACGGTTTGCAAATGACCACAGCACAAATCGTTCAACGGCAAGACAACTATCTGTTCATTACGATTAATACTCCGCTAAGTAAACTCTACCAAAATATTAACTATGCAGATAAACCGGCATCGATCATCCATCTTGCAAATAGCTCCAAACAGCAGATAAAAGTATTTAGGGAAGCTTTGTTAAAGTTATTTAAAGAAGAATTGACGCTATCTGTCGCGGGCAAAAGCTTGCGATCAATGAGAGTGAGTACCTTATCAGCGAAGGAACTGCAAAAGTTGTTACAAGCGGAGATGGCAGCTCAGGTCTTAAACTCAGCACAAGGCCAATCAAACCACCACCATTCAGATCGTAAAAACTATTTACGCATTGAGGTCGATGGCTTTTTACCTGAAGTGAATGCGCCACGAGTACTAAATGGTCAATTCCCAAGAGCACTCGGGCAAATTTTGGTCAGTTATTCAAAGCCACAGATGCAAACCCTTTCTCCCTCTGAACATGGCAGCATTTATACCCAAGCTTTGTTGAAATAAAAGCTGGACTAAACTAATTAAGGCTGTCGCTAAGGTTGGCGAACAAGGGTAGCTTACAAGGACTGCACTTAAGCTGTCGCAAAAATAATTGCAGGAGTAGGAGAGGCAGTTTGGTAGGGTTAGCCCAGTTTAGGCTAACCCTACTTAGGGTTAATCAAATAACCAAAGCTAATGAATAACTAAACAATCAAGAAATTAATTCTGCGTAAATCTTCATCGTTCGGTGAACTTCTATATCCCATTGCTGAAACATCAATATCACTTTGGTTGGCGCTTACAGCAAGGCTTTTTACACCTTCTTGAGGGTCTTTAATGCTTAAAATCTTAAGAGTACCGAGGACATTACCACTGTCGCCACCGATAAAGTTGATATCTAACTCTCCATGGTGTCCTGTTTTTGCTACGACTTGAAAAACGCCATGCTCACCTCGAGGGATCACTTTGCCATCAATTGAACTTCCATCGCCCTCAACCCAATAGTCTCGAGTTACTTTAGTAGTAATGGATTGGTTAGTTCTATTTTTGATAGTAACATTCGCTGGACTGGACATAGACAAACTCCTTCTGTTTGTTTGATACTTGAAGACCGTTCTTCAAGTGCAATAAAGTCTAGGAATGAAACACGGTCAAGGACATTACAGTACATTACAAAGCGTGTTAAGCCCCCGAAGAAGTGTTGAAATATTGGGTTATCTAAGATCCTAACAAAAGGAGTTAATACGCTGGGAAAACTTATCGCAGGCATATTTTGCATTGTCATTAGCGTTATTAATTTATTCATACAAGACTCTAGTGTCGTTGGTTTTATTATGATTGTGGCCGGTATTTTTGTTGCGGTTGCACCGCTATCATCTGGTCTTCCATCTTTATCGTATGCCTCCACAAATTGCGATTTTTATTCAGGCTCTGATTCGACTGGCGGAGATAGCGGAGGAGGAGATTAACAACGAATGGGTGGTCTCTAAATTTTCAAGCTTGGCATCTGAAAGGCGTTATTTGGCAAAAATAGTGTAGTTTCGATTTACTCCTTTGTTATTTTTGGATATGTTATACCATAACGTTTTTTTGAAAAGCGTTTACACGTCTGCACGCATATCAAATAAGGCCCAAATCAAATATAAAAGGAACAATGGCATGAAAACTGCGCAAAGTATGATCGACAAATTTTCAATAGGGCTATCAATGATGTGTGCCATTCATTGCTTGATGTTACCTATGTTATTGTCGGTGCTGCCAACCCTGGCGGGATTACCACTAAACAGTGAGCTATTTCATGTGTGGATGGTGGTAGCGGTGATCCCAAGCAGTATCTTTGCGCTAGCTCTGGGCAGTAAGCAACATAAACGTTATAGGTTAGTCGTGTGCGGCGGTTTTGGCTTAGCGATGTTAGTGTTGGCACTGGTGTTAGGTGAAAATTACATCGGCGAAGCAGGGGAGAAGCTATTAACACTTGTTGGTTCCGCATTTGTTGCTATTGCACACCTTTACAATTACCGTTTATGCCATGGTGATAAAACTCAAGCGTGTTCCTGCCCAAATACATAGCGATCAGCGAAAAAGCAAGGCGACCACTATGACGTTTATGGCTCCCATCATCGTGTTTAGTGGTATATCTTTACTTGCTTTGCAGTTGCGTTTTAAGTGCTTGGTTGAATTGTTACGCTTTAAAATAATGCATTAGACAAGTTTGAATAGTCTTTTGAGTTTGACACAGTTGCATGACGCCTTAAAGCCTGTTGATTTTTTCCGCAAAAACAAACTTGCAAGATCAACAGGCCCTAATAAACAGTATCAAAATCTGCTTTTTACAAATTGACTTTACCCGGTAATGACAGATCGCCTGAGGCAACATCCATCACATTAACAACGCAAAGTAACGGTGCATGCACACTCTGGTTCACTCTCAGACCTGAGGTAACCCCATCGAACGATATATTTTCAACATTGTCTATTCGATCAAAAGCAATTTGCACTTCTAGAGTATTGCCGTTGAATGTTGGACTCCAACCCGGGCTATCAAGCAAAATAGGTAAGCCGGGCCAGGTTTTGGGTAGTCTAGGTTTACTGCCTTTAGGAATATCCACAACCCCTAATGCGCCTTCACCGCATCGCTCGTTGGGCTTTAAAACAACCCAGTGACTATGCCAAATGTTGCCGTCATTTTTTGTGTCGCCGTCGCCGTTCTCATCGTACAGTGGTGTGTCATCAAAATCGGGGTGAGCAGTGACAGCAAGCGCTAAAATGCCCGCATTTTTCTCAAATCCAACGTCATAACTATCCAGTGTCGTAGGCCAAACATAAGAAAACACATCGCTTCCCGCTAACTTGCCAGTTGCCGTGGGTTTAGTTGTTCCAGCATTGCCAGAAACCGCCATATGAAAAGTGGCTATATTTTCGTTCGTTGTAATTTTGGCGTGAATAATGTCAAAAGGAGCCAGCGTCGATTGATTTGCTGCAGCTTGAATACCCCCTAAATGTTGTGAATGAGCAAGTACTGGATTGACAACACTTGCTGCAATGATTGGCAATAAAAACCGTACGTTTAGCATTATTGCGCTCCTTCTACATCATCTAGTGATGCACCATAGTTGATGTGAAAAACTTCTCCATCTAGCACTAATGCAGGGACTGATGTTACACCTGCCTTTCTCGCTTGAGCGATTGCAGATGCCTGTTCGCCTAGATGTATCACTGCCACTTGATAACGACCTTTATCCAAAGCCGACAATACGAGTTGCTCAGCACTGGTACATACTGAGCAACCTGCGTGATAGAAAACGGCTGTATTCATAGCTAACTCCTTTGATGATTTAAATTGGTATCGACTCGATACTTAATTTAATCTACTGTGCAAAATCAACGTTGTCAAACTAGTTTTTAGTCGATACTATTAACCTATGAAATCAAATCATATTTATAACAGTGTGGAGCGCTTGGCCGAGTTGCTCAAAGTCGGTGCACGTAAAGCGGTTGCCGAGCATGGATTGCAACCCGTGCAGCTTGAAGTACTGCATTACTTATCGTTGTGTAATCGCTTTTCTGATACGCCAATGGCTGTGACTGAGTATTTGGGTTTAACCAAAGGCACGGTATCGCAAACAATAAAAGTGTTAGAAAAGAAAGAGCTAGTAGTAAAAGAGCTAGACATTATCGACAAGCGCATTACTCACCTACGATTGTCCATAGCAGGAAATAAGTTAGTAAAAGAGACTATTCCAACGGCTTTGTTCGTTAACGCGTGTAATAGTTTGAGCGAGCAAACCCAAGAGGACATTGCCGCTGCACTTCAGCAATTGTTATTGGCGTTGTTAAATGCCAATGGCTTAAAAACATTTGGTGTTTGCAAATCTTGCCGTTACAACAGCCAAACAGATAAGGGGAGTTATTTTTGTGAGCTAGTAAACCAGCCTCTTGCCGATGAAGATATCGAGCTAATCTGCCGTGAACATGAAAACAATAGTTAACGTTTGGAGTTCAGGTTAACCAAACATATAAACATGCATAGCTGCCTGCTATTCGTTGTTTTTGGCCTTAGAAGTAGCACGCTTCGCAAGCAAGACTACGTTTTATTTTAATACGTTTTTGTTGAGAAAGAGCATAATGGTGTAATCAACTCAGAATGAGTGATTAACCGGGTTTATGAGAAAAGAAGCCTGCATCTTTAAGTGAAACTGTACTAGCGTTTTTTAAAGTGGATTACTTGTTTCAGAGTCCAAATAAGGCCAAAAAACACCATCTTTTTTTAAATGGACCGTTTTTATAATGAACAGCTATTTATGGAAATGAGCACTAATGTAGGGGGCAAATCGTAGTTTTGACCCCAGCGTTAATTAAGTTAGCGTTAAAACTTTAGCACCCATCCGTGTGCCATCTCGGACATCCACTACCGATAGTACATGCAGAGGTTTGTTCTCCTGGTCTATAAGTACACGGGTCTCCTCCGGTTTTCTGATCTACGGCAGCTAGACCTCCACCAATTTTGGGGGTCATTACTGATGGTAGTAATTCACCATCAAGAGATAGGTTTTTCAGCTTTTGTTTGTTCAATTTTATTTTCATTTTACACCTGTAATAATTATTTAATATTGCAGGCTGAGCTTACTAACTCATAAGTGAGTCTTTCGACAAAATAGTGTGTAAGACTCGTTGAGGCTTAGATAGAGGATGCACTTTCGATCATTGTCTCGTATTTAGGGAAGTGGACACCTTGCTAGGATTGCGTGCTCATTTGGTGAGTGAGATTGATATTTAACCACTTTACAGCATATATTAATGACACATAATGGAAACAGGTTAGTTACAAACAAGTCGCGTATGTAACCTGATAGGTTTGCAAATCAAAAAATCAAAGGAAATAAAATGATAAAAAAACTATCCCTCATCTGCGCCGTTGTCGCTATGTCAGCACAGTCACATGAAAACATTTATGATACTGACTCAGAACCAGGTATTAGTACCCAATATACTCAAGGACCTATCAGCAAGGTGTTGATCCAAAGTCGCAGCGCCTTGAATATTTCAGCACTGTTTTTTGTAACAGATCCTGATACACAGTGTACTAAGGCCCGCGTGATAAATGAAAACACATGGCAACCTTTAGCTGAACTCACAATACACAGCAACACCGCATTGAGTGGTACGCTCCCTTCGGGCTATGAATCTGCTCCTAAATCACTGCAAATTACCTGTCATAGTGAAAATGAGACTTATACGGTACATCATAAGATACCAGCAGCTCCCCAAATCACCTGGGATAGTGAAGTGGAAGTATCAGACTGGGTGGACGGTAACCACGCGGGCTATTACAACAACATTGACTATACATCGACAGCTTTTATTGATAACAAGGCGCCTGATGGTGAGTGCTTTTTTACTAAGCATGTCGGAGCTACACCCAATATTATTGAAACAAAAAATGAACTTCCATTTAGTAGTGAATACTTTAGCACTTCAGGTTCAGCGCTGGGCGGGGGCGAACATGCTTACATCTATTTGGTATCTAGGATTATTTGCCAAAATGCCGGTGGCGTTACCGTAGCAGTAGAAGCATGGGATTTAGGGTATGATCACCATAATGCACCAGACAGAGATTATTCGGTGTATTCCTATTAACAACTATTGAGTATGAACGAGGACAGTTCAGCGTGTTATGCCAAAGCCAAAACTGTCCTTGCGTTTTTTGATACTACCTGTTCTTAACCTGTATCAGGTTTCCTCTTACACACCAAGAGAGTCTTCGGGCTCAAGTCTTGCCTCTGACCAACTAGATGCAATGAGAAGCCTATGTATTCTGCAAATCAACATGTGCCATATGCGGATCATCAGCATAGCTCGTTTATGCCCCTAAATAAGCTAGAAAATTTTGCTCAAAGGGCTAACAACACCGTTTGTGCCCTGCTGTAAAACATGAGTATATATTTGCGTTGTCTTCACATCGGAATGACCAAGTTGAGCTTGCACGGTTCTGATATCTGCACCACTTTGTAGTAAATGAGTAGCAAACGAGTGTCTAAAAGTGTGGGGCGTTATAGGTTTTGTTATTTGTGCTTTTTTGGCTGCCTCTTTAACCGCTTTACGTACACCTGTTTGATGAAAATGATGTCGGCGGATCTCGCCAGTTTCAGGATCAGCACTTAACTTATATGAAGGAAATAGATACTGCCAAGCAATTGACTTATTGGCGCTAGGATATTTTCTTGCCAGTGCGTATGGCATCCAAACACCAGCATATTGTTCATTCTGGGAATCCAATTTTAGTATTCATCTGCTTGAGCAATTTGATTTCTTAGCAAAGGTATAATACCAATTAGTCTTAATACGTGCTCAATTTGAAGGAGTAAATCCGACGCTAACTGCGTTAAAAATTTCTTATTTAGAACAACTAAATAGCAAAATTTTTACCTGACTATCGACAAGATTTTCTCGCCTCAAAATAGATCACTTAATTAAGATAATTGGTATAAGCTCTGTGGCGAGTGTAACCACTCGATGTTTATTCCCTTTTCCATTCCAAATCCGAATACATTTGTAGTCAAAGTCAATATCCTGAACTCGTAGTTGAACAGTTTCCATTACACGTAAGCCGCTACCATACATTAAACCTGAAATTTAATAATATCGTTTACTTAAAAACGACATGAGACGTTTAACCTCCTCGGGGGTCATAACAATTGGCAACTTAGATTGGCGCTTGCTTCTAATAAACGTTAGATTAGGACACAAATCCTGTTTAATTATTTGTTTATACAGAAAAGACAACGCATTTAACGCTGTCGCTTGTGTTTTAGGTGACACATTAGATTTAAGTACAAGGTAGTCGAGATATTCGACAACTTCGTTATTGCCCATTGAAGCTGGTGACGCTTATCATGAAAATGAATATAGGAAGAAATCCATTTAAGATAGGTATCAACGGTTCTGAGCGAATATTGCTTAGTCAGCATAAACTCGGCGATGTGATTTAAAAATGGTGAACGAGTTCTCATTGAGCTGGCTCCAAATGAACTGTATTTATATACAGTATTGTTGTGTTTCTCCTATAGTCAAGAAAACGACCCATTGGGTCGCTTTTATCCTTTCCATATTTTCTATGGTGATTAAAAAATATACCTGTAGCAACAGCTTAATTATTGTGATAGAACTGGTACGATGATAAAAATGACCCGTGGCTTGGTAGAAAAACGACCCAATGGGTCGATATTAAATTGTTATAACCCAAGCTAGCATCTGAGGCTGATTTGAAAATTGCACTAGTCTTTTTAGTACTTATTTATTCTTCTGGAGCAACAGCCTGTTTTGTTCAACCGGAAGGATTAGCAGAGCAGCATGAATCAACTTTTTTGAGCATGTTGGGCTTATCCGCTGTGCTCTGTATATTGATACTGTGCGTGCGTGTTCTTTCAGATAAAAAACGACTTTGGGTGCCGATAATTTGTTTACTATTTGCTGGCTATATTCCTATGAGTATGTACATTCTTTTCATGGAAGGGATTGCAGGTCCTGGTGGGGCTTGTGGTAGACCCATACTCATAGACATAGGGCAAGTGTTGCTCGTTAGTTTGTCAATAATTTTGGGTTACGAAACTTTTAATTGCTGGAGAAGTAAGCGCAGTAATGGGTTATAACAAACCAATTAATCCGACCTCAATACGCTGCGCTTCTTTCGGCGCATTATTGGGCCGTTAACTGGACTCGTGACAATTGAGTGTATATTTTGAACCAACAATAAACACAAGTATTGACCATTTCTTAAGCCTAATCCCTTTTTTTGTATTACTGTTTTTGGTCCTTAAGTTTCCAGTTGTATCTCAAGTAGTCGCTGATATAACAAAAATAAAAAGAGTAAGCTTGGTTAGAGGTTTTGTGGGTATATGTCTGTTGGCTACTATAAGTGAAATATTTAATTACTCTGATAAAGTTGAAGTAAGTAATATCATTGAAAGTAAAGAGTTTAAGCAAGTTCAAGGTTGTATTAGCAACTATGAAAAACAAACACCTAAACATGGCACCTTAATTGAGTCATTCAGTATTGATGATGTTGAATTTACTTTTAGCAATTATGATGTCGGCCCTTATTTTCATGGAAAGTTACATAAAGATAATTTCATAAAAAACGGCCAGTGTGTTTCAATCGATTATGTACTAGATGGACGAAAGAATAAGATTCTTAAAATAGTCCAGTTAACAAAGCCTTAAAGTTGGATTCGTAACAGTTGGCTCGATTCCGCTTCGCTTCACATTTTAGCCAACTGCCACTCACCGCTTAAGGCGGCGTTGAGGCTGTAGAATTACTCTTTTCAGGTACTAGATTGTTGGTTTTGGGTTGACTATTTTTTAACCTTGAATCGAGTTGGTTACTGTGATCTAATAGATATTATTCACCCATGGTAATCTGTTATGGCCAACTACAAGCCAGACTTATCCTGCCAAAGCAAATTCATACCTATCAATTTCGCTGAGCAAATTTTGCCAGGAACCTTTGAATATGCGCTTTGTTATATTGTTGAAAATAAGCTGGACTTGTCGGGCTTTGACGCTTGGTATAACAACGACAAAACAGGCGCTGCGGCGTATCCGCCCACGGTGATGTTAAAGGTTATTTTACTTGGCTATGCACATGGTTTAATCAGTAGTCGTCGAATTGCTAAAGCGTGTGAAACAAACATTTTATTTATGAGTGTGTCGGGTGATATTCAGCCGCATTACACATCAATAGCAGGTTTTGTAGCTAAAATGCACGAACAGATTGAACCGCTGTTCACACAAGTGCTGATGATTTGTGACGAAGAAGGGCTGATAGGCCGCAACATGTTTGCTATTGATGGCTGCAAGTTAAAGTCGAATGCGAGCAAGGAGTGGAGCGGCACATTCGATGAGTTAGGCCGTAAAAAAGCAAAACTAGAGCGGGCAAGTAAACGCATCATTGAGCGCCATCAAGCACAAGACAGCCTAAGTGAAGAACTAGTCATTCAGGACTTAAAGCAAAAAGAAAAGCTAGATAAAAGCGCGGCTAAAATCACAAGGTTCCTTGCCACACATACAGAAAGAACAGGCAGCAAAGGGAAGCCAGTTAAAAGCAATATCACCGACCCAGACAGTGCAAAAATGACCACCTCTAAAGGCACCATCCAAGGCTACAACGGTATTGAGATAAATGACGATAAGCACCAAATTATCCTGCAAGCACAAGTGTGTGGCTCGGTGGGTGAGCAGCAAACACTACAACCAGCCATTACGCAATTAAAGCAGCGGCTTTAACAACGAATCTAACTTGGCATTTATGGCGCAAAGTGGCTTTGATAGTTACATCGCCGATAACCAATTTAGAAAACGCAACCCGCTGTTTAAAGAGAGCAAAACCTACGAAACAGCGCAAGAAAAGCGCCGATTAAAACGGCGTAACGGCAAACCCCGTTTATTTACCTCAGACGACTTCCATTTTGATGACAGTACACAAACTTGTCGCTGCCCAGCAGGTAAAGAAATGTGGCGAAGTGGTACTCAGGTAAAAAGTCATCATCACGAATACACGCGATTCTGCGGTTACTTAAAAGACTGTAAAATCTGCCCCCTGCAACAGCAATGTATGCGAAAACCACCGATAAAAACAGGGCGACAAGTACAGTTTAAGAATGATGAATCACGCAACATAATCAGTTTCATCGATAAAATGAAAGTGAAAATAGACAGCCCAATGGGACGACGACAATACAGCAAACGACTTGGATGTATCGAACCTGTATTCGGCAACATCACGGTGAATAAAGGGATGAATAAGCTTACATTACGCGGTCAAGTAAAAGTCAATGCGCAATGGCAGCTATACTGCCTTGTCCACAATATCGAAAAGTTACGAGAAAGGGTGTCGTAAGCCAATGAAAACCTGACCTAACAGCTCCGAAACGCCTCTTAAACCACAACAAACCAGCTTAAACCAAACGCTCTAAAATAATTACTCACACCCAACTAAACGATTGAATCAAAATAGGAACTCAGTTATCGTTTGGTGATTACAAAAACAAATTTGAAACGAGTTATTCTACAGGCCCGTTATACACCTAAAGGGAGGTTTCGTGTTCTGGATTAAGCGTCATTTATATTATCAAGTCAAAAGAGGACAAGTTACCGTAACTTTTGTTGAAGATGACAAATCAATAACTAAATCTTGTAGCGCCTTAAATCACCCGAGAACATTAATGGGTAACTTTATGGAAATAGAGGACTGTTTCAAAAGTATTGCTCAGGAATTAGCTCCTCGACGTTTCTTACTGCAAGATCCAACAGCTGTTGTTCACTTGTTAGAGTCGGTTGAAGGTGGATACACCAACGTAGAAATCAGAGCTTTTAGAGAGGCTGCATTTGGCGCTGGTGCGCGCGAAATATTCGTTCCTAACAGCAAATCTAAGTTATCTAAATCACAAATTTTAAATCGAGAATTTACGGAGTGGGACGGTGTATAACAAGTTGCTCAAATTCGTTCGTAAACTCACTGGGACAATCAACAGTTGGCTTGGCGCTTCGCGCAAGTATAGCCAACAGTCAATTGCCCCTTAGCAAAGCGTTATAACTTTCTCGACCTCGTTTAAACCTTTACGAAATATTAGTCGACTAAGTATATTTTAAGCTAAAGGAAAATATGTTGTTTACCAGAACCCTATTCCATTTTTTTGTGATTTCTTTAGGACTTCTGACATGTTCAGTTTATGCATCAGCAAAGGATCTAAAAAATTGTGTTTTGGCACAGTATAGTCCGCAAACAGTCGCAATTTCGGGATTACCAGATCCATCTACCATGGGAAGCTATAAATTTAAGGTAGTTAAATATGGTAAGAAACCTTCAATATTCAGTTTTTCAAATCCGGAAATTATTACTCAAAAAGTAAAACTCCCGAGATTCTTGGCGGAATATTCTCGTTCCAAAGGTTACAAAGATGATGCCTACCATAAGTTTAATAATGATGTTTCCCTTGATGGTAAAGTTTGGCTTCCAATTGGGAAAGGTCCATTTCCTTTAGTGTTAATTACTCACGGAAATTCTGCTCCAGGCTTTGATTATCTGGCAGAACTATTAGCGAGCCGGGGTTATTTAGTCGCACAGGTTGATCAGACATATTTAAACGGTTTATGGGGCGAGAACGGTGCCAGAGGATGGATATTGCTTGAACATTTGAAGTTATGGAGACAGTGGAGTTCAGAATCAAAACAGCCTTTTTTTGAGAAAGTAGACATGGAGAATGTTGCACTTATAGGGATGTCTAGAGGTGGTGAAGCGGTAGCTCTGGCTACAACATTTAACCAATGGCAAACACTGCCTCATAGTGATGAAGTTCTCGATTTCGGGTTTAACATTCGAGCGGTTGTAGCGCTTGCACCTATGGATGGGCAATACCTACATACAGACGGAAGTAATGTCTTGAAAAATACCAATTACCTTGTCCTACAAGGCGGCCACGATGCCGATGTTTATCAGTTTCTCGGTAGCCAACAATGGCAAAGAACAAGCTTTGATGACGGTGGAGACTATCTTAAGCAATTGGTCTATTTTTACCGTGGAAACCACATAAACTTTAATCAAAGTATGTCTGGAAGTTTTCATTGGGGAAAAAGGGGGGATTTTGACGCTCAATTGCTGGCCCCAGCTCAACAAGAAAAGCTTACTAAAGTATTCGTATCAGCTTTTCTAGAAGCATCTATATCAAAAAAGGTTGAATATCGCCAGCTTTTTAAACAGCTACCACTGACCGAATTTGATTTACCTGAAGATATCTACATCAGTCGCTATATTACTTCCGATTTCAAGGTTGTTGAGGATTTCGAGGATAGCTCTATCAAGGTAAAATTATCGCGGGTAAATCGAGATAATAAGCAAACTTTTCTACCTGTATCGATTGAACCAGAACGGTTGAGGTATGGCGTAGACACTCCAAATCAAGTGCTAAGACTAAACCTTGCAAAAGACGTTGAAACGCATGTGAGAATACAGCTACCTTCCCAAATGATAAAAAATCAGAGCAATCATCAGTATTTTAATTTTCAATTTTCATTAGCACGCACAGACACTTCTACGCAACAAAAGTGCGAACCCTACAACTTATTCTCTGAGACTAAAATCGAAGTGCTACAAGATTCTTTGTTGGTTGAGTCTATTTCATTGGATACCATAGGAACTGTTAGTCCTTTATTGCTTTCCGACTTCTCAGAACTGGAACGAGGAGGTGTTCAATACGCACAAACAGAACCAATTTTACAGACTTTTTCCGTTCCGATTAAAGTTGAGAATATCGTTGATGGTGCAACAGAGCTTGGTATCATTTTTAAACCATCACAAAACGTGACTATTATTCTCGATGATTTTGGAACTACAGGAGGCACACATTAGTGCAGCCATTAATAAATATTTCAGTTTCTATAGATTGGAACTAAGTTATAACCAAGCCATTAAAAGCGGACATAAAACAGCTGGCTTATGCTCCTGCGTCGCCAATTTTAGCCAGCTATTTTGTGCCGTTTATGGCGGCGTTGAGGCTGTAGAATTACTCTTTTCAGGTACTAGATTGTTGGTTTTGGGTTGACTATTTTTTAACCTTGAATCGAGTTGGTTACTGTGATCTAATAGATATTATTCACCCATGGTAATCTGTTATGGCCAACTACAAGCCAGACTTATCCTGCCAAAGCAAATTCATACCTATCAATTTCGCTGAGCAAATTTTGCCAGGAACCTTTGAATATGCGCTTTGTTATATTGTTGAAAATAAGCTGGACTTGTCGGGCTTTGACGCTTGGTATAACAACGACAAAACAGGCGCTGCGGCGTATCCGCCCACGGTGATGTTAAAGGTTATTTTACTTGGCTATGCACATGGTTTAATCAGTAGTCGTCGAATTGCTAAAGCGTGTGAAACAAACATTTTATTTATGAGTGTGTCGGGTGATATTCAGCCGCATTACACATCAATAGCAGGTTTTGTAGCTAAAATGCACGAACAGATTGAACCGCTGTTCACACAAGTGCTGATGATTTGTGACGAAGAAGGGCTGATAGGCCGCAACATGTTTGCTATTGATGGCTGCAAGTTAAAGTCGAATGCGAGCAAGGAGTGGAGCGGCACATTCGATGAGTTAGGCCGTAAAAAAGCAAAACTAGAGCGGGCAAGTAAACGCATCATTGAGCGCCATCAAGCACAAGACAGCCTAAGTGAAGAACTAGTCATTCAGGACTTAAAGCAAAAAGAAAAGCTAGATAAAAGCGCGGCTAAAATCACAAGGTTCCTTGCCACACATACAGAAAGAACAGGCAGCAAAGGGAAGCCAGTTAAAAGCAATATCACCGACCCAGACAGTGCAAAAATGACCACCTCTAAAGGCACCATCCAAGGCTACAACGGTATTGCGATAAATGACGATAAGCACCAAATTATCCTGCAAGCACAAGTGTGTGGCTCGGTGGGTGAGCAGCAAACACTACAACCAGCCATTACGCAATTAAAGCAGCAGCTTGATAAATTAAACACGGTTAAACCCACAGATGAACTCACAATAAAGTTCACCGCAGACGAAATCAATGACACCCACAACTAAATACATGCAAAGTCGAAATCAATGACACCCACAACTAAATACATTACAAACTTCGCAGGTAGAAATACACAGCCAAAGTTAGAAGCCATTGCAGATAACATTATTGACAATTTAATAGCATATAACAAAGCCTTAAAGTCGAAATCAATAGTGAAATCAATGACACCCACAACTAAATACATGCAAAGTCGAAATCAATGACACCCACAACTAAATACATGCTGGGTGAATGAGTTTAAAAAGGTTTGAAACACATCAATCTCTGGGGTCAAAAGTGCTCATAAATGAAGGGAGTGTGGCGCTCAAGCCTATCTCATTATTAAAACTGCTTTATCGCGCACGACAACGCACTGTAAATACAACAGTTCGATATGTAGAGCTGAGAATACTTGGTTTATTATGCCAACAAGCGTTCGCAGTTTGCTAGGTTTGTTCGTCGTAGCTTTTGAAGCGTTTGGCAGTAAGCGGTTATTTTTCGCTCTCTGCCAACAGCACCGTGAAATACTCGAGAAAATTGCGTGGTGAGCTTTATCCAATTTTCAGGTTGTACATTTAGCCGAGTGAGAATGGGTTGCGCTTCGTTGATATAACCGCGTTTATCGGCACGAATGCTTTTGCCGGTTAATTCAACTAATTCAATATAGGATTTGAGCTCAAAAGGTAGTCCTTTTGGCATCTGTTTTCGTGGGCTGCCCGCAAAGCGTAGTAGGCTTTTTGGTTGTTTACCCTGTTTAGCGTGGTCGATGCGTTTTTTGATGCTGGTGTAGTCTGAGGCTTCAGGTGTTGTCGCGATTTTGGCCCGAATAGGGTTTAAGTCTACATACACCAAACAAGCAGCCAGCGCAGCCTCGTCTAGTAGGGCTTGGGATTTAAATCGCCCTTCCCAAAATCGGCCAGTACAGTTATCTTCTTTATTTGCGCGGCGGGCGGTGTCTTCGTTGAGCACCCGCATAAACCAGCTAATATCAGCGAGCCTTTCCCTGTACTTGGCGATATGCTCATCAAGTATCAACAACTCCGATTCACTGAGTGGCTCACCTTCAATAAGTTTATGGCTTAACCAATTGCCTTTAAACAACTTATGCCATCGTAACACAATCGCTTTATCCGACAGACGCTTAGCCTTCTTATCGTCAACATGTAAAACAACGTGAGTATGATTGCTCATCACTGCATATGCACAGACATCAATACAAAACACCGACCCCAATATCAGGAGCTTCTCTTCAACCCAATCACGGCGATGTTCGTATGATTTTCCAGTAAATTTATCTTCACCGCACAGAAATGCGCGCCTTACGCAACGAGAGATACAGTGATAGTATTTGGTATCGGTTAAACTGATTTGTCTTTTACGGGCAGTTGCCATAGTTTGATTTCCTCAATCCTTTGAGTGCAGAATTAAAGCTTAGGCGGCATCTTAGGAAGGTGCAAATTAGTGGTGGGTGTCAGCGATTTGCTTTACAGTGCAGAATTAAAGCTTAGGCGGCATCTTAGGAAGGTGCAAATTAGTGGTGGGTGTCAGCGATTTGCTTTATTTGGTGATTACAAAAACAAATTTGAAACGAGTTATTCTACAGGCTCGTTAGGTGCACTTGGAAATGCGGAGTTTAGTTTTAATTGTTGTGCTTTTATCAGGCTGCGCAACAAAACCAAATGGCTGTAGTTTCGATCTGAAAGCTTGGGAAAAACCACTTGTGTTACCAGCTTCGTTAAACACAGATTTTAAAGCAGACATTAAAAATTGGTATAAGGCTGATAATGGTGATTTTTTCTACTGCAAAAGTTATATCGCAGAAGGCATTTGTGGTGCTGAGTTTGAAATTCATTTCAAACAGCAAAACGGTACATATAAGTCCGACGAAATAATGTGTATGCAATAGTGCACCTAACAAGCCACTGTAGTCGTGTGCTGCACCCACTGGGACAAATACTCGCAGGCTCCCAGTCGCTGCGCTCCTTAATTTTAGCCTGCGGTATTTGCCCCTAAGTGGGGCGTTATAACTACTTTAGAAACTATGAGTAAAATTCAGATTCAGGAAGAAAAGTTAGCTAAATCTTATCTGCGATTAGATTCGATAATTGCTCGCAAGTTTTCCGTCTCTTATATGAGTAATACAAAGTGGATTAAATTACTCAAAGCTGTTGCGTCATTTGAAGAACGGAGTTATCGAGTAACTTATAAACTAGTTAATGATGACCAAGTAAAGATCTCTCATACAGAGCAATTTGAAGAGCACGTTGATGATTATTGGTTTATTGAACCATCAATTTACAAAGAAATTGAGTGGTTAGAGTTTACGTTTGACGACAACTACAACGTGCCAAGCTTAATTGAGCATCTTTCTGTTATTGCTAAGTTTCCAATTACACAAACTCCTACAGGATATAAAGTTTTGGGGTATACGTAGTTATAACAAACTGTTGAAGTGGGACGTCTAAAGCTTGGCTCGTTTCGCTTTGCTCACAAGTATAGCCAAGCTTTATTAGCCCGTTATGCGATGCGTTATGTGCTTTCTCGAAAATTTGAAAACTAGTGTAGTATTGGTGTTTTCAAAGAAGTGGAAGTCAGCATGTCTAAATCAGTTCAGCAGCAGATCGGCAATATCGCACTAGTCGTTGAAAACTACGATGATGCTATAGAGTTTTATACTCAAAAACTGCAATTTACACTTGTCGAAGACACTGACTTAGGTGGTGGAAAACGCTGGGTTCAGGTTTCTCCTCCGAACTCAAATGGAACAAATCTGCTTTTAGCTCAGGCAAGCACTGAAGAGCAGAGTCTTGCTGTCGGTAACCAAACTGGTGGTCGCGTGTTCTTGTTTCTACAGACTAACGACTTCTGGAGAGACTACGAGTTAATGAAAGCAAATGGTGTTGTATTTAATGAAGACCCGCGAGTAGAAGAGTACGGTACAGTAGTGGTGTTCCAAGATCTATATGGAAATAAGTGGGACTTACTGCAACTAAACAGCGCAACCAAATAGTACACACATAACAAGGCGTTTAAGGCGGATTCACAACGCTTGGCGGTTTTAGTTTAAGTCAGCTTAAGTGTTTAGTGTGAAGAGAGTCTTCGGGGTCAAGTCTTGCCTTTTGACCAAATAGTGCTGAAGAGTTTTAGCAGATTAGTATAAGAAGTGCTATTGATCTAATTAACAGAGATCTTGTTTTAAATTGGATTTATAAGGGAATTAGTATGTTTTAGTATACTTTTGAGTGCTATTAATAAGACTTACACTTCAAACAAAAAAATGGAGTTTGTAGTGACTTACACTTCAAACAACAAAAAAGAAGAGTTGGGTGGCAGTCTTACCAGCCACATCCCGGCACACGAGTCATAAGCTGTGGCTGCTCCCTTCCGGGCCTGACCAGATTCACCTACTATCGTTGCGAGAGGACCAATAAGACTACCATTGAGGGCCTTGTTTGGCGCGGGGTGAATTATCTCGACTTTTGGCAGTGGATGCAAGGGAAAAGTCGAAATGCCCGTTTAACTGGGTGATGTTTAAACAAATTAAACGGGCAGGGAACAATTAGTTGCTTAAAGTTTGCTTTATTTCTTGTAAACGCTTTTTCACGAGCTTCATGTTTTCAGGACCCATTCTTAAAAACTGCTTTTGTGCTGGGGAAAGTTGCTCCCATTCAGAATAGGCGTATTTATAGGTCACTGAATCTTTGACCAGTGGTAGTGCGGTATCTGGAATTGGAGTCGCAAGCAGTTCGTCGATGGCATCCGTCAGCGTGTTGTTAAATGCGTTGCCGTCGTAGCCGATTTCTTCATAGGCTTCTTCAAACAAAGGCTGGTACTTTTCATACAAGCGGACCAGCTGAGCGGTACTCATGGTGTTTAACATGCTGACATATGGCGTATAGCGCTCGTAGCTATTCGGATCAGCAACGACTATGTCGTTATCAATTGCGGTAAAGTCATCTTGAGGTTTAACCAGCGGCGCGTGTTTATCTGCGACTTTGCCTTGTGCAAGATTGTCCACATAAACTACGGTGCGTCTGATCATATCATCGCCAACCAAGAGGTTCATGGCTTGCTCTGATAAATACTCAGAAATACTGGATTTGATTGCCATGTCGCTTTCGTTTAGTTTTGGCAGTTCTAGCATTGCAGCAGTATCAACATCGTTAGTTACTGGCTCTGGTTGTTCACTGGGACGCGTTTCTGGTTGGGTTACCGCGTCGGTGATTTGTCCTGAAACGGGTGTGTCGGTTGCATCAGAAATTGCAGTATTTAGGGGAGTCGACGTTTTTGTCGTTTGTTGCTGCACAGTGTCTTGTTTCATTTTCTCGTTTTCAGGCGCGGAACTGTCGCTTTGCGCTAGAATAAAGACAGTAACGATAGCGAGGGCCACAAGTACAATAGCCGCAAAAAACAGCTGGGTATTGGACGGTTTTTTTCTCTCTTCATGAGTATGTTCAGACATGGGTACTCCCTAAGGTCTTGTCAAATTGTTACTTAACGGGTTCTTACGAACAAGTGTGAACCAAAAACATCGTTAGCGTGTATAGTTGTAGCTGAATTTATGCTTAAAATAAATCTAAAGATGTAATATTGCTGAGACTATTCTTTAATTAAAACATATAGTAATCTCAATTATATTAGATCCGAGACAAGTTGCACTTTGAGGCGACAAATTAACAATCGGGTGTATCCTCGGAGCAGCTCTATAAGCCTCAATATTGCGAGGTTTGATAGTCATTTAACGATTTAGTTTCCTAACAATATGATGATAACGATCAGTAGTTGCTAATCAGCTTATTTTTTATTCAGATGTAGGATCCAAGCATTGACGCAAAACGCACCAAAGCAAAAAAATATCGCATTATTATTGACCGGTGGTGGCGCACGAGCGGCTTATCAAGTTGGTGTGCTTAAGGCGCTGGCTCAGAGCATGCCTCGCACTTCACCATTGCCGTTTAAAATTATTACGGGTACCTCAGCGGGAGCCATCAATTGTGCAGGTATTGCTTGTTATGCGTCATGTTTGCATTTAGCTGTCAGAAAAATCGAGTATGTTTGGAAAAATTTCAACACTGAAATGGTGTATAAAAGTTCGTTTTCGGGGGTGTTTGGTCATATTTTTAAAAATATGCTGCGGAGCTTTCAGGCTGACTATATTAATCAGCCGCCAGCAAGTCTATTAAATAACGCACCACTAAGAAAACTACTCACCGATGTGTTAGATTTGAGTCGTATCGACACCAATTTACATCGTCACTATTTAGAAGCGGTTGCTATCACGGTATCGAGCTATTCTACGGGTAAATCTGTGGCGTTTTATCAGGCCAATAATGCTATTCCTTGGCAGCGTTCAAAGCGTATGGGCATTCCTGATCCTATTTCTTTGGATCTGCTGATGGCAAGTTCCGCAATCCCCATGTTGTTCCCCAGTGTGCGTGTACGTCATCACTATTACGGCGATGGGTCAATACACCAGTTGTCTCCGCTAAGTCCGGCCATTCATTTGGGGGCTGATAAAATTTTTATTATCGGTGTTGAGCAGCCTAAATTGTCAGTTCCCATTGGTTACGAACCACACTTTCCGGGTATGTCAGTGGTGGCGGGTCACTTGCTAGACAGTGTATTTAGCGACACGTTGCAGTCTGATATTGAAAGACTGGAACGAGTGAATCGTACTGTGAGCTTATTACCTGCCAGAGAAAAACATAAAGAATTGAAACGAGTAGATCACTTGATAGTTAACCCCAACTTGAACTTCAATGAAATTGCTGATCATTATTATGAAGACTTACCTTTGGCAATGAAGGTGTTGCTCAGAACCATGGGGGTAAAAAAGCATTCTCCTTCAAGTTTAACCAGTTATTTGTTGTTTGAGCGCACATACACTCAAAAGCTCATTGAACTTGGTTTTGAAGATGGTATGGAGCGGCTGGATGAGATCCGCACGTTTTTAGAATTAGATTAAGTGTTACATCTTGACGGGGTGCAGGTTAAGAGTTGACGATTTGGGGAGCTTGAGACTGCAATAGCGCAATCAACTCCTCATTGCTTAGAGGTTTACTGAAAACGTAGCCTTGAAGTTGATCGCATCCAAGCTCAACAAGCAACTCCCACTGTGCGTGTGTTTCTACGCCTTCGGCAATAGACACCATATTAAGGTGTTTTGCCAAATCAACAATGGCTTGAACAATCGCCACATCGGCAGTTTCTCCAGAAGCCAAATCATCAATAAAAGACTTGTCTATCTTAAGCTTATCGAGACTAAATAACTTAAGGTAATTCATCGATGAATAACCAGTCCCAAAGTCATCAACCGATATTTTAAACCCGGCGACTCGCAATGCTTTCATGGTAGTTAGTGCGTGATTCGGATCTTTCAATGCCACGCTTTCTGTGAGCTCTAGCTCAATGCATTGAGATGCTAATTGATACTGCTTCGTCACACTAAGTAATTTTTCGATGAGGTGTTCATCACTAAAACGACTGGCTGATAAATTGATGGCGATATTGATCTCTGGTAACACTAATGCTTGCCATTCTGCTGCCTGTTTTACGGCATTCTCAAATACCCATTCATCAATATCTTTAATGATGCCGCAGCTTTCGGCAATGGGAATAAATTCAGCAGGTGATACATGCCCTAGTTCTTTTGAATGCCATCTAACCAACACCTCAACACCAATAACGTCTTTTGTGGTGATGGAAATTTGTGGCTGAAATACCAATGATAATTCGTTTTCTATAATTGCAAAGTTCAGCGCATTGATTATCTGTAAATGTCTCGAGACATATTCCAACATGGCTGAATTGAAGAACATATAGTTGTTGCGACCATTATCTTTTACTTTGTAGGTGGCTGTTTCCGCGCACAATATCAGTTTTGCCAACTCATTTGCATCGGTAGGGTACAAGGCTACGCCCATCGAAGCGGTGATCACCACTTTTTGAGTTTGTAGAAACATCGGAGTTTTTATGTCGGCTAAAAGTTGGGATGCTTTTTCATGAGGCGCTGTCATATCACAATTACTCATGAAATAGATATAGGTGTCTCCAGAAAAACGGCAAGTGAAGTCACTCTCTACCATTTGCTTTTCCAGTCGTATGGCGACCTCTTTGAGAATTAAGTTACCAAAGTCGTGCCCGAGTGCGTCATTTATCACTTTGAAGTTATCTAGGTTGATCAGCATTAACGCGCCACTGTGTAGCTTGTTGGATGATTGCAACTGAGAAAATATTTTGTGCATCATCGCTTGGTTGGGAAGCCCGGTAATTTGGTCAAAGAACGACAACCGATGAATTCTGGCCTCGTCTTCAACTTGTTGGGTCACGTCACTTTTGAACGAAATATACTTTATTACTTTGCCATCACTGTCTTTGATGGGAAAAATTGTCGTACGGTCAATAAATACCTTGCCCGACTTAGTCCGATTAATTAAATCACCGACCCAAGATTGACCTTCCTTAAGGCTTTTCCACATCTCCTTGTAAACTGCTTTTGAAGTATGTCCTGAGCTAATAATATTGGGACTTTGTCCTATTAACTCTTCTCTTCTGTAGCCACAGGTAGTTAAGTACGCGTTATTAATATACTCAATTTTCACATCCGTATTAGTGATTAAAATCGGATTGGGATTCTGATCTACGGCAAGTGACAAAGTATTGAGTAAATCTTCTTGGCGTATTTTAGACAACCAACTCCACAGGGATTCTCCCCAAATGAGCGCTGATTCTTTGGCGTAAACCTCAAAGTCGGCGTTTTTGTTACATAACAATAAGGCAAGCTTTACTTCTCCTTTGTCTTTGATTGGCGTAAGAATAAGGTTGGCCCCGTTATCGGTCAGTGATTGCTGGGTTGTCCCTTCGGTTAACTTTTCCAGAATAAAGTTTTGCCAGCGTTTTTCATCTATACCAGATGGTTGTTCACCGGAAACGGATAGCAGCTTGAGATGGTGCTTTGAAACGTCATATATCATCACGCATGTACAGGGAATAAGGTATCGGCAATATCTCGCGCTGTGTGACAAAAATGCTTTTTCATCTCCCAATGAGGCGATTTGCGATAGGTGAAGCAAGCCTTCATTCAACAACGCTTCATGTGCCAAAGCACGCTTTTGAAATACCGACTCACTAGTATTGCGAACCGCGACAGTAAAAAGGGGAGCCGTGCTAGTGTTAGAAGGTTGTTTGGCTATGGCTAGCTCAAAATGCTGCAAGCCTTGATTGGTTTTGAGTGACACATGCACTCTTTTACAAAAACCATCAATATCGGCCAATGCTAACGCTCTAGTGAGTGTTTTAGCATCATCTCGAGGGAGCAATTGTGTAATATTATTACCAACGATGATTTTATTTGTGAAAAATGAGGTAGCAACTCCAGGAAACAAGGTTATCAGGTTTCCCTGTCTATCTAGCTCAAACACCGCATCAGGCATCGAGTCGAGTGTCGCTTTAAGGTGAAGCTGAGAGGCCTTCAAGAGTTGATATGGAAAAGTGATAGACTCAGCCAAAATGACGCGATACAGAATTAAATAAGCCAATACTTTATAGACATGGCCAACAATATTGTACGTATCGGAAGGCTCTTGACGTAGCGTGAATAAAAACTCACTCATGGTACAAACTAACGCAACGGCAATTAACCCAACAACACTTATTTGTTGCTTGGGCTGCTTAAGCGACAACATAAGTAACGCAGCGGCGCAGATAAATAAAAAAATAACGAGATAATCAACAATGGCTGTAAAACCAGTAAGCCCGAAGCCATAAATAAAAGTGCTGGGTAACCCATGGCTTTGAAATAACACCATCCAAATAACCACACAAGTAAACCCCAGAGTTAAAAACAGTATGGCACCGGGTTTTAGCCTGGAAATGGCAGGCTCAAATGCGATAACCAATAGTGCGATAGCGCTCAGTATTCTTGCTGCTAACCAAAAGTTAATGGCTTTTTCTGGTGATGGAGAGAACAGCAGTTCTGGCATTCCGGGGTAAGACACAAGGTGCAAAGCGTCAAATAAAGCAACACTTAACATGCAACAACAAAGCAGTACCATGCTGTTATTTTGGAGATGTGCTCTGGCACTCCAACCAACAGAAAAAATAAGTAGCGAAACTGATATGGACAACATCTCAAGCAATGTATGAACCGCCACAAAGTGGGTCACAGGTGGTAAACCTATATTTTCCTGAACTGCAATAACAGCGACGAGTAATAGCAATGCTATGACGACAAACTGCAAAAAGGTTTTCATATTGGTTAGATGTGAGGTAACAATGTTTTTATCCATAAAAGGTGCTAAAGACCTTAAAAACAATAGCTATGATACTTCCAAGTTAGTTCACTTTTTAAGATTAATACAATTGTCTTAGCATAAAACACAAAGATAAAACCAGCGTAATAAATGCGTGTTATTAAAACGAAAATTACTTTTGTTAAATAATTGAAAGTGTGGGGGCTTTGCGCTAATTTGAGAACACACTTTGGTGTGATCTGACAATGGTGCCGTTATGGTGTGTTAGGGATTACACAAGGTAAATAACCAGAACACGGGATAAGCGGTAGTTACCGCTCAGCGCTTTATCTGCGTCGAAATTTCCTTGAACAACACAAAACGAGTGTTGTTGCTTGGTTTATTCTTGTAAGGGTCTGATTTAATGATGCTTATCGTATCCATTACCCTAAGTTCAGGTTAAATAATAACAATCCAAGGAGACGAAAATGGCCAAGCCAGGTACCATTATTAGTAATGCAGAAACCCGCTCTGCAAACCCCATCACCAGTAATAGCTCTGAAATTCCTGCGACTAAACAATTTGCGGTAAATGCGACGGGAAACTTGTTTATTGCTTCTACGTTGAATAGCTCTGCTGCTGGCAGCGATGTACCGGCTGAAGCACAACAAGCTTTTGGTGAAGTCAGTGTGTTTTTTGCTGCTTTGACTAAAGCGATGGCTGAGGAAGGCAAAAGTTTATATGACTATGATGCGTTAAATGACATTGTGTCTAAGTCCGGCCTGTTTGTTAAAGTTACCCAAAGTGATTACGAGTTTCACAGCAAACAAAGGGGAGTCACGTTAAGTACTCAGCTTGTGCAAACGCTGCTAGGGCTCAGCGGCAATCTTGCATCGGTTGCTAAATCGCTAACTGATATGATTTCTGGTATGGGCAAAGCTGCTATCACGATTTCAGGCAGCACAACCAGCCAAAGTAACAAAGTCGGTACGTTGATCTTTGTATGTGAATATCTGTTAGGCGCGATTTCGATTACACCAATTGTGATGTCGCTTGATGCCACTGAGGCAAAAAAAGAATGGGAAGCTGGTCCTTGTATAAAAGGCGGCGGCTCTGACATGATGCTTAATATTCAAAAAACGGTCTATTTATTCGTGCCGCCTTCTTTTGTAAAAAGTGCAGCTACTTTAAATGAAGCGATGTCTGACCCAGAGTTCAATAACTTGGTCGATTCGCTTAAAGAGTTTATTAATATTCCAACCGAAACGGTAGCCACCGACCCAGCTCCTGCAGCTAAGCCTAAAAAAGATAGCTAATTAGTGCTTGCAGGTAAGCCATATCGTTAACTTTGAAGTTACAGGGCGCAAAGCTTGCGCCTACTTCTTGTCCATTTAGGAGCTTTTATGTTTAAAGGGCTATGGCAGCGTTGGTTTGGTAACTCTTCAGAGCAAAAAGTTAATATCAATAGTGCCGAAACAATGGCTGAATACCAGCCAATAACCAAGCATTATGTATTCAACGAAACTGGCAATATTATGCTTTGTGCAACCGCCGATAGTATTGATAGCTTCGACGATAATATAAAAAGCGCGTTTATGGACGTCAGCATTTTTTTTGCTGCAATGACAAAAGCGCTGAGCAGTACAGAGAACCCAGTTACCAAAAAGCCTTTTTCGATTTTTAATTACCAAGCAGTAAAAAACATGCTCGCCAGTTCAGGTGTCTTTGTCGAGACTAATGTTGAAGAAGGTTATTTTGCGTCTGAAGGTGTGGGCGGTGCTCTGGGTGCAGAATTAATAAAGACGGTACTTAATCGTAACTTTGATGATAACCAACTGTCATTTGCAAAAGGCATGCTCAATGGCATGGGATATCAAGGTGTGGACGAACAAACTTGGGCGTCATTAGAGCCGTCGCATCAAGACTTATGTCGCAGTGGGAATATTTTTTTTATCGGTGAGCTGTTGTTAGGGCTGCCGCAAACTTCCGCTGTATTAATCAACATTGAGCCGCACAGTGTTGACGAAGATTCAGGGCAGATGGACTCTGACCATCAGAGCTTATTTAAGCTTGGCTTAAAAAATGAGAAAAAACACCAATCAATGGGAAAAACCAGAAATTGGAAGTATAAAAAGCGTACTTACTTGTTTATCCCACCGCGCTTTTTTGAAAATAACATTGCTCGCCTCGGCAATGTCGAATCACCTGAATTTGCTGACTATGTGAAAACGTTAGAGCAAAGCCTGACCCCGCTTTGCAAGCAAGTTAAGCAAAATGGAACACCATAAGTGTATTGGTGACAACTGAGCTTTTAGCGAGTAGATTAGGAATAATTCGCTGTTGAAGTTGGTATGTCGGACATGAAAAATAAAATGCGGGTTCTGTTGTTGTGTTTTTTCTCCGCCCTGACGCAGGCGACAACGATAGAATTTATTGCCGAAGAATTACCGCCGTATCATTTTCTTGACCAGCAGGGCACCCCCTCTGGTGGCTTAGTGGATATTGCAAAAGCGGCTGCTCATGATGCTGGAATGACGGCTAAATTCACTTTTATGCCAATGGCGCGTGTGTTGCACGCGCTGCAAACAGACCCTGAAGTTGTGGTGCTCTCATGGCTAAAAACACCAAATAGGACCGCAAGATATAATTTTTTAGGCACTGTCTGCCACGCTTCTGCTTCTTTATTAGGATTGAAAACCAGTGACATTCATATTAAGAATCTCGATGCTGCAAAAAAGTACCGAACTAGCACCATTCGTGGCTATTACAGCGAGCAATTTTTAAGAAATGAAGGATTTAGTGAAGAATACGAATTAGTTTTGGTCTCGCAATACGAGACCTTGTGGCAACTGTTATATAAAGGCAGAACGGATTTGGTGTTGACTAACACAATGTCCATACAAAAAGAACTTAACGCCTTAGGTTTAGATCCTGCGCTTATAGAAGAAAAGTTAATTTTGTCCGAGTTCCCACAAGAAGTTGCCATGGTCGTTAATCAAGGTTTTTCTAAATCAACCGCTGATGCGCTGAGCCGAGGACTTGAAAATATCAAACGCTCGGGCTTACATCGCGAAATACTAAACAAGTGGCAATTGAAGTAGGCCTGACGTTCGCTGTATCTATTCCATTACTGCTTGGCAAATCGATAAGTTAAAAAGACATAAAAATCGGTCGGCTTTTTGTACAAGGATTGTTTGAGCGGCTACGCTTAATAATAAATAAAGGCAAGTAAAGAGCCTGACAAATGGAGTTTACTTTCGAGTCTCGAATACTGATTGTCGACGATGAGTTGAGCAGTATTTTGGTTTTAGAAAAAGCGGTAGAGGGGTTGGGGGAAGTTCGCTACTCCACCAATCCCAAAGAAGTTCCCCAACTAGTTCAAGAATATTTACCTCATCTAATTATTTTAGATATAGATATGGGGGACAAAAGCGGTCTCGATCTTTGCAAAGAGCTGATGCTTATGCATTTGCCCCATAGTCTGACCGTGATGTTTGTGACCTCTCATCAGGAGCCGGATTTAGAATATTTTTCGTTAAAGCTTGGCGCCGTGGATTACATCACCAAGCCAGTAAATATCAAAAATACCCGAATGCGGGTTTCACAACAGCTCAATATTATTAATTACCAAACCCAATTAGAGAATATCTCTCGTGTTTTGCATCGTGAAAAGGAGATGTTACAAACCACACTTAAATCGATAGGTGACGGCGTGGTTGCTACCGATACAGAAGGTCGGGTCACTTTTCTTAATCCAATTGCTGAGCGTATGACTGGCTGGACCGAAAAGGAAGCGAAAGGTCGAACAATTGAAGAAGTAATGGAATTACGTGATGCAACATCGCAAGCCACTCAGATCAATCCGATTAGATTAGCATTGCAAGAAGAGCGCATTGTGGGCATGGCGCTCAATTGTCAATTGCATGGCCGAGAGGGGCAAATTTACCGGGTTGAAGACTCTGCAGCGCCTATTCGCGATGAAAATGGCAATATCAACGGCGCAATTATCGTATTTCACGATATCAGTGAATCGGTCGCGATGGCGGTCAAGATGACCTACTTAGCAAATAATGATCAGCTTACCGGCTTACCAAATCGGATTTTACTACATGACCGTATTTCCCATGCGCTTAAAGCCGCTGAAGGCGGTAAAACATTAACCGCAATATTAATGATCGATATCGATCACTTTAAATATATCAACGATTCGTTGGGGCATGCGTCTGGTGATGCGCTGATTAAAAAGGTGGCAAAACGCATTGAGTCCTTGATCTCACCAAGCTCTACATTGGCGCGAATTGGCGGAGATGAATTTGTGCTGATGCTTGAAAAGTGTAGTTCGGTTGCCTATGTCGCGGGTATCGCCAGTAATCTTATCGCCAGTTTTAAAGAGCCGTTTTTGATTGACGAAACAGAATACAAAATTACAGTGAGCATTGGTGTTAGTATTTCTCCGTTGGACGCTACCGTAGAAGAAACCATGATGCGTCATGCCGATGTTGCTATGTATCGCGCCAAAAACTTAGGACGAAACAACGTTTGCTTTTTTTCTGAAGAGCTAGAAAACGCGTTACTGAAGCGGCACAACTTGGAGCAACTGTTAAGAGACAGTCTGGATAAAGGCAATATTGACGTTTTTTTCCAACCTCAAGTTGAATTAACTAACAAAAAAATATGTGGGTTTGAAGCATTAGCTAGGCTGAAAAATGAAGAGGGCGACTTTGTGTCACCAGCCGAGTTTATCCCCTTGGCCGAAGAGCTTGGTTTGATCAATCGACTTGGTAGCATCGTGCTCAAAAAGAGCTGTGCCTTTGCAAAGCGGATCAGTGAGTCTCAGCTGAACTACAAGGTAAGTGTGAATGTTTCAGCAATGCAAATCAACAGTAATACCTTTGTGGAAGAAGTAGCTGATTGCTTGGAACAGTTTGATCTACAGAGTCGCTATTTAGAGTTAGAGGTCACCGAAAGCGCGTTGGTCAATGACTTTTCCTCAACCCAACACAAATTAAAAGCATTATCAACAATGGGATTGAGTATCGCCATAGATGATTTTGGCACAGGTTACTCCAGCCTATCTTACCTAAAAGCATTTCCTATCCACGTGTTGAAAATTGATCAGTCTTTTGTCAAAGACATGTTGAATGATGAGCAAAGCCTAGGGATTGTCAGAACCATTATATTGCTGGCTAAGTCTCTGAAACTGAATCTAGTTGCCGAAGGAGTTGAGCAGCTCCAGCAAGCAGACATGTTAAAAGAGCTCAGCTGCAATATTGTACAAGGGTATTATTTTTCTCGCCCTGTGGTTGAACAAGAAGCGATAGCATTATTATCTGATTGGCCACGTTAGACGAGAACCACAATGCGTTTTAAAAACAATATGTTGAAAATAATATCCATTTCTGTTTTTTCATTGGCATTACTCGGCTTGTTTGTTTGGTTACTCTGGTCTGTTGACCAGCGTTTGCAAGAAGACGTTACCGAGCAGCTGCTAAGCGAAATGGCCACAGAAGCCAATACGATCGAAGATGAGTTTCTAGAGTATTATGCCGAGCATATCCAAGTATTAAATGTCGTTTATGACACGCCTCCAATTCAGGGCATTGGCCGTGCTTTAAGCAATCAAGGAATAGATCCCGTTGAGCAGCAAGCTCAGCAACTGTGGGAACAACGACTGGCCAGAATTTTCCAGTCTTTTATTTTTAACATGGATAGCATTGTTCAATTACGAATGATCACAGCTGATGGCCAAGAGCTAGTTAGGGTCGATAGAAAAAATGGCAAAGTGTTTAGCGTTCCTAAGGCGAAATTACAAAACAAAAGTGACCGGGCTTATGTATCTGAAACACTTAAGCTCAGTGAGTTTAGTGCGTACATCAGCAAAGTTGAGCTAAACATTGAGAATGGCAAAATCGAACAACCCATAAACCCGGTCCTTCGGGTTGCGATTCCTGTCTATAGCGCTGAGAATGAGTTGTTTGCCATTTTAGTGGTTAATGCCTCTGCTAAGCCCTTGTTTTCGACGTTAGAGCAACGGACATTTAAACATTACTTGCTCGATGCAGAAGGTTTTTATGTATATGGTGCGAGCAGCAAGTATCAATTTACCCAAGAGCTAGGCTCGCCAATGACTATCGCCAGTGAATACCAGCAACAACCTATGCAGATAAATAATGGCATTTGGCTATTAGGTAAACAGGCTCAACCGAACCAGCTCGCGCTAATTAAACAATTTAACCCCAGTAGAGCCTATACTGGGATTATGCAGTTACTCAGTAAAGTTGATATCAACAGCTATTATGCAGAGTTAAGTGAGCGTCGCCGCGCTACTTATATGCTGGGTGGCCTGATCACCATCGTGATGTTAGCAGTGATCATTGCAGTGTTGGTTTTCTATCGCACTAAACAAAGAGATGCAGAAGATAGGTTGGTGTTTGAGTCGATTATAAAAAGCTCCAAAGAGCCCATTGTGAGTTTTGATTTGAGCCTGGAAGTGAAAACCTTTAATCAAGCATCTATTGCATTTTTCCCAAGTCTTCTCGATGCCAATAACCGGGCTTATCAATGTCAGTCTTTACCTATGGTAAAGCTAAAGCAAGCCTTGGGAGAGCTGCTGACCAAAGGTAAACTTGAGCGGTTTAACTGGCAAGAAGAAACTCAGGTAAATAACGAGCGAGTTGTGATGCGGTTGGATGTTGATCCTATTATTGACAGTAATGGAGATCCTATTGGTATTACCTTATTTGGCAGTGACATTACAGAACAAAATGCGGCTGAGGAACTCATTAAAAGAGCCAATACGGAGCTTGAACAAAAAGTTGCTGAACGAACTCGAGCATTACAGGCAGAAAAACAAAAAGCTGAGCAAGCATCTCAACTTAAAAGCGACTTTATTTCAACCGTTAGTCACGAAATGCGCACACCACTAAATGGCATATTGGGCACACTCAATCTACTTCATCGTGAGCCGCAAACTGATAAAGCTTTGAACTACATTGAAATGGCTGAGACTAGTTCGACGACGCTAGCAGCTTTGATTAATGATTTGTTAGACCTATCTAAAATAGAAGCTGGGAAATTAGAAATAGACTCAGAGCCGTTCCATCCAATCTCCTTAATTGAACACGTCTTGTATTCCATCTCATTTAAGGCGTTTGACAAGCAACTTGAGGTGTCTACGGATCTATCTGCTGTTGACTTTACTAGGTTGCAAGGTGATGCGGGACGAATAAAACAAATTATTTTTAATTTGGTGAACAATGCCATTAAATTTACCAACAATGGTGGCGTTTATGTTTCGGCAAGAACGCGAGTCGTTGCTGAGCAGGTGTTGTTTGAAGTTTCAGTAACCGACACTGGTATTGGGATTGATAAAGCGAATCAGCACAAATTATTTGACTCGTTCACCCAGGAAAACGTCGCGATTAGCTCTGAATTTGGTGGCACAGGTTTGGGCTTGGCGATATGTAAAAAGCTCTGCGAACTGATGGGAGGACAGATCTCCTTTGAGTCAGAAAAAGGTAAAGGCAGCACGTTTAATTTTTCTTTACCTTTTTCGCTTGAACTGGCGGAAGTTATTAGTAATAAACGGCTACTCGAACAGACTAAGATCTCTGTATCCCTAGAAAACCAATTCACCGCTTTACATTTATACAATACCCTCGTTGAGTATGGGGCAGAAGTGACCGATGAGAATGCAGATTGGATTATCTGTGACGCCAGTGAAGATACGTATTTGCAGTTACAAAATAGCGATAACTACAGTAAAACGATAGTCCTTCACAGTGATTTTAACGGAGAAACGGTTAAAGCCGGATGTAAGGCTTGTCTAGCCAAGCCATTGCGATTAGCGGCAATGCTGTCAGTGTTCAATCCACAGGCACGTGATGTGTTGAAGATGAACAAAGTACGACAAATAAGCGACGCTTTACCGCTAGAACAATTTGACTTGTCAGGTGTGCGTTGTTTAATCGTCGATGACAACAAGATTAATCAAGAAGTTGCACGAGGATTACTAGAGTCGGTCGGAGGTGACGCGATTTGCTGCAGCTCAGGGCATGAAGCATTAGAAACCTTATCTAAACTGGAGTTAGAGGGAATTAACATTTCCGTGGTATTAATGGACTGTAATATGCCTGGGATGGATGGTTATGATACGACTCGCCTAATTCGCAGTGGTAATGGCACAGAGCGTTTCAAGTCGGTGCCTATTTTTGCTATGACTGCGAGCGCGATGTCTGGAGAGCGCGAAAAATGCCTTGCAGCCGGCATGGACGACTACTTAACCAAACCACTTGAACCTATGACCATGTTGACAATGATAGCAAATGTTGCAGGCAAACGACCCTCGTTAGTGAACCCAACGCCTCATAATCCGCAGCCAACCAGTTCTAATGAACAGGATGTTGATGCCATGCCAATCGTAAATATGGATGAGGTTATGCACCGTTTACAAGGAGATGCTGAGCTTTACAACAAGCTGTGTGCGCTATTTTTTGAGCAGTCGCAGGCTAAGCTTGATGCGTTGCGACAGCACATAGCGCAGGTAGAACACGAGCAAATTCGCCAATCGAGTCATGCGTTAAGGGGCCAAACCGGTGATATTGGCGCCTGTCAATTACATGCCTTGTTCGCAGAGCTTGAAATACAGGCCAAAGACCAAAATCAGCGCATGTACGCACCGTTGATGGATGCAATACATGCAGCTTATCAGCGCTTTAGCGATAATTGTCAGGCAAAATCTGCGTAACGGGTGGTCTCCATAGGCACTCGATGTATTTGAGGTAGTATCTCTATAACTAGCTAGAGATACTGACACCTTTAGCCAAGACTACATCGTTTTTCCATTCGTTGGTTCAACCACTGGCATAGTAGCGTCAGTAAAATTGCACTAAGCATAAAACTGGCAAATGGTAGGGGGGACTCTGGTGCAACAACGGCTAACAAGGGACCGACCAGAGCGCCACTACCAAAACGCAGAGTACCAATGACCGCAGTCGCGGTGCCAGTTTGGTGTTCAAAGCTCAATAAGATCAGTGCATCTGCGTTGCTAGCAATGATACCAATGCTCATCATCAACGGCGCAACGGCAATGGCTAATATCCATACCGAAACTGGCTGGGTACTCAAAGCCACAAGCAGGAATGCGCACAGCACACCGATAAACAACCCAGCTTTAAGCATTCGTCTTGAGCCTAACCTTGGTACGAGTCGTGTATTGGCGAAATTACCTAACATTAACGCGATGACATTCATCGCAAACAGCACGCCAAATAACTGCTCTGATACTCCAAAGTAATCTAAGTAAATGAAAGACACTGACGTTAAAAAGCAGAAAAAAGCAAAGGAAACCAACATCGAAGACAAAATATCGTAACGTGCTTTTTTCTCGGTTAGTACGACCTGATAATTTCGCAAGAAAAAACGTAGATTCACAGGTGCTTGGTTTTTGGTGGGAATTGCAATGCTAAACCCTTGTAACACCGCCATTACTAATAGAGCGTAAACCGCTAAAAACCAAAATAGAGCATGCCAGTCAAAGTACAGTAACATAATTGCACCAAGAGTCGGCGCGAGCAACGGCGCGATCATCATGATCATCGACACGTATGACATGCCTTTTGCGGTGTTTTCTTGATAGTGATAGCGGATCACACCGGGCACTACAACGGTAGCTGCCGCACCACAAAATGCCTGAAGGACTCGTAATATACAAAAAACATCAATGTCGTTAGTGAGTGCTAGGCCGATGGAGCAAAGCGTAAAGCCTGCTAAACCTAATAGCGCTAATGTTTGTCTAGAAAACTTATCGGCAAGTGGGCCGAAAACCATCATGCCTATTGCGTAACCCGCTAAATATCCGCTCAGAGAAACCTGAACTTGCTCAAGAGGTGCATTGAAGCTCTGTGCTATGACAAGCATTGCGGGCAAATACAAGTCGATGGCCAACGGGGTGATGGCGACAATTGCAGCAAGTAAGGGTAACAAAACAACGGGAATAGCGGATGACTTCATATGCGATTCAAAAAATTTTTTTATATTGTACCAACTTAGTCGGCTGGTTTTGTAGTTTTGCGGTAAACTTTCCACTTTAAGTTGTTTATGTTTTCAATATGATTGTGGTTTATGGCGGCAACCTACTCAAACAGTTACTTAACCTCAGTCAGGTAGAATCATGGGAGAAATAGAATGAAAAAAATTATGCTTGCCATTGCTGTGGCAGCGTCATTAGTTGGTTGTAAAACATCACCGACTGGACGAACCCAAATTGCGCTATATTCCGCAAAGCAAATGGACCAAATGGGTGCAGCAAGCTTTGAGCAGCTTAAGAGTGAACAAAAAATAAATGGCGATAAACGTACCAACAGCTATGTAAAATGTATTGCTGATGCACTTATCGCGCAGTTACCAACTAAATACGCTTCTCAGCAGTGGGAAGTAGTGGTATTTGAAGATGACAGTGCTAACGCCTTTGCTCTGCCAGGTGGCAAAATTGGTGTTCACACAGGCATTATGAAAGTGGCAGAAAACCAGCATCAACTAGCCGCTGTAATGGGTCATGAAGTTGGTCATGTGATAGCTGAGCACGCAAACGAGCGAGTTTCTCAAAATAATTTATTGCAAATAGGTTTGCAGGCCGGTCAATCCATTCTTGAATCAAACGACATTGCGCACAAAAATGCCATTATGCAAGGGTTAGGTCTAGGGGCTCAGTTTGGTATCGCTTTGCCATTTAGTCGTACCCATGAGAGTGAGGCGGACATCATTGGACTTGATTTAATGGCTAAGGCTGGGTTTGACCCTACAGGCTCAGTTGCACTTTGGCAGAATATGTCAAAACTGAGTGAACAACGACAGCCAGAGTTTATGTCAACGCACCCTGCGCCTGGGAATAGAATTAAACAGCTGCAAGCGAGCATGACCAGCGCTGAACAATTGGCTGCTAAAGCCCGTAGCCAAGGACTTATGCCAAACTGTCAGCGCTAAGCGTAGATATTACCTTCCAATTCACACATTACCATAAACAGCCGAAGCTCAAGCTCTAGCTGGTGGTAATGTGGCTCCATGTGCGTACAGAGCTGATAAAACGCTTTGTTGTGATCCTTCTCTTTAAAATGAGCTAATTCATGCACCACCAAAACATGCAGCATGGCCTCTGGTGCCGTTTTAAGTTCATCTGATATATGAATTTGATGGCTTGTTTTAAGCTTTTTACCATGTTTAGTGGTTTTAAATGTGTGGGTTCCTAGTGCATTCAGCACTAAGTTTTTGCGTTTTTCGTACTTGGCCAGCGTCACCTTGGCGGCGTTTTTTAAATAACGTTGCCGGAGTGTTTCGACGTATTGATAGAGCTGCTTTTCATTACGTATCAAGTGTGGTTTAGGGTATTTCTTAAAAAAATACTCTGCTAGTTTTTTAGCTTTAATAAGTTGCTCAACCTGTTGTTGCACCTGAGCTGAATATTGGGAAAAATATGGGTGTGACATCGAGTTTTGACCTTAAAATAAATCGACTTGTTTGGCTTCTTTTTCAGCAGGAAAAGGCATCATCACTTGGTGATCTAAGCCGAGATCAGCGACGAACTGTCGAGCCAAAAATGGCGCATCGAAATTATCCGCGGTATGAAAAAATACATAGGGAGATTTACCCTCATTCAGCCATTGCTGGATTTTATTTAACCAAGGTGCGTAATACTCTCGATTGTTTTCAAGGTTTGCGCAGCCAACAAAACGCAGTACTGGGTTTGTGCCAGTTGCTATTGCATGTACGGGTAATCGTGGCTTTTTTTGCTGCGCATCCGCAATCGCTTCCGTGCTGGCCGGTTCACTAAATAGCCCTCGGGTATCCATAACAATGCGATTGTAGTTATGCTGGATCAAATATTGATTAAAGGCTCGTTCATGCTCGCCTTTGGCATAGAAATCACGGTGGCGTACCTCAACTCCTACGCTCAATTCATTAGGTAGCCAGGATAAGAACTGTTTCATCAATGGCATATGTTCAGGCGCGAACCTAGCGGGTAACTGCAACATGAGTACACCAATTTTGCTAATCAAAGGCTCCATGTTTTTGCACCATTGTAGTAATTCGTTTTGGCAATTTGATAACGCCATTTCATGACTAAAGCGCTTGGGCAGCTTGAACGTAAATTTAAAGTCACTGGGCACCATAGTTGACCACTTCTCAACGGTATGCGGAGGTGGATCAGCATAGAAAGTCGTGTTCCCTTCAACGCTGTTGAAAATTTGGGCATATTCACTCAGCATGTTCGCTGATCGGCAATGCTGTGAGAATATTCGACCTTTCCAATGTGCGCTACTCCATTGCGGACATCCTAAAAACAACATAATTACGTTCTTCTGTAAATCACTTGTCGAGAGTTTATCAGATATCTGATTGGGCAAGAAATGGGACCTGTAAAAGGTAATCTGCAATGTTTATCATTAGGAGGATATAACCAACAATATCGTGTTTGGTCGAGATTGAGGATGACATTAGACTGTATTTTTATATAATTGGCGGATATTGAAAATGAGGCGCCACGATAAGCAAATTCGTCTTCGTGGTAGCAAAATGTACTGACAGGAATTTTATGCGCTCTATATACTGCGGAAAACTAAATAAGAGCCATGTAGATCAGGAAGTTGAACTATGTGGTTGGATCAATAAACGCCGTGATCTCGGTGGCCTTATCTTTGTGGATTTACGAGACAGAGAAGGGCTAGTGCAAGTGGTTTTCGATCCCGAAGTCGCAGGGTTGATGGATAAAGCCAACGCGCTGCGCCAAGAATTTTGTGTTCAGATCAAAGGTGTTGTCCGCGCGCGCCCTGACAGTCAAATAAATAAAGACATGCCGACCGGTGAAGTTGAGATCCTAGGCACAGACCTGACTATCATCAACCGTTCAGAGCCATTACCGCTAGATTTCAACCAGCAAAACTCTGAAGAGCGTCGTTTAAAGTACCGTTATCTTGACCTACGTCGTTTAGAAATGAGCGACCGTATTAAAATGCGCGCAAAAGCGAGCAGCTTTGTTCGCCGTTTCCTAGATAACAATGAGTTTTTAGACATTGAAACGCCTGTGCTAACCAAAGCAACACCAGAAGGCGCACGTGACTACTTGGTACCAAGCCGAGTTCACAAAGGTAGCTTTTACGCATTACCGCAGTCACCACAGCTGTTTAAACAGCTACTGATGATGTCTGGTTTTGACCGTTATTATCAAATCGTAAAATGTTTCCGCGATGAAGACTTACGTGCTGACCGTCAGCCTGAATTTACTCAAATCGATATCGAAACGTCGTTTATGACGTCTGCACAGGTTCGTGAAGTTACCGAGCAATTGATCCGTGAAATGTGGCAGTCGCTACTTGACGTAGACTTAGGCACTTTCCCCGTCATGGCGTATAGCGAGGCGATGAGCCGTTTTGGTTCAGATAAGCCTGATTTACGTAACCCACTGGAGCTTGTTGACGTTGCTGATTTAGTGAAAGACGTTGAATTTAAAGTGTTAAGTGGCCCTGCAAACGATGAAAAAGGTCGTGTTGCAGTATTGTGTGTACCAGGCGGTGCTCAGCTGTCTCGTAAACAAATCGACGAATACACCAAATTTGTAGGTATCTACGGCGCTAAAGGTCTTGCTTGGATGAAAGTGAACGACCGTGACGCAGGCGTTGAGGGTGTACAGTCTCCAATCGCTAAATTCTTAAATGAAGACGTGATCAATGCGTTGCTTGAGCGCACAGGAGCAAACACCGGTGATATCATTCTGTTTGGTGCAGACAAACGCAACGTTGTTAACGAAGCGATGGGCGCATTGCGTCTGAAAGTCGGTCTAGATCTTGAGCTAACCGACTTGAATAAGTGGGCGCCATTGTGGGTTGTTGACTTCCCAATGTTTGAAGAAGACGACGAAGGTAACTTGCACGCAGTTCACCATCCATTTACAGCACCAAAAGGCGTTAGCGCAGCGGAGCTTGAAGCAAACCCAGCAGGCACCTTGTCAGATGCATACGACATGGTACTGAACGGTTATGAAGTAGGTGGGGGTTCCGTTCGTATCCACAATAACGAAATGCAGCAAGCGGCGTTCAGAATTCTTGGTATTGAAGAAGATGAGCAGCAAGAAAAGTTTGGCTTCTTACTAGATGCATTAAAGTATGGTACACCGCCGCATGCGGGTCTTGCATTTGGTCTTGACCGCCTCGTGATGTTGTTATGTGGTACAGACAATATCCGTGACGTTATCGCATTCCCGAAAACCACTCAAGCATCTTGCTTGATGACGGATGCACCAAGCCCAGCAAATCCAGATGCATTAAAAGAGTTAGCAATTTCAATAGAAAAGCAGCTAGCTGAGTAATAGTTACTCTGTTTTTAAGGTAAAAAAAAGCGACTAATTCCAGTCGCTTTTTTGTTTTTTAGGTCTGAAAGCGGTAAGTTTTTAGCAGAAGTGCCTTCCACACCTAGCTGGCTCTCTGTACCGGACATCAAATGTTCGTGCTAGTTCATAGGTATAGCCATCATTATCCGTAACTCTTCCTTTTACGTAGAATGTGTCACCATCATTCCCATCGATTTGAAGGCTATACCCTGAATTTGGCTGCTTTACACCATCAACCCAAAATTCATACTTTACGATCTCTCCGTCTCTATCAGTGCCGTTTAATGAGATTAAAGTGGTAGCTTCATATCCATCAAGTCTTATAAAGGAAAAGGTTGCAGACGGAGTGTAATCACAAACTTTTGTTGATACAGTTCGTGTGGATTGAAATGGCAGCGACGTGTAACAACGATTTCCTTTATAATCACTCGCCCACACCCAGTATGTTGAACTATTGTGGAACTCCTCACGAACTAATACACCATTTGCCGCACGGCATTCAGCGGTACCATGATAGTAGACTTCTGTGACATTTTGAGAGCGACAGTTTACTGGATCGTCGCCAGCGTTCGCAGCAAATGAAAGAATTGGTAGTAAACCTAGAAGTAGTTTTTTCATAGCATTTCCTTATTCATTAAAATATTAGAGCCTTTTAACATAAAAGGCGATGCTATGATAACAGTATGTTTTTTATTGGTAAATGATTTGTATTAAAAAGCATCACCACGAGGGTGATGCTTTCTTGCAAAGTGACTTAGATGTCCTTAGAAATCTACGCTAAAGCTTGCGAACAGGCGACGACCAATTGTGTCGTATGTACCTGGTGCTGTATTAGCGTTAAAGCCGCTGTGATAGCGAGGTGCTTCTTCATCAAGCAAGTTTGAAACACCAAGGCTGAATCGAGCTGCTTTCAAGTTATAGCTAAAACTAATATCATGATAAAGCACAGAGTCTGCAATATTATCATCGGTTGTTTCTGCTGGTCTCAAGCCATCAATGGTTTCGTCAATATAACGCAAGTCATAGTTAACGTCCCAATCATCTGCAGACAATCGGAAAGATGTGGTGAACTTCAGTTCTGGGTATACTTCAAATGGATATGCTTTACCTACGCGATCTAGCTCAAAGCCAAGTTCTACCCATTTCTCCAAGCGTTCAATGTTATATGTACCGCTTAAACGAACGCCGAACTTATTAGCGAAATCAACAGATAAATCAGTGCTATAGTCTAGTTCAAAGTCAATACCAGAAACATCTAACTCACCGACGTTACCGAAAGAGTATGTTGCATTAGCAGGAAGCTGTCCGGCTAGAGGCTTACCATCTTTAAATGCAGAACAGGTCGATGCAGAATAGTTCGCAGAGTCCATACAACTATTGAATAAAAATTGATATGGAGTTTCACCAATCAAATCTTCAATTTCGATGCTCCAGTAATCAACACTAAATACTAGATTGTCTTCCATTGGCACGGTATAAACAAAACCGAGCGTTGTTGTCACCGACTCTTCAGGGTCTAATTTCTCTGGTGCTTTAGTTGTGTACTGAGGCTGCCATGCGAAACCCAATTTACCTGTAAAGCCGTCAGTTTCACAGTTTGTTCGTTGATTAGCAGTTAAATCTGTACGAAGGTCTGCAAATGAACAAATAAAGTCAACAGTTGGGAAATCTGTAGAATCACTTTGGTTCATTTCTGTGATATTTGGCGCTCTAAAGCCCGTAGAATAGCCACCACGTACTTTTAGTCCATCCAACGGTCGCCAGTCAAGCGAGATTTTAAAGTTAGTTGAGTCGAACTCTTGGCCCTTGTTGTTTTCGTAATCTGAGTAACGAACCGCGGCTTCAATAGAAAGCTTTTCATGAAGTGGTAAATACGTTTCTACGTAGAACTCATCTACTTGGAAGTGACCTTTTTGTGGATCACTTGCACCACCGGTAGTTAGGCCAGCCGCTGAGAATTCATCAGGAATAAACTCGCCTTTTTCTTTACGGTTTTCAAAACCAGCAGCCCAACCAACATAACCACCACCAAAGTCAACTTCTACTTCACCTGATAAGGTAGCGATAAAATGTCTTAGTTCTCCAAAAGAAAAGTCTTTCAAAGAACTTGCTGACAAGTATGTCATTTGTTCTGGAGTAATTGTTCCGAAGTCTGCAAATGGATTAAGAACGCCAGCAGCAGCACAATCATTATCGGCTAGACATAGCTCTTCATTTACGGCAGTCTGCCAGCGGTCAAAGCGATGGTAGAACTTTGTATTATCTAATTGCTCGTTATAACCATGAGTAAATGATACATCAAAGAAAAGACTATCTGTAATTTCGCCATCAATACCCGCAAGAATACGGTAGGTGTTTGCCTTTTGGGTGAAGATACGGCCACCAGACTCTGTAAATCGGCGGTTAATATGGATACCTTTTAGCGGATCTGTCTGAGCTTCTTCTAGAGAACCAGCTGAGAAGTCTACACCATACGGGTTTCTTGAAGCATCTCCGAATGGGTTATTGCTGTTATCCCATAGCCATTGACCATCACCCGTACCAAATGATGCATCTGGCGCTAAGCGTTGTAATGATTCACGTTGAGTATAGAAAGCATCGACATATGCATTCATAGTATCAGATACTTGATAGCGGCCATTAAGTGCAATTTGGAAGCGATCATTCGGTGTGATCAGTGCATTTACAGGGGCGTAGTTATAAGCATCTGTTGCTGCCTTAAATGGTCTCACTTCACCTGTAGCTGAATCTACTATCCAGTTTGCCTCTTTAGGGCCGCCTTTTGCTACGACCTCTGCGATTTGCTCGTCGGTTAAACGAATGGTACGTGAATTTGAACTACCACTTGCAACAGGTTTAAAACCTGTAATGTTGCCGTCAGCATCTTTGATAGGGTCTGGCCAAAGTGCATCGTGTGCCCAATCACGGTCACCCTGTTTCAACTCTTTTTGTGAGTTGTATTCGATACCTACTGTGATTGAACCTTTATCGCTAGCAGTACCCATCATGATAGAAAGGGTTTTTTGCTCTGCATCCCAATCTTCAGTACCGGCGCCATAGCTTGCACCAACGCGCACGCCTTCAAAATCGTTATAAAGAACGATATTGATTACACCTGCAATCGCGTCAGTACCATAGATAGTTGATGCACCATCTTTTAATACATCGATACGTTTAACCATTGATAGTGGTACTTGGTTTAAGTCCACCGCGCCATCGTCGTTTACGTCGCCGATTGATCGCTTGCCGTTAATTAGTACTAGTGTACGGTTGAAATCTAGACCGCGAAGGTCAATTTTTTTCGCACCGTCGTTACCGTTGTTGGTTGTCGCACCAAGCTGAAAACCAGAAGTTGCAGGAATGAACTTTAAGAATTCATCAACACTGGTAACACCTGAATTAGCAATATCTGATGCGTCAAAGCTAGCGATCGGACTAGCTGATTCGAACTCGGCTCTTTGGATACGAGAACCGGTAACTTCGATACGTTCAACTTTAGCTTCATCTTCTGCGAGTGCAGCCTGAGATACAAACCCTGAAGATAGAACGGTAAAGGCGAGCGCACCCTTAACCGCGTGTGATAACTTGTTAGGCTTCATTGATTTTCCTTAGATTTTCTTTCTGTTTTTATTTGTTCAACTTTGAGCTGGAAACGCGCCTTTTGAGACGAATTTACAGATTCCAGCGGTGGTTGCTCACCTACAATAAACAACAATCTACAAATATACAACTTCATATACACACTTGGGTGTGGTTTTTGAGCTCAAAAAACAACCTTGTTTTTTAAAGTGAGAGGGTCTAGTTTTAATTTTTATTAGCGATTTATCGTATGAATACGACTTGGATTGGTTGTAAGTGTTTGTTTTGTTTTGTTTTTATTTTTTTATTTTATAGGTTGGTAGTGTGTTTAATATAGGGAAAAATATAGATTAAAATTAACTATTCCAATGTCTCGTTGATATAGCATTTTTTAATTTATTACCGCTCGCGCATTATTGTAATTTTTGTTCCTCAAATGTTTACAATGTATAAGTTGTTAACCGTGTGGCGTGTTTTGGAAGTCGACAAGCCTATTTTGATTTCGATGAGAGGTGATCGATTACACTGACCTAGAGATGTTTTGCGGCAGGCTTTACGCCACATATTTTATTATTTTCAGTCGAGTTTAGTATTAACCCGATGAGTCCTTTCAACGAATACGTAATCTAACTGGTAATTCATACAGTGTTTTGGCATTATACTCAAAAACCAATAAGGGTATTGTGCGTGGCTGTTATTCTTGGTATCGACCCCGGTTCTCGTTTTACGGGCTATGGTGTTATTGCCCATCAAGGTGCTAAGTTTAGTTACTTGGGCAGCGGCTGTATTAAAGTCGGTGAGCATGATTTTCCTACGCGTTTAAAGATGATCTACCAAGGTATTACTCAGCTGATTGAACAATTTTCTCCCAGTGATTTTGCAATTGAGCAAGTTTTTATGGCCCATAATCCGGACTCAGCACTTAAGCTCGGGCAGGCCAGAGGTGCAGCAATTGTCGCGGCAACTATGCAATCCTTAGCGGTGAGTGAATATTCAGCGCGACAGATTAAGCAAGCTGTGGTCGGCACTGGTGGAGCGGACAAAACGCAAGTGCAAGAAATGGTGAAGCGGCTATTGAAACTTCCCGGTACGCCTCAAGCTGATGCTGCTGATGCGTTGGCTGTGGCAATTTGTCATGCTCACTCGCAACAAAATTTAATTAGAATGTCTGGCGCCGCACGCAAGACGGTAAGAGGAAGATTAAGATAGTTATGATAGGTAGATTACAAGGCATATTATTAGAAAAGCAACCGCCAGAAGTGGTCATTGACGTTAATGGTGTAGGGTATGAAGTACAGATGCCAATGACATGTTTTTACGACCTTCCTAATGTGGGTGAAAACGTAAGTGTGTTTACCCATTTTGTTGTTCGTGAAGATGCGCAATTGTTGTTTGGATTTAATAGCAAAGTTGCTCGAGCTTTGTTTCGTGAATTGATTAAAGCTAATGGTGTAGGACCTAAATTAGCGCTGGCTATTCTATCCGGTATGTCTGCCGAGCAATTTGTGAGTTGTGTGAACAGCAACGACGCGACAACACTAGTTAAAATACCAGGAGTTGGTAAGAAAACAGCAGAACGACTTGTGCTGGAAATGAAAGACAAACTAAAAGACTTTGGTCACGATCTACTGACACCATTTAGCGATAGTGCTGTGATATCACCTCAAGAAGATCCTACAATATCTGATACACCAGTGGATGAAGCCATCGCAGCATTAGTAGCGCTTGGGTATAAATTGCCTCAAGCGCAAAAGTCGGTTAAGTCGGTAGGTAAGCCCGGTATGAATACAGAAAGCATCATTAAAGATGCACTTAAATCGATGATGTAAGCATGATAGAAGCAGACAGACTGATAGAACCTGAAGTTCAGGGCAATGAAGAAAGCGTTGATAGAGCTATAAGACCAAAGTTATTAGCTGACTACACGGGTCAACCTCATGTCAAAAAGCAAATGGAGATCTTTATTGAAGCTGCACGCAGTCGCGGTGAAGCTCTTGACCATCTGCTTATTTTTGGTCCCCCAGGTTTAGGCAAAACAACGCTTGCCAACATTGTTGCTAATGAGTTGGCAGTAAACATTAAAACCACGTCAGGTCCAGTACTTGAAAAAGCGGGTGACTTAGCCGCATTGCTAACTAACCTAGAGCAAGGTGATGTGCTTTTTATTGATGAGATCCATCGCCTTAGTCCTCAAGTGGAAGAAATCCTGTATCCAGCTATGGAAGATTATCAACTCGATATCATGATTGGAGAAGGTCCCGCTGCTCGTTCTATCAAGTTAGATTTACCGGCATTTACTTTGGTCGGTGCAACAACAAGGGCTGGCTCTTTGACTTCACCACTACGAGACCGATTTGGTATTGTACAACGGTTAGAATTTTACTCTGAGGCCGACTTGTCAAAGATTGTTATTCGCTCAGCTCGTCATATGAGTCTAGAAATAACCGAACAAGGTGCAAGTGAGGTCGCTAGACGCTCCCGAGGTACGCCTAGAATTGCCAACCGTTTACTGCGCCGAGTTAGGGATTTTGCAGAAGTGAAAGGCGATGGATCAATTTGTGAAGATATCGCCAAAGCGGCGCTCGATATGATAGATGTAGATAAGCGTGGTTTTGATTATATGGATCGCAAGTATTTATTAGCGATCATCGAAAAATTTACCGGAGGTCCTGTCGGGCTGGATAATCTCGCCGCAGCTATCGGTGAAGAAAAAGAAACCATTGAAGATGTGATAGAGCCCTATTTAATTCAACAAGGTTTCATCCAAAGAACACCAAGGGGACGTATTGTCTCTGAACAGGCTTATTTACACTTCGACCTTAACAGGTCTGAATAAGCAGCCTCCGTTCTCACATTTTTCAGCAGCGCAAGGAAGCACTGAGAAATCCCCAAACTTGGGATAATGCCCAATTATCCTTTTGTGCACTTTCTTTGCCGTTTCCACTTGTAATGGCCAGCTACGACAGTACGTAAAAGTCTTGATATTGATTGATACTATTATTGATGGAAGATGAGGAGTCATTGAAAATAGTTCTTTCAAAGCCTTTATTTAAACTTGAGGTTAAATCGAACTTCACGTCTTATTCATCTAACTGCGCGTAACTTGTAGCTTTAAGATTGGGTAGTTATACCGATCCGCAATAACACTTAATCATTTTGAAAGATTAAACCTGACGATAGCTGCGTTAAAAATTTCTCATTTAGAACAACTAAATAACGAAATTTTTGCCTTGCCTGCATGGATGTAGGTACCTTAGCGGTAGCAGGACGCGAGAGCGGAACTATCGACAAGGTTTTCTTGCTTGAAAATAGACCACTTAGTTAAGCGGGTTGGTATTAATCAAGCTAATTGGTAGAAATTCAGGATAAAAAAAAGCCCGCAAAAAATGCGGGCAAAACAACAAGTTGAAGGAAGTAATCCAGGGAACAGATAAATAAACTCTGGTTTTATCCAGAATGTCTTCATCTTATGCAATACGAAAAATCAGAATCCTATTGCAAGTAACTGTGCTGTTGCTGTGATTGCAGCTGCTTGCTCAGTACAGGGTGTATATTAAAGAGGTTATGAAAACTAATCAAACTAGAAAAATTCTTTTTTCAAATAAAAAAAACTAATTTGAAAAGTTTTTGCGTGTTCATTTTATAGTCATGAAGGTGCGTTTGATTTTGTGTAAATTATTGTTATAAAAGAGTTTGTTTGTTTTCTGTTCGAATTGTAAATATTAGATAATTTGTTGTTAATTGGTCTTACCAATGTGGTTTTTGTGTATTTATTCTTTAAAAGTGCATAAAGCTCTTATTTTATGCACTTTTTGATCATATTTAGGGTTTGATATTAAAAGCGAATAGTTACTCAGTTACACCGCTGAGGTGACATCTTATAATGGCCAGTAAATTACCGTTTTAGGCGACATTTTTAGCCTTTTTGTACTATTTGTCGCCATTTATGACTAATTCACGGTATTGAGATTGTCAGGTATTTTTTGTGTGGTTAAACTAGCGGAACCTTTTTGTGTCAGACCAGTCAATCTAATCACGCTTTACTAAGCGTTAAACACTATAAGGCCGCAGTGCGGAAATGCCATTAGGAGTATAATAAAAGTGGAATCAGGACTTAATTTTGTAGATTTAATTTTAAAAGCGAGTTTTTTAGTTCAACTCGTAATGCTAACGTTAGTTGGCTTGTCCATCGCATCTTGGGCAATTATTTTTCAAAGAAAAACGATCATTTCCACTGCAAAATCACAAGCGAAAAAGTTCGAGCAAAAGTTCTGGTCTGGAATGGACTTGAGTAAATTATATAATGAAGTGAATGCTCGAGGCGCAGCCCCCGAAGGACTTGAGTCTCTATTTGTTTCAGGGTTCAAAGAATTTGCCAAACATCAAAAAGGCCAAATTCAATCACCATCGTTAGTTGTAGAAGGCACCCACCGCTCTATGCGCGTTGCATTATCTCGCGAACTTGAAAAGCTTGAATCTAGTTTATCTTTCCTTGCGACAGTTGGCTCTATTAGCCCCTATATAGGTCTATTTGGTACAGTTTGGGGGATCATGAATGCATTTATTGCGTTGGGTGAAGTGAAGCAAGCGACATTGCAAATGGTTGCTCCGGGTATCGCTGAAGCGCTTATTGCAACAGCGATGGGCCTTTTCGCGGCAATCCCCGCTGTCATGGCATATAATCGCTTCGCAAAAAATGTTGAAAAACTAGAGTCTCAATATATTAACTTTATGGAAGAGTTCTCTAATATTTTATACCGCCAAGCTGTAGCTCAAGTAGAGGTGAAGCAAAATGTATCAGCGTAAGAAGCGTCGTCCGGTTGCTGAAATCAACGTCGTTCCTTATATCGATGTCATGTTGGTGTTGCTGATCATCTTTATGGCTACGGCGCCGCTTATTCAACACGGTGTAAAAGTGGATTTACCACAAATGGAAGAATCTGAATTGGTGGAAACCAAAGATGCTCCGCCAATTATCGCCTCCATTGATTCAGAGGGACGCTATTTTGTAAGTGTTGGCACAGATCCAGAAGCGCCGATGGACGCGGTTGAAGTCGCAGCAGTGATTAAATTAAAACTGCAACAAAATCCAGACACCCCGGTGATGATCAAAGGGTCAGGTAGAGTGTCTTATCAAGAAGTTCTGTATTTAATGGACTTTTTGAAAAAGGCAGGTGTTCCATCTGTGGGGCTGATGACCAAGTCAGTTGAGGATGAATAATGGACTCGTTGTCAGCAAGTATCACTAAATCGGTTCTTTTACATTTTGCGATTGGCGGTCTACTGCTAGCCACGGCTAATTTTCATATTGATTCACCAGATGTCATGGAAGTAATGCTTAATCCTGAGGTTAATGACAATGAACCAGAGAAAGTGGTCAGTGCCATCTCGGTTGATCAACAGGCTGTTGAAAATAAAATCAAACAGTTAAAACAGCAAGAGGATGCTAAACGTGCCGCAGAAGAGCAGCGTATTCGTGATTTAGAGCGTCGCGCACAGCAGGCACGAAAGGACCGTGAGGCCGAAGCGAGAAGGATTAAGAAATTAGAGCAACAGCGTCAAGCAACACTCGAAGAAAAGCGTAAAGCAGAAGCACAGGCTAAGCGCGCTAAGCAAATAGAACAAAAGCAAAGAGAACAGGCTGATAAAGCGCGAGCTGAGAAGTTAGCCGCTGAAAAAGCAGCAAAAGCCGCTGCTGATAAACGCAAAGCGGAAGAAGACAGACTTAAAAAGGCTGAAGCAGAGCGTAAACGTCGTGAGGCGGAAGAAAAACGTAAAGCACAAGCAGCAGAAGAAGCCAGACAAAAAGCCTTGGAAGAGCAAATGTTGCGTGAGCAACTTGCTAAAGAGCAAGCCGCTCGTGCAAAAATTCGTCATCAGCAAGTACTAAGTGAAGTCGATAAATATAAAGCACTTATCATGCAACGGATTCAATCAAATCTGCTTATTGATGAATCAATGAAAGGCAAACAATGTCGTTTGAATATTCGCCTTGCGTTTAATGGCCTGGTAACTAACGTTGAGTCGTTAGGGGGCGATCGTTTGGTTTGTGAAGCCGCGATTCGTGCCGTTAAGATGACCGACACATTACCCGTCTCAAAAGATAAAGATGTCTTTGAGCAGCTGAAGAATATTAACTTAACAATTAAACCAAATTTATAAAGGAAGAGCATGATAAAGAAGTTAACTACCTTACTAATGGTTCTTACCTTGGGCATGTCACAATTTGCACAAGCTGCGCTTGAGATTGTGATCACTGAAGGCGTTGATAGCGCAAGGCCGATTGCCATTGTGCCATTTAAATATAATGGTACTGGTGAAATGCCTTCTGGCCTAGCTGATGTTATCTCAGCAGATTTGATGCGCAGTGGAAAGTTTAAACCAATCGCGGAGTCTGACATGCCGCAACTTCCGACGACAGATTCGGAAGTTGATTACGCCGCTTGGGTTGAGGCCGGAGTAGAGGCTGTAGTCGTTGGTACAGTCACCCAGCAGTCAGCAGGCCGTTACTTGGTTAAGTACGAGCTGATCGATGTTATCCGAGCTCAGATCACTGGTGGAGAAACACGGATCATGTCGAATGGTCGCTTAATGCAAAGTGATGACCATATTCTAGAGGGTAGACAAAGTGTTATTACTAGCAGCGGATTTAGAAATTACGCACATCAGATAAGCGACGTGGTTTACGAAGAGTTAACCGGTGAAAAAGGGGCATTTAGGACGAAAATAGCGTATGTCATTGTTCGTGAAGAGCAGGATAAGCCTTATCAGCTCGTGGTCGCTGATTACGATGGTTTTAACGAACAGGTTTTGTTGCGTTCAAAAGAGCCGTTAATGTCACCAGCTTGGTCTCCTGATGGCAATAAACTCGCATACGTTACGTTTGAAAATCGCCAGTCGCAAATTTATATTCAAGATATTTATACAGGTAAACGAGAGTTATTAACCAGTTACCCTGGTATCAATGGTGCACCGCAGTTTTCACCCGATGGTACTAAGATGTTAGTCGTACTTTCTAAAGACAGCGGTGGAGCCACTGAAGTCTATTTGATCGACTTACAAACCAAGTCTGAAAGACGTTTAACACGTCACCGTAGTATAGATACTGAGCCATCTTGGCACCCTAATGGGCAAGAAATTGTTTATACATCGGAAAGGGGTGGTAATGCTCAGATATATAAGTTAAATTTAAAAACAGGACGGTCTAAACGGATCACGTTCGATGGAGATATGAACCTTGCGGCTTCTATAACACCAGATGGAAAACGTTTAATAATGGTGAATCGAACTTTGGGCCGTTACCATATTGCGAAAAAAGAATTAGATTCAGGGCTGTTTCAGGTGTTAACTCGCACAAGACTTGATGAGTCCCCGAGTATCGCACCAAATGGTTCAATGATCATTTACAGCACCTTGCACAATAATAAGCAGGTATTGGCTCTGGTGTCTATGGACGGTCGTTTTAAGGCAAGGTTGCCTGTCTTGGATGGCCAAGTTAAGGCACCAGCCTGGTCGCCGTTTTTACAGTAATTTTGCTGGTTAGATTTATAAAGATATAGGAATATACTCGATGCAACTTAACAAAACTCTCAAAGCCTTATTGGTCGCTTTGCCAGTGATGACACTAGCAGCTTGTAGCTCTTCTTCTAGTGTTGATGAAGGTGCGGCTAACGAAAGCAATCAAGCGGCAACCACACAAGACAGCGGTGTTGATGTGAACACAATGACTCGCGAGAAGTCTGCCGAAGAAAAACTACGTGAAAAATATGAAGCGCTACGTCAAGAGCAAATCGTATACTTTGACTTTGATAAATCAACAATTCAAAGCCAGTACACTGAGTTGCTTCAAGCGCACGCAGATTTCTTGGTTAAGAACCCAAGTGTTAAAGTATTAATCGAAGGTCACGCCGATGAGCGTGGTACTCCAGAGTACAACATCGCACTGGGTGAAAGCCGTGGTAAAGCAGTCGCTAAATATTTACAGAGCCTAGGCGTATCTGATAGTCAGATTTCAGTAGTAAGTTACGGTGAAGAGAAGCCAATGGTTAAGTCTCGTACGGAAGAAGCATTCGCTAAAAACCGTCGTGCGGTACTTGTATATTAAGAAAGAGTTATTATGAAGCCGAATACTATTTTGGCAGCTTTCTTTTTGGTGAGCGGGAGCGCCCAAGTCTGGGCTGCTCCCGCTCCTGTTTCAGAAGCTGCAAACTCAACACAAACAATTGAACAGCGAATTTCTCAGCTGGAAAGTATGATGAAAACGCGCAACCTACTTCAAGCTGAACTGCAACAGCAGCTCAATATGCTGCAAGAAGAAGTGAGCCAAGTTCGTGGCGTAACAGAAGAGCAAAGTTACAAGCTTGAGAAAGTATTACAACGTCAGCGTGAACTGTATCAAGAAATTGAAAACCGAGTTAGTGCTGTATATGAACAGTCTAAAACATCTGCTGTGGTGCCTGATGTTACAGCTGAACAAGCGTTCAGCAGCAATCTGTCAGAAAATGAAGCCTATGATAGAACAGTGGCCATGATCATCGAAGACAAACGATATGATGCCGCGATTCCAGAATTTCAAAGCTTCCTGAAAAACTTTCCACAATCGGTGTATGTACCTAATGCTCATTATTGGTTAGGGCAATTGCATCTTATCAAATCGCAAGACGATATTGCCAAGTCACACTTTAAAACCGTGGTTGAACAGTTTAATGAGTCAAACAAGCGACCAGAAGCTATGCTTAAGTTAGGAGTCATTTTGCATAAGCAAGGGCAAATTGATGCGGGTAAAGCATTGTTGAATGAATTGATTAAAGAATACCCAAGTACGACACCTGCAAAGTTAGCAACGGAACGATTAGCGAAGATGTAAGGTGTTGTTTTAACCGAAGTGACTTATTTTTAGTCGGTTAGACACAAAAAATGAAAAAAACTAACTAATTCAGTTGCACTCAAAAATTAAATAAGTATTATAAGCGCCCGCAGCAGGCGATTGGTAACAAACACTGTTGCGGTAAAGTGGGTCATTAGCTCAGTTGGTAGAGCAGTGGACTTTTAATCCATTGGTCGATGGTTCGAGTCCATCATGACCCACCACTTTAAAACTTAAGAATATAGTTGAGCGGGTCATTAGCTCAGTTGGGTGAAAAAAGACCGAAGCATTGCTTCGCAGCTTTTTGAACGCGAGTCAGGAAGACGAGTCGGAATCCAGCTTCAGGATGAATAATGGCACTTTCAATTCAGAGCGGGTCATTAGCTCAGTTGGTAGAGCAGTGGACTTTTAATCCATTGGTCGATGGTTCAAGTCCATCATGACCCACCATTTTAAGTTTTAAGATACGTATTCGAGCGGGTCATTAGCTCAGTTGGTAGAGCAGTGGACTTTTAATCCATTGGTCGATGGTTCAAGTCCATCATGACCCACCATTTTTAATTTATAAGATACGTATTCGAGCGGGTCATTAGCTCAGTTGGTAGAGCAGTGGACTTTTAATCCATTGGTCGATGGTTCAAGTCCATCATGACCCACCATTTTAAGTTTTAAGGTATGTATTCGAGCGGGTCATTAGCTCAGTTGGGTGAATAAAGACCGAAGCATTGCTTCGCAGCTTTTTGAACGCGAGTCAGGAAGACGAGCCGGAATCCAGCTTCAGGATGAATAATGGCACTTTCAATTCAGAGCGGGTCATTAGCTCAGTTGGTAGAGCAGTGGACTTTTAATCCATTGGTCGATGGTTCAAGTCCATCATGACCCACCATTTTAAGTTTTAAGATACGTATTCGAGCGGGTCATTAGCTCAGTTGGTAGAGCAGTGGACTTTTAATCCATTGGTCGATGGTTCAAGTCCATCATGACCCACCATTTATCTTCCCAAACGACTTTTTATCACCTTTGCAAATCGCACTGAACCCCCATCTTTAATTTGAATTTCATAAATCTTTCTAACGTCTGTCATTAAAGCGCTCACAAGTGCTAGGATTACGAGCGTGAATTTCGTATAATTCTGCCCAATTATGCAATGTGGACTAGTGGTCAAGAAATGAGTCTAGCTGAACAAATCATGCCGGAAGATTATATTTTCCCGCCTAAGCCAGCCAAGCTGTCAGATGAGCAAAAGCTGGAGTACAAAAATCGTATTAAAGCTTTATTAAAAGAGAAGAATGCGGTTTTAGTCGCCCATTACTATACCGATCCTGAAATACAAGCACTGGCTGAAGAAACCGGTGGCTGTGTTGCCGACTCATTAGAAATGGCGCGTTTTGGTGCTAATCAAGTTGATAAAGACGTGATCATCGTAGCAGGTGTACGTTTTATGGGCGAAACGGCAAAAATACTTACCCCAAATAAAACCGTCGTGATGCCGACGTTAGAGGCAACTTGTTCATTGGACGTAGGTTGTCCAATTGAAGAATTTTCCGCATTTTGTGATCAACACCCTGATCGTAAAGTGGTGGTGTATGCAAACACCTCTACGGCTGTAAAGGCGAGAGCCGATTGGATTGTAACCTCATCATGCGCACTTGAGATTGTTGAACACCTTGATGAACAAGGTGAGAAAATCATCTGGGGTCCAGATAAGCACTTAGGTTCTTATATTCAGAAGAAAACAGGTGCAGATATGATCATGTGGAATGGCGCCTGTATCGTACATGATGAGTTTAAAACTAAAGCGCTTAAAGATATGAAAGCGCTACATCCTGATGCGGCAGTACTGGTGCACCCAGAATCCCCAGCCGAAATTGTCGACTTAGCCGATGCCGTTGGCTCAACCAGTCAATTAATCAAAGCCGCACAAGTAATGGAAAACAAAAAGTTTATCGTCGCGACGGACCGAGGTATTTTTTACAAAATGCAGCAGCTATGCCCTGAAAAAGAGTTTTTTGAAGCACCGACTGCTGGCGAAGGCGCAACTTGTCGAAGCTGTGCACACTGTCCTTGGATGGCAATGAACGGCCTACAAGCCATTGAGGAAGCGTTGTTAGACCCACAAGGTAAAGAAGTGTTTGTTGATATGGAACTGCGGGAGGGCGCGTTACGCTCGCTAAATCGTATGTTGGACTTTTCTGCTTCTTTACAACGTTAACCTAAGTGTATTGCACGGAATCTATACAAACGGTTAGATAAATCAAAAAACTGCTTGATAAAAGGCGAGGCTTTTCTTAGTATTAGCCCCGCTTTAGTGCGGAGAGATGGCTGAGTGGCTTAAGGCGCACGACTGGAACTCGTGTATACGTTTATAGCGTATCGAGGGTTCGACTCCCTCTCTCTCCGCCATCCTTTTCTTAGCTCATTACATCCCTTTTATTTGCCGTTTTCTTTTCAAGCCTTTAATGACACACACTGAATCTCAATGTTTTTATTTGTCTATCAACAGAATCTCTTAATACGGAGTTCCACCTACTATCGTTTCTAACTTACCTCTACTGCTGCAATCGAAAGACACTAGAAATAAAATAAAAACATATTATTTACAATGCATTATCTTATCCCTTAAAATCTGCGCGGGTAATATCACCCTGTAGTCAACTCTATATCACCGTTAAAGGAATATTATGACAACCGCGACAGAGCAGATCATTCAAAGTCTCACTCAAAACTTTCAACAAGCACTAGCCACATCTGATTTAAACCGAGATGGTACTATCGACCGCAACGAATTAATTCAAGTCTTAACCAGAGCCGCAACGCCTTGGCAAGTGGCTCAGAATATGACCAACGAAATCTTTAATCGACTGGACAGAAACCGTGATGGAAGGTTATCTACTGATGATATTTCTGGTCAGGTAAACCAAATGGCGCAACAGCCACAAGCCAATATGTCACAAGCTGCACAGCAAGTGATAAATGGTATGCAACAAAATTTCCAGCAGTCTTTAAATAATGCTGACAGTAATCGTGATGGCACGATAGATCGCAACGAGTTGGTTCAGGCCTTAATGCGAGCTTCCACACCATGGCAAGTTGCCAATAACATTGCGAATGAGGTTTTTCTTAAGTTAGACAAAAACCGTGATGGTCGGTTATCGGTTCAAGATGTGTCACAGCAGATCCCAAATATGGGCCATCATGTCAGTCCTAGCAATCCAGCTGTAGAGCAAATCATCGCGGGTTTTAGACAAAACTTCCAGCAAACGCTGCAAACTGCAGATTTGAATAGAGATGGCACGTTGGATTTTAACGAGCTAGTCAATGCTCTGGTTAGAACGAATGCACCTTACAATGTTGCACAAACTATGGCGCGAGAGGTGTTCCAAAAATTAGATACTAACCATGATGGTAGGATTGCCGCCCATGAAGTGACGCAGCAGATTAACAACTCTACTACTTTGGACTACCACCTTAGGACCAAATTAGAACAAATGATCCAGAGTTTAACTGCCAACTTTTACAATACACTGAACCAATCGGATTTGAACAGAGATAGCACTCTGGATAGAAATGAAGTGATCCAGTTACTTGTTAGGTCGAATGTTCCATGGAATTCTGCTCATGAGATGGCTGATGAGTTCTTTCTGCGGCTAGATAAAAATCGAGATGGGCGTATTTCTGTTCAGGATGTTGCTAATCAGGTCCCACAAAGTGGTCATCACGGGATCACACCTAACATGACCTATGCTCAGGTTTATCAGATGTTTTTGACTAATTTTGAGCAAGCGATACAGGTCGCGGATATCAACCAAGATGGGTTGGTAGATCAGAATGAGTTAACCAATGTTTTGGTCAGAACGAACGCGCCGTATCAAACAGCGCAACGTCTGTCAGCGTTTTTATTTCAACAGCTAGATCATAACCGCGACGGTCGTTTATCTATTCATGATATTAGACCTAATGCACCTTCCTATATTCATCATAAAAGCAATCTACCACTCGGAAGAAATCTGTCAAAAATTGGTCAGGGCAGTCACCGCGCGCTTTACATTCCATACGCATATGCTGGAAACAGTGATCTAGGTGGCAAGGATGGCTGGTTTGATGTATACGCCAATTCGACTGAAAAATGGATTGAAGTTTTACATGAAGGTGGCGGTGATGATCATCGAGTAGATGATACTTGGGGTGGTTATCGCTTTATCGCTTTTATGTTTAAGGCCTGCTACCCAGATCTTTCTTCAGTAGATGAAACCAAGTTTCGTTTGTCTATGCCATTTGACGCACCAACAGAAGAGGAGGCTATCAATCTATTAGAGGCAATGCTAATGGGCAATAGCAGCAGCCCTATTGATTTACCAGATTACAACAATGAGCAATCGTACTTAGTTGAATACTATATGGTTCCTTTGCTGTCCAAGTTTACGCTGACTTACGGACGACAGACTTTACTGCGGATCATGCAAAAGCATGGGAATACCTTTGACAGGGCGGTGGTCGATAATTTCACCAAGTGCGCTGCGGAGTTTAAAGGAGTGTATAAAGAGGGAGCGACAAGCGGCTTAAACTACCAACTAGCACAGTGGACTGATCCTGTGATGGCAATTATTAGCGCTGGGTTCTTGTTGGTTATGGAAGGCATGATGGACGTGGTAAGACTGCAACGATCAGACGGTTTCGCGTTAGCTAAAATTCGAAATGGGGCTAAAACGTTAAGAGCATGTTTGGACGGCATCACTAAGAGCACGACGGCCATCGATATTCTACTTACAGCTTTAGAAGTTGCAGCTATCACTGTTATTACTATTGCTGCAGTTGCAGCTTCCGGAGGAACCGCAGTTGCTGGAATGGCAGCAGCAATGGTTGCTGGAGTTGGTGCTGGAGGCTTGGCCGTGACGAAACTACTTGTTTATAAGCTAGTCACAACAGATAACTCCGCTGAGATCAAAAATATGGAACGCGACATGAAGGATATCATGGAAAAAGTACTCAACATGTTTAGAGGAAGTGAAAGCAATACTGCATATCTAAACGATCCGGAAATGAGAAACTTTATTACGCCAGCTATCCGTAGCCGCATCGATGCAGCAGTGGCAAGTGGGCAAACATTAAATGGGTCATTGAGCCAAGACATCATCAGTGCTTTCCATTGGGGAATAGACTACCGCTAAATTAGCCAGTGGCGAAATAACGAAACCGTTATTTCGCCCTATCCAGACTTAATCATCCTCTGCTAACAATCAGGTTAACTTTGCCTTCATACGTACCACCAGTGATACACTTCAGTTTGATAAATCAACTTAAAATACGTTTATTTTTTCACAGGTTAGATGATTTCTTTTCATGTGATTTTGCTTAATAAAATAGGTACATTGTTGTCATAGAGGTTAACTACATGGCAGTAAGCGTATGACACATTCGACAGAGCGTGAAATCAGAAAAGTAAGATGGGGAATTGCAGGTCTTGGTAGTATTGCACATCGTTTCGCTAGCGACTTAACCTGTCATGCGTCCAACGCAAGTCTGTCGGCGGTGGCGGCCAGAGATCTGTCACGCGCAAAACACTTTGCCGATACCTACCACTGTGGACGCTATTACGACTCATATTTAGCCTTGGCGCAAGACCCAAATGTTGAGGCAGTTTACATCGCGACAATCCACCCATTCCATCGCCCAATGGTTGCGCTATTTTTAAATCACAATAAGCATGTTTTGGTTGAAAAGCCCGCGTTTACCAATCTTGCTGATTGGCAACAAATGTATAGCTTAGCCAAAAGAAAAGGGCTGTTATTAATTGAAGCGATGAAAACCGCCGCTTTTCCGGCCTATCAAAGCATGCTTAACTTTATCAAAGAGCAGCAAATAGAAGTGACTTCAATCACGGCTGCGTTTGGCAGTGTTAATGAATTTGACCGTACAAAGCCACTCTTTAACCCTAATTTAAATGGGGGGGCAACTTTGGATGTCGGTGTCTACCCGATCTGGCTATATGCGGATCTTTGTCGAGTGACTAATAACAAGATTGGTGACTTTACTGCGTTGATAGAAGCAGACAATTCAGAAACAGAAGTTGACGAAAATATCACCTTGGAATTTTCGGGGTCGCTGCGTGCCCAGTTGTCTGCATCTATCACTCGGGAATTACCGAAACAGGCTAAATTACTTGGCCCAGACTTGGAAATAACGATTTATGGCAAGTGGTGGAGCCCCACCAAAATAGATATCTCCTATTTAGGCGAGCATTACGACATAGAACATAAAGGCAGAGGAGGCGGGTTTGAATATGAAATTGAGCATGTTTCCTCCCTTATTATCAATAGGAATACTCACTCAGAAATAATGAACTCAGATGTCAGCGCTGCGGTTATCCATTTAATGGAAACTTTGTTGGTCAAACATGGTTTTCAACGACTGCTTTATAGTGATCTAGACGACTGATTTAGAAACGAAAAACATCCTGAAATCGCTCGCCTTGATTTAGCTTTTCAAGTCCAGAATATAAATCACCAGTTGGCATTGTGCTTACTGCTGCAAGGGAGGCTTGGTAATATTTAATGTTGGTACTTGGAAACTCATACAAGAAGAATATCTTTTTAACTTCAGCAATGTCGTGCTCGGTTACGTCAAAGTTTTCAGGTAAAAATGGGGCACGATGATCCACTTTGATTGCCGTGCCTTCGATAAACCAAGCTGGCAGTTCAGTGAGCTCTACCCAGAAACTGGTTCTGTTACGAACTTCAGCATGTACCAGCTCATGGGCTATGACATCGGTATTTATTCCTTTAGGTCCGAGAAAAATACACTCTCTGAAAAAGCCAGTGTTTTGCATACCCGTTGGGTTTAGCCCAAGGGTAGAAAATTGCTGATTTTTAGTGACGATGAAACGAGCTGCCACTTCAGGCTGTCCATATACTTCGGTAACACGTCGCTTCGCTTCATCTAACGAACGTGTTAGGGTGAGTTTGTCGTTCCAAGATAAAGAGTCATCAATAAACACATCAGGAGCTAACTGTTCAAAATGTGTCAGTGGAATAACTTCGCAAGCCAGCGCTTCTTTTTTAAAGTATAAAAAGCAAGTCAATAATAACGCCGAGGTGATGAATAATGTGAGCTTTAGCATTATTGGATCCTCCGACATTTGTTCACAGGGCTAAGTGATAATGTTTAATCTACAGGGTATTCTGTTAATACGCACTGACTGACGCGTTGCGTTAATGCACGCAGTTTGGTTTCCGAATTGTCTGTTGCTGCGTAGGTGCGAATACCATAAACACTCATTGCAAAAAACTGCGCTCTTGCATTCGCCTCCATGTCACTGATGGTCAATTGATCAGGCCACTGTTTAATAAACAGCTCGGCAAACATGGCTTCAAATTGACGCAAATTATTATTCAATATAGCTTGCAGCTCGGGATCTTGTCCGTCAATTTCTGCCAGAGTTTTGGTCAATAAACAAATTTTAGAGCTGTTTTGGCATAGACATTCTGCGATTAAGTCGTCCCAAAACGCTTCAATGGCTGAGTGTAAACTAGGACAGTTATTGAGAAGTTGTTGGTAATGGTTAAGCCTGTCAGTCTGATATTGTTCAATTGCAGCTAGCAATAACCCGCGTTTGTTTTTAAACGCACAGTAGATTGAGCCAGGGTGCAAACCGGTTGCTTCGGTTAGCTTTGCCATGCTTGTTTTGTTGTAACCGTATGTCACAAAGACGTTTATGGTTTTGCGTAAAACGGCTTCTCTATCAAACTCGGCTACTCTCATCGTGTTCATTTCCTCTTATCACAACTTTGATAATACCAAGCACAGTGCATTCATACCATCATCAATGTTGTGATCAACGAGGAATTTCTTCAGCTTTGGATAGCAACAACACGGCATGAATAAAAAAAGTTATAAATAATTGCATTTAGTTCTTGAATACTCATTCAAGAATCCATATCTTGAATGAGTATTCAAAAATGGAGAAAGACATGACCGATATTTTATTAGAGCCATATGCGCTCAATGACACACTGACGTTAAAAAACCGTATTCTCATGGCACCTTTGACGCGTTGTATGGCTGATGACCAACTGGTCCCTACCGATGCGATGGTTGAGTATTATGCTAAGCGTGCCGAGGCGGGATTAATCATTAGTGAAGCGACGATTATCAGACCTGATGCGCAAGGTTACCCAAATACTCCAGGGCTATTCACCGCGCAACAAATTGCCGGGTGGAAAAAGGTCACTCAAGCCGTGCACAACAACGGTGGAAAAATATTTGCACAGCTTTGGCACGTAGGCAGAGTAGCACATCCCCATTTTTTTGATGGAGAAGTATTAGCACCTTCAGCAATTGGTATAGAAGGATCAGTACCAAGAATGCGAGAGCTGACTTATCAGGTGCCAAAAGCTGCGACGCAAGAAGACATTAAGCAACTAGTTGCGGATTACGCAAAAGCTGCCGAAAACGCGATTGAAGCGGGCTTTGATGGCGTTGAAATTCATGGTGCCAATGGCTATTTGATTGATCAATTTTTACATTACAGTGCTAACCAAAGAACAGATGAATACGGACAAACTCCAGAAAATATGAGTCGTTTTGCACTCGAAGTTGTTGATGCTACTGTCAACCGCATTGGTGCGGACAGAGTCGGGCTTAGATTATCTCCTGGTGCCTACTTTAATATGGAAGGCGACAGTCGTGATCGGAACGTTTTTGATTATTTGCTTAAGGCACTTGAACAACGCGATTTGGCTTATCTGCATGTGGGCATTTTTGATGACAGTATGACTTTTGATTATCTAGATGGTCATGCATCGGATTATATACGCAAACATTATCAAGGTCACTTGGTTGGAGTTGGTAGTTATACGGCGCAGACTGGCGCAGAGGCGATTGCCCAAGATAGGTTTGATTTATTGGCTATCGGCAGACCATTTATCGCGAACCCTGACTATGTGAGCAAAATAAAGCAAAACCAAGCTGTGACGGAATATGATGAAGCCATGCTTGCAACCTTAGACTAGTCTCTATCAAAGCCTTTCGTATCTTGCCGGAAGGCTTACGAGAGCGTGTTGATCTTTGCTGTTTGGTTTTTGTTCTCCTTAGTGGATTTTGAGCGTGGCGCTTGACTTGCCGCCTAGTCATCTAAACAAAAGTTGAGCAGCAATGCACAAAGCGTATCGAGGTGAACCCGAAGGGCAGCGCTTGATTGGCATTTCTATTACGTAATCGCCTGACTTACATAGAATCACTATGCTACAAAGGCTCTGCCTTGTATAAATGCCAATCAAACTGCTGCAAAAACAAACTTGAAAGATCATTACTCAACAGCTGCGTAATTTGGCATTTTGAGGGTTATTGACTAACTTTTAAAAGTGCTTGAAAGTGAAATGTGGTTATTTTTAACTTTGCTGGATGTAAGCACTTTTTCGATTCTATTGCCCACATATCAGGTAGAGTAATAAGGCCAATGCAAGAAGAACTGCTGAATTCCGTCGTAAAGATCACAAAAACCCGTGATATCGATTCGCTAGAATATAGCCTTGCATCTACTATCCACGAATTTATTCATTGCCAAAAAATTGCTGTTTATAAAGACTTGCAGATCCCAGATAAGTTGGTTGTCGAAAGAAGTGTTGCGCTTGAAGAAGTTTCAGACAAAGAGTTTGAATGGTACGAACGCAGTATTATTTCGGAGCCAGATAACGAACTGATATCTTGTTTACAATCCGCTTGTACCATTACCGTTCAATCTGTTGATGGAATAGAGCGGCGCTGGGTGCCGATCAGTATCCAAGAAAGACCTGTCGCAGCAATCGCTATTGTCAGCAAGCAAATGTCTAGTGGTGATCAAGTGTTACTCAATGCATTTTGTAGAATATTCGAGAACTATCTGACTATTCTTCATGAAAATGAGCGAGACAAGCTGACAGGTTTATTAAACAGACATACTTTTGACCGACGGCTTAAGCAGCTGATAGAAAGGCAAGTAGTAAAAAAACATAAATCCGTTCGTTCAGCAGATGTACGCAAGCTTCATAATGATGCAACCTCTTGGCTTGCAGTCATTGATATCGACCACTTTAAGCAAGTAAACGATAAATATGGCCATGTATGTGGGGACGAAGTGTTGCTGCTATTGGCACAGCAAATGAAAAAGTTTTTCCGTTCCAATGATTTGGTTTTTCGTTATGGTGGTGAAGAGTTTGTATTAGTTTTTGAACCCACCCATTTTGACGCGATGAATAATCGCATGAAAGAATTTATGGAGTTACTTAAAAATACCAAGTTTCCTTTCGTGAATAACCTCACGGTTAGTATTGGGATGGCGAGAATTAGTCCTTATGATTTTCCTATTACCGTGATAGAAAAAGCAGACAAGGCGCTTTACTTCGCTAAAGAGCATGGTAGAAATCAAGTTCGCTTTTATGAACAATTACTCGCCGATGGTGAAATTATTGAACCCGATGTAGAAGATTCTGACATCGATCTATTTTAGGGTGATAGCTATCACCATCTGGTATTGCAACTATCTCTCGAGTGTAGTTTCAGATACACTTTAGCAAGCAGTTTTAATGCTTGGCAGACAACATGTTACACATCATTCAGTCCAACAGAATGGAAATCTTACAGGCGCAACTTGGTAGTTTAATCAAGTCAGCGCCGTTAACTAATCCTTTTGCTAATGAGGTCATCTTGGTGCAATCTCCGGGTATGTCCGAATGGCTTAAACTTGGCTTAAGTCGAGATATCGGTGTTAGTGCGCAAATTGAGTTTCCGTTACCTTCTAGTTTTATTTGGCGTTTATATCAAACCTTCTTACCTGACGTTCCGCGCGAATCTGCATTTAACAAACCAAATATGACTTGGAAGTTATTTAATTTACTCCCTAGCTGTTTTAGTGATCTCCGCTATCAGGCATTAGCAAACTATTTAGGTGAGGATCCTAGTGGCATTAAACAGTTTGCTTTGTGTGAAAAAATAGCGGATGTATTTGACCAATATCTGATGTACAGGCCACATTGGTTGGCGCAATGGGAAAATGATCAAGATGTATTAGATGATGTTGATGTGATCAACCTAGCACCTTGGCAGCCTGACTTATGGAGGAAATTAGTCGGTTATACCGAGCAGTTGGGACAAAGTGCATACCACCGTGCAAACATGCATGAACAACTTTTGCAGGCGCTGAGCGAGGCTAAGACAAGTCAACTTCCCGAGCGTATTTGTATTTTTGGTTTGTCAGCGATAGCCAACAGTCAGCTAGAAATTTTCCAAGCATTAGCACAGAAAACCAATGTTATGCTGTTTTTTTTCAACCCCAGTGAACATTATTGGGGAGATATTGTAGATGAAAAAACTCAAGCGAAAATCATAGCTAGGTATGCCAAAAAGCCCGAAATTGAAGCTCAGCAAGGGGAATATTTTTATGTCGGGAACCCTTTATTATCTTCTTGGGGAAAGCTGGGCAGAGACTATTTCGAGCAATTGTTGCAATTGGATGCCAGTTGGATAGATGGCTTTGATCCGAATTTTGACACATGCGTGTTGCACCAAGTACAGCAAGAAATTTATCAGTTAGCCTTTAAAGGTGAAACGTTATGTGCGGACACCCAGTGGTTTGTGTCGGATGAAGGTAAACTGCCAATCGAACCTAGTGACCGTAGTATCAGTTTTCAAGATTGTCACACACCGCTGCGAGAAGTAGAGCGACTACATGATTACTTACTCAGCTTATTTGACGAGAATCCTTCACTGACACCAAAAGATGTGATCGTCATGATGCCCGACGTGGGGGTGTATTCTCCGTTTATTAAAGCGGTGTTTGATAGTGCTGAATCTCATCTCCACATTCCTTATGCCATTTCTGATTTGGCAATTGATCAAGAGCGTCCAATTTTAAATTCGTTTGTTACTTTGGTTGAGCTACCCACTAATCGATTTTGTGTTTCTGAGATTTTAGATTTACTTGGTGTGACTGCGATATCACAGCAATTTGGCATAGAGCCACAAGATTTTGACTTAATCCGCTATTGGCTAGAGAGGGTGAGCGTAAAGTGGGGCATAAATGATGCCCACAAGAGCGAATACGGATTACCGAAGATTTCCCTCAATACTTGGCAACATGGTTTAAATAGGTTGCTGCTAGGTGTTGCTACAGGCGATGAACAAGTAAGTTTTGCTGATGTTTATGCCGCTGATGAAGTCGAAGGCATGGCAGTCGCTTTACTAAATAAGTTGGTGAGCTTTTTTGACGCATTAATGACACTAAAATCTGCGCTATCAGAATCACGTGATTTGCGACAATACGCGGAGATTCTGAAGCAAGCCATTGCCACTTTTTATCACCCAGAGTCAGAACAGAGTTGGGATCTGTTAAAGCTTGGTCACATTATCGAAGGTTTGGAAAAGCATTACGATAATCAAGATATGCTTGCACCAATTTCTGCCAAAGTACTTGCGTATTTAGTGAAACAGGGTGTAAGAGAAAAAGGTGTAGGGCAGCGCTTTTTGGCTGGTGCAGTGAACTTTTGTACCCTGATGCCAATGCGTGCAATCCCATTCAAAGTAGTCTGTATGTTGGGTTTAAATGACGCCGATTATCCGCGCACCGTGCAGCCTATTGGGTTTGATCTTGTGGCACATTCAATCAGACAAAAAGGGGACCGTTCAAGAAAGCTTGATGACCGTTATTTATTTTTAGAAGCGTTACTAAGTGCGCGAAATTTTTTATATATCAGCTACATTGGACGCTCTTGCTTTAACAATGAAGCGCAAGTACCGTCGGTATTGGTTAGTGAGCTTGTGGAATATCTAGAGCGTAGTTTTTATATTGAGGGCGTACCAGAGCAATCTGTGATGGCGCAACTAAAACAGCAATTGCCATTACAGCCGTTTAATCCTGCTCATTATACTTCAGGACAACTACAAAGTTTCAACTCAACTTGGTTGTGGAACACAGATCATACCGTTGCTGAGCCAACCAATGCCTTGTCATTAGAAACGCAGTCAGAACTTGAATTAACTGACTTGATCCGCGGGATCACCGCACCGCAACGCATGTATTTTCAACAAGTTTTGGGGGTTAAGCTAAAACCTATCGCAGAAATCAGTGTTGACGAAGAACCCTTCGCACTTGATCCATTAAGCCGTTATCAATACTTGGATGAGGTGCTTCTAACGCAACTCGGTGAGCAACCTCTTAACGATGAACAAATTCTGCAAAGAGGTTCGTTGCCCCAAGCGAATATTGGTAAGTTACAGCTTACAGGGTTAATACAACGTGTGTCTCCAATGGTTGATGTGTTAACGCCCATATTAGTAGAGAAAAAGCAGCCTGTAGAAGTCGCCTTCACAATTAATGAACAACGCGTAGTCGGTTGGTTGGATAGCTTATATCAACAGCGGCAAGTGTTTTATCGAACAGCCAGCATCAAAGCAAAAGATTTGCTACATGGTTATGTTATGCATTGTGTTGCAAATATAGTGGAGCAGCACCTAACCACGGAAGTGGTGGGGCTCGACCAACAAGTCACGTTTGAACCTATCTCGGTGGCGGATGCACAGCAGCGATTAGTCGTTTGGTTAGATTTCTATCAGCATGCTCGAGCGCAGCCACAGCCTTTTTTCCCGACCAGTAGTTTTGAATATGCAAAGACTCAGGACTTTAACAAGGCACTGGCAAAATTTGCCGGTGGTCAATATGTCGGCCGAGGCGATGGTGAAGATCCGTATGTACAACTGTGCTTTAGTGAATTAAGTGCCCATCAGCAGGCATTTATCGAATTGAGTGAGCAACTAGCACAACCGATTTTGGAACTTGCTAAGGAGCGCCGTCATGCAGATGCTTAATCCGGTCACTATGCCATTAGCCGGGCAAAGCCTTATTGAAGCCAGTGCAGGAACAGGAAAAACCTACACTATTACAGGGTTATATTTGCGGTACCTATTGGGTCTCAGAGAGCATGGAATTGAAGCTGAGCCGCTGAGTGTCGAGCAGATCCTCGTTGTAACCTTCACCGAAGCCGCGACGCAAGAAATCAAAGACCGGGTTCGCAACCGTATTATTGACGCTCGCGACAGCTTGTTGGGCAGTGCAGACAGTGATCCATTAATTGCCAACGTGTTAGCGCAAGTAAATGATAAAAAACGTGCGTTTGACCTGCTAGACGCAGCGGCAAAGTCCATGGATGAAGCGGCAATTTTCACTATTCATGGTTTTTGTCAGAGAATGCTAAAGCAACATGCTTTTGAATCAAAAGTCGCATTTAACCTTGAATTTATCTTGGATGAAAGTGAACTGGTTGATGCTGCTATTGCCGATCACTGGCGTCGCTTTGTTTATCCACTGGATTTAGAAAAAACGCAGGCGGTGTTAGAGCAGTTTGCAACGCCGTATTCCTTAGCCAAACAAATTAAACCGTTACTTGCAAAAGAGAATGCGCTGATCACCCCGCAGGTTGAGTTAGAAACCGTATTTGCAGCGCGCGATAAATACCAACAACTGGCCGTTTGGTTAAAGCAGCAAGTTTTGGCACGAGATTATCTCAATGTGTTAAAAAATGCTGGGTTAATGGGCAACCGAACGCCCGGCAGAAAAGGCAATCTACAAGCGCTGGAAGACTATTGTTATAGCGATGACTGGTGGTTTGAATTTGGTACCAGTAAACACTCCTTTGCGGTATGGGGAAGTGCTAACTTATCCGATCCTAAAAACTACAAAAAAACCGCGACGCCTCTTGAACATGAATTGATCCGTCACTTTGATACCTTAGCCGAGTTACACCAGCAAGTAAGCACAGGGCTTTCTATCGCGCTAATACAACAGGCGGTTATTCAAGTACGTCAACTGTTGAAAACACACAAAGAAGAATATGGGCTTATTTCTCCAGATGACCTGTTAAAACAGTTGTTTGCAGCACTGAGTGCAGAGCATGGCGAGGTTTTGAGTGAAAAAATAGCAGCGCAATTTCCCGTGGCGATGATTGACGAATTTCAAGACACAGATCCGATCCAATACGGCATATTTAGTAGTATTTACCGTCACAATCATACCGCACTAACGATGATAGGTGACCCTAAGCAGGCCATTTATGGTTTTCGTGGTGCCGATATTTTCACTTATATCAATGCCAAAAAGGCGGTCGCGCAGGATGCTCAGTACACCCTTGCAACTAACTTTCGCTCAGATAGCGATGTGGTTGCGGCGGTCAACTGCTTATTTACCCGCCACTCAAATAGCTTTATTTATAATCAAGATATTCCGTTTGTGTCTGTTGCGGCAAATGGCAAAGCAGAACAACAACGATTTTATTTAGCAGGTGAAAGACCAGAAGCACTTAAGTTTACCGTGTTAGAACCAACGGATGTGATGCTGAATAAGAGTTCTGCCAATGCTTTATTAAGCGAAATTTTTGCCAAAAAAATTGTGCAGTTACTGAATCAAGGTAAGCAAAAGCGCGCGTGTATCGGAGAAACGTCTGTCCAGCCCGCTGACGTATGTGTGCTGGTCAGAGATCGCATGGAAGCAGGTTTAATGAAACGAGCGCTCAATAAAGTTGGTGTTTCGAGTGTTTATCTCGCACGCGATAGTGTCTTTACGCAGCCACTTGCACTGGCGTTGTATCAATTATTGGATGTATTACATAGCAGTTACGACGAGGCAGCACTGCGTGGTGTGCTGGCAGGGCCGTTGTTTTCGTTGTCACACCAGCAGCTGTATGAACTGCAATTTGATGAAGAAAAATGGCAAGGGTATTTGCATCTGTTTAGTGAACTTAGGCAACTTTGGTATCGTTCAGGCGCGATGGCAATGCTAGAGAAGCTATTAATAGCGAGCAATTTGCCAGCAAAATGGCAAGGTTTGGGTGTCGAAGTCGCGCGTTGGCTAACTGACTATCGCCATGTTGCTGAATTACTGCAACATAAGCAAATGGAATTAGATGGTACGCAAAGGGTACTTAGGTGGTATCTCACCCAGCTAAATAATCACCAACAAGACAGCAGTCAAATTCGCTTAGAAAGTGATGCTGACTTGGTGAAAATTGTCACTATGCATGCTTCTAAAGGGCTTGAATATCCCATTGTCTATATGCCATTTGCAATGACTTATCGTGAATCTAGCAGTGCTATGTATCATCATGGTGATGTGCAACATATTGATTTAACAAAAAGCGATGCAGCGCTGGAAAAATCAGAGCAAGAGCGCCTAGCAGAAGACATTCGCTTACTCTATGTCGCACTGACTCGCGCCATCCATTACTGTGAATTGGGCATGTACGATGTTGCACTTGGCCGTAGCAAAAAGTTGGGATTACATAAAACTGCCTTAGGCTTTGTACTATTTGCAGATAAAGAATTTGAATCGCCAAATGAATGGCGTAGCGAGTTAAAACAGCTTAGTGACAGCCATGATTATTTAGCTTTTGAATTAGTAGACCCACAACGCCAAAGTGACGAGTGTTTTTCCAGTGGCGCGACAGATACGGTACAGAGCCTTTCGGTTCGTGACTTCAAGGGCAATATTGAACGACATTGGCGCACTACCAGCTTTAGCCAACTGAGTTACCACGCGCATCATGGAGATAAGCCAGCTGGTGCGGTAGATGAAAACCACCTGCTGGATTTACCCTCGCAGGCGCAACCAGTGGCCCAAAACGCTTATAGCTTTCCCAAGGGCGCTAAACCCGGAAGCTGTTTACATGAAATATTCGAATTGATTGATTTTACTGATCCCCACTCACCTCAAGGCGATGACAAGGTACCATTACCAGAAGCTGTGGCAAAAAGCTTAGAGAAATTTGCAATTGATGAGGCATGGCAAGATGCCGTTGAAACTTGGATCCAAGCCAGTCTGAATACCACGTTGAGTGATAACACGGGGTTGCAGCTAGGTAGACTCACTCAAGACAAGTGTATTGTGGAGATGGAGTTTTATTTGCCGTTAAAATCGCTCAGTGCAGTTAGGTTAAATAAAGTGGTTTCAGACATCACCGGACAACCATCGCATTTAAGTTTTGAGCAAGTACAAGGCATGCTTAAAGGGTTCATTGACCTTATATTTGAGTGGCAAGATAAGTTTTATGTGCTTGATTACAAGTCTAATTATTTAGGTGATCGTGCCACGGATTATAGTCCAGATAATTTGTTCAGCGCGATGTCTTCTCATCAATACCATCTACAGTACATGATTTATACGGTGGCGCTTCATCGCTTGTTACGTCATCGACTTCCCAATTATCAGCCAGAATTGCACCTAGGCGGCGCGTATTATCTATTTCTCCGTGCATTGCCAGATGGGCAGGGCGTGTACTTCAATCGACTGTCAATTGAGCAATTACAACAATTAGATGCACTGTTTGAGGAGCCCAAATGAGCCAGCTAAGCATGGATTTTGAGCATATTGATCATGATGTGTTTATTGCCGAATTACTAAAGCATGGCCGAATTGGTAAAGCGGATCTTGCCCTTGCACAGCTGCTTAATCAGCAGACTGCCAAAGAAGGGTTGTATTTGATTTTACTGCTGTTGATCAGCCATGCACGTCAGCATAGTTGTTTAGATTTGGCCGAGATTGATTGGCGGGATCCTTTTGAGCTCGGGTATTTGCTTGACAGCTCAGAACTGCCGCTTTCACCTTTTTCAATTGATTTTGACGCGCAGCAGGTGCTGAACGAACATCCAGCCGTAGGCTATGATAAGCCGCTGAGATTGTTTGATAATCGTCTATATTTGGCACGATTAGCCGAATACGAAGCTGCGTTGGCTCAGCGTTTTCTATCATTGGCAGCACAACCGGTCGTGGTAGAAACTGACCAGCTATCAGCATTGTTGGCAGAATATTTCGAGGCTTCTGCTAATGGTGTTGATTGGCAAAAAGTCGCTTGTGCATTGGCGGCAATTAAGCGGTTCTGTGTGATCACTGGTGGACCTGGAACCGGCAAGACCACCACGGTGACAAAGCTGCTGGCAATTTTGCAGTCCTTGTATCAAACGGCACCACTGACCATAAAGTTGGTTGCCCCAACCGGAAAAGCCGCAGCTCGTTTAAGCGAATCAATCATCGGTGCAAAATCTCGACTCCAGTTACCTGATGAATTGGCATGCTTGATCCCAGAGCAAGCACAAACAATCCACCGGTTACTTGGCGTTATTCCTCATAGCCATCATTACCAGCATCACCAACACAACCCACTACACCTAGACTTGCTGGTGGTTGATGAAGCATCCATGGTCGATTTATCGCTTATGGCAAAGTTGGTCGATGCCATGCCTGCGCATGCGCGCTTGATTTTACTCGGGGATAAAGATCAGCTGGCATCAGTAGACACAGGAAACGTGTTAAGTGATTTATGTGAAGGGTTGAAACTTGGTCAAGATCCAAGTTATAGCAACGCATTGGTTGAACGATTAAATCAGTTGTGTCGACAAAATGTATCAGCACAGCAAGTAGCTGAAGACGGTTTTTTATTGGATGACAATATTGCATTTTTACAACATAGCCACCGATTTGACAGTCAAAGTGGCATTGGACAACTCGCCTTTGCTGTTAATGCTAATGATAGAGCTCGTCTAACTCAGGTGCTCAGCGCTGGTTATTCTGATCTCAGCATTTATGAACTCAATAATGAATCTTACAATGCGTTGATAGAGCGTGCTGCAATTAAATACCAAGACTATTTACTGGCAATTAAAAACGCCCGTACAGAATCAGAAGTACACCAGCTTTTTTCTGGTTATCAATTATTAGCGGCAGTGCGAGAGGGACCTTATGGCGTTAATGAGCTTAATCGTCGAATAGAAATTAAGCTCAGTCAGATGGGGCTTATACAGCCGGTAGGGCGCTTTTATCTGGGCATGCCAATTATGATCACCCAGAATGATTATCAGTTGAAATTATTTAACGGCGACATCGGAATTATTTTGGCAGATGAAAATGCGGAATTAAGAGCGACGTTTATTGATGAACAGGGAACAGTAAGACGGTTTTATCCGGCAAGACTACCAAACTTTGACAGAGTATATGCGATGACTATTCATAAATCTCAAGGCTCAGAGTTTGCCCACACCGCTATGATATTACCGCCATTACAGCGAGCTCAGCAGGGTATAAACCGTCAGCTAATTTACACCGGGATCACCCGTGCTAAGTCGCACTTTGAACTGTTAGTGCAGCACCAAGTTTTGTTGCGAGGAATGCAGCGCTCAGTCAGTCGAAGCAGTGGGCTAAGATCTCGACTTAAACACAGAAATGACTAAACGACACATGAATTTTTTGTTAATGGCTTGTTTTATTTTATGGTTGAGCTAATGTTACTGCGAGCTTGATTGCTAGCTCGCCCAGTGAGTAGACTTGCCGCCAGTTAAGAGCTGGCGGCCTTTTCGGGAAATCCCCACTGGCTAACTTGTGCTGAAATTTAAAAATTCCACTTGTTGTGTAAATTCAATTAATCATGTTTTGTTAAAAGCTAAGCTTATGCATCAACTCTATTGGCTTGATATTCAGCTCGTCCATTAGTGACCAGCGCGTTTGTTTTTGCACACTGCCTTTACCTAAAATCCAGTAGTTGTAAGTTCTATCGATCTCCCCATTGGTTTGCTGGATGCTTAGCCAAGTGTTGACATAACTCAACAGGTCTAAATTATGTTTAGCGGTGGCAAAACCGACAGGGTACCTCAAGCTGGCTTGCTCTGGTACTACAACACCAAACTCGGGATAAAACATGCTCCAAGCAAATCCGGCTTCAGCACTTATTACCAGCGCATCGTATTGCTCGGGATTGTTAAAGTATTGCTGCAGATTTGCCAGTTGTGTGATTTCAACTTGCGGATTTTGTTGGGCTAGTTGCTTTAAAATGGGGGCATATTCGACATGAGCAAGCTGCAGGTTTTTTCTGGATAACAGAGCAGCCTTATTGGCTAAATGTCTGACCTGATGGTCCTTCGCCAATAATGCGAGTTGTAGCTCCAATACCTTGTTGCTAAAACGTAATTTTTCTAAATCTCGGACATTAATCTCAAGTCCAGACATCGCGATATCAAAGTATCCTTTGTTTAAATATTGCGTCAGTTGCGGCCGTTTGAACGGAATAAATTCGACTTCGACGCCCAGATCGGCGGCAAGTCTATGGGCAAGACTGACGTCAAACCCAACGAGTTCTTGATTTTGATTGAAATAACTAAATGGCACGTTATCAACTAAATAGCCAACGCGAAGTAAATTACGCCTTTTAATTACATCCACGTTGGTCAATGATAACTCTCCCGATTGGTAGGCTTTTGGTACATAACTCAGCACATGCGCGGGCACTTTGTCTGTTACAACCATATTGGCAATTGCTTCACTGGCGGGTTTGGTTTGCTGTGCCAGATAGCTCGTTGCAGTGAAACTCACTAGCATAAAAGCCGGCAGCAACCCTGTTAACAACGACAAGTAGTAAATTGAACGTACACGTTTTAAGTGCAACTGACGTTTATTGATAAAGATACAGATCAGCACGAACGCGAAAATGTAGACTACTGTTGTCGGTGACACTACTTTGGCGGTCAGCACAGACATAGACAAGTATATTTGATAGGTATCAGCGGGGACTCGTAAGGTGTCTAACAAATAGGGGATAGCTATATGAACGTTAGCAAAATAGCTGAGCATCGCCGATAACGATAATTGTGGGATTTGCTCAAGTGCTATGGGTTTACCTGTTAACCATGCTGCAAAGGTCACAAAGATAAGTGTGGTCAGTTTACCTAAACTTGGGAAGGTATAGGCAATGGGCACCAACACTTCGGCAATGTGATCTGAACTTTCATCGCTTTGTTTGATTTGTTTTAAGTGTGCTTTTATTCCTTCAGTGATGACGGGAAGCACGATAAACACGTTACCGGTACTAAATGCGGTGATCCATGCGTTGCGCATGACCATGATTAAGTCACGGTATTTTACCGGAGTGAGCGCAGCGACAGCCATAGGTAATAGCACCAACATCAAATAAATACCCACGCACAGCACGACCACCCAATATACTTGTAAGTTGGTGAGTTCTTCACCGCTCATGGTGCCTGCGGTACTAGCAGTCATAGCAAAAATACCGATCGGGAAAATCGCCACGATTTTTTTTGAAATAACCGAGAGACCCTGACCGACGACTTCTAGTACATCTAATAATCGATTTTTCTGTTGATTGGAGATGAGCGCCATACCTAGCGCGATACAAAAAATAACGAGTGCTGGTACGTTACCTTCAGCCATGGAAGCAAATGGGTTAGCCGGAATATACTGTTTGATAAAGTCAATTTCTGGGCGATTCGCGACTAATGCTGGCGAGAAAAACGTACCAGCGTCATGGTCAGGCAGCGTCAAAATAAAGCACCAAATAACTGCAAGTCCCACACTCCAAATGGCGACCATAACCAGGGCTGCTTTGGCTAAGATATTTTTGACCTGATCAGGATGAAACTTACCCAAGCCAACAATTAAACTCACCACAATATAAGGCAGAATGGTGATTTGCATTAAGTTGACGAAACCGCTGCCAATGGGCTTTAAAAATGACACCCGTTCACCAAAAACGAGTCCAGTGGCAATACCTAAAATCAGGGCCCATAGCATCCAATTCATATTTTTTAAAAAGCTAAGCAACTTTGTCATAGACTCTTTTGTGAAAAAGGGCGGAATTATAAAAAGCTTAGCTTAAAACTCCCTGAACACAGGGAGTGAGTTTAAAGTTGGTAGTCCTGCCCATCTTTGCTGCGATAGCAAACTTGTCCTTTTGGCTGTTGCACGCCGTGATAAAAACTCATCCACAGCTTTTGTAATTGTGTGTTTGTGGTTTTTCCAAGTACCGAAGAAAGCGGAGTTTCTACCAATATATCTTCGATATGCGCGCTATCAAATTGTCCTTGGTCTCCGGCTCGGTTAAATGAAAGCTCGATATGAAACCCATCTGGCTTTTGTAACAAAATCGCTTCTGGATTTTCTTTATGTCCACACAGAGCAACAAACTGTGCGCTTTGTTGTAGCCCACAATGCTCACCATTTTCAAAAAATGCCAGTAGATGGTGAAAGTAAACAACATAGTCAGTCACATTTTGATGTGAACCAAACTCCAGCGGGCAGTGTTGGTCAAGATACTGTTTTGCTAAAGTCGACTGCTGTTGTCTGCAATGGTGCTGCAAAGGAATTTGTGGTTGGATTTGCGCTGTCATAATAGAGTCCTCACTCGCCTTGTTGAACTGGTTGTTTTGTGTACGCTTTGAGTGTAAGTTAAAAAGTATAAAAATTTCACAGAAAAAATTTCACACTGTGAATTTCACAAGAAGGGGCCCAAATGGCGAAGACAACCAGCCTGATCCGCAAGTCACATTTTTTGGGGACTAAGATCCGTAATTTACGTAAGCGTAATCACTTAACCTTAGAAGACTTGTCAGCACGATGTGTTAAACAAGACCCTGCCAGCGCGCCTTCAGTCTCTTACTTGTCGATGATTGAGCGAGGTCAGCGCACGCCCAGTGAAGCAATGTTAGATAATTTTGCTGTGGTGTTTCAAAAGCCAGTTTCGTGGTTTCTGGACAGCCAGCCAGGTAGTCCTGAAATCACACCCGACAAAGGAAGCTCTGGCGGATTGGTTGGTATGGCACTAGAGCCTAACTTTCTATTTAGTAAGGATATATTGCAAATAGCTATCCCTGAGATGTTATCGCAAGCTGGGATAAGTGGCCGACAATTTGCACACTTATTGATCCGCGCACATCAAGAGCATCATCAAAACCATTTTCCTGATTTAGAAAGAGCAGCAGATGAAGTGGGTGGTAAAAATCTTTACTTATCGGTGGACGAGTTGATGCAAATCCTTACCGATAAAGGTCGTAGCATAGAATGGTTTGATAACACCACAGTGCCAGATTCAAAAATGGTAACTTCCTATTTTCAAGCGCCAAAAACGGTTTTTCTCAATCGAGAGTTACGAGCACATCCGGCCAGATTAAAATACGATTTAGCGGTGCATATTGGTCATGCCGTTTTACATAACGCCGAGGGACTTGAATGTGTGCTCACTACTGGGGAGGAGCGGCATAATGACACCTCAGTAGATCATGACGCACCTAACTCACAAGATATACTAGGCGCGTGGCAGGATTTTGAATCAAGTTTTTTTGCCGGTGCATTATTATGTCCAAAAGCACCATTTCGCCAATTGTTAGAAAGTCGCGGTTATGATACTCGTATACATGAGTCGTTGGGGATCTCTGCGTCTGTTGCGATGCGCAGAATGACGGCGGTATCACCATATCCGCACTGGCATTATTTCGACGCATATCAAGCGGGTAAATTAAAAGCAGTATACCGTGGCAATGGTATTCCCCTGCCATGGGGCAATATGCGCAGCGTCGCAGATCCTTGTCAGCACTGGGCTGTATTTCGTAAGTTCCATGACGACAGCAAAGCGGCGAGTGCCCAATTATCGATTTTAAACGTTAATGGCAAACCCAGACTGTATTGTTGTGAGTCAGTGAAAGTGTTTGATGTTGCTAATAAAGCTCGGGTGTTATGTGCAGGGCTCGATTTAAACCCTGCTATACAAGCTCAAGGTCTTGATGCGGAAAGCTTAATAGGAGAGTTACAACAAGCTTGTATAACCCATGGTGGCGCAAGTGTTGTTCCATATCACATGAAAACGCAGTTGCTTAGAGTTGCCAGAATCTTAAATATCCAATGGGTTGAGCGCGGCTTAGCAGGAACAGTAAGAGTCATCTGTACCCGAGGAAAAAGCTGCCCGCGTAAACCAGCTTGTTACAGTCATACCTAGGAGTAAAGTAATTAAACTGAATCAGTCTAAGCTTGAGCAGTGAGCTTGATTGGCTTGTTAGCCACCATTTGCGGAAAAACCATATTTTAAAAATAAAGCTGCTATCCAGAATAAAGCAAAACTGCACCAATACACCGTCTTATGCTTTGAGAATTGATTTGCGCCATTGCTTTTAAGCAAGGTGATCAATTTAGCCTTGTCGTCGAGAAGAAGTGTTAAAATCATAAAGAGTAAGACTAAATTAACTATCGGTGTCCCTTGCCAGTCTAAAGAAATCGGAATAACGGTAATTCACAAATGCATAGGCAATAGCATGATTGTTCCCACGAATCGTAATCTAGGGAAAAACAAGATAAACCCAACGACGACTTGAGACAGGGCAATGAAGTAACCAAATAATGCGAGATTATGTTTTGCGAGTTCCTGAATCAACCACACAGGGCCTATGATATTGGGGAAGCCTTGAAAGAGCTTACTAAGGCCCGCAGAGAAATAAATCATGGATTTGTATCTGACCGTAACGGAAGGTAAAGCAGAGGAACTTTGAGCCAGACACAGGGCAAATGGTAGTGGGTGTCTGCGTTAACGTGTGATATAAATACAGTTATAAGCATAAAAACTAGACAGCCTCTCCTCGCAGCCCATTACGGTCTATCTGATGGAGTCCAAACCTATTCATCGAAACTCTAAAAGCATACCGACTTTCCCGTTAGTGATATACCCAATAGCTCACTGAAGTATATGCGGGAACTAATGGGTGTTTGTTTTTTTGAAGCCATAGGGTGTAACTGGCTAAGGTTTTTGTGATACAGGCTTAAACTCTACCCATGCTAACCCCCAGCGATCAAAGCTTTCTCGCAATACACTAAGTTCTAACATCTGTTTTCCCTGCTCTAAATAGACGGTGTGACGATTGGAATTTTGATCATCAATTTCACTGTCGTAGTTAATATCACCGAGATGTTTGTTATCTTGCCATAAGCTAAAGAATCGCCCGGTTTGAAACGAGTTTCCTCGGTAATTCACAGCGTACCAACCTGCCTTGGTCACATTGACGGAGAATGTGATAGACACCTTCGTTTTGTCGGTATTTTTGTTGGTTTTGAAAATCAAATAGCGAGCAGGGCGCTGATCATTTTTGGGAATATAAAACAGTGTCGCATTGGTTAACTCAGAGACGTGCTGTACGTCTAACCTGCCCGGAATGGGCAACGCTGAATCAATTTCAGGTATCACGACTGGCTTGCTGGGTAAGCTTTGTTGGCTATTCGCAACTGAAACAATTCTAAAGCTTTGTCCAGGTTCGATATTTTCAAGGGAATACTCATTGAGTGATGCATCAATTTCCGCAACGGGAGCATAGTGCTTGCGATAGTATCCACCTAGTAAATGAGCTTTTGACTTAGTTGAGCCGTAAATTATGTATTTACTGAGTTTGGTATCTTTTACAGGCTGCCAGCGAAGCTTATAAGCCGCGTCAGCGGCTTTTATCAGTTGTATTTTGGTGACGGAAGGCAAAAGTTCAGGACGGTTGGCTTTTCTGTGTGATTGGGCGTCCTTAAGCATTTGCTCAAACTTGATTGTTGAAGGATGTTGAGTTTGAGCATGGCCATTTTTTGCTAAGCGAAACCCAACGGATGGTGATACATTCCAACCTTCTAAAGCCACTCTGCCTCGACTCGACAATGCTTGTGAAGGGTAATGCCAAGTACCGCCACCTCTTGTGGTGATCATTTTACAAGCATCAGCTGAACTTGGCTTTGCTTGGTAATAGCCTTGTTCGTTGTAGCAGCTACTGGTATAAGAAACCACATTCCCTAGCATGTCATACAAGCCAAAAGGGTTTGGTCTATAAAGCCCAACGATTGAGCTATAAGCTTCACCGTCATCGCAATTTTGGTATTCAATAAATCCCACGTTGCTGTAACCATAGAGCATGTTATTTGTATGCTCGCCAGTTTGATCTGCAAAGTTGCCATATTCGCAGGCTTGAGTCCGCCAAGGATCATCGCCCCAAAAGTAAGTGCTATCCGTTCCGCCTTTAGCTGCATATTCCCATTCAATTTCATTGGCTAAACGATATTGCTGCCCAGTTTTTTCACTTAACCAATTGGCATAAGCATTGGCATCTTGCCACGTAATGCAGGCAACTGGTTGATAGTCGCTATAGGTAAAGCGATGTTTGTCCCAGCGACCACTACCTGTATGAGTTGGACCTCGCAGACCTTCATTGTCTATATAATCATTACAGGTGAACTCCCGCTCAAAACCGCTTTCTTCGGCAAAATACCTAAACTCAGCAACGGTAATGTGGTATTTACTTAGTTGAAACTGAGAAATCGTTTCAACCGGACGAGAGAAAGTTCCATCGGCTGCAATGGCAGGTGTGGCCATGATGAATTGTCCGCTGGGCACATTTACCATCGGGGGAACGATATAGTCATATTGGCGAGCGGTTGCTTCTGAATAACAGCTTGGCAAAACGAATAAGGCAGAAATAACGAGACGACTGGTTTTAAACACAATTGACACTCCTAGCAAATTTTTTTGCCAAGCTATGCCATGTTCTAACCGTCGTCTTATTAAAGTGCTATTAATAATCTATTAAAAAAATTAAAAGCAAATAAAACAATGCTTTAGGTTGTTTTTTTGGGTAGGGGTTAGTTTAGTTGAGATCCATCAATAGCGTGCTAGTTCTGGATTTATATGACAAGGAATTTGAAAAAAGATGTGATATAAGCTTTTTACCAAGCCCATAATTATTATTTTGCAAATGAGTCGCAGCTAATTACTTTATCCATTTTAAAAAACGGATCTCAGATATAGCCAAGCGACTACTCTGGCCGAATCTGGGTTTTCAGCTTTTTTTCACCTTTAGGTAAAGAAAAAGTCACAAGCGTGTTTTTTATTATAAATATTACTATTTTTTATAATGCCTTTTATGCCATTGCAGGTTAGACAGGTAGCGTGCTTTGATATCAACACCTCAATTAAGAGGATAAAAAAAGGAAATTAAAAAATGAAATTAAAGTTGAACAAATCAAATATCAAAAACTTGTCTCAGAACGCTCGTATACCTTCTAATGCGACTCCCGCTATCGGTGGTGGTTGGAACTTAGACAATACACCCACTAAATACATACAGACTTGCGGTAGGTTTACATTAGATTGGCAGTATTCGTGTGGTATCGGTGGTGATGCTGAGATGACCTGTTCAGAACCCGCATAAGGTTGTATGCAAGTATAAGATGAAGCACCTTTTGGGCTTCTTCTTATACTTGTTTCTCGCTGATTCTCACTCAGTTGGTTGAGCTTTAGTTACTTCTAAGTTGCTAGACGCAGCGAATATCAACCGTAGACAAACAATCAGAGATTGAAGTATAAAAACTTGGCTTTTTTACTCAGCGAGTCACTTCTCGAGGATCTGTTGACTCAGAGTGTAGCGATTTTCCTGGAGTAAAATAAACAAATTTACACCCTTCTGGTGCTGCGGGTTTATGCCAAATACCCTTAGGTATTACAAAACAGCAGCCTGCGCTGACAGAAACCTTTGATGGTTCTGGGCCATCGAGTAGTAACACCTCGAATTCTCCTTCAATAATATAAAAAAACTCATCAGTATCAGGATGCATTTCCCAGACTGGAGACTCGCCAGTGATATCACAACTACCAAAATGATTACCATTGAATTCACTGAGGGTTAGGAAAGTGCCTTCCGAGTGCTTGGATAGCTCGTTAAGAATATTAAATACTTCCATTTATTGTCTCTAAATTATTAAATGCCAATCAAACTGCTGCAAAACAAACTTGAAAGGTCAACACGCTCTAGTTAAAAAATCAGTAAGATACTGAATTATTAATTGATTTTTACATTGTAGGAAAACCATGGAATATTTTAGCTTATAATTTTGTCAAATTAATGAGCGAGTGGTTTAATACCTAAATGAAGTACATTATGCATAAAAGGTGCAATGCAGTTTCACTGTGTTGACACCTCTGGTATCTGCTAGCACGGCGGGATCGCACTTTGTAAAAAGGCTTTAACACCCGCCTCTTTTCTGATCTAATAACGCCCAAATTATCACTATCTACTTGTTAACTATGTCGTTATTTAGCCACCTTGAACTTGTTGAAGATAAGCATTCTTCCATTAATCAACATCATGATCTTGTTGATGTTTTGTTTCTTATCTTCTCGGCAGTTTTATCCGGTTGTGAAGGCTGGAAAGATATCGAGGTTTTCGGGCACAGTAAACTGCCGTGGCTCAGGCAGTTCAGAGCATTTAAACACGGTATTCCAACGCGACATAGCATTGCACGTATTCTTAAAGCAGTGGAGACTGATTCGTTGGTTTTGGCCTTGTTCAGTTGGGTCAACGAGCAACGGTCTCAGTCAGGTAAGCCAATCATTGCGTTTGATGGCAAAACCTTGCGCGGTGCCAGTAAGAAACGTGAGGATAACTTACACTTGGTGTCCGCTTTTGACTGTGAGTCTGGTTTAACTTTGTATCAGCGTACAGTAGAAAGTAAATCCAATGAAATACCGGCAGTTAGGGCCTTATTAGATGTGCTCGATATTTCAGATTCTATCATCACATTAGATGCGTTACATTGTCAGAAAGCGACACTCTCAGTACTGATTTCAAGAGAGGCTGACTATTTGGTTCAAGTCAAAGCAAATCTAAAAACTCTTTATAAAGCAGTTGCTTCATATTTTGAAGCAGCCTTTGAACAAGAGGAGAATTTGCCTGAAGATGTACAAGTCAGCAGTGGTCATGGACGTCAGGAAACACGCATTACTTATGCTCTGAGAGCAGACAAACTGCCTGAAGAAATAAAAGAAAAATGGCCTAGGCTTACTTCGCTAGTCGCAGTAGAAAGACACAGTAAGTCTGGTTCAACAACAAAAATAGACACGCACTTCTATGTCACTTCAGTCGAGCCAGATGCACAGATGTTACAAAAAGCCATCCGCCATCATTGGCACATAGAGAACCAGCAGCATTGGGTGTTGGATGTCGTGTTTAAGGAAGATACTTGCCTGATCAGTGAGCCAATTTCGGCGGAAAATATGGCGCTGTTCAGACGGGTAGTTCGCAATCTAGTAAAACAGCACACAGGCCGTAAAGATTCGATACGTGGCAAGTGTGTTCGGGCCAGTTTTGACGATGAATTCAGGGCCGAGCTTATCTTCGGTTAATGGTCGTTAACGAAGTATGCTCTCACCCTGGTAGTCGACTGATCTGGACATCCACAACATTTGTTTGGGGGTCAAAGTTATAGTCCCAAACGTTTCCAAGTAACATGGTACGGGTGACCAGCTGGCCTTTATGTCTTAGTAGATATTCAAGCAGTTTGAACTCTTTTGATTGAAGTTTGATCTCTATGTCGGAGCGTATGACTTTTTGAGTAACTAGGTCTAGTGTTAAATTCTTGTGTTTCAGTTTATGACTGAGTTTTTTGGTAGATTGACTTCGCCTGACCAATGCCAGTAAACGCGCGTGAAGCTCCACATAAGCAAATGGTTTGCTAGATAATCATCCGCTCCCGAAGAGAAGCCTTCAATTTTACTTTCAACTTCATTAAGTGCACTGAGTACAAGTATTGGAACCAGACTTTCTTTTTCTCGAATACTTTTAATTATACTGACGCCATCAATATTAGGTAGCATACGGTCGATAATCAGTACGTCGAAATCTTGTGTCTGAGCCATAAAAAGCCCTTCCGTACCGTCAAAGGCTTGCTGAGTAACATGCCCTGATTCTTGTAGTGCATTTGCGATGTAGTCAGAAAGTTCTCGTTCGTCCTCTATTATCAGTACTTTCATTTAATCCCGTGCATCCGTGTGAAACTATTCTAAATACCAACAATAGCAAACATCCCATTTTAGGAACATTACCATCAATTAATATTTATTAATTTTTGGCTAACGCAGGTGAGCCCTTCTGGAAGGAAGGCGTTTTTTCATTGTAGAAAGAAGTGAACAGGTTTAATTTCTTACTCGTCTTAGAGGTATAATTAAACCCAGGCTTGGTTAGGTAAATGTAAAACTATTATCCAAACCTGAGGTTAACAGTTGGCCGTAACTGAGGTTAGTTAAACTCTGCCAAAGCTTTTTGGTTGAGCGCTGTAATTACCTCTGCCGCGGCTCGATAACCTGATGTGATGGCCCCTTCCATATATCCAGTCCAAATAGTGGCGAGTTCTGTACCGCAAAAGTAAATTGAACCATGAGGCTTTTGCAGACTATCTTTGAACTTTGTTAGTTTGCCGATGTGTAGAGGAGATTCGCAACCGCTTTGGTAGGGAACCTGCTGCCAATCAGTTTCTACGTAGTCTTGCGCTTCAAACGCTTGCTCGCCAAAGAGTTCACTGAGTACACGTAGAATTCTATCCCGGCGTGCGCTGAGTGATAGCGCTCGCATCGCGTCGCTACTATTGACGAATACAGTTAAGACTCCCGCTTCGCCACTTTCACGCGTACCATCGAAGGTACTCGCCAGTACTTCATTTGGAATGAATGATATTCCGCTTAAACCTTGCTCCCGCCAAAAGGGACGAGAATACAGTACATGGGCCTTAATACTTCCGTGACTGGTGTTCCATTGCTCGACTGCTGAGTTTTTTTCTGGCGGTAGGGCAGGAGAAAAATCAATATTCTTTAGTAGGGTGGGTGTCATCGCAAAAATAACACTTTGGCACAGAATGAGCTGGCCACTTTGACATTCCACCAGACAAAACTCACCATGGTCTTCTACTTTGGTTACCGCATCAAATTGGATGTGTGACTCTAGCTGTTTTTGTAGCGCTAAACTAATCGATTGCGCCCCTTCAACGATAAGGCTGTCTTGTGCGCCACCAGAAAGTATTTCAAGTTGTTCAATACTGCCAGCACTTCTGATGTAGTGCAGTAAATACAAAAACGAAATCTCAGTGATAGGTGCCGCTAAAAAGGATTGCACAGAGTAGTCTAACTCTTGCACCGCGTCGGTTGAGTAGTTTTGACTCAACATCCAATCTTGTACTGTCTGGTTGTCCCAATTGTGTGCTTCAACCGCCAACCATGGTGATCCTAGTGGCAGGCTAGACGCTAGTCGGTTTAGTTCCGCGCGTAATGTATTAAGCTCCTGTTGTAATTGTGGAGGCTGTTCACCTTGGGTGATTGTTTCGCCTTCTTGTGGTGTGATGAATGTCGACAGGCCGAGCTCTTTGAGCAGCGATTGCAAATGGATGTGAGTAGCGCCCACCCATTGTGCACCACCATCCACTGTATGACGTTGGCCATTATTGGCCGTTAGTTGTTGATTGACAGTTCTACCACCGACACGGTTTTTCGCTTCGAGCAGTTTAAATTGATAATGCTTGTCGTCGAACAACTGTTTTGCGGCAGCAAGCCCCGATAATCCCGCACCGACGATAACAACGTCAGTCATGTCGGTTATTTTATTGAAAGCAGCATGAGCAAGTTGTTGTTTTGCCAGAGTCGTTACATTTCGTTGTGGTCCACTTACTTTTTCCATGGGTCTCTCCTTTATTAAGTTCCCAATCATTTGTGTATTTGATTTTGGAACAGCATAGAACTGAAAAACGCATTTAACTATGCGTTTATTGTCAGGGAGTGTGGTGAATTGTGAGTGGCTGTTGCAAAGTGTGGAACACAGCTCTTTTGTTCTTTACACTGGCGAATTAAGCCATTGTTGCCGGGTAATTTTGTATAGGCAGTGTTCCTTTAAGTCACTAGAGGCGGGCACATCAGGGTGCTCAAATGTCGTGCTGCTGTCACACATATTGAGTCTTTCCATTACGGCTCTAGAGTTGAAATTATTGATTACTGCAAAAGATACAATTTCATCTAACGCTAATTGTTCAAAGCCAACTTTAAGCGCTGCTTTTGCCGCTTCTGTGGCATAGCCATATCCCCAGTATGGCTTAGCAAGTCGCCATAGAATTTCTACGCAAGGAGATGCAGGGAGATCTGCCGTTGGAACATGCAATCCAACAATCCCGATAAACTCACCAGTTTTAATCAGTTCGACAGCCCATACTCCCCAACCATGTTGAGCGAGTAATGACTGGCACTTATTGGCGATTGCGTCGCTTTCAGCACGGTTTAAAGTATTCGGAAAGAACTCCATCACCGCAGGATCTGCGGACATTAGTGCGAATGCGTCTCGGTCTTTTGCCGTCCATTGTCGAAGTTGTAGGCGATCTGTTCTTGGTTCGATCATTTTATTCATATGGACTTATTCCTTAGAGTTTTAGTCATCACTGAAGGTGAAAATTTGTTTTATTGCATCAGTAGCATCGCGATGCACGTTAGCTTTTACTATGAGCACAAAGTTTCATGACTGTCTTTGATAATACCCGACGGGTCTGTAAATGCTGCGTAAAGGCACCTTGAAACATGAAGATGTGGTGAGAGTTAATTTTATGCTTTAACGCATGTTTTGTGCTTCAGCAATTTCCAAATCGAGATGGTTCAAGTAGAAATCTTTTTGACTCAAGGTGGTCGTTAACGACGAGTAATATTGACGGATATTCCATTTAAGTGTCATTTCCTTGTTTCACACCAGCGGTAATTATTGAAGGGCGGGGATTTAAGGCAACCATTTGGTTACCTTACTATTTAATTTAGTTGCCAAGGGTTTTGCTTAATTTTTCTTGATCAACATAAGTCGCATAATTAGACAAGGCTTGCATTGTTTCTTGGTTAGACATTAACTCTTGCATGGCAGCTTGACCGACTAACTCAAAAGCTTTCTGGATTGCTAAGGGGTCAGCTTGATGTGCAGCGACTAACTCTTTAGGGCAATCTTCCGTAAGGATTTTTGTAATTAGCTTTCCTACGTATTTGTCGCTTTCATTGATTGTGTTAGCAGAAGCACTCATAAAATCTTTGATTTCTGGATGGGCACCCATCCCAAAATAAATCCATTTGGCTAGGTTCTTCCTTTCTTTTCCGTTTAAGCTGTCGACTAAACAGCTTCCTAATTGTTGTGTTGGGGTGTTGGCTGTGGCGCTAGAGTATGAAAATAACCCCATCAATAAGACAAACACTTTAAAAACGTTACGCATTATTACTCCATTGATTAGTAGATGATTGAATAGTTTGCTCAGTAACACGGAAGCACAGGCAGTGAAACCAATATGTACCTTATTTTTGCACGCTAAAGTTGGGCTGTAAATCAGCATCGGTGTTAATTTGGGGGGATTTATACCTTGAAAAGGTAGACTTTGATAAGGGTTCCATCTTACATATTACGGCGAGTTTACTTGAGTGTAAGACGATGGCTTGGTGCAAAATATCATGGGAAGGTACGAAAAAATAGCTTCAAGTAATGTCAAGGCTGTTAATTTGTTCGAGTAACCACGGCTAAAGGCGGTGACTCGAACAGGGTTTCGTTAATTAGTTAATTAGTTAATTCGTTAATCCATCAATTGACGAATGTATTTTACTGGTGCGCTTCCATAGCTTAAAAACTTCTCATGAAACGCTTTTAAGTTGAAGTCATCACCGAGTTTTTGTTTTTGTGCTTCTCGGAAGTCGTAAATCTCGCGGTAACCACTGTAGTAGCTGGTAAGTTGCACTTGGCTTAGTGTTGCACGGCGCCATTTACCTTCTGCTTCTGCGCGTTCTTGGAAAGCGCCATTCATCAATAGATCTAGACCTTGTTCTTTGCTGATCCCTTTAACCTGAATGCCATAATCCAAAATGGTGTTGCAGATCACGCGGAGGTTCCACTTGTAATACATTAACCACATTTCTGGCTCAAAGTTGCCATAGCCTTCTTCTAGCATCATGCGTTCAGTGTACACCGCCCAGCCTTCGACCATGGCACCATTGCCCATTATGGATTTAATCAAAGACGGCGATTCGTTTGAGTAAACCAGCTGGGTGTAATGACCCGGTACGGCTTCATGAATATTTAGGATCTGTAAAATCCAGTGATTGTATTCACGCAGCAGTGAATTTGCTTGCTCGTCGCTCATGCCATCCAGCGGTGAAACGTTGTAATACGTGTTCTCTTTTTTCTCGTATGGACCCGGTGGGCTGATAGACGCCATCGCAAAACCACGCATATATTCTGGCGTTTCTCTCACAACCAGCGGCTTTTCTGGGTCTAACGTGATGAGATCTTTAGCAATAACAAACTTTTCCAACTGTGGGATCTGCTTTTTGATTTCGCTGACAAAGTCTTCTTTTTTAACATGTTTGTTCGACAGGTGAGAGATTAACTGAGCAATGGCATCACGGTCGTTTGCTGGACGAGCGGTGTCTTTAAAGTACTTTGGCCACAGTTCGTCTGTTAGTTTAATCATTTCATTAGTAACACGAGCCTTATCCGCGAGCGCTTTTTCATACATTTGTTTCGCGGTGTAGCCCGACTGAATATCAAACGCAAACTTTTCTTCGTAAAGCTTTTCGCCAATTCTAAATGAACGCGCATTACCTGACTCAACTAACGATTTTTCAAGGTCCGTTAGAAAAGAAATATAGCCATTGATTGCCGACTTGGCTGCCTCTAGACGCTGTTTAAACAGAGCTCTTTGCTCTGGACTTATCCACGCAGAGTTGACTCGCTCCATCAGCTCGTCATTGAGCACACTAAATGCACCTTGGTTTTGTGCTATGGCCAATTGTGTATATTCGAGAGTGGGATCTTTTATGTTCTGTTCAGCGGCTGCGTAGTAATCGGGTACATACTTCAAGCGCTCTAACACTGCTTCTAGCTTTTTTATTTCTGTACGGTTACGACTGTTTAAAATGGTCGCAAAGCCGCCAGATACATTGTAGTTGGAAGGGTTCCACTGCCAGCTTTTGAATGTTTCGATTTGCCAGATAGATTCTTTTAGGTTGTTTTCAATTAAGTGGTAATCGATTTTGGCGTTATCGCTGAGCAGCTCAACATCAAATTGTGCGAGTTTAGCTAGCTGCGCTTTAGAAAAGGCGAGGTTAGATTGACGCGAAGCTTCATTCGGGATGGTAATAATATCATCGTATTTGCCATAACCCGCCCATAAAGAGGATTCTGGGTATTGTCGCCACATATCCTTGATAAATTGCTCGGAAAAAGCAGCAAACTGAGCATTTTGATTCGCGATTTGTTCAGCTTTTATTGCAGCGTTTTGATTATCCGTAGACGAACAGGCAGAGAGCCCTAGCGCCATAGCCAGCGCCAAACTTACAGCGGTTTTTTTCATTGTGTCACTCTATTTATTAGTTTTGCGTATCATAACAAGATTTGGCAGCTTTGGCTGTTTCTGGGTCATCCAACCACACCGCGCCATTTGCCTTGCTACTGACGATATCGTCAGGGTTATAGATAGGGCAAGATTTCATCGACAAACACCCACAACCAATACAACCGTCAACGTAGTCTCTAAGACGTTGCATGTAAGCGATTTTTTCATCCAGTTTTTGTTGCCATGCGGTAGAAAGTTTTGCCCAGTCTTGTTTGTTTGGCGTGCGACTATTCGGAAGGGTATCCAGAGTTTCTTTAATCTCGGTGAGGGTTACCCCCATTTTTTGGCCTGCTTTAATAATCGCAATGCGACGTAACACGTCTTTTTTGTAGCGACGTTGGTTGCCATTGTTTCGCCAACTTCGAATTAATCCTTTATTTTCATAAAAATGCAGCGCAGAAACAGCAACATCGGCACGTTTGGCCACTTGTCCCACGCTTAAGTTTGGTTCATCTCTGACAATTTTTTCGGGCATAAAAAATTTCCTAAAAACATGTTTACCTAAAGTTTACTTTAGGTTTTACCTTACCAGCCTATCTTGTAAAAACAAATAAAAAAGGAACTAACATGCACACTGTCATTTTATATTCCAGCTCCAATCGTTTTGGTAATACCTATCAGTCGGCTTCACAGTTGGCTGCAGAATTAAATGCGCCAATGATTTATGTGGATGAATTTGAAATCAATGATTATTGCTATCAACATAGTCATGCCGATGATGACTTTCGAGCGTTGTTTCGTCGTGTACTTGAGTTTGATCATATTGTTTTTGCATCGCCCGTTTATTGGTACGCTATTACGCCCAAGCTTAAAGCGTTTTTTGATAGGATCACCGACTTTATGGATGATGAAAATTTGCAACCGGAACTGCGGAAATTGCGTGAAAAGCATTTTTCTATTCTTTCAACCTCTATATACGATCAGGCCCCTGAAGCCTTCACAGCGATGTTACTGCGTACTTGTCAATACTTAGGAATGGCGTTCAAACAGCAGTATCACTTTAAATATGACGTTTAAATGTCTCTAAAGTGGGTAACTGGCAAGTAAAAGCCGTTTTTAGGTTTGTTTTCATAAAAAAGTCAATTATTGTGGTCTATGGTAGCCTCGGGCGCGTACTGATTGCGTGATTAAAGCCCCATTCGAGCTTGATATGTATCAACTTAACCGTTGGTGAAGTTAATTAAGTGTTAACTCAAGCTGATTGCTTTAGTAAACTAACCACCTGCTGGGCTGGTAAAATTTGCACGTGCTAGCGATTGGCATACAAGAGAAGTTTAAACCAAAGAAGACGTTTTTATGGAAAGACCAAGTACACTCAAGCCGATTTGGCTTGCCGGAGATGACGTAGAGCAAAAGCGCAGTGAAATTAAAGCGTATTTTAACAACAGTTGGCAACAGTACGAATCCTTGTTTAGTAATATCAACAATGATGATGCTTTTTTTATTAAAGCCGAACGCTTACGTCATCCATTGATCTTTTATTTCGGCCATACCGCGTCGTTTTATGTCAATAAACTTATGTTAGGTAAGTTTATTTCAACTCGCATTAATCCCCACATTGAGTCAACCTGCGCAGTTGGCGTTGACGAAATGTCTTGGGATGATCTGGACAGTAACAATTATGATTGGCCAAGTGTCAACGAAGTGCGTCAATATCGCAATCAAGTAAGTGAATTGGTCAACTCACTGATCGATTCCATGCCAATAAGTTTGCCTATTCAACAAGATAGCCTTGCCTGGGTTATTTTAATGGGCATTGAACATGAGCGTATTCACCTTGAAACGTCTTCCGTGATTATTCGTATGTTGCCTCTAAGTGATTTGACAGCACAGCGAGGTTGGGAGCCTTGCTCTGAAGTCGAGAGCGCTCCCAAAAACAGTTTTGTGCCTATTGCGAAGACTGATGTTACGCTCGGTAAGCCTGAGTCAAACCAGACTTACGGTTGGGATAACGAGTACGGCCAATTAGATGTGACCGTTGAACAATTCGAAGCCAGTAAGTATCTGGTATCTAACCAAGAGTTTTTAGAGTTTGTAGAAGCTGGTGGCTATCAAACGCCTGAATTTTGGACCGAAGAAGGGCAAGCATGGCTTAAATCAACGCAATCGGTGATGCCAAGGTTTTGGTTGAAAAAAGAGTGCGGTTATTGGCAGCGCAACATGTTTGATGAGGTGCCATTACCGCTCAACTGGCCGGTTGAAGTCAATTACCTTGAAGCTAAAGCATTTTGTAATTGGAAGTCTCAACAACACAACAAGTTTATTCGCTTACCAACCGAAGCTGAGTGGCAGGTACTTCGTGACAAACTGCCAACTGATTTGCCTGATTGGCAAGAAGCGCCGGGCAATATCAACCTCGAAGTTGCCGCTTCAAGCTGCCCTGTGAACCGTTTTCAAACCGATGAGCTTTTTGATGTGATAGGAAATGTTTGGCAATGGACTGAAAGTCCAATCGACGCGTTTCCGGGATTCAAGGTTCATCCATTGTATGATGATTTTTCCACGCCAACGTTTGATGGCAAACATAACTTAATCAAGGGCGGATCTTGGATTTCCACGGGTAACGAAGCTGTCCGTGATTCTCGCTATGCGTTCAGACGTCACTTTTTCCAACATGCAGGCTTTAGGTATATAGCCAGTGGCTCAGAGCATGTACCAGTACAAAAAGTGAATTTGTGTGAAATGGACCGCGAAGTGGCGACAGAACTCAAAGCGCATTATTTACCAGCGCCTCATGGATTTGCTAACGGCCATGTTGAAGTTGTCGATAAAGTATTGAATATGTTGAAAGGTGAACGTAACAAAGCGCTGGATCTCGGCTGCTCTGTTGGTCGCGCTAGTTTTGAGCTAGCGAAGTCATTTACGCAAGTCGATGGTATTGATTTCACCGCTCGTAATATTCAACATGCCTTAGCGCTGAAAGAAGGCGCACCGGTGCGTTTTGCGACCCAGCAAGAAGGGGAGATCGTTGACTTTCATGAAGTAAGCCTTGCTTCGTTAGGGTTTGAATCGTTGGCAGAACGGATACACTTTTGCCAAGGCGACGCGCATAACCTAAAACCACAATTTAGCGGTTATGATTTAATACTGTGTCATCGTTTACTTGAGCATTTGTATGCGCCAAAGACATTTATTAGCAATGTGAAGTCACGTATGAATGAAGGAGCGGTGCTGGCGGTAAGCTCCGCTTATCAGTGGAATACGAATACGACGCAAAGCGATAACTGGCTCGGCGGTTATAAGGTCAGTGGTGAAAACGTGACTGGTAGGGATGGTCTGACCATCTTACTGGAGAAGGACTTTGAGTTTATCGGTGAAGACGAAGTCATTGTCGCAACCGAAGAAAATACCCGTAAACTCAGTGTTGAGCGTTGTCAGCTGACGTTATGGCGATGCAAGTAATTTGGCAAAGAGACAAAGTAAATATGGGCTATCGGCCCATATTCACTTTGCGCATATTAGAATTAGATTAAGACCTGCATCAGTAAGGACCACACACAGCGATGAACTTTTCTCTTCCTCAACACATTCAATTTGGCAGAAGCTTAACAGCCCCCATAGAGCATAGTTTAAGCGATTCAGGCGCTGAGGGTGTGAGCTTACATGCTCTACTGTCACTAAGTGGACAGTCTATGCCAGAAGTGACCATGGGATATTGTCCTATGGCTGGCAGTGAGGCATTACGAAAAGCAATAGTGAAGTACCACACGGGCAAAGCTAAAGCTGAGCTTATCTCGCAAACGATTGGTTTTTCTGGCGCGCAGGAGGCGATATTTTGTTTAATGGCGAGTATTTTAGAACCACAAGATGAAGTGTTGGTTTTCACGCCTTGCTACCCGTCTTTGGCAAGTCTACCTGAGCAGTTTGCCGCAAAAACCATTTGTATTCCGCTAAGGGAAGAACAGCAATGGCAGCTGGATTTAAATGCGCTTGAACAAAACCTCAGTAATAAAACGAAACTTATCATTATTAATACTCCACATAATCCAACTGGCAGCATCATCAATGCTCAACAAGCGAAACAGGTTAAGGCAATGGCAGAGCGGGTGGGTGCATACGTTTTAGCGGATGAAGTGTCGGCACAAAGTGATTATCACAGACTAGGACTAAGTGGTTTGTTTGTTGATTATCCTCGTTCTGTAACTTTGGGAGTTCTATCAAAAAGTCTGGGACTTGCAGGTATTCGAGTCGGATGGGCAATTTGTGGAAATGCTCAGCTTGCAGAACAGTTATTAGCGGTAAAGGCACATTTAAGCATTTGCGGCAGTGCCACGGATGATACATTGGCCACCATTGCGCTGGAACATAGTGAAGCTTTGCTTAAATCTAATCATCAAGTGATCAGCAAAAATATGGCACTGATGAGTGAGTTTGTGAGTGCTCATCAAGCGCAATTAAGTTGGCAGCCTCCGCAAGCTGGCATGCTGAGCTTACTCAAAGTGCATTCTGATATGCCCGCACAAGCATTTTCCAAAGCATTTGCGGAGCGGCATAACACGCTGTTGTTACCCGCACAGTTATTTAGTATGCAGAGTGAACAACACTTTAGGTTAGGATTAGGAAAGCGTAATTTTCAGCAAGCACTTGTTCGTTTTGAAAATTATCTATCGACTTACGTTAATCTTACATTCAAGACTTTGAGATAGACTATGCTTAGTTCTTGAACGCCAAAACATTAACTAACCTGAGTTCGGGTTTACTAAGAAAGGACCTAATGATGAACGTAAGACATTTCTTTGCTGGCTGTTTGGTATTAATACTCAGTGCTTGTGCGTCAATGGGGGAGGGTACGCCAGAACAAAAACGCCAAGCTATCCATCAAATGAAAAATGAAACCCTCAGACAACTGTATGCCAAAAAACCAGATACTCGCGCACAAATTGCTTCAGCGCCGGGTTATGCCGTTTTTTCTAATGCCAATGTGAACCTACTATTTGTTGCCGCCGGCACCGGCTATGGCGTTGTGCAAAGCAATCTATCAGGCACTACTACATACATGAATATGGCCGAAGGGGGAGTTGGGCTTGGTCTAGGCGTTAAAGACTATCGCATTGTCATGGTTTTTCACTCAGCCGAGGCTATGAATAGTTTTGTGGAATCAGGTTGGACGTTTGGTGGTAATGCTGACGCTGCTGCAAAGGCCTCCCAAAAAGGCGCGTCAGTTGAAGGTGAAGCCTATTATGGCAATGTTACTGTTTATACGTTTACTGAGAGTGGCTTAGCGCTGCAAGCGACGGTAAAGGGCACCAAATTCTGGAAAGACAAAGAGCTGAATTAATTCCACTATTGCAGTAGATTCGATTCCATCACTGGTTGATTGAATTTATTCCAATCAAGCGCTGCCCTCAAAACCCACTGAGGCGAACAAAAACCAAACAGCAAAGATCAACACGCTCTAGAGCCCTTGCATGAGGGCTTTTTCATCTCAGAACATTTCTTTGCAAAAACTGGCTACGTTATAGTAATCACTATATTCACTATTTCAGGGCAGGGATGATGAGATCAACACTTATCGCCTTAGGCACAACCTTTCTATTAGTTGGGTGTAAAGTGGTCAATGCCGGTGCAGAGCGAACCCTAGCTCAGTTTTCAGCTACTAACCAACAGTGTTACGACCGCGCGAAGCAACCCCATACTATGGTGGTAGATGCGCATCATCATTTTAAACCGTTTAACGGTGATGCAATCCCTTATGAGGAGCTGATAGATTACGCCAAGCGCTCTGGTGTGCTATTCGTTAATGTGTACGGTATTGGGCAAGTATATCAACGAAAACCTGACTGCGACGGGAATAAGAATTGCCTGAGTCAGTTGATTGCCCCAACCCTGGAAAACGACTTAAAAAATGTCAAAGATTATCTAGATTCTCAGCAGCAACAGGTTGTTGTCACGCTATCGATGACTTTTCCCGACTTGAATCAACCAGAGCAAATAGTCCCGACGATGAACGCGCTAGCCAAGCAATTTGGTTCGGTATTTAAGTGGATGGGAGAGGTCAACTTAGTTAAGCAGGCTTTGTTTGATAACGGTAGACAGCCGGTTGCCAGCGCAACCATCGCAAAATTTAAACCGTTTATGGAAAAGTTAAGGGAAAATGCCACGCCTTTAGCAATTCATGCAGACTTGGGTAGTGACGCGTCGCCGTTACGCTATTTGCCTTTATTTGAGTCACTGTTAACGCAATATCCAAACAACGTCATTGTTTGGATGCATATGGGATTATCTAAGGAGCTAGCCAATATTGACGCTAAGCTACATATTCAAACTGTCGAAACCTTGCTAGAGAAACATCCTAAGTTAATGTTGGATCTATCGTGGCGCATACTTGCTGATAATCATTTCAGCGATAGAGAGTCTAAACAGTTATACGTCGATTTTATTAATCGTTATCCTGAGCGCTTTCTATCCGGTACAGACTTTGTCGCTTATCGTAGTTATAATTTTTTTGACTACAAAAGAGAAGTTGCGGTAAATAGTGATATCTTCAAGCACCTTGATAACTCTGCTTTTCGAAATATAGCACTTGGGCAAAATTACTTTGACTTGCTTAGACTGCCGTATGTCGCCCCGATAATTTGTGAAAACTAGAGCCCGCTCTAACAGGCTCTTTATCTACAGAGTTTGTTTTAGCATTGCTAACACGTCTTGAACGTTAAGCTTTTCAACTTTGTCAGTATTGGCTAATAGCTGTTCGGCAATATCCCGTTTATGGGTATGCAGTTCAACGATACGCTCTTCGATAGTGTTTTGCGCGATGAGGCGATATATGGTTACGGGACGTTTTTGACCCAATCGATGTGCTCTATCTGATGCTTGTTCTTCTACCGCGGGGTTCCACCATGGGTCCATGTGGATCACATAATCCGCAGCAGTAAGGTTAAGACCTGAACCTCCAGCTTTTAAGCTGATCAAAAATACTTCACCATGTCCTTGCTGAAACGCAGTGACGATAGATTCTCTTTGTTTTGCTGGGGTTGAACCATCTAAATATTGGTAGCGAATGCCCCGTTTTTCTAAATGCTGTTTTATTAGCTGAAGATGACTAACAAATTGACTAAAAATTAGCGCTCTGTGGCCATTATCAAGCAACTCATCAAGTAATTTGTCTAGCGCGTGTAGCTTTGCACTCGTTATTTGACTTTCTGCCATGACTAACTGCGGGTTGCAAGCGGCTTGGCGTAACTTAGTTAATGCAGCAAATAACTTAAATCGCTGAGTTTGGGCGTTATCGTGTTGTGAAGAGTCACTAATTTCATCGATAGCATTTTGTCGTAATGCTTCATAAAAGACCCGTTCTTCTTCACTCAGTGTGACGAACTGGTTGATTTCAGTTTTGGCTGGTAGCTCGCTAAGTACTTGATGTTTCATGCGACGCAGGATAAAAGGTTGCAGTAGTTGCTTTAGTCCTTGCTTTGCACGATGTGCCGCAAGTCGATCTTGCTCGGCATTTTCGATGGGCAGTGAAAACTTTTCACTGAATCGTTTAAGATTGCCGAGTAAGCCCGGATTTACGAATCTGAAAATAGACCACAGCTCGGTCAGATTGTTTTCAATCGGAGTGCCAGTGGTGACCATCTTAAATTCACCCTTTAATGCACAGGCCGCTTGGCTGCGTTTAGCGAGTGGGTTTTTTAACGCTTGTGCTTCATCAGCAACAATGGTGGTGAAGCTGACTCGTTTGAGTTGTTCAATCTCACGTTGCAACAACCCGTAGCTGACAATGACACAATCCAGAGCCGTGAGTTTGGCAAGCATATTAGTACGTTGTTCACCATTATCGTAATCACTCAGTGTATGTACGTTCAGTGTCGGTGCAAATTTACGGATCTCGCGTTGCCAGTTAAAGCAAACGGAAGTTGGTGCAATTACCAAGGTTGGCCCTTTTGGGGCGCGCGCTAGAATAACAGCTAGCGCTTGCAGGGTTTTACCTAGTCCCATGTCGTCGGCAAGGCATGCCCCGGCTCCCCAATGTGCAAGTCGCATTGCCCAATCAAAACCAGCAAGCTGATAGTCTCGAAGTGTGGCATTGAGGGTGTTTGGCACGTTAACCACTAAATTTTCGACTTGCTGCATTTGCTGGGTCTGCGCTTCCCATGCAGGCAAAGTCTTCATTCTCATCCCCGACATGGCTTGTTGTACAATTGGACTGGCAAGAGGGTGAAACTGACCGTCGTGTGCAACTTGATTAAGCGTATCGAGTTGTGATTTTAGCTGCTCAGAAAGTACCAATACTTGTTCATTTTCAAGGGTTATAAATCGACCATTGCTGGTAGCAACCATTTTTAATAGTGCTTTAAAGTCGATAACTTGTTGGTCATCAATTTGTAGCTCACCCGTCAAATCAAACCATTGGTTTTTCTTTGACATGGCAAGCTGTAAGTGCTGGCTTTCGAGTTTTTTCGATAGCGTAATTTTTTTGCCTTTGGGCCAACGTAATTGCACTGGCATAGGGCTTGGCTTGGTTGCCATGAGCTGTTCAAGCGCGGCCAATACTTCCAGTGCGGATTCTGGCTCGTCTAGCGTAAGTCGGTTATCCGTCATTTCCAAAAACGGTGGACAGTGTTGATCCAACTGTTCGAGTCGTTCTTGCTCTATCAATAATGCTCGGGTGGTTGCAAGCCGCTTCCCATCGATTTCTGCAGTGACCGTTGCTGCTCCATGTCCAGGTTGGAATAGCGGGCCCTTTTCGCCAAAAGGCATAACCACACAATGAAAGTCCAATCCACGTTGATAGGGTTGAATATTGATAATTAACGAGTCGTCAGCACTGGTGGTCTCCAAACCAATTTCGATATCGCTGAGTGTGGACTGTACATTTAAATAGGGAGCAACAGCACGGATCCCCTTAAGTAGCTTATCTTTAGCTGTTTTTGGAATAATTAAGCCTGATTCACCGATGATCTCAGCAACTTTCATATGAGATTGGTCAAATACCGTAAACTCAATACAATCAGGTTTGCGGCTCAAGGAATAACAGTTAGCCTCGATAAACTCACTAGGTAGGTTGGGAATGGTAACCAGTAATTGGTCTTGGTTTTCACTGACCACTAACTCAGGCATTTTCTCGACTAGCGTAATCGGCGTGTTTAGGTCATCTTCAAAATATAAATTGTCTGCACCAAGGGCTGTGCGCATCGCATCAAGACCGGCCAAACGATATTCGGTTCTGCCAGTATAACTCGGTGCCACTGAAATTTGTGCGACCAGTTTTTTATCTTGCGGCGTCAAATAGGTAAACTTCTCAGGGTTTTGGGCTAGTACTTTATTTGCTATCGGTTTACCTTTCCCCCAGCCTGATTTTCCTTGCTTTTGTTCTCTTGCTAAAAACTCTAAGTCAAAACGACCAAACCTTAACTGCCAGATAAGCCGTTTACCTTGTTGGTTTGCTTTCTCTTGTGGTGAAGGGGCGAGTGCTATTAATTTATCCAATGCTACATCCCATTTAGATTTCCTTTCTATCAGACTTGGTAACTCAAAGTCGTCATGTTTTTTTTCTGTAGAGTCAGACAAGGCTGCTTGCAGCTGTTGCGCAAAGGCTGCAAAGCGCTTGAGACCCACAGAGGTAAAATAGTCAAAGCAGTCAGCGATGGAAGTTTGCTGTTTTGCTGTTAGGTGTTGATTGCACCAAAAACTGGCATAAGCATCAAGCAAAGCACCAAGATAGAAGTCAAAAGGTTGATGCGTTTTTTGGCTCAGATAATTTAAGTGGCTACCGTTATATTCATGGCTGTTTGCCAAACTTTCGCTTAAATAGAGTATCACATTGTTGGCGTAGTAGTGGCTGTAAGGTTCTTTGCTATCTTGTACTTCTGCATCGATTTGACGCGATAATTCATCGAAAAGCTTAGCATCTTTGTTATTTGCAGCATGTAGCAGATAGAGTTTGTGAAATATACCTAAGGTTCTTCCTAAGTAAGGCTGTTTGCGTTTGCCGAAGCTATTTTTCGCCAACAAAGCTTGCGAAAAATGTGTTTCGCAGGCTTGAAAGTCATTTTGAAATAACTCGTTTACCGCTTGGATTTGTAAATTATAACTGTTGTTGTGTAATGCAGTCGGCGTTAACTCCGTACTTAGCGACGTCGTATCTGAGTATAGAGCGAACTCGTGTTGTAATGATTTTAATGCTGAGTTACTGGTGTTCTGTTGACACACTTGGTCGAGCAAGGAAACAGCGGCGGTGATATTTTGACTGCTTTGTAGCAAGTGATAAAAAAGGCTAGCAAAACATTGAAACTGCAGTGCGTCAGGAAGCTGCAGAAACTCCTCAAGATCAAAAGGATAAAAGTACAGCGAAAGTAGTACGTGATTAAACTTATGATCAACTGCTTGTGGATTTTTGGCGAACTTTAATTGTGCAATCGCCTTTTTAAATTGCCCTAATAGTAAAAAATCTCTCGCTAACCTTTGTTCATCGACAAACTGTCGTTCCCACTCATACGCATTTAGTACCGGGGTAACTTCTTCTCCAGCACTCAGGATAGCAAGCAAACAGTTGTCTTTTTGCATATAAATGCAGAGTGTTTTAGCTAAAAATGGTGAAACTTGTAAGCCTTCTTCACTAAAGTTGACCAACTCAAGTTTTTGCCATGCGAGTATTTTGCTATGTGGTATGCTGCTACAAAAAGACGAAGGAGGGAAAACGTCTTTGTCTGCTAATAGCGCGACTATTTTTTTTAATTTTATCGGTGAGATGGGTTTATAAATGACCGCTAAAGTGCTCAATACCTGTTGTTCTTCCATGGGTAATGCTTGGTAGCGGTTGATTAGCAGGTCAATGTGTTGCGGGGTATGCGTAGATAAAGTAAATGCCATGCTAAAGTCGATATAGGTTCCTTTTCAAACCCTGAAAATTACCATAGTTCGCTAGTACGTGCCAATTATTGCGTGGAACTAACACAAGTAATCGGCAAAACTCAGCGAGCTAGTCCAACTCGCTGAGCGAAAACTAAAATGTTTATATATCCGCAGTTGAGATTATTTAGCCAAACATGTTGTACAGCAAGGCTGAAACGGCTAATAATCCAACAGCTAAAACAAAGTAAGTAGCAACATGGCCCCGGTACTTTGCCATTGCTTTTACTTTGAATACTGCAATAGTCGGCATAATAAACAGGATCATGGCAATGATAGGTCCTGAAATTGCTCCCATCATATCTAAAATACTTGGATTTAATACCGCACATAACCAAATAGCTAAGAACATCAAGATAATGCCTAGCTTATCAGTGACAGAATGGTGCAGTTTCAGTTGTTTGATTACCAGGCCATTAAAGCTCTCTCTGGCGCCTAGGAAATGGCCCAGAAAGGAGGAGGTAATGGCAATAAATGCAACCAGTGGACCTAACGTGGCGATCAAAGGGTTGTCATAAATATTGGCCAGATAAGAAAGAATGGAAACATTCTCCACTTTGGCTTGTTGCATTTGCTCTGGTGTGAGCGATAGCACGCAAGAAAAAACAAATAGCAACACGAAGGCGATGAGCATTATAGAAGTATTCCTCAAGATCGCCTCAGACTTTGCAGCTGCATCACCCTGATAATGACGGCGTTGGGTATTTGCAAAGCTGGAAATAGCAGCTGCATGACTAAAAGAAAATACGACTAAGGGAACCGACAACCACAGTACTTCAGCCATACTGCCTAATTCTGGAGAGGAAACTACTGGCATTTGCCAATTAGGAACCAGGTATAGCGATAAGCAAAATAAGATAGCGACTAATGGGTAAACTAAAGCGGCAAAGGCGCGTAACAGCAGTTTCTCGCCACCCAGCATCACTGCAATCATACCTGCGACTAAGACTCCTGAAAGCACGACTCTAGGTGGAGAGTTCATCTCTAGCTGATTAACGATAAAGCTGTCAACGGTATTGGTAAGGCCAACGCCGTAAATCAATAAAATAGGGAAAATTGAAAAGAAATATAACAGTGAAATTAGTCTTCCCACCCCAGTACCAAAGTGTTCTTCAACCACATCGGTAAAATCAGCATTGGTTTGCTTTGAAGATAACACAAACCTCGCTAATCCACGGTGGGCAAAATAGGTCATTGGAAAGGCTAACAACGCCATAATAATAAGCGGCCAAAAACCGCCAATACCGATATTTATGGGAAGAAAAAGAATTCCGGCACCCACAGCGGTACCAAAAAGACTCAGTACCCAATGGGTATCGTGTTTTGTCCAGCGTCCTCTACTGACCGAAGGCATGTCCATGCTAGCTTCAGAGGCATTACTCATGAGCAACTCATCCTAAATTTGGAATAAAAATCGGCACGATCATATAGAAAATAAAGGTGTTTTGCATGTATTAGCGAGCTAATCGGAGCAGATGGTGTAAAGAAGCCTAAATTTGATTAAAAAGTGTCTATTTTTATTTTTGAAATAATATTCTATGAATAAAAATGTTATTGAGAGCAATCAATTTGTTTTCATTTGTTACATAGGGCTTGTGATTGCTGGATTACTATTTGAAAACCCATTAGGCTGCGGTTTTTATGCTTGTAAACAGAGGGTTGCGAATAGAATGAAAATTATTAAAACTATGGCACTGTCATCTATGTTAGTTGGTGCGATGCAGACCCATGCTACCATTGTGGAGTTTCAGACCACAAAGGGCAGTTTTCAGGTTAATTTGTACGATCAAAGTACGCCTAAAACTGTAGAAAACTTCCTGAAATACGTGAACAGCGAACGCTACAACGACACGCTTGTTCACCGTGCAATTCCTGACTTTGTAGTTCAAGGCGGTGGGTTTAACTACGACGCTACGGATATCTTTGCTGGTATCACTATTGATAAAAGCGTCATCAACGAACCAAAGTGGTCAAATGTGCGGGGCACGATTGCGATGGCAAAGCCTGAAAATAATGCTAATGGCGCAACCAGCCAGTGGTTTTTTAACCTGACTGACAATAGCAAGAATTTGGACACGCAAAACGGGGGTTATGCAGTATTTGGCGAAGTTGTTGGAGAGGGGATGAGTGTGATTGATGACATCGCAGAAGTGCCTCGTTGTGGCACAATTCCGCTACAAAATTATACTGAAGCACAGTGTAAAGACAGCGAAAGTAAGCCTGCTTACGAAAACTTTATTAAAGTGACGGCGGTAATTGTGGTTGATGATGATCCTAATTCAGCACAAGCGCTAAATCCCATGCCTAATACGTTAATAAAAAAACAGCCAGAGGTGTCAGAGAGTGATTCTTCTAGTGGGTCGTTCTCCGCGCTGTTAATGCTGCTTGCTGGCGCCGCTGGTTTTAGACGGCGTAATACCTACTCACATTAATATATGAACAATTTGAGAGGCTAAGGCTGTCGCTACCGCATTAAAAATTTCTTATTTAGTACAACGAAAGAACCAAATTTTACTTTGCCTATACGGACGTAGGTACCTAAGCGTTAGCAGGACGCGATAGCGGTGCCTACAAGGAGGTAGGTACCTAAGCGGTAGCAGGACGCGAGAGCGGTGTTTTCAACTCGTTTTTTCGCCTCAAAGTTGATCAACTAATTAATTAAAAGTTTAGCACTGTTGTTTATGGAATTTTTTCTGAGGTGCGTCTTCAATAGCGGCTTCGGAGATGGCTAATGTAGGGGAGATTAGCCATCGCATATACTTACTAATGGTGTTTTAGGTACTTACGAAGTGCTCGGGGTATTTAAAACAGTGACAATGCTTCTTGTGTTAATGCATAGCTTGATTCACTCTCTGCGCGTATTAATCCGGCATCTAAATGTGTTCGTAATACTTGATGAAATATCGATTCATCGGCCTCAGGAATAGGCAAAGATTGGGTTTTGAAATCGTAAGCGTTTGGAAAGCACGCTTTGAGTTTGCTTAGTAACAAGATTGAGTAGATGTTGTGTAGCCGTTCCATGTTCACCCCCAAATCGGTTGTTTGTTGTCGTTTTGACTCCAACAGACTATCAACCTTTTTCGGTAGTTACTATGACAGGTGATGTTTTTTTAGACAATTTATTGTCAAGCAAATAGGACACTCACCCCAATCAAATGTCAGGGTAAGTGTACATTCTATTTAGTCTAAACTCAGCTTACTTAGATTTGCTCTGCTTCTCTTTTCGCCAAATATTCATCATAAGTACCACGGAAATCAATGATTTTACCATCTCTAATTTCCCAAATTCGCGTGGCAAGCGAAGAAACAAACTGACGGTCATGAGAAACGAAAAACAGTGTGCCTTCGTATTGTTCAAGCGCCATGTTAAGCGACTCAATTGATTCCATGTCCATGTGGTTTGTCGGTTCATCCATTAATAGAATATTTGGCTTATGCATCATTAATTTGCCAAATAACATTCGGCCTTGTTCACCACCAGAAATGACTTTCACTGATTTTTTGATGTCATTTTGAGAAAATAACATACGACCCAAATAGCCTCGAACAACTTGCTCGTCATCCCCTGGTTGTTGCCATTGTTCCATCCATTGAAATAAGTCCATGTCTTTGGCAAAGTCATCGGCATGATCTTGAGCGTAGTAACCTACATTGGCATTTTCTGACCACTTAAAGTTACCTGATTTGGGGGCTAAACGACCAGCCAAAGTGTTTAATAAGGTGGTTTTACCGACACCGTTCTCACCAATGATGGCAATTTTTTCACCCACTTCTACTAAGCCGCTGAATGGGTCAAATAATGCGTCATCATAACCTTGCGATAGAGACTCAAGCTCGAGTGCGTTTCTAAACAATGGCTTGTCTTGTTCAAAACGAATAAATGGACTTTGACGGCTTGAAGCCTTAACTTCTTCTAATTGAATTTTATCAATTTGTTTGGCTCGAGAAGTCGCCTGCTTTGCTTTTGATGCGTTAGCAGAAAAGCGCGATACGAAGGTTTGTAGTTCGGCAATTTGCGCCTTTTTCTTGGCGTTGTCAGCCAACAAACGCTCACGCGCTTGGGTTGCTGCGAACATATATTCGTCGTAATTACCCGGATAAATACGCAATTCACCGTAATCGATATCCGCCATATGCGTACACACTGAGTTTAAGAAGTGGCGATCGTGGGAGATGATGATCATAGTACAATCACGCTGATTAAGAACATCTTCAAGCCACTTGATCGTATAAATATCCAAGTTGTTGGTTGGTTCGTCTAGTAGCATGATATCAGGTTCTGCAAACAGCACTTGAGCTAACAGAACTCGTAGTTTCCAGCCTGGAGCAACTTCAGACATTAAGCCATAATGCTGCTCAGTAGGAATACCTACACCTAACAATAACTCACCCGCTTTCGCTTCAGCCGAATAGCCATCCATTTCGGCGAATAAAGTTTCCAAGTCGGCAACTTTCATCCCATCTTCTTCGCTCATCTCTGGCAATGCATAGATGCGGTCACGCTCTTGCTTGATTTCCCAAAGCTCTTTATGGCCCATGATAACCGTGTCGACGACGGTGTAATTTTCATAGGCGAATTGATCCTGATTTAGCTTGGCAATTCGCTCGTTTGGATCATAGTTGACGTTGCCTGCACTTGGTTCAAGCTCTTTGCTGAGAATTTTCATGAAAGTGGATTTACCGCAGCCATTGGCGCCGATAAGACCGTAACGATTGCCGTCGCCAAACTTAACTGAAATGTTCTCAAACAACGGCTTAGCACCGAATTGCATGGTGATATTGTTACTAGAAAGCATAGATATAACTCAATAACCTAAAATTGCCGCGATCCTATCATTTCTGACCAGTAATTGATGTAAAAAAATTACTCCAGCGTCAAATGAGTTATCGCTGTAGAGTATCAGAGATATTTAGCCTCAACGGCGGATAAGCGAATTTGCCGATTAATGCTATTTTGTCCACTCTCTTCGTTGCATGCACATTTAATCGTCAGCTATTACAGCGTTAAAACGCCTTGATATTGAACTAAATCCCATCATTGGCATGAGCGCAATCATGGTTTCTTAAGTATTTACGCTTTTAAAACTCTTATCCGCAGCTGCGGTTAAAAGCGATTTCGTGATAGCATGGCTTTATTAATTTACCTTACAGCTATCATCTTGATTACATTACCACTTCTGTTACGTGTCCTATTTCGGATCCGCGCTATCCAAGTCATCGATGACGGAATTGAGTTACATTTCCGTCATCAGGTTTTACGTATCGCTATTACACAGTTAACTGCAGCACCGTATTTGCGACGCTCGATGTGGTATTCTCGTTTAGTACTTACTATGGCTAATTCGACGCAGTCAGTGGTATTGCCAAGTCGAACTGGACAGGGGTTGTTCAGGCAAATTTTACCGCTTTGGCTAGCTTTACGGTTGCCTCATTTGTATGACTGTGCAGCGCAGGTTGAGAGACTTTTAAAACAGCAATACCTGAACGCCAGACGGTTACAGCAAGTTCAATATTTGTGTAACAAGACCATTGATTCTTGGCTCAACGTTGAGCGAAAACGGCTGCCGCTAAAGGCGGTAAGAGCATTGGCTACACTTCAAGAAATAGCGAGTTGGACCAGTATAGAAGCGGATCAGTTTAGAGCGGCATATATTAAATATTACCTAGCCCGCGATCGAGCATTCTTCAGCACGATTGAAGCCAATCCATTAACCCGAGCACAGCAACAAGCTTGTGTTATTCAAGACGATAGGCAATTACTTTTGGCTGGAGCCGGAACTGGGAAAACCAGTGTGATCAAGGCAAAAGTGGCTTACTTACTCCACCGTAAGCATGCACATGCGCAAGACATTTTGATGCTAGCTTACGGAAATCAAGCTGCACAAGAAATGCAACAACGATGTGAGAGTGTCTCCACAGAGTTAAGTTGTTCAACATTTCACAGTTTAGGTATGCGCATAATAAGCGCAGTGGAAGGAAAAAAGCCCAAGTTGTCGAGTTTAGCGGCAAGTAATCAGCAACTGACAAAATTTGTTCAAGACACTGTAATTTCGTTGCTACAGGAACCAGCTTATCGTGACACCGTTAATCAAGCTAGAGCGGCTTGCAATGTAGCAAAAGAGGCGCCGTTAGATATTAAAAACCTTAAGCCTCTAATTCAACTGACCGTCAATGCACTACCACTTATCAAACAGGCGAAAACACTGGGCCACCTTGATTCAGTGAAATTACAGTTTCCACAATTGTTGGCTGTTATCTTACCAATCTTGGCTGAATATCAATTATTTTTACAGCATGAAGGCGGTATCGACTTTGATGATATGTTAGATACTGCGATTAGCTACGTCAGCAAAGGACTGTTTATTTCACCGTGGCGCTACATTTTAGTCGACGAATTTCAGGATATTTCTCGAGTACGGATGAAATTAGTTGATGCGCTGCTAGCAAATCGAGAACAGTCACAATTGTTTGCAGTGGGAGATGATTGGCAATCTATCTATCGCTTTAGTGGTGGTGATATTAGTTTAACGACGCAATTCAGATGTTATTTTGGTCTGTCGACCATCACTCAACTCGATCAAACTTTTCGCTATAGTGAGTCTATTCTACAACCGACCAGTCGCTTTATTTGTCGTAACCCAGCGCAAATCGTGAAGCGTATTCATGCTACCTCTAAAGCTCAACAGGAAGGGTTAGTTAAGATTGTTATGTCAGATCTAGAGCGCACAGTAACCCAGGTATTGGAGCGTATTAAACAACAAATGTCTGAGCCGGTAAGCGTAATGTTTTTGGCACGTAATCACCAGTTGCTTCCTACAAATGAGCAAGTTGAGTTATGGCGCAAAAGTTTTCCGTCAATGGATTTTAGTCGTTTTACCTTTCACGCTGCTAAGGGCTCTGAAGCTGACTTTACCATACTAATGGGGCTAGAAGCGGCTTATTTACCATCTAAACGAGTCACCCACCCATTACTAGATGCACTGCTACCTAATCAAGAGCCTTTTCCCGATGCCGAAGAACGCAGACTGTTCTATGTGGCGTTAACACGGGCTAAGCAGCAGAGTTTTTTGCTTGTGCCGGATAATCCTAGCGCTTTTATTGAAGAGCTTGAGTTGACTTTAAAAGAGTGAAACCACCAAAGCACAAAAGCGACATTCCCTTGATCTTTTCGCTTTCACCCTACATACCATAACTGTAAGGATCAAACATTGGAGGCGAAATGAAAACCGACCTACTGCAAGACGCGCTACATCGACTGCATCATATAGTGAAAGAAACAGGGATCTCAGAGGCAACGTATCAAGCCTTAGCTCATCCATCTAGAACCCTGATCAGTAGTTTACCGGTGAGAATGGATGATGGCAGCACCGGCTATTTTAAAGCCTATCGCTGCCAATACAACGATCTGCTAGGTCCAACAAAAGGTGGTGTCCGTTTTCACCAACAGACCGATCAAAGCGAAGTTGCAGCTTTGGCGTTATGGATGACATTAAAGTGCGCTGCGGTGAATGTCCCCTTTGGCGGGGCTAAGGGCGGGGTGACGGTTGATCCAAAGTTGCTGTCAGCAATGGAACTTGAGCGTCTGGCTAGAGCCTATGTTCGAGCTAACGCGGATTTCATCGGTCCTGAGCAAGACATACCTGCGCCTGACGTTTATACCAACGCTCGCATTATGGGTTGGATGATGGATGAATATGAGAAAATAGAGCGCCGTAAAGCACCGGGAGTCATAACGGGAAAACCACTGATCTTTGGTGGCAGTGAAGGCAGAGAATCCGCCACAGGTCGAGGTGCATTCTTAGTAATAGAGGCACTTGCAGAAAAACTTGATTGGCAGCCTTTTAACAAAACCGTTGCCATTCAGGGCTTTGGTAATGGCGGGTATCACTGTGCCAGGTTGCTCCATCATGCAGGATACAAAGTGGTTGCGGTGAGTGATTCTAAAGGTGGTATTTATTCCAAGCAAGGCTTGGACATTGAAAGTATTTATCAAGAAAAACAAACGAGTAAAGCATTAAAAGCGGTGTACTGTGATGGGTCGGTTTGTGAAACCGTTGAGCATAAAGTGATCACTAATCAAGATTTACTCGAGCTGGATGTGGATATTTTAATCCCAGCAGCGCTGTCAAACGTAATAGACGAAAATAACGCAGATAAGGTCAACGCAAGGTACATTGTTGAAATCGCCAATGGCCCCATCTCTTCCAACGCTGATAGTATATTGGCAGAAAAAAATGTCTATGTTGTGCCCGATATTCTGGCAAATGCAGGTGGTGTGATCGTCAGCTACTTTGAATGGTGCCAAAACAGGCAAGGTGAAAAGTGGTCATTAGAAAAGGTTCAGGAAAAATTAGCCTGTTATATGACGAACGCATTTGATACAGCATGGCTAACAACGCAGAAGCACAAAATACCTTTACGAGAAGCGGTATATAAGCAGGCATTGCTCAGAATTGAGTCTGCGATTGAAGCGCATGGTACGCAGAATTATTTCACCAATGGTGATTGAAAAATAGTCATTTTGTTGAGTGAATTAGATGGTGTCGATAAATTTTTTTTGCTGTACTGTTGTCTGATGAGTCCACATAATCGCGCTTTTTAATATTCCCGGTTTAGTGACTGACAGCAAAGCTATAGCATTTATGGATAGACAATTTCCGTACTCATAGCTGTCGCGCACACTGAACCAAACCTGCTGAGGGCACGTAGTATGCGCGGTTGGATCATCTATAAAGACTCTGCCAATTTATTGAAACCAGAAATCTATGAAATTGAACGTCTGCTCGCAGTAGCAAAAGAAGAAGATATTGATTTACAGGTGTTTTCTCCTGATCAATTTGATTTGTTGGTGACCAGAGAAGACGAAGAGAGTATTTTGATTGATGGTCAGCCTGTGGCCTTGCCTGATTTTGTATTACCGCGTATGGGCGCAGGTACTACGTATTTTACGTTGGCGATTATTCGTCACCTTGAAAGACTGGGTGTGCATTGTTTTAACTCTTCACAATCAATTGAAACAGTAAAAGACAAGTTATTTGCACAGCAGATCTTAGCGCAACAGAATTTACCGACGCCAAAAACGATGTTGGTTAAATTTCCGGTCAATATCGAATTGGTTGAAAAGCAAATCGGATTTCCGGTGGTTATTAAAACTCTGTCAGGTTCTCAAGGAAGCGGTGTATTTTTATCTAAATCACGCGGCGAATTTGATGATCTGATGCAGTTGATTGAAGCGACCAATCCAAAGGCAAATATCATTTTGCAGCGCTTTGTGAAATCTAGCCATGGTAGAGACTTACGCGTACTAACCATTGGTGGTAGAGCGGTAGCTTGTATGGAGCGTAACTCGGGCGGCAAGAACTTCAAAGCGAATGTGAGTGCCGGTGCGACAGGAAGTGCGCATCCAATCACGCCAGAAATAGAATGGTTAGCTACACAAACTGCGAATATTCTGAATTTAGATGTGGCAGGTATTGACCTGTTATTTGACGAAGAGCATTTTAAAATTTGTGAAGCGAACTCAAGCCCTGGCTTTGAAGGACTTGAGAAAGCCGTAGATATTGATGTTGCACGAGAAATATTGCATTTTATCCGTATTCGCCTAGGCATTTTTAAACGGTCTGAAAAAGTCAGCCAAAAAGTTAAGGTTGAAACTCCAAATACACAGCTATTGAAGCGTCAAGTGCCTCAGGAATAATAGTTTTCACCACTTCAACTGAGTGATAGCGCATTTCGCCGTAAATGCTTGTCACTCGGTACATTGCCTTTTAGACTCTCTGTTTTACTCTTTTCAGTCCTTACCTATCATGATTTATAGATTATTAATATTGTGCTTTTTGTGTACTAGTGCCTACGCGGAAACATTAAGAGTTGCGACGTTCAACGTCAGTATGGAAGCAACTAATTATCAACAGCGTGGCGAAGCGGTCGATAAGGATAAACTTGCAACTTTGCTTGCAACCCCAGATCATCAGCAGATCAAAAATATTGCAGAAATTATTCAGCGTGTTAGGCCTGACATCATTTTGCTTAATGAATTTGACTATATTTCAGACCCCAAACAGGGCATTCAGGCGTTTATAAAAAACTACTTGAATCAATCGCAGCAAGGCCAACCTGCCATTGACTATCCCTATTTTTATATTGCCCCAGTTAACACAGGCCTAGCGACACCATTTGATTTAGACAATAATGGTAAACTACAAGGTGTTGGTGGTGATGCGCAGGGTTTTGGCTTTTATGAAGGTCATTATGCAATGGCGATATTGTCCAAGTATCCTATCGAAAACAAAAAAATTCGTACAATGCAAACGTTTCTGTGGAAAGACATGCCCAATGCATTGATAACTAAAGATCCCAAAACTGGCAAAAACTGGTACAACGAAGCAGAGTGGAATGCACTTAGGTTGAGCTCTAAGTCGCATTGGGATGTGCCAGTTTTAATCAATGGTAAACGTGTTCATGTCCTTGCTATGCATCCAACGCCTCCGGTGTTTGATGGTGAAGAAGACCGAAACGGTAAACGTAATCACGATGAGATCCGCCTGATGGCTGATTACATCGACCCGGATAAAAGTAGTTATATTTATGACGACAACAATGTCAAAGGTGGCTTATCGGCAAACAGCAGGTTTGTAATTCTGGGTGATCTAAATGCTGCAGATATGGGTGATAAACATCGTCCTGGCGTTATCGAACAATTGCTTCAACATCCGTTGGTAAATGGTACTGTACTTCCGACTAGTGAAGGGGGAGCGGAACATAGTGAACATGGATATAGTAAGCAATTTACAGCACACTGGGGTGCCAGGGTGGACTATGTTCTTCCCTCAAATTATGGCTTTCAAGTTACAGATAGCGGTGTTTTTTGGCCGATTGAAGCAAATCCATTACATCGTCTTATTGAAAACAGAGAAGCCAGTTCAGATCACCGTTTAGTTTGGATAGATGTAAAAGTAGTCGAACACTAACTGTTGCACTGATTACAATTTTGTACATTTCCTAACGGACCTAAACCATAACCACCCGCTATAGTAGCTTTATCAAATTTCAGGAGATGAAAATGAAAAAGCTACTTTTACCTATCGCAATTGCTGTTTTTGCTTCCGGCTGTGCTCACCATAATGACGTTAGACCAACCGAAGGTGGTGTCCATTACGTAAAATTGATGTCTCAAACAAAAACCAAAGGTGTCGATTCTGCACTTGGGCAAGCTAAACATTACTGTAAAAAGACCGGCGGATCTTTGGTTGTTGTTGATGAAAGTGCTGTTTATACGGGAGCAATGGACGAACAAACCTATTTAAGTAAACTGAATATTGCCAATGCAGTGGAAGTCGTCGGTACTACCATGTGGATATTTGGCGAGAATAGCGTGGATGATCTGGGCGCCGCGTTATCATTGGGTGGAGGTTTTGCTGAAGACTCTATGGGTCACCCCTATGAAGTCACTATTTCATTTAAGTGCAGTTAACAGCCACGAGTGTAGCTGAACGAGTTCTTTTTCTACTATTTTTCAAGCGGTTATAACGTGGTGTCAAAGAGTAAGTTCTTTCAAAGTAATATTAAGTTAGTACTCATGGTTAACGCTCTGAACGGCTGTGGATAGAAAACTCATGTGCTGTCGCATAGTTATAATAGGCAGTGTTTTTTGGCAAATGCATTACACTATAGAAGTGTTTTGATTGGTTAAAAAATCATAACGTTTAATCCGTGTAGCTTTTAAAGTTTTAGCAACGAGAGACTAGTCTTGTCGTTCAGACTCCCCAAAAGGCTTAGTCTCGTTGCTTTTTTCCGGTTGTTGAGACTGACTCTTTCTTTTCATTTCATGTTTGGCTGCGTATTTCAGCAATGCAATATTGCTCATTACCATACCGAGAACGCCGACAATAATTAACACCACCTGCCAAGTTTCTAGTTGCGTAGTCATGCTTTGTCTCCAGTTTATTTATTAAATAATAGTCGTGATTTTATCGGGCATTTTAACCTGACAGTTGTTATTATTCACGACTTAGTCATATCAACTTATTTATGCTGCAAATAATTATAATCTGAGGAACATCAGACATTCATGGAACAAGTGTTAATTTGGCCTGCTCAGTACCCAATGCTGTTAAAAGGGTTAGTCGAACAAAATGGTGCTTTCATCTTAGATGCCTTAGAACAATGGCCGAGTTGTCAGACCAGCACTGATGATCAAGGTGTATCAACAACGGTACTTCCACCACTTTTCTATTTGATTTGGCTACGTCCGATAGAGCCATTTGAGGCCTGCAATTATCAACATATCGACGATTACGATGACAAGCAAAGAGAGTATGTTGGAATGCTTATCCAACAGGTTCAAGCGTCCAATATGCCGTTGCAAGAATTTACTCAAATGTTGATTCAACGGCTTGGACAGTATTCTAATATCCAAATGCAAATAGACTGTGACTTCTGCAGCTTCGCTAGGTTGCTAATTGAGAAAGAAGGCTTTGCAATTCTGACTTGGTTGATTGAATCAGGTATGAGTTTTGATGCTGAATCTTTGTGTCAGTTGTGGAATACAGAGCAACAAGAATTACAACAGGCGATAGTTAACCACATCGATACCTGCTCATCGGATCAACAGCAAGCCAAACAAATCGCAACTGAAAAGCTTGAATCTGGAGAATCTACATACGGCTTGTTAAAAGCGTTATGTGAGGATGATGAAGGGGTACAGAAACAATTAGAGCAAGCATTACTTTCTCAATTAAGACAAGAGCAAGTAAAGCAATCTATAGTTCTTAATTTGGTCAATCAAGGAGCTATTGGCACAGCTAAAGATGAGCAGGGTAGAACCAGCTTGATGCTGGCTGCTGAAAAAGGTTTTGTTAGTGTGGTTGAGAACTTGCTTGAACACCATCCAGCTGATGAGTTAGACCATCGAGGACGAAATCTTATGCATTTTGCGGCCGCTTCCAATTCGGCGCCGCTCATCGAGTTATTATTTGCCAAAGGGGTTGATGCAACGTTACTTGACAGTCAAGGGGAAAGTCCGTTTCGAGTAGCAATGCGCGAGCAAGCTTTAGAAGCTAAGCGGGCATTCCAAAATCATGGCATTATCGAACTGTCACAGGATGCTAAGTTTGCAAAAATCAAAACGGTGCACCTGCTTTATGCGTTTACCGCGATAATTATGCCGTTGCAGATCTTCTTGTTTTTTACCGAATTGGTATCAGATAAAACCTTGGCGACGCTGGCGACAACCGGATTATCTTTGGTGCTGTTTGGTCTGGCTAGACGAAAACGCAAAAATCCACTCTACCCAACGATATCTACGCCTTGGTCTTTATGGGGAGTCAAGGCGTTGGCTTGGGTAAGTGTGGGGGTACAAGTGTTATTTTCGGCACTGGTGATCATCACAGTGATCAATTTAAGGTTGGGGTAATGACCCTAAGTGCCTTTGATAATTTATACCAATCCTTTTAATTAGTTGATCAATTTTGAGTCAAGAAAAGTGAGTTGATAACACCGCTATCGCGTCCTGCTATCGCTAAGGTAAGACAAGGCAAAAATTTTGCTATTTAGTTGTTCTAAATGAGAAATTTTTAACGCAGTTAGCAGCAGATTTTATCTCTTAAATTGATCAGATATTTAAGCGGATTGGTATTTACAGAGAAGCTGCAAGAAAAAAGCGCCGTATTCGGCGCTTTTTTGCTAATTAAGATTTATCTTGATGCTCGTGAGCTGCTTTTTCTTCGGCCAAATCTTCTTTAAGTTTACGAATTTTTAAGCCAAGTTCTTGTCCTCGATGTCTTGCGTAGTACGTGCATCCAATAAACATTAAACTGGCAAAAAACAACTCTAAAAGCGCTAATAGTAATTCATCAGGCGACACCCAAAGCATTGTTAAACCGTGAATAAAATACAACATCACCACAAAGTTAGCCCAAGCATAGGTGTAAGGTTTGTCTTGGATAACGCCTTTTAGCGGCAGTAATAAAGGTAGGATGTACACTGCAAACACAAATCCTGTGCTGTAGCCTTCACGTGGCGCTAGTACAAATAACCAAAGTGGCATTAAAACCAATAAGCCAATATAGCCGGATAAAGCGAAGGTTTGAAACCGTTTAGTTATGGGCTTTTTTGGAATGTTGTTCATGATAACTTTTCCGCTATGTTCAAAAGACGTAATGCAGCAGCTCGGCAAATTTTGACTTCGGTATTACTAAGAGTTGCATCATTATTACTTCCAGCAACATGCGTTGCTCCATATGGCGTCCCGCCTGTAGTGGTCGTTAGCAACTCGGGGACGTCGTATGGCACACCGAGTAGCATCATACCGTGATGAAGCAGAGGCAGAGACAAATTCAGCAGTGTGGCCTCGTTGCCTCCATGCATGCTACTAGAGGAAGAAAAAACACAAGCTGGCTTATCGATAAGCTGGCCTTTTAACCAAAGATCACTGGTGGACTCCCAGAAAGCCTTAGCTTGTGACGCCATCATTCCAAACCGAGTTGGAGAACCAAAAGCGAGGCCATCGCAGTTTATTAAATCCTGCTTAGTGACTACTACATCTTGCGCTTTACGTTTTTCAAAAGTACGTAAGATAGCATTGCCACCTTGGGAAGTAATACTATCGTAAAACTCAAGGGCCATGTTCTCAACTGAGCCATGGCTAGAATGATATAAAACCAGAATGTTAGTCATTACAGAAGCGCTAACACTTGCTCAGGAGGTCGGCCTAAGGCGGCTTTATCGCCGTTAACAACAATTGGGCGTTCAATCAGTTTGGGGTTGTCGAGCATTGCTTGACGAAGCGACTGTTCGGCGGTTTCTGTGCTCAAGCCAAGCTCTTTATAAATGGTTTCTTTATTTCGCACTAGTTGGTGTGCAGAATCAAAACCAAGCTGCTTAATAAGTGTATCCAAAGTTGCAGCATCAATGGGTGTCTTAAGGTATTCAACGATTTCAGGTTGCACCCCGTTCGACTCCAGTAGTGCCAAAGTTTCTCTTGATTTTGAACAGCGAGGGTTATGATAAATTACGACTGACATTGTTTTTTCCATAAGTGCATTTTTTTAGGATCATATCTTAATGTATGGCGCGCGAAAAGCCGTTCTGTGTTGAACGGCCGACAGAGTTATAATTTGGCGATTTCTTTTTGCATGTCTCGATATTGACTGAGCAATGCTTTTAATCGCGTACGCTTTACATCTTCATGATCTTCAACATGATTAAGCGCGCGTTGTATTTCATCAGCCGCTTTACTAAAGGCACCATAGTGAGACATTAAACTGGCTTTCGCTTCGTGATAGGCGGCTTTATCTTCTTGCGCTTCGTAGGTCTTGGTTAAGAGCTCTTTTGCTAGTACATGCTCAGGTTTCTCTAATAAGAACACTTTCAGCAGTTGCTCAGCGGTATCATAGTCTTTCGCTTCTATGGCAGCATTCGCATAATTTAAAGTGATGACCTGGTTGTTTGGCCTTAGTTCATGCTGTTGCTTGAGTATCTCCATGGCTTTACCGGTTTGCTCTATGGCAATTAAGTAATCGGTGTATACATCTAAATAAAACAGGTTGTATTTATCTTTGGTTATTAATTTTTCAATGATTGCGCCAGCTTCATCCAATTTCTTTTGATCTAATAAGCTAATGGCCAAGCCGTAATCCAGCGCACTTTTGTCAAGATCTGATGACCGCTCTTTGGCATTTTTGAAATAGCCTTCAGCTGTTTCTGGTTTGTAATAGTAGCGTGCTAACGCTCTGCTTTTGGCTAAGTAAAATGATGGACTAGAGGCATAATACTTTTTGTCATATTGCTGTGCCCGCAGTCTGACGTCTGATACTCGACTGTCGGGTAGGGGGTGAGTTAGCAAAAACGCTGGCGGCTTGTTTTTATAGCGGATTTGATCTGATAACTTGGTTAGAAATTCACTGGCAGCGTATGGATCAAAACCAGCATTATGCAGTGTTTGCATACCAAAACGATCGGCTTCTTGCTCTGCTTTACGACTGTGAGTTAATTGATTTAGTGATGCTTGAGTTGAGTTTGCAGCTAGGATTGCCAGACCCGCATCTGGTGCAATGATGGTCGCTAAAATACCCGTTATCATTCCAGCAATGGTCATTGCGCTGTTATCTCTGGCATTTTGCAGCCTTCTGGCTAGATGGCGTTGTGTTACGTGTGCGATTTCATGACCTAGAACAGAGGCAAGCTGACTCTCTGTATCGGACTGCGCTATCAATCCAGTATGCACGCCAACATGGCCGCCATAGAAGGCAAATGCATTGATATCATTGTTATTTATCCAAAAAAATGTAAATGGAAAACGGACATCATTGGCGTTAGCAACAAGTTTATTACCTAGGCTGCTTAAGTATTCCTCGAGCACCGGATCTGCGATCAGTGGAGACTGCGATCTCAACTGCATCATCATGACTTCACCGATGGCTTGCTCTTTCTCAAGAGGCAAAACTTGCAGTGCTGAAGTACCTAAATCTGGAAGTTTTAAATCTGATTGAGCGCCTACCGGCGAGGCGCTAAGTGCTACAGCTAATAAAGCTGAGCGAAGCAGGGGAAATAACTGCATTTTAATCCCTTTTAGTATCTTCTCCGAGCATGATCCTAGCTATATCAACTTCGTCACTACATGCTCTGGCATCTTTTTCACACATTTGATAGAACGACTTGATTGAGACTCCATCAAGCGTAACAACGTTCAATTCTTTTTCTAAAAACGCGACTATTTTGTGAAGTACCTTATGAGCATGCAAAATAAGTGCTTTGTCTGCCAAGTCGCCGCGTTCAAAATAAAATGGAATAAACTTGTGTAATTGGTTGAATCTGAGCAAGAGCTTCATACTATGTGGGTCCCAGACTCTAAATTCCATAAATCGATTATCTTTGATATAGCTGTCTATGACAGTGTCTTTAGCCATAGGAAAAGCCCAAAGTTCAAATCCACGATCAGTGAAAACTTGGTGTAGCTTAATTAGCGGTTTTCTTTCACAAAAGATAACACCGTTATCGTCTTCATAACCACCCAAGAGTTCTAAATTCCAGTTTCGTTTGTCTAGCAACCTCTTTACAGCATTATCGAAACCGTGGTGTAAAACCCCTTCGCTTTCACTTATAGAAGAAGCAACTAAGTGATAGAATGGCGGTAACTCTCCCCAATTAATTTGCTTTTTATACCAGTTGATTTCTTTTAAAGTAGGGTTGGCTGGTAAGCGAGCCTTATTATTGGTGCGTGACATGTAGATTCCCAATATTTAAATTGATCTTTTTAAGAATAAACTATCACTTTCAGAAGGGCTACAGCGTTGCCTGAAATACATGATGTAAATCCAAATAATACGACGAATGACTTAACACGGTTAGTTTGCCCTAAGCTATTTGTACAATTTAAATGGCTGCTTAAGACCTATGGTGATAATCATCAAACACTGTGTTGTAAGTTTGCTGTTGAACAAGATATTTCTGATATAAAAAAGTACCTCAAAGTCAACGGTGTGAAGTACACTGAACACCCCTCAGGAACGAGGGAAATAATAATGGAGATCACCAATGTTTGATTTGCTTAAAGCATGGTATGTAAAAAAGTTTTCTGATCCGCATTCTGTGACCCTATTACTAATGCTATTAGCAATAGGTGCATTACTTTATTTTTTCGGCAGCTTTGTATTACCGGTACTCGTTGCTGTTGTGATCGCCTATTTACTGGATTGGCCGGTTTCTAAACTAGAGAAGATACTCAGCAGTAGGCTGATATCAGCAACCATCGTGATGTTAGTGTTCTCGGGTATTGTGCTGGGTCTAATTTTGGGGATTGTGCCAATACTGTGGCAGCAGTTAACGAATTTACTACAAGAAAGTCCCACGATGATTGAACAGGGAAAATACTTCTTACTGCATCTCCCTGACTCTTATCCGACTTTGATTTCTTCTGCTCAAGTGCAAACGATAGTTAGCTCAGTAGAAAATAAGGTATTGGAACTGGGACAGGTGCTGTTTTCTGCATCTTTAACGTCATTACGTGACGCTGTTGCTTGGCTAATTTACTTGGTTCTGGTGCCTCTTTTAGTCTTTTTCATGTTGAAAGATAAATTTGAGTTGACCTCTGGTATCGCTAGAGTAATACCAAAGGACAGGAAGCTGATTGCGCAGGTTTGGAATGAAATGGATCATCAAATCATGAATTATATTCGCGGAAAAGTATTTGAGATCATCATCGTTGGTGTGGTTAGTTTTATCACCTTCTCGTTACTAGACCTGCGCTATGCTGCGTTGTTGGGAACTTTAGTTGGACTTTCCGTATTAATTCCATTTGTCGGGGCGGCGTTGGTGACCATTCCGGTTGCCGCAGTGGCTTTATTCCAGTTTGGTGTAGCGCCCGAGTTTTGGACTATCATCATTGCCTACGCAGTTATTCAGGCTTTGGACGGCAATGTATTAGTGCCATTGCTATTTTCCGAGGCGGTTGATCTCAACCCGGTTTACATTATTTTTGCGGTGCTGTTTTTTGGTGGGCTATGGGGCTTTTGGGGCGTGTTCTTCGCAATCCCGCTTGCTTCTTTGGTAAAAGCTCTGATTAATGCCTGGTCGGGACTGGGTGAGAGCACACCAGATATTAAGAGTTGAAAAAGGCGCGAAAGCGCCTTTTTTACTGAGAACGTCTGCCTGTACTTTCTCTGACTACGATTGAAGGTGTAAACACGGTTTGTAGTTCTTTGTCTTGTTTACGATTACCGCGTGCTTTGGAAAATAATAACCTAGCCGCATGTTCAGAAATAACATTATTAGCCTGATGTGCGGTTGTCAGTTTTGGCCAAGTTTGTCTGGAGAATGGCGAGTCTTCAAACCCGCTGATTGATAGTTGTTCTGGTATGGCAATGTTCATCAGCCGAGCCGCAAACAGTGCACCTGCGGCAACCTCATCGTTTCCGCCCAAGATTGCAGTGATACCTTTTTCATTGTTATTGGCAAGTAGGCTTTTAGCACCCTGTACGCCAGACTCAAAAGAATAAGTCCCCTGAAATAGCAGACTTTCATCTAAAGCAATATCATGAGCTTTAAGGGCATCCAGATAACCGGCTAAACGCTCTGATGTTGATTTGTGCTCTTTATCTCCCAACACAAAAGCAATATTGTGATGGCCATGGGCGATATGGTGCTCGGTAATTTCGTATGCCGCCGTGTAGTCGTCTACAAAAATACAATTACTAGCACTGTGCTCGGCGTCTTCAGAACGTCCAGAGAGAAGGCGAACGTAAAGAATGCCCAGTTCATCAAGCAAGTCGATTATTTTTTGTTGCTCAGATAGTGGTGGGGTCAACACCAATCCAGCTAATCGAGAACGCTTAATCATGGTCCTAAACTCTTCTTCCATATCATCTGCGGTCGAATCACAAGGATGAATGATCAGTTCATAGCCTTCATCTTTACAGCGAGATAAAACGCCATTTTGCATATCAATAACGTAATAGGCGTTGGGGTTGTCATAAACGAGTCCAATGGCAAATGATGAAGTCCCTGCTAAGTTTCTAGCAGCAATATTAGGCTGGTAGTTCAGCGCTTTCACAGCTTCCATAACTTGGTCATAGGTCTTCTGCCGAACGGAAGGTTCCTTGTTTATCACTCGAGATACAGTTTTCATCGATACGCCAGCTAGCTTGGCAACATCATTTATGGTTACTTTCATTTTGTTGTTCTTCTGCGTGGGCTGAGATTTATTATCAGTCATTATGTTAACGGTATTTGGTCAATGACTCTAAAGCTTTTTAATATTTTGATCATCTATTTTTCTTAGTCTATCAGAGGTGTGTGGATCCCTGATATACGAATTATCCGAAATCGTGCGGTATTCTTTGCTTAAGCAAAGGGCTGGGTTCCTAAATTTCTCAAGGATCAACACCGCTAAATCAAAGCAATTATTGGTTAACGAAGCTGAGACAAAATAAATTTATGATACCGGTGTCAAAAATTGGATTTTAGGGTATTATTCGCATTGTAAAATTGTAAAGAAGACGTTTGACAGCGTTGTCATTTTGACATATCGTGCTTAATATGTTCGATGTTTCTTTATTGTTACCAGATGCAAAAAGTCGCTGATTGGTAATAAATTACGTCATTTGGGGAAAGGGTTATGAGCAGTCGTGTAGAGCTGGAAAGTTGGAAAAAGCTGTGTGCTAGCGCAGATCGTTTGCAAAGTCAGCATTTAAAGTCATTGTTTTCAACTGACACGCAACGATTTGAACGTTTTTCTCGGCAAGAGCCGGGCGTGCTGTTTGATTTTTCAAAGCAACTTATCGACGAGCAAGCTTTCTCTGAATTAGTCGACTTAGCAGAAGCATGTGACATTGCTGCTTGGCGTGAAAAAATGTTCAGTGGAGAAAAAATAAACATCACTGAGCAAAGAGCCGTGCTACATGTCGCGCTTCGAAATAGAAACAACACACCCATTTATGTAGATGGCGCAGATATCACTGCACAAGTTAATGTTGAACTTGAGAAAATGAGATTGTTTTCTGAACGTGTTCGTTCAGGGAACTGGCTAGGTTATACCGGCCGTTCTGTAAAAGACGTTGTTGCTATTGGTGTTGGGGGTTCGAACTTGGGACCTCAAATGGTGACTGAAGCGTTAGCAGCATATGCAGATGACACGCTTGACGTGCATTATGTGTCTAACGTTGACGGTGGTCAGATAGCCTCTGTATTAAACAAGTTGAATCCAGAAACGACTTTGTTTGTCGTATCGTCAAAAACTTTCACCACATCAGAAACCATGACGAACGCCAAAACTGCGGTGGAGTGGTTTTTACAATCGGCACAAGACCAAGCGGCCATTGCCAAGCACTTTGTTGCAGTAAGTACTAATTTGGAAAAAACCAGAGCGTTTGGCATTGCCGATGAAAACGTCTTCACGATGTGGGATTGGGTTGGTGGTCGTTTTTCGCTATGGAGTGCGATTGGCTTGCCTATTGCGCTTTATTTGGGCTTCGATAAATTTGTTGCAGTGCTGGAAGGTGCATTCGAGATTGATCAACATTTTTGTCAAGCACCCAATGAGCAGAACATTCCGCTGATTATGGCGTTGTTAAGCGTCTGGAATACCAGCTTTTTAGGCTGCCAGGCTCAAGCTATATTACCTTACGATCAAGCCTTACACATGCTTCCTGCTTATCTACAGCAGGGTGAAATGGAAAGTAATGGTAAACATGTCACTTTTGCAGGTGAAGAAGTTAATTACAGAACCGTGCCTATTATTTGGGGTATGACAGGAATTAACGGACAACACGCGTTTTATCAATGTTTGCATCAGGGGAATGTGATTGTCCCTGCTGACTTTATTGCATCGATTGAACCACAACATAAAGTGGGTAAGCATCACGATATTTTACTGTCTAACTTTTTTGCCCAAACAGAAGCATTGATGGCCGGTGTGGATGCTGAGCAGGTTCGAAGCGACTTGCTTGCAAAGGGGAAATCAGAACAAGAAATAGCAGCACTGATCCCACATAAGATCCACAAAGGTAACCGACCTACATCATCATTTATTTTGGATAAAGTGGATGCTAAAGGCGTAGGGCGGCTAATTGCCCTGTATGAACACAAGATTTTCTGTCAAGGTATCATCCTCGACATTTGCTCATTTGATCAGTGGGGCGTGGAACTCGGTAAAGGCTTAGCCTCAAACATTGAAACCGAATTAACAAACCCAGAAGTGGTAAACCCACACGACAGCTCTACAGCAGGGCTGATTGAATACTACAAGAAAAATAGAAAGAATTAACACCACTCGCAGGGAAGTCGAGGGTTAAATGGATACCTTTGAACGGGTAGCGCTGGAGTACTTAGAGCCTGTATTTTTGTGAGAGGAATTACAGGCTTCTAAGGCTCATTTTCAGCCCAAAGTTGATTAGGTTCAGTTACGATTGATAAAAAATTTATTTAACACAGTGCTAGCTTATTAACTAACGACGTTTTAAACGCGTAAACAAGAGAATCGTTTATTGAAGCTGTCTACGGATTCAGTCCGAATAAAAGTTTACAAACGAATTCATCGCCCGTTATCCAATCTGTTTGGTAAGCTCAGGAATTGATACCAAACCAAAATTTAATCTCGCGTGCACCACTGCATGCTTAACAAATGAGAGTGAATTATGCTTAATCCTTTTGACATCGTCATTTTTGGCGGAGGCGGAGATCTTGCTTTACGTAAGCTTTTGCCTGCCCTCTACCGTGCTTATCAAGAAGGTAATCTTCCAGAAGGCTCCCGCATACTCCCCACCGTTCGTGAACAAAATAAACAACAAGAATTTATCGAAACGGCACATCAAGCATTGCAAACCCATTTAGGTAAAGGCGAATACAACAAAAAGGATTGGCAGGCTTTTTCTGAGTTTTTGGTTCCTGTTGTTACTAATGTCACTGAAGAAGATGATAATTGGGATAAGCTAAGAGGCATCTTGGACGAAGAACTTCAAAGATCGCGTGTCTTCTACCTTTCGTTACCGCCAGCTGTGTACGGCAGATGCTGTGAAATACTATCAATCAAAGGATTGATCACAGAGCAGTCTCGTGTGGTTGTTGAGAAACCTATCGGTTACTGTGGTGAATCAGCAGAAGAGATCAACGCTAAAATTGGTGAATTTTTCCAAGAGAAGCAAATCTTCCGTATTGACCACTATTTAGGTAAAGAAACAGTACAAAACTTAATGGCATTGAGGTTTTCAAATGTGCTTTTTGAAAATCTTTGGGATGCTAAGACTATCGATAACATTCAAATCAGTATCTCTGAAACTGTTGGGCTTGAGAGCCGTGCGGGGTTTTACGATAAAGCGGGTGCGCTGCGCGATATGGTTCAGAACCATCTATTACAGTTATTATGCTTAGTGGCAATGGAATCACCACACAAGCTAAATGCACACAGTATTCGCAACGAAAAAATGAAAGTGCTTGAGGCGCTGCGCCCACTTGTTGATGAGGCTGTTGATGACAATGTTGTGCGCGGTCAGTACGTGCCAGGTGAGTTAGGTGGAAAACTAGTCCCAGGTTATTTGGAAGAGTTAGGCGAAGGCTCTAGTAAAACCGAAACTTTTGTGGCTATTCGTGCCCATATTGATAACTGGCGTTGGTCGGGTGTACCTTTCTATCTAAGAACAGGTAAGCGAATGAAAGAGCGCTGTGCAGAGATTGTGGTCGAATACAAACCTGTTTCTCACAACGTATACGGTCAAGCGGCTGGTACGATTCAGCCTAATCGTTTGGTGATCCGCTTACAGCCAGAGGAAAGCATTCAACTGACCCTGATGTCTAAGCAGTTAGACAAGTTAGAAATGCAACTTGAACCGGTCACTTTGAACATTTCTTTAAGCGATAAATATAGCAATGGCTATCACTCCGATGCATACAAACGTTTAATGTTAGATGCAGCTGCTAATAATCCCGCGCTGTTTATTCACAGAGATGAAGTTCGCTTAGCATGGAAGTGGATAGATCCAATAATTGCACGATGGCAACAAAAAGGGTCACCTTCACTCTACCGTGCGGGCTCTTGGGGACCGGAGTCAGCTGATGAATTATTAGAAGAAAACAACCATGTTTGGTTCAACGTTGGAGAGCAAGCATAATGGCGCAAGTAACCGAACGGTTTTTTGACTCAAAAGACCAAATGACAGAGGCGTTAGCACAGTTGTTGCAAGTGGAGCTGGCTTCAGGAATTGAACAAGACGGTGAAGCGGTATTAATGGTGTCGGGTGGTTCTTCACCTGCTCCAGCATACAAGTATCTTTCCTCTGTAGATCTGGGATGGGATAAAATCACGGTTGCCATGGTTGATGAGCGCTGGGTTGAACCAAACCACGAAAAGTCTAACGAAGCGTTTATTCGCACTACGTTATTGCAAAATGAAGCCGAAAACGCGCGTTTCGTCACCATGAAGAATGGTGCCGAAAGTGCAGAGAAAGGCCAGCAAGATTGCGAGCAATCTTATCAAACCTTGAAGCGCCCATTTGACGTAACTATTCTAGGAATGGGTCCTGACGGACATACAGCAAGCTTGTTTCCTCATGCCGAAGGCCTAGAAAACGCGTTGAAAACAGAAGCGCTTACATGTGCAATTAATGCCCAGCAAAGCGAAGTAACAGGCTCAATCACAGAACGTATGAGTCTAAGTTTATCAGGGATCGTCAGCAGTAAAACCGCTGTGTTATTGATTTCCGGTGAAGAGAAAAAGCGTGTTTATGAACAGGCTAAACTAGCCGGCAGCGAGTACGATATTCCATTGCGCGCGGTGCTTAATCACCCAGGGATCAATCTGACTGTCTTTTGGTGTCCGTAGTTCACCTCAAAAACGATGGTGAAGGGGCGGGTGTCCCTTTACCTTTTAAAGTTGCCGCTTTGCACATCAATCAAGTTACTCTCAGTAGCCAACCCTTTAATAAGTACCGGCTGTTCAACACAAAACATATAAATATTATTTGCGCGAAATGAACTGCTGAGATCACAAGAGTACAGTAAAGTTTGTCCTAGCAGCACTGCTATCTAGATGCAAAAATACACATCAATTCCCTAACTCAAACCACATTTCACTGAGATACCAGTTAAGTTACAAAAAAGATCTATTGCGACATGTTAAATAGAGCAATCGAAAAAGAATACTAAATTACTGATGTTCAAAAGTTTAGTAATTAAAGTATCCCAATTTATTTGAGAATAGTTTGAAAGTTATAGGAAACGACAAAGAATATTTACTAAATCTATAGACAAAGCGGCAAGACAGAACTAAAATGACAGCGTTGTCATTGATACTGATTCTCACTTGTAAACTTCTGCCCAAGATTACTTTGAATCATTCCCTCTAAGTCTTTGTATCAAAAAAGTTACAAGCCATTTTCCTCACTTCAGGTCATTGGACCTATCAAGCCTACATTACACAAAAATTTTATGTTATTCTGACGAAAATTTGTAACAAACCATTTGTAATTTCATTATAAAGCATTGATTTTTAAGACTAAAAAAATCAATGTGAATATTTTTTGAATTACTGAACAAAAAAGTTGTAGCGAATATGTAATTTTGAGTGTATGGTTTGTTATTAGATGACAGCGTTGTCATCATCACTGGGCAGAAGTGATTTTAAAACCAACAAAATGATTCAAGGGGAATCCTGTGTTAGCTAATAATTTTAAAAAGAGCTTACTTGCAGTTAATGTCGGTATCGCACTAAGTGCGGGCGTTTCTGGCGTTGCGGCTGCTGAAGAAAACCAAGCAAAAGAAAATGTTGAAGTAATTGAAGTGCGCGGTATTCGTCGCTCGTTAGAGGCTGCGTTAAATACCAAACGTTTTGCGAATGCGGTTGTTGATTCAATATCAGCAGAAGATATTGGTAAGATGCCAGATAAGAATATTGCGGAGTCTTTGCAACGTATTCCTGGTGTTTCAATCACACGTAACTTTGCAGGTGAGGGTGGTTCAGTTTCTATTCGTGGTACAAATCCGGAATTAACTGCTATTTCACTTAATGGCAACTATGTTGCGTCTACAGGTTGGTTCTCTCAAAACGCGATGTCACGTTCGTTTGATATGGATCTGATGCCGACTGAGATGGTTGCAGGTGTTGATGTTTACAAATCACCGACAGCTTCCCTAGATGAAGGTGGTGTTGGTGGCACCGTTGTTATGCGTACACGTAAACCATTAGAGCTAGACGCTATGACATTCTTTGGCTCAATCGAGGCTCAGGACAATAGTATCTCTGACGACACAGGTTTTGGTGGTAGTGGTTTAGTTAGTTGGAAAAACGATGATGAGACTTGGGGTATTCTAGGTGCTTTGTCAACGTTAGAAACTGTTGGCCGCGCACATAAAGCTGAAAACTATATGGATGATGGTTGGGCTGGTGCAGGTATCTCTGAGTTCAACCAAACGCGTACCCGTGATGCAATTAACTTCGTAGCGCAATATGCTCCAAATGACCAGTTAGACATGTCATTTAGTTACTTTGAAGTTGATTTGGACGCTGGAAACTCAAACCAGAACTTCTTGATAATTCCTGGTACTGCTGCTGAATTTAATCCTCGTGTAACGGGTGCAACGAAGTTTGCTCCAGGTGGTGGACGAGCGTTAAATGGTACATTTGCAGGTGGTCCTCTTGATGACCAGAATACACGTAACGCTCAAGTAGATACTAAAGTTTATTCATTTGATGCTAAATACAGAGCCGACACATACGAAGCAAAATTTGTTATAGGTAAAACCGAAGCAAATGGTGGAGACGGCGGTAACTATGGTATCGGTTGGACGTCATCAAATCCAAATCAATCTATTGTTTTTGATATGTCACGTTCAGACGATATGATTTTGGCTCCTGTAGGTACAGATGCTGGAAATCATTCAGAGTATCTTATGGGTGTACCAAACGTTGTGGAAGGTGTACGTTCTGATGAAGAAACGTTTGCTCAACTAGATTTAGACTTCTTTGTGGATATTGGCGCCATCACTAACATTAAAACGGGTGTTAAAGTGCGTGATCATGAGTTTTTAAGTTATGCAAACAGATGGACACTTGACCCCAAGGTAAACATGGGCGCAAATGGGCAGTTAACTAAGGCTGACTTCGCTGACGGTCACTTTAATCATACTGGGGTAGGCCTTACTGGAGGTTCACCTACGAACATAGCTCGTGTTGATGGCGATAAAATTAGAGCACATATCAATAAATTTAAGACCGGCTCAGACTTACAAAAAGCCGGATGGGGATTGGTATCAGAAGACATTTTTGCCGCATACGTTCAAGGTGACTTCTCTGGTGATTCATTCCGAGGCAATGTAGGTTTGCGTTATGTACAAACAGAAAGTGCTGCGGACTATTATGACTTCGTTACGTTGGCAAGTAAAAAGCGTGATACAAAAGATTACTCGGATTGGTTACCAAGCTTCAACTTAGCGTTAGATTTGTCGGAAGATTTAATCCTACGTATGTCAGCTGCCAAGGTGATGAGTCGTCCAAACTATACCTTTATGAACCCAGCGTCTGCATATAACGAGACACAAACTAAGTACACACGTGGTTCTGTTAAATTGGACCCATACCGTGCAACTCAAGCAGACATCGGTCTAGAGTGGTACTTCAATGAGTCTTCATTGCTATCAGCTACTATCTTCAATAAAGATATTAAATCGTTCATTATTGCAGGTGCAAACCAAAGTCAGATCGTAGTTGATGGTGAAACTCGATTTGTTTCTGAGCCAGCTCAAGGCTTAGGTGGTCAAATTGAAGGTATTGAACTTCAGTACCAACAGGCATTTGGTGAGTTTGGCGTAATTGCTAACATCACATATGCAGATGGTCATGGTTTGCAAAGCACAAATGATGTTGTGAAGAAAGTGTCTCTGCCAGGCTTGTCTAAACTAACTTACAACTTAACAGGTTATTACGAATCAGATCTATTCTCTGTACGTGTAGCATACAACCATCGTGATGATTATATTGCTGAAAGTACAGGTATCGGTGGTAATGCTCTTTGGGAAGCTCACGGATATCTTGATGCATCTGCAACTTGGCATATCAATGAGCAGCTAGATCTGAGCCTAGAAGCGACAAATCTACTTGAAGAAACTACTTTACAACGTTTAGAAGGCGACTTTAATGCGATGCGTCTTCATGCAGAAAACGGACGTAACACCTACTTAAAACTATCGTATAGATTCTAAAATCTTACGTTTAATTTTAGAAGGAAGGTTTATACCTTCCTTCTTTTTATGTACTTATACCAATGATCTTGAGAAGATTATTATTATAAGTACATAGGTTGAGGTTGTTATGTCACATCAAATTAATCAGGTCGTTATAGTCGGTGGTGGTACTGCTGGGTGGCTCACAGCTGCGGTACTTTCAAGCCAGTTGAACAGCTCTAAATCAGGTGCTGTACAGATTACCTTGGTTGAATCACCAGATATTCCGATTCTTGGCGTAGGAGAAGGTACTTGGCCTAATTTAAGGGCTACCCTTCGTAAAGTCGGAATTGAAGAAGCTGATTTCATGCGCCAGTGCGACGCAACCTTTAAACAAGGTGCACTTTTTGCTAATTGGATGAAGCCAAAAAACGGTCAATTGCATGAATACTACCACCCGCTGAATACTGTTTCTCATTCATCATACGAATTTAGCTTAGCGCCGTATTATTTATTGGGATATGGCGAAAACGCTCGTTATGATCATGTTGTCGCGACCCAAAGCCATGTTTGTGATAATGGTTTAGCACCGAAAGAGAAAACAACTCCTGAATACCAGGCTGTTCAAGAGTATTCATATCATCTAAACGCTAACAAATTTGCAAGTTTTTTAACCAAGCATTGTGTAGAAAACTTAGGTGTAAAGCACGTTTTGGGTAATGTGACGAGTGTACAGTTATGTGAACAACACTTTATCAAGTCAGTTGTAACCGACAACAGCAACCATGCTGAAATACAAGGTGATTTTTTTGTTGATTGCAGCGGATCAAAAGCGATTTTGATGGCGCAGACTTATCAGATCCCATGGAACGATATCAGTGATATCATTTTAAACGACACAGCTATCGCGATGCAGGTGCCATATGCCGATCCACAACGTGAGATTGCTTCTCATACCATTATGACCGCGCAAGATAATGGTTGGATCTGGGATATTGGTTTATATAACCGCCGTGGGGTCGGACACGTCTTTAGTAGTAAACACACTGATATAGAAACAGCGGAAAAACAACTTAGAGAATATGTTGGACCGGAAGCTGAAGGGTTAGAAGCTCGAGTAATTCCTTTAAAATTAGGCTACAGAGAAAAGTTCTGGCATAAAAACTGCGTTGCGATAGGCATGTCAGCAGGTTTTGTTGAGCCACTAGAGGCGTCTGCCATTTATCTGTATGACGCCGCTGCAAACATGTTGGCTGATCAATTTCCAAGGTCTCGAGGTGCGATGCAATATGTTGAAGAAAAGTTTAACCGTTCTTTTACAATGAGAATGGAAAGAACAATCGACTTTATCAAGTTGCACTACTGTATTTCAGATAGAGATGATACGCAGTATTGGCGTGATAACTGCTCAAAACATACTATTCCGGACACTTTACTAACCCGTTTGGAGCATTGGAAAGAACACCCACCGACAAAATACGATTTTGAACATGCATGGGAACCATTTAACCTTGATAGCTACTTATATGTTCTCTATGGCATGAATTTCAATACCGATATCTCTCATAATCAACACAGCTTTAATATGACGGGCTTGGCAAAGAGAAAGATACAGGATGTAAGCGAACTCAGTAGCCGCCTAGTGAAGCACCTTCCAAAACACAGAGATTTACTTGATAAAGTTTATAAATATGGCTTTACCAAAATTTGAGGTTGTTGTATGAAGCAGACTAATAACATATTGATTGTTGGTGGAGGTACCGCAGGTTGGCTCTCTGCTGCAAAGCTGGCAAAAGAGCTTGGTGCAAACCAAGAAGATGGCGTGAAGGTTACATTACTCGAGTCATCCGATATCCCAACTATTGGAGTTGGAGAGGGAACTTGGCCGACAATGAGAAAGACTCTAGCAAGTTTGGGAATTGATGAGAGTGAGTTTATCGTACAAACTGAGGCTTCATTCAAGCAGGCTACCAAGTTTGTGAACTGGCGAAATGAAGCTTCAGATCAAGACAATGTTTACTATCATTTGTTTAGTTCAGCTTCAGATAGTGCAGAGTTTAACTTGGCGCCTTACTGGCTATTAGGCGACAGGCAAAACAATTACGCAGAGTCGATTAGTGCACAAGGTATTCTTTGTGAACAAGGGCTGGCTCCCAAGTTAATTACCAATCGTCAATATGAAGGTATCCAGAATTATGCATATCATCTTGACGCAGGGAAATTTGCCGCCTTGTTAAAGCGTCACTGTGTAGAAAAATTGGGCGTTACCCACTTGATCGGGAATGTTGTACAAGTCAACACCAACTCAAATGGAGAAATCGATAGTGTAGCTACAGATTGCCACGGGGTCATTAAGGCTGACCTGTATGTTGATTGTACTGGTTTTAAAAGCTTGCTCTTAGGTGAGGCTTTAGGGGTGAAATACCACAGTATCAGTGATAAATTGTTTATCGATACTGCAATTGCAATCCAAATGCCTTACGAAAATGACCAGAGCCCAATTTCCAGCTCTACAATCTCTACGGCACAAGATGCAGGATGGATTTGGGATATTGGGTTACAGTCCCGGCGAGGTACTGGCCATGTATTCTGCTCTAAGTATATGAGCAGTGATGAAGCAGAACATACTTTGAGAGAATATTTGGGGCCATTAGCAAAAGATTTGCCCGCAAAGTATATTCCAATGGACTGCGGATATAGGGAAAAATTTTGGCATAAAAATTGTGTTGCAATCGGTTTATCGGCAGCATTTGTTGAGCCACTAGAAGCATCGGCTATATTTTTGATAGAGGCTTCGGCAAATATGCTTGCGGAATTATTTCCTCGCAATCAGGCGTTAATGGAGCTAAGTGCAGATAAATACAACGAATCTTTTTCATTTCGTTGGAAACGGACCATCGACTTCATTAAGCTTCACTATATCCTTTCCAAAAGGAATGGACAGTTTTGGCTGGATAATAAGAATGTAGATACCATTCCCCAATCTTTATCTGATTCATTGGAGCAATGGCGATACCGCCCAGTAAGTAAATATGATTTTGAAAACGTATTCGAGCCTTTTCCACAAGACAGCTATCAATATGTGCTTTACGGAATGGGTTATGAGCCAGAGCTAGGTTTTTGTAAAAGTAAATATGCGAATTACGATGTCGCCGCTAGACTGTTCGCTCAAACCCGTGATTTGAAGAACAAGTTAGCAGAAAATCTTGATACAAACAGAAAATTGCTTGAGAAAGTCAAAACCTATGGTTTTCAGAAGTTATAGAGAACATTAGGAGGCAGCGCGTTCGTTGAAGCCGAGATTTTAGCATAAATCTATAGATGGCAGAAATGGCTGTTGAATAAACCTTCAGTGAAACTTTATTAACAGTAATCAGTAGTGAGTTTGGCTGGCTTTAGGCAACATAAGCATAAGGTCGCTTCAAATAAATTTAACTTCCAATTTGGCCCCAAAACCTTTAGCCTTAGGCACACAAAAAGTAATAATTTAGTAAATAGATGGAGCAGTATTATGGCAGAGCAACAAGTGCAGCCTTTACACAACGAAAAACACGCTAATATCAAAGTTAAAAATGGCGTGAACGTTGAATTTTTGAAATCACAGCACTTAATGCCAGTTGTTGCGCACGAATTTGCTCGTGTAGCGACTGAATTCCCAATGGCGTTTGTTAAGAACTCAGAAACAGGTCAGTTTCAAGCGGTTGCAATGTTTGGTCTAGAGCCGGGCGAAAACCTATTTGTAGAAGATGGTAAGTGGACTGCAGGTTTTGCACCTATGGCAGCAACACGTTATCCATTTGGCCTGGTTAAGCACCCAGAGCAAGACCAATATGGAATTGTTATCGATGAAGCAAGCTCTCTAGTAAACGAAGAGGAAGGTAACGCGTTGTTTGCTGACGGCAAAGAAACAGAATACCTAGCTCGTCGTAAAGAAGCGTTAGTTAACTATGTTGAGTTTGCTCGCGTAACCGAAGCTTTCACTAAGTATCTAGCTGACAAAGAGCTATTGGTTCAACAAACACTGACTGTTGAAATCAAAGGCGAGAAGAAAGACATCAATGGTATCTACCTTGTTGATGAGCGTAAGCTAAACGAGCTAGATGACAAAGAGTTCCTAGAACTTCGTCAACGTGGTTACCTTGCGCCTATTTTTGCTTTCCTTACGTCTACTCACCAAGTAGCACGCTTGGCACGTATGAAGGCACAGCGCGCTTAATTGTGACTGATAAGTAAGCGCTTATATGAGCGCTTACTTTTATTTAATTGGATTAATCAATAGTCTAGTTTTAGCTTCCTTTCCTTACACTCATGCCAACCCTCAGAATAGATCACTTTATCATCTCGATTACTTGACTGTTTAACCTCAGCTGAGGTTACTTAACTTGAAAGCTTGCATCCCCCATAAAATCGCCGCATGCTCAGTACACGACTACTGAAAAAGGCATACAAATGAAAAACAATATTTTGCTGACGTGCTTATTGACTCTCGTGACTTCTGTGGCTTGGGCTACCGAAACAAACTCACCTATCGCTATTGCAATCCATGGTGGTGCCGGGACAATAGAAAAAAGCCATTTTACACCTGAAAAAGAACAACAATATAAAGCCAAGTTACAAGAGGCCGTTGAGGCTGGCTATAAAGTTTTATCTGAAGGTGGGGAAAGTTTAGATGCGGTAACAGCTGCCATCAATATCTTGGAAGATTCGCCGTTTTTTAATGCTGGAAAAGGGGCGGTGTATACCTATGACGAGGGGCACGAATTGGATGCGTCCATTATGGACGGGCGGAACCGTCAAGCGGGTGCTGTTGCTGGAGTTAAGCATATTAAAAACCCAATTAACTTAGCAAAAGATGTAATGCAGCATTCTGTTCATGTGATGTTGAGCGGGCGAGGAGCTGAAGAGTTTGCTCGAAAGCGAGGATATAGCTTGGTAGAGAACAACTACTTTGATACGCCATCACGTTATCAATCTTTGCTCGAAGCTAAAAAACGTTTACAGCAAAAAGAAGCAGCTACAAAAGACTACCGAGCTCTTCATCAAAGCCTCGACGTAGAATACAAAGTAGGGACAGTCGGTGCTGTAGCACTTGATCAAAATGGCAACTTAGCAGCTGGTACTTCCACCGGAGGGATGACGGCTAAACGCTTTGGTCGTGTGGGTGACTCGCCAATTATCGGGGCAGGTACTTTTGCTGATAATCAATCTTGCGCAGTTTCTGCAACCGGTCATGGTGAGTTTTTCATACGCTACAATGTTGCTGCTGATATTTGTGCTCGAGTGCAATATCAAGGCAAGTCGATTGCCGAGGCAGGACAAGAAGTAATAGGCACTGTGCTAAAGCCAATCGGTGGAACAGGCGGAGTGATTATTGTGGACCGACAGGGCAACATTGCCATGCCTTTCAACACAAAAGGTATGTATCGAGCGAGTAAATCTTCATCTTCGCCAACCTTTGTCGCAATCTATCGTGAATAACGTGACATAAATTAAGCAATCTTCATAACGCCAGCTAATATGAAATAGAGAGCTGGCGTTTTTTATGGAGATGAATATGCAATCAATTAGAGTCGCTGATTATTTAAATCACCGTCCGGTTACTTTTAAACAAGACATGCGCATAGAGTCCGCTGTCGAAAAGCTAATCTTAAGTGGCCAGTCAGGTGGTCCAGTTATAGATGCACAGCGTAAAGTTATTGGCTTCTTGTCAGAACAAGATTGTTTGAAAAAAATGTTAGAAGCTACCTACCAAAATGAATCCCACAGTGTCGTTTCCGATGTAATGAATAGCGAACCTTTGTGTTTAAAACCTGAGGACAGTATTGTCCAAGTTGCAGATCGTATGACTTGCACCAAGCCAAAGGTCTATCCCGTCATTGATGAGGAAGGACGGCTGTTGGGGGTGATAAGTAGAGCAAATGTACTTCTGGCTTTAGACAAACATTTACACGACAATTATGAAGCGGGACACCGGTACGTATAAATTTAATCATAAATATTTAAGTTCCTAGAGGAAATACTTGGGCTAGCTCCTGCTGCTTTGGTAAACTACACGGCGTTTTAGTAATTCACAAGGTGTCGTGTAGTGCAGTTGGAATCGCTGTTTAAAGAGCTGAATACTTGTCTTAAAAAAGATCATTTCATATTAAAAAAGCGTCTCCATGGCGCAAAAAAAATAGCCAATGAAGAAAAACGCAGTCAAGTTGTCAGTAAAATTGCCACAGCTATTGCAAATAGCCAAGCGTTACGAATAAAACGCGCTGAACAACTACCTAAAGTTGAATACCCCGAGTTATTGCCCGTAAGCCAGAAGAAAGACGATATAAAAGCGGCCATTGCTAACCACCAGGTCGTCATTGTCGCTGGCGAGACAGGGTCAGGTAAAACCACACAGCTACCAAAAATATGTTTAGAACTAGGTCGAGGCATTGATGGCTTTATCGGTCACACTCAGCCCAGACGTCTAGCAGCCAGAAGCGTAGCAAACCGTATTGCTGAGGAAGTTGGGTGTGAGATGGGCCAAGAGGTTGGCTTTAAAATTCGCTTTTCTGATCAAGTGTCTGATAAAACCTATGTGAAGCTGATGACTGATGGTATTTTACTATCTGAAATTCAACAAGATCGTTTTTTAAATCAATACGACACTATCATTATTGATGAGGCCCACGAGCGCAGCCTAAATATCGATTTTATCCTAGGTTATTTAAAGCAACTATTACCAAAAAGACCCGATCTTAAAGTAATTATTACCTCAGCAACAATTGACCCTGAGCGATTTTCCAAACATTTCAATGACGCACCTATTATTGAAGTGTCTGGCAGAACTTACCCTGTAGATGTACGTTACCGACCAATTGAAGAAGTCGATTCAGCAAACGGCGAAGCTGAGAATGACCAGCTACAAGGGATCTTCGATGCAGTCGATGAACTTTGTGCTGAAGGTCCTGGCGACATACTGATTTTTATGAACGGTGAACGCGAAATCAGGGATACGGCTGATGCGCTAGCCAAGCGTAACCTTCGGGGAGTAGAGATCCTTCCACTGTATGCGCGTTTATCCAATGCAGAGCAAAACAAGATTTTTGCACCACACAGTCAGCGCAGAATCGTGTTATCGACAAACGTGGCAGAAACATCTTTGACGGTACCGGGCATTCGCTATGTTATAGACCCCGGAACTGCACGGATAAGCCGCTACAGTTATCGCACTAAAGTGCAAAGATTACCTATTGAAGCTATTTCACAAGCGAGTGCAAATCAGCGAAAGGGGCGTTGTGGTCGTGTTGCATCCGGTATTTGTATTCGCTTGTACTCTGAAGAAGATTTTCTGGGTCGTCCAGAGTTTACCGACCCAGAGATCCTACGCACTAATTTAGCTTCCGTTATTTTACAAATGCTCGCATTAGGCCTTGGTGATATTAGTCAGTTCCCATTTGTACAAGCGCCAGATAGCCGCAACATCAAAGATGGCATGACGTTGCTTGAAGAACTGCAAGCGGTGCAACCTGCCAAGCGTCGAGAAAATGCCAAATTAACCGAGTCAGGAAGAAAGCTAAGTCGACTGCCTATCGATCCGCGATTGGCTAAAATGGTGATGTCGGCTGCAGAGTTTGGTTCACTGTGGGAAGTAATCGTTATCGTAGCAGCTTTATCGATTCAAGATCCCCGAGAAAGGCCACAAGAAAAGCGCGGTCAGGCGGATGAAAAGCATAGCCGTTTTGAAACCGAGGATTCAGACTTTATTGCTTACTTGAATCTATGGAACTACATTGAGCAACAACAGCAAGAGCTGTCTAGAAATCAATTCAGAAAGCAGTGTCAGAAAGATTTTCTCGCCTACATGCGAGTGCGTGAGTGGCAAGATATTGTCTATCAGCTTACGACGGTGTGTGAAGAATTAGGGCTAAAAACAACGGGTAATCCCGCTTCAAATGAGGCAATCCACCAAGCCTTGTTGAGCGGTATGTTGAGCCATATTGGTGTCAAAGACGAAAAACAAAAACAGTTATACAAAGGGGCAAGAAACAGTCAGTTTCATATTTTCCCAGGTTCCAGCCTATTTAAAAAGAGTCCAAAGTGGTTAATGTCCGCTGAGCTGGTTGAAACCAGTAAATTGTATGCACGGGTGAATGCTAAGATTGATGTTAATTGGATTTCGCCGATGGCGCAGCATCTGGTGAATCGAAGTTACAGTGAACCCCATTGGGAAAAGAAACAAGGCGCGGTAATTGCCTTTGAGCAACAGACTTTATATGGCTTGATCATTGTTGGCAGAAAGCGAACGGTATACAGCGATATTGATCCTAAAATCAGCCGTGAGATTTTTATTCGCGAAGCGCTGGTCAACGAACAGCTAGGCCAAAATGAAGCGTTTATGGCGCATAACATTAAGCTTATCAGAGAAGTTCAAGATCTCGAGAATAAGGCGAGACGTAGAGACATTCTCGTCGATGAAGAAGACCTATTTGCATTCTATGCCGATAAGATCCCTGCTGAGATAAACAATAGAGCTGCGTTCAATAAATGGTGGCGTACACAAAAGCAAAAAGATAAACGCTTTTTGCATATGACACGTGAGTTGTTGATGCAACACGGCGCAGAGGAAATTACCGAAGCAAACTATCCTGATACCTGGCAACAAGGCAATATTATCTTACCATTGAGTTATCATTTTGAACCCGGTAAGTCACTTGACGGCGTGGTCGTCAATATTCCACTCGCGCTCCTTAATCAGGTGGATGACTCGGGTTTTGATTGGCACATTCCGGCACTGCGACATGAACTGATTTGTGGCTTGATTAAATCGTTGCCAAAAACACTGCGAAGAAATTTTGTACCAGCTCCTAACTATGCAGATGCGGTGCTAGCTTCTATTGAACCAATGCAAGGTAAACTTGCAGAAGCCCTAGCTACACGCTTACTGAGAATGACTGGTGTCAAAGTTACTGAGAATGATTGGGACTATGAGGCGCTTGAACCTCATTTAAAAATGCAGTTCCAAGTGGTCGACGATCAGGGCAAAGCGTTGGGTCAAGGTACCGATCTGACTCACTTGAAAGCATCGTTACAGGGGAAAGTCACCGAAACGCTTTCGCAGGTTGCTGAAGCCGGTATAGAGCAAAAACAGATTGAGAGCTGGAGTTTTGGTGAGCTACCCACTGAATATACTAAAAAGCAAGGACAGTTTGAGATTAAAGCGTTTCCAGCGCTGGTGGATAAAAAACAAAGCACAGCAATCGAGCTATTTGATAATGAAATCAAAGCTAAAGAAGCTCATGCTCAAGGATTACGTCGACTGGTGCTACTCAATGTGCCATCACCCGTTAAATATCTGCAGCAACATTTGCCCAACAAAGCAAAGTTGGGGTTGTATTTCAATCCATTCGGAAAAGTTCAAGACCTTATCGCTGACTGCACGAGTGCGGGTGTAGATAAGTTACTTAAATCGTTTCCTGAGATCCGAGACGAGTCCGCTTTTGAACAAGCAAAAGAACGTATCCGCGGTGAACTGGGTGACACCGTGGTGGAAGTCGCTAAGCAGGTCGAGGCGGTACTGAGTATTGCACATGCGATTAATAAACGTATGAAAGGCAAGGTAGATTTAACCATGATAACCGCTCATGGTGATATAAAATCTCAGTTACAACGCCTAGTATTCAAAGGCTTTGTTACCGCGCATGGTGCCGACAAACTAGTGGATATTTTGCGTTATATGAAAGCGATTGAAAAGCGCCTGGAAAAGTTGCCTGTAGATCCGAACCGCGATCGTATCTGTGTACTAGAATTGGAAAAAGTGGAATCAGCATATCAGGAAAAATTGGCGAAGATTCCGTCTGGAATGCCAGTGCCTGAAGAGTTAGCACATATCTTTTGGATGCAACAAGAACTGAGAGTCTCGCTTTTTGCGCAAACACTGGGTACTGCCTACCCAATATCGGCAAAGAGAGTACTTAATGCGATTAAAGAGTGTGCAATATAACTTGCATTTTAATGTACGAGCATTACTTTATATTAAGAGGAAAGAATCTTTTGGATTGCGATAAGGAAGCGACATTAGTGATGTCCATACGAGAACAAAGGAAAAAAGCGCCACATGTGCTAGTGGTAGATGATGAGTATTTCAATTATGAAATGCTAGAGGTGGCTTTGTCTGACGCGCTTGAACTAAGTTATGCGGATTCGGGCACGAGCTGCTTGTCAAATGCCATCGCAGATCCGCCCGATGCGATTTTACTGGATGTGTGTATGCCTGGTTTGGATGGTTATGATACGTGTCGGATGTTAAAAAATACGCCCGAGACAAAAAATATTCCAGTGCTTATGGTGTCAGGCCTAGAGTCAGAACAAGAAAAACAGGCTGGATTTGAAGCTGGTTGTGATGCCTACTTTGTGAAACCATTCTCAATGCAATCTTTGTTGGAAAAGATCAAATCCATGGTGTAGGAGATAATAATGATACACGATGACAAACGCCGATTTATGCGCATGACAGTCAAAGCCGAAGCGCGGATCACAGAGCTGGAATCTGGAAGAGTTTATCGTGGCTTTTGTCATGATTTGAGTGCTACTGGTATGTCGGTTGTACTAGATGAGCCGCTGGAACCCAACGTGACAGTGGAAGTTTATATCGAATCTAGCGGTGATATGATCCAACCTCTCAAAGCCCATGCGAAAATAATTCGTTGTACTCAAGAGCAGGATGAGCAATGGACTGTTGGGCTTGAAATAACACAATTTAATTAAAATATATTGGTGCTTAGTTAAACCTTGCTGAGTATTTGTATTCATATTCATCTGTCGTGTTTAGCACAGCTAGTTTATACGTGTTCACAAAGACGCTAAGCAAAGCTGCCTTTGGGTATGCGCGATAGTCCTCACTTGAAGTAAAATTGGAACGAGACTGGTTTCATTTCCTTCTACTATGTACAAGTATCTGAACGTTGTCCTTTTTGATTGAGTCTGGCACCATACTGTTTTTTGATAACGAGTAGTAGCCGTTTTATGACCCAATCATGTGCAAACTGTCAGGCATATCTAGTTCCTGATGCCAAATACTGTTCTCATTGCGGTCAAAGTACTAGAAGCTATCAGGTCTCATTTTTCACGTTTGCCAAAGAGTCTTTACATGAGCTATTGGATATTGATGGTCGATTGTGGCTGACATTACGAACAGTGCTACTCAAACCAGGCGTAGCGTCATATGAATTCAGCCAAGGAAAGCGTAACAAATACACACCACCATTACGTTTATACTTGGTAATTAGTGTTGTATTTTTCTTATTCTTCAATAGTTTTCAGGCGGTTTATAACAGTGGGCAAACGCTATCAGAGTCCACGGTTAGTCTTTATTCTAAGGCAATGTTTTTGCTGTTTCCGATGTTCGCTTTGTATACGAAGTGTTTTTTCCGAAAGAGTTATTTTATCAGTAATGTCGTACTGTCGATGCATATTCACAGCGTGTTTTATCTCGCTTTGATGATATTAGCACCCTTAGAAGCTGTTGAGAGCAAGCATAGCGCTTATGTTGCATTGCAAGTACCCTTTATTCTCTATTTGTTATGGTACTTTGTATATGCATTTAAAACTATGTATAGGCAAAGTTGGCTCATGACCATCATGAAAACGTCAGTAATTTACATATTGTATATGGCAACTTTAGGGGTTGTTTTTGACTCTGTCATTCCGTAACAGAGTCAATTGCGTAGATTATGTTTTATGGCTACTATCAAAAAGCACTAGTAAACCTTGCAGATCAAGCCTTTAAGATAAAATCCCTCAGGGTAGTTGCCAGCTATGGGGTGGTCAGCCGCTTGGTTAAGTCGCTCCATAATTAGTAACTCTTTACCAGCATCCAATGCAGCATCGGCAACAACTTTTTGAAATAGGTTCTGCTCCATCAAGCCTGAGCAAGAGAAAGTGAGTAATGTGCCGCCTGGTTTAAGGATTTGCATCGCAATCATGTTAATGTCTTTATACCCTCTGCATGCACCGGTTAGCTGAGCTTTGCTCTCAGCAAATTTGGGCGGGTCCATAACAATTGTGTCAAACGTGCGACCTTCGTCACGGTATTGTCTTAAAAGTTTAAATACATCTTGTTTGACAAACTCAGCACGCGATAAATCAAGGTTATTGTGTTCTACGTTTCGTTTAGCTGTATCTAAAGCCGGTTGAGAAACATCGACATTGATAACCTTTTCACAGCCTCCTCGCAGCGCGTATAAACCAAAGGTGCCAGTATAACAAAAGCAGTTGAGTACTTCTTTACCTTCCGAGAAGCGTTCGAGTGCAGCGCGGCTGTCACGTTGATCTAGATAAAAGCCGGTTTTGTGGCCTGATTTAATATCAACTTCTAGCTTTAATCCGTTTTCTTCAATTAAGACATTAGCTTGCGGTTCTTGGCCAGAAAGAACCCCAGTAATTTTATCTAGGCCTTCTTTTTTGCGGACATCTACATCTGAACGTTCGTATACGTTGCAATCTGGGAATAGGGTATTGAGTGCAGCAACAATCTCACCTTTATGTCGCTCAGCACCGGCACTAAGTAACTGGCAAACCAAATAATTGTCAAACTTATCTATGGTAATACCTGGTAATCCATCAGACTCAGCAGCGCATAGTCTATATCCTGTTAAGCCGCCTTGTTCTATTACATATTGCCGTGCGTCTAGAGCACGGCGTAATTTTTGTTCGAAGAAGCTTTGGTCTATCTGCTGAGATTCATCAAAGCTCCATACGCGCGCTCTGATCTGTGAGTCAGGACTGTAAGCTGCAGTTGCTAGATATTTACCGTCATTTGAATATATCTTAACAGTGTCGCCCAAAGCCGGTTTGCCTTTAATCTTCTTAATCGCTTTAGAGAAGATCCAAGGATGCTTCCGATTTAAAGACTTTTCTCTACCGGGTTGGAGGTATAGGGCACAAGACATATAATTTCTCAATTAACTATTCATTGCTGCCATTTTAGTGAAGCGTGTGGCAACATACAATCAAATACCCTAATCGCCGAGTGTAAAGACATTGAAAATGCAACAATTAGAAGCAGCCTGCGAAGAATTTATGCTATCCACACCATTTGCCGATACCGCACATGACCTCTCTCATGTTAAACGAGTAGTCAAAGTAGCGAAGTCGTTGTGTGAAGCTGAGGGTGCTGATATTGAAGTGGTGCTTCCAGCTGCTTGGTTGCATGATTGTGTCGCGGTTGCGAAAAATCATCCTGATAGAGCCAAAGCGTCAAAACTGGCAGCTGATAAAGCGGTTACTTTTTTGGAGCATCTTGGTTACCCGGAAGAAAAACTACCAGCAATACATCACGCTATTATCGCGCATAGTTTTAGCGCGGGTGTTGAACCAAAGACATTGGAAGCAAAGATTGTTCAAGATGCAGACAGAATGGATGCACTAGGCGCTATAGGTGTTAGTCGCTGCATGAAAGTAGGTGGTGCAATTGCACGGCATTTGTATCACACTGAAGATCCATTTTGTCAAAATCGCCAGCCTGACGATACCCGATATACACTCGATCACTTTTTTATTAAGTTGTTACACATTGCTAATAACATGCATACTCAATCTGCCAAGAAGCAAGCCAAGCAAAGAACTGACTACATGCTCGATTTCCTCGAACAGTTAAAAAGTGAGATAAGTATCAGTGAGTGATCACGGGTTCATCGAGTCATTTGTTTTACAAACACAACAACGAATAACGCGAGAGAGAAGCTGCCAGTGAATGCTTCAATGGCAGCGATAAGCCTCGAAACTCCCAATGGGGTGATGTCGCCGTACCCTAGCGTAGTAAACGTGACAACGCTGAAGTAAAAACTGTTTAGTAAGGCTAAGATGTTGTCCTCGATGCTGTTATTGAAATTGAGATGCAACAACTGGTCTTCGTATGAGACCCCAAATACAAAATAGCAAATCGCACAAAATACGATCATGCCAAGGCTAAACCGGATGACATTTTCAGGCTTTTCTCCATATCCGCAAAGTAAATCAACAAAGCTTGAAATGAGGTGCTTTTTGGAATAACGCGGGTATTGAGCATGGCGCATGCGCAATTCTTTATAAGTGAATTTTCCCGCCATCTCGAACAGGCCTTGGTTTTCTGCTCCTTTTCTCAATAAGCGATAGATTTCCTCTGATTGTTGGAAAAGATCTTCAGCATCTTCCTTCGCTTTATTTTTTCTAGCTTCCATCGCTTGGCTTTCTTGTAGTAGGTGATCACCAAGATGCATGTTATCTATGCGAGTATTATCTAGTTTGATCCCCAGCAAGTTAGTGTTTTCTAGTTTACAGCAGTGCAGACTGGCTTCACGTAAATCAGCTTTCATCAAGGAAGCATTGTTAATTGTGTTATTGAAAAGGTGTGCACCTTTTAGGTTGGTGCGATAAAAATTACTGTAAGAAAGGTCATAACCGCGATGATCATCAAACTTAACAAGGTTTAAGCCTTCAAGGTTTGCTCGTTTTAACTCTAACCCTTGTAGTAAACCACCGCGTTTAGCGTAACGCTCGAGTTTTTGAGTAAGCTCTAGACCACTCTTGTCGAACTTATTGTCATGCCAAAAACAATACCCAGAGCCCATATCAATCTCAGAACACTTATGCCCATCAGGAGAAGTATATTGGCAAATAGGTTTATCTGGCATAGTCGTCTTCTACTTTACTTTTGTTTCTTATAAGCGTAGCAGTAAAATGGAACGCTACAGAGAATTTTGAAAAAATCTATTAATAAATATGGCGTTATAATGAAATAGAGTACTTGCTTGGTATTCAAAGTCGCAGTGGGATAAACTATAGCGGTAAAATTTTCAGGTTGTGTACAGTGAACTACAGTGTGAGAAAAAGTCACCGTCGTAAGAGTGTGGCGATAAAAATTAAGAATAAGCAAGTTCAAGTGTATGCGCCTTATCATGTTTGTGATACTTGGCTGCACGATTGGATTAGGAGTAAATCCAACTGGATCCAAAGTAAATTGACTGAGCAGAGCGTGCTTATTCATCAGCAACCTTTTGTCGACTTCAGAGTATTAGTTTTTGGGATTCACTATAGAATCGAAATTACGCGAACACACACGTCGGTTGATCATCAGCAACCGTGTATTTATTTGGCAAAGAAGTGCAGGAAGATGTTGATGACTGTGCTAAGACAGATCCTGTTAGATTACCTAGAGGTCGCCATTCCTAAATACCAAGAGAGTATGCACAGTAACTACAACACCTTGAAGGTAAGAGAATATAAAAGCCGTTGGGGGAGTTTCTCATCAAAAGGGGTACTGGCGTTTAACACTTTACTGGTTGGGGCACCAAAGTCAGTGGTTGACTATGTGGTTGTCCACGAACTCGCACACTTTCATGTGATGGCACATAATTTACGCTTTTGGAACTTAGTGACCCAATTTTATGGAGACGGATATCAATCCGCACGGGACTATTTAAAGCAATGCGGTGATAAACTGATGATAGAAAAAGAATAATAAGTAGTGGTGGAGGGAGCTGGATTCGAACCAGCGAAGGCAGTGCCGTCAGATTTACAGTCTGATCCCTTTGGCCGCTCGGGAACCCCTCCTAAAGAGAAACTACAATTTCGTATAAGTGGTGGAGGGAGCTGGATTCGAACCAGCGAAGGCAATGCCGTCAGATTTACAGTCTGATCCCTTTGGCCGCTCGGGAACCCCTCCAAATTGTAGGTTGTTGTTGTGGTGGAGGGAGCTGGATTCGAACCAGCGAAGGCAGTGCCGTCAGATTTACAGTCTGATCCCTTTGGCCGCTCGGGAACCCCTCCTAAACAACGGCGGTGATAATAACAAAGTTTTTTCCGAAGTAAAGAAAACCACTAAAGTTTTTATGAAAAATGCCGATAAATCTGTATTGAGATGATAAATCGGTTGGTTTATATGCAGGTTGATGGAGTTTTAATCGATGAGGCGCAGCTAGGCACAGCGTTAAATGTCAGCGTGCATGAAACGCGCTCGGCAGACTTTGCGATGTTGCTGTCTATGCTGTCGCACGATGCTTTGGATTTTAGCCAATTCCATCTCCCTAAATCAGAACAGCCAGAAAAAGACCACTCAGAATCTCAACTAAAGCGTGAATTTGAAATTGGCCCACAAAAACCGTTAGCACCAAAAGAATACAATATGTTAATAGGTCAAAATAATGGCAAATTATTTGCGGCAAGTTCATTAGTCAGTTTGCGTTTACAAGAATGCTTAAACCCAGAGCCTTTTGCTGTTCGAGATGATAAGAAGCATATTCATTTGGAAGTAGTTGAAAACCTTGAACCTGCGGTGAAAAGACGACTCGCTAAAGCTCAGGGAAAACTTGACCTAGTAGCAGATAAACAAATGGATGCTGCTGCGTTTTATGACCAAATCGCAGCTGGAGATATGCAGACAATGCTAAAGGCGAGTGCTTAGGCTAAAAAAGACTCTATTTACCATGACACTTTTTATATTTACTGCCACTGTTGCAGGGGCACATATCATTTCTACTTAACTTCATAACAGGTGTTTCAAATAAAGACCCATTCACATAACGCCACAGGTTATTTTCTTTAATAAAATTTGAGCGCTCATGCAACACATGGTGTTGTCCTTCAGCAATGTAATGCGCCTTAAACTCAACAATTCCAGTGCTTGCGTCATCACTATGATCCAATATCTCTAAATTGATAAAGGTCGCAAAGTCGGCGAAGGATTTTATGTCCGCTTCACTATTTTCAGACTGTTGCTTGTGTGCATATGTTTGAGCAATATAAGCAGCATTTTTCAAACAGTAAGCACTATATCTAGACCTCATTAATTGCAAAGGCGATAGCGGGATTTTTACGTTATTAAGTAGTGGTTCACAACAAGTTGAGAACACCTCACCAGATTTACAATAGCACTTCATACACCCTAAATCTCAAGCACAGTTCATTTCCGGCTGCATTGTACAATCTAGAGGGTTACTGAAACAATGTATTCCTGTTTTACTATTATTGACACTCAGCATTTCTTCAATCGCTTTTGGGCTTGAAATGTTTGTCCAAATAACGACAGAGGCGAAGTTACCATTTTTAATTGCACTTTGTAGCACATATTCCAAATTATAAATATGTTTTTGTCTAATGATCAGCAACTTGCTTGAATCGATATTACTATTTTCCAACATCGCTTTGTTTGGAACGTTATCTGGAGCGATGAGTAATGTCCACCCAAGCTTGGTTTGATCAACATGCAAAATCTTTAGTAGTTCAAGGCTGGCGACAATTTCATCTGCAACGTATACGGTATTAACAATGTTGCTTTTAGTGGCAGCGGTCGAGCTAAATGCTAATCGAGAACTGTTTGTTTGTAACATAATTGCCTCACTGGGTATTTATACAGTAACTGTGTATACAGTAGTTTATACAGTGTTTGTTGGCAAGCATTAAATTGCTATTTTTTTGCACAATCACGTGGAGAGTCGCTGGTAATTACACAAAAAATTCTATTAATAGTTTGAATATATTGGAGTTTTATTAAGTGAAAGGGGCACCCAACGGCGATGGTTGAGTGCTAGTTATTCAGATACTTAAGGGAATGTATCTGCTCATATAGCGTTGCGGCGTAACATTGAGCATCTTGAAATCTTTTTGTGGTAATACATTGACGAACTTTTAACAGCATTTCTTTAGCGCCGCTATGGCCTTGACTCGCAGCCAGAGAAAGCCAAGCTGCTGCATGAAATGGACTAGGTGGCACACCTTGACCTTTCATAAACAACAGGCCTAGAAAAAATTGTGCTTTTAAATCGCCTGACATGGCGCCTAGTCGAAGCCATTTTGCAGCCAGAGGAAACGACTGCTCTTTCAAATAATAAAGGCCTTTTTTAACCGCTTGATTATTGTCTTTTGGGTCAGGCAATCTCGCATCACTATTTGGCGGTGCAGTGACAAAATCTAGAACATTCAATAGTTGTTGTTCTAAATCATGGGATGATGAATTGTCTTGGTGACTTTGATCCATATATTCAATCGCAACAGTCTAGGTAACTTGATTGTAGCCGATTTTTAACTATTTTGTCCGTGATTTAAAGTATTTCGTGTTAAAATCCAACTACTTGTTCCTTGTACACTCTATGCCAATTATGCTCGAAAAGTTATTTTCACTTAGTGCGATGAAAACTAATATCAGAACAGAAGTCATTGCAGGTTTAACCACTTTTGTAACAATGGTTTATATCATCTTCGTCAATCCAGCTATGCTTGCGGAAGCTGGCATGGATCATGGTGCTGCGTTTGTCGCGACTTGTATCGCTGCGGCAATTGGATGTTTCATTATGGGCTTTTGGGCAAATTACCCGTTGGCATTAGCGCCAGGAATGGGGCTGAATGCGTTTTTTACCTATGGTGTGGTACTCGGCATGGGGTATAGCTGGCAAAGCGCCCTGGGGGCTGTGTTTATGTCTGGTTGTCTATTTCTACTGCTTAGTATTTTTAAAATTAGAGAGTGGGTGATCCAAGCCATTCCTCTAGTGCTGAAAAGAGCAATTGCTACAGGTATAGGAGCATTTTTAGCCTTGATTGCGTTAAAAAATGCGAAAATAATAGTGACAAGCCCCGCGACCTTAGTGCAGCTTGGTGATATCACCGCAGCAGGTCCATTATTGGCGATTCTTAGCTTTTTTATCATTGCTGCTCTGATGTACCGAGATGTAAAAAGCGGAGTGCTGATCAGCATCTTGGTAGTAACCTCACTCGCATGGCTTTTTGACCTTGTTGAATTTCAAGGGATCGTATCTGCACCACCGAGTATTGCACCTACATTAATGCAGCTTGACTTTAGTGGGGTATTTGAGCTCTCTATGCTGAGTGTCGTGTTTGCTTTTCTATTTGTTGATTTGTTTGATACCAGTGGAACACTTGTAGCGGTCACGCAAAAGGCCGGATTATCAGACGACAAAGGTAATATGCCTAGATTAGGTCGAGCTTTATCAGCAGATAGCTCAGCAACCATAGCGGGAGCGATGTTGGGCACATCTACCACGACTTCCTATATTGAATCGGTGTCAGGTGTGTCTGTCGGTGGTAAGACGGGTTTGACTGCGGTGGTAGTCGGAGTTTGTTTTTTGATGATGATTTTTTTCGCTCCGTTGGCTCAAATGGTGCCCGCTTACGCGACAGCTGGTGCGATTTTGTATGTGTCCGTATTGATGCTGCAAAACCTAAAGTTAGTTGAGTGGGATGAGATGAGTGATGCGATACCCGTTAGTGTGGTATTACTCATGACGCCACTGACATTTTCTATCGCACATGGTATTGCGTTAGGTTTTATCGCTTATACAGCGGTCAAAGTGATCTGTAACAAAGCTAACGAAATCAGTATTAGTGTTTGGGTGCTGACATTGTTATTTGTAGCTAAATTTGCCTTTTCAGCTTAGTACGGTAAGCGAAGAAAAAGTGGCTTACCACTTTTTCTTCGGTGCAAATAGCACATCGAGATCGTCCTGTTCTTGCTCTGCTTTTTTCTTGATTGCTGATGCGTTAGATGCTCTGAGCTCATTACTTATTTCTTGCAAATAAGTTTCCAATTCCGCTTTCTTTTGTTGAGTGTATTCATCAGAGTAAGTTACGCTACAAATCGTGGCATAGGCTTTCTCAAAATACTGTCTGGCAGAACCCACCATATTTGCGGTCCTCGCTGACACCCCGCGTTTGATTTGGCTTTCGACGTTTATTCTCAGTTGTAAACGTTCTAACTTTTTATCCTCAGCAACGAATATTTGAGTGTCTACTTTTCCTTTGCTGTGCTCAGAACGTACAAGTTGTCTTAATTTTTTAATCCCTTGCACTAACGAGATAAGTTGTTTGTCGTTGTCAGGAAGTACCAGAGTTTCAGACTCAGGAGATCGCTCAATCGGATTGTTCATTCGCTCTTGCGATTCATGTAATCGATTTTTGAGTTCTCTGGAGGTTGGTGACAGCTCAACCATCACAGCAAGGGCATCATGAACACGACGCTGAATGATTCGGATCATGATCTCAGACATCGGGATATTTGAGCTGTTAAGAATGACATCTTCAGCATCTTCGATGATTTTTTTCTGTTTGGCGAGCTCTTTGCGTCTTTCGGCTTCTTGTTTTTCTTTATGCTGTTGCACAGCACTGACCCAGACCGCTATGACGATCAATGCGACAATCAACATTATTATTATAGCGACAAACATACTCAATCTCTTTATTGACAGCTAACAACAACTTTTATCTTACATGAAATCATCGCATTCTGAATAGGTTTAACGTTTCGACCCGTAAAAAATTCAAAGAATTCATTATTTTTTATTATAGCTGAGTTGTTAATAGTCGCGTAGTTTGAATACAAATCGAAAGGTTCAGCTTAAACCGTTGTCGTTTTTTAACACATAATGTTAGGGGTGCTACCTCATTGCCTATAAATGTGCTAGCCTACAGAATGGTAAAATATGCAGTGTGGCTGACTCTCTCGCCCAATTAATTGGTGGCCGTTCTGACTTGAAGTTCAGTACTCAATAACGAGACTATAAGAATAAAAGCAATATGAAATTACAACAATTGAGATATATCGTTGAGGTGTTAAATCACAACCTCAATGTTTCAGCAACAGCGGAAAGCTTGTACACATCACAGCCAGGTATTTCCAAACAAGTGCGCATGCTAGAGGATGAACTTGGAGTACAAATTTTCGGTCGTAGCGGAAAACATCTGACACACGTTACCAGCGCTGGCAATGAAGTAATTACTATCGCGAGAGAAATCCTGTCTAAAGTCGAAGGAATCAAAGCGGTTGCCAACGAGCATACGCAGCCCGATCAAGGTAAGCTAAATATTGCAACCACACATACACAAGCGCGTTATGCACTTCCTCCTGTTATCCAAGGGTTCATGAATAAATATCCGGCTGTATCATTGCATATGCATCAAGGTACGCCACAGCAAATATCAGATGCTGCGGCAAGAGGGGACGCTGACTTTGCAATTGCAACAGAAGCGTTACACCTGTACAGCGACTTAGTTATGCTACCTTGCTACCATTGGAACAGAAGCATCGTTGTCACCAAAGATCACCCATTAGCGCAAAAGGGTAAAGCGATTACGGTACCTGACGTTGCTAAGTATCCATTGATCACTTACGTTTTTGGGTTTACTGGTCGCTCAGAGCTAGATAAGGCCTTTAACGCACATGGTTTGGAACCTCATATTGTGTTTACTGCAACTGATGCTGACGTAATTAAGACTTATGTGCGGTTAGGGTTAGGTGTTGGAGTGCTAGCTTCGATGGCTTTGGATTCAGTATCTGACTCTGATTTGGTTTGTATTGATGCAAGTCACCTATTTGAAGCAAGTACAACCAAAATAGGTTTCAGAAAAGGCAGTTTCTTGCGTGGCTATATGTATGATTTTATTGAGCGCTTTGCACCGCACTTGACTAAAGATGTTGTAGAAAAAGCAAGTCTACTCAGGAACCAAGAAGATATTGACGCTTTGTTTGAGTGCGTTGAGCTGCCAGTGAAATAAATCAACATTTAAGGATTGTAAAGGAGGCATTAGCCTCCTTTTTGCTTAGTTTGGTAGTATTACTCGTATTCCAGTGGATCTGTGGCGTTATTCAGCGCAAATGCTTCGAGTCGTTCTTGGCAAGCACCACACTTACCACAAGCTTTTTCTCGACCATTATAGCAAGTCCATGTTTGGCTGTAGTCCAATCCCATGTTTAACCCATCTGTCAGAATGTCAATTTTGCTGCTATTAAGATACGGACAAACGATTTCAATTTCTTCGTAATTGGCGATTCTACATACATCGTCCATCTTTTTAACGAATTCGGGGCGACAGTCTGGGTAAATTGCATGGTCACCAGAGTGAGCACCGTAATAAACCTTGTTTGCTTTAAGAGATACCGCATACCCAACGGCAAGAGAAAGCAATATCATATTGCGGTTTGGCACGACGGTACTTTTCATGCTCTCTTCTTCGTAATGTCCCTCTGGAACATCTATATCATCGGTGAGGCTGGAGCCACCGATCAGTTGATTAATTGCAGATATATCGACAATTTTGTGTTCTACACCGAGAGACTCACATACTGAAGCGGCTACTTTTAATTCCTTTACATGTCGTTGGCCATAGTTAAAAGACAGCGCATAGACTTCACACCCTGCGGCTAAGGCTTTATTTAAAACGGTAAAAGAATCCATACCGCCAGAATATATAACGACAACTTTTTCACTCATATGCGCTCAAACTCGATTTTAATAGAGGTTTAGTTCAGGGCGCGATATACTACACGGCTGCTGCGTGAATGACAATTTTCCTGCGCTATTTTTCGACGAAACTATCAATTTAATGGGGCTGTTTTGTACAAAGTTAATGAAATTTTTGAAACGATCCAGGGCGAGGCAAGTTTTACTGGCACACCGTCAATTTTTTTACGCCTGCAAGGTTGTCCTGTTGGTTGCGCTTGGTGCGACACAAAACAAACATGGCATGCCAAAGACACCTACATCGTTTCACTAGATAGTGTTGTTGAAAAAAAAGCCGATTCAGAAAGCTGGGCTAACGTCAGCGCTGAGCAAATTTTATCGGAATTTAACAAGCGCGGATATCAAGCAAAGCATGTAGTAATTACAGGGGGAGAGCCATGTATGTATGATCTTATTCCGCTCTGTGAGACTCTTCATCAAGCTGGCTTCACCACTCAGATTGAGACGAGTGGCACGTTCGAAATCAAAGCGCCTGAAGAGACTTGGGTTACGGTGTCACCCAAGATTAATATGCGGGGTGGCTACCAAGTACTTAGCTCAGCCATGCAAAGGGCAAATGAAATTAAACACCCTGTGGCAATTCAAAAACATGTTGAAGAACTTGAAGAATTACTTCAAGCAACAGAAACCTCGGACAAATTGGTTTATTTGCAACCGATCAGCCAAAAGGCCAGAGCGACTAAATTAGCCATAGACACTTGTAAGGCAAAAAACTGGCGATTATCCGTGCAGGTACATAAGTATATTGGTATTAACTAAGCTTGGCTGCGGATAAGCGAATTGGCCCGGTAAAACTGCTTATTTCGCACCTTTGGTTAGTTGTACGCTGCGGTTAGAAGCATTCACTGCTGCCCATTTCAATCATACGTTGCGTTTCACCACGGTTGTCAAATTGATACAACCCTCTGTTAATGGCCTGCAACAGTGAGCGCCAAGTCTTTTTGGCTTTGCTTAAAGCGAAGTATAAATGGTTGTATTTTAAAGGAACTTTTACGGTTTCAATGCTCCGCAGCAATTCTACTTTTTCAGCTTTAGATAAAGAGGAGTAGTTGACAGTAAATCTTAATACTTTGGGGTCGCCAATAATTAGATTAACGCGTTTCCCAACCAACAGTTTAACTAGCTGCAAATCATCAACGGCCTCGATAGTGACAAACTCATTGTTGTCCATCATTGCATCAAACTCGGGAGTATTCTGATACCCTCTTACAACGCCAATCACTTCGTCTTTTATTGAACTCAAATTACCATCAAATCGTTCTGCCTCACCGCGTCGTTTCATAAAACCGATTTCACCGCCCGGAAACGCATTGGACAGTGCCAGTAGTTCTCTTCTTGTTGTACCAGGAACGTAATCGGATGGCGCTGAGTCTTCTATATAATATTCAGGGAATAGGATATCTGCTTTGCCTGTCTCGATTGCACGAACTGCTCGTGCCCAAGGTAAAAACTCGACATAAACTGGGAATCCTTGATCTGCAAGCAAGGCCACTGCAAATTGAAAAACCCATCCCTTATTGCAGAGTTGCTCTCCAATATACGGAGGCCAGTCTAGAGTGACCATGTGTACCAAGGGCTTATCTGCCTGCTTATTATAAAGGTATCCGCCTTCGTATTGCTCACCTTGCACGAGGTGATATTTTCCATCCTTAAAATAGCCAACGTTAAGACTATCAGCGGCGCAAAACCAAGCTGTAAGCAACATTGACAGGCAAACCAGTACTCTTGTTATCATGTTGTTATCGTTGTGGGGAGCGATAGTTAGAAGTGTAGTGTAGGGTAAGAGGAAATGAAAGAGGAACAGGGCGGTAAAAATACCGCCCGAGGATATTTTATTGCACTAGTTCTTGATCTGAGAATACTTCAGCAAACAAAGGACTTGATAAGTATCTTTCTGCTGCACTTGGCAGAATAACAACGATATTTTTATCTGCATTTTCAGGTTTTTCTGCAATACGTTTTGCAGCAACAACAGCAGCGCCAGAAGATATACCCACTAGGATACCTTCGTCACGCATGAGCTGATGTGCCATCGCAATCGCGTCTTCATTTGAAACAAGTTCAGTACCGTCAATGAGTTCTAGCTCTAAGTTGCCGGGGATAAAGCCTGCGCCGATACCTTGGATCTTATGCGGACCAGGTTTTACTTCTTCTCCGGCAAGAGTTTGCGTGATCACAGGAGAATCAACAGGCTCGACAGCAATCGATTTTACGTTCAGGCCTTTTTCCTTTTTCAGGTAGCGGCTAACCCCAGTAATAGTACCACCAGTGCCAACACCAGCGATGAAGTAGTCTACTTTGCCATCTAATGCATCGAAAATCTCAGGGCCCGTAGTTTCGAAATGGATTTTCGGGTTTGCTGGATTTTCAAACTGTTGTAGTAATACGTATTTTTCAGGGTTACTTGCCTGAATTTCATTCGCTTTTTCGATGGCGCCTTTCATACCTTTAGCACCATCGGTCAACACAAGGTTTGCACCTAGCGCTTTAAGCAGTTTACGACGCTCAAGACTCATCGTATTTGGCATCGTGAGTGTTAGTTTATAACCGCGAGATGCTGCGACAAACGCTAGGGCGATACCTGTATTACCCGAAGTTGGCTCAATTAACTCTTTATCTTCACTCAGTAGGCCCGCTTTTTCAGCTTCCCAGATCATAGATGCACCGATACGGCATTTAACACTGAAACTCGGGTTGCGAGCTTCAACTTTCGCGAATACATTTCCGCCAGTCACTCGGTTTAATTTAACCAACGGCGTGTTACCTATGGTTAGGCTGTTGTCTGCAAATACTTTAGTCATGGTGTTCCCTTAGATAAACTAGGTTCTTAATAGTTGACACTTTACTGCGCTTATTACAAAAAAGAAGTAAAGAATGGCTATAAGATATATCAATTATGCTTATAGCCAGTAGTTATTTAAAACTTTGTTTTTACATCAACCAGGCATAACTAACTTTCATGAAGAAAGTCTTTTCATTCTTTTTCAGCGCTGCTAACTCGTCATCTTGATATCCTCGGTCAGAATAACCAGCAAAGAAGACGGTTTGTGGATTTAGCTTGTAAGAGTATAGTAGTTGTAAGCCTAAACTTTTGTAGCGTGAATCAACCTCATCTAAATAATTATCTGGGTTTCTTTCAATATTTGTATGTATGACTGCCAACCGCAGATAGCTGTTGATATCAAACTGGTACGTTAGTCTCAAATCAGATAGATTCGCGGTGTAAACATCTGCGCCCTCAGCTTCTAATTTTTCATAGGTATGTACCAGTTTGAACTCAAAGTGTTTACCTAAATTGAGCTTAATTGAAGGTCTGGCGTAGCGCATTTGAGCAATCCGGTTATTTGCCAGATCGACTCGGTTTCCCTTGCGTAAGTTGAGTGCTGCAAACACGCCTGATATTGGTTTAATTTCCATATAGGTCCACAGAGTATTTTCACTAAACAGCTCGGTGTTTCCATCGATATCAAATCGAGTTTCATCAATTCTCAGACCGGTTCGCTTGCGGTGCTCCAATCCAACATCAATAAAGCTTTGTAGTGGACCGTTAATGTTAAAGTTTGTTTGGATCTCTTTTTCTAATAATTCACCGTTTTCATTATGTGTAATATCCCAGTCAGTGTACCAACGTGCTCGATTCCACCATTGTGATTTTTCTCCATACCAACGGTATTCAAATCCAGTGAGAAATTTATTGAAATCCACTTGGGACATAAATCCCATGTCAGCTCTTAGCGCTTCATCTTTTCTTAAATAGCTAGTAAACGCACGCCAGTGTTTTTGATTATGCGAATAATTAATGTAATAACCAAGTCCGCGTTGATCATGTTCTAGTGTTCTTAAAGCGGCTTCATTCAATTCACAATCGCTAATTTCTCCATCACAAAACTCTTGGGTGAAAGCTGAGTCATATTGCGTATCGGAAGCCACTACCTGTAATAGTAGTGTGTCGTTAGCGGTTGGTTGGTACTTTGTATCTGCGCTAACGACTTGGTTGTGGTAGTCATCGCTTTGCTTGCGAGTTGTCGTTGCGCCAAAAGATAGAGTGTCATCAAAGTCATTACGATAGCGTAGCGCTAAGTTTTCGCTCTTTCTATCCAGCGACACAACGTCAGAGCCTAAGTTACCAGGTATGAGTACATTGGTTTTCTCGTCATTGGCAATGAACCCTGCAAATGTATGACCATTTTTATTGCTGGTGACTTTCACACCATAGTCAGGGGCTGCGATGTTTCTGGTGTGGATCAGATTCATGTGAGAATCAAAATACTCTGCATTATCTAGGAAAAAAGCTCTTTTTTCTGGAAAAAATAAGCTAAAGCTATCATTAACGTTTAATTGTCCAGTATCGGCTTCGACTTGAGAAAAGTCGGGATTAAGCGTTGCATTTAGCGTTGTATCTTGGGTAATTGCCCATTTGATATCAACGCCGGGCTCGACATTTTTCTCTTGTTGCCAAGGTTCTGCTATTCCATTTTCAAAATCTCTGGTTTCCACTTGATTGGCGACCAATGTGGGGATCACAGTAAAGTGTTTCCCTTGCTTGGCATTTTCGAAGCCCCGATAGTTTGGCATTTGGCAAATCCAACAACTATTGGCATGATCCAGTTGCATATTAGATATGCGTAATCTTTCATTGCGTGGATAAAAACGTAAGAACTCCATCGCCATGGTTTTGATACCATTGGTGTCGTTAAAATTTAGTACTCGTAAAGGCAGCTCTACTTCAACCACATAGCCGTCGTTGTTTACTTTACCAACGCTATCCCAGATGCCATTCCATGAGGCGTTTTCACTTTGAGTCAATTGATTTTCAATAGAGTCTTGCTGCACACCGAAAGGATTAATAAAAAACTGATAGGCACTGCGCCCGGAATTATAGGTATCAATTTTGAACCCAACTAAGTCATCTTCCCAGTTTTTGTCTCGGTCACGGAAAAATGCACGGATAAGTTCAGGGTTAGGGTCTTTGGCATCAAAAGCGATAAACAGTGACTCGCCATTTTCATAGACATAGGCTGTCGTTTTGACTGGACTTGGATGATTTTCATGAGGCCAGTTGACGTTGTTAATGTCTATTTGTAAGGCTCGCTGCCAAACGTCTTCATTGATTTTTCCATCAACCTTTGCTGGTGTTGCAATAAATGGAATCGTATCAGCTGCGATAACGTAATTGGAAAGGGAAACTGCCAAACAACCTGCTGCAAATGTAATACTTCTTAACATGAATATTTATAAAAATGCTTATTTGTAAATGTATTAGACATTATTCATTCGCTGTGAACAATTTAATATCGTTAACTAACAATTAATTACGTTCAACGCCGGAAAGGAATAAAGGTTGTGTTCCGAAGCGTTGTACTCATAAGTTGGCAATAGGCCTGTAAAACGTGTTAAAAAAGGCGCCTTATTTTAGGAATTGGGAATTATTCTATGTCGCTTATTTTGAAGTTGGTGGCAGGTATCTTGTTCGGGATGCTCGCGGGATTATATCTGCCATTAGTCATGGTAGAACTACTTTACACTGCAAAAGTCGTGATTGGTCAACTTATTAGTTTTACCATTCCACTAATTATATTGTTTTTTATTGCTTCAGGCATTGCGGGATTGCCAAAAGGTTCTGGCAATCTGTTGGGTAAAACTGTCGGCTTTGCCTATGGTTCAACGATTGTAGCAGGCACGTTAGCGTATCTTTTAGTTAACTTGTTTATACCGCTTTTTGATGGTGGCGTTACGTATCAGGCAAATCAAAGTAACGAGCTAAAAGGGTTTATAGATATAGAAATTCCACCACTTATGGGGGTAATGACTGCATTAGCAACGGCATTTATTTTCGGGATTGGCATTAGCCAAGGTCAGTTATCTGCGCTGAAAAATGTGACAGACCAAGCTCGCGATGTTATTGACGCACTATTAGCGAAAGTGATTATTCCAGCACTACCAATTTATATTGCGGGTGTGTTTGCTGAAATGGCCGTCGCTGGCACGGTTGCAGATACTTTGAGCACTTTCGGGATTGTCCTGGTTGCGGCAGTAATAATGCATTGGTTATGGTTAACTTTACTATTTGTTGGTAGTGGTGTGTTACTGAAAAGAAACCCGCTAGCGTTGATTAAAAATATGCTACCAGCCTATTTTACCGCCATCGGAACCATGTCTAGTGCCGCGACTATTCCTGTGTCACTGCGTTCAAGTAAAGCCAATGGTGTAAAAGAAGAAGTTGCAAACTTTTCTGTCCCACTGTGTGCAACCATTCATTTATCAGGCTCAACTATTACGATTGTGACTTGTGCGATAGCAGTCATGTTACTCTCTCCAGCAATGAGTGTTCCGTCAATCACACAGATCTTACCCTTTATTTTTATGCTTGGAGTCGTGATGATTGCAGCACCGGGTGCGCCGGGTGGGGCAGTGATGTCGGCGCTAGGTCTACTGACTAGCATGCTTGGGTTTGATGAAGGTGCTGTCGCGCTAATGATTGCACTCTATCTTGCGCAAGATAGTTTTGGCACAGCATGTAATGTCACTGGTGATGGAGTGATTGCATTGTGGGTAGATAAGTTTTCTACCACGAAGGAGTAGCAGTTAAAGAGGGAGTACCACGCTCCCACTGAGTTTTTCTTAGCCATATCCTAGGTTGTTGATAGTTGGAATAGATTTATTGCTTTTCAACTATCCTCCTTTTGTATTAAATTGTTGTTTTTATCCCATTCTTAGCGTTATGCTTTTGAGAAATATGTGGTAACCTCCAAGTTATAGAAGTTTGTATCTTCTTGTAACCAAGATATGCATAGAGGGTGTGCTGTTGATTAATGTGCTTTTAGTTGATGATCATGAACTTGTAAGAACAGGTATTAAACGCATTTTGGATGACGTGCGTGGCTTTAAAGTGATCGGAGAAGCTAAAACAGGTGAAGAAGCGGTGGCATTTTGCCGACAGGAAGAGCCAGATATTGTTCTTATGGATATGAACATGCCGGGGATAGGTGGTTTAGAGGCTACAAAGCGCATTTGCCGTTATTGTCCTGATGTCAAAGTAATTGTATTGACCGTACACTGTGAAGACCCGTTTCCAAGTAAAGTGATGCAAATAGGTGCCCATGGCTATCTTACAAAAGGCGCGGGACCTGATGAAGTTATCAATGCCATACGTTCAGTCAATGCTGGACAACGTTATATAGCGCCAGAAATCGCGCAACAAATTGCCCTAGCACAGTTTAGTGGTAGAAATGATGAAAACCCTTTCCAAACCTTGTCTGAACGTGAACTCCAGATAATGTTAATGATCACCAAAGGGGAAAAAGCGCAAGATATCGCTGATCGTTTGAACCTAAGCTCAAAAACGGTAAACAGTTATCGCTATCGGATGTTTGAGAAATTAAATGTCAGTGGTGATGTTGAACTTACCCATTTGGCAATTCGCCATAAGATGATCGATATCGACAGTAGTCACTAGTCTGTTTTTTCGATGTCTGCTTTTGATCACAAGCTGTTCTTAAAAACCTTGTCGAGCGAACCGGGTGTTTATCGGATGTACGATATACAAAACCAGGTTATTTATGTCGGCAAGGCTAAAAATCTCAAAAAGCGGGTTTCTAGCTACTTCCGTAAAAATATCACGGACAGTAAAACCCGAGTTCTTGTTAGTAATATAAATAGTATTGAAGTTACTCTGACCAATACTGAAACAGAAGCGCTTTTATTAGAAAATAACCTGATCAAAAAGTACCAGCCTAGGTACAATATTCTATTGAGGGATGATAAAAGTTATCCTTATATATTCTTGAGTGATCACCAACACCCCAGACTTTCTTTTCACCGTGGTAGCAGAAAAGCCAAAGGAGAATACTTTGGGCCTTTTCCGAGTAGTGCTGCGGTATCTGATAGCTTACGCTTAATGCAGAAAATTTTCCCTGTACGTCAATGTGAAGACGCCTATTATCGAGCTCGGAGTCGTCCTTGTTTACAGTACCAACTGAAAAGGTGCTCAGCTCCTTGTGTGGGTAAGGTTTCAGAAGAAGAATATAAAGAACAGGTAGCGCTGGTAAGACAGTTTTTAACGGGCCGCTCTCAAGAGGTGATTGCTCGCCTTGTCGAAAAAATGGAATGTGCCAGTCAAACGCTTGACTTTGAGAGGGCAGCCAAGCATCGAGACCAAATAGCCTTACTAAGACAAATGCAAGAGCAGCAATCCGTAGCGGGTAACTTTGCTGAGCTTGATGTGATTGGTTATGAACAAAGAAATGGCATTGTTGCTGTCCATGTATTGATGGTGCGAGAGCACAAAATATTAGGAACCAAGACCCATTTTCCTAAAGTGCCAAAAGATTCCGATAAAGATGAAGTGCTGACATCCTTTTTGGGTCAGTATTATATTTCCTCAGGTAATCAGTCCCGAATTGCAAAAGAAATCATACTGCCATTTTCTTTGCCTGAAACTGAAGTGCTCGAGCAGGCCTTAAGTGAAGTTGCACAGCGTAAAGTTCAGTTTAAATCTAATGTAAGGGCTGAGCGTGCGCAATACCTAGCGCTTGCAAATAAAAATGCACAGAACAGTTTGGAAGTAAAGCAAAGTGCTCAAGATTCCGTGACCAAGAGGGTCGCGACATTGAAAGAGGCATTGGGTTTGAACGACATAAACCGCATGGAATGTTTTGATATCAGTCACACGATGGGTGAGAACACGGTAGCGTCATGTGTTGTATTTGATAACCAAGGCCCGAACAATAAAGAATATCGCCGCTTTAATGTTACAGGAATAACACCTGGGGACGATTATGCGGCAATGGCTTTTGCGCTCAACAAACGCTACGGTAAAATGACAGACGTAGAAAAAGTACCAGACATCATTTTTATTGATGGTGGTAAAGGCCAATTGGGAAAAGCTGAAGCTTTCTTTGCTGATTGGAAATTGGAAAAACTGCCGATGCTGATTGGTGTAGCAAAAGGAACAAGTCGCAAACCAGGACTTGAAACGTTGCTCATTGACGGTGGTAGAAAAACCATCAATTTATCTAGTGACTCGCCCGCACTTCATCTGATCCAACACATTAGAGATGAATCTCACCGTTTTGCCATTGCAGGACATCGCAATAAACGTCAAAAACAACGAACTCAATCTTTGCTGGAAGAAATCGAAGGAGTGGGGCAGAAACGTCGCCAAGCATTGTTGAAATATTTGGGAGGTATGCAGGGCGTAAAGTCTGCCAATGTACATCAATTGAAACAAGTTCCAGGGATCAGCCCTGACATGGCTGAGAAGATATTTAACCATTTGCATGACAAAGCTTGATCAATCGTGCGAACATAGAAAAAAAGACAATATACTAGTAGTTATGTGGAATATTCCAAATGCGCTTACCATCTTTAGATTGCTACTGATCCCAGTTTTTGCAATCGTGTTTTATTTACCATATTCGTGGGCGTTTTTCGCTGCAGCGTTCATCTTCTGGCTAGCCTCAATCACAGACATTCTCGATGGCTACCTCGCTCGAAAACTTGATCAGTCAACGCCGTTTGGGGCATTCCTTGACCCAGTTGCTGATAAAGTCATGGTGAGTGTTGCTTTAGTTATCTTGGCAACGTTTTATCAAAATGCATTTATTACGCTTTCGGCGCTAATCATCATTAGTAGAGAAATCGTCATTTCTGCTTTAAGAGAGTGGATGGCTGAGCAGGGCAAGCGAGGTCATGTTGCAGTCTCTTGGCTAGGGAAATTTAAAACTGCCGCTCAAATGTTGGCGATAATCGGTCTTATATGGCAATTCGCACCTTGGATGATTCAACTAAGTTATGGACTTTTGGGTATCGCAACGTTACTTACTTTGGTGTCGATGTTGCAATATTTATATGCTGCCAGAACCGAATTGATAGATTCTTGAGCATATGTGGCTAATATAAAACCGCTTTAGATAAATTTTGAGCAAACGATTAAAAACATTCATTTTTTATATTGACGCCCTCAAGAAGTTCTGTAGAATGCGTCCGTGTTGAGAGGGCAGTATGTCATTTAAATGAAATTTTAAATGATGCCTTTTATCAAAATGGAATGCGAGTATAGCTCAGCTGGTAGAGCGCAACCTTGCCAAGGTTGAGGTCACGAGTTCGAACCTCGTTACTCGCTCCAAATTTTGATGGCGGAATGGCAGAGTGGCCATGCAGCGGATTGCAAATCCGTCTACCTCGGTTCGACTCCGGGTTCCGCCTCCATTTCTCAACACTCCACATGCGAAAGCAACCCGAAGCCCGGGTGGTGGAATTGGTAGACACAAGGGATTTAAAATCCCTCGCTGGTAACAGCGTGCCGGTTCAAGTCCGGCCCCGGGCACCATTTCGGAATTTAGAAGTAAATACTTCATCGGAACGCGAGTATAGCTCAGCTGGTAGAGCGCAACCTTGCCAAGGTTGAGGTCACGAGTTCGAACCTCGTTACTCGCTCCAATTGCTTTCAACACCCGATGCCCGGGTGGTGGAATTGGTAGACACAAGGGATTTAAAATCCCTCGCTGGTAACAGCGTGCCGGTTCAAGTCCGGCCCCGGGCACCATTGACATTGTCAAATCTTAATGCGAATATACCCCGGCTTAAAAGATAATTTTATTTCAACTATCTAATAAGCATAGGTTTATCCTGCAAATGGAACGCGAGTATAGCTCAGCTGGTAGAGCGCAACCTTGCCAAGGTTGAGGTCACGAGTTCGAACCTCGTTACTCGCTCCAAATTTTGATGGCGGAATGGCAGAGTGGCTATGCAGCGGATTGCAAATCCGTCCACCTCGGTTCGACTCCGGGTTCCGCCTCCAATATATTATCAAAATATCTCCCCCGTAAAATCAACTCGTTTTATTTTCTCACATTCTTGATAGCTTTTATAAGTTTGGTTTAGATCTTTGATCTCATAACCCTGCAGCCAAGTTCTTCTACTATTCAGGTTTTCTTGCTTCAAAATAGGCCTCTTAGTTAAGCTGATTGGTATTAGTGACTTATTTAGTGGGTGTCTCGCCATCTAATAGATTATGCATTATTTGTATTGATATTTTTGCATGCCATATAGGAAGCTATAAATAGTATCAAAAGTGCGTGGTACATTTCCTTAAATAGCATCAGCGCGTTCTAGATACGAAAATCTGCAGAAAAGAAATTTATATACTTAATATCTGTTGCTTTAGAAAGTGATGGGTTGTTTAGTATACAGCAAACTTACTTGTTTAATGGGGTTTGTATGCTTTTTGCTCGAACGCTCCGTTTTTACAACTTTTCTTAAAAAAACGCTTGCACTGAAATCGAATCTCCCTATAATGCGCATCCACTGACACGGGGCAGCACGCTGAAAAGCAAGTGAGCAACGAGTTGGTTGAGTCAAATAAGACTTGAAGTTGAGCTTCTAAAAAGAAATTCAAAACAAGCATTGACAACAAATTGGGAATGTTTAAAATGCACATCCCTCGAAACAACAAAGTGTTTCGAACCGTTCTTTAACAATATGAAGCAATCATCTGTGTGGGCACTCGTACAGATTGAGTTCTAACAGCAGATTCTAGTTCGCTAGATGATGCAAACAAATTTAGAGTCTCAATTGAACTGAGTGACCATAAGTTATTAAAAGATTCAGCCTTGAGCTGTTTTGATTTCACTTTTTTAAAAGTGAAAATAATAACGCACAGTCAATTCGATACCGAAAGGTATCAAAATCAGAATTCAATGAGCGCCGTTCTTCACTCTTTATAGGGTGAGAACAAAAAAACTTTTAATTGAAGAGTTTGATCATGGCTCAGATTGAACGCTGGCGGCAGGCCTAACACATGCAAGTCGAGCGGTAACATTTCTAGCTTGCTAGAAGATGACGAGCGGCGGACGGGTGAGTAATGCTTGGGAACATGCCTTGAGGTGGGGGACAACCATTGGAAACGATGGCTAATACCGCATGATGTCTACGGACCAAAGGGGGCTTCGGCTCTCGCCTTTAGATTGGCCCAAGTGGGATTAGCTAGTTGGTGAGGTAAAGGCTCACCAAGGCGACGATCCCTAGCTGGTTTGAGAGGATGATCAGCCACACTGGAACTGAGACACGGTCCAGACTCCTACGGGAGGCAGCAGTGGGGAATATTGCACAATGGGCGCAAGCCTGATGCAGCCATGCCGCGTGTGTGAAGAAGGCCTTCGGGTTGTAAAGCACTTTCAGTCAGGAGGAAAGGTTAGTAGTTAATACCTGCTAGCTGTGACGTTACTGACAGAAGAAGCACCGGCTAACTCCGTGCCAGCAGCCGCGGTAATACGGAGGGTGCGAGCGTTAATCGGAATTACTGGGCGTAAAGCGTACGCAGGCGGTTTGTTAAGCGAGATGTGAAAGCCCCGGGCTTAACCTGGGAACTGCATTTCGAACTGGCAAACTAGAGTGTGATAGAGGGTGGTAGAATTTCAGGTGTAGCGGTGAAATGCGTAGAGATCTGAAGGAATACCGATGGCGAAGGCAGCCACCTGGGTCAACACTGACGCTCATGTACGAAAGCGTGGGGAGCAAACAGGATTAGATACCCTGGTAGTCCACGCCGTAAACGATGTCTACTAGGAGCTGGGGTCTTCGGACAACTTTTCCAAAGCTAACGCATTAAGTAGACCGCCTGGGGAGTACGGCCGCAAGGTTAAAACTCAAATGAATTGACGGGGGCCCGCACAAGCGGTGGAGCATGTGGTTTAATTCGATGCAACGCGAAGAACCTTACCTACACTTGACATCCAGAGAACTTTCTAGAGATAGATTGGTGCCTTCGGGAACTCTGAGACAGGTGCTGCATGGCTGTCGTCAGCTCGTGTTGTGAGATGTTGGGTTAAGTCCCGCAACGAGCGCAACCCCTATCCTTAGTTGCCAGCGATTCGGTCGGGAACTCTAAGGAGACTGCCGGTGATAAACCGGAGGAAGGTGGGGACGACGTCAAGTCATCATGGCCCTTACGTGTAGGGCTACACACGTGCTACAATGGCAGGTACAGAGAGCAGCGAGCTAGCGATAGTGAGCGAATCCCTTAAAGCCTGTCGTAGTCCGGATTGGAGTCTGCAACTCGACTCCATGAAGTCGGAATCGCTAGTAATCGCGGATCAGAATGCCGCGGTGAATACGTTCCCGGGCCTTGTACACACCGCCCGTCACACCATGGGAGTGGGTTGCTCCAGAAGTGGATAGTCTAACCTTCGGGGGGACGTTCACCACGGAGTGATTCATGACTGGGGTGAAGTCGTAACAAGGTAGCCCTAGGGGAACCTGGGGCTGGATCACCTCCTTATACGATTTAGAACTTATTTGTTCGAAGTGTCCACACAGATGATTGTTGGTAGGCCTGATGGCTTACTGATATATGCTCTTTAAAAATTTGGAAAAGCTGATAATTAAATTCTGATAGATAACTGATGTTATTTATCGAGTTTTCGAAAGAAAATGCCAATTAATCATTTCGATGATTAATTAGCGTCTACTTTAGTATTCAATATTAACTTCTGGCGAAGTTAAATCAGTCTTTGATAATACAATGTCAAACTGGACATTTTTCAATGATTTTGAGTTTTAGGCAAGGCGCTTGATATTTTTATCGCCGGGAGCAACCGTCTGGTTGTGACCAAGTAAAAATAACAAGGAACGCAGCATAAAGTTCAAAAACGAAGAAAAACCATTTTGGGTTGTATGGTTAAGTGACTAAGCGTACACGGTGGATGCCTTGGCAGTTGGAGGCGATGAAGGACGTACTAACTTGCGATAAGCCTAGTTGAGCCAGTAAGAGGCACTTGAGACTAGGATTTCCGAATGGGGAAACCCGGCCCTTTGGGTCATCGTTAACTGAATACATAGGTTAACGAAGCGAACGCGGAGAACTGAAACATCTAAGTACCCGTAGGAAAAGAAATCAACCGAGATTCCGAAAGTAGCGGCGAGCGAAATCGGACCAGCCCTTAAGCTTTAATGTAGTTAGTGGAACATTCTGGAAAGTATGACGAAACAGGGTGATAGTCCCGTACACGACAACTTATTTAAAGTGAAATCGAGTAGGTCGGAGCACGTGAAACTTTGACTGAATATGGGGGGACCATCCTCCAAGGCTAAATACTCCCAACTGACCGATAGTGAACCAGTACCGTGAGGGAAAGGCGAAAAGAACCCCTGTGAGGGGAGTGAAATAGAACCTGAAACCGTGTACGTACAAGCAGTAGGAGCCTACTTGTTGGGTGACTGCGTACCTTTTGTATAATGGGTCAGCGACTTATATTCTGTAGCGAGGTTAACCATTTAGGGGAGCCGTAGCGAAAGCGAGTCTTAACTGGGCGCTTAAGTTGCAGGGTATAGACCCGAAACCCGGTGATCTAGCCATGGGCAGGTTGAAGGTTGAGTAACATCAACTGGAGGACCGAACCCACTAACGTTGAAAAGTTAGGGGATGACCTGTGGCTAGGAGTGAAAGGCTAATCAAACCGGGAGATAGCTGGTTCTCCCCGAAATCTATTTAGGTAGAGCCTCGGACGAATACTTACGGGGGTAGAGCACTGTTAAGGCTAGGGGGTCATCCCGACTTACCAACCCTTTGCAAACTCCGAATACCGTAAAGTACTATCCGGGAGACACACGGCGGGTGCTAACGTCCGTCGTGGAGAGGGAAACAACCCAGACCGTCAGCTAAGGTCCCAAAGTGTATGTTAAGTGGGAAACGATGTGGGAAGGCTAAAACAGCTAGGAGGTTGGCTTAGAAGCAGCCACCCTTTAAAGAAAGCGTAATAGCTCACTAGTCGAGTCGGCCTGCGCGGAAGATGTAACGGGGCTAAACATACCACCGAAGCTACGGCTGCGAATATACCACCCAAACTATTTTAAGATTAACGTTGACGCACGAAGTGCCCAACGGTCAAGCGACCAACACGTTGAGTTGTAAGAGATAGTTTCGGGGTATATTCGCGGGGTAGGGGAGCGTTCTGTAAGTGGCTGAAGGTGTGCCGGGAGGCATGCTGGACATATCAGAAGTGCGAATGCTGACATGAGTAACGACAAGAGGAGTGAAAAACTCCTCCGCCGGAAGACCAAGGGTTCCTATCCCATGTTAATCAGGGTAGGGTGAGTCGACCCCTAAGGCGAGGCTGAAGAGCGTAGTCGATGGGAAACGGGTTAATATTCCCGTACTCGGTATGAATGCGATGGGGGGACGGAGCAGGCTAGGCAAGCATGGCGTTGGTTGTCCATGTGAAAGGCTGTAGGCTGGTGACTTAGGAAAATCCGGGTCGCTAAGGCTGAGAGTCGAGACGAGTCACTAAGGTGGCGAAGTTGTTGATGCCCTACTTCCAGGAAAAGCCTCTAAGCTTCAGTTCATACTGAATCGTACCCTAAACCGACACAGGTGGTCAGGTAGAGAATACTAAGGCGCTTGAGAGAACTCGGGTGAAGGAACTAGGCAAAATTGTACCGTAACTTCGGGAGAAGGTACGCTCTTGTTTGTGAAGGACTTGCTCCGTAAGCAGACGAGAGCCGCAGTGACCAGGTGGCTGGGACTGTTTATTAAAAACACAGCACTGTGCAAAATCGTAAGATGACGTATACGGTGTGACACCTGCCCGGTGCCGGAAGGTTAATTGATGGGGTTAGCGTATGCGAAGCTCTTGATCGAAGCCCCGGTAAACGGCGGCCGTAACTATAACGGTCCTAAGGTAGCGAAATTCCTTGTCGGGTAAGTTCCGACCTGCACGAATGGTGTAACCATGGCCACGCTGTCTCCACCCGAGACTCAGTGAAATTGAAATCGCAGTGAAGATGCTGTGTACCCGCGGCTAGACGGAAAGACCCCGTGAACCTTTACTACAGCTTGGCACTGAACATTGACCCTACATGTGTAGGATAGGTGGGAGGCTTTGAAGCAGAGACGCTAGTTTCTGTGGAGCCGACCTTGAAATACCACCCTTGTAGTGTTGATGTTCTAACTTAGGCCCCTAATCGGGGTTGAGGACAGTGCCTGGTGGGTAGTTTGACTGGGGCGGTCTCCTCCCAAAGAGTAACGGAGGAGCACGAAGGTTTGCTAAGTACGGTCGGACATCGTACGGTTAGTGTAATGGTAGAAGCAAGCTTAACTGCGAGACAGACACGTCGAGCAGGTACGAAAGTAGGTCATAGTGATCCGGTGGTTCTGAATGGAAGGGCCATCGCTCAACGGATAAAAGGTACTCCGGGGATAACAGGCTGATACCGCCCAAGAGTTCATATCGACGGCGGTGTTTGGCACCTCGATGTCGGCTCATCACATCCTGGGGCTGAAGTCGGTCCCAAGGGTATGGCTGTTCGCCATTTAAAGTGGTACGCGAGCTGGGTTTAGAACGTCGTGAGACAGTTCGGTCCCTATCTGCCGTGGGCGTTTGAGAATTGAGAGGGGCTGCTCCTAGTACGAGAGGACCGGAGTGGACGAACCGCTGGTGTTCGGGTTGTGATGCCAATTGCATTGCCCGGTAGCTACGTTCGGAATCGATAACCGCTGAAAGCATCTAAGCGGGAAGCGAGCCTCGAGATGAGTTCTCACTTGGAGTTCGACTCCACTAAAGGGCCGTTGAAGACTACAACGTTGATAGGCGAGATGTGGAAGTGGTGTGAGCCATTAAGCTAACTCGTACTAATTACCCGTGAGGCTTAACCATACAACGCCAAAGTGGTTTAAGCGACAGAAGTTAATGAAACTGAAGTAGACGAAGAATTTATTTAAGCTTTCCAGATTTATTCCTGCGATTAAAACGCAGGATAATTAAGAATTAAACAAGGTGACCAACCTCAGCGACATCGCGAAATCGGTTCACCTTGCGCAAATGGAATGCTCGTGCGATGCACGATGTCATTAGACATTTGCACCCAGTTTTCCTGGTGAACATAGCGTTTTGGAACCACCTGACCCCATGCCGAACTCAGAAGTGAAACAAAACAGCGTCGATGATAGTGTGGCAGCTGCCATGTGAAAGTAGAACATCGCCAGGGCCTTATTTAATAAAATATAAAAATCAGAACAATTATTTATCCAGTTTTTCCTGGTGAACATAGCGTTTTGGAACCACCTGACCCCATGCCGAACTCAGAAGTGAAACAAAACAGCGTCGATGATAGTGTGGCAGCTGCCATGTGAAAGTAGAACATCGCCAGGGCCCTATAAGAGAAACCCGTTGCAGTAATGCGACGGGTTTTTGCTTTATGTCTTTAGCAAACTTGACCATGTTGGAAGGCGCTTCGCTTTTCCAACCTACCAAAATACTTTCATCACCACACCTGGTAGGTCGGCATAAGCGCAGCGCCATCCGACGCCAAGCAACGATAACCAATACAGCAATGCGACGGTTTTTTTGCTTTTTCTCTTTACTGATGCCGCGCGCGAAAACTCAGCGTGAATTGCGCGAAAAGTGCGAAAAATAAAATTTTCATTATTTTAAAGCGGGTTTAAATTGTTTTCTCGTAGTTCGAGTACATGTCGGACTCATGTACTCGTAGTAGATAGAGATTAAAGTGCTTCTTTTGTCGCCTTTTTTAGCTCAGTGTAAAATGCAGTGAAGCCCTTGCTAGGTATCATATAAAGCTTGTCCCTCGATGTTTTATCTACCAGCACAAATTTAACAGGTTCCCCTTTGGCTTTGTCAAATGTGCTTAGCACATACTGATTTCCTTCACCAGACTCGCTGAATGGTGATGCAGCGATCAGTTTTTTCCCATGACATGAGTGTGCAAAATTGATCTGTTGATCGTTTACTAGATAAATCCTCTGCTCGAAGACTGTGCCATCTCTATACTTCTTGCAGGTTTTCTCGTCTGTCCAAACTAGTCGAAAGTCAATTTGGTTATTGTAAGCAAAAGCTTGGGCTTCCAATTTGTGCGCTCCATTTACACTTGTATAAAATGAATAATGGCTATCTTCGGTCCTGAGCCATTCCGCGTCGCTCAGAGCTAATTGCTGTGCATGTGCTGACAGGTTTGACCCTAGAGATATCAAGGTCGCTAATAGTGCGAATTTCATGTTTCGTCCTTTTGTATTTGTAAAACTTTATTAACACACACAAGGCAAGGGTTTCATATTGTTTTTTTAACGAAAGTCAGGAAAGTCAGATTTCCACCTCACTATATGGCAAGTCTGGTGCTTGCCCTGTGATGCGATCATTCTCTATATACGCTGAACCTGACTGAACACTATCACCCAGTACGCGGCTAGTTGTGCCATCGCTGTGCTCTACGGTAGTCGTACCATCATTATTTACTGTTAGCACTTTTACAATACTACGCTGTGTGCCGGAGAGTACCGAACCGAGTCTGTTTAGTGTGTTAGACATTGCGTACCGCCTGAATTGTTTGATTTACCATAATAGCACCTTGGTTGCTGATACTGGCAGAGATAGCCAGTGAGTCCACGGTTGCTTTGTATAGCTCGTCTTCGAACCTTACACCTAATAACATGCCAGGTCTGATTGGTGGCAGGTCAGCTTTGAGTTTGGTCCGAATGGTTGCAGTTCGTTTGTTACCACTTCTTGCTAGTTCACATGTGCCGCGTTGACGCGCGGCTTGTACGTCGGTGATTAGATTATCTACGATGTCGCGAGCGTAATCAGTCGCGGGTGTGCCTTGGCGCTTGATTTTACATGCTACGCCTTGCTGCTCACCTCTCACAAAAACAACATTGTGGGCTGGCTGAATGGTGTCTTGTGTATTGTGCTCTAGTATTAGGGCGTCATTGAGTATTACATCAGGTGTTGCTTGCTCGGTGCTCCAAGGGTTGACTGGCCACTCGGGCACAACTGAGACAGTTTTAGTTGTATCGTTAATGTCCAGAATAGCACCAATGCTACTGGCCACTTTTAGCAGTGCAGCAGCGGGCGTCAATCCTCGATACGAAAACGCCCCCTCAGGGATTGGGTAATCAATCATTTTGTTGTCTAACGTCCAGCCAGTGTTTTCGAGTATGTCGGTCATGATACCTGCGAGCGTCTTATCTACGGTGTTTACGTAATTACGCTCCCGCTGATACGGTGCAGCAAGCTCTGCAAACCTTGAACGTATCGACGCGCTATAGCTATTATTCGCAAATCGATTGCTTGTACTGGGTTGCTCGCAAATCACTATGAACTCGTAGCCGTTAATAACCAGTTTCAGCTGCTGCCCAATCGCGCGCTCCATATCTATTCTGCTGCTAAACTTGATGTTGCCCGTCGCGGCAAATTGACCGCGCAGCCATGTAATGTTGATGCTACTGATCAGTATTTTTAAATCGTCGGTTACTCGATTGCAGGAGGTAACAGGCTGCATAATGTAATATCTCTGTAGTTGTGGCTCTATTGGGATTTTTTTGTCTATGGGCGGAATGTCATCATCGGAGCGAATTGGCCCACCGGGTAAGCCCCAAAAGCAAAACTCTTCAGGGGCGAAAAGGTTAAAATTTATAACACCAACAGGCCCAACAACTTTACTTTTAAACCTGACAATCAGCTTCCCTTTATGAGGTGCACTTGTTTTAACGCAAATGTATTGCCTGTCGGTAGGCCCATAATAAACCATCAACGATTGGCTGGTTTCGGCAGTCTGCTGCCAATGCTGTGAAGTTTCGAATACTGCAAGTAGGTGCGTCCCCCAGTAAGAAGTTCGTTCAAATACATTCAATTGGTTGACTGACCAACTAGGCGAGGCAGCGCTCATAACATAACTCATGATTGTAGGCCATTCCAACACCACTATATTCTGATAGTTTTCACTCAATGAACATGGCATCTGAATTATGTTCGGCAGACTGTGAACATGGCTGTGAACTAGAGTACAGAGAGAATTAATTTTGATTGAGGAACCGAAAGCGCACAACATCTCAATCCCCACTTCTTCTTTATCTAACCCATCATCACCAAAACGGATAAATAACGGAGAGGTGGGGTTGCTAGAAGAGTTATTTAATATGATTTTTATCATAGCCAAACAGTTTCTGGGGCAACATTATCAATTGCTTCAGCCTCTAGCTCACCTTTGTTATCCAGTGCGAGCACTAAAAAGTTATTTGCTGGACTGGCGTCATAGGTGCGTACCTCACACTTTCCATTCACTGATAACGCAGATCCAATCAGATTGTATGAATCTTTTTCAAAAACTAAAACAGTCTCATTGCTGGTTTCACGTTGAGTATCTAATGTAACAGAGAACAGAAAATGGGCCTGCGAATCTCTTGCAGACTCGAATGATGAGTCACCAAGCAGGCGAATGCTTTCACCAAAAAGTCGCTTGCTTATAGATAGCATAAATATACCTCTCCTCTATTAGAAGCATCTGAACCACCTGTTCTGGTATATTTATAAAAATTATGGCCGTCGACGATGTTTGTATTGAGGGTATGAAGCATTGCTCCAAACATTCCCGGAAAATATGCGGTAGTTCCGTTTATTTCAAACCCGCACTGAAACAACAAGTTGCTGCTTCCTTCAGGCTTTTGCTTTGAGACATTAAATTGATAATACTTTGGTCGCGCTCGTGCAAAGCTTTCACCACCTATAGCTCGTATCCAAGCAGAAAAGTAACCATCACCTATAGGAAATCCACGATCATAGTTTTGAGAGTTCCACCCCTGAAATCCACCACTTACACAATTCGCATTTGCAGCGGGCGAATCAAGCAACCCAATGAAACTGCATATACTGCTTGTCAATATATAGCAGCAATATTGGTTGGCAAATATAACCCACTCAGCACCTAAGATTGGGGTCGTTGGGGGAGTATTCGTGGAATATTTGGGGCCTGCTGAACTATAGTCCGGCATTCTTCCAACGCCGTCATTAATGCTGGTCATGCTGTCATAACCTTGCAGATTCATACCAGCAGAGTAACTCACCGCAGGGGAAATCTTATAGCAATAGTCAGCATTTGCTGTTTGTAATACAATGCTGTCAATCTCTTGGAACAGAATGCTCCATCCTGCGGGCTGCTTATCTCCATACCCTTCAATTAATACTTTTCTGAGTACGTTTATAGTACCTTCATGTGAGCCATCAGCAGCTGGCGCTCCTTCGTCGCTACTATTAAATCTATTTAATTGGTTCAGTTCAGAAATCACTCTTTGTTACCTCTAAAAGCCATTGTTGAAGAATCGAAAATTACGTCTGTATGTCCGGGGGAGACTGAACGAGTCAGCATTATTGGTTTACTTGCAGCGGTGGTTTCAAACAAAAAACATTCGCCCGGATTCAAGCCAACCCCAAAAGCTTCCTTTTGAATGAAAAAATAAGGGGCTTCGGAAAACGGGTTGATAGGAGAGCAATCTAGGTTTATAGAACCCTGATAAACGACTCCTACATGCTCACCAATTACTTTAAACTCTGTCGCTGTGGTAAATACAAGCGCCCAACGCTGGGCAATGCATCCAATATTGCTCAGTTCAATGGGATACTGTATGACATTAATTGCACTGGAAGCGGGTGAACCTGTTGCGCCAAAATCGTTTTGCCATGCACTTAGCGTTCGTTCATTTAGCGTAGTCGCTTGCAAATCCCCAAGTACATATACACTAGATACGGTTGCCCCAACTGGATACGTTTTTTGTAATGGTGAGAGTATCCGTAGTTTATCCCCCTCAATTGCATCAACCAGCACCAGTTCGCTATGGACCACCGTTATGATGAACGGGCCAGAAAAGCCGCTAATGTCTGATTTTATCGTTACTTTGCCTGTGGATTTGTCATAGCTGTAATTGTCATCATTGGCGCTATAGAGTGATAGATTGTTGTTATCAACAATATCCACCCAGTTAGCATTAGCTGAAACGGATATTTGCTGCCCACTGCTGAGGCTCGCGTGTTGGGAGCGCTCACGGTCCTGTACGCATACTAGGTTAAACTCATGGAAAATCGGGACGAACCCACCTTCAGGCAGTAGATGGCGGGATATTCCTCCCGGTGGACTTGGGACATTTATAACGATGAGTTCATCATAATCATAGGTGATAGATTCCTGCACCATATCTACAGCAAACGTCAGTGAAACCGTGCCACTGCTACTCACTGAACCTGATATATTCGTGCCTGTGATAGTGCCATTTGCGTCACTGGATGCACTAAACTCAGTACCTGAAACTGATTTGGCGCGAATGTAAACACTATCCCGAGCAAACGATTGGGACGGCAAGGTAAAATCAAGCTCTCTAATAGAAAGTGGTTTTAACTGGATTAATGCACCCAGTTCCTCTTCTACTGTGCCGCTGTAATCGATGGATTCAACCTCGGTAATTACGCCCGTATCATAGTCAATTGTCGCGATAACGTAGCCTGAATGAATAAATCGGCCATTGCCATCATCAGTGACTATCTGGCTGGAACCTAACTTTCTTAGTTTAACAGTGCCTTTGACAACGGTCTCTGTCGCACCTAATGTGATGTTTTGACTCGTGCTAAATGAGTGAAACCGGAAGTCCAGATTCGACAAGTAATAAATCCAAAGAACAGTACCATTGGGTAAATATCTTCCTTCATATACTTCCCCTGATACCACCGTGCCGTTAATGACTGGTTGCCTCCACAGGGAAGACCATGAATTATGGCGCAAAACAACTCTTGTGTAATCAAGCAATAAGTCAGGGATATCAATACTAAACTCACTGAGATTGCCAAATGACTCAATTTTTTTGTATCGATAGCCCGTTACATCACCAGCGTCATCAAATTGCGGCCGTAACCCTTGTTTTGTTTCCGAACGGGTAACGCTTGGCGCTAATGACCTTTTTAATTCTCTGATTGTTAGGTAAAAATCACCGCTTTCATATGTCGATGTGAGGTAACTTGTTCCGTGATATTTTGTACCGCTTGAGGTCATCATCGGCAGCATATCATCGAGCAATGAATCATCTCGTAGTTGAGGTGACTCAACCAATAGCGTGCAAACTAGCGGGTCATCGGGTTGATCGCTGATAAATACGTGTGCATCCTGCAACCTAGTTGCGTCATCAGTAGCAACCGCAGGGTATAGCTTCACTAAATCAAACGCGCTACGGGCATGGTCAACATCGCTGATTGAGCTAAACACATCGTTTAGTTTGCCGCTAATCACCGCCTTGCTAGTACGGTGGCCGCCAGCGTTTGGGGCGCTGCCTAAACGCTCTGGTTTAAATATCTTTAAATGGCGTCTAATGATGGTCATACCGTTTTCAGCCTTAGTGTGATGTTTTCAAAGTGAGTCGGTGTGGAGTCGCTAAAGTATTGTAGTGGCGAACCTGTCACAGGTTTTTGGTTGTGGTTCCACACCACTGTGTAGCTTGTGCCACGTATGGTGATAACAAATTCAGCTAACTTGGTTTGGCTATGTTCAAATAGTGCAATGTAAAGCGCTGCTGGTTCCAATACGCTTTCAATCGTAATTGGGCGGCCCACAATCAAGGTTTTTTCAATATGCTGTGCGCCATTGAGGGCGCGCTCGGTTTGCTCTGTAACAGCTTGATAGTCGTATTCATCTGTCCATACTGCATTATCGAGTTGAATATTGTTTATCACTATCATTGTGCATTACTCAGTTGTTCTAGTTCGTTTAATAACTCGTCTCGTATATGGGCGTACAATTCTGCGGTTTGCCCATTGGGTAAGCTCAATTGCAAGGTGATGGTTTTACCTGAATGTTGACGGTTGAGCGTGTTTACCAATGAATTGATCGCATCAGCTAAGGCGCTATTTGTGCCGTTTAGTGTCGGTGTGCTGTAACTAATGTTACTTTGTGTTGGACGTGTATCTTGCGAACGCGTGTTGAGGCTCTGCAATGCCTTTCTTTGCTCAGCGATTAGCTCAGCCAGTTGCTTGCGTTGCTCTTGATCTAAATAGTTCAGTTGTTTAATGGCTTGCTGATAAAGTTGGTTCAGCGTGTTTGAGTTGGTTGCTGTTTGAATACCACGTTCAAACTTTTCATACTGCTGCTTAGCTAATGCTTCATGAGCGCGGCGGTTTTTTTCAGCGCGAACTTCTGCACTTTCAAATGAATATGCCCCATCAGTTTCATACTTTTCTTGATAGTCCACTATGTTACTGACCGTGGGGCGGGCACTTTGCGTATAGTTGTTGATGTTGGTTGAAGCGCGCGCCGCGCTTTGGCTGACTTTTTCTAACTCATCTTTTTGCTGACGTAAGCTTTTAAAATTATCTTCGGCGGCTTTTGTCGCTTCTTTCGTAGCTTGAGTACCGCGCTTTGTTGCCTCTGTAGCATCATCTTGTGCAGATTTAAAATCACCCAGTAAGCCATTCACTACACGTAGTAGCGATTCTAGGCGCGCTTTCTGCTCGGTGTACTCTCGACCGCTCAATGTGCCCGCACGGTAGCGGTTGTCCAAGTTCGTTACTTGGCTAATTAACTCTGATTGCTCAGCTTTTAGTTGGCCAAGAGTTGCCAGTTCGTACTGTTGAACCTTGTTTAAGTCTTCGGTTTGTTGGGTTAAGCGCGTTTGTTGTTTGGTTAGTGCGGCTTGAGCCTGCGCTTTTTGCTCAGCGGTTGCCGTGCTTGAAGCTAACACTTGCTGATTTTGCTTTATGGCGGCGCTGGTTGTATCCAGTGCTACGGTAAAGCGCTTTACCGTTTCGCTATTTGTATCGGTAACGGGCTTAAGCGCATTGGCTTTTTCAACCAGCTTGTCTAGCTCTTTAGTAAGCCCAAGCGCCGCCGCAGCCGCTTGCACTGAAACGGGTACGGTTTGGTTGGTCGCATCCGCCGCTTTTATGGCGGCATCAGCCCACTTTAAAAAGGCCTGTTGTTGCAGGGCAATGGGTTCGTTTTTCTGTTGAATTAACTCAAACGCGCCTTGTAACTTGGTGGCGGTTTGCTCAAGTGCGGTGCTGCTTGTTAAACCCAGCTCTTTATAGGCTTTACTTACATCACCTGCTAAATATGACTGTCGTGCTAACGATGCGTTATGGGCTTCAAACTTAGCCTTAAGTGAATCAAGTAAGACAACTTGTTGGCTGTATTCCGTGCCAGAGTTCACCAGTGCGGTGCGGGCTGAGTTTAAGGACTGTATAAAGCCGTCAACGCCATCACGCACACCGTTTAAGTTTTGTGCTTGTTGCTCTAGTGATTCGGTCACTTTGAGTGCTTCGGCAACGGTCAGGGTTAAAAATGCTTGGCGTTCTCGTTCGGCTTGCTCTGCTTGTTTTGCGGCTTCTGCCAGTTCTTGTTGTTTTTTGGCTACGCCTTCATAAGTGTATGTACGCTCATTCCAGACGATGGTGCCACGCTTAACAGCGGCATCTAGCTCGTCCATGTTGGAGATAAGCACGCCTGTATTTTCACTGATTATTTTAAACTCTTCAGCAAGTTTGGCTGAAGACACTTTTACATCTCTTTGGCTCTTGGCTACTTGGTTCTCAAGGGTTAAAAGCTTGTTGTACTCGATGCCAACATTAACCAACTCTGAGATAAGCAGCGTGTACAAGCCACCTTTGGTGATAAAGCTAAGGGCACTTTTCCATTTGTTGGTAGCTAGTGTGGCGGCGTGTGTTGCCGTGGTCGCGCTATTAATGGCTGTTTTGTAAGTCGTAAATGCGCGGGTTGCAGCAACGGCACCACTAACAACGCTACTAAAATAACCGCTAATTTTTAGCGCGAGCCACGCCTTGGCCACAAAACCAATTTCTTCTCTGTAATCGTATAAAGTGTTTACGGCATCTTTAATAATGGTGCCTGTGTTTACTATGGTATCACTAATTGATTGTGCCCACTCTTGTAGTCGGCCATCTGCCGCCATGGCTGCAAACTCAGTGTTTAATGTGATGAGTTGGTTTTTGAGCCAGTCCATTGCACCCGATTGCGCCATAAGGTTATAAAACTGCTCTAGATTGTCTTTTGCATTGCTGACTTGGCCGCTGAAGAGTGCCATTTTCGCGGCAGCCGCCCCCGAGCTGGTTCGGCCCATTTCATCAATCAACTGCTTAATGACATCGCGGCCTAACTTGCCGGCACTGGATAGTTTTTGTAGCTCTTGAACATTTTTACCTGTGACTTTTTCAAGTAGCTCCCAAACGGGTATACCGCGCTCGACCAGTTGTAAAATTTCTTCGCCTTGCAGCTTTTGCTTCGCCCATGCTTGGCCAAGGGCCAGTGATATGCCTTGGACTTCTTCAAAGCCACCGCCAAGCTTGAGTGCTTGGTCTGTGATGGATTGTAAGGTGCCATCCATTGGATCAAGGCCAAACGCCTTAAGCTTAACAAATGCTTGGCTGACCTCACCTAGTTGCAATGGGGTGTTTTTAGTAAATTGAGTTACCCATTCAGTGGCTTTTGCACCGTCTGCAATACCGCCCATCAGCGCTTGCATTTGAATACCGAGCTTTTCAAACTTGTCGCCCGTTTCAAATACCGATTTAACCGCGCTGGCCACTCTATCTAAACCAAAATAGGCGGCGGCCAGCGCAGCCACTTGGCCCGCAACTTTACCTAAGCTAGCTGCGTGCGCCTGTTGTGCTGCATTGCCTTGTTTTAGGTCTTGAGTAAAGCCATCTACCGCTTTACCTGCTTTATCAAACTGAGCGCCTAAGTTACGTTTGGCCACGCGTAAATTGTTAGTATCAACGCCAGAGCGTTTAAGCTCGGCCTGTAAAGCAGCATGTTTACCCGTGTTTTGCGTGAGTTCGTCACGCATCTGTTTTAAGTCGTGTTCGGCTAAATCTATACCCCGTGCCAGCTCTACAAATGGCTTATTGGTGTTTTGCGCTTGAACTTGTAACTGATTAAGGGCGTGAGCTGCGGCGGCCGTGGCTATTTCTTGTTGCTCTAGTTTTTGTTTGGATTGCTCAAAGGCGCGTATTAGCTGTTGTAAGTCGCCTAAATCGTCTAGCTCATTGGCCAGTTTGCCTGCGGTTTTAGCTGTTGTGCTTGCGGTTTGCGTGGTGTCGTTTAGCGCCTTGTTTAGCTGGTCGCTTTTAGGCTCAGCGCTATTAGCACTTGTGGCTACACCATCAATTTGTTTACTGAGCTTTTCTGTAGCAGGGTTGGCACGTTCGGCGCTTTGCTCAATGTTGCGAAGTTCAGCAACGAGTTGTTCAATGTTTTGCTTCCCAGTGGTTTCGGCCACCACTCTCAATGCTAACTCTAACGTTTTGTTTGCCATCGGAACTACTCAGTATTTAACAAGGTTTAAAATGGTGAAAAAGGGGCCGAAGCCCCAACGGGGAACTATACTTCTATTTCGTCCACGACAAATGGCGCATCTTTGCCAGATTTGATTTTGGCTGTGCCTTCTAGCTCTGCACCTACAAATTCAGTGCCCGCTAAATCAAGTTCAGAGGTAGGTGACATAGATACATCATAAATATCAAACTCAACTTGCTTGCCGTTGGCTAGGTTCTCGCCCTCGCCGAAAAGCCGTAAACGAATTTGTGAGTTCAATGCACCTTTAATACGCTTACCGCTTCGGGCGTTATATTGACCTGAAAATGTTATTGCTCCGCCTACTTCTACTTTGCCGCCATGCAATGCGCGGATAAGCCCAAGGGCATAGTTCATTTCAAAGTCTTCACCTAAGACCAATGGCGTAGCACCTTGCTTTACCGAAAGCCCTGCTGTTGCAAAGTTTTTATGGCCAATTTCAACCCAGTGCTGTGCTGATGGCAGTGTGATCGCTTCATCAGTGAGCGTACCGCTGGCATCGTTAATAGCGACCACATCGCCCATCAATGCCATAGCAACCAGCTCAGTGGGTTGGTCATCAAAGGCCCAGTTAATGGAGGTGGGTTTAGGTATGCGCACATCATCCAGCACTTGGCCATAGTCGGCCTTTTTGTTTGATGTTCGGGTTTTAGATTCTGACTCTACTTTTATGGCTAATTTTGTGGTGTTGATTGGACCAATTGAGCCACCTTCAGGGTTGCCTTGTTTATTTAGGCGCTGCACAAATACATTGCCAGCAATTAGATAACCGTCACTCATTAGTGGGTTCCTCGCATTCTCATTTGACAGGTAAAGGCCAGCGGGTAAAACGCGTGACCGCTTGTGTATCTAGGTTTAATTGGGGTGTTAATGCGTTGCCATGGGCCTGCATCGCCTGTTTTTTTGCCAGCCAATGCACGAATGGTTTTAGCAATGTTTCGTCCTGCATATTTGTTGTTTTTACGCTCAGCAAGAATGACAAGCCATGTTTGCTTTATTTGCACATTGGCACCCGCTTGGGTCGGGCCATTTAGCTGCTCACCGTAATACAGATAAAACAAACAGGGGGTGTGGTTAGCTCTATCTATTTCAGCTAAATCATCTAGTGCCTTTACGTGTCGAATGCCTGAAATACCTTTCAATGCTTCTTCAAGTAATGGCCCCGCGGCTAAGTAGTCGTCTTTGATCTCAAACATCAAATAAACCCCGTTGACTTTGCGCGGGCAAATACGCTGCCTGCGGACTCCATAAACGCGGTGTCGTTGGTGGTGGCTTTGTCGCCTTGGCTATCAATGCCAAGCGCAACCTTGCCTTGGTTTACGGCTTGTAAAAACTTCAGCGCATCCGTATAGCGGGTGTGTATGTGCTCTGGGGCATTGTCGCTACTTAAAAAGTAACGGGCTATATCGCAGCAAATACGCACCAGCGCGGTAGGCACAGTACTTAACGGTAAGGTATAACGGCCCGCTAAGTAGCCGTTAATTTCTGCACTTGCATCGATGAGAGATTGCTCAAGCACAGGGATATTAATTTCACCGGGGGTGCTGTTTTCGCGCTCGGTAAGTAAAACAAGGTCTTGCTGATTAAACCGCGTTTGCATATCCGCTGTACTGGCGTAACTCATGGTTATTGCTCCGCGTTCACAATGTTGCTCTGATACCAAGCCCAAGCTTCGTCTCGTTGCGTGGCTGTTGGCTTTTGCTCGCCATCAACGCCATCCACTTCAAACACTAATTCATCCACGGTTGGTTTTTTAGTTGGCTTCAGTTCGTGTATTGCTGCAATGATATGCGCCAATGCTTCAGGGGCTTGGCTCAAATCCAATACTAAATCGCGGACCACACTTCCTGACTCCATGTGTGGTTCCGCCGTTGTACTTTCACTTGCTTGCACAACTTGCACCGCAAGGCGTGTATCTTTTTTAAGCGCTTCAAGCTGAGGCTTGGTAACGTGACTCTCGTTAACGCCACGCTTAAGGGTAATGCTGGCGCGGCGGTAGCCATCAGGTTGCTGAGAGATAACACGCACCTTGTAAGTAGTTGGTTCAACCATTTCATTTTCCATCCTATTGATTGGCCCCAGTGGTGGGGCATTGGGTTAAGCGTCTAGGTAGTCAGCCACACACAGCTTTAAGCGGCCTTTGAGTTCATTTGAGCTACTGTTTTCAATTTCGCGCTCAAGTAGCTTGGTTGCTACGTCTTCAAGCTCAGGTGGAACCACCAACTTAGTTGGGCGTATACCCAATTTTCGCCCACCATCGGCCTTAAAAGTGCGCAAGCTTTTTATGGCATCCCAGAGGTTGTCTGAATTAAGTGCGCGTTTATTGGCAAATGCCAGTTGCCAAAAGCTAAAGCCCGCTGCATCACGGCAATCAACGCCGTATCTGAATAGTTTTTTAGTGAATACCGCTTCATCATCCACTTTGGTCATGCTTATAAAAACGGGCTTCTTACGCTCTTGGAATATGATGGGTTTTAGTACTTTTGAGTCATCAATCACATACCAGATAGGTCCTGTGTAGGCACCGTCTTCAGCCATATTAGCTACGCTTTCAACTGCGCCTGTACCATCAGCCTTTTCATACACAGGATGGTCTGTATCAAAGTAGTTTTGGCCGTCATAGCAAAGAGTTGTAAAGCCTGCGCGCAGCAATGGCCAACATACTTCGTCAGGGTGAATGCCAGCACTGCGGCCCAGCTCTTTCATTAGGGGAGCGTAGATACCAATTTGGTCATCTTCTATGTCGTTACGCTCTACACTGACTGTGCCTTCAAAATCTTCATTCACAATGGTGTAGCCGTGGGCTTTCATTGACTCAAGCTGGCGTTCACCGACCCATTTTTTAAGTGAAGGAAATTTGCCAAGCCAGCCGTAAGTGTTGCTCTTGGTGTTGGACTGGATCACGGTGGCAATTTCTGTGTATTGCGGCTCAGCTTCACCTAATCCATCTTGAAAGTTCTTTTTAAAGCCCGTTTGCAGGCTGGTTAATATTGCTGGGGTCACAATTGCCATTATTGGTTTTCCTCTTTAAGTAACGCGGCATAGTCGGTGTAGCTGATGCCTAACTGGTCGGCGGCATACTTTTGTTCGGTAGAAAGCGCGGCTATGCCTGTTTTGGCGTCTGGCTTAGGTTGTGTGTTGGTTTGCTGGGTTGTGAGTGCGGCAATGGGGCTGCGACTATCAAGCACCGTATTCAAGGCGGCTAAACCTTGCTGCTTGCCAAGTTGTGATAAATAGTCCACCTCAGAGGCCACCACTCGGCCATCTTGCTTGGCTTTATCAATGGTGCTCTCAATGGTCATACCTTGATGCTCTGTGTTCAGTGCTGCCAGTTGGCCGAAAAGGGCATTGTAGGCTTCAACGGGTACATATTTGCTAAGGTCCACTTGCTGTGTGCCTTGCTTTACTTGGGCAGTGAGTGCGGCAATTTGCGTGTCTTTGCTCTCGGCCGCTTTTACTTTTTGGTTAAGGTCAGCAATGGCGGCTTCACCTTGAGCAATATGCTCAGTAGTGACATCACCCGTTACGGTAATGCCAAGCGCAGCCAGTAGCTTTTGGGCTTCGTTCATGGGGCTTGTTCCTGTGGGTTGGGTAAAAAATTGGGCGTTTAATACGGCGATTTCATCAAGGCCCGTTAATGCCGGGTCGTTGGTTAATGCTACGTGTAATAAAACCAGCGGGCGGCCTGTGTTTTTGTCGTATAGAAAAACGGGGCTGACATAGCGGTATTCTTTGGCAAGCAAGGCGTTGTGGGCGGCATCGGTCCATGCCACGTTTTTGGCATATACCCCTTCGCCGGGTATGTACTCCAAAGCATCAGTTTTAAACCAGCCAGAAGCGGGCGCGGGCTGGCCGTTTTTTTCTTTGTGTAGGGTTTGGTGCTCGTAATCAAATAAAAAGTCGTTAGTGCGAGTTGCAGCACTCATCTGCAAATTAGCAAAGGCTATGTCATCCATAAGCCATTTACGGCTAGGCACATCAAAGGGGCGGCCATCACGGCTGGTAAATTCACCATCAGGGATAATTAAAACGCGCTCGCTAACGCCTTGCTCGTTTGGCAGAGCAGTGACATTGCAAATGGCTAAACCAAGGCTTTGGGCGGTTGTGGTGTTTGGCATGTTCTGGCACTAAAACGTTTGTCTTGGTGCCAGTATGTGGAATTGGGCTGAGAGTGTATTTTAAACTGGGTTAATAAATCTCAAGCAACAGAATCCACTAAATGTATAGGGTAATTGTCGTACCCGTTTGAAATAGCCCCTAACCAAGCCTGGCAAAGTGCGTTTGAAATACTGTTTTCCTTTATGCTAGAAAACTTGTTGGCGTCTTTTATTGCAAGAGTTTCATCTTGCTCGCGTCCTACATGGAAGATACAAGCAGAAAATACTCTTTGCAGTAATGTAATTGCTGTATGCCCTCGACAAATACGGCTTTGTACATCGATTTCAGTTGCTTTTACAGTTGGCAAATAGTGTTGAAACTTCTCTACAAACTTTAAGTATATTTCTGTCTGTTCCCCACCACTATCCTCATTTAGGTTCAATTCTATAGAATGTTCTCTAATTGCATAATTTTGCCATTTTACTATTTTGCACGGATAAGAGCTGGAGCTTATGTCTCGTGCAGCTAATGAAAGAGCAGCGATTATGCTTATTGCTGACGGGAGAACTGATTTTAATAATTCAATTGCTCCAAGCTTAAATTCTGAACCTGATTGGTAACTATACGCATCTGCAATTATTTCAGGGCTTAAAAAGTAGTTTTCTAATGAGTGGCCAGTTGTCCAATTTAAATTACTATCGACTTCATAACCTGAAATGTTGTCTTCAATTTTTTCTGCAATATCAAATTTGTAGAACTCTCTATCACATAAATAGAATAAGTTTGAAAATTGTTGCTTGTCTTTACAAAGAGCGTGTATTTTCAATATCCGTTCTTTGTTATTTTGACGGGTTTTTTGGCAATCTCCTCTGATATGATCTGCCACGTCAATTATAAATTTTTTTTGTGTTCCCTTTAGTTTGAGAAGATTTGATATATGAGCCTTATCATCAGGCCCTTCAACTAGAATACGTACCTTGGAGCTCATCCTTACTGTAGTTTTATACGTATTTATATCAATCTGGTTTCCTTTTGAACTCATTGGTGCTCATCCTCATCTTCATCTTCATCTTCATGTGTAAGGTTGAGATCTTCTGACTTTAAGTCAGAGTCTATGAAGTCAGGTGCTATCTCTTTCATGTATTCATCGAAATCGGCGGCAATAGATGGCGAATGAGTACACACAATTATTTGTCGATCCCCAAGTTGTTCCATCATTTTTCCTAATAACTCTTCTTGCCAATCAATATGTAAAGATATTTCGGGTTCATCTATTAGCACTGTAGAAAATTGACTCATTTTGTTTACTGCATACAGCATAGTGAGTAATTGCCGTTCACCAGAAGACATGACCATTATTCGGCTCCAACTGCCATCGGGAAACTTTAAACGGACTCTTGGACCTTTACGCACTCTATCTAGTTCGTACGATAGTTTTTTCTTATCTAAAAAGAAGTTCACAACATCAAAATATGAGTTGACTGTGTCAAAGGCCTTCTCTTGGAAATCTCTACGTTCTTTTAGCGCGTCTCTGTAAACTTTTAAAGCTCCTGATGCGGATTTTTGTAGAGGGGATGATTTGGAAGCTGTCACATATCTACGCAAACTGCCATAGATATCGGAGTGCTCTTGAACTCCACCGAGCCTGTTTGACGTAGAGTCTTTTGTCAGTTGAGATATTTCTTGAAGTAGTTCGGTAGGATCTAATTCATTATCAGTATCTTTAACTAGAGAAGAAAAAACTTTGATAAATGAAGTTGAAAAAATAGAGCTTTCATATCTTGCAATACTTACTTCGCAATCTCTAACTTCGTCGTGTAATTTTTTTTCTATTTCTAGTGGGGATGGGTAGTTTATATTTGGTAAGAATGGACCAAAAAGCTCCCGCGCAAATGAAGTAATGTTTACTTTTCTGGATGAGCTATTGAATACTCTACCTTCCTTCCTTGAACTCCAAGCCTCTAACATGGTTCTAAAAGCAGGGAAATAGGATGCGGCAATTTGATCAAGGTCGTTTTTTTCAATGAAATCCATTAACGCCATTTGTATACCAGATACAGCCACGCTTCCGTATCGTTCATCTTCAGTATCTCTTATTTCATCCATGGCTTGGCTCTTTGTAAATACTAAAGGCTCTCCACAAGGTACGCTGACTACTATTCGTTTATCAATGCTATCTGGAATAGCTTCTTGCGTTAAAATAATTTCCACTCCACTTGAGTATAGTATCCGGATGCGTTTAAATTCTATAAAAGCAAACCTTATGAAATCGCAATTTGCAAGATTTGAAATGATGTGTATGAGGGTTGATTTCCCTGTACCATTTTGCCCATAAAGAATGTTTAGTGATTTGTTAAATTCTACTTTTAGGTTATAGCGACGATGTATTCCTTCTAATTCTATTTTTTCTATATAAGTATCATTCTTTGTTCTTTCTAATCGCTTTTTGTAATTATCGTTACCGTGTTTTAATTTTATATAGTCCATTACTAAGCCTCTTAAATTTTCCAGAAGTCTCGTTGGTTGAGAGTGGCTATAATCATACATATTAATATTTGTACTGAACAAGCTGTTACCTTATTTAGGTGCGGAAACGTTTCTAAACACCTCTAGCGTGCAAAACCCCAACCACAACACCCAACGCTAGCACTTCGATACCTTTAAACGCTCCTGAGCGCTTCTGAGGCGTTTTTAACTCTCCGTAAAATAATCTATAAGCACACCCAAAATATCTTGCTCACCCACAGAACTTACGCCGAAGTATTCACGTTGGGGAATAGCTGCGGGTCCGGGCGCAAACTCTGGCAAGCCGCCATAGTCATGAATAGCAGCGTAAGGCTTGTTACTACCTATCTGCGCCCAAAACGCGCCACTGTCTGCGGCAATGCTGGCAGCTAGTCCGCCAGCGCTTACTTGCAGCATCTGCCCTCCGACGCGTTTTGGATTTTGTTTTAAGTAGTTTTCACTAAGTGCAGGCCAAGCTGCACCTGTTACGGGGCTGCGCTCTTCGGCAAACGCGTCTTCCGTCGCGCCTTCTAGTATCGCGGCTATCTCGTTCATTGGTTCGCTGAGGTCGTTAAACTTGGCTGCAATCTCGTTGAGTACTTTGGTTGCATCACCGCTGGTGAGTATTTCAATTCTAGTGGTCATATTGTAATCACTTGGTGGTTGGGTAATAATTGTTCGTGGCGGTGGTGTTTCCAATGGGTAACGGTTATATGCGCCGCATATATGATATGAGTTCGAGTCTCATCCTACCGCCAAACCTCATAGGTTCCCCCTTTAATGCCACCTTCAATGTCACCGCTGTCGACTTTAAACACATTGATTAGTGTATCGCTGTTGCTGTCAAAGCGAACAATCACCTTAATAGCTTGCTCACCTTGGCTTATTACGTACAGTACTTCGCCTCGCTCCGGTTCCCACAATACGCTCGCGCCGCTCTGGTTAATCCATTTGCTTAGGTTGATATACTCGCTTAGCTCAAGTGCTTGTCTACTGGCTTTGTGTTTTTCACTATGGGCATGAGCAAGCACACGCTCAGACAATACCAGCGTTCTACTCGCATCAACGCCTTTATCTAAAAGCTTTTGGTTTATGTCATCATTGAGAAATGACACCACCGTTTTATGTTGCGGCCGTGGGCCAAACGCTCTAAGCCCAGCCGTATCGCCTGCAAGCTTTGCTGTTTGATACTGCTCTATGCGTTCAATGCTTTTACGGGTCCATAGTTCAAACGCGTTGGCTCGTTCTTCACTATTGTTGAGTGCTTGAATAGTCTCAGCGCGTAACTGTACGTCTTCAACTTTACCCAGCTTTTGCGCCACGGCTATGTCTGTGCCAAATGCAGATTGCCCCGGTGAATAGGCCCAGCCAATGTCTGGGGTCATTACATCGCCACTGGATAACTTAACTCGTGCATGCTCAGTGGTTTTAACTTCGCCAGACTCGCGGCTAACAATTTCAGCATCAAATTGCTGTACATAGCCGCTACCGTCCTCTACGGTTAAGCCGCGCGCTTTTACTTGCTCTGCCGTGAGCGCACGAACGCGACAGCGGCAACCCCAGCCATTGGGCGGAAATATGGTTTGCCAAATTGGGTCATCAAATCGAAACACCTTGCCATGCAGCAGTCTATGTTCAGGCCGTGTCTGTGCATCATCAATAGCGACATACTGCCAATACGGATGCGTTTTACTGCGAGCCAACATGCGGCGATAGCGGCCACTCATATAGGCGGTTTGTAGATTGGTGCGATAAATATTATTTAAGCGGTAGGGGCTACCCAGTTGAACGCTATCACCTTGCTCATTCTTGGTTTTTCCCCACCAACCTAATCGCTGAAGCTCAGGCGTTAGCTGCTCTCTAAATTGTTTTGCCGTTAAGCCTTCAGCAAGCGCTGTGTCGGTGTACTGGCGTATGGCCTCTAGTATTTCCATGCTTTGCACTCGCGCCACAGTAAATGCTTTGGCATGCGCCGTAGTCAGCACATCATGCCATTCATCGCTTATTGTGTAGCCCTTGGCCCGAAAGTAAGCCACGGCATCAATGGGCGCGCGCTCAAATGCCGCGCTAATGTGGGCGTTACTCATTGATGGTGCCCCATAGTTCACTGACAAAGAACAAGCGGGTAAGCAGCTCAGTGAGTGCATCTTGGTCAAGCGTTGGGTAAAGCTCGGCAAGCTCAATGGCTGCTAGGTCGCTGCTTTTGTTGAGTTTGTTTAGTAGAGGTTGCAGCGTGGCTTTGTACTCGTCTCTCATTTCACCATTTGTAATGGCGTTTAATGCTTCGTCTAGCGCATTTTGATTATCACGGCTTTTGTGTTCGGTGCTTAGCGCAGCAATGGCGGTATTGAGTGCAGCTTGCGGTGCGCTATTTGGTTGGGTGAGTACGGCTTCGCCGTCTTTGGCCTCTGGAATATTTAAGCGCTCATGCACCCATGATTGTGGTATTTGCATACCTGTACTTACCAAGTCTTTAAGCGGCGGTGCAAAGTCACGCATTTCATCGCTGGTGGACGTATCAAACTCAAAGCGTGGTAAACGGCGGTTGCCGTTGTAACTTTTACCGTTGAGTGCATACAGGGGCAAAAGCAAATCGCGGCTTATGGTTTGCTCAAGTTGGTGTAAATCACTGAGGGTAATGTCTTCTTTTACTTCTTGATGTACGTTGCCAAGGGCATTAGTGCTGGTTTTACCATCGGCTTGGCTGGTGAGCGTTCCGCCTAAAATGACTTTTGATTGCGTAAGTTCACACCAACGGATCATGCTTTCAAATGGGTCGGCTTGGCCGTTAGCTGCACTTTGAAAATCAATCTCCATGCCTCTGGGTATAATGCCGCCTGCATTATGGCCAATAGCCATCACAGCACGCAGCAATGTCGCTTTTTCTGCATCGCTGGCACCGCTCGGGTATTTACCCACGCGAACAGGCAAGCCGTAAATCTCTAAAAACTCGGCTAAATCGCGCACGCTGTAGTTTTTAAACAAAAATGGCCACGCTAAAACAGACAATAAGCCAGTTCTGTGCACATAGCCCGACTTTGATTTATGAATATGGAGTGCCCAACCAAAGGGGTTCAAGGCTTCACCTTCGTTGGTGTTATCGTTTAAAACAATGCGGTTAAAGTCGTCAGGATGGGTTTTAAATATGTTTTGGTCACGGTAGGTATAGCCTGTGACTATTTGCAGCTTTTCAACATAGTCCCATTTAAGTTCGTTGGCGCTAAAGCCTTTAAGAATGGCATCACTCATATCAAACAAAAAATCATAAAACCATGTGGCATCGTCTAACAGGTCGGCCAACATATCCGCATCGCGCTGCTCGTCTTTAGAGGCATTGCGCGGTGGCATTATATTCCATTCAAAGCCCAATATGGCGCGGCGGCGCTTGCCCAGTTCACAGCTGATATGGCCGTCTTTATCTTCAACATCTTTGGCTAAATCAGCTATCGCTGCCAAGCTGCCTTCTTCAGCTTCTCGCAGTAGGCTTGCTAATTTAGCAGGGGTAAGCCCTTGTGTTGGGTGTTCGGCGTATTGCTTGAGCAACATGCTTACTTGTGCGTTTTCTTCGGTCTGTGTTTGTTTGAGTGTTTCAGCACGTAGTGGGTTGCCGTGAATATCTACTATCATAATGCTCTCACCAGCAGCCAGCGCCTTGGAATGCGCCTAGGTCGCTGTAGTTAAAATCAGGGTTAGTTTTAGAGTCGTGTTTATCGGGAAGTGGGGTAAACTCAATGGTGCTGCCATCCATCCAAGCAGCTCGTACTGCCATCGCTAAACCTACGGCAAAATCCCCGTGACGTTGGCGGCCATCGGAGCCTTTATCAGATCCTTTGTCTATTTTTGGGGTGCCGTTGCGCACAGAGATCTTTTGTAAGTCGCCTAAAATATCTTGGTGTTTAGGTACTTGAATGTTTTGGTCTTCAAACTCAGCCTTAAGCTTAGGCATCCATTCCCGATACCAAGGATCGTTTAACATGACTTGCTCGACCATTTCGGTGCCAAAGAGTAAAGCGGCGGCCTCGGCCAAATACCCGCCATTACCCGTGGCATCAAAGGCCATTCCTTGCAATCTGGGTAAGCGTGTGGCGATATGCAGCATGATATGGCGCTGCATATCATAGGTTAGGTTCGTTAGCTCAACGACAAACGGCACGCGCTTGGATAAGTCTTTGCTTATCTCTAGCGGCACAAATACGGTTAAATCGCCACGGCGGGCGAAGTCTTCGCCAAGGCTATGGTTTAGCGCGGGGTTTAACTTTTCAAGCAGTGGATCGATATATTCTTTTAACCATGTGTCAATCTCGGTTTTGCGGTATTCATCGGTCCAGCTCATAAAGTCGCTGGGCGCTTCATACTGAACAATGGGGATGCCTTTGGTCATGGCCGCTTCAATTAACACGCGGGGTATATACGCGCCACCCCCTTTTTTGGGTTCGCAAAAGTACTCTTCGCGGGCGTCTTCTTCGCTTGCGGTGTCGTTTATAAGGTCATCAATCCATTTACTTTGGGCGTCAACCGTCCATTGCTTACGCTGCCTTTGGCATATGCGCTGGTATAACCCTTCGCGGCATGCATCTTCTATGGTGATGGTGTGAACAGAGTAACGTTTTCTTCCTGCACGGCTGTCTTGAATAAGTTCATTAAACAGGTTGTCGATACCATTGTGTGTGCTGATCAGCCTAACCTTTGCGCCCCACATCGTCAGTGCTAAAGCGGCTTTAAGTACTTCAGCTAAGCGCTCATGAAATGCGGCCTCATCAATGGTGACATTACCTTGCATACCCCTGAGATTGGCGGGGTTGGAGCTAAGCGCTTGGATTTTAAAGCCACTGGCAAAGTGGATCACAAATGTAAGGATCTCTTTGCCTTCTTGACCATCATCAATGAATATTTCTTCTTGAATATCACCAGCAGCTTTATTGAACGCCTTGGCCCACATGGCTGCGGCTTCAATAAACTCGCGGGCCATCTCCTTGTTAGAGCCAACGTAAAAATGATTGGTGCCAAACGCGTCTTTGCTTTTACTGGCCTCAAGTACTGCGTCAGCCGCTTCAGCCCATGTGATACCGGTTCGGCGGCTTTTCTCGGCGATTTTTAGCGGGGATTGATCTGCAATCCAGCGCTTTTGATAGCCTAGTAGTAGTTCGTTAGGATCAAACGGTATGAATATAGGCAGGCCGAATTTTTTTTCAAACTCGTCGCATTGCTCTACTTCTTGTTGTATATCAGATAGCGCAATCTCAGCAACAAGCTCTGTTTCTTCAGCTTGAGCGAGCTTCTTTTTATCGACAATATCAGTCATTAGGCAATACCCAATATTTGGTTTTTAATGAGCTGAGCACCTTCAGCTGTTAGGCCCGCTAGTATGGCGTTTTCTTCAACCTTTGCGGCCGCTTCTTCAGCGAATGCTTTACGTATGTCTTTTTCACGCTGATGCACTTTCATGGCTGTTTCTTCTAGCCACTTGGTTGAGCGCATCACTTCTTTGATCTCACCTATATCAATGTCGGCGTCTTCATCGGGGTTCATAAACTGGCGCTGCATAGCCTTAAATAACTGAGTACGGCCCATTTCTAAAATGAGTTTTGACGTTTCCCCCATGGGCTTGTCGCCTAACTCTGCAACCAGTGCTTTAGTAGCAGCTTGAGTTTCACGTAGCTGTTTACCAATAGCCTCTGACTTTTGTGCATGGCGGCTCAGCCCCGAGCGCGATATGGTGGCTTCTTCGTCTAACCCCGCATCGAGTATGAGTTGATTTACGGCAACCAAAATATCAGCCTGTGAATTGCTGCTATTGCGTAGCATTTCATCAAGCCTCTTTTTAATCTCTTCCGGCAACGCGTCAATTTTACTGGGCTTACCTCTGCGTATACTCTCCGACATAACTACAAGCTCCGTGGGCTGGGCCGTTTGATACCGGGGACCACACTACGGCCATTTGCTACATCCGCACCGTTTTGGGTGATACTCGCAACCCATGTATTACTACTTAGACGGTCAATTGTTACGTAACCATTTTGTTCTAACCAATTTAGCTGAGTATGCAATTGGTCACGACTACCACCTATAGCGTAGCGATCTAAAATATCACCCAAGATGCTACTATTTAGGCCATAGTCGGGTGATTCATTTAGTGAGATCAAAATGCTGATACGTTGATGTTCAGCCATTAACTCATTCATTGGCATGTCTAGAACCTCTTAGTTCGTTTTCCATTAATAAGTCAGTAACCCGCTTTAAGTCGCCAAGCTGAGGAGAAAGCACGTCAATCTTTCCACCCACTTCAATTAGTCGCTTGTCTAGCTCGTGCATATCGTCAGCACTAGGTAGATCATCGACAGCTTTTTCTACGGCACTTACACGTTGCTGTAATTCGTCGTGCTTTACTCGGCTAACGAATGTGGCTTTTAACCATGCGATGGAGCCAGCACCAACAATTAATACGCCAGCAGCAAGCACCTGTTTCCACCATTCAATTAGAAATTCCATCATGGTTTCCTGTAGTGTTTAGCTAGTTGCTCTAGCAGCTCTTGGCAGTCAACACAGTGTTTGCAGCGATGAATTGCTTCGCGCCTCGCTTTGGGTATTTCAGTGCCGCACTCTAAGCAATTCATAAAGTCCACATCAGTACCAACAAACAGTGTTCGGTGCTTGTTCAGTGCCCGTTCTAAATCTTGCTCAGTTAAACGCTGTGCGTCGTCAGCTATGTCCATCTTTCTTCGTCCTCATTGCCTCAAATACCGACTTAGCGATCTCTTTCATCTTTTCGCCTGCGCCGGGTGCTATTTTTTCGATCGTTCTGCCTACGACGTATCCTTGTAAGCCTGTTTCAAGTAATGCCCATGCTTCAGCGCTGAGCCTAAACGCGAGTAGTCCAAACGAGTCACATACAATGAGCACTAGAAAAGTAAGCATTGTTATCGGCCGCCAGTTACGTTGCAGAAAGCTATGTCCCTTGCTTTCTGCAGTAACAACTTTTGCTTTGGCTTCAATTTCTCTGGCTTCGAGATCTAAACGTTTACTTTCAAGTTCAAGCCGTTTGCTCTCAATGATGTTTTCAATGCGAGTAGCTTCATTTTTGAGTTGGATCTTTTCTTCATCAGAGGTATGCAGGTCATCAACGAGATTACCAATTGCAGAGCTGATACCTAACCAATCAGTCATAGCGCTCTCCAAATCGTTCTGTGAGGCGTTGCCGTACCTGTTGATAGGTGTTGTGTCCGTCTAGTCGGCATTGAATTTCGGTTTCACTAACTGACAGCCAGCCGCGTCTGAATTTGGATTGCATCGTGCCATCGTAGCTGTGTAGTGGTATTTGGCTGGCATCAAATAGTTCACCGTTCCTGCGTGCTTCAAGCTCTGCCTTTAGGCGTTTAATGCGGCCTTGCTTTAAACTCCACTCCCAGTTACGCCCCACGGTACACCTCGGCATAACAGCGTTCGGTAATGTGGCCGAGTCGGTTCATCCAGCCGCGTAGGTTTGGTTGTTGGGTTGAGTCGTCTAAACAAATACGGGCGTAGCGATAGGCGCGGCGGCTGACTAGCTCACATATAAATAGGTTGGGCAAATAACCATGGCATTGTTTGAGGGTGCGTGAGCCGAATACGCCGTCTATGGTGGCGTTTACTGTGCGTTGTACCACGCGAGTCATACGGTTTATGCCGTGTTGTACCGCACCGTCAAACAGCATCAACGCAACACCGCTGTTTAGCTCGTCGCAGTGCATTGGCTCCCAATAGTCGCGATAGTACAGTCGAATTGCATGATCAATGGTGAGGTTAGGTATATCGAGTCGTGGATAAGCCCGCTGGCTAATGCCAAACTTAGTTACGCCTCCACGGTCAGACGCTACGTGGTTTAGACCGCCATCATCGCGCAGGCCACCTTCTAAATACAAAATTGTTAACACGCTACGGCAAAACGCGTCACTGTAGCCCCGTAGGGCCGCTGCAATATCGGGTTGCTGTCGGTAATGTTCGAGTTGTTGTAGGGTGATCATTTGGCATCTCCATCAGACTATGCTGATAGAGTGCCAATTGCGTAATTGAGTGTATTTTAAACTGGGTTAATAAATTACTTTGCTTGCTTTAGTGAAATCGAAGAAAGCTTTTCATACTGCTTATTAAGCTGACTCTCTATTGTTTGTTTCACGTTACTAGGAGGGTTATCTTCTAACTCTTTTTTAAGTTCTTTTATCGTGTTTCGGCAACGGGAGCGCTCTTTTAATTGCTCGTCAGTGTAAGGCTCAACTCTAAGAAGTGCACGATTGACTGTCCAAACAAACAAGCTCACTGCTAAGGGTAATACTAAAATCAGAACTTCCCCTGTAAGAGCATCAATTATTTGAGACGTTTCAAGAAGTTTTAGTAAACCGATCAGAGTTGTGGAAATAGCTCCGGTGCTAAAGGCTGCTTTGCTTGGCGTCATTCAAGCTTTCCTTCAGAATTTTAACGATGCTTTGCTTTTTTTTCCCTTTTTTCATGGTTAGAACTAACTCATTTCCTTTTTCGTCAATTAGAGAAATCTGATGATGAGTTTTGTATGTTAACCGAAGAAAGCGAATGAACTGATAAGAAACTGCATACAAAAAGGGGGTAGAGAAAACAACCCCTACCCAAATCATGATTTCAGCGATTAACAGTACTTGCTCGTCAGTCATATCAGTTTATTTTCTTTACTTGTTCGATGCCTTATCACTTCGAGTATAGTGTATCTATATGTGGGTGATTGGTTTACTTTGAAAAAGGTTTTAATTTCTAATTTTACTTCAAATAGACTGCCTTTGACGAGAGATGTTTCACTTTTATCGACCTTAGTTAAGAAGGCTTCATCAGCGATCTTTACAGCTACATCACTATCATGGTTTGGTAGTTCCGCTCGCCAACCCTTTGATCCACTATCAAAATTTACTTGTGTAAACCTTATATTTTTTGTCACTTCTTCGGTTTTGGAGTCTACGGACCTACTATCGATCTTTTTGAAACTCTCTAATGTTGAAAGTTCCAATTTCTCTACAACTTCAGACGCTGCATTTTTGATACTGATTGAGCCATTGGGGTCATTTTTTACCGGGTTGTAAAAAACGTCTTCGTAATGTTGTCTAAACTCAGGATTTGTAGCCAGCTCTTCAAGTGTTGAATCGCATTCTATTTTTTCACCATCATCAAGCTCAATTATAGAATCTTTCCCTTGTTTTCTGACAGTTCCTTTTATTTTCCGACCTTCAATTTTTTTCAGTAAGGCAATTAAGCTACCACCAGTAATTGCACCAGTAGAAGATGCAATTCCTAAGTACTGTAATACGTCTCGCGCACTTTCTAACAAATGAGTAATTTCATACTCTACACCGAAAGAGCCTGGCTTATGTGCTTTGACATCTATATCCAATTCAGAATCAGGACCATTGATTGCTCGATCTGCCATTTTTAAAGCTTTGGAAAAGCTAATAAGGCTCTGTCCTAAGCTCTCTGCATCGATAATATGCTCTTCTGTTTCTTTACTTTGATAAAAAATACTAAAATTTTGTGATGTGGACATTGTTCACCTTGTTGGGTTTATTACAAAGCGAGCATGGATGTGAATGGTCGAACTTCCTTGCTCGCACCACCTCTTGTGTGATTAATATGAGGCCGTACTTTTTCCGTTAATGTAACCTTATTTAACTAATCTTGGCAAGGAAATGTAACTAATTGGTTAATTTCAAGTGGGGTTTTGAGCTTAACTAGGAGCAAGTAGGAGCATGGGAAAGAATGAGCTTCTTACTCAATTGCTTACATTTAGCTGAGTACAATCAAGCGTTTCTCAAAAGAGTACAAAACAATTTGCTTAACGTTTTGTAAATGTTATAGTAACGTTAACATTGTTGATTGGCTATATAAATTCTAGTGGCAAGGAATGCCAGACCTTCCACTTATCTTTATTAATCCACTTTAAAAGAATCTTGCTCTAAAGATGTTAAGCTGATCACTCCTTTAACAGCGGAGTTTTATTAATGCGCAAGAATAAATTGAGCGTTAGCTCTATATCACTTAAGAAGAGAACGTTACTGTTAGTTTTAGGTGGTAATGGTAGCGGGAATGATCCCGGTTCTAAAACTAGAGAAATAGTTAAAGCGGCACAGCCAGCTTATGCCGAAGCTTTACACGATGATAAGAATAAATATATTGAGTTGTAAGAATGTTCCCAGACTACCTAAATAAGCTACATGAGATAAACACATGGATTTGGTTAATTTCGGTCATTGCACCATTAGTAATGTACTGTTTAAGAATAGGATCTCGCTCTTATTACATTGCTTCGGCGGTCTGGGTAGTGTCTCAATTTTTAAACTTAAGAATTGAGCCATATTTGGATGAGATAGTCTCTGCCTCACGTGACAACTTGGTCTTTTGGTATGGGACGTGGGCGACATTGGATGTGTTATGTATATTTGTGATTTACTTTGCACATACACGACATAAAGTTTGCATAGGCTTTACTTCGCTTAGTGTGATGATTGCTTACGCTATTTTAGGGCTGCTTCAAACTCTACGTTATCTAGAACTAGAGCTATTTGAAACTCATCATTTAAGTAGCCTTTACACATTAGGAATAAACACAGGTAACGTGACAATCAGTACAGTGATTGCGATCCCATTGCTGGTTTATATATGGAAAAACAAGCTGAGTCCAAGGAACACAAATGTTTAGTATTTTATATTTCGTGCTGCTAATCGTACTAACGGTAAATTTGCTGATAGCAGCATTTAAGTTACGTGGTGGCCCTAAAGACTACGTACCGGAAGACTCAATTCAAGCGAACGATTTAGGGGCTAAAGCATATACGCTTCTTAGACAAAGAAATAATATCGACACAATGAACGATCAGTATTCACGATATGTTGCTTTGGTTGATTGGAAAGATGAGGCAAAAGCTTTTAACACACGCTGTGAATCTCATGTAAGCCAAAGTAAGGTAGCCAACTTAATAGAGCTACCTAATAAAACCAAGTAGGGATTACTTAGACGCTTTATTTTTTGTCTCGCTGGCTTCTGGCTGGTAAGTGATCCCAACTTCTTTGTATATGCTGTACATCGCCATATTTACTAAAGAGCTTACGTCTGCATCCGCCGACTTTACCAAAAGACCAAGCTCAGAAGTGTTATACAAAAAGCTCGAAAGCGCATGTTGTAAATTTTGTTGAGTAAAACAAACCATCTCACCATTTTGTGATAGAGAGCGCTTGCCCGTAATAATGTAATTAACGTCAAACCCCAACTCTACTAATTCGGCTAGCTTATCTGATGGCATAGGTGTGCCACTTTCCCACCTGTAATAGGTAGACTTACTAACTTTAATAGAATCAAACACTTGCTTTTGTTGAAGCCCTAGCCGTTCTCTTTCTTCAATTAGTCTATGGTTCATATATGGGAATTTCATGTTGACAGGGTTCAAATATGAACCCTATACTGAGCCTAACATTTAACCAAACCTTTTATTCACACTCGCCAAAGTTCAATAAAAGGTTCACACAAGAAGGTAATGTACTATGAAACCCTCAGAAATTAAACAAGCTATTGCTAGCAAAGGTTATTCACTATCTATGGTCGCAGAAGCTTTAAGCATTAGTTTAGCTACTGTATCAGGCGTCGTATGTGGGCATACTCAGTCTAGACGTGTCGCAAATGCACTCTCAAAAATAATCGATAAGCCCGTTTGTGAAATATTTCCTGACGTTCAAGCTTATCAATCCCTTTCCGTACCTCGTGGTGCTATAAATCGCGAACGTGGAGTCGCTCAACTGCAACAGCTTTTGGCTTCGTAAGGGCTAAGTAACCAACTAATCACTAATTCAGTTACAGACCTTACAGGAGCCTCACAATGCACATAATTAGCCCTTGCATAGCACAATGCTATCAGCGCCAACAAAGCCGTGTTTTGTTGTTGGTACATGCGATGAACAACCACTCTGCGCTCAATATGCGTATAGCTGCCAAGCTCAGCAATAAGTTGGCGCAATTCTTTAGCGCTAGCATAGTAAAGAGCAGGACAAGGTTTATCGTTAATACACAGCCATTCAAGCAAGTTATTAAACTGGTAAATAACAAAGTCGGTTTGCATGGTTTGATCTCCCGTTTACGTGATGATCAAATTTTAGCCAGTAAGATCCTTTGTTTGGAAGTTCCAAAAATTCTTTCTTTTTGGAATGGACTTTCGGCATCTCGGAACTTGCAAAACTGGGGGAACTATGACTACTAAACCTAAGCGCCGTCAGTGGAGTAGACTGGTTGCTAGAAGCCTCCAAGAATCACTACAGCTGTGTAAAGAACATGCACAGGCAACACGTAACATGAGTGTGCCGCGCATAGCAGACAGAACAGGTGTAAGCACCGATATGCTCTATAAGCATCTAGGTAATGGTGATATGCCAGCAAGCTTACTAATACCATACATGGCAGCAACGGGTAGAGAGTACCCGCTCCAATATATGGCGCACAGCCTAGACAAGCTTATTGTTGATATGCCTAAAGGCAAAAAGCCCTGTATGCCTACTATTAATCATCTTAACCAGTTTGCAAATCAAGTCATCGGCATGGTGATGCAACTAGAAGAAGGCAACGGGAATGCCCAGCACGTAGCCGACCAAATTGTCTTGCTTATGCAGGACCTTGCCTATCACAAGCTCGAAGCTGAAAAGCTCGACGACCCACAGCAACCGCTAATTTAGGAGCAAATAGCATGACTATCAAAGACCAAGTTGCGCCTAAAAAACGCAGAGTTGAGGAAATATCAACCGAAAAACAAGCTGGCAAAACGGTGCTTCTGATGAGTATGGAGCAGCTTAAAAATTTAATTGCACAAGGCAGCAGATCACAAGGGGAACGCGCATGAGCTTATTAACTCAACCAATCCATATTTGTCATATTGGCATAAACAACAACCGTCCTCTAATTCAGTGCAACTGCTGTCGACGAGTTGAACAAGCAAAACAGCCACTGACGAAAGAAATGTGGTTGCAGGCAGCTAATTACATTGGGTGGCGTCACGTAACCAGTGAAGCGTTTGATATTGATGTGGTTTGCCCCGCGTGCGTTAACGACTTTAACAACCCAGTGCGCAAGCCAAGGAAGCCGATTAAGAGGGTATCAGCATGAACCAATACGTGTCAGCGCAAATCCAGCGAGTGTTAACCACTATTGAATTGATGGCAGGACATGAGATCGACGGCGTTGAGCCAAAACAGTTAGCTGCTGAGTTAAGCACCAGCCCAGCCGAAGTTACGCGGATATTGGCAAACCTTTCGGAAGCAGGGTGGGCCGAGCGGCTACCAGCAAACGAACGCCGTTGGCGTTTACATAAAAAACCCGTTCAGCTGAGCAATACGGTAGATCACAACATGAAAACAATATTGCGAAACTTACAGCTGGAATCTAACAACTACAGCATTTTGAGGTAGTTATGGCAGAAAAAGATATAACACCAAATGTAGAAAAAGCATTGATCGAAGGAAAGGAACTTCTCGCATCCAAAGAGCAAGTACTAGTTGAGTTAGGACAAATCCAAGCATTTGACTTCATGCAAAAACTGGCGACTGTCGCCAGTTTACGATTGCTACAAAAAGCCAAGGAAACCAAAGCATACAAAGGACTGACGTATGTAGGTGAAAATGGGAAAGTGGCGACTGTCGCCACTTGGGATGAATATTGTAGCAAGAAACTAAACATTCCTAGACGCACGGTTGACGATAGATTAGTGAATTTACAGCAGTTTGGGGAAGAGTTTTTCGAACACTCTCAGCGTATGCAATTAGGTTACCGTGATTTAAGAGCACTTCGTCAGTTACCCGAAGAAGAGCAGCAGCTAGTAATTGAGTCTGAAGCCGTTGAAACAGGTGACAAAGAAGCGGTAAAGGAATTAATAGACGAGTTGAAAGCCAAGCATGCAAAAGAGACCGATAAGCTAAAACAAGAAGCTGATGCAACCGAACGAATGCTCAAAGTTTCTCGTGACTCAGCTTCGAAAAAAGAAGAAGAGATCATCAAGCTAAAAACTGACTTAGAAAGCAAAAAGTTCTCAGCTGAGCGTTGGAAAGGCGAAGCCAAAAGCTTTTTTGAAGCGTTGGCTAAAACCCAAAACCAAGTGCGTGAGGGATTAAATCAAATGCTCGTGCTCAGCGAACAGCTTGAGACAGTAAAAATTGACGATAAAACCTATGATGCTGCTAAATCCGCGTTTTACGCTGACAGCAAAATTTTACTAACTCAACTCGCGCATGTGTGGAACGAAATACACCGCATCTATGGTGATCTGGATGACGCGCGCCCCAGTGGTGAGTGGTTAGCTGAAATGGGTTACGAGGCCACGGAGGTGATCGAATGAACGCATTATCTCTAGAGTATTGGGCAGAACAGCTAGATAACGCAGGCCACGGCCAAAAAGGCACAATCCGCGAAAAGGCTTGTGAAACCTTGGGCTTAAGCAAAGACGCGCTATATCGCAAACTCAAAAAGCTAGGATGGCAAAGCGGCAAGGCTAAACGCAGTGATGCAGGCACAACCAGCATGAGTGGTGAAGCAATTGAAGTCATGGTGGCGTTGCTTAATCAATCTGTTAGAGCGAATGGTAAGCGCACTATGCATGTGCCTGTAGCGAAGTCGATTTTGGCAGCCAATGGCTATGATAGTGTGAGTACAAGCCAGATCAGCCGTGTACTAGCTCGCTACCATGCCAGCATTCAAATGTTAGACAAGGCGACTCCACATAAGCAGTTAAGAAGCTTAGGGCCAAACCATGTACACCAAGTAGACCCGAGTTATTGCTTGCTTTACTACCCACCAGAGCGCAAGAACCGACAAGTTAAGGGGGTGTGTCAGTCCTACATGGATGAAAGCCACTTTTATGCTAACAAGCCAGACAACTTAGACAACATAAAAAGCCTACGAGTGTGGCGCTACGTGTTAACAGATCATTTTAGTGGTGCTGTACGTGTTAAGTATTACCAAGCGGCTGGCGAAACTACGGCAAACCTGTTCGATTTTTTAATGTGGTGTTGGTCACAGCATGATGGTTCACCATTAATGGGTGTGCCTGAAATGTTGGTATGGGATAAAGGTTCAGCCAACAGTTCAAAAGCCATTAAGAACGTGCTTAAGAGTTTGCAGGTTAAATGTGAAGAGCATAAAGCAGGTAGCCCACGTGCGAAAGGTTCAGTCGAAAACGGCAACGACTTAGTTGAAACCCAGTTTGAAAGCCGTTTGTTGATGGAGCCAGTTAACAGTGTTGACGAGCTAAATGCAGCCGCGTGGGCATGGCAGGAAGCCTATAATGCCAACAAAATCAAAGATCAAAACTGTAAACATACCCGCCATAAAATGCCGCGTTTGGATGTTTGGCTAATGATTTACCAGCCAGAGTTTAGACACCGCTTGCGGCAATTGCCCGACGAACAAATTTGCAGACTGCTGCTTACTAAGGAGGGCGAAACCCGCAAGGTAAAAGGCGACTTAACGGTGACATATCGCCACCCAGTTACCCACTCTCAATTGGTGTATGACGTTTCGGAGCTTGAGCACATTCTAAATGGGATGACGGTAGAGGTTAGCCCTGTGATTGTGGGTGAGTCGCCTGATCTAATGGTGGGTGTAAAAACCCCTTTGGGCGATGTGGTGTATCACCAAGTTAAGCCGCTTGAGTTTGATGTTGCCGGATTCCGCATTGATGCACCAGTGATTGGTGAACGCTATGCAAACCACGTAGACAATGCAACACAGTTGGCAATAAAAGCGGCTGACAGGCTGGCATACCCTAACATGAGCGATGAAGAGATCGAGAAAGCCAAGAAAGCTAAAGCAGCGCCATTCGGTGGCAAACTCGTTACACACTCGCACCTTAAAGACGTTGAGCACGAAACGCGGATTACTCCTAAGGGTGAAACCATTCAACCAGACAACCCCATAGCGAAGCAAATCAGTGAAGCGCCCAAACGCAAAGGCAAGGTGTTGGATTCGCTCGATTTGCGCATGGTTGTAGCGCAGCGTTTGGGTAGACCGCTGCGTCCCAACGAGATTGATTGGCTGAATGGCCAAAGCGTTGCTGAAACGGAAGTGTCAGCGGTTGTTGAAGAATTGCACTTAGGAATAGTGGAGACTCCAGTGCTGAAAATTGCGAGATAACAGATTGAAAATAACAAAGCTTAGCCATGTGTTTGAAGTACTGGGAGTTAAGCAAGCCCAAGTAGTAAAAGCATTAGCTGCTAAAGGGCTGACCTTTAGCAAAGCTAGTTTAAGCCGTGTAGCAACACAAGCAGAATGGCCAAAAACCTGTGATAGCAAAGCGATTAAATCTGCCATTGCAGACCATTTAAAAGAACTAGGTGCAACCAGTGAGCAACTAACTGATTTGTTTGCATGGTATGAGCCAAACAAGAATGCACAGCCTGAAGTTGAATATGAAGATCCGGAGCCTGAAATGCTAACAGCCAACGCAAAGAAGTTTTTTAAACTACGTCGAGACCCGTTTGAAAACGAGATAACGAGCGAGGACGACCTATTTTTGGTTGATGCCCACCGAATTATTTTAGAAGACATGCTAACAGCCGCGAACGCTGGCAGCATGATTGCTCTCTATGGTGAATGTGGGAGCGGTAAAACCATTATTCGCCGCACCTTTATTCACCAAGTGCAACAAGATCATCCTGATGTAATTTTGATCCAACCTGCACGATTAGACCGCCGCAAGATAACCGCAGAGTCTATCTCTACCGCTATTTGTAGAGCACTACAAATCAAACATAAACCAAGCGCTGAAGAGCGTGATGCAGCAATAGAAGAAGCGTTGATTGAAAGCGCCAACAACGGCCATTTGCACCTAATGGTAATTGACGAGGCGCACGATCTCAGCGCTGATGTTATCAAGCTGCTGAAGCGTATTTGGGAATTAACACACGGATTTAGGCGCGTGATGGGTATTGTGCTGATCGGCCAATCAGAGCTAGCCAAAAAGCTAAGCGGTCAGCATGTGCGTGAGTTTAGCTGGCGTTGTAACCAAATAAGGATGCAACCGTTGGGTATATATGTTCCTCAGTATATTCGTCATAAGTTGTCTCGTGTTGGAGTGGATGCTGACAAGATCTTTACTGAAGACGCCCTTTGCGCTATTCGCGGTAAATGTATGGGCCGCATTCGCCATGGCATTGCATTAGATGATGCAGAGCTAGACCGCTCTTACCCTCTTAACGTGAACACTTGGCTTGCTAAAGCCATGAATGCTGCCGCTCAGATCGGTGAGCAGCAAATCACAGAATCATTAGTTTTAAAGGTGTAGCCATGAGTCAACAGGTAGAAATTCAATTAACGGGTATGGCGTTGGTTCAAGTGACTAAAACAGTCACCGTTTCACAAGAGCAGTCAAAGGCACTTTTAGCTGATGACGGTGCGATACAGCACCTTTTAGCCAGTGCGGTAAATGCACCTGTTAAGGCTTGGGACAACGTTTTTGGTAAGCGTGAGCTGATAGAAACAATTGAGCCTACGGGTGTTCGATGTTTAACCACGCATTGCGGTTGGGTTGGTGAAGGTGTGAGCGTTTGCCCCAAATGCCAAGGCCAACGTTTTCACAAATTTCAATCTATTCAACCACGGTAGTAAGGGATCATCATGAATACACAAGACAATACATTACGCACATTTTTAGCAAACCCGCGCGGCTATCAAGTACCACTAGACAAAATTGCAGCCCACGACATTCAAAAACATGATCTGGTTAACGGGTTTGTGGATGAAGCCAAAGCACTTTCAGAGCTGCATGACGAATTTAAGCGCAAGGTGTTTAAGAGTGTGAACTCATTTATAGCTGATTTGTTCGCAAGCTATAACGTTGAGATAGGCGGTAATAAAGGCAATGTTACGCTAACTAGCTATGATGCTAAGCGCAAAGTAGAGGTTGGCGTTGCTGATCAAATCACGTTTGGCCCTGAGATAAATGTGGCAAAAGAACTCATTGATAAAGTGATCAATGAAAAGCTGGAAACACTAGGCGAAGACAAATTACTGCGCCAAATTGTACAAGATGCGTTTAGCACAAACAGCGATGGTAATTACAACAAAGCGCGGATCATGGCGTTACGTAAATACCGCCTAGCTAGCGATAGCGAAGATTGGGCCAATGCGATGCAAGCGCTTGATGATGCAATCATCTTGTCCAGCACCAAAACCTACGTGCGCTTTTACGAGCGAAATGCCTTAGGTAGCTGGGTTCATATTCCTTTAGTTAGCAAGTCTTTATAGGTGGTCACGTTGAAAATTAGTAAATCACGTTACATTCAATTGATACATATAGGCCAAGGGCAACTGGGGTGGGATGATGACCTATACCGCTCAGTGCTGCAAAAAATGACTGGCAAAGAAAGTTGTAAGGATATGAACGTTACAGAACTTAAAAGTGTCTTGGAATATATGAAAGAAAACGGCTTTGAGGTTGTTACCAAAAAGCACAGTCGCAAAAACTCGCCAATTACCCGCTATAAAGACGATAAAACCCAGCTCGATAAACTGCGCCAACTTTGGATTGCTATGAAGTATCGCGGCTATATAAAGGAAGGGTCAGATCAAGCGTTACTGAATTGGTCAAAAAATCAGGCAAAGCGTTTGAACAAAAGTGTGGCCATTGAGCGTTTGGAATGGTTACAGCCAAAAATGCTGAATGCGCTAATTGAACAACTCAAAAGCTGGTATGTAAGGGCAATGGCAAAAGATATGGATGAGCTAGCGCCTGATTTAAAAGTTCTTCCTTTATATAAGGAAGAGCAAGTGGCAGCCCAGCGATATGTGTTTGACTATAGCGGCAAGTTTCAACGTTGTAATGTTGAACAGCTAGAGGCGGCTTTGAACTTCACAGGCCAGATGTTAGGTAAATATAGCGAGGTGCATAGTGTCTAATTTAGATCATGTTGAATTGGGCAAAGCGTCTGAACGTGCTGAAGGTATGCTATTTACCATTTTAGAGCTAGTAGCCGAAGGAACTAAAAAGGCACTCGGCGAAGACGAAGCAGCTAAACTCGGACTAGATGTAGTAGATACCGTGCGTACAACATTTGGTGGTGAATATGTTTATGTATGTAAAGGCCGTAAGTTAGATGCAATGCTCAAGAGCAATCAGATATGGGCGGAGTTTAGAGGCAATAATCATCGAGAACTGGCCAAAAAATTTGGCTGCTCGGTTCAATGGGTTTATACGGTGATCAGAACTAAAAACCTGATCTTGTATGGAGACATTCAAGGTGATCTTTTTGCCAGTATCGAAGAGCCTGGAATTCGAGGGTCAAAATAATGCAAAGAGATAAAGATGAAATCACATTAAACAAATGGCTCTTACTGCTGGCACTTTTTACTACTTTACTAATTGGTTTTGAGTTTGGAAGAAGGCTATATGTAGAAGATCAATTGAAAGAACCACAGCAAGCAGCACGAATAGGCCGAAATGGTGGCCCGTCAATTCCGCCAATGGAACCCGAAGCACCACCTCTATATAGAGTGATTTGGGAGCTAATGAGTGAGGAAGAAAATGAAGAGTAATAATGTAGCACTACAACATATAGCTAGTTATCTAAATGCTCATGGCTGCAAAACCCTAGATGAAGTTGATGGTGCTTTGCAGTTGCTGATTGAAACGGCTAAAGTTACACAGAGCCAGTACAGAAATGGAACTGCTGAGAAAGCGACTTCAGTCCCGTCAATTAATTAAACATGGAGAGAAAAATGGGAATACCTTCAATCGAAGAGGCTATCATGCTATTTGTCATTGGTTCGGTATCAATACTTTTTATTGTGCTGTTCGTAGCGTGGTGTAAGAAAAAGCGATAAAACAAAAAAGCGGCGCAAATTTTTGAGCGCCGCTGATTTTCACAATATCAAACTCATTTTAAAATAGGCTCTCACTCTATCCCGAACTCTCCCACATATTCCCGCAGTTTTCGCACAATTAGCTATAGAGTTTTTGTACATTGGATCACTTTACCAAACCTGACCATGTTGGAAGGCGCTTTGCTTTTCCAACCTACCAAAATACTGTCGACACCAAACCAAGTAGGCCGGCATAAGCGCAGCACCATCCGTCACTCTTCACCGATACAATTTATACAATGAGTTACCTAGCTTAGTTACCCTACCTCGCTTATTCGTAGCGTTACAAGGTGTTGATGCGTATAATTGCCGAATGAACTGCTTTCATTAAGGTGCCAACACTCTGAAAGCAAAACGAGTTGTAGCGAATTGGTATAAAAACAAACTATGGCCCAAAGTGATATTTCAAATGTAAATAAAGTCGAAAATGCTGCGCTGATCAGCTGGCATTCTATGTTTATGGGTGTGGCGTTACTCGCATCTGCAAGGTCCAAAGATAGTAGAACCCGTAACGGGGCATGTATTGTTACTAGTGACAAGAAGATTGTTGGAGTAGGCTATAACGGCTTACCGAGAGGCTGTAATGATAACGACGAAGGTTATTGGCATGACGATGATACGGATCCTTTGTATTCCAGACATAGCTATATAGTTCATGCTGAAGTTAATGCTATCTTAAACTGTACGACGTTACCTCTGACAGGGGCGACCATTTATACTACCCAATTCCCTTGTCCAAGCTGTGCCCAGTCAATTATTCAAACTGGTATAAAAGAAGTCATATTTCTTAACAAGAAAACGCACCATGAACGAAAAATTAGCGCTGTGGAAAAAATGTTTTTAGATGCTGATATTAAGCTTGAGAAGCTGAACTCTATGGATGTTCAAGCAGATAGTTTGGCTTCGGAGTTGAGAGAAATCCTAGAAAAGTAACCAATTGAGGAAGATCGCTGATTATTAGCGATCTTTCGTTCTGTTTTGGCTTAAATCATTTTTGTTTCATTAATGCCACTGCAGCACCTGATGCTAAAAATGTCATTCCTGCACCGATATTAAGGCCATTTACTACTGTTTTGTGAGTTCTAAACCAGTTACTTAGTTGGTGAGAAAATATCCCCATTAAACCAAAACCCACAGCGGTCAATATTGCAAACCACAACCCATATCCAATCATTTGTACGGTAACTGAGCCAAGAGCAGGGTTAACAAATTGCGGTACGAACGCTAAAACGAACATTCCGGGTTTGGGGTTCAACGCAGCAGATAAAAAACCAGTCGTAAAAATATGACTAAGAGGCTGAGGTTCAGCCTGTTGAATGGTGAATAAATTACGACTACGTAGCACTTTTATTCCTAACCATACCAAATAGCTCGCACCAATAAACTTCACTAAATAAAACGCCAGCTCTGACGTTTGAATGAGTAATGTTAGACCAAATGTCGCTGCGATAACGTGAAATAGAATACCTGCACCAGATGAAAGTCCAGAAATCATTGCTGCTAGTTTTCCCTGACTTAGGCCTCGTCCTATAGCAAGTAGGTTATCTGGACCTGGGGATAAAACAAGCACTATGCATGCAAGGGTGTATGTGAGAATAACATCAGTAGGGAACACATTTTCTCCAGTAACAGGTTTGTTGAAAAACTTTGTGCCTATAAATTGACCAAACTAAGCTACTTTGGTTCCATCAACAAGTTGAATTTTTTGCTAAAAAATATGAATCATTCATAGCAAGAAGACATTTGGTTGCAAAGCTTTTAAAAGCGATGTTGTAACGGTACCATTAACACATTAGAAGTAACGTTATGCAAGAAGTATCTATGTCTTTTCCTCTTTGTCCAAAATGCCAATCTGAGTTTGTCTATCAAGATCAAGACCTGTTGATTTGTCCTGAGTGTTCTTACGAATGGGATCCAACTCAAAGTGATGATAATGATAGTATAGAAGTGAAAGATGCCAACGGTACGCCGTTGTCAGAAGGTGATCGAGTTACGGTAGTCAAAGACTTAAAGATCAAAGGTAGCTCGCAGGTGATTAAGATCGGTACCAAAGCTTTGATCAGAAGAATTAAAGAAGCAAAAGATCATCAACTTGATTGTAAAGTGGATGGCATTGGTGAAATGATGGTCACGGCAAAATTTGTCAAAAAAGCCTAACTACCGTTTACGACATACGTTCATGCAATTGTTCAGCTTTGTCTTACAATGGTGAAGCTGAGTTTATTACCCTCGAAATTAATACGTTACAGAAATGCTCAGGCTAAATAATTACCAAGCGTAACGCCTCATTTGCTTATTTTTGATCTTTAAAACCACCTTTTCAATGGCAATATTCCTATTTTATAGGGCAATTATTCCATAAAGTTATATAAAATATATTGTATACAATGTAGCTGCGATGTTAAAAGTATAAATCCCGATTGGGGTTGGATACACAACATTAAAGGTGCAACATGAAGATAAAAGCAATAACTTTGGCAGTGGCATTAGCCAGTGGAACATCATTTGCCAATACCGAGCAAACCACTCGATACTTTGAGCCTCAGCAAGTCGCGACACATGCTGTTGAGGACATTAGCCACGGACATGAAGCGCATGCCCGAGATAGTCGCGCACCAATTGCGGTACGCGTTGTTGATCAATCTCATGCTATACGCAGTATTTTATCAAGTAATAAAGTACTTTCAGCGTTTAGTAATGAAATTGTTGCAACTAACTGTGATCTAAACGCGTTAGCTGCGGCATCTAGTTCGCAAATTGTTAATGCAATTACCACACAAGGAGGCGATTGTATAAACGATTTATTTAATGCTGCCAGTGGTATTCAGCAACAAGTATTCACCAATAGCAAAATGTTGGCTGCCGCGGAAGCCGCACAAAGTCGCGCCCAGCAATACGTCGGTGGCGGAGATGCTGACTTACAAGCGCTATTCTTATTTATTAGAGCTGGTTTTTATGTCGAGTTTTACAATGACAATGTGTCATTTAGCGATAACATTCAGAGTGAAGTTAAGCTGGCGATTGATGCATTTACTGGAAATGAGCACTTTTATGACAACAACGATGCGCACGGTAAGTTACTGGGTGAAGTGATCACCACAATGGACTCGTCTGAATTACAGCATGCTTATTTGCCTATCGTGAAAACCTGGCTACAAAAATGGAACCCAGATTACGCACAAAATTGGAATATGCGTAGGGCAGTAAACGGTATTTTCACGATTCTGTTCAGAGGACAATGGAATAATGAGTTTGTGAAGTTGATTGAAAACGATCAACAGCTGGTTACCTTATTAGAAGACTTTACTACGAAGTCTTGGATGATTGGCTCGGACTCAGAATACCTTATTGTTAATGCGGCGAGTGAACTTGCACGATTAAAAACCTATACAGGCACGCCTATTCAACCAGAAGTCGATAAAGCGTTAAAAGCACTCTTTGAGCGATACGAGTCTTATGGTTATGGTGATGCAATTTGGTTAGCAGCTGCAGACGTCGCGTCTTACTACGCGGATTGCTCGGTGTTTGGTATTTGTGGCTTTGAGAATGACCTAGAAAGCAAGGTGTTAGGTCAACGACACAGCTGTAGCGATACAATTAAAGTAAGGGCACAGGAACTGACGGCTTTGCAACTGAGCTCAGCGTGCGACACTATGGCTGCAGAAGAAACTCGATTCCATTCAATGTTAGAAACAGGTCGTCAGCCAGTTGGTGATGACAATAACAGCTTCTTGCAGGTAAATATTTTCAATAGTAGCGCTGATTATAAAAAATACGCCAAAGCGATTTTTAAAATAGATACTAATAATGGTGGTATGTATTTGGAAGGGGACCCAAGTCGAGTTGGAAACGTAGCTAACTTTGTGGCGTACGAAGCTGATTATGCCAAGGCGGATCATTATATTTGGAATTTAGAGCATGAATATGTTCACTATCTTGATGGTCGTTTTGATTTATATGGTGATTTTAATGCGCCAACCAAAGCCATCGTGTGGTGGTCGGAGGGCGTCGCTGAATACATCGCCAACCTAAATGATAATCAAGATGCAATCGATACCATAAAAGATGGCTCAACATACCGTCTTACGGACATCTTCGCTACGACATATGACGGGTTTGATCAAGATAGGATCTATCGTTGGGGTTACCTAGCTGTTCGTTTCATGTTCGAGCGCCACTTTGATGAAGTCAAAGCAATGCTTGCTGAAACGCGGGTAGGGAACTGGAACGCATATCAAAGTCGCATGGATAAGTGGGCAGCTGAATACGATTCAGAGTTTACGCAATGGACTCAAGACTTAGCGGGCGGTGTAAACAATGCGCCAATCGCAGTTATTAATGGTCCATATAACGGTGATATTATTAGTCCAATCCAGTTTAGTAGTGCAGGTAGCGGCGATCCTGATGGTGATGCGATTAGCTATCGTTGGAACTTTGGCGATGGGAGCCAAAGTTCAGAGGCCAGCCCGCAATACCAATACGCTTCAGCAGGTGAATACACGGTAACGCTTACCGTAACTGACAGCAGAGGTCTTAGTCATCAAGTGACGACTCAAGCATTAGTCGAAGGTAACAGCTCAAATGAGCTAGAAAACGGTGTCGCAATTGCTATCGAGGGTGAGCAAAATGAAGAGCAGTTCTATACCATTACCGTGCCTTCAGGTGCTAAGCAGTTAGCGATCACACTCAGTGGTGGTAGCGGTGATGCGGATCTCTATGTGCGAGCAGGACAAGCGCCGAATAAAGACGAGTATGACTGTCGCCCTTATAAAAACGGGAATGATGAGTCATGTATCGAAGCTCAGCCACAAGCAACTACCTACTATGTGATGGTCAGAGGTTATAATGCATACGCTGGCGTTTCTCTTAAAGCCAGTTATCAGATTCCGTCCACTATCGCCGATGCATGTCAAACTCAAGCTCCAGTAAGCAGTGGGAGGTTGACCGCTGGACAGACCGTGTGCATGGCTAGCCAAGAGCCAATGTGGTTTAGCCTTGAAAACATGAGTGGTCAACAAAGTGTCGTGATCGAAACTGCACACGGCAGTGGTGACTTAGGGCTTGAGTACAGCAATCAAGGTTGGCCAAATGGCAATAATGTTGATGCGAGTTCTTTCAACCAAGGTAATGGTGAATGTATTGAACTTGGCAGCCAAACCAACTTTTGGGGTTACCTAAAAGTGACAGGCGCACCATCGGGGGCAGCAATCAAAGTGTCCTACAACGAGGGAAGTTGCCAGTAATCGCGTAATTAGATTTTCATCTGTTATTTTCTTGTAGTCAAAGCGGGGGTTCCCCGCTTTTTTACCCGATACACTTTACCAAGTTCCGCTATTCTCCATCGATTTCCAAGGCTCAGCAGGCGCCAGCGCTTCGCCTTTTTGCAGTAACTCAATTGAAATTCCATCTGGCGATTTTAAAAATGCCATATGCCCGCATCTTGGCGGTCGGTTGATGGTTACTCCGGCGTCCGAAAACTTTTGGCATAGTGCGTATATATCATCAACGGCGAATGCAAGGTGACCAAAGTTTCTACCACCAGTATAAGTTTCTGGATCCCAGTTGTAGGTCAGTTCAATGGTTGGAGCAAATGAGTCTGTTGCTTCAGCCAGCTGTTCAGGTGCAGCCAAATACACCAAAGTGAATCGACCCGTTTCACTATCGTAGCGCTTTACTTCTTTTAGGCCCAATAAGTCGCAGTAGAAGTGGAGTGATTTTGTTAAGTCCTGGACTCGTACCATCGTATGTAGATATTTCATAAATGCTCCTCGAGATGACTGTGGCACTATACGCGAAAAAAATGTCAGTTTTAAAGTTTTGTGCGGTTTACCGCAGGGTCTGTGCGACCGATAACTGAGTAAGGTGATGTTTGTTAAACAAACTATAAAATCAAAGAGTTAATAATTCGAGCAAATTTGTATTCAGGAGCTTTGCTTTAACGCCTTGATTGATTTAGGATCTAGCTTTATTCAAATTACGTCGGACATTATGATCCAAAGACTGCTCATCATTTTAGTGTTGTTGCTCCCTGTATCAAGCAATGCAGTAGAGGTTCATGACCTGTATGAAGCGACGCTCAGTGTTGATGATAAATCCAGAAAAACACGACTCGAAGCCAGCCAAGCGGCACTGTTAACAGTATTACAAAAGCTAACGGGTCGAGCCGATAACTACAAACATCCAGCAATTAAAGAAAGCATGCGCAGGATCTCCGATCTTATGCTCAAATACGAATATTTTGAGCAAGGTGGTCAAGACAAGATCCGGGTTAGATTCGAGTCAACGAAGGTTGAACAACTGGTCCGAGAGGCAAACCTCCCGCTGTGGGGGAATCGTCGGCCTTTAGTCGCTATTTGGCTCGTAATTGAAGACAATCTCCGCCGTGAGTTTGTTACACAAGAAAGCTACCCGCAGCTAGAACGATTAATTTATGATACCGCCGCAGAATGGGGGGTGCCAGTGGTCGTGCCGTTAATGGATTTAACAGATAGAGCAAATGTCAGTATCGCTGAAGTATGGGGTAACTTCTCAACACAAGTAGAACAAGCGTCGACGCGCTACGATGCCGAAAAGGTGATCACGGCACGATTATTTAAACAGCCGTATAGTAGTAAGTGGCAATTAGATTGGCGTTATACCGATGCAGAGCTATTTGAGCCGGAGCAATTAGTTGGCGACCAACAGCAGGTATTGATCTCGATGATCAATACGATGTCGAGTGGGCTTGCTAGCCAATATGTTATTGATCCGAACCGTTCTAACAGCATCAGAACGAGTATTGTAACGGTGGATAATCTGCACGATTTTAAATCGATAGAAATGGCAAAACGACGCCTTCAGACCATGAGTACAGTGAGTGATGTGGATGTACTTTATCGAGCCAAAGGTCAGGTTAGGTTTTCAATTGAACACGCATCATCCGTCAGAGATTTACAAAAGTCGATTGGCCTAGAACAAAGTTTTAAAGTGTATATTGATCCAAGAGCATTTTATCAAGTTGCAGACTTAAACAATCTCAAATACACATGGATAGGTCAGTAGCATGGATAATCCATTGCAAATGGCATTGCCTGTGACGCTTCCGGACGATGAAACCTTTGCTTCCTATTTTGGTGGTGAAGGTTCCTTGGAAGTTAGCCATCTTAAATCCACACTCAAAAATCGTTTAGAGGGTTTTCAATTCACCTACCTGTGTGGTCTTGCTGACTCTGGTAAGTCACATTTGCTGTACGCGACTTGTATTGAAGCTCAGGAGCAGGGGTTATCGACTATCTTATTGTCACTTAGGGAAGTGATTGATTACGGACCGTTAGTGTTAGACGGGCTCGATGCCTTAGACGTGGTTTGTATTGACGATGTGCACTTAGTTGCGGGAGACACCGCGTGGGAAAAAGCACTGTTTAACTTTTTTAATCGTTTTAATGAAAACGGCAAGTGCTTAGTTGTGACCGCCGATCTGCTACCAAGCATGCTGAATTTGTCGTTGCCTGACCTTGAGTCAAGACTGGCGTGGGGCACAACCTTCCAAATTCGTTCAATGAGTGATGATGATAAGGCTGAAGCGTTAGTCAAAAGAGCGCATATGCGAGGACTGGAACTAAGCGACGAGTGCGCAAGGTTTTTACTGACTCGCCTTAGTCGAGATATGCGAGCTTTACTTGAAGTTTTAGACAAACTTGATCACGCATCTATGGCTGCACAGAGAAAGTTGACCATTCCTTTCATAAAAGCGACCTTAAAGCTCTAACAGGGCTAGAATATCGCCTTTAAATTCAGTTATCATAAGAGATTAATTAACAGCACATTACCTCAGTAAAGATCAGGTATAAAATGAACTTAGAGAATATTTTGGCGCAAGCGCTTGCCGCAGTTGAGCAAGCAAGTGAAATTGCGCATTTAGAGGAAGTTAGAGTTAACTACCTTGGTAAGAAAGGTGAAATTACTGGCTTGCTAAAAACCTTAGGAAAACTTGCTCCTGAGGAACGTAAAGAAGCAGGCCAAGTGATCAACGAAGCAAAAAATCAGGTTCAAGACGCAATCAATGCGAAACGTGAATCATTGGCAAATGCGGCGCTAGAGAAAAAGCTTGCGTCTGAGACGATTGACGTTACTTTACCTGGTCGTGTGATGCCTACAGGTGGTTTGCACCCAGTGACGCGCACAATTGAACGTATTGAAGCATTTTTTGGTGAACTTGGCTTTGCTGTTAAGTCTGGTCCAGAAGTGGAAGATGACTTTCATAACTTTGATGCATTAAATATTCCTGAGCATCATCCTGCTCGTGCAGATCATGACACTTTCTATTTCAATCCTAAGTTGGTATTGCGTACCCAAACTAGTGGTGTACAGATCAGGACGATGGAAGCAGAACAACCACCACTGCGCATTATCTCTCCAGGCCGTGTATATCGTAATGATTACGACCAAACACACACTCCTATGTTCCACCAAGTTGAAGGCCTAATGGTCGATACTGACGTAAGCTTTACTGAGTTAAAAGGTGTGTTACACGACTTTTTAAGAAACTTTTTTGAAGAAGATATGGAAATCCGTTTCCGTCCTTCTTACTTCCCGTTTACTGAACCATCTGCAGAAGTGGACGTAAAAGGCAAAAATGGTAAATGGTTGGAAGTATTAGGTTGTGGCATGGTGCATCCTAACGTATTGCGTTCTGTTGGTATTGACCCTGAAAAATACACTGGCTTTGCATTCGGTATGGGCGTTGAGCGTCTAACTATGCTGCGTTATGGCGTAAATGACCTTCGTGCATTTTTCGAAAATGACGTTAGATTCCTAAACCAATTCAGATAAGAGCGACGAAAATAGTATGAAATTCAGTGAAAAGTGGTTAAGAGAGTGGGTGAACCCAGCCATTGGAACAGACGCACTTTCTGAACAGTTGTCTATGGCTGGTTTAGAAGTTGACGGTGTTGATGCAGTTGCCGGTGATTTCTCAGGTGTTGTCATTGGTGAGGTTGTTGAATGTGGCCAACACCCAGATGCAGACAAGTTACGCGTTACCAAAGTAAATGTTGGTGAAGAAGAATTACTTGATATTGTCTGCGGTGCGGCAAATTGTCGTGCAGGCCTAAAAGTCGCAGTTGCTAAAGTCGGTGCGGTGTTACCTGGTGACTTCAAGATTAAAAAAGCCAAGCTACGTGGTCAGCCTTCTCACGGTATGTTGTGTGCTTTCGAAGAATTAGGCATGGCGGAAAGCTCTGATGGTATTTTAGAGCTACCTAGCGACGCACCAATCGGTCAGGATATCCGCGAATATTTCGGTCTTGATGATGTCACTATTGACGTTGATTTGACTGCAAACCGCAGTGATTGTCTAGGTATCAAAGGTCTTGCTCGTGAAGTCAGTGTACTTAATGATTTAGACGTAAATGAAATAAAGATTGAGCCAGTGACACCAACGATCGACGATCAAATCTCGATTGAATTGGTTAACAGCGAAGCTTGTCCTCGCTACCTAGGTCGAATCATCAAGGGCGTTAATGTCAAAGCAGCAACACCACTGTGGATGGTTGAAAAACTCCGTCGTTGTGGTGTGCGCTCAATTGATCCAATTGTTGACGTAACCAACTATGTGTTACTTGAGCTTGGTCATCCAATGCACGCATTTGATCTTAATAAGATTGACGGTGGCATTAAAGTTAGAAACGCAGCAGAAAACGAAGAATTGCTATTACTCGATGGCAATACGGCCAAATTAAATCCAGCTACTTTGCTAATCGCTGATGATAGCAAAGCATTAGCGATGGCTGGGATTTTTGGTGGCGAAGATTCTGGCGTTAGTGAAGAAACACAGGATATTCTGCTTGAAAGCGCTTTCTTCTCACCACTTGCAATTGCCGGCCAAGCACGAAGCTATGGTTTACACACAGATGCATCACACCGCTATGAACGTGGTGTAGATCCTGAGCTGCAGCGCGATGCAATGGAGCGTGCAACGGCGTTACTACTTGAAATCGTGGGTGGTGAAGCTGGTCCTGTCGTTGAAGCGGTTTCTGAGAAAGACTTACCACAAAAACGTTCTGTTCGTTTACGTCGTGAGCGCTTAGATAGAGTCATTGGCTATCATATTGACGATAGCAAGGTGACTAATATCCTTTCACGCTTGGGACTTGCGGTAACTTTTGCAAACAACGAGTGGCAAGCTGATGTACCAAGCTACCGTTTTGACATCAGTATTGAAGAGGACTTAATTGAAGAAGTCGCTCGCGTATTTGGTTATAACAACATTCCAAACGTTGCACCTAAAGCTTCGTTAAAAATGACTGACCACCAAGAAGCAAAGCTTCCTGTCGCTCGTTTTAGAAATGAGCTTGTGTCACGAGGATACCAAGAAGCGATAACTTACAGCTTTGTCGATCCTAAACTACAACAGCAGCTTCACCCAGAGTCAGACGCTCTGGTATTACCTCACCCAATTTCGGTTGAAATGTCGGCGATGCGTGTAAGTTTGATGACTGGCCTGATTAATGCTGTGACCTATAACCAAAATCGTCAGCAGTCACGCTTACGCTTCTTTGAACAGGGTTTAAAGTTTATTAAGGACGACCAAGCAGAAAATGGCGTACGCCAGACTCCAGTGATTGGTGGAATAGTCTATGGTAATACCTACAATGAACACTGGAGTATTCCATCTCGTAAAGCGGACTTTTTCGATGTTAAGGGCGATGTTGAAGCGTTACTCGCATTGACCAATGACACAACTCGTTTTACTTTTAAAGCAGAAGCGAATGATGGTTTGCATCCTGGTCAATCTGCATCAATCTACGCTGATGGTAAAAAAGTTGGTTTTGTTGGGGCAATTCATCCTCAGTTACTTAAGCCTTTAGAGCTTAAAGACACGGCTTATGTATTTGAAATTGAGATGTCTGCGCTAGAAAATCGCAGCTTGCCAGAAGCGGTTAGTATCTCAAAATTCCCATCAAATCGAAGAGATATTGCTATTTTGGTTGCAGATGAAGTAAAAATAGGCGATATTTTAGAGTGCATTGAGAAAGTTAGCGGAAATCAATTAGTTGACCTAAACTTATTCGATGTGTACAAAGGGCAAGGGGTCGAGCCAAATCATAAGAGTTTGGCCATTGCTCTGACACTACAAGCGGTTGATAGAACACTCGAAGAGAAAGACATCAACGCGGTTGTAGAGAACGTGGTGGCCGAATTGGCCAAGCAATTCAATGCATCGTTGAGGGACTAGATATGGCGCTTACTAAAGCCGACATAGCTGAACACCTATTTGAAAAACTGGGGATCAATAAAAAAGATGCCAAAGATTTAGTTGAAGCGTTTTTTGAAGAAATCCGCTCAGCGCTAGAAAACGGAGAGCAAGTAAAGCTTTCTGGATTTGGCAACTTTGACCTTCGCGACAAGAAGGAACGCCCAGGTAGGAACCCTAAGACTGGGGAAGACATTCCTATCTCAGCGCGACGTGTCGTTACTTTTAGACCTGGTCAAAAGTTAAAGACACGTGTCGAGGTCGGCACCAGTAAAAACCTATAACCCATTAACAAAAAGCCTCGATTTTATCGAGGCTTTTCTCTAATGTGCAATAATACTGTCACCTAGTATAGCTACACTTGCCCGCAGTTTGTGCTTTAGGAGTTGTAGGCATATGCGTAAACTAGGTGCTTCAAATAAGTTATTGAAAAATGTATTGATTGCCTGGCTGGTAAGCACATTCGTTTTTACCACGGTTGCGTTTTTGGTGTTCGTAAATCAAAAAGAAACGGCGCAAGCTAACCTTGTCGCTGTGGCTAAACGCATTGTTTATGACATCGAAAAAGAATTCGCCATAGTCGATAACACGCTTAAACAAACCCAACGACTTTCTCCATCCTGCGATGACAGCACGCTGCAATATATGCGTCGGTTGGTATTCGAAAACCCTGGGATGAGCGAGATAGGCATCATCGATAGCAAAGGGCTGTTAGTCTGTAACTCATTTGGCAAAGTAATACCACCGGTAAATACTTCAGTGCCGCTGAAAACTCAGGGATTGAGATATTACGGGCCAATAATCACTGACTATTTAGAGTTGGCTGCTTTTGTGTTAGCGCGCACTAGAGATGATGGTTACGAAGCCAATGTACTAATGCCTGCACATTGGCTGAAAAGCGCACTTGATATCGCTGAACATCACAACACCGATTTTGTTGCGCTCGTGGATAATCAAACAGGCGTGCCAGTGTTCTTAGAAGGCAAGTATAGTTTGCCCATTGAAATGTCTTTATATCCACGTGTTGAAAAAGCATCAATCGAAGCCCTTTTTGACGACGGCAAAGAACGTTTTGCATATACCTTACCCATACCAAGTTTACCCCAGCTAAGTTTGCTGCTCGCGACGGATACGCGCCATTTAACTTATATTACGCCATTCTGGGCAACCACCTGGCTAGTTGTATATATGGCGATGTGGCTGGGATTGACGCTATTACTAAATAGTTATGATAAAAAGCAACTTAGTAATAAAGCGCAAATTATACGTGCGTTGGCAAATGGAGAGTTATTTAACGTATACCAGCCGCTAGTTGATGCCAGAACGGCTGACATCATTGGTGTAGAAGTGTTGATCCGTTGGCAACATCCGATAGAAGGAGAGCTTGGGCCAGCCTACTTTGTGCCTGAAGCGGAGCGAGATGGGACGATTTTAGAAATCTCTATCGGTCAGGTTGAACGTGCGATAAAGGATCTCGCGTCAACAATTAAAGAATATCCAGAATTTAAAGTTTCATTTAATGTCAATGGCCTCCTGCTTAGTTCAAAGCGATATATCGATAAGTTGCTTGAAGCTAAAGAGTCAATACATCGATTGACCATTGAGCTTACTGAGCGTGATGTATTAACTCAGAGTCAAACCAAAGTCGTGCTGACGGAGCTAGGGCGTGCTGGAATTGAAATTGCGATTGATGATTTTGGCACAGGCTACAGCGGACTTCAGTATTTGCAAAGCTTCCCGATTGATTTACTGAAAATTGATCAAAGTTTTGTTGCGTCTATAGGTATGGACACATTGCAATCTCCGGTGCTTTCAGCGGTGATCGAAATGGCTAATAGACTTGATAAACGCCTTATTGCAGAAGGAGTTGAAACAAAATCTCAAGCCGCATATTTGACTGAGCTTGGTGTGTTCGTTCATCAAGGTTGGCTGTATCATAAAGCGATGAAGATTGATGCGTTGATTAAAAAAACAACCTCAAAGCAAATAAAAAGAGCAGCTTAGATGCTGCTCTGTCATTTCCGGATGTATACGACTTTTCTTTTCTAGATTGACGCGAAAAAGCAGCCAAATGCTTCTAAATTTAGCTGATCCCCGTGTAGGGTAGCATTATGATGACGTAGCTCAGTGTGTATCTTAGTGACTTTGTCAGCAAGCAAGATGTTTTGCGGGTCTGCGGACAGGTTGAAAATACAGAGCAAGGCTTTGCCTTCGTAACGGCGGTAAAACGCCAATACCGGTTCCGGTGTATTGATAAATTCAATGTCACCTAATAACAAAGTCGGCTGTGTTTTTCTCCATGCCATAAAATGTCGATAAAATGCTAAAGTCGAATCTGCCGTTGTTTGTTGCTGTTCAACCGCTCTGTCTTCATGTGGCTCTGCTACAGGAAGCCAGGGTTTGCCTTCGGTAAAACCGGCATTGTTAGTTTGGTTTGACCAAGGCATCGGTGTACGACAACCGTCACGGCCTTTAAAGTTAGGCCAAAAAGTGATGCCGTATGGATCTTGTAGATCTTCAAATGCTAATGTGGCTTCACCTAGCCCCAACTCTTCTCCTTGATACATACAGACACTGCCTCTAAGGGATGCAAGCAGAGCGGTAAGCATTTTTACCTGAGCATCAATTGGTTCACCTGTTTTGCTCCAGCGACTAGCGACTCTTTCTACATCATGATTTGAGAATGCCCAGCATGGCCAGCCTTCGGTCATTACTTGTTCTAGCCTCGCGACGGTTTCCCGAATATATGCTGCGCTATAATCATTCGTCAGCAACTCAAAGCTATATCCCATGTGCAGTTTATTGCCATCCGCGGTGTATTCAGCCATGGTCTGTAATGAGTCTTCCGAGCTTATTTCTCCCAGACTAACAGTACCAGGGTACTGATCCAACAAAGCGCGGATCTCTTCCATAAAAGCGAGATTTTCTGGTTGCGTATTGTTGTAGTAGTGATATTGGAAAGCGTAAGGGTTATCTTCACTAAAACCACGACCTTGTCGCAATGCTTTTGGTTTTGCTGGATTGTCACGTAGCAGCTTGTCGTGAAAGCAAAAGTTAATGGCATCAAGACGGAAACCATCGACTCCTTTATCAAGCCAAAATTTCACGTTATCTAAAACCGCTTTGCGAACTTCAGGGTTATGGAAGTTTAAATCAGGTTGCTCTGTCAAAAAATTATGTAAGTAGTACTGACAGCGTCTAGGCTCCCATTGCCATGCGACCCCGCCAAAGATAGAAAGCCAGTTGTTTGGTGGACTGCCGTCTTCATTAGCATCCGCCCAAACATACCAATCCGCTTTACTATTGCTTTTATCTTCGCGGCTTTCGATAAACCACGGATGTTCGTTAGAGGTATGACTAAGGACCTGATCGATGATGATTTTTATATTTCTTTTATGGGCTTCATCGATAAGCTGATCAAAATCACTAATATCACCAAACATAGGGTCGATATCACGGTAGTCACTGATATCGTAGCCAAAATCTTTCATAGGTGATTTAAAAAATGGAGAGATCCAAACAGCATCGACGCCGAGAGATTGGATGTAATCGAGTCGCTGAATGATACCCTGTAAATCACCAATACCATCATTATTACTGTCTTGAAAGCTGCGAGGGTAGATTTGGTAAATTACAGCGCCTTTCCACCATTCGTGATTTGTCATGCACCTTCTCCGAGTTTGTGCGTTTATGTGCATCAAGTCATGTTTGCCAATACCACCGGTTGTTAGACTAGTCTAAATGATAGCTTTTGTGGCTTTTCGATGCACTGAATAAGATAGGCAAAGAATACGACAAGGCCACTATGCTGTAAAAAAGCTGCATACGTATGCAGCAAATTTGTGAGCTTTATGTCGTTTACTCAACGGGTTATTTGGCCACCTCAATGCTTTACCAATTATTACGGCACCCCATTTTGGCCCGAGTTTAAAAGGCTTGCGTGATGGCTTTTGGTAAGACCAATTTAAGTTGTCATAATTCTACCTTAAACATTTAATCTAAATGATGTTGCTTCAATCTAAACTCGGTAAATACTGTTAATGTTTTTGCTATATGACATATCAATGCAACACTCTGTTTTTACAAAAGCGACAAAACAAAATTGACAATAAAATCAGTTGGTTGTGTTTTTGTTTTGTAAAGCGCCTGTAAAAAATGCAAATTTGCATTAGCTTTGAATACGTATGCATAAAGTTGTTTGCAAAATTGATCAGCCGCTACTATTGCCTGTGACAACAAATTATCAGCCTCTAAAGATTAGCCTAAACAAGCTAGCAGCCCGCCTAAAATCTGGTGGTGGAGGCATATAACAATGGTTAATTGGGATAAAACACTATGTCTAAGTTTAAACCGAGCATGCTAACACTTGCGTTGGTGACCGCTGGCGTCAGCAACTTCGCGATAGCTGAAGAACAAGAAAAAGCACAGCAACAACAGCAAGAAAATGTGGAAGTCATAGAAGTCAGAGGCATTTCACGCAGTATTATCGCGTCAATAGATAAAAAAAGATTTAGCGACACCGTATCGGAAATTGTAGATGCTGGTGACTTAGCTTCATTACCAGATATCTCAATTGCAGATTCATTAAGTCGTTTACCTGGCGTTACGTCAGTTAGAGATAGTGGACAATCTTCGCAACTGAATATTCGTGGTATGAACGGTGATTTTATTCAAACTACATTAAACGGAAGAGAGCAAGCCAGCACTAGTGGTTATAGTGCTGGCAGTCGCTGGATTGCCTTTGACCAATATCCATCTGAGCTGATTAATCAAGCTGCTGTCTATAAATCACCAAAAGCATCACTAGTTGAAGGCGGTGTAGCCGCAACGGTTGAACTAAAAACCGCTAACCCGTTAGAAGCGGAAAAAGCGCATAATTTTCACAGTTCTGTACGTTATTCATATAATGATGCGGCTTCTGATGTAGGAGCTGACTCAACAGGTGAGCGCATTAGTTTCTCTTATCAAGGCAAGTTTTTAAACGACACGCTAGGCTTTGGTATTGGTGGCGCATTCCTAAATCAGCCAAATAATGCGATTGATATTACATCTCACTCGCCAAGTCGATCTCAAGACTTCAATGGTGATGGTGAAGATGAGCGTTCATTTAATGGCTTTCAGGTTCGATCGGCGAAAGGTAGTGATGAACGATTGGGTGTAATGAGTACCCTAGTTTACCAGCCAAATGATGCCTTCAAAGCTCAATTTGATTACTTCCATTCAACCTTTGATTCAGAAGACCGAAAAAGTGGACTAAATATTGAGGGCTTGTCGAAAGACTTGAACTCGCTCTACACCATTAGTAATCCAGTAGTTGAAGACAAGTTTCTAGTGGCTGGTGACGTAACCGTGACGGCGTCGAACGGACCTTGGTTCGAAATGCGTTCAGAAGACCAATCTACAGATTCGACTACGGATAGCTTTGGTCTAAATCTTGACTATGTTGCTGATGCATGGGAACTATCCGTCGACTTTGCGCACAGCTCAGGTGAAAAAACACGACGTGATGTGATCGCATCTATGCATGCTTACGAGTTTGGCACAGCGGTTTTAGAAGATGGCACAGTTGTTGAAACATGGCAGGAACTAGCCAACCAAACTTTCTCATTTGAACAAAGAGAGAAAAAGTCACCATTATTGACATTAGGTACTGATTATACTGACTTATCAATTATGAAATTAGGTGACTGGGAGCAATTCCCGCACGAATATACGGATGAGTTAGATAGCTTTAAAGCTGACTTTAAATATTACGTCGAAAACAGTTTTATTACCTCAGTAGAGGTTGGTGCTCGTTGGTCTGAGCGTGAATTTACCGATAAGCGCTCGACATTTAGATGGGGGGCACGTGAAGGTCAGAATGGTTATCAACTTCCAGATGGCACTATCGTAAACAACCAAAACTGTGAATTTAATCACAACAACCATCCATGTAAGCCGTATGACTTGTCGGGTTTTGCGGTTACCAGAAATACTCGAGGATTCGAATACCTAGAACTCGATTTACTTGGTATTGCTGATGCGGTATTCGGTCCAGGTGGCTATGAAGCTCAACAAACATGGGAACATAACTGGACACTGATCGAAAGTGGCGCGGTGAAAGAAGAAGTGTTAGCTGGTTACATCATGGCTAATATTGATACTGAAATAGCTGATATTCCAGTAACCGGTAACTTTGGTGTACGTGTTGTTAGAACAGACACCAAGTCTATCGGCATTCAGCAAATTCAGGGTGATGAAGTTGGTGATTCAATTGTTGATGATAATGGCGTTGAACGCACAGATTATCGTCATGTGAACTACGGCCCTGAGTATACAGACACTCTGCCTTCATTGAATTTGAACTTTAGAGTAACAGATACCGATCAAATCCGCTTTGCGGCGGCAAAAGTCATTGGTCGTCCACCGGTTTATCAGCTTCGTGGTGGTGCAGGTTCTTGGGCTGATACGGCAAATGATGGTGTGAGCCGTCGCTATAATGTATGGTCTAAGGGTAACCCTAACCTTGACCCATTTAGAGCAACGCAAATCGACGTCTCTTATGAGCGCTATTTTGAAGATGGCGGTGCATTTACGGCAGCGGTATTCTGGAAAGACATAGAATCAATGATCGACAATATCACTTATAACGAGGGTGAAGTTGATTGGGCAACTATTGGTTTAGAAGTACCTGATGGTTTCGTACCAGGACAATATCAAACGACTCGTAATAATGACCAAGGCGGCTATATCAGAGGCCTAGAGCTTGCCTACACCACTATGTTTGACAATTTACCAGGAATATTTTCTGGCTTAGGTCTAAACACTAACTACTCTTACACGGAAAGTGAGGCAACAGTGGATGGCGGTTCTAACTTTCCAGATATGACAATGACGCTGCCCGGTTTATCAAAAAATGTTTTCAGTGCCACTATCTTCTGGAATATCGATGCCTTTACGACTCACCTAAATATTCGCTATCGTGATGAGTATGTTTATTCCGGTGCTTCACCGGGTGGTTCACAATTGTCGATGGCGGATGAATACACGGTAGTTGATTGGCAAGCGTCTTATAGCTTTGAAAATGGTGTAGAAGCTGTGCTGCAAATCAATAATTTGACGAATGAGCCAAACACCACCAATTATGGTACACAAAGAGCAACTGGCGAGTACAAAGAATTTGGTCGCCAGTATTTCCTTGGGTTTAACTACAGCTTCTAATTTAGTGATTGGTTGATCTGTCTAAAGCCACCTTAATACTCCCGTTAAGGTGGCTTTGTTCGTTTTTTACCCCTTGATGTTGTATGTTGCTTGTACAAGGCGATAGTGAATAAAGTGATTTGGAGGCTGGAGTGGCAAATCGAAAAATCGTAATTTTAGGTGGTGGCACGGCTGGGTGGATGGCGGCCAATTTAATGGCTAGAAGTTGGTTGGATAAAAATATCCAAATCACTTTAGTGGAGTCTCCAGATATTGGTATCATCGGAGTTGGTGAGGGCTCAACACCCCAATTCAAATCATTTATGGACTTTATCGACGTGCCAGAGAGCGAGTGGATGCCAGCGTGTGATGCAACCTACAAAAACGGCATTCGTTTTATTGATTGGTCAACACGAGCTGGATTTGAAAGCTATTTTCATCCCTTTCCGGCACAACCTGACGATTACTCGGCGCCCGCTTTTTTCCATAATAGTTATGTAAGGCGCAAAGCAATTGAAGTTGATGGACATCCCGATCCATTCTTTTTGGCAACTTACTTAGCTGAACATGCTAAAGCGCCTATTGCAGCTGAAAGCTTTCCTTTTGAAATAAATTACGGCTACCACTTCGACTCAGGCAAACTTGGACTGTTCTTGGCAGAAAAAGCTAAGCAATTTGGCGTAACGCATGTTAGTGCCACGGTGCAGCAAGTTCGCCAAGCCGTAAATGGTGACATTGCAGCACTTGTGACCGACAGCGGCCAAGAAATAGCTGGTGATATATTTATTGACTGCTCGGGTTTTGCTGGCTTTTTACACCAACAGACGTTAGGCGTGGAGTTTGAGTCGTTTAGTAATAATCTATTTAACGATTCAGCAGTGGTGCTGGCGACAGAGCAGGGAGCAGTGATCAGCTCTGAGACCCAATCGGTAGCGCGCAAGTTTGGCTGGTCTTGGCATATCCCACTGACTTCTCGCATTGGCAATGGTTATGTTTACGCCAGCCAATATTGTAATGCAGATCAAGCAGAAACCGAATTAAGAGCCGCGCTTGGCCTATTGGACTCACCAGTTGAAGCGCGTCATTTGAAGATGAAGGTCGGTCAGGTAAAACACCATTGGTACAAAAATTGTCTCGCGATAGGTTTATCACAAGGATTTATTGAGCCACTAGAAGCCACTGCACTACATATTGTGCAAGAAACGGTACAAAGCTTTATTGAATGTTACCAAGACGGTCAGTTTACCGATCGGCTCCAACAAAAGCATAACCAAAGTTTAAACGAAAGATATCAGGCGATCAGAGACTATATTGTTGCGCATTATCGGGTCAATAGCCGCACAGATACCCAATACTGGCTAGATAATGCCAACAACAATCAGTTATCTCGCTCGTTGTATGACGTGTTACAAGTTTGGGTTTCAGGCAAAAATTTATCGGACGAACTTGATAGGCAAGACATAGATAAATACTACCCATCGGTGAGCTGGCATTGTTTGCTTGCTGGCTACGGGATTTATCCAGAGCAATCACAGTTGATCAAAGGTAATGAACTAGCAAACCGTTATGATGTTAACAAGATCAAGGAGTATATCCGTCGTTGTGGTCTGAACTTCCTTGACCATCGAGCACAGCTTTCGATGTTAGTTAACAAGCAAAAGTAGTGTTCAGTAATCACTTTGAATACGTATGCAGCGCCTTCAATGCCTTATATAAGGCAAGTAGACTCAAGAAAAACAACATTATGACAACATGATGAAGAAATTTACTTTGATTGCCACTTGGCTGACTAGCCTAATAATGATGAGTGGCTGTGGAGAGAAGCAGCACGCTCAGCCACAACAAATACAGCCTCAACAGCTTAGTACGTCGGTAAGCAAACCGGTGGTGTACCAAGTTTTCACCCGCTTATTTGGTAATAAAACGAACGTTAACAAACCATGGGGCACATTGTCTGAAAATGGTGTTGGTAAGTTTGCCGATTTCACACCAAAAGCGTTAGCAGAGATCAAAAAGTTAGGCGTGACACACATTTGGTACACCGGTGTGTTGCACCATGCGTTGGTTACGGATTACAGCAAGTTTGGTATTAGTGCTGATGATCCCGATGTGGTAAAAGGTAGAGCTGGTTCACCGTACGCAATCAAAGACTATTACAACGTCAATCCAGATCTTGCTGTAGATCCCGCAAAGCGTCTTGCAGAGTTTGAAGCATTGATTGAGCGAACCCACAAAGCGGGCTTAAAAGTGATTATTGATATCGTTCCTAATCATGTAGCGCGAAATTATCAGTCTATGAGTGCGCCAAAAGACGAAACTGACTTTGGTGATAACGACGACACGAGTGTGGAGTACGACAAAAACAACAACTTTTACTACGTAGTAGGGGAGCCATTTCAGGTTCCCACGGATCCAAGCTATCAGGTGCTAGGCGGAGAACCTCATCCACTTGCGGATGGGCTGTTTATTGAAAACCCCGCTAAATGGACAGGCAATGGCTCTAGAGCCGCTAAACCAGATATTAATGATTGGTATGAAACCGTAAAAGTAAACTACGGCGTCAAACCAGACGGCAGTTATGACTTTCCAACCCTTCCAAAAGACTATGCAACACGAGATATTCACGCCCACAATGCGTTTTGGCAAGATAAATCACTACCAAACAGCTGGTATAAGTTTCAGGCGATCACCGATTATTGGTTAGACAAAGGGGTTGATGGATTTCGCTATGATATGGCAGAAATAGTACCAGTAGAGTTTTGGAGCTTTTTGAACTCTTCAATTAAAGCTAAAAATCCAGAAGCCTTTTTGTTAGCAGAAGTCTACAACCCCAATTTATACCGCCCCTACATAAAACTAGGCAAAATGGATTATCTTTACGACAAAGTCGGTTTTTATGACTCGCTTAAAGCACTTATGCAGGGCAAAGCTCAAGCAACGCAAGTACTAGAGCAGCATAAAGCGGTTGAAGATATTGCTGGGCACATGCTGCACTTTTTGGAAAATCATGATGAACAACGTATTGCCAGTCCAGAATTTGCAGGTTCAGCTGAAAAGGGCAAGCCAGCCATGGTGGTGAGCCATTTGATCAGCACCGCCCCGACGATGATCTATTTCGGTCAAACTGTGGGGGAAGATGGCTCTGAAGATGCTGGTTTTGGTAAGCCAAGCAGAACCAGTATTTTTGATTATATTGGTGTGCCCGAACATCAAAAATGGATGAATAACGGGAAATTTGATGGCGGGCAACTTTCTTTAGAACAACAAGCTCTGCGTAGTTACTATCTAAAGTTACTTAACTTAGCTAAGTTGCCAGCGGTTGCTGCTGGTGAATTGGTAAGGTTCGGTAACAACGAAGGTAACACCAAACGGAGCCAAAAAGTGCTGGCATTTGGCCGTCAACTAGGGGCTCAAAAATTGATTGTTGCAAGTAATTTTGACGCCGAGAATACTCAGCAAGTGACACTCAGTTTACCCAGTGGTTGGTCTGGCAGTTATACCGACGTATTAGAATCTCACCCTACAATAAACCTAGTATCGTCATCAGAGCACCAAATCAGTGTGACCTTACAACTTGCGCCGCTGTCTAGCGTCGTATTTCAATCAGAGAACTAGCCATGCAATTAGAACAACAAAAACCGCAACTCAGCTTTTGGCAAATATGGAATATGTGCTTTGGCTTTTTAGGGGTGCAATTTGGTTTCGCACTGCAAAACGGTAACGTTAGTAGGATCTTCCAAACGCTCGGCGCAAATGTGGATGATATTCCTATTCTGTGGGTTGCAGCGCCATTAACGGGTCTTATTGTGCAACCGATTGTCGGTTATTGGAGTGATAAAACTTGGGGCAAATTAGGGCGCAGAAGACCGTTTTTTCTTTGGGGCGCTATATTGACCACCTTATCTCTGTTTATTATGCCCAATTCCCCAACACTGTGGATTGCTGCGGGAATGTTGTGGATTATGGATGCATCAATCAATGTCACTATGGAACCATTTCGCGCACTGGTAGGAGATAACCTTAATGAAAAGCAGCGCTCCACCGGTTATGCCATGCAGAGCTTCTTTATCGGTATAGGCGCGGTCGTCGCCTCGGCATTGCCTTGGATCATGACCAATTGGTTTGACATCAGTAATACCGCCGCAGCAGGAGAAATCCCCGAATCAGTTAAATATGCTTTCTATTGGGGCGGCGCGATTTTATTTTTGGCCGTAATGTGGACCATCTTAAAGACCAAAGAATATTCACCAGAGCAACTCGCTGAATTCGATAAAGCAACACGGCAAACTACTCAGACAAACGCAAAGCGCTCGTTGAACTTTATGGCAATGGTCATCGTGATGGGTGGCCTCGGAACCGCAGTGTTGGGCTTGGTGGTAGGCTTAAAATTAGAAAAGGAGCTTTATCTCTTAGCTGCTTTGCTACTGGCATTTGCTTTGGTATCTCTAAGTGCACAAGCTCTACAGCGTAAACAGTTGACCAATAACGGCTTTTATCATGTGGTTTATGATTTATTTACGATGCCAAAAACCATGAAACAGTTAGCCGTTGTGCAGTTTTTTAGTTGGTTTGCCTTGTTTGCGATGTGGATCTATACCACCGCAGCAGTAACCAGTTATCACTACGGTACGTTGGATGTGACCAGCAAGGCATACAACGATGGGGCTGACTGGGTTGGCGTGCTGTTTGCTGCCTACAACGGCTTTGCTGCTATCGCAGCAATGGTCATTCCAATTTTAGTTAAGCGCTTGGGGTTAAAAACCAGCCACGCATTCAATCTAGCTTTGGGCGCAGTGGCGTTGATCAGCTTTAAATTTATTAGCGATCCAGCCTTGCTCTGGCTACCTATGATCGGCGTCGGCTTTGCTTGGGCGTCAATTTTGTCCTTACCGTATGCCATGTTGAGTAACGCCCTCCCGAGCAACAAAATGGGAGTATTTATGGGGATCTTTAACTTTTTTATCGTGATCCCACAGTTGCTTGCAGCCAGTGTGCTAGGGCTGATTTTACGTTACGGATTCGACAACCAACCAATTTATGCACTGCTAGTGGGTGGAGTATCATTTTTGCTCGCAGCGGTTGCTGCATTAAGAGTTCAGACAAAGGTTTAAAAGGAAAACGCAAATGAAAAAATGCGCAATGCTTATCACGGCACTGATAACGGGTGGCTTATTGGGCTGTGATTCACAACAGCCTAATACCATGGCTGAGTTTGCCCCGGGCGCACCGGGAGATAAGCCTTACTGGGCGTACTCAGGAAAAACAGGCATAGGTACATCGTATGAGGCCTACCAAAATGGTAAGTACAGTGATGATGCCAACACCGGTGAAGTATCTAAAGTTTGGTTTTCTATTGCCAAAGGGATGGTGACAGAAACCATGTTTGGCTTAATCCACCAAGCGCAAATTCGCGATATGCAATTTATTGTCACAGGTAATGGTTTTACGGTTACCGAGTCAGATCACGGCCAACTGACCACCCACATAGACTATTTGTACAAAGATGCTACCGGTCGTCCATTATCACTGGCATATAAAATTGTCACCAAAGACAAACAAGGTCGATTCACACTAGAAAAACATGTATTTACCGATCCAGACGCACAAACCTTGTTTGTACGCGCCATCATTAATACTGAGCTCGACGGTGTCGAAGCCTACGTAAACGTCAATCCATATGTGAATAATAACGGCTTAAACGACCAGGCTGCGGTTACCGCACAAGGTTTAGTCGCCAGTGAAGGCGATAACTATTTAACACTACAGAGTCAGTCGGGTTTTAGTGCTGCATCCGTTGGCTTTACTGGAACGAGCGACAACTTAGACGAACTAAAAAGCGCACAACGCATTAAGCAGTATTATCAATCTACAGGTGATAAAACGGGCAATGTTAATTGGCTTGCTAAGTTAGGCAAGGTAGAAAAGTCCGCGACGTTTGATCTGGCGCTGAGTTTTGCAAAGTCACAAAAGGACAGCTTTGCACAAGGGCGTGAAACTTTGGACAAAGGATATCAACAGGTACTTGACCACTACAATGGTAAAGGGGAGTTAATCGGCTGGCAGGATTACTTAGCTGAATTGGCACCGATGCAAAATATGGTTAGCAACACTGCCGATAACGGCAAGCTGTTGTACACCAGTGCGCTGGTTTTAAAAGCACAAGAAGATAAAACCCATGCTGGCGCGTTGATCGCGTCTTTATCTAACCCTTGGGGTGATACGGTTCCAGCAGAGCAAGGTCACACCGGTTACAAGGCGGTTTGGGTACGCGATTTCTATCAAGTTGCTATGGCCTTTATGGCGATGGGAGACACTGAGACCGCACTCACAGCATTTGAATATCTAGAGAAAGTCCAAGTTACGGATAAAACACCAGGTAATCAGGGTGATACAGGCTGGTTTTTACAAAAAACCCATGTTGATGGCGAATTAGAGTGGGTTGGTGTGCAGCTAGACCAAACTGCAATGCCGATTATGCTTGCATGGAAACTGTGGCAAGCAGGTGTACTCAGCGACGAAAAGTTAGTGTATTGGTATGGCAAAATGCTGAAGCCTGCTGCGAACTTTTTGGTCGAGGGTGGCGTTGCGAAAATTCTTTGGAATGACACAAAAATAACGCCTCCCGCGACGCAACAAGAACGTTGGGAAGAGCAAAATGGCTTTTCACCTTCAACCACGGCAGCCATCATTTCCGGCTTAATAACGGCTAGCGACATTGCGACACTTGCAGGTGATGAAGCCGGTGCTCAGCGCTATTTGGCAACAGCTAGACAGTATAACGCTGCGGTGGAAAGCTTGATGTTTACAACCCAAGGAGACTTGCCGGGAACAGCAACTGATGGGAAATACTTTTTACGTATTGGCCAGGATAAAGATCCTAACTCCAACACTAAGCTAAATGACAACAACGGTCGTAAAGGTGCAGACAAAAAGCACATCATTGATGGCGGCTTTCTAGAATTGGTTCGCTATGGTGTGCGCTCGGCAGATGCGCCAAGTATAGTCGCAACATTGCCAGAATATGACGATGAGACCATTGAAGAAAACCTTCGCGTTAAATACAGCTTTAAATTTACAGGTGATGACAACACCTATCCGGGCTATCGTCGTTATGGAAATGACGGTTACGGTGAGGATGAAAAGCGTGGCACTAACTATGCTGAAGGCGGTCAAAATACCGATGGCCAGCGTGGTCGTGTATGGCCGTTCTTCACCGGTGAACGTGGTCACTATGATATCGCCGCGGCATTACTTGATGGTCAACTAGATAGTAAAGAACAGCAGGCTATTAAATTAACTTTCGTGAAGGGCATGGAACATTTTGCGAATGAGGGGTTGATGTTGCCAGAGCAGGTATGGGATGGCGTTGGCAAAAATCCGTTTGGCTATGAACTGGGTGAGGGCACTAATTCGGCCACGCCACTGGCTTGGACACATGCAGAGTACGTTAAATTAGTTCGCTCGCTTACCGACAAACAAGTGTGGGATCATTACCCTGTGGTTGAAAAGCATTTGCACTAGATTACCCTGCCAAAGGCCGAGCTCAGCTCGGCTTTTTCATTTTTGTAAGATCAGGATCAGACTGATGACTTTCTAACAATCAACTTTGGCGGCAATAGCGTAGATTCAACGGCTTCACCTTTTATCAGTTGCAGTAGGTTGTTCACCAACATTTGGCCTGCCAGCGTCGTGTTTTGCTGCACTGTGGTGAGCGGTGGTGTGACATAATCAGCAGCAGCAATATTATCAAACCCAACAACATGGACATCTCTTGGTACTTGAATACCAGCCTCTTGCAGAGCTTTAATCGCGCCGATGGCGATTAAATCACTGGCTGCAAACAAGGCATTAAATTTAACATTATTGGCAATCAGCGAGCGCGTTGCATGATAGCCAGACTCCTCAGTTGAAATAGCATTGGCAATCCTGCGTTCGGTGAGTTCTACACCTTTGTTCGCCATAGTATCTCGAAAGCCTTTGAAACGTGCGAAAAACTCAGGGCTGTGATCGGAAGCATCGCCAATAAACACGCAGTTGGTTTTTCGCATTGCAATAAGATGATTGGCTGCTAACACACCACCACCATAATTATCACAGCTCACGGTTAGGTCAGGTCGTCCATCGACGTTAGCACCCCAGCAAACAAATTTAGTGTTGTTATCAAGTAGCGTTTGGAGCTTTGACTGATAGTCAACGTAGTCACCGTAGCCAAGTAAGATAATTCCATCGGCGCGGTGACTGTCTTCGTAGTCTGCTTGCCAGTCACTGCTGGTGGATTGAAACGACACCAGTAAATCATAGCCGTGCTTAGCGCAAGCGCGAGTAATGCTACCAAGCATACTTAAAAAGAAAGGATTTATTTGCGATTCATCCCCTGTCGGGTCTTCAAACAATAACAATGCCAACGTACTACTTTGCTGCGTGCGCAAGTTACTGGCATTTTTGTCCACTTTATAATTTAGTTGTTTAGCAACTTCATGGACTTTTCGGCGAGTTTCTTCATTTACCAACGGACTATTACGCAAAGCACGTGACACGGTAGATTGAGAGACACCAGCATAATGGGCAATGTCAAAAGAGGTCGCTTTACCTTTCATATTCATCTCTATGATTTATTCGCAGTCATTTTCGACGATTGAAAATTTTTTTCAACTGATTTAACAGAAATTGCAAATTTTATATTGATAGTGTCTGACACCGGTGTCATAATGTCGGTGTTTTATCATTTTGTTGTCAAAACGTATTGGCTGCCTTGTTTTGCAGGGCAGCATTTTTTACCTAGGATTTAGGTGAGGTGTTAGGAATTCGTGCAAATTATTCCTATCGTTGGCAACAAAGGACAAGTGCTGGCTGCGCGATATGTGAGCCCGATGCATCGTGCAGTGATAAAGAGAAAATAATATGAGCCTGACAACAAGCCACATCGACACGTCGTTTGACCCTATGGTGGTCGCGGACATCGGTGGAACCAACGCAAGATTTGCTGTAATAACCGCATTTGACAGCAACACTAATCACTTTCATATCGCCCATCAAGCTACTTATCCCAGTGCTGATTTTCAGTCTTTTGAAATGGCCATCGCCAAATTCCTTGAAGAACTACCGATAACCAAACCGCAAAGAGCCTGCCTAGCCGTTGCTGGACCAATTAAAGCGCAGCAGGTGCATCTGACTAACTTAGGCTGGCATTTTAGTATTGCGGAATTACAAAGCCAATTTGGCTTTGAGACGCTATCGGTAATCAATGATTTTGCTGCTTTTGCGTATGCAGCACCATATCTTGATGAAACTCAAAATCAGTTAATAAAATCAGGTCAAGCCGAGCCAAATTCCAACATGGGCGTGATGGGACCTGGTACTGGATTTGGCGCGGCATGTTTAGCCAGAGACATAAACGGTAGCGCAGTAATGAGCTGCGAAGCCGGTCATATTACGCTGGCTCCGGTCACCGATATGGATAAAGAGCTACTTTCTGTACTTCGCGCTAATACCGGTCACGTGTCAGTGGAAACCGTATTTTCTGGCCCAGGTATTGCGAGATTGTATAAAGCAATGGCGATTATTCAGGGTAAACAACCGCATGATCTCACTGCCGCTCAGATAAGTGCACTAGCGACGGAGTGTAATATTTGTAACGCCACATTGAATCAATTTTGTGATTGGATGGGCAGCGTTGCGGGTGACTTAGCGCTAACCTTTGGTGCGCTTGGCGGTGTGTATATTGGCGGTGGGATATTGCCTCGTATGAAGGACAGATTGCTAGGTAGTCGCTTTGTTGAGCGCTTTACAGACAAGGGCATTATGTCGCAATATGTCGGGCAAATTCCAGTGACCTTAGTAGTACAAGACAACATTCCGCTGATTGGCGCTGCGGCGTGTTTACATGAAAGACGTCAGGCTTAAGAGTATCGAGAGATGAAGAAAGTTACCATTAACAGTGTTGCGGAGTATGCAGGCGTTTCTAAAAAAACCGTCTCTCGTGTATTAAATAATGAGCCAAATGTCAGTCCTGCAACTCGAGAAAAAGTACTTAAAGTATTTGAAGAGTTAAACTACAAACCCAATCCCATCGCGCGTGGACTAGCCCAAAATCGCAGCTTTATTATCGGCTGTTTATACGATAATCCGTCAAAAAGTTATATTACCCGTGTGCAAAGTGGTGCCTTGGAAGCTTGTCAGAAACACCATTACAATCTACTTATTCATCCTTGTGAATTACGTGGTGAAGCGTTGATTGACAACGTTGAACAATTACTGACGACCTCGCGACTTGATGGATTGGTACTGACACCACCGTTTTCTGATTCAAAGGAGCTGATTGCGTTTTTAAAGCAGCGTAATATTCCCTATGCGCGAGTGGCTTCAGCGATGGATGACGACTCTATTTCGGTTAGTAGTAACGACGAGCAAGGTGCGTTTGAACTCACTGAGCACTTAATCAAACTAGGCCACCGAGATATCGCTTTTATTAAAGGCCATCCTGATCACAGTGCGACAGAAAACCGTTTTGCAGGGTATCAACGCGCGCTCAAAAAGCATCAAATTCACTATCAGCCAAAGTTGGTTGCAGAAGGTAACTTTAGCTATCACTCTGGGGCGATTAGTGCCAAAGAAATTTTAGATATTTCACCTCGCCCAACGGCGGTTTTTGCCTCCAATGATTACATGGCGGCAGCGGTGCTTAAGATGGCGACGCAAAACAACATCAAAGTACCTGATGAGTTATCGATTGCTGGCTTTGATAATGCGCCGATCGCCAGACATATTTGGCCGGGACTAACCACCATTGCGCAACCCGTTGAAGAGATGACGATGTTGGCAGTAGAGGAGTTAATTAAGCAAATTACCACTCCTCAGGAAAAGCCCTTTCAAATGGTGCTTGAAGCTAAGCTTATTACACGCGAATCGACGCAAGCATTAGGGTAGCGATTTTAATTCAATTCACAATTTTACTTGTCCCAAAGCTCAGCCTTCACACTGAGCTTTTTTCTTTAAATATCAATTTCTTTTTGACAAAAAAACGACCCAGTTAATCGATAATAAGCGCGATAGTGTTTATTGGTTTGTGTTTTACCTTAACGATCTAGTTTCGGTCATTATTTGTTCATTTATTAAAATTAGACTAAATTTTATTAGAAGGGTTGACACCGGTGTCAGTGTTGTGAGTAAATATAGTGACACCGGTGTCAGGTTGGGGTGAGAGACAACCTGACAGCGTACCTTTGAACGGGTAAATCCAAAGCAGCTCTGTACAGTGATTGACACGAATGCTGTTGATCGTACAGAGCCTTTTTACTCTAACGATTAGAGAGTCAGAATTATGTTGCATCCACGAATTCAGGAAGTCACCGAACGCGTTATAGAACGGAGCAAAGCAACACGCCAAGCCTATTTGGCGCGCATCCAACAAGCAAAAAAACAAACGCGTGTCAGAGCTGGATTAGGTTGCGGAAACCTTGCACACGTCATGGCAGCCTGCTCAAGCAGTGACAAAGCCCGCCTTAAAGAAGACGAGCAACCAAACCTTGCCATTATAAACTCCTATAACGACATGCTATCAGCGCATGAACCTTATCAATTTTATCCAGAATTAATTAAGTCCGTTGCCCATAAATTTGATGCAACCGCGCAAGTCGCGGGCGGCGTTCCAGCAATGTGTGATGGCGTAACTCAGGGCCGTGATGGTATGGAGTTATCGCTTTTTTCCCGTGACGTTATTGCTATGTCTACGGCGGTGTCGTTATCACACGACGTTTTTGATGGCGTTTTTTGTTTAGGCGTATGTGACAAGATTGTCCCAGGGCTGTTAATTGGCGCGCTTTCTTTTGGCCATTTACCAGTATTTTTCTTGCCTGCGGGTCCAATGCAGTCGGGCATTCCAAACAAAGAAAAAGCACGTATTCGACAAAAGTTTGCACAAGGCCTAGTTAGTCGCGAAGAACTGTTAGAAGCTGAAAGTGCGTCATACCATAGTGCGGGTACGTGTACTTTTTATGGTACTGCCAACTCTAACCAGATGTTGATGGAAATTATGGGCTTGCATTTACCCGGTAGCTCATTCATCAACCCTTACACAGAGTTAAGAGAAGGTCTTACTGCTAATGCGGTTGAGACCATGCTAAAACAACTCATTGAAACCAAACAGGCCAATGCCCTTGCCGATGTGATCAGCGAAAAGGCGATCATTAATGGTCTTGTGGGTTTGTTGTCAACGGGTGGTTCAACCAACCATGCAATCCATTTGGTAGCGATGGCAAAAGCGGCTGGTGTGCAAATCACCTGGAAAGACATGGCTGATTTATCAGAAGTGGTCCCTTTGCTTACGCGCATTTACCCTAATGGACATGCCGATGTAAACCATTTCCAAGCAGCAGGTGGTATGGGCTTCTTGATGCGTGAATTGAGAGATGCAGGATTTTTGCACAATGACGTGAAAACCATTGTGGGTGAAGGTCTTGATGCTTACACCACCGAACCTGTTTTAGATATCGATCACAATTTGATCGTTACCGATAGCCAAGGCCCTGCAAAAGTGAAGTGGGTACCAGTTCCTGAAAATTCACTCGACGAAGAGGTACTTCGCCCAGTTGCTAACCCGTTTAACAAGCAAGGCGGATTGCAGCTGTTAAATGGAAATTTAGGTAAAGCAGTCATTAAGGTTTCTGCCGTACAAGAGCAGCACCAAACAGTAACCGCTCCAGCAAAAGTATTCAGTTCACAAAGTGAATTACAAGACGCATTTGCGCAGGGCAAGCTGAATCAAGACTTTATCGCGGTGATTAAAGAGCAGGGCCCGAAAGCAAAAGGGATGCCTGAACTACACAAATTAACGCCAGTGATGGCGACTTTACAAGATCAAGGTTTTAAGGTTGCTATCGTAACGGATGGTCGAATGTCAGGCGCTTCAGGCAAAGTTCCTGCAGCGATACATTTAGCGCCTGAAGCCGTCGATGGTGGCCCGATTGCCAAGGTGCATGAAGGGGATTTAATCACCCTAAATGCACCAAAAGGAGAGCTGATTCTACACATATCAGATGAAGAATTGGCCGCACGTGACTTGCAATTATCTGAACAAACACAGACCTATGGAACCGGTAGAGAGCTGTTTTCTGGGTTTAGGCATATAGTGAGCAGCGCGGATCAAGGCGCATGTTCATTTGGTATCGAAGAATAATAAAAGTTGGGAATGAGGGTGAGCATGAGCATTAAAGAGATTTTATCAGCGGCACCAGTGGTGCCGGTTATCGTCATCGATAACTTAGAAGATGCAGTGCCGTTAGCCACGGCGTTGTACAAAGGTGGCTTACGCGCGCTGGAGGTAACACTTAGAACCCCTGTTGCTGCGCAAGCGGTAAAAGACATCAAAGCTGCACTTCCAGACGCTTTTGTGGGTACTGGGACTGTCGTTGATAAAGCCACCTTTAATGCCTCGCTTGAAGCTGGCGCAGACTTTATGGTTAGTCCAGGTGTAAATGATGAACTGTTAGCGCTAGCTAAGAACTCACAAGTCCCATTTTTACCAGGCGCGGCAACACCAAGCGAAGCGATGCAGCTAGCATCTCACGGTTTTGAATTTTTGAAGTTTTTCCCAGCGGAAGCTGCTGGGGGCGCTGCTATGTTGAAGTCGATTGGCGGGCCACTTCCACAAATCAAATTCTGTCCAACAGGCGGAATTTCATTAGCAACGGCACCTAAGTATTTAGCACTGAACAATGTGGTTTGTGTTGGCGGTACTTGGATGCTCGATAAAGCACTTATCGCAAACAAAGACTGGCAAGCCATCGAAGCGCTTGCAAAACAAGCAAGTGAAGTTAAATAGATTAGGGGACGCTTATTATGATTAACATCGCAATTAATGGCTATGGACGTATCGGTCGCAACGTACTTCGTGCACTTTATGAATCTGGCCAAAACAATGAAATTAAAGTGGTTGCTATTAACGACTTAGCACCAGCTAATGTCAATGCACACTTAACTCAATTTGATTCGGTCCATGGGCGTTTTCAAGAAAACGTGGTGCTGAATGATAACACCTTAGTGATAGGTAACGACGAAATCACACTAACGCAGGAACGTGATCCTGCAAACTTGCCGTGGAAAGCGCTAAATGTTGATATCGTTCTTGAGTGTACAGGATTATTCACTTCAAGAGAAACTGCGGCTAAGCACATTGAAGCAGGCGCGAAAAAGGTTATCGTATCAGCCCCAGGCACAGATATGGATGCCACGGTAGTCCATGGCGTGAATAGTGATGTTTTAACGGCGGACTCAAATATTATTTCAAACGCTTCTTGTACCACTAACTGTTTAGCACCGATCGCTAAAGTGCTAAATGACAGCATAGGGTTAGAGCAGGGCAGCATGACGACTATCCACGCTTATACCAATGACCAAAACCTTTCTGACGTTTATCACAAAGACTTGTATCGTGCGCGCAGTGCGACGCAGTCAATGATCCCAACTAAGACAGGTGCTGCAAAAGCGGTGGGTTTGGTGTTACCTGAGCTTGCTGGCAAACTTGACGGTATGGCGGTACGTGTTCCAACTATCAATGTTTCACTGGTTGATCTTACTTTTGTCGCGAAGCGTGAAACTACCAAAGAGGAAGTTAACTCGTTATTGAAAGCGGCAGCTGAAGGTCCAATGCAAGAAATCTTAGAATACAACGAGCTACCTTTAGTTTCTATTGATTTTAACCACAACCCTGCGTCTTCAGTATTTGATTCAACACAAACCAAGGTTGAAGGTAAATTAGTTAAAGTCATGGCTTGGTACGACAACGAGTGGGGTTTCTCAAATCGTATGTTAGATCAGGTTAAAGCACTTGGTGCATTCTTATAAAACTGTAAAACGAAACGACAAAAAGCTCTGTTTAATACGGAGCTTTTTTATTTAAGACAAAGTTTGAAGCGTCCGCTTATCCGCTGTTGAAGTTATTTATGGTGCCAAAATCTTACCAATTAGTATAAGTTCCTTGAGAATCGGCACAGCATGTGGAAAAATTCACGATTCAAACACCAACAACTCAGAAACGAGGAATCAATTATGCGCATCATTTTGCTAGGCGCGCCGGGTGCAGGTAAAGGTACTCAAGCACAATTTCTAATGGAAAAATATGGGATCCCACAGATCTCTACTGGTGACATGCTTCGTGCAGCTATCAAAGAAGGCACGCCGCTGGGTCTTGAAGCTAAAAAAGTAATGGACGCAGGTCAGCTAGTATCTGATGAGATCATCATTGGTCTAGTGAAAGAGCGCATTGCAAAAGAAGATTGTGCAACAGGTTTCTTGTTAGATGGTTTTCCACGCACTATCCCGCAAGCTGACGCGATGAAAGAAAACGGCATCAAGATCGATCATGTTATCGAGTTTGACGTCGCAGACGAAATTATCGTTGAGCGCATGGGCGGCCGTCGTGTACACCCAGGTTCAGGCCGTGTTTATCACGTAGTTTACAACCCTCCTAAGGTTGAAGGTAAAGACGACGTAACTGGTGAAGACCTAATCATCCGTGATGACGATACAGAAGAAACAGTACGTAAGCGTTTAGGTATTTACCATGACCAAACTAAGCCTCTAGTCGATTACTACAGTGCTGAAGCGCAAGCGGGTAACACACAGTATCACAAGCTAGATGGTACTCAAGCGGTTGAAGCGGTGAGCAAACAACTTGGTGAGTTACTAGGTTAATTTGCATCAAATACACTGAAAAGGAGCCAAAAGGCTCCTTTTTCGTTTTAGGCCCTAAACCACCTACTTCAGTAGTTGGTTATCATCATTTAGGCATTGCTTGAAAAGTACTTATATTAATGCGTTATATTATTTTTAGGAAAAAACTAAGAAAAACTAAAAGGACATCCACGCCAATTTCATATGCTTGTACGACCAGCCATTGATATTCACCTTACTGATACTAAAATAATTGAATAAACATAACCTTAAAAGCTCGGTAAGTAGATGAAGAAGTCTCTGTTATTGTTGCTGTTGTTGAGCTGTAACGCGTTTGCTGAGCCCTTGCAATTTGTGTCAATTAATTACCTGATTGAGCAAGAAGTTGGTCGTCTGGTTTTACCTGAAATCTATCAAAAGCTTAATGTGTCGATTGTCATTACTCCTTATCCTGGAAAACGTGCCCAGCAGCTGGTGCGCAACGGAAAAAAACATGGTGAAATCATGCGCATTTTTAGCTACGGTAACGAAAATCCTCATACTGTCCGTGTTCCTACACCGTATTATAAGTTAGAGACGATGGCGTTTATTCGCAATGATGGCGAAGTTAATATTGAGAGTGTACAAGACTTAAGCCGATATCGAATTGCAAAAGTGCGTGGCGTAAAACACACCAATAACATCACTCAGGGAATGCCAAGGGTAGAGGACACAGATACCACAGTACAAGCACTCAATCTGGTGTCTAAAGGATTGGCCGACGTTGCGCTGACTAATCGTATTGATGGTTTAGTGATGTTGGCACCAGACGGGGATAGAAAATGTAATCCCGCATCAACACCGTTTTCGTGAGCTTGAGCTCTACCACTATATACACAAGGAACAGCAGCATTGGGTCGAGGAGGTGGATGCCGTATTGCGTCGCTTAAAGCAAAGTGGTGAACTGGCCGAGTTAATACGAAAAGCTGAAAATCGCGTTATCACCCAACACTGTCAGCAGAGCACAAAGGCAACTGAACTATGCCGACAGTACATGCTGCAAAAAGAAGATTAATACCAATTTGCTTAAATATCTCTCAAATTGATCAGATATTTAAGCAAATTGCTCTGAGATATAAGCATGAAAAGCTCTGTTCAGAATGGCAGACCAGCTTACTCACGTTTCTTTTTTGATCTATATCTGCCTATTCTTAACCCGATGTTGTGGTAAGTGTAGGCAGCTACACTGATTTAGTGACAGCTTATTAAAATAGAAACTTAGCAATTGTCATTTGAACAGCACTTAAGCGGGCCTGATCTACACAGCACGCAATTTGTTTATAAATGACAAGTATAAGTTTCTGTTTGGACAAGTAAAAGGACCTGTCAACGCACCACCTGAAACTTGAGTTTTTTGATCCGGTGCCAAGCCGTTGTTCGCAATGTTAAATGCCTTCATATTTTTTAACTAATTTGGGCTTCATTGTAGCTCTCCTTATGTAAAAAACAGCAACACCATGTGCTTTATGGTTACATACAAGGTTCTATTCGGCTTAAATTTCAACCTAAAATTAACTAATGAAGGTTGCTCGAAATGAGTAAAATATTTAAAAAGGTGCTTTTGGCATCGTTATCAAGTTTGTTGTTTAGTGAGTTCTGTATCAGCGTGTGCAGACAATAAATGCGCAGATCCATGGAGTGTTTTAGATCCTAAATGCTATAAACTCAGACAACAGTTTTTAAATGAGTGCTTTTGAATTCATTAAGGAGCTAGTTATTTAAACCCTTGCTGTGCAGGGTTTATCTTTTATATATGTTTCGATTTGTGATGCGTTATCAAATTACTTCTGCCTTACACTCGAAGTGGATAGAAATATTTTAAGGTCTAGTTAAAAAATCGCAGGATCAGTTACATCCCATATCTTCAACTTACTCAATATCTTGGGTAATTCATACGTGAAAATATCTGGATCAATGGATGAGCTGTTACACATGCCAACAAAGGATGTTTGCTCGGCGGGTCTGCGGATATAGCTTGTGCTAGTTCCCATCCAGCCACCATTATGAAAGGTGTAGTCTGGTTCTATGTATTGTCCGTTTGCGTAATAAGAGATCCCGTTGTTTTCCGCGGTGAATTGACTATTTGGCGTATTAAACTGCTCCATCAGCTTTTGCGGATCCTTGCCAAGTTTAGGCGCATAAAAGTGGTTATCCCAAATCAGCATATCTTCAAGCGTCGTATATAGTCCCCCATCACCGACCACAAAAATATTGGTTTCGTAGTGCTTTAAGCCGTCTTCAAAAGTCCTGTAGCCATAAGCACGGTTGGGCACTATTTCACGCATATCATCGGCAAAGAACGTGCTCTGCATGCCAAGGGGTTTAAACATAAATTGAGTGGTAAACTCTCGCATCGACTTCCCACTAACACGGGTTACTAATTCAGCCAGCAAAAAATAGGCGAAGTTACTGTAGGCTTGCTTTGTGTTAGGCCTGTGTGCTAACGGAAGCGATTTGATAACGTTATAGAATTCTTCGTTAGTAAGGTAGTCTTCATCACCAAGTCGAAACTTACCACCTGCACTCGATAGTAAAGGTTTTGGTAAAAGTTGTTGGAGGGTATCGAAATCTGCCATTCCTGAGGTATGACCTAGCATGGCGTTGATGGTTACTTTAACGCCATAATCATGCAAGTCAGGGAGATATTGACGTATGTCATCATCGAGATTGAGCTTGCCTTGATCAGCTAGTAGAAGTACCGCAAAGCCAGTGAATTGTTTAGATACCGATGCCATACGAAAAACTGACTTTGAATTAAGAGGTACTTGATGTTCGATATTTGCCAATCCATAACTTTTTTGGATAAGAAGTTGTCGATCCCGGATCACTCCCACCGTGCAGCCTGGACCTGCTACAGGTATTTTTTTTAGAGCTATTTTATCCAATTCAGCTTCAAGGGCAGCTAAAGCGGGCTTCTTTGCTGGAGAGGCATGAGGAAACAGCAATAAAGCTGTAATTGAAATCCATTTTATGAAATGCATTAGTTGTCCTTAATAATAATTCACTGAAATTGGGTTTAACTCGGAAACCCATTTAAGCCCGAGCTGTGAGTTTTTATCCTACACTTCTAATTTGGTCTTTAAAATCAGTTTTTTAGCTCTTAGATTGAAGGGGGTATAAAGAAGCAAGGAGGCAACTTATCAGATACTGGTCGACATCATTGTTTTTGATCCTGCTTGCTGTGTTGGGTTTTGTGTGGAGAAGATAAATAAATGGTCGTGCTGAACGTCGCAAGCGGTAGAAAGACCACACGCTCTACAAACTTGTCTATTAAATATTATCAATTGACCAACATTGGTGGTTCCGATTAAATGGACTTTGGACTTTGGACTTTGGACTTTGGACTTTGGACTTTGGACTTTGGACTTTGGACTTTGGACTTTGGACTTTGGACTTTGGACTTTGGACTTTGGACTTTGGACTATGCGATTTATTATAAAATTCAATCGTATAGTCGAGCATTACTACAAATAATAAACTCACTTTTTAACAGGACTTAAAATGAAACTTACGATAAGAAAAACGCAACTAAAGCAATTATCTGACAAACACGCCAACCTGCCGGTAAAAGCAACACCTCAGATTGGTGGTGGTCTGCAAGGCGCTTCAATTTCTGGTGGTGTGTTATGTGTAATCGTGTCTTTGATCGATTGTACGTCAGAGTGCACTAAGCTGGCGTGCCCACAAAGATAAAATACTCAGAAATCAAATTAGGTACTTTTAGCAGTAGGTACCTAACTTAACCGGAGTAAAACCACTCAGATCACGCACTGATTATGAAAAGCCAAGTAACCTTGTTCGAATGAATTAGTTAAATAAGGTTTATTGAAGCTGGCTCTAGCGTTGCTTATCACCGTAATTTTCGATAAGTAAAATCACTGTCATTGAATTACGCTGAGAGCCTAACCCTATTACTCAAAATCAACAAGAAATCATTAAAACATCAGCTTTTTAAAACAAAATCGGGTTAACCTTTTACTGCTTTATTAGACTTTAAGAAGGAAAAGCAATGAAACGTTACCTTGTGCAATTTGTACTGTCAGCTATGTGTTATTTAAGTAGTGCAGCCTGTATTGCTGAAGAACAATTACCAGCACCGGAAGGGCCTTACCTCGGCCAGCAACCACCAGGCATTATTCCTAAAGTGTTTGCACCAGGTTACGTATCTACCAGACATCGCGATCATAGCGTTTCGTTTACCCCAGACCTTAAAGAGTTATACTTTTCTCGCAAGGATATCGACACCGGAAAGTGGTGGATAATTCAATTCAAACAACAAAATAAGCAGTGGAAACAATCAATTATAGGTCCCAGAGTGGGACGTCCCATTCTTTCTCCTGATGGTAATACGCTGCATTTGGGCAGTAAATACATAACGCGTACGCCAAATGGTTGGTCAGAAATAAAAAGCTTAGGACCTTTGATTGACCGAGATGACTGGGGCATTATGCGCTTGTCTTCCTCCGCAGATGGAACGTATATCTTTGATGATTATAAAAATAATGACGTTTTACGTATCTCAAAAGTAAAACACGGTAAGCGACAGCCGGCAGAATTGTTGGGGCCGAAAATTAATGCAGGCATGTGGACGGCCCACCCATTTATAGCAGCCGACGGTTCTTACATCATCTGGGATAGTGAAAAGGAAGATGGTTATGGGGATACAGATCTTTATGTTAGCTTCTTACAAAAAGACGGCCACTGGGGCGATGCTATCAATCTTGGTGAAACCATTAATACTGATGGCATAGAAGCTGGTGGTTATGTATCTCCAGATGGTAAGTATTTCTTTTTCAATCGAACGCCATCAAAAGAGAAAATAGGTACAGATCACGAAGGCGATGTGTATTGGGTTGATATTCAAGCGATTGAAAAATTAAGGCATGAGTAAAAAGCTTCTGCCATAGATTTTCTCCATTTAGCTCTATCAAAGGGTATAGCTGCTTGATTTTTATACATTAGAAGGTCATTATAAAGCGCCAAACGTAAAGGAAGAGATAGGTGATGAGTCAGCCAACAGGGTGGGATATTTTAGCAGCGTTGTCGACATTTGGTCAGTTTTTAGTGGCTTGCTGGGTCGGCTGGTATGGGTATAGAAAATATCTATCAGATGAACATATAGAAGCCTCTGATGAAAGAATTGAGATTTTCTCTACTGCAAAACAATCAACCGAGTTACGTGTTACGGAGCGTGGATTAGAGTGCCATATTCACGATATTCGAGAGGGGCGTGGTGGGCACCAATGGACACTCACTAAATCTCAAGCTATTCCGGTACAAGTGACGCAAGCTGCCACATCGTCAAAATCAGGTAGACTAAGGATAGGAACTAGACACGGCTGGTTATATTCACACAAACTTTGGCCGGACCCTACCGAGTTGGAGATGAGAATTAATCAACTTATTAACAGCATAAGTAACCAATCAGCTTAAGGACAGACCTTTAGAAGGAACTAACATGCCAGTAGTCAATGTGCAAATCACCAAAGGCGCTACTAGAGAACAAAAAGCGGAATTAGTTAAAGATATCACCAATTCTTTACAAAGAGTGTTGGGTAAGCAGCCAGAATACACTCATGTGGTGATTCAAGAAATCGAAGAAGCGGATTGGGGTTACGCAGGTCTGCTTACGGATGATTGGAAAAAACAACAACACAGTAAGTCGGCGAAATAACTCATATTAAGTGGCATTAACGACATGGACATAACTGTTAAATTTACAAGGCCTGACACTCAAGATTATGTTGCACTCAGAGAGAAAGTTGGTTGGGGTGTTACGTCAATTAAACAAGCAAATACAGCGTTGAATAACTCTTTGTTCCATGTTGTCGCTTACCTGCATGATAAACTGATTGGAATGGCTCGAATTATTGGTGACGGTGCGATGTTTTTCTATATTCAAGATCTTGTTGTTGACCCCGACTATCAGCAGCAGGGCATTGGCGACATGTTGATGCGCCACACTGAATCTTATTTAGCGACGGTCGCGAAAAGCGGTGCAACCGTCGCTTTGTTATCAGCTAAGGGTAAAGAACCTTTTTATGCTCGCTACGGATACACTGAACGGAGTGGAACTTCACTGGGTCTCGGAATGTGTAAATTTATATAATTGATACGGAAGCTCAGGTATAAATATGCAAAATGCATTGTCATAACTAGACGTGAAATAAGCATACCAATAAACACGAGTAGTGTGTGCTGTTAATAGCTGAACGTTGTTCTGATTGGTTAATTCTCACCCTGCAATATGGTCATTTATTACTGCTTTTTAAGCGTAAAACACGACTTTTTCTCACTTGTATTTCAAAAGTAATTACTCTAAATTAGCGACTGTTCAAATTGGCTTAAGCAACGGAGATGCCGTGTTTAAATTTGTTACATGGGTACTCACCTTTACTGCATTTTTACTCGCAATCTTGTTTTTGATATCTGCAAATTACCTGCAAGCATTAACATTGCTTTTGGCAGGTTTGATAGTAACTCCCAATAATCAAACCGCAACTGAAATGACTCAAGTAAGGTTTTACAACAAGCACCTGATAAACGATACACCAGAGGTATCAGCAAGAGAATTACGCAATTTTATAGTGGCCGTCGGGATCATTGTAGCCAGTTTTTACATCAGATAGGATTACATTTGTTGCTGATATCCGGTTTTGAATGCACTCATGTTTCTTCGTTAAACTTCCGTATAGCTATAGAACAATACAGTAACAACTAACATGAGTGCTTGAGTTTTGGTGATTTAATTACAGCTATAAGTGTTAATTGATACAGGGCATGAGTAGTTAGGGTTGGAAATTGGCCCGCAACCTATTGCTGAAATACCACCTGCAACTTTTTTTGTCTTGCTCCTTAACAGCGTTTCAGAGCCAGTGGATAACGTCTTAATTTTCTTCTTTCTAAATGTCAATGTCATGATAATCTCCTTTCATGTTGGTTGTGTTATTCCACTAACGATTTTGTCGCGATTTATTCACCTGGGTAACTAGACAAAAGTCTAACAGCATGGCATCAGTTGATGATTTACCCAACGAGCGACAGGTGTTTACTGCTTGCTTTACATTGCCATCGTACTGCTTGCTAACAAAAACCAAGTGCTATGAGGTAGCCATTGTTCAACCCAACGCCAATTTTGCCAATCAGATTCTGGCGCAAACGCAATACCTTCATTTTTAGGGCTGTCACGCAAGCCTGTTATACCATTAGAGATCCCACCATAAATCATTTCTAGTCCTTTATAAGGAACCGGATTGTTGATGCCGAAGCCATTGAGCATAGTGATTTGATACGGGTTTCGACCAAGTATCCAATCAATCTGATTTTGCGCTAACAGCCCAAGTGGACGTTTAAGCTTATCGTACTCTGACAGGGTGTCGATGTGCTTTTTGGCAAGATGAATTGCAGTAGTCAATGACGATAACCTCGCGCTTTCCCCTTGCCACCAATAATTGGTTTCGTTAGCTTGCGGAATAAAAAAACCTACCTCGAGTTTTTGCTTCAACTTGCCTTTTTCAAAGCGCTTGAATACTTGCATCGGGTAATTAAAAGGATTGTTATGGCTGGTGTTAAGCGTGAGTTGATATTGAAGATGGGTAACTATGGTTTGTTTCACTTTTTCCGCTTTAGCCTTGTCCGTTTCTATATCTAAATATAGGCTCAATGCGACGATAGGGAATCCAGCTTCGGCGGCATGATAGTAAGGTCTGGGATTATCGCTGTTAATGTGGTTGCTGATAAACCATCCTTCAGGATGTAAGCGCTGAATGAGGTTCCTTGCTCTGACTCTGGCGTAAGTCAAATATTGCTGGTCTTGTGTCGCTTTATAAAGCTCGCTTGCAGCAAGCAAAGCGGTGTAGTCATCGATAATGTTCTCTTGGCCGTCATCACAGTAACTCAGGTTGTTTTTGACCAAATGAGCAAAACCTTTTTTGGCTGCTGCCAAATACTCCACTGCGGTAAAGGTTCCAGCTTTGTTGGTTTGTTTTGACAATTGGTAAGCTTGCGCCAAGGCTGCTATTGCTGCACCGCCACCTTCACGAAATGCTGCTTGATAGTGAGGTGTGTATTGACCATTTGGTCCAACATAGGCTGTGACCACGCGTTCAGCGCCTTTTTCTCCCCAGCGGTCATAAACCGTCATGTAGAAAAAACCATCAGAATCGAGTGTTCTGACCAAATAATCGGCTCCCCAAAAGGCTTCTTCGATAATCGCTTGATCGAGTTTTAAATCAGCGAAGTGGTGGGGAGCAGCCTGATAACTATAAGCTAATGCCCAAGCTGTAAAAGACAATTGTTGTGGGTTGAAAAAGTTAGCATAAGACAAATGAGAGAGATACTTACCTCTATCTCCTCCGGCATCATTCCAGCCTCCTTGGACATTGGCATATTTTTGTGTGCCGTAAAGACGAATGGAGTTATCCTGCTTCCAGTTATAGCGTTGATCGTTTCTGTTGTGTTTGAAGTAACTTAATAACGCGGCGGTGGTAGTGGTAAAGAGTCCGTGCTTGGCAATATTTACTGTTGTTGATTGCCCGTTAGCTAGTTGCAGCTGATATTGACCGCTTTGCTTAAAGGCGGAAAAGTCAGCGTGATAAAAGTAGCGATTAGCATCAGCTTGCCGCCATGCATTGAACTGACCATCGGCAGTTAGTTTACCAGAAAAAACCACCTGTTTTTTGTCCAGCAACTGAAAATGAAGCGCATCATCGGTCAGTGCTCGCGCAGAAGAAACAACCGCTACTTTGTTGGCAGTTTGGTTATACATAACTTGATTCGTATACAGTCTGGTATTGTCTGTTTTAGCTTGTACAGTTCCAATAAATACCAGCGAATAGACGATAAAAAGGGATAAAATGGCTTTCATCATGTTTCCTTAATATGCTGTAATGCAAGGCTCGCGGCACCTAGTAAAGCGCTTTCTTCTAGGCTTGCAGGAACTATCTGAAGCTTTTTTATCATGCTTGGATAAGGGAAATCCGCGAGCTGTTGCCATAGTGAGTCGATAAACAATTCGTATGACTTGGCAACTGAGCCGCCAAGGACAATCTTTTCAGGGTCGATGAGTAGCAGGAGATACTTAATTGCTTGAGCAAGGTGTTTGGAATATTGCACAAATGCATCAATGGCTGCTGGTACATTGTTTTTTGCTTGCAGAGCGAGAGATTCACCACTTTGTTGGTAATGGATGTGGAAAAAGCGACCGGAGCAATAATCGTCAAAGGTGGAATCCAAATAAGGTATTGAACCGACCTCGCCAGCACAGCAGTTGATACCTTGATATAGTTGTCTGTTGATAATGAGCCCAGCACCCACCCCAGTGCCTAAGCAGAGTCCGATAATAGCGCTATTACCTTGGGCGGCGCCAAACCTATGCTCTCCATAAGTAAAGCAATTGACATCGTTTTCGAGTAACACCGGAAGGCTAAAACGCAGCTCAAGTTGCTGTTGTAATGCCACACATTGCCATGCTGGAATATTTACCGCATTGAGTATTGTGCCTGTTTGTTGCTCAACAATGGCAGGAACACCGATAGCAATGATAGAGGTATCGGCTTGCTGTAATTGTTCAATGAGGTCACAGATAAACGTAAATATCTCAGTCTCATCTGCAAACGCGGGAAAAGCTTCACGTCTGAGATCCCGAAGGTGCTCGTTGCGGTACAAGCCTGCACAAACTTTTGTTCCGCCTATATCTATGGTAATAACGCTGCCATAAGCTTGCTTTTGTAGAGACTGCATCATTAACCTGCTTTTGCGACATCGTTGGCTTTGAAAAGACGAATCGTTTTATTTTTAATCAGAGGTTGAGCGCGTAAACCAACATAAAAAATATAACCGAGAGTCAGGTAGACAAAGCACATGCCGAGTCTCAAACTATTGGTTGAATCCGCGATAAGGCCGATAATAGGTGAAGCTAATCCGCCTCCCACGATACCGGTACATAAAATTCCAGTAAAAGCACCATGATGTTGTGCAAGAGAATTTAATGCCAATGAGACAATCACAGACCACATGACTGATAAGAAAAAGCCCACGGCTGGAAACGCAAACAATGCGACTTCTTTAGGCCCAAACAATGCTGCTGTAAGACTAAGCATGGCCAACAAGGCAAAAGAAATTAACACAATACGGCTATCAAGAAGCTTCACTAATCCGAGCCCAACAACACAACCAATGGTGAGCATTAGCCAAAATTCACTGACGACTTTTGCACCTACAGCGACGCTATCAAGCTGGTGGTATTGCTGTAAAAAGAGTCCAATGCCATTGGCGACGCCTTGCTCGGTGCCAACATAAGCGGCAATTGCAACAAAGAACATGATCACCGTTTTGTTTTTGATTAGGTCGAGGTAAACGGAACTATGGGCTTGGCGTTCATCTTCCTTTTTGTCAATTATGGGAAATCTGATTAATGCGCAAATAATAAGCATAAGCACGCTTATACCTGCAAATAACCAGTACATATTGAGCCATGCAAAGCCTTGAGTTGGTGTCTTTGATACCAGTAAGGCATAAATAAGTGGACTGACCGTCGCCGCTGCACCAAACAACAACTGACCTAGGATAGAGAAAAATGCAAAGTTTTCTTCTTTACCTGCGACTCGAAGTAAAGGGTTTATGGCAACTTGCAGCATTGCCATACCTGTGCCGATAAAAAATAGAGATAACATGGCCATGGCGAAAGTCGGAATCGACGCGAAAAGGGTTGAGCCAGCACAGGCGAGTGAAAACGCAGTGATCATCACTGCTTTTTCGCCAAACCGTTCGATGGCCCAACCAGAAGGTATCGACATCACACCATAAGCGGCAAAAAATGAAAGGGGTAAGAAACCTGCAAGCGTTAGGCTGATTTCAAAATCAGACACTAACTCGGGAAATATCGGGCCAAGAATATTGGTAATAAATGAAATAACAAAAAACACTACCAGAACCAAGGCGAGGGATGCTGTATTATTTTTCATGACTTTTCCTCATTTAAGGCAATGCGAAAGATATAGCGGAGTAGAAAAGAGAAAGTGTTTTACACTTTCTCTCGGTGGCAGAGTTGATTAATAACTCAAGTTAAAGCGTACGCCGTACATACGCGGGGGATTATATGAATTGAATTGATAACCGCCATTTGCTGCTTGTCCCATCCAGTTCTTAACCACTTCATCACCTAAGTTGGTACCGTAAAGCTCCACATACCAGTCAGCATCGTTGCTGGACAGTTTTATGGCTGCATTGATATTGGTATATGCATCCTGATAATCACCCACGACTTTGTTATCTAGGTTTCTTGGGGTGAAATACATGGTGTCTTGCCAACGAACACTCAGCCAAGGTTCTAAAGTCAGACCCGACGGTAATTCAATATAATGTGAATAAGTTAATCCAATAGAATGCTCTGGCGAGTTGGGTAATTGATTGCCGGTGACATCGTATAGCCTTCTGCCACTCAGATGTGGTTTAGAAGAGTCGACGAATAGATCTGCACAGGGTTCAGCACCAAACTCTTCACGATAACCACAGATCCAGTTGTCATTGTAAGTGTCATAAGATGTGATCTCCGTGTCTAGCCAAGCATAAAAGCCTTTCAAGCGACCATTTTCCCAAGGGATATAGTCCCATTCTAACTCGATACCCATGATGTCTGCCTCTCCAATGTTTTCGGTTTTCCAAGCAGACACCACATCACAGGCTTGATCCCAATCAGGGCACTCGCGGTCTAGAATTTTTTGTCCAACAGCATGCATTGCGGTGCTGTGCATATCTTGGTACTTAGTCAAAAATAGAACAGCGGTGAAATTTAAAGACTGATCTAGTAAAGAACCTTTATAGCCCAGCTCATAGTTTGTTGTGGTTTCAGGGTCGTAGTCTAAGAAGCTAAATTTTTCGGTTGAACCGTCGACACAAGTGCCACCGCCACAGGTGTCGAACTTGTCACCAAATCCTCCCGGACGGTATCCCGTAGCAACAGATGCAAACACCATATTTTTGGCATCCAAATCATATTGAATACCAGCGCGCCATGTGGTCTTGCTCCAGGATTTGGAGTAGGTGTTGATAGTTGGACCCGAATAGGCAGATGCGCCTGCAAACGGACCCATGCCAAAGGTTAAATCGGTTCCATTGTGAGCAATACCAGTTCCTAATGGGTAAAGAGGCTCATGTTTGTCATTGTAGTACCAAGGTGTATCAGCGCTCCAACTGCCGTAAGTTGCGCCATCGTTGTCAGTTCGCTCATCTTCGGTGTAGCGCACACCAAGTGTTGCGGTTAAGTCTGGCGAAAAGTGATAATTGCCTTGAGCGAAGAGTGCTTTTGATTCAATTTCACGCTTTGGCTGATTGTAGTATTGCCCGTATGGCATTCCCCAAGGAGCGCGTACCAACATGTCTTGGGCAAAAATGATAGCGTTGTCTTCTTTAAGCCAAAATAAACCGGCGACATAATCAAACTGCTCAAAAGTTTGCTGGATTTGTAGCTCGTTGACGAAAGACTTATATTCAGAATCCAAGGTATAACTTGCTCTATCATCAACATATTGCCGACCCCAGTTACCCCAAGAATAGGAAATATCCACTTCTTCAGGTATCGCATGATAACCTACATCATCATCATGGAACTGGACACGTTTTTGATTTGCATAGGCAAAGCGGTGTTCAATATTGGTGTTGGCGTCATACTGCCAGCTAAACACGCTGCGCAGAGTGTCGATACTCATATCCAGCTTACCGGGCACATTGATTTTAACCGTTTGATCAAAATGATCGTCGCTATCACACGCATAACGCGTGCCTTTTGCTGCTTCACAGTCTTTGAGATTAACGTGACCGGCACCATCGTTTTTGTAGTGTTCAAAGCCGATACGCCAAGATTTGTCATTCGCAACTTGCCACAATGCGGTTAATCGCAATCCCCATTGGTCAGAGTTGGTATAAAAATCAGAAGGGTCGAGCTTTTTATTTAACCTTTGGTCGACATCCGGTACGCCGTCTTTACCCACCCATTGCAGGTTATTGGCATCATCACCAACAGCAACTTTCATCCCTCTGTCCGTCATATCAGGCACTTGATTGATATAGCCATCGCGTTTATCAATCATTAGCGCAGCTCTGAGCGCAAAGTTGTCACTGATCCCAAAGTTGTAAACACTACGTAGTTGTTTGCCACTGTAGTTGCTCAACTGCAACGTTGACCAGCCATAGTTGTCGTCAAACTCTGGTTTGGCAGGAATAACATTAATAACACCCGCAGTTGAGTTTCGCCCAAACAGAGTGCCTTGTGCACCACGCAGTACTTCAACCTGTTCCAAATCAAACATCAGCGCCAAAGAGCCTTGCGGGCGAGGGGAGTAAATACCGTCAATATGGATACCCACCGCAGGGTCGCCAATCTCGGTAAAGTTGGTAGAGGTGACACCACGAATAGCAGCCTTAACACCAGAGTCTGAGGTTGAAAGTCCAAGCTGTAAGTTAGGGATCATGCCATTTAGGTCGGCAATCTCTTTGATGTTTTGCTTCACCAATGAGTCTGGTCCCATAGCGGTAACTGCAACCGGTGTTTTCATCAAATTGGTCACAGTCTTAGTGGCGGTAACCTCAATGACTTCAATTTTGTTTTTATCGTCACTGCTTTCTTCAGCGTATACCGTCTGGCTAAAAGAGATTGAAAGTGCGATACAAACAGCACTTCGTAAACGGGTAATGCGAAATGGATTCCTTGGCATAATAACTCTCTCTTTGATTACGAATGGTCAACAGCAATCCGATAAATTTAAACTCGTTGTTAATCGCTGAAGGCTTGTGTACTAAACATGTAATCAGTGTGCCTCAAAATTTTACATTTGATTGGTACTTTTGTATCCAATTCTGATACTATCGTTGCATGCTTAATCGGAATATTTGCCTGTGTAATGAAACCCATGTTCGAAAAAGTCATTCCATCACCGAGCGCCTCTTGGCGTTTTTGGCGTTATGAGATTGATGAAATTGAGTTCAATTGGCATTACCATCCTGAGTATGAAATAGCATTAACTCTGAATAGCTTTGGACAACGCTATGTGGGGGACAATATTGCTGAGTATGGTGATATTGATATGGTGCTGTGTGGGCCTCATCTACCACATACCTGGCATTCATATGACTCAGTTAAAGGAACAGAGCAACGAGTTTATGTGGCGCAGCTTCCTGCTGTTTGGTTAGAAACTTTGGTGTCCAGCATGCCAGACTTAGCGACCCACAAAGTGCTGTTAGAGAAGTCTTTGCGTGGTATCCGTTTCTCTCAGCATGTCGCAAAAAAAGCCATTGCGCTGTTCGAGTCAATGGAAGTCGCGCCAGTCAGTGAGAGATTAATTTTACTGTTACAGGTATTAGAGTTGATGAGTCAGGATACGCAGACAGAAATACTGGCCAGTGCAGGTTACCGAGTGGAAATCACCGCAGATCAAAGTACCGATAAACTGGATAAAATCATGCGCTTTATTCACCAACACTATACTCGACCCTTGCTGGCGGAGGAAGTTGCAAAAATAGTCCATATGAGCACTCCGCATTTTCATCGCTTTATTAAACAAAGAACGGAACAAACGTTTACGGAACTGGTTAATCAACTTCGGATCAGCAAGGCGTGTTCTTTGTTGACCAATACTAAAACCCCCATCAGTACGATAAGTGATATGTGTGGATTTAATTGCCTTTCTAATTTTAATCGTCGTTTTGCGGCAACCAAGCGGATGACGCCAACGGCTTTTCGTAAAACCTATCAACGACGACATGCGTTATTATGAGTGAAATATTACTGTTCGATATTTTAATATAATCATTGGTGTTGTATTGGTTATTTTCCCTTAATTATTTGTTTTTAAATTATTAATTTTTGTTCCTGCTATCTGTAATTGTCTGTAATGGTCATATTTGTTGAATAGTTCTACACTGAGGGTTGGGCAGTATTGGGTACATCTGCTTTAGCTTGATATGGTGAGCAATGACGTTTACATAGGCTGGTAACATGAAGCTTTCTGAAGAAGAAACACAATTCATTAGTAGTGTGCTAGAACAAGAGCAAGAGCCTCACTTTGATGTTCTTATGAGAGATAAGCAGGCGGAAGAAGCAAAACAATGGCTGTGTACTTTGAGTCAAGCAACCGATATTCAGCTCGTTGCAAAGGTAAACTCAGAATTGGTGTATTTTCCGGCACATTTACACACTAGTGAAGACGGAACGACTACTTTTTCTTGCGATGTACCAAATATTTTTGCCGCAGACTCTTCTCGGCGTCATTGGATAACCAAGCAATTGTCGGGCATAGTGTTAAAGGTACCAACCTTAGGCCCTACATTCACGGTATTGTCGTTATCTTTGTCAGGGTTAGTGATCAGAACTCACCCTTTTATTGCCAAATATCTACAACATTCACTTACCCAAACGGCGGTGACTATCTTGCTACCGCATGGTAGGCACGCGACTTTTGATGTGGTGATATCTCAATACGTTAATGACACGGCTTTGGCACTTGAAATTATGGATATTCATGATGGGCTTGGAGATTTGAAGCAGACGATTTTTGAGCTGTATAGTCAATCTTTACGAGAGTTTTAGGGGAGAAACAATTTTGCGGTGAATATTGAGAAGCGCGTTCACGCTTCTCAGATGATGGCGCTAGCGCTAGGCGGTTGCTGTAACAATCGCTCGAAGTGGCGCTGGATAGCCTTCGATGGTCTTACTATGATCCGTGGGATCCAAGAAGTCCACTAACGACTCAGTTTCCATCCATTCAGTACTGCGTTGTTCTTCTAAAGATGTGATGTCTTTGTCGACTACCTTGATATTCTTAAAGCCAACGCGCTCCAGCCATAATGTCAGAGCGTCACAGCTAGGAATAAACCACACATTGCGCATCTTTGCGTATCTATCAGTAGGAACTAACACTGTATTTACGTCACCTTCAATAACTAACGTCTCTAGCACTAACTCTCCGCCTTTCCGCAGTTGTGCTTTGAGCTGGGCTAAGAAATCTATTGGTGACCGGCGATGGTATAACACGCCCATCGAAAACACTGTGTCGAATGCTTTTAATTCAGGTAATTGTTCTACTCCCAGTGGGAGTAAATGTACATTTGGATCAGGGTTGAAGTGCTTTATGGCTTGAAACTGACACAAAAATAGGTCCGAAGGGTCGATGCCAACCACGAGCTCTGCGCCTTCTCCACGCATGCGCCAAAGGTGATAACCTGAACCACAGCCAATATCCAAAACGGTACGACCGTGCAAATCACTGATGTGTGGCAACAGTCTGTCCCATTTCCAATCACTTCGCCATTCCGTATCAATATGTATACCGTGTAAATGGAATGGACCTTTGCGCCATGGCATCATGCGCTTAAGCAGGTGGGTCAATTGTTTCTGATGCCCTTCGCTTACATTACTGCCGTCACCTATTTCGACTCGGTCTTTGATGTTCACATGCTCAGTGGCTATCTCAGGCAGGTTCTTTAATACTTTTTCCCAAGCGGGCCAGTCACCATGTTGGGCTTCTTTTTGCCAATGAGTAAGTTGAGCGGGTAGGGTGTTTAGCCAGTGACTCAAAGAGGTTTTTGCTATTTGTGCATAAAAATCAGTAAACCAATTATTCACGATGCCACCTTATTTAATTGCAATCATGGAACAGAAATTAAAACATTGATACCAGACCTGAGTTTGCTGAAAACCAATCTTATCTAGGCGTTGTAAATGAGCGCTGAGTTGATCAGGGCGCATTACGTTTTCGATGGCGGTACGCTTTTGACTGATCTCTAATTCCGAGTAGCCGTTATGTCTTTTAAAGTCGTGATGTAAGTCAATCAAAATATTGTCTTTTTGATCGTTCTCACCGCGGATCTTTTCGCTTAATAACAGCACGCCACCGGGTTTAAGACCGTTATAGATCTTTTCCAGTACGGCATAGCGTTGTTCTGGTGTAATAAACTGCAATGTGAAATTCATCGCGACAACAGAGGCATTTTCAATTTCAATGTCATTGATGTCACCTAAAGTTACATCCACAGGCACGTCTGATTTAAAGCCCTTTAGATGTAGCTTACAGCGCTCCACCATCGGGGCTGAGTTATCAACCGCAATGATTTGGCAGTTTTCTTTGTCGATGTTTCGGCGCATACTCAGTGTGACCGCACCGAGCGAACAACCCAAGTCATAAAGATTCGAATTACTTTGCGCAAAACTACCCGCAAGTTTACCCATAGTGCTGACAATAGTCGCATAGCCGGGCACTGAACGCTGGATCATATCAGGGAATACTTCTACGACGTTTTCATCAAAAGTGAAGTCTTTTACTTCCTGCTCTGCGGCATAAATACTGTCTTTGCCTGTCACGCTGTGTCTCTCTTTGAAAATAATCCCGCTATTTTACCATTTTATGCTGGATAGTCAGTGATAAATTGAGTAGCTTGGCTACTATTAATTATAAGAAGTAAAAATTGGACACAAAATGGCGAAAAATAAAGTGATTAGCACAGAAGATATCCTCTCAACCCTATGCCACTCAGTGACGGAAGTCCTATCATCAGCAAGTGGTAATGACATTGGCTATTCAGCCATGGTGCAGAAAATTACTCGTACTTGTATGCGCCCAGATATTGGCTGTTTTGTTTTATTTGATGGCGGTTTTACAGGACTTGTCGTGACAAATTTTACCGCTCAAGCTGCGATGGAGGTCTACACCGATTACATGCGAAACATGGGTATGCCTGAAGAAGAGATTGCTAAAAGTCATTTGTCGGATGATGTGGCAAACGTATTAGGTGAGTTAATGAACCAAATCGTGGGTGACTTCACCAACAAAGTTCGAGAACAGCTACATACCTCAATTACGCAGAATCAGCCAAAAATGATGGCCATTAACAAGCAGGTTCAAATTTCGGTTGATACGACGATGGACAGGCCACAGGCACGCAGAGTGACATTTACGACTCAAGGTCAGAATATCTTTTATCTTGAGCTTGCAATGGATAAAACTGAGTTTATCAAGCTTCATGATTTTGATATTTCAGAATCGGTTGACCCAGATGACATCATTGCTAGCCAAAACAAATCGAACAAGGCAAAAAAAGCGGAACAGACGACGGAAGATGTTGCAGACGACGATTTTATGAGTGAATTAGGTCTGTAATAACAAGTTTTATTCGTAATAACTGTTAGTTGAAGCCGTCTTAACCGACGGCTTTTTGGTTTTGATCTGAGTCAAAAATAGCGCATTCAACAATTCGGTGCGGACATAAGTCCTTATGGTTCTGTAGCTATTTCTCTAAGCTCGCGCTTTGAAACGAAATCTTCAACAGCACAGCGAATAAATTGATGTTTAGCTATGCTTTTGAAAGAATTATCGCCAACACGATCGTATTAGTAAGATACGCCGGCCTTGCAATAAGGTACGCAGTGTTGAGATGACACGAGAAGTGGGTTACTGACCTGTTTAGTTAGTAACCCCAAATTACTAATAATTTTGGTGGAATCATCATGCAACAGTTACCTACCGTAGACTATCAATCGCCTAGCGCAGCAAAAGACTTTGTCGAATCATTAAGAAACACAGGCTTTGGAGTGTTAAAAAATCATCCAATTCCACAAGAGCTTGTTGAATCGATCTACAAAAATTGGCAAGCGTTTTTTAACTCTGAGTTAAAACACCAATTCTTGTTTAACAAAGAGACGCAGGATGGCTATTTCCCACCTGATGTTTCTGAGGTTGCTAAAGGCTTTACGGTAAAAGATATCAAAGAGTACTTCCATGTATATCCAAAAGGCCGCGTACCTGCAGAGCTAGAAGCTGAAATCAGAGAGTATTATAGGCTGGCAAATGAATTTGCTGCAGAACTACTTAGTTGGGTACAAGCAGAAGCGCCGGCAGATGTAAGAGAAAAATTCTCTATCGACCTAAAAGATATGATCAAAGACTCGGATCAGACTTTACTTCGCGTTTTACACTACCCACCAATGACTGGTGATGAAGAGCCGGGCGCAATTCGTGCTGCGGCGCACGGTGATATCAATTTACTTACCGTATTACCGGCGGCTAATGAGCCGGGATTACAGGTGCAAAGACAAGATGGCAGCTGGTTGGATGTGCCTTGCGACTTTGGCTCGCTGATCATCAATATTGGTGACATGTTGCAAGAAGCGTCAGGCGGTTATTTTCCGTCAACGATTCACCGTGTAATCAATCCAACAGGTAAAGCGTCTAGTAAATCACGTATTTCTTTACCGCTATTTTTACATCCGCGTCCAGATGTAGTCTTGTCTGAGCGTTATACCGCAGATAGTTATTTGCAAGAGCGTTTAAGAGAACTTGGCGTAAAATAAGTAGTTATCTAAATCGATAGATTTACTCGAGTTGAACGAGAACGGCTGAATAAAGTTTATAACTATTCAGCCGTTTTTTTATCTGACTTGTTCAATCCATCCATACCAAAAGCATATTTTGTTTGAATAATGTTCAAGTCTTTTTTCAGTGATTCACTTTTTACCTGACAATCATCGCGAACTATGCAATATTAAAATAATCTACGTAGAGAAGTCGCCCAAATATCAAGCACTAACGTGTACGAGAAGTGGGGTTTTCCTGATATGAATAACTCACAGCAGAGAAAAGGGTTCGTTTTCACCCTTTCCGTAAGTGCATATCACTCAATTATCTCTGTGTAACAAGATTAAAATTTTTCAAATAGAGCAAAATTGTTCAAAAAAAGAATGACAACGCTGTCATTTGTTGTGTAACATTAATTCAACATGAATCGAGCCGTGTCAAATAACAATAAGATATCGGTAATTAGTAAATACTAGGGGTCTCTACATGATGGCTAAACAGGTTGAACAAGACCAGTTATACATCGGCGTCGACGGTGGTGGTACAAAATGTCGTGCGACTATCTATTCTGTCAAACATGGCGTGTTAGGGACAGGCCTAGGTGGTCCTGCAAATCCATTGCATGGACTGGAGCGTACGTTAGAATCAATTATGGTGTCTACTCAGACCGCGTTACAAGACGCCGGTTTGAGAGTAGAGCAAGTGCATGAACTCAATGCTGGTTTGGGTTTGGCGGGGGTTAATCTGCCAGCGCTTTACGACAAAATAATGCAATGGGAACATCCGTTTAAGCAGATGTTTCTAACCACTGACTTGCATACAGCCTGCATTGGCGCGCACGAAGGCAAAGACGGTGCAGTTATCATTACTGGTACTGGGTCTTGCGGTTTTGCGTTGGTAAACGGTGAGTCGGTTAATTATGGTGGTCATGGTTTTGCACAAGGCGATATGGGCAGTGGTGCATGGATGGGCCTTGAAGCTGTTAAAGCCGTACTACTTGATCTTGATAAACTCGGTGCATCCACGAGTCTAAGTAAAGCATTTTTACATCATTTTAATGCCAATGACGCGATGGGAATTGCTGAGCAGATGGCAGGTCAGCCATCTAGTGGTTATGCCAAGCTAGCGCGTTATGTAATTGAACATGCAAAACAAAATGATCCCATCGCGCTATCTATCGTAACGAGTGGTGCGGACTATATCAGCAGGTTGGCGCGTCGTTTGTTGGAACTGAACCCACCTCGACTATCTATGATCGGTGGTTTATCAGAACCGTTATTAAATTGGCTAGACAGAGACATTGCTGAGCAGGTTTCGTTGCCTAAGCAACCGCCTGAAATGGGCGCAATCTATTTCGCGATACAAAGTGTTGAACAAGAATTACTCAAGGCAAATATATGACTGTGTATTCAGCTACCAAGCTTTTCGATGGAAGCGTGTTTAGAGAAAACGTCACCTTCAGTGTTGAGCGAGGGCAAATAAGCTATATCGACAATCCAGAGACAGAAGCGATAAATCTCAATGGTTTGGTGGTTCCTGGTTTTATTGACGTGCAGGTCAACGGTGGTGGTGGGGCGTTTTTTAATGCCGATCAAACAACCGACTGTTTAGCGCAAATGGTGTCGGCTCATGCGCAGTTTGGTTCAACGGGGCTGATGCCCACTTTGATCACAGACCGTATTGAAGTAATGCAACAGGCAGCAGATGCAGTTGCTGCGGCGATAGAAAAAAAGCAACCTGGTGTGCTAGGTGTGCACTTTGAAGGACCACATCTATCTCACCCCAAAAAAGGCACCCATAGTGAGCAGTTTATCCGTCCCATTTCTGAGCAAGAATTTGCGGTTTATGCGCGCCAAGATTTGGGCATTAAAATGGTTACATTAGCACCAGAAACAGTGGCGATTGAAGACATTAAGCGTCTGATCGCATACGGAGTAAAAGTCTGCATTGGCCACAGTAATGCCACTTTTGAACAAACTCAAGCTGCACTTCAAGTTGGCGTTGACGGCTTTACTCACTTATTTAATGCGATGTCAGCCTTTACTTCTCGTGAGCCCGGAGTGGTCGGTGCGGCTTTATGGGATGACAATGCGTGGTGTGGTTTAATTGTTGATGGTCATCATGTTCATCCGCTTTCTGCAAAGCTTGCTATTCGCGCTAAACAGCGCGGTAAAATGATGTTGGTAACCGATGCAATGCCTCCGGTTGGCACCGACGATACCGAGTTTGACTTTTTTGATGGTCGTAAAGTATTAAGAACTGGCGACAGGCTAAATTCTACTACGGGAGAACTAGCCGGTAGTGTTTTAGATATGGCAAGTGCGGTACGAAATACCGTAAACACCTTAGATGTCAGTCTGGCCGAGAGTTTACGCATGGCAGCGCGCTATCCTGCTGAATATCTTGGGTTGCAGAACAAGGGGCACTTACAACAAGGTGCCGATGCAGACTTTGTGGTGTTGGATGAAAAATTGAGTGTGGTAAATACATTCATTGCAGGCATTCAACAGTAATCTTCCCTGGTAAATCCCCGCAGCAGTATAGCGGGGTTTTTTTGTACAGGAATTTATGTATGACAACGGAAAACAAACCTAAACGCTTAATGTCGTTAGACGCGCTTCGTGGTATGGACATGTTTTGGATCCTTGGAGGCCAATCCATATTTGCTGCGTTATTTGTTCTGACAGGTTGGCAAGGCTGGAAGGCCTTTGAAGCCCATACAGTGCATAGTCCGTGGCATGGCTTCACATTTTATGACCTCATTTTTCCGTTATTTATATTTTTATCTGGTGTTGCCATGGGGTTATCACCAAAACGCATCGATCATTTGCCTTTTCCAGAACGTAAACCGTTTTATTTCAAGGCGTTTAAGCGGCTGTTGCTACTGTGCGTATTTGGGGTTTTATACAATCATGGCTGGGGAACTGGCATTCCTATGGATGTCGAGAATATCAGATATGCCAGTGTGTTGGGCCGCATCGCGATAGCTTGGTTTTTCTGTGCCTTATTGGTTTGGCATACGTCTTTACGTAATTTGGCTTATATTGGCATAGGCTTGTTACTGTCCTATTGGATACTGCTGTGTTTTATCCCTGTTCCTGGCGGTGAAGCCGGCGTGTTAACAGCAACTGGCAGCTGGAATGCCTATATAGACCAACACTTTTTGCCGGGGATCACCTACCAGAACAGAGCGGTAGATCCAGAAGGAATTCTATCTAGCGTTCCAGCCATTGTGAATGCCATTGCCGGTGTATTTGCAGGTCGATTAGTTGCTCAAGCCCAACAATCAAAATCTAGCGAATGGAAAACAGTTGGATGGTTAACGCTTTTTGGTGCAGTAAGTATTCTTCTCGGCTGGCTTTGGGATATGGTGTTTCCCGTTAACAAAGAACTTTGGACTAGTTCGTTTGTGTTAGTCACAGTAGGTTGGAGCCTAATCTTACTTGCTGTTTTTTACGCGGTAATAGATGTCATTGGCGCTCAGCGCTGGGCTTATCCGTTTGTGATAATCGGTGCAAATTCGATCATTATTTATTTAGCATCCAGTCTCATTAATTGGGAGTTTATCAGTCTTAGTGTCTTTGGTGGTGTGATCCAAGCCGTTCCTGACTCTTGGCAGCCGCTCACAGCGGTAGCAGCACTGTTAATGGTACAACTAATGGTGCTGCATTGGATGCACAAACGAAAGATTTTTATTAGCGTGTAATGACTCTGGGTAAAATAAGTTTATTTGATGACGTTTGGCCCAGATATCCTGGGCTTTTTTTATTTGAAGAAATTTCATACTAAAATTCTTCACTTTTACTTTACATCCAATTGAAATGTGATAATAATGACAGCGTTGTCATAATGGTAATAACCTAGATTGTGTATCCCAATTAGGTTTGATCTGGCCTTGCTTTGATTGCACGCGGAGTAGGGTTCAGATCCCATTTTTCTTTTTTCTTTCTCAACATTGGTTTTATTTTTATGCAAATCGTTATTTTAAAAGATGCTGCGGAAGTAGCGGCGTACGGTGCAGATTTATTCACTGCGCAATTAAAACGCAAAGCTAATTCAGTGTTGGGATTAGCAACAGGTTCTACGCCTGTTGCGTTGTATCAAGAGTTGATCCGTCGCAATCAACAAGGTGAAATTAGTTTTTCTCAAGTCACTAGCTTCAACTTAGATGAATATCTAGGGCTGGATGGTTCGCATCCACAAAGCTACCGCCACTTTATGAATGAGCAGTTGTTTAATCATATCGACATAGACAAGGCGAATACGCATGTGCCTCCTGGGGACGCAAAAAACCCGATTGTTGCATGTGATGAATATGAAGCACGCATGACCCAAGCTGGTGGAATTGATATTCAACTTTTAGGTATCGGCAGAAATGGTCATATTGGTTTTAATGAACCATCTTCTGGATTAACTTCTAGAACACGAGTAAAAACATTAACCAAAGCGACCATAGACGATAATGCGCGCTTCTTTGCTGCAGATGAGTATCAGCCACATTTGTCCATCACAATGGGCATAGGCACGATTCTTGATGCCAAGAAAGTTGTATTGCTGGCGACTGGCGAAAACAAAGCCGATGCGGTTTCTGCCATGGTTGAAGGTCCACTAACAGCTGCATGTCCGGCTTCGGCATTACAAATGCACAGAAACGCTGTGATTGTGATCGATGAAGCGGCTGCAAGTAAGCTTAAAGACGTTGAATTTTATAAGCACATCGAAAACGAAAATCAAAAGTTATTGCAACATCTTGCCTCTCTGTAGTGTGACAACACACTGTAGTTCAAAAGCCCAATTTGGGCTTTTTTTTTGCCACAAATCCAACGCTATGGTAGCGTGTAGCCACTTGGTAAATAGGGATAATTGAGCTTGCTGTACTATACCCACATGATGCTAGATAGAGCATCAAATGAGCGAAAAGATAAGAACTGGCTGTTGTCACAAATGGGTGAGAATAGCCGTTGGTTGTTGATCCATCAAGACTGCAATCTTGTGAACATTACTCATGATGAACTGTTGCTCCTATCGCGAAAAGAGGTTGCTGAATTTGATTTAGACCATGCCATTTTTTTAGGCCGGGATCCTCAGCATAGCTATTTTGCTTTGGATGTTTCAGAGCAGCTTAGCGAGCCAACAACATTTGCCAGCGGCGAATTTGTTGACATGCGTTTAGTTGGTCGCAACTTGCCGCTAGAACAAGGATCAATGGGCGTGTTAGCTCGTGGACTTTGTTACTGGCATAAAACCCATCGTTTTTGTGGCCGATGTGGACAAGCCAATAGACCAGTAGAAGCTGGACACGCAAGAGGTTGTAGCAATCAAGATTGTCGTCATATGACCTTTCCTCGTACTGATCCTGCAGTCATTATGTTGGTGACGTATGAATTTCCAGATGGCATTGAACGTTGTCTATTAGGTCGCCAAGCAAGCTGGCCAGAAGGGGTATTTTCTACTTTGGCTGGTTTTGTTGACCCAGGTGAAACACTTGAACAAGCCGTGATCCGAGAAGTAAAAGAAGAAGCTGGTGTAGATGCTGAACAAGCAACTTATATCGCGTCTCAGCCTTGGCCGTTTCCATCATCGTTAATGCTTGGGTTTACTGCGAAAGCAAAATCAACAGATATTTTTGTTGAACAAGATGAATTAGAACAAGCTCGGTGGTTTTCAAGAGCTGAGCTTGATAAATTTTTGGAGTGGGGTGATGAAGCGCCTGGCTTTAAGTTAACAAGAAAAGATTCTATTTCTCGCTACTTAATTGACCATTGGCGCTTTCAAAAAAAAGGCGAATTATGAAAAAAAATACCAAACTAGTATCCTCCGGTCGCAAGTCAGAGTACACCCAAGGGGTAGTGAATCCGGTGGTACAGCGTGCTTCGACTGTCGTGTTTGAAAGTGTTGCACAAATGCATCAAGCAATAAAAGAACGCAGCCATCGCACATTGTTTTATGGTCGCCGCGGTACGACAACACATTTTGCATTACAAGACGCGATTATGGAGCTAGAGAATGGTGCCGGTTGTGCGCTTTATCCTTCAGGAGCGGCCGCAATCAGCCAGTCTTTATTGTCATTGTTGGAAGCCGGTGACCATATTTTAATGGTGGATACTGTTTATGAGCCGACCAGAGACTTTTGTGACAAAATTCTCACTCGCTATGGCATAGAAACCAGTTATTACGATCCTATGATTGGTGCAGGAATTGAATCTCTGATCAAAAGTAACACTAAGGTGTTGTTCCTTGAATCCCCGGGATCAATCACAATGGAAGTACAAGATGTGCCTGAGCTTGTACGTGTTGCAAAGTCTCATGGTCTAGTCACCGTACTAGATAATACTTGGGGCAACGGTTGGCAATATCGCCCGCTGGAGCATGGTGTCGACATCAGCATTCAAGCCGCTACCAAATATATTGTTGGCCACTCAGATGTGATGATGGGAGTTGCAGTGGCAAATGAACGCTACTGGCCGCAACTGCGCGAACATTCCTATTTGCTCGGCCAATGTACCTCAGCTGATGATGCGTATTTGGCACTACGCGGTCTACGCACAATGCCGGCACGATTAAAGCAACATGAACAATCTGCGCTACAAGTTGCAAAGTGGTTGGCTGAACATCCACTTGTTGACCACGTAAGACACCCTGCGTTTACAACATGCCCGGGTCATGAGTTTTTTAAACGCGATTTCGATGGCAGTAATGGCTTGTTCTCATTTGTAATGAAAGAGGGTAGCCAAAAAGCAGTAAATCGCTTTTTAGATGCGCTTGAACACTTCAAGATGGGTTTCTCTTGGGGTGGGTATGAAAGCTTGGTCACAGCGAACGTCACTATGGCTGGGCTGCGCTCAGTGACAGGCTGGGATCATGGACCCATTATTCGACTACATATCGGACTTGAGGATGTTGATGATCTAATTGAAGACTTAGATAACGCATTATCGATATACGAAAGCAACCTTTAACCACTTCTTGGGTGCAACAATCTGTTGCACCTTGCTGCTCTGTTAGCCTGCGCCAAACCTTTCTGTGTAATCAAGTGTAACTTGGCGTAATTACTTCTTCGAAAAATCTGCTCTACACTTCTGTGCATCGGTTGAATTGTACCAATTGAACGAATAATTTGCTCATTTTGAAGGAGTCAATGCAATGTTATCTCTGTTCAAAATAGACCATCTAATTAAGCAAATTGGTGCTAACCGACTGTTATACCAATTCACATTAATATTTGATCAATTTGAGGAATAAAGCTGTCGCTAACCGCGTTAAAAATTTCTCATTTAGAACAACTAAATAGCAAAATTTTTGCCTGGTTATCAACTCGCTTTTCTCGACTCAAAGTTGATCAACTAATTAAGAGAATTGGTATTAAAAATCAACTTATCGAGGAACAGAAAAATGTCAGAACAAGGTGCATTTCTAGTTAAATTACAATATCAAACAGCGGGTGTTGGCGGCGGTTCAATGGAAATTCAATTAGTGGTTGACGCTGTATCAGGCTCTATTAACGGTGCGGGTCATGGCCGTATCCTAGAGGGTACAGAGCACTCGCCAACGTTCACAGCAAGTGGCGCAGGTCATATGCACGCAACGGGTTTTAATCAGGTTACTAAAGTGGGTGCATTGACAGGTAAAGCGTTGGTTTCCTTCCCACCTCCAGCTATCGGCAGCTACGAGGCACCATTTACTGCAAGCTTTGCTGTGGATAACAGTTGGAATGGCGACGGTAAATTCTCAGTAGGTAACAGTACTTATGACTGCAAGGTTAGCCTGCTAGATTAAGCGAATTGCTATACCATTTTCTGCAATGTTGAAAGTGAATATAGCAATGGTCTGACGAGGCCGGCTGGCCTCGTTAAAGTGCCACATTAATGTTGAGGCTTAGGAGGAAAATTACTGAGTAGTTCAGCAATCGTTTTATTAATTGAAGCCGTTCTTTGCTCTGGAGTTTGCTTATTACGCAGACGTCCTTCTTTGGCACCGCGCCAGACCAATTGATTAGAGTTTCTATCAATCATATCAACCACAATAGTGCCAACTTCATACTCTCTGGTCGTGGTGTGAGTTTGCCAACCAAGTCCCCAATAATTCCATCTTGCACCGTAGCTAATGTGCATTTCATCTTCTTCAAGCTTGGTATCTACCGAAGCATGATAGTTTACTAACACATCAGCGGAATTCGCATCGGTAAGAGTGAATCCTTGCTTTGCCATTTCTGAGCTGATGGCATTACGAATACGTTTTTCCATTAAGTCATTCACTTGATACTCACGACCATGGTTTTTCAAATCCGCGTCAGGCGACCATGCATAGCTTTTATAATTTGCGAACTGCACAGAACGGTCATAGTCCCAATCTGGTGTTTGTGTACATGCACCCAGCACTAAAACTAACGATGCGACAAATAGCTTTCTCAACATAACTTTTTACTCCTTATTAGATGCTAGAGCATCCTAATTATTCTTTATTGGACATTAACTTAGCGTTAATGTTCCACTTCAATCCAGTCTTTCTCATCAACCCAGTTTTGATTGCCTTGATTAACACTGCGGATCGGCACTAAATAGTCGCAGCTTATTTGCGGCTTAACCGATGCAAAAATAGGTACAAAACCAAAGCTCAGGGCAGTTTCAATAATCGCTTTTTGGTTTTGCGGGTCGATATCGGCCGCTTCATCGATATAGATAGGAATACGATACATGGCTTGTTCCTGATCAGACAATAGATATCTGATAAACAGCATACCACACAGTAGCTTGATGGTGATCCGCGTACCATTCGACCCAGCTGAGTCAATTTTATCGTAGTGTTCAGTATCTCCACTGCGGTTGACCACTTCAAAGCGAATATCAAATAAGTCGGTTAGCGTTAATCCAGCTTTGTCACTGGCGAGCTTGATAATATGATCTTTTGCTTCGTTGACGGCTTTCTCAGAACTAGGCTGTTCACTTAATAAATCAAAGCTTTCGCCTTGTTCATACAGATCTGAAGTAGCAATAATGGTATCGATACTGTCGATCAACATTTTTCGTGAGATCACGTTAATTTTGAATGACTTTAAGTTAGAAATTCGATGTTGGCTAATGCCTTTATTAAAGCTATTCATTTCACGGCGCAACCGGTCTAAGTCTTGTCGCAAGCCTTTTATCGTAGCTGCAACTTCAGTTAGTGCGACTCGCGCCTGTTTATCTACTGCATCTCGCTCATTGTCGATGTTGTGATACGCACTGATCAGCTTTTGATACTTCAACTCTTGGTTGGTTTCATTGTCAAATTTAGTGATCCCTGCATTATAGATGTGTAAATAGGTGTTACGAACATTGACATCCAAATTACGTAACTCATTACACTCTTTATTAAATTGGTGAATTACATCCGATAAATTATCAAAATCTAGGGTGATTTCCAGCTCATACGGCGCAAGTTTACCGGAGTATAAATCTAAGTTATGGTCAATCCGCTCGGCTTTAACTTGTTTTAGTCGGTCAGTTTGGCGAACTAATAAATCTTGTTTGCTCTTGATGATGGAGCGTCTATCTGAAATAGAACCCGCACTGCGTTGAATATCCTGAAGGTAGTCATCGACTTGCTCACGTTCAAGGTTCAATTGCTCTTTTAGTGCTTGTTGTGCATCAACGGATTGTAACATTGTCTGATATTGCTCAAAGCGCTTCATTGCAGCTTCTGTGGCCATCAGTTCTTCATACAGATCATCGCGTTCTTTTTGTTTATCTGCAACATTAGACGCAACTTCACGCTGCTGCTTTAACTCAGTCAATGCCTGTTGTAATGAACTGAGTTGCGCTTGCAGCTGTACTTTATTTTCACCACTTTGCATTTGTACCGGAGCAAGCTTTTTCAGTTTGATCACCGCGCCAGGTACATGTAATTCACCGCCCTGAACTGATTTAGAGAGCTGAGTAAGAAAGTCACCAAAGGCATCTTCATCACTAATGTCGATTTCGCCTTGCGAGGTAGTGGAAAAAGACAATAAATCAGGGTTAAGTAGCCGTGAAATTTCTTCCACTTCTTTTAGCGAAAGGTCTTCACGCATGCGTGTAAACAAGTTGAATTCGAGGTTTTTCAACTGTAATTTGAGGCTCTTGATCTGCTTTTGGGTTTCGTTGATCCGAAAATCCAAGGTATGTAGGCTTTGACCTTGCGCACTATTGATTGAAAATGACAGTTGCTCGTACTCTTTTTTCAACAGCGATAAGTTCGTTTTTAAGGTAGCATGATTCGTTAATTCGAACTCTTGTTTTAACGCATGGTAGTCATTAAACCACTGCTCAATTTGGGTTTGTTTACGTTCAATATCTCGAGATTGCTGTACGTATAGCTGCTGTTTAGACTCAAACTCCCGTTTTTCATCTTCAATGGCAAGTAATTGCTCATCCAGTTCTGCCAGTTGCGCGGTATGGTAGTTTTCATACTCCGCCAAGGCAATATCGATTTTTGGCGCATAGGCCGCTAACTTACCCTTTAATGTCGCTTCGGATTCCAGCATAGATTCAAGTGCAGAAATCGGTTCTTGCATGGACTCCAGCGCAGTCAGCTCGCGGCGAGCTCGGTTCACTTTATCAAAAGCACGTCGCCACACCTCGTAAAAGTCGACTTTAGAGTTAGACATGTGACGTTCAAACACTTTTAGCATAAAGCGTTTTACATCTTGTGCTCCTAATTTATGTAAATTTAGAATACGGCGGAAAATCTCTTTATAAACAGGAGCATCTTGCACATTGTTTAATGGGATCATTTTTAAGTTTACGTCGCCATCATAAGGAGTGGCGCCGCCAGTGAGTAGGGCATTCAGCTCTTGTGCTTTTAGCTCAATTGGCTGGTATTGTTTCGCTTGCAGGTGCTTAAAAAGCTTGGTGTATTTGATGATACTTTTACCTTCGGTGTAATCATCTAGATTAAGCTTTCCGGGGTAGCAAAAAAACTGGTGTGCATAGCCTGCAATTTTGCCCAGTCCAGCAACGCCAATAACGACATCACCATGCGGCAAATTGGCTTCTAGTAGGATGTAGGATTGATCCGAAGAAAAGTAGAATTTACGTGTTTCCTCAAGATCGTGACCATCCCATTCCGTCAGACGCAAGTCATTAATCAAAGGAAATTGTAGTGCGTTGATCACCGAGCTTTTACCGGTGTTATTTGGCGCACAAATCGAAGCGCTTTTATCCAATGGAATAACACATTTTGCGTAGCCAGCAGTGTTGAGTAGTGCGAGCTTACTTAATCCGTACATCATTTCACTCATAGCTCGTCCTCACTGTCATATTGCTCTTCATTGACTTCCATTAATGCATCGATATAGCGATAAATTGGTGCTAACAACATAAAACCTTGTTCTACTTCGCGAGCTAATCCAAGCCTGACCATTCTGAGCAACACATCTTTACGCAGATCGGAGCCGGAAAAAATTTCTAACTGGTCAAACAAATGCTTATTCAGTTGTACCAGCGTTTGCATCAGTTCTAGATCGACAACTTCGTCAAAAAGGGCATTTAACGGATCTTTGCCTTGGTTGGCAAAATGCTCGATGGCGATGTATACCGTTAGCGCAATGGCACGGGAGATTTTTCCCATGTTGGGCGTGCTTTCATCACTGGCTAGGTAATAGAAACCTCTGGCATCGTGTTGTAAATCATGCCCAAGTGCGGCGAATAGTGCTTGATAGCTCTCTATTTCTTGGTCCAGCTGTTGCCAAAGTGTGGTATCTTGTTCACTAATGTGATAGCCACTAACCAGTTTTTTGTTAATTGCTTGCAGCTCGCTGAGCTGCTCCAGATTAATCTGTGTCATATCTTTTAATCTTGTTTTTCTGCGGTACTGAATGGGTATAAAGCAAAGGTGTGTGATGCAATAGTCAGTTTTGACTTGTGCTCATCTTGCGTTAGCGCCAGCTCGGATTCATTAATTAATTTTTGGTAAATAAACAGCATTTCGTCGGCGTCGAGATCAGGGTAGCTCTCTGATAATAGGCCCAATAGCGCTTTACCGGGTTGGCCGGATGACTGTACTTTTTTCTTCACATCGCGATAGTCAGGGATATTAGGGCTTTGGTAAGCTGGTACATCTTGCTGATCGGGCAACTGATACTCTTCGTGCTCGAACTCACTTAAGCTTGCCATATAGGCGACCATATGGCGTTTTTGTCCTAAGTTAAATCTTTGAATATCAGAGACAAAATCAGGCTGAACAGGGGACAGAATGTGATCTACACCCTTTTTACGGATCAGTCCTAAGACCTTTGAAGCTTGACGGGTAATAAGTGTGTTTCGTCTTAACTCTTCTCTTAATGGCATGAGAATATCGGCACTGCGACTGAGGCTTTCTCGGCCAATTAAGTGCATATCTAGAATGCGTGTACGCAGCTGCTCTAGCATGCGTTTATCCGCATGGCCTCGTCCTACTTGCTCAATGTGATCTATTTGCTCACTGACCTGCATTTCAATCTGATCAAAGCAGCGCTGGAATGGACCATGAATATCAACCATCTCCAGCATCGGCTCGATATATTCTTCAAATGCTTCTAACACTGCTTTGTAGCGCATTGTCAATGATACGCTAGAGTTGTCAGATTTTGCCTGTTCCACTAAGTTCATGATGGCGCTTTCATTATGCTGATAAAGCTTCACGATTTTACGTACCCGCTCATCCATAATTCGACTAAAACGTCTTAGCTCAGAATAGTCGCCTTCTAGCCCAGATTGGGCGAGGCGATTACCCAAACGTTCGATATCTTGCACCAGTACGGTAATTTCTTCCGCTAAACCAAGGCTTTCTTCTTGTAGTAAAAAACTAGCGAAATCAGCAACAGCACGGTTAATTTCTAGCTGTGAAGACTTTGCCAAAGGGATAATCACTTCTTGATTTAGTAACCGGTTGGTTTCTTTATAAACTCGTTCACTGGTCCAGTTTGGATTTTTTTGTTTTATGATGTTTTGTACATCTTTAAGACTAAAATCTGTCATTCTAAAGCGTTTAAAAAGTAGTTCTAAAACGCTCCAATGATCATTTATTGTATTTAATACTTTTTTTGCTGGGATCATAACTTTCCAGTATGTAGCGATTATGTGACACCCGATAGTAATAAAGTTGTCACACATTGTTGTACCCGATAGCGCTTACTTCTCAATAGTGCTAGAATCCGCGCCCAACACAAACCCTCTCTACGTTGTCACATTAATTACAGGTTGTTTACGCGCTATGGTCACGCCCATTATACTAACCCTGATTGCTATCGCTTTTGTACTCATCGTTATAGAAGATATAATTCATGTAAACAAGGCCAAAACGACGCTTTTTTTTGGTACTTTATGTTGGATTATCACCTTTATCTCGCCAATTCATGGCGAAAGCTCAGAAAGTGTGCAACATCAGTTGGATCACAATATTCTTGAAATAGCTACATTGTGGTTATTTTTGATGGCAGCGATGACCTTCGTTGCGTACCTAAACTCAAAAGGGTTTATCCAAAATATCGTTCACCGGATCATGCCAACCCATATTAGTGAACGCAAGCTAATGTTTCTAGTTGGTGGCTTTGCATTTCTATTTTCTTCTATTTCGGACAATATTACAGCAACGCTGGTGTCTCTGGCGGTGGTGATGTCACTAAAATTGGACCCTAAAAAGCTGATTAAATACGCCACCCTTATTGTGTTTGCGGTAAATTCAGGTGGGGTATCGTTGATCACTGGTGATGTAACGACCTTGATGATTTTCCTTGCAGACAAAGTAACGATCCCACATTTATTATTGTTAGTCACCCCAGCCATTATTAGTGTTTTGGTACTTGCGGCGATGCTGTCGATCGGGATGAACGAGCAGCTGGTATTTGAAAAGCAAGAATACCGTCGAATCGAGAAAACCGATATTACGATTGCTACCATATTTATGACGACGATTTTGGCGACTTTGTTCTTGAGCGTGCAGTACCACGTACCGCCAATGTTGACTTTCTTGTTTGGCTTATCATTTATGTTCTTAGTGGCACAGTTTTTAATGCGCAAGAAGGACGTAAACAAGAAAATCATCGACTATATCCGCGAAATAGAATACGACACGCTATTGTTTTTTGTCGGTGTATTGTTGTTGGTTGGGGCGTTAAAGGAAGTGGGTATTTTGGCGAAATTTACCGAACTTTACGTGTATTTAAAGCCAGAATACGCAAACTTTTTAATGGGCTTGTTAAGTGCCGCGGTAGACAATGTGCCGCTAACCGCTGCGTTATTAAAAGCGGATATTGAAATGACAGCGGCTCAATGGCTAAGTTTCACATATGCGACTGGTGTTGGTGGTTCGATGCTTATTATTGGCTCGGCAGCGGGAATTATCGCTATGAGTAAGGTAAAGGCACTAACCTTTGGCAGTTATTTGAAAATGAGTGGCTACATCCTGATTGCTTATAGTATTGGTTATACTGGCGCACACTTTGCGGGTCAGTTTATGTAGATACACTATTTTTCTAGGAGTTTAATCTGTTTTTAATATAAAAAAACTTGACTTCTAGATGTCTGAAAGATAATTTCTCACAGCGCGCTTAAATGGCGCGCTTTTATTTTGTCTCAGTTCAGATACTGTCAGGCAAAATAATCAGAAGAGGTGCGATGCTTAGGTAGCTAATGTGAGGTGACGAAACCTGTGATCATTAGTGAGGGAGGTACTCGCCGAGAAGAGTAGTTGTTCGTCGTGGCTACTTTTCGGTTTACGAGGCTGAATCCTCGGAACTGTCACCAAGTTGGTGGAGAGCTTCTGGCTAAGGTCTATTCTAAATTCGATATTTCAGATCGCCTCGCCAAGTTCTCCTTATTTAAAACGGTTACTAAAGCGTAACCCGAAGGAGAGAAAATGAATTCGCAATATGTTGTCGCAAAGTTTGGTGGAACCAGTGTTGCAGACTTTGAGGCCATGTCTCGTTGTGCTCAAATTATCAAAGATAATCAAAACGTTAAAGTCGTCGTTGTTAGCGCTTGTGCCGGCGTAACCAATCACTTGGTGACGTTAACTAAGCAAAAAGACGCGTTAGAAGAAAGACTTGAAATTGTTGCGGCGGTTGCTGATATACAACAAAAGATTATTGATGAAATTGCCTTAGATGTGGATTTAGCGCAAGGCTATGAGCAAACGTTTAGCGAGTTTAAACAATTGGCCGAGTTACCGGCTTTGAATAAACAGCAATGTGATGAAATGCTGAGCTTTGGCGAACGCTTTTCTTCCTATTTATTTACGCAAATATTGCGCAATACTGGCATTAAAAGTGAGCGCTTCGATGTCAGGAAAGTATTAAAAACGGATAACCAATTTGGTAAAGCAACACCAGATGTTGCAGCTACACGAGAAGCTGCACAACACCACTTACTGCCATTATTAGAAAGTGCCGTTCAGGTAACCCAAGGCTTTATTGGCAGTGACCAATATAACCAGACCACCACACTAGGTCGTGGTGGGTCGGATTATAGCGCCGCGTTACTGGCCGAAGCTATTGAAGCAGGAAGTGTACATATTTGGACGGATGTCGTGGGGATTTTTAGCACCGATCCGAGATTGTGTCAGATGGCAAAACCGATTCCGAGATTGAGCTTTGATGAAGCAGCAGAAATGGCGACATTTGGTGCCAAAGTATTGCATCCTGCCACTATTTTACCGGCAAGTCGTCGTGGTATTTCGGTGTTCGTTGGTTCAAGCCGCGATCCGCTAGCAGGTGGTACGTGGATTGAGCGAGATAAGAGCGCAGTGCCGGGGATTAGGGCGGTCACACAACGCAAAAATCAAATTCTATTGACACTGAAAAGCCCCGAAATGTTGCTAGCGAGCGGTTTCTTGGCGAGAATTTTCACAATTTTAAGTAACTACAACATTTCTGTAGATTTGGTCACAACGTCAGAGATCAGTGTGGCATTAACATTAGATAATGCACTCAATGCCTCTCGACCTGAGCTCGATCAAGATTGCTTGGATGAGCTGAATGAATTCTGTCACGTGACGGTGGAGAACAATCTAACCTTGGTGGCATTGATCGGTTCTGAAATCCAGCTTAAGCAGTGCGAATTGAATTTAATGCAGACATTGTCGGATTTTGATATTCGGTTAATTTGCCATGGTGCAAGTAAGCACAATCTGTGTTTTTTAGTGGATCAAGCCGACTCAGATACCGTGGTGCAAACAATCCACCAAAAATTACTGGAAGTTGCATAACAACAAGCTCAGCAGGTGTAGAGCACCTGCTGAGCTAGATACGTGAAATTTATCTTAACCATGTAAAATTGCTGTAAATCTCCATTCTTAAACTTAATTTCGGGGATTTGAGCTGAAATTGAATGAAACGTGCCTAAAATAGCCAAATGGCTGTTTCTGAAATCGACATCTTCAAGCTCGCAATTTCAATCCAAGTCCGTATAATCGGGCGCCAATAACAATAAATACTGATAAAAAATATGGCTCAAATGCGTGATGGTTTTCAAAGCCGATTTGGCTTTGTTCTGGCTGCTGCTGGTGCAGCTGTTGGTTTAGGAAATATTTGGGGATTTCCAACTCAAGCCGCTAATCATGGTGGCGGTGCGTTTTTACTTGTCTATTTCGCGGTAATTTTCTTACTGGCGTTACCCGCGCTATACACTGAACTTTATATTGGTCACAAAGCCCAATCTAACCCAGTCAAAGCCTTGCAGTCTGCATGGCAAGAAAAAAGCCCAAAAATAGGCGCCGGAGCGGGCTACCTAGGTTTGACTGGTGCCATCGTAATGTTGAGCTTTTATTCCATCGTAGCCGGATGGATGCTTGCCCATGCGCTAGACCCCATTGCAAAGCTGTTCGGTCTAGATGCAGTTAGCCAGTTTTTAAGTGGCGACTCGAGCACTCGAAATTTCGTGTTTACACCTCTGATGCTGTTACTGACCGCCAGTATTATATTGCAAGGGGTGAAATCGGGGATCGAAGCGTGGTCTAGAAGGCTAATGCCACTGTTATTACTGTTATTGATTGCGCTGATTATCTATATGGGCACGTTAGACGGTGCAGCAGAGGGCTTCAAGGCGTATTTGGTTCCTGACTTCGCTCAAATTACAGATCCTGATCTCATCATCGCAGCAATGGGACAAGCGTTCTTTTCATTGTCGTTAGGTGTAGGGTGTATGATGATTTACGGCTCTTATTTAAAACCTAATGAAAACCTGCCCAAATTAACATTCAGCGTAGCTATGTTGGATACCGGAGTGGCGTTTTTAGCTGGCCTTTTAATTATTCCAGCTATCTTCGTTGCGCAACAAAATGGCGTGGAAGTCTTTCAAGATGGGAAACTTATTGGGGAAGGGCGATTGATCTTTGCTGTGCTGCCAGAACTTTTTGAAAACATGGGCCAAATGGGCTTATTAGTGAGCTTGACCTTTTTTGTCCTAATGTCGATAGCGGCTGTTACATCAACTATTTCATCCACCGAGATCCCGGTGTCTTTTATGGTTGAAAATCATGGTATGCAACGTAAACAAGCAACTTGGATTGTTACCGCAGTCATCTTTGTTGCTTCCATGGCTATCATCTTAAACTTTGATTGGTTGTTTGGTTTGGTGATTAGCTTGCTGACACATTATCAATTACCGCTAATGGGACTGTTCTACTTTGTTACTGTAGGCTGGGTATGGAAACGTGGTAATCAATTACGAGAAGACGCTACGGGCTTGCACTATTGGTTTGCCCAATACGTGCGATTTGTTTGCCCAGTACTGATGACAGCTGTGTTTATCAACGTCGCGTTGAAAGGGTAAAAGTAACAGAGGTCGTCTAGTTTAGATGACCTCTGTTTTTCAAGCGAAATAACACCAGCTAATTTATAGACTAATTTGCCAACTTAAAGTTTTTGGTGATGTCCTTTAAATCGTTGCTCAGCTTCTTGAGTTCAAAACTTGCAGATGAAACTTGGTCAGCACCCGCCGCATTTTCTATAGCAGCCTGTTTAATTGATTCAATGCTGTGTTTAATTTCTTCAGTTGTTACGGTTTGCTGATGTGCTGCGGTGGCTATCACTTCAGCACTTTGCGCAATTTGGTTTATCTGTTGCACACTGTCTTGCAAAAGAGCAGCGCTGTCATTTGCAGCAATAATCGTGGTTTTGGTGGCTTCAATTGACAGATGCATTTCAGTCACGGCTTGCTGTGTACCAGCTTGTAGGTTGTTGATCATGTCTTCAATATCTGCTGTAGATTCTTGAGTCTTTCTTGCTAACTGTCGGACTTCATCGGCGACAACTGCAAATCCTCGACCATGTTCACCAGCACGAGCAGCTTCAATCGCAGCATTTAGTGCCAGTAGATTAGTTTGCTCCGTTACGGTCCGAATGACTTCCAGTACTTGGCTTATGGTCTGTGCGTTGCCTTCAACTTGGTTAATAACCTGTTCTGCATTGTCGATTGCTTGACTTAACTGGGTCATTTGGACAACGGTGGCTTGCAAAGTGTCATTTGCCGAGCTAGAAGTTTGCGTTGCACTGTGACTCAAATCGGCAACAATACGGGCATTGTGTGCGACTTCTTCTATCGACTGATTGGTTTGATCCATCGCCAGCGCAACTTGCTCTATGTTGGCATGTTGCTCCTGCAAACTGGCATTGGCTTGATTGCTAGCGGCACTTGTTTGCTCAGCAGTACTGGCAAGTTGCATAGTAGATTCAACGATAGTCCCAATCATGGTATTTAACGATTGGTTCATGCTCGCCATTGCACCATACACGCCCTCATATTGAGCGTGGTTACTAAAATGTTGGCTAAGATCACCCTGTGCGATTTGCTCACTGATTTCCTGCATTTTGATTGGCTCGCCACCCAACGGTTTGATAATGGAGCGAGACACAACGAGGGTGATAGAGATCACAGCTAGCAAGGTGATCAGCGTAATGATACCTATAATCCAGTTTAATCTATAAATTGGCGCAAATGCCTCTGCTTTGTCTATTTCTGCCAACAGCACCCAGTTTAAATTGGCATAGCTAAAAGGTGTATAAGCAGAAAGCACAGGATTACCATTGTAATCGATGATAATTTCAGTATCGGAAGTACCTCGTAAACCTTTTTGTACCGCAATAGTATCAACGCCATTTCTTTGTACAGTTCCCGCAAAGCTGGCAATGATTGAACGGCCGATAGGGTCCAGGTATGAGTCGGAACGCATGCGCTTGTCTTCACCAACAAGATAAGATTCACCCGTTTCTCCCATGCCGCTGCGAAGTTGCATAATACGATTAATGGCATCAATTGATAGCTGTAGAGCAATGATGGCCTCTACCTTACCGTCTCTCATCACTGGCTGACCAATAAATGCCGCCGGTTCATAATTGCTCGGCGCATAACGTGAAAAATCTTGAAGTGTAAATTCACGGTTATATAGGGTATTGCGGTACAAAGAAGCTAAGCCAGAGTCATTATAAGGCCCAGAGACCAGACTGGTTTGATAATCCGATTCTTTGGCAACGGTATATTCAACAAAGCCATCAGCATTGATAATAAAAAGGTCATAGTAGCCGTTCGCTTCAATAAACGTATTGAAAAACTCGTGGTGCTGTTCTGCGGCTGTTTTTAGAGATTGGTGAGTGTTTTCTTGGTAGGCTGCTTTCCACTTTGCTGTTAACACGTTCAAATCAGCTCTTCTCGAATCAAAATAGCGTGTGATCTGGGCGTGTTTGATTTGTCTAATTGATGTCAGTTGATTATAGGTCTGTTGCTCAATCGTTGAGCTTGCTGAAAGCAGTGAAAATAGTGAGATCACACCGACAGGAAGCAAGCCAATAAGCAAAAATGACAATAATAAACGGGTTTTGATACGCATAAACACTCCAGACAACTCTTAGCGGCGGGGGAGTGTACACGATTGTTGTGTTTTTAAAAATTATAATAAGGTTGAAAAGTAAACAAATGTGAAAGCCATTCTGTTGCTTATTCCAACCAACTAATAAACAAGACTTTTATTTTTGCCTCAGTCACGTTACGAGTTGTGCGTTTTTGTGACTGACTTATTGAGCAGTCATATTCGTTGCTATTTTTGTTAAACCCACTTCAATATCGAATGGTAAATCGGTTCGTATTGTTTTTGCATAGTGTTACGCATAGCATTAATGGCTGAAGTCGACACAAAATCAGCAAAAAATCATAGCGACGTCAGGCTGATTAAAGTTGTGCAAGTTAAGCTACTTCTTGTAATTAATAGCACTAAGGAATAACCATGAATCGAATCAGCCTGTGTTTAATCTATTCTATAATCGCTTTCAGCACCTTAAGTCATGGTCACGACACATCACTAGTCTCGGGCAGTCGCTATTTTGGAGAGACTCCACCAGGGCTAACCCCCAAGCGATTTTCCCCGAAAGTGCTGGACCATGATGGATTACTTGAAGCAGGATTTTATTCTCCAGACATGACGGAGTTTTATTTTGTCAAAAGAAATGGCAAAACTAACCAACGTTGGTTTTTTGTTATTCGATATGAGCAAAATCGTTGGGGTGAAGCTACTGAAACCGATATTAAATGGCCGTTATTCTCAGCAGATGGAAATAGAATTTATTCTGAAAAGGCATATAGAGATCGCACTAGCACAGGTTGGTCAGCACCCAAAAGCCTTGGTGCGTTTATAAAAGAACAGGCTCATGGCAGGAGTGTGTCTGATAATGGTACTTTTTATTTTCCGTTTTTTAAAAAGGAAGATAAAGGCAGAGGCAACCTTGGCTATGCTCGTTTGATAAATGGTAAGTATGAAAATCCGATAAAACTTGGCCCCGAAATAAATAAGGGTGACTACATTGCTCATCCATTTGTAGCACCTGATGAATCTTATTTAATGTGGGATGTAGAGAGAGAAGATAATCAAGGTGGGCATAAACCAGATATCTATATTAGTTTTAAACAAAGGAACGGTACTTGGGGTCCTGCCATCAATATGGGTAGCAAAATAAATACGCCAGTGTATGAGCAAAGTCCAGTGGTTACGCCCGATGGAAAATATTTGTTTTTTTGGCGAGGTGAGGAAAGAGTCAAAGAAGATGGCAGTATTTACTGGGTAGGAAATCCATACTGGGTGGATGCAAAAGTGATTGAAGATCTCAGAAATAAATCATATTGATAATGTCTCTGCGTTGTCAAAAGACCTTAAATAATTCCAACAAAGTAGGTGTTGGGCTTTAGAAAAAAGACACCGTGTTATTTCTTGGAAATCACCATGTGAATTGGTCTTTTATTCAGCCACAGCTAGATATTAAGCGTTTTGTTGTGGTGAAAGCTCAAGCTAAGAGAGCTGGGTAAAAATTTATTTCGTCATCGTTCAAAACATTATTTTAAGGTTATTTTAATCTTACAAAGTGGATTAGAATCGAGCTGACAAGGGCGTCGGCAAAGTTTTTTTACCTGCGATATAGCTGAAATTGAATTGAATATGTTGGTTTTTGATTGCTGAGTTGTTAAATAATGATTGCTTGAGTTGATGGCTTGTCTGTATAGCCCCAAAACATATCGTAAATACTCATTTATAATTCCTGCCGGTGAAATTATCTCACCAAGAGTAAAACTTTCAAAAATACAAATGTTAATTAAGGATTCTTAGGGATGAAACATAGTAAAATGATACTCGGCGCTGGCGTAGCAATTGCTTTTAGTGCATCGGCCCAGCAGATCAATCTATACAAAGATATATTTCTTGATGGTAATTTTACCGTAGAGTATCAAAAAGCAGCGCTTGAAATAGCTCGCTCAGGAGACAACTTTTCAGCTCAAACAAATGAGTTTTCATTAACGGGGAATTTTATCGCGAATAACGCCGTTATCGAGTTTACAACGTCTCGAGAGGACGGTAACACTTATTACTTAGGCAAAAGACTAACCGACACCTTGTATCAGGGCACATGGTATAACAGTGCAGAAGAATCTGGAGATTTTAGATTTGACCTAGCTCCTGGAGCATTAAGATCTTGTAAAGATGTACAAATGAACGAACCTATAACACCTGATGGTGTTTATACGATCGAGTCAAACGATGGTTCGAGCATGTCTGTATACTGCAATATGACGACTGCTGAGGGTGGTTGGACTTTAGTTAATACTCGCTCTATCCGTGGTCAATATCTTCATACTAGTGTTAACGAATTAACCAATTCAGAAGTGCAATCTAACCATTACCTTGAAAGCAGTGTATGGAACTACCTTAAATCGGGTGCGACTGAATTGATGATCACCGACGGCCAGTCGGAAAATTATATTATTTTTGATTTAAATGAACTAGCAAATGCAAACTGCCAAGCGTTAACTGATGACTTATCAAACACGCCGCTATTCTTCGATGGTGTGAATTGTTTACGTAAAACAAATAATTTCACATCGTTTAGTCATGCAACTAACTCTTATGCTTTCTCAGCTGTGTATATGTATAACCCTAATTTCCAAGGCATAGTGCGAGCTGGTCAGTACAGCAAAAGACTTTACTACATCCCAGGAACCGCTGAAGTTTATATACGCTAAGCAATAGCACATTGCCTCATTTTGTTGCATATCAATTAAATGAGGCATTTTTACCCACTATTGTGAGGGAAAATTCAATACCATGCTTATGTGCTACATCATACCTGACCAACTATGAATTTTACAGCTGGTGTCCACTTCCCTTAACATGAGACATGTTTAATTAGAGTTTTCTGTAATATCAAAATCAGGAGACAACGATTAAAAAATCACGTTTTACAGAATCTCAGATCATAGCTGTGCTTAAAGAAACCGATGCGGGTATGAAGGTTGAAGAAATTACAAACAACGAATAAGTAAACAACCATAATATTTGAAAACCATAACTGAGTCGTTGATGGAGCCCCGGATTGGTCTTGGCTTTAAACGCGATTGCAAGTCGATAAGAAAAGTAAAAACAGCCAACAATACACACCACAGAAACGACTTTTAGTGTGAGTGGGTACAAGCTCGAAAATACTACGACTGCCGGTGCAATACTGAGTGACAGCAGCATAATCATTCCTGACCAACTATGAATTTTACAGCTGGTTGTTGGCGTAGTCGTATAGGCATCTGCATCCATGGGAAACAAACCGCACAGCCATGTACACAAACCATGTATCGCGACTAATATGCCTATGAAAACGGTGGGTAAATGTTCGTTGAAAGTGACGCTTAAGTAATAGCCAAAGAGAACAAATAGCATCCCTAGTGGATAATTATTGATAACGGGAGATATTTTTTGTGTTGGACTGCCGATAGCGCCAAGCTCGCTACAAAATTGTTTAGAATGACTGTAGTTTGGATAAAACCGCGAAGCGATATAAATACCGATTACAATCCACAATGAAGCAAGTATACCAGTGTAAGCAAAATAATTTGCCATAGTTAAGCCCTCCTTGAGCATCCGTAAGGTAACTGATAAAGCAAGATAATTTTGATTTGCATCATTTACTTAGCTGGAGTGATACTTTTCAATAGCATCAACGCATTTTTTTAGTTTCATTTGAGCAATATCTAAATAAAATTTTGCATAGTTAAGTTCATTCAAAATTTCTTCGAAGGTTTCACTTTTGATATCGTTGTCCAACATTCTTGGAATTTTAGAGAGTGTTAGTTCTAGTGTATATAACTCTGCCTTTTCTAAGGCTCGATAACTTTCTGATATAGATATCAACAGTTCAACAGGTAGTTGATCTAGCTCTTCTCTATGCTGGGAAACCTTCCAAACCCCAAAATCAACGGATAATATATTAATGCTATAATTCAGTTCAACTTTCTCTCCGCGTTGCAGTTGAGAAATATAGCTATCAGAAAGTTCAATGTTTTTACCAAAAGTATTGTTAACTTCTTTAAGGTTTTTGAGGTTTGAAGTGATTTCATATTGTATTTTTTTAAGGTGGCTATTTGCTAGCTCATTTTCTTGATATGCCTGAAACTGAGAATTAATTCCAATAGCTAGTAATATGCCTAGTGCTACAATGGTAAGTTCAAATAATATCTTTCCAGTTAAAACTTTAATCTTGGTTTTCAAACATTCTTCCTTATTTTTTCTACAATTTTACAGTGACCGATTGGGTCATTTTTCAGCCCGCAACAGGTAACAAACTGCTGCACAGTCACACCCTAATTTCAATGCCTCATATTACCAATGATGTTCCTATAAAAGGAAGTTAATTGTCACTAGGGTATACTTCTTCAGGTTAAACACGCTTAGCACTACCTGTATAAAGTGGCCTAGTGTTATATCAAAAGAGAATGGAGTTGTTGAATGATTTACGGCAGTAGTGGGCCTATTAAAATCAAGCTGAATCTATTCAGAGAAATTAAAGACACCCACCACTAAATGAGAAATTAAACAGAGAAATTAAAGACACCCACCACTAAATACATGCTGAGTGAATGAGCTTTAAAAAAGGGTGGAAACACTTCAATCACTAGGATCAAAAATGCTCATAAACGGATGAGTCTAGGCGCTCAAGCGTATCTCATCACTAAAACGGGGTTATCGCGCATGACAATGCACTGTAAATACAACAGCTAGAAATGTAGAATTGAGAATACTCGGTTTATTAAGCTAACAAACGCTCGCAGTTTGCTAGGTTTGTTCGTCGTCGTTTTTGAAGCGTTTGGCAGTAAGCGGTTATTTCTCGCTCTCGGCCAACTGCACCATGAAATACCCGGGAAAATTGCGTGGTGAGTTTTATCCAATTCTTAGGTTCTATATTTAGCCGAGTGAGAATGGGTTGCGCTTCGTTGATATTACCGCGTTTATCGGCACGAATGCTTTTGCCGGTTAAATCAACCAATTCAATATAGGATTTGAGCTCAAAAGGTAGTCCTTTTGGCATCTGTTTTCGAGGGCTGCCAACAAAGCGTAGTAGGCTTCTGGATTGCTTTCCACGCTTTGCGTGGTCAATACGCTTCTTGATACTGGTGTAGTCTGAAGTTTCAGGTGTTGTCGCGATTTTGGCTCTAATCGGGTTTAAGTCTACATACACCAAACAAGCTGCCAGTGCGGCCTCGTCCAGTAGGGCCTGAGACTTGAATCGTCCCTCCCAAAATCGGCCAGTACAATTATCCTCTTTATTTGCTCTGCGGGCGATGTCTTCGTTAAGTACCCGCATAAACCAGCTAATATCTGCGAGCCTTTCTCTGTACTTGGCGATATGCTCATCAAGTATCAACTGCTCTGACTCACTGATTGGCTCACCATCAATAAGCTTATGGCTAAGCCAATTACCATTAAACAACTTGTGCCATCGTAACACAATCGCTTTATCCGACAGGCGCTTAGCCTTTTTATCGTCAACATATAAAACTACGTGAGTATGATTGCTCATCACAGCATAAGCACAGACATCAATACAAAACACCGACCCCAACATCAAGAGCTTTTCTTCAACCCAATCACGGCGATGTTCGTATGATTTTCCAGTGAATTTATCTTCACCGCACAGAAATGCGCGCCTTACGCAACGGGAGATACAGTGGTAATATTTGGTGTCGGTTAAACTGATTTGTCTTTTACGGGCAGTTGCCATAGTTTGGTTTCCTCAATCCTTTGAGTGCAGAATTAAAGCTTAGGCGGCATCTTAGGAAGGTGCAAATTAGTGGTGGGTGTCTGTGATTTACATCTCCATTGAGCGCAGAATTAAAGCTTAGGCGGCATCTTAGGAAGGTGCAAATTAGTGGTGGGTGTCAGCGATTTACATTTATCGTGGTGGATGTCAGCGATTTACATCTGCGATTTACATCGGTGTCTGCGATTTACATTTATGTGGATTATGGTTTGCCTCTCTATTCAGTCTTCTTAACAACACCTTCGTTGGTGATATTGAAACGAACCATTTCATTAGACCCCGATATTGCTGCTTCTAAAAGTGCCTGTCCAGCTCAAGTCAAGTCGCTCCGCAAGCAATTTTCAAACTCCTTGTGCATCTAACTATCTGAAAGTATAATATTTTCTTCATAAAAGAAATGCTCTTTAACGAGTTATAATGACACCAACTTTCAGCGTGGTAACCTGAAAGTTGCAGAGCACCTTTTGGGTGGAAATAAAAATTTAAAATGGAATTAAACATGTATACGACTCTTAGAAAACCAATAATTACCATAGTTTCAGTGCTGCTGTTAAATGGTTGTGCAGCCGTGGCTGATTCTATGTCAAAAATGGCTGGAATAGGTGTAGTTACCGAAGAGGTATCTACTTTCGATAATGCAAAAATTGTCAATATGTCACCTGCTTTTTTATATGCAGAAGGTTCTTGGGGTAATAATGTTAAACTAGGTGCCCGTTGGAGTAGCAAGTCTCCTGACTACGTAGCTTTAGTTTTGTCTTACAGCTCGGATGTATCAAGTAGTCGCAGTTCATATCTAAACCTTTCAGGCTTAGATATAAACATTGATGGTAAAATTAGCTCTTACAAAACAGGTCGTTTAACGAATCATGAAGGCGGTGATTATAATAACGTCACTAGAACGATTTATACTAAAAGTGAAAATGCGGTGGTTGTACCTTACTCGATTCTTGAACAAATGATGCAAGCAAAAGATTGCCGTTTACGGATCCATACGAGTAAAGGATATGAAGATGCTCAGTTTTCCATTGAGAGAATACCTGGAGGGCAAGGAACTGCCATTCTGTCAATGCGAGAGTTTGTTGCAAACATAAATTCAAAAACAGGAAAGCTCTGATTCTAAAGCTTGACTTGCATAAATCGCCTAAACAAATTAGTTTGGGCGTTTTTAAGAATTAAAAGAACAAGTACCAGCTCTGACTTTTGGACTAGATAGTAAAATACACAGGTTGGATTAAAACGGCCAAACAGATCTTTTTCCTGACTATGGGAGAAACTCTATGATGGTGGATATAAAAACCGTATTTTCGATGCATTGACCTACGCATGTCGTTCCAGTCATTAAGTCAAATAACCCCACTCCTTTTTGTACACCTACTTGTTCACATGAACTGGTTCGGCTCAAATGTTTAAAAGGAAAGCGGGAGTCACCCACCACCTTTATAGCAGTGGGCGGTAGATAAATTGTGCCTTAACGCTCGCTATTCACTAACGACCGTTAGAAGTCTCTAGGATTTACAAACTCTCCAGCTTGAATGCTGTCAAAAGTCTTTTGTGCCAAAGTATCAAGTGGAGACAAATCTTTATCCAAGGCTTCAAGGTGTTGTACGACAGGCAGTAAGTCAATTTCCTCAAAACCAGATAGCTGAGCAATTCTGCCGAAGGTGTACGCATGCTTATACTTTTCCTGCTTATAAAAAATGCTAACCAAACTTGCATAGACTTCCGGGTCTGGTGTTTCGCCCGCTTTATTGAGTTCAAGTACACGATAGAGCAAATCAATCGTTTTATCGTCATCGACTTTGGCATAAAAAGTCGCTAAGAATAGTTGGATTTCAGCGTCATTTTTTATTAACGGATCTTCTTGCATATTCAACAGCTTATTCATGGCGTACTGACTGTTGTTTCTTGACCAATGATAATAAAGCAGGCCAGGGTGGTCGGTTGCTTTGGTTTCACGATAAATACGTGCCATTTCTTTTAGGGCAGTTAAATGACCTTCAACTCGAGATGTGGTTTTTTCTTTTAGTTTGATATGTTCAATCTTGGCTGCACGCGCGACACACTTGTTATAGCTCTCTAGTTCTTTTAATAGCGTGTATTTGTTTTCGTCGGTAGGTTGTTTGTACTCACCATAACGTGCGTAAATCAGTTCTGCACGCTGTTCTTTACAGTGACTGTCTTTGTTCAAATCTGAACAAAACCCCGGGGTTTCTTCGCAAATTTGACTTAAAGTTATTGGGCTGTCGCACCCCGCCAGAGCAAGCACAGAGATAAGTAGCGACTTCTTAAACGCCATAGTTGAACCTCAATGTTTCTATTTGTAATCATTTTAGCGCAATGATTTGATTGGTAACAGTGGAGAATTAAAGCAGTTTAAATTAGAATATGCCTGCCCGATAGGGCTATCCGTTCAAAGAAAATTGTTTATTAGGCAGAAAAAATGACCTTATCTCACGAGCAAGAATATCAAAACAGCTGGCAAGAGCGCCAAGACTATGCAGAAAACATGCAGCCGCTAATCGGTCGTCTGTACCGTAATAAAGGGGTTGAAATCTCTGTTTATGGTCGTCAGCTAGTTAATGCAAGCACCATTGATTTGATTAAATCTCACAAAACGGTTGCTCGTTTTGAAGAGAGCAAACTGCGTTTACGCGAAAGCTTTCCATTTCTTGAAGCTATCAGCGCAATGGATTTAGCCCCAGGTCGCGTTGACTTGGGTAAACTAGCTTACGCTTATATCTACAAAAATGCTGGTGAAGGCCGCTCAATTGAAGAATATCTAAACGTTGAGCTTGCTGAGCTACTTAATCAAGGTGAACGCCCAGAGCCACGTGACGTTGTTTTGTATGGTTTTGGTCGTATCGGACGTTTATTAGCGCGCCTGCTTATTGAGCGTGGCGGCTCTCACGCTGATTTACGTTTACGTGCAATTGTTGTTCGCGGTGGCCGTGATGGTGACCTTGAAAAGCGCGCAAGCCTGTTGCGCCGTGATTCAATTCACGGTCCTTTCAATGGCTCAATTACGGTTGACCACGAGAAAGGTGCAATCAAAGCAAACGGTAATTACATCCAGATTATCTATGCAAACTCGCCTGAAGAAGTGGATTACACTAAGTACGGTATCGAGAATGCTCTTGTTGTTGACAATACGGGTGTATGGAAAGACGAAGATGGCCTTGGTAAGCACCTTAAGTCAAAGGGCGCGTCTAAAGTGCTACTGACTGCACCAGCTAAAGGTGACATCAAAAATATCGTATATGGTGTAAATAACAGCGATATCCTTTCTGAAGACACAATTGTTTCTGCAGCAAGCTGTACAACAAACGCAATTACACCGGTACTTAAAGCACTAAATGATAAGTTTGGTATCAAAAACGGTCACGTAGAGACAGTTCACTCTTACACTAACGACCAAAACTTGATCGACAACTACCACAAAGCTGAGCGTCGTGGTCGTAGTGCGGCACTAAACATGGTTATTACATCAACAGGTGCAGCTAAAGCGGTTGCTAAAGCGCTACCTGAACTAAAAGGTAAGTTAACGGGTAACGCTATTCGTGTACCAACCCCTAATGTATCGATGGCTATCCTTAACCTAAACCTTAACAGCGAAACAACAGCTGAAGAGTTAAACGAGTTCTTACGTGATACCTCACTACACTCAGAACTACGTGATCAAATCGATTACACTGCTTCAACTGAAATTGTTTCTACCGACTTAGTGGGTAGCCGCTATGCGGGTGTTGTTGATTCTCAAGCAACAATCGTTGATGGTGACCGTGTTGTACTTTACGTTTGGTACGATAACGAATTTGGTTATAGCTGTCAGGTGGTGCGTGTAATGCAAGATATGGCAGAAGTAAAATTCCCAAGCTTGCCACGTTAATCACGTGATTTGCTAAAAAAGCCAGCGTTAGCTGGCTTTTTTTGTTTTTGAATAAACGCAGGTGTGGTAGGCTTGTGCGCACCATTTGGGCTACAAACGGCTAACAAAAATAATAATAATTTGATGTCAGCTCAGTGTTTGATTATTTAGTAAATTGTTATACGTGCAGAATCAAAAGGAAACCGTTTTGAGCGCGCATAATGTAGTAACGACAACACATCGTTTTTTAAACCAATTAAGGTAACTCATGAAGATTACAAGTAATTTTGATAGCGGCAATATTAACGTGGTGAAACTAGACGGACCACAAGATATTCAGCTGGAAATCAATAAGGACAACGAATCTGAGTTTTTTCAGTGGTTCCACTTTAGGCTTGAGTCAACGCCATTTATTGAGCACAGCATTCAAATAAAAAACTTAGAAAACTCAGCTTATCCCGAGGGGTGGGAAGACTATCAGGCGGTTGCATCTTACGATCGCCAAACTTGGTTTCGAGTACCTAGTCACTATGAAAACGGCACACTGACAATTCAATTTGAACCAGAATGTGGTCACACTTTCTTTGCTTATTTCGCCCCCTATAGCTACGAGCGTCATTTAGATTTACTGTATTGGGCGCAGGGGAATGACAACTGTGTTGTTGAGTCTTTGGGTGAAACACTGGACGGTCGCGACATTAGCTTGTTAAAAATCGGCGAACCGTCAGAAGAGAAAAAACGCATTTGGATCACTGCTCGTCAACATCCGGGTGAAACAATGGCAGAGTGGTTTGTTGAAGGCTTACTACACAAACTACTTGATGATGAAGACCCGCATGCAGCTGCTTTATTGTCAAAAGCCGTTTTCTATATTGTGCCAAACATGAACCCTGATGGTAGTGTAAGAGGTCATCTGCGTACTAATGCCGCAGGGGTGAACCTTAACCGTGAATGGCAGACACCGAGTTTAGAAAAGTCACCAGAAGTTTTTCATGTTCTTAATAAGATGCATGAAACCGGGTTGGATATGTACTTAGATATTCACGGTGACGAAGCGTTACCGTACAACTTTGTCGCTGGCAGTGAAGGTATTCCAAGTTACGATGCTCGTTTACAAGGCTTAGAAGAAGCATTCAAATCGGCACTATTAACGATTACGCCAGAATTCCAAGACGAACATGGCTATGATAAAGATGAGCCAGGCCAAGCTAATTTAACCGTGGCTTCGTGTGCGGTCGGTGAAGCGTTCAACGCGCTGTCTTATACGGTTGAAATGCCATTCAAAGACAACGCGAACTTACCAGACCCTTACTACGGTTGGTCAGACAGACGCTCATATCAGTTTGGTCAAGACACATTAGCGGCGCTAGTTAACATCGTTGATGACCTAAGATAAAAATTATAAAGGCGATCCCTAAGGGGTCGCCTTTATGCAATTTAAATAACCAATTTAGTACTAATTGCCGTAGTTATTTGAGCAATGAGAGCGTGATCACGCTAACCGCAGTGTTTTACGCCGAAAACCAGTTCAACTAGTTAATGCAATTGGTATAAGATATAAAATACCTAAAAAAGGTATTTTAATAATAATGAAGAAACAACAAGAAGAGGATTGGCAGTGGATACGTTAGGAGTCTTTTTAGACAGCTTGGATGGCTTGCTTGGGGGATCGAAATGGTTTCCTTATGTATTGCTTGGAGTGGGTTTGTTTTTCACCATTTACTTGAAATTCCCACAAATCAGATACTTTAAACATGCTTGCAAAGTTGTTACCGGAAAATACGACAAAAAAGGGCTAGAAGGGGATACGACCCACTTCCAAGCATTGTCTACCGCGTTATCAGGTACTGTGGGTACAGGAAACATAGGTGGTGTGGCGCTGGCAATTTCTATTGGTGGCCCGGCCGCACTCTTTTGGATGTGGATGACGGCGTTCTTTGGTATGACGACAAAGTTTGTGGAAGTGACGCTCTCACACAAATATCGCGTACAAACCGACGACGGTACAATGGCCGGTGGTCCAATGTACTATATGGATCGTCGCCTAAACATGAAATGGCTTGCGGTTTTATTTGCAATCGCAACCGTGATTAGCTCATTTGGTACAGGTAGTTTGCCACAAATCAATAATATCGCTCAGGGCATGGAGTCGACCTTTGGGTTTGCACCAATGGCAACGGGTGCTGTGTTATCGATTTTACTCGCTTTGGTTATTTTAGGTGGTATCAAACGTATTGCTGCGATCACTTCTCGTGTTGTGCCATTGATGGCTGCGGTATACATCGTTGGCGCCTTTGGGGTTATTTTTTATAACGCGGAAAACATCATGCCGTCGTTTTTTGCGGTGTTTACCGATGCCTTTACCGGTTCTGCCGCAGCGGGTGGTTTCCTAGGGGCTTCCTTTGCTTATGCATTTAACCGTGGCGTAAACCGTGGTTTGTTCTCTAACGAAGCAGGTCAAGGTTCGGCACCAATCGCACACGCGTCGGCAAAAGCAGACGAACCAGTTTCTGAAGGTATGGTTTCAATTTTAGAGCCATTCATCGATACCATTATCATCTGTACGTTAACCGGTTTAGTTATTCTTTCTTCTGGTGTATGGACAGAAAAGTTTGAAACTACTTTCGAACGTTCATCTATGGTGATTTTAAAAGGTAATTACCACGAGGATAACCCAGAGCACAAGCAGGCATTATTTGAGTATATCAATGACGTTAACGAAGACAGCGTGACTTTGTACAACGGTAATATCGAAGTGGTGCAGGGCAAAGCTGTTAGCAATGACTTTACTGTATTGCACTCGCGCTCAATCGGTGAAGAAATTCGTTTTGGTATCACAGATAAACATAAATATACCGGAACGGTTGAGATTAAAGATGGTTTGCCAACCGACAGTAGTATCAGTGTTAAAGGCTTGTCTTTGGTGCACTCAGCTGAGCTAACCACTAAAGCGTTTACTCGCGGTTTCTTCGGTGAAAGTGGTAAATACATCGTTTCCATCGGCTTATTGCTGTTTGCGTTTTCTACTGCAATTGCGTGGTCTTACTATGGTGACCGAGCAATGATTTATTTGTTAGGTAGCCGCTCGGTTATGCCATATCGAGTATTCTACGTTGCAGGCTTCTTCTGGGCGTCTTTTGCAGATACAACACTAGTTTGGAAATTGGCCGCGGTGGCAATTGTGGTTATGACTCTACCTAACTTGTTTGGTATTTTATTACTGCGCAAAGAGATGAAAACCTCGGTTGAAGAGTACTGGCATGATTTTAATGAGCAGCATGGCAACGAGCAAAGCAAGCCACAACAATCAAACCATCAGCAACGTAAAGAAAACGGTGCCTAAAATTATTTGTTCAGTTAAGGACAAGGTTTGTTAAAGATAGTAGAATAGGGCGCCATAAATGGTGCCCTTTTTTATGGAGAGTCGAACAATGGCAATTGCAACCTGCCCAAGTTGTAGTAAATCAATTTCTTCTAAGCACCAAGTCTGTCCACATTGTGATGTGAAACTCGGAGATGTGTCAGAAGAAGATAGAAATCGAATGGCATCGAGAAGAAAAGCAAAACGTCAGCAAAGTTTACTTAATTACTCGTTTGTTTCACTGATCCTTGTTCTTGGTGGCTTCTTATATATCTATTCAAAGCAACCAGCTCCAGGTTCTACGGAAATGCTGTTGTGCAGGATTGCTATCGGAATTGGTGCACTTTGGTACCTGATTAATCGAGCTTTACTTGTGGTGTTAAAAAAGAAAAAGTAGTAATGAACATAGATAGTCTAATCAACAATATCACTCCAGAGCTATATGAGCGCTTGGAGTATGGAGCCTCAACAGGTAAATGGCCTGATGGTAGTCCACTGACAGACGCGCAAAAAGAGCAAACGGTGCAACTGGTCATGTTGTACCAAGCTAAAGTCGCCAAAAGTAATGAACAATTCACCATTAATGAAAAAGGCGAGATGGTGCAAAAGTCTAAGCGTGAATTACAACAAGAATTTAAAGCCGATAACGAAATAGCTAGGTTCAGTGAAAATGATCTTTAAACACCTGTTTACACCGAAATGGAAACACCCTAAATCAGAAGTGCGCTCTCAAGCCATTGATAAATTAGATTTAGAAAAAGACGCCAACGTACTTCATACGATGGCACTTGAGGACGACTCAGCGCAAATTCGCAAAAAGGTACTGAACAAGGTTAATGACCTTGGCCTGTGGTGGAAAGCTTATAAACAAGATCAGGATCTAAAAGAACTGGCAGAGCAAAAAATCACCTCAGCGGTTGTCAGTCATGACCATGGCTTACAAGAAGCTATTCGCAATGAATTTATTGACCGTTATGCGTCCAATAAGGTGTTAGAAAAGGTTGCATTAGCTGAGCAAAATACCGACAAAAAAGTTAAACTTTTAAAGCGCCTCAGTAATGCGACGCTAATAGAAAAGCAATTTAAAGAAGGCGATGAAACACTACAACTTGCCTTGTTTGATTTAGTCGTTCAGCACCAATTGATTAACTCAGCTATCAAGTCAGCAAAAGGCCAAGCCCTTGAAAAGCTGAACGCCTTGCTAGAGCAGCAACGACTTGAAGTAGAAATGCCTAAGAAAGTGGCAGAGCAAACCCGCATTGTATTAGCGAAATTAAATGCCCTTCGCGACAAGTATGATTATCAGTTGGTTTCTCAGCAAGCAGCTCAGTTAAACAAAGAGTGGCAAGCCATTGAACTAAAGTGGCTTGACGAAGAAAGCACGCAGCAAGTTGACAGCAAATATACAAAGGTATCTGAAAAACTTAATCGTCATATTGATGAATTGAAACAAACCTACGATGCGCAACAAGCCGCATTGCAAGTTGCACAAAACCGAGCGCTAGAAGTTGCAGAACTCACCGCAGAACTAGAGGCTATTGAACAGACGGTATCAATTGCGTGTAAAGCGCTTAATGCTGCAGCAGCAACGGACTTATCAGCACGACTAGCTGCCCTTAAAGACAAAATTGCTGCACCAAAATACGCAACCACTGATGAACTCTCTGCTATCGCAAACAAAACAGAGCAGCTTGACAGAGCGCTGGCTGACTTACCAAATATGATTGCAGCGAGCGAACAATTTACTCAAGCGTTAACGGCACTTGAAGCGATTAAAGTACCAAACGAATTAAGCGAGTTCGACCAAGTCGTAGCACAGCAAAAAGATGCTTTTGTGAGCTGTAAAAAAGCACTTGATGCATTACCAAAAATGTTAGCTAAGCAGGCAAAAGCCAGACTGAAAGAGGTTTCAGAGCAGTTTATGTCTGCAACTGCAGAGTTTCGTGAAGACCAAGAAACTAAGCTGAAGCAAGCCAAGAAAAAAGCGCGTGATGTGCAGCGTTTAATCGACCAAGGTCGTTTCAAAGTCGCTTTTGGTGTATTCAAGGGCTTTATGGAAAGCTATGAACAGCTAACCGAAGGGTATAAAAAGCAGGTTGAAAAGCAGTATGAAAGTTTATCTGAGGCGTTGCAAGAGCTGAAAGATTGGCAAAAATATGCAGCAACTCCAAAACGCGCTGAACTACTCGCCTCCCTAGATGAAAAACTGCAAGAGCAAGATGTTGATCCGGCCAAACGTGCAGAGGAAGTGAAACTACTTAGAGTACGTTGGAATGAGTTGGGCCATGTTGAAAGTGAAGAAGAAAAGCAACAGGCGCAACAGTTTGATGAGAAGATTGAGCAGCTGTTTGCTCCTTGCCGAGAGTATTTTGCGCAACAAGAAGCGCTGCGTGAGGAAGCCAAGCTTAAACGTGAAGCCATTATCGCTGAAATTGAATCTTTTCAGGATTCAAAACCTGAAAGTGCTGATGAGTGGCGCGAACTGGAAAGCCAGTTTAACCGCTTGTCAAAAGCTTGGAAGAGTGCTGGAAACGTCGACGCCAAGGTTTACCAAAAACTGAACAAGCATTATCGAGCAGTAAATCAAAACCTCTATGACAAGCTAAAGGGCTATCACGAAGCCAACGCTGTGGAAAAAGCAAAGTTGGTAGAGATTGCAGCGCAGCAATTGTCAGCAGAGGATCTTGTTGAAGCGTGCGCAACACTTAAAACATTGCAAAAACAATGGCAGCAACTTGGTTTTGCAGGTGCAAAGCAAGAGCACAACTTGTGGAAAGCGTTTCGGGCCCACAATGATGCCGTATTTGCTAAACGAAGTGAGCAGTTTGAACAGCAAAAAGCACAACAGCAAACACTTGAAAATGAGCAAAGACAGCAGCTTGCGGATGTAGACACTAAATTGATTGAAGCGGTAACACAAAGCGAACTAAATGCAGTAAAAGAAGCGCTCATTGAAACAGAAGTGTTGCCCGCGCTTAAAAGTGAAAAGTCACGTTTGCTAGAGCAGGTTAACCGGAAATTAGATGATCTGTTTTCTGAGCAGAGACGTTCAAAGCTTGCTGATTTACTGACTGCGGTAGCAGAAGAACAAGCGATCCCTGCCTCTTGGCAAGGAAAAAATCAGACTCAGCTGGCACCAGAGCAATTGCTGCTTAGATTGGAGATTTTGACTAATCTTAGCTCACCTGAATCATTACAGGCAGAACGTATGTCACAGCAAGTAGCGATGTTGGACGCTAAATTACAAGGTGAAGACATTAGCCTAGAAAACTATATCGTGAGTTATCTAGCCGCGCTTGATGAAACTCAACAGCAGCCAGAAAAAGACCGGCTACTGGCAGTTTTAAACGCATAAACAAAATCGCGGCTTTATAGGCCGCTTTTTTTTGTCTTTGTACCAGCAGTAACGATGTTACGGCTGTTACTGAGTTCAGATTAACTATTTTGGAAAATAATTCTATATATCATATAGGTGACGTAGTGTTGTCATATATATGTCGTAACACAAAGAGGCAGTTATTCAGATAATAGTCAGGACTTGATTAATTATCGGAGTAACCCACAATGGACATGAAAATTAATAACGAAAAACTTAAGCAACTAAGAGAGTTAAAGGCTTGGAGCCAGTCCCACCTAGCGACAGTCAGTGGTGTTAGCTTACGGACAATTCAAAGAATAGAAAAAACAGGCATTGCGTCTCCTGAAACGGTGAAAGCTATCTGCGCCACGTTTGATTTAACGGTGCAAGACATTCTGCAAACAAATAATCAAACAGACGGTATAGGACCAACATTTACGGCAGTAGTACGCTATAGAATAGCCAATATGGATAAAAAAGGCACAATAATAGCTTTTGCTTTAAGCTTTTTAATTTCCTTGGTTCTTTCGTTATATATTGTAAATTAAGCGAAGGACTATTGATCTGTTAAGTTTGTTTATGTAGCGGCTTGATTGGCATTTACACAAGGCGGAGCCTACGTAGTAGTGAATTCTATGTGAGCTCTTTACTTGCCAGTTTATTTTTGTAAACGTTGGATATAAAGGTAATGCATGCTTTCTATAGCACGCAACTGAGGTAGTAATACCAAAACAAAAAAATAGTGAGTGTAATCTCAATGTTAAGGTGATCTTTACTCTCGCCTAAGAGATAATAAAAACAATCATACGCTTGCAGCGATGCGATAGATTTGTCTTGTATACATCGAATATTGAATTAAAAGGTTTACAGTAATCATGTGTGAATTACTAGGTATGTCAGCGAATGTACCAACGGATATTTGTTTTAGCTTTTCGGGTCTGCTGGAAAGAGGTGGTAATACAGGACCACATAAAGATGGCTGGGGGATTACTTTTTATGAAGGAAAAGGTTGTCGAACCTTCAAAGATCCCGAACCGAGTTGCCAATCAGAAATAGCAAAGCTAGTTAAAGCGTATCCGATAAAAAGTGTTTCCGTGATCAGCCATATTCGCCAAGGAAACCGGGGTAGAACCTGTTTGGAAAATACCCATCCTTTTACCCGTGAGCTATGGGGGCGAGAGATAACTTATGCTCATAACGGTCAGCTATCAAACTACCAAGATTTGAAAACGGAATTTTATCGTCCCGTTGGGAATACTGACAGTGAATTAGCGTTTTGTTGGATTTTAGATAAAGTCAGAGAAAAATATCCTGCACGCCCATCAAATATGATTTCAGTTTTTCGTTATATTGCCAAACTCGCGGACACGCTTCGTGATAAAGGGGTATTCAACATGCTGATCACTGATGGGATCTACGTGTTGGCTTATTGCACCAACAACCTTCATTGGATAACACGCCGTGCGCCATTTGGACAAGCTACCTTAATCGACGCAGATATGGTGATAGATTTCCAACAAGAGACTACGCCAGACGATGTTGTAACGGTTATTGCTACACGGCCATTAACCAATGACGAACGCTGGCAAAAATTACAACCCGGCGAATTTGCTCTGTTTAAATTAGGTGAAAAGGTTTAATAGCAATCTGGATTTTGTTCTAGCGGTTTCCTCTTTCACTAGATACAGATATCCAAGCCAGAGCAAAGCGCTCTGGCTAGCAAACAATTTAAGTTAGTTGGGGTTTAATTCGAATTTAGTGAGGGCGATTTTAAATTGCTCAACGCCATCCTTCCCCTTATACATCTGAACTAGCATGTGGTCATGTTCGGGTGCAAACCAAGCGATTGCCTGCCTATCACTGTTATCGTATAAGCGTTTTACTTTTATGGTGTTGATATTGCCAACGGGCAGGGTGATCATTTCCTCGCCGACCACTTGAAAATCATAGCTACGCTGATTACCGTTTTTATCAATAATGGGATAACTAAATTGGGTTTTTCCGGCTTTAAGGTCGCGTCGTAATTGCACTTGATAACTCAGCAAATCTTGCTGGTTTTCTAGCCATTCAACCTTGAGTGGGTATTTCTCTTCGCTAGAGCGAATTTCTTTACTGGCGTGATCAAATTTGATTTTATGGCTTTTATCTGGGCCAGTGCCTTCTCTTTTCATGCTGTAGTGCAGTGGCGTGATTTTATCTTGCTTGAGTTCGAACAGTGACTCTTCAGTTCGGATATCAGAAAAAATCATCCATTCAATTTCACTCTGATATCGAACGGCATAGGTTTTTTCTGCAACCTTGGTTAAATCCCGGGTTGCTGTGCCGTGAATTTTGCCTTTTCTAGAGACCTCATATTCACAGTGGTATTCGTTGATGGTGTTGGCGAAAGTGGTGCTGGAAAGAAGAGCGCTTATGCCTAACAGCAAAGCGCTCATATAGTTATTCTTCTGAGTAGGGCGCGCCTTCGGCTGGCAAGTTCTGGTCGTCAAAAACAGCATAATCTGCTTCCATAGTTAGTCTTCGTTCACTGAACCATTTGACCACCAAAGGATAGAGTTTGTGTTCTTGCTCGTGTACTCGCTGAGCCAACGTGTCTGCTGTGTCATTAGGCAAAATTGGCACTTTTGCCTGGCACACAACAGGTCCGCCATCTAACTCTTCTGTCACAAAGTGCACACTGGCACCGTGAAAGGCATCTTGTGCATCAATTGCTCTTTGGTGGGTGTTCAGCCCTTGATACTTAGGCAACAAAGACGGGTGAATGTTCAACATTTTTCCCCGAAATTTTTGCACTAAGCTCGCAGTTAGAATACGCATAAATCCAGCCAATACAACCAGATCTGGATCAAAAGAGTCAATTAAATCGCTAAGTGCCGCATCGTAAGCTTCTCTGGATTCGAACTCTTTATGGCTTAAAACCTGAGTGTCAATTCCAGCGTTTTTTGCTCTGGTAAGGCCATAAGCATCTGCTTTATTACTGATAACAGATACGACACTCCCCCGAATATATCCGCTTTGGCAGGCATCTATAATCGCTTGTAAGTTTGAACCACTACCAGAGATTAAAACAACGAGGCGGGTTGGCGCCATTACTCGGCACCACCTAAGATTTCTACTTGCTCTTGGCCTGCCTCAGCGGTTTGGATCTCACCAATATGCCAAGCATCTTCGCCTTGTGCTTTAAGAATATCTAAACTTTGTTCAAGCTTGTCTGCAGGTACCACTAAAATCATACCAACGCCACAGTTGAACGTACGGTACATTTCGTGAGTTGCGATATTACCGTTGTCTTGTAGCCAGTTGAAAATTGCAGGCCATTGCCAGCTATCACCTTTGATCACCGCTTTTGCTGACTCTGGTAGCACGCGAGGGATGTTTTCCCAGAAACCACCACCTGTAATGTGTGATAGTGCGTGGACGTCTACTGATTTAAGTAGTTCTAGAATTGATTTTACATAGATGCGCGTTGGTTCAAGTAGGTGTTCACCCAGAGTCTTACCTTCAAACTCTGCGTTTGTATCAGCGCCAGATACCTCTAAAACCTTGCGGATCAGAGAGTAACCATTCGAATGTGGACCGCTTGAAGCCAGAGCAATCAACTGATCGCCTGCAGCGACTTTTGAACCATCAATGATTTTTGATTTCTCGACGACGCCAGTGCAGAAACCAGCCATATCGTAGTCATCGCCTTCGTACATACCTGGCATTTCCGCGGTTTCGCCGCCGATAAGAGCGCAGCCAGATAGTTCACAGCCTTTGCCTATGCCAGTCACAACGTCAGCAGCAACGTCAACATCTAGTTTACCTGTTGCATAGTAGTCCAAGAAAAATAGGGGTTCTGCACCTTGGACAATAAGATCGTTCACACACATGGCGACAAGGTCGATACCAACCGTGTCATGTTTTTTAAGGTCAATGGCTAAGCGAAGCTTAGTACCAACACCATCTGTGCCAGCAACTAAAACAGGCTCTTTATACCCAGTTGGAAGTTCACATAGTGCACCAAAGCCACCAATACCACCCATTACTTCTGGACGGCGGGTCTTTTTCACTACGCCCTTAATTCTTTCGACTAATGCGTTGCCCGCATCGATGTCAACGCCAGCGTCTTTATAACTAAGAGACTGTTTTTGTTCGCTCACAGGTTTTCCTCTAAAAGTTGCTAGTTAGAAATGCTTAGAAACGCCGTTATTTTACAACAATTGCCCATTGGCGGCTAGCGACTTTAAGGTGTTAACGAGAGATATCTCAATTTATTGGATGGACAGTCGAATTTATAATCGCGATAGTTGATGGTCTTGCTCTAGATCAACATGTGCCCGGAGAGCGAGTGTAGAGTAAGTGATGTCTATGACAGCAAGCGATATTTTGCGCTGTGTCTACGAAGGACGGAACATTAATCTCACATAGGACAAATACATCATGAATATAGAGCGCCATACACTTTCTAAAGAGCTTCCTGAATTTAAAGATAAAATTCATGAGCTAAAAATGTCTGATAGACACTTTTCAAAACTTTTTGATGAATACCATGATGTGGACAACGCCGTGATCAGAATAGAAGATGGAGTAGAGCACTCTAGTGATGACTATTTAGAGTCATTAAAGAAACAACGACTGCATTTAAAAGATCAGTTGTTTGCAATGCTGAAACAGGCTAAGTAATAGTTATTTAACTTAAAGGGCAATGGCTGGCAAAGCCATTGCCCTCAATTGCAACGTTGATCTCAGTTATTACAATAATCATCTACACTAAAAATACCTACAGACCAAAATAGCTGATTATTTTGATAGCTTCTTTTGCTGTTTTTATTGGCAGCTTTATTCTGGCTTACAGTTTGGTATTCATTGCCAAAATTTGTCACATAGCGACTTCAGTCGGTTGGAAGCTGCTTTGTGGTTTAGTGTGCTTTTTTATTTGCTGCTACATAGGTTACGGATACTATCTGTGGCAGGCATCGACACCCACGATAGTTGAATACGCCTTATGCGTTATTTTGTTCTTTGGTTCTGTGTTTGTCGCAGTAGTAAGTTTGTTAAGTTATTCAAGCCTCGTAGAATTAAATAATGCTAAGCGTGATGCTCAGTATCGAGCCGACCACGACTTTCTTACCAAAATCAAAAATCGTAAAAAGTTACAAGAAACCTCCGTTGAGTTGATTGCTGCACATCGTTCATTCAGTTTTATGCTGATCGATTTGAACAGTTTCAAAGAAGTTAACGATAAAAGAGGCCACGCATTTGGAGATCAGTTGCTGGTTGCAGTCGCAAAAAAAATGGAGTCGGCATTGCTAAAAGGAAATCAATTATTTCGAATTGGTGGTGATGAATTTGCGATACTGCTGGATACGGTCAACATCCGTGAAATATATGCGCAGAATAATACTTTGTTAAGTCATTTGGGTACTGGGATCAAAATTGCTGGTGTGTCACTTGATGTGCGTTACAGTGCTGGTGTCAGTATTTTTCTTCCTGACTTGAAGCGGGACATTGACCAAATAATGCAGCAGGCTGATGTTGCTATGTATGCAGCTAAGCGGTCTCAGCAAAGTATTATTGTTTACGACGAAGAAATTCATAATCAAAAGAAAGTCGATAACCATTTACACACGCAAAGCGAAACCGTATTTGCGTCACAGTGTTTGGAAACCTATTACGAGCCAATTATTTCAGCCGCCAATGGCGATCTTTACGGAGTAGAAACAAGGTTTGCTTGGCCTTTGCCTAACGGAAATGTTGTAACAATGACCCAATTGAGCGCCATTGCTCATGAAAATAATCGGACGAAGAGTTTTGTAAGTTGTTTGTTGGATAACGTTTTTACCGACAGTGCACTATTATTGAAGACAAACTCTCAATTGCGAATACATGCAGAACTCCCTTTAAATGGAATTCCTTCAGGATTATTGATTTCTACTCTAGCCAATTGCCTTGATCAATATTGTATTGATCCTAGTCGATTAGTTTTTGAAATTACCCTTGGTAGCTTGGAGATTAGCCAGCTTGAGCTTAATCAACTCCTTGAAACATTGAAGGAAATGGGATTTGGAGTAGGGGGTGTGACATGTGAAGCCGGTTATGCCAATCCTAGCGAAATCCAAAATCTACCATTGTCTCATTTTAAACTGATTGGCCAATCTATAGATCCCGTGAAGTCACGCGCAACATTTGAAACGTATGTATATTTTGGCAAAAAACTTGGCTGTATGGTTCGTGTTGCAAATATTAATACCGACGCAGATTACGATTACGCGAACTCGTTATCCAGTGACTACCTGCAAGGGGGTCTATTTAGTGAGCCGTTGCGAGTTAAAGAAATGATAAATTGGATTACTTCCTATCATGCTACTCAGTGGACGATAAAAAAACTCAAGCCAAACTGATCGTTAGCGATGCCTTGATAGCTATCCGCTCGATCTAAATTGTTTTTATGTGAATGCCACAAATTAATTATTGCTTAAATGTAAATAGCATAATTTGATACAAATTTTGACATTTTTAGCGAACCAAAAAACATATAATACCGTACAGATTAAGGAAGTCATAAAAGCACTCGTGAGCGTGCTTTTTACACGTTGATTAATAGGTTTAGAAAGTGAGCGTCGGTTAGGTAGGAATGACTAACGCTTTTTTACAGTTAAGGAATAAATCGATGAAAAGATTTTTAGTTAGTTTAGGCATCTTATTGTTTTCATGTTTTGTGTCAGCGGAGTCTTCTCCCTATTCGCTGATCAACCAAGTTGGCGACCAACTGTTTGCTGACATAAAAACAGTTAATAAAGATGGAAAAGCGACACCTGTTGAGATGAAAGGTATTGTAAAAAGTCGTTTAATGCCTCACGTCGATGTGAAGTTTGTTTCCTTTAAGTTGTTGGGTAAGCATATTAAAGGCCTAAAAAGAGAGGAAGCGGTTGAGTTTATTGGTGCTGTAGACGAGTATTTAATTGCGACTTATGCCAATGCGTTATTGCAGTATAAAGGGCAAGAAGTGGTTTTTGAGGAGCTTCCAACTTCAAATGACGCTGAATTTGCAACAGTAAAAGCGGTTATCAAAGAAAACAATGGCCCAGATATCGATATCCACTTCAAGTTTCGCCAAAGTAAAGATGGTAGCTGGAAGGTATATGATATGGTGGCAGAAGGGATTTCTTTACTGAGTGCGAAGCAAAAAGAGATCACCACCAGAATTTCTGAAGTAGGCTTAGCTAAGGTCACACAAGAGCTGAAAAGCAAAGCGTAAAGATCACTAACTCTGACTTGAAGTAACAAAAGAGCATCTTAAATTAGGGTGCTCTTTTTTTATGCGTAATTTAAACTTATCGTGTTTCTGATGCCTCAATTAAGGTGTGATTTGGGTAACTACGTGATAACCTCCAGAGCGGGACAACGTCCAAAACTACATGAACAACAAGTGCTTAACCAAATTAAAACAACAAGACAATGTAACTTAACAGTGCATTGGCAATATAAATAACGGTAAGGATTGACGTGTTGAATAACAAAAAAACCTATTTATTCGCTGCTTTATTTGCGGCTTGCGCCTTTATCTGCTCGACGAGCTATGCCAAACAACAACAAACTGCAAAACTTTCTTATCAGCATCACCTCAATGCAAAAGAGCTCGGAGAAAAACGAGAATTTACGGTAGTGCTACCAAAAAGCTACCACACTAACCCAAGTAAGGTTTATCCCGTTATTTATCGTCTTGATGGAGTAGAAAATACAGGTCTAATCAGCTCTGTTTTGGAGCGTTTGCAAAATGTAAAAGCAGCACCTGAAGCGATTATTGTTGGGATAGAGAATACCGACCGAATTCGCGACTACTATCCGACAGTAAATACTGAACCCATGGGATTTGAGGGGCAAGGCGGTGGTGCCGCCAAATTCTTAAACTTTATCGAGAAAGAATTGATTCCATATGTGGATGATAACTATCGTACTCACGACTATAAAATTATTGCTGGTGCGTCCGCAGCAGGGGTGTTTTCGCTTTACGCTATGCAAGCGAGACCGGGGCTGTTCCAAGCCCATATTGCATATAGCCCTGCTATTTGGTGGAACTTCGGTGCGACAGCCAAAAGCACTAAAGCTTTTATCAGCAAAAGCAAACAGTTAGATAGCTACTTATATATTAATATTGGTGAAGAAGCTGGAATTATGCGTGAGCGTTACGATGACATGGCGCAGTTCATCACAAAAAACAAACCGGAAGGTCTGAAAGTCGTGACCGATAGCTTTGACGGTGTTGCACATGGCTTAACTTCTTCAGCGGGGGCATTTTTTGCCTATAAACAGCTGTTTTTGCCGACACAAATGCCAATGCGCGAATTTTCTGGAAACACAGCGTCGATAGATGATTACTATAATCGGTTGTCAAAGCAGTGGGGTGAGCAGATCACACCACCAAATGATGTAGTGAGGAGTCTTGGTTATAACCTCGTTGATAGAAAGCAAGTTGATCAAGCCATTTCGGTATTCAAATATAATATTAATCTACACCCTAAATCAGCAGAGGCTTACTATGCGCTATCCTACGGTTATGAAATGCAAGGGGATATGGCAAGTGCGTTAGCGCAGATAAAAACTACTCTGCAGGTGGCGGGCAAAAGCCATCAATACTACAACTTTTTTGTTGAAACCGAAGCCCGGTTACAGGCGCAACTCGATAAGCTATAGAAAAATAGGATTAGATATCGCCGAGCATTAGTGACTCGGCGTTAATTTAACTTCAGCTGAGGTTAAATTAGGCAATAACACAGTTTTCACAGCTACCATTTTGAAAAATAGTATCGAGGTTCTTTACTGTGGTGGTGGCAATTTGACGTAACGCTTCTTTGGTAAAGAACCCTTGATGGCCAGTAACTAGCACGTTGGGAAAGCTCACCAAACGTAAGAATATATCGTCTTGTATGATTTCTTCACTGCGGTCTTTGAAAAATAACTCTGACTCTTGCTCATAAACGTCTAGTCCAAGATAGCCTAACTTTTTAGACTTTAAAGCGCGAATACAAGCTTGTGTGTCGATTAGGGCACCACGGCTGGTATTAATCAACATTACACCATTCTTCATTTTCTCAAATGCAGATTCATCAATCATATGGTGGGTGTCTTCATTCAGTGGGCAGTGCAGGCTAATGATGTCACTTTGAGACAGTAGCATTTCGAAAGAAACCAACGTATACGGACCTTCGCCTACATTGGGATCAAAAACCAGTACGTTCGCACCAAAACCGTTGAGAATTCGGACTAACGCTTGACCAATCTTACCGCAGCCTACCACGCCAACTGTTTTATTGTGAAGGTTAAAGCCAAGTAAGCCATTTAAGTCGAAATTATCTTCTCGGACTCGGTTATAAGCTTTATGGGTTTTTCGGCTTAGCGTCAACATCAGCGCAATACAATGCTCGGCAACCGCTTCAGGGCTGTATGCTGGTACACGGACGACGTCGATCCCAAGCGCGTGTGCTTTGGCGATATCTACGTTGTTATAGCCTGCACATCTGAGCGCAATACACTTTATTCCGTATGAGTGTAGCAAAGTAAGTACATTGGCATTAACACTGTCGTTGACGAACACGCAAACCGCGTCAAAGCCTTGGCAAAGTGACGCGGTGTTCTCATTGAGAGATTCATCAAAGTAGTGAAATTCTATTGTGTTATGCTGTGTGCGAGCATCTTCGAAAAAAGGTTTTTCATAGTTTTGCGAGCTGAACAGGGCGACTTTCATGATTTAGCTGACTCTCTATCACCGATTTTAAAGTTTCTGGTTTTGTTCTGGGTGCATAACGTGATACTAGCATGCCTTCGGTGTTAATTAGAAACTTTGTAAAGTTCCATTTTATCGCGCGATTTTGCGCAATACCTCGGGTGTTCGATTTAAGGTATCCAAACAAAGGATGCGCCTCTGGACCATTGACCTGAGTCTTAGTACAAATTTTAAAACTTAAATCAAAGTGAGAGCTATAAAACTCTTTTAGCATTTCATCTTCAAGAGGTTCATTGCGGCCAAATTGGTTACAAGGAAACGCCAAAACTTCCAACCCAAAAGGCCGGTATTTTTGATACAGCTTTTCAAGCGCAGAAAGCTGTGGCGCAAAGCTACATTTGCTTGCGATGTTGACAATGAGGATGGGCCGTCCGGCCAATGTTTTTAGCGGCAGCACTTGTCCGTCAATAAGCTGTACGCTAAAACGATATATATTCTCCATCCTTTTAGGCTCCGTGTGTTAATAATGTACATATCTATTAGTCATAACATGAAATTCATTTGCTATGACTCTGATGCTCGGGTATAAAATCTCCATTCTCATAAAGATAACAGTGAAATAGGACAGAAATATGTCAGTGAAGGTCGCTTTTTTAGGCTTAGGTGTAATGGGTTATCCAATGGCCGGACATTTGCGCAGTGCAGGTCATCAAGTAACGGTTTATAACCGAACTCAAGTAAAAGCTCAGAATTGGGCTGAAGAGTTTTCTGGAGATTACCAGTCGACACCTAAACAGGCCGTTGCCGACTGTGACTTAGTATTCATGTGTGTCGGTAATGACGATGATTTGCGTTCAGTCGTTTATGGCAAAGAAGGCGTGTTAGCAGGTATCAAGTCGGGCGCTATCTTGGTTGATCATACAACGACTTCGGCGAAAGTCGCTCGCGAGGTTGCTGAACAAGCAGCGCTGCAATCAGTTGACTTTATTGATGCTCCGGTGTCTGGAGGCCAAGCGGGTGCTGAAAACGGTGTACTGACAGTTATGGCTGGTGGAAACCGTGAGGCATTTGAAAAAGCACAACCTGTGATGGCGGCGTATTCTCGCTTTAGTCAATTGCTGGGTGATGTTGGTGCCGGACAGTTGTGTAAAATGGTCAATCAAATCTGCATTGCAGGTGTCGTTCAAGGTCTTGCTGAGGGGCTTCACTTTGCCAAAAAAGCCGGTTTGGACGGCGAAAAAGTGGTTGAAACCATTGCCAAAGGCGCGGCTGGTTCATGGCAGATGGAAAACCGTTATAAAACCATGTTAGCTGGAGAATACGAGTTTGGTTTTGCTGTTGATTGGATGCGTAAAGATCTGGGAATTGCCCTTGATGAGGCGCGCAGCAATGGCTCAAGTTTGGCGTTAACTGCGTTAGTTGATCAATATTACGCCGATGTACAAGCGATTGGTGGGGGTCGTTTTGATACCTCTAGTTTGCTTGCAAGACTAGACGCGTTACACGAAAAATAAACGTTCGGAAAACGGTTGCTTAGGGCCTCTGTTGTTCTTTGTTGTTTGATTTTTATTCACTTTAGTGGGTTTTGAGCGCGGCGCTCAAAGCCCACTGAGGTGAAATCGAAGGACAACGCTTGATTGGCATTTCTACGACGTAATCGCCTGACTCACATAGAATCACTATGCTACGCAGGCTCTGCCTTGTATCAATGCCAAGCAAACGGCTGTAAAAACAAACTTGAAACATCAACAGGCCCTAGCACACGCTAAGCAACATTAATAATAAAGCGCTCATAAAGCTCAGGAAGGTGAGCGAGAATACAATCCTTGCCTTGCACATCATGTTCTCTGATCACATTGGCAATCGCCGTTACAGACTGCACAGGAGTTAACTTTGACGCGGTGGCTCTATGGCTAATATGCCAAGGCTCCGGGGCGACGCCTTGACGGTACTCATCATAAGGTCGATAGAAGCCAAAACGCGCTAAGTTGTTATCCAGCCATCGATTAAATTCATAAAGGTAACCACTGTCTTGATATTCCCAAGGCTCGAGCTGAAGGTTTTGACCTGTAGGGATACAGTTGCTGGCGAATACGTCGAGATCGCTGCCAAAATGGTGTCGACTTGCCCCTGGAAGCGCTGAAAACAGCATTATTGCATGGATCTTGGCCAGCTCATCAAGTGAAGAAAGATCTACTTGATCACCACTTAAGTCGTAAACGGGACGTTTTGAGGCAAATTTGGCATTCCAAATCTGCATCTGACGCTCAAACCCTCGATAAGATGAAGCAATAGCAAACGTAAAACCTGCCTTTTTAGCTGCCTCTACTAAACTATTAAGATCTGCGACGATCTCACCATGCACTTGCCTGCCTTGAAAATCGACCAAGTGGCTTTGATCTAAGCCACAAGCGATGCGCTCAGTGATAGTTAAGCAGCCGTTAGACAAACAACTTCTCCAAGATTTTTTCATAGATCAACGCAAGTTGGTCTAAGTCGTCACAGCTCACACACTCATTAACTTGATGTATAGTGGCGTTAATAGGACCTAACTCAATGACTTTGCAGCCTGTTTGCGCGATAAAACGACCATCTGAAGTGCCACCTGTTGTTTCTGGATTACTATCGATACCCGTTACTTCCTTGATTGCCTCTAACGTGACGTCAAGTAGTGGACCTGGCTCTGTTAGAAATGGCAGTCCATTAACAATCCAATTGAGCTGATAATCCAAGTTGTATTTATCTAAAATGGCGATGACATGATGTTGCAGTTCTTCTACGGTGACTTCAGTGCTAAAACGAAAATTAAACTGAACGCTTAATTCACCGGGGATCACATTGCCAGCACCTGTTCCACCATTGATATTTGATATCTGAAAGCTCGTAGCTGGAAAAAATGCATTGCCTTGGTCCCAAGTGGCTTGGCTTAATTCAGCCAGTGCCGGAGCAGCCAAGTGGATTGGGTTTTGCGCTAGATGAGGATAGGCGACATGGCCTTGTTTCCCTTTGACCTTGAGATGACCGGTGAGAGAGCCTCGACGTCCATTTTTAACAACGTCACCAAGCTTGTGTCGAGACGAAGGTTCACCCACTAGACACATATCAATTTTTTCGTTTCTAGCTTCTAGCAAATCTACAACACGAGTCGTGCCGTTTACAAATGGACCTTCTTCATCAGACGTAATTAAAAATGATATCGACCCGGGATGATTTGGATTTTTCGCAACAAAGCGTTCTGTAGCAACCACCATCGCGGCGAGAGAGCCTTTCATATCTGCGGCGCCACGGCCATGCAAAACACCATCGACGACTTCGGCCGAGAAAGGAGGATATTGCCATGCTGATTCTTCACCGACAGGGACAACATCGGTATGTCCTGCGAAGCAAAAATGTGGCCCTGAGTCGCCTCTACGCGCCCAGGTATTTAAGGTATCAACAAAAAAGTGTTCTTCTATATTAAAGCCTATTTTCGCAAGCCGAGTGTTCATCAATTGTTGGCAACCAGCATCATCTGGCGTGACAGAGGCTCTTTGAATTAATGCTTGTGCAAGTTTAACAACGTCACTCATTAAGCAAATATCTCATCGTATTGTGCTGCTTTAAAGCCCACATAATATTTACCTTGGTATTGTAAAATAGGTCTTTTGATCATGGCTGGCGCGTCTAACATATATTGTTGAGCAGAGTTGCTGTTTAAATTTTGTTTTTGTTCATCACTGAGTGCTCGGTAGGTTGTACCACGTTTATTCAACACTTGTTCCCAGCCAAGCTCAGCGACAAATTGACTCAATAACTCAGCACTTAGGCCATCTTGACGGTAATCATGAAAAGTAAAATCGTGGTTGTTGTCTTGTAGATATTTTTTTGCTTTTTTTATGGTATCGCAGTTACTGATCCCAAACATTGTGATGGTCATATTGAACATGCCCTTGCTATGGTAATTATTGGCTCTTTGGCCGCGGTTACTTGTTGTAGGGGATAATAACACGCCCCCAATTTTTGTGCATTGAGCAACACAATCGCTGCAAAAGTCTTTGCCTCATCAAGTGGTACGTCAAAAAAGCATAAAGGTTCACCTAATTTGACGTGTTGTTTACCAAAGCAGTTAGCCTTTAAGTACTCTGCTTTAGCGTACTCATTGGCAACTTCTAAGTTTAGTAAGTAGCGCAGGCCATTACTGCCTTTGAGGATATACTCTCGGCTATTTTTTCTTATTTGCTCAATGATGCCATTGCATGGCGATAACAACAAAGGCACGTTAAGTTGCACACAAACACCGATACCTAATATACCTGAAGCGATAGTAGGGTTGGGGTGGTGAGATAATGGCAAAACTTTACCTGTGAATGGGCTTGGTATATTCGCAATTGGGTTTGCAATTTGCGAAATCGGGCGATATTGAACAGGAGCAGATAACTGGATCAAAGGAGCAAGTACCCGTCTTTGGTTAGCGCTTTTTCAGCAGTTTGAATTTGGTTCTGTTTTACCAGAATATAATCAGTGTCGTATGTCGAGATGGTTAGAATAGACACATTGGCTTTTGCTAGCACACCCGAAATATTCGCCATGATCCCAGTGAGAGAAAACCCCAGTGGACCAATTATTTCAAATGCTCGCCATTGTGACTCTGCGGCAAAGCTATCCACTTCTATGCTGGAAGGGCAGACTATCGATAATTCGTCACTAGTTTTGGCAATAAAGAAAACATCACAGGCCAATACCGCAGCTGGCACCGTAGCGTCATTATCTAGGCTATGTATCGTAAATTCTTGTTTTAGCAGCTGTAATGTTTGCTTCGACATAGCTCAACCTATAAATTTGCTTCGTTTTAGTATAGCCGAGTTGTAAGTATCGCTAGAGTAAATTACCTGTTAAATGGATGCAACGAGAGATTAAAGCCCAACACGTAGTTGGGCTTAATTTACTATTGGTCGTTTTGCTTCGCTTGAATCGCGGTCAGTGCAATGGTGTAGACAATATCATCAACCAGCGCGCCACGGCTAAGGTCGTTAACTGGCTTTCTCATGCCTTGCAGCATCGGTCCAATACTGATCAGCTCAGCACTCCTTTGCACCGCTTTGTAGGTGGTGTTACCAGTATTGAGGTCCGGGAATACAAACACCGTAGCTTTACCGGCAACTTTACTATTAGGCGCTTTTTTCTTGGCGACATTTTCCATGATTGCAGCATCATACTGCAATGGTCCGTCGATATCTAAATCTGGACGCTTTTGTTGGGCTATTTGTGTTGCTTCTCGTACTTTATCAACATCGGCGCCTTGTCCAGAAGTGCCAGTGCTGTAACTGATCATTGCAACTCTTGGTTCGATTCCAAATGCCGCTGCTGAATCAGCGGATTGAATTGCAATATCAGCCAATTGTTCCGCGGTTGGATCCGGGTTGATGGCGCAGTCGCCATAAACGAGTACTTGATCTGGCAGCAACATAAAGAACACCGAACTTACCAAAGACGCTCCGGGGGCTGTTTTAATCAGCTGTAGCGGTGGTCGTATGGTGTTTGCTGTGGTGTTTACCGCACCTGATACCAAGCCATCCACGACTCCTTGTGCCAACATCATTGTGCCCAAGACCACATTGTCTTGTAGCTGTTCCTCGGCAACAACCTCAGTTAATCCTTTGTTTTTTCGTAATTCAACCATGGGGGCAATGTATTTTTCGATTTCTTGCTGAGGCTCCAAAATGGTCACATTGCTGTTTAATTCCACGCCTTGCTGTGCTGCGATACGTTCAATCTCGTCACGCTCACCAAGCAATACAGTCTTTGCGATATTACGTTCGCCACAAATTGCCGCAGCTTTGATGGTTCTTGGTTCGTTTCCTTCAGGCAGCACGATGGTTTTATTCGCTTTACGAGCCAAATCAGTCAGCAGAAACCTAAATGCTGGCGGCGAAAGCTTACGTGTTTTAGCGACGCCTTTGGTTAAACTATCTAGCCAATCATTATCAATGTGGGCGGCATTGTGCTGTTTTACTTTTTCAATCCGTTGTTCATCGTCGCTTGGTACTTCCATATTAAAATTGTGAAGTAGCAATGAAGTGCGCCAAGTGTCCGCCTCCGTAGCTAGGATAGGTAAGCCCGTTTCCATCGCTTGCTCACAAAGCATCATGATTTTGGGTTCGGGTTTAAATCCACCAGTCAGTAAAATAGCACCGATTTTTGTACCGTTCATCGCAGATAGACAAGCCGCAACCAAAATGTCAGAGCGATCACCTGGCGTTACCAATAACGCACCTGGAGTAAAGTGATTAAGAATATTAGAGACGGTTCTGGCGCAAAATGTGACGCGACGAAGGCGACGGTGGATCATATCGCCGGCATTTATGACCTCTGCTTTCATGTAATTACAAAGATCAATGACACGAGGTGCAACTAAGTCAAAGTCCCAAGGGATGGCTCCTAACAGCATAAATGGATGTTTACGGAATATAGGTAACGAAGCAAGGCGGTTCATTTCGTTTTCGAGTTCTTCGGGCTTATACTGGTCGACTAAATCAGCGCGAGCACGACCATCTTCATCTAGCGGGGCATTTACCTTATTGAAGATGCAGCCCAATACCCGTGAATGATTAACACCGCCATAGTTACCTGCGGCGATTTCTAAGCGGTCTTCTAATTGCTCGTTATTGTCGTTACCGGGTGTGAGTACAAAAATGATATCGGCACCAAGCGTTTGTGCGATTTCACGGTTAACACGACCTGCATAAGGTTGGCGACGTGTTGGCACCATGCCTTCGATAATGGCTACCTCGTCGTCCTGAATGACGCTTTCAAAGCGCTCAACGATTTCTTCTAGCAAGTCATCGCCCTTGCCATCTCCAATCATTTGCTCAGCATAACTGAGCTCAAAAGGTGTTGGCGGCTGAATTGCAGAACCTTGCTGGATGATCAAGGTCGATTTTTCAGGACCTTTATCGTCTTTTCTTGGTTGAGATATAGGCTTGAAAAAATTAACTTTAACCGCTTTTTGTTCGAGTGCGCGGACAATACCAACCGACACAGCAGTTAACCCAACCCCTGTTGAGATTGGAATGAGCATAATACGTCGACCCATATTAGTTTACCTCTTTGGCCAATTTTGCTGCGTCGTTAGCTATCATCCACTCTTCATTCGTTGGGATAACAAGAGCGCATGCTGAGTTACTGGATTTGGTAATTTTACCTGATTGGCCAAAACGAGCCGCAAGATTCGCATCTGAGTCTATTTCAAACCCTAAGAAAGAAAGGTGTTTGACCACTTTAGTTCGGATCACATCCGAGTTTTCACCAATTCCACCGGTAAACACCAAGGCATCTAATCCTTCCAGTGGGACAAGGAAGCTGGCGATTTGTTTTGCCAAGCGATAACAAAAAATATCTAGCGCTAACTGAGCTTGTGGGTGATGCTCAGCTGCCGCCTCTTCGATGGTGCGACAGTCGTTAGACAATTCGCTAATCCCCAGTAATCCACTTTGTTTATTTAATAATGTATCGATCTGTTGCGTAGAATAATTTAGTTGATTTACCAAAAAGGAAAAAAGTCCTGGGTCAATATCACCGCTGCGCGTCCCCATCACTAGGCCTTCAAGTGGAGTTAGTCCCATACTGGTATCAACGGATTTACCATCTTTAATTGCTGCAACTGAACATCCATTACCTAAATGCGCCGTAATTATTTTTGAAGGCTTGTTGTTTAACCCTAACTTTTCGATTGCTTTAGCCGATACATAAGCATGGCTGGTGCCGTGGAAGCCATAGCGTCTGACTCCGTGGTCACGATACAATGCATAGGGCAGAGCATAAAGGTACGCAACTTGATCCATTGACTGGTGGAATGCCGTATCAAATACCGCAACTTGTGGTAATGTACTAAAGGCGGTTTGAGCTGCTTTGATGCCGAGCAGATTCGCAGGGTTGTGTAGTGGAGCTAGGCTTGCAGTTTCTTGGATAGCCTGCAAAACTTGGTCATCGATAATCACTGAGTGGGTGAACCTTTCCCCACCATGTACCACCCGATGACCGACAGCAACTAGGTGAGTATCCAGAGATAACTGCTTAATTAGCCCAACCAGTGTCTCGATGGCGACTTGATGCGCGTCTCCACTATTGAGTGTGATGGATTGTTTGTTGCCTTGGTACTTGTATTTTACTTGTGGGCTTTGCTCGGCAAGACGTTCTGCAAGACCGGATAAGACTTCGTCCCCGGTTGAGTTGTCGATGATGGCGAATTTAAGGCTTGAACTTCCACAATTAAGAACCAAAACATGCTGAGATGACATAATGAGTTTCCGTTTTGACAATAACAGTTATCACGTATTAAGCTTAAAGCATAAGCGCATTTAAGCTACGTATTAGACTAAGGTATAGTTGACAGTTAAGACGTTAATTTTACCTGATTATTTAAATAAAAGTTAGCACCTAGGAGTGACGATGCAAAAAAGTCTTATTTCACAAGTGCAACTTGGACGTCAGTACTCGAAAGAGTGGCCTATGCGCAAGGAGTTGGCGCCTTTATTCGCTGAATTTAGAGTGATTAAAGCGACAGAATTAGCATTGAACACCATGCCAATGTTGGCAATATTTACCTTATTTTTGCAAACTAGTCAGCTTGGTCATGAGTACCTGCCTCAGGCGATAGCGGTTGCACTTTTCTTTTTGTCATTACCTCTTCAGGGCCTACTATGGCTAGGTAAGCGAGCAGAAACACCGTTAAATCCGGCGCTGTATAGTTGGTATACTGAACTGCATCAAAAAATGGTTGCTAACGGTTACGATATTCCACTGACCAGCCGCAAACCAAGATATCGTGAACTGGCTCGGTTACTAAAAGATATGTTCGAAAAAATGGATAAAGCGTTCACCCAAGAAAACCTGTAAGGTTCTTGGGTGATTTTGTTTATTTCGCCAACCTGTACTCACTGACGTAAAACGAATAAGTCACACAGAGAGACTCAATTTTTTGTAATCGGTCAAGATGCTCTTGTTTAAATTTCCACGCAAACGGTGTCATTGTGATCAAGTTTTGCGCATTATCAAATTCAATGGGGCGGGTTAACTCTAACGGAGTTTGCTCCACTAGCTCAAACCCGTTTGGTGTTGCTGGAGGCGTATGTAGCTTTACGTCATCATAAATAATCGATTTAAATTCGAATAGATGCTTGGGGCCTGGTGAAATGATAAATAGGGTGCCATCAGGTTTTAGCAAACGAGCAAGTTCTTGGTCAAATACTGGTGCGAAGATACTGACAATAACATCGGCACACTGCGACTCAAATGGCGATTCTTTGGTGGATGCCACGCTAAAGTGAACATGTGGGTAACGCTTAGCTGCGTAGCGAACCGCCGTTTTGGCGATATCAATCCCGTACACATCAGCTTCTTTACATTGCTTGGCAATTTCGTTGGTATAAAAACCCTCACCACAACCCAAATCTAAGACTGTTAGAGGATGCTTTGCAGCACATTTAGCTGCAACAATGTCGCGCAAAAAGTGGTAATGCTCGGTCTCAAAAAAAGCTCTTCTTGCCATAACCATTTCTTTGTTATCTCCTGGTTGCTTGGACTTTTTATTTTGTACTGGCAGCAGGTTTACATAGCCTTCTCTGGCAATGTCAAAGTGATGATTATTATTACAGACGTAGCTGAAGCCACCTTTAAACAGCGATTGCTGGCATAAAGGGCAGCGATAATTGGCAGTCATTTGTCTAGGTAGTCCTTATCATAAAAGGTTTTCACCCAATGTGGTTTGTAGGTGATGAGCAACGTCATGGCCATGCCGTTTAGCATTGCTTCAGGGAACCACATTATAATGGAAAAATGCAGGTAATTGTCTGCTAATTGTGGCCAAGTATACAGTCCCTCAAAGTAGAAAAACATGGCACTGGATAGAATCTTTAGGCAGCCGACCGTACCTGCGAATATAAACGCACAAACAAAGATATAGACAAAAAAATGTCTCGGTAAGTAGGTGTAACATAACAAAAATAGAAAATAGCTGAGATAGCAGGGTAGTAGTGCGCTAAACAGCCAAAAATTCGCAAACTCATATAACGAAAGCGTATTGAATACGCCATGTAATAACGCGGCTAATGTCACGCTGAGAGTACCCATTCGCAAGCCTAAAGTGAGGCTTACGGCGGTAATACCAAGTATATGAATATTGAGTTGGGGTAATATTCCCGCCTTTATTTGCCACAGTAAGCAGAGGATGACAGCACAGCTCAATACGCCAGTCTGTCTAGCAGGCGTTGATAACAGACTGTGATAAGCCGATTTATCAAGGCTACAAGCAAATGCTATGAGGGAGATAATTAATGTCACTGCCACACCCAACTATGCGCAATTGTGATTGGCCTATTCCAATTGTTTAGAATAGGCCCTTCCTATATTAGTTTAAATACGGACCCGTTACAGTTCGAATGTTGCCCAAATTGGCGCGTGATCTGATGGCTTTTCAATTCCTCTTAATTCGTAATCAATGTCACTTTCTACACATTTTTCCATAAGAGGTTGAGTTGCCAAAATCACATCGATACGTAGTCCTCTATTATCGTCAAATCCCTTAGAGCGGTAGTCAAACCACGAATATTTATCAGTCGCCTCAGGAGTCAGCTCTCTAAATGTATCTTTAAAGCCCCAATCTAGTAGTGTCTTCAGCCACTCACGTTCTTCAGGTTGGAAAGAGCATTTACCGGTTTTTAACCACCGTTTACGGTTTTGCTCGCCAATACCGATATCTAAATCGGTTGGTGAAATATTAATATCACCCATTACCACTAAGTTACTGAGTGGATCGGCAAAATCATTCAAGTGCCCCATTAAGTCTGCATAAAATTGCCTTTTATAGGGGAACTTGGTTTCGTGATTAATGTTATCCCCTTGTGGAAAGTAGCCGTTCATTATGGTGACTTCTTGGCCTGAATCAGAGCAAAAAACACCGGTAATCATGCGTTTTTGAGATTCTTCAGTGTCTGTTGCAAATCCTTTTTGTATGCTCTTTGCTGGTTTTTTTGAAAGCAGTGCGACACCGTAGTGCGCTTTTTGACCATGGAAATAGACGTGGTAGCCCAAAGCTTCAACATCGTCGACCGGAAATGCTTCGTCATGTACTTTTATTTCTTGCAGGCCGATAACATCTGGTTGGTGTTTTTCAATTAATGCCTGGAGCTGGTGTAGTCTTGCTCTTAGTCCATTGATATTAAATGAGATTATTTTCATGATTGTTATGTCAGTAATTTTTTATGGTCGCAGTTTAACACTTTTACATGATGCGATCAGTTCAAAAAGTAAAGAGGCCTTGTGAATTTGTTAATTTTTGACCAGTTGTATTCGAGGTGTTAAATAAGGGTTTCGGTACATGTGAATAGGTTATTAAATGCACAAAAATGCATGGTTTAGCTATTTACAAAGCAAATCCGATAACTATAATGCGCCTCGAATCGTTCACTTGGGGTATATTATGCTTAAATCTCTCACTCTTCTTGGTATGTTATCTGTAGCTTCATCAAACGTTTTTGCTTCACAAGTAGAATACGTTAGTAAAGATGCATCTGTAGAAACCAAAGTTTGTACAATTGCTGCGGAGCAAGGCTTTGAAGCCGCTCGCAAACATGCTTCTTCTGTAGGTCTATTTATCTCTCGCTTTTCACCAAGCGTGAAGTGTAATGGCACAGATATTCGCGAATTTGCTAAGCTTTCATCTCGCGAAATTAAGGAAGAGAAAAAGGTTTCATTGTTTGCTAAAAATGATGACCGTGCCACTGAACTATGCCTAGAAGCAGTACGCACAGGCTTAAAAGGTCGCCGTATCGGTAACCAGCGTGTGGACAACTTACGTTGTAACAACATGCCAGTTCAACAGTTTGTAAAAGAATTTAAAAACGCAGCTATCTAATTCGTTTTATATAGTGTGTCAAAGAGGGTGCTTAGGCGCCCTTTTTTAATGGTATTATAACAATAACATTTGTCAGAATTATCAATATAACCTCAGTTCAAGTTAACAGAAATTTGTTATACTGCGCGCCATTCATATTTCTTAATCGAACGTCATGACCTTTACCGAACTTCAGCTAAATGAAGCCCTAATTCAAGCAGTTGCAAAATTGGGATTCCAGGAAGCGACAGCAATACAAGCACTTACTATTCCAATCATTTTACAAGGCAGCGACGTCGTTGCGAGCGCTCAAACAGGTACAGGCAAAACCGCAGCGTTTATGCTACCGATTTTGCATCAGCTACTTATTAAACCTCGCCAAGAAGGCAGAAACCCAAGCGTTCTGGTCTTAGCGCCAACCAGAGAACTTGCTCAGCAAGTAGCCAATAGCAGTATATCTTTTTGCGAACATACAGACATTCAAGTCACATGTCTTTACGGTGGTGCCAATATTGGTCCTCAGGAAAAAAGCCTAAGGGCAGGTACCGATGTCGTTATAGCCACGCCCGGACGGTTACTTGATCATCTGATTAAAGGGTCGCTTAGTCTGGATAATATCACCCACTTGGTGTTTGATGAAGCGGACAGAATGCTTGATATGGGTTTTATGGGTGAGATTAAACGCATCATGCGTAAGGTACCTAATAGTAGACAAACTTTATTGTTTTCAGCCACCGTGGATGAATCGATATTAAAGCAGGTGAGCGGTTGGCTAAATAATCCAACAAGAGTGGGGGTTGATACAGAAAACCAAGCAGCTGCAACTGTCGAACAAATTTTTTACTCAGTAGATGAAGAGCGAAAGCGAGAGTTAATTTCGCATCTGATCGGCAAAAACAACTGGCAACAGGTACTGATTTTTACACGGACCAAAAACAGTGCAGACGAGTATGCTAGCGAACTCAATAAAGATGGACTCGCTACTTTGGCGATCCACGGTGATAAAACTCAGGGGGCTCGGGATAAAGCGCTAGCCAAATTTAAATCTGGTGAAATTCGAGTGCTCGTTGCAACTGATGTTGCAGCCAGAGGTATTGATATTGAGTCATTGAACTATGTGATCAACGCAGAACTGCCTTATGTCGCTGAAGATTATATTCATCGCATCGGGCGTAGCGGTCGCGCAGGAAAAACTGGTCAGGCAATCTCTTTGGTTACCGTGGATGAGCAGTGGTTACTAGAAGAAATTGAAATTTTATTGGATGCGCGCTTGGTGCCTCAGTGGTTACCGGGCTATGAGCCTGATTTGACGCGAGAGCCTAAAAATAATCGCCGAGACTCGGGAAAATCGCAGAAACAACGTGATAAAAAGCGCATATTAGGTGCTCGCACTAAGCGTCGAAGAAGATAATAGAGACTTGCCGTGATATAGGAATGATGCAATTTATATCAAGGTTGATTGAAATCGTTAGGAGTTTTAATTTTTGTGTTCTTTTAAGTTAACACTCTAATTTTTGACTTAATCAGTTAGCGTAACGTTAAAGCGTAAAGGAAGTGTTTTCAGTTTGCGATTTAGGTGGTTATAGCAAGCTAAAACAGCGCCTACTAGTTGTGGCGCTGTACACGATTACTATGCTATTAGCACTCGCAGGGACCGTAAGGATTAGCTGTTTTGGTTAAGTTGGTTAAACAACGTCCTGAACATCTGTAAGTGCGAAAACCACCACCAACTTCTGGTGTAGCATCATTTTCGAGTCTTTTTTGGTTTGAAAGGTTTTTGATTTTTGATTTTTTAAGTTGAAGTTTCATATCATTTCCTTGAATTGATTGTTAAATATGTACACAAACTGATGTTTGTGTAAATCATTAGTAGCATCAAGGTCGGTGTAGCTGCAAGTGCAATAAGATGAATCACATTGGTTTTATCAAATAAAGTTGTAACAATTTGTGGTACAGATCTCAATCTGGCTGAATTCTTTGGGCTGTACAGTTGCACATAGGAGATCTCAATAGAGATCTCCCTGATAAGGTTTACATTGATCAGTTATGGTTTATGGTCAGCGTAACCTCTTGGTATGCTCGATATGCGTAAATACCTATATGCCAGAGGCCAGCAGCGGGGTTGGTCTCAGTACAACTTTCTTCATTGCCATCTTCATAAGGGCGACAGTCGTAGTCATCCGCTGTCGGCTTTGTGCCTGCGCGCAGATATAAGTCCGCATCGCCACTGCCACCAGTTAATGATATTGATAGTCGTTGTGTGCCTCGTGGAATTTCTACGCTGAAGTACTGCCAATCTCCTTTGCTGCCTGACAAGTTCGGGTAGGTCGTGGTGTTATCATCTTGGGTAACGTTTTCAGCTAATAAAGTAACCCCTGAAAATGCGCCATAGCCAAATAGTTGGATAAAGTAATCTCCCGCGACCGGCGAATTTATTGCGCAGCTTTCATTGTTGCCTTCTTTGTAAGGTCTACAGTCATATTCTGATTGAGTCGGTAGTTGTGCATGGCGGACATATAAATCAGCATCGCCACTGCCGTTAGCGCTGTTTACACGAAGGGTGTTGGTATTTTCGGGCACGGTAATGAAAAAGGAAAGCGTTTGTGCTTTAGCCGCACTTAGGTTTGCCACTGCTTCACCTGATGTCAGCTCAGTTGGCGTAGGGGTTGGAACCGTCGGTTTATCAATTTTTGACAAACCGGAAGTACTTTGAACCAATTTAAGGGCTTCTCCTATCCCATTGGCATTCCACCAGTTTACATTGTCCGGAAGCAGTATCGGATCTGCAGCTCGTTGTGCGTGGGTAAGCGCCTGTGCTGAGGGATCGAACTGCGCGGTTCTCACTTGCATCCCTGATTCTTCTACCGTTATCACTTTAAATTGCTGAATGCTGGCAAGATCTATAGTCCAAGATTTGGGATCATTGGCCGAGCGTGCCGGTGCCCCCCAACTCCCTTCACCGACAAATACGGTACCGCCGTTGTCATTGGCGCTAAAGCCAGATCCATTTGGGACTAGCGGATAAGTCATCTTGTTGATATGGGTATCAGACTCTACGATCAGATTCATTTTGTTGGCATAGAATAAATCCGCCCACCAAGTATATAAGATATCATTATCAGACTTTCCAGAGTAATGCGGGAAGATGGGCTTGTGGTATTGGCCAATTCGCCACTTGGCGGTGTTCCCGTGGTTTGATAAGTCATTATCAAACCAATTATTCATCGCTGTTGCATAGCTAGACCAACCACTATTTTTAAACTGAGAATTTAAAGTATAAACCCGCAGCAGGGGAGAGATGTTAAACGCACCATAGGTATCATGGGGGTTGCATTGGTTATCTTGATTGTAATCTACCCCAAAGACTTCGCAGAGGGTGTTGTAATTATCATCTTCATGGTTACCATGGGTGGCAATAAATGGATAGATGCGCTGATAAGCCTTACCATTTATCTCATCGGTTGAAAACGTAAGCTGCCAATCCGATAAGTAACTTTTCATCTCAGAAGCAGAGTTCGCATTGGTATAATCACCACCGTGCATGATAAACAGAGGACGGACTTTGGCGACAAGCTTGTTTCCTTCTTGGCGGTTTGTCCACCCTGTCCGTGTATCACCGCCGGCAATGACAACAAAAGGGCTATTGTCAGTTGGGGCTGTTTTAAACCAAAAAGTATTGCTGCAACCTTGAGAATCACAAACCTTGTAATAAACCGGACTGTTGGCCGGAAGATCCTTAAGCGTCACGAAGTTCGAAGTCAACTGACCGTCAAACACTCTAGTGTGTTGTGGCAGCTGGCTTTTCCAAGTCTGTTCGTCAGTAGAAAATCCATATCTAACTTCATGATTGTTACCACCATTTGGAGTGAAACCAATAGTGGCTTGATGCGCGGGGTTAGTGTCCCAAACCAGCCGATGATAACTACTTCCTGCATGGCTGAGCGGGGATAAAATTGTAGCTGCAATGGCGAGCGCACCAGCGCCAGAGAGAGTAACGTGACACCTTGTGTTCATATTGTTTCCTTGGTTAGTTAACGTATTGATAGTAAATGTGATTCAGATATATCTGCCACCAATATCACAAATGCGGCATTACGATAGGGCAGCACGCGCGTCACTCCTTGATAGAAGTCCACAGTGACAGCACCACTGCCGAGATGTTGAAAATGAGCAGGCAGTTTTTGATTGGCCTCACCAGTCCAATAGTCTCCAGATTTGATGTGACTAAAGTAGTCCTCTCTTAAATTTGCTTTGCCAGGAGTCTGAGCAGGGGTGAGCAAGCTGGTTAGTTCCGCTTTGCTTGGCAGTCGCCAATTATTAAAACCACAATGGTGTTGCAGGTTGCTGCGACGAATAATATCTTGAGTATCACAGCGAGTTGACTCAAAAAAGCAGTCTCCTTGATTTGCAGAGCCGGTGTGATTGATGTACCAAGAGTAGCTCCAGTAACCATCGTGAATATCTTCATTATCCGTCTTGTTTTCCCACACCAGGTTGAGCTTTTTATCATAGATACAATGCCAGGGACCTTGCCAAGGTTTCAGTAGCTCACCGGATTTTGTCATTTTTATAAACCGAGGCTCATATGTGGGAGTATGAGCTGATTGCGATAAGTCTTGGTATTTGGCATAGCCACATGCTCCCAAAGCGACGGCTGCTAAAACAGAGACAGTAACTCTTGTTTGATGCATCATAAATATTTCAGCTCCAAGGGGATGTGATGTCTCGTATGTGCGATTTGAGCAGCGTCAAATGCAGCTACCCACATGCATGTACCAGTGGCTAGTGGAATGTCATAATCGGAACCCGTGTGGTGCTGACGTACAACCTCCAAAGTCCAAAAGCCGTCTTGCCAGTGGCCCCTTGCACGAACATTCGCTCGATCGCCCTCAAACCGGTTAGAACGATATAAAACCGATGGCAGCTCATGGCCTTCAGGATAGCGATCTAGTTCAATACGGTAAGGTGTTGATTCAAACCAAGGTAGCACCTGCTTGGCGCTGCCTAGGTAACTGGATAACGGCAAACGTTTTGGTGTGACCTGTTGTTGGTTATACCAAGCCCAATTCATTACATATGCGCCACTCTCTTTACCATCTGGGTGATAGCCTGCCGTGTATCGACGCTTGCCAGATGTGGCAGCAATGGGAGCACCAAAATAGTTGTCATCGGCCAAGTACATATCGTTGGTTCGTACCGCTTTCCAGTGCCATAAATCTCTGACCTTTCCATCAAGAGCTGCATGATAGCCACGGCCATGAAAATTGGCGGGACGATTTACTAATGGTTGTCTTCCTAAATGGGCAGTGCCATCGGCACCAATTCCACAAGTACTAGAAAGCATCACTGCAAACTTATCTTCATAATGTTTGCGTTCGTCAAATCGCTGAAAACCTTGCTGTTTTATTTGCCATTTGTTGCCTTGTTTTTTTAGCGGGAGATGGGAAATGCTGTGTGTTGAGTCTTGCCACCGAAACAAAAAGTAGCTTTCATAGGCATTGGCAAGCGCTTTTACTTCGACCGTAGTATTTCCAGAATTAAAGTTTGCACCAGATGTGGTGTGTACGAATCTAGAAGGTGTCTGCTGCCAGGCCGCTTCTAATGGTTTACCATCGATGTGAATATAGGTATCGATATTCATTTGTGTGATGTAAAGCGGTTTAGAGGGTAAATGTATAACCTGTTGCTGAATTACAAGTCCACATAGTCCTGCAATCAATAGTGAAATTAGAGCGACGGGTTTTGTGCCGCGAGGTAATCGTAGTGTTCTTTTTATCGCTTGCTTCCCGAGTTGCACGATATAGACGTAACTATGCAATAACAGATAAATGATTAGGCAAATAGTGGTATAAAAATGCCAATGCGCAGTGTCACCTTGAAAGCCAGCCCAGTGCAATATGCCAGAAATGAACACTATACATACGACCAAATAACCATATCTATTCACCCATACGTGATATCTAGAAGCAGCACGAAGTTTTTGCTTTTTAGTTATGCGAATTAGCGTATAGCAAAATGCACCAATCAAGAGAAGTGCCGCAAACAAAACATGCCAAGTATGAAGGCTACCTTGTGGTAAAAGTGAGGTTAACCAAAAGGGGAATGTGCGATGTGAAGCGGCAAAGCGCAGGCCGGTAAACAGTGCGCCCAGAGTACCAACGACGGCTAATAAATGAGTCAGTTGGAATACCGTTCTATTTAAAATGTGGTTATTAAACATGAGTGCTTGTCAGTATGTGTGTCATTAACCTCAACCGTGGATAAGTGATTTGCCCACTTAATGCAATTTTGTCCACTTTCTTCGTTGTTTTCACTTGTAATAGCTGGCTATTACAAGTGAAAACGCCTTGATATTGAACGAAACCCTGTCATAGGAATTAGATGAGTCATGCGCTTTTAAGTATTTACACTTTCAAAACTTTTATTCGCAGCAGAAGTTAATTAATTTGTGTTTTTGAATGTTAATAATGTTAACTGCTGAATGTTTACTTTAGATTACAGAGGCTAAAAGAAACAACAACCCAAGCTGGTGTTTTGGGAAGGGCTATGATTTTATGAATACAGGCATAGAGTGCATCACTCTATGCCTTGAATAAGTCAATATGGAGTCGCTAATCGAGGTAAAAGGCTTGATATGCGTGGCCAATGAGCCCAGCTCCCCAACCCAAAAATGGTATCCATACCCAGAAAAAACTCGGTGTCAGTACAACATTTAGGGTTGCTAAAAGCACCTGCAAAATCGCAAAAATGGCGAGGTGGGTATAAAAGTGTTGTTTCAGTGATGCTCTAGGGCAGTTTTTAGTAGGTTCAAGTGTTGGGTTATTGCTTGTGCCTGTTGTCTGCATACTTTCTTCCTTACATTGATGATTGTACTCGTCCATTAGAAGTTGTATTGCCAGTTCACTATCCGCGCTAGGCTTAGCACCAGACTCTATTCTTTGAATGGTTCTGGTACTTAAACCACTCAATTCTGCCATTGTTTCTTGCGACCAGCCTTGTTGCTGGCGAAATACTTTAAGATCCATCAGTTGCTCATTGTCAAATAAAGTGGTTTGCATAGTGAGTGAAAGTGTCTGCTCTAATAGACGACTCGTCAATAGTATGCGCGGCACAATCTAATTGACCATGACATGTACACGACACCAATGCGACAGTTAATATAAGTAATAAAAATAATATGTTAGGTTTACTATCTTGAAATAGGTTTGGGCGTCACCTGAGCCCAATTTTAGGAAAAATCCGCAGCCCCACTTTACCAACTCGCTGTGCTACGTGCACTGTTCACTAAGCAGCTCACAGATCACTTTGTACAAGGCTGACATTTCTATTGGTTTAGCAACAAATTTGTTGAAACCAATTCTATGATATTGGTTAATATCGCTATTCATTACGTTGGCGGTAATTGCGATAAGTGGTGTGCTTTTATCCAACTTACGCACATCAGAACACACGTCTAAGCCATCCTTTTTGGGCATCTGAATATCTACAAAAAACAAATCGGGTTTTATTTGTTGATATTTTTCTAATGCTTCTTCGCCGTCATTCGCGATAATCAGATGGGCACCAGTCAGTTTTAGCATTGCGGTAAAAATGCGTTGATTTAATTCATTGTCCTCTGCTAATAATACTGTTTTTCCTGTCAGGTCGGGCGCATTTGCTGAGCCAACCATAGGCTGCATGCTTGATTCTTGCGAGATGGGCAATTCAAGCGATACGATAAATGTGCTTCCGCTATTTTCTTCACTGGTGACACTCACGCTCCCGTTCATCATTTCACTCAGTTGCTTCACAATCGATAGCCCCAACCCTGTACCGCCATATCGTCTAGTTGTTGACGCGTCAGCTTGTTGAAAACGTCCAAAAAGCTTTTCTACAACTTGCTGAGTCATACCGATACCCGTGTCAGTTACGCGAAAAAAGATTTGCTGTTCGTTGTCATATACCGCAATCGAAATTTCACCTTGTTGAGTAAATTTTATTGAATTAGAGACGAGGTTACGAAGAATTTGTGTGATACGCAGCGGGTCGCCTACTCTGATTGGATGGAGTAATTTACTGTGATCTAAGCTGAGTTTAATCTGCTTTTGTGATGCGAGATAACTAAATTCCTGTCTCAGCGCCTTCACTATTTCAATAATATCCACATTGATGTGCTCCATATTGAGCTCACCCGCTTCAATTTTTGAGAAATCGAGTAAATCGTTGAGCAATGCAAGTAAGGTTCTCGTTGAAGTAAGACCTTGCTCAATGAGTTCGTCAGAGTTTTTTGCGTCTTTGTGATGCTTCATTAGTTGAAACACACCGAATATACCATTTAATGGTGTTCTGAGTTCATGGCTCATATTGGCCAAAAAGTTCGTCTTAGCCCGCTCTGAGCTCTCTGCTTTTAACCTTGCGCTGTTTAGTGAACCTATTTGTTGTTTGATCCGCTCAGCTAGCTGATTGAGTGTCCTTTGTAGTGTATTAAGCTCCTTGAACTCGAGATCCTGAGTAACTAACGAATAGTTACCAGATTCCAGCTTTTTGCAATGCTGTTCCAGTTTCACTAGGGGAGTTGAAAGGCGAAGGGTAAGATGTTTTAGATACAAAAATAGCAATAACAATAGGATGCTAGCGAGTAAGCCAATATGCGTAACTGCATTGAGTGCTTGACCACTGAAGTCACTAGCTTGCCGACTTAATGCGAGCGTAACGTCTACGCCATCAAGTTTATCTACAAAAACCTCGGTTTTGAGGGGGTTATCAAGCTCGGTTGTGGTTTTGGTTGGATGGAGGTTTTTACCATTGCCCGTCAGTCGAATATCACCTACTTGTGGATTTTGTTTTACAAAAGCATCAATGTTGATTTCTATAAATAACACACCGGTATAAGCAAATGGCCGCATCAATGAAGAGGTATTTCGTCGTAAAGGTACTGCTAAAAATAATAAAGCTTCACTGGCATCAAAATCCTTTAATTCGCTACTTGGAACGACTAATTTGTCGATGATTAATTCTCTACGAGAGGTAGATAACACTCGATTGGTATAGTTTGTAAATGTGTCACTTGACCAGACGAGAGTATAAAACGGGTATCCCTCAACGATAAAAGGAGAGCCATCACTGATGAAAGCTGACTTTATCCAAGTGTTTGAATCAACGATATTGGTCAGCGCTTTAACTGCATTTTGAGTGAACAGCAGGTTATCTGGTAACTCTGCTAAAATTCGGTCTTCACTGAGAGGAGCAACCTGGTAAATGAGCTCATTAACTTGGCTTTTAAAGTCATAGGCTAGACTAGCGCTACTTCGCTTTAAATCTTCGATGGCGAATGCGGCTTCTTGTTTAAATAACGAATATCCAACCAAAGCGGTTACGAGCAGCATGAAGATGGCAAATAGGCCCGTGATCTTTCTTTTTATTTCTCTAACGATGCTTTGATTTTTTTTCATTCTGCATTGACTTAGTAACAATGAATTGCATGTAATTTGCGGTTTGTTTTGCGCTGTATGCGCCTCCCGTAAAACGTGTCATTCCTTTTAACATCGCCTCCCAAATATACGCCATAATGGGTTCATTTGGCAGTGCTCGTGTATGTGATAAAGCGAGTATGATCTGTTGCAGATTTTTATCTCCGTGTTTACTGAGTTTGGTCAGGCTACTTTTGGTTGTTGGTAATGCATTAAGCTGTGTCCACATCGCATCTTGCACATGCGCACTTTGAATAAAAATAGCGAGTTTTTTTAACAACGGTCGCTTTTCCGCTTGTAAACTTTGTGCTGGAAACCCTAACACATGAGTTGATGAATAAGAACGTAGTTGATTACCTTGCCATGTGGGTAATGGCGCGACGCCGAGTGAATCAGACATAACTTGTTGTAAAGTGCTATAGGCCCAGATGCCGTTAACTAAATAGGGCAGTTTTCCTTCTCTAAAACGCGCCATGGAGCATTGATAGTTACAATCATGATCTACTTTTTTACTGTTATAAATTATCTGATAGGCACTGAGTGCTTGCTCCATTTCAAGTGTATTGAGTTGTGCAACGCCGGCATCAAACAAACGGTCTTGGAATGCGCCCACCAAGGACGAAAACCAGTACATTTCATAATAATTCCATCCCAATGACGAAGGTTGATGTTGTGATTGTTGTAAGTATTGATAAAGGTCTGTAATGGGCTCGGAAACCAATTTACGATTGTAGTAAAGCAGCAGGTGATTACCGTAAATGACAGGGACCCCTTTGATATCGTTTGATACTTGGATGCTCTGCTTGACTACATCTGTGAGATCTGGATTGAGCCACTGCTCAGGAATGGTAGAAAAATTAAGCTCAGTTAGGCCCATATAATCGCTTGGAATAAGGACCGCATCAGGGAGCTGACGAGCATCTGCGTACAATAAAAGTTCACTTTTCAATTGGTTGTTGTTGAAGGCGAGAATATTTACTGTAATGCCAGTCTCTTCAGAAAACTGATCAAATAACCGTTGAAAGTCGAAGTTTTCTAATCCCACTGCGATATCAATAGTCTTGGAGGGGTCCAACTGCGATGCTTTAACCGGCACCATTGGATTGAAAAATAACATGGTTATAAAACCAAAAATGAACTTGTTCATTATAGCGACTTCCTAGTATTTGCCTTTAAGATATAGCAAAACCTAGTCCTAATACCAATGCTAAGGTCTTAAAGCTCAGCCTATTTTGTATTTATTAAATAGCCTTATGTGTGGGTCAGTGAATTTGTTCAATAATGCTATTTAGTCCATTCTTTTCGTTGTTTTTACCTATAAAAAGCCGGTTATTGCTGCGTAGAAACGCTTTTATTTTGAACAAAAATATCTTCATTGGTTTAAAAGGAACACTTATTGTTAAGTATTTATACGTTCAAAATTTTATCCGTAGCTGAGGTTAAATACGAAAAAAATGAGGTGCTCTGTATCGACTTTAACAATGTTGATTTGATGCCTGAGTAGACTTTGTTGATACAAAGCAGCTGAATATTAGTGACAAAAGCGATAAAATGTCTGCCGTAAATAAGCGATGGAATAATAAGGTAAGTGATGAATAAAGGCTTTATGCTTGTCTGTGACGGTAGTAATGGTGCTGGGAAAACAACAGTGATAAGTGGCATAGCTGAGTACTTAGCACAACATGGCAAAGAAGTGGTACTAACCAGAGAACCAGGCGGTACAGTCATCTCTGAAAAGATTCGAGAGATTATTTTAGATCCTAGTACGCCTGAAATGGTCGACATGGCTGAACTAATGCTCTTTGGTGCAGCGCGTGCTCAGCATGTTCAGGAAAAAATTCTACCCGCCATAAACAGCGGCAAAGTGGTCATTTCGGATCGTTTCGATGCTGCTACATTTAGTTTTCAGCATTATGCCCGAGGCCTGGATTTCAACACTATAAAAACCATCAATGATCTAGCTTTGGATGGATTCAAGCCAAATATGAATCTCATTTTAGATTTAGACCCGATAGAGGGGTTGAAACGGGTTAAATCCAGAGGTGACAAACTTGACCGTCTAGAAGATGAAAAAATCCAGTTCTTAGAAAATGCGCGTCAGGGGTATCTTGAACAGGCTAAACAAAACCCAGATTCATTCAGAATTATTGATGCCTCACAAGATAAGCAAACGGTTCTCGCCGAGTGTTTAAAAGTGGTAGATGAGTTAATGCTGCAAGGAAATAGTCTTTCACATGCATAACTCAACATTGCCTTGGCATAATACTGCGCTAACTCATTTATCTTTGGCGTTTGAAAATAAGCGTTTTCACCACGCTCAGCTTGTGAGTGGTCAGCCAGGAGTGGGTAAATCATTGCTGGTGGATTTCTTCGCCAATGGCTTGATGTGCGTCGGTTCTAATTCGTTGACAGCCTGCGGAGCTTGTAAGACTTGCAAACTCGTGCAAGCTGGAAACCACCCAGATAAATTGGTTGTGAGCCCCGAAGGCAAATCTATTGGTGTCGATGAGGTGAGAAGTATCAGCGACTTTTTAAATCACTCGGCCCAACAAAACGGCCACAAAGTTGCAGTTGTTGAACAGGCACATTTGATGACGCACTCAGCAGCCAATGCATTGTTAAAAACTTTGGAAGAGCCAAATCCAAACCGCTACTTATTTCTGACGAGTGATGATAACAGTCGATTGCCTGCAACAATATTAAGTCGTTGTAATCATGTATTGATCCATAGCCCTGATAGACAGCAAGCGCTTTCGTGGCTTCACGAGCAAGGCGTCGACACCCAAGGTGATTGGCTGAGTCACTATGTAAGTCAACCATTACTGATTAAGCAGTGGTTTGACTTGGGACTCGATGAGCCAATCGCGCAGCTTTATTCAGCTGTGCACCATCCGCAATCTTTGCATGTTGAACAAGTCGATGCGTTGCTAGTACAGTCGCCAACATTAAGTACTGTGTTTGCCAAATTTATGCTGGGCAGGGTAAAGCAGGCACTGCTGGAACATCAAATTGAATTCCCTGAATATAAAAAGCTTTGTGAAGATATTCAAAGCTTTATGTACGAACAAAAAAATGTGATAGGGTTAAACCAAAATCTAAGCGTCGCAAAATTGCTGTTCGCACTCGAATCCAATCTCTACCGAGGGTAGTTATGCAAGAGTTATTGATAGACTTTGAAGATTACGAAGAATTATATCGCTGCTACATGCCATTTCTGAGTTCCGGTGGTCTATTTGTAAAAACCAGCGCATATTTTGCGATGGGAGAAAAAGTACAGTTAAAAGTAACCTTGCCAGAATCGTTAGATGTATACGAGGTCGAAGGTGTTGTAGCTTGGAAAACACCGCAGGGTTCACAGAGTACCGGAAAAGCCGGAATTGGTGTGAGCTTTGTAGAAGCTGATATTTTTAATGAACTGCTGATAAGACTGTTGGGCACGATGCTCAACTCTGATAAACCAACTTACACAATGTAGAGCCAGTATGATTGTAGACTCTCACTGTCATTTAGATAGATTAGAATTTGATAAAATCGGGCTGTCACTGCCTGAAATCCTAGATGCCGCTAGGCAAAAAGATGTAGAACACTTTTTGTGCGTTAATGTGAAGCTAGACCAATTTCCATCAATGCTCGAAAAAATCGAACAATTTGAGGACGTGTCTGCTTCTTGTGGTGTGCATCCTTTAGATCAAAAAGACCAACTAGATAAAGATTTACTGATTGAATTGGCGCAACATCCCAAAGTTGTTGCTATTGGTGAAACTGGATTAGATTACTACTACTCCAAAGATACTCATTTGGTCCAACAAGAAAGCTTTGTTGGTCATATTGAAGTTGCTAATCAATTGAAAAAGCCGCTTATTATTCATACTCGAGATGCTCGTGAAGACACTATTGCGCTGATGAAAGCGCATCAGGCAGATAATTGCGGTGGAGTGTTGCATTGTTTTACAGAAAACTGGGATATGGCTAAACAAGCTCTTGATATGGGGTTTTATATTTCAATATCAGGTATTGTGACATTTAAAAATGCGGTTGAATTAAAAGGCGTTGTTAAGAAAATACCTATGGATAGGCTGTTAATCGAAACAGACTCACCCTATTTAGCACCGGTGCCCCATCGTGGTAAAACCAATCAACCAGCCTATGTACAAGATGTTGCTTATTATATCGCTGATCTTAAAGGATTGAGTTACAAAACATTAGCGACACAGACTACTGACAACTTTTACAGATTATTCAATCAGGCTGCCAGATAAAAATGGTAGAGCAGTTACGTACATTACCAAAGCTATTGCTTGGTCCGCTCCTCAGACGGGTCGAGCAGGCAAATGTGTGCGTACAATTGGTGACTAGTAAAGCTTGTCGACTAGAGCTCGAAATTGAGGGCTATCAAAGCCACTGTGAAGTGACGAGTTTACAACTTGGCGAATCTTGTTTCTTACACTTTATCCAAGTGCAATTAGCAACTCCGCTGGCACTGGACACGTTGCATCAATATCACTTGATTATCGACAGTGAAAAACAGCAGCTAAGCTCGCTAGAATACGATGGACAGTTGTCATTTGCAGTTCCTAATCAGCTTAACCAAATTTTGCATGGCTCTTGTCGTAACCCACATCACCCGTCGAAAGATAGCTTGATAACTGCCGATCAATGGCAACAACAACAACGAGAGCTAGGTGATAAGGGAGCAGATCTATGCATACTGTCGGGTGATCAAATTTATGCTGACGATATTGCCGGTCCTATGTTACTAGCCATTAGGCAATTGATTAATCGATTAGGTTTATTTAAAGAAGCCGAACTAGGTCTGGAACTCCCCCAAGATATTCAGGCTCAGCTATACCAGCGTCATGCTTTTTTACCACACACTCCTTGGAAAGAAGCGTCGAAAAAAACCTTAAATTACTGGTTAAAAAAAGACGAACCGCATTTTTCTAGCGTTAAAGCGTTTAATCACTTGGTGTATTTTGAAGAATTTGTAGCCTGCTACTTGCTGAATTTTTCCAGCGAATGTTGGCAGCTGATTAATTTTGATCAATTGCACTATGAAGGTGGGAACAAAACCAAGCGCTTTATATTTGAAAAGGAACTGGTGGCGATAAAAGATTTTGCAGATCACCTACATTGTGCACAAAGATTGTTTGCAAATGTGCCGGTGATGATGATGTTTGATGATCACGACGTAACCGATGATTGGAATCTCACTGCCAAGTGGGAGCAAGCCATAGCAAATAATCCGGTGAGTAAGCGCATCATTAGCAACGGTCTTATTTCCTACTGGCTGTTTCAAGGTTTGGGTAATGATGCGTTTGAGCAAAGTGGTGAGTTAATCGACGGATTTAAAGCCAGCTTAACCAACCAAGTCTGGCACTTAAAACCATTTGATAAACAGATCCATCGCTTCAATCGTTGGCATTACTGTTTAAATACCTATCCCAAAGTGGTGGTGCTTGATACCCGAACCCACCGTTGGCGAAATGAACAAGATTTTAATGAGCCCAGTGGTTTGCTAGACTGGGAAATGTTGATGGAGCTACAGGATACCTTAATTGATCATAGCGCCGTTGTGATCGTCAGTCCTGCGCCTGTATTTGGGGTGAAAGCGATTGAAGCTATTCAAGCAATGTTCAACTTTTGTGGTCAGCCCTTGGTTGTGGATGTAGAAAACTGGATGGCGCACGAAGGAGCCGCGAAAAAGCTAATCGATATCTTTAAACGACCCGACACTCCTAAAGAAACGATCATCTTGTCTGGTGACGTGCATTATTCTTTTTGCTTTTCTGTACAAGCTCGATTTGGTCGTCATCATAACCGGATCTGGCAATTAACAGCGTCAGGGATTAAGAATGAGTTTCCTAAATCACTCATCAGGGCGTTAGATAAATTAGATACCATATTGTATGGGAAGTGGAGCCCATTTAACCTGTTTACCAAGCGTTGGCAGCTTTCTGTTAGTAAGCATCCTTCATCACTTACCTCACACGGCTACTTAGTCAGTGATTCAGCAATTAGTTTGATCACGCTAGAACAAGGCAAACTTGAAAAGTATGAGCTTTTACATGGCAGTGGGATACATAGCCACTTTTATTTGTAACTTTATAAAGCCAATTTCCTGATACTGATTTCTCTCAATTTCACTCAGCTTTGCTATATTTAGCTAAAGCCCTCTAATTTCAGCGTTTATGACCAAATTTTCCGAAATGGTTCACCTTTGCGTGGTTAAAGTATTATTGGCTGGACTAAGTGTTTTATGCTCGCTTCCATGTTGGTCTAATACTTTTCCTGAGTTTAGCGATACTGCACAAGTTATGCATTGGTATGACTATAATTCAGGTCTTAGCCAAGTTACTGTCACATCAATTGCACAAGACCAACTGGGTTACATCTGGGTTGGAACTCAAGCTGGATTAAACCGGTTTGATGGACACGAGTTTATTAATTTCCAAGTTGAGCAAAGTAATGAAGATCGGTTAGCTGGAGCATTTATAACTTCACTTTGTCACAGTGGCAAACTGGTGTGGATTGGTACTCGCACTGGATTGAGCGTTTATGACACTGAGCTTGGCACATTTCAATCTATTTTGGCTGGACAATACGAGGCCGTTAGTTCGGATAGAGTGCTAGGAACTGAGTGCTATGGGGATTCGGTTACCGTATCTACTGAAGAGGGCGAAGCTTACCGCGTTGATGCCAATACGTTAACACCACAAAAGCTCTATTTGACTGGAAAATTTATCCGTGAGGCCAGAGAAACTCAAAGCGCCTTCCTTTATTTGAGTGACAAGGGCTTAATTTCACAGCCAAAGGATAAAGTAGGGGCGGAAGTCTTGCTGGAAGGCGCATTTAAGGAGATGGCACACTCGGGTCAACGGATCTACTTAGTTGACGAAGAAGAAAACCTTGTCGGTTATGACACGCAATTCGGTAAAATAATCTGGAAAAAGCGCATCTCGGATAAAATCAATTTTGCACTCTATCAGGTATCGGTCAGAGCAAATGAAATATTGGTGTCTTCAAACAACGGTGTCTTCATTCTTGACCTACAAGGTGAAATAAAGCACCACTGGTACAAGCGCGCTGAGCAGGATAATGGTCTTCGAGATAATAATGTCATGAGCGTTTTACGAGACCAGAATGGTGATTTGTGGATAGGTACTGAGACTCAAGGGTTACATTTTTTTAGTCAGCTCAGCGAATCATTTGGTCATGTCAGTGAACACAACTATCCTCACTCACCGATTGGACACGCAGATATTCGCAGTTTTGAACTCGATGAGTCTGATAGATTGTGGATAGGGACTTCTTCGGGGGCGTATATATTCGCAAATGGCGGGTTTGTCGCCGCGCAGCGGATTTTTCCCCAGCTTTCCATTCTGAAAGGCGCGTTTATTACTCAAGTTAGAATTTACGACAATGTACTTTGGGTGACAACACGAGGAGAAGGAGTCATCAGATACGGATTGATAGATGGAGAGCTTTTTCACCTAAAACCAAACTCAGATAACGGCCCAGAACTGAGCTTTAATGACATTTATCGCTATCAAGGAGACATATTATTTAGTTCCAGAACGCTTGGAGTGATGCGCTTCGATACTACTACAAAAACACTGGTGCCATTTTTTGAACATCATGAACATGCACCAAATCATGTGTCTTCGATGCGAAAGGTGGGGCAAGATTTATGGTTTGGCACCATCGGTGAGGGCTTGTTCAAATACAGCCAAGGCCAGCTTTACAATATTAGTACCGCCGATGGACTAGAATCGAACCTCGTTTTTATGCTAGATGAAGATCCAATGCAGCGGATTTGGGCAGCCAGTGAGACGGGTGTTACGTTAATTGACAAAAATTTCAAAGTGGTTGAAACCATTACAGAAGCCGATGGATTGAGTAACGAAGCAATATGGGGCCTTATCTTTGATGGTCATAACCATATGTGGTTGGGGACTAGCGGTGGGTTATCTCGAGTTAATGTAAATGATTTAGACATAGATAATTTTCTACCGGTGGATGGTGTGCAAGCGCACGAGTTTAATTACAATGCAGCTTGGCGCGCACCAGATGGGCGTGTTTTTATGGGAGGAGCAAAGGGGTTTAATCAGTTTTTTCCACAAAATGTTGCCATTTCAAATAGTGTTCGGCCATTACTCGTGTCGAGTATCGAGTTACTTGGAGAGCCACTTTCGCCAAGTAAAAATGGTTTATTATCGGTAGCGCCGGAACTAGCTGAGTCTATCTCATTAAAATACGACCAAAATATTATCTCTTTACAATATTCAAGCTTGGACTATGGTTCGGCAGATTTACGGTTTTACTACCGTGTTGTGGGGTTGAGCGATAAATGGCTAAAGCTAGCAAGTGGTGTAAGACAAATTAACTTATTACAGCTTGAGCCGGGAGATTACACGGTCCAAACTTACACTATTAATCGCTTCAATTTACACTCGCCGATCCACGAATTTAATATCCATATTTCAGCACCAATTTGGTGGAATAACTTATCAAAAACCATTTATCTACTCATCATCATCATCATTTTTGCTTTAGTGATTAGAGCGCGACAGCAGCGCTATCAGCAGGTGGTCGCAGACAATAGGAAAATGTCCGAATTACAAGAGCGGCTAGAGTTTTCTCTGTGGGCTAGCGGCGATGAGTTATGGGATTGGCATGTACAATCTGGGCGGATTTTTAGATTTGCAGTTAACCCAAGAATTGATTATGGGACCGCCAATGAGTTTTTATCCTCAGATGAATTAAATCAGTTTGTCCACCCAGACGATGTAAAACAATTAGAGTCAAAGTTAGAAGCTTGCTTAAGTGGTGAAGTGGACACCTACGAAGTTGCGGTGCGAGTAAAAACAAGTCAAGGCGACTGGACGTGGGCATTGGACCGCGGCAAGGTTGTGGTTCGTGACCATCATGGTAAAGCCGAACGCATTGCTGGAGCGCTCAAAGACATCGCAGATCTTAAAGCTCATCAACAAGCGCTACAAAGACTCAATGAGCAACTTGAAATTAAAGTCGCAATGCGTACCGACGAACTGTACAAAAAGAACCAAAAACTAGAACAAGCTATGATCGAGCTAAAACGGGCTCAGGATGACTTAATCGAAAGTGAAAAAATGGCTTCCTTAGGTGCTGTGGTTGCGGGGGTCGCACATGAAATTAACACTCCGTTAGGTGTTGCTATTACCGCGCTTTCTTACAATGAAGACAGCTTAAATCGGATAAAAACCCAATTTGAAAGCAAAGCATTGACTCAAAGTGAGCTGGCCGCGGCAATACAAACTCAGCTTGAGGGCTATGGGTTGATCAACCGAAACTTAAGCAGAGCAGAAAGTCTAATTTCTAATTTTAAGCAAGTGGCTGTCGATCAATCTAGCGAGTCACAACGAGAAATAAATCTTCTTTCATATTTATTCGATGTTTTTGAGTCTTTAAAACCATTGTCGAAGGGTAAAAATATTGATTTGCATATTGGTGGTGATAAACAGGTTGTGATCTCCACTTTCCCAGGGGCTATTTATCAAATATTGACCAACCTTTTCAGTAACTCTTTGATCCATGGATTTGAGCAAAATGATAAAGGACAGGTTAATGTGCTAGTTAGCCAACATAGTAACAGCTGGAAAATCACTTATACAGACGATGGTAAAGGGATGGATGAAAACTTGCAAAAAACCATGTTCGAACCGTTTGTGACTACTAAACGTAATCAAGGCGGATGTGGGTTGGGCATGCATATTGTGTATAACTTGGTGACTCAGTTGCTAAAAGGGGAGATACGTTGTAAAACCTCAGAAGGCGAAGGAATAGAAATAACCATTACAGTACCGACAGAATAGCCCCTCGTAAGAAGAGGGGCTATTACCGAACTTACATCACACGCATACCAGGTTTGGCACCATCATGAGGGTTTAAAATATAGATTTCTTTGCCTCCCGGTCCTGCCGCAAGGACCATACCTTCCGACATACCAAAGCGCATTTTTCTAGGCTTTAAGTTTGCAACCATTACCGTTAATTTACCAATTAAATCCTCAGGAGCGTAAGCCGACTTTATACCAGCGAAAACTTGTCGAGTTTCACCGCCTAGATCCAAAGTTAATTTAAGTAGCTTATCGGCACCATCAACATGTTCAGCATTGGCAATTTGTGCCACACGTAAATCCACTTTAGCAAAGTCATCGAACTCGATTTCTGCTGCAATTGGTTCTTTAGAAAGTGGGCTATTTTCATCAGTCTTAGTTTGCTTAGTCGCAACTTTTGACTCAAGGCTTTCTTTTGATGCATCTACCATTGCCGTGACCTTTTCAGGCTCAACCCGTTGCATCAATGCCTTAAACTTATTAATTTCATGACCAACCAGTGGTACTGCCACGCTTGACCATTTTAGTTCGGTATTCAAAAATGATTCTACATTTTTTGCCATGCCTGGGAGGATTGGTTTCAAGTAAGTCATTAATACGCGGAATAGGTTTAGACCCATTGAGCAAACTTGATGCGCGCGCTCAAGCGTCTCATCACTTTTTGCCAATACCCAAGGAGCTTCTGCATCGATAAATTGGTTTGCTTTGTCTGCCAGCGCCATAATTTCTCTGACCGCACGGCTATATTCACGGTTTTCGAAGTGCTCAGCAATGATTTGCTGTGCCTCACTGAAGCTGTTTAATAGCGCTTCGTCCATAACAGAGTCGCTAAGCTTGCCATCAAACTTCTTAGTAATAAAGCCAGCACAACGGCTCGCAATATTAACCACTTTACCAACGAGATCCGCGTTCACGCGTTGGGCAAAATCGTCTAAGTTCAAGTCTAAATCAGTAATGCCACTGTTTAGTTTTGCAGCGTAGTAATAACGTAAATATTCAGGATCTAGATGCTCTAAATAAGTTCTAGCCTTGATAAACGTTCCTTTTGACTTAGACATTTTTGCACCGTTAACGGTAACAAAGCCATGTGCAAATACGTTATTTGGCTTACGGAAATTAGCACCGTCAAGCATAGCTGGCCAAAATAAACTGTGGAAATAGATGATGTCTTTACCGATGAAGTGGTAAAGCTCTGCCTCCGAGCCTTCAGCCCAGAATTCGTCGAAGTTTAGCCCTTGCTTTTCACAAAGGTTTTTGAAACTCGCCATGTAGCCGATAGGTGCATCAAGCCACACATAAAAATATTTGCCAGGTGCGCCTGGAATTTCAAATCCGAAGTAAGGAGCATCACGGCTGATGTCCCATTGCTGTAGGCCGTCTGCAAACCATTCATCAAGTTTGTTTGCCATTTCTGATTGGATGCTACCGGAGCGAAGCCAGCTTTTCAGCATGTCTTCGAAGGCTGGAAGATCAAAAAAGTAGTGTTCGGAGTCTTTAAGCACCGGTGTGGCTCCAGACATGGCTGAACGAGGCTCTATCAGTTCCGTTGGGCTATAAGTCGCACCACAAGCATCACAACTGTCGCCATTTTGATCTTCAGATTTACATGTCGGGCAAGTTCCGGTGACAAATCGGTCAGGCAAAAAGATATTTTTTTCAGGATCGAACAGCTGAGAAATCGTCCGTTTTTTGATATGACCTTTTTCATTAAGGCGGTTGTAGATCAACTCGCTTAATTCGCGGTTCTCATCACTGTGAGTACTGTGATAATTGTCGAATTCAATATTAAAGTCAGCAAAATCACGTTGTCGCTCAATACTTACGTTCTTCACCATTTCTTCTGGTGTAATACCTTGCTTTTGAGCATTTAGCATGATTGGTGTACCGTGGGCATCGTCAGCACAAACGTAATACGTTTCATGTTCACGAAGCTTTTGATAGCGAGACCAAATATCAGTTTGAATGTACTCAAGCAAATGACCTAGGTGGGTAGGTCCATTCGCGTAAGGTAAAGCGCTAGTAATGAGAATTTTTCTCTTGGTCATAACAATTCCATGAAATTAAGGCGGTCAGGTGCTTACTGTGTCAACTTGTTAGCGTATTTAAAGCATTAGAGTCTGTTGTTTGCAACAGCTTAAAGTGCTGGCTTTTTGCACTGTGACCGAGAACCGCGAATTGACTGGTTTTAATGAAGTGAATGTTACATAATTCCAGCGTCATTTTCATCACCCGAAGGAGTTTAATTTACATGTTTGGTTTGGAAAAATTATTTACACGAGGAAAATCATCCAAACAACGAGTGATTGAGCTCCTAAGTCGATACCGAAGCACCGCGTTTCCCGTAGGTATTGAAGCCAATTGGGTAACCTCAATTGAGGAAAAAGATGGCGGTGTTGTAGTATCCATTAATTTTCCATTTGCTGTTGATTGTAATTCACCGCTCCAGACATATCTGCAAAAAGAGCTGGCTTGTAACGTTGAGATAAATAGTCAGGTTATTGTTGTTGGTAAGCCCGCTTTTAAATCAATAAAGCACATTATTTTGGTCGCATCAGGTAAGGGGGGAGTTGGGAAATCAACAACCGCGCTTAATTTGGCATACGGACTTGCGAGTCAGGGCGGTAAGGTAGGGATTTTAGATGCTGATATTTATGGCCCATCCATGCCAAGTTTATTGGGCCTTGAGAACCAAAAACCAAATACGACGGATAATAAAACACTGGAGCCATTACAAAAAAATGGTATTAAGGTTATGTCGATAGGGTTTTTAGTTGACCAGAATGACGCGACGGTATGGCGAGGTCCAATGGCTTCACAAGCGTTGACACAGTTGTTGAATGAAACCAATTGGGGGGAACTTGATTACCTGATTGTCGATATGCCACCAGGGACCGGAGATATTCAGTTGACCATGACTCAAAAGGTGCCAGCAACAGGAGCGATAGTGGTCACTACGCCGCAGACCTTGGCACTAGCCGATGCACAAAAAGGCATTGCAATGTTCGAAAAAGTCCAGTTACCGTTACTAGGATTAGTTGAAAACATGAGCTTTTTTAACTGTGAACACTGTGGCGAACGTAATTATGTTTTTGGTCAAGACGGTGGAGCGAAACTCGCTAGTCGTTATGGTGCGCCGTTATTAGCTGAGATACCGCTGAATAGTGAAATACGTCGCTGTTCAGAAAAAGCCCAGAATATTTTATCCTATGAAGAAAACGCTCCCTCTGAGTCAGCAATGGCACAGCATTATGTCGCTTGTTCGCAGTTAGTGGCAAGCATGATTTATTACCAATCCAATCATCATTCCAGTGTTGAAATTGTAGTCACCCAAGATTAGGTGTTAGTGTCAGAAATCAGAAATCAGAGTTCGATATGGTTCGGTTGCCATTTGATTACTAATAAAAAAGTAATCGAAAAGACCAATAAACGCATATGATGCTTCGCAAATTAATCGCTTTAGTGGTTAATTTGCCCGCCGCCTTGGCATATAGCCTCAGAACAACCATACTTTAGTTGTAAAAGTACCTGTGTTTAAAAAACTGCCTTGTAATATGATGAAATATGAAGTGGTGTAATTTGTCACTATTATTGGTTTATCTTTTAGACTATTAGTTTGGCTAGGATCCTTATTTGTTGTTTATAAGGGACTTGATGTAGTTATACAGCAGTACAAAGCGGCTTTGAACGTAGTTAGGTCGGTCATATTTTTTGGTGATGTCCTAAAGAACTCAAGGAGAACAGAGATGTGGCTATTTTTTGCTAGGGTCTTCTTAGCAATCTTAGTGGTAAGTTTACCCACTAAGGCGGTGGCTATCGACAATTCTGAGTACTCAATTTCTGTCTTTGTTGATCAGGCTAACCAGTATGACCTAGGTGCAAAGTTCTCTGAAAAGTCGTTATTTGAAGCCAAAAAGCAACCATTTATTATTCCAAGAGGTATCGCAGTTTGGATACGAGTCGATATCGCGCCTCGTGATTTCAATGGCATAATCCAAGTACAGCGACCTGCAATGGGCAGAGTGGAGTTTTATGCTTTAAGTGAGGAAGGAACACTTGAAGCTGTACAGTCAGATTCTTTCTTTCCTCTGCCTTTCTTTAATCCACATTTGCGCATCGATGAATTTTCGAAAACAAGCTATTTTTTCAAGGTTACCTCGCCTTATGTCACCGCAGTTGAAACCCAATTTACAGACGTACAAACATTTAATAGGCAAGTCAATCAATCTTTAATAATCAATGGTGCTTTTGTCGGGATGGTTGTGTTGACGAGTGTTTACATGTTTGCCTCAGGTTGGTTTGGACAACGTCGCAGCCTAATCGCCACAGGGGCCTATTTGTTGTCTTTGATCCTTTTATATGCGACTTATCGGGGGCTGTCTGACGTATTTGTAGCGCATGATTACAGTCAGGCATTTATCGATCTGAGCGACAGCATGTTGTGCGCTTCACTGGGGTTCGCACTGTTGTTTTTTTATTTCTTTTTGTCTCGTCGAAGACTCAGCAACTTTGTTAATAGAGTAATAAAGTTAACCGCTTATGGAATGCTGGGTATTGGCTTATTCATTGGTTTGTATCGATTTAATATGCCATTTGCGTTTCAATCGGTTTTGGCACTTATTACGCTTATCAATATAGCGTTTATTCTATCACAACAAACTAAAAGTAAAGAGCTGGTGATCATGTGTCTTTGCTGGAGCCCGGTATTGGTAATATTTGTAGACTTTGCCGCGCTACAAGTTTTCCAGTGGCAATATCAGTTAAGTAATATTAATCAGGGCTTGGTGGTTTTACATTTACTATTACTGATGTTGTTCGTTGTTTGGCATGACGCCAACACCCGCAGACGTTTTCAAATGTTATCAGAGGTTGATAAAGAAACCGGCTTACCAAATAAAAGCTCGTTGATGCAAGTACTAGCCCGAAGTGAAAAACACCATTTACCACATACTTTAATACTGTTTAAGCCGAAAATATTGCCGTTAATAAAATTGAACTTTGGGATTTCATATTCAAATCTTCAGATCCGCAGATTATTTGGCGAACTAGCGCGGCAACTTAACTCCTATAGCAGTGCAGCGGTTGATAAAGAAGCAGAAATGCCCATCTATCGTGTCGATGAACATGTATTTGCTTTGGTATTAGGTGGAAAAATAGAGGTGAGTCAGGTCGAGCAATATGTTTGCATTTTGTCTGCGGTGTTTGAAGATGGTATTGAATTACATGAAACACAGCTTGTTGATGAATTAGAGGTTGGTGTGGCTAACTATCCTATGCATGCGAAGAACAGTGACAAGTTAATCCAAAGGGCAATGCAGGCATTAAGCACACAATCGCTAAAAGGTCGCCGTTGGCACCTTTATGATGTTGAGAGCTCTATGTCTTCTGAACGAAGATTAAAACTGACATCCCATTTGAAAACAGCCATTGAGCAGCAGCAAATGAGCTTATTTTATCAACCTCAAATTTGCTTAAGAACAGGTAAGCTTTATGGAGCTGAAGCATTGCTGCGCTGGAATCATCCTGAGTTTGGCTACATTCCACCTGACGAATTTATTCCGCTTGCTGAGTCTTCAGGGCAGATTTATCGCCTAACGGAGTGGGTGGTTGAACAAGCGCTCTTAGCCCAAGTCGAATTTACCAAAAAATACCACCGGCATGTTATTTCGTTCAATATTTCAAGCAAAGATTTGGCAACGAAAGACCTTTCCGTCCAGCTGATCACCTTGATAAATGAGCTATCACTCGCACCCTCACAGATTATTGTTGAAGTGACAGAGTCTGTGACTATTGGCCAGGAGGAAGAAGTTAAGGAAATGCTCAATGACTTTAAATCAATAGGAGTAAAGGTCGCAATTGACGATTTTGGTACGGGTTACTCATCATTAGCGTATTTAAGTAATCTTGGTTTTGACGAGCTGAAAATTGATAAAGGCTTTGTGATGGGACTAGAAAGCTCACAGAGCAACCAAACTATTTGTAAGGCGACATGTGATATGGCACACAACCTTGGTTCTCAAGTTGTTGCCGAGGGAGTTGAGGACCTATACAGCTATGCCAAGATGAAAGCTCTGGGGTGCGATATTGCTCAGGGGTATTTTATCTCTAGACCGATTAATTATGACGAATATCAGCTGTGGGTGTTAAAGGTGACTCAAGCTGACGATATAAAAGCTTTCCTAGCAAATTAAAATAACACTTTATGGCTTGAGCCGCTTCAATCCGTTGTTGTATTGTCGGATAGAGTCCCAACACACTGTTTGAACGAAGTACATCGTCAACCAAAAAAGTATTTTTAATCTCGTCATCAAAAGCCACAATTGTTTCAAACATTCTTGCTGTAAGCTCCTCGGGTCTTGCGTAATAAAAACTGCCCCGACTGGCATCTAATGCCCTTGCTTGGTTGAAAAAGTTGCTGCATCTATCACCATCTGGACTTAAAAGCGTTGCAGCATAAAAATCTGCAAGATGCGCATTGATGGCGTGAGGATTAAGTTGTTCTGTAGTTAACCAAGCCGAAGACGCAAAAGCTTTGCTCGGAGCAACAAAAAGGTGTTTGGTAATGTGGTGGTCGAATGCATGCCACCATTCGTGCGCCAGCGCTCCCGCTCCCGCGTTTTTGGCCAGTGCGAGGGTGCGGCTGCTTGAATCATAATGGGCCTGAACTCCTTTTTGACCACCACTGCCAAATGCGAAGTTTAATGTATTCCTAAGTCCAATGGTGGTGGGAGGTATCGATAGAATTTGTGCTAAATCGGCTAATGCGTCGTAGATTAAATTGGCGGCTAAGTGCTTTTCTTCGGTTGATACCCAAGCTCCAATGGTCATCGTTTTAAAACCGAAAGTCTGCTTAATTTCCTCGAAACAGACCTGGTCGCCAAAGCGATAGTCGGGCCCTGTTCGGATGAATTTTTGTTTTAAGCGCGAAAACTCACTTTTTTTCATAGCGCTGTTTTACCGCTGTGGGCATAAATTTCATTTGTTCACTAACCATACCTGATTGCAGCCTCATTAATGCAGAGAAATCAGCTTGTTCATATAACGACAAAAATTGACTTGTTGCCTCTAACGTTGACAGGCTATATTCGTGTATAGATTTACGAATGGTATATTGGCTTTGATCACTCACGTTAAGCTGTAAACTGGGAAATTTGTGCAACCAAGGGTTTAGTTGATAGATTTTTGTGGCCTTTTTCCAGGTTGCATCAATCAATATCAGGGTATTGATGGTAAGACTAGCAGCACTCTTTGTGGTCAGTGCAACAGCATTGCTATTCGGGTAAAGTAAGTATGTGTCTGCATCTTGTAGTTGTTTCTGCAGATTTGCAAAGTCACTTTCAGATTCACCGACAACAAGTTCAACATTTTTGAGCTGTAACGACAAAAGTTGAGCGGTATTTTTAGCTACCTTTGTTTCTTGAGGATGCTGCAAGATGACAATCTTGGTTAAATTGTCAATTTGGGGCTCAATGTATTTGCAAATGCAGGTAGTCTGTGGGAATTTGCAGCGAGTGCAGTTCAGCCTTTTCATAATCGGTATATTTTACAAAGTGTGAATACAATGGTTTTTGTCTAAGCGGCTATTCTAACATACTGCGGCCTAATTACTTTGCACATAAACTGACATTTGGCTAGCATTAGAACAGATTAAACAGGTCTTTAAGGAAAGTTATGAGCGTAAAGATTGATGAAAGTGCATTAGAAAACATGCAGTTATTACTTGGAGAACAATTTGAAGATACTGTGCACTTTTGTTGCTCGGAATTTGAAAGGTTAGAGAGTGAATTAATGTCGGCGATGAACTCTGATAAAGAAGCTGCAATTAGGCATGCCCATAGCCTAAAGTCTAATGCTGCCCAATTTGGTGCTGTGAGCCTAAGCTCTGTGGCTCGAAATATAGAGCAAGGGCTTGTTCAAGAACAACAAGAAATTGTTGAAGATGCAATTGCCTTGTTAGCTGACGAGGTTGCAGGTTCTGCGGCAGCCTTACAGGCCTGGATTGCCGACAATCCGTAGCTGTTAAGTTTGAATTTTACGAATGAAGCAGCTTAATAAGCTGCTTTTTTATTGCCTGAAATAGATATCGAAATCAACAACAATAAATGCGAGTTTTCTCATGTATATTCGCTAGTCAGCCACCTATTGCATAAGGTATTCTGGGAGAAATGAGGGGGGAAAATGCTACAAATAACAAAAAGTAATAAATTAAATGGTGTTAGCTACGATATTCGTGGACCAGTTTTAGAACAAGCTAAAAAGATGGAAGACGAGGGCATGAAAGTGCTTAAGTTGAACATTGGAAATCCTGCAGCGTTTGGGTTTGATATGCCAGAAGATATGCACAGGGACATCATCCGAAACTTATATTCTGCACAAGGCTATTGTGACTCTAAAGGGTTATATTCCGCGAGAGTAGCAGTGTATCAGCATTATCAACAGAAAGGGTTTCCTCATTTAAATGTGGATAATATTTTTATCGGGAATGGGGTCAGTGAGCTGATCCAAATGACGGCACAAGCTTTGTTAAACGACGGTGATGAGGTTTTGATCCCAGCGCCGGATTATCCGCTATGGACGGCGGCGGTAAAACTATCCGGTGGTAATCCTGTCCATTACCTATGTGATGAAGAACAAGATTGGTTTCCTGATATCGCAGATATCAAGTCAAAAATAACAAAAAAAACCAAAGCATTGGTCCTAATTAACCCTAATAACCCGACTGGCGCAGTGTATGACGAGTCGTTGTTAGAGGCGTTAATAAACATCGCTCGAGAACATAAACTGTTAGTGTTGAGTGATGAAATTTATGAAAAAATCTTGTATGACGGCGTACAGCACACTTCTATTGCTAGCTTATGTGATGACATTCCCGTGATCACATTTAATGGTTTGGCCAAGACTTATCGTGCGGCGGGTCTAAGAATGGGGTGGATGGTACTCAGTGGCAAACTTGCCGCTGTTCAAGACTTAATTACAGGACTTGAAATGCTTGCATCGATGCGATTATGCGCCAATGTACCTGCGCAATTTGCAATCCAGCAAGCACTAGGCGGAGTGCAATCCATTGACCAGCTTATTGAACCGGGTGGTCGCTTATACGAGCAACGAGATATTGCATATCAAGGGTTATCTGCGATTGATGGCATTAGCTGTGTAAAACCAAAAGGTGCGCTGTATGCGTTTCCCAAGGTTGATATAAAAAAGTTTGCTGTGAAAAACGATGAACGAATGATCCTCGACTTATTGAAGGAAGAAAAAATATTGTTAGTGCATGGTCGGGCGTTTAATTGGCCAAAGCCGGATCATTTCAGATTGGTGTTTTTACCTCATAAAGATGATTTACAACCCGCCATGGAAAAATTGGCACGTTTCTTTGAACAATACCGCCAATAGTTCTTTTGTACTCTCTTAAATTGATTAGGGCTTGTTGATCTTTCAAGTTTGTTTTTGCAGCAGTTTGATTGGCATTGATACAAGGCAGAGCCTGCGTCGCATGGTGATTCTATGTGAGTCAGGCGATTACGTAGTAGAAATGCCAATCAAGCGCTGCCCTCCGGGTTCACTTGTGCATTGTTGCTCAACTTTTGCTTAGATTACTAGGTGGCAGGTCGATCGCCGCGCTCAAAACCCACAGAGGGAACAAAAATCAAATAGCAAAAATCAACGGGCCCTAGTTTTCCCCATGACTTTTAATTCCTTACAGGAGCGATTAGATAAGTTCAACTTATCGCGGTTTAATTGAATATTATCGAATTCACTATCTGCAAATGATCAACAAGTTGATACACTCCGTAGTAACTAAGAATTATTATTATTTACGGAACATCTATGAGCGAAGTACGTCTTTGTTTGCTGCTTTTGGGGCTTATTTTTTTCAGCGATGCATGCTACGCAAGGGCAAAACAGGTAATTGTTGAACCGATCAATTTTGAGCATGAAAGCGAGACCATTCAATCGGTCGGCAGTGCTGAGGCATTTAAGTCTGTGGTGCTTTATCCTGCGGTGGGAGATCGAGTGACAGCATTACACTTTAAGCCTGGAGATGACGTTAAAAAAGGTCAATTATTACTCGAGTTAGACTCTCGTCGTCAAAAGGCATCGCTAATGGAAGCCAAGATTAAACTTGAGGATGCAAACCGTACCGTCAAACGCTTACAAGATAGCCACAAAAAAGGCGCGGTGCCGCGCAGTGACTTGGATGATGCAATTACGCTTCAAGCATTAGCAAAAGTTGCTGTCACTCAAGCTGAAAACGAGCTGCAGGACAGGCAGATAATCGCGCCATTTTCAGGCATTATGGGTCTAACAGATGTTGAGGTAGGGGACAGAATTACCACTCAAACGGCCATTGCAAGTATTGATAGTTACAACAAAATGTACGTTGAGTTTTCGGCTCCTGAATCCGCCTATGCACTTCTAAAGCAAGCCAATCAAGTCTCGTTGATACCTTGGAATAATGCTAACCAAGAAATGCTTGCCAGTATTGAGCAGATAGACTCCCGAGTGGATAAGTCGTCTCGTACCATTAGGGTTAAGGCGCTATTTGATAATGCACGACATGAATTTTTACCGGGAATGAGCTTTCGAGTATCACTCAAGTTAGTGAAACAGGCTTATGCGGTGATCCCTGAAGCAGCATTACTATGGGGCGCAACTGGCCCCTACGTTTGGAAGCAGGTAGACGGCAAAGCTACTCGCATTGAGGTGTCAATTCAGCAGCGTTTGGCGGGGAGGTTACTCGTGTCAGGTGAATTGTACGAAGGAGAGAAACTGGTCGTCGAGGGAGTGCAAAGTTTGCGTCAGGGTCAGGAGATCAAAGCTGCTAATCTGACCGCAGAGGAACGCTAAAATGAATAAATCAGAACTGCCTCAATTACAAGATTTACCCTCGATGGCGATACGCCGTCCAGTTCTAATTATTGTATTAAACTTACTCATCATCATCGCAGGGATTGCTGCGATAGCAGGCGTTGAGGTCAGAGAGCTACCAGATGTCGATAGGCCAAGACTAACAGTATCAGCATCTTTTCCTGGTGGATCGCCTGAAACTGTTGATACGGAGGTAACCAGCAAACTCGAAGGGGCAGTCGCACGTGTCAGTGGGGTCAAGTCAATTAGAGCTCAGAGCGAAGAAAACAATGCCCGTATTGTGGTTGAGTTTCGGCCTGGTATTAATCTTGATGATGCGGCTAATGAAACTCGTGAATCGGTAGCGCGAGTACAGCGCGAGCTACCGGAAGAAGTTGAACGGGTTTCAATTATCAAAGCAGATAACGATGCTGAAGCAGTGGTGTCTCTAACCGTGAGCAGTGAGCTGTTAACGTTAGAAGCATTGACTGAGCGCGTAGAAAAAGATCTGGCACCTCAATTCCTTACCATTCCGGGTGTTGCGGATGTGAGGTTAAATGGCGACAGGGAGCGCGTACTCAGAGTCCGAATTGACCCGCTACTGCTGACCAGTTTCAATTTAACCGTACCCGATGTTGCAGCCGCATTGCGACAAGCACCATTTGACGTGCCTGCGGGCAGTTTAAAATCTGACGACCAACAGTTAATTGTACGTGCTGATGCAACCTCCATAAGTGCTGAACAAGTTGCAGATATCATTATTCAAGGACAAACCCGTATTGGTGATGTGGCTTCAGTCTATTTTGGTCCTGCCGATCCGCGTTCGATGGTGAGATTAGATGGTAAGCCAGTGATTGGATTAGAAATCATCAGACAAGCACAATCAAATACAATCGAGATTTCAGATGAAGTGTTGTCTTTGGTAGAGCAGATAAGAAATCGCTTTAATGATGTCACTCTAACGGTCACATCGGACGATGCGCAATTTATCCGTAGCTCAGTTGACGAAGTATTGAACTCATTAACTATTACTGTGTTGTTAGTGATTTTCACGCTGTGGATTTTTATTGGTTCGTGGCGGGCGACTCTGGTGCCTGCTTTTGCGATTCCAGTGGCATTAATTGGCTCATTAGCACTAATCTGGGCACTTGGCTTCTCTATAAATATTTTAACACTGCTGGCGTTAGTATTAGCGACTGGTCTAATAGTCGATGATGCTATCGTAGTAAGTGAAAATATTCAACGCCGCCGAGCCGCAGGTCTAGGGCGCAGAGCTGCGGCAGTGCTCGGGACTCGAGAAGTATTTTTCGCGGTGGTTGCCACTACCGCAGTACTAGCCGCAGTATTTATACCCATTGCATTTTTGCCTTCTACTGCGGGTAAACTGTTTAGGGAGTTTGGTGGGGTGCTTGCCGGCGCTGTGATTATTTCGTCATTTGTTGCGCTGTCCTTGGTTCCTGCTTTGACCTCAAAATTAAAGTTGAAGCCGCAAGGTAGCAAGCACATGTTTTCAGGCATTGGTCATTATCTTGTGGACAGCTATCGGAGTTCGATTCATTGGGTTCTTGATCATGCATGGTTAACGTTCTGTGGTTGTGTATTACTGGCAACGATTTCAGGTGCACTCTATATCCAGCTAGAAAATGAACTACTCCCCAGTGAAGACAGAGGAAAAATACGCATTTTCGCCCGAGGCCCTGATGGTGTGGGGTTGAACTTTATGGATAGGCAAGCGAAGCAAATGGAAGACATCTTATTGCCGTATGTTGAAAGCGGGGAGATTGAGTCTATTTACACCGTTGTTGGGCAATGGGATCCGAATATTGTATTTATTACAGTCCCGCTAAAACATTGGGATGAACGCCATTTTTCTCAGCAAGAGATCATTAGTAAAATACGCGCGCCGCTTGGAGCAATTCCCGGTGCACCGGGTAGGCCTTTTGGCTCCAACAGTTTGAACTTAAGAGGTCAAGGGGGCGGAATAGAGCTGGCACTTTTAGGTAATGATTATCTTGATATATTTAAAGCGGCTCAATCATTTGCTGCTGCAGTAGAGCAAAAGATACCGGAAGCGGCGCCTGTACAAATATCCTATCAGCCCTCCCAGCCGCAGTTGAGAGTAAATATTGATCGTCGCAGAGCTCAAGAGCTCGGCGTGAGTTTAAGTGATATATCTACCACGCTCAGAGCCGCAATAAATGGTGATGACGTAGCTAATTTAAATGTGGGAGATCAGTCGATTCCGATTATGTTGCAGGCACAAAATCATGTTATACGTTCTCCCAGTGACTTAGCAAATTTGTATGTCGGGAGCCGTTCTGGGGCTTTGGTTCCGCTAAGCAGTTTAGCGGTTATTGTTGAAGAAGGCGTTGCAGCTGAGCTTGAGCGTCATGCGCAGCGCCGAAGCATTGAGTTGGATATGAAACTCCCTGAGAATATCTCGATGGCTGAAATGGTCAGTGAAATACGCGCCATCGCAGATAGCAATCTACCCGACAGTATTTCCCTAGCATTTAAGGGGGAAGCGCTTACATTCGAAGAAACCGCAAATGAAGTGATGCTTACCTATGTGCTGGCGTTTGTTATCGTGTTGTTGGTACTCGCCGCGCAATTTGAAAGCGTAAATAGTGCCGTTGTGGTGATGATCACTGTTCCTTTTGGTATCTCATCTGCAATTTTGGCGTTATACCTAACCGGAACTTCATTGAATATTTATTCGCAAATAGGACTAGTGATGTTGATTGGTTTGATTGCGAAAAATGCAATTCTTTTGGTGGAGTTCGCGGATCAACTACGAGACCAAGGAAGGTGTGTGCGACAAGCAATTGAAGAAGCCGCTGTGATACGCCTGAGACCAATTATGATGACTTTGGTTTCGACGCTGCTAGGGGCTTTACCTTTAATATTGTCAGAAGGGGCGGGTGCAGAAGCTAGAAATGCTATTGGTTGGGTAGTCTTCGGCGGGTTAGGGTTAGCTGTGATATTCACCTTGTATTTAACTCCTGTGGTGTATCTTGCATTAGCGAGGTTTAGCAAACCCAGAGCAGACGAAACCATGTTATTAGCAAACGAGATGGAAAAAGCAGAACGTAATTAATATGAAAGACGTTCTGACTGTTAAAAAAAGCACAACTAACATTGTGCTTTTTTTAATGCTAAGCTAATAGCATTGGTGTATTGAAGCAGTAAAAGTATTGAACTTTCGGAAAGTTTTGTTGTCCGAGTTGAGGTGGTTGTTTTATAGCCAGTAAATTTGTTAGTCTGTTTCAGTCAGTCAACCCAAACATTAACAATAACAATAAAGTTCAGATGTAAAGAAGAAGTGCCATGGGTAATTTATTTCTTAAAGAGCGGGAGAATTGGACAGCGTGGTTTATCTGGAGCGTTTTAGGTAGCGTACTAACGCTCGTCGTGCTTTCATACACAAGCCAAATCTGGTTTGGTTTATCAGCACCAGTGATGATTATTGCCATTCTAAGTATCTGGATGAGCTATTCAAAGCGATTCGATTTTTCCCGTGCATTCAAAATATTATGCGTCGTAGTGTGTATATCATCACTACCAATTTTAGTAAAACATATTGAGCAGCAAAGCGTGGTTCTTGGGATGGTGGACTCTGGGATCACGGTGTTTTGTTTAGTACTGTTTTGTTGCTTAATGGCTTTTTTTGCTAGGCGACCTAAACAGTATTATTAATTCCTAGGAATTTGAAAATTAGTACTTTACAACACTTGCATAAATCCCTAGAATGCGCAGCCAACAACGGAGAGATGGCTGAGTGGTTGAAAGCACCGGTCTTGAAAACCGGCATACGTTAATAGCGTATCTAGGGTTCAAATCCCTATCTCTCCGCCACCTCATTCCCAAAACCGCCTCATTGGCGGTTTTTTTCGTTTGGAGGAAAAAATGTTATCGAATATGTCAATGGATGTGGTAAAGCACTGTTCACTGTGGGTTGTGTTTAGCTATTTTTACCTAAGCGGGCTGAACATGGCGCTGACGCTGTCAATTGATGGTCAACAAGATCCCGATATCAGATATACACTCTTGCACATCTTTGTATTTAACTTACTTGTAGGTCACTTAATTAATAAGTACGAAAAGCGTTGGCCGTTTTTGGCTAGTATCATTATATCGTGCTTTGCAATTATTGGTTTTGGTCACTATGTTTCGGATACATTGATTCTATATAGTGACGAATTAGTTATCGGGCTTTTGCTGTTACTCCCTTTAGCGACATTTAGTGTACAAAAAATCAGAATATATGTAGACGAGAAAGCGGCTTCTTAGTGTAATCCCAATCCTGATAATTATTAATTTTGAGAAGCTAAACCTGACGTTAGCAGGACGCAAGAGCGGTGCTATCGATACGTTTTTCTTGTTTCAAAATAGCTTCACTTCATGAACTGAATTGCTATAACAGCGACAGTTTGATGGTCTTTTTTTGGTAAAATACCAACCAGGCAGGGAATAGTAACAGACTTTTTTACAATAAGTTACAGTTAAAAAGAAGGGCTCTGAAAAAGATAGAGCCCTATAAGATCTCTATTTGTGTTGCTATTCTTGGAAAGCACTATAACGCTTGACCGCCATCAAGTTATCTAGAAAACGGGTCAGAAACAATTCTGTCTATATACCACTTATCTTTTTTGCGGATCATCCGTACGCTTCTCATGTCATCCACTTTTTCGCCGTTGAACTGGCCGGTAAAAATCAGATTCACTTTTGCGTTATCACCGTATTGCTCACGTAGGCTTTGATTCGTCATATCAACTTCAATAGTCACTTCGTCAAACTGCATATTTACTAGGTTACGTGCAAATTGCGAGGCTGTACCATAAGAACGCATAATCCGACCCAAGCGCGGAGTGACGTATTCTAAAGCGAGATTCAAATCATCCTTATTGTACAAAGCATCAAAATAGAGAGTCGCGGTGTAGCCAGGAGTATTCTTATCACCTGATGCGGGTTTTTCTCCACCACATGCACTAAGCAGTAAACTCAGCGCGAACAGTAAAGCGCATTTAACCTGTACTGAAGAAATGATATTGGATAACTTCATATTATTGCTAAATTCGTTCACAATAGATTAAGTTTGTCTGCTCTTTGACGATATGTAAAGTCGGAGACAAAAATTTAATCCTTTTGTATTGCACATGTTGTTGTTTGGTTATTGTTGATTGGTGAGTTATGTTTCATTTTCGCGCATTGGTGTTTAGCTTGCTTACGCTAGTTGTTGGCTGTGGCAGCCAAGTTGAGTTGAGCCAAGGCATTGAAAGCCAACTATCATCTTCAGGGGTCATTCTCGGACATTTTTCTGAGGATGGGGAATGGATCGTAACTGTTGATGAAAGTGCAAAAATCAGTATTTTTGATGAATTACGGCAAGAAATTTTTTCTGTGCCAAAGGATAAAGTCAAACTTCCGGTAATGGAGGTACTGTTATCGAATGACAAAAACATGCTTGTGGTCGCTGGCGAAAATTTGGTGTCTATTTGGTCTGTTGAAAAGAAAAAATTAGTCACCAACATTCCATTTGCTGGAGTCAGTCCACTAGCATCTATTTCAGCTGTTGCGTTATCCAGTGATAACCGACGTCTGTTGGTGGCGATGGATGATGGTTCATTAAATATGGCTGATTTGTTTACTAAATTAAACAATCGTTTTATGCCTCATACTAGGCCCATTCAACATTTAGCCTTTGACAATACTGGAGAGAAATTCGTCACAGGTGCACAAGATGGCAGAGTAGCTTTATGGAATTTTGCCTCACCTGATGCCATCTACGAAACTCAATTTGATCATCGAGTAACCAGCCTAACAGTGAGTAAAGATGGAAAAATGTTGTTCGTGTCCGATGGTCTAAATGCCCAGCATATCTTGGACTTTGAATCAGGTGAACTATTGACTGATCTTAAATACATGGCCAGATTCAAAGTTTTTAGAAAAGCTAAGTTTATAGAGGGGTCGGGCTTACTTGCTACATCTTCCTCAAAGTCCCACTTGTCGATTTGGAAATACGAAAGCGGCGAAGAGGTCGGCACCTGGTCCATTAAAACCCATCGTGATGGCGCGACTATTGTTGATATGTTCGTTGCAGATAAAAATACCTTAGTAACCTTAAATAGCGACGGGATTTTAGAAAAATGGGCATTGAATATGCTGGCAGAGCAGTGACTCCGCCATCTAGTACTCGTGTTTAACGCTGAAATTCGTAGACACAGCCTAAGTTTAATATCTGAGTGAGCTCGTCTAGCGCTCTGTATGACTCTTGTAATAGCTGAGGATCTACAAGATCATGCTCGGAGAGTTTGTCACGGTAATGTTGTTTGACCCACTTTTGTAACACCTGATACTTCTCTTCAGTCATTAACACTTCTGGGTTTATTGCGTTCAGTTCTGCCTGTGTTAAGACGACACGCAATCGCAAACAAGCTGGTCCTCCACCGTTTTGCATGCTTTGTTTAAGGTCGAAATATCGAACTTTGGTAATAGGATTATCTTCAGCAAGCATATCTTCTATGTAGTCTGCTACTCGTTGATGATGTAAACACTCCTCTGGCGCGACCAACATCATATCGCCGCTAGGCAGTGTTACTAATTGAGAATTGAATAAGTAACTTTTTACAGCGTTCTCTATCGCCACTCTGTGTGTAGGCACTTCAATGATATGCAGTGGTTTATCACCTTGATATGCATTTGACAGTTGCGTTAGGGCTTGTTTTTGATCAATAAAAGCTTGCTCATGACAAAGCAAAACGTTCTCGTTACCTACTGCAATAACGTCATTGTGAAACACGCCTTGGTCGATAACATCGGGATTTTGCTGCAAAAACAATAGTTGTGAGTGAGGTATTTGATGGAGCCTAGCGATCGCTTGGCTGGCCTCTAGCGTTTGTCTGGCGGGATAAATTTTTGGTGACCGTATCTTGCTATTAAAACCGCTGGTACCGTAGACAAACACTTGCAACCCAGTGTCGCCATGACGACTTGTTAACCGAGTGTGGTTTGCTGCACCTTCATCTCCAAAGAAAGGTTGTTCAGGTAAGTGCTCATGGTGCACAAAATGACGTTGATCTCGAAACATCGAAGTCAGTATGTTTGAGGTAGTGTTAGGCTCAATGGACCGATGGAATTTACAATTTAAGTTCGCACTGGTGAAGTGTACTTTGTTATCGTCTGAATCAATAGAAGGAGAGACGGTTGCAGCATTGGCTGTCCACATAGCGGAAGCTGAATAGCAAGCGCGCAGTAAAACTGGATCGGATTTATACGCTTTTTCCAAGACTTGAGCATCACTGCCAGTGAAACCTAAGCGCTTTAATATTTGTGTATTTGGCCTAGCGTGAGGTGCAAAAATACCTTGCTTGAGGCCTAAGTCGTGCATCGCTTTCATCTTTGCTAAGCCTTGCAGTGCGGCTTTTTGTGGATTGGAGCTAGCTGAGGCATTATTTACTGAGGCAACGTTACCATATGAGAGCCCTGCATAGTTATGTGTCGGGCCGACAAGTCCGTCAAAGTTCACTTCAAAAGCCATTGTTATTTTATCCTGCTGTTCTGGTTGTGGTGTTTTAGTATGCGATCCTTTGTTGATATTTTAAAGAGGTCGGATGTGTTAGGGCGTGAATGTGTATTGGTGGTTCAGTTGCAATATCAATATGGCTACACCACAATGTAAGTTAATTTAATCACTTAGCATTGAAAACTATGGAAATCGAGCACCACGAAATAGCAAACTTTCTTGCTGCTTACCCCCCATTTTCTGACTTACCGACGGATGCGCTTGCTCGACTAGCGCAACAAGTTGAGGTTAGTTATTACCGAGCAGGTACAGAAATTTTAAAATATGGAGAGCAGATAACCGATTTATTTGTTGTTCGAGCCGGGGTTGTTGAGTTATATCGCCGTTCTGGAGACTTGTATAACCGTATTTCTGATGGCGGGATCTTTGGTCAACGTGGACTGTTGATGAATCGCAAGGTACGTTTTGGTGCGTTAGCGCAGGAAGATACTCTGGTTTATTGTATTCCAGTGCAATTATTTGATGAGTATTGCGATGAATACGAAGCATTTGCCGACTATTTTGAAGCTGATGATAATACTAGACTTAAATTAACCGTATCAGAACACGCAGACAGTAATGATATGACCACTGCTAAAGTGAGTACTTTGTTGCTCAGAGAAGCGGTTTCGGTTGAACGCAATTGTACTGTGCAAGAAGCCGCTCGGGTGATGTCACAAGAACAGGTTTCTTCTCTATTGGTTTATGACCCAAATAAACCTGTTGTTGAAGATCCTGAAGAAGATGATGGCCAAATGGTGGGGTTACTGAGTGACAAAGATTTCACCCAGCGCGTTGTTGCCGACGGGTTATCGTTTGACACTCCGGTATCTGAAATAATGTCTACCGACTTGGTACTAGTGGATTCTAATACTTACGTGTTTGAGGCCATGATGATCATGCTGCGAGAGAATGTTCATCATCTGCCGATTGTCCATAAACGTCGCCCAATAGGTGTGATAGCGCTTTCTGATATTCTTCGTTATGAATCGCAAAGTAGTTTATTATTCGTACTTGGGATCATGGAGCAACAAAGTGTTGAAGATCTTGCGGGTTATGCGCAACAGCTGGACAACATTTTTGTTCGTATGGTAAACGAAGATGCCAATTCACACATGATCGGTTCTGCGATGTCAGTGATTGGGCGTACATTCAAACATCGTTTGCTGGAGTTAGCTGAAGAAAAGTTTGGTCCGCCACCTGTAAGTTATTGCTTTATCGCTTTGGGGTCGATGGCTCGTGATGAGCAATTAATTGTCACCGATCAAGATAATGCGATGATCTTATCCGACGATTTTCAACCAACAGAACATGCAGAGTATTTTGAACAAGTTGCCAAATTTGTCTGCGATGGTTTAGCAAATTGTGGGTACAAATATTGTGATGGCGGCATAATGGCGAGCAACAGTAAATGGCGCATGACTTTTTCACAGTGGCAAGCACAGTTTGAACTGTGGATAGATATGCCTAACCCTGAGGCGTTACTCAATAGTTCCATTTTCTTTGACCTAGAAGGGGTTTGGGGCAATATTAAAATGGCTGAACAGCTATCATCGGTGATTGCAAAAAAGGCCAAACAAAGTCCCAGATTCTTAGCCGCAATGGCCCACAATGCGTTAAGACGAACCCCTCCGCTCGGATTTTTCAAGGGGTTTGTCTTAGAACAAGATGGCGAACACAATCGTGGTATGAACATTAAGAGAAGAGGGACGGCACCGCTGTCTGATTTGGTTAGGGTGCATGCGCTTGCTATCGGTTCACGCAAGCAAAATACATTTGAGCGTTTAGATGATATTGCAGACGCCAATATTCTCCCGAAAGGCAAAGTGCAAGACCTAAAAGCGGCATTTGAGTACATAGCGATGATGCGAATTGGTCATCAAGCCTTACAAATCGAAAAAGGCCGTAAGCCAGATAATAAAGTGTCACCAGAAGCACTGTCAGAATTCGAGCAACGCAATCTCAAAGAAGCATTTCAGGTGTTAGATAGAGCACAAAGCTTCCTTAAATTCCGTTACCAGAATAAAGCAATCACCAAGTAAATAGGTTAAACAATGGCTACAGGTGAAATCATTTCTTGGCAAAGTCGGTTTCAGTTTTTGGCGTCAAATACCAGTGACGATCGAATCAAAAATTTTTATTGTGATGGACTTGCTGATCCAAATAAAACGTTAGCGGAAAGTGAGTTTGTTGCACTGGATTTCGAAACGACAGGGTTAGACGCTAGCACCGATGATATTGTGAGTATTGGTGCTATTCCATTTACGTTAAATCGCATCAAATGCGCCCAGGCTAAACATTGGTTGCTAAAACCTAATGGCCCACTTGCCGATGAATCGGTAGTGTTGCATCGCATTACACACTCTCAAGTCGCGAGTGCGCCAGATTTTAATGATGTATTAAGTGAGTTGTTGTCGATGCTCGCCAGCAAGGTGATTGTCGTTCACTACCAATCCATAGAAAAACACTTTTTTGACAGCGCGTTGAAAGCAAGATTAGGTGAAGGCATTGAGTTTCCGGTTATCGATACAATGTCGGTAGAGGTAAAAGCGATTAAACGTGCTCGGAGTTGGCTAGATACCCTCACCAGAAAGCCTTTGCCTTCAGTCAGATTAGGCGATTGTAGACTGCGTTATGGATTACCCTATTACCAACCCCATCATGCACTTTCTGATGCGCTGGCAACGGCAGAGTTGTTTCAGGCTCAGGTGCAATACAGTTTGCAGCCGGATAGCTTAGTAAAACAACTGTGGGAGTAATCTACACGAGGTAATAAACTGTTATTACCCCGTGTAATACTCAAAATTAGGCTTGTTTTGGCTCCGTACGCAGGCCTAATATCAAGCTAATACACATTAACAGCAGCACAAAGGTAAACGGTAAACCGGTGGAAATTGCACCAGCTTGTAGTGCTTCGATTGCTTCTTTACCGCCAATCCAGAGTAATGCTGCAGCAATAGCACCTTCGATAGAAGCCCAGAAAATTCTCTGTGGCACAGGTGCATCGATTTTCCCGCCGGCGGTAATACTATCAATTACCAACGAGCCAGAATCCGAAGAAGTGATGAAGAATACTAATACTAGAACAATAGCCACGAATGAGAGTAAGCCGCTCATAGGTAGATTATCGAACATTTGAAACATCGCTAATGGTACTTGAGTTAAGCCATTTTCCCCTAATGCACCAATGCCTTCTTTTACTTGCTCAATGGCGATACCGCCGTAAACAGACATCCAGACTGTGGTAACTAGGGTTGGGATAAGCAATACCGCGACGATAAATTCGCGGATCGTACGGCCCTCAGACACTCGTGCGATAAACATACCAACAAACGGTGACCAAGAAATCCACCATGCCCAGTAAAATACTGTCCAGCCTTGGAACCAAGCTTCATCTGCACGGCCATGCGGATTACTCAAAGGAATAATATTTTCCAAATAGGCCATGATAGTAGTAGGAATATTACCTAATGCGATAGCAAAACCAGCGATAAGTACAAACAGGAGTAGTACGAAAGCGATGAGCATGTTCGCATTACTGAGCAGTTTTACACCACCATCTATACCGCGAACCACGGAAATAATTGCAAGTGCGGTTACTCCGATAATTACGGCAATTTGTAGGCTAAGACCAGCCTCTATACCAAATACATGCTGAATACCTGCGCTAGCTTGTTGTGCGCCTAAGCCTAACGAAGTGGCCAAACCAAACAGAGTTGCTAACACGGCGAGAATATCAATGATATGTCCCGGCCAACCCCACGCTCTATCACCAAGTATGGGATAGAAAATAGAGCGGATAGACAAGGGGAGACCCTTGTTGTAGGCGAAGAATGCTAAAGACAACGCGACCACTGCATAGATTGCCCAAGGATGCAGGCCCCAGTGATACATGGTAGCGCCCATTGCCATCTTTGCGGCTTCTGGTGTTTTGGCCGTGACATTGAGCGGTGTTTCATACCAGCCGGTGTAATAAGCAACTGGCTCTGCCACTCCCCAAAACATCAAGCCAATTCCCATACCTGCCGCAAAAAGCATAGCGAGCCAGGATAGAGTAGAGTAACTTGGCTTAGCTTCAGTACCACCTAGTCTGATTTTTCCATAGGGAGAAAATACGAGGGCCAGACAAAATAGTACGAATAAGTTTCCTGACCACATAAATAGCACGTCAAACTTACCGATAATGTCCCATTTGATACCATCGAGAGTGGATTTTGCAACCGCAGGGTCTACCACTAGCACGGCGACGAGAAACGCTAAAATTAATCCTGCACTGACACCAAAAACTGGGTTATGAACATCAAACCCCCATTTTTGTACGTTGTCTTGACCGACGGTGTAATCAGTATTGTCAATACTGTACTTATCGTGGTGATTACCCATGATAACCTCTTGTTGTTAATCGATTAACAAGCAAGTACTGGGTCAATTCAGTCAACCTAGGCGGAAAACTAAGCGGCAAAAAAGCAAGAGACAGATCCATCACTTGAATGTTTGCATTAATTATTGGCCGGGCTGTGATGGGTTTATGTTAGTTACAGCGACACTTAGTGCCTCAAATACTTGTAATTAAGATAAACCAACCGAAAAGATCAATACCTGCCATCTATGTAATAGTTTAAGGACTGAGGAGTAAAAGTAAATGTGGATATGCAGATATCTTTAGATTACCAGTTGTGGGTTAATTTAAAGGCAAGCAGAAGCGGTTTAATATCTGGGCGAAATGCGCATAAAAAAAACCCCTCTTGCGAGGGGTTTTGGGTAACTCAGCGCCTTTGGCACTGGGAATGAGGTCGGTACATTATGTCAGGTTTTACCCAGCAAATTGCATTTCTGGGATGTCGCCTTCAACGACTAATTTACCTGCTGTTTTGCTTACAATTTCATCAACACTAACACCAGGTGCGCGTTCTAGCAAATGAAATGCGCCATCTTTTACTTCTAAAACAGCAAGATCTGTGACGATTTTTTTCACGCAATTAACGCCTGTTAGCGGCAGTGTGCATGACTCTAATAATTTAGAATCGCCATGTTTACTAGCATGGGTCATGGTAACGATGATGTTACGCGCGCCAGCGACTAAGTCCATTGCGCCACCCATGCCCTTAATTAACTTTTTCGGGATCATCCACGACGCGATATTGCCGTTTTGATCCACTTCAAATGCACCAAGAACGGTTAAGTCTACATGACCACCACGGATCATGGCAAAGCTTTCCGCGCTATTAAAAATCGCCGCACCTGTCTCAGCTGTCACGGTTTCTTTACCCGCATTGATCATATCTGCGTCAACTTGGCTTTCTTCAGGGTACGGACCCATGCCAAGCAAGCCATTTTCCGATTGCAGCATAACTTCAATGCCTTCAGGCACGTAGTTTGCTACCAATGTTGGGATACCGATCCCTAAGTTTACGTAATAACCGTCTTGCAGCTCTTGCGCTACGCGCATTGCAATTTGTTCACGATTTAAGCCCATGACAGCCTCCTTATTTGCGCGTAGTGATACGTTCGATGCGTTTTTCAAAAGAACCTTTGATAACGCGGTTTACGTAAATACCAGGGGTGTGGATCTGACTTGGCTCTAATTCACCAGGTTCAACGATTTCTTCCACTTCAGCAACGGTGATCTTGCCCGCAGTTGCAGCCATCGGATTGAAGTTCATCGCAGTATGACGGAAAACTAAGTTACCGTAGCGGTCAGCTTTCCACGCTTTCACGATGGCAAACTCACCGGTAATTGATTCTTCAAGAATATAAGGGCGGCCATCGAATTCTTTTACTTCTTTTCCTTCAGCAACTGGCGTACCGTAACCGGTTGCAGTGTAGAAAGCTGGGATCCCGGCACCGCCAGCACGCATTTTTTCTGCAAGCGTGCCTTGTGGTGTTAATTCAACATCAATGATGCCATCAAGCAGCTGTTGCTCGAACAATGCGTTTTCACCAACGTAAGAAGCAATGATTTTTTTGATCTGGCGATCGTGTAGCAAAATACCTAAACCAAAGTCATCTACACCACAGTTGTTTGACACTATGGTCAAATCAGTGGTTTGCTTGCGCTTAATCTCAGCGATTAGCCCCTCTGGGATACCACATAAACCAAACCCACCAGCGATGATGGTGTCGCCATCTTTCAGGCCCTCCATCGCTTCGCTGTAGGTAGACACGACTTTATCGAAACCGGCCATAAGCCCACTCCTAGTTACTATTTATATTGTTTATGATTGGCAAGATGCTTGTAGCGCCAAAGAAACCTTGCTAACTGGCGATTTTTCAAGCGCCTCACATATTGCCCATCCCGCTTTTGCTAGCCTTTCTAAATCAATTCCACACTCAATGCCAAGCCCTTGCAGTAAGTAGACTACATCCTCGGTGGCAACATTTCCTGACGCGCCCTTAGCATAGGGACAACCACCCAGTCCAGCAACCGCACTATCGATGGTTGCAATGCCCATCGTGAGGGCGGTGTGGATGTTTGCTAATGCCTGTCCATAGGTATCATGAAAGTGCACGGCCAGCTTCTCTTTCGGTATGTGTTTTAGTAACAAACTGAGCAGCTGTTCGACCTGTTTTGGGGTACCAACACCGACCGTGTCGCCTAGGCTTATCTCATGACAACCCAGTGACAATAATTGTTTACAGACCTCTAGAACCTGTTCTGGTAAGACCTCTCCCTGATAAGGACAGCCAACCACACAACTGACATAGCCTCTGACTTTCACGTTGTTTTTTTGCGCAAGTTCTACGACTTCTCGAAAGCGCTCAATGCTCTCTGAAATAGAACAATTAATGTTCTTTTGTGTGAAGGCTTCACTGGCTGCTGTAAAGATGGCAAATTCTTCAACCTGATTGGCTAACGCTAACTCTGCACCCTTTAGATTCGGTGTTAGCGCGCTGTACTCGACTCCCGCTTTACGAGTTATCTGCTTAAGTACTTGTGCAGAATCTGCCATTTGTGGCACCCATTTAGGAGATACAAATGCACCGGCCTCAATGTGCATAAGGCCTGCATCAGCTAATGCGTCAATCAGTTGCACTTTCGCTTCAAGTGGAACACTTAACTCATTTTGCAGGCCATCTCTGGCACCGACTTCGACGATTTTGACCGTAGCGGGGTAGCCAGACATTATTCGCTCTCCTCTACGATAGCAAGCATGTCACCGTGACTGACTAATTCACCCTCGGCAAAGCAATAGCTGGTCAACGTACCAGCGAATGGCGCATTTAATGTGTACTCCATTTTCATGGCTTCGATAACCACGACAGCGTCGCCTTTTTGTAGTACCGTCCCAACTTCTTGAAGGTGCTTAACCACCGTGCCATTTAAAGGCGCAGCAAGCGGTGCCGCATCGTTTTCATGCTCACTAATGTAGTGCTTAGAATGCAGTGCTAATTGGTACTGATAAGGACCAAACATCACGCAAATTTCATCTTCGCTAAATACTACGCTGGCTGTTAGCCTTTGACCGTCAATGTTGGCAATTAATGTATGACCATTAAGCTGGACTGCCACTTGATGGATTTGGTTGTTGGCTGACAGCTTCCAGCCGTGCGCCGATTGGTAGGCACTAATTTGATGCTCAGCAAAAGGAATATCGACTTTTGCGGTTTGATTTAACCGAAAGCCGACATTCCCCCATACCGACTTATCACAGGGTTTTAGGTGTGCCAAATAGGCACATGCACCAAGCAGGGCGAGTTGCTCTTGTGGTAGTGTAGAACGCGTCAGCTGCTCGGTCTGCGTGTCGATAAAGTGGGTATCTGGTGCGCCAGCGATGAAAGTTGGGTGGCTTGCTAAATGATGCAAAAATGCGATGTTAGACTTAAGTCCCGCTAAATGAACCGACTCAAGTGCGGTTCTCAGTTTGAGTAGGGCGCTTTTTCTGTCTTGTCCGTAGACTATCAATTTAGCAATCATCGGGTCGTAGAATGGGCTGATCTCGTCGCCTTGCTGCACACCAGTGTCGACACGCACACCGTTGTCTTGTGCAGGGAAACTTAAATGTGACAGAGTCCCTGAGAATGGCATAAAGTTTTGCTCTGGATCTTCGGCGTAAATACGCGCCTCAAAGCTATGACCGGTTAAGCTGATCTCTGCTTGACTCAGAGGCAAAGTTTCACCAGACGCCACGCGCAATTGCCACTCTACCAAATCTTGCCCGGTGACCATCTCAGTGACTGGATGTTCTACTTGCAGGCGGGTGTTCATTTCCATAAAGAAAAATTCATCGCCACAAAGCAAAAATTCCACCGTACCAGCGCCACGGTAATTAATGGCCTGCGCGCATCTTACCGCGGCTTCACCCATGGCTTTTCTGAGTGCATCGCTCAGGCCGGGGGCTGGGGCTTCTTCAATTACTTTTTGGTGACGACGCTGCAGTGAACAGTCTCTATCGCCAAGATACACACAGTTACCGTGGGCGTCGGCAAAAACCTGTACTTCAACGTGACGAGGTTTATCTACAAAACGTTCGATAAGCACTAAGTCATTACCAAAGCTTGCTGCGGCTTCGCGTTTAGCACCTTCCAGCGCAGCTAAGAACCCCGCTTCGCTGTGTACCACTCGCATCCCTTTACCGCCGCCGCCATAGGCTGCTTTGATAAGCACGGGATAACCAATTTTTTTGGCTTCATTTAGTAAAAAATCAGGCTCTTGTTTAGCACCATAGTAGCCAGGCACCAACGGGACATTCGCTTCGCCCATGATCTCTTTAGCGCGGGTCTTTGAACCCATAGCTTCAATAGAACTTGCAAGCGGACCGATAAACGCAATGCCTGCGTCTTCACAAGCTTTGGCAAAGGTTTCGTTTTCCGATAAGAATCCATATCCCGGGTGAACACAGTCGGCACCCGCATTTTTTGCAACCTCTAAAATGCGCTCGGCGACTAAGTATGACTCTTTACTCGGCGCCGGACCAATATGATAAGCTTCATCTGCAGCTTTCACATGCATCGCGTTGGCGTCAGCATCGGAGTAGACTGCGACGGTTTTTAGTCCAAGTTTTTTGGCTGTGCGCATGACTCGGCAAGCTATTTCGCCACGGTTTGCGACCAATATTTTGGTTAACATATCTGCTCCTATTCGCTTACTGTGCGTTGCCAGTTCGGCGCACGTTTATCAAAGAAAGCGCTTAGCCCTTCCTGACCCTCTTCGCTTACCCTGATCTCAGCAATGCGTTTAGCCGTGTGGGCAACCAGCTCATCATCAATTTCTTTGCCCGCGACTTCGTTGATTAGTGCTTTGGCACTTTTAACAGCGGCAGGACCATTATTGAGCAAAATATCCAGCATCGTATCTTGGCTCTTTTCCAAGTCGTCTGATAATTCATGAATAAGGCCCATATCCAATGCTTTTTCTGCGTTAAACACTTCGGCGGTTAAAAAGTAACGACGAGCCTGACGCTCTCCAATGGCTTTTATGACGTATGGACTTATCACCGCAGGAATAAGGCCGAGTTTGACTTCACTCAGGCAGAATTTAGCGTCTGTCGCAGCAATCGCGATATCACAACACGCGATTAAACCCAGTGCGCCACCAAAAGCGGCACCTTGCACTAAACAAAGTGTCGGTAGCGGGGACCCCGCCAATACTCGCATTAATTTGGCAAGTTCCATCGAGTCGGCAACATTTTCATCATAATTATTACCAGCCATGGATTTCATCCATGCTAAATCGGCACCGGCTGAAAAGTGCTTACCGTTGGTTTTAAGTACCAACGCGCGAATATCTAGCGTGTTGGCGTATTCAATATTGGTGATAAGCTCGGCTATCACCTCTGCATTAAAGGCATTGTGTTTTTCTGGACGACTTAGCTCTAAAATCGCCACTTTTGTTTTTGTTATGGTTAAAGTGACAGGCATAAGTGCTCCTTACATTCTAAAGATACCGAACTTCGATTCGCGTGCTGGTGCATTACTCGCAGCTTCTAACGCAAGACCCAACACCGCTCTGGTATCTGCTGGGTCAATCACGCCATCATCCCAAAGACGCGCACTGGCATAATATGGATGACCTTGCTTTTCGTACTGCTCTACAATCGGCTTCTTAAACTCAGCGACTTCTGCGTCACTCATGCTTAGTCCTTTACGGGCTAGGCCATCTTGTTTGACTTGGGTAAGTACCCCAGCGGCCTGTTCACCGCCCATCACAGAAATACGCGCATTCGGCCACATCCACATCATGGTTGGGTCATATGCTCGACCACACATGCCATAGTTACCCGCGCCGTATGAGCCACCAATTAGTACTGTGAATTTAGGCACGTCAGCACAAGACACCGCAGTTACCATCTTCGCACCGTGTTTGGCGATACCTTCGGCTTCGTATTTTTGGCCCACCATAAAGCCGGTTATGTTTTGTAAAAACACCAGTGGAATATTGCGCTGTGCACATAGCTGAATGAAATGTGCGCCTTTTTGGGCTGATTCTGAGAATAAGATCCCGTTGTTTGCCACAATGCCTACTGGATGACCGTAAATTTCAGCGAAACCCGTTACCAGCGTTTCACCAAAATAGCGCTTAAATTCGTCAAATTGAGAATCATCTACAATACGTGCAATCACTTCACGTACATCAAATGGTTTTTTCAGATCGGTACCGACAATGCCGTATATCTCATGAGCATCATAACGAGGTGCCTTGATGTCAGTCAGTATTGGACGGGTAGGGCGTTGATGATTAAGGCGAGAAACACATTGGCGAGCAATGGATAATGCGTGCTCGTCATTTTCGGCATAGTGATCGGCAACACCAGAAGTCTTACAGTGCACATCTGCACCACCTAAGTCTTCAGCGCTAACTTCTTCACCAGTTGCCGCTTTTACCAGCGGCGGACCTGCCAAGAAAATAGTCCCTTGATTTTTTACAATGATACTTTCGTCGGCCATGGCTGGCACGTAAGCACCACCTGCGGTACACAAGCCCATTACCACCGCAATTTGCGGAATACCTTTCGCTGACATACGCGCTTGGTTAAAGAAGATGCGACCAAAGTGCAGCTTGTCGGGAAATACTTCGTCTTGTTCAGGTAAGTTAGCGCCGCCTGAATCTACCAAGTAGATACAAGGTAAATGACAGCGCTCAGCGATTTCTTGTGCTCTTAGATGTTTTTTTACCGTGATAGGGAAATAGGTTCCGCCTTTTACTGTCGCGTCGTTGGCGACAATCATGCATTCCACACCTTTAACACGGCCAATACCTGCCACTACACCGGCACAAGGAATATCTTGCTCGTATACACCAAATGCCGCGAATTGACCGATTTCTAAAAACGGCGAGCCTTCATCAAGTAGGGTTTCAATACGGTCTCGAACAAATAGCTTGCCACGGCTTTGATGACGCGCAATTAGAGCCTCACCACCACCTTGACATAACTCAGACACTTTAGATTTTAAATCTGCAACCAACGACGCCATCGCGTCGCTGTTTGCTTTAAACTGCGGATCATGAGGATTCACCGCTGAGTTTAATACCGTCATGGTAACTCCTTGCTTAGCGGCTTTCGTTAAATAACTCACGACCAATTAGCATGCGGCGGATCTCAGATGTGCCCGCACCAATCTCATATAACTTAGCATCACGTAACAAGCGACCAGTAGGGTATTCATTGATGTAGCCGTTACCACCAAGCAACTGAATAGCGTCAAGCGCAAGCTTAGTTGCCAGTTCCGCAGCATAAAGAATGGCACCAGCTGCATCTTTACGCGTCGTTTCACCGCGGTCACAAGCTTTCGCGACGGTATAAACATAAGAACGCGCAGCATTCATTTGTGTGTACATATCGGCAATTTTGCCTTGTACTAGCTGGAATTCACCGATTGATTGATTGAACTGTTGACGCTCGTGGATATAAGGTACAACGACATCCATACACGCTTGCATAATACCTAAAGGACCACCAGCCAGAACAACGCGTTCATAGTCTAGGCCACTCATTAGTACTTTTACGCCTTCGTTATATTCGCCAAGAATGTTCTCCGCAGGGACTTCGCAGTTTTCAAATACCAGTTCACAGGTGTTTGAACCACGCATACCGAGCTTGTCTAGCTTTTGCGCAGTTGAAAAGCCCGGAGCGTTCTTTTCAACGATGAAAGCGGTGATCCCGCGAGGACCCGCGTTGATATCGGTTTTTGCATAAATCACGAATACATCGGCATCTGGACCATTGGTGATCCACATCTTATTACCGTTAAGGATGAACTTGTCGCCTTGTTTTTCAGCGCGTAGTTTCATTGAAACAACATCAGAACCCGCATTAGGTTCACTCATCGCTAGTGCGCCAATATGTTCACCAGAAATTAATTTTGGCAGGTATTTTTCTTTTTGTGCTTGATTGCCGTTACGATTAATTTGGTTTACACATAGGTTTGAATGCGCGCCATAGCTTAGGCCAATTGAAGCACTTGCACGGCTGATCTCTTCCATTGCAATCACGTGTTCAAGATAGCCCATGTTGGAGCCGCCAAATTCTTCTGCTACCGTGATGCCAAGTAAGCCCATTTCACCGAACTTTGGCCACAGCTCATTTGGGAAAGCATTTTCATGATCAGTCTTTTCGGCAAGTGGTGCGATTTCTGCTGTTGCGAAGCCATTGACGTGATCACGGATCATGTCTGCGGTTTCGCCCAAACCAAAATTAAGTTCTTTATATAACGATACTGTACTCATCTTGTTGTCATCCTGTTGTTGACCAATCCGGTTCTATTCGGTTGATTTGTTATTTAGTCAATTCTGCTAACGTATCTCTGCAGCGTCTTTCGGCTGTCACCAGTTCCATCAATACCACTTTAATGTCATCCATTTGTTGGCTGAGGTCGGCTTTTTTCTCTTCGATAAGTTGCAGCATGGTATGAAGTTGTTTTTCACTTGATTTGTCGGCGTCGTAAAGCTCAAACAAGCGACCTGTCTCGGCTAGCGTAAAGCCCAGACGTTTACCACGTAAAATCAGCTTTAAACGCACTTTGTCGCGTTTAGAATAAATACGAGTTTGACCTTGGCGCTTTGGTGACAGTAATCCTTGGTCTTCATAAAAGCGAATACTGCGGGTGGTAATGTCAAACTCTTTCGCTAACTCACTGATTGAATAGGTTGGTTCATTTGTTTCTTGCATGTTTCTTCACTTACAACGTCACTGATTAGACCAATATAAGTGAAGTTTACGTAAAGGTAAAGTGATGAAAGCAAATCCGTCTTTAGTCGTATAAATACTGTTTTAGATGAGTGAAATTTTGTTCAACGCCTTTGACTGTAAGGTTTGGTAGAGAAAATTTGCAACTTAACTTTACACTTCGTTGAATCTGATTTGGCTTGATTTTAGATTTACGTTGGCGTAAACGTAAATATTAGGTATGCTCGTGTAAAGATTTAAATTTTCACAAGCTGTATGCTTGTAAACAGGAGTTTTGCAATGAATAACGAAGCTGTTGTCATCGTCGCTGCTAAGCGTACACCAATGGGGGGCTTTATGGGAAGTCTTTCAGGTGCAACTACCACAGATTTAGGCGCAACTGCGATTAAAGCAGTGATGAATGAAACCCAACTCACTGATGCGAGTATTGACGAAGTCATTATGGGCTGTGTACTTCCAGCGGGTCTTGGTCAGGCTCCAGCTCGTCAGGCGATGTTACATGCTGGTTTAGCACGCTCAACGGGCGCTACGACGATCAATAAAGTATGTGGTTCTGGCTTAAAAGCGGCGATGTTTGCCCACGACTTAATTAAGTCTGGCAGCATTAATTCTGCTATTGCAGGCGGTATGGAAAGCATGACGAACTCGCCTTACTTTATTCCAAAAGCACGCGGCGGCATGCGTATGGGCCATGGTGAGATCAAAGACCACATGATGGCTGATGGTTTAGAAGATGCGTACGACAACAAAGCGATGGGTTGTTTTGCACAAGATACCGCTGATCAATACGGTATTACGCGCGAGCAGATGGATGATTTTGCAGTTAGCTCATTGAGCAAAGCAAATGATGCTATTGCTAACGGTAGTTTCAAAAACGAAGTCGCAGCACATGTGATCAGCACGCGCAAAGGCGATGTCGAAGTGTCAATCGACGAGCAGCCAGGCAATGCTCGCCCTGAGAAAATTCCTTCACTGCGTCCGGCATTTAAAAAAGATGGCACAATTACAGCGGCTAACTCATCGTCTATTTCAGATGGTGCAGCAGCGCTTATCCTAATGAGCGAATCAGAAGCTAAACGCCACGGATTAACACCATTGTGTAAGATTGTTGGTCACGCAACTCACTCACAAGCACCAGCTGAGTTCACTATTGCGCCAGTGGGGGCAATGAACAAGTTATTAGACCGTGCTGGTTGGAATGCGTCAGATGTTGACCTGTGGGAAATCAACGAAGCATTTGCCATGGTCACGATGCTAGCAATCAAAGAAATGAAGCTTGATGCCAGCAAAGTCAACGTAAACGGTGGTGCTTGCGCGCTTGGTCACCCAATCGGTGCAAGTGGTGCACGTATTTTAGTGACGCTTATCCATGCGCTACGTAATCGCGGATTATCTAAAGGGGTTGCTTCTCTATGTATTGGTGGCGGTGAAGCCGTTGCCTTAGCGGTCGAAGTTTAACCTATCATCAATGCGCTGTGTGACACCTATAAATTAAATTACAAACACGCGGCGCTTAACTCGAATTTGGGGAGGAGTGCTCCATGCACCAAGTACCTTTATACATCAACGGCGAATTTACTCAATCACAGTCAGAAACTTGGATTGATGTAGTTAATCCAGCAAATCAAGAAGTACTTGCAAAAGTGCCTTGTGCGACAAAGGAAGAAGTTCAAGCTGCTTTTGATTCGGCACAAGAAGCTTTTAAAACTTGGCGTAATGTGCCAGTAACCGAGCGTGCTCGCATCATGATGCGATATGCCGCGCTACTTAAAGAGCATCAAGAAGAAATCGCGACCATTATCTGCCATGAATTAGGTAAAACCTTTGAAGATGCCAAGGGCGACGTTTGGCGCGGTATTGAAGTAGTGGAGCAAGCGTGTAATGCACCGTCAATGATGATGGGCGAAACCGTTGAAAACGTTGCACGTAATATTGACACCTATTCTTATACCCAGCCTCTGGGTGTGTGTGCTGGTGTGACACCATTTAACTTCCCGGCGATGATCCCACTGTGGATGTTCCCAATGGCGATTGTTTGCGGTAATACGTTTGTACTTAAGCCATCAGAGCAAGATCCACTTACGCCAATGCGTTTAGTTGAGCTATTTGAAGAAGCGGGCGCACCTAAAGGGGTGTTACAAGTTGTTCATGGTAGCAAAGAGCAAGTAGATCAGATCCTTGAAGCGCCAGAAATCAAAGCGATTTCATTTGTTGGCTCATGTGGTGTCGGTCAGTACATTTACAGCAAAGGCACGCAGCACCTTAAGCGCGTCCAAGCTTGTGTTGGCGCAAAAAACCACATGGTGATCATGCCAGATGCCAAGAAAGAGCAAGTAATTAACAACCTAGTGGGTTCTTCGGTCGGTGCAGGTGGTCAGCGCTGTATGGGGATTTCGGTTGCCGTGTTTGTTGGTCAGTCAAAAGAGTGGGTAAACGAATTAAAAGAAGCCATGTCAAAAGTGCGTCCGGGCCTTTGGAATGATCCGGAAGCTGCTTACGGACCACAAACAACACCACAAGCAAAAGCACGTATTTTATCATTGATTGAAAGTGGTAAGCAGCAAGGTGCAACGTGCTTACTAGATGGCTCGGAGTTCACTGTTGCAGGCTATGAGCAAGGTAATTGGGTCGGTCCAACTTTATTTAGCGATGTAACGGTCGACATGGACATCTACAAAGAAGAGATATTTGGTCCGGTGCTTTGTTGTGTGTTTGTTGACAGCTTAGAAGAAGCTATCGCAGTCGTGAACGCAAACCCATACGGAAACGGTACTTCAATCTTCACAGCAAGTGGCTGGGCTGCGCGTAAATACCAGCGTGAAATTGAAGTAGGCCAAGTTGGTATTAACATTCCTATTCCGGTACCACTACCTTTCTTCTCTTTCACAGGTTGGAAGAACTCATTCTATGGCGATCAGCATACTTACGGTAAACAAGGCGTACGTTTCTACACAGAAACCAAAACCATTACAACGCGTTGGTTTGATGACGAAGCGGTAAGTGGCCCTAATATGAGCATCAACTTACGCTAACTAGTGGTGTAAGTGCGGACCACTCACTAATCTTCGAGTGGTCCTTCTGAAGTACGCCCAAAGCGGCGAAGAAAATAATAATATCGATGAGACTAACAAGCGACAACTCGTCGAACGACAACAAGAGAGGTCTTTCATGGACTTTAACCTAAACGAAGATCAACAGGCATTTGCAGATATGGCATATCAGTTCGCAATGAGTGAACTGGCTCCTCACGCTGCTAAGTGGGATCAAGAGCATATTTTTCCAAAAGACGTAATACAAAAAGCCGGCGAGCTTGGCTTTTGTGGCTTATATACCCCAGAAGAAGCGGGTGGTTTAGGTCTGTCACGTCTTGATTCAAGTATTATCTTTGAGCAGCTTTCGATGGGCTGCACAGCGACCACTGCAATGCTGACCATCCACAATATGGCCACTTGGATGATAGCAAGTTTTGCCACTGACGATGCCAAAGCCAAATATATGGATCAGCTGGTTACAGGTGAATTACTCGCATCTTACTGCTTAACTGAGCCGGGCTCTGGTTCTGATGCTGCATCACTAAAAACCAAAGCGGTGAAAGAAGGTGATGAGTACGTACTTAACGGCTCTAAAATGTTTATCTCAGGTGCCGGTGAAACCGACGTACTAGTGGTGATGGCTCGCACGGGCGAAGATGGACCTAAAGGCATTTCAGCGTTTGTAGTACCAGCTGACGCAGATGGTGTCATTTATGGCAAAGCCGAAGAAAAAATGGGTTGGAACGCGCAGCCTACTAGACTGATCACCTTTGAAAATGTGCGCATTCCAGCTGCTAATTTGCTTGGCCAAGAAGGCGAAGGCTTCAAGTTTGCCATGCAAGGTCTAGACGGTGGTCGCATCAATATTGCGACTTGCTCTATTGGTACAGCGCAGCAAGCACTTGAAACGGCTAAGCAGTATATGCAAGAGCGTTCTCAATTTGGTAAACCTTTGGCTGCGTTCCAAGCATTACAGTTCAAAATTGCAGACATGAATACAGAATTAGTCGCTGCAAGACAAATGGTGCGTTTGGCAGCATTTAAACTAGACAGCAATGACCCTGAAAAAACCACCTATTGTGCAATGGCAAAACGGTTTGCTACAGATGTTGGTACTAAGGTCTGTGATGATGCGTTACAGATCCACGGTGGTTATGGCTACATTAAAGAATACCCACTTGAACGCCACCTTCGAGATGTGCGTGTACACCAAATCCTTGAAGGTACCAATGAAATCATGCGTGTCATTATCGCACGTAGAATACTAGCTGAAGGCGCCGCGAGCGTATTGTAAGGAGAAGAGAATATGACTGCACAGTTAAAACTGGAAAAACAAGGCCACATCGCCGTGGTTACCATGTCAAATCCACCTGCCAATACGTGGACTAGAGATACGCTTGTAGGCCTAAAAGAACTAATCACAGAGCTAAACGCGGATAAAAGTATCTATTCGTTGGTGATCACCGGCGAGGGTGAAAAGTTCTTCTCAGCGGGCGCGGACTTAAATGTATTTGCTGATGGTGACAAAGGCGTCGCTGCAGATATGTCTCGCGTATTTGGCGAAGCATTCGAAACACTAAGTGATTTTAGAGGGGTTTCAATCGCGGCAATTAATGGTTTTGCTATGGGTGGCGGCCTTGAAGTTGCATTGGCTTGTGATATTCGAATTGCCGAAGCGCAGGCGCAAATGGCGCTACCAGAAGCGAAAGTAGGTCTATTGCCCTGTGCTGGTGGCACACAAAACCTGTCTTGGTTGGTGGGCGAAGGCTGGGCGAAGCGCATGATTTTGTGTGGCGAGCGCCTAAAAGCTGACAAAGCGCTACAAATTGGCTTAGTGGAAGAAGTTGTAGAGCAGGGCAAAGCCCTTGAAGCAGCACTTGAGTTGGCTAAAAAAGTTGAAGATCAAAGCCCTGTGGCGGTTACAGCATGTAAGGCGCTAATTCAAAAAGGCCGTACTGGCACAATTAACAGCGCATTGCCGCTTGAACGTGAGTTGTTTGTGACGTTATTTGACACGCAAGATCAAAAAGAAGGCGTCAATGCGTTCTTGGAAAAACGTAAAGCAAACTGGGTGAATGGCTAATGCTTGAAATACAACCAGTAAATCAACCGGATTCGCCAGTTGTATTTGAACTGGCACAATGCCACAACGGCATGCAAATTGGTATAGCTACGCTGAATGTACCAAAAGCACTCAATGCCCTTAACCTCGACATGATCCGTTTATTGGCACCGCAGTTACAGCAATGGGCTAGTGACGATAACATCGCAATGGTGATGTTAAAAGGTGCAGGCGAAAAAGCCTTTTGTGCAGGCGGTGACGTTGTCAGTCTTTACAAAGCCATGAGCAGCGAAGGTGGTATTGCGCAAATCGAAACCTTTTTTAGTGAAGAGTATCGTCTTGACTATCAAATCCACAATTATGATAAACCGATTCTGCTTTGGGGCAGCGGCATCATTATGGGTGGCGGATTAGGGCTTACGGCTGGTGCGAGTCATCGGGTGGTTACAGAGACCTCTCGAATCGCTATGCCAGAGATCACCATTGGTCTGTATCCAGATGTCGGCGGCAGCTATTTTTTAAACCACATGCCACCAGGCGCAGGATTATTCCTTGGTTTAACCGGGGCAAGTATCAACGCCAGTGATGCAAAGTTAGTTGGCCTTGCTGATCACTTTATGGATGCAGAAAAACTAGAAATGCTGTTACAAAACCTAGTTGAGGTCAATTGGGGCAAGACCAATGTGTTAAACCATGAGAAGTTAACTCAACTGCTGATTTCGTTGGATGAAGCGTCTCATGTTGCTCCAGCTAGTGAAATTGAGCCTTTACTGGACACGTTGAAGGCGCTTGACGAGCTGCAAGATCTTCAACAGCAAATCGACTTTATTCTCGCACTTGATAGCACCGACAGTAAGTGGCTAAGCAAAGCACAAGCGGGTCTGTCCCATGGTTCACCGTTAAGTGCAGCCTTGGTTAAAGCGCAGCTTGAACGCAACAAAGGGAAAACCTTAAAAGCTTGCTTCAAGCAAGAGCTTGCTATGTCGGTTCGTGCTGGCGAGTTTGGTGAGTTCCAAGAAGGCGTTAGAGCCTTATTGATTGATAAAGATGGTCAACCAAATTGGCGTTTTAAATCAGTTTCAGAAGTGACTACACAAGCGCTTGATAGCTTTTTTGCACCGCGCTGGAGTGACCACGATCACCCATTACGTGATCTATAAGGAGTAAGCAACATGGCAAAGATTGGATTTATTGGATTAGGAAACATGGGTGGCCCAATGGCTGCAAACCTGCTTAAAGCGGGCCATGAAGTGTGTGTGTTTGACTTAAACCCAGAAGCTGTGAATGAATTAGTGGCTTCTGGCGCAAGCAAAGCTGAAGTGATCAGTGACGTATGCCGCGGCGCGGATTACGTGATCAGTATGCTACCTGCGGGTAAACATGTTAAAGCAGTATATACCGGTGAAGATGGGCTGATTAATTACCTTGATAAGCACACTCAGGTGATTGACTGTTCAACCATAGATGCCGAATCTGCACAAACAGTCGGCGAGACCCTTGCTGATGCTGGGGTAGCATTTGTTGATGCGCCAGTCTCGGGTGGTGTAGCAGGCGCAGCTGCTGGAACGCTGACATTTATTGTTGGTGGTAATAAGGCCGATTTTGAACGTGCGCAAGTGGTACTGCAAAGTATGGGTAAGAACATTTTCCACGCCGGAGATGTTGGTGCCGGTCAGGTAGCAAAAATCTGTAATAACATGCTGCTGTCTATTTTAATGGCAGGGACCAGTGAAGCATTACAAATGGGCATCGACCATGGTTTAGATCCAAAAGTATTAAGCGAGATCATGTTAAATAGCTCTGGCCGAAACTGGACTTTAGAGCTATATAACCCATGCCCCGATGTGTTGGAAAATGTGCCTTCGTCAAATGGTTACAAGCCCGGATTTATGATAGATCTGATGGCAAAGGACCTAGGTCTTGCCATGCAGTCGGCTCAACAAACTAATTCGGCAACCCCTATGGGGGCACTGGCTAAAAATCTTTATAACTTGATGCAGAATCAAGGTAAGGGAAGTGAAGATTTTAGTGCTATCTTTAAGCTTTTTTCAGAGAAATAACCATTATGGATATAAACAATAAAACCGTTGTGGTAACCGGTGGTGCGCAAGGTCTTGGCCTTGCGATGGCAACTGAGCTTGCCAAACTGGGCGCAAACCTTGCGCTTATTGATATGCAAGAAGAAACGCTACAAGAAGCAAAGTCAGCGCTTTCACAGTTTGATGTAACGGTACGCACGTACGTTGCAAACGTCAGTCAAGAGCCAGACGTGGAAGCCGTGTTCAGTAAAATTGTTGGGGACTTTGGCGGCATTGCGGTGCTTATCAACAATGCGGGTATTTTACGTGATGGCTTATTGCTTAAGGCAAAAGAAGGTCAAATCATTGATAAAATGTCACTGTCACAATTCCAGTCTGTTATCGACGTCAATCTAACCGGTGTGTTCCTATGTGGTCGTGAAGCCGCGGTTAAAATGGTAGAAGGCGGTGAAGGTGGTGTGATCATTAACATGTCTAGCGTAGCGCGTGCGGGTAACATGGGGCAAACCAATTACTCTGCTGCCAAAGCCGGTGTAGTTGCCATGACCACCAGCTGGGCTAAAGAGCTTGGTCGTTTTGGTATTCGTGTTGGCGCAATTGCACCGGGTGTTATTCGCACAAAAATGACCGATGCAATGAAGCCAGAAGCCAAAGAACGCTTAGTTAAAATGAAGCCAGTAGGTCGCTTAGGTGAGGCAGAAGAAATTGCCCACACGGCAAAGTATATTATTGAAAACGATTTCTTTACGGGACGTGTCGTTGAAATAGACGGCGGCATTCGCCTGTAACGAAAGCAGGAATGGGTTTCACGTAATTTGTGTAGCCTGTATTCCTATTTTTGAGTGTGTTAAAGCGGCGAGCGAAAGCAAGCCGCTTTTTTGTTAGCAATATTAAGCTAGTAGTTTCACTCTCTCAAAATTAGTTAAATGACTAATCCCAATAAGTCATCGAATTCAGATTCGTTTCGGTCGTTCTAGGTATCAATAACCCTGAGTTTACTCGTTAAATGCGCTTATGATCAGTTTCTTGCTGGTTAGTGACACGGGATTAAATAGAAATGAAAATCAATCGGAGTGTTGCTGTCATAGGTACGTTGTTTTTTTGTACCTTTAATATATAATCTCACACTTTTTGGAATCTAAACAGTTTCATCGTAACTGCACCGATAAAGTTCATAGGTTAACACATGTATAAAAAGCTGATGAGCGTAATATATTTGCTCATTATTTTATTTCCCTTTGCTGTGAGCGCCGCTCCAGCAACGCCTGGCTATGTCAATGTTTCTGTAAATGTTGACGATATTACCATTAGTTGGGGAGCCTCGTCAGGGGCTACTAAGTATGTTCGAGAAGCACGGGTTGGCTCGGGTCCTTGGATAAATCCAAAAGAATACGAGGGCACCTCAGTAACATTCAGAAATGTTGCGCCAAATACTTACCAGTATCGAGTAAAGGCATGTAATACCAACAGTTGTTCTAGTTGGAAAACCTCAACGACGGTTCGTACTGGAAAACCGTTAGCTACTGGTAAGGTTACAGCAGAGCTTCAGCAAAATGTCAATGTTAAAATCACTTGGGAGCGTGTGACTGGTGCAGATTATTATATCCGAGAGGCACGAATTGGAGCAGGTGCGTGGATACACCCAAATGAGTACAGGGATACCTCAGTCTCTTTCTATAACCTTTCCCCAAATGTGTATCGGTATCGTGTCAAAGCGTGTAACCATCATGGATGCTCTGTGTGGAAGGAATCTAACTCTATCAAAGTAGAGCGAATACCATCAGCTCCATCAAGCGTGTCAGGCTCTATTGTGAATGGTAATGACGTTCGAGTACAGTGGGCAGAATCACAAGGTGCAATAAGGTATATTTTACAAAGTCAATCAAATGGCCAAAATTGGCAAAACTTAGGCTCAGATACAAGCTTGTCTTATACCGTTAAAAATGTCCCTTACGGTACGTTCAAATTTCGTGTCAAAGCTTGTAGTGGCAGGAATGATGCAACAGGTTGCTCGCTTAACTGGGCTGAATCAGCCGAAATTGAGGTTGCTCGTTTGTCACCCCCCCTTGACGTAAAAGCAACCGTTGCGAACGGTAACGATATCACCGTTTCGTGGCAGGGCGTAAGCCTTGCCCCAAGTTATATCAGAGAAGTTACACTTGATGGCGGTAGAAGCTGGATTAACCGCAAAGTTTATAACAAACAAAATGAACTAAATACTTATAAAGCAACGTACTTCAACGTTGACTCTGGTACCTATCAATACCGTGTGACAGCGTGCCGAGAGCCTGATGGTAAAAACTGTCTGGAGCAGTGGACTTTATCTAATTTAGTAGCGTTTAGTTACATCCCGCCAGCGCCTTCAAGCGTGTCCGGCTATGTTGTGAATGATAATGACGTACGAGTAAAGTGGGCATCATCAAAGGGGGCAAAAAGGTATATTTTACAAAGTCAATCAAATGGCCAAAAGTGGGGGAATTCAAAGTCACATACAAGCTTATCGCATACAGTTAAAGATCTCCCTTACGGTACGTCCAAGTTTCGTGTTAAAGCCTGTAGTGGCTGGAAAGATGCAACAGACTGCTCGCTTAACTGGGCGGAATCAGCCGAAATTGAGGTTACTCGTTTATCACCTCCTCTTGAAGTAAAAGCAACGGTTGCGAACGGTAACGATATAACCCTTGAATGGCAAGGGAACAGTGCTGCACAAAGCTATATCAGAGAAGTTACTCTTGATGGCGGTAAAAGCTGGATTAACGCCAAATTTTATAACAAACAAAATGAACAAAATACTTATAAAGCAGCGTACTTCAACGTTGACTCTGGTACCTATCAATACCGTGTGACAGCGTGTCAAGAGCCTGAAGGTAAAAACTGTTTAGAGCAGTGGACTTTATCGAATGTTTTAGCACTTAGTTACGTTCCACCAGCGCCTTCAAGCGTGTCAGGCTCTGTTGTGAATGATAATGACGTACGAGTACAGTGGGCAGAATCAAAAGGGGCAAAAAGGTATATTTTACAAAGTCAATCAAATGGCCAAACGTGGCAAAACTTAGGCTCAGATACAAGCTTGTCGTATACCGTGAAAAATGTCCCTTACGGTACATTCAAGCTTCGTGTTAAAGCCTGTAGTGGCTGGAATGATGCAATAGACTGCTCGCTTAACTGGGCGGAATCATCAATTATTACAATTATTTATAGACCAAAAGCACCTGCAAGTGTAAGCGCAAGCGTTGAATCAGGCAACAATATCAAGCTTAGTTGGACTGTTTCAGAAAATGCAGAGAGCTACCTCAGAGAGGTCAAAGTCGGTGGAGGCAAATGGATCAACTCAAAGGTTTACTATGTATCTGATTTTGAACAACCTGATGCTCCAGAAGTTAGCTTTAATGGTGTGTCGACCAATACCTATCGTTATAAAGTCAAAGCGTGTGTCGGCAGTGGTGAAAATAGAGTGTGCTCAAATGACTGGACCTACTCAAACGCCGTTGAAGTCAGAGCACCAGTGACTCTTTCTGTCGATCTTGCTAACAAACAACTGTCTTGGACTGCCGCACCTGAGGCACAAAGCTACCGTCTAGAACAAGCAAATTGTGAAAGGTGTACTGTGTCACAACAACTTGATTGGCAAAGTGTAAATGATGCGCTCAGCACGTTAACTTACGATATTCCAGAAGCAGATATGGGTAAAAAGGTCTATCGAGTAAAACCTTGCTTTGGTAGTCAAGACTGTGCGGTATGGAGCAATGTCGTAAAAACAGATTTGATCAAACAAGTAATCTTCATTCATACAGATTTGTTAGGCAACCCAGTTGCAGAGACAAAGGAGTTAACCGGTGAACGACCATAGCCTTATTTTCTCAAGGTTGATTGTTAATAAAATGTTAGCGATTAAAGCCCTGCTCATGAGTATTAGCGTAAAGCCTATGTTTTTATATTCATTGAATATAAAGCCGCCTCTTTGGATTACGCGAGTTCAGAAATTAAAATCGCAAACCGTTAATAACCTTCAAGGTTACAAAAAAATAGTACCTACTTTGATACACTGCAGTTCTGTGTCTAATTCAATTGCACGTGGATGATTGGAAATAATAACGATGTTGAAAATGAATAATGAAATTAAACTTGCTTGTTTGACTTCTCTACTACTAAGTGCTGGTTTATTGGCCAACCCCACTGTTGAAGATATTGAAAACAAGCCACGAGCTTTTACGCCTGATCCCAGAGAAATGGCAAAAGTAGAGAGTCGACTAGAACCGTTAGGGCATAATTTATTTGGTGAACAAATTGATTATGCGACAGGCACACTTAGTTTTTCTCAGACGGACCTTGTACTTCCTCATTCGACCTTGCCAATAGAAGTTACTCGTACTTTGAGTGGCGCACAAATGAGTTGGCGCTCACAAAGTGACTTTGTGACTTGGGATCTATCGATCCCTCATGTTAGAACTAAAATGGCCAAGTTCAACGAAGGAAAAACAGAGTGGGAGCTCTATCATAGTAACTGGGTAAAAGGCGAAGCTTGTTCAAAACCAGTTGTTCTAGGCACTATTTCAGATGGGGCAGCAGAGTTAAAATCTGATGAATACTCACAAGGCGAAACTATCAGTATTCCGGGAAAAGGTAATGCCACGTTGCTTTGGTCTGATGACAAAAATAAAAAACAAGTAAGTAATCAGTGGAAAATAGATTGCAGTATTTTGCCTGATAATACCGAAGGATATACCGTCACTACGTTAGATGGAACAATATATGAATTCGGTACAATGCGTTATAGGTTGGAAGAGTCAATTACGAAAGGGACGATTTCACAACGTTCTGAAGGGCAGCCTGAGTCAAAGTACAGTGCTGAGGGGGAGTGTTTATCGTTTTGCACCGAATTCCATATTGCTACAGCCACTATGCTGGTTGATAAGGTTACCGACAAGTTTGGTAATTGGCTAGTATATAACTATCAAGAAGGTAAGTTAAAAAGCATTGAGAGTAGTGACGGACGTAAAGTTAATTTTTATTACTCTGACAATAAAATAGAAAAGATCACTGCAAATGGAAGAGAGTGGAAGTACCATTACGAAGGGGGGTTGAGCAAGGTTACCCTCCCAGATGATTCTCAATGGTCGTTTTCTGAATCGAAGTGGTACCATAGACGACCAACCCCTTATACTGATCACAGTGGTTCTCCACAGTCACCTCAACTTTCGATGTGTTTTCATAGTGGAAGCCCACGAAATGATTATAGTGACTCTATTACATTAACTCACCCAAATGGCACCGAAGGGACTTTTACATTTAAAGAAATTGGCTTTGGTCGTACCGGAGTGCTAGATGTTGGTACGGGTCGCTGCTTTAATAGTTTTGCTTTGTCATCTAAACAGATCACTTTGAAAGACAAAACAACGTACACTTGGAGCTTTGACTATTTAACTTCCGTAGGAGCTTATTCGAGCGACAGAAATGTACCCACTGTACCTGGATTAAATAAGTATTCAATTCCAGCAGTCGATGGCTTGTCAGCAAGCGATTTTCGTGCAGTCAAAGAGACCTTGCCGGATCAAACTGAGCATATCAGAATTTTTAGCCGCAGATTCGATTGGACCGAAAATGCACTAATGGCAGAAGAAATAAGGAAGAACGATACCGTTTATCAATCCAAAGCCTATTGGTACTCAAAAACAGAACTACGAGGGCAAAAAAGAGCGGGTAGTACGAGCAATAAAGAAGTTGATGAATATGTCAGGTTGCTCAAAAAAGTCAAAACCACGTTAATCGATGAAGATATAAAATCTCAAGATTATGTTTCTGAAGTACTAAGTTTTAATGACTACGATGCAGTCACTAAATCTGTCCATAAATTGTACGCATCAACAGAAGGCAGTTCCAATGAAGTAGCAACGCGGTATGTAAAGCGGACATTTGAGCACGATACCAATAACGGCGTTTACAACTTACCAGAAACAGTTTCTATATCTGAAAAAGATAGCAATTATACAACCAAAAAAGAGACATCTTACAAGCATTATGAACTCAACGGAAAAAGTCTCTTACTAGAAGACCAGCTAAAAGAGTACGGACTGCTAGTTAAAAGAGAAACTGATTATCATGCTGATGGTAATGTTAAAAAAGTAACCTTTAATCAGGGACTTTTAGGAGGAGCAGGGAATTATAGGTATCTACAATACGATAATTATAAGCTAGGCAAGCCGCAAACAATTACGGTTGCCAGCCGTTACAGCAGCACCCCAATGACTACCAGTAATGTTGTAGACAACAACGGTTGGATCACCTCAATTACCAATCTAAACGGTGTGACTACCAGCTATGACTATGACTCAATGGGCAGGTTGCTTGCCATTGACCTTGAAAATGATACTGATGGCAGTACATGGTTAGATACGCAGTTTGTTTGGGATAATACCAACAACACCAGAACCATTAAACGCTGTGTGCTTGGTGATGGATATACTTGTAGCGGTAATGTACAAGTTGAAACGGTTGAATCATACGACAGCCTATTACGACTGGTTAAAACCAAAACCACTGACAATACCAGCAGCGCAGACAATTTAACTGCGACGCGCTATCAATTGTTTAACTATGACTATCAAAACCGTCCAACCTTTAAGTCGTTTACCAGTACCAGCAGCAGCGAAGGGAATGGCACGACCACAGTTTATGACGCGTTAGGTCGTAAAAAATCGGTTTCGGTGTCAGGTCGAGGAAGCACGACTTATGATTACCTCTCTGGTAATAAAATTAAAGTTACTGACCCGCGAGGCAATGAGACCACCACCACCTATCAAGCATTTGGGTCGCCAGCCTATGACGTTGCGACCTATATAGCGTCACCAGAAGGTGTCAGCACGACAATAGAGGTAGACATCTTTGGCAATGTTAAGTCAATCACACAAAAAGGTAGAAGTAGCGCAAGTAACAGTGAGGTTTCAACGACTGAAAAAAGACACTATGATAGTCATAAACAGCTGTGTTTAATCGAGCGCCCAGATGTCGGCAATACGCTAATAGGCCACAATGCGCTTGGACAAGTTGAATGGAAGAAAGAAGGGGCATCATCTAGTACATCTTGTGTTTCTAATCAGCCAACAGGTGCAACCCGTTTTGTGTATGACAACTTAGGAGATATCCACCAGATAAACTATCCGGCAGGTACGCCTTCAGTCACCTACACACATGACAACAATGGCAACCTGAAGACGCTAACCGCTGGGGATGTTACCCACACTTATGGTTATACCAACCAAGGTTTAATTAAATCAGAGCAGTTAAGCATTACTGGGCAATCAGCGATTAGTGTTGCATATGGTTATAACGGGCTACAGCATAAAACGTATACGCAATACCCTGACCAAAGCAAAGTATATTACAGTCCTAACGGTTATGGTGAGCCAACCCGAGCGGTTGAACTTGAAGGTGGCAACATTCCCCAAAAGTACGCGACCAACGCCAGTTACCATGCACATGGCATGCTAAAAAGTTTTACCTTTGGTAATGGTGCAACGCATCGTATGAGTGTTGACGCAACGAGCCTAATGCCAAACACCATTCAAGATACTTTAAATAATCAGGATATCGTCAATCTAACCTATGGGTTTGATTATAATGGTAACGTGAAGTCAATTAGCGATAGCGTGCAGCCAGGGTACAGTCTTAATTCTTTAGTCTATGATGAGTTAGACAGGCTGACATCGGTAGCCGGTGGTAACCTAATCGGTAACAGCACCATAGAGTATGATGGCCTAGGTAATATTGAAAGCTATATCAGCAAAGACCGTAATCTTACCTATAGCTACAACCGTACGACGAATCGTTTGGATAGCGTAACGGGCGCAGGTACCGATGGTAAGTACGGCGACATCCAGTATGACGAGCGCGGCAACATTAAACACAATGGCGCGTTTGCACTGAGTTACAACCATGCTAATCAAATGGTATCAGCCAAAGGAAACAGCTATTTGTACGATGGGCACAACCGTCGTGTAAGACAAAGCGAAGCCAAAGGCACCAGCTATAGTTTTTATAGCCAAGATGGCACGCTTTTATACCGTGAAAAAGGTGAAAACCTCACGGGCGAAGGCACTAACTATATTTATCTAGGTAAAAAGTTAATCGCCAAATATGGTGACGTGACTCCGACTTCAACAGCAGAAAGCCGTCAACACTATCGCCCTTATGGTGAATCGATAGAAGGCGCGAAGGACGATATCGGCTATACCGGACATAAGTTCGATAAAGAACTTGGTTTGAGTTATATGCAGGCACGATACTATGATCCAGTCATAGGTCGTTTCTATTCGAATGATCTTTTAGGGTTCAGAGATGTACATAGTTTTAACCGCTATGCTTACGCGAATAACAATCCGTATAAGTACATTGACCCAACAGGTATGTTTGTAGTTTACGCAGGAGGAACTGGGGGAGGAAATGCGGGACTAAGTGGAGCGGCGGCTGGAGGCTTGTTTTTCGACATTTCTACAAATGGTTTAGTTATTGGAAGTTATTACTCTGGTGAAGGAGGTTCAAGTACAGGTGTACCTGGAGTTGGTGGAGGGATTGAATTTGGCTTTATGTCAGGTAACTGGGTAGACGCGATGAATGGACCTTATACACTTGCGGGGGTTGAAGGTAAAGCAGTCTTGGGTGGCTCTATTAGTACTGTAACCACCTTATCGGGTTCTCCAGAAGTAGGGATGCAACTAAGTCTTTTGATGGGCAGTCCAAAATTGAATGGCTTTCAACATACGGGTGGGGGAGGTGCCGAAAAACTATACTCTATTACAGGAGATGATGTCAGCAAAGGTATAAAATCAATAAATGATACTATCCAGTATTCGTTGGACAATATACGCAGTGTTTTTGGACAAAATAGCCCTTTTCAAGATGTTGGTTCAGCTGACTTTATGACAATTGAGCGTAAGGAACACTGCTTTCCATTATGTTCTGACCCATTTGGACACTAGGTTCTGATGATGATATTGATGAGTATTTATTATGTTTAGGTTGAGGTGTAAATCATTGATAATATTTGTTTTTGTTGCCTGTGTTGCATCTTTTCACTTTTACACTACTCGAAGTGGGCAAGAATTATCAAGTGCATTATTTGATATCGAAGTTGTTGCAGTAGAAGTTGGAGAGGAGATAGGACTAGAAATGTATAAAAGCTACTCCAAATCTACCAATGCTGATCTAATGAATGCATTTACTGCCTGTATCAAGAAAATGAAAAAAGTTTCAACTTATAGACACAGTGAAATAGTGGGTGGTAAAAATGTTAAGATGTATGGTAGAGCAGTAGGTTATTTTACAGTGGTCACATTTTTTAGCGATGGAAGTGCAATTCTTAATCCAACTCACAAAGTTACAGAGATCTCACGAGAAAGCGGAGAAAGGATATTGCATGGACCACTTTACAAGTCAGAGTGTCTAAAAAGACTAGTTGAAGCAGTTGTGAAAAATGAAAACTAAACGTGGACAGGCATGTAGTGGTCAATACTTTTTGGCCACCTCGTTATAAGTTTCCCTGTGAAAACTAAACGAAACTAAACGTGGACAGGCATGTAGTGGTCAATACTTTTTGGCCACCTCGTTATAAGTTTCCCTGTGAAAACTAAACGTGGACAGGCAGAAAAATAACGTGGACAGTCACTCATAATAACGTGGACCATAATAACGTGGACAGTCACTCAAACTTGAAACCTTGAGTGGCTTGTCTACGCTTTAAGTTCTTCATGATCATTTCAAAATTTCTAGTTCAAGTGGAATAACGTGGACTAATAAGCTGGACAGTCACCCTAACTCAGTAATTAACATGGACACCCCCCAAATTTCCATGTTGGGGTGGTTTGTCTTTTGACCTGTCGTAATTAACGTGGACAGTCACTCAAACTTGAAACCTTGAGAAAAATAACGTGGACAGTCACTCAAACTTGAAACTAACTAACGTGTGAACTAACGTGGACAGTCACTCAAACTTGAAACTAACTAACGTGGACAGTCACTAGTAATTTAACGTGGACACCCACTCCAATTTGCATGTTGGGGTGGCTTGTCTAAGCTTTTAGTTCTTCAAAATCATTTCAAATTCAAAGTTCAAGGAGTGAACGGTGGTCAGAACAAATGGAATAATTAACGTGGACAGTCACTCAAACTTGAAACCTTGAGTGGCTTGTCTACGCTTTAAGTTCTTCATGATCATTTCAAAATTTCTAGTTCAAGGAGTGAACGATGGGATTAGCAAGGAAGTGTCAAATCAGTTTATCAGATACTCGGTATTATCACTGTGTTTCTCGTTGTGTGAGGCGGGCATTTTTGTGTGGCGAAGACAAGTTAACGGGTAGGTCGTATGAACATCGGCGAAGTTGGGTTGAAGAGCGTTTACTGTTCTTGGGCCAAGTATTTTGTATTGATGTTTGTGCCTATGCGGTGATGAGCAATCACACTCATGTAGTATTGTATGTAGATGATAAAAAAGCTGAACGACTCAGTGATAGGGCAATATTGATACGCTGGCATAAGCTGTTTAAAGGCTCAGCGTGTGGACATATGTACTTAATGGGTAAATGCTTAGATGAAGGTCAGCGGTACTTTTTAGATAAAGAAATACAAAAATATCGACAGCGTTTATCAAGTATTAGTTGGTTTATGCGTGTACTGAATGAAAACATAGCGCGCAGAGCGAACAAAGAAGATGGGTGTACCGGGCATTTTTGGGAAGGCCGTTTTAAATCGCAAGCTCTACTTGATGAAGCAGCACTCATGGCGTGCATGGCGTATGTTGACTTAAACCCACTCCGAGCCAAAATGGCAAACACTCCCGAAGAGTCAGAGCATACCAGTATCAAAATGCGTTGTGAACAAGCCAAAATGGCTAAACAACCCAAACTACTTGCACGCTTTATAGGCAGTCCCCGCAAGCACATGCCCAAGGGCTTGCCTTTTGAGCTTAAGTCTTACTTAGAGCTCGTTGAATTAACGGGAAAATGTATACGTACGGATAAACGAGGGTATATAGCAAAAAGCGAAGCCCCGATACTTGAACGATTGAATATCAAAGCCCAAAACTGGCTAAAACTGACCACTCAATTTGAAAAAGTTTTCCATGGCGCAGTGGGTAAGCCACATAGCTTAGATATGTATTGTGAAAAACTACAACACAAACGACGGCGAAACCTCAACACCAGCGAAACGTTATTTGCTTAACTTTAGCGCAGGCTTAAATGCCTAATAGAACGAGCCAGTTACCTGATTTGAGTCAAGTAGGGCTCGCATATCTAAATTTAATCAAATGAGCAAAAAGTCCGACGATCGAGTTCGTCATTTTTCATTGTTTCAAAGTTGTTTTTATCATAGTCAATAGAGAGGGCAATAAATTGCAATCGGAAGTGCCCTAAAGCTTCTTTTAAAAGTGCCTGTCCAGTTTGATACCTGTCCAGTTTGATACCTCAGTTTGATACCTCTCTATGCTACTAAGTGCAGCAGCTTTGAAAACGGAAATTACAATTCGAACCCCTTTTGCACTGCGGATGAGAGCAGTAAAATTATTTATATCTATCAAGATTATCCAAAAGCAGATTAAGATAATGTTCTGCTAGGCTAGCTATGTTCTTGCTGCCTGTATGTTTTATTGGTACAATTTTGTGGTATTATTTGATATTTTGAAAGCTGTATTAATAGTCGTGCTAGTGGGCACTTTGATGAAGGAAAGTGGAATGAATACCAAAAAGCTAATACAAGCAGCCATGTTATTAGCATTGCCAGAGACCGCAGCCGCAGTAGAGGACTACTCGTTTACTACCAAAATTAGGTCTGTACAGATTTACCCTCAGCCTGTGACACCAGAAGGTGTTAAATATACAGAGCTTTTGATTACCGTTACAGACAATATGGTGACAAAACCTAACTGTGCTACAAATGAAAATCGACTAATTATTGATTCAAATAACCCCTCGTTTCCATATGTTTATGGGCTAGTAATGGTGGCGAAAAAAAATCAATCTATTGTTTCTATAAACTATTGGAACATGTGTGAAGCATCTCGTATTCACATGGCTCCGGTTATTCGCTCTATTACTTTAGACTAAGGGTTTACCTCATATGGGTAGGTTTAATGTGGCATATAAAGCTTTATTGCTTTTATTAATTTTTCTATCAAGCTCTACTTTGTGAGCTAATGAGAATGATTGCGTCGAAACGGGCTGCACCTCTTTGGTTAGTTCATTATACACAAGTAAGGCCGGTATGATATATGTAGGCACGGATGGTGATGAAAAGTTACTTAACTGTCAGGCTGTAAGCGATCAATATTTATCATTAAATCCAGAATATGGGAATGCAAAAGAAATGTATGCCACATTGCTTTTGGCATTTTCCTCACAAAAAAAGTTAAATTAAGAGTTGTTGAAAAAAGCCAAGGCTGTGAAATATCATACGTTATCATTTATAGGTAGTTATTATCTTAAGGGATTTTAGTAACGCTGTTTTCTGATGTAAAAATAAAGTGCGAAATTATGAATAAATTTAATTGTGGTGTGTTATTTACACTGTTTTCTTTGATTTTTTCGAATGTTGTTAATGCATCGGCAAATCAGCAAGTATATCTTAAAGTTATTTTTGACTATTTATTGGATGATTCATTTAACAATTCACCTTATATAAACATTCATAATGAAGCGTATACAGTTATCGAAGATACTCCCATTAGGCTAGATTTGTTAGGCAATGCTTCATCAACTATTGGTGCAACCTTATCTCTATCATCAGCTTATTCTTCGTTTGGTGTGGTTCGAATGATTGGTGATGGTGCCGTGAGCTATTTACCAAAACAAGACTATGCTGGTATAGATACTATCACCTATACCGTTAAAGACAGCGAAGGAGGGCAGGCGCGAGGCAGAGCAACTATTAGAATTACCGGTGTAAACGATGCGCCAACTTTGATATCTGATAGTTTTACATTAGAATCAAACACACCAACCATGTTAAATGTGTTAGACAATGATACTGATGTTGATGGAGATACTTTAACAATAGTGCGTGCTTCTGCAGCATTTGGGCATGCAGAAGTTATTAATGGTACACAAATTAAATATACTTCAAACGAGTCTTACGTAGGTGAAGACTCTGTGATTTATGAAGTCAGTGATAGTCAAGGTGAAAGCGCAGCAGGTAAAGCAACAGTTACCGTTATTCCGCAAAATAAATACCCACCAGTCATAAATTCTCAACGAGTACTTAGTGTTAATGAAGACACTACGTTCACTTTTTTACTTGAACATTTTTCGGTTTCTGATGTTGACTCGCCACACAACAATCTTACGTTAATAGTCGAACAAGGCCGCAACTATTCGTTAAAGAATGATAATACAGTGCTGCCAAGCCAAGACTTTTATGGCACTTTGAATGTGCCTGTTCGTGTTACTGATGGTAAAAATACTTCAGAAGCTTTTATTGCTAAACTAACCGTTAATAACGTTAATGATGCACCGGAAACTGCAAATCTGTTACGTTTAGAAGCTAAAGAAAATACTCAGTATGGTCCTATATCATTTAGAATGGGGCTAGCATACGACCCTGACATAAAGGATCGCGAAAAAGACCCTAGAATGGACAAGTTCAGATATGTTTTTACGCTGACAACGTTACCAGAGGACGACTCTAAGGGTAGGACGAGACATGGGCGGTTTACACAAGTAGCTGGGGAGCCTTGGGGCACTTTTGTCTATACGCCAGACCCAAACTTTACAGGCCGTGACCAAATTTTCTTTTGGGTTTTTGATGATTTGGGATATATGTCAAACCGCGGAAATATCAATATAGATGTGACTGCAAACACTCCTCCAAAAATTATTAGTCAGAATATAGGTGCAGTTAAAGAACACCAACCGTTTAGATTGTCGCTGGGTAACTTTACAGTCAGTAATCCTGACAACCTAAATTTTACTTTTAATGTAAAAAGTGAATCGTTCTATGGCTATGATTATGATGTGAATACTGGATTGATCTCAGTTAAAGATGACTTTGAACAATCTTCGCTAAACGTATATATTTATTTGCAAGATAGTAAAGGCAATGTTGAAAACTACACTGCAGTTGTAACTATAATTGCAGAAAATGACGCGCCTATTGTTACTGATTTTGTACATACATTAAAAAGCAATGAGCAGAGCTCAATATTTAAACTGCGTGATAATATAATCTCTGACGCTGAAGCATTTAAAAAACCAGAGTTATTCGATAGATTTACTTATCAATTCGTGGATCAACAAAATAGCACATCAGGCAGAACTGAAAACGGTCGCATTATTGAAGTCTCGGAACAAGGCGTAGGCTCATTTATATTTATCCCAGAAGATAATTTTTATGGTGAAGAGGTTGTAAATTACTGGGTGAAAGATGACCAAGGGTTGCAATCAAAATCGGGAACTATTACGTTTCAAGTTTCTCCTCAGCCGATTGAAAGCGGGGCAAGCTTAAATTTTAGATTGCTCAACGGTAATCTCGTTTGGAGCGAAGTAGATAATGCTGTTAGGTATGAGCTACAAAGCGCGGAATGCCAATCAGCACAGGAGTGTAGCGAGAACCATAGCTTTACTTGGTTTACAGTGTCTAGTGTTGCTCAGTCGACAAGCTACCAGATCGATAAATCAACGCAAACAAATAGAATATTTAGGTTGCGTGCATGCAACGTTGCTGATATCTGCACTCAATGGAGTTACGCTATAGCGTTAAAAGAGAAGCAGGTAATATTTATTCACACTGATTTATTGGGAAGCCCAGTCGCTGAATCTATCAAGGACAAATAACTTTTCTATTTTATATATAAAATGTGGCTTTAAAGCTAGGTTAATCTAGCTCTCTGGTTATTAGTTATTGGATAAGATATGCCGAAAATTATTATGAAACCCGTTTTCTTTTTAGTCGCTATGTCGTTTTCGCCATTGCTGTAAGCTGGTAGTAGCGAAGGTGTAGTAACTCTAATAGCTTTAGATAAAGGGATTTTTATGTTCTCCGTTGGTAATCTATGTAAATAAGGCTAATTTTGCTGCTGAAACGTTGGAGTGGTGGGCAGTTGTATAGAGAGCCGATTTCTTATGTTTTCATCGTAGGTTAAAAATTTTTATATAAGCCATCTTGGTGTATATCCTATTGATATGATGAAAAGAAAACTCATATCTAAACCCCCTCTATGGTGAGATTAAAAAGCTATAGAGATTTAGTATGAGTTTTATTTTTCTAAAGGAAAAATACTGAGGATATTAGTCTGTTAGCCCCATAACATCCGCAATTTGAAACCAGCTGTTTCTTGTTAAACATGGTCCCATAATAGACACTGCTAGTTTCTTACCAGATACATGTGCTGTCATTGCTATTGTTAGATATTCTCTAAAGTATTTGTGAGTATCTCTAATCACAATAGTTCTTTTGTTTGAACATAAATCAGAGTCTATGTCATAAGGAAGTCTTATCTGGAGGTATCCATCTGCTACCGCAACTGACGCAGGCTTGAAATGAGGCAAACTAAATCTTTCTGCCTGCGCGAACGGGGAACAGAGTACAAGTATTAATGCAAAAATTTTTTTCATATTAAGCTCTTTTAAAAAGTTCGGTTTTTCATTAAGTTAAATGATATATATCAAGATTAAAATGTAAAGACTTACGTGCAAAGCAACTTGTTGCGATAGTCAATTATTGTTTTATAAAGCTGGTAGTTTAACTTCAGTGTGAAAAGCGACTAAGGAGCATCAAAACCAGCGAAACGCTATTTGCTTAACTTATTCATAAGCTTTAATACCTCATAAAGCTGGCTAAAAACTTGAGTTGTAGTCGGGTAGCGCTTGCATATCTAAATTTAATCAAATGAGCAAAAAGCCCGACGATCGAGTTCGTCATTTTTCATTGTTTCAAAGTTGTTTTTATCATAGCCAATCGAAAGGGCAGCAAATTGCAATCGGAAGTGCCCTAAAGCTTCTGTTAAAAGTGCCTGTCCAGTTTGGTTCGGTTTGGTTACGAGTCTACATTCAGGAGAATAAGTTGGACGAGTTCTTTTTGTCATATTTGCACCTAATCAGTTATGGTGATTCTATCACCTCTAATCAGGTGGTCAAATTTATTGTGCCACTACAATTGGTGTGAAGCACATAACATCGAATTAGTTTATATCCAGCCTGGCAAACCACAGCAAAACGGGTTTGTTGAACGGTTTAATGGCTCATTTAGACGAGAATTTTTAGATGCTTGCTTGTTTGCAAGTATCAATCAAGTGAAAGAAATGGTGTGGTTCTGGCGATTAGATTACAACGAAGAACGCACTCATAAAAACCAAGGGTGTGACATTTATAGAACAACCAAGAATTGAGATATACGGAACAGTGGTTGTGTTTCAAGATCTTTATGGCAATAATACCAATCCACAATAACACTTATTCATTTTGAAATATTAAACCTGACGATAGCTGCGTTAAAAATTTCTAATTTAGAACAACTAAATAACGAAATTTTTGCCTAACTATCGACAAGGTTTTCTTGCTTCAAAATAGACCAATTAGTTAAGCGGATTGGCATAAATGGGACTGATTGGAACTAAACAAATAGTACCGAAACAAAATTGAAGCGTTAATACTCAATTGGAATAGGCGTTTTCTCAGTATCAAAATAAGTAATTTAATAAAGTGAAGTAACCAAGCTTCATAACTGTAACAAGGTTTATACAAGGATTTTTATGTTTATTATTTCGTTAGTTTATAAAGCTTCATTAGAAGAAGTGGATCGTTTTATTCCTGAGCATATCGAATACCTTAATGAACAGTACGCCAAAGGGCACTTTATTTTATCAGGTCGCAAGGAACCAAGAACAGGTGGTGTAATTTTTTCAACCATAGGTAATCGTGAAGAATTGAATAACATACTAGCTCAAGATCCGTTCTACAGAGAAGCGTTAGCAAGCTACGAAATCACAGAAATTATCCCAACGAAAGCTTCTGATGAGTTGGCATTTCTCTTATAAAATCATATAACTATGATTAGGTATATTTAACTTGGCTAGTACCATGAACAGTAAACAATGTTCTGATCAACTACATCTATTTGCTACCACAGAGCCGCTGCTAATTCGTGCATTATGTCTTGGCGAAACAAACTCAAGTGTTTACTTTTGTCGCGAAGGTTATCCTGATGAAATAGCAGCACTCCAGCTTGAACATATTCACTATAGTTTGAGCAAAGATTGGGGAAATGATGAGCTAAGCATGCCATTTGTATTAGCAAGCGTTGTTATTACGCCTAAGTCTGTGAACAAGCCTATCATTACCCTTTTTAGCGACGACGATACCAAGGTGTCATTTCAATCAGCTTCCTTAATTCAACGTCCACAGCCTACTGACCTTCCACCATGGTTACTCGACCAAATTGTGATAGTAGCGAACGGCAGCCCAGACGCCGAACATGCACATAAAACAAGTTATCAGCACCTTATCGATTCATACTTAAACAACCCTAACGCTCTGGATGGAGAGGGAATATTCAGTGCACCCTCGATACAGCGTATTGCGCAAACGTTGTTAACATTGAACAGATTACACCGTTACAATGGTGTCAATGACGCGTTTGATGAACATTTTAGGGATGTATTAGATCTCATCACTCTTTACTGCGACAATTACCGCAGTTATGACATAACTCAAGAAGAACTACATAACGAGTTAAGAGCATTACGAGGATTACTGGTATAGCATTGAGCTGCCAGAACAAGGTGAAAGGCAGCTCATAACTAACCGACTTAAATCGATTCAACGGCATTTACTAAGCTATCAATACACGCTTTAACGGCCTGTTTAGTAGCGTGTTTAGCTTCGCCATGTTGAATAAATTCGTTTAGCGTTACGTCATTGCTGTTGTCGCTATCCATCGCGGAAAAGCCCTCAGCATGGCGCGCTGCAAGTGAGTTGGTGATTTCTACAACACTTATCCCGCCGTTTGAATCGGAATCAAGTTGCGCGAACTTCTGCTCCGGTGAAGCAAACTTATCAATACTTGGTACCACAATGTTACTCGATTCACCGGCGTCTTTTGTTTGTTGTACACACTCTACAATCTCGACAGCCAAGTCGGATAAATCGCGACTGTGGCGTTGTTTTGCCAAGTATTCAGTGAGCTCAATTTCACCGCTACTATCGCTGTCAGTACGTTCAAGTTTTTTCTGAGCTTTGGTTGAATTATTTGCTTGCAACTCGTCTAGGGTAAGTGTGCCGCTCTGATCTGCGTCTAGTTTGTTAAATATAACTTCCGGTGCTTTGCGAGGACCTTTTTTGCCTTTTCTAGCTTCAGCATCTGCACTTAAGGTCAACGCTGTAAGGGCTGTGGTGACAATCGCAATGTTGATAATTGAACGTTTCATAGTAACTCTCTCTTTATTGTGGGTTAAGGTTGTCGCGCGCTTTTTACCAAATAGGTTTAGCTCTGCGCGTTAAACTGTTTTGCTTAGGTATAAAATGGAAGGCAAATGTGCAAAAAATAAGGAAGGGTCAAAAAAGTTATATATTTTTTTAAGGTTTTAATCCAAGTTTTTGATTTTAAATGGGAAGTTTGATTATATGAGGGGCTTCAAATATCATCGCTTGTGCACAGGCTATGATCAGGAACTAAACCGAAATCGCGTAATTACAATTAAATTAAAGAGCCTTGAGGTGTTGTTGTGCTTTGTTAGTTAAGTCTGTTTTACGTTACTGGAGATAGAGTCCACGTGGGCCGCAATGTTACCGACAATTTCTATGCTTACCATTCAATCAGTAAGGACGTAATAATTAAAGCCGTTATTGCGCTTTTTCAGGTGGCTTCTAGTTCTTTTCAGTGTCCAGCATACTCCTCGGAAGGGCCCTAAAGATTCTTTTAAAAGTCCTTTTCAGTTTGGTTCTCGATTATGATACAAAGAAAAATGGTCCGATATCTCAACACATCATTTAATTGGTTGTGATTTTGATGCTAGTAGGACTAGTACACAAATAGTATAAATCACAAAAGTAATCAGCACCGTATAGCCGCAAAGCGACGCACCCAATTTCAACCAAGAATGTAAAAGTGCATTATCACGGCACTTTGCTTGATAACCCAATTAGCTATGGTTTGAATCAAGTGCTCCTAGGATGTGCAGAAGAGGTACAGTTATTGAAAGAATGGGACAAATTCCGCTTTTTCATTAGCCTCGATTTAGGTTATGGCGATAGCGGCCGCAAGTAAAATTGAGCTGGGTTCATTACATATTTTAGAGGTTGAGTTACTAGCGATTGGGTCGTATTAGTAAACAATATTCAGAAGCCTGAGGTTATCTTCAGGCTTTTTTGGCTTTACATTGCCAATCAGAATGTAATACCTACATCTGATATTGTTTCATGTGGCTGATTCGCTACCGTGCCACGTGGGTTACAAGTACCATTACCACCATTACCACCTGTACCATAATTACTACCAAAACCACCGGCAATCAGTGGCGTTGCATGCTGATCTAGTTTCTCATCATTGTTCACAAGACGCTTTAGCATTTTCTTTTTTAATTGTACTTTCATTATAAGCTTCCTTTTTGTAATAAGTTCGTTATCGAAATTAAACTATATAGGTACAGATGTAAAGTTTCCGTGTGGGTGAATCTCAATTTTATAGGCTGTGCTGTAGTGGCATAATTATGAAGAATGACGTAAAGGAGCGATAAAAAAAGCAGTCCGAAGGGACGTTCAACAGAATTTTGGATATGAAAAAAGTCTGGGGTCAGATCTTGCTTTTTGCCCTCTCCACACTTAATTTTTTGGCAAAGTGCAAGATCTGATAATCCTCTAGTCAGCCTCCGGGGCGTTTGTTAGCTATGTGCCCAAACCAAGACTGACCGGAGGCTGTTATGGCACTTTACTGTGGTATCGATTTACATTCAAATAATCACGTCATTGTTGTTAATGATGAGAACGATAAAACCGTTTTTTCAAAACGTATCGCCAATGATATTTCACTTTGCTTGGAATACTTAACGCCCTGTCTATAAAGAACAAATTAGTTGGGGTGACTGTTGAGTCAACATTCAATTGGTATTGGTAGGATGGAGGAAAAGGACAGCCACTTCGCTCCCTGCTGGAGCTGTTTCTCTTAGTGGGATTTGCTCGCGCTGCTCTACTTATCGTCCAGTGATCTAAGCAAAAGTGAACAAAGCGCACTCAGTTGAGCCCGAAAGGCAGCGCTTGATTGGCATTACTTGGCGTGATACCAATCCTCATTAATAACTCATCATTTTGAGGAGCTAAACCTGACGTTAGTCGCGTTAAAATTTTATTTAGAACAACTAAATAGCCAAGTTTTCCTTGCCTCAAAATTGATCACTTCATTAATTGGGTTGGTATAAGTCGACAACAACCTCAACCGCTTTGGCATAATACGAAGATGCTTTTAATTGGTGGGGAGGGCTGCATAGCTGAATATTCGCAGGTTAGCCTTGATAAACTTCTTATTAAAAATTGAGGTTGGAACGTGGCTGTTGGCACTAAAAACAAAAAAGCCAGTCAAAGATTTTAATCTCTAACTGGCTGTTTTAAAACGCTAAAATTTGGTGGAGCTGGGGGGATTTGAACCCCCGTCCGGAAAGCGTCGACCTTCGGTCCTACATGTTTAGTATCGTCTATTGGTTAACCTTTAAATCTCGGACGAACACGATAAGTAAAGGCGAGGCCGCTTAGTTTTAGCCCTTCAACCCCGGCCAGGGTTTCCGTAGCGATCTTGTGTAGGGTGACACTCCAGAACCAGAACCACAAGAATTTCGTGGAGGAGTGCTAGCGGGCTATTATGCCGCTAGAGCGTAGTTATCGTCGTTTGCGATTACTTTAAATACGGCTTTTTTACGAGGCCAGCCGCACCTCGACATGCACCTTAGGCTTCTTGAATCCCGTCGAATCCTAATCAGCCCCTGAATAAATTCAGTACCTGTTTGTTGCTGGGCAACTAACTCTGCTTGGCATTATACATATCAATGGGGCCTTTACAATGACTTATCAAGGGAAATAGTGGTGATTGAGTGGATTACTGCATCATTTGCTTATTATCTCGACGAATTTATCACTTAAGTTGCTAAATTTATGGCGAATATAGAAGGTAATGGCTGTTGACTGCCATTGTAACAATTATATCTGCATGGCATTTACTTCCCAATAACGGCCACTAATTTAAAGCGTTATTCATGGACGCATATCGTTAATTGGCAACGAATTTAAATCAAAGGGCGGTAGCGCACAACTTATATGCGTCACGGTGGCTTTTTAGGTAAAAATGATCATAAAAAATGCAATCTAGTGCAGCCTTCAGCAAAACAAGGTGCTAAAGTGTTAATTCGGCCTGCCGATAAATTTAGAAATAATAAAGACTTGGATGTTTATTAAGCAAACCTTGTTTACATTCATTTATATTTGGTTGCATTTCAGTGCTAGTTAAGCTTAACAAACTGGTGACGTTGTGCTCAAATAAGGTCACTGCATTTATAACAATAAACTTGTATTGTTTTTCAGGGTTCGTGGATGTCACTATTTCGTTTCGATGAAGATGAGGGATATTTATATCTGGTTTCTCATCCAACAGAGTCTGGTTTTCCAGCAAGTGCTTCTCAGTTAATTGAGCTGATTGAGGACTCGCCATATGCTGATTGCGAGATTCTCGACGCGAATGTGGGTCAACTGTTTAATGGTTCTGAATTTCCCGAAAAAGACTCTCTTGCCGTTGGCCGTGCGGTAAATGCTTTTATTTCTATTAAAGTCCTCGAAGATAATATGCTCGCTGAAGCACATATTCGCACAGCTCGTGGCGGAAAAATGGTGAATATGCATCAAGCTAAGCGTGCGTTGCGAGACGCAGGTGTAAAAAAAGGCGTTAATGTTCAAGCATTGGACGCTTTGTTAGGACTACAATTCGAAAAGTCACCTGGTGAAGAGTACTCGGGAATTGTTGCCCATGGACAGTCCGCTAAAGACGGTGATGATGCACGTTTTATTCGCCTGTGTATGACAGCGCAGGACAGAGTGTTGAGCCCGCAGGAAAAGTCTGGTGGTAAGGTCGATATGCGAGACCTCGGGGCGATAATTACTGTTAAGCCTGGTAGTCCACTAATGAAAAAGATTCCGGCAACCAAAGGCGAAAAAGGTTACACCGTATTCGGTGACATAATAGAGCCAACCCCCGGAAAAGACGCAGATCTAGAAATCTCAGATGGCACCAAACTAGACAGCAAAAACCACAACCTACTCATAGCTGATTCCAAAGGGGTACCCGTTGCTATTCCTCGTGGAATACGTGTCGACGACGTGTTGTGTTATGAGAACATCGATGTTTCCACAGGTCATGTGGAGTTTGATGGCAGTGTTATTGTCAGCGGTGACGTTAAAGACGGCATGAAGGTCAAAGCCACTGGTGATGTTACAGTCATCGGTTTTGTTGAGTCTGCGCACATCGAATGTGAAGGCGCATTGACTATTGTACTTGGTGTAATTGGCAGAAAACGTGCTGATCCCGCCGATCCTTTCTCCTGCATTTTGAAGTCCAGAAGAAACTTGTCGGTGGGTTATGCTCAGTATTGTCATATCGAAAGTGAGCAAGATATCTTAATCGAGCGCCAAGCGCTGCATTGCGATTTATCTGCCCGTCGTTTGATTAAAGTAGGTAAAGGTGAAATACCGCGGGGTAAATTAATCGGTGGTAATGTGCTGGATGCTATGCGTATTGAAACCGGTGAGCTCGGAGCACCATCAGGTACAAAAACCAGAATTGCAATTGCCCAAGGGTTCGATTCATTGCAAGAAAAGCACAAAAGCTTTTTGGACTTAGAAAAGGCTCTGGCTAGCAAAGCCGTAGCGATTTCTCAAGCGAAAGCAAAGGCAATAATGTCGCCAGCATCAAGAAAGCGTGATGAATATATTGCTAAGTTAGAACAACGAGAAAAGCAGATAAGTCAGCACTATGCACGAAATCAGCGCAACATTAAATTAGTTCAGCAGAAGATTGCTCGTATGTTGCGGCTAAGCCGTGTAACGGTCAATGAGCTTATGCATCCCGGTACAGAAGTTTGCATCGCCAAAGATAAAAAGTCGTTTTCGCGAATTTATCCACCCAACTACGTAAAGTTGCATGAAGGAAAAATTACTCAGCAATTTACCACGAGTAAGGTGCCTGCTTAAAAAGACAGCTTAATTGCAGTCTTTTTCGTTATTTGGTTCTTCGGCTATTTCTTCGTTTTTTGACAACGGCCAGCCACCTAAAGCTTGCCACTTATTAACGATGTGGCAAAACAACTCAGCGGTACGTTCAGTATCATACAAGGCGCTGTGCGCTTGGCTGTTGTCAAACTCAATGCCTGCTGCGCGACATGCTTTAGCTAATACGGTCTGCCCAAGCGCGAGGCCCGCCAAAGAAGTGGTGTCGAAACTGACGAACGGGTGAAATGGTGTACGTTTAATATTGTTACGTTCAATCGCTGCGTTTAAAAATCCATGGTCAAAAGCCGCATTATGCGCCACGACAACTGAGCGTTGGCAGCCTGCGGCTTTTTGCGCTTTGCGTACCGCTTTACATATTTCTTTGATAGCATGTTCTTCTTTTACTGCGCCACGTAGCGCTGAAAAAGGGTCAATACCGTTAAACTCGATAGCGGATTGCTCGATATTAGCGCCTTCAAAAGGTTCAACATGAAAATGTACAGTCTGATCTAAACTTAATAGGCCGTCGTCATCCATTTTTAGCGTGGTAACCGCAATTTCCAGTAAGGCATCAGTATTTTTATTAAAGCCTGCGGTTTCAACGTCGATAACTACAGGAAAGAAGCCGCGAAAGCGTTTTGAAAATAGCGTGTGCTCAGTGTCAGACATAATCTTCTTGGTTTGGGAAATTGAGCGGCCTATTATACTGATACAATGCAAAGATGCGAGTTCCATAGCAGTAGTTTGTAGAGTTAGTTGGTACAGTATTTGCTTTCTATTAATCGAATTTGTGCATCAGTAGTGCCAATATATTGGAGTGAAAAGTGGTAAGACTCGATAAAAGTGTGATCTCTTTAGCGTTTGGTGCTGTTGTGGTGTGTACACCTGCAAGTGCGGCAATGCGGCAATATGCTGCCGAAGCCGATTCATCGCATTGGGTTGTTGATCAAAAGAATCGTCTATCTTGTGAGTTGAATCATGAAGTACCGTACTATGGTGATGCCATTTTTACTTCAACAGCAAGTAAAAACAAAGCACTGACTTTTAATCTTGATATGGTAGTACAGCCAGAAGGGTACAGTTTTGCTGGTGTAGAATCCGTCCCGCCTGCATGGCGTGCGGGTAAAGCAGCGCGAACGCTAGGTCAAATGAAATTACTGAAGCAGTTCGATGGGGAACTAGGCAATGATTACGCGTGGGAATTGTTGACTGAGCTTGAAAAAGGTTACTACCCAACTTTTTATTATCAAGATTGGCATAATAAAGTGGACCGAATTTCAGTTGCGTTGTCGTCGGTGAATTTTAAGCAAGCGTATTGGGCTTTTCTACAATGTCGTGACAACCTATTGCCGTTTAGCTTTGAAGATATTGCCTTTACTGTGATGAATTACAAAAAGAATTCTAGTGAGCTTACCAAGTCATCGCAAAAACGCTTGGATATGATAGGTGAGTACCTGAAAAATGATCCATTAATTGAACAAATCATGATATCGGCATACAGCGATAGTCATGGTGGACGAGAAACCAACTTAGTACTTTCCAAAAAAAGAGCGGAGGCGATTAAAACCTACATGGCCAGTCTTGGGGTAGCTGAAGACAAGATCTTAACTGACGGCTTTGGCGAAAAACGTCATGTAGACACGAATGCCAATGAAATTGGTCGGCGTAAAAACCGTCGTGTAGTGATCCAAATAGCTCGGCCTTAATCGGCCATTTGAAGCGCAGCAAACGGACCTTTGATGCGCTTTGTGTTCGTAATTAACCTCAAATCTTATTACGAATTAGCTCCCTAACCATAAAGCGAGCAGGGTGAATAGCTTGATGTACTCGTTCACTCAATGGTCTAGGTTCAGCCAAAATAGCGGATACCAAGTGCTCTGTCGCCAGTGGCGCACTGCAAAGCCCTCTCGCTCCGAAGCCTGTGATGATATGCAATCCTTCATGTGGTAAGTTTGGATTAGCAAAGCCATACTGTTTACCGACTCTCAGATTAGCGAAGGCGCTAGTAAAGTCATCTTGTTGCTGGACCTGTCCAAGCATTGGCAAATGGTCGTTAAAACAACAACGCACCGCGGCTTTGGCGCTGGTGACATCTCCCAAGCTTTGTGCAAACTCAGTATCTTGATAAAAGCCCATAAGTTGGGTGCGGTTAAGTTGGTTGTCTTGGTCGGTAACTTCACGGCTTTTGGTATTTTTGTCGAAGGTTGCTCCCATGCAATGTAGGTTTTCATATGCAGGCGTAAAATAGCCTTTATGGCATAAAACGGTTGCGAGTTTGCTGGACTCTGGACCCGCTTTGATATGAGAAACTTGTCCACGTACACCGTGTAATGGGATATCCCGTGTTTGTTCAAATCGGTCAGAATGCTCTCCTGCACAAACGAACACGTCGCTATACGGGCCGAACTCCTGCCCACTGCTTTGCAAGTACCAGCCATTTTCACGTTTTTCAATGTGTTCTATATCGGTATCAAAGTGGCTTTTGATGTCAGTAAGAGTTTTTGCATGTTGATAAATCGCGTTAGTTGCTTCTGCGGGATTTAACCAACCGCCTTCAGGAATAAACAAACCACTGTACGGTAGAGTAACATTTGCAATTTTTGAAGCCTGCAATGGGGTCACAAAATGAATGAGAGCTTCAGGCCATTGTGATTTTTCAATTAATTTTTGGTGTTGTGACTGTTTAGCTTCATTAACCCCTTGCAATAGCACACCGCACCAGTTGTGTGCAAAGTTAAAGCCAGCCTTTAGCACGGTATCATATAGCCGTTTTGCATATAAAAAGCTGTGTGCGTAAAACTCACTGGGTGGCGTGAAGTCTGCTTGCAAATTTGGGTAAAGTGCGCCTTGGCGATTATGAGAAGCACCTTTGGCTAGCTCGTTATCTTGGCAATACAAAGTGGCAGAAATACCTCTTTTGGCCAAGTGATATAACAAGCAGCTGCTGGCTATGCCACCGCCTATCACCGCAACGTTTTCGAGTTTGCGTGGTGCTGTTTGGTAGAATAACGGCGTGTTATGTTGCTGATTAGCTTTTTCTAATCTGCCAACCACCATTTCTCTCTTTCGGCCGAATCCTTTAACTTTTTTACAATCAAAGCCCGCTTGTTGTAATCCTCGCCTCACAAAGCCAGCTGCGGTAAAAGTGGCAAACGTCGCATGATCGCGACTTAGTGCAGCCATGGCATCAAATAGGCTTTGTTGCCACATGTCAGGGTTTTTACTAGGTGCAAAACCATCTAAAAACCAAGCGTCTACAAACCCTTCGGCACCATAGCTTAGCTGTGGCAAGTTATCATGGATATCTCCAAACCACAGATCAAGAGTGACAGCACCATGGTCAAACTCCAATCTATGACAGCCTTGTAAGGCGATCGGATATACCGCACAGAGTTTATCAGCGAAGGCTTTAAGGGTAGGCCAAGCCTGTAGTGATTTAATTAAATCGTTAAGGTGGATCGGAAATTTTTCAAACGACACAAAGTGGAGTTGTTTGACCTTAGCGTCTTGCGCTTTTTGTTTGAATTGCGCCCAAGCATTCAGAAAATTCAGTCCTGTACCGAAGCCTGTTTCAGCGATAACAAAGCGTGTTCGGTCATGATGGTGTAACCGCTCGGTGATATGGTTCTGCGAATAAAACACATAGTGAGATTCAGCTAAACCATCATCATTGGAAAAATAAACATCGTCAAAATTGTCTGCCACGGGTGTACCGGCATCGTTGAAGTGTATTTGAGCGTTTCTTATCATCAGGGTACTTCTACTTGTTTCGTTTGTGCGGTATTTTACTGTCAATAAAGGCAATAGCCAGGTTGCATTTTTGCCAATTTAAGTTCAGAGTACGAGTGTACGCTGGAAAGCTGACCACTTATAATATCATTTCAGCGTAGAATACACATAATTTAGTAAAGTTCTAAGGGAATTACCCATGAGAAGAGCCGTTATTACGGGGATCGGTGTTGTTTCTAGCATCGGCAACAACAAGCAAGAAGTATTAGAGTCACTAAAAGCGGGCAAAAGTGGCATTGCTTTTAACCAAGAGTTCGCGGATTACAATTTGCGTAGCCAGGTTTCTGGTAAAATTGATATCGACGTTAAAGCTCTAGTTGACCGTAAAGCGCACCGCTTTATGGGAGATGCAGCTGCATTTTCCTACATTTCAATGGCCCAAGCGATTGAAGATTCAGGCTTAACTGAAGAACAAGTGTCAAATGAACGCACTGGTCTAATCGTTGGTTCAGGCGGTGGTTCATCAAAGTATCAAGTCGAAGCTGCTGATATTCTACGCGAGAAGGGCGTTAAACGTGTTGGCCCTTATATGGTACCGCGCACGATGGCAAGTACGACTTCTGCATGTTTGGCGACACCATTTAAAATCAAAGGTGTAAATTACTCAATCAGTTCAGCGTGTGCGACGTCAGCACACTGTATTGGTAATGCGGTTGAGCAAATCCAACTTGGCAAGCAAGACGTTATTTTTGCTGGTGGCGGTGAAGAGCTTCACTGGACATTGGCGATGGAATTTGACGCGATGGGTGCCTTGTCAACAAAATATAATGACAACCCAGAAGCTGCATCACGTACTTATGATGCAAACCGCGATGGTTTTGTTATTTCTGGCGGTGGCGGTATTGTGGTTGTCGAAGAATTAGAACACGCTTTAGCCCGTGGTGCGCACATTTACGCTGAAATCGTAGGTTATGGCGCGACGTCAGATGGTTATGACATGGTAGCACCATCAGGTGAAGGTGCTGTGCGCTGCATGAAACAAGCGATGCAAGGTTTAGATGCGCCGATCGATTACTTGAACACCCACGGTACGTCAACCCCAGTAGGTGATGTAAAAGAGCTTGGTGCGATTCAAGAATTATTCGGCAGTAACTCTCCAGCGATCAGCGCAACCAAGGCGATGACAGGTCACGCGCTTGGTGCAGCAGGTGTACACGAAGCAATTTACTCATTACTCATGCTTGAGCATGACTTTATTGCTCCTTCAATCAATATCGACGAGCTAGATGAAGAAGCGAAAGGCTTAGATATTGTTACAGAACGTCGTGACGGACCGCTAAACACGGTAATGTCAAACAGTTTTGGCTTTGGTGGCACTAACGCTACGTTAGTAATGCAAAAGTATAAAGGGTAATAGATTCTCAGTGATTGATATGCAACTTATGGTGCATATCAATACAAAAAAACCTCACATGCTCGTGAGGTTTTTTTATGAAAGTGAAATTTAACGCGTGTTGTGCTTCATTAAGCGTTCTTTGTCACGAGACCAATCTCGGTCTTTAATATCGGCACGTTTATCATGCATTTTCTTACCTTTAGCAAGGTAGAACTCTAATTTTACCCAGCACTTTTTCCAATACATGGCCGTTGCAATCAACGAGTAACCTTCACGTTCGGTTGCACCGATCAAACGATTGATCTCACGTTTATTGAGCAGCAGTTTACGATACCGCATTGGATCGCAAATCACGTGCGTAGAGGCGCTGTTGAGAGGCTGTATTTGACTACCTAACAAGAACGCTTCGCCGTTTTTGATGTGGATATACGTATCGGAGATATTAACTTTGCCGGCTCGGATGCTTTTCACTTCCCAGCCTTGTAGCTCGACACCCGCTTCGAATTTTTCGTGTAATGAATACTCATGACGCGCTTTTTTGTTGAGCGCTATGGTATTGCTGTTTGATTTATTTGATTTTTTCTTTGCCATAATGGCTTAGTTTACCTACAAATTGCTTGCTAAGACAGCGCTTTTTATACGATGACGCGTATTTTTACTTAGTCATAGCTCCCAAACAAGATAAATCTTTAAAACCTTGGTAAAATCCGCCTATTAGAGTTTGGAGTTGCTATGCCACAGATAGAAAAAAGTGCTTTGGTGATGTATAGCACCAAGGAAATGTTTAACTTAGTGAATGATGTCGATTCGTATCCTGCATTTTTGCCGCATTGTACTAATGCTAAGGTTCTTGACGAGAATGCAGCGGGAATGACAGCCAGCTTAGAAATATCTAAAGCAGGTTTAAAGAAATGGTTTACGACCAAAAATGAGTTCGCTGGAAACAAGATAAAAATGTGCCTTGTCGATGGCCCGTTCAAATCATTACATGGCTATTGGGAATTTACTGAGCTTGATGAACAGGCCTGTAAAGTGAGCTTGAAATTAGAGTTCGAGTTTGCCAGTAAATTAATTGAGATGGCTTTTGGTAAAATTTTCAATGAAGTAGCAAAAAACATGGTCGCTGCATTTACTCAGCGCGCAAAAAGCGTTTATGGAGTGAGATGATGATAAAGGTTGAGGTGGTGTTCGCGTTGCCAGATAAGCAAACTGTATTGTTGGCGGATGTGCCAGAAGGAACATCTGCAGAGCAAGTGGTTATGCAATCCGGGATTTTAGATAAATGCCCAGAAATTGATCCGACAAATTTAACTTTGGGGATATGGAACCGTACTTGTAAATTACATCAAGTGGTAAAAGAAGGGGATCGAGTTGAGATCTACCGCCCGTTGATAGCAGACCCGAAAGAAGCTCGTCGACGTAGAGCAGATAAAGCCAAAGAAGAAGGCAGAGCGAATAAGATCACTGGTGGCAGACCACTAAAGTCTGGCGAATAAAAAAGGGGATTGATCAATCCCCTTTTTTATTCGCTAACAGAGCGCAATCAATTACATATCCAGCGGAGTGTTAAATTCTTCTGGTTCTTTAAAGTCACCGCCGATACGTACTAACTTGTCGTTTTCGAAATAAACAGTGAATGACTGAGTAACTTCCGACTCTCTATCAATGTTATAGACATATCTGTAGTGCCAGACATTATCGTTGAAAGCATCTTTCGCAAGTGGAGTGCCTAACACGTAAAGTACTTGCTCACGGGTCATTTGCACTCGCAGTTTGTCGATGTCCGACTGCTCTAAGAAATTACCTTGTGGCACATTGATGCGATAAATCCAGCTTGAACAACTAGATAAAAAAACAGTCATCATTACAGCGCTGAGCCATACAGAAAGGGTTTTATTAGACAGCATGAAATTGTGTATCCTTATTATTCGTTGATTGCATGATACCGATTGCACAGAGAAGGTAAAGCTTCTTTGATGGGTTTGGACACGCTTATAGGCAAAAAGTTCTCACTGTTACTCGGTTAATCAAAGATATGCATTCTATTCGTCTAAAAGCTATTCAGATATTGAAGTTAACAAGTGATGGGAAATAAACTAAACGGCTGTTCAATAGAGTCCTGGTATTTGTATATTGTTGAGACCAAACTGGGTCATTGGTATACAGGGATCACGACAGATGTTAAAAGACGTGTTGCGCAGCATGAAAGTGGCAAAGGGGCGAAAAACTTGCGTGGAAAAGGACCGCTCAAACTGCTTTTTGAATATCCAGTTGCGGATAAGTCGACAGCAGCAAAACTTGAGTGGCAGGTCAAGCAATTAACCCGAGTTCAAAAAGAACGATTTGTTGCCAGCAAAGGGGCGACAGCTAATGACGCAATAAAGTCATTAATGGTTTTAACTGCGTCTTCATAGCGGGCTAAATCTATGTTATCTAAGGTGTCGGTTGTCTTGTGGTGGTGTTTATCGTCTCCCGAACCGAAGTAAATATACGGGATGCCTTGCTTATAAAAAGCGTAATGATCACTGGCTTTATGCCAATCTATGCGCGGGTTATTACTGTAGCGTTCCATCTGTCGGTTAGACAACACGACAGTTAGGTTGATTAGAGCAGGCGTTAGATGTCTTAAAGCTGTTTTATACTCATGTGCGCCACGAGAAAGTAGTGCGTAAAGTCTATTATTTCTGCCGACAGCCAGCATATCTAAATTGATGTTTATTGCGATATTATGGTTAACCGCTAACTGATTCGCATAAAATTTAGCGCCATGCAAGCCGCTTTCTTCTGCATCGGTGGCAACCAAATGAACGTTTCTCTTCAGTGGTTGATCAACCAATTGATGAGCTAAATAAAGCAGCGCAGCTGTGCCAGAAGCATTGTCATTTGCACCTGGATAATATCTGCTTCCTGTAGTGCCCAAATGGTCATAATGTGCGGAGATCAGTATGTCATCTTCACAATCAATAATGGTGCAAGGTAAAGTGACGACAACGTTGTGGCCAGAAGCTGAAGAAAAAAATCCTTTGCTAAACCTAAAGCTTTGAAAAGACGGCACAGCGCCTGCGTTTTTAAATTCATTGAAAATGTAACGGGCGCTGACGTTAGGTTGTTCTACTCCTGCTTTTCGGCCTGCATGCTCGGCACTGGTAAGTAGTTGCAACGAATTTATTAAGTTAAAGCCAGTGGAAGTTACGGTTCCACTGGCTTGACGTTGCGGAGGTAGGCTTGCCTGCGTTGCACCACAGAAAAGGGCGAACAGCATCGCCGAAATGGTACGCAGCATTAATTGGCTTCTCTCGGCTGATATTTAGCGACACTTTTTAGCATTGCAAGTTTCCCTGCGTAGCGTTTTTGGTCGTGTGTAAAGTCTGCGGTGTTAAACGCTCGTTGCAGATAATCTTCAGTGCGAGACATGTCACCCTGAGCGTAATAAACCATGGCCATTCCGAAATAGGCGCCATGAATTTTATTATTTAACGCTCTGGCATCCCTAAAGTGTCTCAACGCTTTATCGTAATCGTTTTTTTGCAACGCTTCATTTCCTAGCACGATTTGATAATACGGGTTTTGTTGTCTGGCGTGGTGAATACGTGACTCAATGTTTTCTGCTATTTGTACTCTGTCAGTCAGGCGATAAAGTTTTGCCAAATTACCTAACACATTACGATTGGCGCTATTAAGTGCCAAAGCTTGCTCATAAGCGCGCTCAGCCAGCTCGTATTGGTTTGTGAGTCGATATAACACCCCTAAGTTTCCCCAAGTTCCATCATGGTAAGGATCTGCTTGGATAGCCGCTTTATAATAACTATAAGCCGTATCAAATTGCTCGGCGATCATCGCCATCGCTCCCTTGTTGTTATAAAACATCGACAATATCCTGTCCGACGTGATGGCGTGAGTATCAAAGCCTTGGTCACGACTGTTTGGATCAAAATCAATGGTGGCAGATCTAGGGTTAGTGTATAGAGTGTTCACATTATCTAAAGAAGTGTCGTACTCCGATACCTTTATATTTACGTGACCGGTGAGTAGACTATAGCCACGACTTCGATCCCAAAACTCAGGTATATCTACACGTTGGAATTGGGTGCGTAAGCCTAAGTGTTTGGCGATGGAGTATGACAATATAGAAAGAGACAGACAGTTGGCGTTAAGGTTATAAAATGCTTGGCTAGCGGTTAAATTGGCACCGGATTGATAAGCTAAGGATGCATCTCCACTGTTGATTAAGAAATCCATTAAGGAGTCGGCCATTTTTAAGCCATTATTCTGACCAAAATAAAAGTCCAGTTTACTCCGAATATCCGCGTTTAAGTTAAACACATCACTTCTAGTCTCTACCGCATGTGGAGTAAATTTATTGGTTGAATTTACAATCGTGTGGTCAATTTGTACTGATTTTGAAGATTGGCAGCCAGTTAGCAGAACCAAGGTTACTAAGGGTACTATTAGTTGTAGTTTCATTACGCCTCCAAAGCCAATACGCTACAAACCTGTAAGCGGTAAAAGCATCAACCATTTTTACATTTACATGTCCCTTGATTGCTAAAACGGTTAAAAATTCGAATTGATTTAAGCTAGTACCTTAAATTTAGTACAAAGTCTGCACAATTTCGTCAGTGTTTTGTTACGAAATATGAATGCATAGGTCGGGTTTTTGTTAAATCAGTACTTGGAGATAGCAAGGTGGGTGCGAGAGTTGGCCCACCTTTTTTGTATTAGAAACTGGCGACTAAATCATCTAGTGCTTTAGCAGACTCTGAAAGACGAGCAATTGCTTGCTCTGTCTCTAGTTGTTCATTCATGACCATATCGCTAATTTCACTGATCTGCTCAATGTTGCGTCCCACGTCAGCCACCACGTTACTTTGTTCTTCCGTTGCGGTAGCAATAAGTGCAGTCATATCATTTATTTGATTAGCCGTTTCGGAAATTTCCAACATTAAATCGACGGAAGTCTGCATCGTTGCAACACTTTGCTCTGCTTGTGAACTAGAGCGCTGGATCTGCGCGACCACCGCATCAGAAACTTGGGTTAATTCAGAAATAGTATTTTGAATTTCATCCGTTGATGTAGAAGTTCTATTTGCTAATGCTCGTACTTCGTCTGCAACTACCGCGAAGCCACGACCATGTTCACCGGCTCTTGCAGATTCAATGGCTGCATTAAGTGCAAGCAAATTGGTTTGCTCTGAAATTGCTCTAATCACGTCTACGATATTGGCAATTGAGCGCGTTTTTTCCACCAAGCTAGCAACTTGCTCCGCCATGTTATCGATATCAGTAGAGAGCAAATGAAGCGTTTCTTGGCTTTGTTGGACGCCTTGTCGGCTTTGTTGAGTTGAAGTCTTACTTTGTTCGGTTAACTTTGCCGTATTAGTGGCACTGGCTGCAATCTCTTGAACCGTAGCGCCCATTTGGTTGATTGCCGCAGCAACAGAAATAGTTTGTGTCTTTTGGTCATTTAACGAGTGCGAGTTTTTCTGGCTCTGTTTAAAGACTTGCTCACTACTTTGGCGGATTGAGCGACTTTCAGCAGCAACTAGCTTAATCGCTTCTTCGATTTTGTCTATAAATTGATTGAATCCCCCAGCAAGAGCCTGTAATTCAGGTTGACTCGCGTTAGGTACGCGATAATTTAATTGTGCTTTGCCATTGCCTAATTGAGCAAATAACTCAGCCATTTTATTGATTGGCGCGCTTAGGTTTTTCGAAACCAACAAGCTGACCAAACTGGCAATCACAGCGATGACAACGGCAAAAGTCACTATTTGCCACTGTAACTTTGTGGTAGCACTGTAAACTTCACTGGTCGGAACCTGCGCAATGACCAGAAGATCGGTGTCAGGGATCGGACTTGCGGCAACCAGGTTGGCATTTCCATTGACCATGAGCTCTTTAACGAGAAATTGCTGAGTGCTCGAGAAGGACTTGCCTTCGACACCGTAAAAATCTGCGAGTGTAGCTTTTGCAACCATGCTGGCGTCAGGGTGAAGCTGCACGCGCCCTTGTCGATTTACCACGAAGACAAAGCCGGACTGCTCAATTTTTAAATTAACAAGCATGCGCTGCATGTCATCAATACTTTTTGCCAGTCCAGCAAGACCTATTCCATTGACTTGCTGATGATTAACGAACATTTTTACGTCACCAGGCGATTCTTGATAAATACTGATTGAATAAGGCTGTGCGCTTTGTGTAAAGGCGAAAAACCAGTTGTCTTGTTGGCGATTTAGCTTTCTCAAAAAGCCTTCTTGGTTCCAATAGTGACCAGTATTACGATTAGCCCAAGAAGCCGTGACCAAATTATACTGCTGTGTAATACGCTTTAATTCTTCAACTAGCAGTGTTTCGTCAAGTGTGTTATTGGTTGCGCTTTGGACTATAAAACGGTTGCTAGAGAGCTGTTGTGCGGCACTTTTCAAAGTGTCGATTTGTAGCTGAAGTGACTTGTTGATACTTTCAACTTTGCTCGGCAATTCTGAGCCCAGCATTCGTTGCTGAGTCATTGTTTTGGCACTGTATACCGATGTAAACCCGATGAGTACTGCAACCAAAATAGCAATGATGCTACCGAGCAAAGTTATTCGCTGAGTGATTGATAAACCAGTATTTTGCATTTTCTATGTGTCATTAATCCCGTGGAACCAATAATTCTATCATAGTAAATAATGCACGATAAACTATCGAAATAGGTTAACAGAATGGTGTTTTTTGCTTTAGATTTAAGTACAAAGCGGTAATAGGGCAAAAAATAAGGCCCTCATTCCAGGGAGAAATTTAGGCCTTGGTTACTAACAAGCGAAAGGTTTCGATTAAATGGACTCCGCCATGTAACCCAAATCAGGTAATACGTTTGTTAAACAATCTTTTTCATTGCAGACATGTATCCGCGCAGTGTTTCACCCACTTTTTCAACAGGGTGGGAACGTAGTGCTTTATTAACTGCAATCAGTTGTTGGTTATCAACGTAGTTAGATTCAGTGGTCAAGCCTTCGCCGATGTCTGCACTGCTTATTGATGCCATAAATGGTTTAAGTAATGGTAAACACGCATGATTATATAAGTAGCAGCCATATTCTGCGGTGTCTGAAATTGTACGATTCATTTCAAACAGTTTTTTACGTGCAATAGTATTCGCAATTAGAGGCGTTTCGTGCAGTGATTCGTAATAGGCCGACTCTGCAATGATCCCTGCAGCGGTCATGGTTTCGAACGCTAATTCAACCCCCGCTTTCACCATCGCGACCATTAAAATTCCCTTGTCGAAAAATGCTTGCTCTGGAATTTCTTCGTCACAATTAACTTGTTTTTCGAATGCTGTTTCAGCGGTTTCTGCGCGCCAAGAAAGTAGTTTAGCGTCGTCTTCCGCCCAGTCAGCCATCATGCCTTTAGAAAACTCGCCACTAATGATGTCATCCATGTGTTTGTTGTAAAGAGGGCGCATAATCTCTTTTAGTTGCTCACTTAACTCAAAGGCACGAAGCTTGGCAGGGTTAGACAACCTGTCCATCATATGAGTGATACCACCGTGCTTTAGCGCTTCGGTAATTACTTCCCAGCCGTACTGAACCAGTTTTGATGCGTAACCAGGTTCGATTCCTTCTTCAACCATTTTGTCGAAACATAGCAAAGAACCAGTTTGCAACATACCGCATAAGATGGTTTGTTCACCCATTAAATCAGATTTTACTTCGGCAATGAAAGAAGACTGTAAAACTCCTGCTTTGTGTCCACCAGTCCCAGCTGCGTAAGCTTTGGCTTGTTCTAACCCTTTGCCTTCAGGATCATTTTCTGGGTGTACAGCGATGAGGGTAGGGACACCAAAGCCACGTTTATATTCTTCACGCACTTCAGTACCAGGACACTTTGGCGCAACCATAATAACCGTAATGTCATCACGTACTTGCATGCCTTCTTCAACAATATTAAAGCCGTGCGAATAGCTTAATGTGGCACCGTGTTTCATTAGCGGCATAACCGCGCTGACTACCGCTGAGTGTTGCTTGTCCGGTGTTAAGTTAAGCACGAGATCAGCGGTTGGAATAAGCTCTTCATACGTACCAACAACAAAGCCATTTTCACTGGCGTTAAGGTAAGATTGACGTTTTTCTTCAATGGCTGATGCTCTTAACGCATAGCTCACATCAAGACCTGAATCTCTAAGGTTTAATCCTTGATTCAAACCTTGTGCACCACAACCTACAATGACGAGTTTTTTGCCTTCAAGCGCCGTGACACCTTGTTCAAATTCTTTAGGGTCCATAAATTCGCATTGAGAAAGCTGAGCTAATTGCTCACGTAGTGGTAAGGTATTAAAGTAATTCGACATGTTAGTTCCTACTCTTGAACGGTATTTAGTTGTTACGTCCAGATTAGGGGGGAAGTGTGATTGCGTAAAATGATATATTTGAAGTATAGTATTTCAAAAAGTGAAAGGTTATGAACCATAAACAACTACAGTATTTTCTCGCTTTGGCTGATACCTTGCATTTTTCGCGCGCCAGTGAAAGGTGTTTTGTTAGTCCACCTACCTTAAGTCGTCAAATCAAACAATTGGAAGAAGAAGTTGGCGCAGCCCTCTTTTTACGTGATAACCGCTCTGTAGAGCTTACTCAACATGGTAAAGCATTTATAAATTATGCCCAATCGACGCTGGCAAATTGGCGACAATTTAAAAGTGAATGTGTTGACGACAATAAGCCACTGACAGGTGAGCTAAGCCTATTTTGCTCAGTAACAGCAACTTACAGCTTTATTTACGATTTGTTTTCTGAGTTTCGTCAACGGTATCCGGCCATTGAGCTTAATTTAATTACTGGCGACCCGGCTCATTCCATTGCCGAAGTTGCCAGTGGTAAAGAGGACGTCGCGGTTGCCGTAAAACCTCGGCACTTACCACAAGGGATTGAATATTTGCCGATAGGTCGTTCTAGATTGGTTTTCATTGGTCCAACCATGGATTGCCCGTTAAAAAGCACCATTGATAAGCACAGTCAAGGCGCTATGCCATGGCAGGAGTTGTCATTTATCATGCCAGAACACGGTGTGTTAAAAGAACGCATTGACCGGTTTTGTAAGCATCATCATTTCACTCCCAAAGTTTATGCACACGTGTCGGGCCACGAAGCAATGGTTGCATTGGCAAGTTTAGGTTTTGGTATCGCTTGTGTACCAGAAATTGTGATTATTCAGAGTCCTTTTAAAAACCAGGTACAAATACTACAACTAAGGTCTGAGGAAATTGAAATTGGACTAGTCACTAAGACAAAAAGGTTATATGATCCGGTGGTAAAAGCACTTTGGAGTACTGCTAAAGGATTATTTAAGCTGTAAAGCAGCCATTCAGTTAGCGTGACTACACTGTGCCCATCTATCAGTTTAGTAATGAATGAGGTGCATTCGTGTCTACTATCTTGGTTGCGCAAACGGATCTGAATATGTCTGCTAGGCAACAGCAATTTCTTGAAGAACAAGGATTCAAAGTTGAAAAATTGGAAGCTTTGAATCAACTAGATAACTTAACTTGCAAGGAGTATTCTGGCGTTATTTTGGACCAATCTCTTGCATCGCTACCAAACGGTGATTCGATAGATCATTTCAGAAGTAAACTTAAAGCGCCAATTATCGTCAGCCTAAATACAGACGATGAGGATGTACATAGCTTATATTTGGAGCTTGGTGCTGATGATGTGATTTTTCAATCGGCCAAACCTAGGCTGTGGCGAGCAAGGCTTGATGCGTTACTTCGTCGCGGTCAGTCAGATAAACTACTTCAGCAACAAGACAGCAAACTCACCTTTGGTCAATTAAGTATAGATAAAGACGCACGCCGGGTTGAATATCACGGTGAGGTAGTAGATCTAACAACTCATGAATTTGAATTACTATGGTTGTTAGCAAGTCACGGCGGTAAAGTCGTAAACCGAGAATATGTGTTTGAGCAAATTTTAGGAAAGTTCTATCGACCTGATACCAGAACCATCGATGTTCGAGTTTCAAGACTCCGTAAGAAGCTACAAGACAACCCATCTCGACCAGAAAAAATAAAAACGATTTGGCGCAAGGGTTACTTGTTTGTTCCTGATGTATGGGGCTGAATACCCAATTTTTTGCAGGCGCTCAGGCGCCTTTTTTATTTCATGCGCTATAATTTCCCACACGCCGCATGCTGATTACTTACCTATGATAACTTTTACCCCTCAACTGTGTTTTACATAACTTGCCCACTGATTCCTACGTAAAGAACATGTAAAACTGCAATGAAAAGTCCATAATTGTTGTTTTCATGGCAACGCAAATAATATTGATTGCTATTTAGATGTGTGTATAATTTGCAATTAATTAGAGAATACAAATACGAATAATTTTCATAGGAACAATAAAATGTTACTTAAGAAGTCTCTGTTAGCTACATCTATCCTAGCTGCAACACTTGGTTTAACTGCCTGTGGTGGTTCAGGCTCAAGCAGCAACTCAAACAACGATAATGATGGCGGTAATACTGGTACCACTAACAAAGCGCCCACGGCGATTACGCTAACGCTTGGTGGTGAAGTACACGAGAACCTAGTTGGTCAAACAATTGGTACTCTTTCAGCAACAGATGCAGATTCAAACGAAACATTTACGTTCTCAACCACTGATGCGCGTTTTTCAATTGATGCTAATACATTGAAGCTAAGTGATGCCGTGGTGCTAAACTATGAGACAGAGCCGAAAGTTTCACTTGAAGTTAAAGTAAAAGACAGTGCAAATAACGAATTTACCCAAACCGTAACGTTTGATGTTACCGATAGCAAAGACTATGACTTTGTTAATGCAGAGAGCGGCGAGTCAAGCGTCTCTTATTCTGGCCAAATCGCGCGTCACGTGTTGATTAAAGAATTATACAATTATATCGGTGGCGACCAGTTTGTAACTGATGCTTCCGAAATGACACCTGTTTTATTACGTGAAAAGCTGCGTTTGTTCTATCAGATGTCAGAAGCGGAATACGAAAACCTAAGTGGTCAAATTGCGATTACTTTCACAGGCACTGCTGAAAATCTACAAACAAACCTTGCGGCTATCTCAGGTAGTTATAAAGACTTATACGGTAAAATTGCAGGAGCGCCAGGTGAAGCAAAGACTCAATATAAAAATTGGACCGATGGCACCAGCTTTGTCGGTTGGCAAGGTCTTGAAAATAACACACCTGATGGCTTGATGAATGCTTTGTTCGATCAACTTGTAGCACGTGCGCAAAGCGCAACAGCACAAACGCCAAATGGGCAAGAAATTGACAGTATTTATGTAACTGCAGACGGTGTTGATCTTAAGCAGCTAACGCAAAAGTTCTTGTATGGTGCTGTTGCATTCTCTCAGGGCGCAGATGACTATCTAGACAACGCGACTGAAGGTAAAGGGTTACAAACTAGCAATGTGTATGGTGAAAAAGCGTATACCACACTTGAGCATCAGTGGGACGAGGGTTTTGGTTACTTTGGTGCTGCGCGTAACTACTTAAGCTATACAGATCAAGAAGTTGCAGGTAAAGGTGGACGCGAAGCATGGCAGGGTAGCAACGATTATAACGCAGATGGCAAAATTGACTTTAATTCAGAGTACAACTTCGGTAACTCAACCAATGCTGCTAAACGTGATTTAGGTTCTGATGGCCAAACTGATTACAGTAAAGCTGCTTTCGATGCATTTTTCGCAGGTCGTAAGTTGATTTCTGACAATGCGGGTACTGAGTTGACAGCCGCTCAGCTAACTGAGCTGAAAGAGTATGCCGTAGCAGCAACTGATGCGTGGGAAAAATCAATTTCTGCAACGGTTGTGCATTACATTAATGACACGGTAACTGATCTAGAAGAGATGAAATCGGGTACCTATGATGCGGCTAAGTTTGAAACTCTAGCTAAGCATTGGTCAGAGATGAAAGGTTTTGCGTTAAACTTACAGTTCAATCCCGAATCACCATTCAATAAAGCAGCTAATGCAGGCAAGTTTGCAGAGCTTCATGAATTGATGGGTATTAAACCTGTACTCACAGATGAAGTTGCGACAGCAGAATATATCACTAAGCTTAATCAAGCACGTGATATTCTTCAGCAAGTGTACGAGTTTGACGCTAACATCGTTGCTGACTGGTAATATTCAATAATTTACAAAGATAAAAGGTTAGTTTTTCGGAGCTGACCTTTTGTTGTATCTGATATCGAATAAAAGAGGCTATTGATGGCTCCTAAAATAAAACCTTTGTTGCTCGCAAGTACCATTGCATTGCTGTTAAGCGGTTGTGGTGAAAGTACTTCCAGCACTAGCGGAAAAGACTTTAAAGGGAATGAAACAGACAACACGGATACCGTCACAGTTATAAGCTTCGATCAAAAGAAGTTACTCGTTAATCTTACCGATAATGTAATCACTCCTACCTTTGAACAGTTCGCTGAAAAAGCACAATCTTTACCAGCACCAATAAAAGCCTATTGCGATCTTGAAAGCGAATTTGATCCTACGATGGGAGATGACCAAGCAAAAGCCGCATTAGACAGCGCCAAAGTCGTTGCCCAAGACGCATGGAAACAAACCATGGTGAGCTGGCAGCACGCAGAATTGATGATAGTTGGGCCTTTGCTTGAAAATGACAAAGAACTGCGAAACGATATCTACTCGTGGCCCAAAGGTAGCACCTGTAGCGTTGACCAAGACGTAGCATATTTTGAGCAAGGGGATATTGACGGCATTCCATACAATATTCGTAACCGCTCTGATAGACGCAAAGGGCTAGATGCTCTTGAATATTTGCTGTTTAACGAAGAATTAGCTTATAGCTGCAGCAACTCAATCATTGCAGGTAATGTGCTTAATGGCTGGAATATTCGTAACGAACAAGAGCGCAAAGCGGCTCGTTGCCAGTATGCAGTTGAAGTCGCAAATGATCTCAGCCATTCTGCGCAATCATTACTTAATCAGTGGAGTGGTGAACAAGGATATGCTCAAGTATTAAAAACAGCAGGCGATCCAGGCAATAAGTTTGACACTGAAACTCAAGCGATCAATGAAATATCCGACGCGTTATTTTATATGACCGAAGAGCTGAAAGACTATAAATTAGCGACTCCTCTTGGCATGTTCGCCAATAGCTGTGGCCGTGAAGCATGTCCAGCAGACGTAGAATCGCGTTACGCCAAGCATTCGATAGAAAACATTAAAGCCAATATTGCCGCTTTTGAACAGCTGTTTTTGGGTGGAGGCTCTGAACCTTCAAACACAGGATTTGATGATTTCCTTGATGAACAGCAAGCAACAGACACGAAAGAAGCGATGTTACAAGGTCTAGCTGATGCGAAAGCTGCCGCTGATTCACTGCAAAGTGATTTACAGACTACACTTGCCACTGATCCTGAATCAGTAAAACAAACCCACGGCAAGGTTAAAGTGGTAACCGATGAGCTAAAAAGTGACTTCATCAATAAACTCGCGTTAGAGCTTCCAAAAACATCGGCAGGTGACAATGACTAGGGGTAAAGTAATGAACAAGTCGCTATTGGCAATCGCTGTATTATTGGCAATTCCACACGCTTATGCTGGCGATGATCAAGCCGACATAGAGCATATTTCGATTATTAGTCATCACGATAAACTAAGAAAAGAGGCAGGCTCTGCCACTTTATTGTCAGAAGAACAGTTAGCTGAATATGAATACGACGATATTCATCGTATTTTATCTAACGTACCGGGTGTGAATATTCGTGAAGAAGACGGCTATGGATTGCGCCCAAACATTGGCTTTCGCGGGGTGACACCAGAGCGAAGCAAAAAAATCACCATTATGGAAGACGGTGTTTTAATTGGGCCTTCCCCTTATTCTGCGCCTGCGGCTTACTATTTTCCAGTTACTACGCGCATGACTGCGGTTGAAGTATTTAAGGGCCCTGCCGCAATCAAACATGGACCGCAGACGGTGGCTGGTGCACTAAACCTTGTGACCAGGCAAGTGCCTGAATTTACCGAAGCAGGAATTGATGTTGCGACAGGCAGCGATGGCTACAGTAAAGCACATGGTTATTACGGCTCAGTAGTGAACAACATTGGCTTTCTTTTTGAAGCGGTAAATCTGCAAGCCGATGGATTCAAAGAATTAGATGGCGGTGGTAACACTGGATTTGAGAAGAACGACTTTCTTGCTAAGTTTAATTACAAGCTTTCGCAAGGTGATCTTAAGCATACCTTTGGCTTAAAACTAAGTTATGCAGATGAACTCTCAGACGAAACCTATCTTGGTTTGACAGATGAAGACTTTGCGAAAAATCCATATCGCCGTTATGCCGCTTCTCAAAATGCGGAAATGGACACTAAACATACGCAAATTATGTTTTCGCATTTCTTAGAAGCTGACGACTTTAGAGTGACTTCTCGCTTATATCGCAACGACTATGAGCGCGCATGGTTAAAGCTTAACGGTATTGGTGGTAAAGATGATCCTTCCCTACAGGCAATTCTACATGCACCAAAACTTGAAAAGCATCAAAATGCCTATGCGCTACTTACTGGTGAACGAGACTCCGTCGTTGCAGGTGAAAGTAGTCTGTTCCTTAACATGGGCACAAATGACCGCGAATACTTTTCGCAGGGTTTGCAAATTGATGCAACAGCTGATGTTGAACTGTTAGGTTTTAACCATGACTTATCGGTTGGTTTACGCTTCCATGAAGACGAAATCGAACGTAAGCATTTTGAACAAACCTATGCCATGGTGCAGGGCGTGTCTTCTTTAGTTGAAGGCTCTAAAGAGTTTGCTACCCTAAACGTTGAAAATACCAAAGCTTGGTCCGTGTATGTTGAAGATAAAGTGCAATTTGATGCGCTAACGCTAGGTGTAGGCCTGCGTGGTGAATTAATGGACATGCACTATCAAAACAACAAAAAAGCAGAAGACTGGCAAGATAAGACTACCCGTATTTGGATGCCAAGTTTGAGCGGTTTTTATCAACTAACGGAAGATTCCGGCCTACTATTTGGTGTACACAAAGGTTTTACTCCATCATCGCCAAAGCAGCCTTCCAATGTTGAACTTGAAACCAGTATTAATTATGAGTTTGGTGGTCGCTTCAACGATGGTATCACCCAGCTGGAGTTGGTGAGCTTTTACAACGATTATGAGAATCTGAATGAAAGCTGTGGACAGTCGAACTGTGGTGTTAACGATGATCAGGGTCGCCAGTTCAGTGGCGGTGAAGCTGTGGTTTATGGCTTCGAAATGCAGTTTTCTCAGCGCTATCCATTGAACTTACAGTTAGATATTCCATATAGCTTTAATTACACTTATACCAAAGGTGAGTTCCAAAACGAGCGTTATACGACATTTGCTCAATGGGGCTATGTGAAAGATGGCGATGATTTACCGTATCTGCCAAATCATCAGGTAACATTTAATGTTGGCCTTGCCGCGAATGATTGGAAAGTAAACCTGTCAGTTAAATATGTTGGCAGTATGCCAGAGACCGCAGGGCGCAGTGACGAATACGAGTTGATTTTAGAGGGTGAAAAAGTGCCTAGCAGCACGATTGTCGATATATCAGGCAGCTATGAGCTGGGCCGTTACGGACAACTTTATGCCAAAGTTGACAACCTGTTTGACGATGTTGAAATTGTCAGTAGGCGGCCTTACGGGGCTCGTCCAGGCAAACCAAGACAGTTTAGCGTTGGATACAAGTATCAATTCTAAAATATGATGAGCCACTTGTGCTCTGTAAACGTATAGCAATCAAGGGTCCGACAATGGGCCCTTATTTATAAAGAGGAAAGAATGTTAGAGCAGTTGTGGCAAAGCGTTATTCAATTACCAAGTTACTTAATTGATGCTAATAAGCGGATTTATTTGCCATACCTTGTCTCGGCTATTTTAATGGCGATACCGGTTTACTGGACCCTTGAAAAAAACAAATCTTTGCAAAGCTTTATACGCTTTTTGTTTCCCCGAGAGGTATGGCTAAGTCACAGTGCAAAGCTAGACTACTGTTTACTAGTGACCAACCGCTTGATTAAAGCTGCGTTATTTGCACCTATTGTATTGACCATGGTGCCAATAGCGATGGCCGTGTCAGGTGCGTTAGAAACCCTATTTGGGCCTTCATTACACTTGGACGTTGCCTCTTGGGTAGTCATAAGCCTTTTCACCTTGGCGTTATTTATCGTTGACGACTTTACTCGATTTGTCTTGCACTTGCTATTGCACAAAGTCCCGTTTCTTTGGGAATTCCATAAAGTTCATCATTCTGCAAAAGTACTGACGCCGTTTACTATATATCGCTCACACCCGGTCGAAAGTTATCTATACGCTTGTCGTATGGCTTTAGCGCAGGGGTTCGTGGTTGGGCTGGGATATTATTTATTTGGTAGCGCGTTGAGTATGTACGATATTCTTGGTGCAAATGCGTTTGTATTTATCTTCAATATCTGCGGCTCAAATCTTCGTCATTCTCATATTTGGTTGAGTTGGGGAGACAAAATAGAAGGGTGGTTCATTAGTCCTGCACAGCATCAAGTACATCACAGTAATAATCCAAAGCATTTTGACACCAATTTAGGATCAGCATTGGCGATTTGGGATCGTATGTATGGTTCGTTGATAAAGGCGTCAGTAGCGGGGAAAATTTCCATTGGCGTGGGACAATATGATGCTGGTCATGACTCTTTAGTCGCAATATATGCAAAACCATTCATTGAAGCGATTAAAACGATAATACCTAAAAAAGTGAAGAGTAGAGCAATAGAAGAAAAGAGAGAATAGGCTGACGACGGGCATTGTCAGCCTATATGGGAGAGCAGGCTCCCTAATTCAGTTTAGTGTAAACGGCTTTCTGGTTTGTTGCGATAAAAGCCAAGCTCGTTTAATTTTTCAATCAACTGAGGATCGTCTAGTCTCGACGGTGTTTCTTCCTCACGTAGATAGTGGTCGGTTGGTACAGCGTGCATATCTAGCATTTTATGAAATAGAATATTGCGTATTGTTAGCGCTGTCATTCCACTGTCTTGGATCGCATCCAGCTTGTCTTGGAGATCAGAAAAAGGTGCGGCTTTTGCGTCATCTACCACAGCAGCGAATTGACCGTTTAATTTACTTTTTAACATAAAACCCCCAAAACTTAATAAAATCACAATCCAATGTAATTCGTTTCTAAAAACGAAAAAAATCTAATTTTTGTGTAGAAAATAGATACTTATGTCCTTAACCACGTAGCCAGTGTACTCTGAAGTGGGGGCGAATTTCCAACTTGGATGTAAAGGTTTGTAAATCGGATAGTTACAAACACAAGAGGAGGTTAAATAGGTACATTCGTAACAGTATGAATTCGATATGGAAATGGTTATCAGTACCAATATTGATACTGATAACGCAACAATTATTTAAGAAAATAATTCGGTTTTGACGTGTTCTGCAAAGCCGCTACCCGCTTCTAGATAAAAATTATATGTAGAATTGACTCCCATTTCTTCCAATTCTTTTTGTTGATCCGGGTAATTTGCTATTGCAGTAACCTGACCTTTATAGCCTGACGCTTTTAGCTGTTCGAGTGCATAAACATTCTGCATGTGCTTTGGCATTGCCAGCATAACCATCTCGACCTGAGAATGATTTACACGTTGCCAGAAATCAGGGTCAGTTGCATCTGCGGTTAATACTCGTCTGCCGCGTTTAACGTGCTTGTCTACAACCTCTGGTTTTATGTCAACGCCTGCAACGGTATCTGGGAAGCTAGCCTGAATCGTTTCATAAGCACCTGTACCAATTCTGCCCATACCAAAAATAACGATTTTGGTATCACCTAAATTCACGGGAAGTTCTTCTTCTAAACGTTCTTTATGCTCAATTTTAAGCAGCCAAGGCTCTAGTTTGACATAAATTTCATTGGCTTTTTTGTTGAGCGGAGAACCAATGACAAAGGTAATAGAAACCGCAATTGCGACAACCGCAAGCCAATCAGCTGCAATGACACCCGTTGTGGATGCGACCGCACATACAATTAAACCGAATTCACTATAGTTGGTGAGCGTAAACGCGCTTAGCAATGACGTACGCGCTCTTAAACGGAACAGGTTGGTGAATATGTAATATAGCGCGACTTTGAGTGGTAATACGATTACCAGCACTAAAGCAATCAATAAAGCATCGAAACTAATACTCGCATTGAGACCGATGTTTAAGAAAAACCCCACCAATAGGATATCTTTAACATTGAGCAAAGACTTTGATAATTCGCCGGCTTTTTTGTGTGGAGCAAAAATCATCCCGATGATCAAGGCACCCAAATCCCCCTTTAACCCAGCAAATTCAAAAGCGTGATAACCCGCAACCAAAGCGAAGAAAAAGCCAAACAATGGCAGTAACTCGCCGTGTTTAGAGCGATTAAGCGTCCAAAACATAATTGGGCGAACAAGTGGTAGACCAATTAACAACGCCAAAGCCCAAACGTTAGGTGCTTTACCGGTACTAATCGCAAGAAATATAACAGCAAAAATATCCTGCATGACCAAAATGCCAATAGATATTTTGCCGTGCAAGCTAGCCATTTCGCCACGTTCTTCAAGTACCTTTACCGCGAATACAGTACTAGAAAAACTAAATGCAAAGCCGAGCAATAACGCACTCTGTGTGGAAATACCAGTAAATAGGGGGAGACCAAAAACGCTAAATACCAAAGCTAAGGTAGCGAAAAAAGCTGTGCTGGCAACAATATGCATCGTTGCAGGTGCCCACACTTGGGGTTTCATCAGGTTACTGACCTTTAGCTTAAGTCCAATACTGAATAACAATAGTGTCACGCCAAGGTCTGCAAGTAAGGTCAGTAAATCGGTGGTCTGGTGGCCAAGCAAATTCAGCACGAAACCGGCCATCAAAAAGCCGATCAGTGGAGGTAATTTTAATTGGTAAACTGAAAAACCGCAGGCAAACGCCACAGCAAAATAGAGTAATTCCATAACAACACATATTAATCTGACATAGAACCAGTGTAACAAAACCCTATGATTTATAAATTAAAAAGTTTTAGATTGAGATGCTTAATTGACGGTGTTTTGGCAACGTTTTTGTTTATTTAACTGAATTTCATAAATTTTCGCTGACAAGCTGAATTAAATGTGGTTATGATGCGGGTAAGGACATACCTGACAGGAGATGTAATGTTTAAGAAGATCCTAGCATCTGTCGGTATCGGCGCTGCAAAAGTAGATACAGTATTAGAGACAGAGCACTTGCACCCAGGACAGAAGTTTCAGGCGCAAATTGTTATCAGAGGTGGAGACATTAGCCAAGACATTAGCGGTCTTGAGTTAGCGCTAATGACTCAAGTTAAAGTAACACGAGACGATGAAGAGTATTTCAGTAACCATGTCATCGATCGTTGGCGTATTGGTGAGAGCTTTACCATTAACCCTGGTGAAGAAAAGGTGATCCCTTTTGAAGCAAGGCTGCATTCAGAGACACCTATCACAGAGATAAACGCAGGTTATAATCACTCGCATGTTTGGTTAGAGACGGGTTTAGACATCGACTTAGCGATGGATCCTACGGATAAGGATTTGCTGCACATTTATCCTAATGAAGCAGTGAAAACTTGTATGCAAGCGATGCAAAAGCTAGGCTTCCAATTGGTAAAAGCTGATGTTGAGCAAGGGTACTTAAGAGCGCGAGACTTTCAGTCTGTTTCTGGCTGCTATCAAGAGCTTGAGTATCGGCCGCAAAGCCGCTCATTGTTTGGGCTTCAAGAAGTTGAGCTATCTTTTGTTCCAGAAGCCCACAAAACCCATGTGTTAATCGAGTTAGATAGAGCATTTAGAGGTGATGGTTATGTAGATCTTACGATTGAGCACGATCACGTAAACCTCTCACAGCTATGCGACCAACTTGAAAGACTATTTTCGTAAATACCGAATTTAAAGCGAAAAGCCCAGCAATGTCTGGGCTTTTTTATTCATAGAGAAACAATATGGATTGGTACATTAAAAACTATCAGAGTCTGTCAAAAGACGAGTTGTTTGAAATACTAAGGCTGCGGGTAGAGGTTTTTGTTGTCGAACAAAACTGCCCATATCAAGACATCGATGAGACAGATAGAGCGCAAGAAACTCAACATGTATTTTTAACATCATCTGATGAATTAGTGGCTTACGCCAGGTGCTATCGAAAGAATGATAAAGCCGCTGCCATTGGGCGCGTGATTGTGTCGTCAAACGCTAGAGGGCAGGGCATAGCACATCAGTTAATGGAACGAGCGATTGAAACTTGTTTTATGCAAATCCCGGCTGAGCATTTAGATATTTCGGCACAATGTTATTTAGCAGATTTTTATACACGTTTGGGTTTTGAGAAGCAGGGGGAAGCGTATTTGGAAGATGGCATTCCTCATCAGGATATGCGATTTAAAGGGTCTCGATGAGACCCTTTAGGTGTTTTTAAAGAGAGTTTAAAAACACCGCTGCAATGGCCACAGGACAAACAAAGCGAATATACCAAGGCCAGATTTTCCAAAATACAGTATGTTCTACTTGTTCACAGCCTTCTGAAATTTCCTTGAGTAGCTTTCCTCTATGCCAAAGCCATCCGACGAAAACGCAACAAAGCATACCAAGCAAAGGCTGTCCAAACTTGGTAGTGATGCTTACAACAAAGCCAAACAGCGCAGCAAAGTTAAGTAAAATCGTTAAACTAACCAGTGAGACTAGTGCGCCTATGATCCAGGTTGCTTGCACACGACCTAGCGCGAACTTTTCAACCGCGTAGGACACTGGAGCTTCCAACATCGATATAGATGAAGTAAGTGCTGCAATGCTCATAAGGGCAAAAAACGCGAATCCAACAAACAGTCCAATATCGCCCATGCTGTCAAATAGCGCAGGTAACACTTGGAAAACCAATGTGTCTTCGCTCAACAATGAACCATCAGCTGCAAAGATCTCGACGCCTTGCGCTTGTGCGACATACATTGCAGGAATAATCAAAAGACCTGCTACAAAAGCAATAAATACATCTATTAACGTCACAAAGGCGCCTAACGACACAAGATTCTCGCGTTTACTGATGTATGAGCCATAAATAATCATGACGCTTGTACCAAGTGAAAGAGAGAAGAAGGCTTGACCGAGCGCATTAACTAAAAGTTCAGGGTTTAAAATTGAAGAAAAGTCCGGTACTAGGTAAGCTTTTAGCCCCGTTACTGCGCCTTCTTGTGTCATCACATATGCGATCAACGCAAAGAGAATACCCAGCAACGCTGGCATTAAACGCTTAGACCATTTTTCTATACCATTTTCAACACCTTTACTAATGATAAGAACGGTAAGCACAATAAATAATCCGGTGAAAATAATATCCCGAGTCAAGGATTGTTCGCTAAGCCAAAGTGTTGCATTGTCCATAGAGGTGATAGCCGTAATCGGTTCAATCGTGGCACTGAACATCCAGCCCGCAACGATGGCATAAAAACTCAAAATTAGTCCCGCGCAGATGATACCGCCAAAGCCGACGAAAAATGCGAATTTCTTTTGCCACGGTGAGGTCGTCAATTTTTGCAATGACGAAACGGCATTTGCCTGGCCATGCCGGCCTATAACGAGTTCAGCCATTAGAGCAGGATACGCTAGGCAAAATGCTAAGACTAAGTAAGCCAACACAAAAGCTGCACCACCGTTACTCGCGGTTTGCGTTGGGAAGCCCCAAATGTTACCCAAACCTACCGCAGACCCTGCAGCAGCCATAATAAAACCAAACCGAGAGCTGAACTCTCCTCGGACATTGCTCATAGTTTTTATACTTCTCTATCTATTTTTAATAAAGGCGCAATCAATCTACTGTAAATGAAGATAAATAAAAAGGGGAAATTACATTGATTTAACGCAAGTTTTTGGCTGAAAGTTGAGCGTAATTGGTTCGTTGCAAGCAAATTTCTGTGATTATTAGCTAACTTTATGTATTTGATGGGCTTTATTCAAAGTACCGTGAAGGCTGTAGCAACAATTTTACAGCAGCTATTTTTCTTTACAGGGTATGGTTAACGTGAATTTTGCACCGCCGAGAAGTTCAGAATGCCCAACACTGGCCTTTCCGTGATGCCAGTCCATGACTTTTGCGACTATTGCTAATCCAAGCCCGTAGCTCTTACCCGCTCTGTTTCTATGGGTTTGTTCTTGGAAAAATGGGCTAAAAACTTTATCCCAATTCTCCTTAGCAATGCCTGGACCATCGTCTTCAACTAAAATATGGATATGGAAATCGCTCCGATATGCACTCAGTTTGACTCTACTGTGTGCAAAATCGCTCGCATTACTAAGTAAGTTGCTAATTGCACGAGCAAGCCAATGTAAATCACCACATAATTTCAGGTTATCAGCGATATCAACTTCACCCGTTATATTATTTTTAATGAATTTAGGCTGCATTTGTGCCACCAGATCTTGTCCATACACGTTAAGTACAGTGGTTTCGTGCTTGAGTAGGTGGGATTTTTGCTCCAGAGTCGCAAAAGATAGATAGCTCGAAAGCATATCTTCCATTTGATTTAAGTCTTTTTCCATTCTGTGCAGGTATTCGTGAATTTGTGCCACATCCTCTTCTTCGAGTGCGGCATCTAATCCAAAACGTAAACAAGCAACGGGAGTTCTTATATCATGGGATAAGCTAGACGCCATGAGCTTATTTTCCGCCATAAGTTTTTCTATTTGGCTCGCCATGCGATTAAACGTGTTTTCTAGATCTCGAATATAGGTGAAGTGGTTTGGCACTATGCGTGCGCTTAAGTCGCCACTAGCGAAGCGCTTCGCTGCACTGTTTAGGGTGACCAAACGTTTAACCAATGGAGAAAGGATAAACCACAAAATCGTACAGATACCGCCGTAAAACAACAAGGTTAGTAATACATCGTAATCAGCTTGTTCTGGTTCGGGTGTCCAAGCAATCTCAATATAATCAGGATATAAGGTGTCGGTGCTTTTCAGCAGATATACAGATTCGTTCTCTATAACTAGACCGCTCTCTGTTAGCATGTTTTGTTTCAATTCTTTAGGGACGGCTAGTGTCTTTCCCTCTTTGAACGTCACGGTTACATTAAACTGTTCTGCTTGTTGACTGATGAAACTGGCTCTATTTTCTTCAGGTTGTAATCCCGCTTGAATTGCTAGTCCTTGAGCTAACTTATTTTGCCATTCAAAGTTACCTTGTACGGGTTCTGTTTGTTGATTAAAAAAGTCAATCAGCCAACCCAGCGCGAAAAACGAGATCAATGCACCTGCAACAAGATAGATATAGAGCTTTTTCACAAACGACTACTTTGTTTTACCAAGCTGATGGGACAAGCAGGTAGCCTTTGCCCCAAACCGTTTTAATCTTTTCTGGGTTTTGCGGATCATCATTGAATTTTTTACGCAGAGCAGAGATGAGTACGTCAACACTACGATCCAAGCCATCGTATTCTCGTCCTTTTGTCGCTTTGAACACTGCATCACGAGAAACGACCTCACCAGCATGACTGGCAAGAAATTGCAGCAGTAGATATTCTGCACTAGAAACCACAACTTCAATCCCATTAACAGAAATCTTTCTAGCCTGTGTGTCTATGGTTAAATTTCCAACACTAATAAGACTATGGTTGGCAGCGTGGTTAACGGGCTTTTCTTGTGCAGCTCGAACGTTCGCCTTGATACGTGCTAGCAAAGCCCTTGGCCTCACAGGTTTAATCACGTAATCGCTGGCGCCAACTTCGAGACCAATGACTTCGTCCATTTCTTCATCTTTGGCAGTCAACATAATGATCGGGTTAGTGTAGAATTGTCGTAAATCACGACAAACACTAATCCCATCTTTGCCAGGCAACATAACATCAAGTAGTACTAAATCCGGGTTAATTGCTTTTACTTTGTCTACAACCTCGTCACCGCGATAGCAGCAATGCGTTTTATAGCCCTGATTGTCTAGGTATTCCGCGACCCACTGTGCCAAAGAAGCGTCGTCTTCTACCAAAAGTATGCTGCCGTACTGATCCATTATCAAACTCCGTTGTTATTGTTGTCATTCCTTGCAGAGTATAATCACCAATTCTCTGCTGTCTGTAAATAAGTGTTGAGGTGCGTAAAAAACCGTTGTTATTTTACATTTAACTTTTCAATTAAGTTTTGAGCAAGGTATTTTTGCATGTCTGCCGTTAGTGCTGAAACTTCAGTTTGAGTACAAGCTCCCGATACTTTTTCTAATGGTGAAATGTTAGTCTTAATAACATATTCAGGGATCACCACTGGCGTTGTAGCACGAGCTCGACGAGCTTCTTCGGTATTTTGTGAAACGATGAATGAGATAACTTCATGTTCGTTTGCGACTTGCTCTTGTTCGGTAAATGTAAATTGTAATGGCAGACCTTGAAAACTCGCACTATCCACTGAGGATTTGGCAAACCAAACGACATCTGAAGACGCTTGATGTGACAAACGCATACTGACAGATGCGACAATATTGCTACATTGAAATGCCGGATTCTTTTGCGCGAGTTCTGCAATATACGGATGAGGATTTTTGGGTCTATCCAATGCATATGTTTTGTTTGCTGCAAACTCTAAGTCCAATTGCTGCATAGTCAGCACGTAGTCAGCCTTGCTATTAGATACTACGGATAACCCTTTATTCTTGAATGATTGAACGAAGTATTCACGTAACGTATCGGTCAGTCCAACTTTACCTGCATCGATATAAATCGTGTTTCCTTTAGTTAGCGGGTGAGCGGGTAACTGCACCGATTTTACTCGAGCTGAATTTACCTCTGTACTGTAGGTTATTTGATATACCGACTTTGTAAGAAGTGGTTTCTTCGGTACCGCTAACTCTGGAGCCATCGGTGCGGTAGTCACGCAGCCAAAGAGTAATACGACACATAAAGTAGCCAATAGAAAGCGCATTCAAATACCTCAATTATTTAATAACTGTTTTGGAACTAATTATAAAAATACAGGCAAAACCAAACCTAACTTACAGCAAACTTAATGATACTGTTGCGTGTTTAATTTAAACCGTTTTTGATTAATAACAATTTGGGTGTTGGAATTTTGTCCGTTTACTCCATGAAATTGATATTATTTTTATAAGTTAGTAAGAATTATAAGGACATCATGTTAACATGACTCGTGAGTATTAATGAAATGAGTCATTATGAAGTCGCTAATTCTCGCGTTAGTTTGTCTTTTGTGTTCAAGCATGGTTCATGCTGTGGCACCACAAGAACAATGGTCTAAATTTACGACGGCTTATTCTAAGCAAGTCGAACGTAAACTGAAAGAAAAATCGGTACCCGGTGGTGCTTTGTCTATTGTACACGTTCAATACGGTGTCCTTGCAAAAGGCATAGGCAAAACGAAAAGTCGCAGCGGTAAAGCGATAGATCAGCATACTCGATTTCGATTGGCATCGCTTTCCAAAACGTTTGCTGGAAGCTTAAGTGCTAAACTTGCCAGTGAGGGATATTTTTCGCTTCATGACGAATTGCGTACCTACCTTCCAGAAGTAGCAAAATCAAGTTATGCGAAATTAAAGTTGTATCACCTTTTAAGTCATTCAAGTGGCTTAGTTCCAAATGCCTACGACAACCTTATCGAATCAAGAATGCCTTATTCAGAAATTGTTGAACGCTTATTAAAAGTTGATTCACTATGCCAGCCGGGAGTGTGTTACGGCTATCAAAATGTGATGTTCAGTTTAATCGGCGACGTAATTCAACGCGCAACAGGGATCAGCTATTCGCGTTGGTTAGATGAATTTGTGTTTGCGCCATTAAAAATGAACTCTGCGGGCGTTGGCTATGAGCAAATGACCAAAGATGATAACTTTGCTTGGCCGCATGTGAAGGGCAGGAAACGTTGGCATACAGCAAAATTGAAAAAACACTATTACAAAGTACTGCCTGCTGCGGGAGTAAATGCCAGTGCACAGGATATGGTCCAGTGGCTGAAAGCCCAACTAGGTCTCTATCCGACGGTATTGTCACCTGAAGCCCTCAGCAAACAATCAATACCTTATACACTAACAAAACGAGAGTTACGCCGTCGTGTATGGCGCGAGCATGTCGATGAAGCATACTATGGCCTGGGCTGGCGTATCTATCAATATAATGGACGGTTGATTTATTATCATAGCGGTTGGGTGCAGGGTTACAGGACTGATGTGGCGATTATCCCCAGTATGGGAATCGGGTATAGCCTGCTGCTAAATGCCGAAAGTGGTATTATTAACGAGCTTACTAATGACTTTCTACTATCGGTTATGGACTTAGAAGAATCACTGTTGCCACAACTAAGTGACAAAGAAATTCAAGAAATAAAGCAGCAGGAACGAGTATTGATTGAGAGTGTGACTGCGCAGCAAGAGGAAGGCGCAGTCGAGCAGTAAAACTTAGTTTCTAGGCAGTTGGATTTTTTTGTCTTCACTTTGACGGTAAAGCACAATGATATGACCGATAGTCTGCACATTATGTGCGCCCGTTTCACGCACAATTGCTTCAAAAATAAGCTTTTTGGTTTCACGATCGTTAGTAGGCACTTTGACTTTTATTAACTCATGGATATTTAAGTTTTGTTCAATCTCAGCCATAACGCCTTCTGTAAGGCCGTTTGCGCCAAGCAAAACAACAGGGTTTAAATCGTGAGCTAGTCCTTTTAGGAACTGCTTTTGTTTATTTGATAAGGTCATATTGATACAATCTTATTTATTAAAAGGCTTGAATTCTCGATATTCTAACGCCATCTAGCAAATATTACTAATGAGTTATAGTTAATATGGCAAATAAAAAACACTCCGCCAGTTCTAAGCGTTGGCTAAAAGAGCATGTTGATGATCCCTATGTTCATGAAGCCCAAAAAAGAGGTTACCGTTCTCGAGCGGTATTTAAACTTGAGGAAATCCAGCAAAAGGACAAATTACTGCGTAAAGGCATGACGGTTGTTGACCTCGGTGCAGCACCCGGCAGTTGGTCTCAGTATCTAGCCGAGCAGGTCGATATTGATGGGCAGGTCATTGCCTGTGACATATTACCAATGGACTCTTTAGCCGGCGTAGACTTTCTACAAGGGGACTTCCGCGAGGAAGCTGTTCTCGACGCGCTATTAAAACGTATTGATGGGAAAAATGTCGACGTGGTTTTCTCGGATATGGCACCGAACATGAGCGGTAATATGTCCATAGATCAAGCTGGCAGCATGTACTTAGTAGAACTTGCTCTGGATATGTGCCATCAAGTATTGAAACCAAATGGTGCCTTCGCTGTTAAAGTGTTTCAAGGCGAAAGCTTTGATCAGTTTGTACAAGAAGTACGTAATTGTTTTAAAGTAGTGAAAATACGCAAGCCTAAAGCGTCGCGACCGCGATCAAGAGAAGTATATATAGTGGCGACGGGATACAAACTGTAGTACAGTTGGAAAGCATCAGGTTGAATTTGAATTTTTTTGAACACAAGAGGTTAACTCCTTGAGCGATATGGCTAAAAATCTAATACTCTGGCTAGTTATAGCAGTCGTGCTAATGACTTTGTTTCAGAGCTTCAACGGTGGCGAACAATATGATCGTCAAACGAGTTACACACAATTTATCAAGGACGTGCGCAGCGGCTCAGTTAGAGAAGTTAATATTGACCGCCAAACCGGTTTGATAAACGGACTAAGAACAAGCGGTGAGCGTTTTCAGACAACCATGCCGTTAACTGATTTGGACTTAGTAAACGACCTTTTAAAAAATGATGTAAACATCAAAGGGGTTCCGCCAGAAGAACAATCAATGCTCGCGCACTTGTTTATTTCTTGGTTTCCTATGCTTCTACTTATTGGTGTTTGGATATTCTTCATGCGTCAAATGCAAGGCGGCGGTGGTAAAGGTGCGATGTCTTTTGGCAAGAGTAAAGCGCGCTTAATGAGCGAAGATCAGGTTAAGACTACTTTTGCTGATGTAGCTGGATGTGATGAAGCGAAAGAAGACGTTACCGAATTGGTTGATTTCTTGCGCGATCCGTCGAAATTCCAAAAGCTAGGCGGTACCATTCCCAAAGGTGTGTTAATGGTTGGCCCACCAGGTACAGGTAAAACACTGCTAGCAAAAGCCGTAGCGGGTGAAGCCAAAGTCCCATTCTTTACTATTTCAGGTTCTGACTTCGTGGAAATGTTTGTAGGTGTTGGTGCATCTCGTGTCCGTGATATGTTCGAACAAGCGAAAAAAGCTGCACCTTGCATCATTTTTATCGACGAAATTGATGCTGTGGGCCGTAAACGCGGCGCTGGTATGGGCGGCGGTCACGATGAACGCGAACAAACGCTAAACCAAATGCTGGTAGAAATGGATGGCTTTGAAGGCAACGAGGGGATAATTGTTATTGCAGCAACTAACCGCCCGGATGTACTTGATCCTGCCTTATTGCGCCCTGGTCGTTTTGATCGTCAGGTTGTTGTAGGCTTGCCAGATATCCGTGGTCGAGAGCAGATCCTTAACGTGCACATGCGTAAAGTACCGTTGGATGATGATGTTCAAGCATCAGTTATTGCTCGCGGTACACCAGGTTTCTCGGGTGCAGATCTTGCGAACCTAGTTAACGAAGCGGCATTATTTGCGGCCAGAGGTAACAAGCGTAAAGTAAGTATGGCTGAATTCGACGCTGCAAAAGACAAGATCATGATGGGTGCTGAACGCAAATCAATGGTTATGAGCGAAGAAGAGAAAGAAATGACGGCTTACCATGAAGCTGGACATGCTATCGTTGGCCGACTGGTTCCTGAACATGACCCTGTTTACAAGGTGTCAATTATTCCTCGTGGACGTGCATTGGGTGTGACCATGTACTTACCGGAACAAGATCGTGTAAGTCATTCTAAACAGCACCTAGAATCAATGTTATCAAGCCTTTATGGTGGTCGTATCGCCGAAGCGCTGATTTACGGTGATGACAAAGTAACTACAGGTGCAAGTAATGACATTGAGCGAGCAACGGATATTGCCAAGAAAATGGTTACTCAATGGGGTCTAAGCCCTAAGTTAGGTCCGCAAATGTACCTAGAAGAGCAGGGCGAAATGTTTATGGGCGGTGGTTCGCACCGTATGTCAGGTATGTCAGATGAAACTGCTAAGTTAATCGACTCAGAAATTAAAGATTTCATTGACCGTAACTACAAACGTGCAGAACAAATCCTGAAAGACAACATGGATGTACTTCACACGATGAAAGATGCGCTGATGAAATACGAGACGATTGATGCTCATCAGATAGACGACCTTATGGCACGCAGAGAAGTTCGTCCACCTAAAGATGCGCACGATCAAAAAGCTGATAAAAAGCCTGCTACGCCCAAATCGGAAAAAGTTGTAGAGCTAAAAAATGATGAAAGTGACACTACATCGGCTTCAGAGCTTGATGATAAGTCATAACATTAGTTAAAATAAAAAAAGCCCCGAGCAGTCGGGGCTTTTTTGTATCTAACTCACGCAAACAGTCCTTCATACATCTGAAGCCTTTTTTAAACCTATAATAAATTAGGCACAGTTACAGACAAGTCGTGAAGCATAAAGAACTAGGTTCCCAAATGAAAGAACTTAAATTACCTAACGCGCGTTCCGTCAGTCTTGAATATCCGATTGTGATGGGGATATTAAATGTAACCCCGGATTCATTTTCAGACGGCGGTAAATTCAGTTCTGATAGTAAAGCAATAGAACAAGCAAAACGTTTACTCATGGAAGGTGCTGGTGTACTAGATATTGGTGGAGAGTCAACTCGTCCGGGGGCGCCTGAGGTATCGTTAGAGGAAGAACTTCGTCGGGTAATACCGGTTGTTAAAGCGGTTAAGCATGACATTGATTGCATTATATCTGTGGATACCAGCAAAGCAGAGGTAATGAGGCAAGCGATAGAAGCAGGTGCCGACATAATTAACGACGTTCGGGCACTACAAGAACCAGGGGCTTTAGATGTACTGGCAGCTTACCCAGATGTGCCGGTTTGTCTGATGCATATGCAGGGTCAACCGCGCACAATGCAAAATAACCCCAGTTACCAAGCATTATTTGCAGATATCAATGACTTTTTTGAAACTAGAATCAGCGCGTGCAAGCAAGCAGGGATAAGTCGTGAAAGATTGATCCTTGATCCTGGTTTTGGTTTTGGCAAAACATTGTCTCATAACATTGAATTACTGGGTGGTTTAAAACACTTTCAACATTTTGATTTGCCAATCCTCACGGGCTTATCAAGAAAATCTATGTTTGGGCAATTACTTAATCGTGACACCAATGAACGACTAGCCGGAAGTCTGGCTGGTGCTTTGATTTGTGCTCAACAAGGCGCAAACATCATTCGCGTTCATGATGTTGCAGAAACAAGCGATGTGCTAAGCGTATGGCTCGCATCGGTTAATGGAGTTAATGAATGACAACAAGAAAATATTTTGGCACTGATGGTGTAAGAGGCATGGTCGGTGAATTTCCCATTACCCCAGAGTTTGCCATGAAACTAGGTTGGGCAGCGGGTAAGGTGCTGTCAGAGCGTGGCACTAAAAAAGTGATCATTGGTAAAGATACGCGAATTTCCGGGTACTTATTAGAAACAGCGCTAGAGGCTGGTTTAATTGCTGCAGGTATCAACGTTATTCTGCTCGGTCCAATGCCAACCCCAGCCGTTGCTTACTTAACTCAAACTTTCCGTGCAGAAGCAGGAATTGTGATCAGCGCGTCACATAATCCATATCACGACAATGGCATTAAATTTTTTGCTGGTGACGGAAAAAAACTCCCTGATGATGTCGAGTTAGCAATCGAAGCTAAACTTGATGAACCAATGACCTGTGTTGCTTCTGAGAAGCTGGGTAAGGCAAAACGTCTAGATAGCGCTGACGGTCGTTATATTGAGTTTTGCAAAGGGCAGTTCCCGCGAGAGTTATCTCTAGAGGGCGTAAAAGTCGTGCTTGATTGCGCGAATGGTGCAACGTACCACATAGCGCCTAATGTCATGCGTGAATTGGGCGCAGAAGTTATTACAACTGCATGTGAACCAAACGGTGTGAATATCAACGATAAGTGTGGTGCAACACACGTTGAAGCGCTAAAAAAAGCAGTGCTAGAGCATAAAGCAGATGTTGGTATTGCCTACGATGGAGATGGTGACCGAGTGATGATGGTGGACCATGATGGTCATGTCTTTGACGGTGATGACATTGTTTACATCATTGCCTGTCAGGCTCATGTTCAAGGAACGTTAGGCGGTGGTGTGGTTGGCACTGTGATGTCAAATATGGGTCTTGAAAACGCACTTAAGTCGAAAGGCATTTCCTTTGAGCGCAGTAAAGTTGGTGATCGTTACGTGATGGAACTGCTGATGAAAAACGGTTGGAAAATTGGCGGTGAAAGCTCAGGTCACGTGCTAAACCTAGAACTTATCAGTACCGGAGACGGTATTGTATCAAGCTTACAGGTATTAGCTGCGATGGTCGCTCAAAACAAAACCCTTAAAGATTTGGGCGAAGGCTTCACAAAGTATCCAATGAAAATGATAAACGTGCGCTATCGCGCCGGATCAGATCCAACAGAAGCACAAGAGGTAAAAGCGGTAGTGGCAGAGGTGGAAGAAAAGCTGGCAGGAAAAGGTCGCGTATTGCTTCGAAAGTCGGGCACGGAGCCTGTGGTACGTGTGATGGTTGAAGCACAGCAACAGAAGCAGGTCCTCGACTACGCCCAAAAAATCGCTGAAGTTGTTGAAACTGTGAGCAATTAAACGAATATTTGAATTTATTTCTTGTAACTTTGGGTGAGTAGCGTTAGTATCTCACCCGCTTTCCGATGCGGAGTATCGTATGGCAACTAGAACGCAAATTGTAGCGGGTAATTGGAAAATGAATGGCTCAAAAAGCCTCATCAAAGAAATCGCCCAAGCAGTAGCGCAAAAAAAGAATAACGCTGAGGTAATAATTTTCCCGCCCGCAATGCTTATTGAGCAAGCGGTAAGCGAAGGCCTTTCAGTTGGCACTCAGACAGTGTCAGAGTATGAAAAAGGCGCATTTACTGGTGAAATACAAGCGTTATTAGCTAAAGAGTTGGGTGCAACCTTCACTTTAGTCGGTCACTCGGAACGTAGAGCAATTTATGGCGAGAGTGACAACGATGTAGCTAACAAATTCGCCCATGCTCAGGCTTCTGGTCTTATTCCTATTCTCTGTGTAGGTGAGACTGAAGAAGAAAGAGAAAGCAATCAAACTGAAACTGTGGTTGCACGGCAGCTAGAAGCGGTAATTGAAAAAGTTGGTATAGCCGCATTAGCGAATTCTGTGGTAGCATACGAGCCTGTTTGGGCTATAGGAACTGGTAAAACAGCTTCACCTGAGCAAGCACAGGCAGTACACAAATTTATACGCAATTTGTTATCTGAAAAGGACCAACAAGTTGCCAGCGGGCTACGCATTTTATATGGTGGCAGCGTAAACGAAGAAAATAGCGAATCGTTATTCGCACAAGCTGATATAGATGGCGGCCTAATTGGCGGCGCTAGCTTGAAGCCACAAAGCTTCTTAGCCATCTGTAATAGTGCAAAAGGATAAGTAAATGTACGAAATTTTGTTAGTAGTTTACTCAGTTGTAGCGTTAGCGCTGATTGGTATGGTGTTAATACAACAGGGTAAAGGCGCAGATATGGGATCTTCATTCGGCGCGGGTGCTTCAGCGACAGTATTTGGGTCGTCGGGTGCAGGAAACTTTATGACAAAGACAACAACAATCTTAGCATCGGTATTTTTTGTGTTAAGTATTGTGTTAGGTAACTTAACCTCAGGTCAGATAAAGCAATCTGACAAATGGGAAAATCTAGAAGCGCCAGCAGCGGTTACTGTTCCAGCGGATACAGACGTACCAGTAGCTGATGAAAATCCGGCTTCAGACGTACCTAACTAAAGTTGTAACACCTAATTTGCGAATGTGGTGGAATTGGTAGACACGCCATCTTGAGGGGGTGGTGGCTTCGGCCGTGGGGGTTCAAGTCCCCCCATTCGCACCAAGCTTTATTTTCTAACTTTTAGAAAAAGCTTTATATCAATCCCGATAAATCATAAGTTTTATCGGGATTTTTTGTATCAGTTAGACTGGTTTTCTAAAGCCTTCCTTACCTTCTTCGAATACCTAGCAACCAAATCCCATTGAGCGAAAACCAAAGTGCGCCCAGATAGAGTGACAAGTTCACTTTAACACTAAGTCCATTTACGATGGTTATAGCAATTCGCATAAATATCTGATCAATTTGAGAGATAAAATATGCCGCTTGCAGCGTTAAGAATTTCTCATTTAGAACATCTAAATAGCGAAATTTTTGCCTCGCTATCGACAAGTTTTCCTTTGCCTCAAAATAGATCTCTTCATTAAGTGAATTGGTATTACCTCATAGCTACACCGAGTACTCAAAAAATGTAATTGATATAATGCAAAGCGGATACTTTCTGGTATTCTGTTCCTTTTAAGGGACAGCTAATTTTGCGAGGTGTGAATAATGGATACTGAACTGCTTTCTGGAATGAAAACTCAGCTGACAATCCATGAAGGGAAGAGACATAAGCCTTACAGGTGTTCTGCGGGAAAACTTACCATAGGTGTTGGGCGCAATCTAGATGATCGTGGCTTATCAGACGAAGAAATTGAATATCTTCTAGAAAACGATATCAAAGCGGTACATCGCGCATTACTCACAAAATATCCTGAATTTACCCAGCTAAGTGAAACTCGTCAAAAAGTGCTGCTAGATATGGCATTTAACCTTGGGATCAATGGATTGTTTAAATTTAAACGCATGTTTGCTGCACTTAAGGCAAATGATTTTGAAAAAGCAGCAGCAGAAATGCTCGATAGCCGCTGGGCATCGCAAGTAGGAATGCGCTCTAAAACGTTAGTTTCCATGATGCGTAATGGATAACTCTGAGCTTACTTTTTTATCGACCCAAACGAGCAAAATACTCAATTAGTTTATTAGAGTGATGATTTAAAAGAAAAATATAGGAATTAGATAGATTAGCTAAGTCTGTACCTATATTGGTTTTTATCACCTTTATTTTAGTTTTATTAAATATTTATTTCATTTTTACTTGGTTTTGGGTATAGTGCCCGCCCAAAGGAAAGAGATGCAGCCTATGCATCTTTTTTTATGCCTAAAATTTGGCATTGTGAAAGGTTTCTATAGCAAACGTTTCATTCAAAGTTATTGGTTGACCGCACGTTTAAAAGTCGGCCGTAACATGCACACACGGTGATTCCTTTGGAGATTATATGATTACAGTTTTACCTCGCCTTGGTTTATCTGCGCTTTCCATCGCAGTTTGTTCGGCATTAGTCTTTCCCAATAGCGTTTCGGCTGAACAAAATAGCGCAGAAAAAGAAAATCAAATTTTTGAAAAAATCCAAGTAACGGCTCGTAAGCGCACTGAAAGCTTGTTCGAAACACCTACCGCAATTACATCTATTGGCGCAAATGACATCGAAAAAGCCAATATCAGCAACCTCGATGATATTGGAAAATTTGTCCCAAATTTGAACATTACACGTTATGGTGTTGGTAACGCAGCTCATGCTTCGGTATTCATTCGTGGTATCGGTTTGCAAGACCATATTATCACTACCGATCCTGGCGTTGGCGTTTATGTCGATGGTGTGTATTTGGGTCGTCAAATGGGATCAAATTTATCCTTACCAAATGTGGCTAGAGTTGAAGTACTGCGCGGTCCGCAAGGTACCTTATACGGTAGAAACACGCTTGGTGGTGCGGTTAACATCGTGACGAAACAACCGGGTGATGAAGAAACCGTGAGACTTGAAGCAAAAGCAGGAACTCGTGGTCGTTTAGCGACGGACTTCTACACAAACCAGTCACTTACAGACTCTTTGAGTTTCTCAGCAAGTACATCTTACAAACAACGTGACGGTGTCGGCAAAGCAATAAACTTAGCAAATCCAGAAAAAGAGATCGGTGAAGAACAAGAGTTAAGTGGTCGCCTTGCATTCAAATGGTTGGCAAATTCAGACCTAACGATTACCGCTGCATTTGATGGCGTAGACAATGAATCTGGACAATCTCCATATACAATTGAATTGACAGAACCTGTCGATCCAAGTGCCATTGAAAATGGCGACTTTCCGTTGCTAAATGGGTCTCTGTTACCAAAAAATCCTGACGATTTAGCTACCACAGTCGCGGGAATCGAAAGTACTGATTACTCAGGTTGGGGAGCGTCGCTAACAGCCGATTGGCAGGTAAACGATAGTTACGCTGTTAAGTTTATCACCAGTAAACGCAGCTCTGAGTATACGGGTGGTCTTGACGATGATGCAACGGCACTTAACCTTTCAGAATTTCCAGAGGAAGGTGGTGCGGATCAGCACTCCATTGAGTTACAACTTAATGGTACTTTTGAGCATTGGGATTTTGTATCGGGTTTGTATTATTTCAATGAAGACGGTTTTACCAGTTCGGGTCCATTTGTATTCAGCCCTTGGAACACGCCAAATGGACTATTGAATGATGGCCAGACAGCATCATTCGGAGACTATGGTTACTTCGATATTAATCAGGAAACAGACTCTTACGCGGCGTATTTCAATGCAAGTGTAGATGTAACTGATAGATTAAGTCTTGGTGGTGGTTTGCGTTATTCAGATGACCAAAAAGTCGCCGATGCCTTATTTCCAAGCTTTGCAGAGCGTAAATATGTCAAAGCAGACTTCGATGAAGTTACTTGGGACGTGAATGGTTCCTATCAACTCAGTAGTGATATTAACTTATATGCGCAAGTCCAAAAAGGATATCAGAGCGGTGGTTTTCCGCCTCGTCCGTTTGGCGGTCCTGCACAATTTGTTTCTTTTGACGAAACTAAAGCTATTAACTATGAAGTTGGTTTTAAAGGTCAGGTACATGAAAGAGTTTCAATGATGGTGGCGGCGTTTGTTACTGACTACACGGATTTAGCGTTACCATACAACGACCCAACCTCTGGTGGTGGCTTTGTAACAATCGTTGAAAATGCTGGGGAGTCTAAAGCCCAAGGTATTGAACTAGAAACTACCATAGCAATTACAGATGACTTTTCAGTACGCAGTGCGATTGGTTATCTGGATTCAGAAATAACTAAAGTTGACGCCGGCGTGAGAGGTATAGGTAAAGGTGATGCACCTGCGCTAACACCACGTTGGACCGTGATGATTGCCCCATCGTACTTTCATGACTTAGATAACGGCGCTACCGTTTCAGTGAATGCGAGCTACTCGTATCGATCACAAATGCAGGGCCAATCTGCAACTAAAGCAAGTGAACGTATCAGTTCGCGCGAATTATTTGGCTTTAATATTTCTTATATGAATGCTCAAGGCGACATGGAGATCACTTTATATGGTGAAAACGTATTAAACGAAGTTTATGACGTAGGTCGTTTGCAGCAGACCGGATTTGTTGGCGTTATGCGTAGTAACGATAGAAGTGAATTTGGGATTAAATTCAAAAAAGAGTTTTGGTTAGACTAAAGCACTTTATCTGAGAAAAATGGTCGCACAATGCGACCTTTTTTATGACAAGTAAAATTATTATATATTTCTAATATTTTTTGAGTTTTTGATTACTAGGCCACTAAAAATTAGCGCTGTCATTAGACATCAAGCATCCGATTTTTACCCAAACTAAAGAATGTTTTCTTATTTATCTGGCAACCACAGTCACACAAGGCAAGATTCACCCTCAATAAAAAATATTTTTTTGATACCGATATTGTATTAATGTCGAGAAAGTTGATTTTCGTTAGAAAACTAAAAATCCATAGCCTGTTAATAGAAGGGGGGTTAACTTATAATTGCAAATAGAAAACGGTAAAAGGATTGAATATGGATACTCAGATTATAAATAAGTTCAATGAAATTTGGTTGCAGGCTAAAGAAAATACACCTCTCATGCATAAAAGTGCGATATGTATATCTACGATAGATAGAGAAGGCTTCCCTCAGGCTCGATTTGTAGACCTTAAATCTGTTTCATCAGAGGGGTTTGTATTTTGTACTGCATACAACTCCGCGAAAGGGCAAGAGATTAGTCTAAACCCAAAGGTTGCGTTGACAGTTTGGTGGGACCACATCGGCTATCAAGTAAGAGTGGTTGGAACGGCTGAAAAGATCAGCGAAGAATTAGCACTAGAATATTGGCAGAGTCGTTCACTTGATGCAAAAACCGTTTCTTTAACTTTTGAGCAAAGTCAGGTTTGGAATGAATTGACAACACTAGAAGAACATTTTGATGCTAATCTCAAAACCTCAAAATCTTCATTGGATAAGCCTGCGCAGTGGGGGGGATATATAATTAAGCCGATCTCTGTAGAGTTTCTAAAGTTTCATGAGAATAGACTTCATGAAAGAACGAAATACGTAAAAAATAAAAGTAGTTGGGATACTACTATCCTACAACCTTGATGATTCTTAATCGTGAAAAAAGCCTTATGTATAATTCATAAGGCTTAGACATAAAACAGTAAAAATTACTGAAATGATGATATAGATAATTTATCTATAATAATCTTAAATTTCGATTTTTACTTTCAACTTTAGATTATATACAAGTACGGAATTCACGTAGACTGTAGTGACAATCCACAACACAAGATTCATGTTGTGTTCTACAGATCATAGTGTTAGGGATTGGACCTGCGCCGCCAACGATTTCTTTTGTTTGGCCTTTAGCTAAGTTTTGGTTTGATAAGTCAACGAGAGCTTTCTTTTTTAAGTTTAGTTTCATCTTAAAATTTCCTTTTGATGTGAATTTTAGTGATTTTTAAGTGTCTCTTTCGAGTCAATAATACTTTATATAGACCTATTCTACTTGTCTATATTTTAGTTGTTAGGAGTTTCTTATATTTCAGGCTTTTTTAACTACATTGTTTATTTAAGGCAATTGCTGAACAATCGATGTGGCTAACAAGATAGTGATTTAATTCTTATTAATATGTCAGAAATTACTTTATAAACATAGCTCAAAAGTGGTTTCACCCAGAGGTTAGTTAATCAGCTCACTAAAGGCTAGCTAATTGTTATAGTTTTCTTCGCAAAGATATGAGAATTCAGAAGTTAGTTCCGTTATAGTAGATTCATCAGCCGAAATTAAACAATAAGAGTGTAACTATGACAAAAGCAATAAGAGAAATCGTCATTGTCGGTGGAGGAACAACGGGATGGATGGCAGCGGCTAGCCTTAGTCGTTATGCTAAAGACAAAGATATGTCGATAACCTTAGTGGAGTCTCCAAATATAAGTACAGTTGGAGTTGGAGAAGCAACGATCCCGAACTTTGTCGATTTTAATCGTAATTTAGGGATAGCGGATATAGACCTAATTAAGGCCACTCAAGCAACTTTTAAGCTGGGTATTGAGTTTGAAGATTGGTACCAAAAAGGCTCACGTTTTTTTCACCCTTTTGCCGCATTTGGCGCACCGCTGGAAAATGTTGAATTTCACCAATATATCAACAAATTAAAAATGCACGATAAGCCGCTGGATATCGAAGATTACTGTTTTGCTAGTGTCATGGCTAACAACGGGAAGTTCGCGCAGCCAGATCCTGCTAATCGCAATCCACTTGCACAATACTCTTACGCTTATCACTTTGACTCGGTGCTATATGCAAAATTTTTAACCGACTTCACTGTAAAGCAAGGGGTTACTCATATTCTTGCAAATGTGCAAGAGGTTAAATTAAATGCACAAACCGGTTTTATTGAGGCGCTCAGTTTAGACAACCGCACTGAGGTCAAAGGTGATTTATTTATAGATTGTTCTGGCTTTAAGGGAATATTGATCGATGGTGCAATGGGTATTGGCCTTGACGAATCGCATGTTTGGCTTCCCTGTGACAGCGCTGTCGCCGTGCAAACCGAATTGCAACAAGAGCCCACGCCTTACACGCGAGCAACAGCGAAGGACGCGGGGTGGCAGTGGTGTATTCCGCTACAACACAGAGTTGGAAATGGCTACATCTATTCAAGTCAATTCATAACGGATGAACAAGCAAAGCAGAGCTTGTTAGACAGCGTAAAAGGTAAGCCCATAACAGAAGTTAAAAGCTTTAAGTTTCCTCGTGGCCGTAGAAAAGTGATTTGGCAAAAAAATTGTTTCGCTTTAGGTTTAGCTGCGGGTTTTTTAGAACCGCTTGAATCGCTGGGAATTTCGCTGATCCAAACGGCGATTGCTAAGCTGTTGACGTTTTTTCCTGATAGTTCTTTTAATCAAGCCGATATTAATGAAGTGAATCGGTTACATAATAGCGAATTAGATCGCATTATTGATTTTCTATTAGTTCATTACAAACTATCCAAACGCAATGACACGCCATTTTGGCGCTACTGCCAACAGATGCCGATACCACAGAGCTTGGCACATAAGTTAGCTGTTTATCAAAGCCAAGGACACGTTGTTCAGTATGCAGACGAATCTTTTGAACAAGCCAGTTGGCTTGCCATGTTTTATGGTTTTAGCTTGTTGCCAGAACGCTATGATGCCAGACTAAATCACATTGAGCCTGAAAAGATTGAAAAAAGCCTAGAGCAACTCAAACAGCAAATAGCGTCAGCTGCCGCGCAAAGCCTGTCACATCAGGAGTTTATTAATCTTAACTGTAAAGCAGATAATGACATCCAGTGAGGCGTAAAGTAGATGACAAGATATCCTATTAACGCTCTGCGCATAGCAGAAAAATGCGGATTTAATGTTCGTTACGTCAAGTAGTCACTGTAGTTTACTCTCGGTGCTTAAGCATTAAAGCGATTCAATTGCTTATTTATCGATAGCACAGCTTGATTAATTTCTTTGGCTAGCGTCAACAATTGTTCAGCACCGTGTGAAGTTTCATCGGACAGCGCATTGATGTGGTCAATGCTGTCATTGATATCCACACTCGTATTGGCTTGAGTATCGATTGCTGATGAAAGTTGTTTATTCTGCTCTTCAATTTGCGAAATTGCATCACTTACGGAAGCTATCATTGCATTTGTCTCATCAGCTTTTTGTTGACTTGTTTGAATACTGTAATGACTTTTTTCAATTACTTCTACGGTACTTTTTGCGCCTGACTGCAGTTGCTCAATCATTTTGTTTATCTCAGCGGTTGATTCTTGTGTTTTACTTGCCAATGTTCTTACTTCGTCAGCAACGACGGCAAAACCTCGCCCTTGTTCACCGGCACGTGCAGCTTCTATAGCAGCGTTTAAGGCGAGTAAATTTGTTTGCTCAGCAATCCCTCTGATTACATCTAACACTCCACCAATATTCTGACTATCTGATTCTAAAGTGTTTACCACTGACGACACTTTTTGCATCATCTCTGAGAGTTCTTGGATAGCATTTAAGCTTTGTCCCACAATAGCATTACCATTAACGGCTAGCTCTTGCGTTGTCTGTGATTGCTCTGCTGTTGATTGGGCGATTTCTTTCATTTCTTGGCTAGATCTATTCATAGTATGAATAGCGGTCGCTACACGTTCGGTTGCTTGCTGCTGCTTATGAGCATCATCCTGTGTCAAGTTGGTAATCTTCTCCATGGATTCTGTGGATTGAGCGAGTTGTTCGACTTGCTGTTTAATTTGCAGCATGGTTTTTGACAGTTGTGCGACAAAGCGGTTGAACATGACAGCAATTTGGCCTATTTCATCTTTTGGCTCTTCAACGAGTCTTTGGCGTAAATCACCATCTCCATCGGCGATATCTGACAAAGCCGCATGAACATGCCGTAAACGACTTGAAATGAGTTTTCGGAACAAGAAAAATAACAAACCTACGGTAGCTAAAAGCGTCATGGACACCAATGTCGCGATGGTCAAATTCAGTTTGTTTGCATCTTGGAGTTGCTGGTCAATAGGAACTTGTACCTCTAGTACACCGCGTATATCACCGAGTTTCCAACCTGTTTTTGGTGTATCCGGGTGGGAGTTATGGCAGTTAACACACGCTTGTTCAGTCATAACATCAGCCATAGCAACTCTAACTACTTGTTCGCCAGCAATTGTTTCAACACTAGAAAAGCTTTTGGTGGCATCGTTATTTAGCTCATGCCAAGCTCTGTTGGCAAAAGTATCGAGCTGTCTGTTTGCCCGATTAGGAAATGGATAGGGGCTGTATAGTTTTATCGAGACAATGTTTTGTTTGGCAAATTCACTACTAATATCGTGGATAAAGGTGGCAGGGAGCGGTATTTGTTTGTCATTATTTTTGTGATTGAAATGTGGTACGAGCTCACTTGCAGTTAGCACTTTTTTAATAACATTTTTGGTGTAATAGCCGCGTATGGCTTTGTATTGTTTGACTGTACTCTCTGCAGAGGCTATCGCCATTTTAATTGCGTTATTTTGTGTCACGCTCGGCACATAAAAAATCAAAATAGATAAAACAATAACAAGGACTACAACGAGTGGAGAAAATAACCGAGTACTCAGTTTTTTCCAGTAATCGATTGGAGGTGAGGCTGTGTCCATAGGGCCATCTATCAATGCGAGTCGAGAATAAAAACAAGTCTAGATTAAGGTTTGGAAATTTTCTCCTTTATCCAAAGTGTTTTTAATAAACCGCTGCTAAAGTCTGCTCTAGTTATCCAATACAAAGCGGAGACAGAGGAATAGTTCATTAGAGGGGGAGTGTCATTTTACCCGAACTGCACCCCACAATACTTTTGCAGAAATGATCTGTGATCAGGCTGTGTTTCTACACTATGTGTTAAAGCCAGCTTTCCAGCTGCTAAACTTGCTCGTAGCTTATCGACATCCAGCGCATCTAACGTCATGTTGTAGCGTTTTGGCTCAATACCCATGCCGTCAAGGACCGCGTACCAACTGGTTGATTGAAACAGCGCTTCTACTTCAGGGATAAGTCCCCCTTGCTGGCTAAAAAAATCCAAGCGTTGGGTTAAACTTGCAGGGATTTTTCGATGTTGCCAGTCTTGCCAAAATGGCGTGTCTTGGCGTTCTGAAATACAATAGTGCAGCACCAAAAAGTCACGGATCTCTTCATAGTCCATCCTTACTCTTCGGTTAAATTCGTTTTCTAGAACACTATTTTCTGTTTTAGCTGGGAACATCCGTATAAACAGTGCCAAAGATTTAGACACTAGGTGAATAGCTGTCGACTCTAACGGCTCCAAAAAGCCTTGTGCCAAACCCAATGATAGACAGTTTTTATGCCAAATCTTTTCCCGAATACCGGTTGTGAAGGGTATGATTTTGGGCTCATTAATTACCGTTCCTGTTACGTTCTTAAGTAATGTGGTTATAGCTTGCTCATCACTAATGTACTTGTCACAAAAGACATAGCCATTACCCATTCGATGTTGTAGCGGAATATGCCAACTCCAACCTGCATCTTGAGCGCGCGAAATGGTGTACGGCGGAATGTCATCAGTCTGGTCAATTGTTGTCTGCACAGTCACTGCTCGATTACAGGGTAGTGACTCTGACCAATCTTGATAATTACTGTTTAGCGCATTACCGATTAATAACCCTTTAAATCCAGTACAGTCGATATAAAAATCGGCCGACACCTTTTCACCAGATTGTAGCGTAAGTGATGCGATATTACCGTTTAGGTGTTTGGAGATAGACTCGACATGACCAAGAGTTCGTTTGACACCAGCTTGCTGAGCGTAGTCACGTAAATATTTCCCGGTAAGTGTTGCATCCAAATGCAGTGCAAAACGTGCTCCAGCAAGCGGTGTATTCATCGCCTGATGGGGTAAGAAAAACTTCATTTTTTCAGATAACAGTGATTCAGGTGAATAAGCCATTAATGGTGTAGAATCACCATGTGATTTAAGCTTTAACCAGCATTGATAAAATTCATGACCATCTATTTTTTGCCCAAGTTCTCCAAATGGATGAAAATAGCTGTGTTCATTTTGTCGCCAATTTTCAAATCTTATTCCCCATTTAAAGGTCGCTTGTGTGGCCTGAATAAATTCAACTAGATCAATGCCCAAACTTTCTAGCGTATCGACAAGTGGTGGAATAGTCGCTTCACCGACACCGATGATACCAATTTCTTCGGACTCGACTAATTCTATTTGCACATCACTATGTCTGAATATATTGCCAAGCGTTGCAGCTGCCAACCAACCTGCAGTTCCGCCGCCGACAATGACAAATTTTTTGATTGGTTCCGCTGATGATTCCATCACTACTCCTTAAACTGCTTGCAATAGCTTACCCAAACTACGGGATTGAAATAAATAAGACTACCGTCGAGTGACGGTAGTCTTGGGCAGAAGTGTTAATTCAACTAAAATGTTGCCCTAACACCAAGGGTCCAACGTGTTTCGTACTCATTACGAAACGCTTTTTGAGAAGTAAACTGTAGGTAAGTTTGTTGTACTTCTTCGGTTAAGTTTGCGCCATGTAAAAAGACATCCCAATTTTCTGACGCGTGATAGGTTGCGCTGAAATCAAGCTGCGAGTAGTCATCTTGGTACAGTGACTGACGGCCAACGGCATCAGCGCCGGTCGTGATTAGTCGTGGGCTACGTGAGTTCCATGCTAAACGTGCCGAAAACTCATCTTGTTCATACCACAAGACAAAGTTATACGTATCTTCTGAGTTACCAGGGAAGGGCAGTTCACCAAACACACTTTCATTAGTGTCGTAGCCACTGTCACTGTAGGTGTAGTTAACATCGACCCCAAAGTTTTCCAAAATACTGACGTCAGTGTAATCTCCAAATGCCGCTTTGAAGCCGATTTCAATTCCTTTAACATAGCCCCCTTCACCTTGAACCTGAGTAGTGAAAGGCCATGGACCACGGCGAATACCATCATCATCAGGTTCATCAACCATGATTGTTCCACCCGTGGTAAAGCTCTCTATATCAATCTTATAAAGTGCTACAAAGGCCATTGAAGCTTCACCCGGGTACCATTCTGCTGAAAACGAGTAGTTTTTCGAGCGCCACGGGTTAAGTTGTGGGTTACCAGAAAGCGAACCGTTTACCACACGGAGGCAGTCACAAGAGCCATCAATAGACTTACCCACGGTTTTACCGCCACCCCAGCTTGACAGGTTTAGAGCTTGCATATTTTTCGAGTAAGCGGCACGTAAAATGATGTCATCAGAAACATCGGCGCTAATGTTAAATGAAGGTAAGTAGTCGGTGTAACTGCGTTCAGTAACCGTATCACCAATGTCTGGTCCTAAATTACTGTGCGGTAAATTGGGCCCAGCAATGTTTTGTTTAACGTACAAGTCCGTTTCAACTACTTTCATACCAAAATTACCTTTGAATACATCGTATTCAAAGTTAGCTTGAGCAAAGTAACTGAACTCGTTCAGCTCAACATCATAAGAGGCACCAGCGTTTTCAATACGTTGTACGTTGCCAAATGTATTCAAGTGGAACTGGCGAGGATCGCGGAAGTTACTAGGGTCGATAGACCAAATCGTCGGTATACCTTTGGCGCTACCAAAGTTGGACATTTGGCTAACCGTTGTATAGGTATCTAGGCGAGCTGGGTTTACTAAGGTATATGGCACCCAAGTTCCCGCGGCCAAATCACCGACATCTTGTGTTAAGTATTCACCAGCATTTGGATTGCCTTCACACGTTGAGGTTGTGTGATATTGGTCAACGGCTTTCCATTGTGCAACATCACAGCCGCCAAATTCTGACGTATAGGTAAACTCGTCATGATCGACTTCACGCTCCATATAACGTAGACCGAAATCGATACTGGTTATATATTCAGAGTCTTCAAATTGGTAATTCCACTTGGTACTAAAGGTATTGATTTCACCCTCATCATCGGTGTTGCCTTCAGATGAGAATGCGCCGATGTGATAGGAATCCAGACTCGACATATAATCGGCAACGCTCATCATTCCCTGACCTCCATTGACCAGTTGGTCAAAGCCAGAGAATATCGGTGATTCACCACGCGCATCATAACGGATCAGGAAGCTGTCATCTTCAATACCACCAGGTGAATATTCCGGGTAACAGCCACCTTGATCGCCAACAATAACATCATTGGGACCGCAGAACTCTGCGGGAGTAAGTTGTCCGGGCCCGGTAACCAGTGTACCTCTGTCGATACTGAGCACATCACCTTCACCATAACCATGACGCATTTTTGCTGTTGCACGAGCACGAGTTGCACGTACTTGGCCGGTGAGCGCGCCGCCGTTATTGAAGTTTAACTCTAAATTGAGGTTAGTAGATTTCTCGTAGTTATTATTGACTTGAGTAAATGTCTGTAGGCGCCATGGTTTTAGATAAAAGTCATTAACGGCACCCCAAGGGTTACCATCTTTATCTGTGAAAGTATCGCCAGTCCAGCCATTTTCTGTAGGATAAGCGTAATCGTTAAAGGTATACCAGCGGTTGTTCTGTGATAAACCTCTTCTGTCGTTAAAGCGAGATTGGTCTGTATAAAACGCTTCAAAGACGAGTTCAAATCCTTCGCTTAAGTCTGCCTGAAATGCAAATTGGTAGCCGTCACGTTCACGCTTTTCTTGTTTATTAAATGCCGCAAAGCCTTGTGGGACGACGTGACGAACTTCTTCACCTCGTGGGTTTTGTCCCCAAGTGAAGTTGTTGTTGGCTGCGCCAATACCGCCGTTTTCAGAAGTATCAAAGTAGCCATTGTAATCGGTTGCTAAGGTCGCTTCTTGTGATGCGGCAGAAAACAATACGCCCCAACGTTCACCGTTATAGCTAACTAGACCTGTTAAAGTAGGATCGGTTTCCTCACTAATTGAGCCTTTTGCAACTTCGCCGGATACGTTATAAACCCAGCCCTCGTCCATGTTGAAAGGGCGGCGAGTTTTAAGATCGACGGAGCCAGTGATCCCAGAAGCTGTACGCTTTGTTTGACTGGTTTTGTACACGTCCACACCTGAAAAAAGTTGCGAAGGTAGATCGCCAAAATCTGCACCCGATGAATCAATCGTGGTTGCACTTAGGAACACTTCGCCATTGAGTGTCGTATCTATTTGGCCCATACCACGTATTTGAACGGGTCCACTTTCACCCGCGGTGCGTTCTACCTGAACCCCGGTGATCCGTTGCAGTGAGTCAGAGATTGTGACGTCCGGTAGCTTACCTATATCTTCAGAGGCGATACCGTCCACTTGTGATTGCGCAAAGCGCTTAACATTAATGGCTTTAACGGTACTTGCCCGAATACCTTTAACTTCAATCACCTCAATATTCTCTTTGGCGTTTTCAGTTGTTTCAGCGATGGCATAGCCATTCAGGCCACCAGCCAGTGCAACAGCGATTGTTGATGACAGCATGTTGCGTTTAAAAGTTCTGTTAGACACCTTTTTCCCCTTGATGCTAATTGCAAATCCAGTCTGAAAGACAGAGTTTGCGTTATTATTTTTGACGGTCAGTGGTCGATATCTTTCTGTTTGACATCGCTGTCATTTGTTTTAAAAAAAATATCGCCAGATACGTTTTTGTTTCAAGTAACAGGATGCTCCCGTTACTTTGCATCAATCGAATTGTACTGTACTTATATGTCACCAGACGCATCGACTAATGAGTTGCAATGCCAATACGTTAATTACGGAATTTAAAAAATGTTAGTAAGTAACATTAAATGGTATTGAACTTGTTACTTTTTAACATTACCATTGATTAAAGATCAAGCTTTTTGATTTAACATTTGATGAATATTTAGCCGGGTGAAGTTTTATTGGATGGTCGACAACTCACCTAGAAAAACCTGAGAGGTGGCGATGTCTGAGTTTTTTAAAGGTTCTGGTGAGGTGAGCCAATTTGCTTGTGGTGGGTGGAGCATTACGCAAGAGCAGGTTAGTTTGCCTGTGGCAGTACTCAAACGAAGTGCGTTGAATAACAACATAAAATGGATGAGTCAATATGCTCGTCAAGTGGGCGTTAAGTTGGCTCCTCATGGTAAAACCACCATGGCACCTGCGCTTTTTCGTCAGCAGCTGTCTGCTGGAGCTTGGGCCATCAGTTTGGCTACCGTGCCACAGGTAGTTAACGCCGTCGAGCATGGAGTCACTCGGGTTATTCTTGCCAATCAATTGGTGGGCAAGTATCACTTTGAACGGATCTGTAAACTATTGCAAAGTGGAAAACTAGAATTCTATTGTTTTGTCGATTCGTTAGATAATGCTAAAGCCCTAGGTCAGTTTTTTGAGACCCGTAATATAAAGTTGAATATCTTTATAGAAATTGGCGTTGAAAATGGCCGCTGCGGAGTGCGCACGTTGGAGCAGCTCACAAAGCTCACTGAGGTTTGCAGAAATTATCGGTCTCTCGATGTCGTTGGTTTAAGTTTTTACGAAGGCGTTATCAGTGGCCAAAATGCAGCTGCAGATATTCACTGCTTTGTAGAGCAAGTTTTGGAATTTACATTGAAACTGCAAAAGGCAGACATGTTTTCAATAGCAAAACCCATGATCACAGGCGCTGGTTCTGCTTGGTATGACATTGTTTCTGAAACGTTTACCACCTCGGATTATGCACAACGGTTTGACATTGTTATACGGCCTGGTTGTTACATTATTCACGACACTGGAATATATCAACACGCGCAACAACAACTTGAAATTAGAAGCAAGACCGCAAGGCAAATCAATGGCAGTTTAGAGTCCTGTTTATATGTATGGGCTTATGTGGTGTCACGCCCAGAACCAAATTTGGCGATTATCGGGTTAGGCAAACGAGATGCCGCTTTTGATGCAGGATTGCCTAAACCTGAGCTATTTTACTCGGTACAAAATGGACTACAAAGCTTTATATCAAAAAGCGCACAGCTCACTCATATTATGGATCAACATGCCATGTTGACACTTGCGAACGACACGCCGTTACACGTCGGCGACTTGGTGTGTTTATCAACCTCACATCCTTGTCTTACATTTGACAAGTGGAAGCAAATTGGAGTCGTTGATGATAACTGGGTTATTGTAGATACATTTGAGACCTATTTTTAGAAGGAAAAAGATGGATATTATTAACAAAATTCAGGAAGGTTTAGGTCTATTTAGTCCAGCTGAAGAAAAAGTGGCAAAGCTCATTCTTTCCGAATTACATTTTGCCGCCAGTGCGTCAATCAACGAGATGGCGGACAGAGCGCAAGTAAGCCATGCCAGCATCACTCGACTAGCAAAAAATCTTGGCTGTGAGAATGTGAGAGATCTGAAATTCCAGCTTGCTCAATCAGTAGCTGTGGGTGAAAGATTTATGGATGAGCGCCCAGTAGAAAAGAAAAACATCTCTCATGTTTACACCTCTATTCAAGAGATTTTAACGTTAAATGTCGGCTTAATAGATGAGCAAGTCGTATCAGCAGCCAGCGAAGCAATCTCTCAAGCGCGCCATTGCTTAATTTATGGAGTAGGTGGCGGTAGTACTATGTTGGCAGCAGAGTGCCAAAACCGACTGTTTCGACTAGATGTACTGAGTAACGCACATTCTGATCCTATGTTAATGCGCATGACCGCTGCGACGGTAAATAAGAATGATGTTGTCATTGCTTTATCTATCAGTGGCGTAAGCCCAGATGTGATCGCTGCGACTCGCATTGCCAAAGACTATGGTGCGATTGTAATCGCAATTTGTCCCGTTAGTGAACTTAGTGCCCTTGCGGATTTTCATTTACCGATTAAAACCCAAGAAAGTGATTACATATTCAAACCCAGTGCTGCGCGATATGTAATGATGGCGGCGGTCGACATTCTGTGTAGTGAAGTCGCTATGAAAAACCAACGCCGTTCCAAAGAAAAATTACGGCGTTTGAAGGTACAACTTGATCAACACCGAGACTCGGCAAGTGGTGCAACCCCGAGTGACAAACGTTTTCCATTAGGGGATTAAGTAATGCATGGTGCCCTAAATGCAGACTGTATTATTCGTAACATCACCATATACGATGGTCAACTATCTGAGCCTTTCATTGGAGACATCGCAATTGCTGGAGCGCATATAGTCGCGATGGGGAAGAACATCAGTTATTTGTCTGATCAGGTTATTGAAGGCTCTGGACTCGCGCTTGCGCCAGGTTTTATCGACGTGCATACCCATGATGATCTGGAGGTGTTTAGAGACAGCGCGATGTTGAGTAAGCTGAGTCAGGGGGTAACGAGTGTAATCGCGGGGAACTGTGGGATCAGTGCAGTGCCCTTCGACGCCAAGGTAGAACTCGTTGATCCTATCAATTTATTGGGGTCTAAAGAACAATTTAGTTATCGTAAGTTGCAAGACTACCGTGAAGCGTTTGCATCAGCTAAACCGAGCGTTAACCTTGCTATGTTGGTTGGGCACACGAGTCTAAGAGCACAAGTGATGGTGGCACTAGATCGCAGCGCAAGTGATACAGAAATTCAGCAAATGCAAGCTTTGTTAATAGAAGCGATGCAACAAGGAGCATTAGGGCTTAGTACCGGACTGGCTTATAAAAATGCCAATGCGGCTAGTTTTGAAGAAGTGTGTGCGCTTATCGCTTGCTTGCCTGAATATAATGGCGTTTATACCACACATTTAAGAACAGAATTTGATGCCATTATTGATGCGATGGACGAAGCATTTCAAGCCGCAAAATCAGCAGACGTGCCTTTGGTGATTAGCCATCTAAAATGTGCCGGTAAACACAATTGGGGACGTGCTAAAGAAGTATTAAATCACCTTAAACAGCAAGCCAAAAAGCAGCAAGTAGGCTGTGATTGCTACCCCTATGCAGCAAGTTCCAGCACCCTGGACCTTAAACAGGTTACCAGTGATACAGAAATTTTTATTACCTGGTCTGACTCATATCCTGAAATGGCTAAACGCAGCCTTGCTGAGATTGCCCAGCTATGGCAACTATCACTTTATGATGCCGCGAAAAAATTACAACCAGCCGGCGCGGTATACCATTGCATGGATGAACAAGACGTAAAAGAAATCGTGAGCTCACCGTTATCAATGATAGGGTCAGATGGTTTACCTTGCGATCCTCATCCTCACCCAAGGTTATGGGGGACGTTTCCAAGGGTTATCGGACATTACTGCATGACTTTGAATGCACTTAGTTTGCCGTTAGCTATCCATAAAATGACAGCGCTGCCAGCGGCGCAGTTTGGGTTGCACAAACGAGGTGTCATCAAAGTTGGAAACTACGCAGATTTAGTAATGTTCGATCCGCTAACCATTATTGATAGAGCAAGCTACGACAACCCAAAGCAACAAGCGCAAGGGATCAGCAAGGTTTGGGTAAATGGTAGATTGAGCTTTTGTGCAGGGGATGATGCGACAGCGGTAAATCATAGAGGGCGAGCAGGACAATTTTTGAGTCGATTTAACAACAAAAAACAAGGAAATCAAGATGACAATTAGACGAATTGGCGCTGAAGGTGGTACGGGTACTGGCGGTCAACATTTACCGTTTGCGCGGGCAGTTGAAGCGGGAGGTTGGCTAAAAGTTTCTGGGCAGACGCCCATGCGAGACGGTGAAGTCGTTGAAGGCGGGATCGTGGAGCAATCTCGGTTAGCTTTGGACAATTGTGTCGCCATTATGGCTGAAGCAGGCTATGGCTTAGAGCACGTGGCTCACGTGTCCGTCGTACTCACCGATGCACGATATTTTCAATCTTTTAATAAAGTATTTGCTGACTACTTTGCCGCTAATCCACCAGCCAGAATATGCATGGTGGCGGACCTTGTAGTGGATTGTAAAGTCGAAGTTGATGTGACCTGTTACAAAGCACAATAACAAGGTCTTAAGCATAAGGAGACGTACTAGATGGAAGCAAACCAGTGGTATTTTTTAAGTGCATTTTTGATCTATCTATTGGCCATGATAGCGATTAGCTGGTGGGTGTCACGTTGGCAAAAGTCTACCAGCGACTATTTGCTTGCGGGACGAAAAGTTCCCTTATTGCTAACGCTAGGTACCACAGTTGCAACGATGGTCGGTACGGGTTCTTCTATGGGGGCTGTTGGGTTTGCTTATCAAAATGCTTGGGCTGGCGCGTTATATGGCATTGGCGGTGCAACCGGAATTTTGTTACTAGCCTGGCTATTTGCGCCTGTACGTCGACACAATTTTGCCACTATGAGCGAAGAGTTATCGAGTTATGTCAATGATCACCCACTGGTTAATAAGCTTTTATCGGTATTAATTTATGGCGCTTGTATCGGTTGGCTGGGGGCGCATCTGATAGGCGGTGGCATGTATCTGTCTTGGTTAACCGGAATCGATGGGACACTCGCAAAACTCATTATCGGTTGTGGTTTAGCGCTGTACGTTACTATCGGTGGTTATTCTGCGGTGGTATGGACCGATGCTATCCAAGCTGTGATCTTATTTATCGGGTTTATCTTATTGGCGTATTTTGCTGTTAATTATGTTGGTGGGTTAGAGGCGCTCAACAATAGTGCAGTGGTTGTAGAAAGTGGTTTTTTATCTATACAACAACTCGGTGTATTACCAGCTATATCGTTAGCTTTAGTCGTGATGGTAGGAGTGTTAGCAACCCCTTCTTTTAGGCAGCGGATCTATAGCGCGAGCAGTGTCAAAAGCATTCGCCAATCCTTTATTATTTCAGGGGGATTATATTTATTATTCTCATTAATCCCCGCTGTGATTGGGATCAGTGCTTACGTCATTAATCCTGAGTTAGATAATGCAGCTTATGCGTTTCCTTACCTTGCTTTAAATATTTTGCCCTTAGCTATCGGCCCCGTGATCATCCTGGCCGGCATATCTGCCACGTTATCAAGTGCCAGTTCGGATGCTGTTGCGGGGGTAAGCGTTTTAGTAAGCGACATCTATAAGTGGTGTTTTAATTGTGAAATAAAAGCACACCGACAATTACTCATTTCTCGCTGTGCCATGGTATTAACGGTATTGGTAGCGTTATTTCTAGCGCTACTTTCAGACGACATTATCGGTTACATCACCAAAATGATTGCCATGGTAATGAGTGGTTTGTGTGTGATGGGCTTACTCGGGCGATTTTGGTCAGGTTATACATGGCAAGGAGCGTTAGCGACTTTGTTAAGTAGTTTTTTGTCCGCATTACTCGTCACGCAAAATGAGCAGATCTTAACATGGCTAGGAAACCCTGTGATCCCAGCATTAATGAGTGCAGTAGTGTTTGGCGTGTTATTTAGCTGGATATTTGCTGAAAAAGGAACAGTGGAACGCGCTATGGAGCAAGGATCATGAATATTGGAGATATTAAACGGATAGTGTTTTTTGGTGAGTGTATGGTGGAGCACCGTGCTAACGATACCAAGAGCTTTGGTGGCGATACACTGAATACAGCATGGTATTTGCGACAGCTGATCAGGCGCCAAACTCAGCAAAATATGGATATTTACTATGCAACAGCAATAGGAAAAGAACACGCTAGCCTACAACTTCTGGCGATGCTTGCAAACTCAGGGATTAATAGCGAGTTTGTGCAAATACATCCAAGTAAACAATTAGGAGAATATTGGGTGTCTCTTGATGAAGAGGGGGAACGTCATTTTCGTTTTAATCGACAAGATAGTGCAGCCCGTCGCTATTTTGCGTTAGCCCAAACTCTGACTGAGGCGTTAATAGCGGGGTCAATTGATGCTATCTATCTTTCAGGGATCAGTTTAGCAATTTTATCGCCCGTACATCGAAATGATTTTATTGAAGCACTACATAAGTTTAAGCGCCACGGCGGGATAATCATCTTTGACAATAACTATCGAGCGGTACTTTGGCAGGACACTTCACCCGTTCCATGGTACTTGGCGCTAATGGCTTTAGCCGACGTCGCATTCTTGACTGATGAGGATGAATACGCGGTATTTGGAACCCAGTCAGTTGACCGTATCATCGCACTGCATAGCGATAATCATGATTACAAAACACCTCAGTTACTGGTGATCCGCCAAGGAGCTAAACCTTGTATCGTGTTCAATAATCAAGGTAAACAGCAGCTTTCTGTTGCGTCATTAAAGCTGGAAGAAAGTCAAATAATAGACACCTGTGCAGCGGGAGATGCTTTTGCTGCTGGGTTCTTATTGGGTTTATTCAATCATCAGTCATTGCGCAGCTGCGCTCTTTTTGCCCACCAAATTGCAGCTACAGTGATCTCTCAACATGGTGCACTGATAGATGAAAGTCTTTTACCAAAAGCACTATTTCAGGAGTTATGGTGTGAAGCAGATAAATAAATTTATCGTTGTTACTATAAATGTATTTTTGTTGTTAAGCAGCTTCGGTCAATCTAGTTCAGCACGTTCATTGCAAAGTGTTAGCTTAATGCCTTGGCCTCAGTCTATAGAGGTTCAAGATAGCCACTATATGTTACCCAGTAGTTTAAAAGTATTTGTTTCTGGGATGGATGAAAAACGCCGCGAATTTCAGGTTGCACGTTTAAAAAAACAATTAATGCGGATAGGCAGCTTTCAAGACTTAGAAATAATGATGGTTGAACAGCAAGCCCAGAGTCATATACGAATTATTGTCACCGGAGAGCCAAAAGCATATCGAGTTCCGCAATTAGGTGACAGTGAAGCTTATCGATTATCGGTGGATAATACCGGGGTGTTGATTGCATCCAATTCGGTTTTTGGCGTACAGCATGGTATTAGCAGTTTGATACAAATTGTAGCCAGTCAAAAAGATAATCACCTCCCGTATTTGTACATTGCTGATCAGCCTCGATTTCCGTGGCGGGGCTTATTGATTGATAGCGTACGCCACTTTTTCTCTACCGATACCATAAAACGACAAATCGACGGGATGGCTGCGGCTAAACTTAATGTTTTGCACTGGCATTTGACGGATGATCAGGGCTGGCGGGTACAATCGAAGTCATTTCCAAATCTTACTGAGTTGGCTTCTGATGGGCTCTATTATTCGTCGCAACAAGTAACAGAGATTGTCGAATACGCCAGTTTAAATGGCATAAGGGTAGTGCCAGAGTTTGGCATGCCAGGACATGCCAGTGCTATTGCTGTAGCGTACCCAGAGCTTATGGCAGAGAAAAAACAATACGCAATGGAAAGACATTGGGGAATATTTAAGTCGCTTCTAGATGTATCCAGCCCAAATGTCTATCGCTTTGTAGACCAATTACTAGCCGAGATGACGACGTTGTTTCCAGACCAATATCTACATATTGGTGGCGATGAAGTCGATCCAGAACAATGGTTAAGCAACAAAAAAGTGCAGTCATTGATGACATCACATGCGCTAACGGATGGTCGTGATATTCAAAATTACTTTAATCAGCAGATCCAACCGATTTTAGCTAAACACAATCGTATAATGGTGGGGTGGGACGAAATATTTCACCCTAACTTACCGCAGCAAGTTGTGATCCAGTCTTGGCGGGGACATGATTCTCTTAATGCCGCAGCAAAAAATGGATATCAGGGATTATTGTCAACGGGATATTATATCGATCAACCACAATACACCGATTATCACTATCGTAACGATCCACTTTCATCACCAGCAAAAGTAGACTCCACACTGCCGATTCAAAGCAGCTACTCGTTTGTGATTGACCGCCTCAAAGGAAACCCGGTAACAGGTGAGTTAGTGCGTATGGGTAACAGTGATGTCCGGCAGTATCTGATTAAACTCAACAATAATACTCATCTAAAAGCCAACATTGAGCGAGAGTTTTCCATTGGCGAAACGAAATTTCTTCAGCTTGGTATGGATAGCTGGATGGGCCCTTTACGTTTTGAGCTAAACCTGACTGACTTGAATGGCACTGTGCTGATCGGTAACAGCCGCTACTCACTAGTAGCAAAAGACTTATTGTCCCCGAATAAAATCGACTTGACGCAAACTTTATCGGGTTTTGAATCGCAAAAAATATTAGGTGGAGAAGCGACTATCTGGAGTGAAATGGTGACGGAAAACAATCTAGATACCCGGATTTGGCCGCGCCTATTTGCGATAGCTGAGCGACTCTGGTCTTCGCAAACCTTGAAAGATCCAGAAAACATGTATCGTCGATTGTGGACAATGTCTGATTTTGTCGCAAACATTGTTGGTATTAAACATCAACGCCAGATGCGTGACGGTTTTATATCATTACTCAATGACCAGCTGGATGAGACTCAGACACAGCGCTCTTTACGTTGGTTGTTAGGACTATCGGAGATGCTCGAGCCTGCGCACTATTACACTCGTCATCACATTAAACATCAACAAAATGCCTATCATCAACATGCTCCGTTAAATCACTTTGTTGACTATCTTCCAGTCGAAAGTCCGCAAATACAAGAAATACAAGCCAACGTAAATGCGTTTCAATATGGTGATGAAGACGCGCTCAGCCGGATTTCAGCGCAGCTGTTCAAATGGCAAAAGCTATTAATGGAGGCAGAAGAAATTATCTCGTACAACAAGAAGCTCATGCCACTTTATCAACGCGTTGAAAATTTGAGACAGTTTCATACATATGCACTGGGAGTGATTGCTAGTTGTAACGATAAAAGTGATCACAATGCAGAGCAACAGCAGCAAATCTTAACTCAGCCATTTAGTTGGCAAGTATTAACCGATGAACTCGTGATTGGCAGTATAGAGCCTATGCGTCAGTTGTATTTAAGCTGTCAGAACAAATAAGGAAAAGTGAATGAAAAGAATAATAGTGATGGTACTTTTTGCGTCTAACTTCGCTTTTGGTAAAGCACATTTTGTAGCTGAAGATCTGGTACCGGATGGTGTATTTACGCAAGGTATTGAAGGTCCAGCAGTAGGTTCAAATGGTATCCTTTACGCCGTTAACTTCGCTCAGCAGGGGACAATTGGGACAGTGACTCAAGCAGGAAAATCTTCTCTGCTGATTACGCTGAATAATGGCAGTATTGGTAATGGTATTCGCTTTGATATACAAGGAAACATGTATATCGCTGACTATGTAAATCATAATGTGCTGACAGTAAGTGGTGACGCGTTTAAAAAAGCGGGGGATCTGTCAGATTCTGTCAAAGTGTATGCGCATAATTCAAAGATGCACCAGCCTAATGATTTAGCCATCATGGACAATGGCATTTTGTTCGCGAGCGATCCGAATTGGCAAAATAATTCAGGCCAGCTTTGGCGAATTAATCGTGATGGTAGCACTTCTCTGCTCGGATTTGATATGGGGACAACCAATGGCATTACGGTAAGCCCAGATAACACTCGTTTATACGTAAATGAGAGTGTGCAACGGAAAGTCTGGCAATACGACCTAGATGATGTTGGCAATGTTAGTAACAAACGCTTGTTGATTGAATTTAAAGATCATGGGCTAGATGGCATGCGTACCGATAAACAAGGCAATTTGTATATTGCACGTTACGGAGCTGGCGAGGTAGCCGTAGTTTCGCCAAACGGCAATCTATTACGAACTGTTAAGCTGAAGGGGCAGTATCCTACCAATGTCGCTTTCGGTGGGGCAGATGGCAAAACTGTTTTTGTGACTATGCAAAAAAGAGGGGCAATCGAAATGTTTAAAACCGAGTTTGCCGGGCGTAACTTCTAATTGATTTGCAATAATTGGTAAAGTCTAGGTTTGCTTATTGTAAGATTGTGATATTAATACCTTTGTGGTGTATTAATTGAAAGCAATATTTGGCTGAGCATTTTAGAAACTAACCAGTGGTGAACCATGATAAGAGAAGCTACCAAAGCGGATTTTGCAGCATTTTGGCCCTGTTTTTCACGAATTATTAAGGCGCAAGAAACGTACGCTTTTGATGCTGAGATGAGTTGTGAACAGGCCTATCAACTTTGGTGTGGTACAGCATTAAAGTGCTATGTTTACGTGCAGGATGATCTTATATTGGGCACGTACTATCTAAAGGCGAATGCACAAGGGCCAAGTAGCCATATCTGTAATTGTGGCTATATGGTTGACGAGCGAGCGAGAGGTAAAGGCGTAGCAAGACAACTCTGTGAACATTCACAAAAAGTCGCTGTGGAGCTGGGCTTTAACGCGATGCAATTCAATTCGGTGGTATCGACTAACGAAATTGCAATTCAACTGTGGAAAAAACTCGGTTATCAAATTATTGGTACCATTCCTTTAGCATACAAGCATGGCAAGTTGGGTTATGTGGATAGTTATATTATGCACAAGCAGTTGACTCAAAAATAAGCATTGGGATATGTTTACCTTGATTAGGTAAATATAACAATAACAAGGTAAATAGATGGATTCTATCGCAGCAGCTCAAAAAGATATGCGCGACGCTTATTACAATGGAGCCCCTGGCATAGCTTGTTCAGGTGTTGCATGGGTTATTGCAGGGTTAGTCGCGCTACTTTCTCAACCATTGCATGGAATGATTGCGTTATTGGTTGGTGGTATGTTTATCTTCCCAGCCTCGATGCTAGTTTGTAAGTTATGCGGCAGAAGTGGTGCACATAATTCACATAACCCTTTGGCTCCGTTGGCGATAGAAGGCACTATCTGGATGCTGTTTGCATTTCTTGTAGCTGTGGTTTTGGGGCTTTATGAACTGGCTTATTTTTTTCCAGCTATGTTGATAATTATCGCCGGACGGTATTTGACCTTTAGTACGTTATATGGTCAAAAGTCATTTTATCTTTTGGCTGCGGCGCTAATTGCTTGTGCTGGACTATTTTCAATTCTCAAGTTACCCATGTTTATTTGTGCGCTGGCAGGTGGGGGCATTGAACTATTGTTTGCACTTATTATTTTACAAATGTCAAAAAAAGCAGGCGAGTGAAGTATAACGATTAGGAGCAGAGTCGCTATGACAGCAAAGGGAAAGCTCACATTTTTTTGCGGAAAAATGGGCGCGGGTAAGTCAACTTACGCGAATCGAGTTGCGGCACAAAGCAACGCTGTGCTAGTGAGTGAAGATAGTTGGCTGGCTGCGCATTTCTATGATCAAATCGCTAACTTTGATGACTATTTACATTACTCTAGATTGATTAAACCGTTTATAAAGTCACATGTTCAATCTATATTGAACACTGGAACCAATGTGGTAATGGACTTTCCAGCCAATACTGTATCGCAACGTGCCTGGTTTACAGCCTTGTGTGATGAAATTGATTGTGATCATCAGCTGGTTTACTTGGATGTCGCAGACCGTCAATGCTTAACTCAAATAGCAAAACGTAGAAGTGAACAACCAGCGAGAGCGCATTTTGATACACCTGAGGTATTTGCCCATGTCACGCAGTTTTTCGAAGCGCCCTCAGTGAATGAAAAGCTCAATATTATCACTGAAAGTGCAAGCGCATAGCGTTAACTGCGATGCGCCTCAAGTAAAATTCGTGTAGAGAGATCTTGGCTTAATTCTACAGCGGAAAATCCAGATCGAAAGCGTCCCGCTAATTTGCCGTCAGGGCTGATAAGTGAAAAAGTTGTAGAGTGCGTTACGTTGTAGTCTTCTTCACTCGGCAGCACTTTAAATTGTACACCCAAGCTATCCGCCAACTTTGTTAACTGCTTTTCATCACCAGTCACGCCCAAGAACTCAGGATTAAAATGCTTAACATATTGATCTAGCTCACTGAGTTTATCTCTACTTGGGTCAACAGATACAAAAACTATTTGTATCTGATCTGAAAGTTTCTGCTGTTCTAAGAGATATGCTAGGTTTGTCAGTTCCAACATGCTGGTTGGGCAGATATCTGGACAGTTCAAATATCCAAACACCACCACATGCCATTGTTTACGCATTGATGCCTCGCTAATGGTACCTGAAGCAGAAACCAAGCTAAATGTAGAAAGTTGCTTGGGAGTTGATAGCCACTCTACCGTTTTAGTTTGGCCGAGCTTAGGCACTAGTAAAACCAGTAGCAAACCAAGTCCAGTTGCAATTGCGATAAATACGCTCGTATGGATTAGCCTATTCATTGCGGACTCCCTGATAACTTATGTATGACAACCATAATGCGAGTATTGCGGGCAAGGTGACGCCAGCAAAGTCTTGTAGCAAAGACTCCGGTCCACAAATTCCGACTAGCACTTCCCAAATGTGGAAAATGGCATGTCCAGTAAGCCATGCTGCTGGTAATAGCCACAGTGAAAATCGCAACGACTTATAGATAGCGCCAACGATAAAAGTGACCCCCATCAGAGTGTAAATGATGCCAATGTCTCGCAAAAAGTGTTGATTAAACGGACCTCTATCAGGCACTCCTGGGATTAACCAATACCAAGATTCCGGAGCAAGGATCATGAATAAGCCATTGGCAAATGATAAGACTCCAAGCAAAGCTGCAGTGTAGAAGACTATCGATTTAGTCATGATGTGAACCTACAAGTTGCGGATTTTTCTTGGGCACCACCGGTTCATCATTTAACACCACACGAGAGCAGGTTTTACCATGGCCTAGCGTGTACTTTAAAGCCGGATAAACACGAGTCGAACAGATGCCGTAGGCTATGGTAATTAACCCTTTTTCTCCCCAAAGCTCGATAATTTGTTGCCTTAATTCATCGGCTTCAGGATTATGAGCTAACACCAATTCGGTGAATCTGACGACTAATGAAATAGCACTGGGTAACTTTTCCAAGTCACGGTCAACAATGGCTTTTACTAATACACTGTCCACATTTGCCTCAACTGCCATATTGACGATGAGTTGAGTACAAGGTCCGCAATCATCCCAAATAATTGCTCTTATCCGTGCGGCATAGAGAGCTTCAACGGGCAAGTTACCCTTGTGAGTTGACATAGTTTGAAATGCCATAAACTTCATAAATGCACCTAAGTCTGTGCGCAAAATATCTTGCATATACGTGACATCGTAGTCATAGCGTTTTTTCATCGATAACAGTGATTGATTTAATAAATACTTAATCATTTTCAGTCCTTTTGAATTAAAAGATTGGATTGTAGTAGGGTAGACTTTGCGGCTTTTTCCAAGGCGTAAACGGGTTTGTAAAGCAGAAGCACGCAGGCGAAGAATAATGAGGCTAACACCGAAAACACATTGCTGTAATCGCCATGATCGAGTAACGCTGAAGCGAGCAATGGACCACTGGCAAGCCCCACGGATGAGAACGCTGCAGCAACGGTTGCTAATCTACCGCTAGCATCTATTTCAGCCGTTACTGCTAATAAATAAGCTTGTACAGCAGGCCAAGAGAAAAACAATAATGCCATGGCAATAAGGTAGATGTCTGCCGTAAAGCTGGTTAGACAAAGCATGGCTGCTGAAGTGACAGACATTGAAATACATATGATAAGCCAGAACAGACGTCCAATACGTTTGCTGCTGAACATCGGAAGCAGTGCACCTAATAGGCCTAACAGACCTGTAGTGGATATGTAGGTTGCAATATCAGCGTCGCTAAACCCAACATTGCGGCCTACTAAACCAATGTAGGCGTATGCACCATTTGCTGCACTGTTATATAGAGTAAAGGCGAGTAGCAACAACACAATATGAAGTAAGCTTTGCTTGGCTTTATTACCTGGTTTACTGTCTGACTTTGTCTTGTCCGGTGTCGGTAGAAATCGCAGTAGAAAGGTAGCTAATACAACCAGCACGGACATGACATAAAAAACCGCGTGCGCATCTATATATGATTCCAGTGATGGCAGCGCAAATATTACGACTGAACCTATAATAAATTGTAGAAACAGTAAACTACCAAACGCACGGTCTGGATTATTTAATTTGGCGAGAATGGCAAACCCAGTTCCGACACATATACCACCGATCATACCAGCAACTGTCCGCCAAATTACCAGATAGTGGTAATTTTCAAACCACGCCGTTACAAAGTCCATTACAGCGAGCAACGCAAATAGAGGTAGCAACAAAGATTTCCACGGAACTTTACAAATTATAAAGGCGGCAAACAAAGTTCCTATTAGGCCTCCGTACCCGTTTGCTGCGACAATTTGACCAGCTTCGACATCGCTAAAGCCGATGTCACCGGCTAATGCATTTACCACTCCCGGCAAAAAATTGATATAAGCCAGTCCAGCCATGGCAATAAATGCAAACATAAAGTAGAGAAGGTTTTTTTCACTGTCGAGTTTAACTGATGATTGCGTATTCAACGTCGTTCCTCATATCCGGTTATAAAACGTTGCACGTAGTTTATGGTCATGAAAATCATAGAAAAATAGCAAGTTAATCAAAACAGTCGTGAATAGTATTCATGAATACTCGTGCTATAGTGGTAGCGATGCAGTTAAGGAGAACAACATGGATAAATTGCGTTCATTAGAAATATTTCTCGCAACATGCGATGGTGGCAGCTTTGCCGCTGCAGCTAAGCTTTGTGACACTGATCCCTCAACGGTTAGCAAAGCGATTGGTAGATTAGAAACCAAACTCGGCTTGACCTTGTTTCAACGTTCAACCAGACGCTTGAAGATCACGCCAGCGGGCCAACGTTATGCAGACACAGTAAGAAAAACGTTGCTGGATTTGAATGCGTGTGAAGACGAAATAAAATCTATGAATAATGAGCCAAAGGGAACCCTGCGGATCAGCTCAGCAGTGTGTTATGGACACCTATACTTACGCCCACTACTGAAAGCCTTTTGCGAACAATACCCAGAAATTAGACTAGAGATTGAAATCAATGATTTGCATGTTGATGTGATCGAGAATGAAACAGATATTGCGCTGAGAACGGGCTATGTGAAAGACAGTAGACTTATAGCTAGGCGGCTAAGTCCTATGGATTTTCTGACTTGTGTGTCTCCGAAGTATCTGAATAAGCATGGTATTCCAAAGGTTGCAAATGACTTTCATCAGCATGCATGGATAGGTTTTAAAATAAAAGAAACGCAGCAACTACAGCCCATATTTCTGCCTAATGAACAGGGTATCTATGAACCGTTTGAACTGACAAGAACCCATATCACCGATGATGGAGAAACTATGGCGCATATGTGCGTGGATGGACTTGGCTTTGCCCAGCTACCGCATTTTTTAGCTAAGCAAGGGGTAGAAAGTGGCGAATTAGTGTCGTTATATCCGTGTTTTCGTCCCCCACAAGTTGAAAATGGCGTATTTGTTATCTACCCGAAAAGAGAGTATCTACCGGAAAAAGTCAGAGTATTCATCGAATTCGTTACTGACTATTTGGAGTCTAACGGAGAGGGGACTAACCATACTTGGGCAGAAAATTGGCAACCTTTGCTTGATGTTCGTTAGTACATCAGGATGACTTGTTTGTAACAGACATAGCCAAGGTATTAGGCATTATGATTTTGCATTGATCTGAAGCAAGTATCACTTCATTTGTTACAAATGTAACTTTTATGTTTATCTTTGTTTTCTTATGAGTTTTTATATGCGAATATTTTCTGGGTTTAGAAGGGATGTTGTTTCTAAACCAATATATTGAATAGAAAATGCACTCATAAGTGTTTTCTAAACTATAAAATTAAACTAGTTATGTTAAAGGAAATAGAATGGCTATAAATCGTATTGAAGTAGTGATCGATTGTGAAGCAATAGAGCACGGTGCAGAGATCAGTCGCTCAGTAAATATGTATGCTTCACCAGACATTGTCGTGAACAATTCTCAAGGCTCGAACGAACTTCATGTTCAAGTTAATAACGATGACATCTTACGTTGGTACGCCTATCCAAAGGTTGTGCAGCCTGAAGGAAGTGAAGAAAACTACGCGGTGATAATTTCAGCGAAACATGATTGGGAAGCGGATACGTTGCTAAAAGATTGGACTGCTTACCAAGGCAACATGCCGGTATACGTTTATTCGCGTGATGCAGAGCACATGTCACAAGACACCGACGTTGACACTCAACGTGTTACTGGTTATCAGCCTTTCGTCCAAGCAACGGCAACTTTACCTGGTCGTCCAGATCCAGGCACTTCACGTGAAGAGTCATATTCTTTTTACGTAAAAGTATATAAGGGTACAACGCTACTTAAAGAAATCTTCTGGGACCCGCATGTCAATGTGGTACAACCATAACAACCGTAAGTAATGTTGCTATAACTAAAAGGCTACGAAGTAGCCTTTTTAGATCTTGGTTCATGACATGTTCGAAAACAGCATTACCAATAACAAGGACCATTTCACCTCAAGATGTTTATTTTCATTTTATAAATTATAAGTTCTTTTTGTTATCTTTTTATTTTCATTGAAACAAAAATGTCACAATGTATAATAATGTCCCTTTTTTAGTGTTATTGCACTAATTGTTAAGTTGTATTTACTTAAAGGATTGCAAATGAAAATAAAAACCGTGGCAGTGATTACCACTTTATTATGTTCTTCATCAACCTTAGCGTTTACGCAGTTTGCGGGACAGGGTGTAATGCCAATGGGGCATGAATGGCTTACTCGAACTGCGGCCTTAGAAGTCCTTGATGCTGAACATATTATTTCTACTGATCCCAACGACCCAAGAATCACTTGGCAGTTTGGATTAGCTAAAAATCTCGATTTATCAAACGCGACTGAAGCAGTCGAACGATTACAACAAAAAATTAATAATAATCGTGACTATCAACCTAAATATGATGGGATTTATTCAGCAATTGTCGGAGAGCGATGGGTTGATATCGCCGGGTTCAATGTCACTAATGCAAGCACGGATCCCACAGGACCAAACTGTTTCAGCGCTGTGTCACAAGAACCTGCTGACATTCAACAAGACCACTTTATGCGCCGTTATGACGACGTTGGCGGACAGGGCGGGGTAGATGCCGCTTATCGTGGTCAACAACGCTTTATTCAGCATTTTGTTGATGCGGCAATGGCTAAACAAAAACGTATAAAAGTCTGGGATGGCGGAGGTTATGCAGCAGAAGTTGAGGTCGATCATAACTACTTCTTGTTTGGCCGCGCCGTGCATTTATTTCAAGACTCATTTAGTCCAGAACACACCGTGAGATTACCAGATGATAACTATGAAAAAGTCTGGCAGGTCAAAGCATATCTATGTTCTGAAGGGGCCGAACAACACACTCACGATACAAAAGAAGTATTGAACTATCAAAGTGGTGATGTGATTTGGCAGCCTGATACTCGGCTTGAATCAGGCTGGGATTCTTACCAGATTAGCAGCATGAAACCGGTTGCAGTTGTCGCGCTAGAAGCGAGTAAAGATCTGTGGGCGGCATTTTTTAGGACTATGTCTATTCCTCATGGAGAAAGAGAACAATACGCACAGCGAGAGGCACAGCAACTGGTTAATAACTGGCTGTCTTTCGATGAACACGCGATGCTGACTTGGTATGATGATGAAGCGCGTCGTGATCACACTTATGTGCTGGCACCAAACGATACAGGCAAAGGGAAGACGCTTGAAGCATGCATGGCAGAATTAAATGTCGGTACGACCAATCAACTGGAAAGAGTTGCACAACTTGAAGCGGAGCGTCGTCAATGTTTGTACAATGTTGAAGCACAGCCCGGATACGAGGACTTAAACGATCCACACTTGGATATTCCTTATAACTGGCGTTGGAAGTCGGTAACTTGGCAACAGCCTAGTGGTCAATGGCAATACCCACAGCTCAAAGCGGACCTAGGTGAGCATGTAAAATTTAGGTCACCAGTGAACAATCAATACCTACACGTATCTGAAATAACAAATGACGCTGAGATTAAGACGTCTTCTCATCAAGCAACTGAGTTTGTTCAGGTGACAAGAAATGATGGAAACCATTACTTTAGAAGCGTGCAGGCCCCAGACTTATTCTTAAGTTACAGTGCAGGAGCTTCAGGTTATTTAAAATTATGGGACTCTCCAAAACAAGCTGCTTATCAACTTATTTACCAAGGTGGACTTTGGAATATTAAAAATACCTATTGGCAACAATATGTGTGGTTTAATGAAAGTGAAGAACGCCCTGAACTAAATCGTCACGGTGATGAAAACAGCTTAAACGCAAAATGGAGTGTTGAACACTAGACTTGTGTGGATGATAGCCCTGTAGGGCTGTCATCTTACAGCTGCTTTAGCTTAAGTTGGCATTAAACTGTGTTTTATGTGAAGATGGAGATTAAGTCTTTCAGGGTGTTCATGATACTCCTAGGGACTTTAGGAAATAATAATAATAGGGAGAAATTTATGTCTAATTTTGAACAAACACCTCAAGCGCTTTCTGCCCGAGACGAAGCCGCGAAATTAAATGCACTTATTGCCTATGGCCTAATGATTGCTGGGCTGTTCACAGGAGTCTTTTGGATCATTGGTGCTGTTTGGGCCATGGTGAAAAAAGCAGATGCGCAAGGCACTGTATTTGAAGACCACTACTCAAATATCATTTCGATTTTTTGGTGGGGTTTGGGCTTGTCGATAGTTGGGTTTATATTATTGTTTTTTATTATTGGCTATTTCATATTGGTTGGTGTGTGGGTTTGGTCAATTTTCAAAATAATTAAAGGCCTTGCTCAGATCACTTCCAATAAGTCGTATCATAATTCCTCAGGTCGATATTAATAGTTATACACTCATTCTTAATTGATATAAACCGCTCTGATTTTTAATCATCCAAGTTGAGGTGACAGTCGTCACCTCATAAATTTATTGTTTCATTGGTCGTCATGTTAATCTCCTTCTACTGATAAAGTACCTGAAAACAACACATGAAAAACAATGTCCTTTATCAGTCAGCTAAAGACAGAGCAAAATTAACAGTGGTCTTCGTTGCGACGTCATTGTTATTTTTGTTTGTGGGTACTGTATCTGAAGGTGTTGGAATGGTTGGGTTATTGTTACTACTTGGTTCTGTCGTGACATCGCTCGTTCTGATAGTCATTTCTTTGCTCGGATTATTGTTAAACAAAAAGTTAGTCTACTTAGGTTATCTCGCATTGGGATTGTTGGCATCGGTAGTACCATTGGCGGCAGGCGTTTATTATTTTGCGCCAACAGGTATTTAAGTTATTTTCAACAACGTGACACCACGACGTAAGTAGTTGTATTTTTATTTGGCTTCACCCTTTAGTAGTGAACCAAGCAAGCTGATGCTTCAGAACTAAAATAAAACTTTAAATGTTGCGCCGCCTAGTTCGTTTTTACATTCCACGGTTAACTTGGCATTATGCAAATCGACTACTTCTTTGACAATAGCTAGCCCAAGCCCGCTGCCGGTTAGCGAAGATTGTTCCTGACGCCAAAAACGTTCGAACAGCTTTTCATAGTTTTGCTCATTTATACCCGGTCCGTTATCAGCCACTTCAATTAAATTATGGGTGGCACGAATGACGACTGTAGCGTTGTCATTGCTGTGACGCAGGCCATTTTCAATAAGGTTTTTAACCATAATATGGACCGCCGCTTTGTCTGCGACAATTTTGTGACCGGCATGCTCATCTGGCTCAAACTCAAGCTCTTTATCAAGCGACAGAGCTAGCGGTGCCAGCATCATGCAGGCTTCTTGTGCCAATTCAAGGACGCTTAATTCTGTCTTTTCATAACCAAGGCGACTTTGTGCACGAGACAAGTCCAGTAATTGCTGCACAACACGGGTCATATAGCTCACGTCGGTTAGCACCCCTGCATTGGTTGCTGGGTCGAGCTTTGCGAGTTGTACTCGGGTATTCAAAACGGCTAACGGAGTTTTTAGCTCATGCGCAGCATTGGCAACAAAACGCCTTTGTTCATCGAACCCGGCTTCTACACGCGTCATAGCTTGGTTTAGAGAGTTAATGATGGGCTGAATTTCTACCGGTAAACCTTCAGAGCTCAAACGAAAACTGAGTTGCTCTGGCGTAATTTCTTCTAACTGACTGGCGACTTTACGAACCGGTCTCACGATAGAGCGGATCGACAAAAATCCCACTACCATGAAAACCAAAAAGGCAGCGACCATAGTGACAATCGCAACTTGACTCAATACTGGCATAACCGCTTCGTTTGCGAGCTCACCAATTAAATCATTACGCGCTAAATCAAGATGTAACGGACGAGAATCTAGTTCAAAAGCAATTCGGTAGCGGTCTACACCGTCTAGGTGTGAGTAACCCATGGGTATGGTATCCGACAAAGCAGACATTGCTTCTGAACCAGACTCTGAAAGAGTTGACTTGAATAGGATCTGATTGCTTGCGACATCAACGACCCGAAAAGCGAGGTTATTAAATAGTGCATCGTAACCCCACTTTTCAGCAACATTATCTGTGTAGTATTGCAGCTGGTTGTTCTGGTCGAAATACAAATGTTCTTGAATATCTTCACTCATGCCAAACATGCTGCTTTCAACAGCAAGATTGGCGAAGTTTATCGAGAATAAATACAGTGTGGTACCAATCAATGTAAACACCATGGAGCCGATTATCACAAAGTGAAGATAGATTTTCCGAGCGAGTGATTGTTTTGTGATTTTCATGTCAATATGTACCCAATTCCGCGCAATGTTTTAATTGTCGAACTGGCATTACAAGACTCCAGCTTTTTACGAATGCGGTGGACTGCGACTTGAATCGCATTGTCGGTTACCTCAAATCCTAACGAATAAATAGCGTCGTAAAGCGCATCTTTGCCAACAGTGAGTCCGGCGTTTCTTAATAAATACTCGAGGATGGCAACTTCAGTTTTACCCATGGTTAGGTTTTGTTCGTCAATCATCACTCGGCGTGATTTAGTATCCAACGCGAGGTTGCCCTGAATGAGTAAATTACCAGTGTAACTACTGGGGCGTCTGAGCAAAGCACGAAGGCGAGCTTTTAACTCATCTATAGCAAAGGGTTTGTTAAGGTAATCGTCTGCACCAAGATCGAGTCCTTTTATACGGTCATCAACGCTGCCTCTAGCCGTTAAGATGAGTATTGGAATAGGATTTTTGGTTTGTCGTATGGCTCGAATTACATCGAGCCCATCCTGATCGGGTAAGCCTAAATCTAAAATAATTGCATCGTACTGCCAACTATCCATTAGTGAGAATAGTTGACTCGCATCATTGGCGATATCTGCTGCATGACCATCTTGGTCGATAGCTTGCTGAATAAATTCAGCAAGCTGTCTGTTGTCTTCAGTAATAAGTATACGCATCTGAGGGATGACTTCCTTGCTAAACATTGAACTAAGCATGTTGCAACTCCTCTTGACGCGCTTCACCAATCATTAAGTTCATTAACGCTGGCATCACGAATAGCATCAGAATCGTGGACGTAATCAGACCACCAATAACAGCCCATGCAAGCGGCGGCCAAAGCGGGCTCGCACTGGAAGTTAACGGCAACATACCAACAATAGTTGTTACGGTTGTTACTATAACAGGTCTAATTCGATTTTGAACTGCCAGTTGAATAGCTTGATGGCGGTCTAAACCATTGGCCAAATTCTGCATCGCACTTTCAATTAACAAGATTGCAGTGTTAACGACAATACCTGTAAGCGCTAATACTCCCAAGATAGACATAAACCCAAATGGAATGCCAACTACCGCTAACATCGCTGGAGCACCGAGTATGCCTAATGGAATACTGAGCATAACTAAGAAGGTCAATCTTAAAGAATTGAATTGAATCACCAAGGCGATGAACAGCAGCACCAGGCCCGCAGGTAAGGTCTTAAATAGCGCGTTGTTAGCGTCTTCAGTTTCTTCCATTTCGCCACCAAACTCTAAATAAACGCCATTTTCAGAGGCGATATTCATAAGTGTTGGAGCCAACTCCTCTAGGATCTCTTCTTCATCGAAGCCAGCTTCCACGTCGCTTAGTATGGTAATCACTTTCTGACCATTACGTCGTTGTACGAAAGCTGGAATACCTTCTATTGATGTTTTTGCTAAGGCACTAATTGGTAGCGTGGCACCGTCAGCGAGTACGACCTGTGTATTTAATAGGTCAGTACTACTTTGGCTAGAACTTGGATCACGTAATACTAAACTGATTGGCTCTTGTGTGAAATCGAGTTGGGTAACCGTTAGTCCTGAGCTTCTCCAAGCTGTGTATTGCGTCATTTCATCTTCGGTTAATCCCAATTGCGTTAGCAGCTGCTGGTCAAAGTCTAACGTAAGTTGTGGACTTCCAAAGGTATACTCGCGGCGTAAATTGGTCAGGCCAGATTCTTCTCTAAGCTTGTCTAGTAGTGCTTCGGCTGCTGTTTGCAGTTTTCCAGTGTCACTACCTGATAACCTTAACTCTATCGGACTTTCAATTGGTGGTCCCTGACCAAGTTCACGTGCATTAAGAATAATACTACGATAACGAGGTTTTAGGACTTGGTTAAGTTCGGCCACTAGCTCGTTCATATTGCTATCGAGTGTAGATTCAAATACCACGCGCGCGATATGCGTTTCATTTGGTTGTTGAGCAAGGTTGTAATAAAAACGAGGACCTGAAAATCCAGAGAACACCATAGTGTCGGTTATGTCTTGTCGACGATCCAAGTATTCTGCTATTTCATTTGCAATGGTAGTGGTGGCATCTATATGGCTACCAAAGGGGAGTTGGATATCCACATAAGCTTGATTGCGGTTGGTTTTTGGAAAGAACTCGCCAGGCTGTCCCGGAATACTCATTAACCCAGTAATACCGACTAAACACAGTAGGAAAGTGAGTTTGGTTCTTTGCAAAGAAAAGTTTGCAATTCTAAGGCCAATTTCATCAAGCGTCACCTTAATGGTATTTTGCACCTTGTTGAGAAAAGGAATGTCGATATTTAGCTTTTGAAATACCACAGGAACAAACGTCATTGCGATAAAATAGCTCACCACAATACAGATGATAACCAGCAGTGGAATAGTGGCGATAAAGTCAGCAACGCTGCCTTTTGAGATTAGCATAGGAACGAAAGCAGCAATGGTCGTTAATGTTGCAGATGCCAGTGGTTGCTTTAGTTCAGCGACAGACTTAATTGCTGCTTTGAGGCCTTTTTCGCCGCGCTCTTGATAGTAGGTCATTCGTTCTGCTACCACAATGCAGTTGTCGACCATCAAGCCTAAAGACAATACCATGCCCGCAATGGTCATTTGGTGTATGACGCCATCAAACGAGGTAAATAAAGCCAATGCGCTTAAAGTGATTGCTGGAATAGCGAGACTGACAATAATGGCACTTTGCATGGACATTAGACACAATAGAATAACCGCGACTGCCAAGCTACTTAAAAGTAAAGAGTTTAATAGGCCATCTCGACGCTGTTTTGACCAATCAGGTTGATATAGCTCGATTTTTACAGGTTCACCAATAAAGCGGCTGTTAATCCGTTCAACAGCTGCTTTTATTTGCTGACCGACTTGTTCAACTTGAACTCGATTAGGTGGCAGAGTAATAGCTAAGCCGATCACCTGTTTGCCGTTCATCCAGAATTGTTCTGTTGCAGTTGGATCGACGTCATATTTAATATTTGCGATGCTGGAAAGTGGAATTTCACCGCCATTTACGGTTGCGATAAGTTTGTCACCAATGTGTTGTTCGTTCGCAAGTCTGCTTAGTGGAGACAAGCTGATACTGGTGGTATTTTCTGCTAAAGTTCCCGGAGTAGATTGGCTATTGGATTGTCGTAATCTGGCTGCTATTTGCGCTGGGGTTATTCCAGTTTCAATTAGCTTATCATGGGCATATTCGATTACTAGCTGTTGACTAGGATCGCCAACTAGAGTGACGTTGCGAACAGAACTGAGTCGCAACAGTTCATCTCTCACTTCTATCGCAAGCTCTCTGTCGTTAAGAAGACCGCCACCACTGTCAATAGATAAAACAATTCCCTGTGTATCTTGAGCTCTATCCTGAACGAAAATATGTGCGTTTTCGGCAGACATTTGCATCGGTGCCATACGTTCCTTTATGCGTTGCCAGACAGTTTCTGTATCGTAAACTTCTTCACGCAACTCAATATCGATAATGGCAAAGCCTGCTTTGATACGAGCACTGTAGTTATTGATTTCATCTATCTGACTTAGCACTCTCTCGGTAGGCTTAACTAGTGCGTCATTGAGTTGTTGTACGCTCATTCCAGCACTCGAAATAGAAACGAAGCCGTTACGGTAGGGAAAGTGAGGATCTTCTTGGTTATACGCGCTATTCCATCCTGCAAGCCCTGTCAGGCTAAGAATAATCACGATCCCCAAGATGAGTCGGGTATTGAGATACCATGGAATTGAGTTACTCACGGTGGTTTCCTCATTCAATGTTAACTAGGTTCATCGCCAGTTTTGCTTCAGAGGTAATAATGGTTTGTTTTCTAAGTGGTTGTTCGGCAGTAACAAGAAGCTTATTAGCCGAAGTTGCCACAAGGCTGACCGGAACCTTCTGATTGGGTTGACTATCAAGTAGCAGATATGGCGTGTTTTGTTTGTCATAGCGCAGTGCTGAAGGTGGTACTTCATACAGAGTGCGACTAGTAACTGGTAGTAATAATTTGGCACGCAGGCCGAGTAGTGTATCGGAAGCCTGCTTAAGCTCAACCATTACCGTGAAAAACAAAGAGTTGTCACCAAGCGGTAATGCGCGCTCTATTACTTTACCAGTAAGAGATTCATTAATCGCTGGCACAAATACTTCTACAGATTTTCCATTGACCAGTGGGATTGCGTCTTCTTCAGGCAATTTAAAATTAACCTTTAAAGCGTCTTTAGCCTGGAAACGTAGCAGAGGTTGACCAGATGCAACATAGTCACCTACTCGAAAGTGTACTTCACTAATAACCCCCGAGCGATTTGCTTTTAGCAGGTTTTCAGCCTGTAAATTTTGCGCTTCTTTTAACGCCGCAAGTGCCTGATTTACAGCCTGCTTTGCAACATCTCGGTTGGCTTTCGCTTGATCAAGCGCTGATTTTGGCTGAAGCTCTTTTAACACGAGTTCACGTGTACGAGCATAATCAGCCTCTGCTTTTATTAACGATGACTGAGCGCTGAGCAAACTTGCTTGCTGAGAATCAGTCTTCGCCTGTAGATCTGGAGAGTACAGTTTGGCTAGTACATCTCCTTGTTCCACATATTGCCCTGCGCGAACGTATAACTGTTCAATGCGCCCGGCGGCAAATAGCGCCATGTCGATATTGTCACTGCCTTCAATACGGCCATAAAATGTTTTGCTCGGGACGGTTTCTGCGACTTTTATCAAAGTAGTTACGGCCTGAGCAGGTGTATTTTGGATGACTTCAGGTGCAGAGTTATCCTCGCTACAGCCAATTAAGGCTGTAGCGACACATAATGTTGCGAGCTTAGAATACATAGACATACCCCAGGATAATTTGAAGTGAACCAGATTTGTCAATGAGAGGAGAATCTTTGATATCGCTACCATAGCTGGTGTAGCTAATGTCAGCTTTAACCATGTGATGTTTACCGAAGAACCAGTCGCTGCTTACACCAACTTCAATGTTGGTTGTTGATTCGCCTTCGTAGAAAGGACGGTTTGCTAGCGCTTCATTTGCCTTAACACCGTAGTAGTAGTCAACTAAATCTTCACTGCTAAAATTTGCAGAAATGTAAGGTACAACTCTACCGTCTTCATAACGGACAGGGATGCCATAACTAATGCTTGCTTCATAACCTTCATGAGTGCTGGTTACATCATGCATAAATTCAAAACCGAACTCACCGAAGTCCGTGTCATATTCAACTTCGAAGCCTAAATCGAAGCTCATATCTCTGTCTTCCATACCTTTGAAGAAATCAGCATCGTCTGCCTCATATCCATCAAGGCGAAGGTGACCAGAAAGTGCTACCTCGTAGTTTTCAGCTTCAACAAGTTTATAGCTAACGCGTGGACCAAGTAGGCTAAAGTTCCCTTTTTTGATAGCTAGAGCTGGTACAAAAGTCGTCTCGTTACCGATATCGATATAACCTTGGTCCTGAGAAATTACGGCTAAACCAATACCCCAAGAAAGCTCGTCATTGTTTTGAGGCTCTGCCAATACAGCTGTTGAAGTTAATGCTAGTGTTGATACTAAAAGTGATTTAAACATTTGAGTTTCCTTCCAAGTTTTATACTAAATGTGAGTTTGTTGACTCAGTGTGTTGTTTTGTTATGGCTAGAATAGGGCGGTAAACTTTCTCGAAACTTACAAAAACAAAAAAGTTTGAAATTTTTAAAAAATAGCGATCATGTGCTGCTTGCTTGCACCAATAGGGATAAAAGCTTAGTATCGTGGTAACCGCAGTAATGAAGCCCTTACATGGGAATATGAAGAACGAGAAATATCTTACCGGTCGTTGAACCTCCAACTGCAAGATAGACAACTCAAGTGAATCACTGCACTTCTCAATAGATATCAGCTTAGTTTTAGGTAGGAATAGCCATGAGCGAAGAAAATAAAAACACGAATCAACTGACAGAAGAACAACAAAAACAGATGTCAATTCAGTGGCAAAGAGAATGCTTACAATCGGCACAAAAACATTTGGCCAGCAAAGGGATCATGCCGCAAAGTATCCTTGAGAAAGAATGCCGTTACATTGAGCCTTTAGTTGCGTTATGGAAGATCAAAGCACAGGACGGAAAAACCTATTGGGTAGTGACAGGGCGCTTGCCAACCGATCACTTTTTAGCATCAGCGGCGCCAAACGCACGAGATGCACTTCGTTACATCTCGTTTCAGTGGCAGTTAAAGGCTGAAGAAATTATGGCTACTAAACCAGTAGACAAAACTCAGCATCAATTCGCTAACCTCCTTGTTAGCCGCGCCCATGGCCTATACGAGCTGTTCGAAAAAGACGAACTTTGGGCTAATGAAGCATCGTAAAGGGATCGGTATTAAATGATTGAATAGGGCATCTGAGCCTTTGTCTCGGAATGCCCGCTTCCATGAAGACACCGCTTTGTACTGAAAAGCCGGATCGAAGAAATTCAGGCACTTCATCTAAAATGCATTGAATATAGACATCTTCAAGTCCTTTTGACCTAGCCACATCAATCAAACTGTTAATGAGTGACGTGTACGCAAGACGGTTGCGATGGGCTTTAACAATGGCGATTCTGCTAAGCAAACCATCGGCACACAATCGCCCCGTGCCAATGGGCCCATCTTCATCGTCAGAGATAATGACATGTTCAGCGGTGATATCTTGTTGGTCGAACTCAACTTCTTTAGGAATATGCAATTCGCAGACAAAAACACGTTCACGGATCGCTTTGAGCTGTAATTTTTTAGATTGCCAGCTTACTTGTGCAACTTTGTAACCCATACTGCCCTCACTTAACTAAATGCAAACTTCCTGTTCCCACAAGACAAGCTTGAGCGATAGCATTCAACCTCAACGTGTTGAGCTATCGGCATTTTTATTATTGTGAACGCGACTATCTTGTTCTTACAGGTCTTATCCTCTATTTGTTGATTAGTGTTGGCCCTACCACACTTAGTCAATAAAATAGATCCCGTCATTAATGAGTTTAGTAAAGGCTTGTGCAAAATCCAAGCTACTCAAAGCAGAAATAATTGCACCAAACTCAAAAGAATTGCCATCTGTGAGCTGTTTTACAGCTCCAATATTGTGACTAGCAAGAGTGAAATTCTCACCATTGACACTCAGTAGAATATCATTCTGATTTATTTGATAAATTGCTCTTACTCCACCGGCGCGATAGACAATGTCTTGCTCATCATATTCTGTAAGCAACTGCTCTAAGTCTAATGGTAGTTCCAGCGGAGCAAGATCCATATCGTGTTTTGGCTCACTTAAGGTCTTGCCTAGCCATTGTGAAAATAGCGCTTCGTCATCAATTATTGAGTTTAAGAGTGCTTTTAACCGTTGTTTATCGGATACTGCAACCTCACCTATCGAGCTTCTTAGTTGTAAGTCAGGATCTGCGTATCGTTTACTACCAGATTCAGTATCGATTACATGATCTGCAAGGCTTGACAGTAGATCCTTTTGATCTGGTGCGCGAAATCCAACAGAATAGTTTAAAGCATTTTCAACAGCATAGCCTTCATGGGGACAACCTGGTGGAATGTAGAGTATATCACCTGGCTCTAAGACCGCGTCGATAATGGCATCAAACTGCTCAACTTGAAGAAGGCTTTTATTTTGTGCAAATTGTTTTAAGTTTGCGTTTGGCAAGCCAACTCGCCAGTGTCTTTTACCCTGGCCTTGAATAATAAACACATCGTATTGATCTAGGTGCGGACCAACGCCACCTCCTGGAGTCGAAAAGCTGATCATTAAGTCATCAATTCGCCAATTTGGAATAAACCGGAAAGCTTCAATTAAATCCGCAGCACTTGGGTGCCAGTGATCAACCGCTTGAACCAAAAGCGTGCTATTGGTTTCAGTAAGCAAATCGAACTGCTCGAACGGACCGTGGTGTGCTTCCCAATTATCTTGGTGGTTGGTTATGATCCTAGATTCAATACATTCTTCAGTGGCAAGTCCTGCTAATTCTTCGGGATCAATGGGATCTTCAAAATTCGCAAAACCTTTTTTAATCAATAATGGCTTCTTCTGCCAATATTGCGCCAGAAAGGTTTTATAGTCGATATCATTTATTTGCAGTTGATACATGTAAATTTTCCATAAAAAAAGCGAAAGAGTTGTCTCTTTCGCTTATTTAGAACAAAACAAACTCTGCTAGATTAGTTTAGCTCGTCGATGAATGCTTCAGCTCGGCCAATATAGTTAGCCGGCGTCATTTCTTTCATCTGCGCTTTGACTTCAGCAGGTAATGCTAGGTTATCGATAAACTCAGCCATAATCTGCTGGTTGACGCGCTTACCACGAGTTAGCTCTTTTAACTTCTCGTAAGGCTTCTCAATACCGTGTTTACGCATCACGGTTTGAATCGGCTCTGCTAATAGTTCCCAGTTGTCATCCAATTCGGCAAGTAAACGGTCTGCATTAACTTCAAGCTTACTCACACCTTTAAGTGTTGCTTGATAAGCAATTAGTGCATAGCCCATACCTACACCTAGGTTACGCAGTACCGTTGAATCAGTCAGGTCGCGCTGCCAGCGTGAAACTGGTAGCTTTTGAGCAAGGTGTGCAAAAATCGCGTTAGCAATACCTAAATTACCTTCAGAGTTTTCAAAGTCGATCGGGTTCACTTTGTGCGGCATGGTCGATGAGCCAATTTCACCAGCAATGGTTTTCTGCTTGAAGTGATTAAGCGCAATATATCCCCAAACGTCACGGTTAAAGTCGATTAGAATGGTATTGAAACGAGCAATCGCATCAAATAACTCTGCGATATAGTCGTGAGGCTCGATTTGCGTGGTGAATGCGTTCCATGTAATGCCAAGGCTTGTGACAAATTCGCCACAATGGGTATGCCAATCGTAATCAGGGTAGGCGCTTAGGTGTGCGTTGTAGTTACCAACAGCGCCGTTGATTTTACCTAACATTTCGATGCTAGCAATTTGCTCACGTTGACGTTTGAGTCGCACGTATACATTGGCAAATTCTTTACCCATCGTCGAAGGCGAAGCCGGTTGACCATGGGTACGTGTCATCATTGGCACTGATTTGTATTCAACCGCTTTGTCTTTAATGGCTTTCAATAGCTCGTCACAGTAAGGAAGCAGTACTTTATTGCGTGCTTCTGTTAGCATTAGAGCGTGTGATAAGTTATTGATGTCTTCTGATGTACATGCGAAATGGATGAACTCATTTACCGCGTTAAGCTCAGCATTGTCAGCAACTTTTTCTTTCAGCAGATATTCGACTGCTTTTACATCATGGTTAGTGGTGCGCTCAATTTCTTTTACGCGTGCTGCATCGGCTTCGCTGAAGTTTTCAACGATGCTATCTAGTAACGCATTTGCTTGGTCGCTAAATGCAGGTACTTCTGTGATGGCTTCGCTGTTAGCTAGCGCTTGTAACCAACGAACTTCTACGGTTACGCGGTATTTGATTAAACCAAATTCACTAAAAATGCTTCTTAGCTCTTTGGTTTTGCTACCATAGCGACCATCAACCGGAGAGATAGCGGTTAACGCTGAAAGCTCCATAATAACTCCTAACTATTTGTTTTTGAACGATACTTTATACCACTAGCATTATACTAGTCGCACTTATAAATAACTTTTTGCGGCGCTGATTATACTTTTCTTAGCAAAGAAAAACTGCCGTCTCTTTCCACCAAGTTGACGCCACAATACGGCACTTCTGATACCAGCAAGTAATAACGCTCTGACTTTTTGTTGTATGTGCTTTTGCTTGAGCAGCTCTGGTTTACCAAATACTTGGATCTTTGGTCCCATAGGACTGATCACTTGTTCGTATATGTCTGCGAGCGCCGCTATTATTTGACTTTCACAAATGTCGAAATGTAATAACTGGCGTTCTACTTGTTGAATTTTATCACCAAGTTGGGAAAGTGCTCTCTTGTCGTTGCTGAGAACCCTTTCTAGCTGCATTAAACTACCGACGTATTTTACCAGTTCAACATCTTTATCGGGGCCGGAAGACAGCTGTTTGATAACAGCTTGGCAACCCTCTTTAATTGCAAGTTTATCTGGATACACATCTTCAGGCCTTTCTGGGGATGTGTTAAGAATACTTTTTAAAAAACCTTCTACTTCATAGTCATTAAAGGTTCCGTAGCGTGCACACTTTTGTACTAGCTTCGTAATTTGGCACATCGCAGCCAAAGGCATAACATACTGGTTTTGCATTATTTTATCACCGACTCGATAATGCCGCCGCCGAGACACACATCGTCTTTATAAAAAACTGCAGACTGGCCAGGAGTTACTGCTTTTTGGGGTTCATCGAAAAGTACTCTGGCCAAACCGTCTTGTCCAACAAGCAGTGTACAAGGAATGTCAGTTTGACGGTAACGTGTTTTGACTGTGCAGCGTGTAGTCCCTTGAGGACCTTGGCGGTCTACCCAATGAAGTTGGCTGGCATTTAGTCCATTGCTAAACAGGCGAGGGTGGTTTTTACCTTGGCCTACAACTAACACATTGCGTTCGATTTCTTTGTCTACTACATACCATGGCTCGCCACTGCCTTCTTTCATTCCACCTATTAATAGGCCTTTGCGTTGCCCTAATGTGTGATACATCAAACCTTCGTGTTCGCCAACTATATTTCCTTCACAGTCTTCAATGTTGCCCGGTTGTGCTGGTAAATACTTAGCCAAGAAGTCCTTAAATTTGCGTTCGCCAATAAAGCAAATTCCGGTAGAGTCTTTTTTATCGTGAGTAATTAAACCTTGCTCCTCAGCAATACGACGAACTTCTGGTTTTTCGATTTCTCCCACAGGGAATAGAGTTTGCGCAATATGCTCATGACTGAGGGTATAAAGAAAGTAGCTCTGATCTTTGTTGTCATCAAGACCTCTGAGCATCACAAACTTTTCATCGCGTTGTGCGCGACGAACGTAGTGGCCCGTGGCGATATAGTCTGCGCCTAACGCTTCGGCGGCAAACTGTAAAAAGGCTTTGAATTTGATTTCCTTGTTACACATGATATCTGGGTTTGGTGTACGACCCGCTTTGTACTCTTCAAGGAAGTGCTCAAATACGTTGTCCCAATACTCAGCAGCAAAATTTACAGTATGAAGCTCGATACCTAGCTTGTCGCAGACAGCTTGCGCATCTTTAAGATCTTCAGCAGCAGCACAGTATTCGTCGTTATCGTCTTCTTCCCAGTTCTTCATAAACAAGCCTTCGACTTGATAGCCTTGCTCTTTTAGAAGATATGCTGATACGGAGGAATCAACGCCGCCGGACATGCCGACAATGACTTTTATATTACTGTTATCGCTCATAGTTTCGCTGTAAATAGTTCATGATGGTCTGGAAAGGCGGGCATTATAACACGCAAATCAATAGTGCTGAAAGTCAACGAGGCAATTAATAGCCATACAATTCATTACCTTGATGTTTTATAAAATACGGTACTGTCCATTTTCTAGATTATCTAACCGATAATCCCCAATACTGTAGCGAATAAGGCGCAGCGTCGGGTGCCCGATATGCGCTGTCATACGTCTGACTTGCCGGTTTCTGCCTTCTGAAATACTGATACTTAGCCAAGTTGTTGGGATATTTTTGCGTTCGCGAATTGGCGGTACTCGAGGCCAAATATCTGGTTCTGGAATTATCTCGATTTTTGCTGGTTTAGTCAGACCATCTTTCAATTGTACGCCTGAACGGAGCGCTTGTAATGAAGTTTCATTAGGCACGCCTTCAACTTGTACCCAGTAGGTTTTACTGGTTTCCTTCTTTGGCGAAGTCAGTTGGTTTTGCAACTTTCCACAATTGGTTAGCAGTAATAATCCTTCACTATCTCTATCTAATCGACCTGCAGCATAAACGTCTTTTACATCAATAAAGTCGGCTAGTGTTTTACGCCCCTCACCATCAGTAAATTGACAAAGTACGTCAAATGGTTTGTTGAACAATACAACTTTGACTTGCTCAGGTGGAAGCGCTTGGCGAATTTCACGGTTACGTTTAGGAAAACGGCTTGATGAATTTGGGCTTTTGCGATTTGTTGTTGATTTTTTTTTGGAGAAGTTCTGTTTCATTGAAGTGTTCTTTTGACTTTGACACGTTCAGTTTAACAAATCAGATAGGGAAGGGGAAAATAAGAGCGGCTTAAATTAAGCCGCTCGAGAATATTTAGAAATTAAAGTGTAGCAAGAATTTCGTTGAATACAGTTGCAGGGCGCATTGCAGCGAATGCTTTTTGATCTTCTGGCTGGTAGTAGCCGCCAACATCCATAGCTTGCCCTTGAACTTCATTGAGTGCCGCAACAATTTCAGCTTCTTTAGCAGTAAGCTGCTCTGCAACAGAAGTGAATTTAGCTTTTAGCTCTGCATCTTTGTCTTGAGCTGCAAGCTCTTGCGCCCAATACATTGCAAGGTAGAAGTGACTGCCTCGGTTATCCAGTTCCTTCACTTTACGTGACGGTGACTTATTCTCATCAAGGAATTTAGCCGTTGCCGCGTCAAGTGTGTCAGCAAGTACTTGGGCTTTTGCATTGCCGGTGTTCTGGCTAAGGTGTTCCAGAGACGCTGCAAGTGCAAGGAATTCGCCTAGAGAGTCCCAACGCAAGTGGTTTTCTTTTTCAAACTGTTGTACATGTTTTGGAGCAGAACCGCCAGCACCGGTTTCAAATAGACCACCACCATTCATCAGCGGTACGATAGAAAGCATTTTTGCACTAGTACCCAGCTCAAGAATTGGGAATAAGTCGGTTAGGTAATCACGAAGTACGTTACCAGTTACCGAAATGGTATCCTCACCATTTTTCATGCGCTCTAGAGAGAATAAAGTGGCTTCTACTGGCGCCATAATACGAATGTCTAATCCATTTGTGTCATGTTCAGGAAGGTAGGCGTTAACTTTTTTAATTAGCTCTGCGTCATGTGCGCGAGCTTCATTTAACCAGAATACGGCAGGAACACCAGTCGCGCGTGCGCGGTTGACTGCTAATTTCACCCAATCTTTGATTGGCGCGTCTTTAACCTGACACATACGCCAGATGTCGCCTTGTTCAACACTGTGCTCCAGTAACGTGTTACCAGCGCTATCTACTACACGAATTGTACCATTTGAAGGCGCTTCAAATGTTTTGTCGTGTGAACCATACTCTTCTGCTTTTTGAGCCATTAGACCAACATTTGGAATGGTACCCATTGTGCGTGGGTCGAAAGCACCGTTTTCTTTACAGAAATCGATAGTCGCGCTGTAAACGCCTGAATAGCAACGATCAGGAATAACAAATGCGGTATCCTGTTGCTTGCCTTCTGCATTCCACATCTGTCCACTTGTGCGGATAGCTGCTGGCATTGATGCGTCGATGATAACATCACTTGGTACGTGTAAGTTAGTAATGCCTTTATCTGAATCAACCATTGCCATACTAGGTGCTGTTTCATAAACCGCGGCAAGGTCAGCTTCAATTTCTTGTCGTTTTGCGTCGTCTAGTGACTCGATTTTTGAGTACACATCGCCAATACCATTGTTTGCGTCAACACCAAGTTCAGCAAATGTCTCAGCGTGTTTAGCAAATACATCTTTATAAAAAACTTTAACTGCGTGACCAAAGATGATTGGATCAGAAACCTTCATCATGGTTGCTTTCATATGCAATGAGAACAACACGCCTTTATCCTTCGCTTCTTGAACTTGCGCAGCCAAAAATTCGCGTAGTGCTGAAACATTCATACTTGAAGCGTCGATAATCTCACCAGCAAGTAGTGGGGTGCTTTGTTTTAGTACGGTTACGTCACCTGAAGTTGAAACGTGCTCGATGCGTACATCGGTAGCTTCTGACACAGTTGTTGACTGCTCTGAACCGAAGAAGTCACCTTTAGTCATTGAAGCAACATATGACTTAGAGTCTTTTGACCAGGCACCCATTGAATGAGGGTTTTTACGTGCGTAGGCTTTAACTGAACCAGGCGCACGGCGATCTGAGTTACCTTCACGTAATACTGGGTTTACAGCACTACCTTTGATCTTGTCATATCGAGCTTTAATTTCTGCTTCTTGTTCATTTTTTGGTTCGGCAGGGTATTCAGGTAGTGCGTAACCTTTAGCTTGAAGCTCCTTAATTGCGGCTCGAAGCTGTGGGATAGAAGCACTGATATTAGGAAGCTTGATGATGTTAGCTTCAGGTTTTTTAGCCAGCTCGCCAAGCTCAGCTAATGCATCACCAATACGTTGCTCTTCATTTAAAAACTCTGAGAAGTTAGCAATGATACGACCAGCTAAAGAAATATCACGTGTTTCAACGTCAATATTTGCTGGTTTTGTGAATGCTTGGATGATAGGAAGCAGTGAGTAAGTAGCTAGTGCTGGTGCTTCATCTGTTTTAGTGTAGATAATTTTCGATGTCATCATCATTCCTAGATAGTTGTGGGCGTAATCGCCAGTCAACAGTTGCATGTTTAGAATTTAGTTAATTAGCTGTAAACAATTCAGAGACAGACTAAAACGCTGTCTCAATAGGTATTGTTCAAACTGCTAAGTAATTTTAGCTATTGCAAGCTGGTTAGGTATTTCAACTCCGCCAGTAGAAAAAAGCGTGATTAAGAAAAATTATCTAACCAACCTTGAATGCCAGTATCAAGCGAGACAATAGTCTAACAGCGATTGGATGTTGGGGCTAATTATTAAATTTAAAGGTGAATTGTGAAATGTTATAAACATTTACACTAGCGGCTGGTAAGAGGACTTTGAAAGTCTTTTAGAGGCTTTGAAAGTAGGAGATGAAGCGAGCAGTAAGACTTACCCGCTTTACAAATTACGCTTATTAAACAACATCTTCCGTAATAGGAGCGATGTTTGTAGCGTGTAACCCTTTAGGGCCTTGCTGAAGTTCGAATGTTACATCTTGACCAGCTTTAAGTGTCTTGTATCCATCCATTACAATCGTCGAGTAATGAGCAAAGATATCTTCGTCACTGCCGTCTTCTACGATGAAACCAAACCCTTTGGCGTTATTAAACCACTTGACTTTTCCGCAAGCCATACTTCTACATCCTTCTAATAAGTTGACTAAATTTAGTTAATCTAACCTTTATATTTTGCTAGACTGCCCATAGATTAAGCAGACAAGTAAGACTGTAGTTTATATGAGCAAGCAGTCAAGTTTTTTGCTCTTTTTTTTAACATTTTATTTATTTCTCAAATGTATTTGCTTGAGATTGGAAGACAAGACTATATTTAATTATGAGTGGAATTAAAGATTCGGGTGTATTGGACGCCGTTCGTGAGAGGCAAAAGCAACAGCTAGAGCCACCACGAAAACATAAAGTGATTTTAAACAACGACGATTACACTCCGATGGACTTTGTTGTCGAGGTATTGACCAGGTTCTTTAATATGGATAGCGAGAGAGCAACTGAAGTGATGTTGGAAGTGCATCATAAAGGAAAGGCGGTATGTGGAATATATCCTGCTGACATCGCCTACACAAAGGCTGAGCAGGTTAACAGATACGCTCGTGATCACGAGCACCCGCTGCTTTGTAATTGTGAGCAGGAATGACCTTTTATTTTCTTGTTGGGGGTTGCCAATGCTAAATAAAGATTTAGAACTTACTCTTAATGCCGCATTTCGTGAGGCTCGATCTCGTCGCCATGAGTTCATGACTGTCGAGCATTTGCTACTTGCTTTGATTGATAACCCTTCTGCCAGTGAAGCCTTAGACGCGTGTGGCGTTGATATGAGCACACTAAAAAAAGAGTTATCGGATTTTATAGATGAAACAACGCCTGTCATTCCGGATTTAGAAGAAGACAGAGAAACACAACCAACACTTGGTTTTCAACGTGTATTACAGCGAGCAGTGTTCCATGTTCAATCTTCAGGCCGTTCTGAAGTTACAGGAGTTAATGTGCTTGTAGCCATTTTCTCCGAGCAGGAAAGCCAAGCTGTTTATTTATTGAAAAAAGCCGATATCAGTCGCTTGGACATCGTAAATTACATCAGTCACGGTATTTCTAAGATGGATGATGATCATGAGCAGGAAGATCATGAAGAAATTCAAGACGATTCGAACGATATTCAGCAGGAAGAGAAAACCAAGCTCGAAAACTTTACTACCAACCTAAATACACAAGCTGCAAGCGGCCGTATTGACCCGTTGGTTGGTCGAGATGAAGAGGTCGAACGTACTGTTCAAGTGTTATGCCGTCGTAAGAAGAATAACCCATTACTCGTAGGTGAAGCTGGTGTGGGTAAAACAGCCATAGCCGAAGGCTTAGCTTATCGAATAGTCAATAAAGAGGTTCCTGATGTTATTGAAGATGCGACAGTGTATTCACTGGACATGGGAGCTTTGTTAGCAGGCACCAAATATAGAGGTGATTTTGAAAAACGCTTCAAGGCACTGCTTAAAGAGTTGCAAGCTCAACCTCATGCTATTTTGTTTATTGATGAAATACACACGATAATAGGTGCTGGAGCAGCGTCTGGTGGGGTTATGGATGCTTCTAACCTAATAAAACCATTGCTTTCAAGCGGCCAACTTCGTTGTATGGGGTCTACGACCTATTCAGAATTTAAAAACATATTTGAGAAAGACAGAGCGTTGGTCCGTAGATTTCAAAAGATTGATATTGTTGAGCCGAGTGTGGCGGACACAACAAAAATTCTTAACGGACTTAAAGAACGTTACGAGGAGCATCACGGTATTCGTTATACGCAAAAAGCTTTGCGAGCCGCAGCCGAGTTGAGCGCTAAATACATAAATGAGCGTCACTTACCTGACAAAGCCATTGACGTGATAGATGAGGCGGGTGCTAACCAAAGGTTATTGCCGGTGTCCAAGCGTAAGAAAACGATTGGTGTTGCTGATATTGAAGCGATAGTCTCGAAAATTGCACGTATACCGCAGCAGAGTGTATCTTCGAGCGATAAAGAGACTCTTAAAAATCTTGACCGTAACCTGAAAATGTTGGTCTTTGGGCAAGATGAGTCAATCGATGCGTTGACTTCAGCGATAAGACTATCTCGCTCAGGTCTCGCAAATGAAGATAAGCCTGTCGGTTCGTTCTTGTTCGCAGGTCCAACAGGTGTGGGTAAAACAGAAGTTACTAAGCAACTTGCCAAGTGTATGGGAATCGAATTTATTCGTTTCGATATGTCTGAGTATGCAGAAAGACATGCTGTTAGCCGTCTTATTGGTGCTCCCCCTGGATATGTAGGTTTTGAACAGGGCGGATTATTGACTGATGCGGTCATTAAACACCCACATGCAGTGGTGTTGTTAGATGAAATTGAAAAGGCGCACTCTGATATCTACAACATACTGCTACAGGTGATGGACCACGGTACGCTTACAGACAACAACGGTCGCAAAGCAGACTTTAGGAACATAGTATTGGTTATGACGACTAATGCTGGTGTTCAGGAGACAGTCCGCCAGTCTATTGGTTTCCAAGAACAAGATCATTCACATGACGCTATGAGTGAGATTAATAAGGTATTTACGCCTGAATTCAGAAACCGATTGGACAATATCATTTGGTTTAACCACTTGGATAGAGAAGTGATCTTGCAAGTTGTTGATAAATTTATTGTCGAGCTACAAGCTCAGTTAGACAAGAAGTCGGTCAACCTGGAACTTACTTCACAGGCCAGAAGTTGGCTAGCGGATACTGGATACGACAAAGCCATGGGAGCAAGGCCAATGGCGCGAGTTATTCAGGACAACTTGAAAAAGCCGCTTGCGAACGAAATATTGTTCGGTAGCCTGTCTGACGGTGGTACGGTAAAAGTATCAGTTAAAGAGAGTAAACTTAAGTTTGAATATCAAACAGAAGCTGTATCGGCCTGATTGTAATAATTAGGTCTTAAACAAAAAGCCCTGCATCTAGCGGGGCTTTTTGTTTTTTCGCATATTAAGCGAACGGTCCGTAAGTTTCTAAATTAATGCCAATCAATATAAAGGATTTCCTTTATTATTATAGCTAATCAAGTGTGCACTATTTAGAACGCTCACAATTAACGAGCACGGAAGACAATGCGTCCTTTAGATAGATCATAAGGCGTCATTTCAACAGTGACTTTGTCACCAGTTAAAATACGGATGTAGTTCTTACGCATTTTTCCAGAAATATGCGCAACAACAACGTGACCGTTTTCTAATTCAACACGGAACATTGTATTTGGTAGAGTATCAAGGACCGTGCCTTGCATTTCAATAACGTCTTCTTTCGCCATGTGTAGCGTATCACCTCTTGGTTAAATTAAACGATGCAGATTTTGCCCAAAAGCGAGGAATAAGTAAAGTTACGGCCCTACATTTTGTAAATTTGCCGTAATTTAATTTATCCAAGGCTCCAAAATTATGTGGTCAACTACGATAAATTCTGTCTGCTCGAAGGTGAGCTATGATGCCATAGCTGACAACGACTGTCGATTTGAATATTCCAGATGGAGCCAAAGTGGGTCTATTTAACCTCTATTGCGGATAAACCAAGTCGCTCAATAAAGCTATTTGGCTATAAATCGACTTTTTTCCACGTATCTTTTACTAGGCGCTCAGCTGGGGTAAATTGTGTTTTGTAGCGCATTTTCTGACAACTATCTATTTGGTAACCCAAGTATACGTAATGTTTGTCATGTTTTGTGGCATGTTCTATCTGAGCTAAAATCATAATGCTACCTAAACTCAGCGACTCATAATCCGGGTCGAAGAAGGTGTAGATCGCCGACAGAGAATGGGGCATATCGTCAGTGACTGCAACAGCGATTAACTTGTCTCTATGCCAGAGCTCAATAAACACTATGGACATCCAACGACAAAATAGAAAACTCTCATATTGGAGCTTATTTGGTGGATACATTGATCCATCACTGTGTCGCTGGGTGATATACTTTTCGTAAAGCGGATAATATTCTGGACGTTCATCATGACTGACTATCACGTGGTAGCCATGTTTTAACTTATTGCGTTTGCGTTTTTGTGAGCGACTGGGCGTAAATTGTTTAGCTAACACTCTAATTGATTGACAAGCAGAACAACTTGGGCAGTGTGGACGGTAAATTTGGTCACCGCTGCGACGAAACCCTAAAGCTAATAGTTGTTCAAACCGCTCTGGTGTATAGCAATTAGGATCTAATATAACCAATAGCTGTTCTTGTTGCTCAGGAAGGTAGCTACAACTGAATTGTTGACTTAATCCTAACTTGGACGGGAAGTGCTCAGTCATATATATTTTCCAGCTCCTGTGCTTGCCACATGGACAAAGGCACGGTGAATTGACGTGCTAAATTAAGTCTAGACAAAAACTCTTCTCTTGGTACAACTTTTAATCCGAGTGACAACAAAAAAGGGTTTTCAAGCTGGCAGTCGATGAAACTTGCATTATGTTTTTTTAACCAGTTTACCAATGCCCACATGGCCAGCTTAGCGCCATCAGGTTGATTGTTAAACATAGACTCACCGCAAAATACGCCGGACTGCATAATACCGTATAAACCACCTATTAATGTGTTGTCAGACCAAACCTCGACACTATGGGCGATACCATGATGATGTGCGTCTATGTATGCTTGCACCATTCTACTATTGATCCAGGTACCTTCGTTAAATTTGCGTTGTAGCATGCAGGCTCGTATAACCTGTCGAAATGCTTTGTTAATGGTGACCTTGGGATTGAATCTTTTTTTTGACTTACGAAGTGTTCTGCCACAGTGAAAGTCGCTAAGCTCCAGGATACCTCGCTGACTAGGGCTCCACCATAGGATCATTTCGTCCTCATTAAACCACGGGAATATACCGTTTGCATAGGCATTTTCAAGCCACTCTATCGTTAAATCACCACCGTAGGCAAGCAAGCCGTCAGGTTCATTCAATGCGAGCCGAGTAGGGGGGAATTCGACCATATCTGGTCGCAAATAGAACGGTGGTCGAGTCATCTGTCATACTGCAACAATTTACATATAAGACAATATAACAAATCTGTACCGAGAAAAAAGAGGTTACAGGATGCAACCTCTGTTAATGCTGATCCACCAAGTTAGAAAACTAACTTAGTAATAATTATTTTAAATTATCCAGATAACGCTCAGCGTCTAATGCAGCCATACAACCAGTACCCGCAGAAGTAATGGCCTGACGATAAATATGATCTGATACATCACCTGCTGCAAATACGCCTTCTACGCTAGTTTGTGTTGCGTTGCCATTAAGGCCAGACTGAACAACCAAATAGCCATCTTTCATCTCAAGCTGACCTGCAAACATGTCAGTATTAGGCTTATGACCTATTGCGATAAATACGCCAGCTAAATCGAGTTGCTCAGTATTGTCAGAGTCTGTATCTTTGATACGGATCCCCGTTACACCCATTTCATCGCCAAGTACTTCGTCTAACGTACGGTTCAAATGAAGAACAACATTGCCGTTTTTAGCTTTTTCCATTAGGCGGTCAGAAAGGATCTTTTCGCTGCGGAATGATTCCCTACGGTGTATAACATGCACTTCTTCAGCGATGTTGGAAAGATACAGAGCTTCTTCAACAGCTGTGTTACCACCACCAACAACAGCTACTTTTTGTCCACGATAAAAGAAGCCATCACAAGTTGCACAAGCCGATACACCACGGCCTTGGAAAGCTGTTTCAGACTCTAATCCGAGATATTTCGCTGAGGCTCCGGTGGCGATGATGAGTGCGTCACACGTATATCTACCTTGGTCACCGGTTAGGGTGAATGGACGTTTTGTTACATCGACTTTGTTGATGTGGTCGAAGATAATCTCAGTTTCAAAACGTTCGGCGTGCTCTTTCATACGATCCATCAGTGCAGGCCCGGTTAATCCGTGGGCATCACCAGGCCAGTTTTCAACTTCAGTGGTGGTTGTCAGCTGCCCACCTTGTTGCATACCTGTGATCAGTACTGGGTTAAGGTTGGCACGTGCTGCGTATACCGCGGCTGTGTAGCCTGCTGGGCCAGAACCAAGGATTAACAATTTGCAGTGTTTTGCATCACTCATTTTTTATTTCCTAACTTAATCTAGTAATTCTACTTCATAACATGTGTTGTGAAGGGCACCATCGTGTATGGTGATAAAGGTGAGTCCGATTCTATGTAATTCAACCGGGAAGTAAACAATTTTGCACAAATGGATTTGCAGTAAATGGTCAAGCTGTCAAAATAACTGTACTAGTTCTGCATACGCTATAATAGCTAAGGGTGGTTTTTTGTTCATTTATCGATGTGGTCGTCGATACAAAGGCGCGTAATTAATAAACATAGTGTTGCATAACTAAGCATTTCTTTGAGCTGAAGTCTCATAAGTAATAAAAAACGTCGGTAAATCATGACCTCGTGATTTTTTTTTGATATGTTTTAAAGAATTTTGTATCGCTATCATTAACTCGATAGCTTGTATTGAAAGGTACTTATGGCATTTTGGCAGAATTCTCCTGGGTTTGCATTGAGCCCCAATGACTGCGAAGTTTTAACTGACGCGAAGCAATACCATCAAACATTGCTGAAGTTAATTTCGCAAGCCAAACAACGAATCTACATTACTGCTTTATATCTGCAAGATGATGAGGCTGGAAGGCAAATACTAGAAGCGCTGCATCAAGCATCATTAAATAACCCAAAACTGTCGGTCAAAGTGTTGGTTGATTTTCATCGTGCCCAACGAGGATTAATTGGCGAACAAAAATCAGAAGGGAATGCCAAACTATACTGCGACATGAAAGAGCAGTATGGCTCCAGTGTTGAAGTTTACGGAGTGCCAGTTAAGGCTAAAGAATTATTCGGCGTGCTTCACCTCAAAGGTTTTGTGGTAGACGATCAGCTTTTGTACAGTGGTGCAAGTTTGAATAATGTCTATCTACATCATGGTGATAAATATCGGCTAGACCGCTACTTTTTAATTACTAATGAGTCGCTTGCTGATAGCTTTTGTCAATTTACTGATTCAGTATTAATCGGTTCTTCAGCTGTGCCACGGTTGGATATTCGACCACTACCTAAGATGGTTGACATAAAGGCTGCGCAACGTCAGTTAATGCGAGCGTTGAAAAAAGCCAGTTATAATACCAGCCAGGCATCAGAAACCAGCGGCTTAAACGTTAGGCCATTTCTGGGGTTTGGCCGCAGAACCAATAAATTGAACCGTCTAATAAAAGCTCTATTCGATACCACAGAGCAAGAATTGGTGTTGTACACGCCTTACTTCAACTTTCCAGCCCCTTTGCTGCGTTCGTTGCGTCGCTTGCTGAAAACTGGCAGAAAGGTCACGATTGTGGTGGGTGATAAAACAGCGAATGACTTTTATATTGCCCCTGAACAGCCATTTAGTCGAATTGGCGCGTTACCTTATTTGTATGAAACGATTTTATACAAGTTTGTAAAAAGCCAACGCAAGTACATTAGTTCAGGTATGTTGAATGTTTACTTATGGCAAGATGGAAATAACTCATTTCATCTCAAAGGCGTCAGTAGAGATGGAAACACACATTTGATGAGCGGCCATAACCTGAATCCAAGAGCATGGGGCTTAGATATTGAAAATGGTATTTTAATTGAAGATCCTGAGCGTCATCTTTTGCCGCAAATTGAAGCTGAAAAGCAATCGGTGTTAGAACATTGCAAACGCATTGGTTCTCATTACGACTTAGAAACGTTAGAAGACTATCCATTACCGGTTAAAAAGTTGCTAGGTCAAGCAAAACGAGTGAAAGTTGATTTTATAATCAAACGGTTTATTTAATTACTCGTGTTTGTAGATAAAAAAATGCTAGCCAGTGAGGCTAGCATTTTTCAAATAAACAATACGTTATTTCTGCTTGTAAGCGTCGTTATGCGTACTTGCAGCACGCCCCGATGGGTCGGCATTGTTAGCAAATGATTCATCCCAAGCAAGGGCTTCAGGTGTCGAACATGCAACTGATTTACCGTGCGGAACGCATTTAGCAGCAGCTTCACCCGGGAAATGAGATTCAAAAATACTACGATAATAATATGCTTCTTTACTATCAGGCGTATTAATTGGAAAGCGGTACTGCGCATTTTCTAAATCGGAATCGCTTACCTGCTGTGCTACGTGTTCTTTTAATGTGTCTATCCAGCTGTAGCCAACGCCGTCAGAGAATTGCTCTTTTTGACGCCATAGCACTTCGTCAGGCAGATAACCATCAAACGCTTCACGGACAATATGTTTTTCGATACGGCCATCTTTACACATTTTATAATCTGGGTTAGTGCGCATGGCAACATCAACAAATTCTTTGTCCAAAAACGGCACGCGCGCTTCTACCCCCCAAGCTGCCATAGACTTGTTTGCTCTTAAGCAGTCGAACATATGTAACTTGGATACTTTTCGGTTTAGCTCATCGTGAAACTCTTTGGCATTGGGGGCTTTATGGAAATACAGGTACCCGCCAAAAAGCTCATCAGCGCCTTCACCAGATAGCACCATTTTAATTCCCATAGCTTTGATGTAACGAGCCATAAGATACATCGGTGTTGACGCTCTAACCGTGGTAACATCATAGGTTTCGAGGTGATAGATCACTTCTTTAAGGGCATCAATACCTTGTTGAACGGTAAAGTGAATAGGGTGATGTACGGTACCAATTTCGTCTGCAACTTTTTGCGCTGCAGCTAAATCAGGTGAACCTTCAAGTCCAATTGAAAATGAATGAAGTTTTGGCCACCATGCATCACTCGCATCATTATCTTCAACACGCTTTGCGGCAAACTGTTGAGTAATTGCAGAAATCACTGATGAATCTAAGCCGCCAGATAACAAAACCCCATAGGGAACATCACACATTAACTGGCGTTTAACGGCTGCTTCCAGTGCTTCTTTAACTTCAATGGCGCTAGCGTCATTGTTTTTTACTTGGTCGTAATCTTGCCATTCTCTTTGATAGTACTGTCTCGGACCACCTTCTTTTGAATACCAGTAGTGACCTGGCGGGAATTCCTCGATTTGAGTACAAATTGGGGTAAGCGCTTTCATTTCACTGGCGACATATAAGTTACCAAATTGATCACGTCCAGTGTACAGCGGAATAATTCCGATGTGGTCACGACCGATAAGATAGGCATCTTGTGCTTCGTCGTACAAGCAAAAAGCAAATATGCCATTAAGATCGTCTAAAAACTCAGGACCTTTTTGTTTGTAGAGCGCCAAAATAACTTCACAATCTGATTCGGTCTGAAACTCAAAGGGAACGGTTAGATTCTTTGCCAAGTCTTTGTGATTATAAATTTCACCGTTAACTGCCAGAATATTTGTTTTTTCTGGGTTGTAGAGTGGTTGAGCGCCACTGGAAACACCAACAATAGCAAGGCGTTCATGGACTAAAATCGCTTTTTCACTTGAATATACGCCAGACCAGTCTGGACCGCGGTGTCGAAGTCGTTTCGACATTTCGATTGCTTGTTCGCGTAATAATTGCGGATCAGATTTGATCTCTAGTACGCCAAAAATTGAACACATATTTACCTCATTCCTATTCATTGCAATGCTGTTTTGTAGTTACTCGTCTCAGTTTAAACGTTCTAAACAAACGAGCTTACAGCATTAATCCTCGTTACCAATTCAGCCTTAATTTCTAAAGGCGAATGATATTACTACCAAAATTGCATTGATAAGTCACATGAATAAATCAATAAGGTGTGAATTTTTTGTGATAGGTTCTGGTACAAGCGTACCAGAACCTTCATCATCTAGTGTGTTGTACCCGCGGAGAGTTTTATATCGTGTTGTTCGGTTACCGCACAGGTGATCATGACTTTAATCGCTTCAATAACGCTTGCCAATGACATACTTGCGGCACCGCTATGATTTACGGCTTGCAACGGAGAAAAAGGAATATGCACGAATCCACCGCGGCAATTTAGTTCGTGTGACTTTATATAATGAAGTAGACCATACATCACATGGTTACAGACATAAGTCCCAGCCGTGTTAGAAACCGAAGCTGGAATATGAGCCTGATGGAGTTTTTGCAGCATAGCTTTAATCGGTAAGGTGGCAAAATAAGCATCATCACCACCGGCAATTACAGGGGTATCTATTGGTTGAAAACCTTTATTATCAGGAATGCGAGCATCATTGATATTTATTGCAACGCGTTCCAACGAAATGTCTGAACGTCCCCCAGCTTGACCTAAACAAATTACCACCGTAGGCGCATATTTATCGATGGTTTTATACAGTGTATTGAGACTGTGGTTGAACTCGCAAGGGAGCTCTTTTGCGTGAACCACGTGACCTTCAATTGTTTGTCCATCTAACGCTTGTGCGGCTAGCCAAGAAGGGTTAACTGCTTCACCATCAAATGGTGTAAAACCTGTGAGCAATACACAAGGTTTGCTATGTTTAGCCATTAAAAATCACCCCATACATTAAAATAATATTGATACCGAGCAGAGTTAATGCTGTCGGAACCTGAACTTTCACTACTTGATATTTGTCTTTTAAATCCAACAGTGCTGCTGGAACAATATTAAAATTTGCCGCCATTGGCGTCATCAAGGTACCGCAGTAACCAGAATACATACCGATAGCCACTAGAGGTGCAGGGCTGGCTCCATGCCCTTCAATAAGAAAGGGCAGCGCAATTCCGGCTGTCATTACCGGAAATGCAGCAAAAGCGTTTCCCATCACCATAGTAAATAGCGCCATACCAACACAGTACAACACTACCAGCATAAATTTATCATCTGGCGAGATAAACAAAGTGATTAAGTCTTGAATAGCGGTGCCAGTGTTCGCCACGATAAATACGCCACCAAGCATAGCTAACATTTGTGGCAGTATTGCGGCCCAGCCAATTGAGTCGACAAGCCTTCTAGAGTCACTGATGGCTCTTTTGGGACTGCCTTTGGTTAGTTTCCAGCTAACTAAGAGTGCGACCATACAGGCTAAAGTCAGTGCCGACAGCGTAACGTGTGATTGGTCAAAAAGATACCAATCAGCAATAGCTACGTCTTTTAATAACAACGTACACACGACAGTCACAACGGGGATCATCACCGCAGGAATAAAAAGGGAATTACCAAAGCGTTTCGCATCCGCGTCTTTTTGCTCTTCGCTAGGGCAGTCGTAACTACCCATCGCAACGCGGCCGGCACCGGCAAGTATTGCCAATAAAACGACTGAAACTCCAATCCATCGGTAGGTCCAGCTTTCACCGACGAGTGAAATCGATAAATCTCCAAATAAAAAGACACTGCCGAAGAGAGACCAAAATAACGCAGTGGTTAGTCTCTTCGGATGGTTCTGATCTTGTAAGGTACGTACAACTATGATGAAAACCACCAAACCAATCAATAGGTAGACGTTGTTAATCGACAATAATGCGTTCACTTGGGGCTCGGGAGATGAAGTATTAGCAGTACTCATTGTGCTTCCTCTCTCATGTGAGCAGTTGGTAGATTATGCTTATTTATCCCTAAATTCTCACGATGGTGTTTATCAATCAACTTTTGAATCTTGGCTTCCAATCTAGCCAATCGAAATAGGTGAACAATTAATGCTGCGATTGCTGTCGGAATCGCCCATAATCCAATATGTAACGGTTCTATACCAACAATGCCGTTTTCTTTGAGAAATGCATCCATTAACAGCACAGCACCGAAAGCGATAAAAATATCTTCACCAAAGAACACAGCGACATTATCGCAGGCTGCGGCATGTGCACTGATTAAATCTTTAACGTGTTTGGGGAGTTCTCCGTGTACATTAGTGGCGGCGCCAAGTGCCATGGGAGCAAGTAGCGGCCTGACTGTCTGCGGTTGACCTGCTAAATTGATCAGTCCAAGCGCCGCAGAGCATTCTCTTATAATAAAATACAGGCTGAGTATCCGCGCGGTGGTTGCACCTTTGATACTCGCTACCCATGCCTTAGCGTGTTGCTGTAATCCATACCGCTCCAAAATAGCGATAACAGGTAAAATCAGCAAAAAACTGGCAAGTTGCCGAGAATTAAAAAACTTTTCGCCAAAAGTTTCTATTAAAGTTAAAAAGTCTAGACCGACCGCCCATCCTGTTAAAAGCCCAGCTGTAGTAACTACCAATAACGGGTTATACCTGAGCGCAAATCCAACCACTATCACGGCAATACCGATTAAGGGTAGTAAATTCAGTTCATTCATGTTGTTCTTTTATTTTTTATGGCAATTTGAAGTTGTTCCAAATGTGCGGTTAGTTTTCTATTTGCTGCATTGGCAGCATCAATGGAAGTCATCTCGAATGTGATTTGATCGCCAGCCTTGATTTGTGCAAGATGATGTAAATCAGCTTCAATGACTGTAGCGATTATGGGATAGCCTCCCGTGGTTTGGCAATCGTTCATAAGTATGATCGGACCACCATTTGGTGGGAGCTGTATAACACCGGGATGAACTGCTTGGGTGGCGATACTGAATTGGTGCGTGAATTTATGATGTGGTGCCAGCCGCAATCCCATTCGATTGCTTTGTGGACTAGCAGTCCAAACAGACTTCTGTAATTCTTGCTCCACTTGCACACTCGCATCAAAGTTTAGGTGTGGACCTGGTAAACATCTTAAATGAGCATGATAAGCTGGTTGTAATGCACCAATGGATGGCTTTTTGGTTTTGCTAGCAAACGTCAGTTGCTCTCCTGAACGCAAAGGCTTACCGTCTAATCCGCCAAAACCAGCCATAATATCCGTTGACTTGGAGCCCAAGCAGCTTTCGATATTAGTAAAGCCACCTTCGACTGCGATATAACATCTTAGTCCTAAACGCGGGCTCTTCATTACTAACCGTTGTCCAGCTTTGGCAAAATAACGCCAACCAGGGTAGAGGGGGATGTTGTCTAAAAAAGCTGACAAATCTGCACCAGAGATGGCAAAGTTGGTCGCGGACTCGAAGATACATTCGAACATACCGAGCGTGATCTCAAGCACCGCAGAATTGTCAGGGTTTTCCAACAATCTATTAGCAATCTTCATAGCGACAGCATCAACGGCTCCAGTTTGACTCACTCCTAGATGTCTTAAGCTGTGTCGTCCCATATCTTGCACGGTGCATAACGGTCCTGGTTTGACTATGGTTAGCATAACTTCTCCTTCGCACGGAACACGACTTCATCACCGGGTTGTAGCAAACTGATAGGGTCGGAATGAACGTTGAAAAGTGGCGTTGATGTGTTGCCAATTAGATGCCAACCACCAGGCGAAATACTGGGGTAAATTGCACTGTAACTGTCTGCGATAGCGACGCTACCCTTGGGAACTTGCGGTCTGGGTGTTTGCTTTCTAGGTACCTGAAGTTGCTCAGTAAGGCCCGTCAAATAAGCAAATCCAGGTAAAAATCCGATAAATTCTACACGGTAAATTGCTTTGCTGTGAAGTTCTACGATATGTTCAGGGGGGAGTTGCATTTCAGTGGCTAAAGTCAACAGATCAGGTCCGTACTCGCCACCATAATTTACGTCAATGTGGTGTCGTTGAGGTGTAAAAGTGTAGCTAGATAATTCATCCCATTGCGTGGCGATGGATTTCTGCCAGTGCTGTGCTTCATGCGTATGTTTGAGGTAAGCTGTCAGACTAGACTTCGCGGGAACAATGTCTATAAAGGCTTCTGTTTGTAGCAGCCACTGTCGCAGCGCGAATATTTTACTATGAACACTATCCGTCAATGCCACACAGTCAATTACTAAGGCTCGTTCCCCCAGCAAGTAACACTTAATCTCGGACGTCATGGTTTTATCGTTGTTTTTGAAGCAGATAGTGAAGTTATAACATAGAGTAAGAATTATACCAATGACATCAATCTAAGTTGACGAAAACAAAAAGCCATGTGCTGGACATGGCTTTTAATTGATATCGAAATAGACGTATCGATAACGTCTTTGAGGATTTATTTTGAGCTTAAAATCCACTCACTTAATAAGCGCACACCATATCCCGTACCACCTGCTGGTACTTCGTTCTTAGGTTCTAAGGACAGCGCGTTACCTGCGATATCTAAATGAACCCAGCGTGTATCTCCGGCAAAATGTTGTAAAAAGGTCGCAGCGGTCGTTGCTCCAGGGCCACTTTTACCGAGGTTCTGTAAATCGGCTATATCTGAAGCTAATTGCTCTTTGTAGCCCAATGGTAAGCGCCAGACATTTTCATTAACGTTTTTACCCGCAGCGGTGAACTCTTTTATCAGATAGTCATCATCAGAGAAGATAGCAGAGTACTCATTACCTACAGCACCAATTTTTGAACCTGTAAGTGTAGCAACATCCACCATAATTTCTGGCTTAAAGTGCTTACGTGCGTACCACATTGCATCAGACAACACCAAACGTCCTTCGGCATCGGTGTTTACCACTTCAACACTTAGACCTTCAGCTGTACGCAAAACGTCGCCAGGTGCGATTGAATATTGCGACACCATATTTGCCGCCATACCCATTACTGCGACTACATTCACCTCAGCTTTGGCAACAGCCATAGCTTTGACTGTACCAAGTACTGCAGCTGCACCTGCCATGTCAGACTTCATACGTGCAATTGAAGGACCTTTCTTGATGCTGTAGCCACCTGAATCAAAGGTGATCCCTTTGCCCACCAAAGCGATAGGGGTGTCATTACTCCCCTTATAGTGAGCAACGACCAAGCGTGAACCGTGCTCACTGCCACGACCTACGCCCTCTAATGCACCCATACCCAGCGCTTTTATTTGACCAGGTTCCAATATCGTTACTTCGACACCGTATTGTTCTAGCTGTTTTGCAGCATTTGCGAAGTCAACGGGAGTCATTTCTGAGGCAACCTCAGAAGTAAGATCTCGTGCTAAAAATACGCCCTGCTGAATATAAGCCAGCTGCTGATATTGCTCTTTAGCTTGCTGATCGTTTTCAACGTCAAAGTGATAACTGATATTAAACGTGTTAGGTTCTTTTTTATACACTTCAAAAGTGTAATCTCGCAGGTTTGCACCGTGAGCAAATTGCGCCGCAAGTTCAGAATTAGGTAGTAGGCCTTTGATGCCATCGAACGCCAGAGCGACATCCGCTGCTTTTTTGGTTTCCAAATGAGCGTGAATATTACCACCCAGCTTAGCCATTTCACTTGCACCTAACACATTGGTGTCGCCCAAGCCTACCAACAAAATGCGCTCATAATCACTATCAATTGGCGCTAATAGCTCTAATGTACTGCCGTATTCTCCCGCAAAGTCTTGTGACTTAATAGCACGTGAAAGCTGTTTACGAGTATCTTTGTCTAAAAAGCCTAACTCAGCATTTTGCTCAGCGGCTTGGAATACCACTAATGTATTCGCGTCTTGTAGTTTATTAGAAAAAGAAATAGTGGCTGCATTAGCAGCAGTGCTTCCGGCAATTGCCAATGCGACTATAGATAGGCGTGTAGTCAACGACATAAATGACCCTTGGTAAATAAAAATTGGCGCGATTCTACTGAAATTTTTGTACCTAAGTGAAGGTTTGTCGTTAAACCGCCAAGATTCGGCGTCAAGTTACATCCGGAAGCTTACTAAGCAAGGCGATACCGAGCAACGTTAATATTAGATACAACCATAACAGTGCGGTAATCGAGAAGATTGATGCGATGAAACCTAGGCCACTTGTTAGCAACAAAACCATGCCAATAATCGTATTGCTAATGGTTACATATGACGTACGTAGGTTATCATCCGCCATGTCGACAACATAAGTTTTTCTGCCAATACGAATACCCTGATGGGCAATTGTAATAAAGAAATAGGCCAACGGAATGCACCACATTTGCTTTAAAAAAGACTGGCCGAAATGCAGGGCAATCAACATAAATAAAGTCACAATTATCGTGAGAGTACCGCCATAATACATCACTTTTTTACTAGAATTGTCTGCCAATTTCCCCCAAAAGTGTCCACTGGTGACTCCAGCTAACCCTGAAGTGGCGAGTAAAGTTGCAAACATCCAAGGTGCTTCACTAACGTTTTGTTGCGCAAGCACAGTGAAGTAGGGAGGAATGAGCGCTGAACTTAACAAAAGAGAGCGAACAAGAATAAAACGAAGGAGTTTAGGGTGATGTTTTAATAGGACAATGTCTTTGGCAACCTGCAATCGACCGTTCTTACCGCCCTCTGTTGCGCCCTTATATTCGATGATTTGAACAAATGCTACAGCTCCAATAATCCAAAAAACAGCGGCAAAACATAATATTAAAGTGAAGCCAAAATGGCTGTAGATACTGTCGTAAAGCACAAGACCTACACCAATAGACATAGTTATCAGGCCGCTTAACATACTCGCTTGACCATTAAGGTGGCCTCGCTTGTGTTTCGGAATAGTCTTTCCTAGTACGTCTTTAGCTGCGACAGAACTTAAACTTCGGGCAAGGCTAAATATGAGCAACATTATAATGATGAGCCAAGCGAATAAACTGCTGGTGATTTCCGAGTTTTGAGCTTGAAATGCAATCATCGCTATTACCATAACGCAGCCAGCTTGAACTAAAGCTCCGAAGCTCCATAGGTATTTACGTACGGGTTGTTGACGTACCCATAGTCCGATGAAAAGCTGAGGTAACATTGAACCTGATTCACGGATCGGCACTAATGCAGCAATCAAATAAGCTGGAGCTCCAACTGATTGCAGCAACCAAGGTAAAGTAATTTTTGGGTTAAGAAAAGTGTCGCCTAATCGATTCATCAACTGGCTAAATAGAATCAGCAAATAATTACTAGGAACTTCTCTACAAGCTTTGTCGCTAATTGCATCACAGCTTCGAGCTGAATCATCATTGGTAAGCTTTGAATATATATCTTCGCTTATTTTGCTCATTATTATCCTGCAGTAGTTATGTACAAACCAAATAAACTTTGAAATTAAAGTGATAATCGCTCGGTCAATTTTAGAGAGCAATAGTGTGCCGATATTTTTAGGCTAACGCGTTAATCACACATAATCTTTAGTGTAAGCGGTCAATGTGGGTAAACCAAATATGTATCTAAAGGCGTATTGAATGCTGCGATATACGTAGGAGAAATAATGAAAGTAACAACACTTTTAATAATAGTATTTCTTACCGTGGTAGGTGGATTTACCATACTAAAACCCTTTGCCAATGAAATGCCAAAGCCGACGCTTGAGCAGGCGAGCGTTCATATTAAATCAATTGTGTTGGGGTCTGGGTGCTTTTGGGGACCGGAAAAACGTTACGAGAATTTACCCGGAGTATTAAATGCAGAATCAGGTTATGCCGATGGTGCTGGATTTACCCCAAGTTATCGAGAAATAATCAAAAAGTCGCGTCGTTTTGATGAAAACAATTATGCTGAGGTAGTTAAGGTTACCTACAACGCCAATATCATTAGCACCGCGACGTTACTTAAGCATTATTTCGAGAGTCACGATCCGACACAAAAGAATCGGCAAGGTAATGACATCGGCACGCAATATCGTTCAATTATTCTGTTTGACGATGATGCGCAACGCGATACGGCTGAAAAGCTCAAAGCAGGATACCAAGAACGGCTAACACAAGCAGGATTTGGAGAAATTCAAACACAAATTAAGCCGTTGCAGGCCTTTTTCCCCGCTGAGGAATATCACCAAAATTATCTAGTGAAAAATCCAAATGGCTATTGTCCAGATCACAGTACGGGTGTGACCTTTGAACCACAAAAGCAAACACAATTGGTGGATAACACCCCCTTATTGAACGGCAAACATATTGTTGTTATTGATTCTAGGTCTTATTGCCCTTACTGTGAAAAGCTGAAAACCACGGTTCTAAATGATTATCAAGGCGATATTTCGCTACACTATCGCTATGCCGATCAGCTGCAATTACTCAATATCAAAACCGCTACCTGGGCTACACCGACAATCTTACTGATTAACGATGGTAAAGAGGTTGCTGGTTTCCAAGGTTTTATGGACCGAGAGCGTTTTTATGAGGTATTAGGGGCGTTTAAGCTTGGTAAATCGGAGGCCTATAATATAGCGTTTCAAAAAGGGACAGAAAGGCCGTTTTGTAAGCAATATGACATTTTCAAAAACACCCCAGAAGGCACGTTTGTCGATAAACTCAGCGGTGTTGCCTTATTTGATACTCAAGACCGATTTAACTCCGGGACTGGTTGGTTATCATTTAAAAAGCCTGTCGATGGCAGCGTAACTTATCATGAGGATCTCAGTTACGGCATGAAACGAACCGAAATTCGTTCCAAAAGCAGTGGCATTCATTTAGGCCATGTGTTCGCCAAAGAAGGCCCTAACGGCAGTGACCGATATTGTATAAATGCGCAGGTGTTAGAGTTTCGACCTCGCTAATATTTGACGCAAAAGGATTGTGGTGGAGCTGACACCGAACCTTAAGGTATAATCCGCACATTCGTCTTATGATGTGAGCAAGTAAATGTCGGTAGAGCAGTTTAATCCTAAACAAACCACAACGTTAGAAACGGCAAAAAAGCAACTTGATGCAGCAACACTTGAAAAAAGTGCTGATGCAGGTTCAAAAGTTGGGTTTGTCTCTTTGGGTTGTCCAAAAAATCTGGTTGATTCAGAACGTATTTTGACTCAACTTAGAACTGAAGGATATGAAGTCGTTAACAGTTATCATGATTCAGATGTAGTCATTGTAAATACCTGTGGCTTTATTGACTCAGCGGTACAAGAATCACTGGATACCATTGGCGAAGCGCTCAAGGAAAACGGAAAAGTGATCGTGACAGGTTGTTTGGGCGCGCGCGAGGATGAAATTAGAGAAGTGCACCCAGGCGTGCTTGGAATCACGGGTCCGCATTCATATGAAAACGTAATGGAACACGTTCATCAATTTACCAGTAAGCCCAAAGCGAATCCATTTACCAGCTTAATCCCTGATCAAGGTGTGAAATTAACACCCAAGCATTATGCTTACCTCAAAATCTCAGAGGGCTGTAATCACCGTTGTACCTTTTGTATTATTCCTTCGATGCGCGGAGATTTAGTTTCAAGACCTGTAGGCGATGTGCTATCAGAAGCCGAGAGGTTGAAGCAAGCTGGGGTAAAAGAATTACTCGTGATCAGTCAAGACACCAGTGCTTATGGCGTTGACGTCAAACAACGTACAGGTTTTTGGAACGGAATGCCTGTCAAAACAGACATGCTTAATTTGTGTCAGGCATTAAACCAACTCGGCATTTGGGTGCGTTTGCATTATGTCTATCCGTATCCTCATGTAGATGCAGTCATTCCATTAATGGCTGAAGGCAAGTTACTGCCATACTTAGATATTCCGTTTCAACATGCCAGTCCACGCGTGTTAAAATTGATGAAGCGACCGGGTCAAGCTGAGCGCACGCTAGATAGGATTAAGAAATGGCGCGAACTATGTCCAGAGCTTGTCATCCGTTCCACCTTTATCGTTGGCTTTCCCGGTGAAACAGAAGAAGACTTCCAAATTTTATTAGATTGGTTGGAAGAAGCGCAGCTAGACAGAGTGGGTTGTTTTAAATACTCACCAGTTGAAGGGGCTAAGGCCAACGAAATAGAAGAACAAGTACCAGAAGACGTAAAGCAGGACCGTTTTGAACGCTTTATGCTAAAACAACAAGCAATCAGTAAAGCGCGTTTGGCTCTTCGTATAGGGACAACGATGGACGTGTTAATTGACGAAGTAGACGAAGAGGGCGCGATAGGTAGAACTTACGCAGATGCACCAGAAATTGATGGTTTGGTCTACTTAAATGGCGAAAGTAATGTTAAACCTGGTGATATTGTTAAAGTCGCCATTGAACATTCAGATGAATATGACCTTTGGGGTTCCGTTATTGGTCAGTGATCAAAATTAACTAAAAAATAGATGTATAAAAGGTCAGCAGATGCTGGCCTTTTTTATTTTTTGACACATTTTTTCGCATCCAAGTAGCCAAAATGTATAGATTAATATGTTACTATCGTTGCAATTTTATCGACAGAGATAGGGCATGTTTCAACCAGTTAGTCTTTTTGTTGGCTTAAGATACAGCCGAGCATCGAAAGGGAATGCCTTTATATCGTTCATTTCGTTTTTTTCTATTGCAGGGATAGCGTTAGGATTGATGAGCCTAATTACCGTTAGTTCGGTAATGAACGGCTTTGAGCAGAGTTTAAAAAGCGCTATTTTAGACCTCATTCCCCACGTCCAAATTAAACAATCAGAACAGTTAGACAAACAACGCATGACAGCGTTGGAGCAACACCCTTTAGTAAAACGTGTCACCCCTTATTTAGTGAGTGAAGTGATACTACAAACTAATCAAGATTTGGTCGGAGTTAAACTGCAAGGTCAGTTCGCAGGTTATAGCAACACACTCGACACACAAATCGAATCAGGCAGCCTTGCGACTCTCCACAATAATAAGTATCAGCTAGCATTAAGTCGCTATTTAGCGAACAAATTAGATGTAGGCATTGGCCAACAGGTCAGAGTGATTTTACCTGAGTATTCTACATACTCACCGCTTGGTAGAACACCAACTCAAAGATTATTTACCGTCGCAGCGATTTATAATGCGCAAAGTGAGGCCGATACCTATCTTGCATTTGCCGATGGCAAAAGTTTACAACGATTAATGCGCAAAAGTGCTGAGCAATTCGACGTTAGCGTGCATTTGCATGATGCATTTGAGCTGCAAGCCTTTTACCAAGAAGCCTCTCCATTACTGAGTGGATTGCAGTATCAAGATTGGCAAACCCAGCAGGGCACTTTATTTTCAGCCGTTGCGATGGAAAAACGCGTGATGTCTTTGCTGTTAGGTTTAATTGTGATCGTCGCAATTTTTAATATCGTCTCTGCACTATCTATGATGGTGAGTGAAAAACAGGGGGAAGTGGCAATTTTACAAACGCTTGGCTTTACGCCAAACATGATAGCAAAAGTGTTTATGGCACAAGGTATGTATAACGGTGTAATAGGCACCATTATCGGCTTATTTGGAGGCTTACTGTTGTCGAGTAACATCAATGAATCGCTTCACTTTATCGGCCTTAATTTATTAGGTGGTGCAGAACTACCAGTTAAGTTTGAGTGGCGTGATTTAGTCATATTAACAATGGCCAGTGTGTCTCTAAGCTTTGTCGCAACGCTTTATCCAGCTAAGCGCGCATCCAACGTATTACCAGCAGAGGTATTAAGATATGAGTGATTGGGTAATTGACTGTCAGGGGCTGGTAAAAAGCTATCAAGACGGCAAGTCTGAAGTGACGGTTTTAAAAGGATTGGACTTGCAAGTTAAACAAGGGGAAATGCTCGCCATTGTCGGTAGTTCGGGTTCAGGCAAGAGTACATTGCTCCATATCCTTGGTACCTTAGATAAAGCGTCCAGTGGTACAGTTCAGATCAAAGGCGTTGAAGTAGGTAAGTTATCGAGAGCAAAACAAGCGGAGTTCAGAAATCAATATTTGGGCTTTATTTACCAGTTTCATCACCTATTGATGGAATTTAGCGCGCTTGAAAATGTGGCAATGCCGTTATTAATAGCTCGCCAACCAGCCAAACTTGCAAAACAAAAAGCGTTAGCCATGCTAGAGCGCGTTGGGTTGAGTCACCGTGCTGAGCACAAACCTTCGGAACTATCAGGTGGTGAGCGACAACGCGTAGCGATTGCCAGAGCGTTAGTGACCGAACCTGCATTGGTGTTGGCCGATGAACCTACAGGCAATCTTGATAAACAGAATGCACTAAAGATTTATGAACTACTAGCTGAGTTAAATCGAGATCTAAATACCAGTTTCGTGGTCGTTACCCACGATTTAGAGTTGGCCGATAAACTAGGACGCTCTGTGCAGCTCGATGACGGAAAAGTAGGTGAGCTCGAACATGCTTAGTTACTTTTTAAGCAAGCGCTTTCGCGAGTCAAAAAAACAACTTGGTTTTATCGGGTTTCTTACCAGAGCTTCTACGCTCGGCGTAATGCTTGGCATGGCGGTGCTCATCATCGCACTGTCTGTTATCAATGGGTTTGAACAACAGCTTGAACAAAGATTGTTATCTGTGGTTCCTCATGTCAGCTATCAAGCTCCTTATGAGCCAATAAATAATTGGCCCAGTAAAGTTGAGTTACTTGAGAAACAACCCGGAGTTATAGCAGCGACACCTGAAATCAATTTAACGGCGATGATTCAATTTAAAGGTCAGTTAAAGGCCTCACAACTAAAAGGGGTTGTGACTTCACGCCATCATTTGGTTTCTAACATCGGCGATTTTATTACCCAGAGTAAACTTCAAGATTTACAGCCTGGGCAGGTAATTGTTGGCGCTGGAATTGCGGAATCTTTATCGGCACAAGTCGGTGATAAAGTGCAACTTCTGGTTGCCAACAAACAAGCCGATAATCCGCTGGCCGCACCCAAGCGTATGACGGCTGAAATTGTAGGATTGATTAATATGGGCGGTCCCATTGATCAGACCTCAGTAATCGTCCCGCTGAGTGTACTACAGCAAAACCTTGGCTTGGATGAATTACAAACTACAGACTTGCGGGTTAAAGTAGAAGATATATTTGCCGCCAATCAAATTGCTATGCAAGCCGGTCGAGCTTTGCCAGATTTAGTTTATGTGTCTTCTTGGTTTCGTACTCAAGGCAGTTTGTATATGGATATTCAAATGGTCAGAACGATTGTATACCTGGTGGTGTTTTTGATTATTGCTGTAGCGAGTTTTAATATTATTTCTTCCATGGTGATGGAGGTAAAAGAAAAGCGCGCAGATATCGCAATTCTTAAAACCATGGGGGCTAAGGATTCGACAATTTTCGCGACATTTGCGTTACAAGGTGTGACCTATGCTGGGATTGGTGCGACCTTGGGCGCCATCATAGGTATCATTGTTGCGATTAACATTCCGGATATCTTTAGAGCATGGATCAATTACAGTGATGTAAATCCACTGGAAGGGGTTTACTTTATTGAATATCTACCGAGTAAGATTGTTTGGATGGATATTTATTTTAGTTTGGTAATCACGCTGATCATGGCTGTGTTAGCCAGTCTTTTCCCAGCTTGGCAGGCAACCAAAACAGATCCAGCAAAAGTATTAGGAAATGGATAAGAAGGCCCAAAGGGCCTTAACATCCAATCATGGATCTTACTTATGCTTAACAGCCCAAAGGTGAAGTAATTCATGAGCTATGGTTGCTGCAGCAATCGCAGTTAATTCGCTCTGATCATAGGCTGGAGATACTTCAACCACATCCATACCGATAATATTCACACCTTGTAGTGCTCTTAATATTTTCAACACCTTGTCTGAACTTAATCCGCCACAAACCGGAGTGCCTGTGCCAGGTGCAAATGCAGGATCAAGGCAGTCAATATCAAATGTTAGATACACAGGAAGATCTCCGATACGATTTCGGATCTGTTCGGCGATTTCTTCAGCGCTGATATCATTAGCCGTCATGGCATCAATCACACCAAATTCGTGACGATTGCGGCTGTACTCAGTACGTATTCCAATTTGCATGGAATGTTCAGGACTGATCAAACCTTCTCTGGGAGCATGGTAAAACATCGTCCCGTGATCGTAACGTGAACCTTGGCTATAGGTATCGGTATGCGCATCAAAATGCACTAATGCCATTTTGCCATAACGTTGTTGATGAGCGCGTAGTAAAGGCAGAGTAACAAAGTGATCACCACCAAAGCTCAATAGCGCCTTACCTTGATCGATGATCTGTTTTGCTGCCAATTCCAATTGTGCCGTGAAATATTCAGGATCCCCGACTGGATAGGTAAAGTCACCTGCATCTTTTAATTTTATCTTGCGCAGCAATGCAAAATCCCAAGGATACTTTTTGCTTTCCCAAGCAAGATGAACCGAGGCACGACGAATAGCATCTGGGCCAAGGCGCGCCCCAGGACGGCCTGAGGTTGCCAAATCAAAAGGCAAGCCGAGTACCACAACGTCCGCATCAATTTGCGTAATATCAGTCACCATTGGTTGACGTAAGAACGTCATGCCGTTGGAATACAACGAATGGTCGGTATGATCAAATAGTTGAGTCATTTAGCATTCTTCCAAATAGGTGTAACCATCAAGCCCAAGTTCTAGCTCTGCTAGACAAGTTGCTTGCTCATCTTGTGGCAAAGTCCTAGCCACTAAATTAGCGTAATTGACCTTAAACTGTTCTACATCTAAGTGAACATATCGCATCATATCAGCCACCGTATCACCGGCTTCAAAGTCACTCAGCTGCAGTGCCCCCTTATCATCCACAACAGCTGTGATAGTGTGGGTGTCGCCGAACAAGTTATGCATATCTCCCAAGATTTCTTGATACGCACCAACCAAGAAAAATCCAAGTAGATAGGGTTCGTCTTTCTTAAATTCGGGTACAGGCAGCGTACTTTCGATCCCTTGTCCGTCAACATAGTGCTCGATAGCACCGTCCGAATCACAAGTGATATCCAGTAGTACTGCGCGTCGCTTTGGTGCTTCAGTTAATCCACTTAGCGGCAAAACAGGAAATACCTGATCGATCCCCCAAGCGTCTGGCAAAGATTGAAATAGCGAAAAGTTAACGAAAAACTTGTCTGCCAGTTTGCTATTCAATTCATCCAATATCGGTCTGTGGAACCTATCTTTGTAGTTCATACGCTGTTTTAATTCATAGCTTACGCGCAGATTTACTTGCTCGACCCAAGCACGTTGTTCAAGACTGAGTAACCCCATAGCAAATTGGCCATGAGCTTCAGCTAAATCACTATGTGTATCGTGATAGATCTCAATCAGTGCTCGATCATCACTTGCTTCATTCAGTGCACGCCATGACATCCACATATTCTTTAATAGCTGTGGTGCGTCGTCACTAGGTGCGACAAGTTCTTCTACCTGATAGCTTTCGGTACCGATGACATCGGTAATAAGCACAGCGTGATGAGCTGTGAGTGCTCGACCTGATTCTGAAATTATCTTAGGCATCGGCTGTTGGTATGCTTTACAGGTGTCGCCAATGGTATAAACAATGTTATTTGCATATTCCGCCAAACTATAGTTCATCGAACTTGAAGATTGGCTACGTGTGCCATCATAGTCCACGGCGAGACCACCACCAACGTCAAGGTTTAACAGGTTTGCACCAAGCCTTCTAAGTTCACAATAGAAACGTGCAGCTTCACCGACGCCAACGCGTACATCGCGTATATTTGCCATTTGTGAACCTAAATGGAAATGAACTAACTGCAATGCGCTTAACATATCTAGTTGCTTAAGCTGATTGACAACAGCCAATACTTGCGACGCAGAAAGGCCAAATTTAGACTTTTCACCACCGCTGGCTTGCCATTTACCTTTGCCTTGCGACGCCAAACGTACACGGATACCTAATCTTGGTGTGACATTCAACTCTGCAGCCTGAGCCAGTACAATTTCCAATTCAGAGCGCTTTTCCAGCACGATATAGACTTGATGTCCAAGCTTTTCACCAATTAAAGCTAAGCGAATGTACTCTTTGTCTTTATAACCATTACAAACGATTACCGCACTAGTGCCTTCGCTCATTGCCAAAACCGTCAACAATTCTGCTTTACTGCCAGCTTCTAAACCCAGTTGCTTCTTGTCTTGTTGAGATTGACTCGCGACCAGTCCATCAATCACTGCTTTTTGTTGGTTTACCTTTATCGGATAAACCAATAAATAATCCTCGGGATAGCCGTAGTCTTTGGTGGCCTGATTAAATGCATTAACAATATTGGTAACGCGTTGATTTAAGATTTGCGGAAATCTTACTAGCGCAGGGAGGCTGTAACCCTTTTGCTTAATTTGATCTGCAATAGCAGTTAATGCAATGCTGTGTGTTGGCTGCTGCAAGTTGGGCGTCGCAGTAACCTCTCCTTGATCATTAATGCCAAAAAAGCCTTGGCTCCAATGGCGCACGTTGTAGCATTCACGTGCTTGTTCAGAAGAGGTGGTCTTGGTCATTCAAGTTCCTTAGATAATAAAAATTAGAAGGTCATTTTTCGCGAATTAGACTGCAATCCGATTTAGCTGTCTAACAAGTTATTTTACTCGTCAAGAGTTAGGAATCTGTGAGTGAGTAGTAGAAAAAAATAGCCGCCTTGAATTACTCAATAGAAGTTTCAGAACTTTCTGAAACTTCTGTTGAGTAAAAATGTGAAAGTGATATTATTTAGCCGAAGTAAATCGCTTCGTGTGTCGTAACATAATGATTTTATTTAAGGAAAGTAACGATAATGAATAATAACAAGCTCACGGCTATTACACTTGTATCCTCGATGCTAATTTCAGTGCCAGCATTTGCTGAAGAACATGTCCACAACGAATACCAATACGTTGAAGCTGCTGGCAATAAGATTGCCTACCTCTGCAAAGGAGAAGGAAAGCTAACTGCGTTGTTGATCGCTGGCATGGGTTTGGATGTGCGTGAGACGTACAACAACACTTTCCATCGCGCCGAACCAAAAGGCTATCGACTTTGTATGTATGACAGAGCCGGTTCTGGTCAAAGTAAAATGGAAAAGCGTCGCGTAAGAACCATGGCTGAACTCGTTACAGAATTGGAAGAGTTCACTAAGGCTGCAAAAATGGACGAGCTGGTGCTTGTGCCTCATTCTTTTGGTGGCATGATAGCCAGAGCATATGCACATAAAAACCCTGAAAAAGTGAAAGGACTGGTTTTAATTGATACTGCACATGAATCTTGGGTTGAAAACATGCAACGCAAAATGTCACCAGATGGCTGGAAAACCATGTCTTGGATCATTGATTGGGAGAAATCCTCTAACTCATTTGAAGATATTATTGAAGCTTCAAACCACACTAAGCTATACCAAGTGCATAAAAGTCTTCCAGTTACCGTGTTATCCAGAGGCATGCCGCAGAACGATATAAGACAGACAGGTATGAGCTATGAAGATGTAGATATTTTCAATGCGACTTGGAATGAAGCACAGACAAAGCTGCACACAATTAGTGATGATGTTGAAGTCGTTACAATGAAATATGCTTCCCATGTTTTTGATAAAACCGATCCATGGATTGCTATTGAGCACATCGACAAAATGGTAAAACGAGTAAAATAAGAGAAGCTATTATCGGGGAGTATATTTTGCTCCCTAAAAACTATTTTATCCCTTCACATCGGCTTCACAAACTCATTGCTACTTTTCCCTGGTAATCACAATAAAGGGAGAGTCCCAATGTTTCGAACTGCAATTAAATTACCTCTAATAATCTCTTTGAGTGCAGCTGCATTGAGCACACAAGCCATGAGTAATAACGAGCCACATGTTGTTATGGTACTCAGTAGTCACGGAAAACTCGATGCTAAAGGCGAGATGATTCAGCCCGGTTATGAATTCGATGAGCTGAGTAAAGCGTATGCGGTTTTTAAAGCAAATGGTGTAAAAGTGACGTTAGCTTCCCCTTCGGGTGGAAAACTGGTTGCAGACAATTATGATAAAGAAAAAGCTTATAACCAACTATTTTTAGAAGACGAAAAGGCAACCAGCAAACTAGAAAACACCATCAAGCTTGAACATATAAAAGCTGCTGATGTTGATGCAGTATTTGTTGTCGGCGGTAAAGGTCCAATGTTTGATCTAGCTACAAATACTGATTTACAGTCTCTTATTCGTAAAATCTATGAAAAACAAGGGGTCATTGGCGCGGTGTGCCATGGTCCTGTAGCACTCGTCGATGTTAAGCTCTCTGATGGAGAGTACCTGGTGAAAGGAAAGCGCGTTAATGGCTTCACTAATGAAGAAGAGCAGGCATTTAGTAAAAAGTGGGCCAAACAGTTCCCCTATTTTTTGGAAGACAAACTGAAAGAGCGTGGTGCTCAATTTGAACAAGATGGCTTGATGCTTAACCAAGTGACAATCGATGGTCAGCTTATCACCGGGCAAAACCCGTTTTCAACAGCGGATACAGCAAGAGCAATGGTAAAGTCGCTTGGGATCAATCAGGACAAGTCGCCAAAGTTCAAAGATGATGAGACAATTTTGCTAGTTGAAGCATTTTTTAAAGACCCAGCGGCAGCAAAGCAAAAATATCAAACGAATCAAGCTGATTATGATCCCATGATGTTAGCCATGTTTGGCCTTTATCAGGCTAAACATGCTAACACTGAGCATGAATTAAACACTGCAATTACCATCATGGATCTATCACTTTCAACCTTAGATCACCCTATGTTGCATGCGGAACTCGCTCGCGCTCATATCCGTAAAAACGATACGTTGCAGGCGCAAAAAGTAGTCCAAAAAGCATTAAAAAAACATACTGATTCAGCATTACTTAAGGAGCTAAACAATGCGCTTAACAAACAAGGGTAAAGTTATAGCAACTACGTTATTTGGCGCTGCAGCTGCGATTGGTGCAATTTGGTACTCGATTGCCAATATACAACCTTATGAGATTAGCAGCGAACAGCTACACAAAACCTATCAGCACGGCAAAGTCGTGAGTCATTTTCAGTTGAAGGAAATATCGCCAAATCATTTTGAGATTAAGTATAAAAGCTTTGATGGTGAGTGGGTAAATGGGCAGTTGGTTTATCCTGAGTCTTATCAAATTGGCTCGAGTTCCATACCGGTAATGGTTGGGTTACATGCAAAAGGCAGAAGCGATTTACGCTTTTTCCAGGAGAGCTTTAAAGACCGTGACACTTCTGAACAAACGGATGAATTAACAAAAATGGCCTTGGATAAGGGCTACGCAGTGGTAGCAATCGATGCCAGAAATCATGGAAAACGCAAGGACGCCGACTATGGCATTGGTGAGGTGATGCGAGATCTTCGCTATTTTGGTAAACGTGAACCTTATGAGGCGATGATTATTAATACCGTTAAGGATAATCGTGTTTTGTTAGACTGGATAGAGTCTCAACCACAATTTGCACAGGACCAGATTAGTTTAGCCGGCTATAGCATGGGCGGACAAATTAGTTTACTGTTAGCGGCTGTAGATAGTCGTGTAGACAAGGTATTGTCGATTGTACCGCCGCACATAGGTGACGCCACGGCGATTGTTGCACCAAAAAATGTTGTGTCGCTTATCAATCAGCAAGTTTGGTTAGTCACTGCAGATGATGATGAATATGCGGATGTAGAGCAAAATGCCGCGCTGTTTTCACATCTTGCTTCATCGAATAAAAAACATATTGAAGTCGAAGGTGAACACGTATTACCTGAAGGCTACTATACCCAATTAACAGGATGGTATTAATGTTCAATAGCTCACCATTAAAAGTATTAGTAATTGAAGATAATCATGATATTGCCAGTAATATTGCAGACTATTTTGCACAACAAGAAGTGATTACAGATTTTGCTTACGATGGTGAGCTAGGTTGTACATTGGCACTTGAGCAATACTTTGATTGTATTGTGCTAGATATTGCACTGCCTGGCATGGATGGTCTTACAGTTTGCAAGCAACTTCGTGACAAAGCCGACCGACATATTCCAATCATCATGCTGACCGCTCGAGATACATTAGACGACAAGTTAGTTGGATTCGCGCAAGGTGCAGATGACTACTTAACCAAACCATTTGCACTAGACGAGCTGTATGTGCGTTGCTTGGCTTTATCTAAGCGACATGTACTCAACAAAAGTAGAGTAATTGAATTGGGTCAGAATGAAAAAAAGCTGTGTTTGGACATACAGACAAATACCATTAGTCGCGCTGACCAGACCATTTCTTTGCAACCAATCGCTTTTAAAATTCTCAAGCTTTTGATGGAAAGTCATCCTCGGGCATTGTCTAAAAGTGAGCTAATAGACAAAATTTGGGGTGATGAACCCACCGACTCTGATGCGTTGCGCTCTCACATTTATCAGCTAAGAAAAGAAATAGATAAACCTTTTTCTAGTCCCGTGATTAAAACTATTCACAGTGTTGGATTGGCATTAGATCTATAAAAATTATGAAATCGTCGCAACTTAGAAACCGAATTATTGGCTATTTTATTGGCTTTGTGGTGCTTTTGAGTCTGTTGTTCAGCGCACTGAGCTTTATCTTTTCATACAACATTGAAGACAACCTATTTCGTATACTTTTAGACGATGAACAGCGTCATGTTGAGCAACAATTAACTAGCGGCATGACTCCTAAGCCTCGTCTTGAGTTTATTGAATATCATCAGCACGTTGAGACGTTGCCGGAAATTATTCAAAGACTCAGTATAGAAGAACCGAAAAGAAGTGAATTTGCCTCTGAGGATGGAAAACACTATCACCTAAAGCGATTAGATTCGGGGTTTTTGGTTGCTGAAGTCAGCGAACATTTAGTGGTTAGAAAGCTAAAAACCGAAATGTTTAGCTTGCTAGGCGTGTTGGTGGTGATTGGTTTAGCTATTGCGTTCGTTTTTGCTTTTGCAGCATTTGCGGTTGCCAAACGGATGTTAAGACCATTGGACTCGTTAATGGCCATCATTGACAATGCTCCAGTCGATAAGTTACCAAGCGGATTTTCTAAGCAATTTAGCGACAACGAAATAGGGCGGTTTGCACAAACGCTTGAAGCTGCGCTTGATAGAATAAAAACATTTATTGCGCGTGAGCGGCAATTTACTCAAGACGTATCACATGAATTGCGAACTCCTTTGGCTATCACTGGAGGTGCGGTAAAGTTATTACAAGATTCGCCATTAAATGATAAACAACAAACTGTACTTGCTCGCATTGACCACGCACAGCTACAAATGTCGCAAAGTGTGGAGGCTTTATTATCATTGGCTCGGGAAAACCAGATCAGGCCTACCCAAGTTAAGGTATTACCAATTGTAGAAGAAATTGTGTTGCAGCTTGCTTATCAGATAGAAAATAAGCCGATTGAGCTTGATATTCAGCTCAAATCATCGCTAGTAGTTAACGTGCAGCAAGCTGATTTAAAAATGATTTTAGTGAACCTAATTGCCAACGCGTTTACTCATACTCAAAGTGGCATCATCGGTATTTCCTATCAAGATAACCACTTAATCATCCGAAACACGGGGATAGGCATCGCGGCACCAGTACTTGAACGGGTATTTGAATCAGGTGTAAAAAGCGCAACAAGCCCCGGACTTGGTATTGGTTTATCTATTGTGAAGCGGTTATGTGAGCGCAATAATGTTCTGTTGAATTTAGACAGTGATGAACAACAGACTTGTGTCATGTTGAGCTTTCAAGGGGATGCGTAACGATTTGTGTAAGTTCGGTTTCTGATGGGATATTATCGATTCACGTTGGTACTGGCTCTAAAAAGGTAAACTGTATATACACTAGAGCCAGTATAAACGTAACTAAAACGGTACTAAGCTGTTATAACTACATAAACCTCACACACGTCGCGCCGTAGCAACCTGTTAGTGTATTTACACCACCAGCGACCTTTTTTGTGGCTTTAGAATTGATATCCATGTTATCAAGATTATCAAGCTTTTTTAATTTTTGCTTTTTTAATACTAATTTCATTGTATTTTCCTTATTGGTATGGCCCGAGAGTGGGCTGTTTAAGAAACTGTCAAAAAGCGTTATCTAAGTCAATGAGTTAACGGCAACAAAACCTTATCTTTTATAACCGGTTTCTAATGGACAGTAACTTTTGAGGTGTTTGTTAGAAGAGAATTAGTAGTAACGATGTATGCAAAGTTGGCTTAACCAACTTGTTCAGCACTTTAATAATGGCAATAATGAAAATAGATTCTTATTATTATCATTCGTTTAGGTTTCTTTAATGTTTATGTCTAGTAAGCAGGTGAACGACGACTGGCAATGAATAAACGTATCCACTCAATATAAAGATTGGCATAAGCATCTCTATACGAATGGGCTAAATTAGTTATTCGTAGCTGAGGTTAGTCAGTAAATTGCATATTAAGACATTGCAATGGGTTTAGCACTGTTGGGATCGCGATATCAACTTCCGATACTGGATGGGCGAGAGTTGACAAATATGTTTGAATTCGCGACTCATATGAGCCTGATCTGAAAAACCACACTGTAACGCGATATCGACTAGCGAAACATCGTTAGCCCGTTTGATTTTGCTTTGGGCCAATCTAACCCTTATTATTCTTTCAAGAAGTTTGGCGGTAATTTTACAATGTTGCTTAAAATACCGTTCCAGCTGCCTCACGCTTACTTGCATATGATTAATACTTTCTGACAGTGGTTTATTGTTACATAGCACCTTATGCAACACGTGTATTTGCTCTAAATCTCGGGATGCGATTACCGAGTTTTTGAAGTGGCTCAATACTAAATTTTTGAAGTGATTAAGATGAAACTGGTCCGATAAAGATGAACTGATTGTGGTGAGTGTCTGACCATCCAACAGAGGGTGGTTGATCGAACGTAGGTATTCGAGACTTCCTAGCGTAAACCTTATACCTGCGATAACCGCGCCGTTAGACGCGGTTATGCAGTGAGATTGTGTGGATGGAGGTTGTATCACATAGTTGTTAGAGAAAGACTGTTGCTCGAATCGAATGTTATCGACTTGGTTAGCAAATAGTATCCCTTGAGCGCCATCGCTTGGAAGCCATATTTGCTTCTCGTGAGCAGTGTGTACTGAAGCTATCCACAGCGCTTGAATAAAAGGCTGAGCCTGCGCTGGCTGATAAATCTCTAACGTTAAGTCTTGGTGCATTAGCTGTGGTTAACCTCTGGTTGAAACACCTTAACAACTCGGTTCCAGCTATTTATAGCATTGATAGCCACGGTAAGAGCAAATAATGTCTCATCAGAAAATTGTTCGGATAGACGTTGATATAATTGCTCGGAAATAACTTCCGCACTTGTCACTCTTTCTGCAAACTCCAACATCGTTTGTTCCTGCTGTGTATAAAAAGGGAGTGTTTTCCATGCACTCAAGCCCATTAAACGCTGAGGCGATTCACCAGCAGCTTGCGCTTTTTCTCGATGCATTTCAATACAGTATCCACATTGATTGAGTTGTGAAACCCTAAGTTTTATAAGTTCGATTGCTTTAAACTCTACATTGGGTGTTAAGGTGGACTCAATTTGCTCCTCCAATGTAATCAGAATGCGCATCAATGCGGGGGCAGCGTTGTAATGGTTTGCTCTTTTCATAAGATTCTCCTAGTGATTAAAGTGCCCACAGCATATCGAGTCGTGAAGCTTTTGAATTGAAAAAAAACGACATTTTGAGTCGGATATTTACACCTAGTCTGTTATCTTATCAGCAGAATGCGAAGCAAAAACAAGGAGTACCAAATGAGCGATATTGAATTTGTGAAAGCCAAAGATAAAGACTTTGCGTATTTGCTCTCGTTGCGAAAGGAAACCATGGTGCCGCATCTTGAACAAGCTGGACTGTTCTTGACTGATGAAGACCATAAAGCGCGTGTTTTATATGAGTATGCAGCATCTCACATCATTTACTTGAATGGTCGACCTATTGGATTGGCCAAATTTAAGCCGGATGGTCAACAGTACCAATTATTTCAACTGCAAATAGAACCGAGAATGCAAGGTAAGGGATTTGGTAGCAAAGTGATTAACACGCTACTGAGTAGATTTGCAGATAAGGATTGGACATTAACCGTGCTAAAACAAAATCCGGCAAAACGGTTATATGAACAATCGGGTTTTGTCACGTTTGATGAAGACGAACATGAATTTCATATGCGCTACAATATGCAGCAAGCACGTTGAGTAGTTATAGAGCAAGTATTATGTCAAAACAAATTTGGGTAGATGCGGACGCTTGCCCAGTAGTAATTAAAGAAATGCTGTTTAGGGCCGCAGTGCGTAGTTCAACAACGGTGACCCTAGTGGCCAACCAATATATGAAAACGCCTCCCTCGCCATTTATAAAAAAGTTACAGGTTTCTAGTGGCTTCGATATTGCGGATAACGAAATTGTAAAACGCGTTAACGAAGGGGATCTCGTTATTACTAGTGATATTCCGCTGGCCGATGAAGTGATCGAAAAGGGTTGTGTGGCGCTTAGTTCAAGAGGGGAGTTGTTTACTAAGGAAAATATAAAATCACGATTAAACATACGTGATTTTATGGACACAATGCGTGCAAGTGGTGTGCAAACTTCAGGTCCGCCACCATTGTCTCAATCCGATAAACAGCAATTTGCAAACCAGCTAGATAGTTGGATAACTCGTAACAAATAGGAAGTAACATGAAGTATCAGGCAAGTTGTTTATGCCAATCTGTAAAAGTCGAAATCTTAGGTCCGATCACCGATATTATTCACTGTCATTGCTCACTGTGTCGTAAGTCCACAGGGACTGCATATGCTACGAATGGTTTTGTTGCTACAAGTGATTGCATTGTGACCGAAGGAGAGCGTGAACTGGGCGAATTTGAATTTAAGCCGGGAAGAAAGCGCCATTTTTGCAAGCGTTGTGCTTCGCCCATCTACAGCTCAAATAGTGACGATCCATCAAGGGTTAGACTACGCTTAGGTATTTTAGACTCCGCGATTGCTGAGCGTCCGATGTCGCATAATTTCGTAGCCTCTAAAGCCAACTGGGAGGAGATGGACGCAGCGCTTCCGAGATATGATGAGTTTGAGCCAACCAGAGATCTAAGCAAAATCAAAAGGAACGTCTAATGTGCAGTGGTATCACCGATCTTAGTGTCTTACTAGCCTCGATGTCACCTGAAATTGATACCACTGAGTATGTATTTTGTTCGTTAGATATTTCTTTCCAGGAGTGTTCGAAGTATCAACCGATTGCGACATTCAAGGAATCCGAAGGCATGACGTTGGTGTTGATTCGCAGTGTTGCCGATACGTATAACTTACCTTACCAATGTGTAATGCAAAAAATTACGCTAACAGTGCATTCAAGCCTTGAAGCGGTTGGTTTGACCGCGGCATTTGCCAATGCATTGAAAGAAGCGAACATCAGCGCGAACGTAATTGCTGGTTTTTATCACGATCATATTTTTGTGCCTGCTGAGCAGTCAGACAAAGCAATGCACGCTTTACGCACATTGAGTAAAAAGTACCGATAACTCGGTAAGGCGGTTTACCTTGAGATACATGGATTGCTAAAAAGTGTACGAACTGTAATGGTGTTACTTTTTAGGAGCGTTTTAATATCCATTCGTGGCGTACCAGAGTGTTAGACAGTTAGATAGCGTCCTCTGCTAATTCAACGATTATGTGAGAGTAGGACGCATAAGTGGCTGTGGCTACGACCTCAGCGGTGATAAACAGCGAGAGTCTTCATCAAAGCGCTATTCATAACGCAGCCATAGGTTCATTTCGTTATCCTCAGTCGATGTTATTTAGATCATGGACGTAAGCAGCGCCTGAGGAGTCGCCATTGTCATCACGATGGGGAGCCGCAATTATCGCGTTATTATCTGATAGGGCAACATTCCAACCAAATCGGTCCCCGGGGGCACCATCCGTCGCCACAATTTTGTTGGCGTAACGCCATTGACCCAAATGCTTTCTAAATACATACAGCGCACCGGCATTATCACCATTAGCATCATGATGCATAGCGCTGATTAAGGCGATATCGTTGCGCAGTGCGACGCCACGTGCAAACCTATCATCGGCCTTGCCATCAGGAGCAACTAACTTTTGTGTCTGTGTCCATTGTCCATTGGTACGTTCAAAGATGTATGCAGAGCCTGCGTCTTTACCAATACCCTCAATGTCGTCTCGTCTAGCGGAAATTAGAGCGGTGTCTCCAGATAGTGAAATACGTACACCGAAAATATCAGTATTTCCGCCATCTTTAGCTGTCAGCTTTGCTTGATGATTCCATTGCTTACCGTCAAAGTGATAGGCATAAACAGCGCCAGCTTTTTCGGCTTTTTCGTCGTTTAAGTCTGCACCAACTAAAATGGTGTCACCGTCTATCGCCACACTGATCCCGAATAGATCGCCTTCAGCGCCATCTGCTGCTGCAAGTTTAGTGTGAAAACGCCATGTGTGGTTGTCTCTTTCATAGACATAGGCAGAGCCCGAATCTTTATGCGGTGCATCGCTGTGAGGTGCGCCAATGATAAGAAAGCGCTCGTTAAGTGCAATGCTTTGACCAAAAGCATCGCCAGCTCTACCATCGGTTGCGGTTAAAATTTGTTGCTGAGACCAAGCATTTTCGTGTTTCTCAAATGAAAACACTGCACCCGAATCGAGTCCTTTATCGTCTCTTCTTGAAGCACCTAACATCGCAATATTACCTTTTAACGCCACATTGCCCCCTAATGTATCTCCAGCATGTGCGGGAGAAGCGAGCAATTTTGCTTGTTGCTGCCAACCAGCAGAGCCAAGGGTAAAAACGTATGCGCTTCCTGAATCTTGGAGGTTATTAGTATCTGAGTTGAGTGCCCCAACCAATGCGGTTGGACCATCTATTGCGACACTGAAAGCGAATTGATCTCCCGTTTTTGTGTCGTTAGGTAACAACTTTTGTTGCTGTGCATAACTTTGATAGGTGACTATTAACGTAAAACAAGACAGGAGTTTTAAAGTAGAAACAGATTTCATTTTCACATTCTTGTGTATAAGTTAGGTAAAGTCCTACTTTATTCAACTCTTTGTCGCATAACAAGATATCTTCTACGGAGTAACATTCGAAAAAGTTATTATTGTGACTCTACACCATTTTATTTAACACTTCATTCAGCTCATCAAATTCGATGGGTTTGGTGATGTAAGCCGTAAACCCAAGGCTTCTAGCTTGCTCTTTATCTGACTCCATGGCGTTAGCAGACACCGCAACAACGGGTATATTTTTTGTTGTATCATTTTGTTTCAACATTTGAAAAACCTCATACCCAGAAATGTCAGGAAGATTTATATCCAACAAAACTAGGTCAGGTTTGTTTTTGGTAGCAAGTTCATACCCTGACTGACCATTTATTGCTTCAATATATTCAAAGTCTCCTAGTCGAGAGATTAGCCGATTCATGAGTTTTCGATTTGTGGAATTATCCTCAATATACAATATCTTATTAGTACCTTTTTGATTATCTTCAACCTTACGTATGAGTGGGATGGAAATGTTGAAAGTGGACCCTTTTCCTAATTGACTTGTTACACTGACGCTGCCGTTCATCGCTTCAATCAACTCTTTGACTATAGTTAATCCTATACCTATTCCATGCTCACCAGAGTATTCGTCAGGTCCACGTTCGAATGGTGAAAATATGGACTCTACTTTGTCTTGAGGGATGCCTTTTCCTTCGTCCATGACGCTAATAACAGCGAAAGAGTCATCTTCAGTCATCTCTATCTTGACCGAACTACCAGCATCACTGTATTGCACTGCGTTTTCGATGAGATTGGTAAATACTTGTTTTAATTTTGAATAATCAGCATTTACATAAAGTAACGGGCTATGGGGGAGTAACACTGAAATACCTTTGGTTTTTGCTTCGTTCTCTATTAGTTTGAAGGCATTTTTAACACACTCGTTGAGATTAACTTCCTCACTGCTTATGGCGATATCTCCAGTCTGCACAGACGCAACCTGAAGTATCTCGTTCACCATTTGCATTAGATTTTTTCCTGCTGTTGCTATTTCCTGTAAACTATCATGTTGTTGGGGTGTTAATTGTTCGTCTTCTAAAATTTGGGTAAAACCAATAATGGCGTTTAAAGGCGTTCTTAACTCATGACTCATACGAGACAAAAACTTGGATTTTGAGCGGTTTGCCGATTGCGCTTGAAGCGACGCAGCTTCTAGCTCAGCCGTTCTGTCTTGTACTTGTTGCTCTAAATTGTCTCGGTATTGATCCAGCGCCGTTTCATATTTTCTTCTTTCTGTAATGTCCCTGACAATTCCAGTGAACATTATCTTATTGCCGACCTTCATCTCGCTTACGGCCAACGACATGGGAAATACCGAACCATTTTTTCTTTTGCCTAGTACTTCGCGTCCTGAGCCAATTACTTTCTTAATTCCGCTAGTGAGGTAATTCTTTAAATAGTCGTCATGCTCCTCTTGGTACGGGGCTGGCATTAACATCTTGATGTTGTTGCCAATCACTTCGCGTTCTGTATAACCAAAAATCTTCTCTGCGGCTGGATTAAAACTATCGACCACCCCCGATTCGTTAATCGTTATAATACCGTCAACCACGGTTTCTATGATGGCTTTTATTCGAGCTACTTGGTCGTTTAAAAGAGATTTTTGTTCGGTAATATCTGAAACATCTCGGACAATACCGGTAAACATTTTCTTGCCGTCTACCATCATTTCGCTGACCGACAGTTCCATTGGAAATAACTGACCGGATGCCTTTTGCCCTAATACTTCTCGGCCGATCCCGATGACTTTTGCTTCTGACGTCGTGATATAGTTAGTTAGATAGCTATCATGTTCATCTTGATAAGGCGCGGGCATCAGCATTTTTACATTATGACCAATTACGTCACTTGCCTTGTAGCCGAATATTTTTTCTGCCGCTGGGTTAAAAGTTTCAACGATCCCATGCTTATCTATAGTAATGACACCATCAATAACTGTATTGATGATGGCAGATAATCGTGAATATTGAGATTGTAGCTGAGATGAGAGTTTATCCATCTCCGTTAGTTTTAAGCGTAGTTGTTCGTCATCTGAATTAGCTTGTTTTTTTAAGTCTTTAATTTGTTCCGCGAGAAGTGATATTTCATCTTTATCAAAAGCAGCCCGTGTATGTGTATTTTTGGCTAACTGACATGAGAGATTTTCGGTTACTGCTTTTAATCTCAACCGAAAGTAAATAAAGCTGCTTAATAGCATCGTAGTTGCGGTTAAAACAAAGGCTGTTACTACTATACTGTGGTATTCATAGTGAAAATATTCATCGATGATAAAAAACAGTGTGGCAAATGCAATGGTTGTAATGACCAATAAAAACGCTGGATAAGGTATCGTGTAGCGACGATTGTGCTGAGTTACCTGTGGCATTTTGGGTTTATTCATTGTCACCTCGGGATCTAAGTGAAACGGTGAATGTAGAACCAACTCCTAACTCACTTTTAACATCTAGTTTTCCTTTCATTAAGTGCACTAGCTTTTTCGTGAGCGTTAAGCCTATCCCTGTACCGACTTTATCAGAGTGCTCAGCACCTAATCGATTAAAAGGTTCATACAACTTATCCAAGTCTTCATGTGCAATACCGATGCCTGTATCTTTAATTTCTATTTGGCAATCATCTTGGTTATTGCTGGTTGAGATTAAAATTTGCCCATCTTGGCGATTGTATTTGATGGCATTGGAAAGAATGTTAAGCAGAACCTGTTTCAGTCTTAGCGGGTCACACCAAGCATATGCATCGTTTATTGGCTTTATCTGTAGTGAGATGTTGTTACTTTTGCAGTCTGCTTCGATGTATTTGGCACATTCAAGAACCATCTCTGAAATATCTACGAGTTGATTTTTTATCTGTAATTTACCGGCTTCTACTTTTGAAAGATCTAAAATTTCATTGATTAAACTCAGTAAATGTTTACTTGCTTTAAGAATTTCTTGAACGTCGTCCTGATCTTCAGAAGATAGATACTCTGAAGATTCCAAAAGTTGCCCAAAACCAAGAATCGCGTTCAGCGGAGTGCGCAGTTCATGGCTGATGTTGGATAAAAACTCAGACTTAGCCTTGTTAGCATGAACTGCTGCTTCTTTAGCGCTAATTAACTGTTCTTCATTTCTGACTCTAATCAGTTCCAATGCTATACGGTCTGCAAATACGGTAAGTAGAGATTTGATATAATCAGCGTTACGTAATTTTCGTTCGCTCATTAAGCCAATATGGCCTAGCTTTTCACCATCTGGTGAGATCAAACGAACAGCTATATAGGCTTCAATGTTATTATTTTTAAGCCAGCTATCTTCAGGAAATAAAGCATGGACATTTTTTTCGTAAAAACAAATGTGTTTACCTTCTAATGTTCCGCAAGGAGTACCACAAATGTTGTAAGTGTAGGGGGCACGATGTTCACCAGCATGAAATAGACCAAGGGTTCGCATTTCATCTGGGTTACCTGTTGGTACCGAAATAAAGCTTGTGGTGACGTTGGTGGCTATGGCGAGGCTTTCTAAAACTTCGTCGAAAAAATTCTGACTTATCGTTGTCGAAGTGCTTACAACGATTGCTTTTAAGGCCTCTTGTAACATTTTATTTGTAGTAATATCAGTGCGTATGGAAATATATTGATAGGGCCTGCCATCTTGATCTGAAAACGGAACAATCGTCGCGTTTACCCAGTAAAGCCCACCATCTTTTCTTTTATTACATATCTCACCATGCCAAATATTTCCCTCGCTAATGGTTTGCCACATGGTGTTATAAAACTCTTTATCATGTATGCCTGACTTAACTATCCGATGATTTTGCCCGATCAGTTCATCTCTTGTGTAACCACTTGCAGCACAAAAGCTGTCATTAACATAAGTGATTGTTCCTTTATGGTCAGCAATACTGACTATTGCGTGGCTATTCATGGCCAAATGTTCTTTATCTCGCTCGTACGCCTCTTTTTGCAACGTGTGTTTAAGCTCGTTTTTCACTCTATATCGTCTGGCTCGTACAGAGATAGCGCCGCAAAAATGAGCTTCGTTTACGGGTTTCAGTAAAAAGTCATCCGCACCAGTTTTTAACGCATATAGCTGAGACGCATATTCAGTATCACTAGATAAAAATACGATTGGTACGTCAACGAACATGGGCTGTTCTTTAAGTAAAATCGCCAGCTCTGGGCCTAGCATTTTCGGCATGTGAAAATCAAAGATCATGACATCAGGTTTAATTTTATTGATATGCTCAAAAACCTGAAATGGCTCGTTAAACTCCCACGTTTCAAAGCCCGCAGCTTTAAGCATCGCACTATGCAAGGCTAGTGCAGTTCTACTATCGTCAACCAGTATTGCTCGATAGGGCTCATCGGTATTTTGTGCCAACGAATTTAGTACGGAAAATATATGGCTTTCTGTGCAGGGTAATTGGATAAACCTATCCACGCCTAACCGCAGTAGTTTTAATCTGAGCTCGATATCTATGGCTTTCGCCATCAGCAAAATAGAAACACCATCGCCATAGTCTGTTTTAATTTGTAATAGCGTTTCAAAAAGCGTCGCTTCGTGAGGGTCGCGATTCCATTTTAACAACACCATATCCACTTGCGCGTCAATTTTTCCGGAGTCAGAACTGGTTTGATGAACTGCGTAACCAAGTCCTTGTAAGTTCGCAGTTAAGTGCTCGCTGTCCGGGTTTTTATCATCAATAACCAGTATTGCACTACCTTTTCCTAGTTTAGGGTCCTCGTTTGAGCTCGTAGATATATGATTCGGTAGAACGCGACTATGCGAAAGGGTATATAAAAGTTCATCAATGATGTTCGCAAGTTCGGAGGCTGCTGTTTGGCTAGGGTTAGCTTGAAAGGCGCTCAGTTTATCGAGTAACAGGGTAAACGCCGTTTGCCTTGGATAAAAAGACGCCCCTAGTTCAGAGTCTATAAACTGGGTTATCGTCCCATTGAGCCTGTCTATAGTACTTGGAGTCAAAGGGATATGTTTTTGGCCATCGAGTATAACTTTATCGCGGATATGATGTAGCTGTAGAGAGAGTGTGTGTAGAATAAACATTGAGTGCTACACCTCAAAAGTTAAAAAACATAATAGCCAGCCCAGCACAGTCGTTAATCCTGAAACTGCTGTTTTATAGCAACCATTTTTTCGATGTTTGCCAAAAATAGTTTCACTAGTTCCGGGTCAAAGTGACTTCCACTGCTGTCTTCAATTTGTTTACAGGCTTTTTCAACACTCCATGCTTCTTTGTAGGGTCTGACCGATGTCAGTGCATCAAATACATCGGCTATGGTGGTTATTCGTGCTTCTATTGGGATTTGATCGTTTTTTAAGCCTTGAGGGTAACCAGAGCCATCCCATTTTTCGTGATGGCAATGAGCGATCCTTTGTGCCATTTGCATAAGATCTGAGTTATCGCCTTCTAACAGCTTGGCACCAATAGAGGTATGCTGTTGCATTATTTTCCATTCTTGTTCATTGAGCGGGCCTGGTTTCAATAAAATAGCGTCGGGAATACCAATCTTACCGATGTCGTGCATTGGACTGGCATTTAGGATCAGATCACAGTCTCGTTCATTCCAGCCTAGCAACTCCGCAAGCAATTTACACATGTGGCTCATGCGTAAGATATGGTTACCAGTCTCTTCATCGCGGTACTCAGCTGCCATGCCAAGTCTTTGCACGATGCTGAGGCGAGTTTGATGCAATTCCCTGGTTCGATTGGCTACCATTTCTTCAAGCACTTGGGCCTGATCTTTGAGTAACTTATGGGCTAAATGTGCATCTAATAGATTTTGCACTCTCATCAGTAATTCACTTTTTTCAAATGGTTTAGTGACATAATCTCTGGCACCATTTTTTAACGCTTTCAGTGTGGTTTCTGTGCTATGCTGCGCTGATATTACGATGATGGGTGGTATAGATTGTTCATCAAGTGCAAAAAGCGCCTCCATTACTTCAAAACCATCCATATGGGGCATGTTGATATCTAGTAGGATCAGATCGGGCTTAAGCTCCAAATACGTCGCCACTGATTTTCGAGAATCATCTACTAAATGAATATTTTTGTATCCTTTCGCAGAGAGCACTCTGTCCAACAATTTAAGGTTTGTTGGGTTGTCGTCAATGGCAAGTAATACAGAGTTAAGTCTAATATCTTTCACGCTTCGCGGCTCATATAACTAAACAATATCAGGTCACATTTTTCATACTAGTTCATTGTGTAAAATGCGCACAGAGTATTAATCGATAGCTTTAAGTTGTTCTGTGATGTTTTGCAATTTGTCTTCGATGATAAACGAAATGCCTAAGGTTTCTTCCACGTCATCTTTGGTATCATCAACTAAACCAACTAGCTCGCTTTCCTGATCTTCATCCAACCCAAGGGTGATAATTTTAAGTTGAATAGATTGTGAAAGATTACTGACAAGAGCAGAAACTTTTTCATCCTGGTTCTCACACAACTTTTTAATGGCGGCAAAATCTCCAAGCAATTGCTTTTTCAGCTCGCTAATAGCTTGTTTACGGATGTTGTCTCGTTCTTGTTGTTCCTGAATGGCCTCAATTCTACTGTCAACGATGGTGAGTAAAATTGCAAAGTTGTCACGTACTCGCCCTAGTAGGTCGTCGTCATAGATTGGTAAGCCCTTGACTAACATTGAACAAAACGGCGAGTTAAAAAGCATATTGGCTCCAAATGGTACAATACGCTTAGCTTTCCTTCCTAATTCGAGGATTTCTTTTTCCAAGTCTGTCATGCTTTGAGCAGGGTATTGGAAATGTTGTCCAGATACTCTAAATTCGACACAACAACTAACTCCAGAGTTGGCAAAATACTCTCTGATGTTTTGAAAAAGTATATCCATATCATGAACGTCGAGGTTTGAAGTGAAAAATGTCACTAAAGCGCCCAATTCATTCGCTTGCTGCATTGACGTAAATGCAGTGTTTGAAGCCATGTCACATTGTTCTTTCAAGGATTCACGTTCAGCAATACGGTATTCAACGCGTCTTAGCTTTTCATGTAAAATAGAGAAGTCCACAGGCTTGGAAATATAGTCATCGCCACCGCAGCCGTATGCATTCAGTTTATCTTCACTGGAGGTTAGTGCGGAAATGAAAATAATTTCGGTGTCCGCGAACGAGGGATGCGCTCGAATGTCAGTAACTAAGTCATATCCAGTAAGACCATTTTCGAGCATGATATCCATCAACACGACTTCAGGGTCATGGGCCTGCATTAATTCAATAATTGGCTCGTTACCGTCCGAAGAAATCACCTCGAACTTGGCCTGTAAAGCCCTTTCTAAGAGTTTTCTATTTTGCGGATTATCATCAACTGATAAGACTTTCACAATGGTTCTCACTCAATCGAAAAATAGATTAGATATAAATAGAAAGTAGTTATAAACAGACACGTGAGCAAATCAAAAATGGTAATTATACGAGCGTAGTAATACTTCATTTGCGAGCGTATAAAAAACAATTCGACAGAACGCTACGGTTTTTTACATATCTCCACACCCCAAGACACTTTTGTACAGCCATAAGGAACAAACGAATATATGCTCCTTTACGAGCAACTACTCAATGGGCATAAATAAAAGGACAAATATGAAAACGTCATACAAGCCATACTCAAAAGTGATGCTGGCTCCTCTTATCGGTACATTATTACTTGCAGGTTGTGGGTCAGACGGCAAAGAAAAGCATGCTTTAGAAAGCTACAATGGAGTTTGGATTGAGTTGGGAACACCGAACATATGGCAATTTTCCAACCAGCAATTAACTCGTTTTCAAACGAATGATGCAGGCTGTGTTTTATTAGATAAACATGCTTTTTCAGAACTAGATGTTTTAAAAGACAATCTTAAACTGACAGACAACAAACTAACACTAGTGACACATGCTACTTCCGATTGGCAGTTTGCTAGACGCAATGCGTTACCTGAGCAATGTGTAGGTGAAAATTTGTTATCTGGAAACAACCCAATCGAAAACTTTGAATTTCTGTGGCACCTATTTAATGAATCTTACGCGTTTTTCCATCAACGTGAGATTGATTGGCAAGCGTACTATCAGCACTTTCGCCCAATGGTTACTGAGCAGACTACTGAACAAGAGTTAGCGGTTATTTTTGAACAAATGCTATCTGCCTTTAATGACAGCCATGTCAATCTTTCTGATGGTGGCAATGTTGATATAGACGGTGGTGCACCGAAAGGGCTCAGTTTAGAAGTCGTGCGCTATATTGATGAATATGGTGATGGTGACGATTGGAGTCAAGCTGAAGATTTGTATTACCAGCAAGTAGAACGGTTCCAGAGTCTTATTTTGTCTTACAGCGATAGCGAACCTGCGCAACTAAAACAGTTAGATGAAGGTACAGCAATACGATGGACTACACTTACAGACAATGTTGGATATATTCAAATCATCAGAGAGTCTTCAATACTACTTGCAAACGAAAATGAAAATTTGAGTTTGTTTGAGCATATTGCTGCTGCCAAGCAAGACATTGCGGATACTGAAAAAGTGATGCGTGCAGTAATGACTGATCTGGCAAATACCAGTGGCATTATTATTGACTTAAGGTTAAATGACGGAGGCTATGACAAGGTCTCAGAAAAAATAGCCAGTTTCTTTACTTCACAACCTCGTGATTATGCCAAAAAGCAGATTCATAACGCTAGTTATCAACAACCGCAACAAACTCTGACTTTGGAACCATCTCCCATTACGGCATTCGAAAAGCCAGTCTATGTGTTAACTGGACAATCTTCGGTGAGCGCTGGCGAAGTCTTAACGCAAGCTTTGTCGGTGCTTCCGAATGTTAAGCTGGTGGGACAACCGACTAACGGTGCAGTGTCTGATATGATGTTATTTACCTTACCGAATGGTTGGCAAGGGTCGTTGAGTCATCAGGTCTACTATAACGATCAAGGTAACGAGCTTGAAGTGGCAGGAGTAGAGCCTGATATTGAAGTTCCAACATACTCTGTTTTCGATACTACTCATAACTCAGATACACCGCTAAGCTATGCGATTCAAGCACTTGGTAAAAAACCTAAGTCTCGTTATTCCCTTGAGGAAATGGATAAAATCCTAGATGAAAACTTTGACGATTTGGGTGTTCCTGGCGTCGCACTCGCAATGATCCATGATGGAAAGATTATATTTGAAAAGGGATATGGCTCTGCCAATGTTGAAACCAACCGACCCATGACGGCAAATACTCCGGTCAATATTGGCTCAGTGAGCAAGGCGGTAATGGCGGTTTCAATTATGCAAAAAGTTGAAAATGGCGACATCGATTTAGACGCAAAATTAAATGACTTTAATTTGCCGTTTACAGTTCAAAGTCCTTATACGACAACTCCGATCACGTTAAAGCACTTAGTCACTCATACATCAGGGATCCGCGATACCCTCAGTTACATTTGTAGCTACTATAAACATGATGATCTGCGCTCTCTTCACTATTCATTCAATACCGCAGATTGTAGCGAGTTTCCAATCACCGATCCGACAGATTTTTACCGACAATATTTGTTAACCGGAGGAAAGTATTTCTCCGATGCTGTATACGCACAAGGAGAGGAAGCCGAGCCCGGCAGTGTTTATGAATATAGCAACGTCGCATCAGGTTTAGCTGGTTATGCCGTAGAACAAATGTTGAATATAAACCTTGCTGAAGATATGAAACTTAATCTTTTTGACCCGCTAGGAATGAACGATACCAATTGGAATTATCAAGCACTTAGCCCGCTAAATCCCAAAGCTCAACAATACACCGCGGATGAAGAAGGGAACCTAATCGCAATTCCAGAGTTTAGTTATCCAACATTCTACGATGGCGATTTAAATAGCTCGGCTCACGATTTGGCTGTGTTATTGTTGGCGTTAGCAAATGGTGGAGAGTTAAATGACGCTCATATTCTGAAACCAAGCTCAATTGCAGACATGTTAAGCGAACAAACCGACGAACAAGTCGACATGTTTCAAACCCAAGGCGTGTTTTGGATCTGGCAAGGTCCATTTGTCGGTCACGATGGTGGCGATCCGGGTTCGAGCGCATTGATTAGCTATAATCCCTACACCAAAACAGGATTTGCCATGGTCGCAAGTGGTAACGACGATACTGTAGGGAAAGGCCAGTTTTTCAGCGAAATGAAAAAGTTTACCAACGCCTTCTCTCGTGCTGCAATGAGCCAATAGAGCTCATATTAAAAGATAAGCACAGGTCTAAGCCGTGCTTATCTTTTTTATATCTATGTTCATATTTATATTAACGCAATTGTCATCGTCTGTTCTTTGTTCCTGATTAAGCTAAACGACTTTTATTGATAGTCACAAAAATTATAAGGAACAAACATGAACAATCTGGGTAAAAGTTTGTTGGCTGTATCACTGCTAACTGCATTAGTGGGGTGTAGCGGAGATGATGGTAAAGACGGTGTGAACGGCAGCGACGGTGTTAATGGCGTAAACAGCTTAGTTAGGCAAGACAATTTGCTCATGGGAGATGAAACATGTTTCTTCGGTGGGGTACAAATTAATAGTGGACCGGATGGTAACGCTGATGGACAGCTTAGCGACGATGAAATTGACCATACTAGCTTTGTTTGTGATCCTTCATCGGTATCACAACAGGGGACTTCATTGCCTTATTCAGTTATGCGTAATGACCTGCAAAATGGCTTAGTAGCTGGAAGCACATTTGAGATTAGAAATGGGGGCTACGGCTCAGATATGGTTGCTCATCCTACGAATCCGACGCAGTTCTATGCGCTAACTGATCGCGGACCAAACGCTAACTATACCGGCCAATATGGCAAAGGAAAAACCTTTCCAACCCCCGAATATACGCCTCGCATTGGACTATTTGAGCTCAAACATAATGGCCAAGTTGTTAAAGTAAAAGATATCTTACTTAAAAGACCTGACGGTACATTGATAACAGGCTTACCCAATAGTGCAGATTTAGGTGGTACCGGTGAAACACCTTATGACACGAAAGGTGATCCAATTTTGCAAGACAGCAATAGCCCGTATAACGAGCAGACGAACCCAATAAAGTTAGATAACTTTGGACTTGATGGAGAAGGGCTGGTGGCTCTATCTGACGGTACGTTTTGGATCAGCGATGAATATGGTCCACATATTGTTCATTTTGATGCACAAGGAAAAGAAATTGACCGCATCAATGCATTTGCGAATGATGAACGGGTTTCAATTCAATTACCTGCTGAATTTGCTAATCGTCGAGCTAATAGAGGAATGGAAGGATTAGCTATCACACCTGATGAAACAACCTTGGTAGGCGTTATGCAGTCAACCATGCACAACCCAAATGGCGCAGTGAAAAATTCCGATTTGGTACGTATCATCACCATAAATTTAGAAAGCCGAAAGGCGTCACAATTCCTCTATCGGCAAGAAAAAAAACAAAACTCTAACTCTGGTATTGTTGCACTATCAGACCAAGAGTTTTTAGTGATTGAACGTGATGGCACGTTTTTTAGTCAAAATCCCAACGCGATGAAGCGTATTTATAAAATCAAGTTAGATAGCGCGACTGATTTAGAAACAGTAGAGCAAACCAGCGAGCTAGTACAAAACCCTGAGCTAGGTTTAACGATTAGTGGCCAAACAATTGAGCAAGTATCTATTGATGGGGGGTGGGAGAAATTAGAGGTATATGGCATTGTACCTGTACAGAAACAGCTTGTGATCGACTTAGTTGAGCAAGTGAATTATCCGCATGACAAGTTAGAGGGCATGTGGCTAATTGATAAAACTCGCTTAGCGGTGCTTAATGATGATGACTTTGCTACTTGGTCTACCGCAGGCGTATTGGAGCAAAAATATTTAGACGCGGCTAAATCAAGGGTCGATAGTAACACCCTATACTTAATCGAAGGTCTTGAATTAGATAAATAGCATTTTGAAATGACAGGTGCCCTACCAAAAGAGTGGGCACATCGCCTCGCCAAACTAAGTTTGACTTTTATTACTGATATGAGAGTTTTGGATACCTAATCTAGACGAATTGAGTAAGAGTGTGGATCTAATTACCGAATATATACAACAACAAAAGTGGCGTAACTGGTCAAATTACATTGATTTAATCCCGCTCCAATCTACCGATACTGTATTGGATCTAGGCTGTTCAGTAGGCAACGTTACTCATTTGCTTTCTTCGAGGGTTAAGAGCGTGATAGGGGTAGATCTAAACCCCGAGTTCGTTGAGTTTTGTAACGCAAACAAAAAGCAAAATGAACAGTTTTTGTGTCATAACCTGTTAGATATTGACCTGAACTCGTTTGCGGAACTCAACGGCATTTGGGCAAGTTTTTCTCTTAGTTATCTTGCTGAACCGCTGTCTTTTTTAGATAAGGTGTTTAACAACATGGAAAAATGGGGTTGGATTGCTATTTTGGACGTATCCTGTTTTATTTCAGGAAATATGGACTCCGATAGTATCTTTTATCAACAGGTCAAAACTTTCGAAATGGAGTCTTACTTAGCTGGTGTGTATGATTTCAATTTTGGTGGCAGGGTACAATCATTACTAGAACAGAGCGGATTTAAGGTTATACACAGTGATAACGATGTCACTGACACAGAGCTGAATTTTAATGGCCCGGCTAGTGAAAAGGTCATCAAAGTGTGGGCAGCTCGTTTAAAACGATTGATTAGACTAAAAAACCTATTAGGTGATAGTTACAATGCCTTTGAAAAAGAGTTTCTTGCGCATTTAAGTTCAGTTGACCATACAAAAAACGCTAACCTTAAATTTGTGGTAGCAATTAAGTAATAGTCTTTATTTGATAATTAGTTGGGCCTCCTGGATAGTCACAGCCAACCTTTGATTTTAGCTATTCGAGCTGCGTCAACTCGATTTGCGGCACCGAGTTTACTTATGGCCTCTGAGAGATAATTACGTACAGTTCCTTCTGACAAATACAGCTTTGTGGCAATCTCTTGAGTTTTTAATCCCTCAGATGCGAGCGCTAAAGCTTTACGTTCTTTTTCCGAGAGGGGATCTTGTTCCGATAGGGCATTTAAGGCTAGTTCAGTATCAATAACCTTTTTACCTTTCATAACCTGTTTAATTGCCTGGATCAGCTCCTCAGATGGCGCTTCTTTTAACACAAACCCTTTTACGTTGGCATCTAGTGCACGCCGAATATAACCTGCGCGCGAAAAAGTGGTCATAATCACGGTACTGATATGTGGATACTCTAGTTGAATAAACTGGGCTAACTCGATACCAGACATTTGAGGCATTTCTATATCGGTCAATACCAAATCAAATGATTCTTTACGCAGTAATTCTTGTGCCTCAACACCATTAGATACTTTTGCAATCACATCTATGCAGGGATCTAAGTTAATCAGGGCGCTGATTGCATCACGCACGAGTACTTGATCCTCTACTACTAATACCCTAATCATAAAGTCTTCTCTGTGAACTTAATACAAATTGAAAATCCAGAATCACTATCAAGTAAAAGATCTCCTCCGATTTTTTTACAACGTTCAGCAATACCTCGCAAGCCGTTTCCCCGTTGATGAGCGGATTTTACTGTGCCGTTGTCTTTAACGAGCACATTATCGTTAGTTAGTTTGATTATTACTTCAGAAGCGTCGCTATGTCGTATGATATTGGTCGTCGCTTCGGTAAGTATAAAAGTTAACTGTTTTTCTTTATCCAGTTCTAGCCCACTTAACTTATTTTCAATGCTGACACTGATCCCTTTTGCTGTTAAATCTGACTCAATTTTTGAGAGTTGTTTAGTCAGGCTGTAGCTATTCATGTCAGTGATAGCGACACGAATATCACTCAGTAAATCTCTGCTAAGCTCCGAAACTTGCTTTATTTCAGCGATTGCCAAATCCATCTTTCCGTTGAGCGTAAATTTTTCGGCAAGCTCAGCTTTTAGTGCAATTGAAGATAAACTATGTCCAGCTAAATCGTGTAAGTCTCTAGCTATACGTTCTCTTTCCGCTTCGGTAGCTAACTGTTTAATCCTTTCTTGGTTTTTTGCATCTTTTTTTGCATGCTCGAGCTCTCTGCGAGCTGTGAAGCCAATAGGGTAGAGTGCAAGGCTTACTAATATAGCTGGCGCTGAAAAGTAGAGGCCAATGTCAACCGTCAGAAAATACCTCGAAGCGATGTAAATAGAGACCAGCAAGATCGCCATTCCAAGTAATCCATTTCTGATTGTAAAGTTAAAACCCAAGAAGAAAGCTGCGTATCCGAATAGTGCTTGTGAACCAGGTGTCAAGGCAGTGCCAAACATGGATAACAGGATTATTGCGGCGACTATAGGCCAAACCTTTTCATCCTTGAAAGTTGAACCATAGATATAGCAGGCGATAAAAACGAAGTATATTGTAATGCTCAATAGAATTTGTTGAAAATTGAAATGTTCCAAATTCATTAGCGTGGGCAAAAAATAAAAGCCTGAAAATAACAGTGGAGCCCAAAGCCTGGTATCGAGTTTCTTGTGAAAACGGTGCATGTCAGTTTCCTAATGCGGTATTTAATGTGCCCCTAATGAATTAGGGGCCGACGATTACTAATTGTTGTTTTCTTTATTATCAGCCAGAAGCATTCTAGCCCAATCATAATTTGGAGAAAGAGTTAAAGCTTGTTTAAAGTCCTGCTTAGCTTGCGCTTTATTATCTAGTGCAAGATGCGTCAACCCGCGCCATACGTAGGCTTCCGAGTAACCCCAATTATGATGCTGTGGATCTGCACGGCGGTAAAGCTCAATTGCATCATTTAGTGTGTCAAGTGCGACCTGCTTGCTGCCGCCAAACATTGTTGGTGTATTATAAGCGGAAATACCTTTTACTAAATAAGCTCTTGGGTTACTGCTATTTAAAGTAAAGGCTGTTTCTAGCATTTCAGAGGACTTCGGTCCATAGTATGCCCCTTTAATTGGACTCATAAAAATTCTGTATCCATACACTTGCGACAATAATGCGGCGTGTTCGCTTGTTGGTTGTGCTTCCATTAGCGTTTCTAAAATCTGCTGCGCTTTTTCAATAGCCAAGTTAGCTTGGTCACTTTGATCACTGATGTTGTAACCAATTGCCAACCGATATTGAGCCAAGGCTTTTTCATAACCATCCACTGTTGAAGCGAGTTGCTTCAATGTACTGATATCAGAAGCGTGAGAAGCCGCTTCGATTGAGTTAATAGTTGCTTGATCTGCGTTAGAACAGTTAGAAAATGTGAGTATCATTACAGCCGAAATTGCAGCGATAGAGCTTGTTAATTTATTCATTGTATTGCTTCCTTCTACTAGTTTGTTAACTACCGACTTGGTATGAAACAATTATGAATTGATAACGGTGCTGATTTTAGAGTCTTTTGTCATGAGTTTGAGGTGACAAAAGTCACAACCTTAAAACTGGGATCCTAGAGGCAGCAACAGAGATCTCAAACCAATATACTTAACCTCGACTGCGGATAAGCGAATTTACCTTTAGTGCAATTTTTTCCTCTCTCTTCGATTTATTCATCTGTAATAGCCAGCTATTAACGAGTAAAAAGCTTTGATATTGAACGAAATCTAATCATTGATACGAGAGCAATCATGGGTTCTTAAGTATTTACACTTACAAAACTCTTATCCGCCGATGAGGTTGTCTTGATGTTCAGCAAATTTAGGCATAAAAAAAGCTGGCGATAAGCCAGCTTTAAATAATTTTGTGGTGGTCTAGTTGCCGTTTTCTTCAGCGAACTTTTTACACGCTTCTTTATCTTCACACTCACCGTACAGGTACAGCGAATGGTTCGTTAGGCGAATACCATTATCATTAGCGATTTCTTCTTGTCTATTTTCGATAATGTCATCTTCAAATTCAACGACTTTACCGCACTTTAGACAAACCAAATGATCGTGATGTGTGCTGCCCGAAAGTTCGAAAACAGATTTACCACCTTCAAAGTGGTGACGAGACACAATTCCGGCGTCATCAAATTGGTTCAACACACGGTAAACTGTTGCTAAGCCGATTTCTTCTCCCTTATCTAGGAGGATCTTGTACACGTCTTCTGCGCTAATATGTTGATTATCTGGAGATTGTAAAATCTCAAGAATCTTAATTCGCGGAAGCGTAACTTTTAAACCAGCCTTTTTAAGCTCTAAGTTGTGATCAGTCATTAAATCTGTCTCAATCTGTTAGTTATAATTTGTCTTAGGTGAATTCACGACGCTTACCTAAGAATAACGTGCTCGGGCTACAAGTGCAAAACCCAACGCTTGGTTAGTCTTCTAACTCGCTTAGGCACATTTCTTCATATACTTGAGCACACCATTGTTTAACGCGTTGCTCAGTTAGTTCCGGTTGACGGTCTTCATCAATACCTAGACCAACAAAGTGATTATCATCAGCCATCGCTTTTGATGCCTCAAAGTGGTAGCCGTCAGTAGACCAGTGACCAACTACAATAGCACCACGTTCAGTAACGATATCATTAATCATGCCCATTGCATCTAGGAAGTACTCTGCATAATCTTCTTGGTCACCACAACCGAAGATAGCAACAAGCTTACCTTCAAAATCCACTTCTTCAAGTTCAGGGAAAAAATCATCCCAATCACACTGTGCTTCACCGTAATACCAGGTAGGAATACCGAAAAGCAATAAGTCGAATTCAGCGATTTCTTCTTTACTGCTCTTTGCTATGTCTTTTACATCAACAAGCTTTTTTCCTAGTTCCTTTTGGATCATTTTAGCGACGTGTTCAGTGTTGCCTGTGTCACTACCGAAAAAAATACCTACACTTGCCATTAATTGCTTACCTTCTATCTATTAACCGCTAATTTCTCTTGTAAAATGGTCTCTATTAGGGCACTTCGACTAATATTTTGTGCCTCAGCCATATCACTTAGCGCCTGATATAATTCTGATGAAACCTTAAATTCTACTCTTTTTAGGCCCCGAGCCCTATCTCTTCTGATTTGATTTCGCTTATTTACTTTAAGCTGTATCTCTCTAGGAAGAGGGTTTGTCTTTGGGCGGCCCGGACGCTTTTCGTCCTCGAACAGGTCGATCGTTGTTCTATCTGTCTCAGACTTTGCCATTACCCAACACCTGCGCCTTGCCAGAATACTTGAATGAGCCCTTTAGCAATAAAGCCAGAGCAACCAAGAAATAGTACAAGCCAGACGGTATAGCGCCCAAATTTAGGTACGTCACCTTTTTTAAGTACGTCTTGAATAGCCATACCGATGAAAAAGAAAATACCAGCAAGAGCGAACCAAAGCCCAAGAGTTTCAAATTCATTTATAAATTGACTGACCATTTGAGTTCTACTTATCAAATAAACGGCGCATACTATACCACAAGCTAGAGCGATAAATTAAGTTTATAAGGTCAAAATCGCGTCGTTTTTATCGAATAAAATCAATAATTGACCGATTTACCGCCGCAGGCTTTTCAGCATGAAGCCAGTGTCCAGCGCCTTGGATAATTTTCGCTTTGGCGTTAGGGAACAACTTCATAATCTTGTCTCTATGTTCGGGCAAAATATAATCTGAGTTTGAACCTTTTATAAATAGAGTATCACACAAACAAGATTGATTCTCATTAATGTTTGAAATTATTTGACCATAATTTGCGGCTATGGCGCTTAGGTTAAAGCGCCAAGCAAAAAAACCGTCGTCATTTTTGGCCAGACTCTTTAGTAGAAACTGCCTTACGCCGAGTTCTTCTATGTATGGTTGCATCAGGTTGTCAGCATCAACTCGCGCAGTAACTTTTGCTGTTGCTACCGATTTTAGCGCGGCAATAATATTGTCATGGCGACTATGATAGGCAACGGGAGCGATATCAAGTACAACTAGCTTATTGATTAGTTCGGGATACTGCTGCGCGAATTGCATTGCAACTTTGCCACCCATTGAGTGACCCACTAAATGACAATCAACGATGGATAGGGCGTTTAACAATCGTTTGATGTCGTCAGCCATGGCTTGGTAATTAAATTCATCACTATGAAATGACCGGCCGTGGTTTCTAAGATCAATATTAACAACGTCAAATGCTTCTGATAATGCTTTGGCAATGATATTGAGATTTTCGAGCGAACCGAACAGGCCGTGCATCAATACGACGGTTGGATTGCCTATTTTTCCGCTGCGTTGGTAGTTTAACTGCATAACCCCTCCAAAATTCGCCGTTATTGTGACATCGCTGACTGAAATTGCAAAGCCGTAGAGTAATAGTTTAAATTTGGATATAATCGAAGTAATTGCAGTTTGAAAGCAAAAGACAGGAAACGCATGAAAAAAATAGAAATAGATGACGAGCTGTATCAGTACATCGCCAGTAACACTCAAAGTATTGGCGAAAGCGCTTCTCAAATTTTACGTCGTTTATTAAAACTAACTCCTGCTGTTGAATCTCAACAACACACGGCATCAGACAACAATTCAGACACTGCCGTAGCAGCTACGCCTAAAGTCGATAAACAAGAAAGTGTAAGTGTCATCAAATCTTCTGCAAACGTATTTAACATTCTTAATAAAGAAGAGTTAGCGATGCAAAAAGGTGTGGTAGGGCGCTTTTTGTTTATTTTATCGGCTTTTCATCGTGTGCATAAAAAAGATTTTGAAAAGGTTTTGGATATAAAAGGGCGAGACCGTATTTACTTTGCAAAAAGCAAAGAAGACTTATTGCAAAGCGGTAGTAGTATGAACCCTAAGAATATTGTGGACAGTGAATATTGGGTTATGACCAACTCAAATACCACCCGCAAAAAAATGATGCTTCATGAAGTGGCTAAAGTGATTGGCTACAGTGATGATGAAGCAGAAAAAATTAGAGACTACTTATAAGGAAATCGTATGGCGATTCACCCGCAAGCTGGTAAGCAAGCAACGCAAGAGCAGTTGGTTAACATTCCAAAATTAGTATCTTCATATTATTTAAATGAACCTGACCTGGAAGCACATCCTGAGCACTGTGTTGCGTTCGGTACCAGTGGCCACCGTGGTTGTTCGTTCGATTTCAAATTTAACGAATCACATATATTAGCAATTACTCAAGCTATTTGTGATTACAGAAGAAACAATAATATTTTCGGCCCTCTATTTTTGGGTAAAGATACACACGCTTTGTCAGAGGCAGCCTATAACTCTGCTATAGAGGTGTTGGTTGCCAATGAAGTGCAAGTGATCACCCAAGAAAACGACGATTTTACGCCAACTCCAGTTATAAGCCACGCGATTGTTACGCACAACCGTACCCACAAGAACGAGTTGGCTGATGGCATTGTTATTACACCGTCTCACAACCCACCTCAAGATGGTGGATTTAAATACAATCCGCCCAATGGTGGTCCGGCTGATACTGATGTCACAAATTGGATTGAGCAGCGAGCTAATCAGTTACTCACCGAAGATTTGGTCGAAGTAGAATTGTTTCCTTATGCAAAGGCCATTCGCTCAGGCTTTATTAAATATGAAGACCTAATAACGCCCTATGTTAAAGACTTAGAAAATGTAGTTAATCTTAAGGCAATTGCCGAAGCCAATATTTGTATCGGTGTTGATCCTTTAGGTGGATCTGGTATTAATTTTTGGCCTGTAATCGCAAAGCACTATGGTCTTAACCTTACTGTTGTAAACAGTCAGGTAGATGCGCGTTTCGCTTTTATGCCTTGTGATAAAGATGGCAAAATCCGCATGGATTGTTCATCTCCCTATGCCATGGCAAATTTAATTAAGCTAAAAGACGACTATGATATTGGTATTGGAAACGACCCTGACTTTGACCGTCATGGTATCGTTACCAAAAATGGATTAATGAATCCAAATCACTTCTTAGCTGTGTCGATTGATTACTTGCTAAATCACAGGCAGTGGCGAAGTGATATCCGAATCGGCAAAACACTGGTTTCAAGCGCGATGATTGATAAAGTGGTTGCAGCCAATGAACGCCAAGTCAATGAAGTGCCAGTAGGTTTTAAGTGGTTTGTTGACGGGCTTGCATCTGGTGAGCTTGGCTTTGGAGGTGAAGAAAGTGCAGGCGCATCGTTCTTGCGTTTTGACGGCACTACTTGGAATACCGACAAAGACGGTTTTATTTTAGGTCTGCTTGCAGCAGAAATTCTAGCGGTAACTGGAAAGATTCCTAGTCAACGCTATCAAGAGCTAGAAGCGCAATTCGGCGCACCGATTTACAAACGTATTGATGCACCTGCGACGGGCGAACAAAAAGACAAATTGAAGGCGTTAAATGCAGACAATATTACAGCAGCGTCACTAGCGGGCGAAAAAATTACCCAAGTGTTGACACATGCTCCGGGAAATGGCGCTGCGATTGGTGGGCTAAAAGTGGTCACTGAAAATGGCTGGTTCGCAGCACGTCCTTCAGGAACAGAAGACATTTATAAGATTTACCTTGAGTCATTCAAGGGCGAATCGCACCTAGCACTGCTTGAAGAAGAAGCTAAAGCGTTAGTTGACTCTGTCATCAAATAACATAAAAAGGCCATATTTTTTATATGGCCTTTTTTATCTTGCTATCCGCTAAAATAGATATTGTTGATAAAGAACTTACGATATTTATCCACTCTCACAACAGAAAGTAGAAATACAATGAGCTATCTTGAACAGTTAAAACAATCCGGAGATTTCTTAACAATTACCCGAGAAAATGAATTTTCGCTTCAACCTGCTTCGTTTACCTTGGCGAATGGAACGGAAGTTACAGTAAAAGATACGGGGGTGATTCAATTTGAACCCGACTACGAAACCAATAAAGATATTGTGCTCTCTAGTGCCGTGCATGGTAACGAAACAGCTCCTATTGAAATCTGTGACGAGCTTATCCAGCGAATTATCAAAGGTGAAATTTCATTAAAACAGCGCGTACTGTTTATATTCGGTAATCCCAAGTCGATTAATATTGGCCAGCGTTTTGTTGATGAGAATTTGAATCGCCTGTTTGACGGAGCGCATCAGAACAAAACAGAAAACCCTGAGCAGATCCGCGCGGCCAATTTAGAGACTTATGTAGCGGACTTTTTTACCTCAGTCCCAGAAGGGAGATATCGGTGTCACTATGATTTGCACACCGCTATACGCGGTTCTAAAAACGAAAAATTTGCGGTATATCCGTTTCTTAATGGGGCACCGTGGAAAAAGTCTCAACTACAGTTTTTGCTTGCTTGCGGTGTTAATACTGTTCTAATGATGAGTTCACCCGCTACGACATTTAGCTATTTCTCAAGCGCAAATTTTGCTGCTGACGCCTTTACAATAGAGCTTGGTCAGGTTAAACCGTTTGGCGAAAATGACATGGCTAAATTTGCATCTACCAAGGCTACACTTAACGCATTAATTAGCCAAGATGAGATTGAATATGGTGAATTTAATGCAAATGATTTTGAACTGTTCACTGTGCATAGAACCATTAATCGTACTCAGCAGGCATTCTCTTTTCCATTTCCTGATTCAGCCGTTAATTTTACTGGTTTCGCAAAAGGTGAGTTGCTAGCGACGGATGGCGAAACAGAATATTTTGCCGAAGTCGAAGGAGAAGCTATTATTTTTCCAAACGCAAATGTTGCAATTGGACAGCGTGCTTTATTGACGGTTGTTCCTATGGAAATAGATCATCGCTTTATTTAATAACCTGAAAAATAAGACTTTATTTCTATCGTATCTAAAACTTTCCAAAAAAAGCTCGACAAAAAAACGGTTATTCATCTAGGATTAGTTGAATAACCGTTTACGTTAACGTAAAGTGAAATCGCTTTAATTTAATTTACTTGCTTATTTCGCAAATATTATTCGCATAAAGAATAAGCAGAATTACACATGTGATTGCGGCCGCGATTTCGTGGTAAGCAAGTTTGTTATGACAACAAGAGAAGGTAGGTTATGACTAACCCCAATAATATATCGCTAAATATCAGCCACGAGCTGAAATTTATTGATGGTCATGCACTTAATATCCCTACATTGCAGATCCTAAGTGAACAAGGCGAAGTCCTTGACGGTGCGACCGTTCCAGATATTGATAAAGAAACAGCACTAAGAATTTACTCAACAATGCGATTTATCCGTTTATTGGATGAGCGTATGCAAGGTGCTCAGCGTCAAGGGCGGATCAGTTTTTACATGCAATGTTTAGGCGAAGAAGCAGCGGTAACTGCAAGTACTGCGGCGCTGAAACAAGAAGACATGATTATGGCGCAATATCGCGAGCATGCAGCAATTCATTATCGTGGCTTTACGCTTGAACAATTTATGAATCAGCTTTTCTCAAATGAAAAAGATTTGGGTAAAGGGCGACAGATGCCAGTTCACTATGGTTCAAATGAACTGCATTACCTAACTATCTCTTCTCCATTGGGAACTCAAATTCCTCAGGCCACGGGTTATGCTTATGGTCAAAAAATAAAGCATATAGACAAGCAAACGGGTGAGCTAAATTCTGAGATTGAAAACGTCACCATTTGTTATTTTGGTGAAGGTGCGGCTTCAGAAGGTGATTTTCATGCTGGATTAAATATGGCAGCAGTTCACGGTGCACCGGTTATTTTCTATGCTCGCAATAACGGTTACGCAATTTCAACACCAGCTGACGAACAGTTTAAGGGCGATGGTATTGCTGCTCGCGGTGTAGGCTACGGCGTTAAAACTATTCGAGTCGACGGAGCTGATGCATTGGCCGTTTACGCAGCGACAAAAGAAGCACGTCGAATTGCCGCTGAAAATGGTGAGCCAGTGATGATAGAGTCTATTGCCTACCGCCTTGGTGCACATTCTACTTCAGATGACCCTAGTGGTTACAGAACCAAAGATGAAGAAGCTGAATTTAAAAATAACTGCCCAATCAACCGATTCAGAAACTGGCTGTTAAAACAAGGCTGGCTAAACGAACAAGAAGATGAAGCTGAAAAAGAAAGCATTCGCGAAGAAATTTTGGCAGCGTTAAAAGTGGCAGAAAAAGTACAAAAGCCAGCGCTTGAAGATTTAGTTTCTGACGTTTATGACACCCCAATTCCTTCATTACAAAAGCAGTATGAAGAACTAAAAGAGCATATAAAACAACATCCAGATGCGTATCCAGTGACAGCGGGGAGGCTTAAATAATGGCTAAGATGAACATGTTACATGCCATTAATTCGGCATTAGATATCACCATGGCTGAGCACCCTCAAGCGTGTATCTTCGGTGAAGACGTTGGGTACTTCGGTGGCGTATTCAGAGCTACTTCTGGTTTACAAGAAAAGTATGGCAAGCACCGAGTTTTTAATACTCCTTTGACTGAGCAAGGTATTTTGGGTTTTGCAAACGGATTAGCTGCATTTGGTGCGCCAGCGCTGGCAGAAATTCAATTCGCGGATTATATCTTCCCGGCTTTTGACCAAATTGTGAATGAATCTGCTAAGTTCCGTTATCGTTCGGGCAATGAGTTTAATGTGGGCAATTTGACCATTCGTACACCATACGGTGGTGGCATTGCAGGTGGTTTGTATCATTCGCAGTCGCCAGAGGCCTATTTTGCGCATACGCCAGGCTTAAAACTGGTCGTTCCACGTAACCCATACCAAGCAAAAGGTTTATTAAGAGCCGCAATTAAAGATGATAACCCGGTGATCTTTTTTGAACCCAAGCGCTTGTATCGAGCCTCAGTTGGTGAGGTGCCTGAAGAAGATTACAGCATCGAGCTTGGTAAAGCTGAAGTAGTAAAACAAGGCACAGATGTCACACTACTTGCGTGGGGGGCACAGATGGAAATCATTGAGCAAGCCGCTGAAAAAGCAGAAGCTGCAGGAATTAGCTGTGAAGTTATTGACTTGCGTAGTATTTTGCCTTGGGATGTAGAAACGATTGCAAAATCAGTAGTGAAAACCGGTCGTCTAGTGGTAAGCCATGAAGCGCCAATTACCAATGGCTTCGGGGCTGAAATTGCAGCAACCATCCAAAAAGAATGTTTCTTACATTTAGAATCACCTATCGAACGTGTGTGTGGCCTTGATACGCCATATCCTCTGGCGTTAGAAAAAGAATATGTACCAGACGCGCTAAAAGTGTTTGCTGCAATTAAACGTTCAGTAGAATTTTAAGGAACGAGCGATGGCAAAAGAATTTATTTTACCCGATATCGGTGAAGGTATTGTTGAGTGCGAAGTCGTTGAATGGCTTGTTGCGGTTGGTGATGAGGTTAAAGAAGACCAACCAATCTGCGATGTCATGACGGACAAAGCTCTGGTACAAATCCCAGCAGTACATGATGGTGTAATTACTAAATTACACTATGAAAAAGGCGATATTGCTAAGGTACATGAACCATTATTTGCGATGGACGTGGCCGGAGAGACCGCAGCACCTAGTAATGGCTCTGAAGCGAGTGATGAAGCACCTAAATCAGAGTCAGGCTCTGTTCTAGAAGACTTCATCTTGCCAGATATTGGTGAAGGAATTGTTGAGTGTGAGATTGTCGAATGGCTGGTTGCAGAAGGTGATGAAATCAAAGAAGATCAAGCTGTATGCGACGTGATGACTGATAAAGCGCTGGTCCAGATCCCTGCCAAATATGACGGTGTTGTGGAGAAACTTTATTATCAAAAAGGTGAAATAGCTCAGGTCCATAGCCCACTATTTCAGATGCGCTTGGCTTCTGCGCATGGTCATAAAGTCGACGATCCGATCGCGTCAATTCACAAGCCTCAGGAAAGTAAGCCTGAAGCGAAAACAACCGCATCGGAACGAAAGCTACCAAGTGGTGGTAAGGCGATTGCGTCGCCAGCCGTTCGACGACGTGCACGTGAGTTAGATGTAGACATAACCAAAGTGCCAGGTTCGGGCAAGAACGGTCGTGTGTTTAAGGAAGATATCGACCACTATCTTGAGAGTGGATCGATAAGTAAGGCAACACCGCTAACTCAAGAAAAGTCAACGGCACCATCAACAACGGTAGCAGGCGGTACGCGCGTAGAGCCGTTACGTGGTATGAAAGCTGCGATGGCTAAGCAAATGGTAGCTTCGGTATCCACCATTCCGCATTTTACCTATTGTGATGAAATCGACTTAACCGATTTAATTGCGCTTAGATTGTCATTGAAAGAGCAATACGCTAAGCAAGGTATCAAACTGACGATGATGCCGTTCTTCATTAAAGCGTTATCATTGGCTATCAATGAATTCCCGATACTAAATTCACAAGTAAACGAAGACTGCACAGAAGTTACTTACTTTGACGATCACAACATTGGCATGGCAGTGGATAGCAAGTTAGGCTTGCTTGTGCCTAATATTAAATCATGCCAGACGAAATCCATTGTTGATGTAGCCCAAGCAGTTACAGAGCTTACTGAGGCTGCAAGGGAAGGTCGTGTCTCTCCTGATTCGTTAAAAGGCGGTACTATTTCAATCTCAAACGTTGGTGCAATTGGTGGTACCGTAGCGACACCTATTATCAACAAGCCTGAAGTGGCAATTGTAGCTCTTGGCAAAGTACAAAACCTTCCTCGCTTCGATGAGCACGGCAACGTTGTTTCGCGTTCAATTATGCAGATCAGTTGGTCCGGAGATCACCGCATCATAGATGGTGGCACAATCGCGCGTTTCTGTAACTTATGGAAATCGTTCCTAGAGGAACCTGCAAAAATGCTAATGGCAATGCGCTAATTAGTTTTGTTAGTTTCTACTTGTTGTAAAGGGCCTTGACGGCCCTTTTTTGTTTTATATATTGATCTGACAGTTTTTTAAGTCTAGATGTCGCGCAGAAGCTTACTGAAATAGAAGTTACTAGCCGACTCAATTAAGAAAACATAGAATACTGTATGGTGGTGTGTTTAAACGATCAGTGAAAAATAGATCAGCATCTAACTTAACTCCCCCGTCAAAGCTTATTAAATAGCAGTGAGTTTGTACCTTTCCTTATAATTATTAGTATTCTATTGGTCTATTTTTTACATTGGTGAATATTTTCATTGGGTTAAGTTGCTATTTTACTTTTTTTTTGTAGGAAAAAAGTTTACAGTAATTGTGTAACCACAAGAGGTAAATATTGCATCTAAAGTGTTTACACTAATAATAATATTTCAAAAAGGGAAATGAAAACTATGTTTGCTAGAAGTAAGTTATTCAGTGCAATCCAACTTTCTTTGATTGCCACAGCAACCTTATCTGGCTCGGCGTTTGCTGAATCTGATAATGAGAATGGTGCAAAGGAAATTGAGAAAATTCAGGTTACAGGTTCGCGCATCGCGCGTTTCGAGCTTACCCAACCTTCTCCAACAATCACACTAACTGGCGAACAGATCGAACAATCAGGTATACCTGATCTTGCTTCTGTACTAGCTGAATTACCTGCAATTGGGGCAACGGGTACACTTAGAGCGAATACTGGTAGTAGTGAGAATGCGGGTTCAAGTACTATCGACTTACGTCGTCTAGGAACCGATAGAACACTTGTGTTAGTTAACGGCAAACGTCACGTTGCAGGGCAACAAGGTTCAGCCGTAGTTGACCTTTCGACTATCCCAACAGCAATGATTAAGCGTGTTGAGGTGATCACGGGTGGTGCTTCTGCTATCTATGGTTCTGACGCAGTTTCAGGTGTTGTTAACATCATCACAAGAGATGATTTTGAAGGTCTTGAGCTAAAAGCTTCATTCAGTGATTCGCTTCATGGTGTAGGTAATCAAAATAAAACCTTTAGTCTGGTTGGTGGTGTTTCGACTGCTAACGGTAAAGGTAACGCCACTGTCTACATCTCTAAAGACTCAGTAAATGAAGTAATGGAAAGAGACTTGCCTCATTACACCGAGGGCTCAACAGTGGTTAACCCGGCTAACACAGGTGAAGATGATGGTATTTTAGATAGGATCTGGGCACCAAATGTTCTTTCAGAATGGATCAGCCAAACAGCCGTATTAGATCATGCTAGCACCAATTATACGTTCGATAATGCAGGAAATGGACAACTAATGCCAGTTAGGGATTTGTCAAATTCAGCTGCTTTTGGTAGTTTCCCTGATGGTTGTGAGCTTTGCTTCTCGACTTCAAGATATGTAAACTTTTTACCTGAGCGTGATAAAGTCACCGTGGGATCATACTTTAACTATCAACTGAGCGACAATGTTAAGTTTTACTCAGATGTAAAGTATGTTCGCTCAGATATAATCCAGCAAGCTCAGCCCGCTTACCGTTTTGCTGCTGGGGACACAGTTAACCTGCTAGAAAACCCTTTTGTTCCTCAAGAAACAGTGGACTTTTTTGCAGCAAAAGACAAGCAAGTCGTCAAGATTAACAAATTTTTCGATGAAATTGGTAACCGTGAAGCACGTAATAAACGTGAAACATTCAGACTTGTAACTGGTTTCAAAGGTGACTTTACATTAAGTGATACACTATTTGACTATGACGTCTACTACTCGTACGGCCGTACTGAAAATGACCGTATTCAAGCAAACGATCTGATTGTTGGCAACTGGGTTGCAGCGCTAGATTCTGTTATAAACCCTGAGACGGGTAAGGCAGACTGCCGCGCGAACGTACCATCAATGCAAGGTGAAGGTTACAAGAATCCAGCAACTGTGGATGTTGGCAACTGTGTAGCCTATAACCCATTTGGTTACGACCAAGCTTCTCAAGAAGCAAAAGACTGGGTGAGTGCTAACGTTACAAGACAAGATACTATCAAGCAACGCTACTACGGTGGCTCAGTATCATTTGATAGTTCTGAATGGTTTGAGTTACCAGGCGGAGCATTAGGAATGGCGCTTGGTTACGAAAAGCGTTGGGAGTCTTCGGGTTCAATCACTGATGAGTTAACCAAATCTGGCGCTTTGAATGAAGTTGCTACACCGGATACTTATGGTGAGTACGATGTATCAGAATGGTTCTTTGAGATCAATTTACCACTTCTTTCTGATGCGTATCTAGCACACGAATTGAGTATTGATGCTGCATTTAGACGCGCAGATTACTCCCATGCCGGTGAAGTAGATGCATGGAAAGCCGGTTTTATGTGGTCACCAATTGAAGGCTATAGTTTACGTGGTACATACAGTGAAGCTGTTAGAGCGCCAAACGTAACAGAAGCGTTCTCTCCTCGTAGTCCTGATTTTGCACGAGTTTGGGATCCATGTGATACAACAAGACTTGCTAACAATCCTAACCGAGCTGCTAACTGTGCGGCATTGGGTATTCCTGCTGATCATATCGGACAAGACAATGCGAGTAAGCGTGTAATTCTAGGCGGTAATCCAAATTTGGATCCGGAAGAATCTACTTCATTCACATTGGGCTTTGTAGCCACAGCGTTTGAGGATTTCTCTTTCAGCATCGACTACTATGATATTGAAATTACAGATGCAATTCAGTCAATAGCGCCTCAAACTGTAGCTAATAACTGTGTGGATGGCCCTGAACTTGATCCTGTTTTCTGTAGTCAAGTTACTCGTGATCCTAACAACAATTCGATTACTTTTGTTGAATCTGGTTACTTAAACACTGCAAAACTAGCACTATCTGGTATTGAAGCTGACTTTAATTATAATCTTGATCTAGCTGATTTCTCACTACCTGGTAGTGTAAAGCTTAATTTGTTTGTGAACCACGTCATAAAATACGATGCATTCGAATTCCAGAACCGTCCAGATGTTAAAGACCGTGAAGATGGCGAAATGGGTGACCCAACATGGCAAGCTACATTTAGAGCAGTTTATAACTTAGATGATCTAGCTGTGACATGGAGCAGCCGCTTTATCGATCGCTCAGCAATCATTGATTTAAAAGAAACATTCTCTCCAGAAGGTGAACCTCTTGGTGATAATGCTGAAGATACACAATATGCCTACGCTCCTAGCATGGTTTATCATGACATTTCAGCGCGTTATTTCGTGTCTAGTGAACTGAAAGTAGAAGCAGGTGTACGTAATGTATTCGATAAAATTCTTCCTAAATTTGTCGGTGGTTCAGGTGTAGACTCTGCTATTTATGATCCTTGGGGTAGAAGAGCGTTTGTAAACGTTTCATATACGTTCTAATCTCTTCAAGTTAGAATATCTTCAACGCCAATCAGTTTTTACTGATTGGCGTTTTTTTCTTAATGCAAACTTAAGCGTAATTGAATATTAAGAGTAATTGGACCTAATTAATTAAAGTCATAATAAGTCCAAATCGAGCTTATCGCTGGTTAGCGAAAGGGGTGTATGTCGCCTTTAACAATATTTCAGAGATAATGATGGGTCAGAAGGAAAAGCTAATTTTTGGTGGAAGTAAGACTCAGATTTACTCTCTAAGTCTTATAAATCAAGAAGCGATTAGCAGATTATTTTAAGCCTTCCTTAGAATACAAAGTAACCTTATTTGAAACTAAAGTCACTTTGATATTCTTTTCTTCACTCCCCCAAATACAAGCGGTGTGTAGTGTTTTTTCTTCGCACTTATCAGCTGAACCTAGAATTTCCTCAAGAGCCGCGCGTTCCATACCAACTTCAATTTTATTGTAATTTTCTAAGTTAACCTTTGAGCATCCAACTAGAGTAAGTAGCGCAGTAGTGATTATCAATTTTTTCATAATAGTTACCCGTTCTAATGTTTATATTTTCTTATTTGAAAGATCACCCCAAGCTTAGGGTGATCAAGATAGTGAACATCACCACTGTATACTCTTGTATATTGAGACATACGAGCAGTGTTTAACTTGCCATTATCTTCGTACTTTAGATCTAAATCAGTAGTGACATACAAATAGTGGCGTACATGGATCTTAATAAAGCCTTCTAACTGATAGCTAATTGTAGATTGTTCTTCGGAAAGGTCGAATTGCTGTGTACCAGCTAACAGATCATTAATTGATGGTATCGCAACATAGCTGGTCTCAATGGGTTGTCTTTCGCCTGCTTTAATTATCACGTTTGGCGCTCGGCGTTTACTGGTTTCAGGAAATCGCCAGCCAGTATGCAGTAAAGGCTGTAAGCCTTTTCTTTTAAGTTGCGCAATCTTATCGGTAAACTGCAGCTGGTCGGGTGCAAGTAAATAAATTGAATCCATATGATCTTGCGGTTGTACTTCAGGTGTTATTGGTAACCGATCATATAAATCGATATAGCTGAAATTAGGATCGCATGCCCAAGAACTTGTTTGCATCGTTATATTATGAATAAGGTCAAGGTTTGCAAAAGCACGATCGCCTCTCATACAGCTATTAAACCCCGTATTATTGTATCCGGCAGTTAATAAATCGAGTGTATTTCGACGAGATAGTGGTTCAAGTTCAATGCTAAAATCCTCTTTCAGTTCTGCACTTTCTTGTTGCTCAAAGGCAATTAACTCAACCTCAAACCATCTTACAGCATGCGCATTAGATGTACTCAGCGAAGATAAAAGAAGCACTGTTTTTATTATGTTTTTCATGCAACTGCCTTTTTCCCAAAATCGTCCATCATAGCATTAACTAATTTAAGCCTTTCTCTTGCATTCTTTTCTTCAATAAAGAATTTGAATTTGTTAGCACCTTCCATACGGTAGAGGCTCGGGTTGCTTTGTATCAAGCCAATAATGAATGTCGGGTTAACACGGGTGTTACTGGTGAACTCAAAATATCCGCCCTTGGGGTTCGCTTCCACTTTATTTATGCCTAATTCATTGGCTTTAAACTTTGCGCTCTGTACTTCAAACAAGTTTTTGGCTGCATCAGGAAGTAGCCCAAAGCGGTCAATTAGTTCTATTTGTAATTCGTCAAGTTCTCTGGCGTCTTTAACACTGGCAATACGTTTATACATGCTGAGTCTGATATTGACATCAGGAATATAGTCGTCTGGCAGCAAGGCTGGGAGTTTGAGATCTATTTCGCACTGCTGTTGTAATAAATTGTTTAACGTTGGCTCTTTGCCATTTTTTAGTGCATCAACTGCCTGCTCTAACATTTCCATAAATAATGTGAAGCCAACCGTTTGGATCTGACCGCTTTGCTCATCGCCTAGCAATTCACCGGCGCCACGGATCTCTAAATCATGAGTTGCCAGAGCAAAGCCCGCGCCTAAGTCTTCAAGTTCTTCAATAGCATGCAAGCGTTTTACCGCGTCTTTGGTCAACGACTGACTATTACGCGTCAGCAGGTAAGCATAAGCTTGGTGATGACTTCGACCGACACGGCCTCGTAACTGGTGCAGCTGGGCGAGACCAAGTTTGTCAGCTCTGTCCATAATAATGGTGTTTGCTGTTGGAATATCGATACCCGTTTCAATGATGGTGGTACAGACTAACACATTGTGTTTTTGATGGTAGAAATCATTCATCAACTGTTCTAAATCACGCTCACGCATTTGCCCGTGGGCGACGGCAATTGAAGCCTCGGGAACCAACTGAGCTAGGTCGTAGGCCACTTTATCAATGGTTTCCACTGCATTATGCAGGAAATAGACTTGACCACCACGTTTAATTTCACGAAGTATCGCCTCACGTATTAATTCGTCGTCTCTTTCGCGAACAAACGTTTTGACTGGTAGGCGTTTTGCAGGTGGCGTAGCAATAATTGATAAATCGCGCATCCCGCTCATTGCCATATTCAGCGTTCTTGGGATGGGGGTAGCTGTTAGCGTTAAGATATCAACGTCTGCTCTTAGCTGCTTAATTTTTTCTTTTTGGCGCACACCAAAGCGATGTTCTTCATCGACAATTAGCAGCCCTAAATCTTTAAATTTAATGTTTTCTTGAATGAGCTTGTGAGTACCAATAACAATATCAAGCTTGCCATTTTCAAGCAGTTGTAACGTCTCTTTTTGTTCTTTGGCTGAGTTGAATCGAGAGAGAACACCAACTTCTACTGGAAAATCAGCAAAGCGGTCTTTGAAATTTTCGTAGTGTTGTTGCGCTAGTAAGGTAGTTGGAACCAAGACTGCGATTTGCTTGCTGTCGTTAACGGCAACGAAGGCTGCCCGCATTGCTACTTCTGTTTTTCCAAAACCTACATCACCACAAACCAATCTGTCCATAGCTAAGGGAGACTGCATATCCGCTAACACAGCAGCAATGGCATCACTTTGGTCTTGAGTTTCTTCATAGGGAAAACTGTCTGAGAATTGCTGATAAGCACTTTTATCTAATTTAAAAGCATAACCCGGTTTGCTTTGTCGTTTCGCGTAGATATCGAGTAACTCTGCGGCTACATCTCTGACCTTTTCTGCGGCTTTTCGTTTGGCTTTTTCCCAAGCATCTGAACCTAACTTATGGAGTGGGGCACTGGCTTCTTCACCACCTGAGTACCTGCTTAGCATATGCAAAGCAGAAACGGGCACATAAAGCTTGGCCTCGTTTGCGTAAATGATAGTGACGAATTCAGTTTGTATGCCAGCTGCATCTATGGTTTCTAGCCCTTGATACCTTCCTACGCCATGATCTAAATGGACAATTGGTTGACCTTGTTTTAGCTCAGCTAAGTTTCGAATTAACGCGTCTTGGCCTTGCTCATACTTATGTTTTCGACGTCGCTTTTGTGATGCCTTTATTCCTAGTAATTCTTGTTCGGTGATAATGGAGATATGAGGTTTTCCAGCTAATTTTACGCTGGTTGCTAATGGGCTAACTAAGATACCAACATCATTAGAAGAATGTTGAAATTCATCAACTGATTTAACTTGAGTAAGTTTTAAAGCAGTCGGCTTTAGCAATGCAAATAACGACTCTCTGCGACCTTCAGATTCAACGCTAAGTAACACTTTAGTGGCACTTTTTTTTGCGTCTGTAATGTATTTTATAAGCTTCTGATATGGGTCAGCAGCTTTGTGGTCGATCCTTACATCGGGCAAAAGTTCAGCCGACAAATTATAATGTCCGGCCTTCGTGCCTAATTGAGCTTGGCTGAGTTTTATCCTGGGAAACTGATTAAAGCCTTCAAACAGGACTTCAACAGGTTGATAGAGTTTACCGGGTTCTAACAGCGGTCTTAACGGGTCAACTTTGCGACTTTCATAACGTTTATTGACATCCTGCCAAAAATCTTTAGCGGCAGATTCTAAGTCGCCAAGTTGCATAATTACCGTGTGTTTAGGCAAATAGTCAAAAATGGTGGTTAGATTGTCAAAAAATAGTGGCAAATAATACTCTATACCAGCAGGCCAATTTCCTTTACTGACTTGCATATAAATACTGTCTTGTTCAGAACTAGCGCCGAAATGCTCGCGGTAATTTACTCTAAAACGTTCGATATCTTCAGCATTGGTTGGAAACTCGTGCGCTGGTAACAAGTCAATTTTCTCAACCTCTTCACTGGAGCGTTGCGTTTCAATGTCGAAATGACGTATGGAATCGATCTCATCGTCAAAGAAATCTATGCGATAGGGGAGCACACTTCCCATGGGATAAAGATCAATAATCGAGCCGCGGACCGCAAATTCCCCGTGTTCCATCACCTGCTGTACGTGACGGTAGCCTGCCAGAGTTAATGATTCTCTCAATGCTTGTACGTCAGTGACTTCACCTTTGCGGTAATTCAAAGACATACCGTAGATATAGCTAGGAGGTGCCGTTCTTAACATCAACGTAGACACGGGCAAAATCAGTACGAGCTTACTCTCTTTTTTCAAAGAGTTTAGTGTCGCGAGGCGTTGAGAAATAATATCTTGATGAGGTGAAAAGTGGTCATAAGGTAATGTTTCCCAGTCTGGGAAAAGCATTACCTTGGTATCTGTTAATAAAAACCCGAGTTCTAACTCAAGGCGAAGTGCAGAAGAAGCGTCTGGAGTGACCAATAAAATGACATCATCGTGCTTTTTTACGCTGTCACTGACAGCCAGAGAAAGTCCGCTTCCAACCAGGTTTCCCCAATTGATTTTATCCTTAACAGATTTAACCCAAGGTAAGTTATCCCATTGCGCCTTCGCCATTGATTACTCCTCTATTTTAATCGCGATAAATCTTGCACAGATCTTGGTAGTGATCGATTCTACGGTCTCTTAGATACGGCCATATACGGCGAACCGATTCACTTCTTGCCATATCTATTTCAACTACTGCGGTTTGTTCTTGCGTTTCTGACGCGTGAAGTAGCATTTCACCTTGTGGACCAGTAACGAACGAATTACCCCAAAATAAAATACCTTCGCTTTGGTTTGAAGGATCTGATTCATGACCGACGCGGTTAACACTGATCACGGGCACACCATTTGATACAGCATGTGCTCGCTGTGCAATAATCCAAGCATCACGTTGTCGGATTTGCTCAGCTTTATCATCTCGAGGGTCCCAACCTATTGCTGTTGGATAAATCAATAGCTCAGCTCCAGCCATAGCCATTAATCTTGCTCCCTCAGGAAACCATTGATCCCAACATACCAGTACACCAAGTTTACCTAGAGAGGTTTGAATAGGCGTAAAGCCCATATCACCTGGTGTAAAATAAAACTTTTCATAAAAGCCTGGATCATCTGGAATATGCATTTTGCGGTATTTACCTGCAATTGAACCGTCACTATCTAGGACCACAGCTGTGTTGTGGTACAGGCCGGTGGCACGCTTTTCAAATAAAGAAGCGACGATAACAACGTTCAATTGTTTAGCTAACGCGCCCAAAGTGTCGGTACTTGGACCTGGTATCGTCTCAGCAAGCTCAAACAATTCAGTATCTTCGGTTTGACAAAAATATAAGCTGCGGTGGAGCTCTTGTAACACTATAAGTTGCGCACCTTGTGCAGCCGCGTTTCTAATCTCATTACATGTTTTATCAAAATTGTCTGCTAAGTTTGCACAATTGCTATGCTGTACAATTCCTACTTGAATTCTTCTTTCAGACATAATTAGTTACCTCAAAAAACCTTTAGGTAGCTGCATTGTGATGCAGTGCAGGCTACCAAACTGGTGAATAATAGGAAGGCAATTGATACCAATAACCGTTCTTTCTGGATGCGCTTTTGCTATTTGTGCTAGAGCTGCTTGGTCATTTTCATCGTCATAAATCGGAACTAATACCGTTTTATTGATAATCAAGTAATTTGCGTAAGTCGCTGGTAATCTATCACCATCGCTATCATATTTTGCTGTTGGCCAAGGCAGTGGTATCAGGTCATATGGGCTACCCTCAGCTGTTCGAAAACTTTTCAACTGAGTTTCCATCGCCTGTAGCGCCTCATAATGCTCATCATTAGGATTGTTGCAGGTCACATACACCAAGGTGTTGTTTGGCGCAAAACGAACCAAGGTATCGATATGACTATCGGTATCATCACCAGCAAGAAACCCATGGTCTACCCAAAGAAATGATTGCGCACCCAGTTGATCAGATAGTGCCTGCTCGAGATCTGTTTTACTCATATTCGGATTTCTGTTCGGATTGAGTAAACACTCTGAGGTAGTTAATAAGGTTTTGTGTTCGTTAATCTCGATACCGCCACCTTCCAGTACAATATCAACCTTTTGGTAGGTGCAGTTGTCGGCCAAAATTTCAGCGGCAAGTCTTTCGTTAATTGCATTATCTAACTCTGCTGGGAACTTGTTTCCCCAGCCGGTAAAAGTAAAATCTTTCAAACACAACTGGCCGCTCTCTGATTGCACTGTGATAGGGCCGTGATCTCTTGCCCACGTGTCATTGCAAGGAGTGGTGATGAAACGCACTTTGGACAAATCCACTTCTGCATCAGTTAAAAGTGCTACTACGTGAGATTTTAAGGTTTCACTATGCACAACAATAACCACTGATTGTACTTGCGAGATATGTTGACAAAGATTGATATAAACAGGCTCAACGCTATCAAGAATTGGCTGCCAGTCGGTATCTGCGTGAGGCCAGGTTAGCATGACTGCGTCTTGCTCTGCCCACTCAGGTAGAAGTGTAAAGCTCATTAATTATTCACCATCAATAAGTAAGCCTATAGTTTACCATTTGACTTACAGCTGTCAGTAAAAAATTTGGATTTACATCCACCTATGAACGAGATAAAGATCTAGACCCAGTAACATTATTGTCATTACGATGGTTGTTTTGTGCGGGAGTTCAGCTTTTTTCAGCGTCGGTGTCGTCAGCTTCGTTCTCATCGCTGTGTTTGCGCTTCAGCTGGCGAGTTTGCGCGTGTAAACTGGCGCGCACCAAAAGCTCCTGATCTTGTTCTCTGATCTGAGAAAAGGCGAGGGTGTACTGGTTTTGATCTATACCGATCACTTCGGAGTAGCAGAAAATAGCACTTGCCTCAGAACTGAGAAAAATTTTAGTGCGAAATGACTGACCCATTTCGTATCGTTCTTCGAGTGTAACCTTAAGTCCGCCACCGCCATAGCTATCGCAGTACAGATTGTCGTCATCCGGGGACTCTTGGGCGAGAATATGGCCAATAATCAGATCGATTTTCCGCGATTGGGCTTGTAAATAAGCAGCTAGTTCAGTCGCTACATCGCCAATGTTACGCAACGGTCTAAGCGCCTTTAATTCAAGCTCGTTAACTTCGTTCGCAAGTTTGAACAAAGGCGGTATGGAAGCGTCGAGTTGAGATTCAGTTTTAGGCACCATGTTCTTGTCAACGGAGCACAGATTAATTTGTACTTGTTCATTGATCTGGAAGTAATCGTCGAATGCTTCTTGCAAACTAGGCTTCATAACTGTCTCTCAACTCGCTTTAACGAGTACTGCTATAATTTCCGTTATATTAGCGGCTTAAGCCACCAATAATCAAACTTTGAATTCCTCGAGTAGCTTTTCTTGTGAGGAAATTTTCTCTACTTGCGATTGCATTGTCGAATCGACATTTTTCGCTTCTATATACACAGTATCAGAAATCTCTCTGATTGAAGTCGAGCTCAAGTTTACATTCGTAACAATTTCCGATTGTTCGCTGAGCATCTGAGCAATTCGCGTGTTTAATTCGACGATATGCTTAATAGCGCCACGAATATCTTGCAGCGCCGCGCGTGTTTCTTCAGCTTTTTCTACTGTTTTATCCACATACTGCTGACTCTGTTTCATGACCAATACGGCGCTTTCCGAGCCTGATTGTAGTTGGTCAATCATCGATTTAATTTCAGTTGTTGCTTCTTGGGTACGTTGGGCAAGCGTTCTAACTTCATCTGCCACAACAGCAAAGCCACGACCTGATTCGCCGGCTCTGGCAGCTTCTATCGCAGCATTTAGCGCAAGTAAATTAGTTTGTTCTGCGATACCATTTATCACAGATAATATTTGCTCAATAGCTGAAGAAGCGCTTTCTAGCTCGGTTACAACGGCAACCGCGGAGCTGATCTGACTAGATAACTCATCTATAGTAGTAGTTGTTTCAGAGACTATTTGCTCGCCATGAATTGCTGCCTGATCTGTTTCTTTTATTGCTTCAGCGGCTTCATGGGCTGATTGTGTAATTTGATGTTCATTGTCTGACATATGGGTGGTAGCTTCGTCCAGTTTCTTAATACTGGAAAGCTGACTTTGAATTGCAATTTTTGCGTTTTTAGCAACTTGAGAGGTTTGCTGCGCATCGTCAAGCACCTCGTGTCCAAGACCTTGGATATTGGCGATTAGTTTCTGCAAACTTGCGGTGAATAAATTAAAATTCTTTGAGATCTCCGCAAACTCTGGTTCATGTGCTGTGTCTAGTCGAACGGTTAAATCAGCATTGCCTTTTGCAATGTTCGCCATGGCCTCGTTAATTTCCTCAAGAGGTCGCATCAGTAGGTTGATCACGAATGAAAGTAATGCAATGCTGAGCACCACCGCTACTAAAGTAAAAGTTATTGCATCAGTTCTTAAGTCAGAGACGGTAGCGAACACTAGGTCTTTTTCGAGAGAAACGCCCAAATACCAGTCAAGCCCTTCAACTTTTTTGAAAACCACCAAGCGTTCAGTTCCATCTATTTCGACATATTGAACTGTGGTTGATGGCTTCACGCCTTGTAAAAATGGTTCAGAGGATTTGCCGTTTAACTTAGTATTCGGGTGAGAAATAGTTGTACCGTCTTCGCTTATCATAAAAGCGTAGCCAGCGTCATATAAGTCAAACGAATTTATCATATCGCCAAGTTTAGCAAGACTAACGTCGAAAAAGATTGCACCTTCAAAGCGGCCGTTCTTTTTCACTGGTGTACCAATAGAGACAACAATTTCGTTTGTTACTGCATCAGCATAAGGCGCAGTTATAATGAGTTTGCCGGCTGATTTTGCATCAGTATACCAAGGTCGTTTTCTTGGGTCCCATCCAGCCCCGGGGTCCCAGTTAGGATCGCTAGCCACGTAGTTACCCGAACTCTCGTCACCATAACCAATTAACAAAAAGTTTTCTGTTAAGGTTGGCTGAGAAATTATAGGGAAGGCTTGTTGGAGTGAGTTTGTATTGGCGACAAGGCTGGTTGTTAATGCAGCCAAATCAGTGGCGCCGGTGATCTGAGCAGTAACGGTATTACTGATCCCCTGAATAATCTCTGCTGTGCTTTGCTCTATTTGCTCTTCAATAGACATTTGTACAGAAAAATACTGCTTTAGCGACAATAATAACAGTGCCAACAATAGAACAATCGCCGACATGGATACCACTTTATGTTTAAACTTCACACCCATACTCCAAAAAAGACAACTGTTATAAAGTTATGACAAATAATAAGAAAATGCCAAACATTTAACGCTTATCTGAAGGGTATTTATGATTATTGTCAATTCATTAATAATTTATTCATTCGGTAAGTTCTAGACTCGAGATTAGGAGGATAGAAACATGAACAATAGAGTAAATTACCTTACCGCACTAACTTCGGCGTTAATGATATCTGCGTGTGGAGGATCGGGTTCTGATAATAAATCAAATGAGCAGAATAGCGGCAGTGTTACGCCAAAAACAACCGTAACCATCGGGTTATCAGATGCTGCGGTAACGAACCTTTCTGAAGTAAATTTAGTCATTCAAAGCGTTACTTTAAGAGCTGAAGGACAAGATGACATTACTTTTGACACATTAGACGATTCTGGAAACCCTCAACAAGTCAACTTACTAGACTTTACCGGTGACGATGTATTTTTAATAGTTAGAGACCAAGAAATCCCTGCAGGAAGCTACCAGTGGATCAGAGCAGATGTAATCAACGGAGACAGTGGTGAAAATTTAGAATTAGTTTCGAACGTTAAATATTTGGATGATACTCAAGCACCGCTCGTAGTAACTCGAAAAGCAAATGATGGCGTTGGTGAAATTCAGCTAAATGATTTTACAGTGAATGAAGGTGAGAATGAATTGGTGCTTGAATTTGACCTAAATAAAGCACTTCACAAACGTGGCAACAGCAACACAGTTTATTTGAAACCTACGGCAGTACGACTCGAGAACCTATTAACTACGCTTGACATCAACGGTAGTTTGTCTGACGAGCTTAAAACAGCGTGTATTGCCGATAACTCAGAATCGGCACCAGAAAATGGTGACTTTAAGCATGTGGTTTATCTTTACGATAGCAGTGTTGTTGATATAGGAGATATCAGTGAACAAGAAAATGCGCCAAATGCAACAGCGACTGTCGATCTAGAAAGCAACTACACGATCGCATTCGTAAAACCAGGAGATTACGTCATTGCATATTCTTGTTTGGGGCATTTAGATGATGCGGAAACCGTAGATGAATCGTTTTCGCTCTATCAGCAGAAAGCTATCTCGGTGACTGCTGACACAACGGTCAATTTTGACGTCGAAAGTAACTAGAGTGTGCTGATTTTTGCTGTTTGGTTTTTGTTTTCCGCAGTGGGTTTGAGCGCGGCGCTCGACTTGCCGCCTAGCAATCTAAACAAAAGTTGAGCAACAATGCACAAAGCGCACTGAAGGGAACCCGCTGGGCAGCGACGTATTAGCGAGTTTACGTAAACAAGGCTAAGTAACCTGAACGCAAAAACAAAAATGGCGCATCAATGTGCGCCATTTTATATAAGTTAGAAAACTTATGCGTTTTCTAATGCTGTACGAGCGTCAACATATTCCATGTTGAAACCATCAGCAACTTCCTTACATGTGATCTTACCGTTGATTACGTTTAGACCATCCATAAAGTGTTTGTCAGCAAGTAGTGCTTCTTTATAGCCTAGGTTTGCTAGTTTGATGATGTAAGGTAGTGTTGCGTTGTTAAGTGCAAAAGTAGAAGTACGTGGAACCGCACCTGGCATGTTGGCAACACAATAGTGAACAACTTCATCAACGATGTAAGTAGGTTCTGCGTGTGTAGTTGCTTTAGAAGTCGCAATACAACCACCTTGGTCAATCGCAACGTCAACGATTGCAGCGCCTGGCTTCATCGCTTTAATGTGTTCAGCGGTAACTAGTTTTGGCGCTGCTGCACCTGGAATTAGTACACCACCGATTACTAGGTCAGCTTCAAGTACGTGTTTCTCAAGCGCATCCGCTGTTGAGTAAACTGCTTTAGCTTGGCTGCCGAACTGTGCATTAAGCGAACGTAGTACGTCGATGTTACGGTCAAGAATCGTAACGTCAGCACCAAGACCTACAGCCATTTGAGCCGCGTTCCGACCTACCATACCACCACCAATAACAACAACTTTCGCTGGCTCAACACCTGGTACGCCACCTAGCAACATGCCACGACCTTCACGTGATTTCTCAAGCGCTTGTGCACCAGCTTGGATGGACATACGGCCTGCAACTTCAGACATTGGTGCAAGAAGTGGTAAACCACCGCGAGCGTCTGTTACAGTTTCATAAGCGATACAGATTGCGCCACTTTTCACTAGGTCTTCAGTTTGTGGAAGATCTGGTGCTAGGTGTAAGTAAGTGAATAGGATTTGACCTTCACGTAACATTGCACGCTCAACGGCTTGAGGCTCTTTTACTTTTACAATCATGTCTGCAGTAGCAAATACTTCTGCTGGAGTAGCAAGTACCTTAGCACCAACTTCTTGGTAATCTTCGTCAGTGAAACCGATACCAATACCAGCGTTAGTTTCAACTACTACTTCGTGACCGTGATTAATTAGCTCACGAACACTCGCAGGAACCATACCCACGCGGTATTCATGGTTTTTTATTTCTTTAGGTACACCAATAATCATAATAATTCGCCTCAAAATAAGAACGGGATAAAATTTTCGACTATTATATTTACCTATAGCCAGTTTGTCTTACTGTTTTTATAGTGTAGAGTAGTTATATTATCTGAATTTAAATTCAAAACAGGATATAAAACTGGCTCATGCACCAACAATTAGACAGAATAGATAGAAAGATTTTAGTCGAACTGCAAAAAGATGGCAGAGTTTCCAACGTAGAACTGGCGAAACGCATTGGTTTAAGTGCCACGCCGTGTTTAGAACGTGTCAAAAAATTAGAGCGTGAAGGCTTTATTAGGGGATATAAGGCGGTAGTGGATCCTGCTAAACTAGGCCAGGGACTGTTAGTATTTGTGGAAGTGACAGTAAACAAAAACTCCCCCGATGTATTCGATAAGTTTAACCAAGCGGTGAAACAGCATGATGAGATCATTGAATGCCACCTTGTTTCAGGTAATTTTGACTATCTATTAAAAACCCGAGTTACCGACATGTCTGAATACCGAGGCGTTCTGGGTGAAATTCTTCTAAAATTGCCCAGTATCAGTGAAAGTCGTACCTATGTCGTCATGGAAGAAGTAAAAGGGGAGGAGGGTGAGGTAATAAAACCTTGTGCACCTTAAAGCTTTTCTTGGTAAGGTGTGACTATATACAGCATTTATAATGCAAATAACGAATTATGCTGAAATTTCAGCCAATTTTGCCCAAATAAAAGAGACAAAATAAGGTTTAATTACAATGCGCTTAAATGGTGTGCAACGCCTCTTAGAAACCGGCCTAATTGTAAGCACTGCGGCAGCGATATTTATGCTGTGCGCATTAATAAGCTTCGACCCTGCAGATCCCGCTTGGACACAGTCTGGCGAATATGTAAAAGTGAAAAACATAACTGGCGCTGCGGGTGCTTGGTTAGCTGATATAATGCTTTTAAGCTTTGGCTGGCTATCTTTTCTGATCCCGGCTGGCGTTCAGTTTATGGGCTATCTGCTCTTCAAAAAGCCGCATAAAATACTTCAGCTTGATTACACCACACTTGGACTGCGTTTAATCGGTGCGACGCTCTTTATAACATCGGCATGTGCAATCAGCAGTATCAACTTCGACGATATTTTTAACTTCTCATCAGGTGGTGTCATTGGTGATGTTGTAGCCAGTGCAATGATGCCAGCTTTTAATTTTACTGGTACTTCAATTCTACTGTTATGCTTCTTTTTCGCTGGGTTAACGTTACTGACGGGAGTTTCCTGGGTAGAATTTGTTGATTACCTAGGTGAAAAAGTTGTCGCGACTTGTCGCTGGCTTGCTAGCAAGTTTGCCGCTAAGTCGCAAAAAGAGAGTAAAGAAAATACGCTTGTATTTGCCAATACTGAAGAATTGCCCGCTGATGAATCGGCCTCAATTAACGAACAGTCAAAACAGGACAAGCAAGAGGCCGAGGATGATGAAAAGGAGCCATCTCAAACTACTCGTGGCTTTGGTAAATTAAAAGATCGTCTATTTAGTAAAAATCAATCAGCAGATGAGGCTGAGTTTCGTGAGCCACGTTTAGAGCCTGACGTGTTCGATGAATTAGATGACATATTGGAACAAGAAATCGCATTTTCGGCTGTCGAAGATGAGCCTCTCGATACTGTTGCTGCACTGAATGCTTTAGATGAAGCCCCAGTTCACGAGACGAAAGTGGTGTCACCCGCGCGGCCAATAAAGACAAAGCCAGGTTATCAGCCTCCACCAACGGCAAAAGAAAAATTTGAAGCTCTATTGGACGCAGAACCGCCTAAGAATCCTCTGCCATCTTTAGATTTACTAGATAGACCAGATAAAGCTAAAAACCCGATTTCAGAAGAAGAGCTTGAACAGGTATCGCGGTTAGTAGAGACCAAACTTCTTGACTTCAATGTGCAAGCAAAAGTAGTAGGGGTTTATCCAGGCCCGGTTGTGACCAGATTTGAACTTGATCTTGCACCGGGCATTAAAGTGGCCAAAATTACTGGGCTGGCAAAAGATTTAGCTCGCTCCTTGTCCGCAGTCAGTGTGCGGGTAGTGGAAGTAATACCGGGCAAAACTTACGTTGGTCTGGAATTGCCAAACAAACATCGTGAGATTGTCCGTCTGTCTGAAGTGATGAATGCGCCAAAATTTGAGCAAAACCCATCTCCTTTAACCATGGTACTAGGTAAAGATATCGCTGGACAACCTGTGGTTGCCGATCTTGCTAAGATGCCTCATCTACTGGTTGCAGGGACCACCGGTTCAGGTAAGTCAGTGGGCGTTAATGTGATGATATTAAGCTTGCTTTACAAGTCACCGCCTGAAGACGTCCGGATGATCATGATCGATCCAAAAATGCTGGAATTATCGGTTTATGAAGGTATACCGCATTTGCTTTGTGAAGTTGTAACTGACATGAAAGAAGCTGCCAACGCGCTACGCTGGTGCGTTGGGGAAATGGAACGTCGTTATAAACTCATGTCGGCGCTTGGCGTCAGAAACTTAAAGGGTTACAACCAAAAGATAAAAGATGCAAAGGAAGCTGGCTACCCAATTTTAGATCCATTATTTAAAGATACCGATGGCATGGCGGAGGAGCCGCAAGAATTGGATAAATTACCCAGTATTGTCGTGGTCATCGATGAATTCGCTGACATGATGATGATAGTTGGTAAAAAGGTAGAAGAATTGATCGCGCGGATCGCGCAAAAGGCGAGGGCTGCGGGCATTCATTTGGTATTGGCAACGCAACGTCCTTCGGTTGATGTGATCACCGGTTTGATCAAAGCGAATATACCAACTCGGATGGCTTTCCAAGTTTCTAGTAAAATTGACTCAAGGACCATTTTGGACCAGCAAGGTGCTGAAAACTTGTTGGGTATGGGTGATATGTTGTACTTACCACCGGGGACCAGTGTTCCGATCCGAGTTCATGGTGCATTTGTTGACGATCATGAAGTACACGCCGTGGTGAGTGACTGGAAAGCCAGAGGGAAACCGAACTACATTGAAGAAATTTTATGTGGGGATGCGACAGAAGACATTTTATTGCCAGGAGAAGCTCCTGAGGGTCAAGATGAAGAATCCGATCCACTTTATGATGAGGCGGTTGGCTTTGTTATTGAATCCGGGAAGGTTTCGGTTTCTAGTGTTCAAAGAAAATTGCGAGTAGGTTATAACCGTGCCGCTAGGCTAGTTGAACAAATGGAAATGTCAGGTGTAGTTAGTGCGCCAGGTCATAACGGCGCTCGAGAAGTATTAGTTAAAGGCGGAGCCAATTAATGAAGAAAATATTAACCACAGTTGCATTGGCAGTCAGTACCGTTACATTTACAACGGACGTTCAAGCAGAACAGTCGGCTATGGACCAGCTAAAACAAACCTTAGCCAAAATGACAAGCTTCCAAGGCAAATTTGAGCAAGTTGTTAAAGATGAACAAGGTAATGTATTACAACAAGGCGCGGGTCAAATTACCTTGGCACAACCGTTGAAGATCCGCTGGCAACAAGAGATGCCTGATGAAACTTTGTTTGTTTCTGAAGGTAAAACGACGTATTACTATGATGCTTTTGCCGAGCAAGTCACTATTATGGATACCAATAAGCTCATTGATACCACGCCATTTGTGTTATTAACCACGCAAGATATGACACAATGGAATAAGTATCAGGTGACGCTTAACACAACGACCTATGAAATTACCCCAAATGAGACCGTTGAGTCTCAAGTAGAGAAATTAACATTGGAATTCAATAAATCCGGTGATTCACTCGCTAAACTAAGTGTAATAGATGTTTCTGGGCAACTTTCTTCATTTACGTTCAAAAACACCAAAGTTAACGAGACTATATCGGATACAACATTCCAATTTACAGTGCCTGAAGGAGTGGTCGTCGACGACCAAACGCAAAGTGACTAACTTTGGATTTGATTTTGCTCCAGATGTGAGACCGTTGGCCGCTAGAATGCGGCCAACGTCGTTAGATAACTACCTAGGACAAAGCCATATTTTGTCTAAGGGATCTGTGCTTTATAAGGCAATCACATCAGGGAAATGCCATAGCTTGATTTTATGGGGACCGCCTGGTGTTGGAAAAACCACCTTGGCAGAACTGATAGCGAAGTATGCTCAGGCAGAGTTTATCAAGTTGTCAGCGGTTTCAGCCGGAATCAAAGATATCAAAGATGCGGTATTGGAAGCCAAGAGCCGATTAGCCCAATCCGGTCAGAGGACCTTATTGTTTGTTGATGAGGTTCATCGATTCAATAAATCACAGCAAGACGCATTTTTACCTCACATTGAGGATGGCACTTTTACGTTTATTGGTGCGACCACAGAAAACCCATCTTTTGCGCTTAATAATGCCATTTTGTCTAGAGCGCGGGTGTATACATTAAAATCACTGACAATTAGCGAGCTTAAAACAACAATAGAACAGGCTTTATCTCTAGATGTGCAGCTGAAAAATCAAAACGTAGGTATCGCGGATGCGGAAATTGAACTGCTTGCCAAGGCCGCAAATGGCGATGCGCGCAAAGCGTTAAACCTTTTGGAACAAGCGGTGGATTTAAGTTTTGATCCCGAAGCCGGACAGTGCCTCATTACCCAGGCTGTGCTGCAACATGTTCTACCCAGTCATTTATCATCGTACGATAACAAAGGTGACTTGTACTATGACTTGATTTCAGCATTTCACAAATCTGTGCGAGGCAGCTCACCTGATGCAGCGTTATATTGGTATTGTAAGATCCTTGCCGGCGGTGGTGACGCTTTGTATGTTGCGCGTCGCTTGCTGGCCATTGCAACTGAGGACATTGGTAATGCAGATCCAAGAGCCATGCAAGTCGCTTTAAACGCTTGGGATATCTATCATAGAGTCGGTCCGAGTGAAGGCGAACGAGCCATAGCTCAAGCTACCCTTTACCTTGCTAGTGCGCCAAAAAGCAATGCGGTGTACATGGCATTTAACCAAGCTAAACAAGACGCTAAAAATGACCCTAATTACCCAGTTCCTGAGCATTTACGTAATGCGCCGACTGCGTTGATGAAAGAAATGGGTTTTGGAGCAGAGTACCGCTACGCACATAATGAACCGGGAGCATTTGCTGCCGGAGAAAGCTATTTGCCAGAGGATATATCCGGCAGGCAATATTACTTCCCTTCAGACCGTGGTCTGGAAAAGCAGATCCAAGAAAAGTTAAGCTATTTGGCCCAGCAAAATGCCAATAGTAAAAACAAAAGGTACGATTAGAAATGTGGTTGACTTATCTTAGTGTAGCCCTAGGTGGAGCAATAGGCGCCATGCTGAGGTTTTTAATCAACGATATAAGCATAAAACTACTCGGTAAGGGATTCCCTTTTGGTACGTTGATCGTTAATATTCTCGGTTCATTATTAATGGGTGTACTTTACGGTTTAATCGAAAAACAAGTGATTGCAGTCTCGCCAGCGAAAACCTTAATTGGCATTGGCTTTCTTGGGGCTCTTACGACTTTTTCAACTTTTTCTATGGACTCTTTGCTGTTGTTACAGCAAGGACAATACGTGAAAATGGCGCTCAATATCACATTAAATGTGGTGGCTTGTATATTTATGGCCTGGATAGGCCTGAGCCTTATCATGCAAAAAGGTTAATAACACATGTTAGATTCTAAATACTTACGTCAGGATGTCGAAGAAGCAGCAGCGCGTCTTAAAAAGCGCGGCTTTGAACTAAACGTTGCTTTGATCAACGAATTAGAAGAAAAGCGCAAAGCGCTACAAACGAAAACGCAGGAATTACAAAGCGAGCGCAATAGTCGCTCCAAAGCGATTGGCCAAGCTAAGGCTAAGGGCGAAGACGTTCAGCCGCTAATGGATGCGGTTGCCAACCTTGGTGACCAACTAAGCGCAGCCAAAGAAGAGCAAGATAAAATTCTAGCTGAGTTAAACGATTTAGCTTCTTCATTACCAAACTTACCAGCAGAAGAAGTGCCTGAAGGCGAAGATGAGTCACAAAACGTTGAAGTAAGCGTTTGGGGCGAGCCGAAAAAGTTTGACTTTGAAGTTAAAGATCACGTTGATTTAGGTGAGGCACTAGACAAAGGTTTAGATTTTGAAACTGGTGTTAAATTAAGTGGCTCACGCTTTACGGTAATGCGTGGCGCTGTCGCGCGTATGCACCGTGCATTAGTTCAGTTTATGTTGGACACACACACTGAGAAAAACGGCTACACAGAAATGTACGTACCGTACTTAGTGAATAAAGCAAGCTTGTTTGGCACAGGCCAGTTACCAAAATTCGCAGAAGACTTGTTCCACACTGAAGCGTTGTCAGAAGACCAAGATGGCTTTAGCTTGATCCCCACAGCCGAAGTACCATTAACTAACTGTGCACGTGATGTGATTTTTGACGAAAAAGAATTACCAATCAAAATGACTGCGCATACGCCGTGCTTTAGAAGCGAAGCAGGTAGCTATGGTCGTGATACACGTGGACTTATCCGTCAACATCAATTTGACAAAGTAGAGTTGGTTCAACTTGTTAAGCCAGAAGACTCAATGGCAGCGCTAGAAGAACTTACCGGTCATGCTGAGCAAATTTTACAAGCACTAGCGTTACCGTATCGGAAAGTGATTTTGTGTACCGGAGACATGGGGTTTGGAGCGACTAAAACCTATGACCTAGAAGTATGGTTACCAGCTCAAGACACGTATCGCGAGATATCTTCTTGCTCAAACATGTGGGACTTCCAAGCTCGTCGTATGCAAGCGCGCTTCCGTCGTCAAGGCGAGAAAAAACCCGAACTATTGCACACACTAAATGGTTCAGGTCTAGCTGTTGGACGTACCTTGGTTGCGATTCTGGAAAACTACCAGCAAGCAGATGGCTCAATTGTTGTGCCAAGTGCACTTAAGCCATACATGGGCGGCATTGAAGTAATAAAAGCGCAATAACAAAATACAAGTTGTTGATATCAGGCTGTATTAATTACAGCCTTTTTTATGACTAAATTATGAATGTTTTTTTACAAGTTAATTCAGAAGCCTAATTTAAAAGATACGTTAACGTTGGATAATATATCCATGAGTTTCATCCATTCCGCATCGTTCTTCCCCATAAGATTTGAGGTCAAAAGAATTACATTTTCTATCATTGCATCACTCGGCGAGATGTGATTTATTGAAGATGTGGATTTGGCCAAATCTCAAAGTCTGGAACCGTTAACGTAACGAAGGTTAATAGTTCTACCGTTTAAGTTTTCTCAATAGAACCTAAAGATGTTATTCGTTTTAGTATCAGGTTCGGGTAGGCATAAACACCAATGGTTATGTAAGCTTCGAAACCCTGATTGTTCCTAACAACGTTCTGTAAATTACAGTGCGTTGGTCGAAGAAAGAAGGTGAGGATATTACCTATGAAGAGACAGAAAAGAGACCGTTTAGAGAGAGCACATTCACAAGGATTTAAGGCAGGATTAGCAGGGCGGTCAAAAGAAAATTGTCCCTATCAACAACTAGAACCTAGATCAGAATGGTTAGGCGGGTGGCGAGAGGCCATCGACAACAGAAACCTGTATAAAACTTGATTCGTTAACGTTTAGGAGAGCAAAGCCCCAGTAAAGGGGCTTTGTTGATCTTGAAAGGAAAAAATACTTAAAAAGCACTAGTGTCTTGGAATAGACCCACTTTTAAATCTTTTGCTTCATAAATAACTCGACCATCAACTTCTACCGTGCCGTCAGCCATCCCCATAAACAGCTTACGCTTGATTACGCGCTTCATATCGATCCGGTAGGTCACTTTTTTTGCTGTGGGTAAAATTTGACCGGTAAACTTAACTTCACCTACACCTAAGGCACGTCCTAAGCCTGGACCACCAGACCAACCCAAGAAGAAACCTACGATTTGCCACATAGCATCAAGGCCAAGACAACCTGGCATTACAGGGTCGCCTTTAAAGTGACAGTCGAAAAACCATAAATCTGGATTGATGTCTAATTCAGCCACGATTTGACCTTTACCAAATTCACCACCGTTATCATTGATTTCGATGATGCGGTCCATCATTAGCATGTTGTCGCTAGGCAGTCTGCAGTTGCCTTCGCCAAACATCTCACCTTGACCACATAAAATAAGTTCTTCTTTCGTATAGCTATTCTTAGGTTCCATAGTATTCTTCTTAATCTTACAAATTGTCGCTACTTTAGCGTACAGATGTACGCCAAACAACTCTGAACAGTTAAAAATTCACGATTTTGCATGGAATTCTGTACTTTTTTTGTGACTGTTTCATTAAATCGCCGTTATCGCCTGTTCTAAATACAAATCAATTAGGATAAGGGGCGATTTCTGCTGCAAATAACTTTATAATAAAGATAATTTTATACCCTTTATAAGGAAGCTCATGATCCTGTTTGTTGATGCTTTAACTGTTATAGATTTCTCGTTTTTATGTCCTCGTAGAGGGGCGGTCGGTGAAAGTTGGATTGTCGATATCACTTTAAAAGGTGATTTAAATGAAGAGTCTATGGTGTTGGATTTTGCAAAAGTCAAAAAACAGATTAAGAGCATAATTGACTCTAAACTTGATCATAAGCTGGCCATTCCAAGCGAGCTCGCTTGTAATTACCAACAGCAAAATGAGCGCGTCAGTTTTGACTATTACTTTGGTGATAATCATCATATGGCAATGAATGCGCCAGCAGAGGCGGTATGTGTAATCGCTGGTGACGCAGTGACAGAAGAAACTACTATTGCATATCTTAAAAGCGTCATCATGCCGTGTATGCCAGATAACGTGATAGATATCGGGATTGAACTAAGACCGGAAGCAGCGACTGGTTTTTATTATCACTATAGCCACGGGTTGAAAAAGCACGATGGTAACTGTCAGCGTATTATCCATGGGCATCGCTCGCTTATAGGCGTAAAACTAAATGATATAAGCATGCCAAGATTGCAAAAACTGTGGGCTGATAAATGGTCCGACATTTATTTAGGCAGTGAAGAAGACTTGGTTTCTGCTGCGAATCTAAAACATGTGAAAGCCGACGCTGAAGATTACGCATTTGCCTATGAGTCAACTCAGGGCTATTTTGAATTAGCGGTCGCTAAAAAGCGCTGTGATATCATCCCTTGCGATTCCACCGTTGAATGTATTGCTGAATACTTAGCACAACAAATAAAACAACAACATCCTGATGACAAAGTCGAAGTAAGAGCCTACGAAGGTGTCGGAAAAGGAGCCATTGCATATGCTTAAATCACTTGTTGCGGTTTCGCTTTTATTTTCTAGCGTGGTGAGCGCGATGGAATTAAAAGGCGAATTTACGCAGGGTGGGATGATAATTGGACAGCTCAAAGGTGTGCAAACTGTCACATTCAATGACAGAAAGCTCAAGGTGAGTCCTGATGGTGTGTTTGTGTTTGGTTTTGGTCGAGACGAAGAGCTGGTTCATCAATTGTCTTGGATTGATAAAGATGGCAAGCGTCATGAGAAACAACTCGACATCGAAAAGCGCGAATACAAAATAGATAAAATAACTGGGGTGGCGAAGAAATATGTTTCTCCACCTGAGGACGTGCTAGCGCGTATCCAAAGCGAGGCGAAAGCCGTTGCCGCAGCTAGAAAGTCTGCGTCAGATTTAACCTTCTTTACTGGGCCGGTGTATCGACCAGCAAAAGGGCGAATATCAGGTGTATACGGTAGTCAGCGCTACTTTAATGGTGAACCCAGACGACCACACTTCGGATTAGATATAGCCAACAAAACCGGGGAGCCGGTAATGGCGCCGCTGCCTGGAAAGGTTGTGTTTGCAGATAACGATTTGTACTACAGCGGTGGTACGTTAATTTTGGACCACGGACACGGTGTCACTTCAACTTATATTCATTTGAGCAAACTAGACGTTAAGCTTGGTGATATGGTTGAAACCGGCGATAAAATCGCGGAAATTGGAGCGACTGGTCGAGTTACTGGTCCTCACCTAGATTGGCGCTTTAATTGGTTTAATACCCGTTTAGATCCAGCGCTTTTGATGAATGACACGCTAGCAAATGAAGTAGTAAATAAATGACAGATTTAGAAAGACAAGCAATTATCGAGAAACGTATCGAAGACTCTATCACATCAGTGACTAAGACTGTGTTTCCGGGACGTACAAATCACCACAATACGCTGTTTGGTGGCGATGCGCTTGCATGGATGGACGAAGTAGCATTTATTGCTGCGACTCGCTTTTGCCGAAAGCCGCTAGTGACTATTTCTTCAGATAGAGTTGATTTTAAAGAAGCTATTCCTGCTGGGACTTTTGCTGAACTGGTGTCAAAAGTTAGCCATGTCGGAAATACCAGTTTGAAAGTTGATGTAAACATCTATCTTGAGAGAATGCATAAAGATGATAAACATTTAGCTATCAGTGGTAGCTTTACGTTTGTTGCTGTTGATGACAATCACAGACCTACACCCGTTGTATGTGATCTGATGCTTAACGGATTTAAATAGTCTTTTTAACTTAAGGGCCTCGTGCCCTTAAGTTAAAGGTAATAAAGAACACATCATACTGATATTTTAAATACCAATTACGCATCAAACAATACTCTTGCTTTCCTATTTTCATCAAAAAGGGCGTCATAATGAGACGCCCTTTTTGATGTTATAAAACCATTGCCGCTATCCATCCAAAGATAAGCAGCGGAATATTAAAATGTATAAATGTCGGGATAACCGAGTCACGAATATGGTCATGTTGACCATCGGCATTTAAACCTGACGTCGGTCCTAATGTCGAATCCGATGCAGGGGAACCAGCATCACCGAGTGCCCCTGCCGTACCAACAAGTGCTGCGGTTGCCATGGCAGAAAATCCAATTTCTAGCGATAGGGGAACAAATAGAGTGGCGATAATAGGCACCGTAGAGAATGAACTACCAATTCCCATCGTGATAAGTAATCCGACCAACAATATCATTGCCGCAGCTAATGGCTTATTATCGCCAAATAGTTCCGCACAACCGGCCACTAGGCTTGCCACGTCACCAGTTGCTTTCATCACTGACGCGAACCCTTGAGCAGAAATCATGATAAAACCAATCATGGCCATCATAGCGACTCCACGACTGAATACATCCGAGCTTTGCTCCCATTTTACGATGCCGAACAGACTAAACACCATAACACCAACCAAGCCACCTAAAATCATTGAGCCACTGATATTTTGTGCGATCAGTGAAGCAACAATGGCAACACAGCCGACAATAATGACTTTTTTCGCTTCTTCGCCACGCGGAATATGATTACTAGTCGTAGTCTCGTCAGTGTGAGAATGGGTGTATTGGCGTTTTTTTCTGTAACTGAAAAACACCGCAATCAACAGTCCAACCAACATACCAACGGCAGGGATGATCATCGCCATCGGTACGCTTGTTTTAATAATCTCTAGACCATTATCCGCCAAGTTCTTATGCAAAATTGAATATAGATAAATGCCACCAAAACCGTAAGGTAAAACCATATAACTCGTTGCAAGTCCAAAGGTCAAAATGCATGCCACGGCACGCCTATCTACATTCAATTGGTTCAGTACCATCAGTAATGGCGGGATCAATATGGGAATAAAAGCAATATGTACCGGGATTAAATTTTGGGAAGCAATTGAACAAGCAAGGATAATTGCCATGATAAACATACTTAAATAGGTTGTAGCTTCTTCACTATTGTTGTTTACCAGATGGAGTAGTCGGTGCGCTAGAATCTGTGTTAAGCCAGACTTTGAAATTGCAACAGCAAACCCACCAAGCATTGCATAACTCAGCGCAATTTCAGCGCCGCCTGATAAACCGTCGTTAAATGCCTTAAGCGTAACCGTTAAATCTAAACCGGCTACAAGTCCTGCGACTAATGCACTCACAGTCATCGCAACGATGACATTTACTCTTGCTAGACTTAGCCCTAACATGAGTAGAACCCCAACAATTACTGCATTCATAGTGTTTTATTTACCCTTTATTTTTATTCGACTTACTAACTTTTTTAGGTTTCTTTTTTGCGATTTAGTAGCTAGAACACGCTGATAATGTAATTGCTCAAACTCAGCGTAAAAAGCACCTAGCTCGTTTTCAACCTGTGGATAGATATCGGCGAGCAAACGCAGGTTTTGTTTTACTGTACGACCATGTTCAGGTTGATTAAAATGCGCCAAAATTTGCTTGTACAAGTTAAGTTCAAACGGTATCACATTAGATTGCATTAACCGGCGATAGTAAAACGCCGCGCTAACCACGATTACTATAGTGATAAGACTCAGCAAGCCAGCCCACAGTTTTCCATTGTGACCAAATAGCTGCTCAAATAGGGCACTCTGCTTGCGATTGTCAAAATTTATAACTGCCTTTGTCCAGTGGTAATCAAGCACTTCGAGTTTTAATCTAAGCCAATTGACGGTTTGCCAGTCAGAAAAAGCCAGCAAACTATACCCTAGGTTTTCCTTAAAATCATCGCTCAGTTCTTGAAATTGAGACAAACTGCCTGATATTCGAGAAGGCGCGATCCAAGCGGTTGGATCAAGTCTTTGCCAACCAAGCTTAGGGTCGAAGTATTCAACCCACGCATGTGCATCATATTGATACACACTGACATAACCTTTTTCTTGATTAAGCTCACCCCCAAGATAACCAGAAACCAGTCTGGCAGGAATACCGACCGATCTTAACATAAACGCTGTGGCTGATGCGTAATGTCCACAAAAACCGTTTTTAGTTTCAAATAAAAATGCATCGATGACTTGTGAAGACGAGATCTCTGTAGGACTTAACGTGTAAGCAAAGGCGTTTTCTACAAAGTAGTTTTTTACTTTATCAATGAAGTCAGCTGTGGTTTTAGATTCTTGATACCAAACTTGTGCCAGTTGTCTTGTTTGGTTGTTAGTATCAATTGGTATTTGCGTATTAAAGCGTAATAGCCGACTGATAGTTTGCTGTTCACTAATTACGTCGTTTACCGCAATTTGATATTCAAATGGTTTGTTCGCGGGGGATTTTTTGTAAACCGTCCCAAACACGTTTGAACTGATGTTGCTTGAAGCCGGCGAAGAAAACTCCAGACCATACAACCAAGGTAGTAAACTGGGCTGCGCTGTGATTAAGACATCTGCGTTTGTTGGGGTAATTGCGTTAACAGCAGCATCTTGACCATTCGACATTAACCAGCGTTCACCGTCGAATTTGTCATGGATAATTGCACGCCAATAATAAGGACCTTTTAATAAATCGGCATTAAAAAATTCCGCTCTAAATACCAATTCTTTAGATTTAGCCAATTCACTAATTGAAAAAGGATCAACATTTTCAGACAACCCCGTTTTACTTTGTTTGCTTGGCGTTGGCAGTTGCCAAAAAGCCGGAAGCTTTGGCATAAACGCAACAAGCAACGCGGTAAGCGGCAAAATTATCAAGAAACTCTTCACAGCAAAACGAAGTGAGCCCTTGAAACTCACATTATTTTGTAAATTTAACATAATACCTAAGTTGATGATCAGCATGAATATCACCAACAGAGTTGAATAGAGGCTTTGCGTAAATAAGAACAAACACGGGTAAGTGAAAAAGTTTAAGATACAAACTTGCAAGTATTGAGTACGCGTGCGGGCATGAATTTGTTTAAGACTTGCTGCTATTAGCATTAACGCCACAAACAAACTGACACTACTTTTAAATCCAATAAACAATCCAGTGAATATAGCGGCAATAAGGGTAATAAGATTAATCGCGCGAGTCGTAATAACTGTTGATTTTTTCAGTGTCCGAATAACCTGCCAAGCCAATAAAAAGGTGGATAGCGCGACAAAACTCCAACCAAACTCGTTCACTAACAGTAAGGACATTGTCCAGATCATCAACGTAGTAAGATTAAACCAAATTGGCGCGCTAAAATTCACTTAACGACTCCATGCAGCGCTTTAAATGCTGCTCTCCATGTGCTGGTTTTATTAATAAGCTGCCAAGTTGCATACCGTATTTGATATTATTGTTCTGAGCTTGGTTAATTAGATAGCTTAGATTACTCAAACGCGTTTCTTTATCACCGTTTAGTTCGTCGAAACGATAAAATACCTCATTATCATTGAGCTCATATTGCCCAACATCTAATGTCTGTTTGATAAATAGTTGGTCAGTTTTGGCGTATATCTTCCAAGCGACGCGGTTAACTGGCATCCCTTTTTGATAGCGATATAATTGTTCTGATAATGCTTCATTCGCCAAGCTGTCCTGTTCAGGCACGCCATCATGTGTATAGCTGATTCCAGAAAGCTGAGTTGCTAATGGAGTAGGGTAGACATAGGCATCATCATCAAGGTAAAGGTAGCTCCATACTTTTACCAATCCAAACGGATAATTGCTGCTAATGGAGACTTTTTTTATTTTGTATTTACCGCGCTGTTTACATGCATTTAGTGGCATGTCGATTTGCGTGTTGTTGCCGTTTAATTCACATTGCTCACTCAGCGCAAGTGACGTTGATGAAAAAACCAAAGCTTGTACAGGATGTGCTGCATTTAGCTCAAATTGGGCTAATGGTGAGCAGGGGCTAAAATTGGCTTTTGTGCCCAAGTAATGGATAGTAAGACCGTTAAAATTAAAGTAGGCCATTAGTAGCGACAACAACATCAACAATGCCATTAGGTAAGCTGTTGCCAATATTAAGTTGTTTTGATAATTAACACCAAGAATGAAATTAACCAATGCGATGGTCAGAAACAACCAGCCATCTTTTGACGGTAAGATATAAATTGTATTATGAGAAAGCGTGGTACGTGGACCTGCGTGTTTTTTTAAGATCAGTTGTTCCACATAGCTGCGAAACCAACCGATCATATTGCGCTCACTGAAACTTCATTAAATATAAGTTGTGTTGCAGCTTGTTGCTCTTTGATGTTTATGCCCATTCTATGCGCGCAAATATGAGGAAAGACTGCCTGCACATCGTCTGGGATCACAAAATTTCTGCCAGCTATAAGCGCCCAAGCCTTTGCTGCACAAGCTAGCGCAATACTCGCTCGGGGTGACAAAGGATCGGTAAATTGATTACCAGCTCGAGTAAAACTCACAAGTCGTAAAATATAGTCAGACACAGTATCGGACATTTCTACCAAAGCCACAGCATCTTGTAATTGCGAGAGTGTATCGGCGTCAATGACCTGAACAGCAGAGCCTTGATTTCGGCCTTTTCCAGTGTTTTTTATAAGTTCAAGTTCAGCTTGTTTAGAGGGATAGCCTAGACTGATCCGCATAAAGAAACGGTCTAATTGCGATTCTGGCAGCGGATGTGTACCAGATTGATGCTGCGGATTTTGTGTGGCTATCACAAAAAATGGCTTTGGCAGAATATGGGATGTACCATCAATCGTTACTTGATGTTCTTCCATCGATTCAAGCAGAGCACTTTGTGTTTTAGGGCTTGCGCGATTAATTTCGTCGGCTAACAAAACCTGAGAAAAAATTGGACCGGGGTGAAATTCAAAAGTCTGTGCATCTCGGTTAAATACGGACGTACCGGTAATATCCGATGGTAAAAGATCACTGGTAAATTGTACGCGACCGTAACTTAAGCCTAAAACATCAGCCAAAGCATGGGAAAGTGTGGTTTTGCCCATACCCGGTAAATCTTCAATAAGCAAATGGCCACGAGAGAGCAAGCAGCACAGTGCCAGTTTGATTTGCTCGGGCTTTTCGAAGATAACGTGTGATACCGCCTCAATAGCTTGATTTATCGCCTGGCTCACGCGATAAGCTCTAATCGCTTCATAACCGTATCAACTTTTTTAGCGTTAAATGGCTTAGCAATATAGCCGTTAGCACCCAGTTCCCAGGTGTTTTGAACGTTCTCTAGACTATTATGACCAGAGCACATAATAACGTTTGTTGTTGGGAAGTGTTCGTTGATATAGGAAAGGATTTCCGAACCATCGGTGTCTGGCATTTCAATATCTAAAAAGATAACGCCAGGCTGTTTATGCGCAAGCAAAGATTTTGCGGCGTCGATATCTTCGGAGCCGTAGATTTCTTCAAAGCCAAGATCTTCTAAAATGTCGGTGAGGAAATCTCGTGTGTCCTCAGTGTCATCAATTATTAAGATTGGCTCAAGGGGCCTTACAAATTCCATATGTCGATACTTCTTAATACTAACTCAGCAACATACTATAAAAACACAAAGCGTAGCTCAATAGAAAAAGTGTGAAAGATTCACTTAATGTCCGATACCGTCTAGTATAGGACATTAAGTGCAACTTTGAGTAGCTAGAGATATAGATAAATAAAACAGCCCATAATGGCAGCAGTGTTATGTTGAGAGAAACCCCCGCAAAATCATTACTCTGCGGGGGTTTTGTGGTTTATGGTCGGTCAAAATAGGTAGGTGACCGACCATCACAAAAGCATTGCTTTAGTGCCCGTAACATAATACAAATTATGGTGAGGTTGGCTTTCATCCCACATTTTAAAAATCATGTATTGAATATATAGCCTTCAAATTTAAACTCTTAAAAAAGGAAATTAATTATGCCACGCTTAAATTTAGTAATTAAACAATCTCCAAATGCTCCTATATTGAAATCTATAGATACTGCAGATATCCCTAGAGTTGGTGAGCACATTTTATATCGTGGCGATTGTTATGCTGTAATAAATGTTCTTTATGACATTGAAAATAAAGATGAAATCAAACTCTATTTAGAAACCAGTCATCATCCTTCTACTGGTGAAATGAAGTTTGGTGGTTAAGTAGAATTCGATACGATGCGGCTTGCCGCATGAAGCGCCAACTCGATAGTGATTTAACTCAGGTGTTTTAGCGCGAGAACCCGCCGATGGCGGTCGGTACTATTTCTGGAGACCTGACCCCGAGCGAATGCGTTCGCTCCCTTGATAAACCGAAACCAACTTTCAGTCAGCTCAGTTGTACCGAGTGGGGTACGGTGTGGAGAGTCCACATACTTTAATAGTGGACTCTAGTCTCATTTTGAAACTTTCTCTTCTTCTTCTTCGATTAGATCTTGTTTCGCCATATTTTGATAATTATCTATCATGTAATGAACAATGTCCGTCCAAGTTACTGATCTCCCTGTTTTATATGAAACCTCAATAGCTTTTCTTTCTAACTCTAGTTTCTTTTCAATTGGTATCGAGATCGTTGTTCTGTTTGCTTTCGCCACTTCTTTAACTCCGTTCTGTTAATAGCTGAATGTTAGCACGCTTGAATTTTATTATTCATCAATACTTGTATTCACCCATTCACTTCTGTTATAAATATCGCAGTTGAATAGATGTATTCACCTATTCAGGTCGGTAATGACCTGTCTCATTTTTTGGGATTAGTTACCATTACTACTCATCAGAAGGATTTTTTTGTGATAGACCTCTTGCGAATCAAAGTGCCATTTAACGACTCTGTCGTTGCTGCATCACCTGAAGGTGATAGCGGTTTGGTTGATTTGCGTGAATGTCAAAAACGCGGTTGCAAGATGGAAGCGGGGGACGTTACTTTTCGTCCGAACGACTATCGTCTAGATGCTGAGAACGTTGCACTTGCTGAGGTTTCATGTCTTAGACATCCTTTTGAATCACTTCCTAGCAGTTGGTCAACTTTAAGTTTTAAGGTTTATCAAGGCGGTTCTAATTACTATCCACACATTGAGCTTAAAGCTAGCCCTGCGAAACTCCTTACTGGTCAAAATGTTTTTGGTACATGCAACGTTATGACTTGCCTTGATTCGTTGGTTTCTGCTTTCTGTTACGCACTTCCTGATATGGTCGAGATACTGGATTTTGAACACGCTACGCTTGCTCAGATTGACTGCACTTTTACTGCTCATTTACCAAATGAGTCTGACAGCAGGAATGTGATACACGCACTTAGAAACATTTCAAACGGTCAAACGAGAGGTAGTAAATCATCGTTTGATACCACGGCCTACTTTGGCAAAGGTAGCCGCCATAAACGTCTCAAAGCTTACTTGAAGCAGTTTGAGCTTGCAGACCAAATAGCCAAAATCACGTCACGTTACGATAAGACCAAAGACCCAATTTATAAAATACAGCTCGATGCTATGAGCGCACCCGATGTACAAGAATTTGCTACAAACGCCCTTCGTTTAGAGGCCAGTATCATGCCCCGCATGTTGCATCGCCTCGCTATTCCTACGAATGTTTGGGAGTTTGAAAGTCACGCTAGAAGTTTTGATGGGTGTCTAATTAAAGAGCTATGGAATCACGCTTGGTCAGATATTTTTAAGACATTTGAGGGCGAACATATGCGTACATACAGCGACACTGAAGTTCATGAAAATTTGAGAGAGCACTTTAAAACAGAGACTAAAACTGGTTTTAGTTATTCCAAGGCTGATCGTCTATTTCGATTTTTCCGAATGATGAAGCACGAGGGTTGGGAAGAGGTTAAAGCGACTACACCAAAAGCAACTTTCCATAGAAGCATTAAAGAAATTACAGAGGTAGTCCCCAAGGCATACCTACAAAACCTACAAGCCACGGCATCCAATGTCGTGCCTTTAATCAGATTTATCAACGTCGATTTCGAACGCCAGCACCCAGCAGGCTGGACTGAACCTACGCGACTATCAGAGCAATTCGAAAGCGGCCTACGCTTAGTAAGTTAACGGAGAAAACACATGCAACATCAACAACTAATTATTGAAATCGTAAAAGGCCATGAGAACCCAATGCCTCGCACTGTTAATAAGGGCAAAGACAACGAAAGGGTGGTTTATGACCAAAAGGCATACGCTCATACGGGTGGTGCTTTTCCTAAGGAATTTCGTTTGTCTCACGATGACCACAACAATGCCTATCCAGTTGGCAAATATACGTTAGCTCTTGAATCTTTCTGTGTTGGCCGTTGGGGTGACCTTGAAATTAACGGTCGTCAAATGAAGCTTGTTCCAGCTTCTCAAGAATTGCTTAAGGCTGTCTGATATGCAATGCGTCATCATTTCCGAATCAGGCCAACTAATCGCAGCAACTGCTGAAACATGCGAATACGTTTTGTTGACGACTGAGCAGGTGACGCAAATTCAATTAAACGGATTGGTAGACACGCTCAACGAGCTGTTCCAATTTGATTTGGCTACGTTCGGCCTAATCAACGCCGCGGCATTGACCGCATTTTTTACCGCTCATTCAATTGGTCGAATCGTCCGAGTGATGGGCAAAACCTAAAAACACACTCAATTAAATTAAGGAAAAATCGTGAAATTACTATCAAAAATCGCTCTAGGTTCTACTGCTGCGCTAGGTTCTGCAATGGCGTCAGCTACTGCAACCACTCCTGATGTTGCGGCAACGATTGAAACCGCTGTTGCTGCTGGTCAGTCAAACTATACGCTCGTTGTCGTTGGTCTGTTGTCACTAGCTTCAATCGGTTTCGGTGTTGGTTTTATCATTAGCAAATTATCTCGTTAATGGTTACGACCATTATTCTAGGTACGTTTCTCGTTTGGGTCTTCGTCGAGGGCTTTTCTAGCGGGGTTCGTACCTCCTAATATTAAAGGCGTTATATGCGAGTTTTCTATACGGCGCTTATCAGCGCCTTTTTTCTATCATTCAACTCATTGTCCTTAGAGTTTAAACGTGATGAGCAAAAACCTATTCTCGTTCCTACTGACTATGGACGTTGCACTCATTTAGATGGTGGCGGTCATCTGCTGTCTGAATGTTTATCTGCTGTTGAATCCGCGAGTGAGGGCAAAACGTATATTTATACCGGTTTTCATTCAGGTCCTCTCGATGATAATTCATATCCTATTTTAGCTACTGTTACTGAGCGTCGCGGTTGTGATGGTCAGGACCATTGTACATTTGAGCCGTATATATATACCGCTGGGCGTTTTTACATTCAATTTACTGTTCAGGTAGAGGATTGCCCACCTGATGGTCACCCAACGTATACCCAAAAACGGGGTGGTGAAACTGATGACAACCCATCTCGTTGCATCGACCCAGCCCGTGATAACTGTCAGGAGCCATCGTTAGATGACCGTCCATCATTTAGTATAGGTGGTGGTAATCGCTGCTTCACCAATCCAGACGGCTCAACGTGTAAATACTCATCTGACAATAATGACATGATGATGGTGTCACCATTATACGACGGTCAGGAGGGGACTAGCTGTGGTGATGATGGTGATGGTGGCGATGGTTTACCCACTGTTCCAGATCCATTTATTCCGCCTGATTTGTCTGATTTGCCTGAGGCTCCTAGTACCGCTCCATCTGCTGAGCCGCTAGGCCAAATCTCCGACCCGTCAACCTCAGAAACCGAGCTAGACGGTATAAACCAAATGAACCGTAATGTTACTGCGTCTACTCAAAATCAGGTTGATTTTGGTCGAGCCAATGTTAGAGCGCTCAACAATATTTATATTGAGTCTAGGCACTCTAATGACCTGACTCGGTTTTTTTCCTCTCAATTAGACGTCATCGGTAAAAATACTCAAATTATGTCCGAGCAGGCAAATAACGCGTTTCGTGCTGCATCTACTAACGTCGAACAAACCGCTACTGTTGCGAATAACACTAGGTACATTGTCAATTCAACCAACGCCCAAACTGCAACACTAAATTCTATCCGTGACACACTCAATTCTATTAACGATAAACTCGCTGGTGATGAACCTTGCGAGGGCGAGGACTGCCCAGACCCTGAGCCAGATTGTGAGGGGTTCGAGTGTGCCGGTGTTGCTCAGGCGGGAAAGCAGGGGGGTCTGAATGACCTATTTACTCAGGATTCTATTGATGAAATCAGGGTTCAAATTACTGACCAAATCGAATTGAACACTGCAGAGCTAGACGACATTCGCACTCAGTTAGACACTGTTTTTGATGTTTCGCCAACCATTAGCGGTTCATACGAGGAGCGAACATTAGATATTTACGGTGAATCAATTGATATTTCAGTAGCCAGATTTAGCAATTTTTATCAAATGCTAGCAGCACCATTAATGCTAATCGCCACTATGTCCGCGTTGTTTATTTTGTTGAGGGAGCGCCATGATTAAATCCACACAAACCAAAACCATTTTATTAATTTCCGCATTTCTATTTTTATCGCCTGTAGCGCTAGCATCTCACTACGACGGTTATCAGGGTGTGTTTAGTTTTATGAACGATTTTGTTTCTGATATTTGGGATTTTTTAGATACCGACCTCCCTAATTTTATCACGCGTTTTTTTGCATGGTTCGTTGAATATGCAACGCTACTCAGACTCAAAATAGAGTTAGAGACTATTAAATTTAGTTGGCAGGTTTCGAAAAACATCATTGAGAATTTTCAGATAGCCAGTCGCATCACCTCGGCTGCTAATCAATTACCTGCTGACGTTCGTGCTGCTCTCGTTGATATGCGTGCATTTGATGCGCTCAATGTGGTAATTCAGGCGCTAATCACTCGCTATGTTATGAGGTTTCTATAATGGCGACGTCAATATTTCATGGTGCGCCAGGTTCGTTTAAATCAGCCTCAGCAGTTTGGTTTGAGTTATTGCCAGCGCTGAGAGCGGGGCGTTTAGTAGTCACTAATATCGAGGGCATTAAACCTCTGGATGATATCGAGCGCGAGTTAAACGAAACATTCCCTGATTCTGCAAAATTGTGGCGAATGTCTAGTCAGAGCGAATCAGGCCATAAATTGTGGCGTAATTGGTATCATTGGATGCCGTGCGGTGCGCTCATTATCATGGATGAGGTTCAGGATATTTACCCGACTGAAACCACTCAATTCAAACCTGAATCATGTGATTATCAGCCCGTTCAAAACTATCAGGATTATCTACCTAGTGACTGGTATCAGTACCATTTAGATACACTCGAAACGTACAAACCAGACGACCTAACTAGCGGTGATGTTGATGATTTGGGTATCGAGATATTTAACGAACACGGGCATATCATCTACCCAAAAACCCTAAAGGAGGCGTACATGCGCCACCGTAAATACAACTGGGACATCATTTGCTGTACGCCTGATATCACCTCTGTACATAAATACATCCGTAACGTTAGCCAGTACGCCTATGCACATAAATATTTTGACGGGCTAGCCAAAATTCCATACTTCAACCGGAGGCCGAGAATACATGAACATAATCCAAAATTGGACGGCAAAACGCCAAACAGGGCAGACCCGAAAAAGTGGCGCAAAATCCCCATCGACGTCCACAGACTCTACAAATCAACAGCGACCCAATCTATTACAGGCGCAACAGGAAAAAATTTTCTACTCAGTCCTATGTTTGCCTTTCCGGTGGTCGTTCTCACTTTGTGCGCTGGTTATTTCATCCTATATTTCAGTGGTGCTATGGATGTGGAAAAAAACCCGCAACCCGCGCAGGTTCCTACTAAAAATAGTAAAACGGATATTTCTACTGCTGTTAATAATGACCCTGTTCCGGCTGTTGCTCGTGAGCCTATTCATGTGAGTCTACCATTTGATGCAACTAGGGCGCAGGTTAGCGGTTATCACGTTAAATTTGACGGTGAGAAAATCGAACAGACTGCCATTTTGGAATTTGATACACCTGATGGTTTAGTTTCTCTAAACACGTTTGATTTGAAGCTAATGGGCTTTACGGTCAACATCATGAGTTATTGCTATGTCATCATTGAGCACGCGGATTACAAATACAATGCCTTTTGCAAATCAACAACGCCAAACAAACCAACCTATGAACCAGCTCAAACGGAGCCTAATATTGATTTTGGTTTTGGTGGTGACGCGCCAAGCGAAGCCTGAGCGTAGCGCGGCAACACCAAAACCCAATAATGGTTAAATCTTTAATCTAAGGATAAGTCACTGGTGACCCATGGAAACTAAGAACCAACGTTATGAAAATAAACAAAAATCTCGCGGTTTAAAAAAAGTTACTCTTTGGATACCTGAGCATTCTGAAGTTGAGCTCAGACAGACAATTGATTTTTTGTGTTCAAATACAGATCATGTTCCATATATGGCTAGGAGCATTAAGACTGGTAAGTTCAAGAAAATTGTATAATGTCCAATACTAGACAATATCGGTCATAAGTAATTGATTTTTAAAAGGTTAAATATTTATTTTAATTATTTTTGGCTTTATATCAACCTCCCATAATGGCAGCAGTGTTATGTTGAGAGAAACCCCCGCAAAATCATTACTCTGCGGGGGTTTTGTGGTTTATGGTCGGTCAAAATAGGTAGGTGACCGACCATCACAAAAGCATTGCTTTAGTGCCCGTAACATAATACAAATTATGGTGAGGTTGGCTTTCATCCCACATTTTAAAAATCATGTATTGAATATATAGCCTTCAAATTTAAACTCTTAAAAAAGGAAATTAATTATGCCACGCTTAAATTTAGTAATTAAACAATCTCCAAATGCTCCTATATTGAAATCTATAGATACTGCAGATATCCCTAGAGTTGGTGAGCACATTTTATATCGTGGCGATTGTTATGCTGTAATAAATGTTCTTTATGACATTGAAAATAAAGATGAAATCAAACTCTATTTAGAAACCAGTCATCATCCTTCTACTGGTGAAATGAAGTTTGGTGGTTAAGTAGAATTCGATACGATGCGGCTTGCCGCATGAAGCGCCAACTCGATAGTGATTTAACTCAGGTGTTTTAGCGCGAGAACCCGCCGATGGCGGTCGGTACTATTTCTGGAGACCTGACCCCGAGCGAATGCGTTCGCTCCCTTGATAAACCGAAACCAACTTTCAGTCAGCTCAGTTGTACCGAGTGGGGTACGGTGTGGAGAGTCCACATACTTTAATAGTGGACTCTAGTCTCATTTTGAAACTTTCTCTTCTTCTTCTTCGATTAGATCTTGTTTCGCCATATTTTGATAATTATCTATCATGTAATGAACAATGTCCGTCCAAGTTACTGATCTCCCTGTTTTATATGAAACCTCAATAGCTTTTCTTTCTAACTCTAGTTTCTTTTCAATTGGTATCGAGATCGTTGTTCTGTTTGCTTTCGCCACTTCTTTAACTCCGTTCTGTTAATAGCTGAATGTTAGCACGCTTGAATTTTATTATTCATCAATACTTGTATTCACCCATTCACTTCTGTTATAAATATCGCAGTTGAATAGATGTATTCACCTATTCAGGTCGGTAATGACCTGTCTCATTTTTTGGGATTAGTTACCATTACTACTCATCAGAAGGATTTTTTTGTGATAGACCTCTTGCGAATCAAAGTGCCATTTAACGACTCTGTCGTTGCTGCATCACCTGAAGGTGATAGCGGTTTGGTTGATTTGCGTGAATGTCAAAAACGCGGTTGCAAGATGGAAGCGGGGGACGTTACTTTTCGTCCGAACGACTATCGTCTAGATGCTGAGAACGTTGCACTTGCTGAGGTTTCATGTCTTAGACATCCTTTTGAATCACTTCCTAGCAGTTGGTCAACTTTAAGTTTTAAGGTTTATCAAGGCGGTTCTAATTACTATCCACACATTGAGCTTAAAGCTAGCCCTGCGAAACTCCTTACTGGTCAAAATGTTTTTGGTACATGCAACGTTATGACTTGCCTTGATTCGTTGGTTTCTGCTTTCTGTTACGCACTTCCTGATATGGTCGAGATACTGGATTTTGAACACGCTACGCTTGCTCAGATTGACTGCACTTTTACTGCTCATTTACCAAATGAGTCTGACAGCAGGAATGTGATACACGCACTTAGAAACATTTCAAACGGTCAAACGAGAGGTAGTAAATCATCGTTTGATACCACGGCCTACTTTGGCAAAGGTAGCCGCCATAAACGTCTCAAAGCTTACTTGAAGCAGTTTGAGCTTGCAGACCAAATAGCCAAAATCACGTCACGTTACGATAAGACCAAAGACCCAATTTATAAAATACAGCTCGATGCTATGAGCGCACCCGATGTACAAGAATTTGCTACAAACGCCCTTCGTTTAGAGGCCAGTATCATGCCCCGCATGTTGCATCGCCTCGCTATTCCTACGAATGTTTGGGAGTTTGAAAGTCACGCTAGAAGTTTTGATGGGTGTCTAATTAAAGAGCTATGGAATCACGCTTGGTCAGATATTTTTAAGACATTTGAGGGCGAACATATGCGTACATACAGCGACACTGAAGTTCATGAAAATTTGAGAGAGCACTTTAAAACAGAGACTAAAACTGGTTTTAGTTATTCCAAGGCTGATCGTCTATTTCGATTTTTCCGAATGATGAAGCACGAGGGTTGGGAAGAGGTTAAAGCGACTACACCAAAAGCAACTTTCCATAGAAGCATTAAAGAAATTACAGAGGTAGTCCCCAAGGCATACCTACAAAACCTACAAGCCACGGCATCCAATGTCGTGCCTTTAATCAGATTTATCAACGTCGATTTCGAACGCCAGCACCCAGCAGGCTGGACTGAACCTACGCGACTATCAGAGCAATTCGAAAGCGGCCTACGCTTAGTAAGTTAACGGAGAAAACACATGCAACATCAACAACTAATTATTGAAATCGTAAAAGGCCATGAGAACCCAATGCCTCGCACTGTTAATAAGGGCAAAGACAACGAAAGGGTGGTTTATGACCAAAAGGCATACGCTCATACGGGTGGTGCTTTTCCTAAGGAATTTCGTTTGTCTCACGATGACCACAACAATGCCTATCCAGTTGGCAAATATACGTTAGCTCTTGAATCTTTCTGTGTTGGCCGTTGGGGTGACCTTGAAATTAACGGTCGTCAAATGAAGCTTGTTCCAGCTTCTCAAGAATTGCTTAAGGCTGTCTGATATGCAATGCGTCATCATTTCCGAATCAGGCCAACTAATCGCAGCAACTGCTGAAACATGCGAATACGTTTTGTTGACGACTGAGCAGGTGACGCAAATTCAATTAAACGGATTGGTAGACACGCTCAACGAGCTGTTCCAATTTGATTTGGCTACGTTCGGCCTAATCAACGCCGCGGCATTGACCGCATTTTTTACCGCTCATTCAATTGGTCGAATCGTCCGAGTGATGGGCAAAACCTAAAAACACACTCAATTAAATTAAGGAAAAATCGTGAAATTACTATCAAAAATCGCTCTAGGTTCTACTGCTGCGCTAGGTTCTGCAATGGCGTCAGCTACTGCAACCACTCCTGATGTTGCGGCAACGATTGAAACCGCTGTTGCTGCTGGTCAGTCAAACTATACGCTCGTTGTCGTTGGTCTGTTGTCACTAGCTTCAATCGGTTTCGGTGTTGGTTTTATCATTAGCAAATTATCTCGTTAATGGTTACGACCATTATTCTAGGTACGTTTCTCGTTTGGGTCTTCGTCGAGGGCTTTTCTAGCGGGGTTCGTACCTCCTAATATTAAAGGCGTTATATGCGAGTTTTCTATACGGCGCTTATCAGCGCCTTTTTTCTATCATTCAACTCATTGTCCTTAGAGTTTAAACGTGATGAGCAAAAACCTATTCTCGTTCCTACTGACTATGGACGTTGCACTCATTTAGATGGTGGCGGTCATCTGCTGTCTGAATGTTTATCTGCTGTTGAATCCGCGAGTGAGGGCAAAACGTATATTTATACCGGTTTTCATTCAGGTCCTCTCGATGATAATTCATATCCTATTTTAGCTACTGTTACTGAGCGTCGCGGTTGTGATGGTCAGGACCATTGTACATTTGAGCCGTATATATATACCGCTGGGCGTTTTTACATTCAATTTACTGTTCAGGTAGAGGATTGCCCACCTGATGGTCACCCAACGTATACCCAAAAACGGGGTGGTGAAACTGATGACAACCCATCTCGTTGCATCGACCCAGCCCGTGATAACTGTCAGGAGCCATCGTTAGATGACCGTCCATCATTTAGTATAGGTGGTGGTAATCGCTGCTTCACCAATCCAGACGGCTCAACGTGTAAATACTCATCTGACAATAATGACATGATGATGGTGTCACCATTATACGACGGTCAGGAGGGGACTAGCTGTGGTGATGATGGTGATGGTGGCGATGGTTTACCCACTGTTCCAGATCCATTTATTCCGCCTGATTTGTCTGATTTGCCTGAGGCTCCTAGTACCGCTCCATCTGCTGAGCCGCTAGGCCAAATCTCCGACCCGTCAACCTCAGAAACCGAGCTAGACGGTATAAACCAAATGAACCGTAATGTTACTGCGTCTACTCAAAATCAGGTTGATTTTGGTCGAGCCAATGTTAGAGCGCTCAACAATATTTATATTGAGTCTAGGCACTCTAATGACCTGACTCGGTTTTTTTCCTCTCAATTAGACGTCATCGGTAAAAATACTCAAATTATGTCCGAGCAGGCAAATAACGCGTTTCGTGCTGCATCTACTAACGTCGAACAAACCGCTACTGTTGCGAATAACACTAGGTACATTGTCAATTCAACCAACGCCCAAACTGCAACACTAAATTCTATCCGTGACACACTCAATTCTATTAACGATAAACTCGCTGGTGATGAACCTTGCGAGGGCGAGGACTGCCCAGACCCTGAGCCAGATTGTGAGGGGTTCGAGTGTGCCGGTGTTGCTCAGGCGGGAAAGCAGGGGGGTCTGAATGACCTATTTACTCAGGATTCTATTGATGAAATCAGGGTTCAAATTACTGACCAAATCGAATTGAACACTGCAGAGCTAGACGACATTCGCACTCAGTTAGACACTGTTTTTGATGTTTCGCCAACCATTAGCGGTTCATACGAGGAGCGAACATTAGATATTTACGGTGAATCAATTGATATTTCAGTAGCCAGATTTAGCAATTTTTATCAAATGCTAGCAGCACCATTAATGCTAATCGCCACTATGTCCGCGTTGTTTATTTTGTTGAGGGAGCGCCATGATTAAATCCACACAAACCAAAACCATTTTATTAATTTCCGCATTTCTATTTTTATCGCCTGTAGCGCTAGCATCTCACTACGACGGTTATCAGGGTGTGTTTAGTTTTATGAACGATTTTGTTTCTGATATTTGGGATTTTTTAGATACCGACCTCCCTAATTTTATCACGCGTTTTTTTGCATGGTTCGTTGAATATGCAACGCTACTCAGACTCAAAATAGAGTTAGAGACTATTAAATTTAGTTGGCAGGTTTCGAAAAACATCATTGAGAATTTTCAGATAGCCAGTCGCATCACCTCGGCTGCTAATCAATTACCTGCTGACGTTCGTGCTGCTCTCGTTGATATGCGTGCATTTGATGCGCTCAATGTGGTAATTCAGGCGCTAATCACTCGCTATGTTATGAGGTTTCTATAATGGCGACGTCAATATTTCATGGTGCGCCAGGTTCGTTTAAATCAGCCTCAGCAGTTTGGTTTGAGTTATTGCCAGCGCTGAGAGCGGGGCGTTTAGTAGTCACTAATATCGAGGGCATTAAACCTCTGGATGATATCGAGCGCGAGTTAAACGAAACATTCCCTGATTCTGCAAAATTGTGGCGAATGTCTAGTCAGAGCGAATCAGGCCATAAATTGTGGCGTAATTGGTATCATTGGATGCCGTGCGGTGCGCTCATTATCATGGATGAGGTTCAGGATATTTACCCGACTGAAACCACTCAATTCAAACCTGAATCATGTGATTATCAGCCCGTTCAAAACTATCAGGATTATCTACCTAGTGACTGGTATCAGTACCATTTAGATACACTCGAAACGTACAAACCAGACGACCTAACTAGCGGTGATGTTGATGATTTGGGTATCGAGATATTTAACGAACACGGGCATATCATCTACCCAAAAACCCTAAAGGAGGCGTACATGCGCCACCGTAAATACAACTGGGACATCATTTGCTGTACGCCTGATATCACCTCTGTACATAAATACATCCGTAACGTTAGCCAGTACGCCTATGCACATAAATATTTTGACGGGCTAGCCAAAATTCCATACTTCAACCGGAGGCCGAGAATACATGAACATAATCCAAAATTGGACGGCAAAACGCCAAACAGGGCAGACCCGAAAAAGTGGCGCAAAATCCCCATCGACGTCCACAGACTCTACAAATCAACAGCGACCCAATCTATTACAGGCGCAACAGGAAAAAATTTTCTACTCAGTCCTATGTTTGCCTTTCCGGTGGTCGTTCTCACTTTGTGCGCTGGTTATTTCATCCTATATTTCAGTGGTGCTATGGATGTGGAAAAAAACCCGCAACCCGCGCAGGTTCCTACTAAAAATAGTAAAACGGATATTTCTACTGCTGTTAATAATGACCCTGTTCCGGCTGTTGCTCGTGAGCCTATTCATGTGAGTCTACCATTTGATGCAACTAGGGCGCAGGTTAGCGGTTATCACGTTAAATTTGACGGTGAGAAAATCGAACAGACTGCCATTTTGGAATTTGATACACCTGATGGTTTAGTTTCTCTAAACACGTTTGATTTGAAGCTAATGGGCTTTACGGTCAACATCATGAGTTATTGCTATGTCATCATTGAGCACGCGGATTACAAATACAATGCCTTTTGCAAATCAACAACGCCAAACAAACCAACCTATGAACCAGCTCAAACGGAGCCTAATATTGATTTTGGTTTTGGTGGTGACGCGCCAAGCGAAGCCTGAGCGTAGCGCGGCAACACCAAAACCCAATAATGGTTAAATCTTTAATCTAAGGATAAGTCACTGGTGACCCATGGAAACTAAGAACCAACGTTATGAAAATAAACAAAAATCTCGCGGTTTAAAAAAAGTTACTCTTTGGATACCTGAGCATTCTGAAGTTGAGCTCAGACAGACAATTGATTTTTTGTGTTCAAATACAGATCATGTTCCATATATGGCTAGGAGCATTAAGACTGGTAAGTTCAAGAAAATTGTATAATGTCCAATACTAGACAATATCGGTCATAAGTAATTGATTTTTAAAAGGTTAAATATTTATTTTAATTATTTTTGGCTTTATATCAACCTCCCATAATGGCAGCAGTGTTATGTTGAGAGAAACCCCCGCAAAATCATTACTCTGCGGGGGTTTTGTGGTTTATGGTCGGTCAAAATAGGTAGGTGACCGACCATCACAAAAGCATTGCTTTAGTGCCCGTAACATAATACAAATTATGGTGAGGTTGGCTTTCATCCCACATTTTAAAAATCATGTATTGAATATATAGCCTTCAAATTTAAACTCTTAAAAAAGGAAATTAATTATGCCACGCTTAAATTTAGTAATTAAACAATCTCCAAATGCTCCTATATTGAAATCTATAGATACTGCAGATATCCCTAGAGTTGGTGAGCACATTTTATATCGTGGCGATTGTTATGCTGTAATAAATGTTCTTTATGACATTGAAAATAAAGATGAAATCAAACTCTATTTAGAAACCAGTCATCATCCTTCTACTGGTGAAATGAAGTTTGGTGGTTAAGTAGAATTCGATACGATGCGGCTTGCCGCATGAAGCGCCAACTCGATAGTGATTTAACTCAGGTGTTTTAGCGCGAGAACCCGCCGATGGCGGTCGGTACTATTTCTGGAGACCTGACCCCGAGCGAATGCGTTCGCTCCCTTGATAAACCGAAACCAACTTTCAGTCAGCTCAGTTGTACCGAGTGGGGTACGGTGTGGAGAGTCCACATACTTTAATAGTGGACTCTAGTCTCATTTTGAAACTTTCTCTTCTTCTTCTTCGATTAGATCTTGTTTCGCCATATTTTGATAATTATCTATCATGTAATGAACAATGTCCGTCCAAGTTACTGATCTCCCTGTTTTATATGAAACCTCAATAGCTTTTCTTTCTAACTCTAGTTTCTTTTCAATTGGTATCGAGATCGTTGTTCTGTTTGCTTTCGCCACTTCTTTAACTCCGTTCTGTTAATAGCTGAATGTTAGCACGCTTGAATTTTATTATTCATCAATACTTGTATTCACCCATTCACTTCTGTTATAAATATCGCAGTTGAATAGATGTATTCACCTATTCAGGTCGGTAATGACCTGTCTCATTTTTTGGGATTAGTTACCATTACTACTCATCAGAAGGATTTTTTTGTGATAGACCTCTTGCGAATCAAAGTGCCATTTAACGACTCTGTCGTTGCTGCATCACCTGAAGGTGATAGCGGTTTGGTTGATTTGCGTGAATGTCAAAAACGCGGTTGCAAGATGGAAGCGGGGGACGTTACTTTTCGTCCGAACGACTATCGTCTAGATGCTGAGAACGTTGCACTTGCTGAGGTTTCATGTCTTAGACATCCTTTTGAATCACTTCCTAGCAGTTGGTCAACTTTAAGTTTTAAGGTTTATCAAGGCGGTTCTAATTACTATCCACACATTGAGCTTAAAGCTAGCCCTGCGAAACTCCTTACTGGTCAAAATGTTTTTGGTACATGCAACGTTATGACTTGCCTTGATTCGTTGGTTTCTGCTTTCTGTTACGCACTTCCTGATATGGTCGAGATACTGGATTTTGAACACGCTACGCTTGCTCAGATTGACTGCACTTTTACTGCTCATTTACCAAATGAGTCTGACAGCAGGAATGTGATACACGCACTTAGAAACATTTCAAACGGTCAAACGAGAGGTAGTAAATCATCGTTTGATACCACGGCCTACTTTGGCAAAGGTAGCCGCCATAAACGTCTCAAAGCTTACTTGAAGCAGTTTGAGCTTGCAGACCAAATAGCCAAAATCACGTCACGTTACGATAAGACCAAAGACCCAATTTATAAAATACAGCTCGATGCTATGAGCGCACCCGATGTACAAGAATTTGCTACAAACGCCCTTCGTTTAGAGGCCAGTATCATGCCCCGCATGTTGCATCGCCTCGCTATTCCTACGAATGTTTGGGAGTTTGAAAGTCACGCTAGAAGTTTTGATGGGTGTCTAATTAAAGAGCTATGGAATCACGCTTGGTCAGATATTTTTAAGACATTTGAGGGCGAACATATGCGTACATACAGCGACACTGAAGTTCATGAAAATTTGAGAGAGCACTTTAAAACAGAGACTAAAACTGGTTTTAGTTATTCCAAGGCTGATCGTCTATTTCGATTTTTCCGAATGATGAAGCACGAGGGTTGGGAAGAGGTTAAAGCGACTACACCAAAAGCAACTTTCCATAGAAGCATTAAAGAAATTACAGAGGTAGTCCCCAAGGCATACCTACAAAACCTACAAGCCACGGCATCCAATGTCGTGCCTTTAATCAGATTTATCAACGTCGATTTCGAACGCCAGCACCCAGCAGGCTGGACTGAACCTACGCGACTATCAGAGCAATTCGAAAGCGGCCTACGCTTAGTAAGTTAACGGAGAAAACACATGCAACATCAACAACTAATTATTGAAATCGTAAAAGGCCATGAGAACCCAATGCCTCGCACTGTTAATAAGGGCAAAGACAACGAAAGGGTGGTTTATGACCAAAAGGCATACGCTCATACGGGTGGTGCTTTTCCTAAGGAATTTCGTTTGTCTCACGATGACCACAACAATGCCTATCCAGTTGGCAAATATACGTTAGCTCTTGAATCTTTCTGTGTTGGCCGTTGGGGTGACCTTGAAATTAACGGTCGTCAAATGAAGCTTGTTCCAGCTTCTCAAGAATTGCTTAAGGCTGTCTGATATGCAATGCGTCATCATTTCCGAATCAGGCCAACTAATCGCAGCAACTGCTGAAACATGCGAATACGTTTTGTTGACGACTGAGCAGGTGACGCAAATTCAATTAAACGGATTGGTAGACACGCTCAACGAGCTGTTCCAATTTGATTTGGCTACGTTCGGCCTAATCAACGCCGCGGCATTGACCGCATTTTTTACCGCTCATTCAATTGGTCGAATCGTCCGAGTGATGGGCAAAACCTAAAAACACACTCAATTAAATTAAGGAAAAATCGTGAAATTACTATCAAAAATCGCTCTAGGTTCTACTGCTGCGCTAGGTTCTGCAATGGCGTCAGCTACTGCAACCACTCCTGATGTTGCGGCAACGATTGAAACCGCTGTTGCTGCTGGTCAGTCAAACTATACGCTCGTTGTCGTTGGTCTGTTGTCACTAGCTTCAATCGGTTTCGGTGTTGGTTTTATCATTAGCAAATTATCTCGTTAATGGTTACGACCATTATTCTAGGTACGTTTCTCGTTTGGGTCTTCGTCGAGGGCTTTTCTAGCGGGGTTCGTACCTCCTAATATTAAAGGCGTTATATGCGAGTTTTCTATACGGCGCTTATCAGCGCCTTTTTTCTATCATTCAACTCATTGTCCTTAGAGTTTAAACGTGATGAGCAAAAACCTATTCTCGTTCCTACTGACTATGGACGTTGCACTCATTTAGATGGTGGCGGTCATCTGCTGTCTGAATGTTTATCTGCTGTTGAATCCGCGAGTGAGGGCAAAACGTATATTTATACCGGTTTTCATTCAGGTCCTCTCGATGATAATTCATATCCTATTTTAGCTACTGTTACTGAGCGTCGCGGTTGTGATGGTCAGGACCATTGTACATTTGAGCCGTATATATATACCGCTGGGCGTTTTTACATTCAATTTACTGTTCAGGTAGAGGATTGCCCACCTGATGGTCACCCAACGTATACCCAAAAACGGGGTGGTGAAACTGATGACAACCCATCTCGTTGCATCGACCCAGCCCGTGATAACTGTCAGGAGCCATCGTTAGATGACCGTCCATCATTTAGTATAGGTGGTGGTAATCGCTGCTTCACCAATCCAGACGGCTCAACGTGTAAATACTCATCTGACAATAATGACATGATGATGGTGTCACCATTATACGACGGTCAGGAGGGGACTAGCTGTGGTGATGATGGTGATGGTGGCGATGGTTTACCCACTGTTCCAGATCCATTTATTCCGCCTGATTTGTCTGATTTGCCTGAGGCTCCTAGTACCGCTCCATCTGCTGAGCCGCTAGGCCAAATCTCCGACCCGTCAACCTCAGAAACCGAGCTAGACGGTATAAACCAAATGAACCGTAATGTTACTGCGTCTACTCAAAATCAGGTTGATTTTGGTCGAGCCAATGTTAGAGCGCTCAACAATATTTATATTGAGTCTAGGCACTCTAATGACCTGACTCGGTTTTTTTCCTCTCAATTAGACGTCATCGGTAAAAATACTCAAATTATGTCCGAGCAGGCAAATAACGCGTTTCGTGCTGCATCTACTAACGTCGAACAAACCGCTACTGTTGCGAATAACACTAGGTACATTGTCAATTCAACCAACGCCCAAACTGCAACACTAAATTCTATCCGTGACACACTCAATTCTATTAACGATAAACTCGCTGGTGATGAACCTTGCGAGGGCGAGGACTGCCCAGACCCTGAGCCAGATTGTGAGGGGTTCGAGTGTGCCGGTGTTGCTCAGGCGGGAAAGCAGGGGGGTCTGAATGACCTATTTACTCAGGATTCTATTGATGAAATCAGGGTTCAAATTACTGACCAAATCGAATTGAACACTGCAGAGCTAGACGACATTCGCACTCAGTTAGACACTGTTTTTGATGTTTCGCCAACCATTAGCGGTTCATACGAGGAGCGAACATTAGATATTTACGGTGAATCAATTGATATTTCAGTAGCCAGATTTAGCAATTTTTATCAAATGCTAGCAGCACCATTAATGCTAATCGCCACTATGTCCGCGTTGTTTATTTTGTTGAGGGAGCGCCATGATTAAATCCACACAAACCAAAACCATTTTATTAATTTCCGCATTTCTATTTTTATCGCCTGTAGCGCTAGCATCTCACTACGACGGTTATCAGGGTGTGTTTAGTTTTATGAACGATTTTGTTTCTGATATTTGGGATTTTTTAGATACCGACCTCCCTAATTTTATCACGCGTTTTTTTGCATGGTTCGTTGAATATGCAACGCTACTCAGACTCAAAATAGAGTTAGAGACTATTAAATTTAGTTGGCAGGTTTCGAAAAACATCATTGAGAATTTTCAGATAGCCAGTCGCATCACCTCGGCTGCTAATCAATTACCTGCTGACGTTCGTGCTGCTCTCGTTGATATGCGTGCATTTGATGCGCTCAATGTGGTAATTCAGGCGCTAATCACTCGCTATGTTATGAGGTTTCTATAATGGCGACGTCAATATTTCATGGTGCGCCAGGTTCGTTTAAATCAGCCTCAGCAGTTTGGTTTGAGTTATTGCCAGCGCTGAGAGCGGGGCGTTTAGTAGTCACTAATATCGAGGGCATTAAACCTCTGGATGATATCGAGCGCGAGTTAAACGAAACATTCCCTGATTCTGCAAAATTGTGGCGAATGTCTAGTCAGAGCGAATCAGGCCATAAATTGTGGCGTAATTGGTATCATTGGATGCCGTGCGGTGCGCTCATTATCATGGATGAGGTTCAGGATATTTACCCGACTGAAACCACTCAATTCAAACCTGAATCATGTGATTATCAGCCCGTTCAAAACTATCAGGATTATCTACCTAGTGACTGGTATCAGTACCATTTAGATACACTCGAAACGTACAAACCAGACGACCTAACTAGCGGTGATGTTGATGATTTGGGTATCGAGATATTTAACGAACACGGGCATATCATCTACCCAAAAACCCTAAAGGAGGCGTACATGCGCCACCGTAAATACAACTGGGACATCATTTGCTGTACGCCTGATATCACCTCTGTACATAAATACATCCGTAACGTTAGCCAGTACGCCTATGCACATAAATATTTTGACGGGCTAGCCAAAATTCCATACTTCAACCGGAGGCCGAGAATACATGAACATAATCCAAAATTGGACGGCAAAACGCCAAACAGGGCAGACCCGAAAAAGTGGCGCAAAATCCCCATCGACGTCCACAGACTCTACAAATCAACAGCGACCCAATCTATTACAGGCGCAACAGGAAAAAATTTTCTACTCAGTCCTATGTTTGCCTTTCCGGTGGTCGTTCTCACTTTGTGCGCTGGTTATTTCATCCTATATTTCAGTGGTGCTATGGATGTGGAAAAAAACCCGCAACCCGCGCAGGTTCCTACTAAAAATAGTAAAACGGATATTTCTACTGCTGTTAATAATGACCCTGTTCCGGCTGTTGCTCGTGAGCCTATTCATGTGAGTCTACCATTTGATGCAACTAGGGCGCAGGTTAGCGGTTATCACGTTAAATTTGACGGTGAGAAAATCGAACAGACTGCCATTTTGGAATTTGATACACCTGATGGTTTAGTTTCTCTAAACACGTTTGATTTGAAGCTAATGGGCTTTACGGTCAACATCATGAGTTATTGCTATGTCATCATTGAGCACGCGGATTACAAATACAATGCCTTTTGCAAATCAACAACGCCAAACAAACCAACCTATGAACCAGCTCAAACGGAGCCTAATATTGATTTTGGTTTTGGTGGTGACGCGCCAAGCGAAGCCTGAGCGTAGCGCGGCAACACCAAAACCCAATAATGGTTAAATCTTTAATCTAAGGATAAGTCACTGGTGACCCATGGAAACTAAGAACCAACGTTATGAAAATAAACAAAAATCTCGCGGTTTAAAAAAAGTTACTCTTTGGATACCTGAGCATTCTGAAGTTGAGCTCAGACAGACAATTGATTTTTTGTGTTCAAATACAGATCATGTTCCATATATGGCTAGGAGCATTAAGACTGGTAAGTTCAAGAAAATTGTATAATGTCCAATACTAGACAATATCGGTCATAAGTAATTGATTTTTAAAAGGTTAAATATTTATTTTAATTATTTTTGGCTTTATATCAACCTCCCATAATGGCAGCAGTGTTATGTTGAGAGAAACCCCCGCAAAATCATTACTCTGCGGGGGTTTTGTGGTTTATGGTCGGTCAAAATAGGTAGGTGACCGACCATCACAAAAGCATTGCTTTAGTGCCCGTAACATAATACAAATTATGGTGAGGTTGGCTTTCATCCCACATTTTAAAAATCATGTATTGAATATATAGCCTTCAAATTTAAACTCTTAAAAAAGGAAATTAATTATGCCACGCTTAAATTTAGTAATTAAACAATCTCCAAATGCTCCTATATTGAAATCTATAGATACTGCAGATATCCCTAGAGTTGGTGAGCACATTTTATATCGTGGCGATTGTTATGCTGTAATAAATGTTCTTTATGACATTGAAAATAAAGATGAAATCAAACTCTATTTAGAAACCAGTCATCATCCTTCTACTGGTGAAATGAAGTTTGGTGGTTAAGTAGAATTCGATACGATGCGGCTTGCCGCATGAAGCGCCAACTCGATAGTGATTTAACTCAGGTGTTTTAGCGCGAGAACCCGCCGATGGCGGTCGGTACTATTTCTGGAGACCTGACCCCGAGCGAATGCGTTCGCTCCCTTGATAAACCGAAACCAACTTTCAGTCAGCTCAGTTGTACCGAGTGGGGTACGGTGTGGAGAGTCCACATACTTTAATAGTGGACTCTAGTCTCATTTTGAAACTTTCTCTTCTTCTTCTTCGATTAGATCTTGTTTCGCCATATTTTGATAATTATCTATCATGTAATGAACAATGTCCGTCCAAGTTACTGATCTCCCTGTTTTATATGAAACCTCAATAGCTTTTCTTTCTAACTCTAGTTTCTTTTCAATTGGTATCGAGATCGTTGTTCTGTTTGCTTTCGCCACTTCTTTAACTCCGTTCTGTTAATAGCTGAATGTTAGCACGCTTGAATTTTATTATTCATCAATACTTGTATTCACCCATTCACTTCTGTTATAAATATCGCAGTTGAATAGATGTATTCACCTATTCAGGTCGGTAATGACCTGTCTCATTTTTTGGGATTAGTTACCATTACTACTCATCAGAAGGATTTTTTTGTGATAGACCTCTTGCGAATCAAAGTGCCATTTAACGACTCTGTCGTTGCTGCATCACCTGAAGGTGATAGCGGTTTGGTTGATTTGCGTGAATGTCAAAAACGCGGTTGCAAGATGGAAGCGGGGGACGTTACTTTTCGTCCGAACGACTATCGTCTAGATGCTGAGAACGTTGCACTTGCTGAGGTTTCATGTCTTAGACATCCTTTTGAATCACTTCCTAGCAGTTGGTCAACTTTAAGTTTTAAGGTTTATCAAGGCGGTTCTAATTACTATCCACACATTGAGCTTAAAGCTAGCCCTGCGAAACTCCTTACTGGTCAAAATGTTTTTGGTACATGCAACGTTATGACTTGCCTTGATTCGTTGGTTTCTGCTTTCTGTTACGCACTTCCTGATATGGTCGAGATACTGGATTTTGAACACGCTACGCTTGCTCAGATTGACTGCACTTTTACTGCTCATTTACCAAATGAGTCTGACAGCAGGAATGTGATACACGCACTTAGAAACATTTCAAACGGTCAAACGAGAGGTAGTAAATCATCGTTTGATACCACGGCCTACTTTGGCAAAGGTAGCCGCCATAAACGTCTCAAAGCTTACTTGAAGCAGTTTGAGCTTGCAGACCAAATAGCCAAAATCACGTCACGTTACGATAAGACCAAAGACCCAATTTATAAAATACAGCTCGATGCTATGAGCGCACCCGATGTACAAGAATTTGCTACAAACGCCCTTCGTTTAGAGGCCAGTATCATGCCCCGCATGTTGCATCGCCTCGCTATTCCTACGAATGTTTGGGAGTTTGAAAGTCACGCTAGAAGTTTTGATGGGTGTCTAATTAAAGAGCTATGGAATCACGCTTGGTCAGATATTTTTAAGACATTTGAGGGCGAACATATGCGTACATACAGCGACACTGAAGTTCATGAAAATTTGAGAGAGCACTTTAAAACAGAGACTAAAACTGGTTTTAGTTATTCCAAGGCTGATCGTCTATTTCGATTTTTCCGAATGATGAAGCACGAGGGTTGGGAAGAGGTTAAAGCGACTACACCAAAAGCAACTTTCCATAGAAGCATTAAAGAAATTACAGAGGTAGTCCCCAAGGCATACCTACAAAACCTACAAGCCACGGCATCCAATGTCGTGCCTTTAATCAGATTTATCAACGTCGATTTCGAACGCCAGCACCCAGCAGGCTGGACTGAACCTACGCGACTATCAGAGCAATTCGAAAGCGGCCTACGCTTAGTAAGTTAACGGAGAAAACACATGCAACATCAACAACTAATTATTGAAATCGTAAAAGGCCATGAGAACCCAATGCCTCGCACTGTTAATAAGGGCAAAGACAACGAAAGGGTGGTTTATGACCAAAAGGCATACGCTCATACGGGTGGTGCTTTTCCTAAGGAATTTCGTTTGTCTCACGATGACCACAACAATGCCTATCCAGTTGGCAAATATACGTTAGCTCTTGAATCTTTCTGTGTTGGCCGTTGGGGTGACCTTGAAATTAACGGTCGTCAAATGAAGCTTGTTCCAGCTTCTCAAGAATTGCTTAAGGCTGTCTGATATGCAATGCGTCATCATTTCCGAATCAGGCCAACTAATCGCAGCAACTGCTGAAACATGCGAATACGTTTTGTTGACGACTGAGCAGGTGACGCAAATTCAATTAAACGGATTGGTAGACACGCTCAACGAGCTGTTCCAATTTGATTTGGCTACGTTCGGCCTAATCAACGCCGCGGCATTGACCGCATTTTTTACCGCTCATTCAATTGGTCGAATCGTCCGAGTGATGGGCAAAACCTAAAAACACACTCAATTAAATTAAGGAAAAATCGTGAAATTACTATCAAAAATCGCTCTAGGTTCTACTGCTGCGCTAGGTTCTGCAATGGCGTCAGCTACTGCAACCACTCCTGATGTTGCGGCAACGATTGAAACCGCTGTTGCTGCTGGTCAGTCAAACTATACGCTCGTTGTCGTTGGTCTGTTGTCACTAGCTTCAATCGGTTTCGGTGTTGGTTTTATCATTAGCAAATTATCTCGTTAATGGTTACGACCATTATTCTAGGTACGTTTCTCGTTTGGGTCTTCGTCGAGGGCTTTTCTAGCGGGGTTCGTACCTCCTAATATTAAAGGCGTTATATGCGAGTTTTCTATACGGCGCTTATCAGCGCCTTTTTTCTATCATTCAACTCATTGTCCTTAGAGTTTAAACGTGATGAGCAAAAACCTATTCTCGTTCCTACTGACTATGGACGTTGCACTCATTTAGATGGTGGCGGTCATCTGCTGTCTGAATGTTTATCTGCTGTTGAATCCGCGAGTGAGGGCAAAACGTATATTTATACCGGTTTTCATTCAGGTCCTCTCGATGATAATTCATATCCTATTTTAGCTACTGTTACTGAGCGTCGCGGTTGTGATGGTCAGGACCATTGTACATTTGAGCCGTATATATATACCGCTGGGCGTTTTTACATTCAATTTACTGTTCAGGTAGAGGATTGCCCACCTGATGGTCACCCAACGTATACCCAAAAACGGGGTGGTGAAACTGATGACAACCCATCTCGTTGCATCGACCCAGCCCGTGATAACTGTCAGGAGCCATCGTTAGATGACCGTCCATCATTTAGTATAGGTGGTGGTAATCGCTGCTTCACCAATCCAGACGGCTCAACGTGTAAATACTCATCTGACAATAATGACATGATGATGGTGTCACCATTATACGACGGTCAGGAGGGGACTAGCTGTGGTGATGATGGTGATGGTGGCGATGGTTTACCCACTGTTCCAGATCCATTTATTCCGCCTGATTTGTCTGATTTGCCTGAGGCTCCTAGTACCGCTCCATCTGCTGAGCCGCTAGGCCAAATCTCCGACCCGTCAACCTCAGAAACCGAGCTAGACGGTATAAACCAAATGAACCGTAATGTTACTGCGTCTACTCAAAATCAGGTTGATTTTGGTCGAGCCAATGTTAGAGCGCTCAACAATATTTATATTGAGTCTAGGCACTCTAATGACCTGACTCGGTTTTTTTCCTCTCAATTAGACGTCATCGGTAAAAATACTCAAATTATGTCCGAGCAGGCAAATAACGCGTTTCGTGCTGCATCTACTAACGTCGAACAAACCGCTACTGTTGCGAATAACACTAGGTACATTGTCAATTCAACCAACGCCCAAACTGCAACACTAAATTCTATCCGTGACACACTCAATTCTATTAACGATAAACTCGCTGGTGATGAACCTTGCGAGGGCGAGGACTGCCCAGACCCTGAGCCAGATTGTGAGGGGTTCGAGTGTGCCGGTGTTGCTCAGGCGGGAAAGCAGGGGGGTCTGAATGACCTATTTACTCAGGATTCTATTGATGAAATCAGGGTTCAAATTACTGACCAAATCGAATTGAACACTGCAGAGCTAGACGACATTCGCACTCAGTTAGACACTGTTTTTGATGTTTCGCCAACCATTAGCGGTTCATACGAGGAGCGAACATTAGATATTTACGGTGAATCAATTGATATTTCAGTAGCCAGATTTAGCAATTTTTATCAAATGCTAGCAGCACCATTAATGCTAATCGCCACTATGTCCGCGTTGTTTATTTTGTTGAGGGAGCGCCATGATTAAATCCACACAAACCAAAACCATTTTATTAATTTCCGCATTTCTATTTTTATCGCCTGTAGCGCTAGCATCTCACTACGACGGTTATCAGGGTGTGTTTAGTTTTATGAACGATTTTGTTTCTGATATTTGGGATTTTTTAGATACCGACCTCCCTAATTTTATCACGCGTTTTTTTGCATGGTTCGTTGAATATGCAACGCTACTCAGACTCAAAATAGAGTTAGAGACTATTAAATTTAGTTGGCAGGTTTCGAAAAACATCATTGAGAATTTTCAGATAGCCAGTCGCATCACCTCGGCTGCTAATCAATTACCTGCTGACGTTCGTGCTGCTCTCGTTGATATGCGTGCATTTGATGCGCTCAATGTGGTAATTCAGGCGCTAATCACTCGCTATGTTATGAGGTTTCTATAATGGCGACGTCAATATTTCATGGTGCGCCAGGTTCGTTTAAATCAGCCTCAGCAGTTTGGTTTGAGTTATTGCCAGCGCTGAGAGCGGGGCGTTTAGTAGTCACTAATATCGAGGGCATTAAACCTCTGGATGATATCGAGCGCGAGTTAAACGAAACATTCCCTGATTCTGCAAAATTGTGGCGAATGTCTAGTCAGAGCGAATCAGGCCATAAATTGTGGCGTAATTGGTATCATTGGATGCCGTGCGGTGCGCTCATTATCATGGATGAGGTTCAGGATATTTACCCGACTGAAACCACTCAATTCAAACCTGAATCATGTGATTATCAGCCCGTTCAAAACTATCAGGATTATCTACCTAGTGACTGGTATCAGTACCATTTAGATACACTCGAAACGTACAAACCAGACGACCTAACTAGCGGTGATGTTGATGATTTGGGTATCGAGATATTTAACGAACACGGGCATATCATCTACCCAAAAACCCTAAAGGAGGCGTACATGCGCCACCGTAAATACAACTGGGACATCATTTGCTGTACGCCTGATATCACCTCTGTACATAAATACATCCGTAACGTTAGCCAGTACGCCTATGCACATAAATATTTTGACGGGCTAGCCAAAATTCCATACTTCAACCGGAGGCCGAGAATACATGAACATAATCCAAAATTGGACGGCAAAACGCCAAACAGGGCAGACCCGAAAAAGTGGCGCAAAATCCCCATCGACGTCCACAGACTCTACAAATCAACAGCGACCCAATCTATTACAGGCGCAACAGGAAAAAATTTTCTACTCAGTCCTATGTTTGCCTTTCCGGTGGTCGTTCTCACTTTGTGCGCTGGTTATTTCATCCTATATTTCAGTGGTGCTATGGATGTGGAAAAAAACCCGCAACCCGCGCAGGTTCCTACTAAAAATAGTAAAACGGATATTTCTACTGCTGTTAATAATGACCCTGTTCCGGCTGTTGCTCGTGAGCCTATTCATGTGAGTCTACCATTTGATGCAACTAGGGCGCAGGTTAGCGGTTATCACGTTAAATTTGACGGTGAGAAAATCGAACAGACTGCCATTTTGGAATTTGATACACCTGATGGTTTAGTTTCTCTAAACACGTTTGATTTGAAGCTAATGGGCTTTACGGTCAACATCATGAGTTATTGCTATGTCATCATTGAGCACGCGGATTACAAATACAATGCCTTTTGCAAATCAACAACGCCAAACAAACCAACCTATGAACCAGCTCAAACGGAGCCTAATATTGATTTTGGTTTTGGTGGTGACGCGCCAAGCGAAGCCTGAGCGTAGCGCGGCAACACCAAAACCCAATAATGGTTAAATCTTTAATCTAAGGATAAGTCACTGGTGACCCATGGAAACTAAGAACCAACGTTATGAAAATAAACAAAAATCTCGCGGTTTAAAAAAAGTTACTCTTTGGATACCTGAGCATTCTGAAGTTGAGCTCAGACAGACAATTGATTTTTTGTGTTCAAATACAGATCATGTTCCATATATGGCTAGGAGCATTAAGACTGGTAAGTTCAAGAAAATTGTATAATGTCCAATACTAGACAATATCGGTCATAAGTAATTGATTTTTAAAAGGTTAAATATTTATTTTAATTATTTTTGGCTTTATATCAACCTCCCATAATGGCAGCAGTGTTATGTTGAGAGAAACCCCCGCAAAATCATTACTCTGCGGGGGTTTTGTGGTTTATGGTCGGTCAAAATAGGTAGGTGACCGACCATCACAAAAGCATTGCTTTAGTGCCCGTAACATAATACAAATTATGGTGAGGTTGGCTTTCATCCCACATTTTAAAAATCATGTATTGAATATATAGCCTTCAAATTTAAACTCTTAAAAAAGGAAATTAATTATGCCACGCTTAAATTTAGTAATTAAACAATCTCCAAATGCTCCTATATTGAAATCTATAGATACTGCAGATATCCCTAGAGTTGGTGAGCACATTTTATATCGTGGCGATTGTTATGCTGTAATAAATGTTCTTTATGACATTGAAAATAAAGATGAAATCAAACTCTATTTAGAAACCAGTCATCATCCTTCTACTGGTGAAATGAAGTTTGGTGGTTAAGTAGAATTCGATACGATGCGGCTTGCCGCATGAAGCGCCAACTCGATAGTGATTTAACTCAGGTGTTTTAGCGCGAGAACCCGCCGATGGCGGTCGGTACTATTTCTGGAGACCTGACCCCGAGCGAATGCGTTCGCTCCCTTGATAAACCGAAACCAACTTTCAGTCAGCTCAGTTGTACCGAGTGGGGTACGGTGTGGAGAGTCCACATACTTTAATAGTGGACTCTAGTCTCATTTTGAAACTTTCTCTTCTTCTTCTTCGATTAGATCTTGTTTCGCCATATTTTGATAATTATCTATCATGTAATGAACAATGTCCGTCCAAGTTACTGATCTCCCTGTTTTATATGAAACCTCAATAGCTTTTCTTTCTAACTCTAGTTTCTTTTCAATTGGTATCGAGATCGTTGTTCTGTTTGCTTTCGCCACTTCTTTAACTCCGTTCTGTTAATAGCTGAATGTTAGCACGCTTGAATTTTATTATTCATCAATACTTGTATTCACCCATTCACTTCTGTTATAAATATCGCAGTTGAATAGATGTATTCACCTATTCAGGTCGGTAATGACCTGTCTCATTTTTTGGGATTAGTTACCATTACTACTCATCAGAAGGATTTTTTTGTGATAGACCTCTTGCGAATCAAAGTGCCATTTAACGACTCTGTCGTTGCTGCATCACCTGAAGGTGATAGCGGTTTGGTTGATTTGCGTGAATGTCAAAAACGCGGTTGCAAGATGGAAGCGGGGGACGTTACTTTTCGTCCGAACGACTATCGTCTAGATGCTGAGAACGTTGCACTTGCTGAGGTTTCATGTCTTAGACATCCTTTTGAATCACTTCCTAGCAGTTGGTCAACTTTAAGTTTTAAGGTTTATCAAGGCGGTTCTAATTACTATCCACACATTGAGCTTAAAGCTAGCCCTGCGAAACTCCTTACTGGTCAAAATGTTTTTGGTACATGCAACGTTATGACTTGCCTTGATTCGTTGGTTTCTGCTTTCTGTTACGCACTTCCTGATATGGTCGAGATACTGGATTTTGAACACGCTACGCTTGCTCAGATTGACTGCACTTTTACTGCTCATTTACCAAATGAGTCTGACAGCAGGAATGTGATACACGCACTTAGAAACATTTCAAACGGTCAAACGAGAGGTAGTAAATCATCGTTTGATACCACGGCCTACTTTGGCAAAGGTAGCCGCCATAAACGTCTCAAAGCTTACTTGAAGCAGTTTGAGCTTGCAGACCAAATAGCCAAAATCACGTCACGTTACGATAAGACCAAAGACCCAATTTATAAAATACAGCTCGATGCTATGAGCGCACCCGATGTACAAGAATTTGCTACAAACGCCCTTCGTTTAGAGGCCAGTATCATGCCCCGCATGTTGCATCGCCTCGCTATTCCTACGAATGTTTGGGAGTTTGAAAGTCACGCTAGAAGTTTTGATGGGTGTCTAATTAAAGAGCTATGGAATCACGCTTGGTCAGATATTTTTAAGACATTTGAGGGCGAACATATGCGTACATACAGCGACACTGAAGTTCATGAAAATTTGAGAGAGCACTTTAAAACAGAGACTAAAACTGGTTTTAGTTATTCCAAGGCTGATCGTCTATTTCGATTTTTCCGAATGATGAAGCACGAGGGTTGGGAAGAGGTTAAAGCGACTACACCAAAAGCAACTTTCCATAGAAGCATTAAAGAAATTACAGAGGTAGTCCCCAAGGCATACCTACAAAACCTACAAGCCACGGCATCCAATGTCGTGCCTTTAATCAGATTTATCAACGTCGATTTCGAACGCCAGCACCCAGCAGGCTGGACTGAACCTACGCGACTATCAGAGCAATTCGAAAGCGGCCTACGCTTAGTAAGTTAACGGAGAAAACACATGCAACATCAACAACTAATTATTGAAATCGTAAAAGGCCATGAGAACCCAATGCCTCGCACTGTTAATAAGGGCAAAGACAACGAAAGGGTGGTTTATGACCAAAAGGCATACGCTCATACGGGTGGTGCTTTTCCTAAGGAATTTCGTTTGTCTCACGATGACCACAACAATGCCTATCCAGTTGGCAAATATACGTTAGCTCTTGAATCTTTCTGTGTTGGCCGTTGGGGTGACCTTGAAATTAACGGTCGTCAAATGAAGCTTGTTCCAGCTTCTCAAGAATTGCTTAAGGCTGTCTGATATGCAATGCGTCATCATTTCCGAATCAGGCCAACTAATCGCAGCAACTGCTGAAACATGCGAATACGTTTTGTTGACGACTGAGCAGGTGACGCAAATTCAATTAAACGGATTGGTAGACACGCTCAACGAGCTGTTCCAATTTGATTTGGCTACGTTCGGCCTAATCAACGCCGCGGCATTGACCGCATTTTTTACCGCTCATTCAATTGGTCGAATCGTCCGAGTGATGGGCAAAACCTAAAAACACACTCAATTAAATTAAGGAAAAATCGTGAAATTACTATCAAAAATCGCTCTAGGTTCTACTGCTGCGCTAGGTTCTGCAATGGCGTCAGCTACTGCAACCACTCCTGATGTTGCGGCAACGATTGAAACCGCTGTTGCTGCTGGTCAGTCAAACTATACGCTCGTTGTCGTTGGTCTGTTGTCACTAGCTTCAATCGGTTTCGGTGTTGGTTTTATCATTAGCAAATTATCTCGTTAATGGTTACGACCATTATTCTAGGTACGTTTCTCGTTTGGGTCTTCGTCGAGGGCTTTTCTAGCGGGGTTCGTACCTCCTAATATTAAAGGCGTTATATGCGAGTTTTCTATACGGCGCTTATCAGCGCCTTTTTTCTATCATTCAACTCATTGTCCTTAGAGTTTAAACGTGATGAGCAAAAACCTATTCTCGTTCCTACTGACTATGGACGTTGCACTCATTTAGATGGTGGCGGTCATCTGCTGTCTGAATGTTTATCTGCTGTTGAATCCGCGAGTGAGGGCAAAACGTATATTTATACCGGTTTTCATTCAGGTCCTCTCGATGATAATTCATATCCTATTTTAGCTACTGTTACTGAGCGTCGCGGTTGTGATGGTCAGGACCATTGTACATTTGAGCCGTATATATATACCGCTGGGCGTTTTTACATTCAATTTACTGTTCAGGTAGAGGATTGCCCACCTGATGGTCACCCAACGTATACCCAAAAACGGGGTGGTGAAACTGATGACAACCCATCTCGTTGCATCGACCCAGCCCGTGATAACTGTCAGGAGCCATCGTTAGATGACCGTCCATCATTTAGTATAGGTGGTGGTAATCGCTGCTTCACCAATCCAGACGGCTCAACGTGTAAATACTCATCTGACAATAATGACATGATGATGGTGTCACCATTATACGACGGTCAGGAGGGGACTAGCTGTGGTGATGATGGTGATGGTGGCGATGGTTTACCCACTGTTCCAGATCCATTTATTCCGCCTGATTTGTCTGATTTGCCTGAGGCTCCTAGTACCGCTCCATCTGCTGAGCCGCTAGGCCAAATCTCCGACCCGTCAACCTCAGAAACCGAGCTAGACGGTATAAACCAAATGAACCGTAATGTTACTGCGTCTACTCAAAATCAGGTTGATTTTGGTCGAGCCAATGTTAGAGCGCTCAACAATATTTATATTGAGTCTAGGCACTCTAATGACCTGACTCGGTTTTTTTCCTCTCAATTAGACGTCATCGGTAAAAATACTCAAATTATGTCCGAGCAGGCAAATAACGCGTTTCGTGCTGCATCTACTAACGTCGAACAAACCGCTACTGTTGCGAATAACACTAGGTACATTGTCAATTCAACCAACGCCCAAACTGCAACACTAAATTCTATCCGTGACACACTCAATTCTATTAACGATAAACTCGCTGGTGATGAACCTTGCGAGGGCGAGGACTGCCCAGACCCTGAGCCAGATTGTGAGGGGTTCGAGTGTGCCGGTGTTGCTCAGGCGGGAAAGCAGGGGGGTCTGAATGACCTATTTACTCAGGATTCTATTGATGAAATCAGGGTTCAAATTACTGACCAAATCGAATTGAACACTGCAGAGCTAGACGACATTCGCACTCAGTTAGACACTGTTTTTGATGTTTCGCCAACCATTAGCGGTTCATACGAGGAGCGAACATTAGATATTTACGGTGAATCAATTGATATTTCAGTAGCCAGATTTAGCAATTTTTATCAAATGCTAGCAGCACCATTAATGCTAATCGCCACTATGTCCGCGTTGTTTATTTTGTTGAGGGAGCGCCATGATTAAATCCACACAAACCAAAACCATTTTATTAATTTCCGCATTTCTATTTTTATCGCCTGTAGCGCTAGCATCTCACTACGACGGTTATCAGGGTGTGTTTAGTTTTATGAACGATTTTGTTTCTGATATTTGGGATTTTTTAGATACCGACCTCCCTAATTTTATCACGCGTTTTTTTGCATGGTTCGTTGAATATGCAACGCTACTCAGACTCAAAATAGAGTTAGAGACTATTAAATTTAGTTGGCAGGTTTCGAAAAACATCATTGAGAATTTTCAGATAGCCAGTCGCATCACCTCGGCTGCTAATCAATTACCTGCTGACGTTCGTGCTGCTCTCGTTGATATGCGTGCATTTGATGCGCTCAATGTGGTAATTCAGGCGCTAATCACTCGCTATGTTATGAGGTTTCTATAATGGCGACGTCAATATTTCATGGTGCGCCAGGTTCGTTTAAATCAGCCTCAGCAGTTTGGTTTGAGTTATTGCCAGCGCTGAGAGCGGGGCGTTTAGTAGTCACTAATATCGAGGGCATTAAACCTCTGGATGATATCGAGCGCGAGTTAAACGAAACATTCCCTGATTCTGCAAAATTGTGGCGAATGTCTAGTCAGAGCGAATCAGGCCATAAATTGTGGCGTAATTGGTATCATTGGATGCCGTGCGGTGCGCTCATTATCATGGATGAGGTTCAGGATATTTACCCGACTGAAACCACTCAATTCAAACCTGAATCATGTGATTATCAGCCCGTTCAAAACTATCAGGATTATCTACCTAGTGACTGGTATCAGTACCATTTAGATACACTCGAAACGTACAAACCAGACGACCTAACTAGCGGTGATGTTGATGATTTGGGTATCGAGATATTTAACGAACACGGGCATATCATCTACCCAAAAACCCTAAAGGAGGCGTACATGCGCCACCGTAAATACAACTGGGACATCATTTGCTGTACGCCTGATATCACCTCTGTACATAAATACATCCGTAACGTTAGCCAGTACGCCTATGCACATAAATATTTTGACGGGCTAGCCAAAATTCCATACTTCAACCGGAGGCCGAGAATACATGAACATAATCCAAAATTGGACGGCAAAACGCCAAACAGGGCAGACCCGAAAAAGTGGCGCAAAATCCCCATCGACGTCCACAGACTCTACAAATCAACAGCGACCCAATCTATTACAGGCGCAACAGGAAAAAATTTTCTACTCAGTCCTATGTTTGCCTTTCCGGTGGTCGTTCTCACTTTGTGCGCTGGTTATTTCATCCTATATTTCAGTGGTGCTATGGATGTGGAAAAAAACCCGCAACCCGCGCAGGTTCCTACTAAAAATAGTAAAACGGATATTTCTACTGCTGTTAATAATGACCCTGTTCCGGCTGTTGCTCGTGAGCCTATTCATGTGAGTCTACCATTTGATGCAACTAGGGCGCAGGTTAGCGGTTATCACGTTAAATTTGACGGTGAGAAAATCGAACAGACTGCCATTTTGGAATTTGATACACCTGATGGTTTAGTTTCTCTAAACACGTTTGATTTGAAGCTAATGGGCTTTACGGTCAACATCATGAGTTATTGCTATGTCATCATTGAGCACGCGGATTACAAATACAATGCCTTTTGCAAATCAACAACGCCAAACAAACCAACCTATGAACCAGCTCAAACGGAGCCTAATATTGATTTTGGTTTTGGTGGTGACGCGCCAAGCGAAGCCTGAGCGTAGCGCGGCAACACCAAAACCCAATAATGGTTAAATCTTTAATCTAAGGATAAGTCACTGGTGACCCATGGAAACTAAGAACCAACGTTATGAAAATAAACAAAAATCTCGCGGTTTAAAAAAAGTTACTCTTTGGATACCTGAGCATTCTGAAGTTGAGCTCAGACAGACAATTGATTTTTTGTGTTCAAATACAGATCATGTTCCATATATGGCTAGGAGCATTAAGACTGGTAAGTTCAAGAAAATTGTATAATGTCCAATACTAGACAATATCGGTCATAAGTAATTGATTTTTAAAAGGTTAAATATTTATTTTAATTATTTTTGGCTTTATATCAACCTCCCATAATGGCAGCAGTGTTATGTTGAGAGAAACCCCCGCAAAATCATTACTCTGCGGGGGTTTTGTGGTTTATGGTCGGTCAAAATAGGTAGGTGACCGACCATCACAAAAGCATTGCTTTAGTGCCCGTAACATAATACAAATTATGGTGAGGTTGGCTTTCATCCCACATTTTAAAAATCATGTATTGAATATATAGCCTTCAAATTTAAACTCTTAAAAAAGGAAATTAATTATGCCACGCTTAAATTTAGTAATTAAACAATCTCCAAATGCTCCTATATTGAAATCTATAGATACTGCAGATATCCCTAGAGTTGGTGAGCACATTTTATATCGTGGCGATTGTTATGCTGTAATAAATGTTCTTTATGACATTGAAAATAAAGATGAAATCAAACTCTATTTAGAAACCAGTCATCATCCTTCTACTGGTGAAATGAAGTTTGGTGGTTAAGTAGAATTCGATACGATGCGGCTTGCCGCATGAAGCGCCAACTCGATAGTGATTTAACTCAGGTGTTTTAGCGCGAGAACCCGCCGATGGCGGTCGGTACTATTTCTGGAGACCTGACCCCGAGCGAATGCGTTCGCTCCCTTGATAAACCGAAACCAACTTTCAGTCAGCTCAGTTGTACCGAGTGGGGTACGGTGTGGAGAGTCCACATACTTTAATAGTGGACTCTAGTCTCATTTTGAAACTTTCTCTTCTTCTTCTTCGATTAGATCTTGTTTCGCCATATTTTGATAATTATCTATCATGTAATGAACAATGTCCGTCCAAGTTACTGATCTCCCTGTTTTATATGAAACCTCAATAGCTTTTCTTTCTAACTCTAGTTTCTTTTCAATTGGTATCGAGATCGTTGTTCTGTTTGCTTTCGCCACTTCTTTAACTCCGTTCTGTTAATAGCTGAATGTTAGCACGCTTGAATTTTATTATTCATCAATACTTGTATTCACCCATTCACTTCTGTTATAAATATCGCAGTTGAATAGATGTATTCACCTATTCAGGTCGGTAATGACCTGTCTCATTTTTTGGGATTAGTTACCATTACTACTCATCAGAAGGATTTTTTTGTGATAGACCTCTTGCGAATCAAAGTGCCATTTAACGACTCTGTCGTTGCTGCATCACCTGAAGGTGATAGCGGTTTGGTTGATTTGCGTGAATGTCAAAAACGCGGTTGCAAGATGGAAGCGGGGGACGTTACTTTTCGTCCGAACGACTATCGTCTAGATGCTGAGAACGTTGCACTTGCTGAGGTTTCATGTCTTAGACATCCTTTTGAATCACTTCCTAGCAGTTGGTCAACTTTAAGTTTTAAGGTTTATCAAGGCGGTTCTAATTACTATCCACACATTGAGCTTAAAGCTAGCCCTGCGAAACTCCTTACTGGTCAAAATGTTTTTGGTACATGCAACGTTATGACTTGCCTTGATTCGTTGGTTTCTGCTTTCTGTTACGCACTTCCTGATATGGTCGAGATACTGGATTTTGAACACGCTACGCTTGCTCAGATTGACTGCACTTTTACTGCTCATTTACCAAATGAGTCTGACAGCAGGAATGTGATACACGCACTTAGAAACATTTCAAACGGTCAAACGAGAGGTAGTAAATCATCGTTTGATACCACGGCCTACTTTGGCAAAGGTAGCCGCCATAAACGTCTCAAAGCTTACTTGAAGCAGTTTGAGCTTGCAGACCAAATAGCCAAAATCACGTCACGTTACGATAAGACCAAAGACCCAATTTATAAAATACAGCTCGATGCTATGAGCGCACCCGATGTACAAGAATTTGCTACAAACGCCCTTCGTTTAGAGGCCAGTATCATGCCCCGCATGTTGCATCGCCTCGCTATTCCTACGAATGTTTGGGAGTTTGAAAGTCACGCTAGAAGTTTTGATGGGTGTCTAATTAAAGAGCTATGGAATCACGCTTGGTCAGATATTTTTAAGACATTTGAGGGCGAACATATGCGTACATACAGCGACACTGAAGTTCATGAAAATTTGAGAGAGCACTTTAAAACAGAGACTAAAACTGGTTTTAGTTATTCCAAGGCTGATCGTCTATTTCGATTTTTCCGAATGATGAAGCACGAGGGTTGGGAAGAGGTTAAAGCGACTACACCAAAAGCAACTTTCCATAGAAGCATTAAAGAAATTACAGAGGTAGTCCCCAAGGCATACCTACAAAACCTACAAGCCACGGCATCCAATGTCGTGCCTTTAATCAGATTTATCAACGTCGATTTCGAACGCCAGCACCCAGCAGGCTGGACTGAACCTACGCGACTATCAGAGCAATTCGAAAGCGGCCTACGCTTAGTAAGTTAACGGAGAAAACACATGCAACATCAACAACTAATTATTGAAATCGTAAAAGGCCATGAGAACCCAATGCCTCGCACTGTTAATAAGGGCAAAGACAACGAAAGGGTGGTTTATGACCAAAAGGCATACGCTCATACGGGTGGTGCTTTTCCTAAGGAATTTCGTTTGTCTCACGATGACCACAACAATGCCTATCCAGTTGGCAAATATACGTTAGCTCTTGAATCTTTCTGTGTTGGCCGTTGGGGTGACCTTGAAATTAACGGTCGTCAAATGAAGCTTGTTCCAGCTTCTCAAGAATTGCTTAAGGCTGTCTGATATGCAATGCGTCATCATTTCCGAATCAGGCCAACTAATCGCAGCAACTGCTGAAACATGCGAATACGTTTTGTTGACGACTGAGCAGGTGACGCAAATTCAATTAAACGGATTGGTAGACACGCTCAACGAGCTGTTCCAATTTGATTTGGCTACGTTCGGCCTAATCAACGCCGCGGCATTGACCGCATTTTTTACCGCTCATTCAATTGGTCGAATCGTCCGAGTGATGGGCAAAACCTAAAAACACACTCAATTAAATTAAGGAAAAATCGTGAAATTACTATCAAAAATCGCTCTAGGTTCTACTGCTGCGCTAGGTTCTGCAATGGCGTCAGCTACTGCAACCACTCCTGATGTTGCGGCAACGATTGAAACCGCTGTTGCTGCTGGTCAGTCAAACTATACGCTCGTTGTCGTTGGTCTGTTGTCACTAGCTTCAATCGGTTTCGGTGTTGGTTTTATCATTAGCAAATTATCTCGTTAATGGTTACGACCATTATTCTAGGTACGTTTCTCGTTTGGGTCTTCGTCGAGGGCTTTTCTAGCGGGGTTCGTACCTCCTAATATTAAAGGCGTTATATGCGAGTTTTCTATACGGCGCTTATCAGCGCCTTTTTTCTATCATTCAACTCATTGTCCTTAGAGTTTAAACGTGATGAGCAAAAACCTATTCTCGTTCCTACTGACTATGGACGTTGCACTCATTTAGATGGTGGCGGTCATCTGCTGTCTGAATGTTTATCTGCTGTTGAATCCGCGAGTGAGGGCAAAACGTATATTTATACCGGTTTTCATTCAGGTCCTCTCGATGATAATTCATATCCTATTTTAGCTACTGTTACTGAGCGTCGCGGTTGTGATGGTCAGGACCATTGTACATTTGAGCCGTATATATATACCGCTGGGCGTTTTTACATTCAATTTACTGTTCAGGTAGAGGATTGCCCACCTGATGGTCACCCAACGTATACCCAAAAACGGGGTGGTGAAACTGATGACAACCCATCTCGTTGCATCGACCCAGCCCGTGATAACTGTCAGGAGCCATCGTTAGATGACCGTCCATCATTTAGTATAGGTGGTGGTAATCGCTGCTTCACCAATCCAGACGGCTCAACGTGTAAATACTCATCTGACAATAATGACATGATGATGGTGTCACCATTATACGACGGTCAGGAGGGGACTAGCTGTGGTGATGATGGTGATGGTGGCGATGGTTTACCCACTGTTCCAGATCCATTTATTCCGCCTGATTTGTCTGATTTGCCTGAGGCTCCTAGTACCGCTCCATCTGCTGAGCCGCTAGGCCAAATCTCCGACCCGTCAACCTCAGAAACCGAGCTAGACGGTATAAACCAAATGAACCGTAATGTTACTGCGTCTACTCAAAATCAGGTTGATTTTGGTCGAGCCAATGTTAGAGCGCTCAACAATATTTATATTGAGTCTAGGCACTCTAATGACCTGACTCGGTTTTTTTCCTCTCAATTAGACGTCATCGGTAAAAATACTCAAATTATGTCCGAGCAGGCAAATAACGCGTTTCGTGCTGCATCTACTAACGTCGAACAAACCGCTACTGTTGCGAATAACACTAGGTACATTGTCAATTCAACCAACGCCCAAACTGCAACACTAAATTCTATCCGTGACACACTCAATTCTATTAACGATAAACTCGCTGGTGATGAACCTTGCGAGGGCGAGGACTGCCCAGACCCTGAGCCAGATTGTGAGGGGTTCGAGTGTGCCGGTGTTGCTCAGGCGGGAAAGCAGGGGGGTCTGAATGACCTATTTACTCAGGATTCTATTGATGAAATCAGGGTTCAAATTACTGACCAAATCGAATTGAACACTGCAGAGCTAGACGACATTCGCACTCAGTTAGACACTGTTTTTGATGTTTCGCCAACCATTAGCGGTTCATACGAGGAGCGAACATTAGATATTTACGGTGAATCAATTGATATTTCAGTAGCCAGATTTAGCAATTTTTATCAAATGCTAGCAGCACCATTAATGCTAATCGCCACTATGTCCGCGTTGTTTATTTTGTTGAGGGAGCGCCATGATTAAATCCACACAAACCAAAACCATTTTATTAATTTCCGCATTTCTATTTTTATCGCCTGTAGCGCTAGCATCTCACTACGACGGTTATCAGGGTGTGTTTAGTTTTATGAACGATTTTGTTTCTGATATTTGGGATTTTTTAGATACCGACCTCCCTAATTTTATCACGCGTTTTTTTGCATGGTTCGTTGAATATGCAACGCTACTCAGACTCAAAATAGAGTTAGAGACTATTAAATTTAGTTGGCAGGTTTCGAAAAACATCATTGAGAATTTTCAGATAGCCAGTCGCATCACCTCGGCTGCTAATCAATTACCTGCTGACGTTCGTGCTGCTCTCGTTGATATGCGTGCATTTGATGCGCTCAATGTGGTAATTCAGGCGCTAATCACTCGCTATGTTATGAGGTTTCTATAATGGCGACGTCAATATTTCATGGTGCGCCAGGTTCGTTTAAATCAGCCTCAGCAGTTTGGTTTGAGTTATTGCCAGCGCTGAGAGCGGGGCGTTTAGTAGTCACTAATATCGAGGGCATTAAACCTCTGGATGATATCGAGCGCGAGTTAAACGAAACATTCCCTGATTCTGCAAAATTGTGGCGAATGTCTAGTCAGAGCGAATCAGGCCATAAATTGTGGCGTAATTGGTATCATTGGATGCCGTGCGGTGCGCTCATTATCATGGATGAGGTTCAGGATATTTACCCGACTGAAACCACTCAATTCAAACCTGAATCATGTGATTATCAGCCCGTTCAAAACTATCAGGATTATCTACCTAGTGACTGGTATCAGTACCATTTAGATACACTCGAAACGTACAAACCAGACGACCTAACTAGCGGTGATGTTGATGATTTGGGTATCGAGATATTTAACGAACACGGGCATATCATCTACCCAAAAACCCTAAAGGAGGCGTACATGCGCCACCGTAAATACAACTGGGACATCATTTGCTGTACGCCTGATATCACCTCTGTACATAAATACATCCGTAACGTTAGCCAGTACGCCTATGCACATAAATATTTTGACGGGCTAGCCAAAATTCCATACTTCAACCGGAGGCCGAGAATACATGAACATAATCCAAAATTGGACGGCAAAACGCCAAACAGGGCAGACCCGAAAAAGTGGCGCAAAATCCCCATCGACGTCCACAGACTCTACAAATCAACAGCGACCCAATCTATTACAGGCGCAACAGGAAAAAATTTTCTACTCAGTCCTATGTTTGCCTTTCCGGTGGTCGTTCTCACTTTGTGCGCTGGTTATTTCATCCTATATTTCAGTGGTGCTATGGATGTGGAAAAAAACCCGCAACCCGCGCAGGTTCCTACTAAAAATAGTAAAACGGATATTTCTACTGCTGTTAATAATGACCCTGTTCCGGCTGTTGCTCGTGAGCCTATTCATGTGAGTCTACCATTTGATGCAACTAGGGCGCAGGTTAGCGGTTATCACGTTAAATTTGACGGTGAGAAAATCGAACAGACTGCCATTTTGGAATTTGATACACCTGATGGTTTAGTTTCTCTAAACACGTTTGATTTGAAGCTAATGGGCTTTACGGTCAACATCATGAGTTATTGCTATGTCATCATTGAGCACGCGGATTACAAATACAATGCCTTTTGCAAATCAACAACGCCAAACAAACCAACCTATGAACCAGCTCAAACGGAGCCTAATATTGATTTTGGTTTTGGTGGTGACGCGCCAAGCGAAGCCTGAGCGTAGCGCGGCAACACCAAAACCCAATAATGGTTAAATCTTTAATCTAAGGATAAGTCACTGGTGACCCATGGAAACTAAGAACCAACGTTATGAAAATAAACAAAAATCTCGCGGTTTAAAAAAAGTTACTCTTTGGATACCTGAGCATTCTGAAGTTGAGCTCAGACAGACAATTGATTTTTTGTGTTCAAATACAGATCATGTTCCATATATGGCTAGGAGCATTAAGACTGGTAAGTTCAAGAAAATTGTATAATGTCCAATACTAGACAATATCGGTCATAAGTAATTGATTTTTAAAAGGTTAAATATTTATTTTAATTATTTTTGGCTTTATATCAACCTCCCATAATGGCAGCAGTGTTATGTTGAGAGAAACCCCCGCAAAATCATTACTCTGCGGGGGTTTTGTGGTTTATGGTCGGTCAAAATAGGTAGGTGACCGACCATCACAAAAGCATTGCTTTAGTGCCCGTAACATAATACAAATTATGGTGAGGTTGGCTTTCATCCCACATTTTAAAAATCATGTATTGAATATATAGCCTTCAAATTTAAACTCTTAAAAAAGGAAATTAATTATGCCACGCTTAAATTTAGTAATTAAACAATCTCCAAATGCTCCTATATTGAAATCTATAGATACTGCAGATATCCCTAGAGTTGGTGAGCACATTTTATATCGTGGCGATTGTTATGCTGTAATAAATGTTCTTTATGACATTGAAAATAAAGATGAAATCAAACTCTATTTAGAAACCAGTCATCATCCTTCTACTGGTGAAATGAAGTTTGGTGGTTAAGTAGAATTCGATACGATGCGGCTTGCCGCATGAAGCGCCAACTCGATAGTGATTTAACTCAGGTGTTTTAGCGCGAGAACCCGCCGATGGCGGTCGGTACTATTTCTGGAGACCTGACCCCGAGCGAATGCGTTCGCTCCCTTGATAAACCGAAACCAACTTTCAGTCAGCTCAGTTGTACCGAGTGGGGTACGGTGTGGAGAGTCCACATACTTTAATAGTGGACTCTAGTCTCATTTTGAAACTTTCTCTTCTTCTTCTTCGATTAGATCTTGTTTCGCCATATTTTGATAATTATCTATCATGTAATGAACAATGTCCGTCCAAGTTACTGATCTCCCTGTTTTATATGAAACCTCAATAGCTTTTCTTTCTAACTCTAGTTTCTTTTCAATTGGTATCGAGATCGTTGTTCTGTTTGCTTTCGCCACTTCTTTAACTCCGTTCTGTTAATAGCTGAATGTTAGCACGCTTGAATTTTATTATTCATCAATACTTGTATTCACCCATTCACTTCTGTTATAAATATCGCAGTTGAATAGATGTATTCACCTATTCAGGTCGGTAATGACCTGTCTCATTTTTTGGGATTAGTTACCATTACTACTCATCAGAAGGATTTTTTTGTGATAGACCTCTTGCGAATCAAAGTGCCATTTAACGACTCTGTCGTTGCTGCATCACCTGAAGGTGATAGCGGTTTGGTTGATTTGCGTGAATGTCAAAAACGCGGTTGCAAGATGGAAGCGGGGGACGTTACTTTTCGTCCGAACGACTATCGTCTAGATGCTGAGAACGTTGCACTTGCTGAGGTTTCATGTCTTAGACATCCTTTTGAATCACTTCCTAGCAGTTGGTCAACTTTAAGTTTTAAGGTTTATCAAGGCGGTTCTAATTACTATCCACACATTGAGCTTAAAGCTAGCCCTGCGAAACTCCTTACTGGTCAAAATGTTTTTGGTACATGCAACGTTATGACTTGCCTTGATTCGTTGGTTTCTGCTTTCTGTTACGCACTTCCTGATATGGTCGAGATACTGGATTTTGAACACGCTACGCTTGCTCAGATTGACTGCACTTTTACTGCTCATTTACCAAATGAGTCTGACAGCAGGAATGTGATACACGCACTTAGAAACATTTCAAACGGTCAAACGAGAGGTAGTAAATCATCGTTTGATACCACGGCCTACTTTGGCAAAGGTAGCCGCCATAAACGTCTCAAAGCTTACTTGAAGCAGTTTGAGCTTGCAGACCAAATAGCCAAAATCACGTCACGTTACGATAAGACCAAAGACCCAATTTATAAAATACAGCTCGATGCTATGAGCGCACCCGATGTACAAGAATTTGCTACAAACGCCCTTCGTTTAGAGGCCAGTATCATGCCCCGCATGTTGCATCGCCTCGCTATTCCTACGAATGTTTGGGAGTTTGAAAGTCACGCTAGAAGTTTTGATGGGTGTCTAATTAAAGAGCTATGGAATCACGCTTGGTCAGATATTTTTAAGACATTTGAGGGCGAACATATGCGTACATACAGCGACACTGAAGTTCATGAAAATTTGAGAGAGCACTTTAAAACAGAGACTAAAACTGGTTTTAGTTATTCCAAGGCTGATCGTCTATTTCGATTTTTCCGAATGATGAAGCACGAGGGTTGGGAAGAGGTTAAAGCGACTACACCAAAAGCAACTTTCCATAGAAGCATTAAAGAAATTACAGAGGTAGTCCCCAAGGCATACCTACAAAACCTACAAGCCACGGCATCCAATGTCGTGCCTTTAATCAGATTTATCAACGTCGATTTCGAACGCCAGCACCCAGCAGGCTGGACTGAACCTACGCGACTATCAGAGCAATTCGAAAGCGGCCTACGCTTAGTAAGTTAACGGAGAAAACACATGCAACATCAACAACTAATTATTGAAATCGTAAAAGGCCATGAGAACCCAATGCCTCGCACTGTTAATAAGGGCAAAGACAACGAAAGGGTGGTTTATGACCAAAAGGCATACGCTCATACGGGTGGTGCTTTTCCTAAGGAATTTCGTTTGTCTCACGATGACCACAACAATGCCTATCCAGTTGGCAAATATACGTTAGCTCTTGAATCTTTCTGTGTTGGCCGTTGGGGTGACCTTGAAATTAACGGTCGTCAAATGAAGCTTGTTCCAGCTTCTCAAGAATTGCTTAAGGCTGTCTGATATGCAATGCGTCATCATTTCCGAATCAGGCCAACTAATCGCAGCAACTGCTGAAACATGCGAATACGTTTTGTTGACGACTGAGCAGGTGACGCAAATTCAATTAAACGGATTGGTAGACACGCTCAACGAGCTGTTCCAATTTGATTTGGCTACGTTCGGCCTAATCAACGCCGCGGCATTGACCGCATTTTTTACCGCTCATTCAATTGGTCGAATCGTCCGAGTGATGGGCAAAACCTAAAAACACACTCAATTAAATTAAGGAAAAATCGTGAAATTACTATCAAAAATCGCTCTAGGTTCTACTGCTGCGCTAGGTTCTGCAATGGCGTCAGCTACTGCAACCACTCCTGATGTTGCGGCAACGATTGAAACCGCTGTTGCTGCTGGTCAGTCAAACTATACGCTCGTTGTCGTTGGTCTGTTGTCACTAGCTTCAATCGGTTTCGGTGTTGGTTTTATCATTAGCAAATTATCTCGTTAATGGTTACGACCATTATTCTAGGTACGTTTCTCGTTTGGGTCTTCGTCGAGGGCTTTTCTAGCGGGGTTCGTACCTCCTAATATTAAAGGCGTTATATGCGAGTTTTCTATACGGCGCTTATCAGCGCCTTTTTTCTATCATTCAACTCATTGTCCTTAGAGTTTAAACGTGATGAGCAAAAACCTATTCTCGTTCCTACTGACTATGGACGTTGCACTCATTTAGATGGTGGCGGTCATCTGCTGTCTGAATGTTTATCTGCTGTTGAATCCGCGAGTGAGGGCAAAACGTATATTTATACCGGTTTTCATTCAGGTCCTCTCGATGATAATTCATATCCTATTTTAGCTACTGTTACTGAGCGTCGCGGTTGTGATGGTCAGGACCATTGTACATTTGAGCCGTATATATATACCGCTGGGCGTTTTTACATTCAATTTACTGTTCAGGTAGAGGATTGCCCACCTGATGGTCACCCAACGTATACCCAAAAACGGGGTGGTGAAACTGATGACAACCCATCTCGTTGCATCGACCCAGCCCGTGATAACTGTCAGGAGCCATCGTTAGATGACCGTCCATCATTTAGTATAGGTGGTGGTAATCGCTGCTTCACCAATCCAGACGGCTCAACGTGTAAATACTCATCTGACAATAATGACATGATGATGGTGTCACCATTATACGACGGTCAGGAGGGGACTAGCTGTGGTGATGATGGTGATGGTGGCGATGGTTTACCCACTGTTCCAGATCCATTTATTCCGCCTGATTTGTCTGATTTGCCTGAGGCTCCTAGTACCGCTCCATCTGCTGAGCCGCTAGGCCAAATCTCCGACCCGTCAACCTCAGAAACCGAGCTAGACGGTATAAACCAAATGAACCGTAATGTTACTGCGTCTACTCAAAATCAGGTTGATTTTGGTCGAGCCAATGTTAGAGCGCTCAACAATATTTATATTGAGTCTAGGCACTCTAATGACCTGACTCGGTTTTTTTCCTCTCAATTAGACGTCATCGGTAAAAATACTCAAATTATGTCCGAGCAGGCAAATAACGCGTTTCGTGCTGCATCTACTAACGTCGAACAAACCGCTACTGTTGCGAATAACACTAGGTACATTGTCAATTCAACCAACGCCCAAACTGCAACACTAAATTCTATCCGTGACACACTCAATTCTATTAACGATAAACTCGCTGGTGATGAACCTTGCGAGGGCGAGGACTGCCCAGACCCTGAGCCAGATTGTGAGGGGTTCGAGTGTGCCGGTGTTGCTCAGGCGGGAAAGCAGGGGGGTCTGAATGACCTATTTACTCAGGATTCTATTGATGAAATCAGGGTTCAAATTACTGACCAAATCGAATTGAACACTGCAGAGCTAGACGACATTCGCACTCAGTTAGACACTGTTTTTGATGTTTCGCCAACCATTAGCGGTTCATACGAGGAGCGAACATTAGATATTTACGGTGAATCAATTGATATTTCAGTAGCCAGATTTAGCAATTTTTATCAAATGCTAGCAGCACCATTAATGCTAATCGCCACTATGTCCGCGTTGTTTATTTTGTTGAGGGAGCGCCATGATTAAATCCACACAAACCAAAACCATTTTATTAATTTCCGCATTTCTATTTTTATCGCCTGTAGCGCTAGCATCTCACTACGACGGTTATCAGGGTGTGTTTAGTTTTATGAACGATTTTGTTTCTGATATTTGGGATTTTTTAGATACCGACCTCCCTAATTTTATCACGCGTTTTTTTGCATGGTTCGTTGAATATGCAACGCTACTCAGACTCAAAATAGAGTTAGAGACTATTAAATTTAGTTGGCAGGTTTCGAAAAACATCATTGAGAATTTTCAGATAGCCAGTCGCATCACCTCGGCTGCTAATCAATTACCTGCTGACGTTCGTGCTGCTCTCGTTGATATGCGTGCATTTGATGCGCTCAATGTGGTAATTCAGGCGCTAATCACTCGCTATGTTATGAGGTTTCTATAATGGCGACGTCAATATTTCATGGTGCGCCAGGTTCGTTTAAATCAGCCTCAGCAGTTTGGTTTGAGTTATTGCCAGCGCTGAGAGCGGGGCGTTTAGTAGTCACTAATATCGAGGGCATTAAACCTCTGGATGATATCGAGCGCGAGTTAAACGAAACATTCCCTGATTCTGCAAAATTGTGGCGAATGTCTAGTCAGAGCGAATCAGGCCATAAATTGTGGCGTAATTGGTATCATTGGATGCCGTGCGGTGCGCTCATTATCATGGATGAGGTTCAGGATATTTACCCGACTGAAACCACTCAATTCAAACCTGAATCATGTGATTATCAGCCCGTTCAAAACTATCAGGATTATCTACCTAGTGACTGGTATCAGTACCATTTAGATACACTCGAAACGTACAAACCAGACGACCTAACTAGCGGTGATGTTGATGATTTGGGTATCGAGATATTTAACGAACACGGGCATATCATCTACCCAAAAACCCTAAAGGAGGCGTACATGCGCCACCGTAAATACAACTGGGACATCATTTGCTGTACGCCTGATATCACCTCTGTACATAAATACATCCGTAACGTTAGCCAGTACGCCTATGCACATAAATATTTTGACGGGCTAGCCAAAATTCCATACTTCAACCGGAGGCCGAGAATACATGAACATAATCCAAAATTGGACGGCAAAACGCCAAACAGGGCAGACCCGAAAAAGTGGCGCAAAATCCCCATCGACGTCCACAGACTCTACAAATCAACAGCGACCCAATCTATTACAGGCGCAACAGGAAAAAATTTTCTACTCAGTCCTATGTTTGCCTTTCCGGTGGTCGTTCTCACTTTGTGCGCTGGTTATTTCATCCTATATTTCAGTGGTGCTATGGATGTGGAAAAAAACCCGCAACCCGCGCAGGTTCCTACTAAAAATAGTAAAACGGATATTTCTACTGCTGTTAATAATGACCCTGTTCCGGCTGTTGCTCGTGAGCCTATTCATGTGAGTCTACCATTTGATGCAACTAGGGCGCAGGTTAGCGGTTATCACGTTAAATTTGACGGTGAGAAAATCGAACAGACTGCCATTTTGGAATTTGATACACCTGATGGTTTAGTTTCTCTAAACACGTTTGATTTGAAGCTAATGGGCTTTACGGTCAACATCATGAGTTATTGCTATGTCATCATTGAGCACGCGGATTACAAATACAATGCCTTTTGCAAATCAACAACGCCAAACAAACCAACCTATGAACCAGCTCAAACGGAGCCTAATATTGATTTTGGTTTTGGTGGTGACGCGCCAAGCGAAGCCTGAGCGTAGCGCGGCAACACCAAAACCCAATAATGGTTAAATCTTTAATCTAAGGATAAGTCACTGGTGACCCATGGAAACTAAGAACCAACGTTATGAAAATAAACAAAAATCTCGCGGTTTAAAAAAAGTTACTCTTTGGATACCTGAGCATTCTGAAGTTGAGCTCAGACAGACAATTGATTTTTTGTGTTCAAATACAGATCATGTTCCATATATGGCTAGGAGCATTAAGACTGGTAAGTTCAAGAAAATTGTATAATGTCCAATACTAGACAATATCGGTCATAAGTAATTGATTTTTAAAAGGTTAAATATTTATTTTAATTATTTTTGGCTTTATATCAACCTCCCATAATTTACGTTATGTTAAATAGCATATTGAGTTCTTAAGGACTTATATTGTTCCTATTCCACTTTTAACAGGTTAAACATCTCATCATTAAACTCAAAGTCTTCTTCTATTAAGATTTGGCTCATACATAAATACTATAAGACGACAATCTCTTTTTTTAACTTGATTTGCAATCAGTTTCCACCAAGTTTGGTCGGTTACTCCTATTGAGGAGCCAAAAATACAAATCAGATGGGCCTGATTGAGTAGTCGAACACAGTCTTGATCAATAGCATGAGCACTAACTCTGTTACACAATGGTTTAACAATCGACTCTGCTACATCTTCGATATTTCTGAACTTTTTACTAAGAACTTGTTCAATATTGTCAACACCCAAAACCATATTTTCTTCCAAAGTACCGTGTAAATGCAGTACATTTAGGATACTTTGACTTTCAGCAACACTAGAAGGCTGACATTTAGTCAATACATTTTCGTATCTTGCATGGGTTGTTTCTATGCCGAGTATGGATTCAATCGTGTTTGTATAGTTGAACGTGATAATAGATAGATTCTTGGCATTTTTTTGGCTACTGTTATAATAGTCAAGCAATCGACAATGCGAAGTTTCCGAATATACTTCTGGTGAAAAGAGGTCAGTAATAAATTTTTTCTTATCTAACCGTTGTAATTTAGTTTTTACGAATTCAGTTTGTATTTCCGTCAGGTAGTTTGCCAATTCATCAATCAAATCTGAATGAATTTCCTCAAAATCTGTTGCTGAATCAAGTTGCTCCGTATACTTCCCCAAATTCGCCTCTAAGTCTGACCAATCTAAGTAATTTTCACCGATTTCGTTCTTAAATTCTGCTATGATTGGTGATTCGTTTTTAACCCTTTTATATGAATTCAAAAAATCCTTATAGCTAGTTTTCAAATTGAGTTTGAGATCAAACCCATTTCCTATAAAGTACAAGATATTCATATTATTTTCCGATCCTGAATCAGTTATGATATTAAGACAACTTTAATATGTCAGCAAGAACGAAAGTTAACTCTAAAACTCTGTTATTATCTTTAATTCTTTTTGCGACAGACTATCCGTACCGGGTTCTCAAAATCTAGCGCACAATTCCCCTACTTCACTTCAAACCTTTCTAACATCACTTTTATCGCTTTTTCTACTGCATATCTGGCATTTTTGGTGTCGCCGTTGGTGACAGCTAATAAAGCGATATTCTTTTCTGGCAGAATCAAATTGTCCTGATAAAACGTGCCGGTGAAACCATTATGATGAAAACCTGTGTTGTCTGGGTTTAGCATCCAGCCTAACGCATAATCTGTGCTGACAGGGGTAATGAGTTTTTGGTAGGTTTCAGCATCAAGTAAGTCGTTGTTGCCCTGAACACCAGCAAGGTACGCGCGTAGATATAATGATAGATCGGTTAAATCAGCACTGACCAAACCAGCTGGCGCCATTACCATGGGAATATCGACCCGGTCAGCGGGTGTGATTGCATGCCATAGCCCGTCTCTTAATTGGTGACCACTAGGCTGAGCGGGATTGGAATAACTCGCAGGTCCAAAGCCGACGTTGTCCATACCTAGCTTGGCGAATAGTTCCTGATTAACGAGGGTTTCCCACGGCTGTCCTGAAACGCGCTCCAACATATGCGCGGCAACCACATAACCTGCATTGCTATATAAAAATTCCCCAGCGGGACCCTCTCTTTCGGTATTTAAGAATTCTACTGTCCAAGACGCGCGTTGTTCAATCATCGGACGTTGATCCATGTGCCACTTTCCGGTGTAAATAGATGGTAGGTCACGCATAAGGCCGGAAGTATTGGACAACAAGTCTTTTAATGTCACAGTTTCAAGATCTTGATTAATTTTCCCGGCTAATTCAGGAAACACATCTAACACTGTGCTTTCAAAGCGAATTAGACCCTGCTCTACTAATCTTGCTGCAGTTGTCGCCGTCATCGATTTGCTGAACGAGCCAATTGACCAGCGGTCAGATCGGGTTACTTCATCGTTTTCGCCACTTACGCGAACACCAGTGACATCCAACTCTACGATTTGGTCACCATGTACAATAAATCCGCCAAGGGCTGGCATATTAAACTCAGTGCGGATTGCTTCTAGGTGAACAGCAAGTTGCTTATCTCCCGCTGTACCGAAAGGCGGTGGTGTTTCTGGCTCTTGCGCTTCAAAAGCTGGAACCACATTGATATTGTTATCACTCTCCTTACAACCCGTAAGTAACACGGATGACAAAGTGAAGCTCAGCCAAATTATGGCAGTAAAAGGTTTACGTAACAGCATGATATTTCCTTATTTTTAGTTCGATTACGGATATTACTGTATAAAAATGTTACGTAAAGTTTAATTTTTATTAAACTGAGCACCATTGCAGGGCCTAGTATGATGTGTTCTTTTGTGAGTCCGATATTAGTTACGGTATGGATTCGTTAACATTAAAAATGCTAAATCAAATGCTGATTAATTGCTTTTAGTACCGCCTGCGTACGGTCATGCACGCCCAGTTTTGCTAGGACTTGCGATACATGGTTGCGAATGGTTCCTTCTGAATTTTGTAAGGTACTGGCGATCACTTTATTGGGCATTCCCAACGACATACATTTTAGTACCTCTTGTTCTTTGGGTGTTAAGCGCTCTGTCGGTGGGTTTGTCTGTTGCAACAGATACTCAGTTACCGCGTTTTGCAATACACGATTACCGGCTTTAACTTGCTTGATAGCATCAATCAGTCCTTCCAGTTCGATGTTTTTAAGCACATATCCTCTTGCGCCAAGGTTGATGGCTTTTAGCAACACATCGCAATCTTCAAACGTGGTGATGATCAACACAGGTGGTTGGTTGAGCTTGTTTTTAATTGCTTCAAGTACACCCAGGCCATCTAAGTTTGGCATTCTCATATCTAATAGGACTAAGTCGAACGTGTGCTCAGCCATTAGTGACAGCGCTTGATTACCATCCTCAGCCATACCGTCCACAGATATTTCGCTATCTAGATTAAGTAAATTGGCAAGACCTAATCTAACCAATGTTTGGTCTTCAACCAGTAAGCAACTAATCATGCACAACCTCTGTAGTTATCGGTATAGTTATGGTGCTTACGAGTGTTTGCTTGTCGAGATGCTGCTCAAAGCTACCTTGAAAATGTGACATCCGCTCTTTTAACCCCGCGAGGCCGTTTCCTGGTTTAGGGAGCTGCTGCTCATTTTGATTATGCTGAGCGTTCGCTTCAAGTACTGTCTGTTCGCCTTTTTTATAGACAGTGATATCAAATGCGATCTCGCTCGCTTTAGTGTGTTTTAATGTATTACTTATCATCTCTTGGCAAAAGCGAATAACACACAACGCGTAATCCTGCGGCAAACGTTCTACTTCATCGTTCATGTGTAGTTGGCAGGATAGTTGCGGTGTTAGCGCAAAAATACTCTCTAAAGCCTGTTTTAGCAGTGCTTTATCACGTCGTTGCTCCGATACTATTGCCCTCACCTCATCTAGCACTTGTTGGCTTAACAGGTGGCAATTGGCAATTGTTTCCTGTATTTGTGGTGGAGCAGTCCGTTTCGCAAAGTCTAAATTTATGCTGAGAGCCGTGAGTTTGTGTCCCAATGAATCGTGCAACTCTCGGGATAGATGCTGTCGTTCTTGAGCCGCGTGCATCGCGCCCATCATTTGTTGTGTGGCTTTCAGTTCTTTGTAGTTTTGCCGAGATTGATAATGCATATTCAAGCTTTCAACAATACGTTTACTCACAAACCAGTTCATGGTGCAAAAGAAAAACCACACAATAAACATCACCCAAGGAATTTCGCCGTTCCAACGCGCATAGTGAGTAAAGGAATAGGTCAGTAACGTTAGCACTACAAAGGCTAATACTTTGGGTAACGCAAAGTGCGGACTAAAAATGGCCGAAAACATCACCAGATGGATAAAAACTAGCGATGTAGAGGTTACTTGGATAAGGCTTACTATAAGCAAAAAGTACAAAACCGCCACTATGTTAACATGACTATTGGGCGCCTTTAGGACATAAAACAGCAAAGCGAGGATCGCGCCACTGATTGGTAACTGTAGTAAAAGGTCTATGCCGTTGTTGGCGTAGTATGCACAGGCAATGGTCACACCGAGCCAAGACGCAATGGTCGAAAAATGCCAATCGGTGGTGTGTTTAATGGTGGCTTCCATGGACTTAGTCTTGTTATTTTTTTGCATTATTGCAAATAAACACAGCTTGAGACAATGACATATGTCATAGATGGCGCATGAGCAATGTGACTGGTCAAACTGTCTTCAACTTAGTTATTATAGGTACAAACCATGACAAGGAACTCTGTGATTAATGCCAACCGCTCAACGCTTTCATTTTATTGATAATCTACGCTGTCTTGCTTTATTACTTGGTGTGGTATTCCATGCTGCTTTGGCTTATGGGCCGTATTTTAAAAATATCTGGATTGGTGTAGATACCACTGCACATCATGCTACTTTTGATTATCTCAGCTTGTGGTTGCATTTGTTCCGCATGCCACTGTTTTTTATCATCGCGGGGTTTTGTAGCGTACTACTTATTGAAAAACGTAACGCCAATGGCTTTATGGTTAATCGCTTAAAACGCGTGTTGCTGCCATTTTTGGTGTTTTTTCCGTTAGCAGGAATAGCATATTTTCATGCCTTGACTTGGGGTTCAAGTGTGACCAATACCGTTCCGCCAATTTTAACCCTGCTTGCTGAAATGGAACCAAGAGTGAGCACCATGCACCTTTGGTTTTTATGGTATCTAATACAATTTTGTCTAGTGCTTTGGTTAGTTCATAAAAGCGACAAGCTATTCGATAAGTTACTCAATATCGTTGTTCACCCTGTTTTCTTACTGCTTGCATTACCCTTTTTGGTCTTTGTGTCACTGAGCACGCAAGCAGTACCCTTCCCTGCGCCTGACAAGCTAACCCCTGCATTATGGACATACGGCTTTTATGGTGTTTTATTTCTGGTTGGTGCAGGGCTATATCAAAACAAGCACAGGATAATAAGAAGCAACAGATTTATAGCGCCTTTAAGCCTAGTTGCTATCGCTTCACTAATTGTGTATCTGGTTATTATACCCAATCCTCCTACCCTAGAAATGGTTAAACAAGCGGCTGCGGATGGACAGTTTATACCATCGGGGAGCGCGCATTACATTCAAGCAGCAGTTCAAGCAGTAGCTATCGTTAGTTGGACTGGCTTTGTTTTTGTCTTAGGTTATCGCTTTTTAGATCACGCCAATACAGCCAGTAAGCTAATTTCAGACGCTTCGTATTGGATTTACTTGGTCCACGTGCCTGTGTTGCTCTATATTCAATTGCCTTTAACCAATGTGGCCATATCACCATTTTTGAAATTTTTAATTAGCGTGGTTGTAACGCTGGTCATTGGCCTGGCTAGTTATTCTCTTCTGGTCAGAAACACTTGGCTAGGTGTGTTTCTAAATGGCAGAAAACACAACACGCAAACCCAATTGAGCGAGTCTGCTATAGCGCACAAATCATAGGAAGAAGAATTATGAACGAATCAACTACCATGTCGACATTTGCGACTATTCAACAAGGCGTGGCTCATGCTGATGGTATCTTAACGCTGAGCGAAGACCTAGTGCGTTTCACTGCAAACAACACGCAGCTTGGGTTAGGTCCCATTGAGTTTTCACGTGATAGTATCCAATCCATTACGCGATGCTTTGCAAAAGGTGGTGGCTTTATCCCTGTTGGCCGCGATTCGATAGAAATTAGGTTAAAAAACGATAAAAAATATCAGTTTATATTAGCCGAACCGCACAGTTGGATTGACGAATTATCGTAAATTTGTGGCTCTTAGAGGGTTGCGAATGACATGTTGTCTCAGATTAGCCTGTAAACGCTAAGTAACTGACTTAGTCATGACTATTTGATTTAGCAAGACGTGTGAGGCTAGAAATTTGAGATACTCGCTAAAATCAATCTTGAAATTATTAAAATAATAACAACAATTTTATAAAAACGCTCATATTCAGAGCACCGAAAGGTCAAAAAAGACACTAAAAAGTTAAAAAAACAGTTATCTTTATTTAACTTTTTACCTTAGCATCCGATAATAAGGTTAACGATGACTTAGAAAGGATCTGATATGAAAGTCAATACAAACCAAGTAGTACTAGGAGCGTCCCCAGCAGACAATTCACCTGCCCAGATAACCAAAAGCGGCAGTGAAGCAGCGCTCAGTAAAACCTTATCCACCCTTGAACCTGATGTCTATCATGGTACAAGCACCAAAGAACCGCCTGTTACTTACGAAAGACCATTCAATATTGGAGAGTCTGTACAACAAGTTGAGACGGTCGAACAAACCATGGACAGAGTATTTGAAGCCAGCTCTGAGCTTTATATGGGCGGAAATATGTTTCGCGCAGCAGATGCAATGACAGCTGAGTACGACAACTTTATGTCTGAGTTATCGAAAACTAATCCTGAGTTAGCCGCAAAAAACTGGGGGTTTTCGGTGGATCCTGACGGCAAAATAGCGGTGTCAGGTCAGTTAAGTGAAAAAGAAGCTCAACTTTTGACTGATAAGCTAAATGGTAATGAGGAACTTGTACAGTATGCCAATGACGTAAAGGAAAGCTTTCTTAAATATACCGCGCTCGAACGAGGCCCCGAAGGCAATGGAACCAGTAAATATTGGGGTAAATATGATGTGAATAATGATAACTTCGGCGATGTTATTAATATGAGAGCAGTGATAGAACTAGGTCGTAACCAAGACCCTGAGAACATCAAAACAGGCGATCACTTACATACATATAACTTTGTAGAAGGTATGGCTGCACAACTTCAGAGTAACGCAGAAGTTAAGTACTCTGCTTGAATGCAATCAAAGAATCGGATGCTATAAAGCATCCGACTTTTTTAGTTTACGAAGGTACACTAGAGATCAAATCTTGGTCGCAAATATGTCCCAAGTAAACAAACGGAACGTTCGGCCCTCCGACTCCAATCAGGTCTATTACACCATCATTGTCAGCGTCAACGTTAGTTGGAATTAATATTTGCCACCCACCAAGCTGTACTTCCGAGCGCCATCTATTTCTGTAGCCATAGCTATATTCTGTATGCTCAATGTTGAATATATCTGGGCTACAGGTTCCCAAATTAACGGTTTTAGAAATTCTACCGTTCGCATCGGTCGTAAACGTATGTCTTTTATCACTATTTGCTTTGATTATTCTAAGGGTTGCTGTCGCATTTTCTATCGGTGCCCCTGTTGAGTCGAGCAAAGTAACGCCCCAGGATACATTACGATACGCTTGTGTGGTCAAGTACGGGTTGCTTTGTGCCGCTAAGGGGATACGATTCACATTGCTTTCCCCTGACACCTTGTTATTTGAAAACGAGGCAACGACTGAGGAGACAGTTAAATTATAAGTATTATTGGGGTTATTTGGTACCGCAGAGTTTGCCCTGACCCGCATAGTAATAACTTGATTCGCCTGTAAACCCGAAATTGGCACAGGCTCATTTTGAGATATGGCGACCCAACCGTTATTGAATACTTCAAAGATATAATCAGCTGCCCCATTACTGTTAAAGTTAAGCGCAAGGTCTTGTCCATTTACTGCTGTAAATTGATACAAATCGATATCGTTCGCACTGTCCAAATTACCGGTAATATTATTTTGACCGGTAGATAAAGTAGTCGCTGTAGCCACGGTATCATTAAATTCATACGCATCTAATTGCGTCGCGACAACGGCTCCAAAATGAAATGGCGATCCGTCTGACTCCTTAACATCCATATACCAGTAATAATGACCGGGTTCAGTTAACGCGATCACAACTTCATCAGCTGTTCCCGCGTTTGTACTGGCCCCGATCACTGTCAATGAATCATCCTCATTGTGTTTTATTACACTGAGATCAACATTTGTATCTCCAGATTGTCCAAACAACAAAGCTGTTGTTTTACTCCGTTCACTGATCTCAAAGTGGTAGCAAGCAGCTGCCCCAGAGGTTGCACCATTTAATGTATACTGATTTCCAGTTACTAACGTAGGACATAAAGGGATTATTGCTGCAGTCTCGTTTTGCACCGCAAAATTTAACTCTGACGCCTCTGAACCTAATTGAGGTAACTGCTCCGGTATCTGTTTCGTCATCATGTTTTGAGATGGTGAGTAGATCTGAACATTACCGGCACGCTCGAGTCGATATTCTTTTGCATGAACGTGAGTAAATGCTGCTAAAGCTAACACCGATAAAGCCACTTTTGATAATTGCATAAAACTTTCCTTATTAAATGTAAATTACTCTATGGAGTTGTTAATAAATCACAAACAAACAACAGCAGCAATCGATGCTTTTTCAAGGGCACTTTTTTTATCCATTGAGTAAATAATGAAGTTTCAGAATTTCGATCGAAGAAGGTGAAAAATAATCAACTAGCGAGGCTTATTGATACAACTTCATTGAAATGTAACTTTGTTTTATAGCAAATGTGAGATGTTTAAACATGCAAAACACGCTTTCAATACAGCCGTTGATTAAATTATATTTAAGCTAAACTAGCTGTATGTTTACTTTTTTATGATTTGAAGAGTAAACTTATACAGACGTGATAAGCCGACACAACAAGGAATTTGTTTTATGAAGGTCATTATATTCACTCTATTACTATCCATAAGCTTTGTCGTAAAATCCCAGCAGCCTAAATATTGGTTTAACAACGAATATACTCGTGAAGAGGTGTTAACCGGCTTTCAATTAGAGTTAATTCAAAAAAACATGCTGCAAACTATCATCGACAATGCACAACTGGCCGTTAACAATGATGTTGAGTACCTCAATGGTGATAAACTGATTATTGGGGATGCATTTCGAAGCGTTAATTACCCGGGTAAAGCCCAGCTAAAGCTGGATGTGACTGCACAGAATGAAGGTGTTATTCAGTTCGCCTTATCACCAACGGAAGTGCTCTATGATGAACATTTAAACATTATATACATCGAATTTGAGTCAAGCGTACGAGGTGTCAGAGCTTACCTTTATCAGGACATTCAGGAAAGTTCAGCGCAGTCCAAGAGTAACGCAAACTACGAATTGGTGCTTGATACAGAGAATTCTCAGACTATCATTTTTTTGTCCAGTTACTTAGACATTCAAAAAGCAATTCGCTTATTCCAAAAAAGAATTTAGCTTTACTGGTAATGATGTGATGGAATTTAGTTACTCAAGGTCTCAATGATGTCAGAGATGGCACTATATCAACTACCTGACCTGCCGCAGTATATGCCGTATTCTCGCGCTAATCTTCCTTTCGTCGAGAGATGGCAAAAAGACGTGTTGCGCTGGAGTTGATGCAGCGAGTGAATTTGGTAAAACAATATATAATGCCCGCCAAGCCCTTTGATATCTGTTCTCATTTATTATTTTCCTTTGACCTTGGCATACAAATGCTCGTCGCACAGTACGCCACCATGAGACACTGCCGATTTTAGTATTCCCTCGAGAGAAAATCCGTTCTTTTCAAGCACACGAATTGACGCTTGGTTTTGTGCGGTTACCGGATTAAAGATCCGAATAACATCTGTATTAGCAAAAATATTTTGAACGAATTGCTTAACCGCTTCTGTAGCGATTCCTCGCCGCCAATAGGGCTCTGCTATCCAGTAACCTAACTCTGCGCTGTGCTTGTATTCAAAACCTTGTAAATAGACTCCTATAACACCACAAAAAATACCTTTAGCTTCAATGGCTTTAACTATTGCATTTTGCTTGCAACCTACCTCTAGCCACCAGTCTGCATCCTCTAAAGTATAGGGTTTCGGGATCTTGGACGATAAGTAACGAGTAACATTATCATTGTTGAGATATTCCACCAGTAAAGTTCGGTCACCTTCACTAGGAGGTCTTAGTGTGAGATCAACTGGGCGCACGACGTTTATCCTTAAGCGAGTGAGGTTGGTTTGGCTTCACAAACCAACCCTATAATTAATGTAAAGCGGCAGTAAATGGGATTTTTCGGCAAATTTCAGCTTCAGCCAATAGAATTTCTTCAAGCCTTTGGTCGATTGTAGTCTTATCGAAATACTCATAACCCAGCTCTACAAATAAGTTTTTGTGCTTTTCTTCTGACTTGGCAATAGTCACGTAAAAGTCTTTTTCTTTGCCTTCAGGTAGTGCTTCTGCAACCAGTGAAAACCGTTCATGTCCTCGCGCTTCAATGACCGCTGCAACCAACAATCTGTCAATTAGGTATTCGTCTGTACCTTGTCTAAATAACCCGCGCATGTGCTTAATGTAAGGATCTTTTTGATCATTACCTAAGGTAACGCCTCGCTCCGTCAGTAGCTTTAATACCTGTTTGAAGTGGATCATTTCTTCTATTGCGAGATCGGCCATGGCTCTGACCAGCTTAATTCTATCGGGGTAATGGCCTAGCATTGCCATGGCCATACCGGAAGCTTTCTTTTCTGCGGCCGCATGGTCTTGCAAAAAAGTATCAAAGTCAGCCAGTACGCCTTCGGTCCAGCTAAATGGTGTGTGGAATTTCAGTTCAAACATACTTCTAGTCTATTCGGTTTTATAAAAACGTAATTTTTTCGATTGTATCAAATTTATTAGTTAGCTGCGGGGTTGCATTCGCTCAGATATAGCGCTGTATCTCTGTCCGCCTTACCTGCTCGGGTTGAAGGTACCTTTCTGCTATCCTTAAGCCACTTCCAGGCAGTCACCTTACCACCAATATTGACGTGCGGAAAATCAACTTGGTGAACTGGAACATCAAAAAAATCTGCAAACTTTGCTTTCGCATCTTGCTGGCTTAACGAAAAGCACAAATATGGCAGTTTATTCCTTGACGCAAAAGCTTCGACGGCTTTTTGATGATTGATGGCAATCTCGTACCAGTAGTTTGGTTCGTCAAAGTGTTCAATAAAATTTGGAAAAGTATTCAAATAGCAGCGTTTAATCGTATCGTTAAATCCGCCTTTGTCTGATAACAAGTTGTCTTTCATGGCAGATAACAAGCGTTTTATTGATGGTAGCCAAGTATTCAGGTCCCGCTGCAGATGTACGATTTTACAGTTGGGATACAGGGAAGCCAATTCCTCATAATCCGAGAAAACCGGTGTATCTGCGAGTACTTGTGCTGTATCCAAAGCCTCTCGCGTATACGCAGTATGAGCCGTGTAAAAACCCAGTTTTACTGCGGCCATACACACACTCGTAGTTCCTGTTCTTGGCAAACCCGTAATCAGGATCTTGGTATCTTTCATTGCTAAAATGCGTGACTGATATAGAGGACAAAATTAATCACCATTGCGACAAGCATCACTAGATAAGTTAATGCCATTCCGACTTGTCGCATTGGAATATTGGCTTGTTTAATCGCCATATAATGTGCCAACCTAGCAATAATAAATGTACTGCCTAAGACATATAGCCAAATTGGATTGATAGTCTGAAACTCTAAGATAAACAGTAAGATAAGTGTGATTGGTGTATATTCGCTAAAATTACCGTGAGCACGAATTGCAGCTTGAAGCTGACTATTACCGCCGTCACCAAGCGCTATTAAATTTCCTTTTCTTAGTTTGATAACATCAAAACTTAGTTTGATATAAATAAGTGTTAATAACGCTGCAAAAAAACCAGTGATCATAAAAAAGCCCTCTGTTATAAGGGCTTAGTATATCCTGTTATTCAATAAAATATACAGCGTAAACTTCTGCACTTAGTTTGATTGTGCCAGTATTATATGCCTCTTTCACATTTGCAGCTTCAGCTTGCATAAGGCCTGAAGCTGAACGTGAGTATGGCCTTTGTGGTGTTTGCATCGGATCGAAAGAAACGGAGTACAGCCTTACGATTTTTACGTCAAACTCTTGAGACAGTTCTTTGGCTGCCTTTTTGGCATCTTTAATCGCAGACTTTTTCAAACTATCTAAAAATTGACCTTCGTTTTCTACTGCAAACTCAGTGTTGTTAAATTGGTTAATACCGCTGTCTACAAAAGCTTGCAACAATTCTGGGTAACGTGAAATATCTTTGAGCTTTACCGTCAGGCTGCGGTTGACATTAAAACCTTCAAATTCCTCTTGATTAGTCTGCCGGTTATAGCGAGTTTGACGATAAATGTTAAGTTGATCAGCGTGAATATCTTCTTTTTTAATTCCGAAGGTTTTCGAGATTTCTATCGCCTTAGCCATGATTTCGTCTACATTTTTCTTGGCCGTCGGCAATGATTTGTCTTTCTCGGTGATTGCCACTCGGATAATGGCAGTGTCGGGTTGCACTTGCATATAAGCTGTACCCTTCACATATAAATGGGGAGAGTTTGGTAGTGCTCCGGCAAAACTGACAGCCGAAAAACAAATTGCTAAAAAACCTGATAGTAACCGCATAAGATATTCCTCTATTTAAGTCCTTGGACATTCAATCATAATAGAATTAACCATGACTGAATTATAGTAGCGAGTAACAAACAATAACAAAAAGGCTTGTGCGCAACCAATTGCTGATACGTGCATATACCATAGACAAAAATAAACCCCGCACAAGCGAGGTTTATATTAAATCTAGAAGGAAGCATTTACTGCGCTTTTTCTGATCCGCTGAACACTACGCAGACTTTTTACGCTGCGCTTCTTTTTGCGCTAACTTTTCTTCTTTACGCTTACGGATTGCTTCTTGTGCGTCATGACCAATATGACCTTCACCTCGTTGTTTCGCCAGCTCAATTTGCTTCTGACGCTCGGCAAAGCGAGCAATTTGCTCTTCTGTTAGGTCTTTGTGGCAGTGGTGACAAGACACACCTTCCATGTATTCTGGAAGCTGCTTTTCTTCTTCCGTAATAGGCATTCTACAAGCGTGACACTGATCGTAAGAGCCTTTGTTTAGGTCGTGATCAACCGCAACACGGTTATCAAAGACAAAACACTCGCCTTCCCACATGGTGTCTTCTTTTGGCACATCTTCTAAATATTTTAGAATACCGCCTTCAAGGTGATACACCTCTTCAAAACCTTGCTCTTTCATATAAGCAGTAGACTTTTCACAACGAATACCGCCGGTGCAGAACATTGCTACTTTTTTGTGTTTGGCTGGATCGAGGTTTTGCTCAGCCCAAGCCGGGAATTCACGGAAAGTTTTGGTTTTAGGATCTATCGCGTTTTTAAACGTACCGATTTCAATTTCGTAATCATTACGGGTATCTACAAGCACCACGTCAGGGTCTGAAATTAACGCATTCCAATCTTGTGGCTTAACATAAGTGCCAACAACTTCTTTAGGATTAATACCTTGAACGCCCATGGTAACGATTTCTTTTTTCAGTTTAACCTTAGTGCGATAGAACGGACACGTTTCGTCGAATGACTCTTTGTAAACGATGTTATCTAAGCCTGGTTGTTTGTCTAACCATGCTAGTAAGGCATCAATACCTTTGCGTTTGGCTGCAACAGTACCGTTAATTCCCTCTTCTGCTAGCAATAAAGTACCGCGAACTTCATTCGCTTCCATCACGTCGATGAGGGGTTGTCTAATCTCTTTATAATTAGGCAGTGAAACAAACTTGTACATTGCACAAACAACATATTGTTCAGACATGGAATTTTCCTATAGTTAAGCTTTTGTTAGCTGATGCGCTAAGCACGACACATCAACGTGAAACCGAGTCGCAAACCCGGCGCTGAGGCGGGTATTTTACGGATTTTTGCTTTAAATGCAAAAAACATGATTTGTGTATCCGTCATACTCTATGCTTTGCTATAATTGCGTGTTTTTATAATTCAAGATTTGGAGAAATTGACTTGAGATTCACAGAACTTGGGATTGATTTGCGTCTAGAACAACAGCTAGGCCATCAAGGGATCACAACACCGACAGAGATCCAAGCCCATGCGATTCCAACGGCTTTAGCTGGCCACGATATTTTTGCTCAATCCAAAACGGGTTCTGGCAAAACATTAGCATTCTTGCTGCCAGCAATTCAGCGTGTGATGAAGCAAAAGGCCCTTAGCAAACGCGACCCAAGAGTTTTAATTGTTGCCCCTACCCGAGAACTCGCCACCCAAGTGTTTAGTGAATGTCGTTTGTTAATTGCCGGCACCAACCTGAGTGTTTGTAAGGTACTCGGTGGTGAAAACTACAATGATCAAGTCAAAGCGTTAAGAAAAAATCCACACTTTGTAATTGGCACTCCAGGTCGAATTGCAGACCATATCGACAGCCAGTCTATGTTTTTAGCAGGACTTGAGTTGTTAGTTTTTGATGAAGCCGACAGAATGCTTGATCTTGGTTTTGAAAAACAATTAGAAACCATAAACAACGCAGCCGACCATAGATTGAGACAAACCTTGTTATTTTCGGCCACACTCGACCATACGCAGGTCGAAACGACTTCTAGAGCGTTGTTAAAATCACCTAAGCGCATCATGCTTAGTAATGCGCATCAACAACATGAAGATATTCAACAGGCTCTTTATTTTGCCGATCATCTTGATCATAAAGAGGCATTGCTAAAGCACTTCTTGAGTCAGGCCGATGTGGGCCAATGTATCATCTTTACAGCGACACGTTCTGATACCGATCGATTGAGTAACCTACTTACTGAAATGTCGATTAAGTCGGTTGCCTTGTCAGGCGATATGCCGCAAAACAAACGATTGGATATTATGGATAGCTTTAGCCGCGGTCTGTTTAAAGTGTTAGTCACAACTGATGTTGCTTCTCGTGGATTAGATTTACTATCCGTTACCCATGTTATTAACTTTGATCTGCCTAAACAAGCCGAAGAATACGTGCATCGTATCGGTCGTACAGGTCGAGCTGGGTTTAAAGGGACTGCAATCTCGTTCGTTGGTCCAAAAGACTGGAACAGCTACATTGCAATTAAAAACTATCTCGATGAGCCGCTGAAGTTTGCAGAAGTTGAAGGGCTCGTTGGGAAGTTCAAGGGTTTTAAGCAACAACCACAGCAAAGTAAAAAACCAAATAAAGCGCAAAAGACATCAACTTCAAAGCCTAAAACTCAATTTAAGGGATCGGCAAAGCCTAAAACCAAAAAAGTAATTCAGGCTCCAATTGATATTGATGGAACCATGCCACTGCGCAGAAAACCTAAGCCCAAAAGCGACGAGGAATAACTATGTTAGGTCAAATTAAAATGTTAACCATCGAAGAACTTACTGCCGAAGGTGCTTATTTAAACGGTGGTGATCTTGGTGAGGTGTTTTTACCTAACGAACAAATTCCAGATTACCTGGAAGAAGGCGACAGTGTTGAAGTTTTTATCTTCTTAGACAATCAGGGTCACCCAACGGCTACGACCAAAAAGCCGCTTGCTCAGGTAGGTGATTTTGCATTACTTCGGGTAAAAGAAATTAACAATGTTGGTGCCTTTTTGGATTTGGGAATCGAAAAAGACGTATTGGCACCTTTTAACGAGCAAAAGCCAAAAATGCGTGACGGCTACAGTTATTTAGTGAAGCTTTATTTGGATAAAGCCAGTCAACGCATATGCGCATCAAGCGCGCTTCGTAAATTCCTTAATAAGACCAAGCCAAGCTATGAAAAGTTTGAAGAAGTCGATTTGATCGTTGCTGCAAAAACCGATTTAGGATTTAAGGTAATAGTCAACGAGGCACACTACGGTTTAGTTTTCTCGAACGATGTATTCAAAAAAATGTATATTGGTCAGCGCATGAAAGGCTATGTGAAGGCTATCCGCGACGAAGATAAAATCGACATTGTGCTGGAAAAACCGGGAATTGGTAAAGTGCGTGATTTATCTGAACACATTTTAGCTCAACTGAAAGAAAACGGTGGCCACCTTCCTCTGGGTGATAAGTCTGATCCTGAAGCGATCAAGCGGGCTTTTTCAACGTCTAAAGCCAATTACAAAAAAGCCATCGGCGGTTTGTTTAAACAAGGCCTCATTGATATTGAAGCTACGGCAATAAAACTACGGAAATAAAAAAGGAGCGGTTAGCTCCTTTTTTACAGTCGGCTCAAATAGAAAGTTTTCTATTTAAGCGTTGCCTTTACTTACTTCAAATTGAATCTACGACGTAAGTAAACCAACGGCAACAATACCAAGCTAAGTAATCCCCAACCACCAGATTTTCTCTCATAGGTTTCTGCTTCTGGCGGCGTACAGCTTTCAACTTCACCCGCAATTGGAGTTAATAGTACCGGCAATGTCACCGACTCGTACTCAGTCTCACCTTTACTGTTAGTTTTTATCTGTCCCAAAGAATCACGTTTTTCTACCGTTTTGGTCGCAATGGCATAAATTTTATTGTCATCTGTGACTTTAACAGCTTCAGCAACGACATAAGGAAAATCATCGCCACGACAAGGAAGCAGTGAATTTAGATTAGTCAGCTTTTCGTCGCCCAAATTGTAGAGAAAAGCTTCTCTTCTAGAGCTTGACGTGTTTTTCTCAACTTCAGCTTGCCCAACAATAACACCATGATTGTTAATGTCTTTTACGGCGAGTTCCGAGCCTTCATGGTAACTTGGTAGCTCATGATAAGCGCCAGCGTTAATATCAAAGTAGAAACCTTTCGAATCGTATTCCGCGCGGTTGTAGCTCGAGTAAAGACCTTTTACACCAACCATAATGTTGTTGTCATTGATGTCGACAGCTCTGCTAAATTCTGAGTAATACTCTACTTCTTTAATTCGTTTAAACTCACCATCTTGATAATAACCGGCCTGTACTAATGGCAATAATCTATCATCACTTTGTCTACGCGCTCTCGAATAACCCACAGCGACACCGTCTGAATTCACCGCCATCGCTATACTGCTGTAAGCGTTATCATCATCTTCATCAGGTGAAAACCCAAGGCCTAGGTTTTCTTTGCTAAGTAAATTTAGTTCCGCGTCAAAAACCCATTTGTAAGCTCTTTTATGATAGATGTTGCCATAAGCAGCAATGCACACTTTGACCGGATTGTCGACGCCATCACACTTTTCAGCAATGTCTTCTGCTCTATCCACTTGTAACCCAGTCGAGCTTTGACCAACGACTTGATAATTGCCATTGGCATCTAGTTTAATATCTGTAATGACAACGGTGCCACCATACTGGTCGAACTCGGGCTCAATAACCACGCGTTTCCCCGAAGGCGATTCAAGTAAACCTCGTGATTCCCAGTCTCTAACAAAGTAGGTTTCTTCTTCTGTTTCACCTTCTTTGGTAAATACGGTTTTTTCATAAGGTGCAGAGCCCCAACTTGCCAACGTTCCATCGCTTGCGATACTGGTTAAATAGTTGCTTACCGAACGCGTCAGGCCGTCATATTCAGGTTTTTCAACATCAAACAGTACGTGCTCATTCGCCGAGTTATTATCATAGGTTAAGCTTATTGCACTATATAGCTTTTGATATTTCTGAGAACTTGAAACTACGCGCTGGAGATAATCCAACATAAACGCATGTGCTTGCTCATTAGTTTTAAGGATCGAGCTGTCGTTTTCTATATCTTCTAATGTAAAGGTAACTTCAATTTCTCTTAATTCGTAATTCGATACAAATTGGTCATAAAGTCTTTTTATTCCGCTATCTTCAAAATCGATATAGCTAACGTCTACAGGTAGGTTAAATAACCCTGAAGCATAACCAATTACATCGCCAGCTTCATTGGCGTCTGTCACGTAGGTATATTTACTTTGTTCGTGGCGAGCTAGCTCTGTTAACTGATAAGTAGCGGCTGTCGCTTGGTTTGCTAGCCCCAAAACAATACTTGTGGCCAATAATTTAAGTTTCATTTCAATCCTTACTGCTGATTCTGCAATGCTTCTAATTCTTCCCAACGCTCAAACGCGGCTTCCAGCTTCGACTCTAGGTCAGCTAAATGGTTCAACGCCGCGTGAGTGGTTTGTTGATCTTGTTTAAAAAAATCAGGATCACTAACCAATTGCTGCTGCTCTTCAACAGCTTTTTCGAGTTCCTCTACTTTACTGGGCAATGACTCTAATTCAAGTTTTAATTTGTAACTCAGCTTGTTATTACGAGTTGGCGTTGGTGTTTTCTTTTGCTCTGATACGACCTGTTTTTCAGCTGATATTTTTTCTAGTTCTTTTCTTTGCTGGTCTCGTTTTTGTTTATAATGCTCGTAGTCACTATAACCACCAACAATTTCGGTAACTAGACCGTCGCCTTCAAATGCCCAAACACTACCACAGGTGTTGTCGATAAACTCCCTATCGTGACTGACTACCAACACAGTGCCATCATATTGATTGAGGATGTCTTCTAACAACTCTAGTGTTTCAATATCCAAATCATTAGTTGGTTCATCCAGCACAATGACATTTGAAGGTTTTAGGAAGAGTTTGGCAAGCAATAAGCGGTTTTTCTCACCGCCTGACAAAGCTTTGACGGGTGTTCTTGCTCTCACTGGCGGAAACAAAAAGTCTTGTAAGTAGCCAAGTACATGACGAGAGCGACCACCAACGTTAACTTCCTGCTTACCTTCAGCCACGTTATCCTGAACCGTAGCTTCTTCGTCAAGTTTATCGCGGTATTGATCAAAATAAGCGACTTCTAGGTTTACACCTTGCTTCACTTTTCCTTGAGTTGGATTTATCTCCCCAAACAACAACTTCAATAGCGTTGTTTTTCCCACTCCATTTGGTCCAACCAATCCAACGCGGTCACCGCGCATCACAATGGTGGAAAATTCTTTTACAATCGCTTTGTCAGAAAAACTATGGCTGAGATGCTGAGCTTCGAAAATCAGCTTACCCGAGCGCTCTGCTGATTCAATATTAAAGTCAGTCTTACCTTGTTGTTCAATACGCTGTTTTCTTTCTACACGCAGCGCTTTAAGTGCTCTCACTCGGCCTTCATTTCTGGTACGACGAGCTTTAATGCCCTGTCTGATCCAAGCTTCTTCCTCAGCTAACCTTTTATCAAACAACGCATTTTGCTGTTCTTCTACTTTAAGATCATGAGCCTTTTGTTCCAAATATTGTGCATAATCACCAGGATACGAAACTAACTGGCCTCGATCCAAATCAAGAATGCGAGTAGCCATGGCGCGAATAAATGCACGATCGTGAGAAATAAAGACGATGCCACCTTTAAATTCTTTGAGAAATTGCTCAAGCCAAATGACACTTTGCATGTCCAAATGGTTAGTCGGTTCGTCAAGTAGTAGCAGGTCGGGATCACTAACCAGTGCTTTGGCCAGAGCAACTTTTCGAAGCCAACCGCCTGATAGTTTTTCTAAACGCATATTAGCATCAAGTTGTAGCTGACTCAGAACCACTTTAATACGTGACTCAAACCGCCATGCATCTTCGGCTTCAAGGCGCTGGGTTAGTCGCTCAAGTCTATTCATTAGCTTTTCAGATTGATCGTTCTGAAGCGCTTCATTCACTTCATGAAACTCGATTAGTAGCTCAGCAACGGCCGGAAGACCACCAGCAACATAATCAAATACTGAACCATGTGCCCCTTTGGGCGGATCTTGTTCTAGCCTTGAGATTTTCAGTCCACTGACACTGATAATCTCACCGTCATCTAATTGCAGCTGACCGTCCAACACCTTTAATAAGGTTGATTTACCGGCTCCATTTCTGCCAACAATACAAACTCGTTCACCGGACTCGATAACCGCTTCTGCATTGTCCAATATTGGGTTTGAGCCAAACGCGAGTTGCGCTTTAGCTATGCGTATTAAATCCATATTATTTTATAAATTCTTGTAGTTGTTCTAAGTTAAATGGCCAACCTAACTCTCGTTCTGTGTCCTGTCTTTTTAACACTGGAATTCGAGTTTCATACTGTGCCATGTATTGTTCAGTCTCTACAATGTCGATTAAGAACACATGCTCTGATGGCAAGCATTGCTGTATAAGAGCCAATGCATCTTCACATAAATGACAGCCATCCGTATGGAATAAAACGTAATTAGGCATGTCTGATTAACCAACTGTTGTGGATCTGTTTATTACGCTTAAAGTCAGGAGAAAGCGTGTGCTTTGAGTATTCTTGTGCTGTCAACCCAATCCCTGCTAAGGCCATTTCGTCGATTTTAAAGCCGCGTTTATTGTTTGAGAACAGCAATGTTCCGCCTGGCGCCAATATGTTTTTAACCCAGCCGAGTAGTTTGATGTGATCGCGTTGTACGTCGAAAGCATCAGCCATTCGCTTCGAATTAGAAAACGTCGGTGGATCTAAGAAAATTAGGTCGTACTGCCCTTTTGCATGTTCAAGCCACTTCAAGCAATCTGCTTGTTCAAAGCGATAACGAGAGTTCTTCAACCCATTTAATTCAAAGTTTTCTTCTGCCCACTTTAAATAGGTTTTCGACATATCGATGGTAGTCACCGCTTTTGCTCCGCCAAAAGCCGCGTGGGCAGAAGCTGTACCTGTATAGGCAAACAGGTTTAGAACACGCTTATCTTTGGCGTTTTGCTGGATAAACTTGCGCGCTAAGCGATGGTCAAGAAATAGCCCAGTGTCTAAGTAGTCAAATAGATTTACTTTGAACTTAACACCAAACTCTTCAACAATTTCCGTTCTATTTTGTTTATCGAACGCTTTGTATTGTTCTTGTCCTTTTTGCTTCTTTCTGACTTTAACTGCGATGTTAAGCGGATCAATATCAAGCTGTTGCGCCGTCAGCGTGATCACGTCTTGCAAACGTTTTTCTGCAACCACATCATCAATTTCTTTAGGTGCTTTGTATTCAAAAATGACAGCGCTTTGGTTATACACATCAACTGCCACGTTATACTCAGGAATATCGGCATCGTAGACACGGTAAGCCTTAATGTTTTCTGACTTTATCCATGATTTTAAACCTTGAAGGTTTTTCTTTAGTCGATTTGCAAACGCAGCCGATCCTTCAAAGTTTAATCCGTTGCTATCGCTGCTTTGTTGTACTTGTTGTTCATTCATTTCATACAAGTTAAGCAACACATCAAGCGGACCATTTTTAAACTTGTAGCCTTTTTTGCGAGCTAGCTTCAGCACTTTAAATAAGCTTTCATCACTACTTAGTAGCGCAAGTTGCCAATCTTTATAATGCTTTTTAAATGCCACACCCATATTGCGATACAGTGAAATTAACTCTGCCATACCACCTAAACGCTCACCATAAGGTAAGTTACTTAACACGGTGCCTGGGCGTTTGGCTGCTGCGGTAAGACAATTTGCATCTTCATGTTTAAATTTGATATGTGTTGCAACCCCTGCTCGCTCAGCATTTCGCTTAGCAATACTTAATACTTTTTCATCGATATCGCTTCCGATAAGCCAAAGATTTTGCTCTGTTCCTTGGGCTTTTAGCTCAGCTTTAAGCTCATCGAATTTTGCTTGTCGAAAACTTGGTAACCGTTTGAAAGCAAAATCTTTATTTAAGTTTGTAGGAAGATTCAGCGCCATTGAGGCGGCTTCGATTAGCAAAGTACCGGAACCACAACAGGGATCAAATAAAGGCTTACTGATGTCATCAAGCCAACCGCTTCTTTTAACCAACGCTGCCGCAAGATGTTCACGAATCGGTGCCTTACCCTGCTTATCTCTATAGCCTCTGTCAGATAGACGAGGACCAGAAAAATCGATATACAGTGCACAGCCTTGCTTTGTAAGTTTTGCGACAATACGCAGATCTGGAGTTTCTTTATCAATGTTAGGGCGCTGCTCGAATAAGTCACTGAAGTAGTCCACTATCGCATCTTTGATCACCAATCCAGAAAACTGGGTGTTTTTAAGGGCGCTATTAGTACCGGAAAATTCCACAGCAAAGGTTTGCTTGGGACTGAACCAATCCTGCCATGCTTGAAATCTGGCAAATTTATATAGCGACTCCTTATCTTTAACTTCATTTTGATCATCCACCAAAAGCATTACGCGCGTCGCAAAGCGAGTCAGCATACAGAACTTTTGTACATCTAAATTAGCACCAGTAAATTTTACCGAACCAATGGTTTGCTTATTGATTTCAAAGTCGAAAGCCTTTAGTTCATCGACCAAAAGCTGCTCAACACCAATAGAAGTTAACGCGATAAATTGCAATTTCAATACCCTTAAATCTCAATTGTGGCGCAGTATAACACACAAGTTATTACGAGGTGATCTGTTGGAACTTATGCAATTACAATATTTAATTGAATTCAATTGGAATGGAGTGAATTTTGATCATCTCATGAAGTATTTTGAGGTGATGATTATCGTCTCGACTCTCAAAATGAACGATTGCTCAAAGTTCAGTGAGTCACCCCCATCAGCTTACGCATTACGAAAAAGACACGAGCAAAACGAGCTTAACGGCCAAAATACGCAGCCACTGAAAACCTCGAAACTTTGAGGTATGGTCGAAACTAGTACAATACCCTTTATTGACTCTTACATCTCCGCCGATATCTAGCTCTAACACCCCAATATAAAAAACACTATATTTACATTAAATTGACACAGTTTACCTTTAGCCTTTGTGAAAATTTTTATGCAAGGATTTAAACGTGAAGATTGCATTATTACTTTTACTTACCGCTAGTTCTGCTGCGATTGCAAACTCAAGCAGCTGTAGTAATTATGGTTGCCCTACTGGCGCATCATCGACTAACGATATCGTCGAGCGCCCAATTTATGTATTAAGTAACAACCGCAAGACCAAATTTGCCGATTGGGCAGCCTACAAAGTAACCCCTAAAACCATTGATGGCCCTAGTCGCTCACGCACTTGGAAGGCAGATCCAAAAATTTATAGTAGATACACCTTGGAACCTAACGATTACCAAGATGCATGGGCAACCATTCAGACAGATAGAGGACACCAAGTTCCTCTCGCCTCTTTTTCAAATACTGACCATTGGAGTGATACAAACTACCTGTCAAACATCACCCCGCAGTCATCTAACTTAAATCAAGGACCTTGGGTGCAATTGGAAAATGCAGTAAGAAGCGTTGCCAGAACAGGTGACAATGCCTACGTCGTAACTGGACCTTTATACGAATACTATTTTGCAACCCTACCGCAGGCGAATGAAGCTCACACCATCCCTTCGGGTTATTTTAAAGTGGTATTCACCGTTATCGGCTCAAATGTGAAAGCATCCGCTTTTATTATGGAACAAACATCAAGTCGATATTTGGATTTTTGCAGAACCGAAGTCACCATCGATGAAGTTGAAGCGCGCTCTGGATTGAACCTTCTGCCAAGTTTACCCAGTTATCAAGCAACTGACGTTGAGGGCAATATAGGCGGGTTAAGCTCACGGTTAGGTTGCTAAGCCATTAAGCTGCTGGTTTTCTAGTCGCGCTCTTGTTCAAGCCCAATACTGCATTGGGCTTGTTTAACATAACCTATTAGATGACATTGAATACACAAGTACCTGTTTACCATTCACTGTATACCAATATCTATTTATCAGAAGATATCTACAAGCAGTAAAAACAGTTTTAATGGGGATCATTCACTGTAACAAAAGAGCGCAATTATAACCCCAACAACGCCAAGGATTACACAAAATACGTATAGTCAATTTGCTTCTGCATCCATTATTTTTCGAGATTTAAAGTATAGTAACAATTAAATTCCACCCAAATACTCGACCATATCGAAATATCTATACTCTCTCATTCATGAGCAGTCCTTTTCCTTGTTATTTTGCGCCTTACTCTTAGTCACGCTATATGCGATAATGTAGCAAACCAAACGTTCTTGATTATTGTGTTGTGTAACGCCGTGAAAATGACTAATGAATAGAAGCTCTGTAAGGGGCTCGTACCATGATTACTCGCAACATAAACGGCCTAACCGCCTTTGATTAATAAAGTAAGCCACTGATTTTATGATAAATAACAACCAGCATAATGACTCTAACAACAATCAAAATATCGCGACCATCTACTGGCACGATTATGATAATACAAATGCAATGTATTGATTTATATAACCTTTGTTATTAACAATAACGTATGGCACACACAACCATACACACACTCACAACAACAAATACTAATGACTTTTTAAACAACTTGGACCCGTTTAGACTATGAGTGCTAACACCATTGAAGTTGAGTTAGCTTCTATCATATTTTTATAGTGTCTTTATCGCATCAGTTAGCTTTAAGTCTGTATCTTCAATACTAATGTTATTAAAAGCAGTGATCTGAAAGTTAAAAATCAAATCAACATCAAACTCACCAACGTTGTCTAATATTTGCTCTTTAAGACCTTTCGACATGTCAAAATTTTTAACACCCCAAACAAATTTAGATTGACTAGTTGCACCACCATAGTTGAATGTGGCGTGATAAAAAACGTTTCTTGCGATCATTCCTCGGCTTCCAATTCAGATATTTGCACAGCTTAATCACAAAATCTGTGGGTAACTTAACCCACGATAGGATCTAAATCCCCTTTGAGTCCTTGCGCATCTGCTGCATATGCAGAAAAGTCTCCCGATTGTGCGGGTGGTTTGCCAGGGGGGTGAATGTGGGATGATAGAGTTTTGTTGGTATCACTGACAATGACAATTAAATCGCAGAGAATTTGCAATACATTTACTGAGTCATTGCCGACCCAAACTGTAGTGCCCTCTACTTTTGCAAGCTCTGCTGCTTTTGCATGCAGCGTTTTAAGCGACTCTAACGTTAGGTTGTCATGTGCTTTGACTTCAAGCGTTTTTTGACTCCCAATGAGCACCCCTTCAAGTGCGGTGATTAGAGCTTTTTCACCGACCACGGTTTTTAGCGCGCCCATCACCTCATTAACCTGATTGCCGTCTATTTTTAGGATGTCGTGTGTATCTATGCTGCAGGTGCGTTGGTGATAGCTTTGTTCACTTTTGCGTGCTGTTGTTTTGCTCGTATCACTGGTTTGGGTTATATCGCCGTCAGTGTTTAAGTGCCAGTTTCCGTCGCGACCTTGTATTTTGCTTCGGCTGTTTTGTTGCAGTGTTACGTCGGTGCGTTTGTGTTCTGGTACTAAGCTGCGCCATGGTAATAAACTGGTGATCACTGGATGGCTGTTTAAACCATCGATGTATTGTATTAGGCAGTGCATACCTGGTGCAGGTTCATTTAATAAGCCGTGATCGGATGCTTGCCCTGTGCCAAGAGTTACTTGCTGAAACACAGGAACGTCCAAAGGCTCGCAAGTTAGCGGGTTTAATAACTGTATGTCGGCGGCTTTTAATGGTCTAAATGCGGTGCTAATTGCAGCGACATCACTTGGCAGGTCGTATATTTTTTCAATACGTGCTAGCTGCGGCAGGTGTTTACGCTCGCTCAACTCTGGAAAATAGCGCTGTATTAGGCGCTTAATGGCTTGTTTGACCATCGTATGTGCATCCTGTCGTTGATTAGGGTTACTTCGGTAATGTACCGCCCATTTAGTTTTATGCCTGGTCTTAGTTTTGGGATAGCTATTAGCTCACCAGTGGTTGAGCTTTTAGCGGTTATTGTATGCTCTGGAAAGTCATTGATAGCTGCGAGCGGCCAACGTGAGTCGCGCCAACTTCCGACAAATATTTTGCCGTCTGGGCGCTGCTGAAATATAAAATCATTAATGCCCCATACTTTACCAATTTGCCTTAGTGCCTCAACACCTGTGCCGCTGTGATAAAACGCTGGCGTTATTTGATTTAAATACTCTGCGTTTTCAGGGGTTACGAACTCAACACCCAGTTTTGTTAGTTCATCAAGCACGGCTGTAATTGTTGCGTGACGAACAGCCAGTGGCGCGGGAAAGCTTAACGCGCCGAGTAATTCACGGCAGGTTAAATACCAACGGCCATTGGCGTGGTGTTTTGACTCTATGACGCCTAGAAAATACGGGATCATATTATCTAGCGTGTAACCTAGGTGCAGTTCAACCAAGCCGCTTGGCTCTTGCTCTGTGAACACTTCAAACTTTGCGCGGCCAGCGCTGGCAATATCGAGCTGTACTGTTTTGCTTACTATGTTAGTCACTGTGCTGCCACCAATCGTTAACGTATTTGATAGGCGGGTGCTCATGGCCCTTCTACCTCAGCAAATTTATTTTGCACATCGTCGTTACTGGTTGTTGCTTGTGCCTCGGCGTTGGTGCTGGCTTGTTCATCTAGCTGCTGTTGCTCACGTTCTGAGACTGATTGAACTTCAACGAGCTTAAAACTCACTTGCCATGCCTTTTTGTCTTCAAGCTCAGTGGCTTTTACTTCGCCATCAAACTTTGCTTTGCGAATTTTATATGCCTCGGCTAATGCATTGGTAATGGTGTAAACAACACGGGCGCCGTTTTCGTCTAGCGCTTTTGATTTAGCGATAATGGCTGCTAGCTCGCTTTCATCCAGCATGGGTATTTTTGTTTTTACAGTTATTAAACCTGGCTTAACACCCTGATCACTACTTAGCGCAAAGCTACCAAACCCCGACATATCACCACCTGCTAATTTTACCGATGCATCAACACGGGTTTCAAACCCCGGTATGTTCCAGCCATCAATTGCTAAGCTCATAACACCTCTTTAATTTTATTAAGTTCGCCCATTTCACCAACGAATAAACATAGTGCCCAGTAGCTATGTTCATTGCCTTTGCTAGCAACTGAGTCGGCTAGCTGCTTTGCTGTGCCTGCTGTTATTAATTGCACATCTACCCCGCTACTTTGAGCGGTGAATTGCGCTTGATTTAACCGCTCGTCGCGGGCTGTTTTTAGCTCTGCTGTTTGTGTTAATGCATCGTCAATAGTGGTGATTAATTGCTGGCCGCTGCTATTTATTGTGGCGAGTTCGTCCGCTATTAGCTGCTCACGAATTGGTAATAGGTTTTGCAGGGTGTTGATTTGCCATTCGATACTTTGGCCGTCATAGGTTACGAGCTGAGTTTGCTCTAATGTACTTTGGCTTTTTGCATACCGGCCGCAGGCGATAAACTCAGGGATTGGGCAGTATTCGTTTATTGATTCCAACTTACTGGCAAGTGCTGCGGGATCGGTTGCACTCACTGATAACAATAAACCGCCATAGCTTGCTGGTTTATCGGTGCGCGAGTCGTCTTTAATGGCAGACGCAAGCAACTGCGCGCCCACTTGCATTGAGCAAGGGGCGGCAGTTTGGTGATAACAAAGCGCTACGTTATGCATTGTCATGCAGTGGGTAGCGAGTTTTGATTTCAGCTACTTTGTCTTGCCACTTTTGGTATGACACAGGCGTGCCGTCGTATTGTGCTTCCATGTATAAAGGGTCTGACTCGGCTTTGTAAGCGGCTTGGCGCTTTTCAACATTTTGGCTTAGCTCAAACTGCTGCTGATTTAATACTGAGTCGATTTGCTCTTGGTCCATGCCTAAGTTTTGCATGTACTCAGCGGTTGTATTGCTGTGGCTTGCGCCTTTGTAGATATATGTAAACATAGTTTTACCTTTTAAATGGAGTGTTAAATAACTTTAGCTTTATGCTGTGCGTGTTGGCATGGCTTGCATGGCCCAACCACGATTGCACGCATTGGTTTATTTCGGCTAGTGTCACTTTGCCTTGTGAAAACTCTTTTCTAAACTTTTTTAGCTTTGTGCTTATTCTCTTTACACTGCTTTTTCTTAGCAGTCTGTGGTTTGCAAATATTCTGTACCCTAAAAAGTCTAGCGAGCGGCCTCGCGTTTTGCTATTGGGAACACCTGCGTTTTGCTGTTTGTTTTTAGCCGTAGGTTTTTATATAAAAACCCCTCTATTTTTTCTCTGTATTCATGCAGCGCCCTTTTGTCATGGTGAATAATTGTAAAGTCATCCATGTAACGAATGTACCGCCTTGCTTTTAATGTGTGCTTTGCAAAGTGATCGAGTTCGTGCAGATAGATATTTGCAAATATCTGACTCGTTAAATTACCGAGCGGAATGCCCACTCCAGCTGCGTCGCTTGGGCTTTTATCAATAATGTAAAAAAGCAGATTTCTTGTTCTTTGGCATTTTAACTTTGCGCCTAAAATGCTTTTTAATATTTGATGATCAATGCTTGAAAAATACTTGCTTATGTCTGCTTTTAGCGCATAGGCTTTGCCGTTTTCGCTTTCTACTTGCTTAATAAATCGTTGAGCTCTGTCGGCTCCGGCATGCGCTCCCTTGCCTTTTCTACATGCGTAAGAGTCATAGATGTATTGTTTGTCGAACAGCGGTTTGATTACATTGCAAATTGCCCGATGTATAACGCGGTCTTTAAAGTGCGGCGCTGAAATTAACCGGCGCTTTGGCTCAAAAACATAAAAATGCCTATACGGTAATACACTGTACATTTCCCACATTAGCTCGTTTTGTATCTGCACTATGTTTTCTTCAAGGTTATTAAAGAACGCAAGCGCCGATGCTGACGTGGTTTTTCCTTTTCTGCACTGGTATGCAGCATTTAATATATTTTCAAACTGATATATCTTTTCATAAGTACAGCCAATCGACGCATCAACTGGCTTTATTTCTTTTTCAGCAATTGCTGAGGAAGCTGCATCCTTTTCAAAGTCGCACTGACAACCCCCCTTGGGGATATTGCTTCTGGCATATTCAAGAGCGGGACGAAAACCGATATTACTGTTCGCATTCGAACGGCCATTGCTGAGGTTGAGCGCGCCCAAGCCAGCGTTCGAGCCATTGTTCCAGTTGCCGCCACGTAGCGGGAATCGATTCCGTGCATTCATAATGCAACTGCCTGTTTATTCTTTACTGATTTAATCCAACCGCCGAGCATTTTGCCAATCTCTACCAAGCGCTCTATCCATAATTGATACTTTTTTGTATCTATATAGCGTAGTTCTTTAGCCAAGCGAACTTGTCGCTTTAATATTGCGAGCTCAATATCTAACTCTGTCAATGTTGTTTTTTTATGGTAGCGCTTAAATGCAGTAACTATTAATCGCTGCAACTGAAGCATAGACTTTCGTATCTCTGCTGCTAGCACATGCTTTTCATGTTTTGGGAACTGCCGTATAGCTTGATACCCGTACATCAACATATCTCTGCATTTTTCTTCTATTGCTAGCGCGGTCAAATTAATCTCCTTTTATGTTATTTCCGGGCTATCGCCCGGGGTTCAAATTTCAATAACCAATTACGCAAAGAAAGCGGGACGAAAACCGATACCACTGCTCGCAAACGAACGGCCATTGCTGAGGTTCAGCGCGCCCAAGCCAGCGATCGAGCCATTGCCCCAGCCGCCGCCACGTAGCGGGAATCGATTGCCATAATTTCGGCAGTAGATTGCACCCGATACAGTGGTTGTTGATTCGGATTCAATAAGCAAGCGGCGTAAAATCTCGACCTTTTGATACGTTTCTGATTTTGTAATAGCTGCAAAATGGCTGTTTGTTAAATATGGGTTGTCGTTACTATCTTCGCCCACTGGGCCATTACGGTTTGTAATTGCGCTGTTAAGCACTGGAGATCCAGCACTGCCTGCGCCTTCTGTGTTTGCGACTGGTGAGTCAAAATAAGCTGAATGCTTGATCCAGTTTTCCTCTACGATTTCTGGGTTGTTATCTAGCGTAGTAATTACCTGACCTTCACTTAGCGTCATTTGGTCTAGCCACTCCCACACGTTACCTACTAGGTCTTGGATGCCCCAGTCTGTGTGGTCGTGCGACCATGTTGCAGGGCCTTTACCTGTGTCGGTTCTTGCAAGCCCTGACGCATCCCCTGGGATGCCATTGTCCGAACGGCGTGCAGTTTCTAATTTGTTTTCGTGGCTGCGGCCATAGTTTGTATTGCCGCGTGGCACGGTATCATTGGCTAGTGACCATAGTGCGATTGCAGCCCATTCGTGAATGCTCATCATGTGCCAGCCTGCGCCCTTGTTGTTACACAGCGCTTTTGCTACATCGTAGTTAACTGATGTACGTGGCTGCACACCACCAATTACCGAACAGCCGCCATTAGCGCCTGATGATGCTAGGTATTTTGCAATGAGTACCTCACCCATTTGCTCGCCATTACGCTGAAACATGGTTGGCGTACCTGTGCCTAGCATTAAGTCAACGCCCAAACGATCAAGAATGGCTTGGTTAATGTCTTCGTAATTAAAACGCGGGATGCGCACCATAACATTTGGGTTGCCCTGTTCATCTATTACTACTGTGTTACGGCCACCTGATGCATCTTCGATTGCTTTGCGGTAGCCGTCTGATGCAACGATTGCCAGTTGCGCCGAGTTTGCGGCAACTTGCTGATCAAGTGCGGCTTTTTTACTGTTGTAGTCGCTGGCTAGCGCGGCTGTTTTTGAGTCTATCTCGGCTGCTTTGTTTTCTACCGCTGTAACCACACGGTCTGCCGCTGTTACGATTTCGTTGATTTGTTCAATGCTCATCATAGTTCCTTAGTAAATACTGTAAAATCTGACATTAAGAAATAGTTGCGCAACGTGCGGTACATGTTGTTTACCTGCGCGGTTGCTGTGGTTAGTGATAGTGCGTTTAGTGCATCAATTTGCGGGCTGTAATCAAACATCCATGATTGCGCAGGGATGGTAATGCGAGCCAGTGCCGCCGCTGCTGCAAACTTAAGAACAAACGATCGGTTGTGTACGTTATTTACACCTTGGCGTTTGCGCTGAAGCGGCAGGTAATCGACGGCTAATAATGTGCCGTTTTGCGTTACTAGGCCTATCCAGTTGTAATCAAAGTCGCCAATATCTTGCTCTAGCACCACGGCCCATGCAACGGTGTTTGCGTCAACATAGCCAGACACATCAATATTGCGACGATGCGTTATTCTTAACGAGCTCGGCATTTGCTCATTTGGGTTGCGCTCAGCGTGCTCGTTTAAATTTGGTATGTTTGCAAACACCAGTTCTTTTACATCAAGCCCTTTGTTTTCAAGTGCTCGGGTGGTTATGTAACTTCTTCCGGCGTTGGTCATAATGCCGGTGATGGCTTCGCTCATAGTATCTCCTTGGCGATACTGACACCGCCCTCTTTACTTAAAAATCCATAGTGATGATGTGCAGCAATAACATGCTGTACATCGGTGGTTATTGATTGATGTGCGGTGTTGCTCACTACGTTATCGAGCCCTAAAAATTGATATAGCAACTCAGTAGGCAGTGTGTGTTTTACGTTATGCGCAATTGCATGCAGTGGCGCGTGGCTGCTTTCGTTTTGCAAGTCAATAAAACCATGGCTGTATTGCTGCGCGGCTTTATTTTGTGCGGCCAAATGCAATGTGTGATCAATGTGGCAGCTATCCCATTGCACAAGCGTTAGCCCAAGACTCATTATTACATCAGCTTTGTTATGTACGGTTAATTCGTAGCGGCGGCATGTACGGCCATATAGTTGTATTAGCTCTGGGAGTAAATCGGTATTACCTGCAAGGGTTGAATCCGTCATATCAATGGCGATAATGTCCCAATCTCGGCCATCGATGCGTTCACGCACGTTTAGTACCTCCAGCCCAAGACGGTCAAATATACTTTTAACGGATGCGACTTCACCGGCATCTATCGTATTTACCAGTGCATGCTGCACACGCTTTCTGTATAGCTCTATTGGTTCGTCATCTAAGCGGGTTGTTAAGCGCTCCCACGCAAGGAACCCGAGCACAGGCTCTTCGTTTTGTGACTCATCTTTTTGGTTAACTGCCCACATTACGTAGTCGCGTGATTGCTCCCAGTAGCCGGTTACCGCTTTCACCAGTTTTTCGGCGTAGCCTTTGTTGAGCCAGGTAGCAATTTGATTAGCCATTTGCTACCTCGGTTACTGTTAGTGACGCCAGAACCGGTAGCCAGTTGGCCGCTGTAATATCGTCTATATCAAACTTGATAGATTGCAATTCACTAAATTGTTCGTGGCACTCTGCTATTAACTGGCTAATACTAAATACAGTTTTATGCGCTACACGTGTTGGTGCATAAGCTGCATTTTGCCTAAATGCGGCTTGTATAAATGTTGTTAATTCACTCTGAATGCTGTCGCTTTGTGGGTGTAATTTATAGGTAGCGGTAATATCAAAGCCTGTGGTTGCCATGGCGTAAACCATAAAGTCGTCACCTAAACCATGGTGGCCTGCACTGCGAATATGCTGGTTAATCGCGCTAAGCAATGCCGATGGCACGGGGCCTACATCTAAATAAATATACGCATTTGCAGTGCCTGGACCGCGGGGTGCGCCATTTTGTATTTCAATGTTTTCTATTGGTACAGCAAAGCTTGCAATAATTTGTTTGTACACGGCGTTAATGTGCCAGCGTGCGGCAGTGCCAAATACATTACGGATGCGCAGGCGGTAATTCTCGGTACTTTCATCGTCGGAACCTGGCTTAATTAACCAATCCTCATTGTTGGTTACGGTAATTCCGTCTTGTTTTTCTGTGAAGTAGCGATAAGCATGGGCGGGTAAGTTAAATGCGGCGCCGGTGTTTTGAGCTTCTGCTAGTGCATATGCAGTGCTTTGGGCGTCGCTGAAATAAACATCTTGCAACAATGTGAGCTTATAAACAGTATCGCCAAGCACATCAGTTACAACCTGCGTACCAGCAACAATAGCGCTTTCACCTTCAGTGTTGATACGGGTGAACGTGAGTATGCCTTGTGCTTTTAAGCCTGCTTGAATAAATACATTACGCGCGGGGCCGTGGCGTTCAATTAACGCTGTGCGGCTGGCAGTCATAATAAATAAATCGGGCATTAATTGCTGGGCTATCCAATTAAAGAGCTGTACAACGGGCTTTGTGATCAACGCTTCAACAGTTCGCCAGAACGGGCCAAACGGTGAGTTATTGGCAACCTGTATGTTTTGTTCTTTTAGTTGTTCTTGCCATTGCGCTTGTGCTGTTTGCTCATCCATCGGCAAGCCTGCGTTTTGCATTAGGGTTTTAAAGTCCACTTTGTAGGCCTCCGTATTGACGCGTTTGCGCGGCGATGTTTAATGTACCGTCATCATTACGTAGTACTTTTATCGTACCTGGCTTAATGCGGTTGTCTTGCTCTGTGAGTAATTCAAGCTCTGTTAAAATGGGGGCTATGCTATTTTTATTACGTAGGCCAACAAGCTTAGTTAATATGCCGCTTTCTAAAATTCGGTGTTTAATATCCTGAGCGATAACATCGGCTTTTTTTAACGTTGCAGGATCTAACGAATCATTAAGAACAAAGTCGTTATCTTCAACTGCCAAATCAATGTGTAGTGCAATATCAAATTCCATTAGCCGGCTAACTCCATCATTTGTTCAAAACTTTGCGCTAGGTCATCTGATTTGATGGTTAGGCTATCAATATGCACACTCTTACGATTATCGCTCTCGCTTGAGTTGCTGCTACTTGTGTTGTTGGTTAGGTTTTGTAAAAACGCTGACTTTTGCACTTTGGCTTTATAGCTATTACTTTGCTGTTGTTGCTCGGTGCTTAGTTGCTCCACTTTGTATGCGCTGTTATTTGCTGCGTTGGTAATTGCTTGATCTGTTTTGTTGGTTGGGAACGGCTGCACAGGTGTTACAACTTGATCTACATTAGCAAGTTGCACACTTGAGCTATCAAATACAGGCGAGTTAGCCGCGTTAGTAAAATTGTTAGCTGTATTAGCAACTGTATTTTGTAGCGCCAATTGTGTGGCTAATTGTGTTAATTGACCACTTTGTCCAACATAGTTATTTGTAGCTGTACTCGATGCGGCTTTGTTAATTTCATCATTTGCTGAAACTGTATTTTGTAGCGCTGATTGTGTGGCTAACTGTGTTAATTGATCACTTTGTCCAACATAGTTATTTGTAGCTGTACTCGATGCGGCTTTGTTAATTGCATCATTTGCTGAAACTGTATTTTGTAGCGCTGAATGTGTGGCTAACTGTGTTAATTGATCACTTTGGCCAATATAGTCATTTGTAGCTGTACTCGATGCGGCTTTGTTAATTGCATCATTTGCTGAAGCATAATTATTAATAGCTGTAGCCGTTGGCGATATGCTGGTTTGTGTGTTTGTAATTACTGAGTTAACTGTATTGTTTAACGCGCTGGTTTGTGCCAGTTCGCTATTCATTTTATTTACAGCATTATTGCTCTGTAATTGTGCGGCTGAATTTATACCCGCAGTATTATTAATCGAGTAAACGGTATCATTTGCTGCAGCATAGTTAGGTGTAACTTTGTCGCCTGGTAACTGTGCGGCTTTGTTAATCACAGCTTGGCCGTAGTCGCGGCTGAATGCTTGTTCTGCATTTTGCATGACTAAATTGCTAGGCTGAGCACGGTTAATGTTTTCGTGTGTTGAGGTTGCCTCTGTTTTTATTTTTGCCTCTGTATCGTCAATCAGGCCGAGTTTTTCAAGCACCCATTTAACGCTATCAATTACCCCATTAAAGGCCGCTTTTACACTATCAAACACCGCCATTAATACTTTGCCCCAGGCGGTATTTTGAAACGCATCGACTAAATCATCCCAGTAATAAATAAGCGCCCCAACTGCCGCGATGAGCGCAATAACACCTGCTACCACCCACGTAATTGGGTTTGCCCAAAGCGCCGCATTAAATAACCACGTAGCCGCTTGACCTGCGAGCATAACCGCTTTAAATGTGCCAATAGCAATGGCCGCCGCGCCCATCGTTGCAATGAGTGATAAAAAGCCCAGTACACGCAGTGCGATTAACGCCCCCTGCCATAGTTTTGTTAGAACGGTTAAACCACCGGTCAGTGCAGCAGTTGAAACGATCGCCATTTTATACAGGCCCATCGTAAAAATAATGATGCCATGCACAGTGATCAACGCGACGATAACCACAACGAGCGTTGCGATCACGCTTGATAAAAATGAGAATCGCTCAGTCAGTGACACAATGCCCGCAAAGCCGGCGGCGAGCATTTCAACGAACGGCTCAACCACAGGCAATAAGCGGTTACCCATTGCGGTAGCCGCTGCATTAAATGAACCGCCTAAACGATCCCATGGGCTGGCAATGATGTTTGCCATCTCCAAGGCTTTGGAATTGTCTTGCACGTTTTCAAAAACAGTGATGCCGTCTTTTAATTTGTCTACCTTAGTACTGAGTACATCAACGGCTTTTGCACCTTGTTTACCAAATATTTGGGTAAGTACATCGCCACGCGCTACAGAACCCAGCGAGGATAAGCGGTTATTAATACGCCCTAGCACCACATCAATTGCGAGCATGTCGCCGTTATCAGCAGTTAATTTTATGCCTAATGCATCTTGCGCTTTACCAATCCCTTGTAATAGTGAAGCCGCTTGTGTACCAGCCACTGATCCTGATTTAGCAACCAGTTGCAGTTCGCCCACTAACGCGAATTGTTGAGCCGAGCTTAAGCCAATGTTTGTCGCAGTCGCCCCAAGGTTTGAAAACGCGGCTTGCATTTCTGCACCGGTGGTTTTGTATAGCTGTACGGCGGTGGCGGTTTGCCCTGCTATTTGGTTTACCCAATTCGCTTTGCCCATCTTATTAGCTGTTTTTTCAAAGATGCCATACATGGTGCCCATATAACTGGTGATGGTGGCCGCATCCGCTTTGGTCGCTACGGCTAATATGTTTGATGTTTTGGTGAACTCGGATAGCTCAAACCCATTTAAGCCATTAATGGCTGATTGAATATCGTAAGCACTGCGAACAAACTCGGCAGAGTTACCACCAAATTGAAAACCAAACTTATAGGAGGTTTTAGTCAGTTGTTGCAAGGCGTCGTCAGTAACGCCCAGTGATTGCACTTCACCTAAAGCGGCAACGTGATCAATAGCGGGCGCAAGTGATTTTGCAAGGGCGTAACCACCACCGACGGCTGTGGCTGCGCCTCGCATCATTTGATCTTGGGCGGCGGCGGTTTGCTGGCTCAGCTGATTAATTTTAGCCATGACTTTATTAACCGGCCCGGTGACTTTGTCAATGATGCCGATTGAATAAGTAAGCTTGTCTAATTTGCTGAGTGTTGCCATTAATTACTCGCCGCCTAATGCAGTGCAAATGCCGTTATTTACGGCAGTTACAAAGTTTTCTTGCTGTGATGTTTCAAGGTAAAGCGCCTGTGCCAAGCTCTCGTCAGTTACTGGTAAATTGCCAAAATATTTAGCGTGGTATGCCAGTAACTGATCAAGCCTGCTTTTGCCTATTTGCTTGGCTCGGCTTTCGATTTTTTTACTGTAAAATTAAACTCGGGTTGGTATTCTTCAACAATGACTCCCACTAAAAACAATGCGGCACCCGGTTGCTGTACCAGCTCTTTGAGCTTTTTAGCGTCGGCTTCAACCACTGTGTTTAGCAAAAAGTTAGTTGCCGGCTGCACCTTGTTATTCGGCTGAGTCGAGTTAATGTATTTGTTATAGTCAGCGCCATTGACGTTAAATGTAATGTCGCCAAAGTGGGTTTCTAATGTGATGTGTTTCTCAAACGCCATGATCAATACTCTCTTTAATATCTGCTTGTTCTAGCAGTGTGTATGTAAAATAAGGGCCGTACTTGCCCGCAGATTGCTCGCACAAAGCAATAAACTCATCAAAGTCGTTTGGGCTTGCAAACACTTGGCAACCGGCTGACCACTTATCAACTTGTGTTGATGTGGTTTTGCTGTTTGCGCGGTGACAATTGATACCAAAGTAACCTTGCTGTAGCAGTGCTTGGGGTGTGACGTCCGTGTCTAACTCGGTGTCTTGATTGTTGTCACGTAAAACAACAACAGGTTTATGTTGTACAAGGGCGCGGTATTTGCCCTGGTGATAACCCAATGTCCACAGGCTTTTATGCTGCCCTGCAATTAGCACAGCTGTACCATCTACATTAATTGGGTGTTTACGCCAGTAAATACCGGCATCCGTTGTGGCTTTATACTGCTTAAGTTGCCATTCGCCACCTTGTTGATACAACACACAAATAGCATCATTAAATGTGTTAGCACGCGTATTTGCATGACGAACACCTATGATGTTTAGGTTTAATTCACCCTCAAATACTTTGTGACCACACGCTTTCATGGTGTTAAGTAATGTTGTTGCTGTTAGATTGCGAATGGCTTTTGACATTACAGATCTCTCACTTCATCAGCGGTTAAATAAGGCACACCGTTGATTTTTACAAAATCAGGGCTGGTGATTGGGCATTTAATTGAGGTGGTATCCTCTTCGCCGCCATCGGCCTTGATGTTAATAATTTCATCTAATTGCGGTAGACAACCAAAGGCTTCAACATTCTTTTTGCCCGCTGACACCTCAGCATTAAAAGCAACATCAAAAGGTTCAATGCCTTTCCAGCTACCTGCTTGCTCTGCTTGAGCCTGCACAATTAACCAGTTTTCATGGTCAAGTTTTAGTGTTACCTCACCTTCGACAGGGCCATCAATAAAGCCTTTTGGGATACCGCGTACTTTTTTTACTGTGCGGCCGTCGGTAATTTTTACAGTGGCTTCCATGACATGCACCATTGAATTACCAATGAAAATGTCAAAGTCCTTACCGCCTAATACTTTCTGCGTCATGATGCTGTCCTTACTCTGCGTCGTCTAACATGATCCCAACAATAATGGTGCTTGGGGAATCAATCGGTTTTACTTTAAGCACGACTTGTAATGTACGCGCATCCATAAATGTGAGGTTGATACTGTCGTCTTTTGGTGCGTCAATCAGACCTGGGAACTTGTCAGCACCAATGTTAATTGATTTGCTCATATCACGCAGTGGCTTACCCATTACGCGCTTACCAAATTCAATACCACTTGTACTGTTGTTTAAGCGACGGTTTTTGATTTGTTGAATAGCTATGATGCGCACAGCACGCGCAGCTTTATCGACAATCCGGCCTGTTTCAATCTGCTGAAAATCACCGCCTTCAGCATCCAACATGTTGACGTCGCCAAAATAAACACCATCAAAATCAGGATAAAACTGGGTGCAACTAAAACGCAGTGCATCTAATGCTGCTGTGGTTGCATTGGTCAGCGGGTTGCCTGCTGCATCTTCTGGCAGTGGCATGAGTGACATTGCGCCAGTTAGTACGCGCATTGGGCTATCAGCAATGGTTACCGAGCTTTTACATAAGCGACCTGTTACTGCGCCCAGCTCGTCACCAAATAGTAATGGCACAACAGCCACACGTTCACCAACAACACCATCCGTTAACGGTTGTAATGCAGTGACTAAATCAGACCAGTTTTGACCATCAGTTAAACCAGGTGCAGCAAGTAAGAAACGGACACGACGAGCAAGGCTTGATAAAATCTCTAGTGCTTTGGCTTGATAACTTTCAATTTCGGCTTTACCTGTTACAGATGTACAAACAACGATAATTTCGGGGCTAACATCTTGGTCCATAGCCTGGTCAATAAGCGCCATTACATCATCACCCGCTCCGTGAGAAATAGCGTAGCCACTTACTAAGTCATCGCCGTTGCGCTGCCATGCTTTAACTTGGGTTTTTAATGGTGAGTCGGCTTCGCCAAGCAAACTATCAAAATCGCTTTGTGCATTAATTGCTAGAATGCTGCCGTTGTTCTCTGGTGCTTGACCTAAAAACAACACACTACGCTCTACTTCTTTGGTAACACCACTGCCTGTTTGAATGGCGGCAACCGAAACTTTACCCTGTGCCATAATCGTTCCTTGTTTACGCCACTTGCATGGCTTTGTTTAAAATAAAACTCTGTTGCTCTTTTTGTTCAGCTATCGTCTGCCCTAAAAATGAGCGGGCGGGCAAGTCAATTTGCCATTTGCTCTTACCTGAGCCGCCCTTTAATTCTCGTAGCAAAAATCCCGCTTGGTTTTTACTTAAGTGCTCTGTTATCCATTTTATGCTGGGGCGTTTGCTGCCCTTCCCTTTGCCTCGTGGTATTTTGTAACCTGCGGCAATTAATGCCCTAGCTTGATTACGCGTTGCCAAGCCTTCCTTACGCTGCTCACCATTGTTTTCTGGTGCTTGCGCAGTAATGCTTATTCCTTCTTGCTGCGCTCTGGCTATTTTGCCAGTGCGTGTATCTTTAAAATAAACGCTGGCATTATTTGGCCCGTACCGCACTTTCATTCGACGCTTTAGCTTTGTGAGCATTTTTTTCTTGCGCCCGTTAGCTCTGCCTTTCCACGTTTTACCCGTTAGATCTTTTTGTTGGGTTATTCGCCCTTTACCACTGCGGTTCGCGGCTCTTATCGCGCCCCGTAACAAGTTACGCCGTTTATTTGGCTTGAGTTGTAAAAACGCTAACTGCTCTCTGCTTTCGCCTTCGTCAAATTTGACGTTAAGCACGGCTTACTTCACCATGCAGCGTAAATGCTTCTGCTATCCAAAGGCTTTGGTCCCCAAAGTCATAACGGATGCCGTTTAATTCAAACGGGCCGTTATCTGATTGCGTTAATTCGATATTTTCGCAAAGTTGGTCAATCGTTAGTTCAACTTCATTAGTGTTGTCGTCGTTGACATCGGCACTAAACTCAATGTCAGAGCTGTCGTACTTACCGCCGTTTTTCTGTAACCAAATCGATGCGAATGCACATATCAATGCAGCTGGTGCAGCGCATGGGTTTATACTGATCACCCCTGAATAGTAAAATCGCGCTGCTAACAAGCCATTACCATGGATTGTTTTACTGCTTGGCTCTATTCGGCCACCTTCAATCCAACAATCAAATTGCTCTGGTTTCGCCAGCATACGGCCTTGGTATAGGGCGCTTTGCAAATGCTGTTTTAGTTGCTCTATTTTGCTCGCGCTCATAGTAGCTCTACCGTTGCAGTGGTACTTAATCCAACTAGCAAACGCATATTGTTTACAAATTGATGTAACCAATATTCATAGTTATCAATATTTGCTTGCTGCTGTGCAGCGGCGTTATCTCTATGTGTGCTTCCCAATCTGCTAATTAGCGTGTTTGCTTTAGCTTTGCTATATACCGCCAAATTGTAAAACAGTGCTTGCTGAGCATTTAAAGGTTCACCATTGCTAAGCATAACCTTGTCGAGTTCTTGATTGACCTCGGCTTGCGCTGCTTTTAACTTGTCACAGATCACATCTGCTTTGTTCGCATATTCGCTGGGGATAGCAAAGTGTGCTATAAAATAAGCTGTGCTCAAGTCGGGGTAATACCCATTACCTGGAACGACTTGGTCATTTGCTTGTACCTCTGCCAACGGCATGTTTGATATGTTCACTTTCTACCCCTTGTTAATTAGTGTGGGCGCCACTTAGTCGTAAGCAGCCAATCAAATACTGTTAACTGGTTACGCTAAGTTGCCCACTGGCGTTGGAGCTATTTCAAAGTCAGTTGCTTTTCTATTTTTTCAATTAGCGTTTTAACACCCGCTTTTTCATTTATCTGTTGCGCAATTTTTCCGAACCGGACTGCGTTACCATAGTTATGCTGTGTAGCTTCTAATTTGGTCGCAATGGCGTATAACTTCCCGCCTGCGATTTCGCTGCCCGTCCAGTCTTGGTTGCGTGTGGCATACATTACTTGTTGCAGTGTAAGGGCCATGTTTGCCAATTCATCTTCTGTGCAACTGTTTTGCAAGTACCAATTTGCAGCATCGTATAGCTGATCAATTAAGAACGTTGGCCAGTGTTTGGTTGAAAATACGGTTGGTAGTGGTTGCTTTTGTTCTACAAGCAGTGGCAAAAGCTCAATTGCTTGGTTCCACCTTTTTAAATCAACTAACCAAACAAATACCCAAGCAAGAACCATATTTGGATAGTTATCACCACGTAACCGGTATTGTGTTAAGAATCCAAGATAATCATTTTTCTCAATCGCCTTGGCCTTGTAATCCGCTTTATCGTTTATATCGCCAAATGTTTTTAATTGAGCCAAGTCCGAGTTCATAGCCGCCTTAAAAAACGCGTACTCGGTTTGCGTATCTAGGTTCTTTTGCGCTTTTGGCTCGGCTTGAGTCTGCGCATGCGTAGGGTTGCTTTTTGGTACTTCGCTATTTGTTTTGGCTTTGTTTAACGCTCTTTGAACTAGGCTCATATAAAAACACTCTTTAAAAGTGCCGCCAGCATGCAGCTAGGCGGCAAAGTTTCACTTACAGGAGAATTAGGACCACGTGCCATCAGCATTTTTGTGGATTTTTACTGAATCAGATTCGATGTAGGCAACCTTTTCTAAATCTTCTACGTAGTAACAGGCGTTGCGTGATTCATAGTCTTCTACCCGTTTTTTCTTGGCATTATTCTCAATGCTCATTCTTATAGAACCCGACTGAATGTAATGGCTGAGGTTGTCAAAGCTGGTAACAAAAATACCTCTTGGAGGGAAAAAGGAGACTTGAAAGCTCGGTAAGCCCCCATAAGTATTAATGACCTGAGACATTTCTACTTTTTGCTTTTCACTGGGTGTATGGGCATTTTTTGCATAATGCTTACCTTTGTCTTTAGCGATCAGCTCATCACCAATAATTGCCACGAGCCCAACACGCTTATGGAGTGGGATAAACTGAACCAAGTCATGCACTGCACAATCTAAATTTTCGTAATCTCCATCTTCGCCTATACGAATTTCATCAACTCTCACATTTTCGCCGTCTGCCCCATCTTTAATTGCTCTATCAGGTGCATCATTTCTAATATGCTGAAGCCAGCCAATGTTGACGTCCTGCATCATTGGATACTCAGCTAAGTTAGTAGACTCAGCAACATGAGTCCCATACCAGCCGATCTTAATAATATCCAATGCTTTTTGTTGGCTTACATGGTTGCGGTAACGCTCATGAAAATCAGGGAATTTCGCCCAAGCGTCCATTTTTGCCCATGTTAAGTGAGTATCTACCTCTTCAGGAAAGCACTCATACTTACGGCTATCTAGCTTTGACGCATCTTTTGTTTTACGCTCTTTCGTATCATCTTTTTCCACTCCAGCGCGACCTGTTACCCCGGCCCCTGCACTCAGAAATAGTGACTCACCTTTAATCTCATCTGGCATTCCGTGGTTGATACGAGTAAGAAACTCAGCTGATTCATATACTTTATCGTATAGTTTTTGTTCTAAGCTCGGTTCAACTGCAAAGTTATCGGATACATTGGGTACACCGTAGTTTTCAGCCAATGCACGACATATTGAATTAAATACTTGAGTTGTTTGTGTACGCATTGCTTGTGTCCTTACAGTAGATTCGCGTATTTACCGTCATCGCCTGTAGGCTCGTCATCGGCATCAGTTGTGTTGTCGGCTTCAGTTTTAGAAAGTGCGTTAAACTGGTCTTGCAGCTTTTTAAAATCTTCGCCCTGTTCTTCAATTTTTTTGCTTAGTTTGGTGAGCAGTTCCGTCTGCTCGGTGTTTTCGGCTTCATTGCCTTGGCCTTCATCCTGTTGGCCTTGTGCTTGCTGCGTATTTTTACCAAACGCGGTCATCGAATCCGCGATTGTTTTAAAGTGTGGTGCAAGCGTATCGGCTACAGCTTTGCCAATGTCCGCTTTGTCTTGGTCTGTTAATGGCATCATTTCGTCCTTGTTAAATAGGTTTCTAAAAAATGGTTTTTTAGGCGTTTTATCATCAGGGCTGTGCAAACCAAGATCAGCGCGAAAAGAAACGTCCTTGTTATCTATGCCCTGTTGTTTATTAAACTTAGCTCTTGATGTGTAGGTGCTTGCAGGGTAATCAGTGACCGCTAATCCTGTTAAATACGTTTTATTGGAGCCTTGAAAGTTACGGTCAATTTCCATCGAAAAATAAACATGCTGATCAGCTTGATTAAGCTGCACAAAGCTAGCATTTGGTGCAAGTATCGCGTATAGCACTTGTACGCCGTCTTCATTTTTTGATGTGCTTACTTCTATTACGTCGCCAAGCATGCCACCATTTACTTTTACCGATGATAAGGCTTCCGCTTTCCAGCCCGACCAATCTGCATAATGGTCAATATTAATTCGAGCGCCATACTTTTTTGGATTGTATGTTTCAGCAATATCGTTAATGTCTTTTTCAGTGATTTCTCGACCATCGACTGTTAAACCAACCGCTGCAATTGCAAGTGGTACTGTACGTAATTGACCTGGCATGTAATAACCTGTTTAATGCGTTTCGCTTATTAACTTGCAATGAGTTTGCACGCTATTTTTGGTTATTTCTAATGCTTTAACTTTTTGAAATTCCTATATTTACCTTTTAGGAAGTGTTAGGTTTTTAAGTAACAGATTCGGCCCGTTTTTATCCTTAAACTGCAACTATGGATAATAAATAAGGGTGCAGGATGCAGCCAAAGTACGGGCCAGAGGTTCGCAAGCAAGCGCAAGACTTGTATGTTGTGCAGGGTTATACATTTGATGAAATAGCCGAATTGCCCAACATGCCAAGCGCCAGAAGCATTAGACGCTGGGCTGATGATGGTAAGTGGGCCGACATGTGCCCAAGTTATAATGCCGAAATGGCATTTAGCCGCCGTATTAATATCCTAACCGACAAACCTGAAAAGAACGAAGCGGATTATATAGAGTTAGAGTTTTGTACTCGCCAGCTTTGCGCCCTAAATAAAAGTAAACTTGCCCCTGCACCTAAACAACGAGCCGCCAATGATGATGGCAATACCGTTAGCCAAACTACTGGAAATACCAAAAAGAAGAAAAACAAGAAAAATGATTGCTCGGGTATTACCGTTGAAATGCTCGACGAGCTTAAAGAAAAGTTACTTTACCCGCACCAATTACATTGGTTTGAAAACCAAGACTACCGAAACCGATTTATATTAAAGCCGCGCCAAATTGGCGCCACTTTCTACTTTGCTTTTGAGGCGTTTTATGACGCGGTAGTAAATGGCCGTAACAAGATTTTTATATCTGCATCGCGTGATCAGGCTGAAGTATTCAAAGCCAACATTATCGCGCTAGCTCGTGAGCACTTTAATATTGAGCTTACAGGCTCGCCTATGGTGTTGAACCTCAAAGGCGGCAAAACCGTTAAGCTTATTTTTAAATCGACTAACGCAAGAACTGCTGCATCTGAAAGTGGCGATTTATATATTGATGAAGTGTTTTGGATACCAAAATATAAAACGTTACGCGCACTTGCGGGCGCAATGGCAACCCATAAACATTTGCGGATCACCTACTTCAGTACGCCATCTGTTACCAGCCACGAAGCATACGATCATTGGAATGGTAAATGGTTTCGTAAAACTAAGGCCTGTAACGACCCCGAATTTGCAATAGATTGCAGCCATAAAGCTTTAAAAGAAGGCCGCTTATGTGAAGACGGCATATGGCGGCAAATGCTTAATGTGCATGATGTGGTTAACTCTGGCTTTGACCGCATTGATATAAAAGTTTTGGAAAACGAGTATTCACAGGACGAGTTCGACAACTTGTTCATGTGTAAGTTTATTGATGATGCACACAGTGCTTTCAATCTCAAACAAATTATGGCGTGTGTGGGCGAGTCAACTAAGTGGGACGATTTTGACGAAGAGTTTGAACGTCCATTTGCATTAAAGCCTGTAGTGATTGGTTTTGACCCTGCCCGATTCGGTGACAAAGCATGTGTTGCAGTTTTAAGCCTACCAATGAAACCAGGCGAAAAATTTAGACTACTCGAAACGCTTGATTTGAGCGGAAACGATTTTGAGGCCATGGCCCGCGAGATAGAAGAGCTGACCCACAAATACAATGTACAACATATTGGCGTTGATACAACCGGTATGGGTTATGGTGTTTGGGAGCTAATCACCGCATTCTTCCCAAACGCGGAGCCAATTCACTATAACCCAATCATTAAAAACCAAATGGTTATTAAGGCGCTTAATGTTATTAAAAACCGCCGCTTTGAGTTTGACAAAGACGCGGTAAACATTGCCAGTTCTTTTATCAACATTCGCCGTAAAGTGGTTGGCGACCAAATCACCTATGCCACAAACCGCACTGAAACAACGGGCCATGCCGATATTGCATGGGCAATTATGCACGCCATGAAATTTGAACCTTTAGACGGTAACACAATGGGCCGTCAAACATCTGTAGGGATAGCAGCTTAATGGATAAGCCGAGGATAAATGTAAAAAGTGGCGAGACGCCAAACTATACAGCAATGAGCGATGTATTTAGTTTTGGAGATCCCGAACCATGTTTAGATAACCGGTTGACCGATTACACCGGAGTATTTGCAGACAGTAACGGCATTTACGCACCACCCGTTAGTTTATATGGGCTGGTTAAGCTGTTGCGAGTTAATGCCCAGCATGGGCCTATTTTAGGCTTTAAGCGCAACATGATTTTAAAGTGGTTTAAACCCAACTCAGTGCTTAGCAACGAGGCATTTAAAAAGTTTGCGTATGATTTCCTTTGGTCTGGTAATGCTTATCTACAAATCATCAAAAACAAGTTTGGTCAAATCATTCGATTACGTCACTTACCTGCACTAACCATGCGCTATACCACCGAACGTGGCGTATACGCACAATTGAGTAATCGAGCTTTAGAGCCAATCCGATTTAAAGCGGGTGAAGTTATTCACGTTAAAGAGTATGACCCCGCGCAAGGTATTTATGGCATACCAGAATACTACGGTGGTATACAAAGCGCATTACTCAACGAAGATGCCACTCTATTCAGGCGCCGATATTACAAAAACGGCGCACATATGGGTTTTATATTTAGCATGGCTGATCCAAATCTTAGCATTGAAGATGAAAACAAATTAAAAGACGCTATCAAAGACAGTAAAGGCGTGGGTAACTTTAGAAGCCTATTTTTCAATTTCAGGAGCAATAAGGCCGACGCTGAGAAGTCTATCAAAATAACGCCCGTTGGTGATATATCAACTAAAGATGAGTTCGAGCGCATCAAAAAAATTACGCTCAACGATATGTTAAGCATGCACCGTGCTCAAGAAGCCTTGAGCGGACAAAGCTCCGGCGATAGCCCGGGCTTTGGTGATTTAGATAAAATCACCCGCGCATACTACAACAATGAAGTTGTGCCACTTCAGCAGACGATGCAAGGCATTAATCGCTACTTGCCAGCCCATTTACACATTGATTTCGACATTCCAGAATACTCCGATTTATACCCGAATAAGGACAAGGCCGCATGATAGATATGGAATATCTAAAACACATTTTTCAATTTGTGGTGATCAGCTTGGTCGCTGCCGCAATACAGCTTTACTTGAGCCCGCATGCGTTCACCTTTGCGCGTTATTTTTTTAATGCGCTAATGGCATTGCTAGCCGCGTATTTGGTATCGAGTTTTTGTGACTTTTGGCAAGTGGCAGAAAGCGCTCGACCAGGCTTTATTGGCGTAGGCGCTTACTTGGCTCCCCACCTATTCAATGGATTAAATAATTTAGGTCAGCGATTTAGCAAGGATCCGCTGAAAGTCATAAACCAACTAAGGAGAAAGTAATGGGTTTGCTATCAAAAATCTTTAGCGTTGGAGCAGCAGAACCCGTAAGCGCGATCGGCGATATCCTAGATGAACTATTTACATCTGATGAGGAAGAGCTCAAGCTTGAAGCTATAAAGCTCCGACTTTTACAAAAGCCACAATTAGCACAAACAAAAATCAATGCAGTTCAGGCAACACACCGCAGCATATTTGTTGCGGGTGCTAGGCCATTTTTGATGTGGGTGTGTGGGCTAGGATTTCTATTTGCGTTTGTCATTAACCCTACTCTTCAATGGCTTTGGCCTGAAATAGGCTCGCCAGCTCTTCCGCTTGAGGTAATGATGGAACTTACCCTTGGTATGCTTGGCCTCGCAGGGCTGCGAACAGTAGAGAAGATAAAAGGCGTGTCTAAATAGTACTAAGTGTTCAATTGTTTTAATGGTATTTATAATTAGTTCAAACATGTTAGGAGTCCACAAAATTGTCGGACTCCCAATACTAAACATAGAAATAATACTTACACCAAAAAAGTTACTATTTACTTATTTTAATAATAAAGTTGTAGCGTGTTCCTGAGCTAATTATTGTCGTATCATATTCGTGAGTTTAGGATGGCTCTTTCTCTAATCTCAGATCGCTTGTTAACTTGAAAGTTGTGCCCTCTTGGTTTCCCGTAGTTTCTTTCGCTTTATTCTTGTATTCTTGAACAGCGCACCTTATATGGTGAGCAAATTGACTCAACCTCTCATCAAGTACTTTGTCGTTTTGAAAAGCTCGAAACAATTCTTTGTCTTCCTCGGTTGGATCAAAACAAACTTCATCAATAATTAAGTTGAAGTTTACATAAAAACCTTCGTTATTATACCTGTAATGATGCTTCGTCACTGAGGTTTGCGTTGGCCCAGCATGTTTATATAAACCTTCACTTTCCAAAATAGACTCAATAAAATTTAATACCGACATTGCTTATTCCTTTTATGTTCAATGGTTATATCATATTCACTCTTTAATCGAGCTGACAAGGTAAATCTAACTCCTTTATCCTTTCAATAACAGCTGCTTTTTCTTCTAGCTTATTTAAGGCCGCAGAAAGATTAGGCAATTCTACACCATTAATCATTGCTGCGGCTTTCTTATCCATCCCATTTACCAAATAGTCAAAAAGCGCACTAATAACATTCTCACTTTGAATTCGAGTAAGAGATAAAAGTAATTCAAAACGCTGTTGGCTCTGCATGCCTTTAAAAAGATATTTCATAAAATAGTTATGAGTTAAGTCATAATTATTTTAGTTTATTTTGATTTTCAGTTTTTACAATGATTTTTGCGATATTGTTGTCACTTTCATGTCAAAGCGTGTCACAACTTTGACAATCAGATCCTTTTAAGCAAATCGCTAGATCTTTTATTTACTTGGCTTAGCTCTAAGGCGGTTGTCACTAGGCTTGTCAATTTGACGCATTTTTTGTGCAAAAGCGGAAGGCGAGGAGGAGTGAATTTTTCGCCCTTTTGCTTTCTCGCTCTCATTTCTGGGTGATATTTGCAGAGGCCGCGAATACTGTATAGAATCACAGTATCTTAGTTGTTTTGAGGTGAGGTTTTGATGGCTAGAGTAACGTGTCCTAACTGTGAGGCTAAAGCTATCGTCACGTCTCGTGATAAACAAAGCACACATGTAGTTACGCTATATTGTTCTTGCAGTAATACTCGTGAGTGTGGTGCCACATTTCGAGTGACACAATCATTTGATCATTTCATTAATCCCCCCTGTAAAAGTACAGCGCAAATCGCAGCTGGGCTTATTAAGAATCTTCCAAGAGAGCAGCAGCTGGAATTACTTGGCTTTAACCAATAGCATAGAGCAAAAACTTCAGCGTGTTTTTTTAAAGCTAGTATTATTACAACCCGTCACTATAAGAACATAGAAAGCATTAGAATTACAACAATTAAGCAGCTACACTCAAAAACCTTCTTCTGCAACTTGTATCTATCTAACTGAGCTTGGCTTTCAAAAACACCGTGCTTGTATGAGTATACATGATCTATTTTCTGAAATTTTTCATCATGTAACGCTACTCTTTGATTCCAATTTTCATAAGATTCTTTATCTTTATAAATATGCCAGCTACACTTTTGATTTGAAACGTCGTCTCCTTGGTTTAACAGTAGCTCTGAAACGGCGTACCCTTGTTTTAACACTTCTTCTTTCAATACGTTTTTAGCTATATACAACTCGTCTTCACTAGTTGCATATCCAAATCTATATTTAATGTAATAAAATACGTCTAAATCGTAATACTCTAAATTGTTAGGAGGGAAAATTTCCTCTCCGCATATTAATTTTTTTGCATATTCGACTCCCCCTTTTCCTTTTTTATAAGGTTCGGACCTATCTACAATAATCTTCCGTGGAATAAAACCTCGCTCGGAAACTTGCCATCCTGATGGCAAATTGTATATTGTACTTAGCTCCTTTAGTAGATCTCTGCTGCCACCTCTATACTGTCTAGCTGTATTCTCATACTCCTTACGCTCTGCGTCTAATCTTCTTTTTTCTTGTTCGAGTTTATCCCTTTCTTGAATATGTATGTATTGATTGTTCATTCGTGTACTCTCCTAAATCCTTTCAAACTCCGGCCATCATCATCGCGCTCAACAATTGCACAATTTACAAACTCTGTTGTTTCACTACTCAACTTTTCTCGGCATAGCCGATCGTGTAACTTAATGCAACTACCAATCTAGTGTATAGAATGTACACAAAAACTAAAAGCACTGTGTTTATTAGTAATATTGGAAATATCAGAGTGGACAAATTTGAATATTATAAAGGCCTAACACTAGGCCCTTGAACGTGTTTAGTTAATGTTATTTGCAACTAAAGCCTTCAATATAATCAATGGATTGACGGTGATGCTCTGGATCAGGGCCGTGAGTAAGAGTGAAAGCTTCTGTGAGGTTATCACCAAAATATTTATATTCGGGTCTCGAGACTGTTACTTTCGTAGCATTGTTTTCCCAATGCACTATACCGATAGTAACAGGATAATGAGATTCTTTTTTATAGGTAAACCTTTTGGTGACCCCATTACATGAAACTTTAAAATCAGCTTTATAAGCATTAGCTTCCTAGTCCAAGAACATCGGCTTCACCGAGACCCATATAATTCCGGCCTCAGCAGGAGTGTAAAATCTATCGAGCACAGTATCTCCGGCTAAAGCCGAGTTAGCAATTAAACTAAGTGGTATACTAAGAATCGTAGTTAAAATAACTTTTTTCATAATCAGTCCTTAAAAATGTGAATGTTGAGATGCCATTAAACGTTAATTAAATGAATGTGCAAAGTTAATGAATTACTTTAAATTTTAACTGCATACCAGAGAAAGCCAACACAAATTTTGAACTGTCAGCTATGCCATAAACCCAATATCCCACCAATTATTCGCATTGATATCACTGGCTAATCCGCTAATTATCAACCTAGCTAGCTCAATATCACCAACCAACTGTAGCTTATTCTTGAAGTTACAGTTCGACGGCAAGCTCCGCTGTTCGGCTTCAGCCAAGCTGAATGCTACATCAACAATTTCTCTCGCCTCACGCCAATGATCCTTTTCTGGTGTAGCGGCAATCACTCTGTCCATATCGCTGAAGTCGAGTTGTTTAAACGAACGCAACTTATCACCCTCTTTATAGAAAACCCGCCCATGAGCCATAACGGTTCCATCCTCTTCTAACGCTTTGAGCTGTTCATCATCTAGGGCATCCCAATACGCTATGCTGTTTACAGCTTCGTTCCTGCGTTCTTCAGCTTGTTTTTGGGCAAGCGTTTGCGCTACGTGAACCACATAATCATGTTTGATTGCTTTTTTCTGCTCTTTTTCATCCATAACGAGCAATTGACCTCCCCGAATTACGTAAACTCGGCCATTGTGATGCACCTTTTTACCGTCCGCCAGATCCTTTTTAAACTCTGCGATCTCTTTTTCTGTATACCCAATCAGATCTAACAAAAATCCGTCTCTATGCCCTGTAGGGCAAGGCGTACAATTATTCCCACTAGTCCAAGATAGGTCGGCTGCGCCGACGTTGTTGGCATCGTGCATACTCGCATCATAGGTGTTGTCGTTAGCTGCGGCAGTACCAATTGGTTGTTTGTCCCAGGTGTGAACTCGAGTTATTAGCGTGCATCTACTTTGTTCATCAACCACGCCTTTAAGCCGCTTTGTGCACTCTGAATACGCATTGGCGAACTCAGTATGTTGATAAGCAGGTTTAAACCTAGCCTCACGGCCAATGCCAAAACCACCCATTAAGGTCACAAATGTCTTAAAGTCCCCCCCATCAGCAGCTTTACGCACTTGCTCTAGCTCGTCATTGCCTTTAACTTCTTCACGTACTCTGCGCAGCTCACGCCAGATGGTAATTGAGGGGGATTTTTGAAACTGGAATTGACGAATGCCCCACGTACTTGCCCATGCTTTTACCGGGTTAACAGCCTTAATGAGCTTTTCACCGGTTTCCGCGTCGTATTCATTGGCTAAAGCAAACCCGTCTATGTTCTTACTTACATATTTAGCGATATAAGCCGCAGCACCACCTGTTTTGTTACCATCTTTATCAACCTTTGGTGGCTCCATTCTAATGGCCGTATAGCGAGGGCCGCTTGGGGTGTAATCCTTTTTGGGTTCTCGCGTATAGACTTTGCGCTTTTTATTGAGGCCCCATATTCTACGAGCACGAACATACCTGGCACGCAGTGATTTACGCTTTTTGAACCGTTCAAAAAAGACCTCTCTATCGTCTTTGGTAAAGTAGTGGCGCAGGATGTGATTTACTTTGTGGTAGTAACGCTCAGGCATCCACAGCAGCATATGCCAGTGAGTACAGCCGTCGGCGTGTGGCTCAGCAACGCGAATACCAAAATATGGGATTTCTTCGCGGTCCAGCTTAGCGCGTGCCTGTGAGTACAGTTTATTCAGGTAGTCACTTGCTTCTTTCGGTGTAGAGCCATCCCACTTAGGAGAGTTCGCATGGAACCGGCTCGGGGTTGTAATGTTAAAAAAACCGCCTACATAACCCATTTCGTCGGCAAGTTCTTCCGTTTCGCGGATCCGTAGCATTAATTCATTACGCATGTTTTCAGGGTTGGCGACTCCAGCTTCAACGGCTTTCATCAACGAAATTACATCGTTTTGCTCATTTACAAGCTCTAAGCTTTCTAGGTATCGCCTACCCTTTTCTCGGTCTGCTTGGTACTCTTTAAGCGCCTGCTTAGAGCAATACGCATTAATCCCCTTTCTTTTGGTTGTCGATCCTGTCTTTTTTTTATGTGTGGTAAATAGGTCTCGGCCCACTTCTCCCGTAGCGATCTCTAAATGCTCTAAATAGCGGCGCCTAATGGTTTTCAATTTACGCGCCCACCACTTGTGGCACTGGGCCTTTAATAGTGCAACTTCTGCATCTGGCTCAGTTAAATACTCGCCCTTTTCCTCAAAAGCTAACGTAACACCATACTGCTCAGTGAATTCAGCTATGGCGTTATAAAATTCAACTTTGCTCCAGTTTGATTGCTCGGCGGCTAGATCGGTTAATACCTCGGTCACTTTAGCGGCAAGCTTGCTCGCGTGTTTTTTCGTTTTTTCTGCATTGGCTATGATGTGCCAAGGCAATGGCATGCTGTCTGTTATCCTCTTAAGTGTTCTTAGGCGGGGCTTAAGAGTGTTTACTGCACGTCTAAGCCAAGCATTGGCTTGGTACTGGCATTTTGCGTGGTTTTTATAGTCTTCTGGTACACCCTGTTGCGTGTGCTTACCAAACTCATATAACCGCTTGCTGATCTCTAGCAGCTCATCCTTACCAGCGCTCGCTAGGTTTTGAAGTGATGAGTCATACTTAACTATAAAACGTTTAGCAAATCGCAACTGTAGAGGTTTTGGTACTTTGCTTAAGCAGTCATATACAAAGTCAATCTCCGCTTGGTCGCCTAAGGAGTTAACTAGGGCCATCGCACTGCTTGTTACCAAGCTGCTAGCTTGTTTGACAATACTGTTCTCTGCGTCTAGTTCCGCTTGTGTTCGTTCACGCTTAAGCAGCTCAAGACGTTTTTCTTTTGCCACCTCTGCTACTTTGAGCATTTCCTCAGTTTGTCTAACAAAACTGGCCTGAATACTTCTAGCACGCTTGCTGGCTACTATGTCGGCAGCAATATAATTGTGGTGGCGGTTGTTATGCACTTTATTTAATGCCGCAACAGCCTGTTTGCTGAAACTTAAACTGGTTAAATCTATTCTATGAGGTGTAGTTTCAAGCACGTTACAAAACCAAGCGTTAGCAGGTTCGCTTGGGTTTGTAGGCTCGTCTTGATACCAAGCATCTGGCTCAGGTGTTATTTTAGAGATGTATTGTTTGGCTAGTTTATACTGGATATAAACGGTAAATCGCTGCAAGCCGTTTAACAAAGTCGCTCTATGCGCGTTGTCTCGTACTTGCTTTGTGATGGTTACTGCGGCTTTACAAACCTCAAATGTTTTTATTGGCCATATGATGCTCACTGGCATACTCCCTTAAAAAGGGGCTTTCGCCCCATACAACATGGAGAAGTTGGAATTTAAATTTAGCCGGCTAGTGCTTTGTAAATTGCAGAAACGTAATTTGCCTAATTGCAGCGTTATTGCCCTTCCCCATAGTCTCTAAATCAAGCATTACGTGGTTCATGCAGCTTCCTCAATTTGTTCAATTGATAACGGCTCTCCACCCATTTGGGCGGCATTAAGTGCTGTTTTCATTTGGTCGTAAATGAGGGAATACTCAGCATGCTCTTCGCTAATCATTTCGATGATTGGAATCAAATCAGTTAGCGTGTCTTCGCACTGCATTAACATGTGAATTGTGCTGCGTTGATTAAGCAAACGGATTGTAAAATTGGCCTGTTCAACCGCATGATTAACAATGTTGCTGATTAAACGCTGCGCTTTGGATAGATCTTGGTCTTTGATAGGGAGCATTTTTAATATTCCTTTGGATAGTTAAATTAGATTACAGCTAGTTCTGCTGGGAGCCTGAACCCTTTGCAAAATACAAAGTGGGCGTATTCGATGGAGTCGGTTTTACTTGGTTTTTCAGGGTTAAACGCACCCCGCTTGCTATGCACATATACCGAAGCAAGCGGTAAGGATTGCCACATGACTTTTCGCTTTATACTTCCTAACCAATTGAGGCGTTGTAACATGATAACCATGCCGCCATCTCTAACCATGTTTAACGAGTGATAAACAAACTCTTGTGAGAGCCTAAAAGGTGGATTAGTTATGATCATGTCGTACTGGTTATGCTCTGGCCCGGTAGGTTGCTTTAAAAAATCAACCCCCTTACGCTCTGCGCGAGAATCAGTTCTTATATCCCAACTCTCGGCTATAAGCCCGTGTTGAGCTAGCACCGAAGGGTAACTCATTTCATATTTTTCACACCCACCTGCACTTGGGTCTAGGATTTGGTTGTACGACCCAAAGTCGCTGATTCCATCTTGATCAAAGGCATACAAAAAGTCGTTAATCATCCAGTGTGGCGTTACGTAGTAGTCATCTTCATGACGTATGTATCCTCGGCCTGTTGAGCTCATGACTTCACCTCACCTAATGCTAAGCGCAGCATACGGATAGACTCTTCACAACCGCCTGTAGACTCAACCCAACCAATGGTTTGTTCAATAGCACGAGTCAGTTTTGCGTTTAACTCTAGCTGCTCTTGGTACAAACGGTTTAGTTTGCCTAATTGTCTAGGCGTAGACATAAACGTTCTAACCGGTGCTTTTATCACTGTTGTAGATACACGCATAACAACTCCTAATGTTGCTTTATTGGTGTAACTACGCTGTCGGCACTGTAGCGTGGCGTATTTGGCTTTGCGCCATGATAAAAGCACTCTGGTTGCATGGCGTTTGCGTCGATAAACTCAATCACAATGTTGTTCAAGAACATCAAGCCATTGCGTACTTTGTCGCGCTCGTCTAGCGTCATATCATCCCAGTGCTTATCTAGGTCTAAACGGCTGAACCCTGCTGTAAACAGCACGAGTTGACGTTGCTTTTGGCTAAGTACGTTTGTAAAGATGTAACCAGGCTTTTTACGGTGGTCGCCAATCATTGCTCTAATTTCGCGTAAGCCCTGAGGTTGTGTATTTGCCATGTTAAACCTCCTTACTTTCTATGTAGCTGTCTCTGAATTTTATAAGTTGGGTACGTCGATAATGATTTGATCTACCAAATGGAATAGCAGGTGGAAATCCATCTTTTTTTGCGAGTTCCCAAAATTTCTTGCGGCCACATCCAAGGAGCTTCATTGCATCTATTGTGGGTAATAGTTCGTCTTTTAGCTCAGACTCCTGTTGAGCTAGTTGTTGTTTAAGCTGCAAGTTCTCATTAAGTAATGTCATAAGAATGGCCTGTGCATCTGGGGAGATATTTAGCTGAGTTATAGCTTCAATATTCATGCTGCTTGCTCCTTGGCTTGCAGCAATTGCTCGCCGTACTGAGAGTAAAAAGACTCTGTAGTCATTGAGCGCCACAAATTAATGTCTGTCTCTAACCACACCGAACATCTATGCGTTAACTTTTGAGCTCTAGGGAACTTACCTTCGCTCATTAGTTTATAGATATGAGACTGCGACATGCCGCACATATCCATAACTCTCTCTAGCCTTAAGAAACCTTCATTTGGTCCAACAACTTCGCCAAGCAGGTTCTTCCTTAACTCTTGTATTTCCATGTATCACCTCATAAGTCATTTATGTACTTGATTGGTTCCTAAATGGCCCTTTCTTATGCTAACCTCTACTACAGTAGTCGGATAAATCTACTGAACAATAACAGGAACAAACTTTAGAAACCCAAGGTTCTTTTTGGAACCTTTTAAGCACTCTAGGATCTTATTGTAATCATGTCAAGTCATGTAGGTGATAAATTAAAATTAGTACGGACTTCACTTGGGTTAACACAAGCACAATTCTGCGATCTGCTTGGTATTGGTATCGGTGGATATAAGAAGTATGAAATAGGGCTTTCTGAGCCTGGATATCCCGTAATTGAGAAATTTGCTAATCACGAAAGTACAAAAATGTACATGCTATGGTTACTGACTGACAATACTAATCCATCTCTTGGTCAAATATCTCCGGGGGATAAGCTCACTGTATCTGCAGGTGAGCTTTCAGATGATGAATTCGAGACTCAGTTTGTTGAAATAGTATCGCAAGCAATCTTAATGTTTTGTCATCTAAATTGGTTTACACCTAATACACAAAAGCCAGTAGATTTCGATGACTGTGGTAAGTTAATCTTAAAAGACTTAAAACCTTTATTATCCTCAAAATATTCAGGTAAACAGGAAACTAGTAAAACAGCATAAAAAAACCCGCTAAGTTGCGGGTTTATACTCTATTTCACAGCCTTAAGAACTGGCCGCTCTGGTTTTGGTACTAAAATTATAGGCTGTGCGCCAACCAACTTCACATAATTTCTAACACCATTATGAGCAATTTGCACTTTCTTGTATTGGATTGTTTTGTCTTGTTCTGTTATTGCATCATATACCTGAAGTATTACGCTATGTGACTTCATGTTCACTTCAGTAAAGTCTAACACGTCGGGGCTTTTCAGTAAAAACCGTGAAAATAAAGTAAGCAGCTTACGTTCAAAACCTAACTTTTCTTCTACTTCATTCAATATATTCAGATATATAAATGCGGAGAAAAGTAACACTATAGCCATGGTCACAAATAAAATTAGTTGTTCTGACATACTTTAACGTCCCAGTTTTAGTTTTTTTATTCTTACAAGTGCAACAATTGGGTATATTCCAATTGTGACCAGTGTTGCAATATTAAACAAAACCACGCAAATTTTGTACATTGGCATATAAAAGTCAAACCCTAATATTGCCCGAATATAAAATTGAATTAATTGATTTGCACATATAAGAATGGAAATTAGGATAGTGATTCTAGCAACAGTTGAAAAAGCACATTTTCTGATCTTATGAGCTACAACGACAGTCATTAAAAAGGCAAATTCAAGGAAAAACAATGTTGCGTAGAAGATTTGTCGAAGATGCAATTTATCATCAATGTTCAAAGATAGAATTAAATTTGAAATAATACTAGTAATAGGATGAAAAACGGCAACAGAAATCGCAGTCAGAAAGCAGCTATGTAACAATGCATCACTTTCACTTGAAATGTCTTTAAAACCACCAAAAAACAATTGACTCAGCTTTTGATAGCTTAACGCACATATACTTATGACTACTGTAATTTGTAAACAAATCACAAAAATACCAATAAAGTAGAGACTTCCATTAACCGTCAAAATCAATCCTTATTTCATTTTAAAATTTCGTTTTCTTTTTTATAGCTTGACTCTGCGTAGACTATGCTTGCTCCACCCTGCTCTTGCATTGAAGGAGGTTCAATACCGTCACCACTGCCAGTACCTCCACCATGAACTTTCTTCAATTGGCTCTTATCAAGTGTTTTGGAGTTCATATTTAGATCCTTATTCATTATGTTGATAAATCCTTACACTTGTTTATTCAATGTTAATGCATTTGGCGCTGCATGACAACAAGCAAAGTTAGTTTATCGCAATTAGTGCGCGGGCTACAAGCTAAAGAACTGTATATAAATACAGGCTTATTCACATACCCAAAAGTCGTTACTATACAATAATGCTGATTACGTCTATTGGAATTGCAAACATTCCACCTAATAGTGCTAAGCCAACAACTAGACACCCTATTGATGGGAGTTATATCTGTTTATTTTTGAGTTATAGGTATTTTATTTTTCATATGCCACATATTTTGACAAGTGCTGTGTATGAAAGGCTACTACTTTAAGGTGTCCCATTTCTACTAATTTAATACTATCTTGAAATCTGTATAAGCTAACATGCCGACAGCTCTTGCGGAACCTGCACCAGCCGTAAAGCTTATTTCTTGGTTTCATACCCATCAATACGAACCAAGGCATTTAGGCCCATGTATCTAGTCAGCTTGAATTTGTATGGATATCGCTTTGCAATTTGTACCAACTTTATACAAGGCACACCTGTTCTCCACGCTAATAAAATTATGACTATTGGCCGTTGCTCTGTTTGCTGAATTAAAAATGCGTACTCTTGGTTAGGCAAAAGTGAATTACCGTTAGACTTGTTGACTAGGGAAAGTAGGTTTTGTAGGTATTTCATTATTCATCCTTGGATTTAAGAGCGCACTCCACTGCGCTCTTGATAATACTAGTTCAAGGAATGTTACTGTCCACCATTCAAGGGAGTTAGTTCATTATTTCCAGTAATCAGAATTTTCAAAAAGGCCATCTGGTTTGTGCTATATGATTTCTGCTTTTTAATTTTACCGTCAATCTTTTTAAAAGTATCAAATGTTACGACCCCCTGATACATTTTTCCTTCGTCCATATCCCATCCAGAGGGCACTGCGTACATAACTTGAATTAGCTCGCTTAAAAATGAATGTTCAAAAACATCCCCTTCCTTAAAGGATAAGCAAATCCCTTGAACCCAAGTCATGTAAGACTTTTTATTCTTCATTCTCTTTACATAACTCATACCAAGAGCTTCTCGATGACCGTAGCAAACTTTATATTTCCAATGCGCAGTTTTTATTGTAATTCCACCTTTGATATTGGCTACTATTGGTGCGATTAAAGCTGGCTTTGCGATAGCTCGAGCCTTGTACTGTTTTTTTAAACTCTCTAAAAACTGCAGCTCGTAGTAGTAATCGGTGGAGAAACTAAATTCTGACTTAATTATTGTGTAAAACTTATTTGCGGCGCCATCGAAACTAGTAAAGTGACTCGGTTTGCAGCATTTCCCACCAATCTGCCAAGGCCTCTCTCGCTTAAAACCATCTTCATTAAGTTCTCTAAACTCAATGCTCACAATAGCCTCTCCAGCTTGCTTTATACAAATATTCTGGTTTTCTGTTACTATTTTTGTAGATTCTGGAATAAGTGGGCTTACTAAGTTGATTAAGGTTTCAATTGTGCCTACACGCAGTGGTAGTTCTGCATATTCATAATTTTTTACCTCATCGGGCTCTAAAAAAGTAACCTTTTCAAGTTCGAATTCTCTTTCTTCGTCACGAAGTTTACAGATTGCATAGATTTTTCCTTTAGACAACTTCGTTGGAAGTATTGGCCTAACTTTACCTGGGTAACTACCGGCAGCATAAATAATGTGAACAACTTGATTTTTTTCTATTGCCGCTGCCGCAAGGGAATGAGACATGTAAAACTTCCTTATTATATTTAACAAAAATAATAACTTTGCATTACACATCTTACAATCTGGGGATTTAAACAGTACTCCCTATATGATACCGCTGTTTAACTTGGGCTTAGAAGCTAATATGAACTTTGTACACAACTACTGTTACTACCTCACTTGACAAGACAGGCAGTTATGAGCGAGAGGCGAACTGTCAAACAAATACGTTTTGGACAGAAATGCGTTAGAGATGGAGGACGGCTCTGTGCCACAAGCCAACAGTCGTAACGCCCTGTTAAGGTGTGAGCAACGCCGCACCCAAGCTCCCGCATACCACCTTAAACACTAAACGCAACGCATAGTAAAAATGCCACGCGTTGCGAATCACTCTTAAACAGTTTGTTAGCTTAAATTTTGCACTCTGAACTTTTAGAGAACCATTCAGTATCTCTACATGCAGTTTCCAAAGCTGATATTTCAGAATTCAAACTTAGTGGCGTCCAATAGTCACCTGAAACTAAATACTTATTCTTTGTGATGGAGTTCACCCACCCAAAGCCAACGAGTTGTCTATGAAAAGCACTAATTAATGAATTGGTCGGCATTACTTCATATTCAATAAAGACTATCATAGCCTCTGGCTTATAGTAATCTCTAGCAGATAGCGGTGGGATTCTAAACGCTTCACTTCTGTTCGATTCAATCTTGACACCATCTAACTCTTTAAATTCATACGCAGGAATATATGTTTCATTACCACCTGGAATTGAAACACCATCTTCGTCTACTTGTAATTCAGCAAGAATATCTTTTGTAAGAGTAAAAACGATTTTTTGATTAAAGTCTGGATAGACCCTTAATTTTTCAACGGTATAATCTATCGGGCTGCTGTTAGTTGCTTTGAACTCGTATCCGGAATTTAAAGGTTTGGTGAATGATATGGCTACGCCTTTATCAAAATAGTTGAACGAGACTTGTAAGATCACTAACAGCAAACCACTACCCATTAAAAACCCCAAAAACTTAGCAAGCTTTGAAGACTTATCCATAATAGAGGTTTCGTTGGGGATTCTCTTTGAAGGTTTCCTTGAAGCCTTTTTCTTTTTCTTCGACATACACTCTAACCTAAAATATTTAAGCTAACGCCGCAATAAGCGGACTAAAATAGTGGGTTAAAATGTAGAGCGAAGCGAAACCTAACCCACTGTTTTAGTTCCGTTTAATTGCCTTGTTATATTTTCATAGCTGACTAGCTGACAGACCAAATGACATTCCTACTAAATGCCCTACATCAAAAAATGGAATTCGATGTTCCATTTGAGAATAATGTGAACATTTTACAATAGTCAAATTTCGGTTATCTTTCGCGTTCACGTTTGTCAGAAGATCAATATATTCAGGATCATCTCCAATAAACACAACATTTTGAAAAGTAAGGGCTGAAGAATCAAAAGAAGACTTGTCTTGAAAAATATCGTGAGTGACTTCGAAAACAGACTCTATTTTTTTTACTTTTTCCCCGAAGGCAAATGCAACAAGCTCAAACATGCAATTATTACCTTTAAGTTTTGCGCCATCTAATGATGAAACAGGTATTTTAACTAAGGGGATATCATCAATTGCATTAGAAAAGGCAAATACTTTGTAAGTTTTATTTTCTTCTAACACTCTACAGTTGCGTAAAGCTTGATAAACTAATTCTTCTAATTTTAAATTACTAAAATCACTCTCTGGGTACAGCTCTTTATACATTGGAGAAAATTTTTCAATTGATTCAGCAAGGAAGTTAACATCAATTAAAACGGCTGTATTGGAGTAATTCACGGTTTTATTTTTTACTTTGTTTTTTTTTGCTTTTTCTAATTTTGTATCTCTGATGGCTTCGAGTTCAACCCAGCTTTTATTGTAAAAGCAAACTAGATCTCTAATGCATTTGGTTATGTATAACTGTAATTTATTGAAAAGATCTGTTTGTTTACTAAGTTCTGGTATCAATATTTCTATACTCTTACCATTGTGAATTATTTCCGTACGCAATCCATCTTCATTGTCACCGCTAGAATAGTATTTAAACTCTTCCTGCAATCTATGAATGTCCGAGCTGTTTTCGGCTATGTGAGCCGCAATTTTTGTTCTAACCTTCTGGAACTTAGTAAAACTATTTGGATCGGCGATAAATTCAAACAATCTCATTATTTCGATGAATTTCCCTGTATTATCATTTTCTTCCAATGCATTTGAAAACATTCTCAATGCTTGTTTCGCTATGTTCCCAACCTCTCCAATATCATCATTTAATAGGTTAAAATTAGTGAAAATTTCGGAGTTAATATCTAAACCTACACCCGCCGTTAAAGTATTACTGTAGATCGTAGTATCTATGATACGAGTAAAAGGACTCCCTTTCCCATTGTACATTAACAGTAACGTCTCACCTGATGTAACTTGCCCCAACCTTGCTGGCATAGTTTTAGGAGCAACTAAGGAGCAAAACTCAAATTTTATATAATCGATAATTATGGAGGCTTTAGATATTGCAGTAGTCATAATTTGCAAATCACTTGATACGCTCCCAGGGTAATCAGCATAAGTTTGATCATTGATTACTACTAAAGGGTTTGATTTAAGCTTCTCAATGTTTGAATCAAATTTATCTTTGTCTTCTTGAGACATAATAATTGTATTACTAAACATATCATCAATATCGATACAGCCTTTTGGAAAGATTCTTATGTTCCCAAATGACTCTTCACTTGTTAAATCAAGTCTCTCCACGGGGAAAATATAAAAATACTTCGCTTCAAGATCGTTTCCGTACAAATCTTCAATTTTATTCATAAATCCTCGGAGAAAATATAACGCCGCGTTAAACGGCAATTTGCAGTTGGCTAAACTCAGTGAGCGAAGCGAACAACAGCCAACTGTAAATTGTCCGATTCAATGCTTTGTTAGGCATTTTTTAATTTACTTAACCTTAAATCTCAATACCGTTTTTAGCTTTTCAGGAACAACTTTTCTCGCATCTGATAGGTAAATTTCACGATGAATTTTTGATAGGCGAGTTAATCCATTTTCACGTGAAAATGCTTCCATTTTTTCAAATGTTTCAGGCTCATCTTCAAACCTCCCTAAGTGAAGCATTTGAACGCACTTTCCATCTGCTATTGATTCAAATTTTACTTGTTCGAGTAAAGGATTTAGCTTTTTCTTTTTTACGGATTCAATAATATCCCTAAAAACACTTTCGTCTACAAATTCCGGTTGCCTAATCATTATTTGATAAATCAGGTCTTCCTTTGCAATTGTTCCTTTGAATCGCTTTTTCGCTTCTTCATTTATATCCCATACCCCTTCCAGTGGGTAAACTGTATAATCAAAGTATCCAGAAGGTTGGTATTCTTCCTTTTTGGACAGCATCTTAATACCGTATGCTACTGAATATAAAGCGCCGATACATTCATTGAATATACTCTCGGCAGGACTCCCTTCACCTTTTATTGTTATAAATTTAAATTCCGGTACTTCTACTATTTCTGGCTTTTGTTTGGGAATGTATAACTTCTTTTCTTTCTTACGCCACTCGTATTTTTCTGACACTTAACTTCCTTTCTTGTCAACTATGTTTGGGTATGCGATTAATGCCTAACAACTTATTCTGTCCCACTTTGGTAGTTTATAACGCACCAAAACGGCTCATATTACATACCTTTATAATTCCACCAATAATTGCTACTGTAAACAGGCATATAGCACAGCGGCAAATTCTAGTTCGTCACTTTACCCCAAAACGGCGAGTAATAATGTTATCGGACAAAATCAGGCATTTTGTATAAAAACAGCATAACTTTGCTCACTATCAACGTCGGCTTCTCGTTCAAAACAGACATTTAGAGCATTTACGTTAAAGCATTTTGGGGCAGATACGAGTTACGCTGATAGTCTGTTTATGGCACATTTTCGACTGTAAGATTTGATTGATTTTTATTAATCGAGTCTTACAAGTCAATCTAAGACCAATTCAGTTGAGATCCGTGGTAAGTAACGCCAATATATCTGCGCTTGGTTTATTTCGTAAACGCCTAAACCCTGCTATAACTAGTTTACGTTTTCTTATGGTACTTCAAAGCTCACCAATGGCGTTTATTATGTGCTTCCAGTAAACTTCATAACCTTTACGTTGATCACTAATGTAGTCATGTTTGTTATACACGGCCATCACTCCGCGCATAGCATGGCCTAGCATTTTCTCTGTTACATGTGGTAAAACACCTAATTCACTTAATAGTGTGCTTAATGATCTTCGCGCGTCATGAGGTACAAACTTCTGGACTTGAGACTTTTTATACAGGTGACTCCACATTCTTTCGCAGAACTGATTTATTGAATGTGTTGTTATGGGCTTTTTAGGATTCGCCCCGGGGAAAACTACCCCATTGCGGCCATAAACCAGACCCTGATTTTTCAGTATCTCTATCATCTTATCCGTCAATGGTCTTCGAATAGTCTTATTGGATTTAGAGTTTTCTGATGGCACAGTCCAAATTTTATCCTCAAAGTCAATATGCTCCCATCGCATCAATCTTACTTCTGATTGTCTCGCTCCAGTTATAAAAATGAACTGTAAGCATGCTTTGGTTGTAGGCGTTGATTTTGACTGTTCTATTTGCCGCCAAAGCAATGCAATCTCTTTAAAAGTTAGCCATCGTTGGCCTTGCGTCGTTGGTATACCAACATGCTTCGTTTGAAGATTGAGTAATGGATTATTTCCGCTTATTAATCCCCTCATCGAAGCCCACCGAAAAATGGTCTTTAACCTTACCAGTATTACGGGTGACGTTTTAGCAGATCCTTTATCTTTGACAAAATCAAAAAATTTATGCCAATCCACCGGAGTCATATCGTCGGCGGGTTTTTCTTGTAAGTATGGCACTATCCATTTGCTTAATTGGTTTTCGTAGAGTATCCGAGTTTTTTGTTTGTACTTTGACTGTTCACTTTCATACCATGCATCTGCTAATTGCGCTGGAGTAGGCTTTCCAGAAGAGCATTGCTTGTATTCTTTAAACTTTTTACGAGGGTCATCCCCTGCTGTGATCCAACTTTTGAAATATGGAACAAGCTCTTGGGCAGACTTTATTGTCACTTCTGGGTAGTATCCCAATGTAATTAACTGCTGCTTGCCAATGTAGCGGCAACGATATTGCCAAACTACTGTTCCATTATTATTGCGCCTTACCCTCAGTCCATCTCTATGCGATAATGTCAAAGGTTCGTTTTTCTTGTTCACTAGATTTCGTAGCTTAGCATCCGTTAGTGCCATAAATATATCCATACACACATAGGCAAGAATTGATATACACAGTTATATACACTCTTGTGGATAATTACAAGAAACATTAAAAAACCAGTGAATACACGTCTTAACATTAAGTATATGATTTTATGAATATTGATAGTTTGTCAGAAACAAAAAGAAATGCTGAGAACACACCGTCTATCTACTGGCACGATTATGAAAGCTGGGGCGCGAATCCACAAAAGGACAGACCTAGCCAGTTTGCGGGGATCCGTACTGATCTAGACCTGAATATTATTGGTGAGCCGCTAATTGAATATTGCCAACCCGCGCCAGACTATTTACCGCATCCACAAGCGTGTTTGGTCACAGGAATTACCCCACAACATGCATTAAAGCATGGCTTAAACGAAGCTGAGTTTATGGCCAAGATCCATCAGCAGTTTTCTCAACCGAATACCTGTGTCGCCGGATACAACAGCATTCGCTTTGACGATGAGCTGTCACGCTATAGTTTATATCGTAATTTTTATGACCCTTACGAGCGAGAATGGCAAAACGGCAACAGTCGTTGGGACATTATTGACTTGGTGCGAGCATGTTATGCATTGCGCCCAGAAGGCATTAATTGGCCGACAAAAGAAGATGGTACGCCTAGTTTTAGATTAGAGCATTTAACTAAAGCCAATAATATCGACCATGGCGCGGCGCACGATGCATTAAGTGATGTCACGGCAACCATCGCGCTGGCTAAATTAATCAAAACTAAACAGCCAAAACTCTACGATTTTTACTTTACTCATAGAAATAAAAAGGCAGTGGCAAGCTTAATTGATGTGTTTAATATGCAGCCTTTGGCCCATGTTTCTTCACGTTTTCCTGCAACCCAAGGGTGTATTACTTGGGTCGCCCCCATGAGCTTTCATCCAACCAACAGCAATGCCGTGATCTGCTTTGATCTCAGCCAGTCGCCACAGGTATTATTAGATTTAGATTCAGAACAACTTCGTGAGAGGCTGTATACTAGAAGAGCAGATCTTGCTGAAGATGAACTTCCCGTTGGACTTAAACTAGTTCATACCAACAAGTGCCCGTTTATTGCACCTGCTAAAACACTTTTGCCAGAAAACGCACACCGCTTAGGGATTGACAGAGAACAATGTTTAGAACACTTAAAAGTACTAAAACAACACCCTGAACTACGCGAAAAAGTAGCAGAAGTATTTGCCGATAACGCTGGATTTGATACTCCTTCCAATCCTGACTACCAACTCTATGACGGGTTTATAAGTAAATCCGACAAAGCGAAATTTGCCATAGTTCGAAACACCCCACCAGAACAGTTATCAACCTTGCATTTAGATTTTGAGGCCAGTAAATTTTCTACCATGTTATTTCGTTACCGCGCACGAAATTGGCCACAAACATTAACCCAACAAGAACTTGAGCAATGGCGTAAATATTGCCAAAACAAGCTAATGCATAACGAAGATAGTCCTGCAATTAGTGCTCAAGACTTTATGCTCGAACTAGAAAACCTTGCCACTGAACACGAGGGAAATGAGCGTAACTTGGGGATTTTAAGAGCTTTGTATCATTACGCACAGAGTTTATAAGCGAGGTGAGCAGTTCAAGCTTAAATCAAGTGTAAGTGAACAACTCTAACGTGACTTTAAGAAACAAAAAACCGGTAGACACAGCCTACCGGTTTTTTAATGTTCTACCTAACTTACTCTTCAATGACAGCTGTATTTGTCACTTGTAATGCTAAACCTTTCGATTTTAAGAAACTTGCAATTTGAGTTTGCATTTCAACCGAAGCAGCAGCATGACCTTGTGCTGTTCCGCCAGCCTGTGCTGAGAAGCTTGTCGTCAACACCGAGCTGTGATGCCCTTGACTGAACTTAACAACGTAACTTGAAGGCGTACCGTCCGTGCTCATCTGCGATTCACTCACCGCTGTTAAGCCCATGTAGTTTGCCAGAGGTAGACTACCTGATAACACGCTACGTTCTGTTGAAGGAGGTATCACTAGATCTGCCTTGTTACCATCAACACCGCCAGTCACTACACTCATGTAAACAGGTGTCTGTAGTGCTTTGACCATCGACGCATAGTTTAATGGATCTGCACTATCTAACGCGGTTTGAGCAGCAAAAGCAAATTGATTAACAACACCATTGATTGCTGCAATTGATTGTTGGTCATCAGCCATTTCCAGCGCCGTTCTGAATGACGTATATGCACATGGAACATAGGCTGCCATCGCAGCTGCATTGGTTGGATCTACAACACCACAATCGCCCACTGCGCCGCCTGACGTGATGTATTCGGTAAGCGCTTTCTTGATTAACGTGCCAGAGGCACCAGCAACAACAGAGCCTTGCACAACTGGACCAAACGATTGCGATTCGATAAGGAAGTTGGCGATGCCAGATCCACCACTTGCTAACGCAGCTGATTTCACATTAAACATAGCACCAAGTGTTGCATCTTGTGTTGCATTCCCTGTTTGGAATGGCGCGTTAGCATGGGCGATAAAACTAGGACCAACGATTGAGCCTAATGAGTGGCCTAAAAAGCTAACATCTTGCGTGTTAAACATGACTTGGCCACCAGAAGCTTGGTTTACAAAGTTCAAACCAACACGTAAACCAAGTAAATCAGCAGTCGACTGACGTAAGTTGTCACGAGCCACCAGTAACGACGTTAAATTCATGTACGAAAGAACACTTTTGGTTGAAGCATTAAAGTCTTCAATACCATCTCCGTTACCATCAATACCACGCTCGCCATGCATCGGATGGTCGATAGCAACAGTAGCAAATCCAGCTTGAGTCAACGCTAAAGTCAGTCCTAGCATGTCTTCTTTTTTGCTGGTAATACCGTGTTGCATAATAACTACTGGCCAACCAGTTTCAGGTCGTGCAGCTTCATTAGCTGGCATGGTAATTTGTACTGGTACATTTGCGTGCCATTGTGTTTTCGGGATTGGGTTGTACTTTGTTAAGAAACGTTTGTCATCCAAGCCAAGATCTCTAAGCTTGCCCTGCGACAACCCCATACACAACGCATCAGCCTGTGATACTGGAGCTTCAGGAAGCCCACCAGCCGCAGCAGCATAACCTGCTAAGGTAACGCCATTGTCACATAGACCCTGCCAATACGTGTCAACTAATGAATCAGCAGTACCTGAATCCGGCTTTGCCAAATACTGTGGCAAAGTCACCTGACCACGTAAATAGCGGATTGATTGAAACGCAGGAATCAGCGCATCAGGTATCTGACCAGCTAACACATCTGCCACTGTCATACCTGGGACTGGTTGAGCTGGCACTGCCAAAACAGGTAATGGATAAGCCTGAGCTAAATCTTGATTGGCAAGTGACGCAATTAATAATTGACGAGCCGCCGCTAGTGCATGACCTCTGGATTGCGTTGTCATTGCAGCAGAATAGATGATTTCATCTTTAGTTACAGTACCAAACTCAATGAGCTTTTCTTCATAACTTTTGATCACTGCTTGCAATGTTTTTTGAGTATCGGTCACTAAATCTTCACTGGCACGGAGTAAACCGTAAGTGGATGAAGAGTTAATACCCCGACCTTGTGAATCCTTGATACCTTTAGTCAACACCGTAATATAGGTTGTTTCAGGCTTAAGAGGTTTTAAAGGTACGACGACAATACTGGTTCCGGCGGCGTTTGTTGTTGACACAAAGTCTGAGCCAAATTGTAGTTCAGCAACCGTTTTACAAGCTTGTCCACTTGCTACAACTTTACATTCATCGATGTCTTGTAGTGGACTACCCATCTCAACTTCGAAAATACGCACAGAACCTGGCATAGACACACTTGATTTATCGAGGCTTAACCCGGTTGGAATGGATAAATCAACAGTGTAAGGCATTTGCGTTGACCAACCGTCTAACGCTCCGAGAGCTACAGAAGGGTCGGCATATCCAGCCCGGCTTACGATTGGATTTCCGTCAGCATCTGTAATGCCAAGCTTTTCACCTGGCAAATTTAAAGTACCGTCTGTAGTGCCCGAAAACAACAAATCATTCGGGACGGGCACCACCCCATTTGAAGGATCAAATTTAACAGCGATAGAAGGGATAACTGGCGTCGATTCTTTTTTTACGTCTTCTAACGTTTCGCCGCCTCCGCAGCCAGCAAGAACCGCTGAAACTGCGAGTGAGAGTAACATTTTTTTCATTCGATAGGCTCCGACATAATCTTATTATTATTGTGATAATTCTCGTTAAATCTGTGTAATAGCATTTTTAATAAGACATTAGACCAGTTAAACTTAACCCAATCCAATTCTTTTCGCCAGCCATATTTACAATAAATTCGATAACTTGGCTGATCAGTGTGGTAAAATATCGAAAACTTTTCAAATGGAGTACAGAATGCAGACTTATCAAGCTCCGGACAACGCCCTGGCTGAAAAAGTAATTCTTATTACAGGTGCAGGTGATGGTATCGGTCGTGTTGCAGCAATCAATTATGCCAAGCATGGTGCAACCGTTATTTTACTCGGTAAAACCACGAGTAAGTTAGAAGCTGTGTACGATGAAATCGTAAATGCAGGTTACCCGCAACCTGCTATCGTGCCAATGGATTTACGCGGTGCTACTAAGCAACACTACCGCGATTTGGCTGCTACCATTGAGCAGCAATTTGGTAAACTAGATGGCCTTTTAAACAATGCATCAATTCTTGGGTCATTGGGTCCACTTGAACATTTCTGTGTTTCCACGTTTGAGAACATCATGAAAGTGAATGTGACTGCACAGGCGATGATCACTAAATACTTGTTCCCTATCCTACGCAAGGCACCACACGCTTCAGTCGTGTTTACTTCTTCCGGTGTTGGTAGACAAGGCCGTGAATTTTGGGGGGCTTACGCCATTTCTAAATTTGCTACGGAAGGGATGATGCAAACTTGGGCAGCAGAAGTCGGCAAAACCAATATTCGCATTAATTGTATTAACCCTGGTGCTACACGCACGAGCATGCGTGCATCAGCCTACCCTGGTGAAGATAAAGATAAATTAAAAACTCCAGAAGAGCTTATGCCGACCTACTTGTATCTTATGACTGATGATTCCATTGGCGTTAATGGACAATCATTAGATGCACAGAGCAAATGACAACTTTGAAATGTAATTAACTCAAGCCGCCGCTTACTGCTGCGGCTTTTTTATGTGTGCGAGCTAAATCCAACGCCTTACTTTCTTACAATAACAGCTATAGTCAGGCCCAAACTTATTCGTCATCATCTGCTCCTCATAGGCGATGTACCACCTATCAACGATTAGCGCGAATAAAGCCGTCAATAACAATGAAGATATCGCGGCGCCGGTCAACACAGCGACTCCTAATAGTGCAACAACAAATCCCAAATACATCGGGTTACGAGTAAATTTAAATACACCTTCTGTCACCAATACATCTGGTTCATCAAATGTCATGATATTGGTTTTCAGTCTTTTAAATAAACGTTTGCCTGATATGGATAACGACAAACCAATTATGATCAAAATAATACCAAACAGACTATATGGCAGCGTCAGCGTATGTAGACTGCCCGTAGCCCAACAAACAACGGTAATCAGTATTGCAAACCACATGAATAGCAATGGGGGTAATAATTTCTGCATTATATTTATCTCCTTTAAATAAGCTTGATTATACCCAATGGCTACCACCCCTTCCTTAACCTATGTTAAGTCCATCTGTTTTCTTATTCGTGACAGAGTCACGTCTGTCACTCCCAAGTATGAGGCGATATGCCTAAGCGGCACTAACTCACTTCCTTCTCCAAAGTCATTAAGAAACACTTGATAACGAGCCTTTGCATCAAGTAACAATAAGTCCGCTTCACGCTTTTCTTTTTTTAGCACCAGTTTTTCATATAGCCTACGAACAAGAATGTTCCATTTGGTATATTGTGTGGTTAATAAAATTAGGTCTTCATATGCGATTGCAGCAGTTGTGCATGTGGTAATGGCTTGAGTATAAAAGGGACTTGGTGCACCGCCGACTATGGAGCTAACGCTAGTAAACGCGCCGCCTAATTTTACTAAAGATTTATTTCGCTCTATTCCTTCGTGGTCAACATAAAAATACCGACCAATACCATGGATAACAAAATAGACTTTCTTAACCAACTCGCCTTCACAAAAAATAAATTGCTTGGGTTCAAAAGTCTCAAAGGTAAATAAACGTTGAGCGTCTTCTAACTCGGTGTCACTAAACTCTGTATATAGACGGAATACCTTAGATAATTGGTTTGTATTAATTCTGTGCTCCATATTTGCTCTATTTCCTTATGTGGTTGAACAGCTGACCCATTTTATGAACATTGCCAGTTTTTGCCTAACAACATCATAAATATTTAGCTGTTTATTATCTATTTTTGGCTAAAGATGAATGACCATAAATCAATCTGATAGATAAATTCGTCGCGAAAAATACGTAATTGGTCTTATGTAGATTCGTTTACAGCAACCAATCATGTATTACCTACAGGTACAACTATACATAGGAAGTAATTTATGAGAAATCTATCAATAACAATTGTCGCAGCCGCAGTAGCTGCACTCGTTGGATGTCAGCAAACCGCATCTTCTAGCAGTGCTGTAAATAAACGAGACGTGCTTATCGCCGATGAAACTATATCAGCCCCAATCGCAAAAAAAGTCCCTCATATCACCAAAATCCATGGCTATGAATTGGTCGATAATTATCATTGGTTGCGTGATGATACTCGTAGTGATGAGAAAATTCTCTCTCATTTAGAGCAAGAAAATGCTTACACAACAGCAAAACTAAAAGCCACAGAGTCGCTACAACAACAACTTTTCGAAGAAATCAAAGGCCGTATTGTCAAAGATGATGCCAGTGTCCCCGTAAAAAAGGGAAACTATTATTACTTTTATAAAACACAGGGTGAGCAAGAATATCCCGTTTATTATCGTAGTAAAGATGCAAATGGAGAAAACGCAGAAGTCTTGTATGACGAAAATGAACTGTCCAAAGGCCATGGATATTACGCTATCGATTCTTACGCCGTATCCCCCAATGATCAATTGCTAGCTTATGCACAAGACCCGACGGGACGACGTATTTACACCGTACGCATTAAAGATCTCAATAATGGGCAATACTTTGAGGATTCACTTGAAGGAGTATCAGCGAACATTGTTTGGGCTAATGATAACCAGACACTTTACTACATTAAAAAAGACCCTGTCTCGCTACTCGGCTACCAAGTATATCGCCACAAAATAGGTACAGCACAGTCCGAAGACCAACTTGTATATGAAGAAACTGACAATACGTTTTATACTGGCTTGGGTAAAAGCAAAGACGGTAGTTTAATTTATATCCACCATTCAAGTTATGTATCCAGAGGAGTTTCAGTTCTCGATGCCAATGATACCAGTGCAACCCCTGAGCGCTTGTTGCCAAGAACACAAGGCCTAGAATACAGTGTCGAGAAACTAGAGGACTGGTTTTATATCTGGACCAACAAAGACGCGGTCAACTTTAAGTTAATGCGCGCAAAGGTCAACGATATCGCTGACGTAAACAAATGGCAGACCGTTGTGCCACATAACCCGGATGTCAAACTTGATGACTTTGAGTTATTCGCTGAGCACTTGGTGTATGAAACCAGAGAACAAGGCTTACCTCATCTAACGGTACTTAACTTATCCACTAATAAGAGTAAGCGTATTGCTTTCAATGACCCTACATACACGCTAGGTATGAGAGGTAACTATGATATTACCGCTGGCAAGTTAAGGTTGGTGTACTCAAGCATGACCACACCTAGCTCTGTATATGATGTTGACTTAAAAAGCTTAGAAAAGACTCTACTCAAGCAAAGTAAAGTCCTTGGCGATTTTACACCTGACAACTACAAGTCGGAACGGCTATTTATTACCGCAAGAGACGGGGCAAAAATTCCGGTTTCATTAGTGTACCGCAAGGATAAATTCAAACAAGATGGGACAAACCCACTACTACAATACGGTTATGGATCGTACGGAATAAATGTATCTCCCAAATTCTCCATCAGTAACCTAAGCCTATTAGACAGAGGGTTTGTATACGCGATTGCCCACATCCGAGGATCTGAAACATTAGGTCGACCTTGGTATGATGACGGAAAAATGCTCAACAAAAAGAATACCTTTAATGACTTTATTGACGTCACCAAAGCGCTCGCTGATAAAAAGTATGGCGATCCATCTCGTATTTATGCACGAGGCGGTAGCGCAGGTGGATTATTAATGGGAGCAGTAATCAACCAAGCACCAGAGCTATACGATGGCGTGCATGCTGCGGTTCCATTTGTTGATGTGATCAATACCATGCTAGATGAAAGTCTACCACTCACCACCAATGAGTATGATGAATGGGGTAATCCTAACGATAAAACCTATTTTGACTATATGTATTCATACTCACCTTATGATCAGGTAAAAGCCCAAGCCTATCCAAACCTACTTGTAACGACCGGACTGCACGATTCGCAAGTGCAATATTTTGAACCAGCAAAATGGGTAGCTAAACTCAGAGACCACAAAACCGATGACAATTTGCTGTTGTTTAAAACCAATATGGAAGCCGGACATGGCGGCTCTGCCGGCAGATTCCAAAGCATCCACGAAACGGCGCTAAGTTATAGTTTCTTTATTGGTCTGGCTAACAACCAGTTATAAGAGTACCAAATAAGGCTTAACATCAAACGGTGTTAAGCCTTTCTAAAATGCGAAGGCACTCCCCCCGTCCAACGCTTAAAAGCACGTCTAAAGTTGGTAATATCATCAAATTGTAATGCTCTAGCTGCCTGTTCATTGGATAAGCCTTGCTCAGCAACATGAAACATCGCTTGCTGACGAAGAAGCTTGTCTTTTTCCTGAACAAACGTGGTACCGTGCTGTTTTAATTTTCTTTTGAACGTAGCAGGGCTCATTGCTAAAGATTCAGCAATATTTTCAATGTTGCTCTTAGGTTGCTTTAAGAGCAAGCGATGAACCGTTGCCAAAAAACCAGTGTGGTCTGGAGTGAGCACTCTTAACTGCTTGTTTATAAGATAAGGAAAGGCCCCCTGCTGCGTCTGGTTCAGCTCGTTATAATCTAGCGCAATGGTAAAATCACTATGGTCAAAACTAAAAGACTGCTGAATGTGACTTAAGTATTCAATCTGGTATTCAGGCTGAGGATATGGAAATTGAAATCGGATTGCGGCGGTCTGACAGCGCCATTTCACATAGCCGCTGATTAAGGCCGCTAGCATTTCGAAGTTAAACCGCTGAACGTCTTCGCTGGGCACTTCAATCGCACTAGAGAAAACCAGATGAATACTTTGCTTATCTTTTAAAGTGCGAAAGTGCATTAGGGGAAATAAGGCCTTACCTTTTAACACCAGTACTTTTAGTAGCTGGCGTAGCGATCCACAGTTAAATAGTAGTTCACCATAGGATGCAACCAACGTGTTCAGCAAGTATTGACCAAATACAAAACCGACTTCTTTACAGCTCGGTTGTATGATCAAGTTTGCGACTATTTGGTGGTATTGCTGTGTGCTAATACTCGCCCCGACTTTGGCTAAGTCAGAGTAAAATAACTTACTCCCTCGCAAGATCACATCGGGGTGAACGCCTCGCTGTTGTGCTAATTCAACAAGTGGCAAAGCAAAATATCTGCTTTGCAAACACTTATGGGTTAAATCAATATAAAGCATTACGCGACATTTGATTTAGTATGGTTTAACCGCTGCATTAAACTCGACACCAATACATTGAATGGCTGCGCTTGTTCGTCGCACTGTATGCTAGCCCAGTTCACCGAGCTAAAATCTGAAGTGTTATGACCTTCATCATACTGAGCATGATTAGCAATTAACGACGCCGCTCTTGCTGCTATTTCTGCTGCTTGCACATAGTTTGTTAATGGATGAAGAACCACAAATTTATCAGCAGCAAAGCGGCAAATAATATCCGTGTCTCGAATACTGACCGCCAACATATCAGCAATTGCTTTTAATAGCTGCTCACTTTTTAACTGGCCATTTTTTCGTGCAAAAGCAGCAAAGCCACAAACATCAAACAGCGTTAAACAAAACGTTTGCTTGCTAACACTCACTCTTTGCTGTTCGCTAACGACTTGCTTTTCCATATACTCAACACTGTATAAACCGGTAATGAAATCCGTCATGCTGTGATCACGATAAAAGCGCTCTTTTTTTAGCAAGGTTTGATTGAGCACGCGTTGTTCTTGATACCAATAGTAAGCAGATATACTCATCATGATCATACCCAAACAGGCAGGAAACGCTTCGATACTGGTTAAATAACTTGGGGTAAATACAAACATTTCATCAAGAAAATCCCAAAGCATTGATAAATACATTGCGCTAAGACCAATAAAAAGCAAATTCGTTACTCTTCCCCGAGGTCTAGTCAATAAAATGGTTGCAGTCCAAAGCAATACCATCAGCGTGATACCACCTTCTCCCGCACTATCCAGCCAGTCTATTTCAACCAAAGGTTTTAATTGGGCGTAAAAAAGGGTCACCGTGAGCGCAATTAAGCTTAATATGACCAAGGTTAACCATTTATTGAAATGTAAAAGAAAAGGTTGAAGTTTCATTTCGCGAGCTCGTTAGATAAGGCATTACCGACATTTTAAAAACGCTGCAATTTCAGCGTGAGGTCAATTTAGCTCATCAGTGTTAGTGTTTTTATGACAAATCCCCAAAAACCTTCCTTAACATGTAAAAGAAACCGTTATTTTTGGCCTTTGAGAATACAGAAAAGGTCAACAGACTCAAAAGGCTTAAACAAAACTTGGGGGTCATATCAGCTCAATACTGTTCGAATATCCTGCAAAAACAGCTCTGAACTCTAACTCTAGAAACACCTGAAATAAAATCGTCACCTTTTCACACTAGTTTAGCGGCGTCTTTCAGCAACAAGCTGGAATTTACTCAACCTGTGCGAGCAACAACAATGAAAAATTTACTACCGTCACTTTTTAAACTCTCTCCAGTCGCGTTGGTCTGCGCTGGGCTCACAGTAGCATCCCATGTTCAAGCCAATACACTAACTGGACAAGTGAGTGCTGAGTCCCAAAAAACGCACTTTCAAGGCGCTAAAATTGTCATTAAAGAATTAAATAGAACCTTGGTGTCTGAGCGAGATGGCCGTTTTAAAATCAGTAAAATTCCTGCGGGTAATTACACCATGGAAGTCAGCTACCTTGGCGCCGAAACTATTACTCAGTCAATTACCATCACTGACAACCACACTACAGATGTAAAGATTGAACTAGCCGCAAAAGCTGGGCTAATGGATGATATTATTGTTGTGGGTCAGCGCGCTGGCCAAGCCGGTGCACTCAATCGCCAAAAGAATGCCTTGTCGATTAAGTCTGTCGTTAGTGCAGATTCAATCGGCCAATTACCAGACCAAAATGCCGCAGAAGCCCTTCAACGCCTTCCTGGTGTCTCTATTTTACGTGACCAAGGTGAAGGCCGGTTTGTCGGTATTCGTGGTATCGACCCTAATTTAAATAACGTCACAATTAATGGCACTAGTGTGCCTTCTCCTGAAGCTGGCGTTCGATCCGTTGCCATGGATGTCATCCCAAGTGAGTTAGTACAGAGCTTAGAAGTCAGCAAAACAGTAACTCCAGATATGGACGCATCAGCTGTTGGCGGTAGTATCGAAGTACAAAGTTTAAGTGCCTTTGATCGCGACGGACAAAGCTATAGCGTAACTTTACAAGCCTCTCACAACGAGCAAGTCAGTGAAACCAGTCCGAAAATATCGGCAAGCTTCACTGACACTTTTGAACTACGCAAAGACACTGAATTTGGCATCGCTACCGCGGTATCGTGGTTTGAACGAAAGTTTGGCTCTCACAACATGGAAACCGATGGTGGCTGGATGGAGCTTGAGCTGGATGATGTCAATACCGGTGAAGAAGTTAGTTTCTTTGGAGCCGAAGAAATAGAACAGCGTCATTATCTAATTACTCGTGAACGCTTAGGCGCAGCATTAAATTTTGATATCCATCATAAAGGCTTTAAAAAATATTACTTGCGTACTCTTTACAGCGAGTTTTCTGATGATGAATACCGTCAGCGCAACGAATATAAATTCGACAAAGGTGATGTGTTTGGTGCAGAAACGTCAGCCACTAAAGCATATTTTTCCGGTGCTGATGTCGATCGAGACACTAAAGACAGATATGAAGAGCAAAGCATTTTATCTGCGGTACTAGGTGGTGAAAACTATATCCAAGATTGGTTTATCGAGTATAACGTCAGTTATTCAAAGTCAGATGAAAAAGAACCAAATAGACTGGATGCAGACTTCGCGGGAGAAGGCTTTGCAATGGGCTATATTGCTGGAGAAACGCCAACACTTGGCGCTGACGACCGAGTTAATGACTTAAGTCAATTTGAGCTGGACGAGATCGTTTGGGAAAACAACCTTAGCGAAGATGAAACCACCTCATTCAAGCTAGACTTAACCAAAGACTTCACGATGTCAGGCTACAACGCCCAATTTAAGTTCGGCGGTAAATATAGCGATCGAGAAAAAATAAACCGAATTGACGCTACCTTGTATGATGGTGGATTTAATGACACAGTCGCACAAAACTTCGCAACTCACTCTCCAGACTATGAAATTGGTCATTTTGGACCAGGTTTAGACCGCAATGCGATCCGTAAGTTTTTTGCCTCACAACAAGCCAATTTTGAAGTTAATCAGCTCGAAACGGATATCGAATCAAAAGGGCGTTCTTACGATAGCGAGGAACAAGTCTCCGCACTTTACGGTATGTTAACGGTTGATATAGAAAACCTAAACGTCATTGCTGGATTCCGATACGAAGATACGGATTACAGCACCTCAGGGCATCGGGTTGAACTAATAAAAGATGATGTAAACGACGTTGAGCGTGTTGATATTAGTGCGTGGCAAGTTGAAGATAGCTACGATCATCTACTTCCAAACTTGACACTTCGCTATGCGCACAATGACTCACTGATTACGCGTTTCGCATTTACTCAAACCATCGCCAGACCCAGCTTCGGTGACGCTGCGGCTTATCAAGTGATTGAAACTGAAACTTCTGAAGATGACGGTGTGATTGAAGTTGAACGTAAAGCAGAAGTCGGTAACCCAGCATTATCACCTTACGAGTCGACAAATTATGACTTCTCAATTGAATATTACCAAGGTGCAATTGGGGTGCTCTCCGCTGGCTTATTCCATAAGTCCATTGACAACTTTATTGCCGAAGCCGAAGTGCAAGACAATGGCGAGTGGGATGGCTACAAAGAAGTGAAGCAAAGCGTAAATGGCGGTGAAGCAGAACTTACGGGCGTAGAATTAGCTTATAGTAAAAACTTTAAATCAGGCTTGATGCTCTCTGCAAATGCGACATTTATAGATGCAGATGACAACTTGCCTAATCAGTCTGACAACATTGGCAACCTAATGGTTGGTTATGAAGATGATACGATAAGTGCTCGTTTAAGTGCATCATACAAAAGCAAGAGCTTTATACAGACTGAAAATGATCAACGTGTTTATCAAGACGACCATCTGCAGTTAGATTTTAGCGCCAAGTACTATCTAAATGAACAGACTCAAGTATTCTTTAACGCGGTAAACCTCACCGATGAGCTTCTTTACATCTATCAAGGCAACAAGCGTTACAACTATCAGTATGAAACCTACGGACGTTCGTTCGAACTTGGCTTCACCATTACGTCATTTTAATAAAGAGTTACGGAGGGCGCCGAGGTAACAAGGCGCCACATTTAATATGAAGAAGATTTTATCCACCCTCCTTCTCACTACCAGCTGTGCAAGTTTTGCAACCGAAAGCATTAATTTTTTGGCATTTGGCGATGGCGGGTATCACCCTGATTATCCAAAAGCTAAACACCTAGAAAAGCCCAAGAACAAGGCTGAGTTCATTGCCGCTGAAAAAGCCGACTGGTTAGAGGAGCACCGTCCACTTGCTGATTTTGGTCATGCTCCCATTTATATTTATCCAAATACGGATATCGCGACCGAAGACACGGGCGCGTCAGCAGTAGGCCAAGCCATGGCTACGCTATGTAAAACCAAGCCTTGTGACTTTGGTATTCAACTAGGTGATAATATCTATCCCGATGGTGCAGCTGCAAATGATGGTAAAGACGATCAGCAACGCATGAATGACTTGATCCTCTCTCCCCTAAAACCCCTGTTTAAACAAAATCCTGAATTAATTGTTTACTCTGCGCTGGGTAATCACGACTGGAAGACCTCTCGCCGAGGTGTGAAACTACAAACTGAGTGGATGCAAACTCAACCGAATTTTTACATGGACAGTCAAGGGTATTACAATTACACCCTTGGTGAAAAAGGCAATGACGTCGAGTTTTTCGTCCTAGACACCAATATGCTGCTTTCTGGTCAACACTACTACGAGATCCCTTTAAAATCAGATGGTAGTGAACAAGGTCTCGCTAGTGCTCTAGCCAGTGGTCAAGCCGAAGTCGAAGACATTGAGAAACACGAACAGCCCGTTAATGGCGAAGATCATCGCCAACTTGCTTGGCTGGCTGACGGACTAAAAAACTCCACAGCAAAATGGAAAATTGTCTATGGCCATCATGTACTTTGGTCAATTGGCGGCACCAAATACGATGAAGCGCATGTATTGCGCAGACTTATTCTTCCAGAGCTTTGCGAATATGCTGATGCCTACATTGCAGGTCATGAGCATGATCTTGAGTTGTTAACAGATGACTGCTCCCGAGTTCTGCCGGGTAACAACAAGCCAAAGCTGCCGTTGATTATCAGCGGTGCTGCATCAAAAATGCGCGGTATTCACCAACCACTGGCCGATTATCAAGAAAAGCGCTATCCAGAATATGATTTGGTTTGGAACAAGGCCTTTACTTGGGGTTTCGCGCACATCCAATTAGACAATTCTAAAGACGAATTAGCCGTGTCTTTTTACACCACCCCAACGGACAAAAGTGGCAAGCTCGTATCCGAATCGCAATTTCGATTTAAGCACCGTAGTAAATAATCGAGCAAAATAGTTAACCTATTAAAAACACCAAGATTATTTGATAATTTAATCTCAAGTCGGAGGTGTTTTTTGTAGAATCTTTATCCCAATCCCGTAAACGCAACACGTTATACGGGATTTTTACAACCTAATATCTGAACAGCCTGTCGTAACAAGGTTTGTTTGATAAGGTCCATAGGTGGAAAATAGGTCTGACACAGACTGGATCAAAAAATCCAAGAATTTAGAAAAAGGTTGGCGAGCATCAGCTTGTTTATGCGAGTACTAAATGATGAAGATTTAGTACTCAAAGCAAAACTGAATACATCGTGATGAGTTTATCATGTTTAACTAGCGAATTAACTCACACTTTCCATCAGTACCGTGTTTATCTAACCTCAATTGGCATTGTCTAAGGGCTGCCTCTTTCGCTTTATGTGTTGAGCTATAGCCTTCAGAGTACCCAAAAAACTCCCAGCCATCAGAGGTTTGTGCAAGTGCAAAAGCCTTATTAGATTTCTTAGTCTCAAATTCTTTTAACGCTTTAATTGTGGCATCATAATAAGTGTTTTGATTACATAAATTTGAATCAGGCTCTTTTTCACAAAAGTTTGGCGTAGATTGGCATCCAGCCAACAGTATTGTTAATAACATTCCTAAATATTTCATCTCTATCCTTAAAAATACACATAGTCACTTTCACACTTTGCTACTTACACATTTTTGTAAGCTGGCGATAAGATGGAACAAGTCTATCAATTAACTAGAAAATGGTAATTTGCAAAGATAAACATACCAAACTTTTCATTGAGTTATATACAGTAAATGTGTCCTTTGCAGTCACATATTGCAAAAAACAGTGAGGTGCATAACTTGACGATTTCGGCCAAACTGATTCAGCCATATATACGCTGAGTGTCACGTTAATTTGTTCTCACCACTGAAGTCATGCCATCAACCAAAACAAAAAAAACACCTTTTAAAAACATCATTTTTACAAGATAATACTTTCAACCTAGGAAGGCTGTTTGTATAGGTGTTTTTGATACCAAATATCTCAAAAAGTGAATTATCACTTTGCGGATCACATAAATAATGGAATGACAATGAGAGTACCCTCTATAGCACCACCACATGCTCAAGCTACAAAACAAAATCTAGCCAACAACTTAAGTGCGCTACTTCATATTCGCGCTTATGCACTTTCTGTTCAGCAGATAGAACTGTTTCCTATTAGCAACCCACCTCCACATTGGTTTAACCCGTTAAATCAACATATTTCTACCGCTAAAGGCCATGCTGATAATTGGAGCAACACAATTGAGCCGGGTATTGTATCTAGAATCCCTAATGCGATTAATGATTTCGCTCGTCGCGTTGACATGATTGTGCACAATATAAAACAGATACTTTTAGATGATCATAACCATGTTAGGATTCCTAGCTCTGATGACGTTGTAACGATAAAGCGAGATCTTGAGTGGCTCACCCATCACGCTACGAGAGATTATCTACAGATCAAAACTCTGCATACTGGCTTTCAGGGTTTCAGTAGTTCATCTCATCAGGATTACTCTGCACTGACTGAAAGTGTAGATGGCATTCAATCTGCAATCGGTGCAGATCAACGTGCAATCGCACATGTTAAAACGGAAATAGCGAACGCAAAAGCAGAAATAAATGCAGATAATTTACGCATTGACGCTTCAGCAATAGCCGGTGGTGCGGGCCTAATTTTAGGTGCTAGCCTATTAGGTTTGGGTGCGGCGGCAGGACCTGCGGCACCGTTTTTATTACTAGCAGGTGGGTTTTGTATGCTGGGGGCTGCTGCCGAATCAGCTGGTCTTATTTCACATTACGAAAGCTGTATCCGCAATTTAAAGAATAACATCAACTCACTAACTTCTGAAATGTCGCATGAAGAACAACAAGTAGTATCGTTAACGCTGTTAAAGCACCATATTGACAGTGTTGTGGATAAAAATAGAGCGATGGGTGATTCACTATCAGAAATTTCTGATTGGTTCGAAATTACCTTGGGTAAGTGCTCAAATGCACTTCAGTCAATTACTGACGCGGTAGATGATGTCAGTCAAGTAGACTGGGATGACTTTGTGGAAGACTTAGAGATGGCCAAAAGCAGTTGGCTAGACCTCAAGAGATTTGTTGACAACATGCAGATTCAAGCGACTGGTAGCCACGCACATACTCATAGGGCGTAAGTGATGACTATAAATTTATTTGCGCCACCTGAAAACCAGTCGATGCAGCAGAGTATTCAGGCACTGCCTGATAACTTAACTGTATTAGACTCTTTTGCGAATCATATAAACAGTTTGGATATTTCCAGCATAGACATTCGCGAGCTGGGCCTTGGAAGCACACCCTCTTGGTACACAACTCTGTCGTCTGATTTGTATTCACTAAAGCGAAACATGAGTGAATGGGCAAACGTAGTTCGCCCCGGTTTTATAAAACAACGGTGGGAAATCATTATCTACAGTGGCTTTTTTGAATTGAGCAGCCTCGCCGTAGAAGCCGCTGCATTACATAACCCGCCAAGTAGACTAGGTGTTTACTTTGGTAGTTTTGGAATGGAAGTCGTCGTGGCCAGAGTTAATACCAACGTACAGCATCTACTGGGGCAGTTTAGAACAGTTCACCGAGCTTCTGAGCAGGCAATCGATTCATTTGGTTCAGTCATTGATGGAATGCAAAGTACCGAGCACGATGTAGAGTCTCATATCCAGTCACTTAACAATGAGATTGGTCACTTAGAATCGCAACTAAGAGAGCTCCGTAATCAGCTTGGTCTCGGTTCACAAGGTGGTTACACCCCCGCTATTGTGCGCGAAATACATCATGTTGAACAACTCATTGCGAGTAACAGAAACCGAATGTCCAACATTCAGTACGAACTTAGTAAAGTGAGACATCTACGTCAACAATTGCTGTTAGTGCGCAGTTTAGATGATGCTCAGTTACAAAACAGCATAGACCAGCTTGCTGATTTTTGGGGTACCGTCTATAACGCAATTCAACAGGAGGTAAGCGACATACATGATTTAGTGAGTGATGGCGATGAGCAAGATTGGGATAATCTACGCAACGACATTTGTCTAGACCTTAAGATCGCGAGACAGCAATGGTGGTCTTTGGTACGCCTCATAGAGAGCTAACTTATAACCGTATCTCTCACTAATACCATAAAGCCAGCTTTTGAAGTTTGAAGATAGCTGGCTTTTTTAACAACAAGGACACTACGAATGCTCTCGCCAAACCCCACTTCAGTTAAAATGCTTTTAACTAACTTTTTTGTAGGCCATCATAAACTTAATTGTGCAGCTCTTGCGCTAAGATATGTTCACCTTTACAACCCGGCAACCGAGAAGCCCAGCTGGTACAATCAAATCAATCAACAAATTCACCATATACAACCAATTGCTGGAAATTGGCTGCTAAACGATGGACCTTCTATTCTTGCAGGCCTTACCCAACAATTTATACATGTAAAAGAGCTGTTCAGAGTATTTGTTGACTCAACGAATACTTCAAATATCCAAAATTGCCAGCTGCATCTCCATTGGCTCCGCCACCATGTGGGTAATATGAGTGAACAGGCATCTCACTTTCAAAACCAGCTACAGCCTTTTGTTACGCAATTTTCAGCGCAAAAATCTTCGCTTGAACACGCCATCGCAGAAGCCAACCTAGCAATACAAGGAGATAGAAATAAAGTAAACGAATTAAAAAATAGAATATCTCAGCTATATCAAAAAATAAGTTCACAGACCGCGCACGCCGAAGATGAGATGATGCAAGTTACTTCATCCGGCGCGGCTGCTTCGTTCGCATTATTAACCTATGGTTTTGAAGTTGCACTTGCAGTTGGTGCACAAAGCTTTCCAATCGTTGGACTTGGAGTCGCATTGGGAGGACTAACCTACAATGCCATTATGAATGCCATACATCAGAATGAAGTAATAGAAGAATTACACGAAATTGGGCGCCTCAAGCAGCAACTGTTGTCTGAAGAACAAGAAATTGCAGCTTTGCAGATTATTTCCGAAGCCCTAACGCAAACAGAACGAGCTATAGAACACATTCAAAATTGCATAAGCTTTGCTCCAACATGGCAGACCTTTGAACAACAACTTAATCAGTTGCATACTCAACTTGCTCAACCTGGTGTTAATCCACAAAACATCGAAGCGATTAGAACGTTACCTCAGGCTTTATTGGCTTGGGATAGAATTGCCACTATGAGCACGAATGTACAACTGGCTTCAAGCGGTTTTTCTTCGAGCTGGCATGTTAACCTCAACCATTTGCAATAATGCAAATGGTTCCAACATGTCATATTCGAAAAAGCAGTTGAGATATGGGATCTCAAGTTTCTTTTGACACCTACTTCTGACTTTCGATTCGCACAGTCCTTCAATCTAGCTATTCGGTAACGGCTCTTAACATTAACCATAAATCTGGGAGGGTTTACCTCACAGCTCTATTAATCTATTAACCACAACAAAAATCACTGAAATTGTCCCTGAACCAACTCGCCGAAATATTCACCCAGTTCTACAGGACATTCGTAGAGACCAACAGATTTTTGTGAAGCTATCGCTCTGAGTTCAATTTGGGTTTCTACCAGTGCTGTTTTTACCTCATCATAGGAATAGCGCGGTTTAGCCGAAAAATAAGTATTTGTTGGTATGACTCTTTGATTTTTAATAGCAGTGTCTAATTTAGTCTCGCAGCGGCATGTTGCGCATGAACTCACCAAGCCACAACTTTTGTTAGTAAACTCGTAGACCTCAGCTCTAGCTCTAGATAATCTTTTTCGGAAGTTATTCTTTGAAATAGATAGAATTTCACAAGCATCATTGTGATCCAACTCGAAAATTTCACCCAAGATATAAGCCACACGATGTGCCGAATTTAAACACAACAACATAGCCATAGTACAAGAAATGCGCAGCTCATTTAGTAACACGCTGTAATGCGGATCATCCTGCCACTCGTTAGAAGTATGCAAATCAGTCTCTAAGTCCTGTTTAAACTCTTCAAATGTTATTTCTGGATCTTTACGAAGGCTTCTTTGTACGTTTAGTAAGTGGTTTACTGCAATACGATAGGCCCACGTATGAAATTTACTTTCAAACTTAAACGAACCTAAATTAGTGATAACCTTTACCATAATTTCTTGAGTCGCATCCATGGCGTCTTCCGGATTTACGAGCATTCGAAGCGCTAATCCATAAATTTTATTTTGACTTGCTTCTACTATTTTTTGTAAGGCTAATTTATCGCCTTCTGTTGCGGCTAGAACCAATGATTCCAACTTCTCCATTACTCACTCCTTTTAGCTCGCGCTACTTAGCGCGAGCTAATTACCACGATTAGTTTTCTAATAAGATTTGCGCATGTGGGTTATCCAAAACGAGTAACCATTTCCCATCCGATTGCTTTCTTAGCACCGCTACAGACAAACCTGACTCAGCTATTTCATCACCATCCGGTGTTCTTGCATTCATGGTCCATGGTGCAATATGTAAAGCGATATCACCGCAAACGAGTACTTCATGACCTTTGGGGTATTCAAACTTAGGATTAAGTTGAAATGCGCCAGAAAACATTTCTGTTAGCTCTGCTTTACCAGAAACATTTACACCAGGTTCAAATAATACTGTCGCTTGTTCTTCATAGCTGTGAAGTACTGCTTGCATGTCTTTATTATTGAACGCTTTTGTCATTGATTTTACGGCGTCTAATACGTTGTTGCTACTGCTCATTCTATTATCCTTATCATTTACTGATACATTGATATCTCTTTAATTAAATCAGTTGTCGTTTCATTGGTTTTTCCACCAACGGTTATTTAGACAAATCAACAATAGCTGGTGTGACAAAAAAAATGATTTTGCGGAAGGATTTGGAAATCCGAGGGTTTGCCCAAGTTAAATAAAAACAACAATGTTACATTTGTAACTTTATATAAACACAATTTATTTTATTCTGGCACCGAAATTAATAAACTGCGCTTAAATAAGGACAACAATGAAAAATATTTTTTGGTTTTTTTTAATTACCATCCCTTTGTTTGCAAATGCCGAAAATACAGTAAGTAACCAAGAGCTCAACGTGCAAAATGAAGCTATCCAATCTTCTTCAACGAGTGGTAAAGATTGGTTCAATACTCCGGGCTCTTGCCAGTTTTTGAAATCTCTACTTTATGGCTATAACGGAAATACAGACAGAAATCCGACGTCGGTACCAATGGTTTTTACTAATAACTTTTGCTACGCCTATCGGCTCACAACACAAAATACTTTCCCACAGGAAATGATGAGCGATATATCTTCTGAAGTTGAACGCCACTTTAATGTCATAGAACATAACTTTAAAGAAGTGTCGACTGATCCTATCAATATGGTTTCGGCGCAATCAGGTGCAGGTGTTAGAAGTATTAACTCTAAGGTCAAAGGCTACTTGCGGTTGCGTATTAATGGTCGAGTTGCTGCTAATGGTGATATCCCTATTACTATAAACAACTTTGATGTAGAAACTGTCGGTCATCTAAGAAAATACCAACTTGGTTTGCCTATTAACATTTACGCTAAAGTTGCTTTTAAAAATATCAGTGTACAAGGCATCTACAATGTTTATGACCAACGCTTCACCGGTCTACCCAATTTTTCACAATATACGCCCAGTGTCACTGTTGATGTTAAGTTACCTTGGCTATTCGATCTATTAGATAAATTGACACCGGGGATCTTTGATAAAATGTACGAAGAATTTGCGAGGATTGTTACTGATGTATTTGAGTTTATTGGTGTGGACATGGGTGAAGATATTCCTGAGGTCATCGCACATAACGCTCAATTATTGCCACATTCTTTATCATCTATTACGCCATTAAATAATTATCGCCCAGGTGATCAAGTCTATCTAGAAATGGAATTACAAAGAGGTTATGCATTCATTAAAGATAACAATACTAGTTATCTGGTAATAACGCTCCCACTAATGCTATAAACGCTGGCTTTATTTAAAAACTAGGTGGAACCCAATCTGTTTGGTGTTCCACCTCGGCATTATCAACTTTTATTTAACCAGCAGTAGTCACTAATTTTATACCGTGCAATAAACACTGTTTATATACACAGCTCAAGCGTATTTACAATAATCAAGAAAAACGAGCTTTAATTTTTGTATGCGCTACTACACGCAACATTGAGGCTCAAAAACGCTTGTCATAACCCGTAATAGACACTGAACATTTGAACCTAAGTTGACAGCACTATTAAGGTTCTTTAACGATAAAACCCTGCTAACACAGCAGGGTTTTCTCAGTTTTACGCAATCTATTCGGTTCGGTAAATTGAATCAAATACTGCAACGCTTGTAGTTACGATACTCTGGTAACCAATAATTTTTCTCTATTGCAGCCCAGATTGCTTCATCATCCATCTCTAGTGCCACACCCTCTTCCATCGCTTTTTTCGCGACAGCAAAAGCAATGCGTTTGCTTAGCGGTTCGATTTCAGTTAGTGCCGGTAACAAGCTGCCTTTACCAGAGTTTGCCAAAGGAGATGACTCTGCCAATGTTTCGCTTGATACCATCAACATACTATCGGTGATCTGCGTTGCTTTAGCAGCTAGCACACCTAGGCCGATCCCTGGGAAAATATAACTATTGTTACACTGTGGAACGATGTATTTTTCGCCATTAAGTTCAACCGGATTAAATGGGCTACCAGTAGCAACAATAGCTTCACCATTGGTCCAGTTAATAACATCCTTTGGATGTGCTTCCACTTGGCGCGAAGGATTACTCAATGGGAATATGATCGGCTTTTCACAACCCGCATGCATTGCTCTAATCACTTGCTCAGTGAATAACCCCGGCTGACCCGATACACCAATTAAAATATCAGGCTGGGTGCAATGCATCACATCTAACAATGACGCATATTCACCACTGTAAGTCCATTCTTCCAATGCTGTGGCTTTTTGCACCAATGCCTGTTGGAAGTCTCTCAGACCTTCCATTCCTTCAGTAAGAAGACCAAAACGGTCTACCATAAAGACTTGGCTACGCGCTTGAGCATCAGTGATCCCCTCTGAAACCATTTGACTGATAATTTGCTCTGCAATACCACAACCTGCAGAGCCGGCTCCCACAAAGACCACTTTTTGTTGAGATAATTGCTCGCCTTTGACGCGGCATGCAGCCAGTAAAGACCCTACAGTCACCGCAGCTGTACCTTGGATATCATCGTTAAAGCTACAAATTTCATCCCGATAACGCTTAAGTAACGGCATCGCATTTGGTTGTGCAAAGTCTTCAAACTGCAACAATACATTTGGCCAACGGCGCTTCACTGCTTTGATAAATAAATCAAGAAATTCATCATATTCTGTTTGCGAGATACGCTTGTGGCGTGCCCCCATATACATGGGGTCATTTAATAGCTTTTCGTTGTTTGTACCAACGTCTAGCATGACTGGTAGCGTGTAAGCTGGGCTTATCCCACCGCATACGGTATAAAGTGCAAGCTTTCCGATTGGAATACCCATACCACCAATACCTTGGTCACCCAGACCTAAAATACGTTCACCATCAGTCACAACGATAACTTTTACTTTGCCTTTGGTCGCGTTGCGTAAAATATCATCGATTTGATAACGTTCTTCGTAAGAAATGAACAAACCACGAGAACTGCGATAAATGTCTGAAAACTTTTCACATGCATCACCTACCGTCGGCGTGTAGATGATTGGCATCATTTCTTCAAGATGATCACGTACCAAGCGGTAGTAAAGCGTCTCGTTATTATCTTGAATTGCACGTAAGTAAATATGCTTGTTGAGATTGTCACTAAAGCTTGAATATTGCTGATAGCAACGCTCTACTTGTTCTTCAATCGTCTCGTAACGCGGTGGTAATAAACCCGCTAAATTGAAGCTTTCTCTTTCACGTTGAGAAAATGCACTACCTTTATTGAGAAGAGGCGTTTCGAGTAAGGTTGGACCTGAGTAAGGAATGTAGAGATAATTTGGATCGGTTTCTTTAGTCATATTTACAAGCTTGACACTAAGTTATTAGTCTAAGGGTTCATTATTGTCTAAAAGGATTAAATTACAACGAATTTAGTGCTCATCAGACCAATGTGTAATTGCTCGGAACTTTATTTTCGGCATTCTGTTCCGAGCAGAATATTATATCGTAATTCGTAGCGGTAAACTACGGATTATTCACTACTTTCACCAAGTGCAACACCTTCTCTTCTGGGATCGGCTCCACCGATCAACACCCCGTCTTTTATAAGAATTGCGTGTAGTCCTGAATTTAAGTCTCGCACTTGCACTTCATGTCCTTTTTGCTCAAAAAACGGCACATACTGTTCCAGTGGAGTCCCCTTTTCTAATGTTGTATAGCGGTTTCGGTTGGTGATCTTTGGCAGATTAATGGCTTGTTGCGGTGACAGCTGCCAGTCAAGCACACCAATAATGGTTTGCGCGACATAATTGATGATCCGACTACCACCCGGAGAACCAACCAATAGTTTCAGCGAACCATCTTCATTGAACACCATGACAGGTGACATTGAGCTTCTCGGCCTTTTATTTGGTTGCACTCTATTAGCAACCAATTTGTCCCCTTGTTTTGGTGATAATGCAAAGTCAGTGAGCTGATTATTCAGCAAGTAACCGTTTACCATAACGGTTGAACCAAATGCCATTTCAATAGAGCTGGTCATTGATACCGCGTTACCATCCATATCCACAATAGACACATGCGTGGTTGATGGTAACTCATAACTATCATCCATCGCGTAAGCTAGTTTGCCGTATGTTGGGTCGCCGACCGGATAATTAGGATTATCATTTTCGCCGATTAATTTGCTGCGTCCAGTTAGATAAACCTCATCTAACAAGGCTTTGGTTGGTACTTTGACAAAATCAGGATCAGCAATGTAATAATTTCTGTCGGCAAACGCCAACCGAGAAGCTTGAGTGAACAAATGCAGAGCCTCAGGGTCGTTGGCTTTGAATGTCTCAAGTTTATACGGTTCCAAAAGTTTTAAGATTTGCAGTACAGCAACTCCACCACTACTAGGTGGGGCCATCGAGCAAACCTTGTAAGCTTTGTAATTCGTACAAATGGCATCGCGATACTTACTGCGATAGTTTTCAAGATCGCTCATCGACAACGTACCTGGAGCAATTTCAGATTCTTGTACCGCTTTGACCAACTTAATGGCATTTTGACCTTCATAAAAAGCTTGTATACCAATATTCGCCAGCTTGAAATATAGATTCGCCAATTCCGGATTTTTCTTCACCGTGCCAACGGATAGCGCTTTGCCGTTCGGATAAAAATAGTCTTTCGCAGGTGAGAGCTTGGTTAAACCAGGGTTGAGCTCTTTTTCTAACAGCATGTTTAGTCTTGGTGAAACCACAAAGCCTTCTTTCGCTAACTCTATAGCTGGCTTAAATAAGTCACGCCATGGCAACTTTCCGTACTTATCATGTGCGGTTTTAAAGGCATGCAAAATTCCCGGAACACCAACCGAACGGCCACCTACTACCGCTTCTATCCACCTTACAGGCTTGCCATTTTCATCTAAAAATAGTGCCGAACTTGCTGCAGATGGCGCCACTTCTCTACCGTCAATCGTCACTAATTTTTTCGTTTTAGCGTCGTAATGCAGTATAAATGCACCGCCACCAATGCCAGAAGACTGTGGTTCAACTAAGGTAAGAACGAGTTGTGTTGCTATCAGTGCGTCTATCGCACTTCCGCCTTGCGCTAAAATAGTTTGACCAGCTTTACTGGCATACGGATTTGCGGCTACCACCATATACTTTTTGGCAGTGCGTTCTTCTTTATTGCTAAATCCTGTTGCTGCTTCAGGTTCACGGATCTCAGGTTTTAGTTCTTTTGCTTGAGCTATCGGAACAAGACTCAGTGTATAAGCCATTGCTATAGAAAGAAGCGTATGTTTCATAATCACCACTTTGATGTGTTTCAATCATTGGCATCATAAAAGTAAATAGGCACAATATGCAAAAAAATAGGCATAAAATCTGATGTTTAATCTCCCACTCGAAAAACAGTTTATTACTGGCCCAATTATTTTAGCTTTATTTGCTGTACTGTTGATGCTTCTCAATTTAAGTGATTCTCTCGATTTTAACCGCGTACTTATTACTGAAGGTGAAATTTGGCGTGTTTTGACCGGCCAGTTTATGCATAGTAACTTTTATCACCTTGGTTTAAACCTACTTGGCATCTTGCTGATTTGGTTACTCCATGGTGAGTACACCCCTACAACGCATTATTTTCAAAATACGTGGCTGCTGGCGTTAGCTACGGGAGTACTCATCTATTTCTTCGCCCCAAACATCATTCTCTACACAGGGTTAAGTGGGCTGCTACACGGGATGATTGTGATGGGCGCCTTGGAAGACATAAAACGTAAAATGACCACTGGATATCTGTTATTTTTCGGTGTGTTTGTCAAAATAGGATGGGAACAGTTTCACGGAGGCTCCACGGAAGTTGAAGCACTAATTAACTCTCGGGTCGCTATTGAAGCTCACTTATTTGGCGCACTCAGTGGTGTTTGTTTATTTTTACTCCGCTTTGTTGTTACTAAAAAAAGCGCCGATTAACTCGGCGCCTAGTTTTTAATACCAACTAGATAACTTGTATATACACCTACAGGTGGTCTTTAAATAACTTGTATATACGACGGTATTCATCCAACCAGCTTGAAGGTTGTCTAAAGCCATGAGGCTCGACAGGATAAATAGCGGTTTCAAAGTTTTCTTTTTCTAGCTCAATCAATCGTTGTACTAAACGCACCACATCTTGGAAGAACACGTTGTCGTCAATCATTGGGGCATTAATCAATAATGCTTTGTTTAACCCTTCTGCATGATAAATTGGAGAGCTACGACGATATGCAATCGGATCGACATCAGGACGGTTCAAGATGTTTGAAGTATATGGGTCATTATAATAAGCCCAGTCTGTTACAGGGCGAAGTGCAGCACCAGCTTGGAAAAGGTCAGGCTGAGTAAACAATGCCATAAACGTCATAAATCCACCGTATGAACCGCCGTAGGTGCCAACCGCATTGCGATCAACATTTACGTTTTCAACCATCCAGTTTACGCCATCAGCTAAATCTTCAATTTCCGGTTTGCCCATATGACGATAAATGGCTGTGCGCCAATCTCTGCCATACCCCTTTGAACCACGGTAATCCATATCCATCACCACATAGCCTTCGTTGGCAAGTAAAGAGTGGAACATAAACTCTCTAAAGTAGTTTGACCAACCCATATGAGAGTTCTGCAGATAACCTGCACCATGGTTAAAGATCACCGCTTTACGGTTTTTACCGGTCTCGCCTTCTTGGTAGTCTGACGGATAATACACTTTCGCATAGACTGGTTCATCTGTGTGGCTCGATGGCACCGCAACTATCTGAGGTGCAACAAGCTTTTTATTTAAAAATGCATCAGTTACTGTATTAGTCAGTCTTCTGGCCGCCGTGTTTGGTTTGGCGTCTGCAACATAGAGCTCAGGCGGCGACATAATTTTTGAATGCGTTAGCAACAAGCGCTGCTCATCCGGACTCAAACTGTAATCAGTCATACCATCTAAGTTAGTCAGTTGCTGGTGCGAACCGTCCGCAAGGTTCACGCGGTAGATTTCATAAAGACCAGGGTGCTCTTTGTTAGCTTTGTAGTAAATTGCTGAATCATCTGATGTTAATGTCAAATCAGAAACTACATATTTACCTGAAGTTATTGCCTTCGGCTCACCATTTAAAGGCTTTAAATACAGGTGGCTATAGCCGCTTTCTTCTGACAAATAATACAGGGTATCTTGATTATTCAACCAGCCAAACTGGTTATGGCGATAGTTTACCCAAGCTTCATCATGCAATCGGTGTTGTGAGACCAACTTAGCGGTTTCGAAATCAACTGTGGCAATCCAACGGTCCTTGTTATCCCAAGCTTCTAGCATTAGTGCAACTTGTGTACCTGACGCATTCCACTCTATCGAATCCCATGGGTAAATCAAGTTGATGTGCCTTGGTGTGCGTTGCGATTTATAAGTGTCCCCTAGCGCTTTTGCATTCTCTGCTTTGACACTAGCAAGTACATCTTCATCAAAACCTGGCAGCGTGTCATACCCCAGTACTTTTTGTTGCTTAGCGGCAATGTCAATATAAATGATTTCAGATTGAGAGGGTTTAGCGTCAGCGACCCGTAAGCGCGCTTTAACTGGGTCAATATTGCCGTCTTGAGTAACATAATTAGGCATAATATCCGTATCTGCGCGAGACGGTTTATCATCTTTGATCACTGCAACAAGCTTGTTACCGTCGGGCGACAGTTTCACATCAACTAACGCTTTACCTTTACCCAAATAGAACTGACGGTCTTGGATAGTAGTATTTTGAGCTTCTAATTGGGTATTACGCGTTTGTTTGTCTTTTGAGTTCTGATGCGTTAAGGCTACGTACTCAATCAGTTTATGCTGCTCTTTTGCTATAAAAGACGATGGCTCCTGAACGCCTTTAGGTTCGTCACTCATATGCAGCTTAACAAGTTCTTTAGTCAGTCCAGACCCGAGATCTACAGCAAAAAAGGCATTACCTGCTCGATATGCTAAACGGCCATCGCGTAAAAACTGCGGTGCATATTCGTAATCTGATGAATGTGTGATCTGGATAAGTGTGTTTGTAGCTAGATCTTGGACAAACACATTACCTTCAAATTCATAGGCATATTTGCTCTTATCTGTGTTAAATACACCGTCGTTAGCTCCGACACTATGTAATTCATCCAGAGATACTTTTGTAGGCGCTTTTGTAGCGCTCACTTTAAATAAGTCCCTCAGCTCATTACCCGCTTGCTTTTGGCTGTAATAAATGTCGGTACTATTAGCTGACCAATATGGTCGAGAAGGTGAGCGAGCAATCCAATCGGGGTTGGCCATCGCTTGCTCTAAAGTGATTAACTCGGATCCAAAATCGATAGGAGTAGAAATCGACTTAGTTATTACCGGAGCAATCGCGTTTGCTTTGGTTACAATAGTTTCAGAACTCGTTGTTTGGCAACCAGTTAGTAAAAAGCTCGAAGCTACAGCTAGCGAAATTAAAGATTGTTTCAACATATCAGCGTCTTGTAGTTATAGATTTTTCGCCATTTAAACAGAAAAAATACTCAATTACGACAGCATTAAGACTAATACCCGTAACCACAAGACAAAAAAAGGCCAGCATGGGGATGCTGGCCAAATACTCTCTGCGCTCACATAGTCGTTGATGGACAACGAGTATGAAATGAGGCCTATCCGCGCCTCAAATTAATAGACTACGGGCATTTGCTAAAGTTCAAAAAAAGTATGAATAATTTTTGAACGATACAGTCTCAACGCGAAATTGAATAAATCAATCTCCTTTGAGCAGCTTCGCTGTACTCTCAACCCCAGGATAATCTTGTTCCGGTAGAATATCTGCTAGCTTTGACAACGCATCACCTAAAGCCGATAGATCTTTAGCTGAAACGTTAATATGGCCCATTTTTCTGCCTGGCTTAGCAGACTTGCCATACCAATGACTAGTGGTGCCAGCAACCTGTAACACCGCTGTAGGAATGCATGACTGCCCTAATACATTAATCATGGCTGTCGGTTGAATCAAACGCGTATCACCTAAAGGTAGGCCTGTAACCGCACGCATGTGATTTTCAAACTGGCTCGCATGGCAGCCCTGTTGCGTCCAGTGCCCAGAATTGTGCACTCGAGGGGCTATTTCGTTAACCAGCAACTTACCGCCAACATCAAAAAATTCAATCGCCAGAACACCAACATAATTTAAGCTACTTGATAAAGCCGAAAAAGCTTGCTCAGCTTGCTGCTGGATCTCTGATTTTTCTTTGCCTGCGATAGACAGAGTTAGCACACCATGCGTGTGTTGATTCTCGGTCAACGGATAAACCTTCACCTCTCCTGACTTTGAACGAACACCTATAATGGACACTTCACGGTCAAATGGGATCATCTGCTCTGCGACAATAGTGTGCGGTGCTAAGGCCGTGCCGGAACTTAGAAATGCGTTCATTTCTGACCAAATGGCTTCAATTTCCTGCTCTGACTTAACTCGCCATTGACCCTTACCGTCATATCCCGCTTGACAAGTTTTAACGACCAAAGGTAAACCTAATGAACTAATCGCATCCAGAAAGTGAGATTTTTCGGTGATAATTTTATAAGGGGCACATGGCACTTTTGCGCGCTCTAATAACGCTTTCTCGATTGCTCTGTCACCGCCTGTTTTAATTGCTTGAGCACCGGGGAAAAACTTGCCAGATCGTTCACAAACCGATAATACATCGTCTGGAATATGCTCAAATTCTGCAGTGATCGCATCGGCTTGACTAATAGCTTCAGCCAAGCTGAGTTCGCTTTTAATGAAAGTCACAGGATCAATTATCGACTCTGTTCCCACATCATAAGCGCTTACCTGAATATCTAAGTGAGTTGCAGATAAGCTCATCATTCTAGCTAGCTGACCTGCGCCTAATACTAATACTTTCATTACTCTACCGCTGGATCTGGATTAGCCAATACTGTTTCAGTTTGTGTTTTTCTAAATTCGTCTATTTTGGCAAGTAATTCTGGCTGTTGGCAGCCAAGGATCTGTGCGGCCAGAAGACCCGCGTTAGCGGCACCAGCATCGCCGATTGCCAATGTACCAACCGCAACCCCTTTGGGCATTTGGCAAATTGACAGAAGAGAATCGACACCGTTTAGTGCTTTAGACTTAACTGGAACGCCTAACACAGGCAAACTGGTAAACGCAGCCGCCATGCCTGGAAGATGAGCAGCGCCACCAGCACCAGCGATAATTACTTTTATACCACGCTCTGCAGCACTTGAAGCATAATCAGCTAATAGTTGCGGAGTTCGGTGTGCAGATACCACGCGCGTTTCATATTCAACGCCAAACTTGTCTAACATTTCTGCTGCATGTTGCATGGTAGGCCAGTCTGACTTTGAGCCCATGATAATACCAACGGTCATAATATTTCCTCGACTATGCTTGAACGATACTTTGTACCAATTGAAATAAAAACAATTGGCATCAGCCATAACTTCAATAGGCTGAGTTGGCAGGGATTATACCTAAGAACACAAATAAAGCGAAGTAACAGCGGGCCACAGAGCGAACAAACCCGCTGATAGAATTGATTAGCTACTGTAATTAGAACTTAACGAGTGACTTTTATCGAATGCTCGATTGAAATGAAATCTGAATTGTTTAGGACCTAGGATTAAAAATAATATCGTCAATCCACCAGGAACCAAGACTAGCTTTAACACCGGGCCCAACACATAACTGTAGAAGCCAATCATTGGTAAAAATAAGATAAAACCTAAAATACGGATAAGAAACATAGGTACCTCCTTGATTAATGAGCGCGCTCAATTATAAATATGAGCACGCTCATTAATCAAGAATTATATGCTAATAATCTGTTTTATTGTAAAATCCTCAAGTCGAGGAGAGAGATAAGAATGAAAAAAAGCGACGTGACAAAACAAAAAATAATGGCTTCAGCTTGGTATTTGTTTACGACTGAGGGTTATCAGCTAACAACCACTCGACAAATTGCTCAGCATGCGAACGTAGCAACAGGAACCGTTTTTTCACACTTCCCAAGCAAGTTGGATATGTTAAAGGAAGCAATGTTTGAACAACTTGAACAAATACTTTGTGAAGCCAGCAAAACAGACGAGCAACACACCGCAAGATTGAAACTTCGCCATTACTCAACCTACCTCTATGCGTTTTATCTAGAAAATAGAGAATTCAGTAAAGAGCTATTAACTGGCCTAATTTGGCAACAAAGTTACTTTGCCGATCAATTACAAGCATTTAAGCATCAGCTATTCGCTGAACAAGAGTTTGATGCTATCAAGGCTGATATCATGGTTGACTGCTATTTTATGACTCTCGTTCAGGGGTTGAATGATCCCCACTCCACTGCCGACCAACTGGTTCGAAGGCTTTCCAGTAAGCTAAAATATATCCAACAATAGATCTGAACGATGTGTTCTTTAATTTGTTTTGGCTGAATTAACTTGTAGTTTTATATATTAGCCCTTATAAAGCAGTTAGGAATTTGAGTTGTACTGTAAGTGCTTGGGAAATCACTTGGGTTCTCTCTAATTTTTAACGAGGTTACAATGAAACGCGTAATTCTGTTCCTTATTACTAACCTAGCAGTAATGCTAGTTTTAGGGATAGTGCTGTCAGTCATCATGTCGGTTTTTGGTATTTCTAACCGAAGCTACAGTGGCATTATGATTATTGCCGCGGTGTTTGGTTTTGGCGGTGCTTTCATTTCTCTATTCATGTCAAAATGGATAGCCAAAAAATCAACCGGAGCTTATGTCATAGAACAACCTAGAAACGAAACCGAGCATTGGTTAGTTTCAACAGTTGCCAATCAAGCTAAGCAATCAGGCATTGCCATGCCAGAAGTCGCTATTTACGACAGTCCAGAGATCAATGCATTTGCTACTGGACCAAGTAAAAACAACAGTTTAGTTGCTGTAAGTTCGGGTCTTCTTAACAACATGAGTCAAGATGAGGCCGAAGCGGTACTCGCTCATGAAGTTTCTCACGTTGCTAATGGCGACATGGTAACTTTAACTTTGATCCAAGGTGTCGTGAATACCTTTGTTATTTTCTTAGCAAAAGTATTAGCTGGAATCGTCGATAACTTCCTAAACAGTGATGAAGAGGAATCTGGCGGTAGCTGGACATATTTTATTTTCGACATGATTTTCCAAATTTTGTTTGGAATTCTAGCTTCGATCGTTGTTGCGTACTTTAGTCGTCGTCGTGAATTTGCTGCTGACAAAGGCGCCGCAAATTTAGTTGGAGCGCACAAAATGCGTGCGGCACTAGAGCGTTTGAAGCACAATCATGAGTCACAACTTGAAGGTTCGATGATGGCCTTTGGTATTGCATCGGGTAAATCCGTGGCTGACTTTTTTGCTTCTCATCCACCGCTTGATGAGCGTATCAACGCCTTAAGATAACATGATGTTTGTCGGGAAATAGCGGTATCACTACTGTTATTTCCCGCAACTAAAGCTCTAGAAAATAGCGACTTTTGTCGCCCGTAACTGCCACAAATCCTAGTAACGTTAATACTCGTCTCGAGCGACTGTTTTCTTGCTGTACCTGTGCAATCACCCGCTTGATCACACCCGCTTTATTCCAATAGTCAGTATGCGCTAAAGCGAGCTCCATCGCTTCTTGCATATAGCCTTGACCCCAATAGCTCGGATCGAGTTCATAGCCAATTTGAATTTCCTGACTTTGTCCATTGAAGCTATGAAAGCCTATGCTGCCGATTATCTTTGAGTCATCTCGGGTTAGGATGCAAAACCTAGCACCAATGCCTTCTAAACATTGTTCAATATCATACTGGATCATTGCTTTTACATCTTCATCGGTTAGGTTATCACCGTAATCATTGAAACTTTTCACCAATGGGTGATTCAGAATACGATGTAACTGTGGCTTGTCCCGATGTCGAACGAGACGTAAAGCCAACCGCTCAGATTCAAAATTCATAGTTTCAAAATGCCTTACTTATTTTTTTAGCTAATGAATATAGCATCGCGACCACTTTTATAAATTAAGTTATTCTGACGAAATAAGATTTATTGTAGAATCTGTCATTCACAAGTAATACGCGGGATAATAGAATGTCTGCTGATTTTAAAGTAATACCACCAACCACAAAAGTGTATTGTCCAGAGCGTGGTGAAGGTTGGACATTAACCGGAATAACCGGAATTGACGAGAACACTTCAGTAATGTTCTCTGGTACACGCTATACCATTAGCGCTAGGGAAATCGTTGAGAAACTGCTGCCAAATTACCTCGCACAAAATAATACTAGCAACGATTAACGGCCTCTTTTGAGGCCAGTGTTATGAGGATGAAGGTAAGTCAAACAGTTCTAGTAAAGCACTTCTTAACTGTAACTTAGGCTTATCATCACTGTACGGCGCCACCGCTAGCAGTGGACAATCTAGTTTGCTTTTTAGGGTTTGTAGATTTGCTTCGTATTCCAACATATCGGGATCTACTTGATTTGCCACCCACCCAACCAAATTAATCCCTTTGGCTTTAATTGACTCCGCCGTCAACATGGCATGATTCAAACACCCTAATTTCATTCCTACCACTAGGATCACGGGTAAAGACTCAGCAGCAACCCAATCATACAAAAATTCCTTTTCATTTATGGGCAACGCCCAACCTCCTGCACCTTCAGTTAGCAAGTAATCTGGATTAAGGGTAAGCACGTCTTGGTACGCAGCACTTAATCCTGTGACGCTGACTTGTACATCTGCACGCTCTGCTGCGATATGTGGCGCTATAGGTGGCGCAAAACAAAAAGGGTTAACTTGTTCGTATTTTCCATGGACCGTTGCGGCTTCCATTAATGTGATTGCATCCACATTGACCAGTTGTCCAAAAGCTTCCTCCGCACCTGCCGCAATTGGCTTAAACCCAAAAGCGTACTTTTTGTGATGGGCAAGCAGTTTTAGCAATAAGCTGGTGATGTAAGTCTTACCGACTTCAGTATCCGTTCCAGTTATAAAAAACGATTTCATCTAACTAACTCCATAAATCCCACTTCATAAGTCACATCAAACCCATTTGCACCACTTGGATAACTATCGATGAGACGCTTATACGCACTTTTGCTCAATAGTCCCTGCCGACGTTTAGAGGAAAGAACATTATTGGCACCAATATTTTTCACCGATTTCAGTGCATCTAAGGCAGTTTGATAGTTATCGCATAACCTCCGTTGGGTTGACCAATTCAGTTGAAAACCGGCTTGTTTTGCAAACCATTCAATCTCTTGCAAAGACTTAAACGAATTAACATGAGAGCAATTGTCTACGCCTTGCCAAGCGAGATTTATTTCTTTCAATGAGCCATCTAAAACCGTAGAGAGCAATACTTTCCCTTGTTCTTCACATACTCGATATAGCTCTTGAAACAATCTTTGTGGGTCTTTGGACCATTGGATTGCAAAATTACTAAATATAAACGAGATACTCTTATCGAGCAGTGGTAGAGAGTCCATATCTGCGCAAACTCCCTGCGCTTCTTTAGCGCCTTGACGCAGCATATCAGTACTCAAATCCATGCCGACATAACATCTGGCTAATTTTCGTAAGCTTGAATGGTTCTGGTGCGGGCCACAGCCCAGATCCAGCAGGTTATTGCGTAGCAACCTAACTTTACCGTCGCCATTATTGAGCCTATCAAATAGATACTCAGCAGCACGAAGTTGCACTTTAGCATGCTGACTATATTGTTGGGCAGCATTTGAAAAACGATCTTTGATTTGAGATTGCGAGCTTAACACGGCAGCTCCTTCAATGTAGCGACTAATTTGTCTATGTCATTGTGCGTGTGCGCTGCAGTCAATGTGATCCTTAACCGTGCTGTGTTAACTGGTACTGTTGGTGGACGTATTGCACTCACCCAAATCCCATGTTGTTTTAAAAATTGCTGTGCCAACATGGCATTTTCAGCGCTACCAAGTATCAAAGGTTGAATTGCCGTATCGCTCTCTATCAACGCTAAACTAGCTTTATTTGCCTGTTGTTTAAAATATAAAATATTGTTAAGTAACATCGTCCGCGCTTCATTCGCCGCGATTAGTTTATCTAGCTGCTGCTGCGCGACCTCAACAAAAATTGGCGAAAGGTTGGTTGAATAGATGTACTCACGATTAAACTGGATTAGGTATTCAATTACCGTTTTAGAGGCGAGCACAGCAGCACCTTGACACCCCATCGCCTTGCCAAAGGTAATGATGAGAATATCGGGTTTAATACCCTTTTCTATACTGCCCAGCCCTCGTTCGCCTATCACTCCAAAGGCATGCGCATCGTCAACCATAAGCCAAGCATTATGTGCCTTCGCAAGCCGACTGATTTCTTCAAGCGCCGCCGTATCCCCATCCATACTGAATACACCTTCAGTCACAATGAGTTTATTCACAACGCGAGCTTTTTCTAGTCTGGCTCTAAGGTGATTAGTGTCATTGTGGTTGAAGCGATGCAGCTTCGCGGTTCCCGATAAACTGCCATCGATCAAACTGGCGTGATTTAACTTGTCGTGGAATACCGCCGCATCATCAGCTTTGGTCAATTGCGAAAACAGACACTTTAGTACGCTCGAATTAGCCGCAAAGCCGCTACCAAAAAGCAATGCAGATTCATAACCAAGCAACTTTGCCAGACGTTGCTCAAATTGCTCATGTAATTGTGTATGGCCAGTTACCAATGCTGAACTACCGCTACCTGATTTCGCACTGAACTTTTCAACATCAATCGATTGAGCAAGCCCAAGGTAATCGTTACTAGCAAAATTGAGGTAATCAACGCCATCAGCAACCAGCTTGGTTGCTGACACTTGCTCAAAACATGTTCGAGACCGAAACAAGTTTTCGGTTTTACGAGCAGCTAATGAGGCACTAATAAAGTCAAATGCCATTGGACTTAATTTGCCTCATAGAATAATTCTGACGTTGCTTTATCTGCGATAGCTGACGACAATGAGGCTTCATATGCTTCGTCTGAGTAATCTTCCCGGCTTTCGGGTTTCATACCAAGTTTCTTTAATAGATTCATATCTGCATCAGCTTCTGGGTTTTCCGTGGTTAACAGTTTGTCACCATAGAAAATCGAATTCGCGCCAGCAAAGAAGCACATCGACTGCATTTGTTCGTTCATTGCCGTACGGCCTGCTGATAGCCTTACATAACTGTGTGGCATCATGATCCGAGCAACCGCGATGGTACGAATAAATTCAAAGTGGTCAAGGTCATCTACGTTTTCCAGTGGCGTCCCCTTCACTTTTACCAGCATATTGATTGGCACACTTTCTGGTTGTTTTGGTAGATTGGCTAATTGCATCAGAAGTCCGTAACGGTCAGCAGCTTGCTCACCCATACCGACAATACCACCAGAGCATACTTTCATTCCGGCGTCACGCACATTATCTAGGGTATCAAGACGGTCTTGATAAGTACGAGTGGTAATGATCTGCTCGTAGTATTCAGGAGAAGTGTCTAGATTATGATTGTAGTAATCTAGTCCCGCATTGCGAAGCGTATGCGCTTTTTCATTATCTAGCATGCCTAAAGTCATACAGGTTTCTAAACCTAATGCTTTTACTTCCTTGACCATTTTCTCAATGTACGGCATGTCTCTATCTTTAGGATCAGACCAAGCGGCCCCCATGCAAAAACGAGTCGCTCCTTTTTCTTTTGCAAGCTTGGCTTGGCTAACTACTTTTTCTACTTCCATCAGTCGCTCACGCTCCAGATCAGTTTTGTAATGTCCTGATTGTGGGCAATATTTACAATCTTCAGGGCATGCGCCTGTTTTTATTGAAAGCAGCGTTGAGATTTGTACTTCGTTTGGATTAAAGTTCGTTCGGTGAATACTTGCCGCATGAAACAGTAAATCGTTAAACGGCATGGTGAATAATGCTTTTACTTGTTCATGTGTCCAGTCGTGTCTTACTTTGCCAAGTTCCATAATGATTCTCTTCTTTGAGCTTTGTCGCAAAAACGGTTATTTTACGAGCACTTAATCTGACGGTATTTGGCTTAGTCTACTTCTTGCCTTAGTATTGTCAACGGAATGAATGACTCAAAGGTTTACAAGTGAGCAATAAACACACCATCGATTTAGATTTTGATCGCGAACACATTTGGCACCCATATACATCAATGATTGACCCACTGCCCGTGTATCCGGTTACTCGTACATATGACAATAAAATAGAGCTTGAAACTGGTGAAGTATTGATTGATGGTATGGCCTCTTGGTGGAGTGCAATCCATGGTTATGGACATCCAAAAATTGTAAAAGCTATACAGCAACAAGCGCAAGTAATGAGCCATGTTATGTTTGGAGGCCTAACCCACCAACCAGCAGTGGATTTATGTAAAAAGTTGCTCGCTATCACACCAAAAAGTCTAGAAAAAGTGTTTCTTGCTGATAGCGGCTCGGTTAGCGTAGAGGTTGCCATTAAAATGGCACTGCAATATTGGATGAGTCTTGGTAAAACAGGTAAATCTAAGCTGATGACAGCGAAGAAAGGCTATCACGGTGACACATTTGCCGCGATGAGTGTTTGCGACCCAGTTAATTCAATGCATAACCTTTATCAGGGGTTTTTACCTGAGCACGTATTTGTCGACGCGCCAAAGAGCAGTTTTTTTGCAACACAATGCCAAGCTGAGCTGCTGCAATTGGAACAAGCATTTATAGATCACCATGACGAAGTTGCGGCTTTTATAATTGAGCCCATGGTGCAAAACGCCGGTGGCATGAATTTTTATAATCCAGAATATTTAAAATGCATACGTGAGCTTTGTAACAAATATGATGTGCTACTAATCTTGGACGAAATTGCGACAGGCTTCGGACGAACCGGAAAAATGTTTGCGTGTGAACATGCGGATATCGAGCCTGATATTATGTGCATTGGTAAGGCATTAACTGGCGGTGCGATGACACTTAGTGCAACTTTAGCAACCGAAAATGTGGCGCTGGGTATAAGTCGAGGTGACGCAAAAGTGTTAATGCATGGCCCGACATTTATGGGCAACCCACTAGCCTGTAGTGCAGCAAATGCCAGCATTGAGTTACTTACTAATGAATATGGACTCGCTCAAGTCCGACGTATTGAAAATGCTTTAGCAATACTCGAAGATTGCTCCAAGTTCGAAGAAGTAGTTGATGTGAGAGTGTTAGGTGCAATAGGAGTTGTTGAGCTTAACACAAGTATAGATGTTGCAAAAATTCAACAGTTTTTCATTTCACAAGGTGTTTGGATCAGGCCATTTGGTAAGCTGATTTATGTGATGCCCCCTTACACCACTCCCAATCAAGATATTGAAAAACTTTGCAAATCTATCTTTAAAGCGATAGCAGAGAAGGCTTACTGAGAGGACTAGCTAATTATACTTAGATCTTAAGAGGAAACTCCGTAGATCCTATTAAAAAAGGCATCAAATATTGCAAATTGGTGCACTTTTTTAGATTTGTCCCTGAAATGATATCAGGGACATGTTACCATGGTGGCTTTTATTAATAGCAAGTGAGAAAAGAGACACATTATATATGCAGCAAACCGTCCAATTGCAGCCAGCTGAAGCTTATCAGCCACCTCGTTTCACTGTTTATCAACACCGCCAGATCGATAAAATCGAACAACTCGATAAATTGCCTGAGCATCTTCGCTTTCAAATGAAAGTCGTCGCCAACGTTTTTCCTTTTCGTGTCAATAACTTTGTAATTGAAGAACTCATCGACTGGGATAAGGTACCTAACGATCCTGTATTCCAACTAACTTTTCCACAAAGAGGAATGTTAGACGATGAGTCTTATGAACAAATGGCTTCGTTATTGAGCCGAGAGCATACACCAGAAGAAGTATTTAATTTAGCCACGGAAATTCGTCAAAAGCTTAATCCGCACCCTGCTGGGCAAATGGAAAAAAACGTGCCTGAACTTGATGGAGAACGTGTTGAAGGCATTCAGCACAAATACAAAGAGACCGTGTTATTTTTCCCTTCTCAGGGGCAATATTGTCATTCATATTGTACGTTCTGTTTCCGCTGGGCGCAGTTTGTAGGTAAAGCGACCCGCTTCAATAATAATGATGAAGCGTTACTACACAACTATCTTGCAGAGCACAAAGAGGTGACCGATCTGTTGATGACCGGCGGTGATCCAATGGTTATGCGTACAGTTAAGTTACGCAAATATTTGGAAGCTTTGAAAGAGCCGCGTTTTGACCACATTCGTACAATCCGTATCGGCACTAAATCGTTGACCTTCTGGCCATTTAGGTATGTTACCGATCCTGATGCTAAGGACTTATTAGCTCTACTTAAAGAGCTAGTCGATGCAGGTAAACATGTTTCAATCATGGCACATGTGAACCATAAGCAAGAGTTAAGAACCGACGTCACTCGTGAAGCTATACGCCAAATCAGAAAAACCGGTGCGCAGATCCGTACCCAGGCACCACTATTAAACAACATCAATGTTGACGCTGATATGTGGGCTGAAATGTGGCAAGAGCAAACACAACTTGGCATGATCCCGTATTACATGTTCATTGAACGTGATACTGGCGCAAAACGGTATTTTGAGATCCCACTTCACAAAACTTGGGAAACATTCAGGGATGCCTATAAAAAAGTCTCGGGGGTCAGCCGTACCGTACGCGGTCCCTCTATGAGTGCAGGACCAGGCAAAGTAGAAATCTCTGGTGTAACGGAAATCCACGGTGAGAAAGTGTTTGCACTACGCTTTATTCAAGCTAGAAACCCAGATTGGGTGCAGCGTCCTTTCTTTGCTAAGTTTGACGAAAATGCTCACTGGCTTGACGATCTAAAGCCCGCTTTCGGTGAAGAAAAGTTCTTTTGGCAAGATGAATATGAAGCGATGTAATCACATCACTAACTAATATCATAAAACAAGCGCTTCGCTTATAACTTAACGAAGCGCTTTTTAATTTATTGATGCATCATATCTAAGCGATACAACCTAAAGCCGGCTTCATCCGTCTTCTGAGTCGTTGAAATAAACGGAAACTGCTCACTGTAAGCTGCCGCTTCATCATTATTTGCACTCTTAAACTCAACAGTTACGCCTTCTACAGTTGCGAATGACCAGTTCATATCGGCAGAGGGATCTAACGCACCATCCTGGCTTAACTGACTCATTTCTAAAATGTAATCTGCTACGACCTGACGGTTCTCGTTTGGTGAGTCTACAACAATTTTAGATGCTGAAATACCTGGGAAATTACCTCCTCCTGACGCTCGGTAGTTATTGGTCGCGACCAAAAATACTTGGTCATCGGCAACAGGCTGACCATTGTAAGTCAGTTCTTTGATGCGTCTGCCATCCGAAGCTTTCTCCCCATTTTTTGCATACCGAGCGGGTTGCATAACATCAACGGTGTAACTAACACCGTCAATCACATCAAAGTTATATGAAGGGAAATCACTATTAATTAACTGTTGTACACCCGAAGCGTTCGGCGTGATTTGATTAAACTGCCCAGCAGACATCTCCAACCATTCTCGAACTTCAGCACCTGTAAGTTTCAGTACTTTTAAGATATTTGGATAGATGTACATATCTGCAACGTTACGGTAGGCAATATCCCCCGCGGGAATTGAAGTGAAGTCATCTGCACCACCACGCCCTGCTCTAAAAGGAGCGCCAGCTGATAAAATTGGTAAGCCTTCTAACTCAGTCCCTTTAACAATTTTAGCGGTGTACCATGCTTGAGCATCTGTCACGATTTGAATGGAAGGATCATCGATGACTAACGCAAAATAGCTATTAACAGGGTTAGAAATCTTCGCAAATGGTTCGTTTACCCATTGTTTAGTTTCTTTGTGCTCTTGTGCAACTGCCTGTTCGACTAAAGGATCATTATCAACCAAAGCGACGGTTTGCTTGTTCTCATCTGTTTTATAGATTGGCTTTAGGTAAGACTGTGAATCCAACAAATTCCACTTACCATTTGTAAACTCAAGATTTAGATCGACTACACCTAGGTGATTACCCCAAAACCCTGGCATAACAGCAGCAACCCCATTGATAGTTCCCTTCTCGTTATCGATACCTAAATCTTCTAACCCGGCATATCGAGTTCCTGGGAAATTTGCATGCGCGTGGCCAAATAGAATGGCATCAATCCCATCTACTTTAGACAAGTGATAAGAAGCATTTTCTGCTTTGAGCTTGTACTGTGATGTATCTAAACCAGAATGTGGGATTGCAACAACTAAGTCAGCACCTGCCTTTTTCATTTCAGGCACGTATTTTTTTGCCATTGCAACGATGTCTTTAGCAATTACTTTGCCTTCAAGGTTCGACTTATCCCACTGCATAATTTGCGGTGGCACAAAACCAATAAATCCAACTTTAATAATATGACTGTCATCATGTTGGTCGAAAACTTGTTTATCAATAATTATGTAGGGCTTAAATAGTGGCTTATCGTTATTTTCGTCATCATCACCGTCATCAACAAATACGTTGGCGCTTATATACTCAAAGTTTGCATCATCAATTGATTCAGTTAAAAACTCTAAACCGAAATTAAATTCATGATTACCGATATTAGCAACATCGTAATTTAGCGTATTCATGGCTTTATACACTGGGTGAACTTCGCCTTCTTTCACTCCTTTAATTTTTGCCATGTAGTCACCTAACGGACTACCTTGTATAAGATCGCCATTATCTACTAGCAGTGTATTTTTTTCTTCGCTCCTAATTTTATTAATCAGAGAAGCGGTTTTGACTAAACCGACTTTATCATCCTGTTTATCTGAAAAGTAATTGTAATTTAGAACATTTGCGTGAATATCGGTAGTTTCAAGTAAAGTAACTTTGACTTTTGAAGCCTCTTTCGGCGGATTATTGATAAATTTATTGTCAGAATCTGAACAGCCAGAAATATAACCAGTGATCCCACACATCACCAATAAAGATAAAAGCTTTTTATTCATACGTCTTTTCCGAAGTAGAGTTTATGCATACCCGTGTGTATGCTTATTATTAATTCCTTTTTAGCTACAATTTAAAATAGCTATAACTATATAGGTGTCAGCGATTAGCATTAAATTGTTAATTAAATGAAAATTATAAAATGACGAATTTAAACTAAACCCAACAGCTTTTATTCTATTATTTTCAAAAGACAATCTAACGAAAGATTTATGGCAGTATTTGAGGATTATTATGACGGTTCTATGTAAAGGAGTACTGATGTGCTACTAACAGCTAAATTAAAAATATGAGACGTTCAGAAAATCGGCAAGTATCTGTAATAAATACTTGCCTGCCAAAATTAAAGTGCAGCTAAGCTGTCATTAATCGACTTTAGTGCTAACGCTGGATTTTCAGCTTGTGTTATTGGTCGACCAATAACCAAGTAGTCGCTACCTGCTTTAACAGCTTTCTCTGGTGTCATAATTCTTTTTTGATCTCCTGCATCGGCTCCCGCGGGACGAATGCCTGGCGTAACTAGCTTAAAGGCATCTCCCAACTCAGATTTCAACAATTCAGCTTCTTGCGCAGAGCACACTACACCATCTAAACCCGCTTCCTGAGCTAATCTTGCAAGATACAACACTTGCTCCTGTGGGGTTTTTTCGATGCCTAATTTAAGAAGTTGACCTTGATCCATACTGGTAAGAACAGTTACCGCAATTAGCAATGGCGCACGTTCGCCATAAGGCTGTAATGCTTCCTTTGCTTTCTTCATCATTTCATGACCACCGCTGGCGTGTACGTTGACCATCCATACTCCAAGTTCAGCTGCAGCCGTCACGGCTTTTGCCACCGTGTTGGGAATGTCATGAAATTTAAGATCTAAAAATACGTCGAACCCCTGCTCAACAAGCTTTTTAACAAATTGCGGTCCAAAGTAGGTAAACATCTCTTTTCCCACTTTTAACCTGCACTCGTCTGGAGATAATTGAGATACGAAGGAGAGCGCCGCCTCTTCGTTATCATAATCTAGTGCTATCAAAACTTTTTTTAAATCTTTGGTCGACATAATTACCCTATTTGGCAAAGTGTTAATACTTAAAAGCCGTCTAATCCGCGGCTAGGAGCAAGGGATTCCCAATGCTTGCAGGATGGGCATAACCAATAAATGGTATGACTAGAGAATCCACAATGCGTGCATTGATAATTTGGTTTAGTTGCTACATATGACTTAACTAATTTTTCTATGTCTTGTAGCACCACTTGGATTTTAGCATCCTTGTCACTTATCAACTGTAATAAATAACTAAAACCCCTAATTGATGGCTCACGTTTTAAACTATCAGTTAGAAATTCTATAGCTGCTTTGATATCACCAGATTGAACTAAACTTTGGCAGTACTTTATTTTGACTATAACTCCCCCATCTTCCAAAAGCTCTTTTATTAAGGCTGTATATTGCTCATGAATATTCAACTTAACATAACAGTCCTCAAGCTCTTCTAACACGAGTGGCGCCATGACGACAAAATTACAAGCAAGTTTACGCCAATAATAGATACTTTTTACGTAGTCTTGATGTCTATACGCATCATTCCCAAGTTCATACAGTGGGCGAATAGTTTCATGAGTAAGCTGTGTAGCTTTATCAAACAATAAGCTATCTTTTTCTTGAATAGCCGCTTCACAGAAAAAGTTTGCAATTGCGGCACAATGATTAGCTTTTCGAAATAATTCGGGGTGCGCCTCATACATATGTATGCCTTTACGCCAATCTCTGGTTTGAGAATACAAATTAAGCATTGGATCGAGCGCATCTTGGAAGCCGTCCTTGATTAAAATAACCAAATGTTCTTCTGCACTATCTAATAATCCTGCAAGTATGTAGTCTTGAGCGAGTTCTAACCTACAAGAATGAATGAGCGACTTTTCTAGGTTCGGTTGCTTAAGCAATAATTCATGGATTTTAATTGCACGATCAAGCTCGCCTCGTTTACGAAATAACGTTGCGAGTGTCAAATAATGTTCAACAGAGTCTGCAGACACTTCCAGCAATTTGATTAGGTGTTCCAGACCTTGATCTTCTTCTCGGTCGAGAAGAAACTTTAGACCTTTGCTATATTCAGAGGTAATTTGACGACTTTGCTCAATCGCTTGATTTTTAGCACTATTTTTACCCATCACATAGCCATAAGCAGCAGCAACGGGTAAAAGTAAAAACAGTAGCTCCAGCATTATTATTGTTCTGGCTGGCGAGTGAGCTTAGTGTTAGATTTTTTTAGGCGGTAGTTTTGCCATTTCAACTTGGAAAATATTGCCGCAGCACTAAGCAGCCCAATGACAACCCCTAATGCTAAGCATAAACTAAGTACAGTCGCTAGAGGAAGCTCTGTACTAGCTATAATAAAGTTAACATTTACAACTTGAGGATTCTGCGTCCCAATCACAAAAGCAATAATGATGGCAACAACAACTAATCCCTTTTTAAATACTGCAACCAAGTTGAGCCTCGTTAACTTATTTGTTGATACTTTCGTTTACTCTATCACGTAATTCTTTGCCCGGTTTGAAATGTGGCACGTACTTACCATCTAGCTCAACGGTGTCACCTGTCTTTGGATTACGACCGGTTCTTGGAGAGCGATAGTGAAGTGAGAAACTGCCAAAGCCACGGATTTCAATTCTTTCCGAATCTGATAACGAGCCTGCCATTTGCTCTAAAATCTCTTTTACTGCATTTTCAACATCTTTTACCGGGACGTGCGCATGTTGCAGAGCGAGTTGTTCTATCAATTCTGACTTGGTCATAGTGTTTCCTTAGTTATAAAAGGAAGGGCTATCGCCCTTCCAATTTAAGACTTATTGATTAGTCTTTTTGAGCATTTTTGAAAGCTGCAGCCATTGCATTTTCGAACTCTGGCTCGTCTTTCTTAAGCTTCTCTAGAGCTTCTTTTTCTTCAGCTTCGAACATAGCTTTAACAGATAGGCTTACTGTACGGTTCTTACGATCCACACCTACAAATTTAGCTTCGATTTCGTCGCCTTCAGAAACTGCGGCAGTCGCGTCTTCAACACGTTCTTGAGCAATGTCAGCTACACGGATGTAACCTTCAACGCCTTCGCCAAGATCGATAGTCGCGCCTTTCGCATCAACTTCAGTCACTTTACCTTTAACAATAGCACCTTTTTTGTTGGCGTCTAGGTAGTTAGTGAATGGATCAGCGTCGATTTGCTTAACACCTAGAGAGATGCGCTCACGCTCTGGATCCACTTGAAGTACGATAGCTGTGATCTCATCACCTTTCTTGTACTCACGTACCGCTTCTTCACCTGGAGTGTTCCAAGAGATATCAGATAGGTGTACAAGACCGTCGATACCACCGTCAAGACCGATGAAGATACCGAAGTCAGTGATAGACTTGATCTTACCAGTAACTTGATCGCCTTTGTTGTTAAGACGAGCAAACTCTTGCCATGGGTTAGCTTTACACTGCTTAAGACCTAGTGAAATACGACGACGCTCTTCGTCGATTTCAAGAACCATAACTTCAACTGTATCACCAAGTGAAACAACTTTTGAAGGATGGATATTCTTGTTAGTCCAATCCATTTCTGAAACGTGAACTAGACCTTCAACACCTTCTTCGATTTCAACGAAACAACCGTAGTCAGTTAGGTTAGTTACACGACCAGTTAGCTTAGCACCTTCTGGGTAACGACCAGCAATTGCAGCCCAAGGATCTTCACCAAGTTGCTTAAGACCTAGAGAAACACGAGTCTTCTCTTTGTCGAACTTAAGTACTTTAACGTTGATTTCGTCGCCTACATTCACGATCTCTGAAGGGTGCTTAACACGCTTCCAAGCCATATCTGTGATGTGTAGAAGACCGTCAACACCGCCTAGGTCTACGAATGCACCGTAGTCAGTAAGGTTCTTAACGATACCTTTAACTTCTTGACCTTCGATAAGGTTAGCTAGAAGCTCTTCACGCTCTTGTGAGTTTTCAGATTCGATAACTGCACGACGAGAAACAACGACGTTGTTGCGCTTCTGGTCAAGCTTGATAACTTTGAACTCAAGCTCTTTACCTTCAAGGTGAGCAGTGTCGCGAACTGGACGAACATCGACAAGTGAACCAGGTAGGAATGCACGGATTGAATCAACTTCAACTGTGAAACCGCCTTTAACTTTACCATTGATGATACCAACAACGGTTTCGCTTTCTTCACAAGCTTTTTCAAGACGGATCCATGCTTCGTGGCGCTTAGCTTTTTCACGAGAAAGGATAGTCTCACCGAAACCATCTTCAATTGCGTCAAGCGCTACGTCTACTTCGTCGCCTACTGCAACTTCTAGTTCACCAGCAGCATTTTTGAATTGCTCTGCAGGGATAGCACTTTCTGATTTCAAACCAGCATCAACAAGAACGATGTTGTTCTCGATTGAAATTACAGTGCCTTTTACGATAGAGCCTTGCTCTGCTTCAAAACCCTTTAGGCTTTCTTCAAATAACTGCGCAAAATTTTCTGACATACTAAATACGTCTCTATAAAGTTAATATACCAATTAGCAACCATGCTGCATGGGGTTGTTAAAAAAGCATCAGCATCCTGCCAATGAGATTAATGTTTATTTCGGTAAACAGCTTTTAGGCAGCTTACCAGCCACAATGGCGTCTTGTATTAGAGACATAACTCTATCGAATACCTGCTCAGCATTGTCATCGGTTGTATCAATGACTACTGCATCTTGTGCCGGCACCAAAGGAGCAACCTTGCGATTCATATCGCGATCATCGCGAGCTTTAATGTCTTCCAACAGACCACTTAGTGTAACATCATGACCTTTTTCATTCAACTCAACAAAGCGACGTCGAGCTCGCTCTTCGGCGCTTGCAGTCAAATAAATTTTCAGCTCTGCATTTGGAAACACGACTGTTCCCATATCTCTGCCATCTGCAATTAGACCTGCTTCACTTCTGAATGCACGCTGGCGTCTTAAAAGTGCTTCTCGTACACGCGGAAGCGCTGCAATTTTAGAAGCAGCGGCGCCGACTTCTTCATTTCTTATGGTGTTTGTAACATCTTCACCTTCAAGAATGATTTTGCTCTTTTTCGTATCTTTATCAATAATAAATTGCACATCAAGATTGGCTGCTAATGGCACTAGGCCATCTTCGTTATCAACAGCAATCTGATGATGAAGCGCTGCTAGTGATAAAACTCTATAAATTGCACCACTATCCAACACATCCCAATTTAAAGTTTCAGCTAACAAGCGACAAACAGTTCCCTTGCCTGAACCACTTGGGCCATCAACGGTGATAACTGGCATCATAGCCTGCATTTAGACCTCCTAAAAATGCTCACCAGAGTCAAACGGCGCATATTATACTCCAATTTGCTGAACATATCCTTATTTACCTAAGGTTTTTTGTTATAAGTCAAATTATTAAGTAAGCAAATATGTAGATTGGAAGAGACTAACAGATTAATAAATAGCACTTGTTTCGTGCTCTCATACCTTAATCGGGTTGCAACTTTAATTAGGAATGAGAGCACCATCGAGACCGAGTTATCTTTGACTTATGCTTTCAAGTACAGAGAAATAGGTAGGAAAAGTCTTTGCGGTACATTTCGGGTCATTAATTACCACTTCATAACCACCCACAGCCACCATCGAGAAACACATCGCTATTCGGTGGTCATTGTAAGTGTCTATTTCCGCGAAATTTATCTGTTTAGGTGGTGTGATTTCGATAAAATCATGACCTTCCACAACTTCAGCTCCTAATTTCTTAAGCTCAGTCGCCATCGCCGCAAGCCGATCGGTTTCCTTTACTCGCCAGTTGTAAATGTTACGTATAGCGGTTTTACCATCTGCAAACAAGGCAACAGTTGCTAATGTCATCGCAGCATCAGGTATGGCGTTTGCGTCAATATCTACGCCTTTCAAATGACCTTTTGTCACTACAATACGGTCATCATACCAATCAATTTTAGCACCAACCTGCTCCATAACATGTGCGAAGCCGATATCCCCTTGTACACTTTGTTTCCCTACTCCCTTAATCTCAACTTCGCCACCAGCTATTGCTGCAGCAGCTATGAAATACGAAGCAGACGAAGCATCTCCTTCGACCATTATTTCACCTGGTGATTGATAAGACTGGCCACCTTTCACGACAAAGCTTTGGTAATTATTATTCTCTACAGAGACGCCAAAGTGCTTCATCACTCCAATCGTGATATCAATGTAAGGCTTTGAAACTAAATTACCTTTTATCGTTATTTTGGTATCGCCTTGAAATAAAGGTGCAGCCATTAATAGCGCAGTTAAAAACTGGCTAGAAATACTTCCGTCAATCTCAACATCGCCGCCTTCCAATGGTTTACCGGTAATCTTGAGTGGTGGATAATCTGCACTCTTAAGGTACTGAATATCTGCACCTAAAGCAGTCATTGAATCCACCAAGTGACCGATTGGTCGTTCTTCCATCCGAGGCTCACCAATAAGTTCATATTCCCCGGAGATCGCTGCAAGTACAGCGGTAAGGGGACGGTAAGCTGTGCCGGCATTACCGAGGAACAAAGCTTCTTTGGGTTGCTTAAATCGAGCGCCATTACCATGGACAAACGCCACTGTGTTATTAAGCTCAAGGTCAACATCTATACCTAAGTGAGAAAGTGCACCGAGCATATGTCTAATATCATCACTATCAAGCAAATTCGTCACTTTAGTGGTACCGTCGCACAGTGCCGCTAGTAGTAGTATTCTATTGGATAAGCTTTTTGATCCAGGCAACGTGACTGAACCATTGATCCGTTTAATAGGGTATAGTTTTAATTGCTCCATCAACTATTCTCCTGAGCAAACTTATCCATAAATGAAACCAATGCGTTGATGCCTTCTATTGGCATTGCATTATAAATACTTGCTCTCATACCACCGACAAAGCGGTGCCCTTCTAATGCAACTAGACCATTTTGCTCTGCTTCTGTTAAAAACTTTTCATTAAGTGAATCGTCCTTTAGCCAGAATGGTACATTCATCAGTGAACGGCAGTGTTTAGCAACTTTATTTGAATAGAAATTAGAGCCATCAATGTAGTTGTAAAGAATATCTGCTTTATTCTTGTTGTGTGCTTCCATTGCCTTAACACCACCAATACTCTCTAGATACTTGAATACTTCAAATGCTAAATACCAAGCAAATGTTGGCGGAGTGTTGTACATGCTTTGCTGTTGCGCAGCTATTGCATAATCGAGTATCGCAGGACGAGGAAGCCCTTTTCTTTCAAGTAAGGATTTTCGCACAATTGCGATGCTTAATCCGGATGGACCTATATTTTTTTGCGCCCCAGCATATATAAGATCAAAGTCATCAACATTTATCTCTCTAGATAGAATATTTGACGACATGTCAGCGACGATAGGAGCTGAAGGATGTTTAGGCACATCAAAAATTTCAATTCCATCAATGGTTTCATTAGGGCAATAGTGAATGTAAGAGGCATTCTCTGGTATTTGCCATTGCTCTACAGGCAAAATATCAAATTGACCGTCTTGGTCTGCACGAATATTTACTGCGTGGGTTTGTGTGAATTTCTCCGCTTCTTTGGTTGCTCCGACAGACCAAATACCATTTTCAATATAAACACCGGGAGCATCATCTTGATGTAAATTTAACGGAACTGCCGAGAAATGACCTCGGCCGCCCCCATGCATAAAGAGTACTTCGAAGTCATCAGAAATATTCATAAGCCGACGCAAACTTGCTTCACACTGTGCAGCCATTTCTAAATAAGGCTTGGAGCGGTGGCTAATTTCCATAACCGAAACCCCTAAACCTTGCCAATCTAAAAACTCTTGCTGTGCTTTTTTCATTACTTCTACAGGGAGCATGGCTGGACCAGCGCAAAAGTTATATACCGTCATATTTTCCTCATTCCACTTATTGATGACTTTTATGCGCTTTAATTTACCAGTGTTAAGCAACCGGTGGTAGTAGCTGAAGTTGAAAAAAGCTAATTTAAAAAAGGATTTTTAATAGCTATTAACTTCTTGGTGAAATATATATATGAAAAAAGCGACACATGGTCGCTTTTTTATAGTTTGCCTAATACTATTCTTCAGTATCTGAGGCTTCAGCATTTGGTGAATCTTCACCTTGTTCTTCTTGTATTTCACCTTCAAGTAGCGGATCGACTTCAATTTCTTCAATCCGTTGTAGGCCAACAACTTCCTCACCTTCAAGTGTTCTGATTAAGATAACACCTTGAGTGTTACGACCCACAGTTGATACTTCTTTAACTCGTGTCCTAACTAAAGTACCACGATTAGAAATTAACATTATCTCGTCGTTTTCATCTACCTGAACGGCGCCAACTACTGAACCATTTCTCTCGGTAACTTTAATTGATACAACACCTTGAGTCGCACGGCTCTTAGCTGGATATTCATCCAACGGCGTTCGCTTACCATAGCCGTTTTCCGTAACTGTTAGGATAGCTCCGTCACCTTGAGGAACAATCAACGATACCACTTTCACATCGTCTGGCATCTTAATACCACGTACACCTGTCGCTGTACGGCCCATTGGGCGCAATGCTAGAAGTTCTTCACCAGTTTCTGGATCACGTTTAACTTCACCAGTTTCAGAGTCGCGTTGTTTTTCATTAAAACGAACCACTTTTCCGTGTTCAGTGAACAACATGATATCGTTCTCACCGTTGGTGATGTTAGCACCGATTAAGCTATCACCATCATTCAAGTTAATCGCGATGATACCGCTTGCTCGTTGACGACTGTATGCTGTTAGTGGAGTTTTCTTCACGATACCACTAGCTGTTGCCATAACGATAAACTTGTCTTCTTCATATTCACGTACTGGCAAAATTGTCGTAATGCGTTCATCTGCTTCAAGCGGTAGCAGATTTACGATTGGTTTGCCACGAGCTGCTCGTGATGCTAGTGGTAGCTGGTACACTTTCAGCCAATACAAACGCCCAGAGGTCGAGAAACAAAGGATAGTATCATGTGTGTTGGCAACGAGTAGCCGCTCAATGAAATCTTCGTCCTTCATTTTTGTAGCTGAACGTCCCTTACCACCACGACGCTGAGCTTCATAATCAGACAGAGGCTGGTACTTAACGTAACCTTCATGAGAAAGCGTCACAACGACATCTTCTTCGTTAATCAAATCTTCTAAGCTGATATCATGTGCTGCCGCAGTGATTTCAGTACGACGCTCATCGCCATACGTTTCTTTAATCTCAACCAGTTCATCACGGATAACTTCCATTAAACGTTCTGGATGTTCAAGAATGTATAGCAGCTCTGCGATTAACTCGAGTAACTCTTTATATTCGCCAAGGATCTTTTCGTGTTCTAGACCAGTTAACTTGTGCAATCTCAAGTCTAGAATAGCCTGTGCTTGCTGCTCAGAAAGATAATACTGACCGTCACGAATACCTAGCCCTTCAGCCAACCAATCAGGGCGAGCAACGTTTTCTTCACCGGTACGCTCAAGCATTGTTTTGACGTTACCCAAATCCCATGAGCGAGATGTTAGCGCAACTTTTGCTTCAGCTGGGGTTGGAGATTTACGAATAAGTTCAATAATCGGGTCAATATTTGCCAGCGCGATCGCAAGGCCTTCGAGTGTATGTGCTCGGTCACGAGCTTTGCGAAGATCAAATACGGTTCTACGTGTCACTACTTCACGACGGTGAATAATGAACGCATCAAGCATTTCTTTTAAGTTGAAGCACTTAGGCTGATTGTTATCTAATGCCACCATGTTCATACCAAACACGGTTTGCAGCTGTGTTTGAGCATATAGGTTGTTCAATACAACCTCACCTACTTCACCACGCTTAATTTCAATAACAATCCGCATCCCGTCTTTATCTGACTCGTCACGTAATGCGCTAATACCTTCAACTTTTTTCTCTTTAACCAGCTCTGCTATTTTTTCAATTAAGCGAGCTTTGTTAACTTGGTACGGAATTTCATGAACGATAATGGTCTCTCTACCAGTTTTTTCGTCCACTTCAACATCAGCTTTGGCACGGATATAGATTTTACCACGACCGGTTTTGTAAGCCTGTTCAATTCCCTTTTTACCACTGATAATAGCAGCCGTGGGGAAATCAGGGCCTGGTATGTAGTCGATCAGTTCTTCGATGGTAATGTCAGGGTTTTGAATTACTGCCAAACAGCCGTTAATTACTTCAGTTAAGTTATGCGGCGGAATATTTGTCGCCATACCAACAGCAATACCCGATGAACCATTTACCAACAAACTTGGTACTTTAGTAGGTAATACGTCTGGAATTTGTTCGGTGCCATCGTAGTTAGGCACATAGTCAACGGTTTCTTTTTCTAAATCAGCTAGTAGCTCATGGGCTATTTTCGCCATCCGTACTTCGGTGTAACGCATTGCAGCTGCTGAATCACCATCAACAGAACCAAAGTTACCTTGGCCATCAACTAGCATGTACCGCAGTGAGAAAGGTTGCGCCATACGTACAATAGTATCGTATACAGCACTATCACCATGTGGGTGATATTTACCGATTACGTCACCAACAACACGCGCTGATTTCTTGTAAGGTTTATTCCAGTCGTTTCTTAACTCATTCATCGCGAAAAGTACGCGTCTGTGAACAGGTTTAAGACCATCGCGTACATCTGGTAATGCACGACCTACGATTACACTCATTGCATAATCAAGGTATGAATTTTTTAATTCATCTTCGATATTAACCGGTAGGATTTCATTGGCGAGATCAGACATATGACTTCACTTTCCTTCAGTGTCTTCCCCTTTTATGTCACACTAGCAATTAAAAAAGCTGTGTGCTCAAGCTTTAAGCTGGGGCTTGTTTATTATTAATTTCACCGAGCATGCTATCACACTTTTTACTGTTTTACAGGTGCTATTTTTTAGCAATGGCCTTTATAATGCGCTCAATTCAACGAGGAAGTTTTTTATGACCGAACATCAAAATGTAGACCCAAGCGAAATTGCTAAGTTTGAGGAAATAGCAGAGCGTTGGTGGGACAGAGAAGGTGAATTTAAACCGTTACATGACATTAATCCGTTACGCCTAGACTTTATCAATGATAAATCGCAAGGATTATTCTCTAAAAAAGTCTTAGATGTTGGCTGTGGTGGTGGCATTTTAACAGAGAGCATGGCTAAACTTGGCGCCGACGCCACTGGTATTGATATGGGACAAGAGCCATTGAATGTTGCAAAACTACATGCATTAGAAAGTGGTGTGACAGTGAACTACCTAAAAATACCTGCAGAAGAATTTGCGATGCAACACCCTCAAGCCTTTGATGTTGTTACTTGTATGGAAATGCTTGAACACGTTCCTGAACCTGAGTCGATTATACAATCGGTCGCCAAACTGGTTAAACCAGGCGGGCATGTATTCTTTTCGACTTTAAATAAAACAGTAAAAAGCTACATGCTAGCAATCGTAGCGGCGGAAAAAGTGCTAAAAATGGTGCCGGACGGCACTCACGATCATAGCAAATTTATTCGACCTTCTACTCTTATCAATTGGGCTGAAAAATACGATCTCAAAGTTAGGGCCTCTGCTGGCATCAATTACGATCCGTTTGGCAAAACCTTCAACTTATCTAAAGACGTTTCTGTTAACTACATTTTGCACTTTGAGAAACTAACATGATTGAAGCTGTTTTATTTGATTTAGATGGTACATTGCTCGACACCAGTGATGATTTAGGTGCTGCGTTAAACTACGTACTATCTAATCATGGTTTACCCGTTGTATCCAAAGCAGCATACAGTAGTGCCATATCAAATGGTGTTGCAGCATTACTGGACGTTGGCTTTGGTTCAAGGTTGGCTGAGTTTGATAAAGATAGCTTGCGGCAACAAGTGCTCAATTATTACGAGCAGAATTTATCAGTACATTCGCACGTATTCGAACTCGTAGAAGAAATGCTGTCATCCTTACGAGATAGAAAAATCAAATACGCCATAATGACCAACAAGCCAGCGTTTCTAACTTTGCCGTTATTAAAACGTATCTCCGCCCTGAGAGATATTGAGGTGGTAGTATGTGGCGACACGTTAAGTGTTGCTAAACCACACCCTGAACCTTTGCTGCTTTGTGCTCAACAACTTGAGGTTGCTCCTGAAGCCTGTATTTATGTTGGCGATGCAGAGCGCGATATCATTGCTGCAAAATCAGCAAAGATGACAAGTGCAGCTGCCATGTGGGGATTTATTCCTTCAAAACAGCAAGCTATCTCATGGCAAGCGGATCTGTATCTTACTAACCCAATGTCACTAATTTCGCATATATAGTATTATTTTTTAATAGCACTACTATATCTTGTGCTTTTGCTATAATAGACACAGATTTGTGTAGAAAAAAATCAGTCAGATATTTTTTTTAATTTTGCGAAAAATCTCATGGTTTAAGTTGATTTTTCGTCGAGTGTATTTAAGTGGATACTGAAAGGTGAGTAGATGCTCACATATTTAAATTATCCCAAACTTATCCACAATTCTGACTGATTTGCTCTCTTGCAAATTTGTACTAACCCCACTATCTTGTGATCCCAAGCCAAAAGGGCCCCATATATAGTGGTGGTTTGCTAATCATTTTTTTAACCGTGCGATATCTTGATGCGCATTCCTAAGGAATACAGGCACAATTATATGAACCAAAAGTTATCTGTATGCAAAAGAAACGGCCGTAAAGAGCCGTTAGATCTGGATAAAATCCACCGTGTAATTACATGGGCAGCGGAAGGACTTGAGAATGTTTCAGTATCTCAAGTAGAGCTGAAATCTCATATCCAGTTTTACGATGGTATTCGTACAGAGGATATCCATGAAACAATCATCAAAGCGGCCGCGGATCTGATTTCTAAAGACACGCCAGACTATCAGTATTTGGCAGCTCGCCTAGCCGTATTCCACCTTCGTAAAAAAGCATACGGAGAATTTGAACCACCACATCTATACGACCATGTTGTAAAACTTGTTGAAGGCAAACGGTACGATCAGCACCTACTTAGCGATTACAGCAAAGAAGAACTAAACGAGCTTAACGACTATCTTGACCATGGTAGAGACATGAACTTTAGCTATGCCGCAGTTAAACAACTTGAAGGCAAGTATTTAGTTCAAAACCGTGTTACCGGCGAGATTTATGAAAGCGCTCAGTTCCTATATATGTTGGTAGCGGCAAGTTTATTCGCAAACTACCCCAAAGAGACACGGTTAGATTACATCAAACGTTTTTACGATGCTGTTTCACTGTTTAAAATTTCTTTGCCAACGCCGATTATGGCTGGTGTACGTACCCCTACTCGACAATTTAGTTCGTGTGTTCTTATTGAATGTGCTGACAGCCTTGATTCAATCAACGCGACATCGTCGGCTATTGTTAAATACGTAAGTCAGCGCGCTGGTATTGGTATTAATGCCGGTAGGATCCGTGCTTTAGGCAGTCCAATTCGTAACGGCGAAGCCTATCACACAGGTTGTATTCCCTTTTATAAGCATTTCCAAACAGCGGTTAAAAGCTGCTCTCAAGGTGGTGTTAGAGGTGGTGCAGCAACCTTGTTTTACCCTTTATGGCACCTTGAAGTAGAGAACCTACTGGTTCTTAAAAACAACCGTGGTGTTGAAGAGAACCGTGTTCGCCATTTGGATTACGGTGTGCAATTCAACAAAACAATGTATAGCCGTCTAATCAAAGACGAATATATCACCCTATTCAGTCCGTCAGATGTTCCGGGTCTTTATGATGCGTTTTTCGAAGATCAAGAAAAGTTCGAGGAATTGTATGCTAAGTACGAACAAGATGAGTCTATTCGTAAAAAACGTATAAAGGCGATTGAGTTGTTCTCAATGTTTGCTCAGGAACGTGCAAGCACAGGTCGTATTTATCTACAAAACGTTGACCACTGTAATACGCACAGTCCATTTGACTCAAAAGTGGCTCCAATTCGTCAATCAAATCTATGCTTGGAAATTGCACTACCGACTAAGCCACTTAATAATGTAAACGACGAGGAAGGTGAAATCGCACTTTGTACGCTATCGGCTTTCAACTTGGGTGCGATCAACTCATTAGATGAACTGGAAGAACTTGCGGAACTCGCCGTACGTGCGCTTGATAACCTATTAGATTATCAAGATTATCCTGTACCCGCTGCATTCAATGCAACTATGGGTCGTAGAACCTTGGGTATTGGTGTGATTAATTTCGCTTACTATCTTGCTAAAAACGGAGTTAAGTATTCAGATGGCAGTGCTAATGGCTTAACTCATAAAACGTTTGAAGCTATCCAATACTACCTAATGAAAGCTTCTAACCAGCTAGCGAAAGAACGCGGTGCATGTCCTAAGTTCAATGAGACAACTTACTCTCAAGGTATTATGCCAATTGATACTTACAAGCGTGATTTGGATAAGGTCTGCGAAGAACCGTTACATCTTGATTGGGATGGGTTAAGAGAAAGTATCAAGCAACATGGTATGCGTAACTCAACGCTATCTGCCTTAATGCCTTCTGAAACGTCATCACAAATTTCAAATGCAACTAATGGCATTGAACCACCGCGTGGTCATATCAGTGTTAAAGCAAGTAAGGATGGTATCCTTAAGCAAGTTGTGCCTGAATATGAAAGACTAAAAGATGCCTATGAGTTACTTTGGGACATTCCATCAAATGACGGATACCTGACGCTAGTTGGTATTATGCAAAAGTTTGTCGACCAGACTATTTCTGCAAATACAAACTACGATCCGACTAAATTTGAAGGCGGTAAAGTGCCAATGAAGTTGTTACTTAAAGACTTACTAACGGCATATAAGTTAGGCGTTAAAACGCTCTATTATCACAATACACGCGACGGTGCAGCTGATGCGCAAGATGAGCTTAAACCTCAAGCCGAAGATGATGGATGTGAAGGCGGCGCTTGTAAAATCTAGTTTTATTACGCGGGTGAAACCACCCGCTTTTTTAGGTATTGAGTAACACAGTTATGGCATATTCTACGTTTAGCAGAAACCACAATAATCAACTACAAGAGCCGATGTTTTTCGGTCAGTCTGTTAATGTATCTCGCTTCGATCAACAAAAGTATCCCATTTTCGAAAAGCTTATAGAAAAGCAACTCTCGTTTTTTTGGCGGCCAGAAGAAGTTGATGTCAGCAAGGACCGCTTAGACTTCCAAGCGCTTCCAGAACATGAAAAGCACATATTCTTAAGTAATCTTAAGTACCAGACACTGCTTGATAGTGTTCAAGGTCGATCGCCAAACGTGGCGTTACTTCCGATCGTGTCTATTCCTGAGCTTGAAACGTGGATAGAAACTTGGGCGTTCAGTGAAACTATTCACAGCCGTTCATACACACATATTATTCGTAATGTGACGCAAAACCCAGAGCTCATTTTTGATGATATCGTGGGTAACGATAGAATTGTCGAACGAGCAGATGCGGTAACCAAGTACTACGATGAGCTAATTGAAAAAGTTAACCTGTACAATAAGTTAGGTGAAGGTAAACACGAAATTAACGGTGAAACCTACAACGTTAGCTTGTTCGAGCTCAAAAAACTGCTTTACCTATGTGTGATGTCAGTGAATATTCTTGAAGCTATTCGTTTTTATGTCAGCTTTGCTTGTTCATTTGCTTTTGCTGAACGCGAGCTCATGGAGGGTAATGCCAAGATCATCAAGCTCATTGCGCGCGATGAAGCCCTGCACCTATCCGGTACACAGCATATGCTAAACATTATGCAAGAAGGCAAAGATGACCCGGAAATGGCCATTGTAGCTGCACAATGTCGCGAAGAAGCTATTAAGATGTTTGTTGAGGCTGCACAACAAGAAAAAGAATGGGCTGAATACCTATTTAAAGATGGTTCGATGATAGGATTGAACAAAGACATTCTTTGTCAATATGTTGAATATATAACTAACATTCGTATGTCCGCTATCGGCTTACCTACCCAGTTTGAAACTAAGTCTAACCCGATTCCTTGGATTAATGCTTGGTTGGTTTCAGACAACGTACAAGTTGCGCCTCAAGAAGCTGAAATCAGTTCTTACCTTGTTGGACAAATTGATTCAGAGGTAGATGCTTCAGACTTTGGCGACTTTGATTTGTAATGGCTGAGAAGCCAAATTTTACCATCACTATCGAAAATATCACGGAGCCCCTAAATCATCGGGCTCCTTCTTGTTCAATCTTAGAAACATTAGAATCTGCCAAGGTAGAAGTTGCCTATCAATGCAGAGAAGGCTTTTGTGGCGCATGTCGCGCTAAACTATTGGACGGCGAAACACGTTATAATCAAGAGCCTTTAGCCTTCGTTAGAGATGGGGAAATATTGCTCTGCTGCAGTCAGCCTATTACCGATATCAAAATTGAGCTGCCCTAACACGGGTGGCCAATATTTTTGTCTGTCATTGCCGTCAAGATCTAACTATCACGACCTAAATCTAGCTATGGAATATCAACTGTAATAAATTCACAATTACGTCTGTTATCCCCACTTTCCTAATTCGTTGATCAACTTTGAGTCGAAAAAAGCTAGTTGATAACACCGCTATCGCGCTCTGCTAGCGCTAAGGTACCAATCCCCGTGTAGGTAAAAATTTGCTTTTTAGTTGTTATATTTAACACGGTCAGCGGCAGCTTTAGTCTCTAAAATTGATCATATACTGATGGAATGGGTATTAAGCAAATTTGGTAATAGTTGTCGAAATATAATGCGCTCCGTCGGTGACACTAATGGCACCATCCTCAATAACTACGTCCCAATGTAAACTCTTTTCCAACAGCTCAACAAGCTGTTCTACAAACTCTTTACTAAGACTGAATATAGAAAGATTATCAATAAAGAGTAACTGTACAGAGCGCTCTGTGAACCAATGCTCTCCTTCTACACCTAACAGCACCAGTTTAGGATAGAGCTTTGCTAGTCTAGAAACTTCGTCAACTTCTCGCCAGTCAATAAACATCGCAACTTCTATTTCAAAAAAATCATCTTCTATCCACACATCAGGTAAATTTTTGCGACTTCCTTTGTCCCAGTTTACCGCTTTTTCATAAGAAAGCGCGCAAATACCGAGTAGCTTCAAAGCAAAATGGGAAAGGCTTTCTTTAGAAAGCAAAGCAGTAGTAAAAGCTTCTTCGTGGTGACTTTGATGAAATAAGTCAGCCACCTTAATTCTTGCTTTATAAACAAATGGCTTACTCATTAGCTCGTATCCAATGTAGTTTGTAACTTAATTATAGACAGCTTCATTAATACAACAAAGACTAAGTTATAATATAACATTATTGATCTACCGCTCGCACGATGTTACATTATAACAAATCAAACAATAACTCTCACTTTTGGTAGTATTTATGTTTAAGCAGTCCGTTATCAGTAGCGCTATTTTATGTGCATTTAGTGCTTTTCCAGCGATCTCAGCTGAGTTACAAGGCAAGGTGGTCGACGCAAATAACCAACCACTTGCCAATGCGACTATCCACCTTCATGGTAAGAGCAAATCTGTTCAGTCAGACAAAAATGGTTTGTTCACCATAAATATCGACTCAGACGCCCAACTTCACATCTCAAAACCTAATTACCTAGACAGCCGGGTTGAAGTCAATGAGTCTAGCGGCTATGTAAAAGTATCTTTGCAGCCTAGTTCTGTTGAAACGATAGTGGTCTATTCTTCTGCACTACACAAAAACAGCATGGAAATGACCTCTCCTGTCAGTGTTCTAGGTGGTGACGAACTTAAAAACCATGCCAAACCAACACTCGGAGAAACGTTAAAAGGCCAACCTGGTATTAATGCCAGCTACTTTGGCCCAGTTAGTTCAAGTCCTATCATTCGTGGTCTTGATGGACCTCGGGTAAAAATCACCCAAAATGGTTTAGATAGCAGTGATGCGTCTCGCGTAGGTCCAGATCATGCCAACACCAACGATTCACTTGCAGCACAACAGATTGAAGTACTGAGGGGTCCAGCCACTCTATTGTATGGTTCTGGTGCCATTGGCGGTGTTGTAAACGTAGTCGATAACCGCATTCCAGCCGATGTTATTGATGGCTTTCATGGCGCTGCAGAATACAGTCATGATACAAACTCCAACACCAATACCTATGCCGCCCTATTAGAAACGGGAAAGGAAGGATTCAACTTTCATTTTGACGGAGTTAAGCGTAGAGGACATGATTATGAAACACCACGCTATGCAGTAATGCCTGAAGAGCATGACGAGCATGAAGAAGAGTCAGAGCACGAGACACATGCAGATGAAGTCAATTATCTGAACACGGTTGAAAATACCTTCCTTGATTCTGAACAGGTTAACTTTGGGACGAGCTTTGTCGGTAATCATTTAACTATTGGCGCTTCATTTGGCCGTATAGAAACAGATTATGGTATACCTGCACACTCACACATAGGCCACGATCATGGTCATGATGAACACGGTCATGACGAACACGAAGACGCTGAAGACTCACATGATAACGAAGAAGAACATCACGATGAGTCAGTGTTTGCAAAAGTCAAACAAGACAGGTTCCAAACCCGCTTAAACTATGCAATTCATAGTGATTGGCTTGAATCTGTAAGTATCCAAGCCGGTTTCACCGATTATGAACATGCTGAAATTGAAGCCGGTGAAGTTGGAACCGTTTTTAAAAACGATACGAGCGAACTTCGAGCATCATTAGAGCACCGCTTTGGTCAATGGCACGGCACCATTGGCTATCACTATAGCGACAGCGACTACCGAGCTGATGGAGAAGAAGCTTTTACGCCTTCTACCAAAACCGAAACTCATGCGCTCTATTTACTAGAAGAACGTAAATTTGATCAGTTTACCATTGAGTTAGGCGCAAGATTTGAAAATTATGAGTTAAATAGCGCTATTGAAGAAAGCCATGATTCACATGATGAGCATGATCACGAAGAAGTCACTGACACTAAGCACTATTTGCTTGAAATGGACAATCTGAGTCTATCGGTTGGCGGTGTATATGATTTTTCGGAAGGTCAAAACATAGCAGTTTCGTTATCTCGTTCCGAACGTGCACCGCTGACAGCCGAGCTACTTTCGAATGGCGTACATATAGCGACTAGCACCTATGAACTTGGTTTAGGGTATGACATTGAAAATGGTGTTGCTCATTTTGAACCTACCAACATAAAACAAGAAACCGCCAATAACCTTGATATTAGTGTTCGTAAATTCTCTGGTGACTTTGGTTATACAGTTAACCTATTCTATAACGATATCGAAAACTTCTACTATCAATCTTTGACAGATCTAATGTTCACAGGAGAACATGGCCTTGAAACCGCTGATCATTTCCATGAAGGTGCACTTCCGGTGTTCAAATTTCAAAGTCAAGACGCGAAACTTTACGGCTTAGAGTTCGATGCGCATTATAAACTTTCTGACTCATCACGTATCAAGGTCTTTGGTGATTCGTTGACTGCGAAACTTGACAATGATGACTACTTACCGCGTATTCCAAGCAATAAGTTAGGTATTGATTATCAATACAATCAAGGAGCTTTGCTCACTAGTCTGACTGTAACGCACTACTTTGAACAAAAGGATATCGCTAGTTATGAAAGTGCCACGTCTAGCTATACCTTAGTCGACTTAGCTGCAAGCTATGAATTTTCTGTGTCTGGGAGCGACTTGGTGGCGTACTTTAACGCGGACAACCTCACTGATGAGCTGGGTTTTGTTCACAGCTCCTTTATCAAAGAGCAAGCGCCACTGCCCGGCCGTAATTTCCGCTTTGGGATCAGAGGCTATTTCTAAGCCCGAAGATTTTACGCTCTATCACCCTTGGTGATGCTAAAAGCTACTCAACTACGAGTAGCTTTTTTTTGAGGTGCTTTGAGGCTAAGCTTTAGTACCAAAGATTTTATCACCAGCATCGCCCAACCCTGGGATTATGTAACCTTTTTCGTTTAAATGACTATCAAGCGAAGCTGTGTAAATCTCGACGTCAGGATGAACGTCATTAACAGCTTTAACTCCCTCTGGCGCCGCAACGAGTACAATGGCTCTGATAGTTTTGCAGCCTGCAGCTTTTAACATGTCGATTGTTGCTATCAATGAACCTCCAGTGGCCAGCATCGGGTCGACCACCAAAGCCAAGCGTGTATCAATGTGACTCACTAATTTCTCAAAGTAAGCTTCTGGTTGTAGAGTTTCTTCATTCCTCTGCAAGCCAACAACGCTTACTTTCGCTGCTGGAATCAATTGTAAAACTCCGTCCAGCATACCCAAACCTGCTCGCAAGATTGGTACTAACGTTATTTTCTTGCCATTAAGCCGTTTTACCGTTAACTCAGTTCCCTGCCAGCTGTTAATCACCTCATCACGTAATGATAGATCTTTGCTTGCCTCATACGTTAACAAGTTACCAACTTCAGAAACTAGTTCTCTAAACTGTTTGGTACTTATGCCTTGCTCGCGTAACAAGCCCAGCTTGTGTTGTATTAACGGATGATCAATAACATGTAGTGTCATAAGTATTGTCCTTACAATGAACTGAAAAAGTCTTCTGGCTGGTTCCTAACAGGTTTTGTACATTGCACGGTCGGTGTCCCAATATACAGATATCCGACAATCTCATCTTTTTCGTCTATACCCAACAACCTTTTAACTGTAGGACTTTGTGCAAAATATCCAGTTCTCCACACACCTGACAACCCTTGCGCGAAAGCAGCTTGTTGCATAGCGAAAACACTACATCCCGCGCTTTCGATTTGCTCGATACGAGGAACCTTTGGGTGCTCTTGAAAAGGGGATATTGCAATGATTAGCATTGGCGCGCGTTCAGGTAGTGACTTAGCTCGTTCAATCGTACGCTGATCTTGTGCCTCTTCAACTGCTGCTTGATGATAAATTTCACCAAGTTTAGTTCTGGCTTCTTCCTCTACCAAAATAAAGCGAAATGGCTTTAGCCCACCATGGTCCGGTACTTTCAATGCTGCTTTTTTTATAACCTCGAGCTGTTTTGGAGTTGGTCCTGGGTACGACAAGTTGCTGTCCGATTGTCGTGTTAAAAGAAGTTCAATTGCGTCCATTTACTGTCTCTTAATGTTCATTTTTAGTGTCATAGTTGAAGAATATCATTGTTCACCTTGACTGCTCTAGCTTTGCTTTAAGTCGTAACTTACTAAGCCAATAGTCCACACTGACATAACGGCCTCCGCCGACAAAAAACAACACCAATAACAATACAAAGTAAGTCGCCGAAAACTCAATGCCATTATTTAAAATAACGATATTCCCTTTTTCAAATAGGTATTCGGGAAGCCCATTTTCAGCAACAATCTGATTTATTCTATCCAGTCTTTCTTTTGCTTCGATACTGTTTTGCAAACTCTCTTCTGCGCTTTCAAAGCCAAACCACGCAAAAACTTTAGCTGCGCTGGTATCAGGATTTGTCGGAGCTACTGCAAACCAACCATTCTCCAGATGAACAGTTGTCGCCGCGACTAACATAGTGATCATCAGCGGAATAGATACCAGCCGAGTTAGCAAACCGAAAAAGAGTAACCAACCTCCAAGAAACTCACTCCATGCAGCCATAAAAGCAAGCATGTCAGGAAAAGGTAATCCAAGTCCCCACTCACTATTTGCAAACCAAGCAACGACATTTGGGTCTGCTTGTAGTCGCTCAAAAAAGCTGGCTTGTGGATTATTTAAGTTTAACTTGCTATATCCAGCGACGATCATCACAGGAGCAAGGATCAGACGGATCAATAACGACGGCAACCCGTCTAAACATTGGGTTTTGTGGATGAGTTTTTGGTAATTGTTATACAGGTAGGTTAACATCTAGCGGCCTCGATGACACATGAAAGTTATCATTATAGACCGCCAGACATAGGTAGTTATTTCACTATATTGCTCTTGCGACTTGTAGCGCCTCGTAAATTGCTCGCTTAGCGTCAATTGCCGATGCGAGTTTCGCCCCACCGATTACATGCATATTTTGCGGCATTGACTCGCGATTAAACAAATCATCATTGGATACTTGACCAATACAAGCGACCACTGTATCCACATCAAGCAGCTGAGTCTCACCCGCCACTTTTACTGTCAATCCTTTGTTGTCAAACGCTACATATTCACATTCGGCAATTTGTTCGACTTTGTGATGTTTCGCAACAGCACGATGGATCCAGCCGGTGGTCTTTCCAAGGTCAGCTCCGAACCTACCAGGTGAGCGCTTCAACATATAGAATTTACGCTGTTCTGCTGAGGGTTTAGGTTGGCACTCGATCCCCCATTGAGATTTGAACGCGTCAATACTTTGATTACGTTGTTCAGTTAAAAACGCGACCATATCAAAGCCGATACCACCCGCGCCCAGAATTGCAATTTTTTCACCTAGTTCAACTTCACCACGGATCACTTCATCATAGGCAAAGACTCGTTTACCATCAGAACATTGGATATTTGACATCCTAGGTCTCACACCTGTAGCAAACACCACATCATCAAATTCATCAGCCATCGATTGTTCAAAAGCTGTATTTAATTCAAGCTCGACACCTAGTCGCGCATTTTCACTGACATAGTAGTTCAACGTATGTTGGAAATCTTCTTTACCAGGTATTCGCATTGCTAAATTAAATTGCCCCCCTAATTCTGAAGCCTTATCTATCAATTTTACTTTGTGTCCCTTGGTGGCCAAGTAATAGCTAACTGATAGCCCAGCGGGGCCGGCCCCTACAACCAATACCTTCTTACGCTTTGTCGCTTTTTGTAGCGGGTAGTCAAGCTCAAAGCCAGCTTGTGGGTTTACTAAACACGTAGCACGTTTTCCTTTGAATACCTGATCAAGACAACCTTGATTACAACCAATACAAATATTGATTTGTTCGCTACGCTGTTGTTGATACTTATTAAAGAATTCAGGATCTGCCAACAGTGGTCTTGCCATTGAAATCAAGTCTGCGTCGCCTTTTGTTAGAATATCGTTCGCCAAATCTGGCGTGTTAATTCTATTTACTGCGATCACAGGAATATCAACTACTTGTTTTAAGCGTTTGGATGCTTCTCGATAAGCACCTGGCGGTACCATTGAAGCAATCGTTGGTACTCTCGCTTCATGCCAACCAATACCGGTATTGAGAACGTCAACGCCCGCTTCTTGTAGAGCTTTGGCTTGGCGTGTTACTTCTTCTGGTGTCGACCCGTTTGGAATTAGGTCCATCACTGATAGCCGGAAAATAATCATAAAGTTATCACTGACCGCGGCTCGAACCGCTGTAACAATCTCGACAGCAAAACGCATTCTATTTTCTAACGAGCCGCCGTACGCATCAGTACGTTTGTTGGTATGGTTAGCCATAAACTCGTTGATCAAATATCCTTCCGAACCCATGATTTCAACGCCATCATAGCCCGCTTTCTCAGCTAACTTAGCTGATTTAGCAAAGTCCTTTATTGTTGATTTGATGGCACTTATTGACATAGCCTTAGGTTTATAAGGATTGATAGGCGCTTTTATGGCACTAGGTGCGGTATTAAAGGGATGATATGCATATCGACCAGCGTGTAAAAGCTGCAAGCAGATTTTACCACCATGTTTGTGCACCACATCGGTGTATGCTCGGTGTTTTATTACATCGTAAAGGCTGTTAAATGACGATGATATAGGCGTTAGTTTACCCCGTATGTTCGGACTATATCCTCCGGTAATGATCAACCCTACTCCGCCTTTGGCTCTGGCTTCATAAAATGCAGCTAGCCTTTTCCTGTTGTGCCAGCCTTCTTCTAGGCCGGTGTGCATTGACCCCATTACGAGTCTATTTCTCAATTCGGTGTGTTTAAGTTTTAGTTGTTGTTCTAACATTCGCCGCCCCAATATACTGGTCTTACCTGTGAACATTAACGTTTTTTTATTATTTGGCAAGCCCCACTGACAAAGATTTTAGATTAGCCTTTGAAACTTGGCGTAAAAATGAGCACATAAATACTTCGTTACGTTTTTCCTGTACCTATACATCATGTGCTGGTATATGATTAAATCAGAAGTTATACCGAATAAAACATGAAGGTGCGTTTTGAAGTTTATTGCAAATATATTTAAAGGTCTTTGGGCTACCTTAAACTTTTCCAGAAGGTTACTACTGAACCTAATATTTCTGTTCATATTTATCGCGATAATTATCAGTTTGTTTTCAGGTGAGGACGACGTCACTATCGAAAATAACAGTGCGTTAAGATTGAACCTATCTGGATCTTTGGTCGAAGAATTAACCTACAGAGAACCTGTTGATGCTGCTTTCGAAGATGCTATAGGTGATCAAGATCGGCCGATGGAAATCTTAATCGATGACGTCATCAAGGTAATCAATAAAGCCGCAAAAGATGATCGTATTCAGGTCATGGTACTTGACCTGCAGAGTATGCATAGCTCGCATCTAGATAAATTACGCGACGTGGTTAATGCTGTCGAACAGTTTAAAGCAGCAGGTAAAAAGGTGTATGCACACGGCGCATATTACACTCAAGCTCAGTACTTTTTAGCTTCTGCTGCAGACGAAATTGCACTACATCCGTACGGTGCAATTAAAATGTCAGGCTTTGGTATGTACCCTCTTTATTTTAAAGACGCACTAGACAAGCTGAAAGTGAACCAGCATATTTTCCGCGTTGGTACTTATAAATCAGCAGTCGAACCATATATCCGCAACAATATGTCTGATGCCGCAAAGGAGTCAAATCTAGGCTGGCTTAACCCGCTTTGGGATCAATATAAATCAGAGGTCGCACAGCGCAGAAGCTTCGATGTTGCTAACTTTGACGAAACGCTTGCCGCGTTAGAAAACAAAATGGCATCAGCCAATGGTGATTCTGCGGTTTACGCACTGAGCAATAGCTGGGTCGATAAACTCATGACGAGTCAAGAGTTCACCAACAAAATGATTGACGAAGTAGGTAAAAACAAGTCAGGTAAATCATACAAGCAAGTCAGCTTCAAACAATACAAGGCTACGCTACCGCCAAAAATGCTGGCAGAGAATCCTATCACCGAAAAAGTGGCTGTTATCGTCGCAAGAGGTCAAATCTCGGATGGTAAGCGTAAAGCTGGTGCAATCGGCGGTGACTCAACCGCAGCGCTACTAAGAAAGGCACGTTTCGATGACAAAGTGAAAGCGGTTGTTTTAAGAATCGATTCCGGCGGTGGTAGTATGTTTGCCTCTGAAATTATTCGCAATGAAGTATTAGCGATTAAAGAATCAGGCAAACCGATTATCGCGTCAATGGGTTCAGTAGCTGCTTCAGGTGGTTATTGGATTGCTGCATCTGCCAATGAAATATGGGCTTCTCCTAGTACGATTACAGGTTCAATCGGCGTATTTGGCACCATAATGACGTTTGAAAAATCTTTAAACTCTCTAGGGGTGTATTCTGATGGTGTAGCCACCACAGAAATAAAGGGACAAAGTACAGTACGTGGAATTGACGAGAAGATGGCAAATATCATCCAAATGGGTGTTGAAGATGCCTATGACAAGTTTATTTCTATGGTTGCCCAGGAGCGTAACTTAACGAAGTCAGCTGTCGACGAAATCGCCCAAGGTCGTGTATGGCTGGCTACACAAGCTAAAGAGTTCGGCTTAGTCGATAAACTGGGCAGCAAAGCTGATGCCATTAAAGCAGCAGCCGAACTGGCTAATCTTCAACATTATGATGTAATTACGATCGAGCAAGAGCTAACTGAACAAGAGAAGTTTATGAAGCAAATTCTTGGTACATCAACTGCTAAAATGGCGTTACAAGCAGTGCTTCCAGAGCAAAGCGTGCTACTTGGTAACTCTTTAGGTAGCTTATCTGATGTTCGAGAGCAAATAGAGTCACAAGCGAAAATGATTAACCAGTTTAATGACCCGAATAATATCTATTCTATTTGTCTAACTTGTGAAGTGACCATTAATTAATTTGGTACAGTAAAGATACTGCAATTGTGATGCTGCAGTTGTTATAATTAGCCCAGAAATCATTCTGGGCTTTTTTATGAAAAGAAAAAAAATATATATCGCTTATACCGGTGGTACTATTGGTATGAAGCAATCGAGCAGAGGCTATGTTCCTGTTGCAGGTTATCTCACTGACACAGTTAAGAACAACGCGGAATTTACCCGAGAAGAAATGCCACTGTTCGATATCCATGAATATTGCCCACTTATTGACTCCTCTGATATGTCACCACTGCATTGGCAATTAATTGCAGACGATATAAAAGCAAAGTATCAAGATTACGATGGTTTTGTCGTGTTACATGGCACAGACACGATGGCCTATACCGCTTCTGCATTGTCATTCATGTTTGAGAATTTAACCAAGCCAGTAATTGTCACGGGCTCACAAATTCCACTATCTCAACTTCGCTCAGATGGTCAGGTGAATTTACTCAATGCAATGTATTTGGCTGCGAATTATCCCATCGCTGAAGTGAGTTTATTCTTCAATAACAAACTCTATCGTGGCAACCGCGCAATTAAAGCGCACGCTGACGGATTTGATGCGTTCGCGTCACCAAACCTCCCGCCACTTGCCCAAGCTGGTATCAGTATTCAGCTAAGAGAAGGAAAGTTGAGTCCGTATGTGGAACAAAGCCTACAAGTGACAAAAATATCACCACAACCGATCGCGGTGTTGCACCTATATCCCGGTATTTCAACCAGTATTCTACGTAATCTAATGCAAGGTGATATCAAAGCGCTTATTTTACTGAGTTTTGGCGTTGGCAACGCGCCACAAGACGAAAACTTTTTAGCCGAGCTTAAATCTGCCAGCGACAATGGCGTTGTGATTGTGAACTTGACTCAATGTATTCAAGGTAAAGTAAACATGGGGGGTTATGCGACAGGCAACGCATTGCTCAATTGCGGCGTGATCAGCGGCTACGATATGACTCTGGAAGCTTGTCTGACTAAATTACATTACTTATTTAGTCAAAAGCTTGAATTAGAGACCATACGCCACCTCATGCAAGACAACCTAAGAGGTGAATTAACCCGTTAGCCAGCTGCCCTTGGCAAATATCAGGTAAAATAAAAGCCGCTGTCTCGCGGCTTTTTGCTTACTCTTTGATTATCTCACTTTGGCATCAATTTCGACCAAATCAGTTAAGTGGCACATTTCGCCACTATGGGTTTTTATTCCATGTTCCCCAAAATAATCACGCTGTGCTTGTACCAAGTGACCATTGCTGGGAGTGCTCAATGTAGCAATGTAGGTTTGTGTTGCAGATAACACAGGAAATGACAAACCTGTCGCCATCGCCTTTGCTGCAACACTGCGCAATGCTTGAGATTCATGGTCCAGAGTATCTATAAACTCAACCCCTTGGGCTATATCATCTAAGTAATCCGCACGAATAATACAGCCAGCACGCCAAGTTTGTAGTGTTTTATTTAAATCCACTTTCCATTGGTGAGAGCGAGAGGCACCTTTTATTAATGCCAATCCCTGTCGATAGCAAAGCAAGCTGGCAAAGTAAAAGGCCGACTTCAACTCTTCTAAATCGACTTCTATTTGCAATGTTGATTTATTAGCATAAGTCATTTCTTTCGCTGCAGGTGTATCAATAGTGTTGGTTAGATGACGTGCTTGAACCGCCGCCACAAGAGAAGGTACTGCTATCCCCAACTCTAACGCATTTTGCGCAGTCCAAAGTCCAGTTCCCTTTGCCCCTACTTTGTTGTCAATGAGATCAACCAACGATTCGCCTTGCTCAGTCTCTAAACTCAATATATGACTTGATATTGCAAGTAGATAGCTATTTAGATTGCCCTCTGACCAAGACTCAAAAATCTCAGCTACTTGCTTAGGTGTACGTCCAGTACCAAGACGTAATAGTTGATATAGCTCAGCAATTAGTTGCATCAAGGCATATTCGATGCCGTTGTGTACCATTTTTACAAAATGGCCACTGGCAGATTGGCCAACACGCGCAAAACAAGACTCACCGTTATAACTGGCTGCAACCTTCTCAAACCAAGGTTCGATCCGCTCCCATCCACCTTCAGAACCACTCGCCATCATAGCTGGACCATGGCGCGCGCCTTCGGCACCACCTGAGATTCCCATCGTCGCAAACTCAAATTTGTTTTGATATTTAAGCTTGCGGTCAATACCATCTTTATAGTTGCTGTTGCCACAATCAACGATGATATCGTCTTTACTCGCACCCGCTTCAACTAGGTCACTACATACTTTGTCAACCAGCTCACCAGCTGGAACCAGCAGCAAAATAGAACGAGGAGTTTCTAATCGTCTGATCATATCACCTAAATCAGACACTATGTGTAAACGCTCTGCCATACCTAACGATTGTGCGCAGCTAATCAACTCCGCTCCGGCTTCAGGGTTTCTGTCATAAGCGACTAAAGTCATCCCCTTTTCTATTAGATTCAGCGCGAGGTTTTTACCCATCACACCCAAACCAACTAATGCAACCTGCATTTGGTTTCCTCCTCGGTAACATCAAAACTTTATGCGTTCGTGTTTATCAATTATACCTTATCCCAATCGAGTTAAATATTTAATCAGCTTGAGTGGCCAATTGGACGGCAATAGCGTCCATAATCGTTCCTCTCGAGTGACTCGATATTTAGTTACAATCAGTAGCTACGAGTTCAATTCACTAGCGAGACACACTTTTCGCTAATCTTTAGTATGGAAAACACTCATACTATTCACTCGAGCTAGGTAGTTAACAACTTGGTATGTCACAATATGTCAGATGTCAGTAAATTAAAAAGTCATTCTCAATGACAAAAAACACTTCAAGAATTTGCACGTTGACGCCTACTGACACCGGTGTCATAATGATGACATATAGATCATATAACTTAATCAAAGTGTAAAAAAGAGCTAACAGGCAAAACTTTGCGGTTTATTTAGTTATATTGTGATTTTTAACTCAGCTTGTACAAATAACCAGCAAAATGCTATTTTTTGCACAACAACTATTCCAGCAAACTTTTGGACAAGCCAACAGGAGAATCTGATGCTTAGACGCACAAAAATCGTCGCAACCTTGGGTCCAGCCACTGATAGAGATAACAACCTAGAAAAAATTATTCGTGCTGGCACCAACGTAGTCAGACTTAATTTCTCACATGGAGTCGCACAAGATCATAAAGACAGAGCCAACGCGGTTAGAGAAATTGCCGCGCGATTGGGAGTTAACGTTGCGATTCTAGCCGACTTACAAGGTCCAAAAATTCGCGTTTCCACTTTTAAGGATGGTAAAGTCAACCTAGAAGTCGGTGCAAAGTTCACACTTGATGCCAAAATGGAACCCGGCCAAGGTAGCGTAGAAGCCGTCGGTATTGACTATAAAGAATTACCCAATGATGTAATGCCGGGCGATCTACTGCTTTTAAATGACGGTCTTATTCAATTAACCGTGGATAATGTTGAAGGTCATTTAGTTCACACCACTGTAAAAGTTGGTGGTATTTTATCAAATAATAAAGGTATTAACCGTTTAGGTGGTGGTTTGACAGCACCTGCATTTACCGAAAAAGATAAAGAAGACCTAATTACCGCGACCGAAATTGGCGTTGACTACATTGCCGTGTCATTTCCAAGAAGTGGTGACGACATGCGCTATGTACGCAGTCTCGCTGAAAAAGCAGGTTCAACCGCACAACTACTTGCAAAAATTGAACGAGCTGAAGCTGTTGAAAGTGCAGAAGCCATTGACGATATCATTTTGGCATCTGATGCAGTGATGGTAGCGCGTGGTGATCTGGGTGTTGAAATTGGCGATGCAGCCCTCGTTGGCAAACAAAAGCAAATTATCAGCCAAGCACGCTCTCTCAACCGTACCGTAATTACTGCGACACAGATGATGGAGTCAATGATTGATAACCCTATGCCTACTCGCGCTGAAGTGATGGATGTTGCAAACGCAGTCCTCGACGGGACGGATGCAGTAATGCTTTCGGCTGAAACAGCGGCTGGTGATTACCCTGAACAAACCGTTGCGACCATGGCGCGCGTCTGTTTAGGGGCAGAGTCACAACCACAAACGCATATCTCAAAGCACAGATTAGATAGCCGCTTTGCTGACACCTGTGAAACCATTGCACTTTCAGCTATGTACGCCGCTAACCACTTGGATTCGGTAAAAGCTATTGTGGCACTGACAGAGTCAGGAAATACTGCAAAATTAATGTCAAGAATAAGCTCAGGACTGCCTATTTACGCGCTTTCAAGACATCAATCAACGCTTGGTCAAGCGTCTTTATACCGTGGTGTATATCCGGTTTATTTCGACTCAACTAAATGCAACGAAGACTCGACAGTTCGTGAAGCATTAGCGACATTGGTTGAAGCCGGATCTCTAGAGCAAGGCGATACAGTGATCATCACTCATGGTGATAAGATGGAAACGATCGGTGCAAGCAACACCTTAAAAATCGTGACCGTATAAAAATTGAAAACTAGGTAGCAATTGCTGCCTAGTTTCTAGCTGGCTAAGGCTGCTTTAACTTTATCGCGGTAGCTTCTGCTTACCTTCAGCTCCTGACCATTTTCCAACACTAATAAATACTCACCACTGCTTTGTGTAACTAGCTTACTGATTTGTTTGGTATTTACGATTGCTGAACGGTGGACTCTAACAAACAATGCTGGATCTAACTCACTTTCTAAGTCTTTCATTGTCTTTCTCAGAATATGAGTTTGACCATCGCTGCAATGCAAACACATGTAGTCACCCGCTGCATCAACCCACTGAATTGAGCTAGTTGCAACACGAATTATTTCCCCCTGCTCCTTCACGGCAATTGATTCAGAGTATTTTTTGTCTTCTAAAGTGTCTCCACTTGCGAGCTTTTTCAGGATTTCTTCACAATTATTACCAGTGATCCCGGCTACAAAACTTGCTAGCTTTTTCTTATGCGCATTATCTTGCTGTGTTTTTAGATAGCTTTGCACTTTATCCACCGCCTGTTTTAATCTGTTGTCATCAACGGGTTTCAGTATGTAATCCAACGCATGAATTTCGAATGCCTTAACGGCATACTGGTCAAACGCAGTTACAAACACGATTGCGGGTAATGGCTTGACGCTTTCACTCAGCGCCCGGGCAACTTCAAACCCGTTCATATTCGGCATCTGAATATCTAAAAACACCAAATCAACATCTTGTGATTGGCATAGATCTATTGCCTGTTGACCACTACCACATAGTTCTACAACACTAATCTGTTCATACTCTTTTAAACGAACTGCTAAGCCCTTTCTAGCCAGTGGCTCATCGTCAACGATAAGTGTTTTAATGTTGCTCATTACTTCTTAGCCTTTTCATACGGAACGCGAATATTTACTTTAAAGCCTGTAGGCTCATTATGAGACAGCACAAATGAATAATTGTTCTCATACAATGTGCTAAGCCTATCCTTAGTGTTAGCCAAACCTACGCCTTGTGCATTCACCAACTGACCATCCACGATTTCTGCACCAGGGCCATTGTCACCGACTTCCAAGAGTAGTTCATTAGCAAATACCTGCGCTTTAATCTCGATTTTTCCGCCATGTTCAATGTGCGCAATTGCATATTTAATGCTATTTTCGATAAGCGGTTGCAGTATTAAACTAGGTACAAGTCCCTGCTCGGCTTCTTCAGTGACTTCAAACTCGACCGATAACCGCTCATCGAATCGTACCTTTTCAATTTCCAAATACAACTTCAGTGCATGTAACTCTTGTTCCAAGGGCACTTTTTTTATCGGATCGGTATTTAATGTGTGTCGTAAAAAGTCACTTAACCGAGATACCATTTGGTTTGCATCTTTGTTTTCTTCAACCAAAATCAAGGTTGAAATTGCATTCAAAGTATTGAATAAGAAATGCGGATTCAATTGATATCTAAGCATTTTCAACTGTGCTTCATGCGCCATGGTATTTGCCTTGAGCGCCTTTTGTTTTTCGCTCTGCAATAACTGGTAATATTTAATCCCGAAATAAAGACCGCTCCAGCACAGTACGATATAAACTGAGTCTAAGCCTTGTTGCAGATAGTAAAACCACTCTTCAGGACGATAACCGTGACGATAGATTTCCCAATGGTTAAACTTCTGTACAACAGCCCAAAGCGTGCCTGTTACATAAGATGCTGAAAACACAACCAGCATCAATATCCATGGTGATGAATTCCATATTTTTCGATACAAATAGCGCAACGGCACAGTCATTAAACAACCAGCATAGGCATTTAGAACGATTACGAAGACATAAATATCTCGCATCTCAAAGACTTTTGAACCGATATAATTAACTAAGGCGTAACCTAGCCAACCTACGATTTGGAGTACCCAGAAAAATCTCTGTCTATTATCGACCAGTGATTGCCACTTCAAAATTTATATACCTCTTCCATTGTTACCCGATTATATCTCGACCTGACGTTTTTATTCACTGTTGACGGTCTCACTTTTTAATCGCCCCATCGCAAATAAAAAAAGACACTTAAGTGTCTTTTTTAGAATATCTTAGTATTTAACGTTGATAATCACGCGAGTTTATCCGATGCAACTTTGTAAGTTGGATCTTCAATCACATTCACTTCAACTAAATCTTTAGCTTTTTCTAGTAGTTGTCTGCAATCTTGACTTAAATGTCTGAGGTGTAGCGTTTTTCCTGCTTTAGTGTAGCGCTCAGCCAAGTTATCAATTGCTTCAATCGCACTATGATCAGCCACACGACTATATTTAAATTCAACAATTACATCATTCGGATCATTGTTCACATCAAATAAGTCAGCAAAGTTTTTCACAGAGCCGAAAAATAATGGCCCGTGTAATTCGTATACTTTTGCGCCGTCTTCATCAATATAGTTGCTGGTGTATATGTGCTTTGCATGCTCCCAAGCAAATACCAAAGCGGATACGATTACACCAACACATACTGCGATAGCAAGGTCAGTAACCACAGTAACACCGGAAACCAATACAATCACAAAGGCATCTGATTTTGGTACGCGCTTCATTAGTCTAAAGCTTGACCATTCGAATGTGCCTAGTACGACCATAAACATCACACCAACCAGCGCTGCTAACGGGATCATTTCAATCAAACCTGCAGCGAATAAAATGAAAGCTAACAACAATATCGCCGCAGTAATACCAGATAGACGGCTGCGACCGCCAGAGTTGATATTGATCATTGATTGTCCAATCATCGCACAACCGCCCATTGCACCAAACACACCACAGGTTACGTTCGCAGCGCCTTGTCCAATACACTCTCGGTTACTGTGACCGCGGGTTTCGGTGATTTCGTCAATAAGTGTCAGTGTTAACAAGGATTCAATTAGACCAATAGCGGCAAGTATTAACGCATAAGGGAAAATAATTTTAAGAGTTTCTAGGTTCCAAGGTACATCAGGAATGTGGAATACCGGAAAACCCCCTGCGATGGTCGCATCATCATTGCCCGACATATCTTTCAAATAATCAAGTACGTTTCGAGCATCTAAATCTAAGCCGATTACGATACCTGTTACAACCAAAATTGCTGCTAGGCTCGAGGGCACCGCAGTAGTTAATTTTGGTAGAAAATGGATAATTGCCATCGTTAACGCCACTAGACCACACATAATGTACAGTTGCCCACCTTGCATCCAAGCTAAATTGCCACTGTCGTCAAGGACTTTAAACTGTCCTAGCTGCGCTAGAAATATCACGATTGCCAGTCCATTTACAAAGCCTAGCATCACTGGATGCGGCACCATACGGATGAACTTACCAAGCTTAAAGACTCCTGCCAGTATCTGCAGAACCCCCATGAGAAGCACTGTCGCAAATAGATATTCTACCCCGTGTTCAACTACTAAGCTCACCATGACTACTGCTAAAGCGCCAGTCGCACCAGAGATCATGCCAGGCCTTCCACCTAGAATTGAAGTCACTAAACCGACAATAAATGCCGCATATAAACCCACTAACGGATCGACTTGCGCTACGAAAGCAAAAGCAACAGCTTCAGGCACGAGTGCCAGAGCAACTGTTAACCCCGAAAGTATGTCATTTTTTGCAGAGCTGGGTGCTTTGCTGATCAGATTAAACATCTATATCCTCTGGTCTTAATTGACGTTGAACGGAAAAGCGCTGGATTCTATCAAAATCCAGCGCTTTTAACAAATGGGATACACTATAGGCCAATTACTTGGCGAGGGTATGACAACGTATTAAATTGGCAACGCCGTGCTTCTTTTAACGCAAGTCATGGTGACGTTGGAATGCACTTCTTGAACGTACTCAAGGTTGAGTAAATTATCACGAACGAACTGTTCATAGCCTTCAATTCCGCGTGAGATAATGCGCAACATAAAGTCCATTGTACCAGCCATTGTGTAACACTCAGTGACCTCGTCATAACTCATAATCAGTTTTTCAAATTCAGATAAGTTATTACGTCCATGATTTGAAAGCCTCACATGAGCATAAACAAGCATATCAAAGCCGAGTTTTTTCTCGTCTAAGAGTGCAACTTTACCTTTGATGTAGCCATCTTGTTCGAGCTTGGCAATGCGCCTCCAACATGGTGATTGAGATAAACCTACTTTATCAGCAATTTCAGCTGTGGATAGACTCGCGTCCTGTTGTAATAGTGCCAGTATTTGGCGATCAACTTGATTCAATGACATATTGTATTCTAAATTTTTAGTTAAACTGAAATTGTCGTTTAAAGCGAACACCGAAGTGTTTGGTGTACACAACACCGTGACATTGTTAAGTATTTAACCAGTATACGACTGATTGAACTTTTGTCCTATATGTTAGCCAAAACGACCGCTCATAAATGGGTTCGTTGCTTTTTCTATGCCTATCGTGGTGTTTTCACCGTGCCCAGACAACACTAAAACCTCGTCTCCAAGTGCAAATAACTTATTCTTTATCGATTGTTTAAGTACTTCTGCATCTCCCTTTGGAAAATCAGTTCTGCCTACAGAGCCCTTAAACAACACATCTCCTACAATGACCTGTTTACTATCATCATGATAAAAGCATACATGACCAGGTGTATGCCCTGGACAATGTAAAACTTGCAGCGATAAGTTACCTACCGTGACTAATTCGCCCTCTTCCAACCAACGCGTTGGGATAAAGGCATCATGCTTATCAAAACCAAACATTTGAGATTGCATTGGGAGAGCATCCAGCCAAAACTTATCCTCTACATGTGGGCCGACTATATCAATATCGAGCATGTCGCGTAGTTGTACACTTGCACCAACATGATCTAAGTGGGCATGCGTAAGCAACACCATAACCGGCTCTACACCAAGCTGCTTTACTCGACTGATAATTCTTTGTGTTTCTCCACCAGGATCAACAATAGCAGCTAGTTTGGTTTCGGGACACGCAATAATCCGACAATTTTGCATAAATGGGGTTACGGGTAGCGTCTCTACTAACATCTACTTCTCTCCAAATTCCATCAAAATTGGATATTTTAGGTACGCATTATCATAAAATGGCGTTCTCGCGTAAAGCCATTCCATTCTTGCAGACGGATCATCAGCAAATTGTTTGTCTTCGCGAATTTTTTTATCAAACTCTAATGCCATTGCTGGATTTTGTTTTAACATTTTCCGAGCAAATGGCTCAAGTGCATAATTTTCAACATACTCTGTACGCTGAAATATCGTTGTAAATTCACCCCAAGCGAAAAATGAATCAGGTGCTTCTGGATGTAATAAGTGTGTCGCAAGTTCGCCAAGGGGCTGTGCTGTCTTCACTCGATACCAATTAGGCAACAGCTGCGCTTTTTCGAATGGCGAACGTTCAAACTCTGCTTCAACTCTAAAGCGTCCTTCAAACGGAGCATTAGCAAAGTTGTAAGATTTAATACTTGTCTGCTGTACTTGCTTATCAGCCAACGAAAAATCACCTTGTTCGACTTCGATGCCATGAATTTTTAGCTTGGTCACAATATTGGCGTAAGCAGGCGGGATATAAAATGCCGTCGGTACTTTTACGCTCTTACTGACCACCTTTTGCCAATAAATCGGCAGTTTTTCGTAGTGTTCTGCTTCGCCTAAATATTTTGCTTCAAGTTGGCCCGATATTGCGCTATCGAATTGTTTATATTTTATGCCTTTAAACTGGATGAAATCTGGTTGTTCAGAATATGTTCTTTCTACGACTAGTTCGGTAGGAATAAAGCTTTGTTCTTTTTCCACAGCAGAACGCAATAATTTGCCATGCTCTGCTAGCGCATTAATAACGCCATCCATAAACACATACGTGCCTAGCACTCGTTGTTTGTATGGTTTTAAAGAGTGATTTTCTACCAATATGGTTGGTAAACCTCGCAGATCTCCCCAGCCATTTGAAAACCGAGGTGAAGCCACCCAGCCTGCGATGCCTTTTTTGAAGTCTCTTTTGTCCATCGCAAAAACCAGCGGGCCGGGTATATGGCCTTGCTGCTCAAGCTGCTGGTCAATCATTGGCGATAGTGTAGACTCTAAGACCTCAGCAATTGCAGGGGAATCACTGGCAAAACTTGGATTAAACCCGTAGGTAATGTCATATTGATAATCTGCGCCATCGGTAACATGAACATCAATATAAAGGTCGGGTTTGAACTCGTTAATTACCTTAAGTACCGCTCTTACTCCTTCGGTATCAAGCTTCGTGTAATCTCGATTTAAATTTAAGTTTTTACCATTTGTACGAAACCCCATTACTTTCGGGCCGCGTTGGTTAATTCTGTTGAATTCGCTGCGTCTTTCATGCCCATCAACATTTAGTATGGGAATAAACAGTAAATTAACTTTTGACAAAATATCACGACGTTTACCTGTAGCAATGTCTCTGAGCATCATAAACATGGCGTCTTTGCCATCTATTTCCCCAGCATGGATCCCCGCTTGGATCAATACCGTCGGTTTTTCCGCACTACTAGTTAATTGTGCCGCCCCTTGTTCAGTCGCAACGAGCATTTTTATCTCTCTCCCAGCAGCACTTCGACCAATCACTTTTACACTGAATTGTGTTGGATTAGCAGCGACTAGGCGATCGACAAACGCCATTGTTTGCTCATAATTGGGTGAAACCACACCGCCGCTGAGTTCAAATTCAGTGGTCAAAGGACCTTGCTGCTGCATCAAAGCGACACTTTTTCCTTGCCATGGTTCAAGCGGTGGCAAGTAGTCATTCATTGTAAGTGCAGCGGTAAGCATAAAAACACTGGAATTGATCATATTTCTAAACCTTGAACTGAGACACTGCAATTATATCAATATTTTATCAATCGACTTACAATGTGCGGTGATTCAACAAAAATTTGCATTTAATCACGGTTAAAAGAGAAATTGACTAAGCACCTTGGCATTTTTTATTAGAAAAGTGGCCTTTACCTCTGCTAACGAGGTTAATTTAAGTTGCTTGACTAAGGTGCTTGTTAAAGACAAAGGGTAATGATTTGCTTAAAAAATCCATTCTTATCACAGGTTGTTCAACTGGCATTGGCTTACACTGTGCAAAACAGTTACAACAAGATGGCTTGAACGTCATTGCTTCAGTGCGTAAGACTGAAGATATGGCACAGTTTAAAAGCTTGGATATAAATTGTATTCAATTAGATTTAGACTGTACCGAGAGTATTGAACGTGGTTTTAACGATGCCCTCGCGCTTGCCAATGGAACGCTTTACGCACTTTTCAACAATGGTGCATATGGTCAACCTGGTGCTGTAGAGGACCTCCCGACAACAGCATTAATAGCACAATTTAATACCAATCTATTCGGCTGGCATCACTTAACAAGGCTCGCTGTGAAGCACATGCGCAAACAAGGTACTGGAAGAATTATCCAAAATTCATCAGTGTTGGGGCTAGTTGCCCTGCCGTACAGAGGAGCCTATAACGCCAGTAAGTTCGCACTTGAGGGGTTAACTGATACTTTAAGAATGGAGCTTAGAGACAGTGGCATTCAGGTCAGCCTTATTGAGCCAGGACCTATTAAGTCTGAATTTCGCAATAATGCCAAATCTGCGTTTTTAACCCATATAGACATCGAAACTAGCGCGCATAAAAACGAATACCAAAGTCAGTTAGAACGGTTAGCAAAGCAGAATACAACACAACCGTTTACATTGGGTCCTGAAGCAGTCTACCAAGTATTGCATCACGCACTAACGGCCAAGCGTGCCAAAGCCAGATATTATGTTACTTTTCCGACTTATTTAATGGGCTACTTGAAGCGGGTTTTAAGCACCAATTTGCTGGATAAAGTGCTATTACGTAATCGTTAATATATTTCGGATACTAAAAAAGGAGCCTAGGCTCCTTTTCATCAAGACTAAAAGTCTTTAGCTTCGCTTATTAAGCAGCTAGACCTTCTTTTGCTTTAGCAACTAGTGCTGAGAAAGCAACTTGGTCGTATACTGCGATATCAGCTAGGATCTTACGATCGATTTCAACAGATGACTTTTTAAGGCCATTGATGAAACGGCTGTAAGAAAGACCGTTTTGACGTGCTGCAGCATTGATACGTGCAATCCAAAGTTGACGGAAAGTACGTTTCTTAGCGCGACGGTCACGGTAAGCATATTGACCAGCTTTAGTTACCGCTTGGAAAGCTACACGATAAACGCGTGAACGCGCTCCATAGTAACCTTTAGCTTGCTTTAATACTTTTTTGTGACGTGCACGTGCAACTACACCGCGTTTAACTCTTGCCATTTCTGATATCCTCTATTAAGCGAATGGTAACATACGATCGATTAGGCCTAGGTCATTCTTATGAACCATAGACTTAGCACGAAGGTGAAGTTTACGCTTAGAAGACTTCTTAGTCAGAATGTGACGAAGATGCGACTGTTTACGCTTGTAACCGCCAGAAGCAGTCTTTTTGAAACGCTTAGCAGCGCCTCTGTGTGTTTTTAGCTTATAAGCCATTGCAATAACTCCGAATGATATTGCTTTAACATAAGTAAGCAGGCGGAGCGAACTCACTTTCAAGCCTGACTTACGACCATAGCCGGTGAAGAGCGAACTCTTACTTTCTATTCTCGAAATTAAATTCAGCCTTAAGCCTATGATTTAACTATAACTCTTGAATAACCGGATAACGCAGGTGGCGTTAGCACTTTAGACCTGCGTTAAATTCGTTGCGTATTATGCCGAGATTAAGACTTTTTAGCAATAGGTGCCATCATCATTATCATCTGACGGCCTTCTACTTTCCTAGGAAAAGATTCGACTGAAGCGATATCCTCTAACTCGTCTTTAATGCGGTTTAGAAGATCGATACCGATTTCTTGGTGCGCCATTTCACGGCCGCGGAAACGGATCGTTACTTTAGCTTTGTCGCCACCTTCAAGGAATTTGCGAAGGCTACGTAGCTTGACTTGATAGTCACCAACATCAGTACCAGGGCGGAATTTAACTTCCTTAACCTGAATTTGCTTTTGCTTTTTCTTTTGTTCTTTTTGGATTTTTGCTTTTTCAAAAAGGAACTTACCGTAGTCCATCACTTTACACACAGGAGGCTCTGCATTCGGACTGATTTCAACAAGATCTAAACCTGCTTCATCAGCCATAGCCTGTGCATCTTTCAATGAAACAATGCCAGCCTGCTCGCCTTCAGCATCAATTAAGCGAACCTCATTCACTGTAATCTCTTCGTTAATACGATTTTTTTGAGCGTTTGTTTGCCCTTTTTTGCCGCCTCTAATGGTACGTTCCTCCAAAAAATTCAAAAATATTTGCGTGCCCTTGAAAAAGAAAAAGTGCACGCAAGTTAGTTGTTATAGTCGGTTCTTAATTTCTTCGCTAACTTTTGCAATGAAATCTTCTACCGAGAATTTACCTAAATCCTCACCAGTTCGGGTTCTTACAGCAACTTCTTGTTGCTCTACTTCTTTGTCACCGACAACTAGCAAGTAAGGTATACGTTTTAAAGTATGCTCGCGGATTTTAAAACCAATTTTCTCATTTCTCAAGTCAGCGCAAGCTCTTATTCCAAGTTTATTCAACTTTTGTACAACTTCATGAACATAATCCGCCTGTTTATCGGTAATATTCATGATCACAACTTGCTTTGGTGCTAACCAAGTAGGGAATTGACCAGCGTATTCTTCCGTTAAAATACCGATAAAGCGTTCAATTGAACCCAAAATTGCACGGTGGATCATAACCGGAATCTTACGTTCGTTGTTTTCCGCTACATAAGTTGCGCCTAAACGACCAGGTAACGCGAAGTCCAGCTGTACTGTACCACATTGCCAAGCACGTTCTAAACAGTCATAAAGAGTAAATTCGATTTTCGGGCCATAGAATGCCCCTTCACCCGGAAGATATTCAAATTCGATATCTTTAGCTTTTAGTGCCTCAGCTAATGCCGACTCAGCTTTGTCCCACATCTCGTCTTCACCGATGCGTTTTTCTGGACGAGTAGACAGTTTTACAACAATTTTCTCAAAGCCGAATGTTGAGTAAGTGTCATAAACCATATCAATACATGCAGAAACTTCAGCAAAGATCTGTTCTTCAGTACAGAATACATGAGCGTCATCTTGAGTAAAGCCACGAACGCGCATTAATCCATGTAACGCACCAGAAGGTTCATTGCGGTGACAACAACCAAATTCAGCCATGCGTAAAGGCAAGTCGCGATAAGATTTCAAGCCTTGGTTGAAAATTTGTACGTGACCAGGGCAGTTCATTGGTTTGATAGCATATTCACGCTTTTCAGACTCGGTAGTAAACATCGCGTCTGCGTATTTATCCCAGTGACCAGATTTTTCCCAAAGCGCTCTGTCCATCATCATCGGACCTTTCACTTCTTCGTAGTTATATTCGCGTAGTTTTTCACGAACAAACTCTTCTAGCTCGCGATAAATACTCCATCCATCGTTATGCCAAAACACCATACCTGGCGCTTCTTCTTGCCAGTGCCATAAATCCAGTGCTTTACCAATTTTACGGTGATCGCGTTTTTCTGCTTCTTCAAGGCGCTTTAAGTAAGCTTTTAGCTGCTTTTTATCCGCCCATGCCGTACCGTAAATACGCTGCAGCATTTTGTTTTCTGAGTTGCCACGCCAGTATGCACCAGCCACTTTCATTATTTTAAAATGGTGACAAAATTTCATGTTTGGCACGTGCGGACCACGACACATGTCAATATATTCTTCGTGATGGTATAACCCTGGGCGGTCGTCTTTGGCGATATTTTCGTCCAGAATTTCCATTTTGTATGTTTCGCCACGCGCTTCAAATGCGTCACGAGCTTCTTGCCAGCTTACTTTTTTCTTTACTACGTCATAGTCTGTTTTTGCAAGCTCTAACATGCGTTTTTCGATGGCTTCAAGGTCTTCTTGGGTCAACGAATGCTCTAGATCAACATCATAATAGAAACCATTGTCTATTGTCGGACCAATTGCCATTTTCGCTTCTGGAAAAAGTTGCTTAATAGCGTGACCAATTAAGTGCGCACACGAGTGGCGAATAATTTCTAAACCATCTTCGTCTTTTGCAGTGATGATTTCTAGCGCTGCATCGGCTTCAATAAGATCACAAGCATCAACGCGTTCGCCATTCACGCGACCAGCGATGGTCGCTTTCGCAAGACCAGGACCAATGTCTTGAGCGACTTCTAAAGTTGTGACAGGGTTTTCAAAAATACGCTGACTGCCGTCAGGAAGAGTAATTACTGGCATGAGATTTCCTATTTACAGTGGTGACACCTACGACGCGCCACATGTATTCATTTATTTTGATATCGTTCGTGCCCAACAACGCTTTTACGAATAAGCATTGTATGTACAATTAGATTGCATCGTTTGGGGTCTTTCAAACTTAAGACGCTATTTTGTCGTTTAACTTGGCTAAGTGCAAGCCTCTGACTAAAATTATTATGCTAATCAGGTTGATATTTAAATTGGAGCTGTAGTGACTAAAAAGCGATATCGTTTTGCAACCTTTAATCTTTTGAACTTTGCAGCACCGCCCTATTCTTTCTATCAACTACACGAACGTTATGACGACACTCAATGGCAGACCAAAAGCCAATTTATTACCGGACTTGTTCAACATATTGACGCTGATGTCATTGTTTTTCAAGAAGTGTTCAGTCCTAGCACATTACAATCTCTATGTGAGGACTTAGGGCTAGAACACTTCATCACGGTAGATATCCCCAGCCCAGATGTTGTGTACCCTACGGTACTTTTTCGCCCTGTTGTGGCTCTCGCATCAAAACTACCGATTAAATCGTTTACACCCCTTGAGCCCTGTTCAGAGCTTTTGGAGTACTTAAATAATCAACATCAATTTAAATTTAACCGAACACCTATTAAATGTAGTTTTGATATCCCGCAGTTTGGTTTGCTTACTTGTTATGCTGTGCACTTCAAGTCACAACGTGTTCACTCTATGGCGCACATGCTCGACGAGCACAGCCAAGACGATCCTCTACTTGAACTATTACACGAGACTGTCGGTACACTGCAATCTCAGATCTCCCGCTCTCTCGAAGCTTCTATTATTTATTATGATGCACTTAAAACACAAAGAGAAAAACAAGCAGCGACCCTAGTGATGGGAGATTTCAACGACCAGCTAGACAGTCCAGCTCTTTCCTTTATGACCCAAACTTTTCCGCTTACTTTGAATGCTTCGGTCTTTGAAAGTGTTGGCCTGTTCGATAGCTACGAATTTGCAAACAATGCGCAATTGGTTAAACCGGCTAGCCATTATTATCAAGGTGAAGGAAATGTACTAGATTATATACTTTGCTCCAAAGAGTTTAACCCTAATAGAGCTAAGCCTTGTGTTAAAGAGCTGAAATATCTTAGTTTCGATGCACATTTAGACCCTAAAAAACAACGAGAAGATATTTGCTATTCAGACCACGCCGCAATAGCAATAGAAATTACACTATGAGATAATCTGTTTTTTGCATAATCGGACACAACAATGAAAACACTTGGAGTCGAAATTTCTGGCAGCGAAGCATTGCTTTGTTTGTTGACCAAAGAAGACGACGTATTTGATATCAGAGATATTCGTCAAAGGCGCTTCACTCTTGCCAATCAAGGCTTAGAGCTTGAGGATATGCGAAAATTCCAATTTGATGTGGCTAAGCTTGTTGAAGATTACGGTGTTGATTCTATCGCTATCCGCCAACGTCCTCATAAAGGTAAGTTTGCCGGCAGTGCAGCTGGATTTAAAATGGAAGCTGCGTTACAACTTATTCCAAAAGTTGACGTAAAGTTACTCACCGGCACTGAAGTCAAGGAACAACTCAAGGCTAATCCACTACCTGTTGATTATGAAGACACCGGACTTAAAAAGTTCCAAGAACAAGCTTTTATTAATGCTTATGTATACATTATGCGCAAAACTTACAGGAAAGAAGATTAAGTCAAGCGCCATTTGTTCTGGCACTATTCATCACGCTTAAAATTAACAAGGCCAGCTTCTGACTGGTCTTGCCTGACATCCTAACCGCAATACCGTTCATTTCAGTGACTAATCTTGTCTGTCCATTGCGGCATAACGCTGTTTTTAGGCAGCTGGTAGATTAACGTTAGTGAAATAAAATAAAACATATTAAGATATTCCTTCGCAGTAGGCTCTCACGAGCATTGAAGGAAACGTATATGTACAAAATATTTGAGCGATTTACCGAACCCTTCCCAAATAAGGAAGCGGTTCAGCCACCAAAAACCCTATTCTCTTTTTGTCGATTTTACACAAAAGGCATGGAAGTCCCACTCGTTATTATGTCTTTTTGTTCGGCGCTACTGGCCGTCCTTGAGGTCACACTTTTTAGCTTTATGGGAACGCTGGTTGACTGGCTGAGTACACATACACCAGAGCAACTATTTACCCAAAAGCGCTCAGAACTGATAAAAATGAGCGTTATTACGCTAATAGTTCTCCCCCTTTTAGTGGTTTTAAGAAGCTCATTGCTACATCAAAGCTTGCTTGGAAATTACCCGATGGCCATCCGTTGGCTAGCGCATCGCTATTTGCTCAAACAAAGCATGTCATTTTATCAAGATGACTTTGCTGGTCGCATTGCCACCAAAGTGATGCAAACATCTTTGGCAGTTAGAGAAGCTGTGATTAAGCTACTTGGCATTTTAGTATATGTTGTAGTGTATTTTGGCGCCATACTGACACTACTCGCGAACAGCGACAGTCGCCTGATGATACCTATGTTAGTTTGGTTATTTTTATATATCGGATTGCAATTTTACTTTGTACCGAGACTGAAGAAGGTGTCTAGTGAACAAGCGGATGCCCGCTCAGAGATGACGGGCCGTATCGTTGATAGTTACACCAACATTTCCACCGTGAAACTGTTTTCTTACACCAAAAGAGAAGAAGACTACGCCAAAGACAGCATGGCTGTATTTATCAAACCCGTATATAAACAGATGCGTTTAGCAACCGGTCTGGATGCCAGTATTCATATGTTGGGCTTTTCATTGGTGTTTAGTGTCGCCGCCATGTCCATACACTTATGGTCCTTGGACGCGGTTACAACTGGCGCTATCGCTATCGTCGTCAGCCTTGCACTGCGCCTTAATGGTATGGCGCAATGGATTATGTGGGAAGTCAGTGGATTGTTTGAGAACATTGGCACTGTAATTGATGGCATGAATACCCTGTCCAAACCACTGGATATTGTAGATAAAAAAGACGCAAAATCGCTAAAATTAACCCATGGTAAAATCGAATTTAGCAACTCCACTTTCGCCTATAAACGCCAGGATGTGAATAAGCAACATAATGTGATTGACGCATTAAACCTAACCATACAGGCAGGTGAAAAAATTGGTTTAGTAGGTCGCTCTGGCGCTGGTAAATCCACTCTGGTAAATCTGTTGTTGCGCTTTTACGAGCCAGATCAAGGTGCTATCAAAATTGACGATCAAGATATCTGTCAAGTGACGCAAGAAAGCTTACGCCAGCATATTGCGATGGTAACACAAGACACTTCACTACTTCACCGCAGTGTGCGCGACAATATTTTGTACGGCAGACCAGATGCGACAGAAGAAGAAATGATTGCAGCGACCAAAAAAGCACAAGCGTTCGACTTTATTCAAGACTTAGAAGATAGTTATGGCAACACAGGTTTTGATGCACAGGTTGGAGAGCGCGGTGTAAAGCTTTCCGGCGGTCAACGTCAACGTATTGCTATCGCCCGAGTGCTACTTAAGAACGCCCCGATTCTCATTTTGGATGAAGCAACTTCTGCGCTCGATTCCGAGGTTGAGCAAGCGATTCAAGAGAGTCTGGATACGTTAATGGAAGGCAAAACTGTTATCGCTATCGCACACCGACTATCAACCATTGCACAAATGGACAGGTTAATCGTATTGGATGATGGCAAAATTGTTGAGCAAGGCTCTCATCAAACCTTGCTAGAAAAAGGCGGTATATACGCCAAATTATGGTCTCATCAAACTGGCGGATTCATTGGCGTGGAGTAACACCATGACAAAATAAATCAACCGCCTGTTTAACTAACTCTTCAAGCTCCGCTTCTGCAAGCGGAGCTTGCCATTTTATTGCCCTATCCCAATACCCTAAGCGCTTTAAAGCGCCCCAAAAGTAAGAAGCCGCAAAACTTGCATCAAAATGCCCTAAACACCCTGAATTTGCAGCGTCTTCAAACCATTGGATCATCGCGAATTCACAACGGCCAAATTTTTCGTTTAGCTTTTGTGCTTGTTCATAACTACGCATAGACTCGATCATCACAATCCGTGACAGGCGCATGTAATCCTCATCGTTTAAAAGCGACATGGCACTTTGACCCAAATGCTGCAATTGAATAGCAAAGTCGTAGTTCGGAATAAATTGAATGGAAGCAATAGGCTTGATCCGCTCTATAAGTAGCTCGACAACCGCATCAAACAAATCTTCTTTTGTTGGGTAGTGTTTATAGAGCGTTCTTTTTGATACCTCAGCCAGCTGACAAATTGATTCCATAGTGGTCGCTTGTAAGCCTTTATGGGCAAACAGCTCTATCGCTGCACATAAAATAGACTGTTGTTTCGACAATTGTTGTGTCATCTCGATTTACTCGACCCAGGCAATTAACTGAGCTTTTAGTGGATTCGTCTTACTATGTATACTTTAGCGTATACCTTTCTACAAAAAAAGTACACGAAACCGTTTACCTCAAAAACAAGAAGGTATACACTACCGTTTACTTGTACAATTGTCGCACAATGTAGCTATAATCTCACATACTCTATACATTTATTGACAATAGCGCCCAGCTGAACACTTTCTTCAGTGCCCTTAGGGCGAGTTACAAGGTAGTTCCTCGAACTCGAGGCAGCACAATATTCTATTTTTATTGGAGTGTTCATGTATTCAAAATCATTACGCAGTCGATTGACAGGCCTCAGTGTTTTGCTTTTCTCAACAACTTTACTTAGTGCCTGCTCAAAAGCTCCAGAGCAAGCCGGGCAAAACACAATGCCGCCAGCGCAAGTTAATGTTATTAACGTAACTGCAGAAACGGTTCCATTTAGTATAACTCTGCCTGCGACATTAGCGGGCGATAAAGAAATCGAGATCAGAGCTCGGGTTACTGGTATTGTCGAATCACGCAACTTTGATGAAGGCCAGTATGTAAAGGCTGGTCATTCTCTATTCACCATCGAACTTGAGCCTTTCGAGCTAGCGGTAGAAAAAGCAGAAGCGACTTTGCACGGAGCAGAAGCCAACTTGGCACAAGCTAAAAGAGAGCGCGATAGGCTCGAACGCTTAAAAGACGAACGCTCCGTTTCCAAGCGTGACTTTGATAACTCGGTGTCAGCCTACGAGATTGCACAAGCAAATGTTGAATCCGCTAAAGTTGCTCTAAAAGAAGCGAAGTTAGATTTACAGTATGCTCAGGTTGAAGCTCCTGTCTCAGGCATTGTCGGTCGTGAACAGGTATCACTAGGCAGCTACATTTCAGGGCCAGGCACATTACTGACAGAGCTTACAGATACCAGCGTTATGCGTGCACGCTTTGGCTTTTCAGAAAGAGAACAACTGAGAATACGCAAAGATGTAGAAATGGGCTCGCTTAAGTTACCCAGAAATAATGAATTTGATACCACAATTATCTTGCAAGACGGTTCTACATACGGACAAATAGGTAAGGTTAACTTTAGTGACATTCGTGTTAACCGCTACACAGGCACCAGTGAACTACAAGCTAGAATCCCGAACCCCAGTGGTGAATTACGTCCAGGTCAGTTCGTCCGAGTACAACTAGATGGCGCAGTAAGAAATAACGCTATCGTTGTTCCTCAAAAGGCAGTGTTGGACAGTGGCGTAGGCAAATTTGTTTACCTCGCAAGGCAAAACGAACAAGGCATGACTGTAGCATTACCAGCACCTGTAGAAGTTGGAGAGTGGACGCGCTTTAATGACCAAAACATGTGGGTGATCCGCAGCGGCCTTAAGGTTGGCGATCCGGTGATTGTCGAAGGTATGGCTAGGATCTTCTTCCCAGGTATGCCTGTTGCGATAAGTAACCAAGGAGAGTAATCAAATGTTCTCTCGTTACTTTATTAGTCGGCCAATATTTGCCTTCGTTATATCCATCATTATTGTGCTCGCAGGTTTAGCTGCAATGAGGAGCTTACCTATTGCACAGTATCCTGAAATTGCACCTCCGCAAGTCGAGGTTATGGCGGTATACCCTGGCGCCTCAGCGGATGTATTAGAGCAAACAGTTGCAACCCCTCTAGAAAATGCCATTACCGGTGTCGAAGGTATGATGTATATGACATCGACGAGCACCAACTCAGGTGTGACCACGATTACTGTTACATTCGAGATTGGTACCGATGTGGACCAAGCCGCAGTAAATGTAAATAATCGCGTCAAACAGGTGGAAGCCAGACTCCCAGAAGAAACGCGTAGGCAAGGTGTGGTGGTTCAAAAAACCTCCTCTAACTTCTTACAGGTACATGCGTTCTATTCCCCCGATGGTACCCGAGACGGTTTATGGACATCCAACTATGTCACTTTAAACATCTTGGATCGGGTTAAGCGCATTCCAGGCACCACCAATGTGCAGATATTTGGTGCTCGAGATTATGCTATGCGCATTTGGTTACAACCTGATGTAATGAGCCAACTCGGGGTCACTGCCCAAGAGGTGGCAAATGCAATTCGTGAGCAAAACTCTCAATATGCAGCGGGCAGTATTGGCGCTCCACCGACTGCAATGACCGAGCAGTCTTTAGTTTATAGTGTTACGGCAAAAGGTCGTCTGTCATCGACTGAAGAGTTTGAAAACATCATCATTAGAGCGAACCCTGATGGTTCTACATTAAGGTTGAAGGATGTTGCACGTGTTGAATTAGGCTCTAAAGACTATAACTTTCAAGGTACCATCAACGGTAAAGAAGCGGTATTACTCGGTGTATTTTTGCAACCTGGCGCAAACGCGCTAGACGTTGCTGATGAGGTCGAAGCCACTATTGAGGAAATGAAAAAGCAGTTTCCCGAGGGCCTATCTCATATTAACTCGTATGACACAACACGCTTTGTAGAAGTGTCGATAAGAGAAGTACTGAAAACGCTTGGCGAAGCCATGATCTTAGTGTTTTTAGTGGTGTTCTTATTCTTACAGAATTGGCGCGCAACCTTAATCCCAACCTTAGCAGTACCAGTGTCATTGCTCGGCACGTTTGCAGGGCTATATATGCTTGGTTACTCTATCAATACTCTGACATTATTTGGCATGGTACTGTCAATTGGTATCGTTGTGGACGATGCTATTGTAGTTTTAGAGAACGTCGAACGGATCATGCATGAGCAACATCTGAACGCCAAAGAAGCTGCAATTAAAGCAATGCAAGAAGTCAGCGGCCCGGTAGTTGCGATTGTATTGGTATTGTGTTCAGTCTTTGTCCCTATCGCATTTTTAGGCGGTTTGACCGGTGAACTGTTCCGTCAATTTGCTATCACCATCTCTATTTCGGTCAGCTTGTCTGGGGTAGTTGCACTCACCATGACTCCTGCACTTTGTGTTTTGCTATTAAAACATGAACACAAAAAAGACAAAGGCTTCTTTGCTTGGTTCAACAACTGGTTCCAACGCGTTACCGGTCGTTATGTAGGCTCGGTCAGTTTTATGATCCGTCGCGGTGCGTTAGGATTTGTATTAATGGTATCAATGGTTGGTGCAACCGTGATGTTATGGCAGAAAACTCCCAGCTCGTTGGTTCCTGACGAGGACCAAGGGTACTATATGATTGCGGTCTTCTTACCCGATGGCGCTTCTTTACAAAGAACCAAAGAGGTAGCAGATCAAGTCATTGCAGCCGCTCGTTCAAACCCAGCCAATGAAAATGTCGTGGCATTCACCGGTCTTGACTTCATTGGCGGGGGCTTCAAAAACAACGCAGCGACGATGTTTGTGACCCAAAAGCACTGGGATGAACGAGAGGTTCAAGCCAAAGATCTGGTCGGTGAGCTGTTTATGAAAACCGCTCATATTAAAGAAGCCTTGGTGCTTGCGTTCAACCCTCCGGCTATTTTTGGTCTTGGAACAACGGGTGGCTTTGAAGTTTACCTGCAAAATAAAGGCGGAACCGACCCTGCTAAGTTGAAACAAGGCATGCAACTACTGATGGGGGAAGCACAAAAAAGTCCGATACTATCAGGTATTCAAACCCTTTGGCGACCAGATGCCCCGCAACTAAAAGTGCATATGGACAGAGAACAAGCCAGAGCGATGGGTGTTCCAATAAACTCAGCGTTTAACGCACTCGCTGCTAACTTGGGAAATTACTACGTAAACGACTTCAATAAATTTGGCCGCGCTTGGCAGGTTATCATGTCTGCAGACGCACAATTTAGAATGACCCCTGAAGATGTAGGTCGTATCTATGTTAAAAACGCGCAGGGTGAAATGGTGCCCATATCTGCCTTTACAGATGTTGAATATAGCCGCGGTCCAGAAACCTTAAATCGTTACAACAATATGTCTGCTGTTATGCTAATGGGTGAAGCCGCACCGGGCTATAGCTCGGGTCAAGCTATTGCAGAATTTGAACGTATTGCCGCAAAAGTTCTACCGCCCGATATGACCTATGAGTGGACAGGCTCAGCGTATCAAGAAAAGCAGAATTCGGGTACAACCGGACTTGCAATTGGTATGGCGGTGGTAATGGTGTTTTTGATCCTTGCCGCGCTTTATGAGCGCTGGTCATTGCCAATATCCGTACTGCTGGCTCTACCATTTGGTACGTTCGGCGCGCTCATATCAATTTGGGTAGCAGGATTAACCAATGATGTGTATTTCCAAATTGGCTTGGTTACTCTGTTAGGTCTTGCCAGCAAAAACGCTATTTTAATCGTGGAATATGCCTTGATGAAATACCAACAAGGTTGGAGCCCAGCGACTGCTGCGCTTGAAGCCGCTCGCTTGAGATTTAGACCGATTATTATGACGTCTTTGGCGTTCATTTTGGGCGTGGTTCCCTTGGTGATCAGTTCAGGGGCTGGCGCCGGTGCAAGGCATAGTGTTGGTACTGGCGTTATGGGTGGTATGCTATCTGCAACCTTCCTAGCGGTGTTCTTTTTACCCTTGTTTTTCTACTGGTTAACCTCAAGACGCGTTTCGGAGCGCCGTAGCAAACAAGAACTTGCCGACGAAATCGCTCACAATCATAAAAAAGAGCATGTTGACACGGATGAAGGATTAGCCTAACGGCTAGTTTAGCTACTTAGTAAAAGGCCCCATTTAGTAACACTAAATGGGGCCTTTTGTTATGACGGTGAGACTCTATTTTTCTAGAATTACTCGGTATCTAGCCTTACCCGCTCTAACGTGTTCAATTGCCGCATTGATATCGCTGAATTTAAAGAATTCAGCTTGCGGTTTGATATTGTGCTGAGCAGCAAAATCTAGCATTTTAGCAATCGTCGCTGGGCTTCCTACTGGCGAGCCTGAAATACTGCGCTGACCGGCTATTAACCCAAATGCACCGATATCCAATGGCTCAAGCGTTGCACCAACAAAGTGTAAACGCCCCTTTGGCTTTAAAGTGTTAATGTAAGCATTCCAATCAAGCTTTACGTTTACCGTTGAAATAATGTAATCGAACCGCCCAGCCGCTTGTTCCAACTCTTGTGGATCACGTGAATTAATGATGTAATGCGCCCCCATCTCTTTAGCTTCTTGCGCTTTACTTTCGCTGGAAGTAAACGCCGTCACCTCGCATCCCCAAGCATTTAAAAATTGCAGCGCCAAGTGCCCTAGCCCACCGATACCAATTACCGCCACCTTATCTGTGGGTTCAACATTAAATTGGACTAACGGGTTAAATACCGTGATCCCACCACAGAACAGCGGCCCTGCAGTTGTTGCATCAATTCCGTCGGGTAAGACTACGACACTACTTGCTTGTGCTCGTACTTTATCGGCAAATCCACCATGATGTGAAACGATAGTGCCTTGCGCCGTTGCACATAAGTTATGATCACCACCGTTACAACTACCACAGTGTCCACAATAGCCACTATGCCAACCTAGCCCCACTGTTTGCCCAACCTTTAAGTGACTGACATGACTACCAACTTGGCTGATCTTTCCAATCACTTCATGACCACCGACCAACGGATATTCACTCAGTCCCCACTCATTATCGATCATCGACAGATCGGAATGACAAATTCCACAATATTCGACTTCAATATCGACTTCATCTGGCCCAAGCCCACCTAGTTCATATTGGTATGGCTCGACCTTAGCTCCGGCAGACATCGCTGCAAATGCATTTACTTTCATGAGAACTCCTTGATATTCATTATGCTGTAGTTTATCACGCAGAAGGTGTCGACTATGACGCCAGCATATTCGCTTATTGTAGAAACTTAGTTTAGTTGATGATTACGCAGTGGACTTGGTTTTAGATCGCTGGATCAGACAGTGCTTTGGGGTTTTTTGGAAAAAAGAAATCGGGTTGCTTCTCACGCAGTGCAAATTCACGTGTATTTTTATAAGGTAACTTCATAAAACCTGCAACACCGTAGTCTTGAATGCTTACTGCGTATTGCATAATCTGTGTGAGGATTGCGTTAAAACGCGCTTCTTTACTGGCATCAAGTAAACGATAGTAATAGTGTATTTTCATCCTATCTTGTAACGACTCAAAGATAATACAACCGGTATGATGAATTTGGTTTAGTTCAAATACACATTGAATGATTTGCTTGGGTAACTGCAGCTGCTCGTCTGGATCTTTACCATCTTCAAAATAGGAATGAGGACGCGTAACTTCGTTGGTAGATACATCACTCACGCTATATTCTAGCTCGGGAAGTTGATCAAAAATAAACGCACCGGTACCGTCACGTTCTAGCTGAATAGTTTGCCGTGCATCTAGTAAGCAACATTTGAACAACCCCTTTTGCTGAATACTCTGCGCTAACATCACCGTGGCATTAATCGCATCTTTGAACGCCCGATTCAGCGATTCATCATGTAAAATAAGACTCGACTCAACAAATAGCTGCTCTGCTTTCCAGTGAAAGCTCAATCCGCCCACCACGGGATACTTTGCTAGCCGACTGATGGATGCAAGAAAGGCCTTTTCGGTGTCACCAGTATCAAACAAAAACTCTTTGTAATATCGGTCTAACTGCGCGTCGTTAACCTCTTTGAGATTTTGTTTATGGTCTGCGCGACGTAAAAACTGCTTTCGCGAGCTATACACAACAGTGTCAGGTTTGCTCTGAGTCTCATGCGTCCAAAACGGAATGCTGGTTTTTTTTGGTGCAAGGTCTAATTCAGGTATGTAAGTTTTTGCGATTGCAGGCATATTTCGAATGAAGTAATCCCCTGCTGCATCTCTAATTGCTTTGTCTTTGCTGAGCATTCCATCAATGGTTTTGGCGAACACAACAGGCAATCCCAAACTAGATGCCGGGATCACATTTGCGCCAAACCGACAAGACTGAGCACTAGCAAGGGCATAAATTGTTGATGCTACGCCCTGCTCGTCAAACCTTGGTGATGACTGTGCGCCAGACATTTGTTCGTCACCAATAAAGTACACATCCCCCATCCGCGCGTTTGTTGCACTAACGTCAGAGGACATTAAATCCATGATATTGCTGGCTACTGGTTCGCCATGTACATCGACCTGCGCATAAACCGAGCTACCCCAATCCACAAGCGCAAAGCTGTCGGACTGCCTGTCCCAAACAATATTAGAAGGTTTGATGTCACCGTGCACAATGGGCTGAATTGACATGCCATTTCTTCGCTCGCGTAAATCAACTAGCACATTGCGCAGTTTTAGTGCTAATGAAACAAGCGTAAGAGCATTAAAGCGACCCTGCTTAATGGAGATCTTTTCTAAGTCTTCTCCTTTGGCCCGCTCCATCATTAAGATCCCTTGTTTCTTTGCACGCTCAAACGCATAAAACTTCGGAACCATCGGATTGTTGATCTGCGAAAGCATATAGCCCTCGTCTTCGAGTCGGTCCCTAACACTTTGTGCAAGCGTAATTCTGGAGAATTTAAAAACCCACTCTTTTCCCGTTTCGCTGGTGCCTGCAAATACGAAACCAAAAGCACCGGAACCAATAACTTCCACATTTTTGTAGCCCAGCAATGACAGCTGCTTTTTACAAATATTTAGCCATTGACGGTGTTTTTTAGCATCATGATGAGACAACAAGTACACTGACTGTTGTTCATTGATATAGAAGTGTTGTATGGACTTTTCTGACATATTCGAGACACAAAAAAGGCCGACAAGCGCCGACCTTAGTTGAATAACTTACTCTTTAGGCTCTATTTTTGCCCATGAATCACGCAAACCAACCGTTTGGTTAAACACCAAACCTTGTTCTTTGTTATCACGGCAATAATAGCCTAAACGCTCAAACTGGAATCCTTGCTCAGCATTTGCATCAGCAAGCGAAGGCTCAAGTTTAGCATTAGCTATAACCGTTAATGACTCAGGATTTAATACCTCAGTAAAGTCATCTGCCGCAGCAGGGTTTGGCACCGAAAACAGACGGTCATACTGACGTACCGTTGCATCCACGCAATGCGAAGCCGACACCCAGTGAATTACACCTTTCACTTTGCGCCCATCTTCTGGGTTTTTGCCCAACGTATCAGGGTCATAGCTACAGAAAATAGTTTGAATATTGCCGTTACTATCTTCTTCAATACGTTCTGCTTTAATCACGTAAGCGTTACGCAATCTCACTTCTTTACCTAACACCAAACGCTTGAACTTTTTGTTCGCTTCGACGCGGAAGTCTTCTCTTTCGATAAATACTTCACGCGTAAACGGTAACTGACGAGAACCCATATCTAGCGTTGGGTGGTTTGGCGCTTCTAACATTTCCACCTGATCGGCATCATAGTTTTCAATCACAATGCGAACCGGATCTAGCACAGCCATCGCGCGCGGTGCATTTTCATTAAGGTCATCACGAATACACGCTTCTAGCATACCCATTTCAACCATGTTATCCATTTTGGTTACACCAATACGCTTACAGAATTCACGGATTGAAGTTGGCGTGTAGCCACGGCGACGTAAACCAGCGATGGTTGGCATACGCGGATCATCCCAACCATCCACGTGGTTATTAACCACTAGGTCGTTAAGCTTACGCTTAGACATTACCGTGTACTCAAGATTAAGTCTTGAGAATTCAATCTGCTGTGGGTGGCACTCTATGCTGATATTATCCAATACCCAATCATACAAACGGCGGTTATCTTGGAACTCTAGCGTACAAAGTGAATGCGTGATCCCTTCCAACGCATCGGAGATACAATGCGTAAAATCATACATTGGATAAATGCACCATTTATCGCCCGTTTGGTGATGGTGAGCAAAACGAATACGATAGATGATAGGATCGCGAAGCACCATAAACGAGCTTGCCATATCAATCTTGGCACGAAGTACACATTCGCCTTCTTTAAACTCACCATTTTTCATTTTTTCAAACAGCGCTAGGTTTTCTTCAGGGCTGGTATCGCGGTAAGGACTGTGTTTACCTGGCTCTGTTAGCGTGCCACGATATTCTCTCGCTTGCTCTGGCGTTAGGAAGCACACATAAGCCAAACCTTTATTAATTAGCTCAACCGCGTACTCGTACAGTTTGTCAAAATAGTTTGATGAGTAACAAATGTCACCATCCCACTCAAAACCAAGCCAATGAACGTCATTTTTAATTGAATTAACGTAATTGATGTCTTCTTTTTCTGGGTTAGTGTCATCAAAACGCAAGTTACATTTGCCTTTGTAATCCTGAGCAATACCAAAGTTCAAGCAAATTGATTTTGCATGTCCAATGTGTAAAAACCCGTTCGGCTCAGGCGGAAAACGCGTATGTGTAGAAGCATGTTTTCCACTTGCAAGGTCACTATCAATAATATTTCGAATAAAGTTTGATGGGCGATTCTCAGTTTCCGCCATAGGAAATCTTTCCTCTGAATTATGCTCGTAATTTAACTGTGGCATTATTACAAAATCTAACGCGAACTTACAGCAAATAAATAACAGGAATGTGTATTTGTGGGAACAACAATAGGTTAATATTATTCAATACACTTTTGTGACATATTTTGTTCTAGCGCAATACATCTGTCACAATTTAATCATATAGTTGCGCCGTAAAATCAGTTTTGGAAAGGAAAATCATGGCAACATTAAACTTGAACCGCGTGTACATCCCCACAAAGGCGAGAAACAACCACTATATTCTGGTGCAATTTGAGCCTAGTGATGAGTTTTATAATTGTTTCGATACTGCAGAAGCGTGTTACGAACGACTAGCAAGGCAGCTGTTTGCGTTATGTGACGAGTATGAATTGCACAACGTTCACGTTATTGCTAATGACAAACTGCCTGTTATTCGTTATCACGACGAAGCTTATACAATTCAGACAGACAACCAGCTGTTGTTTTTTTACAACCCTAGATTTCATGAAGCCCATCAAACCTACATTGAAAAGGGTTATAAGGCTAAGAAGATCAGATTGTTGTTCTTGGCAACAGGTAACGAACTCAGAGCAAACGCTGCGAACTTTCATAGCAAAGTAAAACATGTTCTTGATGAACTAAAAGACGGTATTATCTCGCCAATGCCAAGCTTTAGAGTAAGAGATCACCAACATCTTACTTACGATCTATATGCCAAAGCTAAGGGTGATAAAGAGTCTTATGGTTATAAACTACGTGCACTCTACCCTCGTTATCAAGCAAGAAACTGCTCGCTACCCGAATCCCATAGCGAAATGACCTATGTCACTTTCAGCGTACCAGTGTCGCGTAATTTTAAAACCGAGTATCAAAGCTTGCTAAGACCTAGTGACTACGGACAATTTTATCGTCTTATTGAAGATAAGTTTCTATCGGCTTGTTCGAACAAGCAGCTCAATATGGTTGCGATGGTTGCGGATGGCAAATTGCCGATAGTACGGAGCAATAAACAAGATCAATCAGCAGATCGTCATGAGCTACAAAAACTAAGCTTTGACACCCACTCAACTGACAACCAAATATTCTCGGTATATAACGAAGAAAACTTGGTTGATACGTTACGCTTTGTCATCGTCGCGCATGAAAAAGACAAAAAGGATATGGGTTATGGCCGATTCTTAAATCATGTTGAATCAGCGATCAAAAGCTTTATTAACGATTTGCCAATCAATACTGAGCGTCAAGACGTTAACGTGCGCTTCTTCCAACATATCAGTTACGACCACTAAATTGATCTGAATGAGTATTAGCTTAACCTGTCAGATTTGATTGTTATGACTTGATCAAATCTGACAGTCGCATAAGCTAGAAGTAGACGGTGGAAATGCTAAGCTAACGGGCGGGAATGCAGCTGTATTATTATTGTGTAGCACCGTTGTGAGTGTGGCAAGACGCGCTTCGTTATGTTACTTAACCCGAGTATTTAACTACTTTTTTGTGCTCAATCCCACGGTCATCTAATGCGACCATGAAATGAGCACTATCAGTAGGCCAAATAAACTCTAAACTATTCAACAAGTTTACATCGACATTTTGGTTTGCAAGATGACGACTAAGTCCATCTGCCCAATACCCAATAGACTTCTTAATTCTATCAGTACACAGCTGATTTGGTTCAAACTTTCTATTTAGCCAGTTGATAACAATTTCGTGACCTTGGCTGTGTATAACTGCTAATTCATAGAATACATAATCGCCATCTACATAATTTTCATCGCTAACAAAGCTATGTCCGAAATTATGAATGGCCGATTTTATATTTTTATACTTCATGGGCTACAAGTCCCCCTTGCGGGCCACCCTACCAAAACTTATCTTATTTGAGGAGTAACCTTGATCACTCCTCAATCCACTTCTTGATGCCAAATTAAGTCTTTATATGGCTTTGTTTTTAAGCTTTCCAGACGACTTTTTAGGTCACCGCAGTGCAATTCTAACTGATGTCCGTCTGGGTCAAGCAGATAAATAGAATCACCTTCGCTGGTATTACGTTTCCAGATCTTTACATTTTGCTCCGTTAGCATTGGCAGTATGTTATTCAAATCTGACTGCTCAATAGTAAATGCAATATGAGTATAATCTTTAGCTGGACAGGTATTGCCGTGTGAAAGACACAACCACACGTCTTGGGACCTTAAATATGCGCCTTTGTCCCAGCTAACTAATAATTCGAAACCTAGCACTTGATTATAAAACCCAATAGAGACAGATAAATCGCTTACCGCAATGGTGATATGGTTCAATCCTTTTAACATGTACGCTCCAAAAACGAAAAAAGCCGTGGCACAGGGCTCAACGGCTTTAACAACCAGAATTTAAACTTATAGCGCTTTTTCAAGCTCAGGTAGTGCGTCAAACAGATCTGCAACTAAACCATAGTCTGCAACTTGGAAAATCGGTGCTTCTGGATCTTTATTGATAGCAACAATTACCTTTGAATCTTTCATACCTGCCAAGTGCTGGATCGCTCCACTGATCCCAACGGCAATATACAGATCCGGAGCCACAATTTTACCCGTTTGGCCAACCTGCATATCATTTGGCACAAATCCAGCATCTACAGCGGCACGCGATGCGCCAATGGCAGCGCCAAGCTTATCCGCAATACCATTTAGTAACGCGAAGTTTTCACCATTTTGCATTCCTCGACCACCAGATATAACGACTGGCGCGGCATTTAACTCAGGGCGTTCAGATTCAGTCTGTTCAATACTAACAAACGAACTCAGCTCAGTTGCAATAGCCTGTGACTGTGAAACTACAGTGCAAGCATCTTGGCTAGCAGCGGGATCAAAAGCAGAGGCACGAACCGTGATCACTTTTACTGTATCAAGGGACTTAACCGTCGCGATGGCGTTACCAGCGTAAATTGGTCGTTTGAATGTATCTGCATCGACAACATCGATAATTTCAGAAATTTGTGACTTGTCCAACAACGCGGCCACGCGCGGCGCAATGTTTTTGCCGGTTGTCGAAGCTGAGAACACGATGTGGCTGTAGTTTGAAGCTAACTCGACAACCAATTCAGCGGTATTTTCTGCTAGCTGATGCTCATATACGCTATCGTCAACTAACACGACGTTAGTGACACCTGCAATGGTCGCTGCTGCATTTGCAACATCAGCAACTCCAGCGCCAGCTACCAACACGGTAACGTCACTATCAATCTTAGCTGCGGCTGTCACAACTTTGTTGGTTTCAGGCTTTAATGCGCCGTTTTCGTGTTCAGCAATGACTAATACGCTCATGAAATCACCTTTGCTTCTGTTTTTAGTTTTGCGACTAACTCTGCTACACTCTCGACTATAACACCACCTGAACGTTTAGCAGGTTCCTCTACTCTAACCAGCTCAACGCGTGGAGAAAGATCGACGCCCAGCGAATCCGCGGCAACCACATCAAGCGGCTTACGCTTTGCTTTCATGATGTTAGGTAATGAGGCATAACGTGGCTCATTCAAACGCAGATCGGTAGTCACTACAGCTGGTAGTGCAAGGGAAACAGTCTGTAAACCACCGTCAACCTCACGAGTTACTAAAATTTTACCACCTTCAACAACCACTTTGGAGGCGAATGTCCCTTGACCACGCTTAGTCAGTGCTGCAAGCATTTGCCCAGTTTGGTTGTTATCCGAGTCAATAGATTGTTTACCCAGAATAACCAGCTCAGGCGCTTCTTGCTCAACCAGCTTTGCAAGCAGCTTGGCAATATGTAATGACTCAAGCTTAGCATCTGTTTCTAGATGAATAGCTCTATCTGCACCTAATGCCAGCGCAGTTCTTAACTGCTCCTGACAAGCTTTGTCGCCTATTGAAACAGCAATAACTTCTGTAGCTTGCCCAGCTTCTTTTAAACGTACTGCTTCTTCTACTGCAATTTCACAAAAAGGGTTGATTGCCATTTTTACATTGCTTAAATCAACATCACTGTTGTCTGATTTGACTCTCGCCTTGACGTTGTAGTCAATCACTCGTTTGATTGGCACAAGTACTTTCATGGTTACTCCATCATCTGGTTATTCTTTTTACTGACGTCTACGTCAACAAATTATTTTATGGGAATCAGACTACTTCCTGTTGACGTAAACGTCAACCTAAAATAACCTTAGCTTAACTAATTGCAAACTAAAGCCTCTCTTTAGTTAATCTACCGTCAAAATGTGGGGTTGATAATGGTCGAACGCGAAACCATGGAGTTTGATGTTGTGATAGTGGGCGCAGGCCCTGCGGGCTTGTCTTGCGCTATCCGACTCGCTCAACAAGCACAGGAACAACAACAAGAATTAATGATATGCGTTGTCGAAAAAGGCTCTGAAGTCGGTGCACATATTCTATCTGGGGCTGTTTTTGAAACAAAAGCACTCGATGAACTTATCCCCAACTGGGCTGAAAAAGGCGCTCCGGTCACCACCAAAGTCACTGGCGATGATATTTATCTATTTAAAAACGAAACTAACGCCACGAAATTGCCGCACTTAATTGTGCCAAAAACATTTAAAAACGATGGCAATTACATTGTTTCAATGAGCAATGTCTGTCGTTGGTTGGCGGAACAAGCCGAGCAACTTGGCGTTGAGATCTTCCCAGGATTCAGCGCACACTCTTTGCTCATTGAAGACAATGAAGTAAAAGGTATTGTTACTGGCGATATGGGATTAGATAAGCAAGGACAACCCAAAGACAGCTATATGCCAGGCATGGAACTACGCGCTAAATACACAGTATTTGCTGAAGGTTGTCGCGGCCACTTAGGTAAACAGCTAATCAGCGAGTTTAACCTAGACAAAGACGCTTCACCGCAGCACTACGGTCTTGGCTTTAAAGAGATCTGGCAAGTAGACCCAAGCAAGCACGAAGAAGGCAAAGTTGTGCATGGCACTGGTTGGCCACTAGACAATGAAACACATGGTGGTTCATTTATGTATCATGCGGAAAACAATCAAGTCGTAGTCGGGTTGATCATCGATTTGAACTACAGCAACCCGCATTTAAGTCCATTTGATGAATTTCAACGCATGAAGCACCACCCTACTTTTGCAAGCGTTTTGGAAGGTGGTGAGCGCATTGCCTATGGTGCTCGTGCAATCGCCAAAGGTGGACTGCACAGCTTACCTAAAATGCATTTTCCTGGCGGTTTATTGGTTGGCTGTGATGCTGGCACACTTAACTTTGCCAAAATCAAAGGCAATCACACCGCAATGAAATCAGGCATGATTGCAGCGGATACGATTATCACCGCGTTGAAACAAGAAGAAGCTGCGGCAGATTTGAGTGCGTTTGACGATAACTTTAAAGCCAGTTGGCTTTATGACGAACTGTATCAGTCACGCAATTTTGGACCAGCGATGCATAAGCTAGGTCGGATCATGGGCGGCGCATACAACATGATCGATCAAAATATCTTTTCGGGTTCATTGCCTTTCACTATCAAAGATGAACATAAAGATCATGAACAACTCAAACTCGCTGCCGACGCAACGCCAATTACTTATCCTAAACCAGATAATAAGCTCAGTTTTGATAAACTTTCGTCCGTGTTTCTTTCAAACACCAACCATGAAGAAGTTCAACCCTGTCATTTAAAACTGACTGACGAGCAGATCCCGATAACAATAAACCTTGATAAATATGATGAACCCGCGCAGCGCTATTGCCCAGCCGGAGTTTATGAGGTCAATGAAAATGAACAAGGTGAGAAACAGTTTGTGATCAATTCACAAAACTGTATCCACTGTAAAACCTGTGATATCAAAGATCCTAGCCAGAACATTACTTGGGTCACACCTGAAGGTGCTGGTGGACCAAATTATCCTAATATGTAATTTATCCTAAATTGCAAGGGGCTTAACGCCCCTTTTTTAATATGGAGTCGCTTGGTTCCGCCTAGCCAACAATCACCGCAATCTTAGGAACCTTAGCGTTACCGAGATCCAATAGCGGTGTTATCTACTCACTTTTCTCGACTCAAAGTTGATAAGTTAATTAATAGAATTGCCATAAATAGCGAACGGTTAACCCATTCCCTTTAAAAAATTTAATATATAAGCTTGATGTAGTGAGTTTTTATTGTGCTAACCTGTGGCTGTATAGCTCAAAGTGCGATTGCAGCATTTTCAATCGGCAACATTAGAAGGTAGTTTGCTTTTTACTGATTTTATAATACCTTTATCGGAAACATTTTGTACGCGGCAAGTCCAGAAAAAGTGCCTTCTAGTACAAAAGGTAAAAAACTTGTTCGTGTCTGCGCGGCAAAACAGTGAGCCTTTTAACAAAAATTGCAAAGGAAAATTGCGTGAAAAAAATAGTTATGTCCGGTGTCACATCAGGCTTTGGTTCTCAATGGTTTACTGAATTGGATAAACAGTATACGGCTGAGTTTTTTATCCTCGCAAGAGACCGAAATAGGCTACATACGTTGATCCAACGTCAACAAATCAGCAATAAAGTGCACTTTGTAGACTGTGATCTCAGCTCTTTGAAGTCTATTAAACTAGCCTGTCAGTATATTTCCTCCAGAACTGACCATATTGATGTATTAATTAACAACGCGGGGGTTTGGGCTGGCGAGGTGCTGGAACTATCAGAAGATGATATTGAGATGACTTGTGCGGTTAATGTTGTAGCTCCTTATTATCTGACAGGCCATCTTCTACCATTGCTGAGCAAAGCACAGCGAGCAAGTATTGTTAACACTGCATCGTTTCGACATCGCGACGCAAAAGTCAATCAGAGTGATATCGAAATGCTTTCGAATTATTGTCCTGAGCAAGCTTACTGTAATAGCAAGCTGTATACCATTCTACTGACAAAACAGTTAGCAAATTTACTCGCTAATACCAATATTTATGTCAACTGTTTTGATCCTGGGATCGTTGACACCCCGATGTTAAAACAAGCGTTTCCGAAAAATCTTGGATTTATTTACCCGCTGTTCAAAAAGCTAATAGCGCGAACGCCAACAAAAGGGGCCCAAACAGGTGTGTTTTTGAGTGATAGCGATAACTATGACGTTTCAGGTGAGTATTTCAAAGATCACAAAGTAAAAAGCTCTTTTATACCAAGCCATAGTCAAGAATTAACTTCTTGGCTTTGGAGTGAGTGTGAGACCCTTACTGGGTTTGTTTATCCACTAGGTATTAATTTTTCTTCTGGTTGGATAGACGATTAAGATGAGGTAAATAATCGCCTTAAGCTTATTGTATAATAAAGTGGAAGCAGCACAACACTCCGTCTTTGACCTTAATTTTATGCTCCTAGAGCTTTAATGATGAAACTAGGTAAATCAACTCTCAAAGCCCGTAGTAAATAACAATCCAAACCTGAAACAGTGAAGGATTTACTGCGATTTTTGGTAATAATTAGTAAAACATGAGAAGTTGGTTACGAGTAACTACACATTTCTAAATTAAAAAATATATAGAAACTAATAAGTTCGCTTATCTACAAAAAATGCCAGCTCAATAATTGGGAGCTGGCATTGCTCAAATGTTCAACTTCGTAGAGATAACGACTGGGCGAACAATTCATGCTTACACATCTTATTGAACGCTCTCAATTAGCGAACCACTTCTGACAGATGCGTCTACTTAAGGTGTTTATCTAAAAACTTGAGCAGTTTTGTGAAGAACTCAATTTTATTTTGTTCGTTCACATAACCATGACCTTCTTTGTCAAACACAAGCCATTCATACTCTTTGTCCGCTTCTTCAAGTTTTTTCCTCAAAAATAAAGCGTGCTCAAAGTCAGCTCTAGGATCTTTTTTACCATGAACAATCATTACTGGAACTGTAAGCTTATCTACATGGCGGGCAGGTGAAGCCTCATGTAATAACTTAGGATCTGTTCCTACATACTTTTTCAGTGTATTTGTTCCATAAATTGTTCCTGGTGTATCTCCGGTTTTATACAGAATATCCATATCGTAAACCCCCATGGAAGCAACCGCACATTTATAAAGGTCAGGCTCGCGGATTGGAGCCATAACAGCTGAATAGCCACCAAATGAATGTCCAAATATACATACTCTATCTTTGTCAGCAGTACCTTGCTCAATCATAAAGCGTACTCCGTCATTGATATCATTCATGATGGTACTGTGCCAATTATGATAACCACTGCTTTGGAAAGACCTTCCATATCCACCACTACCTCGGAAGTTAACACGTAAAACTGCATAACCATGATCAGCTAGTAAGCTCACTTGATCATCGTATTGCCAATTATCTCTAGGGCCATGAGGGCCACCATGCGGCATGACAATCAAAGGTAAGTTTTTCGACTGATTCAATGGCAAAGTAATATAACCATGTAAATCTTGTCCATCCCTTGCAGTGAACTTAATAGGCTGAGTTTTAGCAATTTTTTTTCTATCTAAATGTGGAAATGACTGCATTAACGGCGATATATTTTGCTTCTTTGTATCAAACAGATAGTACGTCCCAGGTTCGTTATCTGCTGTTACACGAACAACCAACTCTTCCATTGAAGAAGTCATACTTGTGATGGATACATTATGACCTTTAAAGAACTGTTGTAATGGTTTTAACCATTTAATCAAATCACTGTTGTCATCTATAACGTCTATTTCAAGGTAATCTGGCAAATATTCTACTGCAACCAACTTGCGATTTTTATCAAATAGGTAGTCAGATGCATCAACTAAGGGGTGACCAGAAAGCAGCGTTTTCTCTTTGCTTTTAAGGTCTAATTTAAATATCGCTTGAGTCTCGCGACCAATTGTTGATGCCACATAGACAGTATTATTATCCGGAGCAAAAGCCAAAGGTGATAACACACCTTCATCTTCTAAATAACGACCAAATTCTTTCCATTCATCTTCCTCTGAATCACGATAGTAAAGAAGGTGATAGTTTTTATTATCATGCGCTTCAACACCAACAGCAAACCGTGCCACACGATTATGGTCAGCCAACATACCACCACCTTTAACTGGTGACTTTTCTAAAATATATTCACGGCCTGAGTAAATATTGATTCTTTTATATTCTGCATAAGAAATTCCATTCGGCACAGTTAAAACATAAATTTCATCATTTGACTCTGGTGCAACATCACTGATAATCAAACGTCCTTTTTCAGCTTTGGTTTTCGCTTGATTACGTTTACCTTTTTTGCGTCCCCCGTGCAGTATTAGCTCCTTAGAGCCATCAATATTCATTGCCACAACTTCACCAGTCGCGATAGGCATATCCATACTACTTAAAGACATCCCAACATTAACCGCTACGCGCTCATTATTGAGCCACGACATGCTAAGAGGAAATTCCTCCCCTTTCCAATTTAACGTAGTAGTCATCGACATATCTTTACGGCGTAAAATTGTTAATACCCTATCACCATTGTCGTTAGTGAGAATAACAGACATATGCTTTCCATCGGGAGACAGCGTAATCTGATGATATTGAGACTTTTTAGCAAAGTCTTCTATAGAAAAATAGGGAGGAGAATCGGGTTTTGCAGCCACGTTAAAACATGACAGCAGTAGCGCAAGAAGCAAATAATAAAACTTCATATTGTTTGTCCTTAATACCAATAGTACATAAAAAAAGCCCCATAACCGAGGATATGGGGCTTAATACAAATTATAAATTAAAATGTGAGAGTATAATCTAGAATAAACTCACGTCCTTTAATAATTGTTGTTCCTGGGTATGCAAAATTATTAAAGTATGGAGCATACTGTTCAGATGCATCACTTCGAGCTTTAGTATCGAATAAATTGTTAATACCAATTCTTATAGCGTTATTATCATCTATTGAATATGCTGCACCAAAGTTGTAGTTAAACCAAGGTGCATAACGTCTATTTTCAACTTGAGTCCAATCATCTTCATCATAATCGTTATGCATTGAGCCATAACGATATTGAACCAAAGTTAGATACCAATCATCAGTTAACAAACTTAATGTGGTCGAAACTTTTGAACGGAACTCATCATTGTATCGATCATCTCGGAAGTCCTCATTGATCTCTTCATCCATGAAATATTGGTTCTCAGTCTTCAGAACATGAGAGTATTGAGTTTTAAAGCCAACTGTTCCTACATCTTTGAATTCATAGCTATACTCCAATTCGAAATCAAAACCAGTTTGCTCTCTCATTGCAGCATTGATAAATGAGGAGTTGATTTGTTTCATTTTGTACGAACTATTGAAACCAGTGGCGCCATAACGCTCGACTTTTCTAAATGCCTGCTGACAAAGAACGCTATTAGCGTCTTCCGTACCATCAAGACAATCTTTTTCATTCAATGTGATTCGACTAGCAGGATATCGACGTACAGCATCTTCCATTTTGATCTTGTAGAAATCAAGTGTTAGATTTAAGTCATCAATTGGCTGCCACACAAAACCAAGGGTTAGTGTTTCTCCTTCTTCCTCTTTCAATGATTTCTCACCAGAAGTAACGCTAAATACGCTGTATGACTCTTGATAATCTTGATTACACGCTTTTCCAAGAGATTCAAGATCGACGTTGTCAAATAATATTCCGTCATTATTACCAGCTGCTAATGCCTTACAAGATGCTGATAAACGCTCGTCAGTAACTGAAGAGAAAGAACCCGATGGGTCTGCAAACACGTTATGTAAGTCTGGCGCTCGGAATGTCGTTCCCCAGTTCGCACGTAACAATAACTCTGTTGTTGGGCGATACTCTATACCAACTTGATAAGTAGGAGAACCATCCACATTAGTAGCATCATCATAGTGGTCATAACGAGCGGCAAGGCTTAAGTTTATTTCTTCGGTAACAGGAACCGCGAACTCTAATGCCAACGCATAGCGGTCACGCTCACCAGACCCTTCTGTACCTGTAAGACCTGCCCAGCCATCACCTTCTTTACCAAGCGTACGTGGGTGTACGTTCATATCATATTCAGAGCGCTCAAACTCAACTAACGCTGAAAAGCCCACAAAGCCTGACGATAATTCAAGCAAATCACCTGTAATACTCGCACCAGTTGTCAATACACTTGAGTCTGATTCTGAATCATTCAAACCAAAAATCGAATCGATGTCTTGCTCAGAGATTGGAGAGAAAATGCGGTCGATATTAACTTTAGACTTCTTTGTAGCTTCATCGAAAGTCACAAAGTAATCAGACACTACTTCTTTCTTAAGATAATATTCCTCTTGTCTATCAGTAGTTTGGCTATAAGCAACGAAAACTTCGTAGTCATACTCTTCAAATATGATACCCGATAACGACAAGTTAGCCGTCAACATATCCTCTTCGAAATTACTATCGCCCTTGTTTCCGATTTCTGAAGGGAGGATACTGCGGTTAATGAAAGAGTACTTTTCAGTTTCTGAATTCAAGAAATAACCATTACCAAGCCATAAATTAGATTCTTGAATATCTGTTTTTACGAAACGAGAATCCCAGCTTTTTGAACCGGTAGACATTGAGTCAGACATCCAATAAAGGCTGGTCAGGTTTAGTTTGTGATTGTCAGATAGTTCATAGCTAGCGTTTAAATAAACAGACGTGTTAGAACGCTCGTTTAAGAATGAAGTATCACCTCTTGATTCATTTGTTCGACTACAATAAAACCCGCGACTCGGGCGGTTTGCGTGCACAGTATCGCCGAATGAATTACAAGCTTCAGCACCTGGATCTTTATATTGCCAATCTCCAATCGTTGTGTCGTATTCCATAAACATAACGTTACGAGGCATTGATTGTGTATGCTCAGGAATATCTTCTAGATTTGCTGGGGTATCAAATCTATCGTCTAACCAAAGGCGTTCTTTAGCTTGTAGCATTTCGTTAAACGTGTGATCTAAAGCTAACACCCACGAATAACCATCGCCTTCACCGCCAGTTACGACATTAAACTTCTTAGAACCGCCGCCACCTGCACCTGTTTCTGAACCACCAACATTAACAGTAGTTTCATCAACCGACGTTTTAGTAATGATGTTCATTACACCAGCAATTGCATCTGAACCGTATATTGCTGACTGACCACCAGTAACGACATCGATACGTTCAACAGCTGCTAACGGGATTGTCGCAATATTAAAAACGTTGTTTTGTCCGTTGTAAGCGCGAGGATAGTTAGCAACACGCTTACCGTTCAATAGAATTAGAGTACGGTTTGGACCAAGGCCACGAAAGTTAACTGTCTCAGCGTTACTGGTAAAACCGTTGGTGAAAACTTGTCCCTGATTAGAACCTGTTGCTGAACTCAGTGACTGAATCGCGTCATAAGCAGTAATAAAACCTTTGTCAGTTAAATCGGCTGCTGTAATTGACATAACTGGTGCTGCACCCTCAATATCAGTGCGCTTGATACGTGAGCCGGTGATTGCAATACGCTCAACTTCTTCCGCTTTTTCATCTTTTTTATTTTCTGCGTATACGAGTGAAGTGCTGGATAATGCACCTAATACAACTGCTGATTTGACAGCTAATGCGAGCTTGTTAAAACTTTTCATTGTTTTCCCTAATATTAACAAAAATATAATAATATTTATTATTTATATACCTTTATCCCTTGGATATTAACCCAAAAAAGGTACGCTTATAGAAATAACATATTTTTCGGGAAATGTAATGTTTTTCTGTAATATTGTTATTTTAAGGATATATATTTTTTCTGACGAGATAATACTCACTCGTTGAAACGACTCTATTCAGCTAACTATCTAAATGAGCTAGATGGTTAGCCTATAATAATGAGTTAGATATTTAGCATTTAATAAAGATGAGAATAGGCTTGACTTAAATCAAACCCATTAAATCGAAATTTATTTTTGTTCTTCTTCCAGACGGATCAACAAAGCTTTGATGTCGTTTTTTGCACCAATAATATGTTGTTTTAAGTATGCACATGCTTTATCAGCGTCTTTTTGTCGGCAAAATTCTAGCAAGTTGCGGTGTTCTTCAGGTGCGGTGGTGATCCCACCAGCAAGCAGTATGTGCATACGAACATAACGTTCTGAGTTTTTGCTGTAGACATCCACTAATTCACGGGTTTGTGGTCTTTCTGCCCGGCTATATAATTTACTATGAAACTCAGCATTAAGCCTGCCTGTCGCCAACTGGGTGTCTCCCGCTGCCATCGCTTCTTCTAAATCAGCAAGCACAGCTTCTGCTTCAAGTAAGTCGCGATTGCTTAATTTGTCGATAGAATGTCTGAGAAGTTCAGCTTCGAGCAGTGCTCTTAAATCAAAAATTTCGTCAATTTGCTCAGCACTAAGCTTTGTTACTGTGGCACCTTTGTGAGCTTCAAAGTTAACTAAACCTTCAGCCTCCAATTGTAGTAACGCCTCTCTGACTGGAATGCGGCTGACATTGAGTTCTTCTGCAAGAGCTGCTTGTCGAAGCGGATCTCCGGCTTTGATTTCACCAGAAAGAATTTTTTCACGTATTGCTTCTGCAACTAATTGAGTTCGAGTTTTATGTACAATCGCCATGACTATAATTATTCGTTATTTTAACAGGTTATTATACGCGCTATCTTATAAATTGCACCTGCCAACGATAAATTGCGCGATGCAGGGATAATTCAAAGCAGGAAAATAAAAGCCCACTTCGCTCAAACAAGCGGTGGGCTTTATATTTGCTTAACTCTGTATACAAAGTGGCCTGACGAAACGCATAAACGCGCCCAGTCCAACAGATGTAGCACGTACATCTGTAGAAGATGGGAACGGGCCACCATGGTTCATTGTGGCGCAGACCTCAACACCGGTTGGCATTTGTCCATAAATCAGCCGCCCTACCTGATATTGTAAAGATTCGATAAATCCAGCGGATTGACTTAAATCATCTGCAGTGCCATGCACACTTGCCGTTAACTGCCCCGGCAGTAAATCAACCAATTGCTCCAACTGCTCAACCTCGGTGTATTCTACAATCAACGCGCATGGTCCAAACACTTCTTCACGCAACGAGTCTTCTGCTAAAAAAGTCTCTAAATCGCAGGTAAATAAATGCGCACTAGCGTGAAAGTTTTGCGACTGCTCAGCGGCACTGATTAACGTCACTCTATCTTGGTCTTTAAGCCGGGCAATGGCATTTTCATACGCTTTCAAAATACCCGGTGTAAGCAACGTATCAGAGTTTGCGCCAGAGATAGTGTCTTTTGCCTTGTCTATGAATGCTGTTGCGTGCTTAGGCACTAGCCAGACTCCGGGACTCGTACAAAACTGTCCATTCCCCATCAGCAGAGAGTTTACTAGTTGCTCAGCCAGTTGCTCACTTCCTTCAGCAACGATTGAAGGCAAAATAAACTGTGGATTGATGCTGCCAAGCTCACCATAAAATGGAATGGGTTCGTATCGCGTCGCAATAGACTCCATCAGAGCATTGGCCACACCGAAAGATCCGGTAAAGCCAACGGCTTTAACAACAGGCTGTTTAACCAAACTATGAGCGGCTTCATAAGCTTTTGCTTGAAGCATGGAAAATACACCTTTTGGCATTTTCGTCTTTTGAATGGCAATATCAATAGCCCTTGTCATTAGCTCACAGGTTCCCGGATGAGCTGGGTGGCCTTTATAGATCACAGGGCAGCCAGCAGCAAGCGCAGCGGCAGTATCTCCTCCTAAAGTGGAAAACGCGTACGGAAAATTAGATGCACCAAATACCGCAACTACACCAATGGGTATATGAGTAAGCTTGGTGGCTGGCTTGGGTAATGGCTGCCGCTCTGGTTCAGCGGGTTCGCAGCGCGTAACTCCTAGCGTCGCCAAGTTATTTTCTAACTCAGTAGCGAATGCTCTCAGTTGATTTACCGTACGCATTCTTTCACCCTCTAAGCGAGGTCTTGGTAGGTTTGTTTCAACCATTGTCGTGGTGATCAAATCGTCACCAAGCGCTAAAATTTCCTCTGCAATGGTATGTAGAAATTCTGCTCTTTGTGCATAAGATGTTTTTCGATAGGTTTTAAACGCTGACTGCGCGGCTGACGCTGCTGCGTCGACCTGTGCCTCGGTGGCATCATAAAATGGCACATCCAAAGGTTGATTGCTGGCAGGGCAAAAGGCATAAAAACTGCCGCGTTCTTCACTTCCTTGCCAGCTGCCTGCAATATAACTCTTTCCTGATAATTCCATGCTTCCTCCTAACTCTGTTTACAGCACTTGAAAACCAAATGCGTATGGATCGTCGTCGTCAATAGTGATTCGGTTGCTTCCTGTAGCTCTCGCCCACCCTTGAATACTGGGAATAATCGCAGGCTTACCTGCCACTTCCGTTACTTGTTCCACTATTCCCGTAAACTGACTACCGATAAAACTTTCATGAATAAATGGCTCGCCTTGTTTCAACAAGCCTTTCGCGAATCGTTGAGCCATTCTGGCACTTGTGCCGGTACCACAGGGGGATCTATCGATGGCTTTATCACCATAAAAAACCGCATTCGCAGCGCTAGAATTGGCATGTTTAGGTTCGCCGGTCCAAAGTACATGCGATGCGCCACATACCGTGCTGTCTAGCGGGTGGACAGGGTTAATTTGTTGATTCACTGCATCTCGGACTTTTGGACTCCAAGTTAATAGTTGGGAAGCCGAGCAATGCTCGGTTCCTTTGAAATTGGGCTGGGGTTCAACGATGATGTAGAAATTACCACCATAAGCGATATCGACGAGCAACTTACCCAAGCCATCAACTTCTACATGCATGTTTTGATAAGCTAAGAATGCAGGCACGTTATAGAGTTTGACCCAAAGCACTTTGCCATCTTGCATCTCATAATAAGCATTTACTCGTCCGGCTGGTGTGTCTAGCTTTAGCTGCCCCGGCGTATGCGATTTGATCAAACCATTTTCAAGACCAAATGTCACAGTCCCGATAGTGCCATGACCACACATAGGCAAACATCCAGATGTTTCGATAAACAAAACGGCGACATCACCATCTTCGGTGGTTGGCGGATACAAAAAGGCGCCCGACATCATGTCATGACCACGAGGCTCAAACATCAAGCCTTTTCTGATCCAGTCATATTCCTGTAAAAAGTGCTGACGCTTTTCACTCATCGTACGACCTTTGAGATCGGGATGGCCACTGGTCACTAACCTCACAGGATTGCCACAGGTATGACCATCTATACAAAAATACGTGCCCAATATCATACGCTTAGTCCAAGTTGTATTTACTTAGATCGATACGTGTAGCCATGGCTTCATCATATAAGCGACTCACGTAGGCTTTTTGTTCTTGTGTCAAAGGTAGTCGTGGCGAACGTGTCACTTCGCTGCCTCGGCCCGCAAGATATTCCGCATACTTAATACACTGCACCAACGTTGGAATAGTATCTAATCTCAACAACGGTAAGAACCAACGCCACAACTCGCGCGCTTCTTCGTAACGACCTTGCTCTGCCAGTTTAAAAATTGCAACAGACTCTTTTGGAAACACATTGGTCAATCCAGAAATCCAGCCTGTGGCACCAAGCATTAGACTTTCAAGTGCAATGTCATCTACGCCACCGAATACCACATAACGGTCACCAAACGCAGAAAATAGCTCACTGATCCGTCTTGTATCTTCCGTCGCTTCTTTAACCGAAACGATATTGTCCTCATTCGCCAGTACCTTCATGCCTTCTATTGACACATCAACGCCGTACGTCACTGGGTTGTTGTAAATCATAACTGGTAAAGATGTCGCACGTGCTACTTGTTGATAATGGTGAATCGCTTCTCGTTCTGAAGAGCGATACACCATTCCCGGCAATACCATGAGTCCATCGATACCAATATCTTCAGCATCTTGCACAAACTCAACAGCCAATTGTGTTGTCGTCTCTGCCACACCTGTAAGCAACGGCACTCGGCCTGCAACCACTTCTTTCGCTGCTTTAAGTACCTGACGTTTTTCGTCTTGTCTTAACGAGCAATTTTCACCCACAGTGCCCAATACGATAATACCGTGAACACCCTCTTGAATAAGCATGTCAATCATAGACTTTGTTGTTTCGAAATTGATGCTTTCATCGTCGTTAAACTGTGTCGTTACCGCTGGGTAAACACCGCGCCAAGTTACCTTCATAAATCTTCCTCTTCTCATTACGGGATAGTTATTATGCTTGCCATAATAGGTATATTGTATACAATAATCAATATCCATAACGCGAAATTTATTTAAGTATTTTTTTGTACTGTTACAGAATAGGTCTAACCATATTGTTTTATATAGAAAAATAGCCTTACATTTTTTTTGCATTGGGACAGATTTGAAACACATGCAATCTAATAAGAGTTGAAAACATGAGTGAAAAGTATAGTGTTGCGGTAATTGGCGCGGGTGTAATCGGTCTTGCAACTGCACTACAGCTAGAAAGCAACGGACATAAAGTGACCCTAATAGAAAGAGATGATATTGCTCGAGGCTGTTCATTCGGTAATGCCGGGCATTTTGCTACTGAACAAGTTTTCCCAATGGCTAATGCTGCATTGTTGGCAAAAATACCGGCTATGCTGTTCAACAAATTAGGACCGTTAAGAATCGAACTGGGATCTGTGCTTGCAATGCTCCCCTGGTTTCTTCGTTTTTGTAGAAATATGGCCAAGTCCAAACGTGATGTCGCGACAGCGGCATTAAGGCAATTAAATGAACATGCCTTACCTGCATACCAAAGGCTACTTGGAGATGATTTTTCCAAGTATATTCACTGTGATGGCAGCCTGTTTGTATTTGAATCTACGCCAATCAAAGAAGTAGCGAAATTACAAAAAAAGTATCAGCGCCACGGTGTATCTGTTCAGTTGCTCAATAGAAAACAGGCTCTGGCACTGGAACCCAATTTAAGTGATGCTGTTCATTGTGCACTGTATTTTGACTCGGTTGCGCATAGCGGTGATCCGTATCAACTCTGCCAGCATCTGTTTGAAAAGTTTACCGAACTCGGTGGTAGGTATATGCCTGGGCAAGTCGTCACAATTACTACGACTGATACCAATAAAGTCTCAACTACGTTTCAGGGTGGTAAATCACTAGAGGTAGATAAGCTGGTCGTTGCAGCTGGCTATTACAGCAAAGAGCTGGCTGAGCAATTAGGTTATACACTGCCGTTAATAGCTGAGCGCGGCTATCACAACATGCTTGATATAAAAAACCCACTCTCGCGCCCTGTCGCCTCAGCTGAGAGAGGCTTTATCATGACACCAATGAATAACGGCTTTCGACTTGCTGGAACTGTTGAATTCGCTAGTATCAAGTGTCCAGCTAATTACCAACGTGCGGAAACCTTACTCACTCACGCTAAACAGCTTTTGCGCTGCGCATTGCCGGAACTCTCCAACAACTTATGGATGGGCGTTCGTCCCTCTTTGCCCGATTCTCTGCCTGTGATCAGTAATATTAATCCCCGAATTTATTTTGCCACTGGCCATCAACATTTAGGGCTAACGCAGGCAGCAATTACGGCTGAGTGCATCGCCAATTTAATTGAAAATAAAGCAAGTGAGATTGATCTCACTCCATTTAGTATCACCAGATTTAACTAAGAGGAAAAACCATGAAAGGTATTGGTTATCAAAGCGCTTCTGCTGCTTTAGATGGTTTACATAACATGACGTCAGACATTAACGCGATTCCAAAACAAGAATATTTACAAAGAATGGAAAAAGCACAGCGATATATGCAAGAGCATGGTATTGATGCTATTTATCTAAATGCAGGCACAAATCTTAAATACTTTACCGGTCTTAAGTGGTATGCCAGTGAACGACTTGTTGGCGCGATTTTACCTGCAAACGGTGAACTACAGTTTATTGTTCCTCACTTCGAGATTGGTTCCATCAAAGACTATTGGTTAATTGAAGCACCAATACATCACTGGCACGAAGAGGAATGCCCTTATCAACTAGTTGCCGAGGTAATCCGGACTTTGAATATTAGAGCCAATGCCACGCTCGGTATTGATGAAAGTGCCGCGTTTTTCGTCGCCGATGGTATTAAACAAGCTGCTCCTGATTTAAACATAGTTAACGCAAAACCTGTCACTGCACATTGTCGAATGCATAAATCAGAAAACGAAATAGCGCTAATTCAGCGCGCAATGGACATGACCTTAGAAGTACATAAAGCAACAGCATCTATGCTCTACGAGGGGATAACCACGACTGAAGTAGAACAATTTATCGATCAAGCTCACAAAAAAGTCGGTGCTTCTGGCAGCTATTTCAAGATAGTTTTGTTTGGGGTCGCTTCGTCGTTTCCTCATGGTGTCAAAAATCCACAAGTACTTAAACAAGGTGATGTGGTTTTAATCGACACAGGCTGTCAGCTTGAAGGCTACTTAAGCGATATTACAAGAACCTATGTCTTTGGGCAGCCATCGGAAAGACAAAAATTAATGTGGCAATATGAAAAAAATGCGCAACTTGCCGCATTTGAAGCAGCCAAAATTGGTGCAACCTGTGGTGATGTTGACTATGCCGCTCGCTCTTATTTAGCCGCACAGCAACTCGGCCCCGATTATCAACTTCCAGGTTGCCCCCACCGTACTGGACACGGAATTGGTCTAGACATTCATGAATGGCCCTACTTAGTCAAAGATAATCCACAACCACTTGGTGAAGGTATGTGTTTTTCCAACGAGCCGATGCTAGTGATCCCCAATGAGTTTGGTATCCGTTTAGAAGATCACTTCTATGTAACAGCTGACGGCCCGAAGTGGTTTACTGAACCGGCTCACTCAATTGATAACCCGTTTGGGTTATAAACAAAGGGGCAGATCGCCCCTTCTACGTTTCGAAGCCTGCAATTAAGTCACTAAGCAAATAACACATGCTGCTGTTCTGTGTTTGCTGTAACCTTCCGGGTGAATATTATCAATACAACGCCAATATACTTATCACTCTCTCTATTCGACGACCCTTATCTGGCTTTATTGACTTTGAATAACTTTAACGAAATTTTTAAAATTATATTACTGTAAGCCAAAGAAACTTACTTCAAAGTTGAATTTCATCTCAATAAAATAGGGAAAGCTTTTTTTAGTCATATAATGGTCGATACCAATGATATCGAATTACCAAAACAAGTTTGTGATGCAATGCTATCATCACTAATTCGCTTAGTGTATTGAGCAGCTTAATGCTGCTAGTTCCATCACATTGCTCTTATATTAATGTGAATTGGCATCTGTACTTAAGTATTCGGAAAGTATCATAGCTCCAAAAGCTCGTTGCTTATACTTCACTCGCAAAGGTATAGTGTGGAGCGCTAACCCCGTCAATGGTGATATCACAACTGATGGTAATGACATGACCATTGGTTTTAAAGCTGGGCCTATTAAGCAAGTTGATTGGCATATAACTGGTAGCAACAAAGTTACGAGGAACAGCCTGGTTTGAGTATAAGCGCTGAAAGAAAATATAGTTTCAGCTAGTAATAAGTTATGTGTCGTTCATTTTGTAGGTTTGTAAGCTCGGATCAATGAATCTAATAGGCAAATAACTTATACCACAAAAATAAAAATGTAATTCACAAAGGGAATTAACAAGCATAATGAACAAAATTAAAATTTCAGATAATTTCTACCAATATCAGTTTCCACCTCTGGAAAACTGTCACTTTGGGTTTAATATTTACGCGCTTATTGATGGAAACGAAGCATTACTGATTGATACTGCTTTTGAATCGCAAGCAAAAGCAGTTAAAGAAGACCTTGCACAACACGGTATCACTATCTCAAAAGTGGTGTTTTCTCACTTTCATCCGGATCACACTTCAGGTCTGCCAGAGTTGGACACTCCAATACTGTATGGTAACGCGCTGTATCAAGAGTCGTTAAATAAATACACGCCTGAGAACAAGCACCACTATTTTGAAGGACTAAGTGTGTTAACTGAAGGCGACACAATGACATTTGGTTCATTCAACTTAGCGTTTACGTTAGTTCAAGGCCATGTTGATTGCGCTATGTTTACCATCATAAACAATGAATTTGTTCATGTCGCGGATGATATTATGGAATCAAATGAGGGTGTACCGTTACTGCCATCAGTCCATGTCAGTAACGCGCAAAAACACGTGTCATCATTAGAACTACTAAAACGATACAAGTCGTGTACCTTGCTACCTTCGCATGGAAACGCCATCTCCGGTGAAATCACTATTGTCACTGCAATCGAAGAACGTCAAAAGTACCTACAAGCGGTTGCTGATAGTGACACCCCAATTCCTATTGATACTGCACTGCAAAATTGTAATGTCAATTTTCTCCACAAAGAATGGCACGAATATGTCTATATTTAGACAGTATAGAATGGCCTTCAGCTAAGGACTTTACTCAGTCAACGTTTAGTTGTGCAGTTCTGGCTGTTATCTCTAGTGCAATAATGAAATGGCAGATAGTATTTATCTTGAGAAGGCTGTTCACCAGCCTTAATATATTGATATAAGAGTTCTGCGCTTTTACGCCCCATTTCAAACGGGTTTTGCCCTATATTAATCGTCGAAAAACCGTGCGAAAGTGCCTTTAACTGTACTTCTTCAGTATCCGCGGAAATGACTATTAAATCATGAGAAGCTAGTTTGCTTTTATAAGGTGCCATTCTTTCGACATATTTAGGATGAAATTGCGCAAACCCTGCAACCGCAATAAATACTGGAGGTTTGGAATAATCAGCAATTGCTTCAAGCTGTGTCAACGCATCTTCTCTGCGCCCCATAGTGAACAACGGACATCTAGGGTGCTCTATCCAACCACTGCTGCCGTCAAGGCGTTTTGTTTCACCTTGAGATAGTGCAAAGCGCACGCCATCGATTCTTTTGTTTAAGTTTGGCGTAGTTTGGTGGCCTGTTTGAATACAAACTGGTTGTGGGTTTTGTTGTTTATACGCCTGTGCGGCTTTTCCGAGCGCCACCCCAAAATCAAAGTTATTAGTGCCAACATAAGCTAAACGAAACGCTTGATGCTCAGGCAGCAAATCTGAATCAATAGTTACAACCGGTATGTTTTTATCCTTTGCAATTGCCAGTGCACCTGAACTTAAAAACTGAGAGTCGGTCGTAGACACCATTATTCCGTCGATATCTCTACTCAGTAAGTCTTTGACAATTAACACCTGAGTCCTAACATCTTGGTAGTCATCTGCACCATCGTAAACACAGGTTAATTCGTCAATTTTCTCTGCAAAAGCCAGGCAGCCGGCATAAGACTGTTCGTAAAAGCTATCATTTTTGGTTTTCCCCACTACGGCAAGCTTTATTTGCGCAATTGCTTGTGAGCTGAATATCAAAGATAGACAAACAACCAACGTGGAAATCAAAAAACGGGCTAGCGACATTTTAGTTAATTCTCTGAAAACACAAAGTAAACAGTAAAAATTTGAACTAGCTTAACTAATTCTGAAAATAAGGCAACTAGATTAAAATGAAGTTGCCTCAGTGGCACTCTGACTGCGCATCACCGCAGCATGTATTACACACTGACCTAATAGGTCCTAGATATTTGCTATTGTTTCACGACCTTGCCATTTTTCATCACAAAACCAACGTTCTCAAGTAGGGTGATATCCTCAAGCGGATTACCTTGTACAGCAATAATATCAGCAAACTTTCCAGCTTCTAACGACCCCAACTGAGTTTGTTGTTTTAACAGTGTTGCAGCATTAATGGTCGCAGCTTGAACAGCTTGTAGTTCGCTCATACCAAACTGCACCATACGGCTAAATTGTTTGCCATTATCGCCATGCGGGTAAACCCCAGCGTCAGATCCAAATACCATGTTGACACCCGCTTTTACTGCCTTACGAAAGCTTTCTCGTTGTATACCGCCAACCTGTCGCTCTTTGTCTAGGCTTTCGGGTAAGATCCCCGCTTTTTCCCCTTCACCTAAAATGTACTCAGTGGTGTAAATATCCATTGAAAGTACCGTGCCGTTCCTCTTTGCTAGCTGTATTGCTTCATCATCTAAAAAGCTTGCGTGCTCTACTGAGTCGACTCCAGCCTTGATGGCAGTTTTAATTCCGTTCGTGCCATGTGCATGGGCGGCAACAACAACACCACGCATATGTGCTTCATCAACAATGGCTGACATTTCTTCGAATGAATATTGCTGTGCCCCCACTTTTGTACCTTTAGACATCACTCCGCCAGTGGCACAGAATTTAATGACATTGACGCCATATTTAATATTTTCACGCACTTTTTTACGCACTTGCCATGGACCGTCAGCAACACCATCTGCAACCACCTTATGCTCGTGGGTGAAAAGATTATTATCACAATGACCCCCCGTTATTCCGAGTGCAGGACCTGAAGCAAATATTCGTGGGCCGGGAACATCGCCATCACTTATTGCATCTCGCAGTGCAATATCAGCATAGCCACCAGCGCCAAGGTTTCTTACCGAAGTAAATCCCGCTTCCAGTGTTCGTTTGGCATTCACAACCCCAGTAATAGCCGAACGAGGAGCAGTCAACTGTAGCCGCTTATAGCCGTGCGCGTTGGCATCAAACGTCAGGTGTACATGCATGTCGAACAAACCGGGAAGTAAGGTGTGATCACTTAAGTCAATGACGGTTGCATCTTTTGGATAGCTTTTACGATTCGACTTGCTGACCGAAACAATTTTGTCGTTTTCGATAATCACAGTAGCAGGAGAAATCATTTTACCGGTGGTTACATCTAGCGCGGCGTCAGCATTTAAAACCGTGGTTTGTGCAAATGAGAGATGAGTTAGCGTAAGAGTGGTGGCTCCTATCAATGCTTGTTTTATCATTATTATCACCTTTTTTAATTTTCATTCAGTGTAAAAATAGATAGGCGATCACGCAACCGATAGGAGACCAACGGAACTTATTGTTAACGTCTTACCATCACTCGGTTAAACCAAAACAATCCGCCCCCTGTCACTACTGCAATTATTGCAAATAGCCCCCACATCAGCTCAGGCTTCGCCATTTCCTGCACTAACACTTTGTAACTCCAGCCGGAAAGAAATCCAGCAAACAAAAAGCCCAACGCCATCGAGACAAAGTAGTAACCCATATAAAGTGCGGCTTGAGATTTTGGCGCAATACTAGCGACATATTCCTGGCTTTTAGGTGAGGCAAGCATCTCTCCAAGCGCAATCAAGAGGATCACTAATACCACCAGTTGTCCACTTATCCAGCTGGTTTCAGCCACTAATAAAGTAAATGCCAGAGTGATCACCACCATACCCCAAACTAATACATAAAATGGCTTAAAACGCTGACATAAAGCACTTACCAAAATTTGCAGTAGCACAATCGCCGCAAAGTCTAAATTAATGAGGTACTCAGGATTAACCTGACGATATTCAACTAACGTCGTGACCACATTTTGAAGTTGTTGTTCTGACAACACAACTTCCTGAACCTTTAACTGATTTAGCTGATCAACCATCTCACTGATAACTTCTGAGGGCACATTCACTTTTAAGTGTACCCACTCAAGTCTTATTGCTTCTATATCAACCTGAGCTGCTGGTGTTAGACGATTATAGAGTTCGCTTACAGCATGGCTTAATTTTGTCACATCAACATGAGCGAAAAAATTAACCGCGCCATCGCCAAACCAAGAAAGAAAAACCAATAAATCTCGAGTATCTGAATAATCGCGAATATATAACGGTAAGGTATAAAACAGCTGGTTGTACACTGTCCAAAACCCTGCAAGGATCAGTAAATAAAGAGCAAACGGCACATTGCTTACCTTGGTTGGCTGACGCCACCAAGTTTGTGCGTTATTTTGTCGATAAGTGCAGTATTTATCCCAAAGGTAATTCAGTATTAGCCAGCAACCAATCAATAAAAATGCATGCTGATAGTCAATTAGCCCTACACCTGCTGTCATCAAGATAATCAATGCCGTAAACATGGTGATAGCAAAACGACTGTTGCCAAGTACCGACTGTGCATCTTTAAAAATCTGCGACAAGGGTAATTTTGATTTAGGTAAGCTAGGGGGATCTTTGTAAAACAACAACACAGGGATGAAATTAATCGCTATCCATGCCGCCGACATCATAAACACCGCATCCCAACTGATCGCTCGCATATACCCTGCTACTAAAGGCCCAATAAATCCGCCCACATTCACCATAGTGTAAAAAATACCAAAACCCAGTCCTCTATTTTTGTCATTGGTACTGTGGGTTACGGTCCCTACCACAACAGGTTTGAAGCATGCGGCTCCAAATGCCACCACACTGAGAACGATAAAAAATGGCCAAAAACTTTGCACTTGGCCTAAGAGGTAATAGCTTGGCGTCATAATCGCAAAGGCCAGTATAAACATTCGCTTATAGCCTATTCTATCGCCCAGCGCTCCGGTAAAAACAGGTAAAAGATATAAAAAGAAAGGAATAATCCCCTGCACGGCTCCGCGTTCAATGTCATTAAATCCGACTCCTCCCTGAGACTTTGGAGTGGTCATATAGATTGACGACACCGCAAAGAAACCGTACCACGCTAGTCGTTCAAAAATTTCCATAAAATTGGCGATGTAGAATGCTCGACCAAAACCACTTGAACTAGGTTCTGCATTATCCATCGGCAATTTATCAGCTGTTACCTGTTGATCTGATTGCATGATGACATTATCCGTTATCTTTGTTATTTTATTTTGCATACAATATACATTAATTATAATTTGAGAAAAGCCCTATGCGTTTATTAGTCTTCGTTTTGTTATTTTTTCTGACCGCATGTCAGAGTACGAAAAGTCAACAGAATACAATCCCTAGTCCTTTAGAGTTAAAAGCTGACATCACGGTTTCAGGACGAGTCAGCACACTTAATCACATTGATATTGTGCATGTCGGTAAAACCATTCCTGATACCTTCAGCGAAGGAAAAATATCAAACTCAAGAGGTTATAACTGGTGGGTAAGTAAGCATTTCGCGCTTAAAAGCGACTTTCCAGAACATAAAGTGCGGCTTTATCTAGAGCTGCTAGAAATGTCATATCCCCATTATGTAGAACTATTTGGCATGGCACCTGCCAATATCGATAAAAAGCGAATCGCGGTAGTGTACGGTAGCTCACGTTCAAGGACACGAGAAGCCATGTTAGATGATGGCTTTACTCGAGGTGTTCACAAATACGCGGGGGGCGAAACGATGTTTTACAATCGCGCGGGTTATAGCTTTCCTAGTCACCGCGAGCATCATCAACGTTACATTGTGATCCATGAAACCATGCATGCTTTTCATATGGCGCTTAACGGTCACTCAACGTGGGCACCAAACTGGATAACAGAAGGGATGGCTGATTCTATCGCCAGTCATGTTTATGACCCTGACAGAAAACAACTGACAGTGATGGTATTTGACAGAGCACCAATGAATTACATTCTTTCTGGCCTGCAGCAGTATCATCAAGGTGGTCAACCATCATTTGAAGCCATTAATGATGACCCCGCGTTAAAGCGTGGCTTAAACTTCTTTATCGTACACTTTTTACTAAGTGACCCCGAACGTTATCACTACTTTAAGCAATTTATTGCCAAGCTGATGGCAGCTAACCCTCACTCGGAAGCGACGTTACCTACAGCCAACAAGTTACTCAAAGCGACCTTTCCAAATTGGAATAAACTGGAACAAGCATTTGCACAGTTTGTGTCAAACATACAGCCTACATTTCATATCGTAAATGGTCCTTGGGAGCAAAACGGCGCGGGGTATTGGATTAGAAACAGTCAGGAAGATGAATATAGCCGCTTGGATATCATACCAAATGGCCGAAACACTCATCCGGTAATGGATTTTCCGACTCCAGCCAAGCGCACACTTGTGTCAGTGAAAGATGATAAACAGCTAGGGTTCAAAATAGCGTTTCAACCTGAGCAATTGGCACGCGGTGCTATTGGTTTTGCATTCATTACTAAATTGAGCCAAGCCAGCATCGATGCTAAACGCGGGCTAATCTCTGAAAGCGAGGTTGACTATACTGCTGATCAGCTATTCAAAGTAGTTGTGGTAGACGGGGTAAAAATACAGCTGTCGCACAGTCATCATGCATTGCCTGAACAGCAGATAGCACTTAGCCCTGACATAAAAAACAGTTTAAAAAACCATCCAGCGCTTGGAATTACCGTCACACATAGTAATAATTCACTGGCGTTTAGGTTAACTACGAACAGTGCAACGCAATCATTTTCAGTGGCTGTTTCCAGCACACTGTCCAAGCAAATAGACCTCCAATCAATCAGCCTCATTGCGAAAAATAATAACCACTTGATCACGCCTTATCTGTTCACTCATCAATACCCTATAGAAAAAGTAAATACTGCAAACCCCTGGTATTTTGAGCAAGCGCCGTTACTTGGCCGGGCTTTTGAAACATGCGATGCGTTTAAACAACAGCTGATCGAATGTGAGAAACAACTTGAACAGATCTATACACTATTGCCAGAACCAAATAAGCACTCAACACTTGCTTTGCATCTCGAAACACAGCTTAATAATTGGCAACGGCTGCTTGGCAATAAAGCGCTGTGGCAGCTGAGTGGTATTCGCTATCAATTATACTTTCAGCAAAACTCAGCTTACCTGTATCTAATAAACCCATCGAATGATATCGCCACAATGGCAATTAACGAACAACAAGCTGTTCAACTGAGAAACGGTGAACATCGCATTAAATTGCACGCCAATAGCAATGTTATTTCCCTAAAATGGCGAGGCTTAGAAGCCAGCTTTCAATTAGCGGTTCCGAATGAAGTATTTGATGGCGTAATCTTAAATGCAAAGCTTGAAAATAACTTGTTGGTCACATTAACAGGCCCTTACTCCGGTGCTTCAAATGGGACTATACGCGTTAACTTTATCCCCTACTCAGCGCCGTCATCCGCTACTTTATTATGGCAAAAACAAGTCGATTTCAAGCCATATCAAAAACTGCTATTCACTATTGATGAATTTTCTGAACAAAAACACAACAACGGCTTGCTGGAAATCATTGGTGAGTTTGAGGTAGATGGTGAGACTATTAGATTATTGAAACACATTGACCTGTAACCGGACTGAAAGCCAAATCACTTTCCCGGAGATCATCTGATGGCTCCGGGATGCGGGTATAAAACCGTTGATATTATTTCCATATCCCTGTGGCGGTAAGGGTTGAATATACACTTTAGCCTGTTACTCAAGTTGCTTAAAAACCTGAGTTGGGTTGTTTCAGAAACTCCAGCTCTTGCGCTGTAGATTGCCGTCCGAGAATTGCATTTCTATGTGGATAACGTCCAAATCTATCAATGATCGCTTTGTGTTTGAGCTCAAAGTCCAAGCTACTTGCAATTCCCACTGATTCAAACAATTTCAACGCTTCAACATGGATCAATTTCGATTCACTATGCATAAAAGGCATGTACAAAAAATTTCGCTGGGCATTATCTAGCTGTTTATCAATGCAAGTTGCAATCGCAAACTGGGACAGTGCTAACGCCATAGGATCGCAAGCAAAAACATTGGGCGTATCACGGAACATATTGCGAGAAAACTGATCGAGAATAAGCACCTCAGCTAGGCTACCAAGTGCAGTCTCACGCCATTGATATAATTCACCATTTCTAGCTTGAGCATGTAATTCACCGAACCGAGATTTAATTAATTCGTCAAAGTCATCATCTTTTTGCCACCACTGCTGCGGCTCTGTTTCGTTAAACCAAAAGTCTATAATTTGCTTGTAAGGTTTGCTCATTCTATTCGCCTTTAGTGTTGACGACTAAACAAAAGGTTTGCACCTGAAAATGCTAAAAAGCCAGCACAAGCTCTATTAAAACGTTTCGTCATTTCCGGTTTTGTGAACCACTGATTCAAATAGCGCCCGAAGATCGCATATAAGGATATGGCTAGCATCTCTAGCACTAAAAACGTCACCCCCAGAAAGAAAAACTGCTCATTGACACTGGCAGTTGCGTCGATAAACTGAGGCAAAAATGCGGTGAATATTAAAATGGCTTTTGGGTTTCCTGCCGCTAAAGCAAATTCCTGTTTTGCTAGCCCAAAACGATTTCGGCTATGGTCAATTTCCGAGACCAGATTAACTTCGGATCGCCAAAGAGAAAAAGCAATCCATAGCAAATACATCGCGCCTAAAAATTTAATAATAAAAAACAGGATCTCGGATGCATACAGCACCACAGCTAATCCCGAAGCAGCCAACATGATCATAAAGCAAAAAGCGGCTATCCGCCCAAAACCGGCAATCAAAGCCGACTGAAAGCCATAGCATCGTGCATTATTCATAGCAAGTAAGTTGTTTGGTCCCGGCGCCATATTAAGCGCAAAGCATGCAGGGATAAACCATAATAATTTCAACAGTTCCACAATAGATTCTCCTTGGAAAGAGTGTTACTCATCGGTAGGCAAACACACCCTAATTATTTTAACTGGAGAAAAACGACAACGCGTTATATATCCAGCGTTGATTCACGTTTGAATTTGCATTTTTTGATACTGCTTTTCTTTTAAGTAAAGATACAATGGTAGGCCAAAGGACACACCGACGAATAAGGTTCCCAGTAAAGCAAAGTAGCGATACTTTACTTGATGCCTGTAACCATCTACGGTAATAAAACCTAACAACGTAATTGCAGATACCAATACATCTAGCCAAGCAAATATACTAATGGGGTTTATCATGGCTTCATGGACTAAAAGGTCAACTGCAAAACCGTGAGCTATTAGCCAAGGAATAAATGCGCCGTAAGGGAGTAAAATACCAAACAAAGTTAGCACTAGATAAAACTTCGCCATTCCACTTTCCTTGTAGTTAGTTTTGGTAAGATCAGGTACACAATCCTCATTCGTGTCCAAAATTTAACATCAAGCCTAATCAAACTCTAGTAGCAGATGAAAAATCAAATCACGAGAATATGTAATTGTTATAAATATGAAATTCACTCGCGCACTTTACATCGGCTGACTAATGGGTGACCCCAGACTTTGTTAGCTACCCAATACACCTGCTATCCAGTCATAGTAGTTTGATACCCTAACTTGATATGCAGTAGTACCATACAAACCACCTTTAAAAGTAGATATATCGCCGTGCCCTAATTGCCAACTTGATAAACCTACAAGAAAGGGAATACCTTCTTGAATGATAACAGAAGCTCCACCGCTATCTCCAGAGCCATGCATACCTTCAAGTGGCAATGCGTTTTGTGGTTCATCGAATTTGAATGCTAACCAATTTCCTTCTGCACTTTCTATCACATTTTGAAACTGGTTTATTACACGAAGTGATTTTGTATCAATATCTTCCCCAGTTAATCCTGTTCCAGTAGCCCCTTTACCATAAACAGTAATTGTTTTTCCTTTTTCACTGTTGCCTTTGTATATTTTGATTGGATTAACACCTGTTACTTTTGATGACAATTTGATGAGCGCAATATCACTTCTTGATTTGAAAAAGTTCATTAAAGGCGCTAAATCGCCTTTAAGTAAACTGTTTTTAGGTTTAGCGTAATCAGGGTGTATATGAACACTCTCAATTTCATATGCTTTTGAGCCAATGATCAGATCTTTACCAACATAATCATAAAAAATAGTGTGTGCTACGGTCAAAACCCATTGTGATTTTATTAATACACCATGTCCTTCATGGGGCATATCAATAAGGTACTCAGGCATTTTATCAAGAACATAATTTTCAGGAGGAATATCGTGTCTCTTAACAACAGCATTGCTGTATGTAGAAAAGAAAATAACAGATAAGATAAACAAAAATTTCATACTAAGTCCATATTCATTAATGGGTAGCCAACACTATGTTAATGGCAAAAATATAGCTGGCTATAATCTAGCGAAGAAGGAGCAAAAAGCCAACAGTATTTTTTCCTTGTTCAACAGCTTGTTATAACAATTTTTCTCGATACTTTTCTATAGCTAAAATAAACTCGTTAGGTGAATCTACGCCTAAATATATGAGCTTACCCGAATTAAGCTTGATCTCAACATTTGGATTACCAGACAAATTAAATCTATTAACATTACCTGACCGACGTATGAAAATTGAATTAGGTTGAACATGAGCAATTTCACTTAAAGCAATCCTTAATGGATTCCATATGCCATACCTTACAATAATACTGTCTGGAACAATTGAAATAGGTCTAATTGCAATGGCTTTATACTCTGCTATAAAAAACACTAACCCAAGAAGAGTTAAAGCCGTTGTGAAATTAGCCGCAAACGGTGACCATAAAAAATGTAACAGCAAATGCATTGCGGGTAGTTCAAATAAAATTATTAAAATAAAGCCTAATTGGTTGCTTTGAGCGCCATCTTTTTTATGACAGCTAAAATGGCTATCACCTATAAAATTTTGCTGCTTTATCTTTTTTGAAAATAATGCATATGTCCAAACTCGCGCCTCAAAAGATAGTAATGAGCTTATGGCTCCTTTACCTAGAATTCTTTCAATTGGCCTTGATATAGCCAAATCTGGATCTTGTTCTTTTGTAAGTGAAGCTTTAATAGCAAAAAATACGGTCAAAATAGTCGTGATTTCTAAAACGATAAACGTAGCGATAGCAAGATAGCGCAATGATTCAAGGTAAGGCCATACAACCTTGGAGCTTTCAGAGATTACAAAGCTGCCAAGTAATATAATTAAACAGCTGTAGGCAACAGCCTTGATAGCAGCTTCTTTCTTATCTTTAACAAACCAAAAGCACAAAATAGGTAAGACAACTAAACCATCGATTAGCAAAAGCCATTCTGGCTTTTCTACACCATGTCCATTAAGAGCATTGGGACTTTGATAGTAAAAAGCCCAGAAAACAGAAATAACTGCAAGAAAGATAAATGGGATATTCTTTTTAGCTAAAGCTTGCACAGATACTCCTTATCGTTATAACGCCCAATTCAGGGCAGATAATAGCTTGGTGAAGCGAAACGGAACCGAGCAAGCTGTTAGTAGTCCCGTTACTGTAATGGCTTGATATATGGCTATTCGCCACCTCCATCTCCACAACCACCGTCGCCTCCAAAGCCACCTCCGTCACCACCCATTGTTGAGCGACGAGAATAATCTAAAAGCGATTCGAAATTGAAGCGAGGCCAACTATCAAAACACGCTTTTGATACAACAGTGCGCAGTTCACTATAACTTGATTCTAAATTTAATTCATCGAAATTGCGTTGTGAGCAAAACATTGCAAAAGCATATTCGATATTGTGCTCGGTTTTGAGTTCACTATCAAAAACACTTTTTACTTCTTGGGGAGAGTAAAAGTTTTGCTTTTCGAATGCATCAATTAATGCTGGAGGTAATACTCTAGCTATTTTAGGGATTGAATTCTTGTTAAACATATCGAACATTTAGTTAAACTCCATTTTGCTATATAACGCCGTTTTAAGCGGAAAATTGCTGTTGGCTAAAATAAGTGAAGCACGAACCAAACCAAGCTTTTTTAGCCCGTGCTTGATTGCCTTTGTTAGGCGCTATTTTACCAGTAATTCTAATGCGTTAATTTTTTCTATTGCGATTTCATTTCTTGGATTTAATTTAAGGGATTTTTTATATGACTCTAATGCCAATGTATTTTCACCTTTTACCAAATAAGCTTCACCTAAACTGTCCCATACATTGGCTGATTGAGGATAGTATTCAGTGTTCAAAAGAAAAAACTCAATTGCGCTGTCAATATCAATACCAAACTGATCGTTATAAAGCCGATCATACCCAAACCAATTGATAAGGTCTTCTTTAAGATAAAAGTTAGCTCCCAATTTCTTCGATACATTTTGAAAGTGCAATTTGAGCTCAGATGCAGGGCGGAACCTCGCGTGATCATCAATCATATAACCATCAAAAATTGAACGTAATCCTTTATAAAAACTTAAAATAGGCATCGTGTGATGGTTTTCATCCAATCCAAATGTAACTGAATCAAAGTAAAGCCCCTGTTTTGGCGTTGCATTTAACTTTTCAATCAGTTGCTTCACATAATTGCTTTTAGGATAAACATCGCTAACTCGATCTGAAGTTGCAACAAACAATCGACGTTTGTCTAACGAAGGTTTTTGATAAAAGGGTTCTAACTGCTTGAGCATAAATTGATTATCCCACCACATACTAGGATCTATAGCGATATAAGCATTAAAGGTCTCTGGCGTAGTAAATAAGCTTTGAATAATCGGTAGACCGGTAAATGAGTACCCTGTAAACAATCTATAATCTGATGTTCTATAATTTTTATCAATCGTTGGAATAAGCTCATCTTTAATAAAGTGAATAAACTTATCTGCACCACCAGTTACATTTAAAGCTTGGTTTTTTGTTCCTCCATATTGTGTTAGAGAGTTTGTTGGCGAGCTGTCTCTCACTCTGTTTTGACTCACTATGCCAACCACAATCATTTCAGGTATCGTTGGGCTAGCATCCACACTCATTTGATTGACCATACCAGAGAATGTTTGAAAGAAACTATGCATATCACCATCCAGCAAATAAAGTACTGGATATTTTGTATAGTCATTATTCTTGTATGATTTGGGAAGTGAAATCCAGAACTCCCTTTTCTCTTTTAAGATATTCGATTTCAGGGTATGTTTCTCGCCTATTTTGATATCGTTAGCATCAACGCTAAAAGATAGTAATATAAACAAGATAATCGATGTTAAAACCTTAATCATAACCACTCCATTGTGATGAAACCGCATAAGTACCTAATTGTCTTAATAAACGGCGAAAAATAGCAGGCTAAACTAAGCGAAGAATGAGCGCAAGCCTGCTGTTTTGCGTCCATTGTTGAATTAATTTGTTATATGTCGCTATCTCGAGTAAAGGTGAGCTAATGGTGTAATAAGCAAAATAGTTAAAAGTATTAGCCCAGACCACACTATGTAGCCCGTAACTTTGGATAGTGATAAAACAACCTTATCACCAGATTTGGTGAACAGAACTCTAATTAATTACTGACACCCACCACTAATTTGCACCTTCCTAAGATGCCGCCTAAGCTTTAATTCTGCACTCAAAGGATTGAGGAAACCAAACTATGGCAACTGCCCGTAAAAGACAAATCAGTTTAACCGACACCAAATATTACCACTGTATCTCCCGTTGCGTAAGGCGCGCATTTCTGTGCGGTGAAGATAAATTCACTGGAAAATCATACGAACATCGCCGTGATTGGGTTGAAGAAAAGCTCCTGTTGCTGGGGTCGGTGTTTTGTATTGATGTCTGTGCTTATGCCGTGATGAGCAATCATACTCATGTTGTTTTACATGTTGACGATAAAAAGGCTAAGCGTCTGTCGGATGAGGCGATTGTGATACGATGGCATAAGCTGTTTAAAGGCAATTGGTTAAGCTATAAACTTACTGAAGGTGAACCGCTCAATGAATCGGAGCAGTTGATACTTGATGAGCATATCGCCAAGTACAGAGAAAGACTGGCTGATATTAGCTGGTTTATGCGGGTGCTCAACGAAGACATCGCCCGCCGAGCAAATAAAGAGGACAATTGTACCGGTCGATTTTGGGAAGGCCGATTTAAATCTCAAGCCCTACTGGATGAAGCAGCTCTGGCTGTGTGTTTAGCATATGTAGACTTAAACCCTATTCGCGCCAAAATTGCTACAACACCTGAAGTCTCAGACTACACTAGCATCAAAAAGCGTATTGACCACGCAAAGTTAGGAAAACAACCAAAAAGCCTACTGCGCTTTGTTGGCAGCCCTCGAAAACAGATGCCAAAAGGACTACCTTTTGAACTCAAATCCTATATTGAATTGGTTGAATTAACCGGCAAAAGCATTCGTGCCGATAAACGCGGTAATATCAACGAAGCGCAACCCATTCTCACTCGGCTAAATATAGAACCTAAGAATTGGATAAAACTCACCACGCAATTTTCCCGGGTATTTCATGGTGCAGTTGGCCGAGAGCGAGAAATAACCGCTTACTGCCAAACGCTTCAAAAACGACGACGAACAAACCTAGCAAACTGCGAACGCTTGTTGGCATAATAAACCAAGTATTCTCAGCTCTACATATCGAACTGTTGTATTTACAGTACGTTGTCGTGCGCGATAAAGCAGTTTTAATAATGAGATAGGCTTGAGCGCCACATTCCCTTCATTTATGAGCACTTTTGACCCCGGAGATTGATGTGTTTCAAACCTTTTTAAACTCATTCACCCAGCATGTATTTAGTTGTGGGTGTCATTGATTTCGTTGATTTAATTGATTTAATTGATTTAATACTTCTCTCTCCTTGAACTTAGAATTTGATTTTGAAGAACTAAAGTGTAGGCTAGTCACGCAAACTATCAAACTTGAGTGACTGTCCAATTTCAAGCAGGGGAATTAAAGAAAACTGGCTGAGTAGCAGCTTCTCGGACGAATCTCATTAATAGGCCGAATAAACACGTTAGCAGCGTAATTAAGGAAAGATGATGTCTTTAGTTGTAACAAGTAAAAGTTTCGAGATCATCGAACAAAATTATCTACTTTTGTTAGATAATTTAACTGATGTAATAAAAAAGGAGATTCCCTACTTTGATCCATCTCCGACTAAATTAGGACATATAAAGAGGAATTTACAAAAATTTAAGAGCCTAGATCTTAAACAACAATTACACACTTTAGAGTTAGCTAATAAGTTTTCTTGCATTTGGCCAGTACTCAGTATTGCTAATGTGGATATTGGTGATCTGCATAAAGCGGTGAAAGGGAAATTTCAACCAGATGAAGACTCAAGTCAAGAGTATAATGGCTTTTTCTTTGAGATCGCTATGGCATCAAGGTACTTACAAATCTTCCCCGAAAACTCACCTGTGACCATTGAGCTGAATGGAATAACTGATTTAGTCATTGACTCTCACTTTGCTATTGAATGTAAATACCTAATTAGTAGCAATAAAGTATCGAAAAATATTAAAAAAGCAGCAGCTCAAATTAATGAAAGAGTAAATTCCGGCTTAGCCAGGCATGGGATTATTGCTTTAGACTTTACACATTTATTTGATTACAAGGAAAATGATAGACGTTTTGGAAATCTTTTAAAAAGGTACTATGACGAACATAGAAAAAATGACTACGCTACAAAAGACTCTTTTATTTATAATAGGATTGTTAATGATAAAGAATTTATAAATAAAGCCAGTAGAATAGGCATCACTTTGATCGAAGAAATTTTGTCACCCTGTCTTAAAGGTTTATCTCTTAGTGAAAATATCATTGGGATTCATTATGAGTATAGCAACACCTTCGTAATTGATTGTGACGAGATAATTGTAGTTCCTGTAAGAGGCCTATCATATTTTCCGAACCCCAAATTAGACGATGAGGGAAAGAAGCTTTTCGGAAAATTTACTCATAAATTAGCTGTTGGCATATAAAAACGTTTTTCCATTGGAAACAACAGGAAATTTTTTATAAATGACTACTTAACTATTCGTTCAGTCAAAGCACAAATGGAGTTGAGATTAAAATCTGAAGCTAGGCTGTTTTATGAGACAGCTGATTAATCACTAAAGGTGCTAATCTGTCGTTTAACACTTTTATTGCTTGGAATTGTTCTAGCATAATGCCTTCATCAAGAACAAAATTATCATTCAGGCTCAAACACAAACTTGCTTGGCCGTCATGCTCAATAATTAAGAACTCCCCGCAATCACGCTTCGAATTTAGTTGTACAACGGCCTCTGTAACATGTTGGTTTCCAACATAAGGTTTGAAAAACCAGCTTTTAGCTTGCATTGGTTGCAAGTGAAATTTAGCCGCGGTTGCATTCAACGCAATTTGACAGCATCGAGCTTCGCTCCACACGCCAAAATGGTTAAGGTAGGTATAGACGCTTTGATAAAATTCGGCTTCACTCAGGCTGAAATTCGGATTGGTAGCTGAATCTTCGGTAAGATTTCTGATACGAAATGGTGTACACAATTGAAGCTCTTCGCCCAAGTCTACAAGCAATCTATTTCTTTTGTCGCAACGAATCCATTGCCACTCTTTTGACGCTTGCAAACTGACCTCCCACTTACCGATTAACGCTATATAGTTGATAAGTGGGAGTATAACCCGAAAATAGCAATGATAAAATTATTTATAATAACGATTTGTTTTCGATCTTTTAGTTATATTACGGATCATTATAAAGAAGAAATGATCTTTTTGATCAATCCTGGGCCTTCATAAATAAAACCGGTATAAATTTGAATTAAATCTGCACCCGCTTGTAACTTTTCTTGAGCCGCTTCAGCGCTATCAATACCACCGACACCAATAATAGGTAATTTCCCTTCGGTAATACGTTTTAATTCACTGACTACATGGGTAGACTTTTCTCTCACTGGGCGACCTGACAATCCACCCGCTTCTTGCCCATGTTCCATTCCTTCAACGACATCACGTGCCAGCGTTGTATTCGTCGCAATCACGCCATCGATACGATTATTTGTAAGAGATTCAGCAATTTGGGTCAACTGCACAGCATCAACATCCGGTGCTATTTTCACAAGCATTGGCACAGACTTGTTGTGTTTCGCTACCAAGTCCATTTGTTCATTTTTCAAGCTTTGTAGTAAGTCATCCAATGCTTCACCATATTGCAAATCTCTAAGGCCTGGCGTATTTGGTGAAGAAATATTTACAGTAATGTACGATGCGTGTTCAAATACTTTACGCATGCAATAAATGTAATCGTCTTTGCCTTGCTCATTTGGCGTGTCTTTATTTTTGCCAATATTGATCCCAAGGATCCCTTTATATTTTGCCTCACGCACATTACTGATCAAATAATCCACGCCTTTATTGTTAAAGCCCATTCTATTTATAATGGCGTGGGCGTCCGGTAATCTGAAAATTCTTGGTTTATCATTACCAACCTGAGGCCTTGGCGTGACTGTACCAACTTCTATAAAACCAAAACCCATTTGTGCAAATGCATCAATACACTCGGCATTTTTGTCTAAACCAGCCGCTAGGCCCACAGGGTTTTTGACCTCTAAACCTAAAAAGTTGACAGGTTTTTCCGGTACTGATTGCGACCATGCCAGACTCATAGGGGTGTTTGCGAAACGACGTAAATTGCCAAGTGCAAAGTCATGTGCCCATTCAGCATCTTTACTGAACATAAATCGGCGCGCAAGATCGTAAAACATGGAAGCTCCTCAGTATTGGTAACAAAATCTGGTTGGTTAAAAGTTCGATGGACAAGCTTTTAAGCAATCACACTTTTATGAAATTCTCTCAGATAAAAAAATACCCCAGTAAAAACCGGGGTATTTTAACGATTTACAAATTATTTGGAAGTATCGCAGTTGTGGCTCAACAACATAAGCTCGCGCAGTGCTACTGAGAACTTAGCAAAATCATGAGTTTGCGATGTCTTAAACTCAGAAAGCATTTGCTGCCAACGATGCAATAAGCCCGCTTGCTTGTCCATCCATTGCTCAATTTGGCTATTTACGTCGCTATCATCGCCTTCGAAGCTATTTAGAACAACTTCAGACAATGAACGCTGTTGCCAATCTAACTCTTCTCGGTAAGATGCTCGAGCTAAAGCTTGCCAGTGGTTAGCCACAGGTTGCGCCGTAATTTGGTCAAGGAACCAGTGAAGACCCATATTTGACCCAAGTTTGAAGTAAGTGTTTGAAACCACCTCAATCTTACGACCTGAGTTCTTCGCAACTTCGGCTAGATCCATCACTGAGAACAAGCTAGAAAGTGACACGATCCTTAGTGCGATATCCGCTGGAACACCATCTTTTTCAAGAACACGTGCTTTATCAACAATCGCTTCGCTCTCATCCGATACCATATAATTATGAAGATTCGCGCTTAAATCTTTGAATGTTGGAGCAAAGAATGCGATGGTTTGCTCAATTGTCATGGACTTATCGCGGTGACGTAAGAACCAGCGCGTTGCTCTACGTACAGTTCGACGTAGTTGATACAACATTTCTGTTTGTACCGCTGATGGGATCTTGTTATCAAGCGCTGCAATTGCCGACCACGTTTCTTTCATTTCAAAAATGGCGCTAGCAATTGAGTAACAAATCGCAATCTCTGCGTCTGACGCACCTGTCTCTTCATGCATACGGATCATGAAGTTCAGACCCATATCATTAACGATATTATTCGCAAGTTTTGTTGCGATAATTTCTTTACGTAATGGGTGGTTATCCATTGCTTTATTAAATCGTTCGCGCAAAGGTACCGGGAACGAATGTACTAGCAACTGACGGTAATAAGGGTTTTCTGAAATCTCATCGACAACCAGAGTTTCTTTTAACACCATTTTTGAATACGAAACGAGTACCGAAAGCTCTGGACGAGTAAGATCTTTACCCGCAGCTGCGCGTTCAGCTAGCTCTTCATCTGTTGGCAAGAACTCGATGGTTCTGTCTAGCTTGCCTTCTTTTTCTAACGCATGGATAAAGCGAATTTTCTCTTTAAGCGTGTCTGGACCTTTAGACTTAGTAACAGACAAAGTATGCGTTTGACGGTAACAGTCTTTAAGCACTAACTCTGAAACTTCATCCGTCATTGAATAAAGCAGCTCGTTACGCTGTTTGAAGGTTAGGTCGCCTTCAGCAACTAAGCCATTAAGTAGAATCTTAATATTTACTTCGTTATCTGAACACGCAACACCACCCACATTATCAATAAAGTCAGTGTTGATACGACCGCCTTGTGAAGCAAACTCGATACGACCCAATTGCGTTGCACCTAAGTTACCACCTTCACCGAAGATTTTTGCACCTAACTCACCACCGTTAATACGCAGTGCATCGTTTGCACGATCCCCTACTTCTGCATCGGTTTCTGACTTAGACTTGATATAAGTACCAATACCACCGTTCCATAATAGGTCAACCGGCATTTTCAGAATCGCTTTAATAAGCTCATTTGGCGTCATGCTGGATTTTTTGGTGCCTAGCATCTTTTTCATTTCAGCAGTCAAGGTAATCGCTTTCGCCGCGCGAGAGAAAATACCGCCACCTTCTGAAATCAGGTCTTTGTTGTAATCTTCCCAAGATGAACGAGGCAAGTTAAACAAACGTTCACGCTCAACCCAAGAGCTTGCTGCATCAGGGTTTGGATCAATGAAGATATGCATATGGTTGAACGCAGCTTGTAAACGAATATGCTTTGACAACAGCATACCGTTACCAAATACGTCACCGCCCATATCACCAATACCTACAGCGGTAAAATCTGTGCTCTGACAGTCAATGTCCATTTCTCGGAAATGACGCTTAACCGACTCCCAGCCACCTTTTGCTGTGATACCCATCTTCTTGTGGTCATAACCAATCGAACCACCAGATGCGAACGCATCACCCAACCAGAAATTGTATTCTTGCGCGATACCATTTGCGATATCAGAGAAAGTAGCGGTTCCTTTGTCTGCCGCTACAACTAGATATGGGTCATCTTCATCATGACGCACCACATCGATTGGCGGCACAATCTCACCGTGTACAATATTATCTGTGATATCAAGCAAGCCACGAATGAAGATCTTGTAGCATTCTTGGCCTTCTTTAAAGAAACCTTCACGATCAGCAGGCAATTGCTTACAAACGAAACCACCTTTAGAACCTACTGGTACGATTACTGTGTTTTTAACTTGCTGTGCTTTTACTAAGCCGAGTACTTCGGTTCTGAAATCTTCACGACGGTCAGACCAACGCAGACCACCACGCGCAACCTTACCACCACGCAGGTGTACACCTTCAACGCGAGGCGAGTAAACAAAAATTTCAAACGCAGGCAACGGCAGTGGCATATCAGGCACCGCACTTGGTTGCATCTTAAATGATGTATAAGACTTGTTGCTTCCATCCTCTTCTTTTTGATAGAAGTTGGTACGTAGAGTCGCTTTAATCATATCGACGTATAAGCGAATGATTCTGTCATCATCCAAGTTTGCAACATTTTCAAGCTCTTGGTGAATCGCTTCAACAAGCTTAGTAATCGTCTTTTCTGCAGTCGATTTCTTCGGCGAGAACTTTTTGGTGAATAAATCAACAATCATTGCCGCAATGTGCGGATAACGGTCAAACGTGTTCTCAATGTAAGATTGCGAGAAAGTAACACCGATCTGACGCATGTATTTTGCATACGCACGTAAGATTGATGCTTCTCTACCAGTTAGACCACCTAGTAAAACCAATCGGTTGAAGCCGTCGTTTTCAAGACGGTTATTCCATACGTTGGTTAATGCCGCACGGAAACGCGCAGACACTTTGTCAAAGTCTGAGATCTCCTTGCTGCCGATAAGCATCGAGAAATCCATAATCCAGTTAACCTGACCATCTGTGGTTTTAACCGCATAAGGCGTTTCACCTATGACGCGCAGGCCAAAGTTTTCTAGCATTGGCATAACGTCTGAAAGATGGATCGGTTCGTCTTTGTGGAATAGACTCAATCGAACGAGCTGAGAGCCGGCCTCTTCTTGAGGGCGGTAAAAAAGCATTTCAAGTTTATTATCGTCTGACAATGTTTCAAGTTTTTCAATGTCGACAACTGCCGCACTCGGTAAAACTTGGTCTTTGTAGGCACTTGGGAATGCGTTAGCATATTTACGGTTTAATTCGTTACCACGAGATTCACCGTTTTTTTCAAGCAATGCTGTTTGAAGCTTGTCTTCCCATGTACGGGCTGCTTCAACGAGGTTATTTTCGATGTCTTTCACGTTATAGTCTATGTTGTTGTCATCAACGCGCACAATGTAGTGCGTACGCGCAAGCGTTGATTCAGAGAAAAAGGTAGTGAACTCGACTTTCTCGCTGGAATTAAATGCACGAGCCAGCAATGTTTGAGTTTCACGGCGAAGTGCTGTGTTGTAACGCTCTCTCGGTACATAGACCATACAAGAGAAGAACCTTCCGTAGACATCTTTACGAACAAACAAACGACACATATCGCGTTCTTGTGTTTGTAGAACGCCCATAGCCACTTCTAACAACTCACTCTCTCGAGCTTGAACTAATTCATCACGAGGGTAAGTTTCAAGAATGTTCAGCACCGCTTTGTAAGCATGCGTTCCTCGAGCAAAATCGCTTTGTTCCATGATGCGATTAATTTTGCTTTTTAGAACCGGAACATCTGCCGCGCTGTTGTTATAAAAACTAGAAGAGAATAAGCCGATAAAGCGATCTTCACCAATCACGTTACCCTTATCATCAAATCGTTTAATACCTACATAATCAATGTATGCTGGACGATGGACGCGCGATAACGAATTGGTTTTAGTTAGAATTAGTAAGTTATCGCTACGCGCTTCTTTTCTGGCGACTTCTGGAAGCTCAGACAACAATCTACCGTGTTCGTCATCGGAGTTTTTCATCAAACCTAAGCTTGAACCTTTAACTGGCTTCACTTGGTAATCACCCTGCACTGGTGACAGCTCATATTGGCGGTAACCCATGAAAGTGAAATTGTCGCTAACCAGCCAGTCTAGAAATTCGACCGCTTCTGCTACTTCTTCTTTTGTGCAGTCATAGTGACGTTTTGGTAGCTCTTTACTAACGCTGATTAGTTTGTCACGAATTGGTAGCCAATCCTCGACTGCTAAGGAGACATCTTTAAGCACCGACTCTAGCTCAGCGGTGAATGCAGCGATTTCTTTTTGATCTGTTTGTCTGTCGATTTCAATAAAGAACACTGTCTTAGTCGAACAAGACTCTTGTTCAGCCTTTAGATTTGAAATGGCTGCAATATTACCTTTATCGTTACGCTGAATTTTCAGAGGTGAATGTAGTAATAAGTGAGAGACTATATTCTGGCGATTCATCGCCATTCTTACTGAGTCAACAAGGAAAGGCATATCTTTGGCAATGATTTCTACAATCGTATGTGATGATTGCCAACCGTCTTTTGCAACTTCTGGATTGAAAACACGAATAACAGCTTCGTCAGACTTGTTTTTGTCCAGTGCGTTCCAAAGACTTAATGCGGCACCGTAAAGGTCACTGTCAGTGCGATTTGCCAAGTCCTCTTTAGACATATTGCTGTACAAGGTTTTGGCAAACGTTTCGACAAGTGACACTTTGTCGGCATGAACTTTTTTATGGATTAGCTTGCAGACGTTATCAAGGATAACCGAAGCAGCGCCTTCATTTTGTGTCATTATGTGTTCCTTAATCTATACCACCTTTGAACGGTAGATTATTTGTACAGCCATTTATTAGCGTGGAGTCAGGTAAATTCTAACCTTTCTCACGCTAATAAACAGCCTTTTTGACGAAAACATTTCAAGCTTTTCAGCTGTTTGCTGTTCTATTCACAAAAAATAGATATAAATCGCCAATACCAAATAAAAAGGAGCACAATTATTCACATTATTTTTTCTGGTCAGACCAGATCAGCGTTCCGATTGCTGGTAAAAGCAACACAGCGCCCAGCATATTAACCAAAAACATAAAGGTCAGAAGTATCCCCATATCCACTTGGAATTTTAATGCAGAGAAAATCCAAGTGCTCACTCCAACCGCCAAAGTAATACCAGTAAACAATACCGCACTGCCGCGCTCAGCTAATGCATTCCGATATGCAACGCTTAATGGTGTACCTTGTTTAAGCTGACCCATCATGGATGACAAAATATATATCCCGTAATCCACACCAATGCCAACACCCAAGGCAATAACAGGTAATGTTGACACCGTTAGGCCAATCTCTAATTCAACCATAAGGGCTTGCGCCAAAGTTGATACAACATATAGCGGAACAATAACAGCAACGGTTGCTCTGACACTTCTGAAACTAATTAAACAAAGTAGAATGACAGCTCCATAAACATAGATCATCATCGGCACTTGCGCCTCAGAAACCGATTCATTTGTTGCAGCCATTACACCAATCGGACCAGATGCCAACTTAAACGCAACTTGAGCTGTGCCCTCTTCCTGAGCAAACTGCTTAATTTTGGAAACCACTAAATCAATTGATTCAGCCTTATGATCTTCCATGAATATCGTAATAGGCATTACCGAACAATCACCGTTTAGCAGACCAGTACTTGTTTCAACACGTGATGTCGCTTGTACCAGCGACGCACTGTTGCGCGGCAGCGTTTGCCATTTTAAATTACCTTCGTTATAGCCTGCATTTACGGCTTGCGCGACTGAACTCAGCGAAATAGCAGATTGCACACCAGGCAGGTTCTCAATGCGCCACTGGAAGCGACTGATTCGCTCCATTACATCGTGATCTGTACAGGCGGCTGGAAACGCTTCAACAATCACTTTAAGGATATCTGATGAAATGGCGTATCTGTCAGCTATCAAGAAGGTATCTTGGTTATATCGAGCGTCTTCATGCAACGCTGGGGCACCTGCGTGTAAGTCGCCGATCTTCATTTGCTGAGAATGCCAAAAACCCAGGCCAAAAAGCACCGCCGAGACCAGCAATATAATTCTCGCCACCTTTTTATCTGTCGTCTTAACAAGCCCTTCTCTTAGTTGTTCAAACACAGTATGAGAGGCAGTTTTACCATCGCCTAAACGCTTCATTTTTGTTGCTTCAAAGAATGACGCAAGTACCGGCAGCAATACCAAGTTCGTGAAGATAATCACCGCAACCCCTAAACTCGCCGTGATAGCCAGTTCGCGAATAATGCCGATATCGATAGCCAGTAGCGTCAAAAAGCCCACAGTGTCCGACAACAATGCGATACCGCCAGGAATAAGTAATGCTTTGAAGCTTGCTTCAGCCGCTACTTTGCTACATGCACCTGAGGAAACCTTTTTACCGATTGCATTGATCATCTGTACGCCATGGCTCACCCCTATCGCGAATACAAGAAAGGGTACCAAAATAGACATCGGATCTAGACCAAAACCCAGGGTGCTCAACAGTCCCATTTGCCAAATTACTGCGATAATTGAACAGGCAATTGGCAATAGCGTTAATTTAAAGCTCTTACAGAACATCCAGACCATCAAGAAAGTAAATGCAATAGCTAAAGCAAAAAACAACACCACTTCTTTAGCACCATCAGCAATATCACCTGCCATTTTCGCAAAGCCAATAATATGAATGCTAACATTGTCAGTGCTGAGTTGTTCACGAACTTGCGTTTCTAACTTATTAGCAAACGCCAGCGTGTCTAGCTTCTCTTGGGTTTGTGGATCAATCTCCATTAATTGTGCGGTGACCATGGCACAGGAGTAGTCGCTCGCCACCATACGACCGACAATTTTGGCCTTTTCAATATTTTGTTTAACGACTTCTAAACCACGTTCATCTGGTTGAAAGTTAGCTGGTATTATCGGCCCACCGGCAAATCCATCTTCAACTACTTCAACAAATCGAGCACTGGGTGCAAAAATGGAGTTCACCAATGGACGATTAACACCGGGAATAAAGTACAGTTGATCATGGACGGCTTTTAGTTGGGTAAAAAACTCCTCATTAAAAATGTCGCCGTTTCTGTCACAAACAGAGATAAGAATGCTATTCGCACCACCAAATTGTTTTTCATGTTTTAAGTACACCTTCATGTACTCATGATTGAGTGGAATATTTTTGTTAAACGAAGCATCAAGTTGAATTTGTGTCGCTTTAAAACCTAAAAATAATGTGGCTAATGCGAATATGACCGTTACCGATACTCGATGCCTAAAAACGATATAAACGAGTTGATTTAAGAATGCTTGCATTACTTGGTTACCTCGATTTCTTCAATACCTTTCTCAGTGGCAAGAATGAGGCGATTGTTCTTTAATACACCTGCCATAATGGCATGGCCATTTTTTAACTGCTGGACGCCAATTTTATTATTTTGAACCTTAAAAATCACACCGCTATTAGCCAATAAATAACTGATGTCATCATTGCTGACAATGCTATTTATGGTCACTGATTTTTTGGTTTCTAGTGGAATGAATGCGTCTAATTGTTCAATAAAAGCATTTCCTCTTAATCCCGCAATCAATGTTTGTCCTTTGTTATGTTGCGCTATTGCAAAGAATGAACCGGCGTAAAATTTCTCTAGTTTGCGCCAAGTTTTTCCACCGTCAGTACTTTCAGCTACTAACCCCATTTCGCCAACTAGCCATATTTTTTGCTCGGTTATGAGGAGACGGTTAAAATGCGGCAAAATAAACGCGGTCTCTATCTCGTAGCCTTTGGGATCATCATTTTTAAGATCTTCCAAATAGCTGACGTCGTCGGGATGCAAAAACTCATTAATAAAACGCTTTTGCCATGTATTACCGCCGTCTTCGGTTTCGTAGAACATCCCATAGGCACCAATTGCGTAGCCTTTTTGGGAGTCAACAAATTCGATATCGAGACATGGACGCTCCAATTCTGGTAAGTATTGCTGCAAAGTCCAGTTCTTACCGCCGTCTTCTGTCTTTATAATGGTTGCGTCGTGACCACAAGCCCAGCCCAGTGATTCCGTTTTAAAAGTGACCGCTGTCAGCAATGACTGCACCGGAACGCTGGCTTGTGTCCAATTTGATTCTGAATACGGCTTGTGGATGATAGTTCCGTGTTTACCGACGGCCACCAGACCATCGCCTTTATCGACAATGTCGGTGAATAGTGTTTGTTGTGGCTCTTTAACCATCAAAGCCGAGTTTGATGTCGTTTGAGCATGTAAAGGCATGCATATCGAAATACTGAGAATCGAGGCTGCTGCTAACTTCTTAATCATGAGAAAACACTCGAAAATTGAGAGAGGTGTGGGAAAAAGGCAAAGGTGCGAAGCACCTTTGCCTGAATATACATTGAGAATTAACGACGTCCCTCACGACGCAGTGCACCTTGAGTGAACTCATTGTCGTTAAACGACTGGCTAAAGTCATACATGTCTTCTTCATTATCTAAACCAATCGCCAAATAACGACGAGAGTTCAGATCATAATAAACATCTAACGTACTCCAGTGAGTCGGTACTTCATAATAGTTGATGCCATGTGCCATCGCTACGCGATACATTTGGTCGCGATTATCATAAAGATCTGCCACATGGATCTGCCAGCTATCTTCGTCGATATAGAACACGCGCTTTTTATAGATGTGGCGAGTGCCTTCTTTAAGATTTGCTTCTACTACCCAAACGCGATGTTTTTCATAACGCACGTGCTCAGGGTTAATATGTCCTGGCTTAAGAATATCGTCATACTTCAGCGAATCGCTGTGAAGCTTGTAACTATTGTACGGAATGTACATTTCTTTTTTACCAACTAGCTTCCAATCATAACGATTGGGTGAGCCGTTAAACATGTCAAAGTCATCAGTTGTACGAAGGCTATCAGATGCTGTTCCCGGTGCATCGTATGCTACGTTAGGTGCACGTCTAACACGACGCTGACCGGTGTTATAAGTCCATGCTTGACGAGGCGTTAGAATTTGGTCCATCGTTTCATGTACCAGTAACGCCGTCCCAGCCAAACGTGCGGGTTCTGTTACAGCCTGTTTGAACTTAAACAAAATGTTAGACTTTTGAAGCTCTTCAGGTGTTGTTGACGGGTCAGAATATTTTACCAACAGCTGTTCGTCAAAACCGATCATATTATAATCGCCTGACTCAGTTGGCATCGCCTGGCCACCATTACGAGAAATAGACAAACCTCTAAAACGAAGTAAATGGTTCCAAATAGCTTCTAGACCATTTTTAGGAATTGGGAATGGAATACCAATAGCAGTGTTTTTAATTCCGTTGCCACCCTCGATTAGCTCTGCTGTAAGCGCATACTTTTTAGTCGCATCATAAACAAAGTCTGGATAAGCAGCACTGCGACGAGTTGGGTAAATGTGCATTTTAAATGTATCTGGGTACGTTTCAAAAAGCGCTATCTGCCCTGGACTCAACAAATCTTTGTGTTGGTCTAAGTTTGACTTATCGATGGTCAATAACACTTTGTCATCAGCATAAGGATCTGGGTGATGCATGCCAACTTCATAGCCCGCTGGAGGGGTTGTAATTCCCCCCGTCCACTCTGGGATACTACCATCTTTATTAGCCGCCTTTTCTGCGCCAATCGGAGTAAGGTCTTTTCCTAATCTTGATACTTCGTCTGCACTCATCTTAGCTAATGCACTTGAAGCTGACAGCATTGTAATTATTGTTGCTGCTACTAATGTAGGTTTTCTAAACATACCGAAAGCCCTTAAATTGAATACTTAATGTTGAAAGAAACGAAATCGCGATCCGAGAAGGTATTTGTCGCGCCACCACCCCAAAATGCATTGTAGCCAAAATCAAATGACCACGTGTTGAGATAGTTGAAATTCAGATTGATACCGACAGACTTACGATCTTCAACGAACAAGAACATAGGATCTGGCGTGATCCCATTAACGTCATGAGAAAACACAATTCTGGGTGAGAAGTTAACACCACTAAATACGTTGTTATACTCACCCTTCGCAATTAAACGATATCCCCAAGCTGAAGCTGTCGGGAATGGATTAGTCTCAGGACCATTAGAAACAGCTCTATGAATAAGGTCATAATCACGACCCGAGATGCCTTCAATAACACCACTTCGGCCCGTACCCGCAACATTCAATCTCAGCTCATCGTATTCAGGCATATCTTTGATTGTCACTGCACCAACTTCTCCAACAACCGCCCAACTATCGGCGCCTAATGAAGGACCGAATAAATGCGTTGCTGTAAATTGTGCCTGAATGGTATCTCGCAGAATATAACCCTGTGCAACTTCGCCAGGGTCAACATAGGCAACGGTGTCCCCTTCACTTAATTGTGAAAAGCCCGCAAAATCTGTGCGACGCCCTGCTAGTGCAAGTTGTTCAACCATACCGGCGTAAAGAAGCTCTACATCGTCAATTTGTAGTGGTTCATCTTGTCTAAATGAAAATTCACCAGAGAAAGCGGTTTCACCAATTGCTGTATTAAAGCTTAAACCATAGAGTTTAATGTCTTCTGGGTAAGCGATTTGACCTTGCGTGAATGCAGCTAAATTAGTGATGTTATCTTCAGTAATTGGGTTGCTCTGAATATAAGCCAGATCTGCTGCGATAGACTGCGCTGTAAAGTTCGAAGCTTTACCAGAAATTAGTGGACGACGGCTGTGGTAATTAATGTAATAAAGACCAAACTCGGTATCGTTTAGCTCAGGAGCAAAGATCCCTAGACGGATACCATACTGACCACCATCATCAGGCTCTGTTTTGCCTTTATTGCCCTTGCCTTTAAGCGCGACTTTAGTTGGGTATTGCAAATACATTGAAGCCAGAAGCTGCCTTGCACTTTCGCTACCCAATACAGTTGGATCTGTTGGGTCTAACCCCTGAGAGGCAAGTGTCGTTCCCCAATCTGTATACAAGCTATTTAACGCGTCAGTCAAATGGTAAAGATCAATATCAGGATTCGATGTGAAACCTAATTGGATATTTTGCATGTAACCATTTTCAGAAGCGAAGTCATTAGTAGAAAAATAACTACCAGATGCTGGTAAACGCGTTTCATGCCAATCATACTGGTAAAATGCTTCAATATTCACATTATCTGTGATGCCAAGTGAAGCCCAAAGCATACCAACTGGAATGAAGGCTTCTTTGACCTCTGAACCCGGTGCTTTTAAGCGGTCAATATCTACAGGGTTAACATTGATGCCGTGTGAAATTAGCGTACTTTCGCCCCAGTTGATCACCTGTTGACCAAGTCGGATAGATAAAGGGTTTCGACCCTCATTCAAATCAAAGTCAGCCCAGATAAACGCGTCAAGTAATCTAAAGTCAGAACAAACTTGTTCTTTGGTTTGATCATCCTCGCAAGGATCAGCCTTTTGGCCTGACACAGGATTTCGATATGCAAAATCACCATCTTCCATCGCAAAGTCATGGAAGTACATGAAACGAGTGAAAAGACCAAAATTCTCTTTCGAGATACCAAGGTCATGGGTGCCTTTTAAAAGTTGTGAGAAAGTATCACCAGCGTCAAAATTCAAGTTGCCGGCGTCACCATTATTTGAGTATGCACCGAGCTGAGACCAGATTTCTGATGAACTATATACAGTATTACCAGTCGATGCTTTATAGCCAGACCAGTCATACATTGGGTGGTTACTTTTACCTATTATATTAAAATCACGGTCTTCAATACGAATACTCTGACCGTATGAAAAAGTTGAATCAAAAGTGACTTCAAAATCCCCAACCTCGAAACTTGCTGCACTTACTGATTGAGCAGTGAGTCCCATCATTGCTGCACTAAGACCGAGCATAATTTTGTTTTTCACAAAGAGCGATCTTTTTATCATTATTTCTCCCCCTTTTGGCGGGTCTTGTCTAATCAAGTTATTGTTTTTTGTTGTCTAAACGATAGAAGCGAAACGCTAAAATTACAAATACAGTGAGCTGAAATCAATGTGTTGTCGCTTCTAGGGCCGTATATTACTCATGGTAAGACGTCCAACCAGATAATTTATAACACGTAATTTAAGCTTATAACAAACCCATTTAACAAAAATAAAATATCTTTTGTCGATAATGCTGGGTTAAATGACTTTTTCTAACGATATAAAACGGTTATCTGCATCGAGAATGAGCCGGAAACGACCTCTGATACCGATTGCGGTAATAAAGCGCCGAATATGCGATGCAGGAAAGCGTATAGACTTTCCTGCATCTTCTACTACTTGGATATGCTTAATACTGCCATCATAATATCCCAAGCATTGCTCATGGGTGAGCTCCATGTAAAAAAAGTATTCTTTCATATTTACCGTAGAGCTTTTTCTACCTTTTCAAATAGGTCATCACTTAAATTAGGTAGTGCAAATAACTTCTGCAACTGAGCTGTCATCAATTTCTGGCGATTTTGGCTGTATCTTTTCCATGACATAAATGGTGTGATTAGCCTAGAAGCGAGCTGCGGATTTGTGCCATTTAATTCGATAAGCAAGCTGCCAAGTAGCTCATAGCCTGCCCCGTCTTCACGATGAAACTGTTGTGGATTAAGACGAGTAAAAGAACCCACTAGCGATCTCACACGGTTAGGATTGTTTTTATCAAAAGCTGAATGAGTATATAGCTGATGAACTTTGTTAATGACCAAATCACTATTCAATGACCCCCATAGTGCAAACCATTTGTCCATCACTAGAGGATCGTGTTGCCATTGCGACTCAAAATTTGCCATTAACTCATCTAATGCTGAATGTTGATTAGCTACCGCCGCTTTTAAAGCTCCCAATTTAGTGGTCATATTATCGCTAGCTGCAGCCTGACGTAGTGCGTTTGTCATTTTTTCAGGCGCAGTCATTACTAAATAGTAGATAGCGCGACTCTTAAACGCCCTAATCGCGACGTCCTCTGGTTCTAAGGAAAGCGCTTCAGGAAGGGTTGTATAGGCTGCGTAAAGCTCCTCTTTTAAGCTCTCAGCAATCTGCTGTTCGTACACTTGCACTGTGTTTACGATACGGTCGACATCAACACAATCGAATTGACTGGCTAGTGTCTCAAAGCTCGGTAGTGTTATCAGCTCTGCAAGCAGTGCCAGATCGCCTTTGAGCTCTTTCAACAGTAACCTAAACGACTCAATAACCGCAGGTGCTAAGACTGGTTGAAGTTCCTTTTGCAATACTGCTTTCTTCACTTCTGACATAAATACTTGCTGCATTGCTTCCCATCGGGCGTAGTCACTACGAGCATACTTTAATATATGTAAAAGCGAATTGATGCTGTAGTCATATTCCAACTTGATTGGGGCCGAAAAGTCTTCAAACAAAACCGGAACTGGTTCAGATGTAATATTGGTAAACGTGACACTTTGTTTACTCTCTGTGATATCCAAAACTCTCTCAACTACACCGTCGGCAGTTTGCAAAGGAAGGCTGTTACCTGCCTCATCCAGAAGCTCTAATTTTAACGGAATATGAAGCGGCTTCGAAATAGGATCGTTACTAGCATGGTGTTGCGTTGTTTCAATGGTAAATGTTTGATTTTGTTTGTCGAAATAAGTCAATACTGTCACTTTCGGTGTACCAAACTGTTCATACCACAGCTTAAATTGGCTTAAATCAATACCTGAAGCATCTGCCATCGCGGAGACAAAGTCATCGCAGGTTACAGCTTGACCATCATGACGTTCGAAATAAAGTGCCATGCCTTTTTGGAAATTGGCTTCACCTAAAATGGTGTGCATCATACGTATAACTTCTGCACCTTTGTTGTATACCGTGACTGTATAGAAGTTATTCATTTCTATTACTTGCTGCGGTCGAATCGGGTGCGCCATTGGACCTTCGTCTTCTGCAAACTGATGTGTTCTCATCATCATTACAGCATCAATACGATTGAGGCCTCTAGAACCAAGATCACTGCTGAACTCCTGATCTCTGAATACAGTTAAGCCTTCTTTTAGGCTTAATTGAAACCAATCTCTACAGGTTACTCGGTTTCCAGTCCAGTTATGAAAGTACTCATGTCCGACAATTGATTCTATATTATGGAAGTCTCGATCCGTTGCAGTGTCTTGACTAGCTAAAACACATGAACTGTTGAAGATATTTAACCCTTTGTTCTCCATTGCTCCCATATTAAAGAAATCAACAGCGACTATCATGTAGATGTCTAGGTCATATTCAAGGTTAAACCGCTCTTCATCCCACTGCATGGCTTTTTTTAACGACTCCATAGCATGGGGGGCTTTATAAAGGTTACCTTTGTCAACAAACAACTCTAAATCAACCTGCTTACCTGATTGAGTCTCATATTTGTCTCTCAGGACATCAAAATCCCCTGCCACTAAGGCAAACAAGTAGCTCGGTTTTTTATGGGGATCATGCCAAATAGCAAAGTGTCTTCCATCATCAAGTTGGCCTTCATCCACTTTGTTACCATTGGATAAAAGATACTTATATTGTTGGTCAGCGATAATTTTTACGCGATAACTGGTTAGGACATCAGGTCTATCCATAAAATAGGTGATCTTCCTGAAGCCCTCTGCTTCACATTGAGTACAATATGCGCCGTCAGATAAATACAACCCCTCCAGTGAGGTGTTTGTTTGTGGCGATATCCGAGTGACGACCTGCAAAGTGAATTGTTCAGGCAATGCTTTAAGCACTAACTGATCACCTTTAATGTGATAGTCAGTCCAGTTTTGATCATTAACTGTTATTGCAACTAACTCGAGATCGACCCCATCTAGATACAATGTATCCGTGGTTCGATTGGCTACCACCCTACTTTTTGCTGTTACCAGCGTATTGTTAGGACTTAGCTCAAAGGTTAGATCTAAAGTTTCAATACTATGCGTAGGAGATTGATAGTCTTTGAGCAATTTGGCTTTTGGTTTTGTTGACATTTTTGTTCCCTCACACCAATAAAGCGAAGCTTAGTGGCGCTATGCTTAATACCAATTATATTATTTCTCTAACCAATTTGAAGGATAGAATACTCTATTAGCTTCGTTAAAAGTTTCTGATTTAGAACAACTAAATAGCGAAACTTTCCCGTCCGACTAAAGCTATTTAACGCTTCAAAACAGTCCATTTATTTAACCCAATTGGTATAGTTCAACCTTTTTCGGTTTAGCAGCGTAGCCCTGTTAAATAAAAAACGCCCTGCTGATCATAGCAAGGCGTGTAACTTGCCGATGCTTTGGCTTTTAAGATTCAATATTCTTGGGTTTTATACGTAAAATCTTCACACCCAAGTAACCATAAATCACTGCAAGCACAGGATTAATAAGATTAAAGAACGCATATATAGCGTAATCAAATGGATTGATTAATAACACGCTTTGCATGTACGCGCCACAGGTATTCCAGGGGATTAATGGACTGGTTATTGTTCCACCATCCTCGAGTGTTCGTGACAGGTTTACACTCTTTAATCCACGTTTTGCATATTCGTCTTTAAACATTCGACCCGGAACTACAATGGCAATATATTGGTCTGCTGCGACAATATTAGTTCCGATACATGTAGCAATCGTAGAGGCAATTAAAGACCCTGTACTTTTTGCAACTTTTAAAATGCTTCTGACGAATACATCTAGAAGGCCTGTTTTCTCCATAATGGCGCCAAACATTAAGGCTGTCATCACTAGCCAAGTCGTGGTTAACATAGAAGCCATACCGCCACCACTTAGCAAATCGTCCATTTTGCTATCACCAGTTTGAATCGAAAAGCCTTCAAAAAAAGTCGCCCAAACCAGTTTAGTCCAACCGACAACTTCACCTTGGCTGGCATCTATTTGATTGCTAATCAAATCACCTTGAAACAACACAGCCCAAACCGCACCCACAACTGCACCTATCGATATAGCTGGAAAGGCAGGCATTTTCTTAATGGCAAGTACGAGCAGCACAACTAACGGGACCAGCATAACAAGATTTATATTAAAGTGAGTGTTGAGAATTGAGAGTATGTCTTCAATACGCTGTGCTTCACTACTAACTTCCGCATTAAAGCCCATAAAAATAAAAATGATAAGCGCGATAACAAAGCTTGGCACCGTAGTCCAAAGCATGTGTTGAATGTGCTCAAAAAGATCACTACCCGCAACGGCTGGCGCTAAGTTTGTGGTTTCTGACAAAGGACTTAGCTTATCTCCAAAATAGGCACCCGAGATAACTGCACCGGCGGTAACCACCTGATCAAGACCGAGTCCAGTAGCAACTCCTAATAACGCTACACCAATCGTTGCAGCTGTAGTCCAGGAACTACCGATACTCATTGCGACAATGCCACAAATCAAACAGCTTGCCGCATAAAACCAGCTTGGACTGATGATTTGCAGTCCGTAATAGATAAGTGTTGGAACTGTGCCTGATAATAACCAAGTACCAATCAAGGAACCGACCATAAGAAGAATAATAATGGCCCCCAAAGAAATAGTAATGCCTTTAATCATCGCTTCTTCAAGGGTTTTCCAAGTATAACCGTTTTTAAGACCAATCAATGCCGCTGCAAAAGTTGCAAATAACAACGCGATTTGATTAGGTCCTGAAGAAGAGCTATCTCCATAAAGGTATACTGCAGCACCCAAAAGGGAGATTAGAAAAAGGATAGGTATAAGCGCGTCAATAAATGACGGTTGTTTTTGTTGTTTCAAAACGGAACGCTCCTAGACACGACAAGTCATGTTTATAATTATTCTGCTACTGTATACCGTTTTGAGAAGTTCTTTTTACCTGCTTACCCCCTTGTGCGGTATTCGCCTATTTTGGGGCACGCATATCAAATCAGAACTGTTCAAAAGAGTATGTCTACGAGTAACTGGTGTCTTTAGAAAACAAGATCTTAAATCTATTAACTGTAATCTTAACAGACAAGTATCGCTGATTTTCTACTGTGCAAAGCATTGTACATGAGATGTTTTTGTCAAGGCTAGTATAGATAGCAATTTATTGAACAATAAGTTACCCAAAATAAGCTATGAAGTAAGAAATGAAAAAGGCGCTAGAGCGCCTTTTATGATTCGTTTTTAGCGAGTCTCCCGTAGGAGATTAAGTCTTGCGTAATCAAAGCAGCTTCCTCAAGATAAGGATCAAGCTCCGCAAGTACATCAGGCGCATCATCTAATGATTTGATGGGCTCAAGACCAAGTCTTGCCAACCGCTCATTGGCTCGTTTTAATGCTTTCGCTTCACGCTGTTCACGCTCTTTGATTCTTTCAGCTTCGACTAAAGAAATAGACTTGTCATCTTTGTGTTCTTTGTACTCAGCAATATCTTGATAAACATAAGAGAACTCTGGTTCTGATTTAACACGTTTATCATGTTTACTCGCCAAATACTGAACCACAGGAGACAGGTTATCTAAGCTGCTGTATTTCGCTCTTATGATGCTATCCCAAGGCAATGCATTATCTTCTTGGCTTTCACCCCACTCACTTGGCTCAATTGGTGAAGGTAGCAAGATGTCAGGGATCACGCCTTTGTGCTGTGTGCTACCACCATCGATACGATAAAACTTTGCGATGGTGTATGTTACGCTGCCTAACGCATTATCGAAAAGGTCATAATTTTTACCTAAACCACGATGCTGTTGAACAGTTCCTTTTCCAAAAGTTTGTTCACCGATAACCACTGCTCGACCATAGTCTTGCATTGCAGCGGCAAATATTTCTGACGCTGATGCACTGTAACGATCTACTAAAACCGTTAAAGGCCCATCGTAAAACGTCACGCCATCTCTGTCCTTTTGGCTCTCAACACGGTTATAGGCAGTATGGATTTGTACAATTGGTCCTTGGTCAATAAACAATCCAGACAGTTGGGTTGCTTCGTATAAAGATCCACCACCATTTTGGCGCAAATCAATGATTACCCCATCGACTTTAGCCTCTTTCAGTTTGGCAAGCTCAGTCTTGACGTCTGTAGATAAATTATTATAAAAGCTCGGGATTTCGATCACACCAATTTTGCTTTGCAAATCTGAGTATTTCGCCTCGAACACTTCCGACTTAGCAGCTCGGTCTTCTAAACGAATTTTGTCTCGGACAATTTCCACAACTTTAGGAGTACCTAATGTATCGCTGCCCTTTAGATATTGTAGTCTTACCGTTGTGCCTTTTGGGCCTTTGATTAAGTCAACGACATCATCCAGTCGCCAACCTATTACATCAACAAATTCGTCCTTACCTTGTGCGACACCAATGATTTTATCTTCCGGTTTTAGCTGCTCTGTTTTGTCCGCTGGACCACCTGGTACAAGGCTTCTGATGACAGTGTAGTCCTCATCGTAACTCAGCACTGCGCCAATACCTTCTAACTCAAGATCCATATCCATCTTGAACTGTTCAGCGCGACGGGGAGATAAATAAGATGTGTGTGCTTCTATACTACGAGCAAACGCGTTCATAATGACCTGAAAAGCATCTTCGCTGTTACTTTGCACCAATCGTTTTTGTGCATTTTTGTAACGCTTGGTCAGAACATCTTTGATATCTGTCCATTCTTTACCGGTCAGCTTTAACCTTAACGCGTCTGATTTAACTCTTTGACGCCAGTATTCATCAAGCTCAGCCTGAGAAGTCGCACGCTTCGCATCTTCACGATCAAAAATAAATTCATCAGGCGTTGCAAAGTCCATCGGTTTTTCAAGCAGATTTATTGAAAAATCATAGCGCTCAAAACGGCGCTTCATACTGAGATTAAAAAGCTCGTAAGCGAAATCTAACTTGCCGTTCATCAAAGCATCATCAAATTGTTTCTGATATTTGGAAAACTTTTCGATGTCTGACTGCAATAAAACAGACTTATTGAAGTCAATTGATTCGATAAAACGGTCAAAGATTTGCTCCGACAGAGCATCATCAAAACTGAAGCGCTTATAGTGTTGTCGAGTAAATAAGTTCGTCACTCGTTTACTTGCAGTCGTGTGTTGAATTTCAGGTTTCAACTCGGGTAAATCTTTAATACTTACCGTATCAACAGAGGCGAATGAGACGCCCGATACGAAAACTGCAACTAGGGAAATGAGTGGCAACTCTTTACTCATATACAACTCCTTATTGGATGAAAAGGCTATCAGCTTTGGTCTTAACTTGCATGCCAGTGACAAGCTCAACATGAACTTCGTCTTTGTTCACTTCCGTGATCGTTGCGTTAACCAAGGCTTGGCCAAGTTTTACCTTCACTTTATTATTAACCTTGACCTGCTCTGCAGGCAATGGTTCAACTTTTCCTGAACGTTTCGGCTTCTCTTCTTGAGGCTTACTGTTCATTTTAGGACGTTTCTGGTCTTGGCGATCTTTCGAATACGGTTTCTTTTTGTAAGATTTTGTTTCGCCGTCACCTCTAGGTGCACCACGCTGAGGCTTTTTACGTTTAGCCATTTTCGCACGGCTTTCAACTAACGCTTTTTCCGCATGTTCGACGTGCTCTTGTTCAACTTTTTCAGCTTGATTACCATCTAAGTCAACACGAAACTCGTTTTTAGTAACGGCTTCAAGATAACGCCAATTAGAAGTATATTTACGCAACGCTTGTCTTACCTGCGTTTTGCTAACCACATCAGAGCCTTCGATTCGCTCTGCTATGTCTTTAAATATACCTACTTTAAGAGGCTTGATACCATCCTTTTGCTTGAAGCAGTTAGGAAATTCTGTGTACAAGAAGTTTAGTACTTCATTTGTGTCTTTTAGCTTGTTTGTGGTTTCCATTTTTGAACCTATTTATTACATCTGCTCATCTAACGATGATTCGACATAGTGTGTAACCCAGTCTGTTAACTCTTCTAAATCCGCTTCTAAAAGAGCGTAATCGCCACGAAGATGTTCCCAAATACCTAGAATAATTTTGTCTATACTGTCGCAATCGAGATCTTCTGGTAGCAAGTCCCAAGCATGATGAACTAACTCGTTCAATCGCTCAGCAACTAGCTCTTCTTCACCTTCCCAATCACCAACATCAGCATATGAGTAGAGATAATCTTGAACTTGAAGCATATCTTTCATTACAACGTTTCCTCAAACGCTTTCACAAGAGATTCTAAGCCAGCTTTATCTTGTTCATCAAATCTTGCCAGACTAGGACTATCGATGTCTAGCACAGCAAACACTTTCTGGTCCTTAAATACTGGGATCACAATCTCTGAGTTAGATGCTGCGTCGCAAGCTATGTGTCCTGCGAAAGCATGAACGTCTTCGACTAGCTGCGTCTGTTGAGACTCAGCTGCAGTGCCGCAAACACCTTTCCCCATTGGAATTCTGATACAAGCAGGATTACCTTGAAAAGGTCCAAGAACAAGTTCGTGTGGAGAGTCTACAAAATAAAACCCAGCCCAGTTAATATCTTCTAGTGAAGTAAATAACAAAGCACTAATGTTAGCCATATTTGCGATAACATTTCGCTCTCCAGCAATCAGGCTTTGAGCTTGTTTAACTAGCGAGGAATAAAAATCTTGCTTTTGCATTACTGTATTGATTCACGATTAAAACTACAAAAGCTAAAGGTACTCCTTCAGCGATTTAATTAAAACCTTTTCTGCACAAAAAGTCTTATTTATCTGTAAATTCTCGTGAATACGAACGTTATTTAGACAACTTTTCAGCACCGATACGCAAGCCAAACAAGAATAGTCCAGCAGCTATCGCCGACATAATGACATTAACAATGAATCCACCACCAGAACTCGCGGCAAAAAGAAAGCTAAATAGTGCTCCGCCTAGTAGCCCTAATGTCAGCACACCTGAATAATGTATACATTGAAAACGTTGCATTGTAATGTAACCAGGTAACACTATGAGGGCCATTGTTAAGCCCACAATATGTGCATTTGCAATGGCACTAAGCAACATACTGAACAATGCCGAAGACTGGCCACTAATAATACTGAAGTAAATCCCTAGCCCCAAACCAACGATTAGTGGTGATAATAAAGAAAACCCAACACCCGATATTATTTTTTTCATACCGCACCTCTCATATTGACACTATCTAGATCGTAAGTATCGCGATGTTCAAAATAATGCAACGAATACTACAAACGAGTATTGCCGTTGCTAAATAAACTGGGTAGCAGACTTTGGTCTAAGTGAGAGCTTTTTTGCTAACTTGATAGTCAAATAAAAAAGGCCCACTTGATATCAAGTGGGCCTTCAATATGGCGGAGAGATAGGGATTTGAACCCTAGATACGCTATTAACGTATGCCGGTTTTCAAGACCGGTGCTTTCAACCACTCAGCCATCTCTCCAAAGGTGTTAGCTTGACGCTTTAGCATCATGCAGCAATTTAGTGGCGGAGAGATAGGGATTTGAACCCTAGATACGCTATTAACGTATGCCGGTTTTCAAGACCGGTGCTTTCAACCACTCAGCCATCTCTCCGCAGCGGGGCGAATATTAGAGAATCTATTTCTTATTGTGAAGCTTTTTTTTCAATTTATTGTTTGATTGCGCACTTTTTGGTTCCTTTGTTCAGAAATACAACATTCAGTTCGCAAAATGCGGTTGAACTTTGCGCTGCACTTTTTATCAAACTCTTAGAATCTCTAAATTAACAGGGGTTTATTTAGGAAAGTTGATCCGGAATAGTTTGCCCCAACATATAACTATTGGTAACCTCTAGGTAGTTAATCTTAAAACATTATGTTTTGTTAAGGAGCTTGAATCATGGCATTCAATCATTCGTACAGTACTGCCAAGCCGGTAATGTCAACAATGGAAACTAACAAGGTATTGAAAAATACTTACTTCCTATTGGCAATGACACTTGCTTTTAGTGCAATTACCGCTGCAATTTCGATGAGTTTGACACTTCCACCTTTTACTGGGATCGTTTGTTCGCTAATCGCATTTGGACTACTTTTCGTCATTGGTAAAAAGGCGAATTCCTCTTCTGCGATTGGTCTTGTATTCTTATTTACTGGACTTCTGGGTTTCGGTTTAGGTCCAATGCTCAATTACTACGCGGCGCTACCTAATGGTGGTTTACTTATCACCCAGGCGCTTGGTTCAACGGCGTTGATCTTCTTTGGTTTATCAGCTTATGCGCTAACCACTAAAAAAGACTTCTCTTTTATGGGAGGCTTTTTAACCGTTGGTCTTATCGTTGTTATCATTTCTAGCTTGGTTAACTTGTTTATCGGTAGCAGCATCGCGTTTATGGCAATTAATGCCGCAGTGGTGTTGTTAATGTCAGGATTTATCCTATACGACACCAGCCGCATTATTAACGGTGGCGAAACAAATTACGTGCTTGCAACTGTGAGTTTGTATTTAAGCATCTATAACCTGTTCACTAGCATTCTAGCGTTATTAGGCGCATCTGATGACTAAACTCTAGAATCTGATAAAATAAGCCCCTCTTTGGGGCTTTTTTTATGGGTGAAACTTGGCACGATTAGTCATTTCTGTTCATTTTGGTGTTGCTGAGCATTCAAAGCTTTCTCTGCTATATCGCTATGTTAACGCTGCGTTTGAACGTGGACACGAGATTGCGTGTATATTTGTTTATCAAGAAGCGGTTTATCACTCTAGCAACAACATTTCACAGCCTAGCGATGAGATAAACTTGACTCAAATTTGGCAAAGCTTTGCTGATAAGCAAATTCCTCTGTTAATGTGTGTTACGGCAGCTGAAAAGCGTGGGATTGATTTAAACAATATTAATCCAGAGTTTAGCGTCGCTGGCCTTGCTGAATTTGCAATGCAAGCGAGTAAAGCAGATAAGTGGGTACAGTTTAAGTAATGAAAAACGTATTAGTGATCAGTACGGCAAGCCCATTTCAATCTTCTGAGATTCGAGACGCGCTGGACCTTACGTTAATTTTTGCGGCAGTTGATCAAAACATCAGCTGGTTATTTCTGGAAAGTTCGGTTCTTGCGCTAAAGTCAAACTTAAATGCGCCGGCACTATCTATTAAAAATTATTTCAAACAGTTAAAAACGCTAGAAATTTATGATGTTGAGCAGATATACACAACAACTGACGCTTTAAGTGCGAACAACCTCCGTGTGGATGATTTAGATATTGAAACTGTTGTGCTCAATGACAACGAGGTTTCAGATTTAATTGCCAAACAAGATTTAGTGGTAAGGCTATGACAGTACTGCATATTGTAAACAGTAAAGAAGCTGTTTCACGCATTAAACATGTAAGCAATGATGATACTATCCTACTTTGCGATGACGGGTGTTTCTTTCAATTGTTACTCACTGAGAAGTATCCTCAACAGATATCCATCGTAATGTTAGAAACATGCGCTATGGCCCGTGGTGTTACAGCACTTCCTGGCATCACTCTGCTATCTGATCAACATTGGGTTGACCTCACTATTTCGAGCAAAAATTCTATTACATGGTAAACGCACGATGCTGAAACTTAACGAACTAGAAATCGAAACCGATAAACAAGGTTACTTATTGGACCATACCCAGTGGAGTGAAGAACTTGCACCCATTATTGCGGAGCAAGAAAATGTAACGCTCACGCCTGCACATTGGGAAGTAATAAATTTCGTCCGTAATTTTTATCTCGAGTACAACACAAGCCCAGCGATTCGAATGTTGGTAAAAGCCATGGCTAAAGCGTTAGGCGAAGATAAGGGAAATAGCATATATCTTTATAAACTTTTTCCAAAAGGCCCGGCAAAACAAGCAACAAAAATCGCTGGTTTGCCTAAACCCGCAAAATGTATCTGAGCAGCTTCTAGTTGCACATAAAAAAAGGCTCCATGACGGAGCCTTTATTTCAAGTAAATTTTTATTTGGTATAAGCTCTTGGCAGTTCTGAGCTGGTTGTATATCGTTCTCTTAACTTGTCATGTCTAGATTCAGTTGAAACTTCCTCACCATTAATCCACATTTTTTCTACGTGAGTACTGTATTCAAATGGATCGGCTGACCACAACACTAAATCAGCGCGTTTTCCCGCCTCAATGACACCCGAATTTAACCCAAATGCTTGAGCTGGTGCCGATGTCACTGCTTTAATTGCACCTTCAAAGCTCATGCCATTGGCAACGGCAACACCAGCATCGTAACGTAAGTTATTAACCATGTGACTATCGGAAATAGTCAATATCACCGTTACACCCGCTTTTTCAAGCTTACCTGCTGTCTCTAAACTCGCGTGCAAAGAATCAAAGTTACTCGGTAAGTTTGAAACCGCATTCAAGATTACTGAAACTTTTGCCTTAGCAAGCTCCTCAGCGACAAGCACTGCATCTTCAGCGCCCTTGATGAGTAGGTTTAAACCAAACTGTTCCTTTAACTTGATAGCTTGTAAAATATCAGAGGCACGTGAACTAGATACAACCACTGGCATATCACCAGCGAGTACTTTTGTTAATACTAGCTCTTCAGCACTGGGTTCAGCTTTGTCGTCTTTCTTGTCCGCTTTTTTCGTTTTAGCTAAGTGAGCTTCAAACTTATCTTTTACTTTTTTCAAAGACATCGCTCTTGAACCCTTGCTGTTACCACCTAAATGAATAACAAGTGCAGTTTGCTCATCTGTAACACTATCAAATTTACCTGATAAATCAGCCACAAAGCCAAGCCCAGCAAATTCACTTTTACCACCCCATGGCGTGACAACAGTCTGAGTGATACCGCCCTTTCTTGCATAAGGGATTAATGAACTGCGAGGATTAAATGCCGAACTTACCGCAAAGTCGAGCCCAGCATCATCGTCACCAGCATCTCGAGAATTTGCCACGGCACTTACTTCAACCAGTCCAAGCGCGGTGCCCGTTCCTATAAAACCTGGGGTAAGAACACGTCCTTCTGCATCAATTGTAATATCAGCTTCGAACGATGGTGGGTTAACTGCCTTAATATTACCATTTTCAATGACGACTGTGGCATTTTGCAATGTCCCCTGCTCTGAGGCTGTGTGAACCGTTGCATTAGTGATTACTGTGACATCAGCAAATGCTAACGAATGTGCCAGTATTGCCCCTGTGATCATAGTTAGTTTAATCGTTTTCATCACATACCTTCCTTACTTCTGGCCCAACATAAAGTCACTAATAGCCTGATATTTCTCATCATTACGATCAAATACCTTACCACCGTCGATAAATACCTGCTCTGCTTTTGCGTACACGCTGAACGGATTACCATTCCAAATAACTAAATCTGCTTGTTTACCTTGCTCGATAGAGCCCGTCTTATCGTGTACACCTAAAGACTTAGCGGCGTTATAAGTAATCCACTTTATGGCATCTTGTTCTTTAATTTCGAAGCCAGCACGATTTGCGTTATACATTACTTTAGCTGCCTCTTGGTTCAGACGTTGAATTGTTGTGTCTGAATCTGAGTGAACCACTGCACAAGAGTTTTTAACCGCATCAACAATCGCGACATTTTCTTGTACCATGTCATATGCTTCCATCTTGAAACCCCACCAGTCTGGCCACAGCGCTGCACAGTTGCCATTATCAGCTAATAAGTCTGCAACTTTGTAGGCTTCAATACCGTGGTGGAACGTACCTGCGTGATAGCCAAACTCTTTCGAGAGGTCTATCATCATCGCCATTTCCTCTGCTTTATAACAATGATTGTGAATAAGGATTTCACCATCCAACACGCCTCGCAAAGTATCAAACTTAATATCTCTTTGCGGAGCATCGGGATTCAAGCCAGCTTTGTAAGCTTCTTCATATTCTTCCCACGCACGCTTGTATTCTGTTGCCTCTGCCCAAGCTTCACGATATCCAGCCATATTCCCCATGCGTGTGTATGGCGCCACGCCCTTTTGCCCATATACACGTTTCGGGTTTTCACCACACGCCATTTTGAGTCCATAAGGAGCTTCGGGAAATTTCATACCTTGCATAGTGTGTGCAGGCACGTTCTTCAATGTCACGCCTCGACCACCGAATAGATTCGCAGAACCTGGAAGTATTTGTAACGTAGTGATCCCACCTTCACGAGCTCGATTAAAACCCGGGTCCTGAGGCCATACTGAATGCTCTACCCAAACCTGCGAGGTGTTAGGGTTAATCATTTCGTTACCGTCTTGGTGAGACTCAACACCCGGACTTGGATACGCACCTAAGTGAGAGTGAACATCAATAATCCCTGGCGTGATCCATTTTCCTTCTGCATCAACGGTCACATCAGCTTTAACAGCCAAGTCTTTACCAACTTGCTGCACTTTTCCATCAACGATAAATACATCAGCCTGGTCAATTCTTTCACCAGTTCCAGTAAGAACGGTCGCGTTTGTAATCAACGTTGCTTTTGACGGCGTTGGTTTATAAGTACTTGGGTAAGGATTTTTATTAATCTCGACAAATTCTTTTTTGGGGCCGTTATCCTGACAGCCTGCTAGTGCCGCGCCTACCGCAAGCACTACTATTGCTGGAGCAAATTTTTGCATATATGTCATCTCTATTGTTTTTTTATGACTGTAACTGAATCTCATAAAAAATATTGAATTATGAGACTTAAGTCCACGAAAATACGATAAATGTAGGTAAGTATAAACCTAACGATGCAAAAAAACGAAAACTGATACAATTGTGTATTTTTAGACACATTTAAAACGTTGAGCTTTATCAATAGGTAAATGAATGAACGATAATGTTAACTCCATATTGAATAAAAAAAATGTGCAAATTAATTATCTAAAACATTTCATAGAAAAATCTTTATTTTCTTTTTAAGTCAGAAACTTAAACCGTTCTTTTTACATTGTAATACCTGCTTACACTCTGATTTATTTGGTTTACAGCAATATGAGATTATCCAAGCGATACTATAGATGTGTCCACGACAAAACAGAGGAACTAATCATGAAATTATTACTTACAGCTGGTGCTATCGCACTTATGACAATCGGTACCGCATCTGCTAATGAATTTGTTGCTGCTGACAACTCAATTGCTACTAAAATCTGTGTTGCAGTAACGAAAGACCAAAAGCTGACCATTGCAAGTACGTTAAGAGATCATCGTATGCCAAGAAATCATATTACGAGAAAATTGCACTGCAACGATATGCCTGTAGGTAAGTTTGCACAGGTTTATGGATTCAACAAGTCTGCAGAGTTTTTCGGTGTTGAACCAAAAACAGAGACTAGAATTAGAGACATCGCTAAATCTGACCAACCAGTGGTTATCTATGGTTCTAAATAGTCGCTAATGAGTGCTGCTTATCCTCGCAGCACTCTAGTTTTTAAAGCAATGAGGAAAGAAGACCAAATAAGCCACCAAACACACCGCCCCACACGACCAACCAACCCAAATGAGTTTTGATCATATTCTGAATGATTTCTTTAACCATCTGCGGTGTTAACTCATCTAGGCGCTCGTCAACGGCACGCTCAATGGTCTGATGAATTTCATCGCTAGCCAATTTTGTTTTAATTGCGCCTTCTACCGCCTTTTCAAATTCAGGCTGCTGACCGATTTCGATTAGCGCTTCTTTCATCTTCTCAATAAATGGCTCTCGTAGTGGCTGAACTGCTTCGGTGCCACCAAACATAGCGAGCATTGCTCCAAACTGAGAGGCTTCGATCACGCTGAGAAGCTTGTCAAAGGCTGGGTTTAAATCGATTTTTTCAGCCAGCGGTGCTAGCTCAAATTTAGGGTGCTCCTCTTCAACAAACGCTGCAATCCGCTGTTGGTCAAAAAACTCTTGTAAAATCAGCTCTCTGATCGAAGCTTTAAATTCTTTAAACTTGAGCGCAATTATTCCCGAACCATAAAGAAATGGCACTCGCTCAAACAGCATGTGAACAGCGAGCCAGTTTGTAACTGCACCGGACAGTGCAAATAAACCGATGGTGAGCAGCATTGAAACATTGCAAATATAACCTGTTAAAGCTATCCCAAACGCAACACCGTTAGTTACCAAATTTTTGTTCACTTCTACTCCATTATTTTTCGCGACGATTGCGCATTTTATTTTTTTTGTAAATGTTGCTCAAGTATTTGTGATTCTGCAATTTTCAACCATATTTTAGGGTGTCTGCGTAGAGGGGGTGTAATTATGTGGAATCGAGTCAATCAGCAAATATCTGAATCGTTAAATATGCCATTCGAGTTATCAAGCAAACAAGCTTTAAGTAGTTATGGCTCGAAAAAACTATATAAAATTTCTGATAGTAGCCACTCCTTTTTGGTCAAAGTAGCCCCTCTCTCGGCCCTAGAACGCTTTGAATGTGAAGCAGAAAACCGCAGTAAACTTATTCGCGACTCTGACTTTTTGATCGCCGACACTGTAACCGTTGGCACGAGTACGGAGTTCTGCTTCATTGTTTTAGAATGGCTGTGTTTGGAGTCTGGTAACGAGGATTGGAAAACGTGTGGCGAGTTACTCGCTAAACTTCATTTAAGGCACGAGCAACAAATGTTTGGCTTAGATGAAGACAATTATATACATGAATTACCTCAGCCAAATCAATGGCACAAAAAGTGGGAGACATTTTTTGCCGAAGAACGAGTTGGTTGGCAATTACAGCTGCTGGCCGAAAAAGGCGTGCACTTGGTAGATATCGACAATTTTATTGAGCAGTTAAAATCTATGCTACCCCATCACACTTCGCCTTCACTGGTACATGGTAATTTTTGGCGAGGCAATGTTGCCTTCAGTCAGGGCAAGCCAGTGTTGTTTTCACCAGCTTGCTATTACGGTGATAGAGAAATTGACATTGCCACCGCCCAGGCATTCACCGAGCTTCCTAAAGATTTTCTTGAAGGTTATGAATCTGTCTATCCGCTGGCAGAAAACTATCAGGACCGATTTGAAGTGTATCAATTATACCCAGTATTAGTTCAAGCAAACCTATTCGCTGGTAAGTATCTCACTGAAGCAGCAGAGAAAATCAGATCACTATTGAAATAAGTGCAACACCTACAGTTTTATGAACTATATTTAGTGTGTGTTCGGCTTAGCCATTCTATGGGAGGCCCAATGAAACAACTCTATAACCAACGTATCGCCTGTCCTCACTGTGGACATCATATTTATGTCGATCTAGACACCACCTCTGGTGACCAAGATTACTATGAAGATTGTGCAGCATGTTGTAACCCAATACACCTTAGAACACATTTGGATGAACTACGTAACCGAGTAGAATTACACGTGGATAGTGACGATGAGCAGGTCTTCTAGTCCATACACTTCGCCACATTGACTTAACGTTCGATGGCTGTTTTACGCATGTAGTTGTCAACAGTATTGATAATGGTGAACGTTTGCTGGTCTATTTCGATATTAAGTGTTGCACCTTCTCTAATTAGTCCCAAGTTAGTCAGGTTGAGGGTTTCAGGAATAAGGTGAAGCCAAAAACCCGCTTCGTCAATTTCGCCGACTGTCAAACTTGCTCCGTTAACCGCAATAAATCCTTTATACATTACGTACCTCATCCAACCCCGCGGTATCGCTAAGTACATTTTACAGTTATCTTGATAGTGCTCAATTTTTTGAACCATAGCCATTGTTTGAATATGGCCAGAAACAATATGGCCCCCTAACTCGGTACCAAATGTCATTGACCGTTCAAAATTAACCTGCTGACCAGTCTGTAATTCACCTAGATTGGTGAGCCGTAAAGTTTCATCAATTACATCAAAACTCACCTGCCCGACTACATCGTTGGCTGGGGTTTCAAAACTAACAACAGTCAAACAACAGCCGTTTATTGCGATGCTTGCACCAATATTTAAGCGCTGCAAATATTGTTGTTCAACCGAAACAACCAGTTTTAAAATACCATTAATCTTGCCTGTTGAGATCACCGATGCTTTAGTCTGCACTATGCCTGTAAACATAAATTTTTTGCTCTTATAAATACATTCAATATAAAAAGGCACACAACATAGACAGTTGATAATCTTGTTGGTGCAGAGTGAGTTTATCACTAAGATCATCGCAAAGCTTTGCTAAGATGTCATTGCTCTAATAGAATATCATTTTTGTATAAGATGTAGTTTCCTAATGAAGTTTTCCACTTGGGAAGCCCGCAGGTTGTTTCACCTTGCGGTTCCCGTTTTTCTGGCTCAAGTTACCCTCGTTTTAATGACCGTCGTAGATACGATGATGGCGGGCCAAGTTAGCCCCGACGATTTAGCTGCACTTTCTATCGCAACTGGTGTTTGGAACCCGCTAGTATTTACTTTACAAGGAATACTCCTTGCCTTAACTGGCCTTGTTGCCCACTGTTATGGCGCCAACGATACCGCTGGTATGAAGCGTTTTTTTCAGCAAAGCCTTTATCTGTCCGTCCTACTTTTTTTGGTAGGCTTATTTATCGCTCATTTTGCTTCTTATGTGTTTACCAGCCTGAATGTCAGAGCAAAGATTGAATCACTTGCATTGGGTTACGTGAATTATGTCAAATGGGGAATGTTCGGGTTCCTCGTATTCACCGTTTACCGAAACGTGATTGAGGGTATAGGCCAAACTAAACCTGCGTTTTACATTAGCTTGTTCGGTCTTTTCATTAACGTAATTGCCAACTACATCTTTATTTATGGAAAATTTGGAGCTCCAGCTCTTGGTAGTGCAGGATGTGGTTTAGCCACCAGCCTAGTGCTTTGCTGTATGGCCATTGCACAGTTTTCATACAGCTTTATGAGCAAACATATTGATGGAAAAGAACTGCTTACTAAGTTTGAATTGCCCAGTCTTTCAATCATGTTAACTGTTATAAAATTGGGCTTTCCTATTGCGCTGGCTACCTTATTTGAAGTCACTTTATTCGCTTGTATTCCCCTGTTTATAGCAGAGCTAGGTGCAATCGCGGTGTCTGGGCATCAAATCGCAGCAAGCGTTACAACGCTGCTATTTATGATGCCACTTAGCCTTTCTATGGCGATTGCAATTAGAATCGGAAACCTAAATGGTCAAGGTGCACACCAACAGCTTAAAGCTGCGATCAATACCGCTTTTATACTTGCTGTCGCAGTCGCTGCATTGGTTGCGTTTGTCACCTTTATAAGTCGTGATGCTATTGTTTGGTTATATACCAAAGATCCCGCAGTTGCAGCACTGGCATCTAGTATTATTGTCTTAGCCTGTTTTTATCAATTACCGGACGCACTTCAAGTATCCGCAAATGGCGTACTCAGAGGATTGAAATACACTCAGCCTATTTCTTGGATCACATTTGTTTCATATTGGTTGGTCGGGTTTATGCTTGGTTTCGTATTGGCAAAAACAGACTGGATTATAGAACCGATGGGACCAAGAGGCTTTTGGATTGGCATTATTGTTGGGTTAAGCGTCGCCGCGATTCTGTTGGTACAATGTGTGAGGCAAAGACTTGAGAAAATTACTACTGCTAGTGTTTAGTTTGTTCGGGGGAGCTGCATGCTCTCCGGTGCCCAGTGATACTTATTACGATTACAGAAGCCGATTGGCAAATACTTTAGACACAGAAGTAAGTGCGCTAGCACCACTTTCCAATAAAATGCTTCCTCGATTAGATAAACCGACAGCAACGCAAAATATCTCCATTCTCGAATTAGCAAGTTTAAGTCATTGCAAGATAAATCTATTAATAGCTAATCACAACAACCAGTTAGGAAAAACGAGTCCACCAAGTGGAAAATTGGCGTACAGCATACGCTTCATCCAACAAGCCGGAGATTGCATAAATCACCCAGACACCCCTAAGGAGCTTGCGTATAAGTTGCGACTTGCCGCATCGGAGAAACTCCAACAACTTCCTTTGTGGTTTACATATATGCTCTACAATGAGCCAGAACTTGCGATGCTAGGTAAGGCCAGTTTCAAAGAATTACCAGTAGAAAATACCAAGTTAGCACAAGACACCACTGAGGCCATTTCAGCTCTCTCTCAGTTAGCAGTCTCACTAGCTCACCCAGAAAAAATAGACGCCGGAGAAATTAATACAATACTTGAAGGACTGCGTGGTCAATATGTACAAGCGTTATTATCCAGTGCTCAAAAACAGACCAACTTAAACCTTGCCACAACCGAATTATTATCAAATTTTGATATCGAACAGCAACTTTGTCCGCCTAAACAAAATAAAACCAAGGCTCAAATTCTGAGCAATATTTTTAGTAAGTTTTATTTGCAGCAGATTCAACCCTATCAAGCACTACTTAATGGGCAGCTAGAAACATTAATTACACAGTGGCAACCCATATCCGATTTACTCGCACAACAAGGTATTGAACAGCCCATTTCACCCCAGCAGACCTTAACCGCCCTTAAACAATCAGCAAAACATCACGTTCAATGGTGGCAAAAGTTTTATAAAACGTGCAATTTAAGCCCACTATGAGCAAAAAAAAGGCAAACAATCAAAAAATTACATTAAGCGGCTTGATTCAGTGCCACAGTCACTATATATTACAACGCGTTGACAGGGCCTAGCTCTGAAAACTTAGTACGACCGTAGCTCAGTTGGTTAGAGCACTACCTTGACATGGTAGGGGTCGGTGGTTCGAATCCACTCGGTCGTACCAATTTCAAATGCATTTCAATACAACCGTAGCTCAGTTGGTTAGAGCACTACCTTGACATGGTAGGGGTCGGTGGTTCGAATCCACTCGGTTGTACCATTTCTTACTTCTTTATTGTATTATCACGTCAAAACTACTCGCTTTAGGCCCATATTCTAGAGTTTTCACACCATGTTCTAAGTATTTTTCAACCAGTCAAAGTACTAGCTATAGCAATTGAACTCACGAAACTACCTACATTGGATCCACTGCCAATGATCTAAGGCTAATTACACTGTTCACATAATACCCTTTTGTACCAATCCGCTTAACTAAGTGGTCTATTTTGAAGCAAGAAAACCTTGTCGATAGTTCCGCTCTCGCGTCCTGCTACCGCTAAGGTAGCTACATCCGTAGGCAAGGCAAAAATTTCGTTATTTAGTTGTTCTAAATGAGAAACTTTTAACGCAGCTATCGTTAGGTTTAATCTTTCAAAATGATTAAGTGTTATTGCGGATTGGTATTATACCCTATTGATATTTAAATAATCGTTTCCTGTAGTTACGCTCTATTGTTTTCACTCAAAGTAATTGTAAAGCAACATCAATCATGTTAATTATTTGTTTAGGAACAGTGCTAAACAATAAGGAACATACTCCATGTATATCGCACAGCTTGAGTTCAAACGTATCCAAACCTTTCTTTTTTCTTCTTCCCGAATGCGCGATATGGTGGCCGCCAATGCCCTGTTCGGCCACACCATTCGGGTAGAACTCGTAAATTTAGCAATCAACTATGGTGCTTCACAACCTCCCGAAATAGATGTAAGTGATACTGACAATGACGCCGATGTTGCTGTTGAATGCATGACCTCCCAAATGCTGATGGCAAAAGGCATATTAGGAAGAGACGGCGGACATTTTTTTGCTCACTTTGTCGACGATGAAGACAAAGAGCTAAATACCGACGATAAGAAAGAAAAACTCACTGCTCAAGAAAAAGCCAAACAATTCATAACGGCTGCAGTTAAAGTCATTTCGCAAAAACTCCCCGGCATTACCGTACAACATAGAGCCTTTGACAGCAGCACGACAAAACAAGCACTTCAAAAACTACCTTTTAAACATGCTGTTCATACTCAACTGCCTGAACTACCAATATTCGAAAAGTGCCAACAGTCCAATTCAGGGGTTGCCGAACAACTGTCAAACCGTAAAAAAGAAGAGTTGATTAGCGCAAGTACGGCGCTCAAGAACGAGCATTACAACCGAGTTTTTAATGATAAGTCGTTACCCCCGGGTGACTTTGCAAGTGAGATTATGCAAGCGCTTACGCAAGATCAGAAAAACTATTGGACTGACTTTGATACCTTGGTTGGCAGCGACTACCTCGCGGTAATAAGCGCTGACGGAAACAATATGGGTCAGCGATTCAAGCAATACCTAGACCAAAACAAGCAAAACTATAGCTCGTTTGTAGCTGAGCAAATATTAGCAGAGTCGTTTTTTGAAAGCGCTCGAAATACCCTTAAAGAGGCGACTAAAACCGCACTAGTAAATACCTTTAAAAATAAATCTGGCAACCTGCCCTACCAATTACTAATGCTTGGCGGTGACGACCTTTTAATCGTTTGCCAAGCAAAATATGCCTTTAAGTTGATCATCGAGTTAAACCAACAATTAGAATCAAGTGAACTAATAGATAATGCACCTTTAACCCTCGCCTTTGGCGTCGCTATTGCCTCTCATAACCTACCGTTTTATCGACTGCACCAAGCGGCAGAGAAACTCAATGCCAGTGCAAAAATTCTCAGTCGTAGTTGCGCCGACAAAAACTCACCAATACAGCCCAGCACAATTGATTGGCATATCGTGACGCAGGCGTGGTTAGACAACCCCATCGACGCAAGAAAACAGCAAAAAATAAGGCACTATGAAATTAATAATGAAGAGCACACACTGATTTTAAGCGAAAAGCCTTACCTATTAAATGCAACAGAAGGAACAGCCGGTTTTCAGGCAATCAATACATTGGCTGAAAAGCTGGTACGAAATAAGCAGCCGGGACAACCGCAAGAAGATGAAGAAATTATATCCCGCAGTGCACTGTTCAAATTACAGCACACTCTCACTGAAGGTGTTGCGCAAACCGAACTATTTTTGAGCACACTAACTGAAAACTTTAAAAAAGAACTCAAAAAAAATGGTATAGCCAAAAGTGGTTTCAGCGAAACCACAAACAACACATTTACTACCAAGCTTTCTGATGTGATAGAACTCATCGAATTACAGTACTTATCGCGCGACAAGGAAGAAGCAAAATGAGCAAAATTTTAGTCACTTATCATTTAAAGATTACTTTGTTAGACGATATACACACGGGTTCAGGCTTGGGTACTGAATTGATTAACAGTTTACAAGCCCGTGATGGTAAAGGTTACCCCGTGCTCTGGCGGCAACACCTAAAAGGCTTGTTGAAACAAAAACGTCTTGAGCTAGAGGAGTTAGCGCCTAACAACAAGTACACGACGCACTTTCAAAAACTACTTGCTGACAACGGGCAAGACGACTGCATACTGATACCCGGCTCTTGTTTTATGGACCCACAGCAAAAAGAGGTAACCATGTTGTGGTCAAACACAGCCCGAGAGTCAAGTCGCTCTATAAGCCTTGATGAAGTCAGCCTAAACCGCGCCCCTAAAGCCAAAAGCTTACGGACACAAGAATATATAAAAGCTGGCACGACGTTTAACTCAACATGGTACTTATGTGTCAACGAAGACAAGTATCAAGAATATCAAGAAGCTTTTGAAATACTCTTACAAAGGGTTTCTCATCTCGGCGCTAATAAAAACCGCGGTTCAGGTCAAATCCTGCTGAATAAAGACGTCACGATAACTAAGTTAGAAAATACCTCTCAAGACAACGCTGACATTGACACTTTGGATATCACTCTTACCAACTTAGAACCGCTACGCTTGCCCAATACGGATATCCCGGGCAATATCATTCCGACAAACACCCACTTAAGTGGAAGCCAGCTTGCCGCAGCCTTTGCTAACTGGTGCCGTTTACAAAACAATCGTGATTTATTTGAAGCATTTATCACTAAGAAGTTTACTGTCTCGTATGCCTATCCGATGCACCCAGAAAAATGTGAACCTAGTGTGCCCGCGCCTTTGAATTTACAAACTGAAAAGGCTAGTTGTAACAAGGTCGAATTACCTTGGTGGAGTCAAAATCTCGCCCAGAAACAATACATCGACGGCTACAGTAATGATCCAAATAAAAAGGCAAAACGTCTAAAAGGCAGCAATTACATCACCATTGATGAACAAGCGCATACATTATTTAGCCAACCCGTTGCTATTCATATGCGTAATAGCGTTAGAACGAACTTTGACGATGGTAGTGTTGATGACTCCAAGCTTTTTAGTGAAGAGATCATTCCTGAACATACCCAATTTCACTTCACTATCACCGCTGAGGACAATAAGCAACTACAGGCGCTACATAAGCTGTTAGAACAAAGCCCACTGCCACTGTTACTTGGTAGAGGTAAAGCGCCATGTGAGATTAATCCCAATGCCTACAGCAAACAAGCTAATAGAGCACTGACATTTGATAGCGAAAAAACGTTAACTCTGGTGCTTGCCAGTCCACTTCTTTGTTACAACCCACAAACGGTTGAAGCCTACACGCAGCTTAATCATGATGTTTTGAATACGCTTTTTGAGGGGTTGGCCCTGAGCTCTGAGGATTGCCACAGCTTTAGTGAGCCAACCAAGCTAACTGGCTTTAGCCACGAAACAGGTTTGCCTAAACAGCCTATTCCGTGTATTGCAGCAGGTAGCAGTATTCATATTCGCCATCCTGAAAAAGCCACAGAACTGGTGAAAAAGCTCAGTCAGTGCCTCGCACTGGGTGAAAAACAGCATGATGGACTGGGTCAGTATTGGTGGTATCAAGGTGAGCTTGAAATTACTAATCTGCAAGCAAAAAGCCCAGCATTTAAACCAAACAAACAAGAAACCTTGCTCAAGCAGCTCTGTGCACTTATTACGCATACCAATAACTACCCCAGTGTCACACAGTGGCAGCGTTTAAAACACCAATTTAAGCACGCAAAGCTGACCGCTACACAAACCGTTGAAGACATTTTTATCTACCCAACAACACAACAGCGACTGCAAAAGATTGGCTGGAAGGAAGGCACCATCCCAATCGAAAAGCTAATTGAATTTTCACAAAACGACCCAGATCGTGCAATTTTATGTTGCGATTTCATCATCAGTAAGCTTCGTAATGCATCGCAAGGAGGGGATCAAAATGAGCAATAATGCACCATACTGTAACCTATTCTACGTCACGTTAACGCAACTCACTGAGTTTAATACTGCGGGCAATGACACCGATGACATCGACATCACCTTAGCTAAAAATGGTCAAGGTGAGTACATTATTCGCGGCTCAACACTGGCGGGCGCGATTGTACATCAAGCTAAAAAACTTGGCTTTAGCATCCCCAGCAACCTTGCTGGAGATACTTGGGTTGATGATGCCGACGGCAAACAACAACGCATTTCCCAGCCATCCTGTATGCGTGTTTTTAACGCACGGTTAGTTGACCAAGCACAAACGTCCCAGTTCAAACAACATGTGGCAATTAACCCAAAAACAGGCGCTGCATTTGATAACGCCTTATTTGACGTTGAAGTATTGCCTAGAGGTAACGAGTGGCATGTGTTTATCGAAGTGAACGAGTCAAAAACCCAAGAGCAAAGTGATAGTGCCAGTCAAATTATTGCCCATGTTTTAAATTACTGGCAGCAAAACCCGCTCTTTTTAGGTCATCGCCCAGTAGCAGGTTACGGCTGGTTTAACGTAGCCAATGCAGAAGTGGTACAACTTAGCACCACTCACTTGTTTGATTACCCAAATAACAGCAAAAACTATCCACGCGACAAACAAGCACTACTTGATGACTTAAGCATTCAGCCCTATCCAATTAGCGATTTTATTTGTACCAAAAAGCCCACACCCAAAGTCAGTCAGATTGTGTATGACATCACACTGAGCGCAGGCGTTAATGAAGATGAGCACGGTGAACAATGGGGGTTGGATAGCTTTTTTATCGGCGGGCACGAAATCGAAGCGCCGCTGAGCTTCAACAAAGTAGATGAAAATATCCAAAAGAACTTAAAGTCAGGCTCTGCGTACAAATACACCGAGCAAGATATGCCCGACAACTTCTTTGTGGTTGACCATACCAACACGCCTTATATTCCAAGCGCTTCTATTCGAGGGCCACTGCGCCATCAACTTATTCGACAAGGGCATGAAAAGTTGGCTGAACAGCTATTTGGCACTACAGAGCACAGCTCTAACTGCTACATACAACAAGCCTATTTAAGCAGTGAGTCATGGCAAGGCATGATTTTACATAACCACGCAGAGGACGAATTTACTGCGGGCGTTTATGGTTCATCAAAGTTTGTGCGCATGTGCGTAACACAAGGCACATTCTCTACTCGGCTCATTATCGAATACCTAAATGACGAAAATGGCAACATGCCAAAGCACATCCAGCAACAAATTAACGCCCTCGAAGAGGTATTTGAATTAGCCAAGCAAAAGCAACTGGCTATAGGTGCTAAACAATGGGTTGACTCGGGGTGGTTAAAATGGGAAGCCAAAAAAGTACAAGGAGAAAGTCATGAGTAAAGCTCAATTAACTTGCAGCATTATTACCAATAAAACAGTATCTCAGCTACTTAATGAGTTTGTAAACAAAAGCGCAATTGGAGAAATTTCGTTAAACAACCAGCAGCCATTTTTATGTGTTTTAGCGCCCAAAAGTACAGTGACTGAAGAAGTTTGCCCTGTACTTGTTACCACCAATTTCGAACTTAACACATTGCTTGAAAAAGGCATTTTTGAATTTGAATCAGTACAGATTTATTTCTTACACTTGAGTGTCAGTATCCTTTCAACCGAACAAGGCAACCTGATTAAGCAAGTCGATGCAACACAACTCTCTGAGTTCGATTTCACCTTACAACATACACCGTTTGTTAAAGACCTATTCAAAACTAATAGATTTGATGAAAACGTAACAAAGCAAGTTGGACAATGGCTCGATGGTTCTCAACACCATTTTTATCTTGTACCAACACAAGAAAGTACCACCGAATTAGTTTGGGGAGGTAAAAGCAATGAATTATAAGCCCAATAAAAACAACCAAAACTTTAATAAGCGAAGACACAATAGTGACAATGTTGATACAAGCGACACTAAACCAAAAAACCCTAAAACAATCGAAGATTTTACAGGTACAACCAACCAGCCCCCCTATCACTTTGTGCACAATAACGTTAAAAAGAGCAAAGCGGTTGAGCGAGTAGATCACAACACCTATCACCCTGAGCGCTCTGGCGCGCTTAAAATTGAAATGACCACATTGACCGACGCTATTTTTGGTTGTTATCAAAAAACGGTAAAAGAAAAAAGTGATGAACTATTCCCTGCTTTTTTTAATGAGCGCGGCATCATTCAGGGCAGCTCAATACTTGGCATGCTCAGGCATATTGTCGGGGCGCTCTCACAATCTCCTATGCGCCATGTGCAAGAGCAGACCTTTTCGTATCGGCCCAGTGTCGCGAATGCTCCAAAAAAACCACACTTAACCACCTTACCCGCTGAAGTTATTAAGCTAAACCCGTTAACTGTAAGAGTTATCAATGAACGACATGCATGTTTATTCGTCAGTGAGAAAGCTAAACGGCTTATCGACTCAAACTGCGATACAAACTCACCCGCACCTTTTTCAATCCAGCATATTAAAGACCTGAGAATAAAAGAGAAAATCATCAAAAACAGGAACACACAAAGGAAAACAACCATCTCTCGTAGTCTTTATAAATCTGATGAATTAAAGTCATCTGAAAATGTGCGTTGCTTAGCAAAAAGTCAAACAGGCTATCGAAACGCATCGGGTAAATTTTATTTGAGAAAGTATAAAGGCGCCATCGATGAACAGGGTTTGCTTAGTAAAGAGTTTGGTAAAAACGACAACGCTCCCTACTGTGCACTTTTAATTCACCAAAATGCGCTCAAAAACGCAAAGCGCGAAGAAATTCAACACCTAGTTGATCACTACCAACTGACGACCGAGCACCTTCAGGACCAGCGACAAGGACATATATCTAGCCGCCATCCCTTACTACCCGATGGTAAGAATCTTCCACAATTGATAGAAAACAACAGAAAGTATGAGCTTAACCAAATGGTGTTTGTAGAAGCGCTGATAAGTGATGATAATAAAATACAAGAAATCGTCAGCTTTGGTAATAACTACTTATACCGCTGGCGCTATCAAAATAGTATTCACAAACGCCTTGAACTTGATCAGAAACAGGAAAAACTGATACAACGTCAGCAAATTAACCTACATAGCAACTATCAGTCGCTCAACTTGGTCGATAGGCTGTTTGGCTATGTTAATGAAGCATGCGAAGACGAGAATAAAAATGAAAACAACAAACTCGCCGGTTCGCTCAGCATTAACCACGCGCTTGAAGTACCCGACAAACAAGGTCGATTTTATAAACAGCGCCACAATACAGAAAAACTCAAAGTTGCATTGATCCCGCTTGGGCAGCCTAAACCTAGCGCGGGGGAATTCTATTTAAAGCCATTGAAAAACAACAAGCTAGTGCCAAACTATGGTTATTCTAAAAGTGAGAATTTACACTACGAGTTAAATGGGCGTAAGTTTTACTTACACCAAAAGCCTTACACTCCCAAAGATGAAGAAAATAACAACGAAACGAAGCAAAACGCTGACAATAAACTCGCCACGACAGCACAGTATGTAACCCCAGAAAATACCCGTTACCGCATGACGTTGCGCTATAAAAACTTAGCGCCTGAAGAACTAGGCCTAGTGGTACTGGCACTGCAACCCGAAATAATTAAGTCCTGTGACATCCCTCCACAACACCGACAGGCACTCGCACCGTTTAAAAAGTCTCCTTTGCTGTTGGCAAATAAGCTGGGTTACGCCCGCCCGTTAGGCTACGGCAGTGTTGCGTTTGATATTAAAGATACAAATCAACAAATGCTTACTAATGCAGTAACCGCCTTTTTACACACACAAAACAGTGTTGAACACATTAAGCAATGGCTCACAATTTGTTTGTATAGCCTTGATACAAACTACTCTTACCCGGGTCAAACTAACTTTAGGGGAGATAAGATTTACAAGTTCCACTCATGGATTAGAAATACAGAGCTAAGGCGACGTCGTGCGCACTACACGCTGGGGACTAAAGGTGATAGTCCTGAAGAAAACCAAGAGAAATTAGGTGAACAAATATTAAAGCCTCTAAAAGGAATTGAATAACAATGCGTGAAAATACCGTACTCATAATCACGATCGGTAGAACCGATCTAAAAAAAGCCATTATTGACGAGCAAGGTAAGTTTATCGAATTACCTGATACTTTTAGCAGACATTACCTAAGCGGAGAAGGCAACGAAAAAGCCCAATACGCGCCTAAAACGGTAACGTTAGAACACGCCTTAGAATTACAAAAAGCAGCACAAGAGGCAGCGGTATTAGCCAGGAAGAAAAGAGATCCAGCAGCCCTTTGTGAACCAAATGGAGCTAGTAACAAACAGAGTGCTCAATTGCAAAGTGAATACGCCGATAAAGTCATTCCAGTAAAACTTATTGCTCTGCTACAAGAACTAAAGCACCCAGATTATAAGGGCCCTAAGCCCAATACCATCATCATACTCAACACGGATCGAAATGAGTTAGACGAAGAAGATAGAGACAGGAAAAGAGAACCCTATGCTTATGGCCCCATTATTGCTCAATGGTTTGCCGATGAACTAAAGCTACCATATAAAGGCATAATAGACGCAACGATCTCACTTGGCGAGGGAAGCTATGTGCTTAACTACATTAATGGAAAAATGAATTTCTACGGAAGCGGAAAAGATGACCCAGTAAATCGAAAAGCACTTGAGAATATCTGTTGTGTTATTCAACGTTTGGTAGATACCAAACCGAATACTCCGCTTTCCATACTCTATTCACCAGGTGGCGGTGCTGGTAACTACAAGCCACAAATTGAAGCTTTGTGTGATCTGTATGCTGATCATCTTATGACTTGGACAGAGCCAGAAAAACGTGGAGAAAGAACAGGAAAAGGCTCTGCATTTGAACAAGCCAGTCGATACCCTAGCCCCGATACCTCCTTTAGAGCACGCAAACAGATCATTGGCTTGCTTAAAAAAGGCAATTTACAAGGGGCGGCGGCAATCGCCGAAGCGTTCACGCCAGAGTCTGGCAATCGTAACCAGTGTGACCATGCATGGGCAAGGGCCATTCAAGCTGCTAATTTTTGGCTGCAAGGGCAATACACCATTGAGCAACTTAATGAGGCCTTAGCCTGCCCGCTGCCGTTAAAAGATGAAAGAAGTTTACCTAATAGTTTGTGGTGTGCATTTCGCCTAGAAGCCGCATTAAAAATGGGCAATTACCAAGACGCCATTCGTTTAACCTGTGACATTAGCGAAATTATGCTGCAAGACTACTTCGCCAATTGCCTAAGCGAAGTGAATTATGATTTTGCTAACGAGGCATACGCTGATTTGGTAATAAAACTGGGTGATAAACCTCAGTTAATAGACTTGTTTTCAACCGCATACAACGGCATTGCCACAACCAAAAACGGCCAGTTGCAAAAGCCTTTCAGCGATACCCTTGCACATTTAAGCAACAAAAAAGTATCAACGGTGAAAACTTATTTGTTTGAAAACCAAGATGAGCAAAGACGTATAGCTGCGCTAGATATTATTTGCAGCTTACACATTGCCACAACCAGCGGCAAACCGCTGGCATATCAGCCCAATCATCTGTTGAAAAATTACGAGTCAACACTGCGTGGCAACGGCGACCCAACCGACTTAAGTAACCCAAAGGCAATACGCAATACCATTACCCATGGCTACTTAAGTCAGTCAAAACTGCAAGCGGCAATACAAAGTTTTGTTAATGCCGACTTGTGGCATAAAAGTGATACGGGTGAATATAGTTTTCTCGCCCACAAAACCTTCGCCGATCTCTATTCGCAATTAGATGTAAAAGTTAAAGACTCGCCATATCGGCTTTTCACTCAACTCATTGGCGGCCTAATCACCCAGCTTAAACATGCGCCTGTTGATTTTGAGGAACATGCCTAACTTATGAGTTTTTATCCTATTCGAGTGTACAAAGTGACCTTGTGTTTTAACGCGCACGTGTCACTGCCCTTTTTTCACCAACCTTTGGTAAGTAGTTTTTTACGCACCTTGCTCAACATCTCTGAAGCACAGCAAAATCGCATACTCATTCACACACCACAAAGCGGCCAATGTGATTACGAGGCTGGGCAGCATTTTTGTTTTTACTTCATCACGCTGAATCTTGATGAACATTTATTAGCCCACATTGTGGATCAATTCGTTCAGCTCCCCCTTTCAGCAACAGCGGCAAAGTGCCACGGATTACTTGCAGACAACTTACACTTAGTAAATATTGAAGACGGCCTAACTGACGCACCACTTGCCAACCCAATGCACGCGGCCACGCTCGACCACGGTGCGATTTTGTCGGAGGCAGAGCAATGGCAACAGTATGCAGCAGAGCAACAGGAAATAAGCCTGACGTTTTTAAGCCCGGTGCGTTTGTCAAAACCACAGAGCAAAACTCTGTATAACAACGGGAGTGAACTGACCGGCGAGCTAATACTCAACCGTTGTTTTGACGCCTTTGCGTCTTTATGTAGCACCCTAGGTTTAGCACGCCCGACTCGGGTTGACCTACCTGCAACGCCTATTAAAACACACCTGTCTTGGGTTGATTGCAGTTACACCAACCCACATGGCAAACAAAAGCAATTGGGTGGCTTGGTTGGCACCGTAACCCTTAATTGTGGCGCATTAAACTACGACTTATGGGTGTATTTGGTCTTGGGTCAATATATTGGGCTGGGACAAAACCGCAATTTTGGTATGGGCCGTTACAAATTAGTAGGCACACAAGGGCAATCGAGCTTACCACAGATCAAGCGGCCCACGCCCCTGTTGCAAACGGTTTTAAGCTACCAAAACTTGTCATCCGCTTGGCAACATGAGTACAAAAAGCTCAGCAAAGTACAGCAAGCGCAATATGGCCCCGATCAGTTAGAGGCACTGCATCACAGCATTCACACTAGTACCTATCAGCCGGGTTATTTAACCCCGCGCTTGTTACAAAAGCCCGGACAAAAAGAACGCCTGCTTCTGCTCCCTAACTTTATTGATAAAGTAACCCACAAAGCGATAAGCCTATGGCTATCCAATACCCTAGACAAGTTATACAACAAAGCCAGTTATGGGTATCGCACAGGGCATTCACGGCTCAACGCAAAATACCGTATTCAACACCTACTGCACCAAGGATATACCACGGTACTCGATGCCGACATTAAGTCTTTTTTTGCCAGTATTTGTACCCAGCAAGTGATCGATAAGCTGGTGGCTTTATATGGCGACGATCCACTTTGGCCGCTAGTCGCACAAATGCTCAATGCCGAGATTGACCCAAATACCGAACTACAAATAAACACCCCACCCACTGGGCTGAACTTAGGCAGCGCTCTTAGCCCAGTGCTCGCCAACCTGATGCTGGACCAATTTGATGATGTGATCAGCCATGAAAACTTAGAACTAGTACGCTACGCCGATGACTTTTTAATTTTGTGCAAAAGCCAACAACAGGCCGAGCACGCCAAAACGCTCGTTCAGGCGGTATTGCAACAACAAGGCTTAAGCCTAAACCCACAAAAAACCCGTATTACCACCATTCAACAAGGGTTTAACTTTTTAGGGTATTACTTTATCAATGAGTTAGTTATTCCGATTAAGCCGCAGCACAACGAAAGCGAGCCCGTTGAAGCCGTTCCCGCACCTAAGAATAACGCCTTGTTTTTTGACAATGCCCCGCAAGTGGTATGTATTACCGGGCAAGTTGCGGTACTTTCCTGCCAAGGAAGACGCCTTAAAATTGCACAACAAGATAACGTCATGTATTTGCCCTTAGCACACATCGATACCCTAATACTATTTGGTAGCCACCATATCACCACGCCGGCACTCATACGACTGATGAAAAAGCACATTCATGTGTACTTTGCCGACGGCTTTGGTAACTTTATTGGCCAAGCCAATGGTGCGCATAAGTTGTACCAACAGCAGTTAATTCAGGCGTCGGTATTAAGTCAAGCAGAACAACGCCTCTGTTTTAGCCAACAGTTGATCAGCGCCAAAATAGCCAACCAAATGGAGGTGTTAAGGCAGCGCCAACTCAATACTGCGCCTCTTAAACACACGCTTGAAAAACTACAGCAAGCCAACAGCACACAACAAGTTTTGGGGTTAGAAGGCAGCGCCAGCAAACATTATTTTAGAGAAATAGCCAGCACCTTACCCGAAGGCTTTGAATTTACACACCGCCAAAAGCAACAACCTAACGACCCAGTAAACAGCTTACTCTCGTATGGCTACAGCATGCTCTATGCTCATGTTGACAGCCTAGTTCGCGCACAAGGCTTAAACCCCACCTTAGGTGGTTTGCACAAAACCCGGGGCCAACATAGCGCGTTAGCCAGTGACTTAATGGAGCCATTTCGCTTTATTGTTGAGCGTACCATGCTCACCAGTATTAAGCTTGGGCAAATCAAGCCCACCGACTTTAGCCAACAAGGTAAATTTTGCCAAATCAATCATGACGCCCGCAAACGCTGGAGCCAGTACTTAATTGAGGCGCTGCAATCCCCCAAGTTTAACCAGCAATACAGTGTGCTTGATGCCATCACCTGCCAAAATAGTCATTTAATTAATTGGCTAAATGGCAACGCCGAACACTTCACCCCGTGGAGGCTAAAATGAGCCTGTTGTACACCGTATGCTTTGATATTGAAAATGACACACTACGGCGAAAAGTAGGCAATATTTTGCTTGAATACGGCGAGCGCGTGCAATACTCGGTATTTGAAATAAAACTCGACAATGACAGCCAATTTATGGCGTTAAAAACCCAGCTACAAGCCTTAGTTACACAATTTGACGGTGACTGGGATATCCGCTTTTATCACCTAAACACCAGTACATTAAAACGCTCAATGAACCTGCAAGGAGAAGCCATCGCGCAATTTCCCAGCGCCTATATTTTTTAGCGATTTTTACGTTCTAACACGCAGTTAACCATTTAATTTAGTTGCTTTATTTGCTAGTGTAGTTTTTGCTCTTTAACAATTTGACGAAAGCCGTAAGCGAATTTGTGCGCACCCTATTTCCCGTATTCGGTAAATTTTGAAAAGTGATTGTTTTACAATGACTTAACTCAAAAACAGCCGATTAGGTTCACACCCCAATAAAATCAATGGGTTAAGTAGAGTTGTTGTGAGAAAGGAGTGAAAATATGGGGTAAATACGACTTTTTAGCAACTTGCCCAAGGAGGTTCATCAAAACCACGCTGGCAGGCCACGCCACACAAGGGCTAGAATTTCTGGGGTTGCATTAACCCTCGCCGTTTAGGCAGTAGAAACTAAAGTCACTCTCGGATACTTCGAATTTGTAAGGGTTGCATTAACCCTCGCCGTTTAGGCAGTAGAAACTCCTTCAGATTGCCCTTTGAAGAACTTCTCAAAGGGTTGCACTAACCCCCGCCGTTTAGGCAGTAGAAACCTCTAGCTTGCTTTTACGTAGGATGCTGGAAAACGTTGCACTAACCCCCGCCGTTTAGGCAGTAGAAACTACTAATTCTCTGTCCTTTAACATCACGGTGTAAGTTGCACTAACCCCCGCCGTTTAGGCAGTAGAAACATACGTATGTACATTTCTTCGCGGTGAATACTAACGTAACATTCCCCCAAGCTGTTTAGACTAAAAATGGGGCTATATGTGGTGTTAGAAAACGTGACTGCACAGCTTAATCGAGAAAAAATGATCAGTTAGCAAAGCCGATGATTCAGCTTGATTATTTACCCATGGCTGATAGGTTAAGTGTGGTTCTTTAACAATTTGAATAACGCCATCAGCGAATTTGTGCGCACCCTATTTTCCGTATTCGGTAAAATTGGGAAAGTATTTGCTTATCAATAATTTAAATGAAAAAGAGGCAATTAGGTTCACACCTCAATAAAATCAATGGGTTAAGTAGAGTTGTTGTGAAAAAGGAGTGAAAATATGGGTAAATACGACTTTTTGGCAACTTGCTCAAGGAGGTTCAGCAAAACCACGCTGGCAGGCCACGCCACACAAGGGCTAGAATTTCTGGGGTTGCATTACCCCCCGCCGTTTAGGCAGTGGAAACTTATTGACTCAATTGTAATTCCCACTATCTTTTGTTGCATTACCCCCCGCCGTTTAGGCAGTAGAAACTAAAACAGCTAGGTTAAAATCCTCGTCGCAGTTGTTGCATTACCCCCCGCCGTTTAGGCAGTAGAAACTAAATTAACCCTATCATCCTCTTTATTTGTCTTGAGTTGCATTACCCCCCGCCGCTTAGGCAGTAGAAACTTCACATTCTGGCAGCCAATTGATTGGTTTTGAAGTTGCATTACCCCTCGCCGTTTAGGCAGTAGAAACTCATGCTGTTTCCTCTGTGATTGGCATGGTTAAGTTGCACTAGCCCCAGCCGTTTAGGCAGTAGAAACAACTATTGATGCTATCCAAAATACAAAATATGCCAGTTGCCTTAATCCCCGCTGTTTAGGCTTAAGATAAAACTATAAGTTGTGTTAGAAAACGTGATAGCACTGCTTAGGCGTGAAAGAGATTGCTCAGTTGGCAAAGCCGATGTTTCGGCTTGATTATTTACCCATGGCTGGTAGGTTAGGTGTGGTTCTTTAACAATTTGAATAACGCCATCAGCGAATTTGTGCGCACCCTATTTCCCGTATTCGGTAAATTTTGAAAAGTGCTTGTTTTACAATAGCTTCAGTTAAAGCCAGCCGATTAGGTTCACACCCCAATAAAATCAATGGGTTAAGTAGAGTTGTTGTGAGAAAGGAGTGAAAATATGGGGTAAAAACGACGTTTTGGCAACTTGCCCAAGGAGGTTCAGCAAAACTACGCTGGCAGGCCACGCTATACAAGGGCTAGAATTTCTGGGGTTGCACTAACCCCCGCCGTTTAGGCAGTAGAAACACTTATTTCGTAGAGCAAATTTACTAGCTCTTGTGTTGCACTAACCCCCGCCGTTTAGGCAGTAGAAACAAAAGTTCAAATGGTTTTTCTAATCTGGTAGCTAGTTGCACTAACCCCCGCCGTTTAGGCAGTAGAAACTCATCTCCATTAGAAATATCGCAGCGTTCGATTAGTTGCACTAACCCCCGCCGTTTAGACAGTAGAAACATCTTCTTTATTTTCAGTCTCGGTCAACACATTTAGTTGCACTAACCCCCGCCGTTTAGGCAGTAGAAACTCATTAGCAAATGGCATATCATCAGCTAGGTATGGTTGCATTACCCCTCGCCGTTTAGGCAGTAGAAACAACGAGTTTTGGCTTCCTGATTGATGTACAGCTTGTTGCATTACCCCCAGCCGTTTAGGCAGTAGAAACAACTATTGATGCTATCCAAAATACAAAATATGCCAGTTGCCTTAATCCCCGCTGTTTAGGCTTAAGATAAAACTATAAGTTGTGTTAGAAAACGTGATAGCACTGCTTAGTCGTGAAAGAGATTGATCAGTTGGCAAAGCCGATGTTTCGGCTTGATTATTTACCCATGGCTGGTAGGTTAGGTGTGGTTATTTAACAATTTTAATAACGCCATCTGCGAATTTGTGCGCACCCTATTTCCCGTATTCGGTAAATTTAAAAAGTGCTTGTTTTACAATAGCTTCAGTTAAAGCCAGCCGATTAGGTTCACACCCCAATAAAATCAATGAGTTAAGTGGAGTTGTTGTGAGAAAGGAGCGAGAATATGGGGTATAAACGACTTTTTGGCAACTTGCCCAAGGAGGTTCAGCAAAACCACGCTGGCAGGCCACGTCACACAAGGGCTAGAATTTCTGGGGTTGCACTAACCCCCGCCGTTTAGGCAGTAGAAACTTAAATATGCTGGAAATAGAAAAATCATTATTTGTTGCACTAACCCCCGCCGTTTAGGCAGTAGAAACAGATAATGTTCGAAATTATGACCAATATCTATTGGTTGCACTAACCCCCGCCGTTTAGGCAGTAGAAACAACTATTGATGCTATCCAAAATACAAAATATGCCAGTTGCCTTATTCCCCGCTGTTTATGCTTAAGATAAAACTATAAGTTGTGTTAGAAAACGTGACAGCACTACTTAGTCGTGAAAGAGATTGATCAGTTGGCAAAGCCGATGTTTCGGCTTGATTATTTACCCATGGCTGGTAGGTTAGGTGTGGTTATTTAACAATTTTAATAACGCCATCTGCGAATTTGTGCGCACCCTATTTCCCGTATTCGGTAAATTTAAAAAGTGCTTGTTTTACAATAGCTTCAGTTAAAGCCAGCCGATTAGGTTCACACCCCAATAAAATCAATGAGTTAAGTGGAGTTGTTGTGAGAAAGGAGCGAGAATATGGGGTATAAACGACTTTTTGGCAACTTGCCCAAGGAGGTTCAGCAAAACCACGCTGGCAGGCCACGTCACACAAGGGCTAGAATTTCTGGGGTTGCACTAACCCCCGCCGTTTAGGCAGTAGAAACTTAAATATGCTGGAAATAGAAAAATCATTATTTGTTGCACTAACCCCCGCCGTTTAGGCAGTAGAAACAGATAATGTTCGAAATTATGACCAATATCTATTGGTTGCACTAACCCCCGCCGTTTAGGCAGTAGAAACAACTATTGATGCTATCCAAAATACAAAATATGCCAGTTGCCTTATTCCCCGCTGTTTATGCTTAAGATAAAACTATAAGTTGTGTTAGAAAACGTGACAGCACTACTTAGTCGTGAAAGAGATTGATCGGTTGGCAAAGCCGATGATTCAGCTTGATTATTTACCCATGGCTGATAGGTTAAGTGTGGTTCTTTAACAATTTGAATAACGCCATAAGCGAATTTGTGCGCACCCTATTTCCCGTATTCGGTAAATCTTGAAAAGTGCTTGCTTTACAATGGCTTAAGTGAAAAACAGCCGATTAGGTTCACACCTCAATAAAATCAATGGGTTAAGTGTGATTGTTGAGAGAAAGGAGTGAAAATGTGGGGTAAAAGTGACTTTTTGGCAACTTGCTCAAGGAGGTTCAGCAAAACCACGCTGGCAGGCCACGCTATACAAGGGCTAGAATTTCTGGGGTTGCATCAACCCCCGCCGTTTAGGCAGTAGAAACAAACTACTATTGTTGTTGCGTTTTCCATTTTTTTTGTTGCATCAACCCCCGCCGTTTAGGCAGTAGAAACAATTATTGCCACAAAAAATTTTAGATAATCCACAGTTGCATCAACCCCCGCCGTTTAGGCAGTAGAAACAAAGGCCCCTTCAAATATTCTCTGATAGGATACTGTTGCATCAACCCCCGCCGTTTAGGCAGTAGAAACTGGAGAACTCGTAAATGGCAAGCTGTTGTTTAGAGTTGCATCAACCCCCGCCGTTTAGGCAGTAGAAACTGTAAACTTCAGTAATAAAGTGAGAACTTTGATGTTGCATCAACCCCCGCCGTTTAGGCAGTAGAAACATATTATCAAAGTCTACCAAAGCTATTGGATGTTGGTTGCATCAACCCCCGCCGTTTAGGCAGTAGAAACATACGTATGTACATTTCTTCGCGGTGAATACTAACGTAACATTCCCCCAAGCTGTTTAGACTAAAAATGGGGCTATATGTGGTGTTAGAAAACGTGACTGCACAGCTTAATCGAGAAAAAATGATCAGTTAGCAAAGCCGATGATTCAGCTTGATTATTTACCCATGACTGATAGGTTAAGTGTGGTTCTTTAACAATTTGAATAACGCCATCAGCGAATTTGTGCGCACCCTATTTCCCGCATTCGGTAAATTTTAAAAAATGACTGTTTACAATAACTTAAGTGAAAATCAGGCAATTTGGTTCACACCCCAATAAAATCAATAGGTTAAGTGTGATTGTTGAGAGATAGGAGCGAAAATATGGGGTATAAACGACTTTTTGGCAACTTGCCCAAGGAGGTTCAGCAAAACCACGCTGGCAGGCCACGCTATACAAGGGCTAGAATTTCTGGGGTTGCATCAACCCCCGCCGTTTAGGCAGTAGAAACATGAGGTAGTCTGGTAAATTGAACGTTTGCCCATGTTGCATCAACCCCCGCCATTTAGGCAGTAGAAACAAAGGCCGTTTACGACTGTAAATAACATACTTTCGGTTGCACTAACCCCCGCCGTTTAGGCGTGTGGTTTGGATATAGTGCAAATAAACACTGTGGAAATTGATGGGTTGAGGAAAAAGAATCGAACACATGTTCAGGTGACTTCAAGAAATTGTGAAGGTTACCCCTAGTAACAAGCCCTTTGCTTATTGCAGAGGGCTTTTTTGTAAGGCTTCACTGTGGAAATTTACGATATTTTGGACAGGATAAAACCAAACAGGTGTAGGCAAAATTGATAACCCCAACCAAAAATACAAATCAAGCCTAACCCGATAGCCGCGTATTTTGTTGCATTAGGGTAGTTATCCAACAATTGCTTAAAACTTTGAGTAGCAGCTCGACGTTTATGGCTATTCAAGGTAACAAACCAAGTCGTCGCCAAAATAACCAGCCCTATCAACACGGCGTGCCAATCGCTGGAAAAAAACACCACAGGGCCGCCGTTGTGCATTGAGGTCATTTCATAAAAATTGGTGCCAAAAACCCCAGCCAAAAAGATCAATGCGGTGCCCATGGTTGCGATACGTTTAATTTTTTTATCATGGCGCTTTTCTTGTTCTGCGCGCTGACGTGCAATTTCTTGCATTTGTTGTTCATGTTCAGCGGTTTGTTGACGATGGTAAAGCTCAATAACATTGCGGTAATCTTGAATGTCCTCACCCAAGTATTTATGCAACCGAGAAATGGTCAATACTTTATCCCAACACTCATACGCACGGTTATGTGTGTCAATGCGGCTTACTTCCGCAAAGCGGTAATTGATCCTATGACTGGTTAACAGCTTATATTGTTGGGTCAGCCTGTCTAACACCTCGGCGCAAGGCGACTCTGTTGCTGGCATAGCTAAGCGGTTTTGCATGGTGATTAAAAAGTAGTACTCGGCATACGCCAGCAAAGCAATAGCTGTATAGCGATTACCATTGTTAGCAATGTAATTTTGAAAAAAGAGTTCTTTATGTTCAAGTAAGCGATTGGGGTTAAGCAATGTACATCCGCCTTGCCTAGAAAACTGATGGCGTATATCGCTGTCACCTAATGTAACCAGTTGACTTTTGTCCCGTCTGAAATAGTTTAGGTCTTCTTGAAATGCCAGCTTACTCTGTAAGCTATGTAAATAATCAAGCTTCAATTCGTCATGCAGTCGATTGACTGTTTTTCGTTGCTCTTTGCCAATATGTACAATGGTATAGGTAAATGGCCTTGGAATATCCCAGTGTCTGCGTATTGATTCACAGTCAATTGGCTGCTCAGCCGACTCATCAAGCCCCAGCAAGGCTGTTAATAGCTGCAACCAAAATACACCTTGGCCTTGTTGTGGTTCTGCATACAACACTTGAGCTTGGTTTTTGTTCAAATAGGTGTTGCTGAGTACTTCATTAAGCGTGGCTATGTCTTCAAGTTTTAACGCTGCTCTAGTGAGCTTTTCACCTTGCTTTATCACTAAATTTTGGTAGCTCACAGACATACATAGCATTTTTACGCCCGTTGCAAAGCAATGAATACTGATATCTGTAATAAAAAGGGAGGCGTACAGCTGTTCCCCCTCAAAATGCTGGTGCGGAAAAAACGCTTCTGGCTTATTGAGTTTCATCAGTAACTCACCACACTTGGGCGCGTCGTTATCGCCCCTTTGGTGGAGCGCATTAATTAGGTCGTTTGATACTTTTAGGGTATGAGCGTTGTCGCTTTGAGTACTTTGATGACCTTTCGCAGACTTTTTTGTTAGGTTGAGATGCTCTTTAACCTCTTGATGAAACTCTTCGATATAACTAATGGGATTGTCATTCACCCAAACAGGACTGCTACCAGCATGTTTAGAAAAATTAATTATTTTGCTTGCTTTGTAGTGAGTTAATTCACTTAGTTTGAGAGCGATAAGTTTATCATGCTGCGCTTTTTTGGCGTCAACATCTTGCTGATTGCATACTCGCTCAGTTGCTTCACTAGACAAGACTTCAGGGATAAACAATTTAACTGAATTGGATTTTTCTTTATTGTCAGGTTGATGCATGGGAATTTGTAATTCCCTTGGCTTCTTTATACCTATTAGACGGCGGAGAAATAAATCATTGTTATTGAGTTCGCTGGTATAGACCCAAGCATAAATATCGCGACTATCTAGACAATGCTTTAAACACGCCTGCTTGTGAACAGGATCAATATCGATTCCAGCATAGAGCGTATCTATATAGTTTTGAATGGCCGATGACATGCTAATAATCCATTGTTATTCCTTTTAGACAGCCAAACCTTAGCACTTGGTGTTTGTTTTGTATACGCTATATTCCTTTGATATAACTAACTTTAATAGTTTGATTATCAAGCTAATAGTGACCGCTGAAAGTGCATATTACGGTTGGGCTGAGCGGTTTTATACCACAATAAGCTTTGCTTAATCGCTGATCCTTACCACTACCTTGCCAAGATTTTTATTCTCTTGCAGTATCTCGTGTGCTTGTTCGATATCGTGCCAATCTAGTGCTTTGTAGATTGGAATCGCCATTTCAGGCAGGTGTAGATCCGCTAAAACGTCTTGACTAAAGGCAGCGACCAACTCGCGCTTGTATGCAATACTGCGATTTCTTAAGGTACTACCGTGTAGGTTAAACCGTTTGGCCAGTAACTTGGCAAAGTCAATTTCGCTATACCTACCACCGAGCATTGCTAACACAATACAGTGACAATCCAGGGCGGCACAACGTAAGTTGCTTCTTAAATAGTCACCGGCGACAGGATCAAGAATAACGTTGGCTTGTAGGCCCAGCGATTTCATCGCTTCTGAAAAGTCTTCTTGGCGATAATTAATGGTGTGATCCGCCCCCAACTGACGGGCATAGTTTGATTTTTCGTCGCTGCTTTGTGTGGTGACTACGACAGCGCGGTATTTTTTGGCAAGCCGAATTGCAGCACTGCCAACGCCTGACGCACCACCATGAACCAATAGGACTTGCCCCGCGGATAATTGTGCTGTCCTAACAATAGCATCAAAGGCCGTCAAGTAGACTTCAGCAAGACCAGCAGCTTGGGTAAAAGACAGACCTTTTGGAATTTCCATTAACTGCTTGGCATCGACTTTGGCATATTCAGCATAGCCTCCGCCGGCGGTTAAGCAAAACACCGATTTGCCCAGCCAACTTTGCGATACTGCATCACCAACCTTGACGACTATACCCGCAACTTCTAGACCTAAAATCGGGCTATCTCCAGCGGGAGCCGGATACTTTCCCTGGCGCTGTAATAAGTCGGCTCGATTAACACCAAATGCAACAACTTGAATGAGCACTTCTTCAGCGCCGATACATGGTGTCTCTCCTTTGGCAATACTTAAGGTTGAATGATCAAAGGAGATATAACGCATTGTTTTTGGAATTATTTGACCTTTCGCCATATTTCTTTCTCTACAAACTTTCCGTTTTCATAGAGCTCATGATGCCACAAATTTCCCTCTACTTTATAGGTAAATGCCATCGTTCTACCTAATAAAGAATCGACATTGCCATATTCATAAGTTTCCACAAACTTATTGCCATCAAGATGATAACTGCCGCCACCAGCATATTTGAATTTTCCTGCGGCTTGAGTGATATAGCTATGATGGGTTTTGGTGATTAGCTTTATCGACGTCACTTGTGGCGCTTTGGCGCTGACCACGCCACCTTCTGTGGCATATTCACCACTCACAAACTCCCAGCTGCCAAGTAATGGGTTTGCCAACACCAATGGCGAGAACATAATGATTAAGATACTAACGAGCGTTTTCATCACTTTCCTTTCTTAAGTTATTAATTTAAATACCTATTGTCGCTATTGTATGCTGAAACTGCTAGTGAGAAAGTTTCAACTGGGTTTAGGTGTACATCGCCTGCTTTAAACGCGCTTTATTGATGGCGCGCTTTACCTCAGCGTAGCGTTGGAATTGTGTGCTGGTAAGTAGTAAACTGCGCGATATTTTCTTTCCTCGGTAGCGCTATGGACAACTACACTCTTTCCCCCATTGGGCATATTCACTCGCCCTACAAACAGAAATTCGCCATACCTAGGCAACCAAGACTAGTATCAGAGGCCAAGGCTGAGCTGAGGTTTTGTGACGAATTTAACCGTGAAGAATTTGTCCGAGGCATCGAAGCGTTTTCTCATTTATGGATTATTTTTCGCTTTCACGAAACCGCAGAAAAAGGCTATTCAGCGTTAGTGCGTCCACCTAGATTAGGTGGCAACGAGCGAAAAGGCGTGTTTGCAACTCGGGCCACGTTTCGTCCCAATGGCATTGGCATGAGTGCGGTTAAGCTAGAAGGGGTGGAATATAAAAATGGTCAACTTCGTTTGTTACTCAGCGGTATCGACTTGTTAGATGGTACGCCTGTGCTTGATATCAAACCCTACTTGCCCTATTCGGACGCTCTAACCGACGCTTCTGCTGGTTTTGCAGATACACGACCAGAAACAGAAATGACAGTGACATTCGATGAGCAGGCTGAATTATTTATCAGCGATCAAAAAGACTATCCAGAGCTTAAAACCTTTATTAGCAACGTGCTAAAACAAGATCCCAGACCAGCGTACAAAAAGAAACGTGATGACCAACAAAGCTACGGTATGACCTTATACGATTTTAATATTCGCTGGGTAGTAGACAACACCCATAATCACGTTGTAGAAATAACCAAGAATTAGCGGCTATTGCCTGTATTAAAAGCTTTTTAAGCTCGCCGAGCACTGCTAGAATAGCCCCCAATAACATTAAATAATGCAACTTTGAACGGAATAAGTATGCGTACTAGTCAATATTTACTCGCGACTCTGAAAGAGACGCCTTCAGATGCCGAAGTTATTAGCCACCAGCTGATGCTTCGTGCCGGTATGATCCGCAAATTAGCCTCAGGTCTTTACACTTGGTTACCATCAGGTTTAAAAGTACTTCGTAAAGTTGAGCGTATTGTTCGCGAAGAAATGGACAAAGCAGGCGCGATTGAAATGCTAATGCCGATCATCCAGCCTGCTGAGCTGTGGCAAGAGTCTGGTCGTTGGGAGCAATTTGGCCCAGAACTACTACGCATTAAAGACCGTCATGACCGACCTTTTGCTTTAGGTCCAACCCATGAAGAAGTTATCACGGATATGATCCGTAAAGAGATCAGCAGTTATAAACAATTGCCAATCACGCTTTACCAAGTCAATACCAAAGTTCGTGACGAAGTGAGACCACGTTTTGGTGTGATGCGTGCGCGTGAATTTACCATGAAAGACGCCTATTCATTCCATCTTACTGATGCCTGTTTAGAAGAGACATACCAAAGAATTTTCCAAGCTTACTGTAATATCTTTGACCGCCTAGGTGTAGATTATCGCCCAGTGTTAGCTGACACAGGTTCTATTGGTGGTAGCTTGTCACATGAGTTCCACGTGCTTGCCGAGTCAGGTGAGGATGCGATTGCTTTCAGTGATGAGAGTGACTACGCGGCAAACATCGAAAAAGCCGAAGCTGTTGCGCCAACAGAAGCACGTCCAGAACCAAGCAAAGCGCTAAACACGTTTGACACGCCTGAAGCCAACACCATTGCGGAATTAAAAGAAAAGCATGGCGTTAAGCCTCATCGCGGTGTAAAAACGCTGATTGTTTACGGTGCCCCAGACGAAGAAGGCAATCGTGGTTTAGTTGCATTAATCCTACGTGGCGACCACGAACTGAACGAGCTCAAAGCAGAAAAGCTAGCGCTTGTCGATTCGCCTCTAGAAATGGCGACTGAAGAAGACATCGTCAACGCCATTGGTGCAAAACCGGGATCACTCGGCCCTGTTGGTCTTAAAATGCCGATTATCGTCGACAGAAGTGCTGATGTTATGGCTGATTTTGTTGCTGGTGCAAACAAAAATGGCGTTCACTATAGCGGCATTAATTGGGACCGTGATGTTACAGACTACCAAGTTGAAGACCTACGTAATATCGTTGAAGGTGACCCTAGCCCTTGTGGTAAAGGCAAGCTACAAATCAAACGCGGTATCGAAGTTGGTCACGTGTTCCAGTTAGGCAGTAAGTATTCAGAAGCGATGAAAGCTGGCGTGTTGGGCGAAGATGGTAAAAACCAAACCTTGACCATGGGTTGTTACGGTATTGGTGTTTCACGTATTGTTGCTGCGGCTATTGAGCAAAACAACGATGAGTATGGTATCAAATGGCCAGTTGCTATCGCACCATTTGAAATCGCCATTGTGCCAATGAACATGCATAAATCTCATCGTATACCAGAAATCGCTGAAAAGTTTTATCGCGATTTACAAGACGCAGGTGTCGATGTACTGTTCGATGACCGCAAAGAGCGTCCAGGTGTGATGTTCAATGATATGGAACTGTTGGGCGTACCATTTACTTTGGTGATCGGTGAGCGCAACTTGGACAACAACCAAGTTGAGTTGAAAAACCGCCGCACCGGTGAAAAGCTCATGTTAGATATTGACGCTGCAATTAATCATATTGTCGCTGCAATTAAAGGCTAATTAACCCGCCTTTTCGACAAGCGTGTGTCGATACGCACGCTTGTCACAATTCCTTCTTGCTACTGCCCCGTTGTTGTCATTTTTGCTCACTAATATCCTTTTTATTACACAAAAGAGCACAGCCATGAAAACAACCCACTACCCTAGTATTTGGATCTCTGATGTGCACCTTGGCTATAAGGACTGCAAAGCCGAATATCTGTTGGATTTTCTCAACAGCACCCAATGCGACGTGCTTTATTTGGTCGGTGATATTGTAGATCTTTGGTCAATGAAGCGTCAGTTTTATTGGAACCCTTCTCACTATCAGGTTCTCGAATGTATTCAGAAGAAAGCCGAGAATGGTACTCGCGTGATTTATATTCCCGGTAACCATGATGAGACTTTCCGAAACTATGTAGGTAAAACCCTATTTAACGTCGAAGTGCATAAAAGTTATATTCACACCACGTCTTTGGGTAAACAATTTTTGCTGATCCACGGTGACGATTTTGACTCTGCCACACGTTACAACAAATTGATCAGCGTGATTGGTGATGTTGCCTATGACTTTTTGTTATTTTTAAATCGCTGGACCAATCGGTTTAGAAAGCTATACGGCGGTCACTACTGGTCTTTAGCTTCATATATTAAAAACCGTGTACATAAAGCACGTGAAGCCATCTTAGCGTTTGAAAACGCGGCAATTCATGAAGCAAAGAGACGTGGAGTTGACGGCATTATTTGTGGTCATATCCACCAGCCAGAAATCAAAGTACAAGATAGCATCGTTTATTGTAACGATGGTGACTGGATTGAAAACTGCACGGCATTGGTTGAAAACCAAGAAGGTCGAATCGAATTATTACATTGGTCTGATATCAAAAAAGTACTAAATATGGTTGAGACCAATGAAATAAAAGCAGCCAAGGTAAAGGCTGCTTAATTTAGCGATGTATCATTGCTAAAAGTGCCTTTTTTGTGTTTAAAGGCGCTTTTATCATTTAATACATACGGCAGTAACCCGGTGCATTGTCATGCGGGATCCATCTTCTGCGTACTTCCCACACACACTGGTTTGGATCTTCAACTGTTTTGGTTCTGGTTGTGTGCTCAGTTCTGTCTAGGTCCCACCAAAGATAGCTTGAAGGACAAGATACATGACCTTCAAGTGTATTTGTTACGCTATTTGGCGCACCTTGGTTTGGATAATCCGAGTAATAATGACAAACCGTAACTGGGTAGCTTTGTTGAACAGAGCAATTCTTAACATAGTAGTTTTCCCAACGGCCACATTCGTCATTTGCGAATGCTGAACCCGATAATACAACCATAGCGATTGCCAATAGAGGCTTTTTCATAACTTATTCCTTTTATTCCTTGTTTGTATAATTATCCCTATACAGGTACCGCAAAACCCTAAATAGGAACATCAGAATAACAAGAATGACACCGCTGTCAAAAGATTCATTACAAATCACTTACAAGACTTTAGTCGTATAAGATCAGAATCAAAGTGATGAAGCTAAGTGGGAATGAGTGCACTTTTAAGTCAGATGTCTGTCTAGTGAAGTCACTTTCTCATACTAGTCAGCAAAGAAGTGATTTAAGAAGGATAAGCTATTAGATTTTCTTTTATTGTCACGTCAAAGTACCCGCTATCACAGAGACGCTTGTTAATATTGTGAGCAAAGTCATCCCCATGTCCAGAATTACAACATCCGACGGTGAATCCCTGATATTCAGTAAGTGAGTCTTGTGCAACCGGTTTACTTAAGCGTGGACAAAATTTATTGATTGCAATATTTAGCAGAGTTTCCTGTATCTGTGATAAAGCAATTAATCTCACAGACGTAGATTATTCAGAGTGCCATATTCACTGTAAAAATCAGAATGTGGCACTCCTTAAAACAGCTTAGATACCGAAAACTGAATTATCTAAACAACACTTCTTCTTTGTTAAACCATTTCACGCAAAACGCCAATAGTAACCCAGCTAACACAGCTGACGCTGCGAAGATAAGCGACACAAAGCTATAGTCGACAGTCCCCTTAATAATTTCCTTAATCGCCAACGCGACGTTGGTAATAGGAATTAGCGCAGTTTTGGCAGTCAGTTCCATATTCGGCATCAAAGAGATGATGATTGGAATAAATACGCCCATTTGTAACGGAGCGAAATAGTTTTGCGCTTCTTTAAAGGTTCTTGCATAAATCGAAATTGCCAGCAACAGCGCTGATAACATCACTGCAATCGGCAGTAATAGGGCAAATATTAGAGAAAAGTCCCATATTGTAACTGTAGAGAAGGCATTTTTCACGACATCAAGTGCTGCAAAACCACTGGCGATACTTATCCACACAGCCATACTAAACACCGTAATTAATGAACATGCGATAGAACTGGCAAGTATGGTTAAGAACTTACCTAACACCAGCTGGGTGCGTGTAATTGGCGTTAATAATAAGGTTTCCAGTGTACCACGCTCTTTCTCTCCCGCACCTAAGTCAATCGCTGGATAAATAGCGCCCATGAGCACCAACGGGATCAACAGATAAGGAATAAATGCACCGACTTTTTCCCCGATATTTTCACGTTTATCTGCGGTATCTACCTTGGAAACCACTATCGGTTTTAATATCGCCTTTTGTTGTTCTTCGTCTAAGCCCAGTTCAGTCAGTTTTATCGCTCTTAGCTCATCGGCATATTCCATTGCCATTTTTTCAATTCTATCGAAAATAAAATTGATCGACTGAGCATCGTTGAATACCACTTGCCAGTCACTGGTTTTACCCGCGTAAAGATTGGCTTTAGGATCGGCTGGGATCACAATACCCACGTCTATTTTTTCTGCTTTAACGGCTTGTTCAAGTTCTTCAACCGTATTGAAAACCTCATTACCTTCATATTTTTTAAAGCTTTTGTGATAAAAAACTTGTTCAGAAAACTTCGGGGCTAAGCTTTCATTTACCATATAATAGGTGTGAACTTCCTGCTCTGCCTCTAGTGCAGCCTGAGAAGCCAAGAAAGCAACCAGTGCCATGATCACTGGAAAAATTATAATTGGCAGTGCGATAACAAAAAACAGGGTTTTTCTATCACGAAGTAGCTCTTTTATTTCCTTTAAAAATACCTCAAACACGATGCTCTCCTGTCAATAAATTAAGAAACGCCTGATTTAATTCTTCACTTTGGCCTTGCTGTTTAAAGCCCTCAACCGTGCCATCAAAACACGTATAGCCCTTGTCAATCACAGAAACTCGGTCACAAAGCAATGCGACTTCGTCCAAATGATGGGTAGAAAAGATAACGGGTGTCCCCTGCTCTTTTAGCCTACGAATAAAGCTAATAACAGTTTGAGTGGTCATAATATCCAGTCCCGTGGTCGGCTCATCAAGGACTACCACATCAGGCTCATGCACCACTGCGCGCGCAATATTGGTTTTTTGCTTCATACCCGTTGAAAGGTTTTCGGCACGTTTATCTAAAAACGTTTCCATCTCTAGCGTTTGAAATAGCTCATCACAACGTGCTTGCAGCGCTCGGCCTTTTAAACCATGTAGTTTTGCAAAATACTCGACATTTTCCTTTGCCGTTAGTCGTCCGTACAGCCCCGTTGAACCAGATAGAAAACCGATAGCCTTGCGGCCTAATAAAGGCTTTTTGACAATATCTTTACCCGCGATCGTAATGGTGCCCTCGTCCGGCACCAAAGCCGTGGATAACATACGTAAAGTTGTGGTTTTGCCTGCTCCATTAGGTCCCAACAAGCCCAATACTTCGCCTTCACCACAGCGTAAGTTGACATCTTCAACGCTATGAAAATAGCCGTCTCGCTCTCGAGGGTCAGTGTGACTTTTCTTTTTGTTGTATTCACTACTGAGCTTAAATTTCTTTTTCAGCCCGCTTATTTCAATCATGTTATTTCCTTCTCTTCGGCCTAAAATAGTCCGTGTTGCTGTAGAATGAATCGTCTTGAACACCCTCATACCAACCCGGTATGCCCAATAGCGGCAACGGTGACATTTGAGTATTGTCGTCCAACAAACCATTTTTTATTAGTGTTACTAATTTACTGTCCAGTTCCTGATATTGCTTCTCTAGCGAGTTTTGCATAAATGCATCACCCACAACAACACAGACCACCTTGGCGGTTAATCCAATAAATGGTCTGGTCAGCATTTCATAGTTGGCATGGCCGAATATGAAAGGCTTTAATTGGTCTTGCCAACAATCAGCATGTTGATAAAACACTGCTTTCCATTGGTGATTTCGCAGTGCACTTTGCCACTGTTTATCTGTGATAGCTAATACCAATCCACACTCGTCAAACAACGTCAGTGCATTACGCATCTTGGTGCGCTCTAGCAAACCATGCTGATTGATTTCTTGCATGTGTAATGCATTCAGTAACGCTTTAGTTTTTGGAAATAGGCACCAAATCATGGCTCCAAAGAAGTCATGCCAGTTCTGTTCACGCGTGGGGATATTGTGTGTTTCAAAAATAATTTGTTCGTAATATCGACCGTCTTCACACGCCCCGTCTGGGATAAAATGCGTTAAGTACGTTTGCGTTGAGAACTTATTCGCTTGATCATTCAGCCAGCTAAATGAAGGCCATTGACTAAACTGGCAAATATTAAATAACTCAGATAAATGGGAAAAAGGCGCAGTGGTAAGTAAACTAGGGTCCCACTGTTCTGGTGCATTAAATTTTTTCATTAATTTTTATACTTTTGAGATGCTAAGTTATAAAAAACATCGTCACTTTTATTGCATCTTAGTTTACTCAACAGGAACGACTCACGCAAAACACTTTTGTAAACAAGTATAATCACAACAGATATAACCCATTACCTGTGTTCATTTGTATATTTGCCGACACGTTCTGGAGAATTTTTTTACAAAGAACCTGTCTAGCTCGAAATAACCCTGTATTTATGTTAATACTTATGCACTCTAACAAGTAAAAGAAAGGCAACTATGAAACTCAAACTGACGCTCAGCGCGTTGTCAATGGCTGTACTCGCAGGCTGTATGACAACCAGTAATTCCCCTCAAGATGTGAATACAGCTTACAACAGCATTAATGACGCACAACTCAGAGAGCATATTAAAACACTAGCATCGGATGAGTTTGGCGGGCGTGCACCATCTTCTAAAGGCGAAGAATTAACGTTGGCTTACCTCACTAAGCACTTTAAAGCGTTGGGCTACCAACCTGGAAATGGCAACAGCTTTTTACAAGAAGTGCCGTTGGTTTCTATTGAAGCAAGCCCAGATATGACCTTAGATATTGGCGGTAAATCCTACCAATACAAAAAAGACATGGTAATGGGAACTAGCCGTATCAGCGAACTACAATCGATCAAAGACTCTGAATTGGTGTTTGTCGGCTATGGCGTTAACGCACCTGAATACAATTGGAATGACTATGAAGGGTTAGACGTTAAAGGTAAAACCGTAGTGATGTTAGTAAACGACCCTGGCTTTGCTAACCCAAGTTCGGGATTATTTACGGGCGAAGCGATGACCTATTACGGCCGCTGGACTTATAAATATGAAGAAGCAAGTCGTCAAGGCGCAGCAGGTGCCATTATAGTCCATGAAACAGCACCAGCTTCGTATCCTTGGAGCGTTGTTGAAAACTCTTGGTCTGGTCCACAGTTTGGTTTTCAAAAAGAAAACAATAATATGGACCGTGTTGCTGTAGAAGGTTGGATAACGGTTGATGTAGCAAAGGAACTGTTTGAAAAAGCAGGCTTAAGCTTCGACGATGCCAAGAAAAAGGCAGCTGCCGGCGCTTATCATGTTGATATGGGCGACTTAACTGCTTCAGTTACAGTAAACAGTACTATCAAAAAATCGACTTCTTATAACTTTATCGCCACACTCCCTGGCAGCAAAAAGGCGGATGAACACGTCGTTTACTCTGCGCATTGGGATCATCTAGGGACCGATCCAAACCGTAAAGGTGATCAAATCTATAATGGTGCTCATGACAATGCCACCGGTACTGGCGGTATGATTGAAGTTGCGGAAGCTTTCACTAAATTACCAGCTCGCCCAGAACGTTCAATTACTTTCTTAGCGGTTACAGCTGAAGAACAAGGCTTACTTGGTTCAAAATATTACGCAGCAAACCCGGTTATTGCAGCAGACAAAACCGTAGCAAACATTAATATGGATAGCTTAAACCTGCTAGGTAAAGTCAAAGACATTAGTGTGGTTGGTATCGGTAAGTCAGAACTAGACGATATGCTAACAGCTGCTGCAAAAGAGCAAGACAGAGTAGTGTCAGGCGATCCTCGCCCTGCTGCAGGAGGCTATTACCGCTCAGATCACTTTGCATTTGCCAATATGGGTGTACCAGCAATGTATGCAGGGGGCGGTACAGAAGCACGTGACGCCGAGACAGAGGAGTATCGTAAGCGAATGGGACTAGTGCTTCGTGGTTGCTATCACCAACCTTGTGATCGTTACCGTGAAGAATGGGACCTAAGTGGTGCGGTGCAAGACCTACAGTTGTTCTTCCAAGTTGGCTATGACGTTTCACAACAACAAGCTTGGCCAAAATGGAAAGCCACTTCTGAGTTCCAACGAAAATAACTCACCGAGCGTATTTAGCAGGATAATTGATACTTCAATTACCCTGCTCTCGGCATCTTCTTTCTAGCTGTGCTGAGAATTGGGGTGGTAATGTAACACCCCACTGTCATCGATCATCACCTGACAAACTGAGCCTTTTTTAAACGCGTAATAAAACAATTCGTCAAACAGCAGCTTTTCACAATTTGTACCGTCCTTAGTGGCATAGCTGACAAACATATGGCTTTGATGACAGACTAACGGATTGATCAAGCGCTTATCGTTAACCCGTGTGACATTAACCACATCATATACTTTTCCGTGTGCTTTATTTTTTGTCCAAATCATAAACTAGCTTAGCTCCAATCAGATCGCTCAATGCGGTACCGACCGATTTAAATAAGGTGATATCGCGTTCACTTTGTCGCATTGTTTCATGGCTGACCATTTCACTTAGCTCGGCAATAACATCGGATCCTTTAAATACACCTTCGTCAATTGGAATGAGCAACTCACCAGCTTCACCGAGCACGTTCACTCGGCTATCTACGAATACGCGACTTTTTATTACTGTTTGCGTATCACATTCTCTGGCATTTTTATGGTGGTTGCCAATAAGGTCAATGTGCGTTCCTTCAGTTAACCAGTTACCATCAAATAATGGCTCATGGCTACCCGTCGCACAACTCATCACATCTGCAGACTCAATGATCGTTTTGTCGGCTTTTGTTGCAATACTAAATGCTACCTCAGGGTATTCCAGCCGTAGACTGGATACTAAACGCTTCGCCTTTCCAAGGCTTCTTGCAATCACCGTGACTCGTTGATAATTCCGTACAGACAAGTGTGCCTTAATCATAAAAGGCGCTAATTTTCCTGTCCCAAAAAAAACCAAATTGCTAGCTTCTGTTCTCGCCAAAATATCCGCGGCCAACGCCGAGACGCAGGCTGTTCTCCATAAAGTCACTTCGGTTCCATCTATTAGTGCAAGCGGTTCTCCAAATTCACGGTTAAACAGCATGATTTTTGAATATAAGCTGTCTTTTCCTTTGTTTGGGTTTTGTGGAAAGTAGCTGAAAGCCTTTACGGCTAGCACTTCTTCATTCCACGATGGTAACACGGCAAAGGCATCATGGTTATCTTCACTCTCATCGAGCGAATACACATTGCGTTTCGGCATGTTCGCAGGCTTTGCAAAGCCCGTTCGTAGTGCTTGGATCAGCTGATTGAAGGTTAATAACTCTGCGACTCTTTGTCTGTCAATGACTTGCACAATTCCTCCAGTTAGTTAAGGATTTCGAATTGATGAGGGAAGTTGGTCAAACATTCATACCCAGATTCGGTTACCAAAATATCTTCTTCCAACCGCACCCCACCAAACTGCGGAATATAAATTCCCGGTTCAATGGTAATGACATTACCAGCTTGTAATTGATATTCGACACCTGGCTTGATAAACGGTTGTTCATGCAAAAACAATCCAACACCATGACCAAGCCCTTCTCCTGCATATTGTGCAAAAGGACTTGTGGCTAATACGTGATGAGCGGCTGTATTAATCATTAAGCAGTCGGCCCCAGCGCAGACTTTTGATAAAGCATTTTGCTGTGCGGCTTTCACCGTGTCGAAAATAGATTGTTGTTTTTCATTTGCAGTCCCAAGCACAAATGTGCGTGTCATATCTGATCGGTAACCATTTACGACAGCGCCGAAGTCCAATAGGATCAAGTCCCCTTGTTTGAGTTTTTTATTGGTTGGGTTGCCATGGGGTAAAGACGACCGTTCACCAAAAAGCAAAATCGTGTCAAACGATATCCCTTCAGAACCCAACTTCTGCATTCTGTACTCAAGTTCTATTGCAACGTCACGCTCACTAATGCCTTCTTTGATATAAGGCATGGTCTGTGATAAAGCTTCGTCTGCAATTGTAGCAGCATGTTTAATCTGGCTGATTTCGTATTGGTCTTTCACCATTCTTAGCTGCTCAGTCCAACCATAAACGGGTAATAACTTCGTCTGATGATTGCTTTCATAGAGCGCTGCAAATTCTCGATAAGAAACTTTTTCACTCTCAAACGCGATCGCTTGTTTGTTGCCAAGTAAACGGAAGATACAATCGGGCAAGCTTTCCGAATCTCTTGCCCGCAAGACAACTTCTACGCCTTGAGATTCCTCTGTTGCACGTTCAAAATAGCGATAATCCGTAATTAACGAATGCGAGCCATTGGCTGTAATCAGTAACGTTGCTGCGTGTCCAGTAAAACCAGTGAGATACACAATATTTTCGTAACCACTAATAATGATGGCATCTAAATTCTGCGCTAAGAGCTTGGCGGTAATTTTCGCTTGTCTAGCGGTATAATTGACTTGAGTTAGCATGACAACCTTGATTGTTATTGGTTTAAAGTGAGTTCAGTTCAATGTGGTAGTGAGTGTATCAAACGTTGAAAATAAAATAAGTCGGGCCTAAACGACCCGACTTAAACCAGGGAAATATTAGAAGTTAAATCTTGCCACTAACGACAAGTAACGCTCTGTTTGGCGTCTTGTAACTAGTCCATAATCAGGATTGACTTCCAGACCGTTATCACCGTTGATAGAACGCTGCTCATTAATATCCAGCGCCGCATCACCATTTAACAAGTTGTAGATGGTACCTTTTAGCAACAGATCATGGCCTGCTATATCTGTTTTATAACTCAGCGACATATCAATGGTTGTCGCCCAAGGTAAGTTACCAACACTACCACGAGGCGTTGGCTTGCCATTCTCATCGTAGTGAGAAACATGTCCGTAATATTTACTGACACAGGCATCCCAAGGACTGCCTTCAGCACAGCTATCTACACCAACTGGGTGAACCGAGAAATAGTTCTTGGGACGGCCAGAGGTACTGCGTGCCACCACACCTAAAGTCAACTCGTCAGTAATATCGTAAGAACCAGACAACTTAATTGAGTGACGGTGATCATTTGGCAACTTACCATAGCCATGGTCCATCAAATCTGCATAGTCATAGGACGTTGTCCAACCCGGATCTGCCTGATCGTTATCGGTTTTAACTAGACCTTCGGTGTTACCATAGTTGTGTGACCAAGTATAAGAAGCGTTTATGCGTATTCTATCTGTGATGTTACCTTCAAGAGTAAACTCTAACGCCAAATATTTTCTTACCGCGTCTTGTAGTGCCAGCTCTTCTGGACTTAGCGTAATATCATCAACTTGTCCGTCACCGTCAAAGTCAAAGCTCATCGTCACCGCTTCACCCGGGTTATTCAGCACATAATACGATCCCTGACCGACCTTATCTTCAATGCCCAGCTCTACCAGTTTTTTCGCAAGTACAGGACCCACATCGGTATCTTCAACACTCCGGCCCAAATCACGATAAATCGCCCTTACACCGAATGCCATATCATCAAATATTGAGGTTTGATAACCGATGGTGAATTCGTCTGAATACATTGGTTTTAATGATGATGATGCGATAAGTCCCGGTTCAGTAATTCCGCGTTGACGCCAATACTTATCAGTGAGCATATTGCCTCTGCTTGGCGAGCCATCAGAAAGCAACACCGGGTTCCCATTACCATCAACTTGGTCTAATTCAAAATATTCAAACCACTCTACCGACGCTGAGCCCTGAGTAATGTTCATATTTGCTGACACTGGCTGGAAATAGCGACCATAGGTAAAAAATAGTTTAGATTCGCCATCGCCATTTAAGTCATATATTGCCTGTAGGCGCGGTGCGAATTGATCGTCCATTTTCGCGTAAGCTCGTCCGTCAGAGATGGTGTTTTCAAATTCGCTATAACGAAATCCAAGGTTAAGTACCAACTCATCGGTTACCTGCCAAGAATCATTAACATAAAACGCTAACGATTTAACGGCTGATTTGTCACCGACGTTACGTGTTCTCACCCGTCGTTCAATGTAGTCTTGACCGATGGCTGCTCCCGTTAGCTCTTGATCTCCTTCACCGGCAGTTTTAATGGTCCACCAGCCTTCAGCATCACCTAGACCATTTTGACCTTCAAAATAGTCGACGCTAACTTTGGTGTAATCAACGCCAAAGAGTAATGAGTGGTTTTCCAAATCTAAATTAAAATCTATTCTACCTTGTTCGCGCTCGTATTCTTCTTCAGTAACTGATGACGCGGTATGAGTTGATAACGTAACTTCACCATCACGCTCATCCCAAACCCCCGGAACGGTCGATGCAACAACATTCTCGACGTTTTCGGTTACTTTACCGTACACCGCTGAAACACTGAAAAAGTCGTTGATATAACCGTTATAACTTAAGCTAAAAACCTTACCACCGTCTTCTCCGGGCGCTGCAACACCTTCGGCGCCACCCACTTTATCTTCTTTCCAAGCATACGCGTAGTTCTGAGTTTGCCATTCACGCTTGTTGTTCATAGCGGAGAAACCAATCGAATGATCTTCGTTGATATACCAATCTAGCTTGGCAAACCAACGGTCTTCTTCACGTTCTCTGTCGTGGAACGTTGTTTGTCCCGCCCAACGATTCACTTCCTTGCGGGGAGCGTACAGCCCGTAATAGAACAAGCTGTCTTCAATAATGGCGCCACTAGCCCAAATTTGGAACTCTCTGAAGGAGTCATAATCTTGCTTTGTATTACTGTCGATAGTGCCATTGGCTTGATAAATCGAATCGTGGTAATCATGACTCCATGATGGATCGATTCTCGCTTCAGCACCGAACGTAAATTCATTGTCACCGGATTTCGAAACCGCATTGACGATACCACCAATAGCACCGCCAAACTCAGGGCTAATTCCACCTGTTTTAATTTGTGTTTGCGCTATCGCTTCCCAAGGTAAACGGATGGACCCCAGACCAGTTCGAATACTAGTTACATTTAAGCCATTAAAAAAGTAGGCATTTTCCGCCGAAGACGAACCACCAAAGCTAGATGCTCTTTTGAAGTTTGAGCCACCCGGTTCAGCCGTACCAGGAGCAAGTAAAGCAATACTTTCAAAACCCGTATTTACCGGCATCACTTTTAATTCTGCATCGGTAAAGGTCGCTCCTGCCGTAGAGGAACTCATGTCGACACGTCTGATAGCGGTACCTGTGACCGCAATTCGCTCAACGTTTTCGCCCTGTTTAAGAAGCTGTGCGTCGAAAATCAACGCCTGACCGATATTAACTGCTACATTCTCTTCAATTACAGTTTCAAAACCTGCTTTATTAATTGAAACGGTATATTCCCCAACAGGCAGGTTTCTGAGTATATATTCGCCTTTTGCATTAGTACTGACGCGAAATTTCAAGCCTTTAGCTATGTGAGTGAATATCAGCTCAGCTTGTGATAGCTCTATACCTTGACCATTAACGATACTACCTTTAACCGTGCTTCCCCCATCGGCGGCATATACCGTTGAGCTCCCCAAAACGATTGCAACCGCAGTTGCAGCAAGCGTTCGACGAAGTTGATACGCTGTGTTTTTATTATTACGCATTGTGTTGTCCTTTGTTGTTCCCATTAGTGAGTATGTTTGGTAACCACTTAACAATACACAATTGATATATTGTATACAATATTATTTATACATAAATATATAACAAAAAGCTTAGCGATATGTTTTATAAGGATTTTCTTTTATACATGAGAAAAATATGAGATTTGAAATTAAGAAAACACGGATGGGTAGATAGAAAAATCACTAATGAGTGTGGATTGTAGGCTAAAGAGACTGTTTGTCTCAATCCGAGTATTTACGAGCGATTTCTTGAAATTCGCCTTCGATAGCAAAAAATGTATCGAGAATACTTGGGTCAAAATGACTTCCCTTTCCTTCTGAGAGGATTTGCAATGCTTCATCGTGTGTCATGGCTTCTTTATAGACTCGCTTACTAATCAACGCATCGTAAACATCTGCAATGGCCATCAGCCTCGCAGCTAAAGGTATATCCTCACCTTTCAATCCCTTCGGGTAACCGGAGCCATCCCATTTTTCATGGTGATATCGCGCAATGTCTTTAGCAATCTTAAGGAATTTGACTTCATCTGACACCTCGTCTTCTGCATGCTTGATAGCTCGGTAGCCAAGTTCAGTATGAGTTTTCATGATTTCAAATTCTTGCTCTGTAAGCTTACCTGGCTTTAATAAGATTGCGTCAGGGATCCCGACTTTACCGATATCGTGCAAAGGCGCAGATTTGAAAAATAAATCAATGACCTCATCGGTTAACTGTGGACGATACTTATCTTGTTTGGATAGTGCTGTTGCTAACGCTCTGACATAAAACTGAGTGCGCTTTATATGATTGCCGGTTTCTTGATCGCGAGTCTCGGCTAAACTGGCAAGTGCCGCAATTGTGGCATCCTGCGCTTGAGAAAGTTCCTTTGTGCGTTTGGTCACTTCCATTTCTAAATAGGCGTTTTTATCCTTTAAAAAATCTTTGTGGCGTTTATTTTGAATATGCGTCCTAACCCGAGCAAGAATTATGGGCGGGCTAATTGGTTTATTTATGTAGTCACTTGCACCCAAAGCAAACCCAGTTTCTTCATCTTGAATGCTATTTTTTGCTGTTAAGAAAATAACAGGAATATCAGCATGATCCGGTGATGACTTGATTTTAGAGATGACCTCATAACCATCCATCCCAGGCATAATTACGTCGAGAAGCACAATATCTACTTGCTTTGATTCCATAAGCTTGAGTGCATCAAATCCACTTTTTGCGGCGAGAATGCGATACTCAGACTTTAGTATTTCAGACATCAGAGCCAAATTCTCTGCCTGATCGTCGACTAACAATACTGTATGCTTCTCAAACATTCGAGGTTTACCAATGATGTAGTTAACACTCCCCAAATTTTAGGTCTATCTTTCTAATAGTGCCAAACTACAGAGGTTAAATATGGTTCAACTTCGTACTTTATTCTTAGCTTTATTTGCTTTGATGTTCACTATTAGTCTGGTGCTATTCTTTGTGACACGGTATGCCAATGTTGAGCAACAGTCAGAATCAAGATTACAAGAGCAACTGATTAAACTTAGCGAACTGACACGCGAGTTGAAACTAATCTCCGATAAAAGAAGTTTATATGCCAGAGCTTACATTGTTACTGGTGAAAGTCGCTGGCTGACTTTATTTGAATATGCACTTGCCGCCAGCGAGGGCCGCGCAGCTTTGCCTGACCAATTACAGCTAGACTACTGGGACAAACTTGCCCTGAACAACGCTGCTATTCCACCCATCAGCAATGAAAAAATCAGTAGGTCGCTTATTCAACGCTTTGAGGACTTAAATGTCACTAGTTTCGAATACAGTGAAATGCAACAAGCGTTATTGATGTCTAAAGACTTGGTGGAGATTGAGCGAGAGGCAATAAAGCATAAGCAACAATTTTTGAATAACCAAACGCAGGCCAGCCACTTATTCAACCAGTCTGTGCTATTTAGTGAAGCGTATTTACAAGCTAAACAGCGGATCATGACCTCGTTATCTGAAACTCAAACACAGATATATCAACGAATAGCCCAGAATGAGAAACAGACGAAGGCAAATGTAAATTATGCAACCACCATTCAAAATATCATTATTGCTACGCTGCTATTAAGCATATGTGTTTCATTTTATTTGCTTTGGCAATTTTATATTCGCCCACTATCCAAAATACAAAAAGCATTAGTTGCCAAAGTCGATGAAAAGCAATTCGATTTTCAGCTTGAAACCACCTATCACGGTGAACTCGCGCAGTTTTCAAAAGCGCTAAACTCACTATTAAGTAATATTTCTGAGCAACTGAAATTTAGCGCAATCTTAAAAGATTTTGGCAGTGTTCTTAGAGGCAAACACGATATACTTGAACTGTCAGAAGAAACCATTTCCTTCATTGGTAATAAGTTAGCAATTCCTCTTATTGGCTTATACGTACTTGAAGAACATGAATTGCGCCGGATTTCAGGTATTGGATTTAACGCCAATGCCACTTCGTCATACCGTGATACTAACTCCATTTACTTTCATACTTTACGTTCAAAAGAAAGGTATTCAATAAATAGCGGTGAGATGATCGCCATTGATCACCACGGAACTAAGTTACAGGTCAAGGAACTTCACTACTTTCCATTATTAGTAGCAGATGAAGCAATTGGACTGTTAGAGCTAGGGACTTTTACTCACCTCAGTCCCAGAGAATTTCAGTGGCTTAGTTTTATCATCCGAGATTTGGCGGTGAGCTTACACTTAACGCAAAATTTGGAGCTGCAGCGCAACACCGAGCGTATGGTGCTGGAACAACTGGAGCTAAATAAAAAAATTATCGACGCTATCCCCAATCCCATGTACTACCGAAGTCGCGATGGTATTTATTTAGGCGTCAATAGGAGCTTTAACGAGTTTATCGGCACATTTGATGCAGATGTGATCGGTGCTTCACCAAGTGATATTTTCACTTTCGACATTGCCACTAGGTTCAATGAATCTGAACACAAGTTGCTCAATAATCCAGGCAGTCATGATTATGAAATGAAAATTCAAAACCTCCACGGAGAATTACGAGACGTAGTAGTTTATGAAGCGACATTTAGCGACGCCGATAATGAGGCCGCTGGTATTGTTGGACTCTTGCTTGACGTTACCGAACGAAAAGAAATGGAAAAACAGTTGCGTGATGCTAAGCAGCACGCCGATTCGACCAGTAAAGCCAAAGGTGAGTTCTTGGCCAATATGAGCCACGAAATTCGTACTCCCATGAACGCCATTATTGGTATGAGTCATTTGGTGTTAAAAACTAATCTCAATAAAAAACAACAAAACTACGTTAAAAAAATAGACGTCGCGGCAAATAACTTGCTTGGTATCATCAACGACATCTTAGATTTTTCAAAGATTGAATCTGGCAAACTGGAAATATCACAAGACCCCTTTGAACTCGACGAGGTAATGACCAATGTGTCTGTGGTAAATGCCATCAAAGCTGAGGAAAAAGGTCTAGAACTGCTGCTGGATATCGCACCAACCGTGCCAAGAAAGCTTATCGGCGATCCATTACGTTTAAGTCAAGTGTTAATCAACCTGTGTGGGAATGCGATTAAGTTCACGGAACACGGTGAAATCATATTAACTGCAAAATTAATAGAGCAAAACAGTCAAGGTGTGACGATTCAGTTCTCTGTCAAAGACTCGGGGATTGGCCTAACCCCTGAACAGCAGGCCAAATTATTCCACGCATTTTCACAAGCCGATGGTTCTATTACAAGAAAGTATGGCGGAACCGGGCTTGGACTCAGTATTTCAAAGCAGTTGGTTGAGTTGATGGGGGGTGAAATCGGCGTACACAGTGAGCTAGGAAGCGGCTCCGAATTCTACTTTACCATCCAATGTGATGTGCAATCTGGCGCGTTAACTCCTGACGTGCACAATCGCTCATTCTTGCTCAACAAAAAAGCACTGGTTGTTGATGATAATGAAGCTGCGAGAAGCATCTTAAGTAATTTACTCATTAATTTGGGGTTAGAAGTTGTATCCGTACACAATGGCCGTGAAGCGATCGCGGAAGCTGAGATAGTCAACTACGACTTAATATTTATGGATTGGAATATGCCAGGACTAAATGGCGGAGATACCACCAAAAAAATTAGAAACCAACACTCTACACACCGTCCCTTTATCATACTCGTCACCGCGTATAGTAAAGAATTAGAAATTGATGATGAACTCGCTCCAATGCTCGATGGGATTGTGACCAAACCAATGAATGCCTCCTTACTCCTTGATTGTATTATGGATTGCTACAACGTGGAAAATATTGAGCAGAACACCGTCAAAAAACAACCCAACAACCTTACAACCTTCAATGGTGAATCTGTCTTATTGGTAGAGGATAACATTACAAATCAGGAGGTTGCGACCGAAATGCTCAGTTCAGTAAATTTAGCGGTCGATATTGCCAATAATGGTGAAGAAGCTTTGCAATTGATAGCTACAAACGACTATCAACTAGTTTTAATGGATATGCAAATGCCCGTTATGGATGGTATTACTGCCACCAAGAACATTCGAGCGCAAAGTCAGTTTGACGCAATCCCGATCATCGCCATGACGGCAAATGCACTTCAAGAGGATAAAGAAGTATGTATTCAAGCTGGGATGAACGACCATTTAAGCAAACCCATCTGTTTTGAACGCATGATAGCGACGATCACAAAGTATTTGTACCAAGACGAAGAGCAAACACCAAAACCGCAAACAAAACCTAAGCCTCGAGTTGAAGAAGATGAAAATTCAGAGTTTATTGAGATTGAAGGCATTGATATTAATGATGGGATTGATCGTATAGGGGGTAACGAGTCGGCATATTGGAAAATTCTAAGTAAATTTTTAACAACCCAAATCGAAGAAGTGATCAACCTAGAACAAGCCCTCATCGTCGGCGACCTAGAGCATGCACATCGAATTGCGCATACTCTGAAAGGCTCCGCTTCCAATCTATCTGCACATTATTTGGCAGAGCAAGCACAAAGATTTGAAGCACAGTTAAAAGCATCGCAATCGGTAGATATTGATGAGCTACATCAATTAGCCAACTACTTACGAACCACGGCGCAGCAACTGAATTTGAAATTAACCCAACAACAAAACAAACAAACAGCAAAACAAGACGATAACAGCATCATGTTCGACATCAATATAGATGAAAAGCTAAATCACCTAATATCTTTAGTCGACAACAATGATGCTGAGGCTATGGAGGTTTTAGACTATCTAGCCGAGCACAGTAAACTGCCACAATCTCGATTAAATGAAGTGAAAGACAAATTACAAGACTTTGAATTTCTGCAAGCTAAAGAGCTATTGATCAAAGTTAAGGAGCAATTGAACATCTAGAAATAAAACCAGAAAACTCATACTGAATTCGTCTAGCCCAGTTAAAGTGATTTCGGTATGATGAGTTATGTTTGACTTAATTTGTAAAGTTGAGCAGCTATTTTGACGAGCTAAATAATCAACTAACTTATTAGAACTTTTATGGACGTTGATTACATTAGTTTCCTGCGGTTGTTAAGAATCAAAACGCGTTACCCCACGCATTTAAGCTATTATCTCTGGCAGCAGGCAGAAGTAGTCACAGTATTGATTTTTTTAGGAATTTCTATGAACGAATTGTTGTCGTCAGATTTAAGTATTTTGCTAGTAGAGCCTTCGGTCACTCAACGTAAAATCATTGCAAAGGAGTTACAAGAGGAAGGCATCGAGCAGATCGACTTCGCTGAAGATTTCCATTCTGCCAAGCAACACTTGAGCAAAAATATCCCCGATTTACTTATCTCATCTATGCATTTTAAAGACGGTGATGCCTATCAGTTACAAAAATATCTTAATACTGAGCTGAGTGACTATTCCATTCCGTTTATGTTAATTTCCAGCGAAACGCGCAGGCAGCAATTAGAATCATTTAAGCAATCGGGTGTGATAGCTATTCTTCCTAAACCATTCTCAAAGCTACATTTGGGAAAAGCCATCAACGCCACACTAGACATTCTAGCGCCACAAGAATTAGAGCTAGATTTATACGATGTCCATGATTTACGTGTGTTAGTTGTTGATGATTCAGCTTTAGCGAGAAAGCATATCATCAGAATACTAAATAATTTGGGAGCCCAGCGCTTCGTTGAAGCCGAGGATGGCGCACAAGCCTTAGCGATCCTTGAAAACGAAATGTTTGACTTAATCGTAACCGACTACAACATGCCTGAAGTGAACGGACAAGAACTCACTGAGCAAATTCGTAATAGCGATAAACATTCGCATATTCCCGTGCTGATGGTAACGTCCGAAGCAAACGACACGCATCTAGCCAACATCGCACAGTGCGGCGTTAATGCATTATGTGACAAGCCTTTTGAACCAGATACGGTAAAAAAACTGATTTATCAATTGCTAGAGCAAAGCTAATTAACCTGAGACCAGTATTATAGACGAGAGCCGAGTAACCTATATACTCGGCTTATTTGTACTAGCTCAGACTTGATCTGACAGTTACCCGTTTTTCAATCGGTGGCTGTCAGTTTAGATTTGCTCAAAGTTTCAAGTTTGAGTGACTGTCCAGCTTAATTTCTTGTCAACTTCACCATAAATGAAATACAGTTAGGGTACCTTGAGTGCCTGTGTTTTAAATTTCTTTTATCTTCAAGTAATACGACCTACCCGTTAACTTATCTTCGCCACACAAAAACGCCCGCCTCACACAACGAGAAACACAGTGATAATACCGAGTATCTGATAAACTGATTTGACACTTCCTTGCTAATCCCATCGTTCACTCCTTGAACTGAGAATTTTGAAATAATCATGAAGAACTAAAAGCTTAGACAAGTCACTCGGGGTTTCAAGTTTGAGTGCCTGTCCACGTTAGTTATTTGACTCAAAGTTTCAAGTTTGAGTGCCTGTCCAGCTTTAATTCCGGATGTTCATACGACCTACCTGTTAACTTATCTTCGCCACACAAAAATGCCCGCCTCACACAACGAGAAACACAGTGATAATACCGAGTATCTGATAAACTAATTTGACACTTCCTTGCTAATCCCATCGTTCACTGCTCTTTCATGTTTAACGGCTTTTAGCTCTAGTATAACAAAGCCTCGTAAAAACGAGGCTAAATAAAGAATTAGTTATAATCCTTTAATGAGTTTGCACAGTGCAAGACTTGACCCTCTCATTCCTTCAATTACTAACCTTCATTAAGCCTGTTTTTCGGAAACTGCCTTGTATTTATTGTCTGTTGTACAATGTTGTTGCCTTTGATTACAGTCGGACTTTGGGCTAATTAACAGTTAGTTAGAAAAACAAAGCCCCGCAAGTGCGAGGCGATGAGGTTTGATTCAAACAATTTCTAGTCGGTTCTAAATAGCTCTTGATGTACAGTGTTCTATCAACACCTCAGGTTTATACTCATCAATACTAAAAGGTGCCATTACTGATACGGCACCGGGTGATGGAGCAGTAGAAATAATAATCTCTTTTCCTTCAGAAGACCGAATTACAATGCCGCATTCTGCTTCAATATCTTCCTCTACATTGATTAATAAAGAGATACTTTCAATAGCTATATTCTCAATCAAAACTTTTTTGAATATATCTTCAGAATCATTCCTTTCCGTCTCGGGTATTAATTCACATTTCAAATATCCAAACTCTTCCCACCCTCCAGCACTTTCTACGTCAGAGCTAAATACCAAATAGGAAGTTTTACCTTCGAAGTAAAAACGTAATTCCCAAGTACAACCAAGATTTTGTTTATTTGGAATCTCATAGCCACAAAGAATTGAGCCAACTAGAAACTCTCTGAGCTTCGCAATTGAACCGTTCGTAACTTTAATTTGTATATTAGTCAACTCCATTCCCTCTTGCGTCAATTTTTTTCTTTTTCATAGTGTAAGGTTTCATGTGGTTTATCGCCATTTGCTGGAATATCGATACTAGCTCCACCACTACTATTTTCAGGCCTACCAAAAACCCCATTCTCTCCAATCAAGCTACCCGGTGGAGCACTATCTCCGGGGCCAGAGGTATGGCGGTTACCACTCTTATTTGGTCCTGCTCTAGAGTCACCTTGGTCTCCAACTAAGTCAGTAGGTAAATCAGGCGCAGCAGACTCATTATATGCCCCCATCATTTCCTGCGTGCTGTCAGCACTTTGTGCTAAATAACCTAAAACACCTACTGTTACGACAGTGACTGTAGCAACAGCTTCAGGAATCAATGGTGCAGCTATCAGTAGTGGAATTTTTCCATCTGGGTCAACATATTTATAAGGATTATTATTCGCATACGCATATCGGTTAAAACTATGCACATCACGGAAACCTAACGGATCATTTGAATAAAAACGACCGATAACTGGATCATAGTATCGTGCCTGCATATACAGTTATCGTAATTACAATCCACTGAAATTAATTAAAAGTTCAATATATACAGTAAGTTAAATTATAGTAGTTTTTGTTGCAGTCACAAAAAAACACCCAGCGAATTAATGATGGGTGTCTTTTTTACTTTCTTTTTTACTTTATTAGCCGGTAGTACAAGTTAGAATGACTGTCCACGTTAATTTTCAGCTAATTTCATTTTTCACAACTGCCTCAACTAGTCTTTTTAGACACTCTGACTTGTAAAGTGGTCCATGCAATATCCTTTCTCCGCTTTCTCGTGAGACCTCTGTAACTTTGTGAGTTGGATTAAGAATTGCACTTCCATCGCTAAAAAATGTGACCACTGTAAAATAACCTACAGCTCTACCATACATCTTAACATTTTTACCACCCACTATTTCACTGTGTCTATAAGTTGAAACTTTTTTCATTTTCTTGATACAGGCAGTAAATGCATTCATTAGATCAGCATTGGTAGATTTGGAGTAGCTTTTATACATTTCTAGTCCTATCTCCTCTCCAACTTCTACTGCAACAACTTCGATATCAAATAATGCACTTGATAATTCTTGCCCACTTCGAGTAGTGTAAAAGTGAAAAGATGCAACACAGGCAACAAAAACAAATATTATCAATGATTTACACCTCACCCTAAACATAATAAATACTCATCAATATCATCATCAGAACCTAGTGTCCAAATGGGTCAGAACATAATGGAAAGCAGTGTTCCTTACGCTCAATTGTCATAAAGTCAGCTGAACCAACATCTTGAAAAGGGCTATTTTGTCCAAAAACACTGCGTATATTGTCCAACGAATACTGGATAGTATCATTTATTGATTTTATACCTTTGCTGACATCATCTCCTGTAATAGAGTATTGTTTTTCGGCACTTCCCCCACCCGTATGTTGAAAGCCATTCAATTTTGGACTGCCCATCAAAAGACTTAGTTGCATCCCTAGTTCTGGAGAACCCGATAAGGTGGTTACAGTACTAATAGAGCCACCCAAGACTGCTTTACCTTCAACCCCCGCAAGTGTATAAGGTCCAATCATCGCGTCTTTCCAGTTACCTGACATAAAGCCAAATTCAATCCCTCCACCAACTCCAGGTACACCTGTACTTGAACCTCCTTCACCAGAGTAATAACTTCCAATAACTAAACCATTTGTAGAAATGTCGAAAAACAAGCCTCCTGCGTAAACTACAAACATACCTGTTGGGTCAATGTACTTATACGGATTGTTATTCGCATAAGCATAGCGGTTAAAACTATGTACATCTCTGACCCCTAAAAGATCATTCGAGTAGAAACGAACTATGACTGGATCATAGTATCGTGCCTGCATATAACTTAAACCAAGTTCTTTATCGAACTTATGTCCGGTATAGCCGATATCGTCCTTCGCGCCTTCTATCGACTCACCATAAGGGCGATAGTGTTGACGGCTTTCTGCTGTTGAAGTCGGTGTCACGTCACCATATTTGGCGATTAACTTTTTACCTAGGTAAATATAGTTAGTACCTTCGCCCGTGAGGTTTTCGCCTTTTTCACAGTACAAAAGCGTGCCATCTTGGCTATAAAAACTATAATTGGTGCCTTTGGCTTCAACTTGTTTACGCGGCGATTATGCCCGTCGTACAAATAATCAGGTTTTAGTGGCTGTCTTTTAAAAATTCTCAGTCTTTTAAAAATTCACTTCCAATTCTCCATTGAAAGAAAAGCTGTACTCTGAAACTTATAACAAGGTGGTCAACAAGTATTGACCACTACAAACCGGCTTGCGACGGCTAACCTCAAGAGACGTCCAATTTCATTTTATGCAGTGTCGTACGAAAGCCTAACTTTTCGTATGCTCTTATTGCTGAGGTATTTTCTGAAAACACATCAAGTTGGTAGTGTGTAAGGTCTTTACTTTTTCCCCATTGAACCAAGCGTTCTATGATCTGCTGACACAAACCGTGACCGCGATATTCTTCATCCACATAGATAAAACCGACGTAACCGTATTGTTGATGAATATAGGCTTCTCTGGCGGTGCGAATTTGCACGTAACCTGTTGCTATAACCTTCGAATCAACAACCGCAACAAGTAACTCGGTATCGTTATCAGTGATGAGTTCATCTAGGTCGTAGTAGTATGTCGGTTCACGTTTAATGGTATGGTCAAACGGTCTTTCCGCTTCGATCATTTTTTGTTCCAGAGATTGAAGCTGATCGTAGTCTTCTGGCACTGCTGCTCTAATTATTATTTTATGTTCCATATTATTTCCCTTTATTTTGTTTTTTTATCCACTGTTTAACCGGATTTATCCACTCTTTCCTGGGGTGATAAAAGGCACCATGTGACAAACCTGTGTTTATCTTTATCTCTTCAAATGACACTAGACTCGCACTTTTATCTTTCAATGCAGCACAGCTCTGTCCAAAATTATCTGAGTGCTCATACACCGAGAGAACTTTTCCGTATACTTTGATATCAGTATGGTATTTTGAAATTAGATTACCGCACCCTGCCAATAGCACGATATTAACGGCTAAGTCAGATAGTTTGTCTGAAGCAATTCCAGTAATAAAAGCGCCGCGAGAAAACCCAACTAAGGTTATGTTATTGGGATTAACGCCAGCTTTTACAAGCTGACGAACCTGCGAACTCAATTCATACGCATACTTTCTAGGATCAGTATCTTTTTCTCTGTGAGTGGCAATTAATTGGTAATTAGGATCAGACAGGGCCTGTTTAATCGCTGGGAAATCATACTTCCCCCAGCCATGCTTGGTCTCTACCGGCGTCGGGTCGCTACCTTCGACAATGAATCCATGAGAATAAAAGACGTACGCCGTGTTTATATCTATCTCACTGGGTAACTTGTTGTGGATGTTACTGCTGGCCGCTTCAGATGAACAAGCTGCCAAAGCCAAGCTTACTAATGTTCTTGTAATCATACTACTTTTCTATGTTTGTGGTTGAATCCCAAATACCCAGCTCGCACTGCCCTTGCACTTTCACATTCTGAGTACTGAAACTAGGTTTCAAGCCTTTTTTGAGCTGATTTTGATAGTCGACATTAACCCGATTTATAGTCGGGGTAAGTTGAATAATGGCGAAAATATTGACCAAGGTCATCAGCCCTAACGCTAAATCAGCTAGGCTCCATACTTCCTTTAAACTTGCCGTTGAGCCCCAAATCATCATAAGGAAATATAACGAAGTGTAAATTCCCCGCCCAACGTTATTGTCGGCATTAAATAAGTGCAGGTTACTCTCAGCATAGGCGTAATTTGCTACCACCGACGTAAACGCAAATAAAGTGATAGCTGCAGCGACAAAATACACCCCACCTTCACTAAAGTGTGAAGTCATGGCATTCTGAGTCAGTCTTATACCTTCCATTTCACCACTGATATTGATATCAGCGAGTAAAATAATGGCTGCTGTGCAGCTACATAGCACAATGGTATCGAAGAATACGCCTAGCATTTGAATATAGCCTTGTGCTACAGGATGATTAGGGTTAGGGGTCGCGGCCCCCGCTGCATGTGGCACACTTCCCGCTCCGGCTTCATTAGAATAGAGTCCTCGTTGTATACCATTTTTAATCGCAGCCCCGAGCGCCCCAGCTCCAGCTTCTGTCAGTCCAAATGCTGAAAGAAAAATATCAGTTACCATATCACCGAGCATCTGAATATTCATCACTGCAATGACAATGGCACTAGCAACAAATAAAATCCCCATCACAGGCACAATGCGCTCAGCAAAATGTGCTATCGATTTAAAACCACCAAGAATAATACTGCCCGCTAGTAACGTGATAACCAGCCCTGTGTAAAGCCGGTCAAAGCCAAACGCAAAGTGCATTGCATCGGTGATGGTATTGGTTTGCATAGCGCTAAACGTGAAGCCATAACCAAGGAATAAACACAGCGCAAATAACACCGCTAACCACCGACTACCCAAACCATTTTGGATGTAATAAGCTGGCCCGCCTCGAAACTCACCATTACGGTCTCTTACTTTGTAAACTTGACCAAGCACACTTTCAGCAAACCCAGTTGCCATGCCTAAAATTGCAATCACCCACATCCAGAATACAGCGCCACTGCCCCCCAGAGAAATTGCCACAGCAACCCCCGCCAGGTTTCCCGTGCCGACGCGTGCAGAAAGTCCAGTACATAATGCTTGGAAAGAGCTGATTTGTTCACTTGTTCCTTGAGTACTGCCCTTCAACAAAGTAAACATGTGCCTAAAGTGGGTGATTTGAATTGCTTTTAAGGTAACTGAAAACCATATTCCAGCGAATAATAAAATATAAATGAGCAACTGCCCGTTACCCCAAAGCAAGTTATTCAATGATGTGACTATTTGCTGAATAAATTCCATTTTGGCTCTCTTATTATTGTTCTGAAGTAACTACCATAATGGCAATACTACAAGACAACAGCAACTTTTCAGTCTTATCGCTCTAATCGTGTCGCTATTACTCGACTAAACGTGCTCAATAGCTTTTCTAACGGTCCCATCGAAAAACGTTTCATCACCAACCAAGAGCAGACTAGCTGCAACGTCATGATAGCGCCGCATATCGGCAACAATTCACTACGACCAATATTGTTGTAGAGCCCATAGACATAAAATACAAATGTCAGCATTACAGACTGAAAAACATAATTACTCAGTGCGGTTTTACCGACATGGCGAATAACGGTTGCAAAGCCAAATGAATGAATATATTTCTGGTACAGTACCGACAGCAACAATACGTATAACGTCGCTTGGATCTCTTTATTAAACCCAGTTATCAGCGCAATAAAATAAGACAAGTTAGGTTCATGTGGCGTGTATGTCCAAGTCGTAAACCTGAAATAGCTCGACGTGACCGATAAAACCAACAACATCACTAACCAAAGTTTAAAAGACTTTACCTTTCGGTAATCGTGGAAAAGCTTTAAATGGAATAACAATGCACCAATCAACATCAGCGACAATGTGGGCCAAAAAATAATACTATAAAAGACCTTACCTCGATGAACTTCGGGTTTCGCGAAATTGTCCTTCCAATGATCTATAAACGTGAGTTGATACTCAGACTCTGTGTGTCTGGGCGCGCGAACTCGGGTTTTTCGTTCCCAAGTCGTCATTGCGTTGTGGTGTATTTCAGTTCGTTCAGCTTCGTCTAGCTTTTTTGCTACAACATATGCTTGATACTGATTATTCGCGTCGTATGTACGAACCAATTTATGAGAGATGCTGAGCACTAAACTAATGCATAGCATCACCAAAATTGCCCTATTTCCCAACATGATAATCGACAAAGCAAAGACGCCAACGGCGGCGTAGTGATAAAGAATATCTCCGCTCCAAATCAAATAAGCGTGTAACACCCCGAGCAAAAACAAGCCAAAAAGCCTGGCTAAATTTACCCTAAGTGCTTGCTCAATACTTGGCTGCTTTGCCACGATAATGCTTAGACTGGCACCAAATAAAATGGCTAATACGCCATAAAACTTACCTTGGAAAATCGAATAGACCCAAAACCGAGTATCAACATCAAGTTCTGTTATAAATCCATATAGATAGTTGCTCCAAGGTCTTGGGTACGCAAAGCTTTCAATGTTGATAACCACAATCGCTAAAATGGCAATACCACGCATAAAGTCCATGGTATGTAGGCGATGATTACAGTTGCTCACAATGCTGTGCCTACAGAGTTTTGATTATGATTGTCCGCTAGCTGTTCTTCATTCTCTTTAGTGAGATATCCGATTATCTGATCTCGCTGCGCTTGAAATGCCAGCAGTTGTTCATTAACTAATTTAATATTTTTTGGCTGTTTCAAGGTTAGCGGATTGATTGCCTTACCATTTTTGTGGACTTCGTAATGCAGATGCCTTGCTTCAGACAATCCCGTATTGCCTAAGTAGCCGATGATGTCACCTTGTTTTACTCGTGCACCGGATTTAATTCCTTTTGCAAAGCCATTCAGGTGCGCATACAAAGTTTGATAGCCTTTCCCATGATCAATCACAATGCGATTACCAAAACTTCCTCCCCACCCTGCTTTAACGACCTTTCCACCTCCGGCTGCCATAATCGGCGTTCCGACGGGCGCACCAAAATCAATTCCTTTATGCATTCTGCTGTAGCCCAATACAGGATGATGTCGTTTACCAAATTTTGACGAGAGCCGCGCACCATTCAGAGGCGTCTTCATCAAGAAGCTTTGTGCCAAAGTACCATCTGCATGGTAAAACGCCGCAACACCATCCGCATCGGAAAATTGATAGAGCTGATACTGAGTATTAGCCGACAATAATGATACATTAAGTAGTTTTAGGGCTTGGCTACTCCTACTCAATATCACGTTTTCTTCTACAACAGTTGCTAGTTGAAATACCAGCTCCAACTTGTCTCCTGGTTGAATTTCTCTCTGAAAATCGACCAAATGAGACAAAGCAATTATCGCTTTGTTAGTAATATCATGAGGTACTGCCGAATTACTTGCTGCAATATAAAAACTTGATTCAATGGTTGTACTGACAGTTTTAACGTCCAGTTTTGTCGTAAGTGGCAATCTGCTGGCTCGCCACTGGTTTTCATCTCGAGTTAATTGCGTTAATTCAGCAAAGCCCGACTCGAACCGTATGATGTTAACTTGGTCATCCTTTAGCTCGATTTCAATTTTTTGCCCAGCTTGTAGGCGCGTTAAAGAAGTCCATTTTTTTACCGCTTGTTCGGCTAACCAACTATCTTTTTGGGTAAACTGATATTCCTCTAACAATGCAGCTAGGCTTTGTCCTTGCTTTAGTTCTACTACTTCTTTGACCACACGTTTTGGTACTTGTAAAACTGACGAAACAGCTTCAACTTGTAGTGAGTTAGCGACATCATCTCGTTCATTTTGTATTGCAGATTGTTTTTCTAAGTCACTAATTGGTTCATTTGCTTCGGTGGCTTTTTCCGGCTGTTTTACACAGCTTAAAAGTGTGCATAGCCCTGCACATAACAGTATTTTTCTAATCATTCTTTTCTCAATAGACTCATCGGGTCTAATCGCTTTTCATTGTGGAGAATTTCTAAATGTAAATGGGGACCTGTCACGCGACCGGACTCACCAACCGTTCCTATTTGTTCGCCATTGAAGACTTTCTGACCTTGCTCTACGAACACTTCATCCAAATGCGCATAAACGCTCTGGTACCCATTTGCATGATTAATCACCACGACATTGCCATAGTTTTCGGGTAGTGTTTGACTATCAGCAACGGCAACTCGACCAGTTTGTATTGCCAGTACAGGATCACCAATATGACCATGGAAATCTGTCCCACCATGGGGTCGATTGTTTCTAAAACTGCTCACATGACCAAAGTTTGCGTTCACCTTGAGTGTTTTCACAGGCACATGCCAACCTGTTTCGGTACTGTAAGCAAGATTACTGATGTAAAACTGAACCAGTAATGAGGTGACTAACGCCGTGCTCATAAATAACTTGCCGACTAGTTGATTTTTATTCCCTATCAAAGTCGACTCTGTTGCGATCATCGAGAATCGTCGTTTGTAATCTGCCAAACTCATTTCACTGGAAGTAAAACTGGTTGTCACTGGGCTTGATTGAGATTGTGCTATGGATCGTTTAAGTGAATTAAGCATCGAACGAACGTAAACAAGAGGATCAAGTTGATGAGTTGCTACCGTGAGCGAATCACAACGATACTCCATTGCCCGCACGAATTGCGCTTCCATTTTAGCGATAAACGGATTAAACCAAGCTAAGATAGTAACTAACCGCCATATAAACACTGCAATATGGTCTTTTTGACGAATATGGGTTAATTCGTGCAAAAGCAACACTTCCTGCTCAGCTTTAGCCAAAGACCGAAAATCTCTAGGAAGATAGATCCTTGGATTTATTAGGCCATAAACAAAGGGAGACAAGTTAAGTGGCAACAAGAACAACTTTGCTGGTGAATTTGTATCATCGACTTTTTCTGCACATGCCAAAAGCGCATGTAACTTAGTTATATTCTTAACCAACTGAGTTACTTTGTGGACAACAACACAAGCATAAAGCGATGCAAGCACTATCAACAAGATGTGTTGCCAATCTATTGTTTGCTGGAGCTGTTGCGGGATAAATTGGCTTTGCAGCAAAACACTTGCTGAGCCTATTTCAAAAAGCTCAGGGATCACATACTGGTTGTAACTCCACTCAAATGGGAGCAGTGGGATAAATGATGCACCTAAAACAACCCACCATAAACACACATTTGTGGGAGATTTCTTAGCAACAGTTTTGCCAATAAGAAACAGTACTGCCGTTAAGCTCTGCCAGATAAGCATGACAATAAAAAAACGTTCCATAAAATTGTCAGCCTAGTTTGTATCTTTATCTTGCTGTTGTTTTTCTAGATCATTCAGTGCTTGCTCCAATTCATCGAGTTCTTCGACATCAATCAATCGACTGTCACTAAACATAGCTACAGGCACAGGCCCATCAACTTCGAGCACCTGTTTTACGAACTCTTGAGCATAAAGTGCCAAGGTGGGCAACTTTGCAACCTCTGCGGTATAGATTTTCTTATTAGCTTGTTTTGTCTCTGACAGTAATCCTTTATCACACATTCGTTCTAAGGTTTTTCGCGTTGACGAATATCCCCAAGAAAAGAACGACTCTAAGTCATCGTGAATATCTCGGGCGCTGCGAGGCTCCCTTTTCCAGAGTAGCTTAAGGATTGTCAGCTCAGTGGCATTGGGTTTTAATTTAGACATAGTTGGAGACCAATCTGCGACATTTGTCACAGACTAACAAAAAGCGAAGTGCGACACAAGTCACACCTTGTTAATATTGGGTATTATTGAGTTGTAAACTTTTGAGATGCTATTCGCTAAATACCTGAGCTTGCTTCAGCTTTAGGTCAATCGCGTCAGTACTTTCCATGCGGTGTCGTAATAGTTTTACATAAACACCATTAGCATGTAGTAATGCAGCTATTCTACCCTGCCCATTAAAGTTAAACTCGGGTGAATAGGATGAAAGGGTCGTATCTGAATAGGCTTCAACGGGTGAGATTATTTTCCACCCTTGGCTTTTAATGTGCGCTACTAAATCGCCAATAAATAAAGCTGCTAGCTCATTTTCATGCAACAGCAATACGTGTTTTACCGGTTTACCAAGATGACGTTCAGCGAGTTGGTCATAAAATCTAATTGCCTCCCAAATGGTGTCGATATACACCGTTTTGAGCTTTTTAAAGTCAATTTTCTTGCCTGCATTGGCCGCAGCTTGCAACCGACCATTGATATACCAATCAAAATTATCGACGGTCACATAACCAATTTTATAACCTAATTCGTTAAAACGATTTAAAACGAATGCTCGCTTTTCCTTGGTCTTGCCATAATGTAAATAAGGGAAACGATGAAATTTGAGAACATTGTCGTAACTCTGTAAAACAAGGTGAGATTGGTAAAAATCCAATAGATAGGATTGCACATCCAATTTATTCAATGACCTGTGCTGATGGCTATGGTTACCAAGGTGATAGCCAGCTTTAGTATAGGCTTGCAAACGCGCAACCTCCTCATCATCACGTATATTGCCAGTCGTAACAAAAAAAAGAGCATCACTAACTTGTTGTGACTGTAATCCTTCAATAATTTTTGCTGTTTTTTCCTTACCAGACATAACTGCACTACCCGCAAGAGGTGCATCATCAAAGGTAATAGCAATTTCTTTTGCTTGAGTACCTAATGCGGCAGAACACAGAGTAAATAGAAATAATACCGTAACTTTCCGAAATTTAGACATCATATTTATTATTGCTCAAGGCCAACGGCACACCCAATATATGCTAGAGTCTTAAAAAAGATCAACTGGTTATACCAATCCTCTTAATTTGTTGATCAATTTTGAGTCGAGAAAAGCTAGTTGATAACACCGCTCTCGCGTCCTGCTAACGCTTAGGTACCTACATCCATTTAGGCAAGGCAAAATTTTTGCTATTTAGTCGCTCTAAATGAGAAATTTTTAACGCAGTTAGCAGCAGGTTTTATCTCTCAAATTGACCAGATATTTAAGCGGATTGGTATTATCTACAGCAGAGGTAAGCTAGGTAATAGGATAGATCTGTATTTGAGAGAACAAGCACCCGAAGGTGCTAATTCTCAAGTGGCGTCACTTATGCAACAGGTCCACACGTGTCACCTAATCCACAAGAATATGCCCAATCAAGCGTCTGCTTAGGGCAAGTATTTAGGTATTTGGTTGGAGTGGTATCTAAGATTGGACCTCTACCACCGACTACTGCAGGCGTTGCATTTTGTGAAAGACTCGCATTCTTAGACAAGTTTTTAATGTTTGATTTATTTAGTTTTAGTTTCATTTGTAATTTCCTTTTCCCCTAACCATTTAGGGCAACACAATAAAATCACAAAAACAAAACACAAAACAACAACAATATTAACACCAACACAAAACATAACAACTGGATAATATTTTTAAACATTATCAGTTCAAAACAAACCCGCTGTTAACATTATGACAATTCGATACCAGCGCCTGACACTCCATAACATATTGAAGTTAAAAGTAAAATAATTTATATAAAGGTATTGAAAATCGGAAGATAGTGTAATTGCAATCTAGACTTTATAAAGTGTTAGAATGCTGGTAAATAAGCTTTTTCTTTGTTTGTTCTGTGTGCGCAACGCAAAATGAATTGCTCAGCCACCTTCAATATAGGCAGCTTAAACGCTGCCTATAGTCAAGTATATTACTTCTGTTCAATTTGTCCCATTGGTGTTAATGGCTGTCCTGAAGGATCGGTTGGCAATTCTATGTCTTTGTAACGTGCCAACGCTTCTTCTGACAATTGCAAGCCGATCTCATCATCATAAGACTCACCTATGCCTTTTTGATAAGAAGCAGTTTGCCGACTAATGCTACAATACCCTTTTCTTTCGAAATAAGCGTTGCCGAAAAACCATAAACTACCGAATGCGCTGTTTTCAACCCATTCATGCCAGTGACCTGCACCAACTTCTAATCTCGCGCTGTCTTTAACCTGAGTAACAAGCTCCCACTCCATACCGTCGTGTCCGCGTTCGTTCCAAAAGTCACCATACATAAAGACTTGATCACCTTCTTTCTCTGCTACACCATTCCAGTTAGGATAGGTATTTGAAACCCAACGATAGACTTCATGTGTGCCATTCATACCTACAAAATAAAAGCATAAACCTTGAGTTGCCCATCTTGCATGTATAGAAGATCTGTCATCATTAAAGGTAATAAACCATTGGTTCCCTTCTTGGGTTAAAGTTGGCTTATATATTTGCGCTTGCACAGACATAGAGGATAAAGCCCCCACCGCCAAGCATACTGATAATAAATGTTTCATAATTACTCTCCTTAATTTGTGTCAAGTAAGCTCCTCCTAGGAGTTCTTGTTTGCACTTGCGTGCGCACTAAGTTTGGTTCAATGACTAGTAAATCAAAGTCGAGTTCAAGAATAATTTATTAGGTACTAAGGATGGTGTAATCATCTTTTTACTATTTAAAACCTACTTAATGGAGTAGTAGGCTAGAAAATAACGCAAATCTATCAAAAAATGTTAGTTGTAGATATAACCCTCTGTTATTGAGACTAGTTATTATCTCGGCAAGATGTGATCTAAAAGCGAACGTTTATAGGTGGGCTGTTTATATCTTTTTATCATACTGAACTTCACTTGAAATATATGAAGCAATGCGTAGTTTTGCGATCGTGCACCATAGATTCCAGTAGCACTACAATTGACGTTTTTCATTACTAATACTGGAAGTAAGATCCTCACAGTGAGTATCACACTTAAACATCTTGATCGATTCTCAACTTAAGGGCAATTCACTTAATGAAGTGATGTATTTTGAGGCAAGAAAAACTTGTCGATAGCACCGCTCTCGCGTCCTGCTACCGCGTAGGTACCTAGGTCCGTGTATGCAAGTCAAGAGTTTCGCTATTTAGTTGTTCTAGATGAGAAATTTTTAACGCTGCTAACGTCAAGTTTAGCTCCTCAAAATGATTATTTATTAATGAGGATTGGTATAAAACCATGTTGACTAAAAATAGCTCAACAAAAAAGGCTCCAGAAGGAGCCTTTTTAGAACCGATAATTCTAGATTACCAGCCTGTTTTCTCTTTTAGTGCAGAACCTATTTCCGCAAGAGAGCGAACTGTTTTAACGCCAGCTGCTTCAAGTGCTGCGAATTTCTCATCAGCTGTACCTTTACCGCCTGCGATAATTGCACCAGCGTGACCCATACGCTTACCTGGAGGAGCTGTAACACCTGCAATGTAAGATACTACAGGCTTAGTTACGTTGTGCTTGATGTACTCAGCCGCTTCTTCTTCAGCATTACCGCCGATCTCACCGATCATAACGATAGCTTCAGTTTGCGGATCGTTCTGGAACATCTCTAGTACGTCGATAAAGTTAGTTCCTGGAATTGGATCACCACCGATACCAACACAGGTAGACTGACCAAAACCTGCATCCGTTGTTTGCTTAACCGCTTCGTAAGTCAAAGTACCAGAACGTGATACGATACCTACTTTACCTGGTAAGTGGATGTGACCTGGCATGATACCGATCTTGGTTTCACCTGGCGTGATAACACCTGGGCAGTTAGGACCGATCATACGAACGCCAGTTTGCTCAAGCTTAACTTTAACATCAACCATATCTAATGTAGGGATGCCTTCAGTGATACATACGATAAGCTCGATACCTGCGTCGATTGCTTCCAAGATAGCATCTTTACAGAACGCTGCTGGTACATAGATAACAGATGCAGTTGCACCTGTTGATTCTACAGCTTCACGTACAGTGTTAAATACAGGTAGACCAAGGTGAGTAGTACCGCCTTTACCAGGAGAAACACCACCAACCATTTGAGTTCCGTACTGGATTGCTTGCTCAGAGTGGAAAGTACCTTGACCACCAGTGAAACCCTGACAGATTACTTTAGTATCTTTATTAATAAGTACAGACATTATTTGCCCTCCGCAGCAGCTACTACTTTCTCAGCAGCGTCAGTAAGTGACTCAGCTGCAATGATGTCAAGACCAGAGTTAGCAAGTACTTCACGACCTAGTTCAGAGTTAGTACCTTCTAAACGTACAACTACTGGCACGTTTACACCAACTTCTTTAACTGCACCGATAATACCTTCTGCGATCATGTCACAACGTACGATACCACCGAAGATGTTTACTAGTACCGCTTTAACATTGTCATCAGAAAGAATGATCTTGAATGCTTCAGCAACACGCTCTTTAGTTGCACCGCCACCTACATCTAGGAAGTTAGCAGGCTTACCACCGTGTAGGTTTACGATGTCCATTGTACCCATCGCAAGACCAGCACCGTTAACCATACAACCAACGTTTCCGTCTAGTGCTACATAGTTAAGCTCGAAGCTTGCTGCGTGAGCTTCACGCGCATCTTCTTGTGAAGGATCGTGGAATTCACGGATTTTAGGCTGACGGAACAACGCGTTACCATCAACACCGATTTTACCGTCTAGACAGTGAAGGTTACCTGCGTCTGTGATTACTAGAGGGTTAATTTCTAGTAGTGCAAAGTCGTGGTTGATAAACATGTTACCAAGACCTAGGAAGATCTTTGTAAATTGCTTGATTTGAGTTGGGTTCAAACCTAGTTTGAAGCCAAGTTCACGACCTTGATAAGCTTGAGGACCTACTAGTGGATCGATCTCAGCTTTGTGAATTAGTTCCGGTGTTTCTTCTGCAACTTGTTCAATTTCTACACCGCCTTCAGTTGATGCCATGAACACGATTTTACGTGAACTACGGTCAACAACAGCACCTAGGTATAGCTCATTTGCAATATCAGTGCAGCTTTCGACTAAGATTTTAGCAACTGGCTGACCTTTTTCGTCAGTTTGGTAAGTAACTAAGTTTTTACCTAACCAGTTTTCAGCGAATGCGCGGATTTCGTCTTTGCTGTCAGCTAGCTTTACGCCACCTGCTTTACCACGGCCACCGGCGTGTACTTGACATTTAACAACCCACTTGTCACCACCGATTTTACCAGCAGCTTCTACTGCTTCTTGAGGTGTATCACAAGCATAGCCTTCTGATACAGGTAGACCATATTCGGCAAAAAGTTGTTTTGCCTGATACTCATGCAAATTCATGATGCTTTATCCAATTTCTTATACTAAAAGAGCTGAATATTTATGCAAATAATCAGCTATCCCAAATTGCGCCCATAGTATAGATCTCAAGAGTTTGGAATTAAACCCCACTAAGACCAAAGGCGCAAAAAAAAAGCTGCATGTCATAATGCAGCTTGTTTTTTAAACTAATATTAAACGTCTAGAAGTAGACGTGTCGGATCTTCCAACAATTCTTTAATAGTCACCAAGAAGCCTACTGACTCTTTACCATCAATTTGACGGTGGTCGTAAGAAAGCGCTAGGTACATCATTGGAAGAATTTCCACTTTACCGTTCACTGCCATTGGGCGATCTTGGATTTTGTGCATACCCAAAATAGATGACTGAGGCAAATTAATGATCGGTGTTGAAAGCAACGAACCAAACACACCACCGTTGGTGATGGTGAAGTTACCACCTGTCATGTCTTCTACGGTTAATTTTCCATCACGGCCTTTGATCGCAAGCTCTTTGATACCCTTTTCAATTTCAGAAACTGAAAGTTTATCACAGTCGCGAAGTACAGGTGTTACTAGACCGCGAGGTGTAGAAACCGCAATACTGACATCAAAGTAGTTGTGATAAACGATATCATCGCCATCAATTGAAGCGTTAACTTCAGGGAAACGCTTAAGCGCTTCAACCACCGCCTTCACGTAGAAAGACATAAAGCCTAAACGGATACCATGACGTTTCTCAAATACTTCTTGGTACTGCTTACGAAGATCCATGATAGGTTTCATGTTTACTTCGTTGAAAGTGGTCAACATTGCTGTTGAGTTCTTTGCTTCAAGCAGACGGTTAGCGATAGTCTTACGGAGACGTGTCATTGGAACACGTTTCTGTGTACGATCACCTACCGGTGCAGCTGGAGTAGACGTTTGTGCAGCAGGCTTAGCAGCAGGGGCTTTCAAGAATGCATCAACATCTTCTTTGGTGATACGACCACCCTTACCAGAACCTTTGATCTTTGAAGCATCTAGGCCCTTTTCAGCGATTAAACGACGAACTGATGGGGTCAGTACATCTGAACTCTCGTCTGATGAAGCTTGCTCAGCAGCAGGTGCAGATGATTCAGCTTTTGCAGCTGCTGGCGCAGCGCCCGCAACTAGCTTACCAATAATTTGTTCACCTAATACTGTGTCACCTTCTGCGTGAATGTGTTCACCCATTACACCATCTTCTGGTGCAACAACTTCAAGTACAACTTTGTCAGTTTCAATATCAACCAAGTTTTGGTCGCGGCTAACCGCTTCACCTGGTTGAACGTGCCAAGTTGCGATAGTAGCATCTGCTACTGATTCAGGAAGTACAGGTACTTTAATGTCCACTTCTTTACCTTCTGATGCTGGCGCCGACGATGGCGCTGCTGATGTTTCATTTGCTTTTGCAGATGCTACAGCGTCTGCTGCTCCCAATAGCGCGATAACTTGCTCGCCTAGAACTGTTGCGCCCTCTTGCTCAGAGATTTCGGTGATAACACCGTCTTCAGGTGCAACCACTTCTAAAACAACTTTATCTGTTTCAATATCAACTAGGTTTTGATCACGAGTAACTTTGTCGCCAACGCTTACATGCCAAGTAGCAACCGTTGCATCCGCAACAGACTCAGGAAGAACAGGAACCTTAATTTCGGTTGTCATCTCTTATTCCTTATTTTTTAATTGTTAAAGCGTCAGCTATTAACGCGTTTTGTTCTTTAGTATGGGTAGACATATAACCGCAAGCAGGCGCTGCTGATGCTTTACGTCCAGCGTAAGTCAAATTGGCTCCTGCCGGAATTGCTTCCCAGAAGTGATGTTGAGAGCAGTACCAAGCACCTTGGTTCTGAGGCTCTTCTTGACACCAAACGAAATCTTTTACGTGCTGATAACGAGCCATAATCTCATCCATCTCTTTGTGTGGGAATGGATATAACTGCTCTACACGCACGATAGCAACGTTATTTAGTTCAAGCTTACGACGTTCTTGTAGAAGTTCGTAATACACTTTACCGCTGCAGAAAACCACACGTTCAACATTTTCTGGATTGATGTCATCAATCTCGTCAATCATGTTGTTGAATACGCCCTCTGAAAGCTCTTCTAAACTAGATATAGCAAGCGGATGACGAAGTAATGATTTTGGTGTCATTACGATCAGCGGACGACGTAGTGGACGCACCGATTGACGACGTAACATTGCGTAAACTTGGGCCGGTGTAGATGGCACACAAACTTGCATATTGTGGTCAGCACACAGCTGTAAGTAACGCTCTAAACGTGCTGAGCTGTGCTCAGGGCCTTGGCCTTCATAACCGTGAGGAAGTAGCAGCGTCAAACCACATAAGCGTCCCCACTTCTGTTCGCCAGAGCTTAGGAATTGGTCAAAAACAACCTGCGCACCATTAGCAAAGTCACCAAACTGCGCTTCCCAAAGTACCAGTGACGTAGGCTCTGCCGTTGCGTAACCGTACTCAAATGCAAGAACCGCTTCTTCAGATAGTACTGAATCGTAAACTTCAAATGCCCCTTGACCTTCGCGAATATTTTGCAATGGTAAGTAGGTTGAAGCATCCGCTTGATTATGAACAACCGCGTGACGGTGGAAGAAAGTACCACGACCAGAGTCTTGACCAGTTAAGCGAATATCTGTGCCTTGGTCAACCAAAGTAGCGTAAGCAAGTGTCTCAGCCATACCCCAATCTAGTGGTTTTTCGCCTTTCGCCATCGCTTTGCGATCATCGTAGATCTTTTTAACTCGGGATTGTGCTTTATGATCTTCAGGATAAGTTGCAATTTTCTCAGCTAAATCTCGAAGCTTTTCGACGGGTACGCTTGCTTCATAAGGCGTATCCCAGTCGTGACCAACATACTTGGACCAATCTGAAGAATGCTTTGTTTCTTTTTGAATTTCATCAACAACACAAAGGCCTTTGTCCAGACCATTTCTGTACTCGTCTGCGATTTGCGAAGCTTGCTCTTCTGTTATAACACCTTGCTTAACCAGCTTTTCTGCGTAAATCAAACGCGGCACAGGATGCTTTTTAATCTTTTGATACATCAACGGTTGTGTTGCGTTTGGTTCGTCGGCTTCGTTATGTCCATGACGGCGATAACACACTAAATCGATTACCACATCACGTTTGAATTTATTTCTGAAATCCAATGCAACTTGCGTTACAAAAGCCACTGCTTCTGGATCATCAGAGTTAACGTGGAAAATTGGTGCCTGAACCATTTTAGCAATGTCAGTACAGTACTCTGTTGAACGAGTATCTTCACGTTTAGAAGTGGTGAAACCAACTTGGTTATTCACAACGATACGGATTGTGCCACCAACACCGTACGCACGTGTTTGTGACAAGTTGAAGGTTTCTTGAACAACGCCCTGACCCGCAATGGCTGAGTCACCATGAATCGTGATAGGTAGTGCTTTAGAACCACTTTGGCAACCTAAACGGTCAAGACGAGCACGTACAGAGCCCATTACCACTGGGTTAACAATCTCAAGATGTGATGGGTTAAACGCCAACGCCATATGAACATTGCCACCTTTGGTAGCAAAGTCGGATGAATAACCCATGTGATATTTAACGTCACCTGAGCCTGCTAGCTCGCCGTATTTACCCGCAAATTCATCAAACAATACTTGCGGATTTTTACCTAAAACATTAACAAGTACGTTTAAACGACCTCGGTGCGCCATCCCAATAACAGCTTCTTGCTGTCCGCTTTCACCTGCGCGGTGAATCAGCTCTCGCAGCATTGGAACTAGTGCGTCACCGCCCTCTAGTGAGAAACGTTTTGCACCAGGGAACTTAGCACCGAGGTATTTCTCTAGACCATCAGCAGCGGTCAGACCTTTAAAAATACGTAGTTTAGTTTCTTTATCAAACTCAGGGTTTGTGAAGGTTGATTCAAGGCGTTGCTGAATCCAACGTTTTTCTTCAGTCGAAGTGATGTGCATGTATTCAGCACCAATAGAACCACAATAGGTTTCTTTCAGTGCCGTGTATAAGTCTTTCAACTTCATGGTATCTTTACCACAAGCGAAAGAACCTACATTAAATTCTTTATCTAGGTCTGAGTCAGTTAGATCATGAAAAGCCAAATCCAATTCACGTACTCGTTCTCTTTCCCATAAACCTAAAGGATCAAGATTGGCGTTTTGGTGGCCTCTGAATCTGAATGCATTTATTAACTGCAGAACTTTTACTTGCTTTGCATCAGCTGCACCTTCAGCTGAAACAATTACTTCTCTGTGTTTGTTTTTAGCAAGTTCGGCAAATTGCGCTCTCACTTCTGAATGTTTAATATCAACATCCACACCATCAACTTTTGGCAGTTGATCAAACACTTCTCGCCATTCTTCTGGCACTGAAGCAGCATCATCAAGATACGCTTCATACAAATCTTCAACATAGGCAACATTGCCGCCATTGAAATGCGAAGATTCTAGCCATGCCTTCATCACACCTTCGTGCATTTATTAGCCCTTTTATCTAGCGCAGAAACTTAAACAAAAACAAGATGGCAAGCGAGCGCTTGCCATCTTAGCTAGTAAGTATGTGTTACACCGAACGGTTTAACAACATTGATTTAATATGTCCAATAGCCTTTGTTGGATTTAGACCTTTTGGACAAACGTTTACACAGTTCATGATACCGTGACAGCGGAATACACTGAACGCATCATCAAGGTCCGCAAGACGTTCTTCTGTAGCAGTATCTCGGCTATCAGCCAAGAAACGATACGCATGAAGAAGACCAGCTGGGCCTACGAACTTATCTGGGTTCCACCAGAATGAAGGACATGACGTTGAACAACAAGCGCATAAAATACACTCGTATAAACCATCCAACTTTTCACGTTCTTCAATAGACTGTAAGCGTTCTTCACCGCCTGTTGGCTTATCATTAATGAGGAACGGCTTTACTTTCTCGTATTGCGTGTAGAACTGGCTCATATCGATAACCAAGTCACGCACAACAGGAAGCCCTGGTAGCGGACGAATTACGATTTTGCCTTTACCACCTTTCTGAAGAGCAGAAATAGGTGTGATACAGGCTAGACCGTTTTTACCATTCATATTAATCCCGTCTGAGCCACACACCCCTTCACGGCATGAGCGACGGAAAGATAAAGATGGGTCCTGTTCTTTCAGCTGCATCAACGCATCAAGAACCATCATGTCACGACCTTCCTCTACTTCTAGAGAATAGTCCTGCATGTGTGGTGCCGCATCTTCATCAGGATTATAACGATAAACAGATAATTCTAAAGTTGCCATCGTTTAGCTCCTAGTATGTACGTGCTTTAGGTGGGAAAGCTTCGCGAGTCTTAGGCGCGTAGTTAACATCACGCTTAGTCATAGACTCAGTTTCTGGGTTGTATATTGAGTGACACAACCAATTCTCATCATCACGATCTGGGTAATCAAAGCGCGAGTGAGCACCACGGCTTTCCGTACGGAAATTCGCTGCAACAGCGGTTGAATAAGCTGTTTCCATCAAGTTGTCTAATTCCAGACACTCGATACGCTGCGTGTTGAATTCTGAAGATTTATCATCAAGACGCGCGTACTGTAAACGTTCGCGAATTTCTTTAAGCTCTTTAAGACCTTCTGCCATCGCGTCACCTTCACGGAATACCGAGAAGTTAAGCTGCATACAACGTTGTAGATCTTTCTTGATCTGAACCGGATCTTCACCTTGGCCTTTAGCTGATGTTTCCCAACGATTAGTACGCGCAAGTGCTGCGTCTACGTTATCTTTGCTTGCTTCTTTAGCAATTTCAGCATCTTTCAAGTAAGTGCCAAGGAAGTTACCCGCTGCACGACCAAACACAACCAGGTCAAGTAGTGAGTTACCACCTAGACGATTTGCACCGTGTACAGATACACACGCGATCTCACCTACTGCGAACAAGCCTTCAACGATCTTCTCGTTGCCTTGGCCGTCTACGTTCAGTACCTGACCGTTTACGTTTGTAGGCACACCACCCATCATATAATGACAGGTTGGGATAACCGGAATTGGCTCTTCAGCAGGATCTACGTGAGCAAATGTTTTAGCTAGGTCACACACACCCGGTAGACGAAGGTTAAGCGTTTCTGCACCTAAGTGGTCAAGCTTGAGCTTGATATGCGGACCCCAAGGACCGTCACAGCCACGGCCTTCGCGGATCTCAGTCATCATTGAACGAGCAACAACGTCACGAGAAGCGAGGTCTTTAGCATTTGGAGCATAGCGCTCCATAAAGCGTTCACCGTCTTTGTTTAGAAGGTAACCACCTTCACCACGACAACCTTCCGTTACCAACACACCAGCGCCTGCGATGCCTGTTGGATGGAACTGCCACATTTCCATGTCTTGCATAGAAATACCTGCGCGAACCGCCATACCGACGCCATCACCTGTATTGATGTGTGCGTTAGTGGTAGATGCATAAATACGACCAGCACCACCAGTTGCAAGTACTACCGCTTTTGATTTGAAATAAGTGATTTCACCAGTTTCAATATCGATAGCAGTCACACCGACAACATCACCATTGTCATTTTTCACTAAATCTAGTGCGTACCATTCTGAAAAAACGTTAGTTTTGTTTTTTACGTTTTGCTGATACAAGCAGTGAAGCAACGCGTGACCTGTACGGTCAGCAGCAGCCGCCGTACGCGCAGCTTGCTCGCCGCCAAAATTCTTTGATTGACCACCGAAAGGACGCTGATAAACACGGCCATTCTCAAAACGAGAGAAAGGAAGACCCATATTTTCAAGTTCAGTGATCGCTTCTGGACCCGTTTTACACATATATTCAATGGCGTCCTGGTCACCGATATAATCAGAACCTTTAACCGTATCGTACATGTGCCATTCCCAGTTATCTTCATGCGAGTTACCAAGCGCTACGGTTATGCCACCTTGCGCTGATACTGTATGAGAACGGGTTGGAAATACTTTTGAAATAAGTGCGCAAGTTTTACCTGACTCAGATATCGCTAGTGCAGCACGCATGCCAGCACCACCGGCCCCAACTACAACTGCGTCGAATTCACGTACGTTATATTTCACTTAAACACCCCACAGAACAAACATGCCAATAGCTACGTAAGCCAAAGCAATTAGGTTTAATACGAAGCCAAGAACAGCACGTAGTGACGAGTTTTTAACGTAGTCGGTTAGAACCTGCCAAAGACCAATTCGTGCGTGAACCATGATGCATACTAAAGTTACGATCGTTGCCGCTTTTACAGCTAGGTTTGAAAACAAACCAGTCCAAGCTTCGTAAGTTAGTTCAGGAGTAATAAGTAAATAGCCAACGATAAAAATCGCATAAGCTAATATAACTAACGCCGTAGTACGTAATGACACGTAATCTTGTACGCCATCACGCTTTAGAGTTGCTTGATTTAAGACCATATCCACACCCCAGCTAAAATTGCAGTAATAACCCAAAGTGCCAGTGCAACTTTTGCACTGTTGTTACCTGATTCTAGTTCTTCCCAGCATCCCATATCTTGGATCATGTGACGGATACCACCAATGATATGGTATGACAATGCAGTCAAAGAGCCCCATGCGATAAATTTCGCAATAAAGCCAGACATCAATTCTTTTACGAATTGGAAGCCTTCAGGAGAAGAAAGAGATTCAGACCATGCCCAAATCACAAAGGTCAAAGCGAAGAAGAAAGCTACACCAGTGATACGGTGTAGAATCGACGCTTTAGCCGTTGCCGGCATTGATATAGTCGTTAGATCTAGATTTACAGGTCTTTGCTTTTTCACAGTTACTTGCCCATCTTTGCCCCACAAGGAGCTCATCTACTTGTTTTTATGAAACCCGGCCGCGCAGTTGGATGCCCAGCCGGCACACTCTAGATAAACCAATTTGGACACCACAACGATCAGTTGAGCGCAAAAAAATGATGTAAAAATAGGTTTACCCACAGACGATACGGTATAAAACCGTTGACAGTATATAAGGCTGAACGTCCTTTTACAATTCTTGTTTAGTTAGAGAAGCTTGCGAATTAGCCAATGGTATAATATTTAAACGCCGCAGAATAATTATTATACATCTATGCATAAATCACAGAAAAATTGACTTTCTACCCAGTTTATAAGTTACAATGATCGGAATTTGCTTAACATTAGTATCACAACATAACAATCAGAATAATTGTTATAAAATAGGAGACAATTAGATGGCAGATAAGAAAGCCACAGTCCATATAGATGGTCACGATCCGATTGAGCTACCAATCTATCAAGGTACCGCTGGTCAAGACGTAGTTGACGTTCGTACCCTAGGAGCTCACGGCCTTTTCACGTATGACCCAGGATTCATGTCAACTGCCTCTTGTGACTCGTCTATCACATACATCGACGGTGCTAAAGGTGTATTACTTCACCGAGGTTACCCGATTGAACAGCTTGCAGAAAAATCAAATTACATCGAGTTATGTTATTTGCTCCTAAATGGAGAACTTCCAAGCGCACAGCAGCTTTCTGAATTTACAGAAGAAATCACTCACAACACAATGCTTCATGAAAAAATTGCGGCATTTTTCCAAGGCTTCAGAGTTGACGCTCACCCAATGGCGATGCTTTGCGGCGTAGTCGGTGCGCTATCTTCTTTCTATCACTCTGATCTTGACATAGCAGACGAAGAACAGCGTATGCGCTGCGCTATTAAGCTAGTTGCGAAGCTGCCAACTATCGCAGCGATGGCGTACAAATACAACGTAGGTCAGCCGTTTGTTTATCCACGTAATGACCTTAGCTATGCAGAAAACTTCCTACACATGATGTTCTCTGTGCCAGCTGAAGATTACGAAGTTAATCCTGTACTTGCCAAAGCAATGGACCGCATCTTCATGCTTCACGCTGACCATGAGCAAAACGCGTCAACTTCAACAGTTCGTCTTGCTGGTTCTTCAGGTGCAAATCCCTATGCTTGTATCGCTGCTGGTATTGCTTCACTTTGGGGCCCAGCGCACGGTGGTGCCAACGAAGCATGTTTGACGATGTTAGAAGAAATCGGCTCAGTTGATCGCATCGATGAATACATTGCTAAAGCCAAAGATAAGAACGACCCATTCCGTTTAATGGGCTTTGGTCATCGCGTATACAAAAACTTCGACCCTCGTGCGACAGTAATGCGTCAAACCTGTCACGAAGTGCTTAAAGAATTAAACATTCAAGACCCGCTTCTAGACGTAGCAATGAGACTTGAGCAAATCGCGCTTGAAGACCCATATTTTGTTGAAAAGAAACTTTATCCGAATGTAGATTTCTACTCAGGTATCATTCTTAAAGCAATTGGTATCCCAACAAGCATGTTCACGGTTATTTTCGCGATGTCTCGTACCGTTGGTTGGATTTCACATTGGAACGAGATGCTGTCTCAGCCTGGCCATAAGATTGGTCGTCCTCGTCAGCTTTATAAAGGCTATACATCTCGCGACTATAAAAGCGAAGGCAACAGATAATTAGCTTTGCTATCTAACGCTAGAGGCCGCAAATTGCGGCCTTTTTATTTTAAATTGCGTAAATTTTCGTTAAAATCGCGATCGCAACAACCCTTGAAGATAACCGATGAACGATATTGCACAACTTCGCAGTGACTTTCCCATTTTTGATGTAGCCGTCGATGGGAACCCTTTGTGTTATTTAGACTCTGCAGCCACCTCACAAAAGCCACAGGCTGTCATAGATGTCATAAAAAATTATTACTCTCAAGAGAATGCAAACGTACATCGTGGTTTACATACATTAAGCCAACGTGCCACACAACGTTACGAAATGGCCAGAGAAACTCTGGCTGAATTCCTGAATGTAACTAGTCGAGAAATCGTGTGGACCAGTGGCGCCACTGAATCATTGAATCTATTAGCATTTGGACTCACAGCTTCCTTCATCGGTAGGGAAGTTATTTTACTTAGTCCTTTTGAACATCATGCGAATATTGTGCCCTGGCAAGAGGCGGCAAAGCGCACTGGTGCGCGCATCGAAATATTACCCATAACTGAGCAAGGTATTTTAGACTTACCCGCTTCGTTGAAAATGATTGAACAACTACGTCCAGCTGTGCTCAGTATCGCTCAAGCTTCTAATACTTTGGGGAATATACATCCCATAGAGCCACTCATAGAAGCGTGTAAAAAATTGGGCACAATCACTGTGATTGACGGCGCGCAGTCACTTTTACATTTGCAACCTGATTTAACCAAATTAGGCTGTGATTTCTTTGTGTTTTCTGCACATAAAGCGTTGGGTCCTACTGGGGTTGGCGGATTATTTGGCCGTTATGAGTTGCTTAATGCACTACCGGTGTATAAAACCGGGGGTGAAATGATCGCTACCGTTCGTTTTTCTGATAGTACATACCGAGATGCACCAGAAAAATTTGAGCCTGGAACACCAAACATCTCGGGTGTAATAGCCTTTTCTGAAGCGATTAAGTACCTGCAAGCAATCGATAAAGTCGCATTGCATCAATACGAACAAAAACTTTATCGCGAACTTCTGCAACAACTCACTGCCATCGACGGAGTCACAGTTCACGGTGATACTAACAATAACATTGGTATTGTGAGTTTCAGCTACAAAAATGAGCACCACTATGATCTTGCTACATTGCTCAATAGCTTCGGTGTCGCTGTGCGTAGCGGCCATCACTGTACTCAACCTTTGATGGCACAGTTAGGGCTAGATGGGACTATTCGAGCTAGTCTTGCCTTTTACAACAATAACCAAGATATAAATAGATTTATTAATGCGTTAGAAGCGTCCATCGACATTTTAGATTAACAACAACATGATGAATATTGAACAAATTAAAGCGAAATTAAACAGCCTGACTGGATGGCAAGCAAAGTACCGAGAAATAATGTTACTTGGTAAGCATCTGCCTGCGTTACCCGAGGCACTAAAAACCGATGATCACCTAGTACAGGGTTGTGAAAGTAAAGTATGGCTTTATTTAGACCTTGATGATTCAATGCAACATCTCGTCATCGTTGCTGACTCGGATACGCGCATTGTTAAAGGGCTACTGGCGGTTATTATTTCGATGTATTCAGGGTTAACACCGAGTCAGGCATCTTCAGTCGATGCTTATGAACAATTTGATGCATTGGGTTTAATATCTCACTTAAGTCCTTCTAGAGGAAATGGTGTCAAAGCCATTGTAGAAAAGATTCAAAGTCACTGCTCTAACCTTTGCTAATTTAGATCCATTTATATGTCGGTGTTTCTAGTTAACGGTTAAATACCTTGTTAACAAGCACTTCTACATTGCCAACATGGAAACTGATAAAGTCCGCGAAGGCGGACTCTGAAGGTTTTAGTTACACCACTTCCAAGAGTAACAAGCATTTCTGTCAGTATCGCAACCTGTAAGTGTATTCGGATACACGCCACCGCCAATCTGATTTGTACGTTCAACTGGCAAGCTAGCTTTGTCATTGCTTAATGTTTTTAACTTTTTTCTATTTAGTTGGATTTTCATAAGTCTTCCTTCTAATAATCACACGAGTTTATTCTCGCGTCACAACCAATAGAACAAAAAACGAACCACCCGTCAACATACTGCTTACAAATACTACATATTCAGAAACTTAAAAATGGTTGAGGTGTTTATCTAAGAACTTCCTAATCGCCTTTGATGCGGCAAAAAAACCAAAACTGCCAGTCACCATGGTGGCAGAGCCAAACCCTGTTGCACAGTCCATATTTTTTCCACCTTCAGCTTGCTGTTTGGCTTTACAAACCGTGCCATCTCCCGATGGGTAAACCAGCTGTTCTGTAGAGTAAACACAATCTACGCCAAACTTACGCTTGGGATTATCGCTAAAATTGTACTGTTTTCTAAGTATATATCGCACTTTTGCCAACAACGGGTCATGGGTTGTTTTTGCGACATCCCCGAATTGAATTTGACTTGGATCGGTTTGGCCACCAGCTCCACCAGTGGTAATGATAGGGATCTTATTACGCTTACAATGCGCTATAAGGGCTGCTTTTTCCTTTACAGCGTCAATGCAGTCGATAACGTAATCAAAATCTTTAATGTACTCTCTGATGTTATCCAACATTAAAAAGTCATCGATGAGTGTGACATTGCAATCTGGGTTTATCGCCAGGCAGCGGGCTTTCATGGCTTCAATTTTTTGTTGGCCCACGCTGTCTGTGACAGCATGTAGTTGACGATTTATATTGGTCACACAAATATCATCCATATCGATCAAAGTCAGTTTACCGACACCACTTCGAACTAACGCCTCTGCAGCCCAACTTCCTACACCACCAATACCAATAACGCAAAAGTGTGCTTTTTCGAGGGCTGACAAAGCTGCCGTGCCATACAAACGCCCGATCCCACCAAACCTTAATGCTTTATCATTTTGCTCTGACATACTACCACTCTAATTGACTCGGCTCGCACCAAGCCTTAAATTCTTCGCTTTCTACTAACTTTTTGAACAAAACGCCGGTGTTTGGCTCCGCTTTCGCTCTAAACTTTTCTCCACACCACACAAACTCAAGGCCATAAGCATGTAAATAGACTCTGTCTGATGTTTCCCCTGCATATGCCTCGTCACCAATAATTGGCGCTCCAAGACTTTTTAATGCAACACGGATTTGATGCGTTTTACCAGAAAACGGTTTTATTATCCACGCTCTAAAGTTGCCACCTATACTTTGCGAATAAAGACGGGTAATAGCAGGATTGAGTCTGCTCTGAAGCAATTTGTAGGTGCCACGACGAGATTTGGCCATATCTCCTTTCACCCAACCTTGCTTCTTTTTAGGTTTGCCTTTAGTCAGCGCGAGATAATACTTGTCGATTTCTCTTGCACTAAAGAGCTGAGTAAATTGCGCGGCGGCCTGAGTGCTTTTTGCAAACAAAATCAAACCAGAAGTAACTTTATCTAAGCGATGTACTGGGAATAACGCATAACCAAGCTGTCTGCTCAGTATGCGAACCAGTCCTTCGCCTTGTTCACTATGAAAGCTGACCCCTTCTGGCTTATATACGACGATGAAATCTTCATGCTCAATGACAATGTCAATTTTTTGCATTTAAAATCTCTTGTACTCGCTGCAAATCTTCTGGCGTATCAACACCGGCATGGACAGGTTTTACCGCTTTAGCTACTTGGATACGGTAACCATGGTATAACACCCGCAATTGCTCAAGCGACTCTTGCAATTCTAAGGGTGATACCGACAAGCTAAGATAGGTTTTAATAAAGCCAGCTCGATAGCCATAAATACCTACATGGCGATTGAAGTTGTTCACTGGGATGGTCAACTTATCCATGTTCATCATACTATCACGCTGAAACGGAATAGTTGCTCTTGAGAAATACAGCGCATTGCCATTGATGTCTGATATCACTTTTACCGCATTGGGATTTAATACTTCTTCAACGTCTTCAATATCGACACTGAGCGTCGCCATCGGTGCATCAGATTGATGAAGCATATTCGCAACTTGCACTATATTGTCTGGCTCAAGCAAAGGTTCATCGCCTTGCACATTAACAATGATAGTATCATCGTCAAGTTCTAACTGCTCGACCACTTCCGCTAAACGTTCGGTGCCTGATTGATGGTGCTCGCTGGTCATTAATACGTTGTGAGTAAATTCACTCGCCGCTTGAAACACTAAATCATGATCTGTGGCAATATAAACCGCTTTTGCACCTGATTGACTGGCCTGTTCAAAAACGTGCTGGATCATAGGCTTGCCAGCAATATCTGCAAGCGGCTTTCCCGGTAGTCTGCTTGATGCATAACGCGCCGGAATAACGACTACGAATTCCACTTTTCAACCTCTTCGAGACTGAGTTCTCTGGCTTCGTTTTCAAGCATCACCGGAATATCATCACGGATGGGGTAAGCTAGCTTGGCTGCGGTGCTGATCAATTCGCTATTTTCTTTGTCATAGCGCAACTTACCTTTGCAAACTGGGCAAGCAATAATTTCTAGAAGCTTAGTGTCAAATGCCATGAATAATCTCTTTATTTTTTAATAACTCTAAAATGGCGTGCTGTAACTCAGCGGTAGGCTCAGCACTCACCTTCAAATAATACCAATTGTCTTTGGCGAAAGCACGGCACTTTACCGCGTCTTTTTCAGTCATAAATACCGACTGAGCATGCCATCGCGCAAAGTCGGATTCGCTATATTTATGATGATCTACAAAATGCGCAGAATTTGTAATTTGGATGCCCTGCTGTGTTAGCGACTGTTCAAATCTTCGCGGATTTCCAATGGCACACACGGCAATACCCTCGCCATCAACTCGTTGCACAGGTTGATCGTTCGAGACCCGGAAAAAACCGTCAACTTTTAATTGATAGGAAAACGCTGATTGGCCGCCGTTATAAACACACAAGTCAACGGTGTTTAATCGCTTTGGTAGTTCTCGCAATGGTCCAGCTGGCAACACGAACCCATTGCCAAAATTTCTTTGTGCATCGACGATACATAGTTCAATGTCTCGTGCCAGCTTATAGTGCTGCAACCCATCATCACTGACAATAATGTCTATATCATCGTTTGCCAATAAATATTCAATACTCGCTTTTCTATCTGAGCCGATAACCACTGAACAATCTAAACGCTGTGCTAACAGGCATGGCTCATCACCACCGACCTGTGGAGAAGTACTTTTTTCCACCAGAAACGGGCTGTGTGGTGGTTTTGCACCATAGCCGCGACTGATAACAGCGACTTTTAACCCCAAGCTTTGCAAATACGGAACCAACCAAAGCACAAAAGGAGTTTTTCCGTTACCACCCACACCTATATTCCCTACGATTATCACAGGAACAGGTGCTCGATAGTTGGATAACACACCAATTTGATATAAGTAGCGCCGAAGCACTGAAATTAGCCAAAAAACTCCACTAAACGGCAACAACAACGCTGTCAGCAAACTTGGTTTACGATACCAAGTTTGTTCGATTCGATTACTCACTTATTGACTACCATATTGCATCTGACAAAGCGCTTGATAAACCCCTTTTTGCTCTATCAATTCTCTGTGCGTACCCGACTCTACAATTTCACCTTTTTCCAACACATAAATACGGTCACAATGTTCTATCGTGGATAATCTGTGAGCAATAATAATGCAGGTTTTATTTTCCATTAATTGCTCCAGCGCATCTTGGATCAACCTTTCAGATTCCGTGTCTAACGCGGATGTTGCTTCATCGAGTATAAGAATTGGCGCATCTTTGACAATCGCTCTGGCGATCGCCAAACGCTGCCTTTGGCCTCCCGAGAGCATCACGCCATTTTCGCCAATTTCGGTATTAAGCCCATCCGGGAGATCTTTAACGAACTCCCAAACATGCGCCTGTTTCGCAACCAGCTCTAACTCTTCAGTAGTTAAAGGCTCTTGACGAGAATACATTATGTTATTAGCAATCGTATCGTTAAACAGAACTACTTGCTGTGACACTATAGAGAACTGCGCGCGTAAATCCTTAAGCTTAAAGTCAGCAATGTTTTGCCCATCTAGCAGAATGTCACCAGAATCAATGTTGTAATACCTTGGTAACAGATGAGATAACGTTGACTTACCCGACCCGCTCCTGCCCACCAAAGCGATACTTTGACCGGCTGGGATCTTAAGATTCATTGATTTAATTACCGGTTCAGCTTTTCCTGGGTATGTAAATGTCAAATCACGAATCGCCAGCTCTCCTTTGGCGCGCATGAGTGGTTTTGTACCTGTGTCTTTCTCTAGCCGTTGATCTAATACTGCAAAAATACTCGTCGCCGCAGAAATACCACGCTGTAAGTCACTGTTGACATTCGCTAATTGCTTTAATGGACGCAACATCATCATCATTGATGTAATCAGAGCCATAAATACACCCGATGATATCTTTTCCGCCATTGAGGGCATTGCGACTATCGCTAAAATGACTGCCATGGCGCTCGCTGCAATAACTTGAATTATTGACACACTCAAAGCCTTTGTAGCATCCATTTTGACACGTTGTTGACGGTTATGATTGTTCACTTGGGCAAACTGATTGATGGTTTTTTCTTGACCACCAAAACCATGGATCACTTTGTGGCCAGACAACATTTGCTCCGAGCTTCGCGTCACCTGCCCCATGGCATTTTGAATATTTTTAGAAATCGTTTTAAAGCGTTTCGAAACCACAGCAACAATGACAGCCACAAGTGGCACGATAACCAGGAAAACCAGAGACAGGCGCCAATTAGCGTTAAACATGTTAAGCAAAAGAAGTAGCACAAATGCGCCTTCTCTGACCATCACCTGTACCGCCCTAGTCACGGCTTGTTGCACTTGTTCTGTTTCAAAGGTGATTTTAGATATTAGCTCACCATTAGCGTGTTTATCGTGAAAGCTTACAGGTAGGAACAGCATATGCTCAAACAGTTGTTGACGAAGTTTGCGAACAACTTGAGAACCCACATAACTCAAACAATATGATGCCATGTAATTAAACAAACCGCGCCCAAGCACCAGCGCAATGACCACAAATGGCGCCATTTGCAGGATTTCTTTATTTCCTGCAGTCAACCCGTCATCAATAAATGGGTCCATCAGTGCGACAAAGGAAGCATCCATCGCGGCATAGCCGATCATGCCAATAACGGAAAATATTGCTGCTAGCTTATATTCTTTTACGTAGCTCAACAATCGTAGATATATTTGTTTATCACTTGGTTGCATTGCCAACCTCTTTAACTTGCTCTGTTGTGTATTGTATCTTTCTATCGCCTAAAACTGAATGAATTATCGTAAAAACCAATACTTTTGAAGACTTTTCGCGGTTTCAACTTGATAACGGTTTTCATATACCTTGATACGAACGTGCCCATCTATGGCCGTATCATAAATTTGGGCATCTATTCGCTGATATCTTTCTACTACTTTTGGGTGTGGAATTAACCAAGGTGAGTAATACGCTCTGGAAAAAACGCTCACTTCGGGGGACACCGCTTGAATAAATGCAGTGGACGAAGAGCTACCACTGCCATGATGTGGAACCAATAGAAAATTGGCTGACAATTGCTGATGATATCTTTCGACTAGCTTGGACTCAGCACTCGCCTCTATATCTCCAGGTAACAGTAAACTAAATCGTCCATCCGAAACTTTGACCACACAAGAATTGTTATTGTCTGAGCCTTGAGGCTGAAGCGGCCAGATAGATTCTAAATGCAAGCCATAAAAGCTTATGCTACGCAGCTGACAACCGTTGAAGAATGCATTGTCGTGAAACTCAGCCAAAGATGACGTCCCTTGAGCGCGAATAAAGTCGTGTAATCCGCCATTGTGGTCACTATCTTGATGACTGATAATTGTATACTTCACAGCTAAGTGATTTCGCTTCATATAAGGTTCAATCACTAGATTATATATGGAATAAGTTGAAAAGAACTTAGCACCAAGATCGTATAAGATTGCCTGCTTTCCCTTACTCACCAGTACAGCACTGCCATGGCCCACATCAAATATGTCGATTTGCCACTGGGGTTCTGGTGTCAGAGCATGATTAATCACACAAGCAACGACAGGCAAAGCACATACTCCCCTACGAAATAACGCAAGTAACAATACAGAGGTGTAAATAGCCAGCACCCACTGATTATTTAGTGATGCCCATGTCACCCAATCCACAGGAAATTGGCTAAATAGAGCAAGTACCCAAGCCAACAATCGATCCATAAAAACCAGTAAATCTAATGAACTTGACGCCATTATCAATAGCATTGCTGGAAATATAATGAAGGTTAACATCGGTATAATTACTATGTTCACTATCAGGCCAATAAGACTAAAACCTGAAAAGTAATAGAGGCTTAAAGGAAGTAAACCGATGCAGAGCAACAATTGTAATTCTGCTAACACAGCGACTTTTGATTTTTTTGGTATGTTATTGCGATGCATCAGATAAGCAAATATGAGCGCTACCGCAATGAATGAAAAATACAATCCGGGGTTAAGAAAGGCGAATGCATCAACAAGAACCAACGATGCTAACGCGTAAATAAGCACATTTATGCCATTTAACTTTGTTCGATATAGATAGCCAATAACAAAAATGCCCGCCATGACTAGTGCACGAAAAGCAGACACACTGAAGCCACAAACATAGACATAAACACCACACGCGACTATTCCAATCATCAGATAAACACGATAATAATGAAGATGTTGGGCTAATCGAATTGGTATGAAAACTAGGACCACCCGACACAACGAAAAACCCAGAAAGAAAATGATTCCGATATGCAGCCCTGATATCGCCAGTAAATGACTTAACCCAAATGCCCTAAATTGCGCCTTGTCATCACTATCAATTTTTGAGGTATCGCCAGTGAGAAGTACATAATACAACCAGCCATAGGTATAGGATGAAACCTTCTTTGTTACATGATTCCGGTATGCGGTTCGCCAGTCATTGTCTGGTTCTATTATTTTAGTTACCTCAAAGTTCCCTTTGTACTTTATTTGTTTTCTATAGGCTCCTAGCTCTGCGTTGTACAAACCTATATTCAATCTTGACCGAAATGGCTTAAGTTTGGCCGTGCCGTTTAATATAGAACCAACTGTTAAATGTTCATGACTGGTGTTTGTATACAATCTTGCGTAAACACGCTTTAGCGAATCAAACTGGTGCTCATTGAGGCGAATTACTTCAACCAACAATGCTGCCCCTGTTACAGCAGGCCTAGCCTGAACGACTTTTGCCACTAAATCTAGTTGCTGCGCACTATTTACATTTATTTGTTCAACTTTATGAAACAACCAGTATTGGGCAACTGTCACCAAAATACCCAAAATAAATCCTGCCAAAATGCTTAAAAAAAGCTTAGAATATCGACCTAACAAACACAGCGTTATGCAGGCTGCCGCTAGCTCCCAACTAAACAGGCAATACACGGTTAGGAAGCTGCCAAAAATAAGCCCGCAACAGAGCAAAATAGAAGTAGATGGTAGCTGCAAATGGCGAAAAAAACGATCCAACGCTTTTTACCCGATCACAACAAAATTAAACAACAGAAGTCTTTAAAGATATTTGGCAGCTTGTTACACGATGCGAATTTATGGCATCTAAATAGACGCTCTGCCAGAGGCGCGTTTTCAGTCGGTTTGTTTTTTGCTTTCATCCCTGTCCCTTTTCAAATGGTCCTAGCTGCAGCGCTTGCAATACCTTTTCGCGTCAATCTACCACTATCAATTGCTTTAGTTTGGATCACCAATCCACTAACCATGCCGCCTATTTTTTATTGCTCATACATGGTCGGTGTTTTCGCTCTGGGTGAAAAGCAGCAACCTTTTCACTTCGAAGCAAGTTGGGATTGGCTTGTCTCTAGCTTAACCACTATTGGTCCAGCCTTTATGCTAGGATCTCTAATTTGCGCCACCGTCGCGTCACTGATTGGCTTTTTTGGTATTGATTACCTTTGGAGACGTTCAGTGAATAAAGCATGGGAGACTAGGAGTAAAAACTAGTTAAGTCCATGTCAAACTATCAACTACACCAACCCAGAAATCGTTCCATCAACGATTTCTTTTGACTATTACGTCACAAATCAACAAAAGAAATTGATGCCTTTAGAATAAAGTTAGCAAAGCTAACTTGTTTGAGGAAATCAATTTGACACTTTGCAGACGGTATTTGTCAGTTTTGTGCAAAACGCGCTTTCTTTCCTATAGTTAAGGTTAAGTGGCTACGAGGAGAGCAAAATGCCCGAGCAATCAATCACATTTAGATTTTTAGCGGAGCCAACCGACGTGAACTTCGGTGGCAAAGTGCACGGTGGTATGGTCATGAAATGGATTGATCAGGCAGGTTACGCCTGTGCCGCAGGGTGGAGTGGAAGTTATTGCGTCACGGTCTCAGTTGCTGGTATGCGTTTTCACCGCCCTATTCTTGTCGGTCAAATTGTCGAAGTTTCAGCTCGAATTGCCCACACAGGAAAGACCAGCATGCAAATATTTATTCAGGTTCGATGTGGCGATCCCAAGACTCAACGATTGGTCGAAACCAACCACTGTATCATTAGTTTTATTGCCATGGATCAAGCTGGCTATCCGGTGCAGGTTCCTCTGTTTAAAGCCAAAACCAACGATGAGAAAAAACTCGAGGCATACGCCATAAAAATGAAAGAAATTGCAATTCAAACTGAGTCACTGTTATCAGAAACACTTGAAACTTAGTTTGCCAATAATGCTATTTGTCCACCGTCTTCGTTGTTTTCACTTCTAATAGCCAGCTATTACAAGTGAAAATGCCTTGATATTGAAAGAAATATCATCTTTGGGTTAGAAGAATCATCCGTTTTAAATATTTACACTTTCAAAACGCTTATCCACAGTCGATGTTACTTAATAAATATGGAGTTATTGTAAATTAAGGTTATCTAAATCTGGCTGACATCACCACATCCCACCTCGATTGTAGTGTCCATGGCGTCTAGTAGTTTTGACAAAAGTTCTTCAAGTCGCTCTAGGTTATCAGACTTTAACTCGTTATCAATTTCGGAAGCAAGACGATGTATTTCGTTGCAGTCAAACATCGCCGCGGTTCCCTTAATTGCATGAATGGACCTAGCCAGAGAGTCGTAATCTTTATATTTAGATTGGTTTTTGACTTGTACTCGCTGTTCTTGTAATCCTGCAATGTACTGCTTTTTCAGTTCCTGAAATTCAGAATCTGGTAAATCAATATCTTGCTCAACCTTAATATGTAAATAACGCGCGATTTTTTGACTAAAAACCGCCCGGTCAATCGGTTTTGACAAATGATCATCAAACCCCAAAGACATGTATCTATCTATCTCATGCTGCATGGTATTTGCAGTTAACGCAATAACTGGTGCCGTACACCCAGTTGCCTGAATAAAGCTTAACGCTTGTTCACCATCCATTACTGGCATCTGAATATCCAGCAAAATTAGGTCATACTCATCATCTAAAACAGCTTGCACAGCCAATTGGCCATTTTCAACTGTAGTGACTGACAACCCCATTCTTTCTAATATACGCTTAATTAGTCTTGCGTTGTCTAGGTTATCTTCAGCGAGCAGTACCTCTCCTTTTAATTCTTTATTCAAGGTCAGATCTGGTTCTGATTGTTCTTGTTTTTGACTGATCTCGGACAAGTCATTTACCCAACTCGTTCTTTCGGTGGTATATAAATTAAGTTTTAACGTAAATGCTGTACCCGAACCCACTTCACTTTCAACTGTGATGTCTCCATCAAGCTTTTGTGCAAGGCTTTTAGAAATGTTTAAACCTAAACCTGTACCACCATATTTTCTCGATATTGAAGAGTCAGCCTGATAAAAAGCGCTGAAAAGCTCTTTTTGTTCATCGGCGGTCATACCAATCCCTGTATCTCTGACGGTAATCAATATTTGTTCATGCTGACAAGCTAGATCAATCGATATCTTGCCCACAGTGGTAAACTTTAAAGCATTAGAGGTTAGATTGAGTAATATTTGTCGTAACCTTGAAGGATCCAGCACAATATAGTCTGGTAAAGGAAAAATATAATTTAATTCAAACTCTAGCCCTTTGTCTCTTATTTGCTTACCAAGTAATGACTCAACATGGGCAATGGCATCAAATAAATTCGATTCTACCAACTCAACTTCTAATCTGTTTGCTTCAATTTTAGACATATCCAAAATGTCGTTTATTAAGCCCAAAACATGACGAGCATTTTGTAAAATTACTGAGATTGCATGGTTGCGTTCGTGCGGTTTGATATCACCCAATATGATGCCGTCCGCGTAGCCAATAATTGAAGTCATCGGTGTTCTGATTTCATGACTCATGTTGGCCAAGAAGCGACTCTTGGCTTCACTTGCGTCTCGGAGTTCTGATGCTGCATGCTCTAATTCAAAAGTTCGTTTAAGTACCTTAGCCTCAAGGTTTTTATTTAGTTCGATATTCTCTTGGTTGGTCAGACGAAATTTATCAGCGACCGCAAATGCCAATAACAATGCGTCTAAAGCGGTACCGATTAGACCATAGAGGTATAGATTGGCTTCCGACTCAGGCAATAGATTCAAATTGGTTAGATTGCCAATCATGTTAGGTATCGCCATCGCTATGTAGGCGAGAACAAAATATCTAGCAGGCTTAAAACCCTCATACCAGCGCATAATACCAATATATAAACCTAAACAAAGCGCACAGCCGGTAACCATTGTTGCCCACACAAAACCGAAACCAGGGAAGATAATACAAAACGGAATACCAATAACACCTATCACACCCAACCAAATTGAGGCTGCTGCCAAATCAGGATGTGTTTCCTTTAACTTTAACAAATGCGTGTAAAATAATGCGTTGCTTAACGGTGCCATCGCAAACCCCAGCCAGTGCAAGTTTGCAGAATAAAATCCGAACAGTTGGTCTGATATATGGAAAAAATGGCTCCATGCGAACACCCAAACCACCGTAAATAAGGCAAAGTAAAGATGAGTGACGTCTTTTGAGCCAATATAAATAAGTAAATTATACACACCTAATATGACACCAACCCCAAAACAGAGGGTCATAATTAAGTTTTCAATGACGACCATCTCTTGGAATGAGTTGAGCGGTTCAATAGTTAGCTTTATTGGTGTATAAAAAAAATCACTCTCGAACAGGGTAATGATGTAGTACGTTTGGTTGTGTTTCAGTTCTAACTGGTTGCCGTAGTGAAAGGCAAACTCATTATTTTGTGTGCCTCCTGAGAATAGCCTAATCACATCATTTTCAGTGTAAACTCTGGATTCAATTCTATTGACGACCGTGTTATACGGATAAAGTACAAACTTCTCAGAGGGTGAAATATTGGTCACTTTGCTAACGACAAAGTAGCGTCCTGAAAATAACGAGCGCTTTTTTAGTGGCTGTTGCTTAACTTTCCAGGATTCAATATCTGACCAGCTTTTAGGAAACTTATGCTTATCTCCTGCTTCATAAAGCTGACCAAAGTGGTGTAAATTTTTATATTGATAAGGTGCCTCTATAACCAAACTCACTTCATCCGCTTGAGCGAAAAATGATAACAACGCCATAAGAAGAGTGAGTAATAGTCGCATAGTTATAATTATACCTTGCTTAACAGCTGAGTCTAAAACTGGTAGCTGAGATCAATACCAACACGGCGGCCTTCGCCTTTAAAATCCTCAAGCATGCCCAAAAACTGGCTTAGGTCGAATTTCAAATGACTATATTCCGTATCGAACAGATTTTTTCCCCAAATATTTACCTTCCAATCATCTTGCTCAACACCAATGTTCGCAAACCAGAGCGTATAACCATCTTGCATTGAAAAAATATTCTCATTTTGGTCAAAGTAGTAATCACTTTGATAGTCAAAGCCTAAACGACTCGTAATTTTTACTTCACTCCACTCAAAGGCATACTTAAATTGTCCACTGATGTTCCAGCGCGAAGTAAACGGCAGTCTGTTGTCGGTTAATTCATTTCCGAGTGGATCGATGAAATCGTCAAAATTGGCTTCGGGTAAGTAGCCCACATCCAAATTAATCATGGATGATTCTGAGACTTGCCATGCAGTCTCTAATTCCATGCCATAAATCGTAGATTCGCCGACATTTTCTAACAGCTGGTATGGTGGCGCTAGCGGTGTTTCAGAAGCTTGATTCATGAAAACTTGCTGATCTTTATACGCGTAATGGAACACGCTAATATTTGTCCTAACACCAAGATCGGCGAAATATAATTTGGCACCTATTTCATTTGCGAATAGCGTTTCTGCGCCGTAACTCGCTTGTTCAGCCTGCTCTTGGCTGGTTAAAAACCCTCCATTATAACCACCACTTTTCGTTCCTTTTGATAAACTGTAATAAATTTTGCGATGGTCACCCAGATTATAATTTAATGCTATTTTTCCAGATATTGCATCGTCATTTTCTGCTCCCTGCACATCATAGGCTTCGAAAAGCACACCATTGAGATCATTACTGCCTTGTTGCATTTTGTTTTGGTATGAAAAAGTATCGTAGGTCACATCTTCATCACTATATCTTAGGCCAATTTCCAGCCTGAGACGCTCGCTGAGTTCTGTTTCGTACTGACTAAATACCGCCAAAGATCTGACCTTGATATCATTATCATAGAAATAGTGGGTAGCTAGCACGCCAAAAGGTGTGCCACGCAGGTCTCGTCCTAAATCATTAAAGTTGTCTTGGTAAATGCGCTCATCTAAATAGAACAATCCAGCAGTGACATAGCTATCGCCAAGATCGCTTTGATATCTCAATTCACTTGTTAGCCTTTCATTTTTCAATCCTAACTGGCCTTCACACAAATTGGCAATACTGCCATCGCAGTTAAAACCATGTAGTCTGTCTAAACGATTAAAGCTCCCCAATAAAACTATTTCAGCTTGCTCATTGAGAGGAACCTCTATTTCCGCCATCGCGCCCTTGTTAATCGTGTGGTGCCGCTGGGTGTTATTCACCTTTAAAGCCCAAAAGTCACTACTGCCATCGTTAAACCCGAAATTATCAAAACACACAACACTTCCTGCAGCAGCAGCGGAACATTTTTCACCAGTAGCTGGATTTGATATTACGCCGATATTACCCACAGGCTGAACTCTGCCAACCCAGTGCCCATATTCAAGCTTTGTGTAGACACTAAACGTGTCATATTCTCCAAAAAAACTCAGCCGAGAATCCGTTTGCTCCATTCCGGCTTCAGGGTATTCATTGGCCAAGTTGTAACTTGTATATTCGTAATTATTGTGGCCTACAGCAAAGCGAACTGCACTGTTATCATTAAGGCTAATATTACTCATCAAGCTAGCCCGAGTTAGGTCATCCGTACCTGCGCCAATACTTATTGATGAAAAGTCGCCCACTTGTGGTCGCGCACTGCGAACAAGAATTGCACCTCCAGTGGTATTACGACCAAATAATGTTCCCTGAGGGCCTTTTAAAATTTCTACTTGCTCAATATCGAATAAATTGACTAATTGATTATTAGCCGAGCCTGCAGCAACCCCATCAATGTAGACCCCAACAGGAGAAGTATTTGCAGTATTGTAGTCAACAAGCCCTACCCCTCTAACATTTATTGCAGGAGGCGTTCCTTCCGCTGCGTTTTGGCTAATTTTTACATTCGCTGCCAGACGTCCTAGTTCAGTTGAGTCTTTAATTGCTGAATTTACTATTTCGTTTTTTGAAATTGTTTTTATCGCTATCGATACTTCATCTACAAGTTGTTTGCGTTTCTGAGCATAAACTTCGATAACTTCTATCTCTTGATCTTGGTTTTCCGCATAAGCCGGAAGTGAAAGGCTTAAGATCATAGAGAGTGGCAAGGTTCTACGCAGCGCTGAGTTCATTGGCATTTCCTTAATCCCGTTTTTTTTCATGCAATTGCATGCCTAGAGTATAGCTTAATTAAAAAGACCCCCAAGAAATTAGGGGGTACTTTTTTATTAGTTCCTCTTTATGGTGATTTGCTAAACAGCCGTTCTAACTGTAAACAGAAACTTCCTAATTCCCTCGGGCTAGCTAAACGGTTCAAACCCGTTCTCACCATCAATATGCTCTGGGTAACCGGTAATTGCACGACTGGTTTGCATTCCAGCCATAACCGCAGCCTCAACACAACCAACATTGACACCGGTTTTTATCCAATCACCAGTGAGATACAAGTTTGTAAACAGGGTTCCGTCGGTTGGTAGCCTGTAATCACTACTGCCGACGGTGCTCAACACATAGCGTTCGCTGGGATCGACATTTACACGCCAGTATTGGTCATCCAATCTCTGCTCTCCCTTCGCGCCTGAATGACTAAATAACACCCCCCAGTCAAACTCATCACCATGGTAGGCCTCTGGCCAGAGTGACTGCATCTCTTTTTTTAGCTTGTGCAAGCTATTTTGTTTAACTTTCATGTTCATACGTTTTGGAAAATCGATATCAGACTGAGGTGGATAGTTATCACAACCAAAAGCACTACAAAAATAGGCAATATTGAGTGGACCGTTTTCTCCCCAGTCCTCTTCTTTAAGCAGATTCCCCATTGAAGCCCAAGTATCAAATGGTTGTGAAAATGAACTCAAAATAGGATGCTCTGTACTACCAGCAAATTCCTGATAGCCCAGTTGTTGGTCAGTTTTGTTCAACCATAATTGCATCGCTTGGGTCGCAACGGTATTGACCAAAGTAGCTTGGCTGTTCAAGGCTGAATCTTTTTGTAACAACTCTGGGCACAAGTGAACCAGTGAAGCCACAGATATACCAAATACCACCAAGTCAAAGTCTTTGCCTTTTTTTAGCTTGTGGCTCGGCAATGGCTTGCCAAAGTGCGACTGATATACCTCAGGCCAGTCACTCCAAAAAGACTCCAGATTAATATTATTGGCCTGCAATAGCGCCTTTTGCTGCTCATCAATCTGAGACCATATTGGTTCACTGGGCCAACATGGTAGGCCTTTCACATCAACAAGTGGATTATACCGTTCGTTATTAAGCGAGACTTGCTCAATCACGGTCATCTCATCGACCACCCAATTTTGTTGCTGATCAAGCTTCGGTGTTAATGCTGAAACTTGATGGAAAAATTTAAACGTGACGCCACGTTTCTCAAGAAGCTCGTAAATAGGAGAAAAAATAATATCTCCCATTCCTGCTTGCATTTTCCACATCACCCCACCACGATAACAAAGCATGATCCTCAACATTGCCAACGAAGCGACGCCAGCTTCAACGTTAGGCTTGCTAAAGTCACCGTCGACAAAACCAAACACTAAATCATAAAATCCTCTGACCGGTGCTGATTCAACACCATACTTTTGATCTGCACCGTTTCTTGCCAGCCACTGCTTGAAATCATATTGATTTAAATAACCAAAACCTCGTGAATGAACTTTATCCCTAACCATGCCAATGGTCATTGCGACAGCTAAGTCAACACACACATAAAGTCGGCGGATAATAGGGTGATCGTCTAACAACTCTGCCACTTCGCTTCTTAACCAACGACGGATCTTCTTAACCAGATACCAAGTGACCAGTCGATCTTTGGTGTTGTCTAAACGCTTGTCAGATTCTCTGACAGTCAAAAAGTTAACAAATTGAGAAACGAGCAATTGTGGGGTAGAAAATACTTCCTGTGCACCGTTGCTAGCGGCATTAAAAAGCGCTTTTGCGTCATCTTCAACATCGTCAAAAAAGTCTTTTACTTCACTCCCCAAGTGAGCTAAGAGTCCCTGATCTCTTTTTTTACGTGTCACCAGTTTTGTCGATTTAGTGGTCTTTGCTACTTCATCTTCTAACTCTTTTATCCACTTATGTAACCACGCCGCCATTAGTCTTAAAATCTGCCAAAAGTGCAGTTCCAACGTCCCATTAGCTGGATTTCCGGGGATCAAAGGAAAATCAATAGCCCAAACTTGCCAGTCATTTTCGACTTGTTCTGTCAAGGCGACCAAACTATGTGGCTTGAAGGCCTGTTGCCATGTATGGATTGGAATACTGCTCGGCCGCTCTAATTGCTCATAGACCTGTTGCAAGGTTTTAAACGAGTTAACATAGGCGCCAAACCAAACATGCAAACCATGCTCTTCAATTCTTTCACCCAACAGCGAATTACGACCGCTCGCGCCTTTTCCTCCTAAGCGCCAACCTTGTTGATACACGGTGATATCATACTTTTCTTGCCAATTATCTTGTTCAGTTAAATAAACCGCTGCGGTCATTGCCGAAACACCGCCACCTAAGATCGCTATTTTCTGCTTAGCCATGATTAATCCTTAACGATTGGTAGAAACTAGCTCTTCAACACCTGCTTGATCAAAGTCCATCTTCACATAATAAGGAAGCTTAACTTCACTCTCTCCCAGTGCGATCCCAAACATTTCTTCTAGAGGAAAGGCATCTAATTGGTTAAGTTGCAGCGTAAAATCTTCTTTTAGAAATCCGACTTTGTGGATCTTTTTGACCTCAGAAGGGGAATGAACGACTGCGGTATACACTGCCTTGTCGGCATTGCCATCAGGAAATTGTTTGAACAAGATTTGATCCATTTGCGGATGGGTAAACCCAGATAAAAACTGCTTTAAAAACTGCTTGTCTATGTTTAAACCTTTGACACTATCAACAAATAATTCAGCAACTTCTTCTCCTATTTCTAACGCTTCTTTAAACCATGATTCTGAATCATCATGCGGCTTTACCGACAGCAATTCGTGCCAGCCCATTTGTATATCAGGATTATAAGTTTTGAAGGTATCTAGGCTAATTGAAAAGTTCAGCGGGTCGGTTCTTTCTTTTGGCATTTCATAGCGACAGAGGTATTTGTTATAACCCCATATTTCTCTGCCGTTGATTAAGGCATTTATATTGTTTACTGCGATAAATGCTGGATACCAGTATAAATGCTGAGCTTTTAAAGTGTTAAGATTTAGCTCTAATACCGGGATCCAAATAATAATATCCGTTTCTTGCATGAAGCCATAATTGCTGAATGGCGCAACTTTAGAAGCGATATTTTCAATGTCCGTAAATGTTAACAGACACCAATCCGTCAGTGCTTTGAAAGTGATCTCAGTGCTTGGCACGGTATTAAGGGTATCGTCAATATAACGCTGAATACTGCCAACATTGCCATTGACAAAAAAACCATACATTTGGGCATTCAACATCCGGCAAGGGGGCTTAGCAATTGGGTTACTTAGGAAGTGCTGGTACAGAGGCATCTCGTTATGCATCATATACTCCTTTAATATGAGAATATACAAATACAGAGTTCTACAGCTACAAACTGCCTGAAACGCCAGATACTTGAGCAAAGAGGGACTATGGTTACGCCTTCTCTTTGCCGGTATGGTTACACCACAGATCCAGAAGTTTCAGAGAGTAAGGACTCCGCTTCTTTTTTACACAGAAACAAATAGTGGCTATATGCATGACTGTCAAAGTTAAGTGAAAAACGATTCATAAAACCGTGCCGATATCTTGTTCGTACGCATTTAACTCCTTTTTTGGCTGCAAGGCGGCTTATTACTTCAGAAACTTCAAAGTGCGGCTCCGATATCGGAAAATAAAGTTCGGTGTCACAAACGGGTTTTTTATTTAACGCATTACGGATCTGACTTGGATAAAAAGCAATAAGTTGCTGAACATCACAAATACGCATACCCGCTAAAGCATTCCATGCTGCTGCTCCACCCGCACTAAAACCTATGACTAAATTCGGGCGTTCCATTTGAATTGCCTTGACTACTTTCTCCTGATACTTTTGATGGCCACACGTGTCTATAAATCGTTGATAATGATACGCTTCATCTACACTAAACTGCTCATGATGATAGGGGGAGATAATTACAGTGTTGCCCGGAAGGCCTTCTGCAAATTCTTTTACGTGTTCAGTACATCCATAAATATCTGTTATTATTAGTGTTTTCATTATTATCCTTGATATTCATCCAATAAGGACCACATTCTTCATGAAACTAGTTCTTGGTGAAGTTTACGGCCACATTTAGCTTCAATAGTGGCTAAGAAGTTGACGATAGCAGGTTATCGTATCAATTAATTTAGTGTACTAGCCTGTTTCAAAACAACGCTCGTATTTACATAAAAAAACAGTGCTTAACATAAAATTAGCACAAAGACCCACACTGTAAACTGCTAAATATTACTTTCAAATTATTCACTGGTAATTACTCAACGGCTGCTAGACTTATAATGATATTGGTCATGAGGTGCAGCAGTTTGCGAATAATTTTTGTACTTTTTATGCTCGCTGCCAGTTTATCGGCAAAAAGCCAACAAATAACTTGGTTAGTATTAGACTTTCCACCTTACTACATTTTGTCTGGTCAATTTGCTGGTCAAGGTCGAGATGAAGCGGTGATAAAACTACTACATGAGTATATGCCGAATTACAAATTTAATTATAAGACATTTCCATCCAGCCGCGCGGTACATGAGCTGGTAAAAACCGATCAGCCCTATTGTATTATTTCACTTCATAAAACCCCAGAGCGTGCCGCGCGAATATTGTATTCTGAACAATATTCAACCATTGGCCTATCAACCTCTGCAGCAATCCGAAAATCAACGATGGATAACAGCAGCGTGCAAAACAATACCATTGTTCTGGGAGAGTTTATTGCCAAAAATCAGCTTATGCTGGGTGTGACAGCTGGGCGCTCATATGGTAATTATCTCGACCAATCGATTGCCGAAATCGCTCAGCAGTTTGTTCAGATAAGACCTGGTAATGATACCCTCGAAGGCTTAACTTTAATGCTGTTAAAGGGCAGAGTCGATGTCATTCTAGGTTACCCTAGCGAGCATCACTATCTAAAACTAAAAATGGATAAAGATGACCTATTATCTCAAGTTCGACTAGCAAATTACACCCAAGTCACACGAGGTTATGTGGGATGTAGCAATAACGCGCAGGGGCAAGAAAACATAGAAGCGCTCAACAAAGCATTAATGAGCGCTCATGAAAATAAGCGCTTCCATGAAATTATGACAAGGTGGTTGCCCGAACATTTACATCCGTTGTTGGCACGTTTGGTCGCCCATCAACCGTCATTCTGATTTTATTTTCGGATCCCTTCGATATGTAATCCGATCGTTACGTGCGTAGACGCAGGGCCTAAGTTGTAATCTATATTGTAATCAGTGAGCTTCAACTGAGTTTCACCTTCAAAACCAACTCGATAACCCCCCCAAGGGTCATTACCTTCACCTACTTTTTTGATATCAAATTCGATGTTTTTCGTTACGCCATTTAATGTGAATGTGCCCTGCACCTTGGCGTTGGTCTCGTCACTAAACGTGATAGCTTTACTTTCAAACGTCGCCGTGGGGTGCTTTTTGACGTTCAAAAAGTCATCGCCTCGCAGATGTTTGTCACGTTCGGCGTGATTAGAATCTATTGAAGCTGTATCTATTGTCACTTTGATACTAGAGTCGTTAGGTTTCTTACTGTCGTAATTAAACTGCCCTTCAAACTGGTTGAATCGGCCATGTAGCCAGCTATAACCCAAGTGCTTAATCTTGAAATTCACAAACGCATGAGCGCCTTTTGTATCGATTTGATATTCTGCAGCGGAAACATCGAAAGTTGCCAGTGCAAGAGCGGAGATACCTGTCGCTAATATAAGGTTTTTCATTTTCAATCCTCTAAGTTTTTATGATTGCGAAAAAGCATACGCTTCAACGTGTTATCTTTATCTAAAAAATGATGTTTCAAAGCGCCTGCGGCATGAATTACAACCAAAATAATTAAGCCCCAAGCAACGTAAAAATGTACTTCTCCCGAAATATCAGACTGATTATCGAACAACGCCCCAGCTCCGGGAATATTAAACCAATCAAACACGCTAATGGCACGTCCATCAGACGTAGAGATCAAGTATCCAGACAAAAATAACGTCAACAGTCCAATGTACAATAACTTGTGTGTAAAAGACGCGGCTCTTTTCTCCCAATTAGCGTGGCTTTCTAAAAGCTCTACTTTCTTGTTGAAAATTTTCCAGATGACTCTAAATACGGTCAGCAATGCCAGTAAAGCACCGATACTCTTGTGAATAAAAAGACCATCTCGATAAAAAGGGTCGTAATAGCTTAGGTCCACCATATAGAGACCCAAGCCAAACAGTCCAAATACCGCTATCGCGCTGAGCCAATGAACCGCGCTACTTATCCAGCCATAACCACTTTTGTTGTCTGTTAGCATAGTTTTACGAATTAGGAATAATTATCAGTTGCAGCAAGGATAGCGCTTAATTGGTAACTTAAAAAGAGCTAAAATAGCGAACCTATGTGCACCTATGCACAGAAGGTTAAAAGTTACCTGCAAATAATAGAGGTTAGAAGTATTGTCAGGAAGATATGACCGTCTACTGCAGCCATATCCTCATTTGAGAAGTTACCAATATCGGGATCAGCGATTTCGATAAAACATTGAGCGCTTAGTGATGAAAACCTCAGGGTGCTGAGATGACTCAACCGCAAACTCAATTTCGGTGGCACGCTCACTCACATCCTTCGAATTTGCAACTATAGTCACAGGTAATTGCAGCATTTCTCCTGCTGCAACGGTTACCTCTGTCGGTGCATCAAGTTTTGCTCCTTGTAGTCCGTTAAAGCTAACCATGTAAGTCATAGAAGATTGTGTTTTATTGATGATATTGAGTGTATAGGTGTTTTCTACGTTGCCCAGGTAGTCAACGCGATACAGCGTGTTTCGATCTCTTAGCACAGACAATTCTAGCGGTGTCCTGTTGAATACCCAAACAATCATAATGACTACAAGCGCTAAACTTAACAGCCCATATCCCAACAACTTTAATGTTAATGGTTTTTGCTTTTTGCCCTGTTGTTGACGCTCGCTTTGATATTTAATCAAGTCTTTTGCGTATCCAAATTTACCCATCGTGTCATTGCAGGCGTCAATACAAAGACCACAGTTAATGCATTCATATTGTAACCCATTGCGTATATCAATTCCTGCTGGACATACCTCAACACATAGGTTGCAATCAACACAATCTCCTAGACCCTGTTGTTTAGGGTCATCTCTTCGCTTTCTTTTACCTCGACTTTCCCCACGTTCACTGTCATAGCTCACCAACAGGGTATTTTTATCAAACATAACCGACTGAAAACGAGAATATGGACATGCAACGGTACACATTTTTTCCCTTAAAAAGCCTGCATTTCCATAAGTGCAAACGGTAAATAAAAAGACCCAAAAACTCAGCAAACCACTCCACTGTAGCTCAAACATTTGCGTGTAAAGGGTCTTAGCTGGTACAAAATAGGCTAAAAATGACGTTGCAGTAAACAACGAAATTAACAGCCAAATGACGTGTTTTGACACTTTTCGGACCAATTTGTTAGCATTCCATTGCGACTTTGCAAGTTTCAAGCGTTGATTTCTCGTGCCCTCTATTCGGTGCTCAACCCAGGTAAACATCAGCATCCATATCGTCTGCGGACAAGTGTAGCCACACCAAACACGGCCCAACCAAGCCGTGATAAAAAAGAGCGTGAACGCTCCTGTCATGAAAACCCACGCCAAAATCATAAAATCTTGCGGTAAAAATAACACTCCAAAGATCCGAAATTGCTGTTTACCGATATCCAGTAACACGGCCTGTTGCTGGTTATACTGAAGCCAAGGAATGGCTATAAATAGCATCATTAATAACCATCCCAATACCCGCCTGACCCTTTGGAATCTTCCCTTTTGTTCACGAATAACAATCGGTTCGTCATGATTATACGGCTTGATGATGAGCTGTTCTTGTTTGATATCAAATTTCATTGCTAGTTGCTTCAAATTACATACGACGAAGCTAAAAGAGCAACTTTCAGGCCAAACTGAAAATTTCTAATCAATTGTTTTTTATATACTTTCTTAAGTTAAAGTTAAGAAAGTCGTGAAATAACGCGAATTGATCGCGCTATTTCGCTAATTCCGATAGATTTTTAGCTTTTTCATTTTTGAACGTAACGTACTCTCTGGCATGCCCAATAAGCTTGCAGCGCCCTTATTTCCGGAAACTCGCCAATTACACTGCTTTAATACTTTTAGGATATGGTGTTTTTGTGCTGTATCTAAGCTCAAGTCTTGATTGTCGGTTATAACATCCATTTCTTTTAAAGAATGATTTGCGTTTAACAACTTGCCTGAACAAAGTATTGCTTCACGCTCTAAGATATTTTGTAATTCACGAATATTGCCCGGCCAATGATAATTATTGAGTTTATTTAGAGCCGATTTAGACAAACCTCGAATTTGCTTTCCAAGCCTTTTGTTTAACTGAGCAAGTATGTTTTGACTCAGTAAAGGAATATCTTCTAATCGCTCTCTTAACGCTGGTACAATGATAGGAAATACGTTTAAGCGATAGAACAGATCCATTCTAAATGTTCCTTGCTCCACCATTTGCCAAAGATCTCTATTGGTTGCAGCGACCACCCTGATATTTACTCGTAGTGCTGTGCTACCACCTACACGCTCAAACTCCCTCTCTTGAAGTACCCGTAAAAGTTTACTTTGTGCGTCAAGAGGGAGCTCTCCTATTTCATCTAAAAATAACGTGCCTGTATCAGCTAATTCAAAGCGTCCTTTCCTTCTATTTATTGCCCCCGTAAAAGCCCCTTTTTCATGACCAAATAGCTCAGATTCAATAAGGGCAGGCGAAAAAGCAGCACAGTTAACTTTGATAAATGGACGTTCTTTTCGCTCACTTAAACGATGAATATTCCTTGCTACTAGCTCTTTACCGGTACCATTTTCCCCTAAGATAAGCACCGAGCTATCTGTTTGGCTGACAAGTTTCAGCTGTGCCAGCATGGTTTTAAAAACTTCACTTTGACCAACTAAACCAGAGTCTTGCCAGTCTTCATTGATTGACTCAAGCAAATAGGCATTTTCATCTTTTAACTGTTCGGTCAGACTCTGAACGCGATTAAGCGCGTCACGTAGCGCAGATTCAGTTCTGTGCTGTTGTGAAATATCGCGAAAAATCGCGATCGCTCCAATAATCACATCGTTTTTATAAATGGGAGTCGAGGTATACTCAACCGGAAACATACTCCCATCTTTGCGCCAAAATACCTCATTACTCACTTGTCGCGCTCGACCATCAAATAGCGTACGATATATTTTGCATTCATCTGCTGGATATTCACTACCGTCTGCGTGACTGTGGTGATGATATTGATGAATTTTTTTACCGAGCAGCTCTTTGGCTTCCCAGCCAGTCATTCTCTCTGCTGCTGGATTCACAAATACGGCATTACCGGACAAGTCAAAACCGTATATTCCCTCTCCAACCGAGTTCAGCAGCAGCTGTGGATCTTGCAAAAATGCTTTGATGACTTCAGACATAGATACACCTCGCGATATTTCGCGTAATTTATCACAATCTAACAAAATTAACTTGGCTATTTTTAGTTGCGCGTTAATTACCTCTACTTGATACGGCGGCAATGACCTCGCAACGGAGCGACTCAATTATGCAGATAAGTGAATACCTTGATAGCCTGGTATCATTTGTGTCGTCAGGCACAAAGCTTTAAACTTACTGAGTTTTTAAGCTTATTGAGTATTAACGTGGATAAATCGACGTACATCCCTGACACCTTTATTGATGATGTTAAAAGCTACCTTCCCGATCATCTTTCAATTAATGACTTTATCGCAAAGTGCCAGTCACCTTTACGACGGGCCGTACGCGTTAATACGCTAAAGATGTCAGTTTCCGGTTTTTTGGAGTATTGCCAACAACACAATTGGCACGCTACCCCTATCCCTTGGTGTGAAGAAGGCTTTTGGCTGACACGACCTGCTGAGGAAGAAAATAGCCTACCGCTTGGAAGTACTGATATTCATCTAAGTGGCTGTATTTACGTACAAGAGGCTAGTTCGATGTTACCTCCTGTTGCTTTAAAGGACGCTATATCAGAACAAGACATTGTGCTCGATATGGCCTCTGCACCTGGCTCGAAAACCTCACAAATAGCGGCGTTGATGGCGAACCAAGGCGTTTTAGTTGCAAACGAGCTGTCCTCATCCCGATTAAAAGCATTAGCAGCTAACCTTAAACGGTTGGGAATTAGAAATGTTGCCCTTTCTCACTTTGATGGCGCAATATTCGGTGATTACATGTTTGAACAGTTTGACTGCATCCTACTTGATGCACCCTGCTCTGGCGAAGGCACCGTCCGAAAGGATCCCAATGCTTTAAAGAACTGGTCTATTCAATCCAACCATGATATTGCCGATGTGCAAAAACAACTTATCACCAGCGCATTCCGGGCGCTAAAGCCTGGAGGAACAATGGTTTACTCCACTTGTACACTGACTCCAGTAGAGAACCAAGATGTATGTGAGCATCTGCTTACTGTTTTTGGTGATGCAGTAGAAACCATCAATCTAGCCAACCTGTTTGATAACGCAGACACAGCAACAACCCCTGAAGGTTACTTGCATGTGTGGCCTCAATATTATGACAGTGAAGGCTTTTTTATCGCTAAATTTAAGAAGCGCAGCAGCGTGCCAGCGAATGACCTAAAGGTTAAAAAGGGTTCATTCCCATTTTCAGCTTTAGACAAAAAGCAACAACAAGTTCTACACGCGCTACTAAAGAAGCAATTCGGTATATCTGAAAATTTACCCGGAAAGTTGATGCAAAGAGATAAAGAAGTTTGGTTGTTTCCCGAGAAAATGGAACAGGTTGAACTAGCAATTAAATATTCTCGGATGGGTATCTTAATTGGTACAACCTTTAATAAAGGTATTCGATTAGCTCATGAGTTTGCTACCACCTTGGGACAGTTAGCCAGTAAAAATTGCTATCCATTAAGTTCCTCACAAGCTCGCGATTATTTCATGGGTAAGGATATTCGATTGGACAAAACAAGCTCGGAATCTGGTGAAGTTATTTTAACACTCTGCGGCACTGGGGTAGGTTTGGGCAAGTGGCAAAAAAACAAAATTAAAAATTCACTACCGAGAGATCTGATCAAAGACGGGGTGTTGATAAGTTGGGTATAACTTGGACATATCCTATATACAACTTATAGACTATTTAATTATATACATATTACACCATTGATTTTAAACAAATAAAATAAAATTTCATTTGTTTGTAAAAAATATGAATATTTAACTACACTTAAATTTACTTTCTACTTCTCCCTACAGTTTTAGAAGGTGTTTAAATTAGCGCACGGCTCACACGAGCCTTTCCCTAAGCCCAGAGCATGGCAGGTATGGTCTGGGCGTTTTTTTGCCCGTAAAAATGAGTTTTATTGCGGTTACAGAGATGACGTGAAAGCGTATTTTGTAAATAGCGGAGATAATTAAGTCAGAAACTCCAGCTCTGTAATGATCTGCATAGCCTGCTCGTTTGTTTCCCCGCAAACATCATCCATCGGTTTGAATGACAAACATACTTTTGGTCGCTCAGGTTTACCAAATAGCTTACAAAGGTTTTCATCATTCAATTGAATACACCTCACTCCAGCGGGTTTTCCTTCAGGCATACCTGGAATAGGTGTCGTAATACTAGGGGCGATACAACACGCACCACAACCGAGTCGGCAGTCCAAGCTTACCTCCAAAATCAAACAACAACAAAAATTAGGCTCATATTTTACCTTATTCTTCTGCCCTGTGACCAATAACAATCCCGAAAGCCACAATTAAATCAGGCATTGCTACAACCTTTTTAGCAATGGTTTCGTCTTACCTTAACAAAGTAATGCTTTGTTACATAATTGGACTTGAATTACACACCTCGACATAACTATTGGCGTATGCTTAAAAGTGTAAATAACCCTCTTAAGATAAGAAGGAATATAACGTGGCTAGTAAAAAACAAATTATCTTACCTTTGGCTGTTCTCACTGTCGGTATTACCGCTGCTGTTGCACTTACAGCAATGAAAGAACCCCCAGAAGAAAAAGTAGAAGAAATCATACATCCTTTGGTAAAAGTCGATCCGATTGAATTATCCCCAATCCGACTTAACGTTTCTTCGTATGGCATTGTGCAACCAAAATACAGTACCGATTTAGTTGCTCAAGTTAGCGGTCAAATCATCGAGCTCTCAGCTCAATTCGTTAAAGGAGGTTTCGTAAAGGAAGGCGAAATCTTGGCTCGTATCGATCCTAACGATTACGAAGCAGCATTAATAGAAGCAGAAGCAAGCCTTGCTCAGGCCAGCTCTGCGTTAGAAATTGAACAAGCACAAGCGCAGGTAGCGAAGGTTGAATGGCAGAGAATTAAAGACGATAGCTCTGAGAAAATTCCTTCAGAACTCTATTTACGTAAACCGCAACTTGCAGAGAAACTTGCGCGTTACCGAGCGGCACAAGCCGCTGTGAAAAGAGCAAAACGTAATCTTGAACGTACCTACATAAAAGCTCCTTACGACGCGATTGTTAAAAACCGAGAGATCAGCCTTGGCAGTGTAGTTAATCCAGGCAACAGCTTTGGCCAGTTGAGTGCTGTTTCTGTCGCTGAAATCCGCCTTCCCGTAGCAGATAAAGAATTGCAGTACCTACCGAATTACGGAAAACATGTTCCCGTTACCTTGAGTGCAGAGGTTGCTGGCCAACAGGTTAGCTGGAAGGGTGAGATAGTTCGCAGCGAAGGCGTTATTGACCAACAAAGCCGTATGACCTATTTGGTTGCGCAAATAGAGCAACCCTATGGTGATACCAATAAACCGCTCCGCTTTGGTGCCTATGCTAACGCCGAAATTCAGGGTAGATTAGTTGAAAATGCAGCGATGATCCCACAACACCTCGTGAAAAATCAGAAAGTTGCAACCTTAGATCGTGACAATAAATTGGTCTATCAACAGTTAAATGTTATCCGTGAATATAACGGCTTTGTTATCGCGGATCAGGGCATAAACAGTGGCCAACAGCTAATCACTTCAGCCCTGGAATATCCCACTGAAGGCATGCAACTGCGTACTGATGATGCTCAGTTAAAAACTGACTCGACTCAATTAGCATTGAAAGAGGAGTAATTATCATGTCGCAACGTGAAACAGGCCTCATCGCTTGGTTTGCACGCAACCCTGTTGCCGCAAACCTGTTAATGCTATTTATTATTATTGGCGGCATTCTGACTGCTTTTTCTATCCGAAAGCAGATGTTTCCTCAATTCGAAAACAATTGGATCAGTGTTCAGGCCGTCTATCCTGGTGCGGCACCTCAAGAAGTGGAAGAAGGGATAACCATTAAAATTGAGGAGTCCATGGAAGGCTTGGAGGGTATCAAACGCCTTATCACCTATTCGAACCGTGGCTTCTCTCAGTCTTGGATCCAAGTGGATGAACAATACGATACGAAGGAAGTATTAGACGAAATCAAAATGCAAGTAGATTCCATCTCTACTTTTCCTTCCGGTATGGAGCGCCCTATTGTTAGGCACAATAAGTTCCAACAAGAAGTAATGTGGATTTCGCTTAATGGCGACTTGTCACAGCATGATTTGAAAGACCTTGGTAACCAAGTTCATGAAGAAATGCTCTCTCTACCGGGCGTTAATATTGTTAACTTTAACAGCGGATTAAATTATGAGATAGGGATTGAAGTTAGTCCGGACAAGTTAAGAGAGTATGGACTGAGCTTTAGAGATATCGCCAACGCTGTGCGAAACTTTTCAGCCAACATGTCAGCTGGACAAATTCGTTCAGAAAATGGTTATATTTCAATGCGTGTTGAAAATCAGGCATACCGTGGCCAAGAGTTTAGAGACTTGCCGTTAATCACCTTACCCGATGGAGCACAAATTAAGCTGGGTGATGTCGCTACCATCAAAGATGAATTTGAAGAAGGTATGCAATACTCTAAATACAACGGCAAGAACTCTTTAGTATTAGAAGTTCGCGCATCTAAAGATCAAGACATTACCAACGTTGCCAATACTGTTAAAAAGTATATCGAGACTAGATCTAAAACCTTACCACAAGGCGTGGAACTTGAGACGTTTATTGATTTAACGTTTTATCTTGATGGCCGTCTTAGCATGATGATTGAAAACATGGTTTGGGGTGGTCTGCTTGTGATGCTGATGCTCGCGATGTTCTTGCGAGTTCGCTTGGCCTTTTGGGTAATGATGGGTCTGCCTGTGTCTTTCTTAGGTGCGTTTCTTTTCATGCCAATGGGCTTCTTAGATGTCACCATTAACTTAGCTTCACTGTTTGCATTTATACTCGTGCTAGGGATTGTGGTAGACGATGCCATTATCGTTGGTGAGTCAGCACATGCTGAAATTGAGAAACATGGCCATTCCCTTGATAATGTTGTTCGCGGGGTTAAGCGCGTCGCAATACCGGCAACTTTCGGTGTACTAACCACAGTCGCAGCGTTTTTACCTCAGACATTAGCAACCGGTCCGGCTGCCGCTTATTCAAAGGCAATCGGTGGTGTCATCATTTTGTGTTTACTATTCTCGCTTGTTGAATCTAAGCTCATTCTACCCGCACATATCGCGGCAATGAAGAACAAGCCAAGTAATCCGAATAACCCATTTCACCGTCTGCGTGAACTGATTGACAATAGTTTAAAAAGCTTCGTAGAAAACAAGTATCGTGGTTTCGTTGCTAAATGTATTCACTACAGATACACCGTAATCGTCGGCTTTTTAACTGTCCTAATCGTCAGTGCTGGCATGTTTGCAGGTGGTTTTATTAAGTTTGTGGCCAACCCAAAAATCCCACATGACTTCCCGCAAATCAGAATCGAAATGAATCTGTCGTCTTCTGAAAATGCAACTTTGGAAACTCTAAAGAAAGTTGAACAGGTGATGTTAGACGTAGAAAAACAGATTGAAGCACAGTACGGTACAAAAATGCTTAAAGACTACATGGTCAGCATGAACGGTCGAACTAATGCACAGATCATGGCTATTTTAGTTGCACCCGATGAGCGCCCAATTGGCACCTTTGAATTGAGTGCGTTGTGGCGAGAAAATATGCCGCCATTACCTGGGGTTAAGTCACTAAACATCCAAGACAGCATCAACAACGGTGGTGGTCGAGATGATGGCGACATTAGTTTTAGACTGGAAGGTAAAAACAAAGATGAATTGAAAGAAGTTGCGACATTACTGAGAGAAAAACTGGCAACTATTTCTGGTGTTGGCGATATTAACGACTCATTGCAAAGTGCAACAGACGAAGTTCAACTAGAACTAAAACCTTTAGCCCATACATTCGGTCTTACTCTTGCTGATGTAGCATCACAAGTTAACTTCAGTTACTACGGATTAGAGGCACAACGCATTCTTAGAGAGGGTGAAGAGATCAAGGTAATGATCCGCTATCCAAAAGAGCAACGAAATTCTATCAGCGATATCCAAGACGTTCGTATTATGACGCCGCAAGGCGCCGAAGTACCGCTAATGGAAGTTGCAGAGATTAAGATTGTTGACGGCGTCAACCGGATCCGTCGAGAAAACTCTAAGCGCACAATTAATGTTTGGGCATCAGTAGACACAAATGCCGCTGAACCATTCAAAATTGCCAAAGAAATTCGTGATGAATATTTACCTAGCTTGTTGAAAAACTACCCTGGTGTACAAAGCTCGGTTGCAGGTCGTGTTCAAGAAGAAATGGATAGCGTGGTAGAACAAATCAGAGACTTAATACTGTCGCTAATTATCATATTTGCGCTACTGGCAGTTCCTCTTCGCTCCTACTCACAACCTATCCTTATCATGTCGGTTATTCCATTTGGTGTCGTTGGCGCGGTACTTGGTCATGCTGTTTTAGGAATGACAATGAGTAGCCTCTCTTTCTTTGGGATCATTGCCGTTGCAGGTGTTGTAGTTAACGACTCTCTGGTAATGGTTGATTTTGTAAACAAAGCAAGAGAACAAGGAATTGCAATTAAAGATGCGGTTGTGGAAGCTGGCTGTAAACGCTTTAGAGCTATTCTGCTAACCTCACTGACAACATTTGTTGGACTGATCCCAATCATTACCGAAACCAGCTTACAAGCACAGTTAGTTATCCCAATGGCTGTCTCTCTGGCCTTCGGTGTGCTATTTGCTACGGTAATCACGTTGGTACTTATCCCATGTCAATACGTGGCACTGGAAGATTTTAAACGTATCGGACGTAAGTGGTTTAAAAAGGATATTCAAACTAAGGAACAGACGTCCGGTCACCAAACCGTTTAAAGACAATATTACTAGCCAATACACAAAAGCTCGGGAATTCCCGAGCTTTTTTTTAATCATACTCGCAATGAATTGATTGCCAACGGTTAGGGTTAGAAGTGTGAATAGCAAGGGATACTGACGGGTTAAGTACCAAGCAATTTTTACGTGCTCACCCTATTGATAAAATTTGTTCGAGCTTTATCTAACAGTCAGTTATGAGCTATGACATCAACCGATAGACGTAAGCGCGGTAGGTCGGCATAAACGAAGCGCCATCCGACATTTTCACCGTTATCATGCAACGGGTGCCATGTCCTACCATTTGATTAGCTTTATCGGAACATTCGAAAATGGCATTTAAGCGACCAGATTTGATCTAGCTATGTTAATCGAGTCTGACAAATCAGGTTAAGACTTATTTTTTATATCTCAGAGACTTGCCACGATTTCCTTTTCACTTATAAGCATTATCAAACATCAATACTTATCTTTCGATAGTTTCGACAATGCTTTTACTGATATGGCTTCTAATGTTGAGGCAATCGCCAACCCAAGTTTTTGTGAAAGGTTTTGTTTTGACTTGAATTTCACGGTATACAGTTGATACGTTTCATTCACTTTAATAATCACATCATCACTGGTTGCAACGGCATCAACCAAACCTAATTCTAATGCTTGGGTGCCAAACCAATGTTCGCCAGTTGCGACAGCAGTTAGGTCTAAGTTAGGTCTATTCTCTGCAACAAAGTCTTTGAATAAACTATGAGTTTGCTCTATCTCTTGCTTGAACTTTTCTCTTCCTTTATCGGTATTTTCCCCAAAAAGAGTGAGCGTTCTTTTATATTCACCAGCTGTAATTTGTTCAAAATCCACATCATTTTTTTTCAACAAACGATTAAAGTTAGGAATCTGAGCGATTACGCCTATCGAACCAATAATCGCAAAAGGCGCGGCAACTATTTTTTCGGCAACACAAGCCATCATATAACCGCCACTAGCAGCAACCTTATCCACACACACCGTTAATGGAATGTTGGCTTGCTTAAATCTGGCTAATTGTGATGCACATAAGCCGTAGCCATGTACAACTCCCCCGCCGCTTTCAACCGTTACTATAACTTGGTCGTGCTGAGGATCAGCAATAGTCAAAACGGCATTAACTTCCTCGCGAAGAGAAGATACTTCGTGGGCATCAATACTACCGTGGAAATGGATTACAAATGCGTTTGGCTTGGGTTCTTTAGCTGACTTACTACTGTCCGCTTTTTTGAGCTTTTTTAGTGCCTTTTTATCCAGCGTTTGTTCTTGAAAGCTTAGTTTTGCTTCATCCAGCTGCTCAGATAGGTCTTCAATCTCCACTTCACCCTTTCTTGATTTCGGCTTTTGAGCAATACCAAGAACCAAGGCTAGACCCAGCGCAATTAAGATTAACAAGGTGAATGCTTTTGCAACAAATAACCCGTATTCGAATAAGAAGGCCAACACTTTCTCCTATAATAAAAAATAACTAATTAGGCTGTGAAGTGTAACCTACAAAGCCAGATGATATCCATAAGATTGCTCAGTGCAACTGCGGTGTTGTGATCGTGAAAAACTGATCTTTCAGCCGAACAGTTGTTTAAAAAAGCGCGTACTTTCAGTTACCCGCCAGAATTAACTTATAAAAGCTAAGGTAGCAAAGTTAGCATTGACAAATAAACAATTTGTTGACATTTTAGATACGGATTAATAAAACCAAAAAGGAAATTTAGATGAAAACTTATGTAGTTTTAGCAGCTCTCGGCTTTACAGCAAGCAGCTTTTCAAGTCAGGCGGCGACTGTAGAATGCTTGATTAGCGGAACACCAACTCCTCAAAGCTGGTCAGCACCATTTTGTTCCAGCCGAACATCTAGTTCAGTCGCATCGGTGGTATTTCGCTTAAATGCTAATAAACCTATTGCACATATTACTTGGAACTATAACCATAGCGGCAGTGGACGTTGGAGCTGTACTGGTGCTCAGTGCCGCTTTGCCAGCTACTCCAATACTCCTAGTGGTAACGCTGAAGCTTGTGCAACACGGGTTTTATATTCTGATGGCACTTGGGAAAATCTAAACTCTTGTGCTTATGGATCATATTATTATGGTTCAGGACCAGTAATAAAGTAGTTCTAAATACTTGCTAAAGATCAGTGCGAATTGCTTAGCAGCTCGCACTAAAATGAGCGCATACACCTTTGTTCATAAGATTTTAAATATTTGTTTTAATAGAACACTTTTTAATCTCTCGACCATATACTCAACGTGCTTCTATTCAAAGAGATAAAAAACCACCATTACTAGTATGATTTCTGGGCAATATTTGAAGTTAGAATATGAGCTTAGTTACCTTTTTTGCTGTAGTAAATTTTGCTCTATCGGGAAAAAGCGTGACGCGCTTTGTAACAATGAGTTAGCAGTTAGCTTCTCAACACTAAATACCCAAGTTTCTACGCCATATTTAGCTGCGACTCTTTGCAGTAGCAAGTCGAAATCACCATCCCCAGAAAGTAAGCACACCACGTCTACTTGCTCAGCCAATTCCATCACATCGAGTGTTATACCAACGTCCCAGTCTCCTTTAGCAGAACCGTCAGAACGCTGAATATAAGGTTTTAACTTAACATTAAAGCCAATGTGCTTTAATGCCGACTGAAATTTATGTTGTTGGTCGTCAACTGGAGCAATAGCATAAGCATTCGCGATAGTAATATCGCCCATGGCGGATATCTGTTGCCATAACTGACGATAATTAAGTTGGCAAGCAAATGCTTGCCGCGTGGTGTAATAGATATTTTGTACATCAACAAAGATGGCTATCTTTTTCATGCTGTTACCCTGCTTGGTTTTTTAGCATGGTACAGGGATGAATGAAAATGCCAACAGCATTAATACATTAATCCAGTGTATTTATTAACTTCTGCCAATGTTCAACTTGCGATTGATTAGACGATCAGTTCTTCAATGCGTCTCAAGCCTCATTATCTACACGATATGGCTATGCGGAAAAAGCCGCTGAACTATCTCCTAATGCTCCACTTACGATGATTGCACTATCGCGAGTTCAGCTCATCAGCCATCAGTATCGTGATGCTGAGCACACCTTGAGAATAGCCGAAAAATCAGCCGAAAAATGGTCACTGCCCAAAGCATATTTAGCAGATGTCTTTTTACATCAAGGCAATACAGCCATGGCCTACTCGTTAGCTAGAGATGCAAAAAAGAACGTGATCCATCCAATCCTCGAGTACTAGCCATTTATCTAAAATGTTTGCGACAGATGAGTATGTATTCATGGTTAGATATAGAGCTTGAAAACTTACCGGAAACCCTCAAAACCAACCCAATCATTGCTTTCGAACGCATTAAGCTTGCGCAGCAGCGACTAGATCACACACGTGCAATTTCGTTAATAAATAGCATGGATCTTGCCATGTCAGACTCGCACTCGGTGAAATTTTTTGCAGCCTTATCCTATCTCGCTTTAGGAGAAAGAACACAAGCCGACAAGCTGTTTTCAGAAGCAGCCACAGCAGAGGGACAATTTCAACTTTCAGCTCAAGTATACACAGCATTATTAAACAACCAGAATTCAACGTTAGTTGAGCTAAAACAAGTCATTAAGCGCCAAAAAGAAGACAATATTTGGCCAGAATTAGCCTTTTTGCAGGGTTTGATTGAGCTCCACTTGGCTAACCACACACGCGCCTTTAAAACACTAGCGGAAGCAATAAAGCTTGGCTTCTCTGATAGTTTTCGATTTAGCAACTTACCAATATCAGTAAACAGCGACGTACAACAACGTATTGAGCAGCTACAAACGAACCTCAATCAACAGAACCAGAGTAAACGGTTAAAACGAACGCCCAAATTCAATCACTAAACAATTAAGCGAGTTGTTTTGGCCTACCCAGGCTAAAACAACCTATAATAATGACAGCAGTTCCATAAAGGCTTTGATATAAAATACGATGAACTACAAGCACTTTTTAGTTTCAATATGCTTGGCACTGACGTTTTGTTCAAAGCCTGCCGCCAATACCACAGCACTCACGCCATTTACCTTATCGACGACGAATGATCCTCGCACTCCATTATATGTGCAAGCCAAAAACGTGCTATCAGAAGCGTTTGAAGAGTTAGGTTATGACTTGTTTATTATCACATTACCCAATAAACGAAGTTTGAGTTGGGCTAATTCCGGCAGAGTAGATGGCGAACTATTCCGAGTTGACTCATTGGACTTAACACAGCTACCTAATTTAGTACAAGTACCTGAACCAATTGCGATTATTGACCAAAGTGTTATTGGTAACTCAGACATCAAAGTAAATGGCTGGAAGAGCATGAAAAACCTTACCATCGCTTATGAACGTGGTACCGCATTTTTAGACAAAAACCAGTCTCGTTTCAAAGGAATAATACTAGTCGATGACTTTGAACAGGCCATTGAGTTAATACTAGCTGGACGTGCGGACATAACCGTAACCAGTAAAGCGACGGCCGAGCGCTTGTTGAAGTTAACAACTAACCAATCGACAACTATCCGTGTCCATACACCTCCATTAGTAGAAATCAGGTTGCATACTTATTTAAACAAAGATCGTCATCCCAATCTCGCTGCTCGGCTTGCTGAAACGCTAAAGCAAATGAAAGCAGATGGTCGTTACCAGCAGTTAACCCAGATACATTGACGGGTATGGCTCACCATTCAAATAAGTGCGCCATTTTCGAAATCGTCTTTAACCCTACGCCATGACTATTACGTTTCGCGTATAGGTGCTGCAAAGATTTATCTTTAATCTCACCAACCACGACCTCTTTAACTTGGTAGCCTAGAGCATGAGCTGCAGTAGCGTAAGCCACAAACTCCCATTTTTTCACATTTGTATTATCTACAATTACTAGCGGAAAACCTTCAGCTAACGCGTTGATAAACCGTGCTAAATTTAAATTGTGATATTCCGACAAACGTTGCTTATCAAAGTAATACTCTCCCAACTCATTGGTGAAATAGTCGTCGGTCGAGCAAATAAAGTATTGTGTTTCATCACCAGCTACCAAATCATCTGCCAATGTTTGCGCATAATGTGACTTCCCAGAGCCTGGTAACCCTCGCAAAATAAAAACTTGTTTCATTAATTCAATCTAGCCATTTGTTTGATGATGCGACATAAGAAATTCAATAAGCGACAATAGTGACATAAATTCAAAAAATGTTCATGTTATTTACCCAGTTAATCCATACCGTTGTCAACGCTTCTTGTGATGTGGCTTTACAGTTAACAGATTTTTCCATTTCGGTGTTTTTTTATTTGCTCATCGCAGGTAATATACGGCTTACATGACTTTAAAGACTCTTAGTCTTATTAAAAACACAAATTAATCATTCATTTTGGAGTAAAGATGAGCCACACAGCGATAACGGAGCTACTAGCAGGCACCGTCGCGGAAGACAGCCAGGTTACTGTAAAGGGCTGGATCCGTACACGACGTGATTCAAAAGCAGGTATTTCATTTCTAGCCGTTCATGACGGTTCTTGTTTTGACCCTATTCAAGCTGTAGTCCCTAATTCGCTAAATAATTATGAAGAAGTGACTCGTTTAACTGCTGGCTGTTCAGTTGCAGTAACTGGGGTGTTAGTCAAGTCTCAAGGTCAAGGTCAATCATTTGAGATCCAAGCAAATAGCGTTGAAGTATTAGGTTGGGTTGAAAATCCAGACACCTATCCAATGGCAGCAAAACGTCATAGCATTGAGTATCTTCGTGAACACGCACACCTTCGCCCACGCACAAACGTGATTGGCGCTGTGACTCGAGTACGTAACTGCCTGTCGCAAGCTATTCATCGTTTTTTCCACGAGCAGGGATATGTTTGGATAAGCACACCTATTATCACTGCCAGTGACTGTGAAGGCGCAGGTGAAATGTTCCGGGTTTCTACATTAGACATGAACAACCTGCCTCGCACCGATAAGGGCGATGTTGACTACTCAGAAGATTTCTTTGGTAAAGAAGCGTTCTTGACGGTTTCTGGACAGTTGAACGGTGAAACATACGCCAGTGCATTGTCAAAAATTTATACGTTTGGCCCGACGTTCCGCGCTGAAAACTCAAACACCTCGCGTCACCTTGCTGAATTCTGGATGGTTGAACCTGAGGTTGCATTCGCAGATCTAAACGATATCGCTGCACTCGCTGAAAGCATGTTGAAATACGTCTTCAAAGCAGTATTAGATGAGCGTCGTGACGATATGGAGTTCTTCGCTCAACGTATTGAAAAAGATGCTATTACCCGTTTAGAGACTTTTATCGAAAAAGACTTTGCACAGGTTGATTATACGGACGCAATTGAAATCCTGAAATCATGTGGCAAACAGTTTGAGTTCCCTGTTGAGTGGGGCGTTGACCTGCAATCAGAGCACGAGCGCTACCTTGCTGAAGTACATTTCAATGCGCCGGTCGTTATCAAAAACTACCCGCGTGATATTAAAGCCTTCTACATGCGCCAAAATGAAGATGGTAAAACCGTTGCTGCAATGGATGTTGTTGCGCCAGGTATCGGCGAAATCATTGGTGGTTCTCAACGTGAAGAGCGTTTAGATGTGCTAGACAAACGTCTTGAAGAAATGGGACTAAACAAAGAAGACTACAGCTGGTATCGCGATCTTCGTCGTTACGGCACGGTTCCGCACTCAGGTTTTGGTCTTGGCTTTGAACGTTTAGTGGCATATGTAACGGGCATGGGTAACGTCCGTGACGTAATTGCCTTCCCACGTACGAAAGGTAGCGCGACTTACTAATAAGGTAAGCTGACAAGAGATAAAAAAACCCAAGCCAGAAGCTTGGGTTTTTTTATTGCTTACGACAACTAAAGCAAACGTAAGCCTATAACACCAATTCACATTAATATCTGATCAACTAATTAAGAAAATTGGTATAAAACGTGTCTATTAAAGAACGTCTAATAGCTCAACATCAAATACTAGCGTTGAGAAAGGTGCAATCGCAGCACCTGCGCCACGCTCACCATAAGCAAGCTCATGAGGTACATATAGACGCCATTTTGAACCAGCAGCCATTAGTTGTAGTGCTTCAGTCCAACCTTTAATTACACCGTTTACAGGGAATTCAGCTGGCTGACCACGATCGTATGAGCTATCGAATACTGTGCCATTAATAAGCGTGCCATGGTAATGTACGCGTACTTTTGAATCTGCTGCTGGTTTTGAACCTTCACCAGTTTCAATTACTTCATACTGTAGGCCTGATTCAGTCACTGTAACTTCAGCGCGTTTAGCGTTTTCTTCAAGGAAAGCAACACCCTCTGCAGCTAGTACTTTCGCTTCTTCTTCACGGCGCTTTTGGATCTCTGCATTGATTTGCTCAAATGCAGCTTGGATCTCAGGGATCTCAACGCGGAAGTTTTCACCAGCGTAAGCGTCTTTCATACCTTCAAATACTGAATTAAGGTTTAAACCTTCAAATGGGTTCGCTTTTAGCTGTTCGCCCATTTGTAGGCCAATACCGTAACTCGCTTTCTCTGCGTCTGTGTTGAATTGAGACATAGTCTTTCCATATTTTCGTTTGTTAAAATGAGGCCTAGAGTCTATCACAATCCAGCTATGCAAGATACCGATGCTACGGAGCAATTACATAGCTGCTTGACGACTTTTATCCTTTTTGATTGATAATTCCCCAGCCTTTTACCTTCGAAAATACCAGCCACTCAAACCCTGATTGATTACTTTAGACTACTTGGCATCGACTTGAATTGCACGCGTAGATAGCTCATCAACTTTACGAATGATCCCAGCCTCTTCGCTATTGATGAGGCTATCTACTTCCGCTAATTTCAGTCTCTCATCCAAGGATTTATCATAGAGTCTTGAACTGTTATCTTTGCTCCACTTTCTATACCTATTTAATAACGACTCGTGTTCTCGTTGCAGTAAAAAAGCCTGCTCTAGTGTTTCAATAGCAGAACCAGGCACCACTGAACACAAGTGCGAAATGCGTTCACGGGCAATTTTATTATCCAAAACTGTTTTACAAACCGCTTGAGCCAATTCATCGCTTGGCGCTTTTATCCAACAGCCAAAAGGAAATGCAATACGCTTGAGCATAAATGCCATTGGAGCAGAAACAAAGTTGTCGCAAAATGAGTACAGCGCCAAACATGCCTGATAGATAGCGTGCTCAACACCATACCTTAGAAGCGGTAACTCTCCACACTGACGACCATCGTCTTCGTATTTCTTTAACGTACACGAAGCCAGATACAAATGACTTAGCACATCACCTAACTTTGCTGATAACATTTCTCGGCGCTTTAAGCTCCCGCCGAGCTTTAACATGGCAAAATCGCTGTAAGTTGCTAATGCTTGGCTTAACCAAGTGAGTTGCCGGTAGTACTGCTCGACCTCCCCCGATACCGGTGCACGTTCAAATCGTGCGCACGTAAGGCCGTTGAAAAAGGCTTTTAATCCGTTGACGCTTGAATGCTGGATATGTTTACACAACACTTCATCGAACTCTTTAAGTGCAACCTGCTGATCTTCTTGTTGCACTATGGCCATTTCTTTCAAAATAAATGGGTGGCATCGTGTTGCTCCTTGTCCAAAGATCATTAGGCTTCGCGTTAAAATATTTGCGCCTTCTACCGTGATTGAAATTGGCATCCCCATATAATTTCGGGCTAAGTAATTGCTTTCCCCCATTTGAATTGCTTTACCGCCGTGAATATCAAAAGCATCATTTAATGCAACGCGTGCATGCTCTGTCAGGTGATATTTTGCAATCGCAGTAATAACTGAGGGACTTTGCTTCATGTCTATCGCTAGTGCAGTTTGCTGTCTTGTTGCTTCGATGAGATAGCTAAAGCCAAATACTCGCGCGAGTGAACTTTGTATCCCTTCAAAAGCCGCAATGGGCACTGAGAACTGACGGCGTACTTGTGCATACGCAGAGGCTGTTCGGCTACTCAAGTGTGCTGTTCCGGCACTCAGCGCGGGTAACGAAATCCCTCTGCCAGCACTTAAGCATGAAACCAGCATGCGCCATCCTTTTCCTATGCCTGACTTTCCACCAATTATCCAATCCAAAGGGATAAACACATCTTTGCCCTGTGTCGTCCCATTCATAAATGACAACCCTAGTGGATCATGACGTGGGCCAACTTCAACGCCATCTCTGGTCGTAGGGATCAGTGCACAAGTGATCCCAAGCTCAATAGAATGACCCAATTTATGCTCGGGATCGTAAACTTTAAACGCCAAGCCAAGCACATCTGCGATCGGTGCTAACGTGATGTAACGCTTTTCCCAAGTCACCGCCAGTCCCAGTTGCTTTTTCCCCTCAAACTCTCGTTCACAAACGATAGCATAATCTTGAATGCTTCCAGCGTCTGATCCTGCCACTGTCGATGTTAACGCGAAGCAAGGGATCACCTGACCTGTCGCCAGTTTTGGTAACCAATGCTGCTGTTGCTCCGCGGTGCCGTAGTGCAATAACAGTTCAGCTGGGCCTAAACTATTTGGTACCATTACAGTGACGGCGGTGGACAAACTCTTACTGGCAATTTTGGCGACAATGGTGGAGTTTGCCTGTGCGCTAAACTCCTTGCCACCATACGACTTAGGAATAATAAACGCGAAAAAGCCCTCTGACTTTAAAAAATCCCATACTTTTTTAGGCAAGTCTTTCTTTTTCGCGATTGATTCTTCATCTAACATTGCAAGCAATTGAGTAACTTTAGTGTCAATAAACGCTTGTTCTTCACCAGAAAGCTTAGGTTTGTCATTCGCCAACCATTTACCCCAGTTAGGCCGTCCTGAAAACAAAGCACCATCCCACCATACGTCGCCCGCTTCCATCGCTTCACGCTCGGTATCAGAAAGCTCGGGTAAAGAAGTTTTAAAATAACGAAATAGCGGGTTAGTTATGAGCTTAAGGCGGATATCTCGCACTCCAAAAACCACCACAATGGCAACAATCACTAGCAATAAGACAGTCATATTTACTCCTTTTAGTTTTTTGAGCACTCAGCTTCTCTAGCCGAACTTCTCAATGCATAGCAAGCAACGATTTGCTTTTAAGTATGGATAAAAAACACTCAACCTCAATATTTAAGTAACCAAAATATAACCATTTTATTTGACCATTTATTCAGCGGGGAAAGTTTGTCGCTATCTGTACATCCTGTTATTATCCAACACTGAACGAGACTGGGTACAAACTCAGCTTTATGAACGATTACAACTACAACAAGTGAACCGAGTATGAAACCACTATTTAAGTTAAGCGTTGGCGCCCTAATTGTCGCTGGTACTTTTGCACTAGGTGCGTGCAAAACCACACAAGAGCCTGCCCCCGCTACATTAACAGAAACCGATGCCATTGCATTTTTAGACAAAGCTGAACAACAGCTCGTAGATTTAGGCAAACGTTCAAGCCGTGCAGCTTGGATATATGCCAATTTCATCACCCACGATACCTCTTCGCTGTCTGCTGATGTAAACCAAGAGTTTACAGAAACTTTAGTTGAATTAGCTAACCAAGCGGCCAAGTTTGATAAACTAACCTTAAGCTACGATACGCGCAGAAAACTAGATAAATTAAAGCAAAACCTGACACTTCCAGCGCCACAAGACGCTAAAAAAACTGAAGCCCTCTCTAAACTGACTGCTGAATTAGATGGTATGTACGGTAAAGGCAAATACTGTAAACAAGATGGGACCTGTTTAAGTCTTGGCGAAATGAGCGCTAAAATGGCGTCAAGTCGCAATTACGAAGAGCTATTAGACATGTGGCAAGGCTGGCGCCAAATCGCCAAACCTATGCGTCCTCTGTACGAAAAGCAAGTTACCCTAACTAATGAAGGTGCAACAGAGCTTGGTTACGCTGATACAGGCGCAATGTGGCGTAGTAAATACGATATGCCAGCTGATGACTTTGCTAAAGAACTTGACCGTATCTGGGGCCAAGTAAAACCGCTTTATGATTCTTTACATTGTCATGTACGTGCCAAATTAGGCGAAAAATACGGTGAAGACAAAGTACCACAAGACAAGCCGATCCCTGCTCACCTTTTAGGTAACATGTGGGCGCAATCTTGGGGTAATATCTACGACCTAGTCGCGCCAGAAAACGCAGATCCGGGTTATGACGTCACTGAGCTACTTGCAAAACACAATTACGATGAAATCAAAATGGTGAAAGGTGCTGAAAAGTTCTTTACATCCATGGGCTTTGCACCACTTCCTGAGACGTTTTGGGAGCGTTCGCTATTTACTAAACCAGCTGATCGTGACGTGCAGTGTCATGCTTCTGCTTGGAACCTAGACGGTAAAGATGATTTGCGCATCAAGATGTGTATCCAGCGCACAGGTGAAGAATTCTCAGTGATCCATCATGAGCTTGGTCACAATTTCTATCAACGCGCTTACAATCAGCAGCCAGTGTATTATCAAGAAAGTGCTAATGACGGCTTCCATGAAGCAATTGGTGATACCATCGCACTCTCTGTAACTCCGGGTTATCTAAAACAAATCGGTTTGTTGGACACGGTACCTGATGAGTCAAAAGACATTGGTCTATTAATGAAGATGGCAATGGACAAAATCGCGTTTATTCCATTTGGTTTACTTGTTGACCAGTGGCGTTGGAAAGTATTTTCTGGCGAGATAAGCCCAGCTGAATACAACCAAGCTTGGTGGGAATTACGTGAGAAGTATCAAGGTGTTGCTGCACCTATCGCCCGTTCTGAGTCAGACTTTGATCCAGGCGCAAAATACCATGTTCCAGGTAATGTTCCTTACACTCGTTACTTCTTAGCACACATTTTACAGTTCCAATTCCACAAGTCATTGTGTGAAATTGCAGGTAACAAAGAGGCAATTCACCGCTGCTCGGTATACAACTCTAAAGAAGCTGGTGAACGTCTAAACGCGATGCTTGAAATGGGGAGTAGTAGACCTTGGCAAGAAGCGTTACAAGAACTAACAGGTAAAAATGAAATGGATGCAACAGCAGTACTGGACTACTTTGCACCACTGAAAAAATACCTAGACGAACAAAACAAAGACCGTAACTGCGGCTGGTAATTTGTTCGTCACTTGGAGGGAGTAAGTCAACTCCCTCTGTCTTTTTTAATCACCACTTTTAATTTTTACGCATCATATTTACATATCCTGCTATGGGCATTGGAGGCCACTTTGTTAGTTCGCGTTTTCATGTTACTGATTTTTTTATTGCCCTATGTTGCTCTAGGTCAACCAAAGCAAGCTCATGTCAATGATACTTCTTTAGAATATATCGACGTTGGCACAGGCAAATACACATTTGTTTTGGAATCAGGAGTTGGAATGGGAGCCAACTACTGGGATAGCTTGATCCCCGTGATATCTCAAATGAAAGCTAGAGTCATTATTTATTCTAGAGCAGGAAATGGTAACTCAAGCAACGCTTCTGACATCTCTTTAGAAAGTTCACTCATTCGCCTAAACGCCCTACTTGAGTCCCTCAATGTCACTGAGAATTTAATTTTAGTTGGACATTCGTTTGGCGCCTTTCACAGTCGAAGCTTCGCTAACCGCTATGCCGACAAAGTGGCAGGCATAGTATTATTAGACCCCAGCCATGAACAATTCCAACAGCAACTCGAAGCATTAAATAAACAAAAAGCAGTCAGTGATAATAAAACACTGAACGAAATGCTAAAAAACCAACCGGAATGGGCAATTCTCCAACAAATTTATAAAGGGGAGGCGTTTTCTCCATCAAACGTCACTCGTACCTTTCCTACCGTGTTAGTCACATCTTCTAAAGTGGCGGAATCCAATTGGTGGATTGGCCATACTAAAGCCGGAAAAAATCTTTGGAGAGCGTTACATCAACAACTTATTTCTAACAACCCAAATTCCATTCATATCGTAACTGACAGCGTTGGACATAACATACCAATTGATGACCCACAGTTGGTTTTACAAGCACTTAGGCTGGTCTTAATATTGATAAATAATGAGTAAACTTAGCCGTTTAGTACGGTGAGACTTTTTCACCCTAGCGCTATAAATGAAGTCGATACACGCAGTTACAATTCCTGAACTTCCTTTTTTAGCGCCTTTAAAGTAGGCTGAAAAACAACAGGGACATATCCATATCATGCAGCTATAACTCACCTAAATAGTGTTTTATTAGCTCGCGATGAATTAAAAGAGAAGTACCATGAACATAAGAAGAATTAATTTACTAGCCGTGTTTGAACTACAACGGCTGTTTGCAACCCGAAGAGGGATCATTTCATTAGTGACCTTTGTGTTGGTTTGGTATGCCATACTCCGCTATGCCGTCGCTGAAGCCGTTGTGTTTGCTTCTGATCCCAATTTTAAAGGCTTTATTGACTCATTTTTGGGGTCGGTAGGCGCTTATGGAATTACCCAGTGGAAAGAAATCGAATTAGCTGTTTATTTGATGTTTTCCATCTTCTTTTTTCCATTGTTTGTGGTGCTTTCTAGCGCGGATCAAACGGTAGAAGATAGAACCAGAGGCACGCTGCGCTTTTTGTCACTTCGAGCGACAAGAGATGAAATTGTGCTCGGTCGTTTTCTGGGGCAAACCCTCAACACATTGCTTCTAATTACATTATCTGCTCTTGGTACTTGGCTATTAATGATAATTAGAGAGCCATCTTTAGCGATACCGGGAGTTGTCAAAGCAATCGCTCTAAGCCTTGAATTAACGCTTATTGTCATGCCTTTTATCGCGTATATGTCGCTTGTTAATAACTTTTCAAACTCAAGTAAAATGAGCATGGTTAACGCGATACTCATTTACCTACTATTTAGCGGTGTCACGGTGTCTATTGCAGACCATGTTCCAGTGGTTATCGAACTACTTCATGTAATGCCAGGATTCCAAATTGATGAGACCGTCCGTTTGAGCAACAATTCTGCCCGATTCGTTATTCCACTTTTACAGACCATTGGCTTTCTGTTGATCAGCACATTATTACTTAGAAGGCGCGCACTATGAGCAGTATTATCAAGGTAAACAACATAGTAAAACGCTATGGCAGTAAAACGGCATTAAACCATGTATCGTTTGAGTTATTCGCGGGCGATCCCATCGCCTTAGTTGGCCCCAATGGCGCAGGTAAAACGACTCTGTTTAGTACATTGTGCGGTTACCTTTTGCCCGATGAAGGTGAAATATCCATTCTCGGGCACAAACCAAACCACCCCGCACTATTTAATAAGCTGGCAGCCCTTCCACAAGATGCACAGCTTGATCCGCGCTTTAGTGTGAGCAAACAACTTGGTTTGTATGGCCAGCTACAGGGGCTATCAAAAAAAGTCGCCCAAAGCGAAGTAAAAAGAGTGCTCGAATTAGTTAATCTATCAGATTGTTATAACGTAAAACCCCATGAATTATCACATGGTATGAGAAAACGGATTTGTATTGCACAAACCCTACTCGCCCAACCGAGTATTATATTGCTTGATGAAGCTACTGCAGGCTTAGATCCGGTTAACGCTAGAGAAATTAGAAACCTAGTGCGCTCGTTAAAAAATGATATTACCTTTATCTTGAGCTCGCACGACTTAGCCGAACTAGACGATTTATGTGATCAAGTCCTTCATCTGGAGCTTGGTGAGTTAAAATCAGTAAACCGTATAGCAGCTTCTGAACTGGCAACTTTGACGCTCAAACTACGTAATCCAGCAACAGAAAATCATGTCAGTGTTTTACAAAATGTATTAGGTGTGAAAGACGTAGTGGTTAACCCCAGTGGTGCTTTGTTGATTCAATATCAAACCAATGCACCTGTTGATTTAGATGTGCTGCAAGCATGTCGAGAACAACACTGGGAATATAAATCTCTGATTAATGGTAAAACATTAGAAGACGAGTTATTTGGATAACCAATCGTTCAAACCAAAGCAGCCGTGAAAATTCACTCCCCTGTTTTTACACGGCTCTCTTAATCGAAATATATCGTTAATTATCAGGCTCAATAGGTGTTTATTGTTGATTTCTTCCTCTAGGCAATTTCTATAACTGTATTATCAATATATATAACTCATTGTTTTATATACTTTGTCGTGTTCTTGTCTGGTAGATGCCGTCGTAACAATAGTTATTTTACGTCACCATATTTATCAGTCAGCGCAAGGAGATTGCATGATTGTTCGAACACTAAGAAAACAAAAAGGGTGGACACAAGACCAGCTAGCTAGTTTTAGTGGTTTAAATGTGCGTACCATTCAGCGAATTGAGCACACAGACAACGCAAGCATAGAGTCTTTAAAGTCCCTCGCTGCTGTCTTTGAAATCTCGACAGATGACCTTCAGCAGGAGTTAAATATGGATAACACAAGCCAGACAGCACACACGACAAACAAAAACGATCAGCATCTAACCGAAAATGAGGATATCAAAATAAGGGATAACGCTATCTGGTTAAATACCAGTAAAAAAGCTGGATAAATACGGGAAGATTAACATTTCTCATACCTTTAATGCGGCTTTTTCTTGACCTAAAACTCGCCAGTATTAATACATATTTTTTACAGATTGATAATGCAAAATACTGAAGTACGTACTAGCCTAACACAGTAAAGGATTAAGGCCCGTTCATAAGGTACCAACTATGAAAATAGCATTTCACCTAGGTCTGACTTTTCTAGCTTTGGCCGTGACTGGATGCGGTTCAGATACAGAACCTAAAATTGAGGGAATATCAAGTTATCTAGAGAAGCTTGGTTATAGCTTTTACAACCCTCCTCGTATTGACCGTGGTCCCGCGTCAGTTTTTAGATTTAAAAAAGCGCATTCTGGCAGTGTTGTAATTTCACCGGTATGTAACAGCTTGTTCCCTGATATTACCATTGAAAGCACCGCAATTTCTATTCCAGCTGAGTCCAGTCGTGAGTCAGTATCTTTCGACATAGGTTTAGAGCTTTTGAGAGGATTATTCAAAAGTCAGCCTAATTTAGGCTTTAATAATAATCAAAATATGGATATAGAAGTAAAGTTTGAAGGAGCGAAGGCCATTTCCATATCAGAAGAGAGCCTATTTAATCTGGATGGAAAAGCAAAAACTATTACGCCTTCTTGTTATTCAGCTCTAAAGAAAATTTCTGAGCGTGGCTCAATTAAAGACGTGTTCATTGTTCAGGAGTCTATTTCAATAGACAAGATGACTTACTCGTTAGACCAACTATTCGGTGCGTCTCTAGAAGCTGCTGCCAAGTTTAAAGGGGCCGTAGATGCAAATGCAGGCATTCAGTATCAAATCAATAAAGATAATAATTTAATTGTTGAATCTCCTAGGTATATCGCTTTTAAAGCATTCGCTATTGATAGCTATGTTGAGACTGGTTTGACAACTTACGGAAGCGTAGTGCTGCAGGCCAGTCCAATCAACGTTACGGAGCAGTTAAAAATAAGGAATTAACGTTATGATTCGATTGTTTTTTTTATGCTTAATATGTGCCTCATTTTATAGTGGAGCCAGTAGTTTCAAATGTGATTTGTACTCTAAAGCTTCTTTAGCTTCTAAATCAGATTTCAAAAATCTGCTAGCAAATTCGGTCTTTCAAATTTTATTGGTTACTAACGATAATCCAAGAACTGAGAAACGTATCGGAACAGCAACATTGATATCAGAAGATGGTTACATGTTAACTGCTAAGCATATCTTTGAGCTGAATAATTATCACTCACAGTCACGCATTATAGCTAGACTGGCAAAAAATGAGAGTGAATTTGTAACTTATAATGTTGAGCTTGTTAAGCCATTCCATAAAACTCTTGATATAGCAATGCTACGCCTTACCGACGTAAGCGAAAATACGGTTGTACCAATCCCAGTTAACTTTAAATCAAAGTTTGGCCGCCATGAGGCCCGGATTATGGGCTATCCAATCGATAGTCAATTACCCAGTTTATCTGAGCTTGGCAACATGTACTCACAAACCAATGACGGTTACGCAAAGGTCACCCAACTTTCTGCATTTAAAGGATACAGCGGCGGCTTGTTGGTCAACACATATGGGTATGGAATGGGAGTATTATCTGGAAAAATGGTAGTTAGAGATGATGGTTCTGTAACTTGGTTAGATATTGATTTCGAAGATAACGGCGCACTAAATGTGGTACCTTTGTGGTCTGTCTTAGACTTTTTTGCAGATATAAAATCCAATAAAATAGATAGCTATTACCATCGAATAATTAGCTCCGATGAATACGTACAAAAATACGAGTTAGAGGACTTTATTAGACGAGATCGGTTTTCTGCCTCCCTACTTGCATTTAAATTGGCTATGGAAAGGGAGAAATTTACTATTGGTGAAGGAAACTTTCTCGACACAGTAGATTTTATAAACTGTTTATTACCATACAATTTAGCTAGTCAAACAATTAACCGCTGGGTTGCCAAAAATTCTTCTATAGCTAATAAAACATTCCGTCATACCTTGAGTAATGCACGTTTGGCGTTCACTAAGATCCAAAACAGCGAAGCACAATTTATAGAAAGTGCTTTAGCCTATTACAAGCAATCTAATGAGATATCTAAAAACTTAAATATTTCAACTGCAACTGCAAACTATATGAGTCTCGAATACTCAATAGTTGCGCACATGGCGAAAAATGAAGGGATGAACCTAACATCAGCAGAGTTGCCACAAACTATTTTAAGTGAACAACTTAAACAAAATAACTATAATCTCGCTATAAATACTGATAACAGAACTGTTGCAGCCTCCTATTCATTGCTTCTTGACGCTGCATCTACCTATTTAAATGAGCAGAGCACAGCGAAAGCCGGTTCGATATTAGCCGAAGCTGCATTTATCACAAGTGGCCAGCGTAACCCGCAAATGAAAGAAAATGCGAAGTATTTAGCCGCAATTTCCTCACCAAACAAAAATACTTGGTTGGTTGAGTTATCAATTAATCAAGGCGAACAGAAAAAAACCGAAGGACTCCCATCTGAAACATTAATACGGCAGTCAATTGAGACGTTGGAGCAGAGCACTAAATCGCTTAATGGAATGGGAGAATCTATGTAAACAGACTACCTTGCTGATAGAAATCTGATAGTCTGTTTACACTAAAAAACGAGAGTTTTCGCGTCAGTAAGTTACTTTCTTCTACTCGGTGTTTTAACCCGCTGGTTATGCTTTTTCACAGCTTTGCGGATTTTGTTGATTTTAGCGCGTTTATCTTTGCGCTTTTCAGGCATCACTGACAGCTTAGTCTGTGTTTCTGAACGTAAACCAACAGACTTTCTTAAGTAATTTACATCTTCAAGGTTAAGCTCTTCCCATCCACCTTGTGGTAGGCGCTTATTCAGTTCAAGCTTGCCGTAGCGAATACGGATCAGGCGAGATACCTCAACGTCTTGTGATTGCCAAAGACGCCTTACTTCACGATTACGCCCTTCAGTGAGCATAACGTTAAACCACTTATTTAAGCCTTCACCACCCATCGGCTTGATTTTTAGGAATTTGGCTGGGCCATCGTCTAATTCAACGCCTTTTGTCAAAGTGCGTAGCGTTTGGTTGGTTACTTCACCAAAAACACGTGCAGAATATTCCCGTTCAACCTCGTATTTGGGGTGCATTAAGCGATTGGCCAGTTCACCATCATTGGTGAACAGTAGTAAGCCTGATGTATTTATATCCAAACGTCCGATAGCAATCCAACGATCGCCGTCCAATTTGGGTAATCTGTCGAATACCGTACGACGACCTTGAGGATCTTTTCGCGTACACAACTCCCCTTCAGGCTTGTGGTACATAAGTACGCGACAAACACGTTCTTCGCGTTGCTCAATTTTTACGATGTGTCCGTCTACCCGGATCACGGCGTTTTCATCAACACGATCGCCAAGTTTAGCCACTTTTCCGTCGACACTAACGCGATTGGAGTCAATATACTTTTCCATTTCACGTCTTGAGCCAACACCAGCGCGGGCTAATACTTTTTGTAACTTTTCATTCATTCAGATGGTTCTCTCACAGAAGGATCATTCAATAACTGATCTATTTTTTCGTCGTGTTGCTCTGGTAAACGCGGTAGTTCACTTAGCCCTGACAACGAAAAGTAATCTAAAAATTGTTTAGTTGTGGCATAAAGCGCAGGCTTTCCTGGCACTTCTTTATACCCAATCACTTTTATCCACTCTCGCTCTTGTAAACTCTTTATAATGTTTGAACTTACCGTTACGCCACGCACTTGCTCAATTTCACCGCGGGTGATCGGCTGGCGATAAGCTATTAGCGCTAACGTTTCCAGTGTTGCGCGCGAGTACTTTGGGGCTTTTTCCTGCCAAAGTTTACTCAGCCAAGGGCTCAAGCTAGCACATGCCTGAAAACGAAACCCTGTACCGACTTCGACTAAGCGAATGCCTCGAGTTTGGTAATGCTCAGAAATGGTATTTAGTGCTGTATCTAAACGGCTAGCTGAAACGTTAATATCGTCTAACACGGTTTCTTTTAAACGCTTCTTCGAAAGCGGCTTATCAGAAACAAAAATAGCGGCTTCGACTAATTCAACGAGCTGTTCATCACTGATCCGTCTTTTCATTTTTGCACTAGTGGATTAAAAGGCTGGAGTATAGCAGAGCTTAGAAGTTAATAATACTGACATCAAGCTAACCCATCATCACATTGTAGACGCAAGTATATCTGGCTCGCAGGCGCAGCCTGAATACAATCAATAAGCTGCTCTTTTATAAGCTCTAACATTGCAATAAATGTAACAACAACACCACTTCTTCCCTCGTCTACAGTAAAGAAGTCTTGCAACAACAACTGCTTTTGACTGTCTTTCAACTTTTGTAGAATAAAGCTCATGCGCTCTCTAGTCGACAAAGCTTCCGCTGAAATATGATGATGTTCAAAGGTTTTAGCACGAGCCATAACATCAGATAGTGCCAGTATTAGTTCTTTTAACTCAATATTAGGAAATAACGGTTCAGGTTCGGCACTGTTATCAACCAACGCCTGCGCAATAAATATATCGCGATCTACGCGTGGAATTTGATCCATGTTTTCAGCAGCTTGCTTAAACTGTTCATATTCTTTTAGTCGGCGAACGAGTTCTGCTCTTGGATCTTCCTCTTCTTCAAGCTCTTCATGCTTGGGCAGCAGCAAACGTGACTTTATTTGTGCCAATAGCGCTGCCATCACCAAATATTCACCAGCAAGCTCTAGCTGCATATCTTTCATCATTTCAACGTATTGAACATATTGTTGTGTGATACTCAAAATAGGTAACTCGAGAATGTCCAACTTATGACGTTTTATCAGATACAACAATAGGTCAAGCGGTCCTTCAAAAGTATCAAGGATCACCTCAAGTGCATCTGGTGGGATATACAAGTCTTCTGGCTTTTCAACGACGGCTTCACCGTTTAAAAAAGCCAGCGGGAGTTTTTGCTGGGCGGCTTCGTTCATGGTTATTCGAATGGCGTCGTGTCACCACAACCACGACGCAGTATCTCAACTTCACCTTCAGAAAGATCAATGACTGTCGTTGCCTGCTCTATTAAATATCCGCCATGGATAATCAAATCGACTTGCTTCTCCAATCGCATACGTATTTCATCAGGATCTGATTCGGTAAATTGCTCACCGGGCAAAATCAAAGAACACGACATTAGCGGTTCACCTAACTCTTCCAGCAGAGCACTGGCGATTGGGTTGTCGGTGACTCGCATACCAATGGTTTTTTTCTTCTCGTTCAGTAATCTGCGGGGCACTTCCTTTGTGCCTTTAAAAATAAAGGTATAAGGCCCTGGAGTGTTGTTTTTGATCATTCTAAAGAGCTGATTATCGACACGAGCATAGGTCGATAATTCTGATAAATCACGACATATCAGTGTAAAGTTATGATGTTTTTCGATACCACGGATACGTTCAATACGTTCTTTTGCTTGTTTGTTTCCCAACGCACAACCGATGGCATAACCGGAATCAGTTGGGAAGACCACTACTCCACCTTGTTCAATAATTTCAACGGCTTGTTTAACAAGTCTTGACTGTGGGTTTTCAGGATGAATGTGAAAAAACTGGCTCATAGTTATTATTCCTCTTGGCCTCCCCAATGCTGCCAAACACCTTGGCAATCTTTGGGTAAATAAAGGTTACGACCTAAATCGACCCATGGCATTGGAAAGTGAAAGTCTGACCCCTGACTTGCTAGCAGGTCAAATTCCCTGCTCAGTTGCCCCAAAAATTGTCTTTCGCTTGGTGGTTGTTGAGGCTGTGCAACTTCCATCGCCTCTCCACCAACCGTTTTAAAAAATCCTAGTAACTTTCGCAGCCACTTGTTAGACATCTTATATCTTGCCGGATGAGCTAAAACACTTACTCCACCAGCGGCATTAATGGCTTTTACTGCGGTTTCAATATCGCACCAATTGCTCGGTACATAACCAGTTTTTCCTCGCGCAAGATACTTTTTAAAGATATTTTGCATATTTTTGGCAACGCCTCGGTTCACCAACGCTTGTGCAAAGTGTGCACGCGTGATTTGTGCGGTGTCCGCTAGCTGTTTGGCTTCTTCGTATATACCTTCATAGCCGCTTTTCGCCAGCCTCGCGCCAATTTCTTTGGCTCGTGCTTCCCGCTTTTGTTGTTGCTCGTTTAATAACTGCGTCAAAACTTCGTTTTCGATATCAATATTCAACCCAACAATATGGATTTCAAAGCTTTCCCAGCGGGTAGAGATTTCTACCCCATTTATTAGGTTCAGCGATAAATTTTGATCTTTGATATATTGCTCAGCGACAGGTAACGCATCGACTGTATCGTGATCGGTAATCGCAAGAATATCTACGGCTTTTTCCGTCGCCCGCTCTAGCAACTCGCTGACACTCAAACGGCCATCGGAAAAAGTGGTATGGCTATGTAGGTCGTACTTAATCAAAATGTATTATCTATCTCTATGAATTTAAGCTGTTTTAAGTATAACACTGTTTAATACTCAGAACCTTAAGTTATTTTTTTGGTTTGCCCTTGACACTTGGACTGAATATAGGGTTTACTGTGTACACATTAGATACATAACGAAATATTCACAAATGAACAAACAAACACAAAAAAACATTTGGTGGTGGCACTCGAACTAAAGCGGGTGTTTTTCGTTATATCTACGATTTTTAAACCCGCGCTACAACGCGGGTTTTTTTATAACTTTTTAAAGGCAAATTATGTACAACAATCAATCAGTAAACACAATTTGGTGGTGGTGGATGCCCTAGCGGGACGGTATTGTTGTGCCTAAACAATAAACCCCCGCACAGTCAATACTTGCGGGGGTTTTTTTATACTTATTTAATTGAAAATTAGGGGAATGAGGTTTGATTTTCAGTCACATAACGACCACACCAGGTGAGGTCACCAGCATCAGGCAGCAGCGCGATTACATTGCTAGTCCACTGTCTTTATATGCCGGATTAAATAAAAACAATTCTCTGCTACTTGAATCAGCGGAAATTGAGTCAAAAGATAATGTCAAAAGCTTAATTTTGGTCGACGCTGCTATCAGGTTCGAATGTAATGGTTCACAGGTGATTGCTCGTGCGTTGTCTAACAACGGCGCACAACTTCTACCATATCTACAGAGTAAGTTGCTTAATTGTGAAACACATCTAGACAATGCGGTACTCACCATCACATATCATGATGTTGCAAACGATATCGATGAGTACAGCAAACTTAAAGCCGACAACGCATTTAGTGCATTACGGACTTGTGTCGATCAAATCAAACGTAACTCAGACACGCCATTTTCGGTATTTCTTGGCGGAGTGTTTGCCTATGATATGGTTGCCAATTTTGAGCACCTACCGAATGTGCCCAATGGTGAAAATGATTGCCCTGACTACGTGTTTTACCTTGCTGAAACCTTGGTCGTCATCGACCACCAACGCAAAACAACCGAGCTCATCGGCAATGTGTTTAATGGCCCAGACGTACACGCTAACTGTTTTGAAATTGGCCGGCAACTTGAAGCACTCAACCTACAATGTGACACCATCCAGCCTTTTAACCTCGAAAAACTCAGCGGTAAACCAACAGTCCAAGTTAACATCTCTGACGAGCAATACTGCCAACATGTCATCCAATTAAAAGAAAACATCGTAAACGGTGATATTTTTCAGGTAGTCCCTTCTCGTACTTTCTCATTGCCCTGCCACAATTCGCTCGCAGCTTATCAGCAATTAAAAGAGCAAAATCCGAGTCCTTATATGTTTTTTATGAAGGATGAACAATTCGAATTATTTGGTGCTTCCCCTGAGTCTGCATTGAAGTACTGTGAACAGACTAATCAAGTTGAGGTGTATCCGATTGCGGGCACGCGCCCACGTGGACGCTTCGCTGATGGACAAATTAACCCTGATTTAGACAGTCGTATTGAACTGGAACTTCGAGACGATAAAAAAGAGCGTGCCGAGCACCTGATGTTGGTCGACTTAGCCAGAAACGACGTGGCACGAATTAGCGTTGCAGGCACTCGCCACGTAAAAGAGCTGCTTAAAGTTGACCGCTATTCGCAAGTAATGCACTTAGTTTCTAGAGTCGTTGGACAGCTAAAACCCGATCTAGATGCCCTTCATGCTTACCAAGCTTGTATGAATATGGGCACTTTAGTTGGTGCACCTAAGGTGAAAGCAGCAGAACTCGTGCGCCATACAGAGCAACAACGTCGAGGAAGTTACGGAGGAGCTGTTGGATATTTGCTCGGTAACGGAGCCATGGACACCTGTATTGTAATCCGCTCTGCATTTGTAAAAAACCAAATCGCCTATGTACAAGCTGGCGCAGGTGTCGTGTATGACTCAGATCCCCAAAGCGAAGCTAACGAAACCAAAGCGAAAGCCATGGCCGTGATCAAAGCTGTACAATCTACTTACCAGGAGTCAAACATATGAGTAAAGTGTACTTTTTAGATAATTTTGACTCTTTTAGCTACAACTTAGTCGATGAGCTCAGTCTGTTAGGAATGGAGATGGTGATTTATCGCAATCACATCAGCGCCAAAGCTATTTACGACAAGATGTGTGCGGAATCTGAACCTGTTATTTTGGTGCTTTCGCCCGGACCTGGCTCTCCTTCTGAGGCGGGTTGTTTATTGGAGCTTATCGAACGTTGCAAAGGCAAATTTCCAATGCTGGGTATTTGTTTAGGTCAACAAGCTTTGACCCAAAGCTATGGCGGAGAAATTGGCCGCGCGGGCGAAACTGTACACGGTAAATCCTCAATCATTGACGCACAACCACATCCCATCTTCAATGGTTTGGGCGAACGTTTTCCGGTTGCTAGATATCATTCACTGATGGCAACCAAAGTACCAGACTGTTTAACCGTGATAGCCAATTACCAAACAATACCCATGGCCATCTATCACCCAATAGATAAAGTGATCGGGTATCAATTTCATCCTGAGTCTATTTTAACGCCTAACGGTGCACAATTGCTTAAGCAAAGCATCGACTACCTCTGCGCATAGGAGCAAAAAGCATGGATACGTTACACACTTTACTAACACAGCAAGACTTAACATTTGAAGAAAGTAATCAGCTATTCAATAGCATAATGCAAGGCAAATTAAGCGAAGTCGAACTAACTGCGGCGTTAATAGCATTAAAATTCAAAGGTGAAACGACGCAAGAAATCGCTGGCGCAGCGCAAGCTATGCGCGATCATGCGGTACTATTTGATAACCAAAACTTAGTGACAGCGGATAGCTGTGGTACCGGTGGCGATGGTACTAACACAATTAATGTAAGCACCACGGCGGCAATAGTTGCCGCAGCTTGTGGTATCAACATGACGAAGCATGGTAATCGCAGTGTCAGCAGCAAATCAGGGTCATCAGATCTACTTACCGCGCTGGGGATCAATATTGATATGACACCAGAAAAAGCCTCAAACTGCCTCGCTAAGTCAGGATTTACATTTTTGTTTGCACCGCACTATCACCAAGGTGTTAAGCATGCGATGCCTGTAAGAACGGCATTAAAAACCAGAACCATTTTTAACGTCTTAGGTCCACTGGCGAATCCAGCTAAGCCGCAGTTGCAACTACTCGGTGTGTATGACCCGAGCTTGGTTCGGCCAATGGCAGAAACTCTAGCAAAACTGGGGACTCGACGTGCCATGGTAGTACATGGCAGTGGCACAGATGAAATTGCGTTACACGGGCCGACTCTGGTCTCAGAGGTAAATAATGGTGTAGTTACCGACTACGAATTAACCCCGCAAGACTTTGGACTAGAAAACTATTCACTTGAATCAATCGCTGGGGATACCCCACAATACAACGCCAGAGCAAGCTTAGCGATTTTAAATGGTGAAGGACAAGCTGCGCATAATGCCGCGATTGCAGCCAACGTTGCTGCACTACTGGTGCTTTCGGACAAAGCCCCAAACCTGAAGGCCGCCACTCAACAGGTTCTTGACGTACTCGCTAACAAACAAGCAATGAATACTTTGGCGCAAATTGTGGAGATTAGTAATGGCTAATGTACTTGAAAAAATTGTCGCCGATAAGGTTCTTGAAATAGAGCAGCGTAAGCAGGCTCAGCCTTTACAAAGTTTTATTAATGAAATTACACCTTCTACACGCGATTTCTACGCAGCATTAGCGGCACCTGGTACACAATACATTTTGGAATGTAAAAAAGCATCGCCTTCCAAAGGATTGATAAGAGCAAGTTTCAACTTAGATGAAATCACTAAAGTGTATTCCAAATATGCAACTTGTATCAGTGTATTAACCGATGAAAAGCATTTTCAAGGTAGCTATGAATATCTTAGTTACGTACGAAGCAAAGTTGAACAGCCGCTGATCTGTAAAGACTTTTTTATTGATGAATACCAAGTTTACTTGGCAAGAAAGCACGGTGGTGATGCTATTTTATTAATGCTCTCTGTGCTAGATGACCAACAGTATCTAAAGCTTGCTTCACTAGCAAAATCGTTGAATATGGCGATATTGACCGAAGTCAGTAACGAGCCTGAAGTTGAACGGGCACTTGCGTTAAATGCTGATATTATCGGGATCAATAATCGTAATTTGCGAGACTTAAGTACAGATCTCGCCACCACAGAAAGACTACGCAAATTGATACCTAACGACCGTGTGGTGATTTCTGAGTCAGGTATTTACACGCATCAAGACGTTAAGCGCCTCGCTCCTATTTGCAATGGCTTTTTAGTGGGTAGCTCACTTATGGCGCAGAGTGACTTAGAAGTAGCCTGTCGAGCATTAATATTGGGAGAAAATAAAGTCTGTGGGCTAACACGAAGTCAAGATGCAGAGGCTGCTTACCAAGCTGGAGCGATTTTCGGAGGACTGATTTTTTACCCCAACTCTCCACGCTATGTAGATATTGACTGTGCTAAGGCAATCATCGATAGCGCACCATTGAAATATGTAGGTGTATTTGTAAATGCACCGATTGAACAAGTATCTGAGTACGCACAAGTCTTAAAACTAAGCGCAGTTCAGCTGCATGGAGATGAAAACCAACAGTATATTGAGTCTTTGCGTCGACTTTTGCCTGTGACATGCCAGATTTGGAAAGCGCAAGGCATTAGCGATCACCTTCCAGCACCTATGCTCGGTGTAGATAAGCACCTTTATGATACCAAAACCAAATCGGGCACTGGTGGTACCGGAATAGCATTTAATTGGGACTTACTGAAAAGCTGCAAGACGACATACATGCTTGCCGGCGGTTTGACCCCTGACAACGTGTCTGAAGCCCTAAAACAAGGGGCACAAGGTTTAGATTTAAATTCTGGCGTAGAGTTAGCGCCAGGCAAAAAATGTGCAGACAAACTCTCTCGCGCATTTACACACATTCGTAATTATTGAGGTGGACATGAATAATTCAGCTTACTTTGGCGACTTTGGCGGCATGTATGTCCCTGAGTTGCTAGTACCGGCGCTTAAACAACTTGAGCAGGAATTTTTAAAGTCACAAAGTGACCCAGAGTTCCAGCAAGAGTTTGAACAACTTTTGAATAACTTTGCGGGTCGCCCAACGCCGTTAACGCTCACGCGAAACTTAGTCAAAAACCCTAAGGTAAAGTTGTACTTAAAGCGTGAAGATCTGTTACATGGTGGAGCACACAAAACTAACCAAGTTTTGGGACAAGCACTGCTGACTAAACGCATGGGGAAAAAAGAAGTGATAGCAGAAACCGGTGCTGGTCAACATGGTGTTGCAACAGCCCTCGCCTGCTCACTGCTTGGATTAAAATGTCGCGTCTACATGGGAGCAAAAGATGTAGAACGCCAACAACCAAATGTTTTTAGAATGCGCTTAATGGGTGCCGAAGTTATCCCTGTTACAGCTGGATCTGGTACCTTAAAGGATGCAGTTAACGAAGCATTACGCGACTGGTCTGCAAATTATAAAACAGCGCATTACTTGCTTGGAACAGCCGCCGGACCTCACCCATTCCCAACCTTAGTGCGCGAATATCAAAAAATGATTGGTGAAGAAGCTAAGCAACAAATACTAAAAGCTGAAGGCCGCCTTCCTGATGCCGTCATTGCTTGTGTCGGCGGCGGCTCAAATGCGATTGGTATGTTTACCGACTTTATCAATGAACCAAATGTTAAACTGATTGGGGTCGAGCCAGCCGGCAAAGGGCTTGACACTCATCACCATGGTGCCACTCTCTGTCGCGGTACCAAAGGTATTCTGCATGGTGCTTACACGTACATCATGCAGACCGAAGATGGTCAAATAGAAGAGTCTTACTCGGTTTCTGCTGGCTTGGACTATCCTGCCGTTGGTCCACAGCATGCCTACTTACATGAAACTGGCCGCGCGCAATACGAGGGTATTACCGATGACGAAGCACTTGATGCCTTCCAAGCTTTGGCTAAAAATGAAGGGATCATTCCCGCATTAGAATCAAGTCATGCATTGGCTTATGCTTTAAAATACGCAGAGCAGCAACAGCAAGAGACCATTTTAGTGGTTAATTTAAGTGGCCGAGGGGATAAAGATTTAGCCCACGTTCACAGCATTCTTTCAGAGCGAGGTCAGGCATGAAACGATATGACAATATGTTCACCAGATTAAATGATGCACAACAAGGTGCCTTTGTACCATTTGTGACGATTGGTGATCCCGATAAAGCCACCAGCATCGAAATCATAAAAAGCCTGATTGATGGTGGTGCTGACGCACTTGAGCTCGGTATTCCATTTTCAGATCCTGTCGCTGATGGTCCAGTGATCCAAGCGGCCAATATTCGTGCATTGGCCAATAACGTTAATACACAGGATTGTTTTGAGATCATCGCAGCAATTCGTGAATATGATCAGAATATTCCTATTGGTTTGCTGATTTACTCAAACCTGATATTTGCGAAAGGCATTGATACGTTCTATCGGCAAGCTAGCGCTGCTGGTGTAGATTCCGTGTTAGTTGCGGACGTCCCATTACATGAGTCAAAGCGATTCAGACAGTCTGCAATGGCACAGCAAATTGCGCCAATTTTTATTGCCACACCTAACGCAGATGACGACACGTTACGTGAGTGTGCAAGCCGAGGTCGGGGCTACACGTATTTACTCTCTCGTTCTGGAGTAACTGGCACAGAAACGAGTGCACAAATGCCTGCAGAGGAAATGATCACTAAGCTGCTTGAGTATCATGCAGCACCTCCAATTCTTGGCTTTGGGATCTCGACACCTGAACATGTAAAATCGGCTATCGCTTCCGGTGCAGCGGGCGCGATCAGTGGTTCTGCTGTCGTCAAAATTATTGAGCAGCACATTAACGACAAGCCAACAATGCTCAGCGCTTTGAAGCAGTTTGTTGAGCAAATGAAAGCGGCAACGCAAAAATAACTGACCACCTGTAACGTACATCAATGAGTGTCATAAAGCGAGAAAGCCTTTCTTATTGATAGGCTCTCGCTTCAATTTAATCAAATGAACAATTGGTTTGACTAGTCGTGTAGCGAATCTTTCAGCGCTTTTGCTGGCTTAAACAACACTTTGTTTTGACCTTCTATTGTAATCGTTTCACCCGTTTGTGGGTTACGCCCCTGCTTAGGAGGATGATAACTCAACGTAAAAGTACCTAAACCGCTTATCTGCACCGGATCCCCCTCAGACAGGCGCTTTTGTGTCAGTTTGAGTATACTATTGAGTGCCGCTTGGGTATCTTTTTTGGTTAATCCACTATTTTCTGCTATTCGTGTAATTAACTGGCTTTTATTCATGCTGTTACCTTTGGGCATATTTCAAAGCGCCGCAGGCTAAGTGGTCCGTATGAAAAAGTCAACATTGATGTTAACGTCATAAGTTGGTAAAAACCGTTAAACAATTCATTTTTGGAAGAAATATGACAGCAATAATAGAGTATTTACCCCTCATCCTATTTTTTGCAGTATATAAATTTGCTGATATTTTTTGGGCGACTGGTGTACTTATTTTGGCATCACTTATCCAAATGACCCACCAATATATCAAACATAAAAAGGTATCAAGACGTCACTGGGTGTTCTTTGCAGTCGCCGTTGTGCTCGGTGGCTTAACCATTGCCTTTCAAGATGAGCATTACATTATGTGGAAAGCAACCATTGTCTACGGATTAACTGGCGCTGCACTATTGGTGTCTAGGTATTTTTTCAATAAGAACTTAGTGAAAAGCGCATTGGAGGGCGTACTAAAACAGGTCGCCGAGAAAGAAAACGCTGAGTTGGCAATCGAGTTACCTGAAAAAGATTGTGATCAACTCAACTTATTCTGGGCTGGATTGTTATTTTTTATCTCAGGACTGAACTTATATATCGCCTACAATTTTTCCTTAGACTTTTGGGTGAATTTCAAAGTCTTTGGTTTTATTACCATCACATTTCTCGCCATCATATATACCTTATTCAAGGTTCATAAATACTTTCCAGAAGACGAAGCCCAAAGCTAACTTAGCTACCAATTTCATTTAAGCTGCTATATTTATCTCAACGATTCTGTTTGAGGAAATAGCAGCTTGAATGCAAGCCAATATCGGTGGTGTGAACTAGTCTTTATTTTCATTGTACTTCCAGTTGTCGCCTATCAGTTTCGCAGTTATTTAAGCAACTGGTTGTTCCCTGCGCTTATTATTTTAACCGCAGTATGTACCCATTTATTACTCACTGATCCACATTTTAAACGCTTTCGCCTTACCAGCCTTGGTCAGTTCTCCTTGGTGAAACGGCGGCTTTTTACTACCTTTTTCGCTGGAGCTATGTTTTCAGCAATGTTTTATGGTCTCGTTAGTCAAGGAAACTGGTTTCGATTGCCGCTAGACTCCCCTCTAGACTGGTTAACTCTACTTATTGCTTATCCGGTTTTGTCGGTTTTACCACAAGAACTGATATTCAGAAGCTACTTTTTCCATCGCTATAAACGGATTTTACCCAGTAAAAATTATCGGGTTATTCTTAGCGCTTTGGTTTTTGCACTCGCGCATTGTGTTTACGACAATTGGGTCGCAATTGCGTTGTCCTTTATTGGTGGCTTGTTGTTTGCGTACACTTATGCACACAGCCGTTCGCTCGCAGTTTGTGTGTTAGAACACAGTCTTTGGGGACTTTGGATGTTTACCGTGGGGATTGGACATTATTTGGATTCAGGTGTGACATTTTAAAAGGGCCGATTAACTCGGCCCTTATTGACTAAATCCCCAAGATACTAAACGCGAAGTATTTAGTCGTTACGGTGTTAATGAATATCACCGCAAGAATTAGAGGGATAAAGGTTGATAATGAGAAGTTTACATACTTCTCCATTGCGCTACCTAAATAGCCTTCAGAGCCTTGCGCTAGTTCTTCACTTAAGCCAGACTTTTTCCAGCGGTAAGTCACAAATAAGCAAAGTAACAGACCGTTCAATGGCAAGATCGTGTCATAAAAGACGTCATACACCAAATCAAAAAAGCTCTTTGACCCACCACCATAATTGATAAAGCTCGTTAACCAATCAATCATACCAAACGACATTGTCGATAAGATGGTAAGTAATCCCGTTGTGAGTGCCAATACAATTAGTGCTTTCTTGCGAGAGATGCACTTTTCATCCATCAATGCAGCCGTTGGTACCTCTACAATTGAGACCAGTGAAGTAATCGCGGCAAAGAATACTAGCAAGAAGAATAAAGACGCCACAATCGATGCGCCCACATAACCTATGTCATCTTGTAATGCCAATAAAAGCTTTGGTAAATAATCGAATATCATCGATACCGATGAGTCAGAGAGCTCTTTTGGATCAGTATTTGGATTGAAGCTAAAGATAGCTGGTAATACCATCAGACCCGCGATAAACGCCACCAAAGAGTCCATGATAGCGACCATTTTCGAGCTGCCAACGATATCATCTTTATTGCTTAAATAAGACGCATAGGTGATCAAGATACCCATACCTAATGAAAGCGAGAAAAAAGCTTGTGACAAGGCACCGTTAAGCACACTCGCGTTCATCTTCGAGAAATCAGGCACTAGATAGTAGCGAACGCCTGCCATTGCATTATCAAGAGTCAGTACATAGGCTACAAGGGCCACCAACATAATGAATAAAGCGGGCATCAGGAACTTAGCCGCTTTTTCGATACCTTCTTTTACACCACCAACCAGAATCAGATTTACAATCGCAGCAACAACAATCATGTAGATAAATACCGATTTATCGTTAATGAACACGCCGAAATAACCAGCTGACGCAAGCAAGTCCAAGTTACCTGTTACAGCTTGTGCTAGAAAACCAAATATCCAAACGGTAATTACCATGTAAAAAACAACGATCATAAACGGCGTTAACACCGCCAAAAATCCCGCAATTGACCACTTTTTGTCGCTGTTAGAAAGCGTTTTGTATGCCCCGTACGGGTCTTTTTGCGCTTTTCGACCTAAAGCCATTTCCGCCATCATGACTGGCAAGCAGATAAATGCAACAAATAGCGCATAGACTATCAAAAAGGCTCCACCACCATTTTTAGTGGCAGAAACAGGAAATCCGACCAAATTACCGATACCCACAGCGGAACCTGCCGCGGCTAAAATAAAACCAAGTCGTGAGCTAAAATGCTCTCGGTTTGCACTCATATTGCAGACAACCTTATTATTATTTTCAAATACCCGAAGGACTCTACCAGCCAATTCAACTATATTTCAAGCTTAAAGGGGTAAACTCCACTAACTTACTGTACATTTACTTTTGCACATAACTCCATTTATCATGGTTGTGCCTATTGGCCCTAAAAGAAAAACACCCTAGAATAACAGACCTTAAGTAATCGTACTAAGTTTCAATTAACAGAGCAGGATCTGAAATGCTTTACATGATTTACTCAACCGACGTGGAAAATTCCTTACAAAAGCGCTTGGCAGCTAGACCTGATCATCTGGCAAGATTGCAACAGCTAAAAGAGCAAAACAGGCTTTTCGCAGCTGGACCTTTGCCAGCCGTTGATTCTAATGATCCGGGTGAGTCTGGGTTCACTGGTTCTTTAGTCATTGCAGAATTTGAAAATTTAGAGGCAGCTCAAGCATGGGCGAACGATGATCCGTATATTAATGCCGGCGTTTATGCCCAGAGTGTAGTGAAACCATACAAGCTGGTTCTACCGTAAAATTCAGCAAAGGTTAATTACAATCTCGTTACCTTTGCCTGTAACAATGAATAACGTCTACTTTTAATCAACTACATATTTCGGAGTTAATAATGCGATTGCTACTTACCCTGCCTGCACTAGTTTTAGTTTTTGCAGTCAGTGGAGCTGACGCCAGTAACCCCAAAAAGGAACAAACTATCTCTAAAAAAGAAGCTGTCGCTTTGGCTTTAGATAAGTATTCCGGAAAAACATTAAAAATATCTGAGCAAGGCGAGAACTTTATCATTAGGATTCTACAATCCGACGGTCGTGTAATTGATTTAAAAGTAAACAAAAAAACAGGCAAAGTGGAGAAGGACTAATTAATGAGAATTCTTGTAATCGAAGATGACTTGCAACTGGCAGATAATTTGCGTAGTGCACTGGAAAAAGAAAAATATAGTGTAGATATTTGCCACGACGGTGAGTCTGGCCTTTTTCATCTTGAAGAGTATCCTCTCGATCTAGCGGTGATAGATTTGGGCTTACCCAAACTGGACGGGATTGAAATTATTAAACGAGCCAGATCCAACGGCGTCTCAATTCCTATTCTAATTTTAACAGCACGTGATCGTTGGCAAGACAAAGTGGAAGGACTTGATGCGGGCGCTGATGATTACCTTACCAAACCATTCCATGTTGAAGAACTCAGTGCACGCTGCAATGCGTTAATCAGACGCAGTGCTGGGCAAGCTAATCCGGAAATTTGTATTGGACCAATTAAGATCCACACTCGTTCTCAGCAAGTCTGGGTCGAGGAGCGGGAGCTCTCTTTGACTGCATATGAATACAAAGTACTTGAGTACCTAATGGTGAACCCACAAAAGGTTATTTCTAAATCAGAATTAACTGAACATATATATGATCAAGACTTTGATTTAGATTCGAATGTTATCGAAGTTTTTGTTTTGCGGTTGCGTAAAAAGCTTGACCCTGAAGGCACACTTAACCCTGTTGAAACTCTAAGAGGTCGTGGTTACAGGTTTAAATCTCAGTGGTAAACAGAGCCCAAATATCTTTAAAAATAAGACAAGGATTTATCCTTGTCTTTGTGCTTATAATAGCGCTGCCAGCGCTCTTCTTTTCAGTTGGTAAAGCGTATTATGCATCTTTGGTTGATGCTACTGAAAAAACGCTTGAAGCTCATCTTTACTCTCTAATTTCTGAGGTCGAATTTGTATCAGATGGCATTGAAATGCCACGCAGTATCCTTGCGCCTGAGCTGAACAGATTGAACTCTGATACATTCGCACTTGTGTACCAAAACGATTCTCTAGTCTGGTATTCTGAGTCAGCTGTAAACCTCTCTATTGATCCTTCTTTTTCAGACACTCAAACAGGCGCCTCAGAGTTTATTCGAGTCGAGTATAATAACGAATTATATTGGCAACTGAGTTTGACTGTGATCTTGGGAAATGCACAGCACTCACAGCAGGCAAGATTTGTTTTGTTGAAAAAAAATGATGCTCTGGTTGAGTTGATGTCGGGGTTTCGTAAAACCCTTGTCAATTGGATGCTGGGTATGGGGATTATTATTGCGCTGTTAATGGCTTTTGGATTTGTTTGGAATGCTCGACCATTACAACGCTTAGACAAAGAAATTAAGCAAATTGAAGCTGGCGAACGAGAACAGATAACCGGTTTATACCCAGTGGAGTTACTGACAATTAAATCAGATCTCAATTTGCTACTTGAGTCTCAAAAACGACAAAAAGAAAGATATAGGGCTTCACTGAGTGATCTCGCCCACGCCCTAAAAACACCGTTAGCGGTGATTAAATCGAGCCCAATGGCAAAAGATGAAGATGTTCAGGAACAACTAGACCGTATTAATGTCATGATTGAACATCAACTCAAACGAGCCGCAACTGGTGCATCCGATACTTGGAAAAAGCAGACTGTGATCAAGCCAACGCTCGATTCAATTCTCAATGCGATGAGTAAAGTCTACGTCGAAAAACACATTCAATTTTCGAAAACGTGTCCAGATGACGTCGCTTTTCTTGGAGATAAAACCGACCTGATGGAAATTCTTGGCAACATTATTGATAATGCATGTAAAGCCTGTGATCATATGGTCGATATAACAGTCACATCAGCTAGTAAAAAACAAATTACTATCGAAGTCGAAGACGATGGCCCCGGAGTCCCAGAAGCTAGTCGAACAGAGTTGCTTACTCGAGGTACTCGCCTAGATACTTACGAAGCAGGACATGGCGTAGGGATGGCAATCGTTGCCGATTTAGTTAAGTCTTACCATGGCCTTATAGATATAGGGACATCCAAACATGGTGGCGCAAAGTTCACAATAGAGTTTAATCATGAATAAAACATTTAAGCTTGCTTCACACGCTTGCCTTTTACTTACGGCGAGTCTTGCCAACGCCAAAATCGAAATTCCCGATGTGACGTTAAAAGACTGCCAACCACCGGAGTCAAATAGACCAGACAAAGCTAAACGCTTCATCATGTGTTTAGATGAAAACATTGATACGCTGGAAAGAAATAGACAAGCTTGGATTAACAAGCTCATACTCGATACTAAAACTTACCAGCAAGAAAGTGGTAACACTGCCCTGCTTCCTATCATCGAACGCGCACTCAAAAACCAAGCTGAATATATGGAAGACAGTTGTCGATGGCGGTATTTGCTGATTATGCCAAATTCAACGAAAGCTGCCACAGCATACAAAGAATGTAAAATTCGATTCATAAAGCAGCACATCTTGGAAATCAAACAAGGCAGTTTTGGGTAGAGCCTCTCTACCCTATTACTCTACTCTTGCGCTATTTTTTCTTGTTGCGAACCGAGCAACGTTGCCAACCATTTACCATCATCACTATTCTCTAACGCAATTTTGGCAACCATGGTAAGTGGCACTGACAACAACATACCGACTGTACCCAACAGCCATCCCCAAAATATCAGCGAAAGAAACACCACCAATGCAGACAAGCCCAACCCTCTGCCCATGTATTTGGGTTCAATTATGTTTCCCATAATGGTGTTTACGCTGACGTAACCAATCACTACAACACCACTTACTATGGGTCCATGAGTGATAAGTGCAAGTAATACTGGTGGTACTGCTGCAATTATAGAACCGATATTGGGAATATAATTAAGGAAGAAGGCTACCACTCCCCATAAAATAAAGTAGTCGATATTCAACGCCCATAAAAACACGGCAATAACGAGGCCCGTTCCTAAAGAAACCACTGTTTTAATCGCTAGATAGTTATTTATCGACTCTAGAAACCGGTCGATTTGCTTCATTTTCATTTCCGGATCATCTAGTGCAAGATGCACCTTGTCACTGATCATCGGCGCTTCAAACAGCATAAACACAACAATAAGAAGAATTAAGAAACCATTCGCCATCACACCACCAAGACTAGTCAAGGTATTTGTCGCAACATTAATTAGACGATTTGGGTCCAGCATGCTAATTACCTGCTGTTTGTCGAGAATAATATTGTAATTCGCGGCCGTATTTACTAACCAAACGAACTTTTCTTGGAGTGCCTCTTTATATTCCGGTAGTTGCTGCGAAAAATCATTAATTGATTGACCAACTAACCCGCCCACACTGGCACCTATCAGCACAACCAGTGCGATTATAATAACAATGGCTACCCCTTTGGGAATTTTAAATCGCGCTAAAAATCGCAACGCTGGATTGCAAATAATGGCGATAAATGCAGCTAAAATAAAGGGCACAACAATATCTGATGCCAGCTTAATTCCACCCAGCACGACAAATAAAGCAGCAAGTACCACTAAGGTTTTATTGATCCCATTTAAAGACGACACGTTACTTTCCTTCTCGCTTTTTGCTTATTCTAAAACAAAGCTTCTATAATGAAAATGTGTGATCTCACTCAGCGTGTATACGTAAACATCTTCTTTCAGTGAATTGGAAACCATTTTAATGAGAATTCTCATCACAGGTGCAACCGGATTAATAGGGAAACGATTAAGTCAATATCTTGCTCATAAGCATAGTGTTATTGCACTTACTCGAAATATCACTAAAGCTTTAAGTACCCTACCAAAAGGAATCGAACCTGTTTCTTGTCTTAATAAAGTGAATTTTAATGAACTTGATGCCATCATTAATTTAGCTGGTGAGCCCATTGCTGAAGGTAGGTGGACTAAAAATAAAAAACAGAAAATTATCAATAGCCGTTTGGAGCTAACACAACAAATATGTAAAAAAATCATTGAATCAGAAACACCCCCTCATACTTTGATTTCTGGAAGTGCGATTGGTTATTACGGCAGGCAACTTCCAGAAACTCAAATTACTGAACGCTTCACGCAGTGCCATCCTGAATTCTCCCATGATGTATGTAAACAGTGGGAACAGATGGCCGAATCAGCTCGCTCCGAGCAGACCAGAGTCTGTTTGCTTCGAACGGGGATCGTTTTAGCAAAGGATGGTGGAGCGCTGAAGCGGATGTTACCGCCATTTAAATGCGGTTTAGGTGGGCCTATCGGATCCGGTAAGCAGATTATGTCTTGGGTGCATTTAGACGATATGGTGCAGTTGATATTGTTTATCCTAAGACATCGTGAAATTGATGGACCAGTTAATGCGACCGCGCCAGAGCCGGTATCAAACGGCACCTTTTCGATAGCACTAGCGAATGCAATATCAAGACCTGCTTTTATCACCACTCCTGGGCCAGTGCTCAAACTAATGTTTGGAGAGATGGCAGATTTACTACTCTATGGACAACAAGTGATCCCTGAAAAATTACTCGATTCCGGTTATCGGTTTAGGTACCCAAATCTCACTGAAGCTTTTCAACAGATCTTCTCAAATCAAAATAGTGGCTAATATTTATTTAGAAGCTTCTGATATGTTGTTTTCAGTGTAAAGTGATTCTCTCGCTAACACCTTTTGCAGATAATGCTTTGTTTCGTCATAAGGCAGCCCAGCTTCTAGCGCAGCCAGCACATTTTGCGGTGATAAGGTGTTGATAACTTTCGACGCTTTAAGGATAGAGCGAGAGTTATCATCATTAAATACCCGAGCAACATTACCAGCCCCAGTATTGTAAGCCGCAATCATACAATATTTCCTGCTTGTCGGGTTTTCAATGTTTCTCAAGTAGCGGCTGTTGAGTATATGTAAATATGCACTTCCCGCTTCGATATTGTTATCGCTTACATAAAGATATGGAGCAGACATTGGCTCGTCCAAATTGTATAAATAACGATTAACATCTACACCTGCGCTAGTTGGCACAATTTGCATTAATCCGTACGCTGGAATATGGGATTTAGCCATGGGGTTAAAATGGCTCTCTGTGTGCATTACGGCTAGAACTAAACTGGCTGGTAGTTCAAAACGTTCACTTTGCGATTGAACTTGGGTTAGATATCTTGCTGCACGCTTTGAGGCTATATTGCCTTTTGGCAGTGAGATAACAACTTCAGTGACAACGGTGGTATCTGGTGGATCTTCCTTCACTAAGTTCTGTGCAGTTGCTAATAGATTTTTAATCCGGTCATTTTTAAGCTTGAGGATAGTCTTCTTTTGCTCAACCGTGTCATTTACTACATGCTCTGCTTCACCACCATCAAGAATAGCGTTGTCAGTGTTTATTTCTAGCACTTTTAGCTGCTGCTCGGTTTGCTGCTCAACTTGTTTTTTTGCTGCTGCTATCGCTTTGGCTCTTTGGTTATTGGTAATCGTACGTGTTACAGCCTTATCTTTAACCGCAATCTTAGGGAGCTCAGAGCCGTTTTCAAACGCCTTCACTACAGAACTATTTGTTAGTAAAAACGCTTTGTAGCGATTTTGTATCTGTTGTTCCGAGATTGGTTGTTCTGCTTCGTGGCGGATACTGATGGTTACAGCATTTGCTGCAAAATCCAGTGCGACTCGAGCTGCAAAATCGTCTGAGTACGCCACAAATTCAGCATTAGATGACGTCTTTATATCACCCCACTGTTGAATTACTTTGGCTCTAAAAGCGTCATATTCTGCGAAGTGCTGCTCTAGATACGCGGCAAAAGCTTTTCTGTGTTCAGATTTGAATCGTTCAAACTCATCTAAATGAGCCTCGTTATTCTCTTCTGCCTGCCATGAAGACATCGCTTTAGAGAGTGACTCAAATAGCTCAGCCTGACTCGCTACAGCAGATGTATGGACCAATAACGCTGAACAAAGCAGTGAAAGTTTTAGCCTCATAATAATGCAATTCCTTAGTAAGGGAACCGAGCAAAAAACTAGTTTGTTAACCTAGCGATTTCTTTTTCTAAATCTTGTTCAGCTTTAAACGCTTTGAACTCTTGATACAAAAACTTTTCATCTTGTGGATCAATCGAGCGCTTACTTTCTTTTACAAGATCTTTAAATAACTCTTTGGTTTGCTCAGGCGACAATGTTACTAAAGCGCAAAAATAATCTTTATTAGAGATATCGACAACATCAGCTTTTAGTACTCGAGAACCACTTAAAGACTGCTTTGTTAATTGCTTCGAAACTGAGCTAAATGTTCCCCCTACAGTGGTCTCATCGTTTGCGTCGGTTCTGTTAGAGAAAGTTTTGTCTAACCCTTCAATACGCGTTTCAATTTGTTGAGCTAATGCTAGACGCGCATTTGCAACCGCCATTTTTTGGTCAATCGAAATATTACCCGAATAACTTACGCAATCTGCAGCGGCAATGCCATCTTCAATGGTTGGGTTGAGTACCCATTCAGGAATATTAACACGCGGACTTGATGCTGCATCATCTTGAGTGGAGCTACACGCTGACAGAATACTGACTATCGCGGCTGAAAAAACTACTTGCTTCATCTTCATAATTTGGGTTCCTTTCGTTCCCTTATTTCTACACTTTAAAACTTAACAAAAAAGAGTGATAGTTACAGTAATAAATTGTAAAAACGATTTTTAACAATTTTACGCTTTCCTTATTCCATCGCAGTATTTAATTTATAAACATATTCAATGGATTATTTTTCGGGCTAGATGTCTAACTTTCAAAAAGTCATCAATTTGTTGCAAGTGTATAAGCTATTTTTTGTTATTTCTTTACTTTTTCTTAGCACCTGCGATATGACCAAGCCCATAAACAAAAGCGTTATTGGCTATTCAACTATTAATGGTGCTGGTTCTGCCACTAAAAAAAGTGAGTCGAGTTACAATCAATTAAACACAGACAAACTATTCTTCCACTCTGAGATGGGCATACACTCTCATCTTCAACATGACGATAGACAGGACAATGCAAGTTTCGAAGACACTAAGCTCCTGATTGAACAAACCTTCACTATCGGTCTAAATGATAAAGCATTTTCACTGTTAATTTGGGTTAGCGGCTGTAAGTTTGCAGGCAAAATTATGCACCAGTTTGTTAATCCATCTCACAGCACCACAGCTTTGATGCATGTGAGATCTTTTTTAAACCAAGGTGCAAGTGTTTCAGCACTCGTACTTACAATGAATTAGGGGTAGCTCTATGAATAGAAACAATTCAGCAATCACGCTCATGCCATTACTTTTGGTATCAGGTCTTGTGATTTCAGGTTGTTCCTCAACAACCAAGGTGCAAAGAATTGATGCCGATCAGGAGATCGCTCTGTCTGATAAATGGAATGCCAAAGACTCGCAGTTGGTTGCTGAAGCGATGGTAAACGATATGTTAACTTTCCCATGGGTTAGAGACCACATGAGTCGAGAAGCAAATAGACCAGCTATCATTATTCAATCTGTGCGCAATAAATCTCACCAGCACATCGCTGTAGACACCTTCCTAAACGATCTTAAACGCGCCATCTTACGTAGCGGCCAAGCAGATTTTGTTGCGAATAGTTTGGTAAGACAAGAAATCAGAGAAGAACGCAAAGACCAAGAGCTTAATTCAAGTCTAGAAACAAGGAATGAGATGGGGCAAGAGCAAGGTGCCGATTATGCACTTTCCGGTGCCATCAACTCATTTGTGGATGAACAAGGTGATAAGCGCGCCACCTTTTATCAAGTGGATTTACACTTAATCGATATGACAACTAACCGCGAGGTGTGGAATGGACAGAAGAAAATTCAAAAGTTGCAAGAACACGGTAGCTACAGTCTCTAAGGTTGTATTGCTGCCGCTTGCTATCTGTGCTTTTCTTGGTGGCTGTAAGACCACCGCAAAGGAAACTGTGGAGGTACAACAAGTACCAAGCTGGTTCACTTCACCTCCAACATCAAGCTATTTAGTTTATGGCGTCGGTGTCGCAAGTCAGCAGTCAGATATCCAGCAATTAAAGCTTTCTGCGCAAGAATCAGCAAGGTTAGCGATTGCAAAGCAACTAAACGTAGAAATAGAGGCTTCAACCACCGTATTACAAAATAAAGACAACAATGTTTTTAGTTATAATGTTGACGAAATACTTTATTCTAAGGTGCCTAAAATCAAGCTTCAAGGCGTTAAAATTGAAGAAGAATATATAAGCCAAGATCAAAAGCATGCTTATGCACTTGCATCTTTTAATCGCACTGAGGCTTTAATGCATACCGAGTTGGAAATAAACAACTTAGACGAGCAGTTATCGAAATATGAACTAAATGCAAACTCTAAATCAGCGTTACTGCATCAAGCTATGCAAGCTAAAACATTGCTTGCAAAGCGCAGCCGACTCAATGAGTATCATAAACAGCTTGGAGGTGGCAGCCTCGCGTTACCAAACAAAGTCCTGGCAAAAAATCGCGAAATTGGAGACTTTTTAGCTTCTTTGACCTTCAATATTGAAACTACTCATTGGGACCAGGAATCAATTAGACACCAACTAGCTCAGTCCTTGTCACGTCAAGGGTTATCCATAGTCAGTACTGAAGATGCTGATTTTAAATTAAGCTTTGAAGTTAATATGGACAAAGTTAGTAAAGAAGGTACACACTATATATTTGCTGACTCTAGTTTAACCGTATTGGAAAAAAACCAAGAAAAGTTACACCTATCTGCACAAATTAAAGCAGCTTCAAGCTATGAGAATATCGCGCACAAAAACGCGGTGGAAAAAACAGCCAAAGCGCTGAGTGACAAATTAACCTTAGCGATAATTAACAACCGTATTTAACAAAAAAGGGGCTAAGCTAGTACCGCTAACCCCCTTCGTATAAATTGCTGTTATATTCTAAAAGGATTTAACCACTTTTACGCTGCCGTCAGCAGCACCTGAAGTGACAAAGCCAATCAGATTTGGATTACTCGCAACCAACTTGATCACTTCTGCGTCATTATTTGCTTCTTTTGGTGGAGTGCCTTTGCCAGTGAACACCAATTTAGACCAATAAGCTTTTAATTGACTCGCTGACTTGTTTAACACCTTCTGGTTAAACTCTTCCGTTACAGCACTTCCTTCCATTTGAGTGATTGGCAATGCTTTTGTTCCATCTGAAAAGGATTTCGATTTACCAATAAATATTTGACGTATTTCGTTTTCATCTAGTGCACTACCGTTGGCAGGATTCACAATCACATCGACAGCTGAAGCACCAAATGAAGTAGCGAAACATGCGCAAAGAATTAACTTTTTCATAATGCTGCCCCTTAAAAGACCATATCAATACCGATTGTGATTGACTCACTATCACCCGCAACAGCTTCGCCAAAAGATTTGTCTTTAACTTTGTCAAACTGTACTTTAAATGCCGCTGATGAGTGAAAATCCCAACGAACACCTATCGAAGTAGTATTGTGTTCTTCGCCATCATCAGCTTCACTTTCGAATTCAGCATAAGAAACGTAAGGTGTTACATTGTCAAATCTATACCCTAACGTGATCATTTTTGTGTCTAGATCACCACCTAAATCTAACCTGTTCAACTCTGACAAAATAAACACGTTGCCCCAATCAGCATTTACAGCCAAGCCATAAAACTTTCCGTCTCGCTCGGTGCTACCAGTTGCATCATCCCAAACAACAACCTCACCCGAACGGAAACGACGATTGGTATATTGCATATGCGTTAGTCGAATTTCCAACCAATCATTACTCGCTTGAATAACCCCACCAAAAATATCTTCCCAAATTTCTTTAGTCGGTTCTTGAAAGAAGAAGTCACTCAGTAACTTGTTTTCCTCATCTTCCTCTTTACCGGTGTATATATTTCCACTTAATGCCCAATCCCCTACACTTCCGCTGTATAACAGATTGATACCGTTGTAGTTGAAAATCTGCCAGGTGTAATTGTCAGCCGGCGCCCTCATCCAAACATAAGCATATCCGACATCATAAAAGTCTGAGTAGTAGAACAGCGGTAAACGTTTCTTACCAGCTTGCACAGTCCAGTTTTCATTGAGCTCGTAGCTTACGTAAGCCCATTCAAATTCTGCGTCAAAATCCTTAGCCCCACGCGCAACTATTTGACCCGTTACGCTCAATCCATCAGACAGGCCCGCCGTGATTTGTAGCCCCATAAGCGTTTCTGGGTCAAATGACACGTCTTCATCATAAACACTTACGATAGGATAGTCGGCGAGAAATGTCGGTTCGGTGATACCAAATTGTGGAACACCAGTACCACTGAGTACCTTACCTGCATTAATGCTCGCAAACCCTGATATGTTAACCTCAGCATGGCTGGTAATACTTGCCAAACACAAGGCGCAACCTAAAACAATTTTTGTCTTCATATGATTCATCCCAATTGCTTGATTATCAAGTACAGCAACACAAGTATAGTTAAAATTGAAAAAATGCTATTAATAGAGCAATAAAAGAAAGGAGAGAAATACTAGGTTTACATTACTGAGGACGAAAGATATAAAAAAAGCAGCGCTAAAAAACGCTGCTCTTTGCAAATTTTATTCGCTAAATACTAGTCTTCCTGACTGTAGTATTTTTCGATTTGATCTTTTAAATTAGGCGGGACACCCTTTATTGTCAATATATCATTATGTGCATCGTAAATGACTCTCTCACCCAAGTGTTTACGCTCAAATCCGACACTGACACCACCGCCCATACCGGAAAATTTCACCATCGCAGATACCGTTTTTTTATCAACCGGAAATGATTCTTCTAACTCATAACCTTGTTGTTGATAAAAGTCTGCAAAAGATGATTCGGATGATTTTGAAAGTGTATCAGACAAAGAGGAAACATTAGCATCTTCACCTGTAGTAATGCAGTCATTGCAATAATTAAATACTTCCTTTCTTAATTCATCCTTTTCTTGCTTATTAAACTGCTGCTCACTTAAATAATCTTCCACCGCATTTAACATCGCAACAGACTGCTGTTTGGGATCGATACCCTCTTCACACCCTAAAAAGTCTAAAAAGAAGTCTGCAACTTTGCGCCCAGCCCTTCCTTTTATAAAAGAAATGTAGCGGTTATCTTCTTCTTGAGTATCCCATGCATCTAAATCAATCCTTGCTGCTAATTGCATTTTTGCTATATCCAGATGCTTAGACGCACTGAGATCTAACTCGCTAGTAATACTGTAATGTTCTTTTATATTGATTAACGCAATCATTATGAAATTACTTGCGACATATTGATAGTGACAAAAAACGAGATAACCTGATTCATTAAATGCGTATTTATTTAATTCTTCTTTCAACACCTCCGCCGCATCTTTAGTCAATTGCCAAAAATTGAGCTCTTGATTACGGTAGCTTTGCATAGCGGATGCAACAATGCTGTTTTTTTCACCACTAAAAGCACAATACCCTTTCCCAGGTTTTGAGTTATACGCATGATGAAGCTGCTCGATAAATACATTCACCTTGTCATTAACCTGCATTTCATCATCTCGAAGGTGTATTTCAGTGTTTTCATCATGTTTGTCCACATAATGAACAACCAGTTTTTTAACCTCAATGCTCATCTTTGTTTTTCGCGCCTCTGGTGTTAAAATATCAAAATTAACATTATCTAAAACGAACTAACTGATGCCGATTCAATCCAAATATTCCGATAACCAAGTAGAAGAAATTGTCGATAAACTAATAAAAGTTTTAAGTGACAATCAGGCAACAGTCGATCTCAGCTTAATGTGTTTGGGCAATTCTATCACGCACATTTTAAAAGAGCATGTTCCAGCAAGCAAAAGACAAGTTGTAGTTGAAAACTTCACCAACGCGCTAATTCAATCATTAAAGTAACTAATGAACCTAACTCCACAAAGTCCCTTCTCTTCAAAAGCCAGTCAGCTATTGAGCTGGGGCCATTGGTTTACTTTTGCAAACATCGGGCTGATTTTGCTGATCAGTTCTGTCTATTTGTTCGCAGATAAAGCTCCATCTACAGCAGTTGGCTGGTTCTACATGGTAATAACATGGCTGAGCCACACCAGCTTTATTGCTTTTTGTGCTTTTGTACTTACGATATTTCCAGTCAGTCTTGTGTTCCCCTACCCTAGGCACATACGAGGCATGGCAGCGGTTGTAGCAACGCTAGGCGTCGGTATGCTAGCTGTAGACGCTGCTGTATATTTTAAATTCGGATACCATATAAACATTGAGTCTTTGCCGGAGATCATGAGCCTGTTTTGGCAAACTGCAGCAAGCAATACCATCATCACACTGCTGTTAGTTATTGCGATAATTTTGGCCGTTTTAATATTCGAATTACTAGCAGGAAACTATGCTTGGCGCCATTTAGAAAAACTTAAGTCATTCCGCTTCCCTCGTTATGCAACAGCTTCAATTGTAACTTGTTTTGCTTTAAGCCATACATTGCATATATGGGCTGACGCTAATGCGTTTTTTGATATCACCAAACAAGATAATGTGCTGCCATTGTCTTATCCAACAACGGCTAAAAAACTCCTTGCTCGCCACGATTTGCTGGATTTAGACCAGTATCAACAAGCACACTCTATCGATGTGAATACTAGTTCAAGACCTGGTTATCAAGCGCCATTTGTCTCTGCTCAATGCCGACCTCAAGCCGAGCCGGTAAATATTTACATTTTTGATGATAGTGCCAGCTTTGCGCATCAAGCCAAACAATTAGACTTCTCAAGTTACCGATTAGAATCGATATTAAGAAGTGGAGATAGCACTGAATCGCTATTCAATCTCTTATACGGTTTACCCAGCTTTTATATGGCTTCAATTGTTGCCAATAGCCAAACACCGGTATGGTCTTTTGGTAACGACTTACTGAATACTCGTAATCTTGATGATTTTTCGTTTATTCAATCATCTGAGGATGCAAGTATTCAAGTTTTTCAAGGAACTCAAACTACGGCGATTGATAAGAAATCTAATTATATTTTGCTTGAACTGAACGATCTTGACGAGGTGATAGTGAAGTCAGCTATGGTCACAAATATTGAACTTTTCTCGGGAAAAGTGGGCCTACTCCAACCAAGTGACATTATATTTACTTTACTAGCATCCCACTTTGGCTGTAAGACATTGGCAACTGAAACGATGATCGCCGCAGACGTCACTACTCGCTCTCATGCAGAGGGAGTTAACTTTATTGACGGTGTTCTCGTCGCCTACAAAAAAGACAAGATCACGTTGGTTAACCAAGATGGAAGCTTTAAGCAAATTTCAGCAAAAGAAGGATTTGTTGTTGATGGCAAGCTTGATGTTCCATTCTTGGTTCAGAATATCAAAGTATTGAAGAAATTCGCTCAACAACCGTCAAAATAGTTTTGTAGTTAACAAATAATCAACTAAATTAATAATACTTATTTATTACAAGGAGAGAGTATGCGCTCATTGTTGGTTATTATGTTGGTCTTTTTTATCACAAGCAGTAAATGTGATGCATCCAATTCTGTAAGATATTATAAATGTACAACCGAACGAGGTTCCGTTTACAGCAAACATCCCTGCCCTGGCAATGCGACCCAATACCAGCTGGTGTATAACGACGCTGGTGATGAAGTTACCGCAGAACAGCAATTGCATTACAAAACTCTGAACAACATAGAAAAGACACAGATCATTCGTAACTTACAACGAGAAATTAGCAAAAAGCGACACGATGTAGCGATGTTGAACCAGAAGCGAGATCGTGCAGAAAGAGAGCAGCAAGCAAAATTAGATAAAGCCAGCAAAGGTAGAGACAGTAAAAAGGTAAATAAAGAGGTTCAACGATCGTTAAAAGCCATAAATAAAGACTATTTCAATCAAAAAAAAGTCATTGATAAGGAAATCGATAAGCTAGAGAAAAAACTAAAGCGCTTTGTCGACTGATACCTCACTGGTATTACCAGATGACATTTTGTCATTTTCCAGATACATTTCATAACTATGTCCAGTCGATACCCTTATTTTCATCTCGTACACTTTATGTAGTTCGAATGGTTAATCGGGTAAAACTAGCGAAATGTCATCATGCATGGTCAAAATATTGCCGATAAAATTTTACAAGGATTTAAAGGTCACTACTCTACCTTTCAGCAGGTTACTAAAAGAGTTCCAGCCGCTTTTGCAAAACAGAATTGGAAGATCGTCGATGAAATTAGTAAACAACGCATCGACCTTTATGATAAGAAAGTCAACGAAACCGTTGAGCAACTTAGAAAAATACTGCCAGGACGACCACAACTAGCGGCAAACATTTGGCATCAAGTTAAGGAATCTTATGCTGAGAGGTTGACTTTCCACCCTCAAGCGGAGTTGGCTGAAACCTTTTATAATTCAGTTTTTTGCCGACTCTTTCATCGAAAATACTATAAAAATGAGTTTATTTTTGTTGAAAGTACGCTAGAAAATAATACCACATTACCTGTAGACACTGAGTATCGAAGTTACTTTCCTGTAGTCCATGGTATCAAACCAACAGTTCGAAAAATATTTTCAGATGTCGAGTTTTTATGTCCATTCGCTGACTTGGAAAATGACATTCGTCTGTTATTAAAAGCATTCTATAAGCAAGCCCCTAACACACATCACCAGCCCCATTTAATGCGCTTTGATATGTTACAGTATCCATTTTACAGAAACAAAGGAGCCTATTTAATTGGGAGGGTCGTTTCGCAGTCTGGTATACAACCCTTTATTATCTCTGTCCTGCACAACCAAAATGGCAAGCTTTATATTGATGCTCTGCTGACCAAAAGCTCACAAATGCGCGTCATTTTTGGATTCGCGCGTGCTTATTTTTTGGTTAACACTAACTCGCCATCCGCTTTAGTGAAATTTCTAAATCAGTTAATGCCCAACAAAACTAAAGCTGAGCTATACAACGCTATTGGCTTTCACAAACAGGGAAAGACAGAATTCTATCGAGAGTTTCTATCACATTTGAACGCTTCAGATGAACAATTTGAAATAGCCAAAGGTACCCCTGGTATGGTGATGATGGTGTTCACATTGCCGTCGTTCCCGTACGTTTTTAAGGTTATTAAAGACGCTTTCCCTGAGAGCAAACCATTCGGGCGCGACACTGTTATTCAACGCTATCAGTTAGTAAAACGTCATGACCGGGTTGGTAGAATGGCTGATACTATTGAATATTCCGATGTGGTTATTCCGCGCAACCGTTTTTCTAATGAACTATACCTACAACTTAGAAAAACCATTGCAACCAGCATGTACGAGGAAGGTGATAACGTAATTATCAAGCATCTGTATATTGAACGTAGAATGATCCCTTTAAATATCTACCTTGCTGAGGTTGATGATGAGACCTGTAGACAAATCATTAAAGACTACGGACAAGCGCTTAAAGAAATGATATCTGTAAATATTTTTCCAGGAGACATGCTGTTAAAAAACTTTGGCGTGAGTAGACATAAGCGCGTCATATTTTACGACTATGACGAAGTGCAGTATCTATCGGACATGAATTTCCGTTCATTACCGACTCAAACTTTGGATGATGTTTATAGCTATGAAGAGGTTTCAGTTGCTCCACAAGACGTCTTTCCAGAACAACTGTGTACTTTTGTACTAACAAACCCTAAACTAAGGTCTATTTTCTTTGAATACCACCCAGAATTGGCCGAAGCACGCTTTTGGCAACAAGCTCAAGATAAGATAAAAAGAGGCTTGGCAAATCACATTTTTCCATATCCTGATGAAAATCGGTTTGCCCGCTCAGATAAGAGTGCAAAATAAAGAACAAAAGGAGCATCCGTGAACATAAGTAAGATCGATTTAAACTTACTCGTCTACTTAGACACCCTATTACGGGAGTGTAATGTTACTCGCGCTGCAAACCAGCTGAGTATTACTCAACCCGCGATGAGTAATGGTTTAAAAAGGTTGCGTACATTATTTAATGACCCCATTTTGGTTCGAACCAGCGAAGGAATGGTACCAACAGAACGAGCGATAGAGCTTCAGCCTGTGATCCGGGGTATTCTGATGACGTTAGAGGAAACGCTTGCCCCAAATAGAGAGTTCGAAGCAAGTCAAAGTAAACGCGTCTTTCGTATTATGGCTAGTGATTATGCTGCAAGTACGCTGGCTCCGAAATTGCTGACTAAACTTCACGAAGAAGCACCCGATACGACGCTGGATATTTTGACTCCCAGCGACGTCACTTTCCATGATGTTGAAAATGGTAAAGTCGATATGGCTATTAACCGTTTCGAAAATTTACCTCAGTCTTTCCATCACAAGCGGATCTGGAAAGATAGTTTCTGCTGTCTCGTCAAAACCGACAATCCTATCATCGAAAATTTTAATCTGGATGCTTATTTAAAGGCCCGTCATATTTGGGTAAGTAAGACAGGCTTTGGTGTTGGTGTAGGCATGGACCCTGCTGATGTGCAAAAACTTGGGTGGGTTGATGAGGCACTGGCCCATTTCGGTAAGCACAGAAACATTGCTACGTTTACTCGCAATTACCACGTTGCAATTCATCTCGCCAAAGAACAAAATTTAATTGCCACTTTACCCTCAAAAGCTGCCAACATTTATCATGATGATCCCAGTTTAACCATTTTAGATCCACCGTTCCCTATTCCACCGTTTGAACTGGACATGATCTGGAGTCCCCTACTACATCGAGATGCTAGCCACATTTGGTTGCGGCAAAAAATAGCAGAGGTTGCGGACCTACTCACCTGACCTTAATACTTATCCAACTATCGGAGTGCCCATTTTTTTACTACCATTCTATTAATCCTTGCAATTACGTGAATGGTAGAGAAATGAGAAAGTTTTCTTATCGATGTACCGTTGATCACCAACAAAAGCTAGTTCACGCTTTTGCTGTTGGGGACTGTGAAGAGCAAGATATCGTTTCAATGTACAAAAATTTAGCGTTAACACTTCGTGAAAATCAATTATCTGATATCGTTTTGGATGTGTCTGAGTTAACCCTCACCTATGAACATGTAAATGTGCTTCATGTGTTAAAGTCTATCACTAAAATTATCGAAAATATGACTGTTGCACGCGTGGTATCCCCTACCGACTTCAAAAGCGGCTTAATTGAAGCCTATGCTCAAAAACATTCACTAAGGATGCAAAATTTCGACAGTTATCGAGATGCACTAGCCTGGATAAAAGAAGAAAAAGTAAGCAAGTAGTTCTTCTTTGTGGGCAGAGTTAATGCGGCTTGCTTTTCCCTCCTCTAACAGGTTCACCAATTTGCTTAACAAATTGATGAACTATTTACGCAATTGATATGATACATTAGATGAAATAAATAATATTATTAAAGAGTTAGGATACAATGAGATTACTATTTTTATTGCTTGCCGTTGTCACGTTACCTACCTTTGCGTTACCCGATGAAGTTATACTATTTCGCCATGCTGAAAAACAAGCAGGTAAGAATCCTCATTTAACTGTAGCAGGGAGACAAAGAGCACAGCGCTTAGCAACAATGTTATTAGCTAAAAAACCACAACACCTATATAGCACCGACTTTAACCGAACACGTGAAACAATAGCCCCGTTAGCAAAGCTATCGAATAAACAAGTGACGATTTACGACTATAAAGATCTGCAAGGGTTTGCTGAGCAAGTTAAGTCTCTATCTGGTGTGGTCATTATTGCCGGTCACAGTAATACAACACCTACTCTAGTTAAATTACTTGCCGATGAGAAAGTCTCAATGACTGAAAATGACTTTAGTGACGTGTTCCTTGTGTCATATAAAGACCAAAGCAATGAGCTTACCAGACTATCATCTGACTAAGTAATACCAATCCGCTTAATTAGTTAATCAATTTTGAGTCGAGAAAAGCGAGTTGATAACACCGCTATCGGCAAGGTACCTATATCCGTGTAGGCACCGCTCTCGCGTCCTTCTACCGCTAAGGTACCTACTTCCGTGTAGGCAAGGCGAAAATTTGCTATTTAGTTGTTCTAAATGAGAAATTTATAACGCTGTTAGCAGCAGGTTTTATCTCTCAAATTGCTCAGATATTTGAGCTGATTGGTATAACCTTATATATTTGAGTTAAGTCGCTTTATTGGGGCTAAAAAACAGCCCCAAACTTGGATACTTACGACCCCCCGCCCTTATTTAATAAGTACTTTTTTACTGCTTTGTTGTGTTCTGACAAAGTGCTAGAAAAGTAGTGTCCGCCATCCCCTGACGCGACAAAGTAGTAGTAGTCCGTTGTTTCTGGATTTAATGCAGCATTGATTGCATCTTTAGAAGGCATCGCTATTGGAGTGGGTGTTAAGCCATTAATTTTATAGGTATTGTACCGAGTGTGAGTATTTATATCCCGTCGTTTAATGTCACCATCAAAACTAGGACCAATTCCATAGATTATCGTTGGGTCCGTTTGCAATCGCATACCTTTTCGTAAACGATTAATAAAAACTGATGACACGGTTTTTCTCTCTGAAGGCTTACCTGTTTCTTTCTCAATAATGGATGCCAAAATTAGCGCTTCATATGGAGAGTTTAAAGGTAATCCTTGTTGGCGCTGCTGCCACTCAGTTGATAATACTAGCTGCATCTTCTTATACGCTCTGGCTAGTAGTTCTGAAGCTTTTTCTCTGCCATGGTAATGATAAGTGTCCGGATAAAACCAACCTTCGGCTGACTCATATGGAATAGCTAGCTGCGCCACAATATCTTCAATATCATTTATTAAGTATGGGCTACTCTTCAGTTTATCCAAAACGTCCCAAATCGCCTCACCCTCAATAATAGTGAAGCTAAAACTGTGCTGCTTACCTTGTCTTATGGCGGCAATAACCTCTAATACAGTTAACCCTTTGACATCGTATACACCAGTCTGTAACGAAAATAGCTCTGGTGAAAACTTCGAATAAATTAAGTAAGGATAACAATTCTTTATATAATTGCTTTGTTGCCAGTTTCGACATAACTTAGCAAAAGAGCTACCTGCGTCAATAACCAGAAAATCACCATCGAAATGGAATTTTTCCTTTTTCAAATCATCAATTTTTGTGTCTAACCAAAGTGCGAACACAACAAAAAAGGTCAAAAATAATACAAAAAGCTTCTTTATCAATTCGCATTCCTCAAATGTTTACTCTTTAAGGCGAGGCTATTAGTAATATCAAAATAACGACTCGCTAACCGTTTAACTGGCACGAGCCCCATCAAACTATTACACAAAAACAGCGCATCCACTCCAAGTAGGGCTTCAAAGTTAATCGTCGTGTCTTGAATGTTGACTGAATTTCTTAGTGCTTGGAGGTAGACACCATTGATCCCTGCACTTGATAAGTCTGGCGTATAGATATTGCCATTTTCAAAATAAATGATGTTTGCAGCAGAAGCTTCTACAACCTGTCCATTTGCATCACAAACTACCACGTCATCGCATTGCATCGACACGGCATCTTGTTTAATTAATACCTGTTCAAGTCGATTTAACGTTTTCAAGCCGGCAAGAATTGGCTGATTTGCAAGCTGGATGTTACTTAATTCCAATTCAATCCCATACCTGCGCCAATGCTCATAATGGCTTGGGAACGATGACCGACTAACATTGATATTCACTTGAGCATCTTCCGGTGGTGCATATCCTCGTCCGCCTTCACCACGAGTGACAATCACTTTAACCACGGCGCTGTCTTGGTCTTTAGCCAACGCTTTCACTTCACACTCTATCGCCTGCATAGGTAGTGTTGGGAAGCCCAGCCGTTGCTGACATTCTTCTAATCGCTGACGATGCAAATGCCACAATTCAATTTTTCCATTCGTCACACAGACTGTGGTAAAAAAACCGTCTCCGTAACATAGGCCTCTATCGTTAAAATTAAACTGAGTGCGAATCGAAAATGCCATCATTTACCTCACAAAAAAGCCCGGCGATGCCAGGCTTTTGTCAATCTTGATATCAGCTTACTGCATTGCTAGATTTTTTTGAATAGCAATGAGCCGTTTGTGCCACCAAAACCAAATGAGTTACATAGCGTATACTCCAGTTTTGCATCGCGCGCTGTGTGTGGAACGTAATCTAAGTCACAACCGACATCAGGATTATCTAAATTTATTGTAGGCGTCACTTTTTGATCTTCTAGCGCTAAAATCGAGATGATGGACTCTACGGAACCAGCCGCACCCAGTAAGTGCCCCATCATTGATTTCGACGAACTGACCATGACTTTATTGGCCGAGCTGCCGAAAACAGATTTAACGGCTTGCGTTTCTGCAATGTCACCAGCTCCCGTTGAAGTACCGTGAGCATTAACATAACCTACTTGTTCCGGATTAACGCCTGCATCTTTAAGTGCATTGCTCATCGCCAGCGCAGCACCCGCACCATCCTCAGGTGGAGATGTCATATGGTATGCGTCGCCACTCATACCAAAACCAACAAGCTCTGCATAAATTTTTGCCCCACGAGCTTTAGCATGCTCATACTCTTCCAATACAATCACACCAGCACCATCGGCCAGAACAAAGCCATCACGATCCTTATCCCATGGACGTGAAGCAGCTTGTGGGTCATCATTGCGTGTTGAGAGTGCCCTCGCAGCACTAAAGCCACCCATACCTATTGGAGTAGATGCTTTTTCTGCACCACCTGCAACCATTGCATCAGCGTCACCATAGGCAATCATTCTCGCTGCATGACCAATATTGTGGAGGCCAGTAGTACAGGCGGTCACGATAGAAATATTCGGCCCACGTAAGCCATGCATTATGGACATGTGACCTGAAATCATGTTGATTATGGTTGACGGTACGTAAAACGGAGAAAGCTTCCTTGGACCACTGTTAAGTAGTTTGATGTGGTTTTCTTCTATTAACGTTAGACCACCGATACCTGAGCCGATCGCTACACCGATTCTCGCTGCATTTTCTTCTGTCACTTCCAGACCAGAATCCTTGAGCGCCTGAACACCTGCTGCAACGCCATACTGGATAAAAATATCCATCTTCTTAGCGTCTTTTTTCGAGATATATTCTTCAACGTCAAAATCGTTAACTAAACCCGCAAATTTAGTTCCAAAATTTTCAGTATCAAAATGGGTGATATTACGAATGCCACTTCGGCCTTCTAATAAGCCCTGCCAGGTTGATTGAACATCATTACCCAGCGGCGTCAACATACCTAAGCCAGTTACTACGACTCGACGTTTAGCCACGGTGTCCTCCAATAAGGCATTATTAAATTAAAAAAGAGGGAGTTTGAAAGAATAAGGGCAGCGAGTGCTGCCCTTAAGAGAATATTAATTATTCAGCGTGAGCAGTAACGTAGTCGATAGCTGCTTGAACAGTTGTGATCTTCTCTGCTTCTTCATCAGGGATCTCAGTGTCGAACTCTTCCTCTAGCGCCATTACAAGCTCAACAGTGTCTAGCGAGTCAGCACCTAGGTCATCAACGAATGATGCTTCAGCTTTTACTTCTTCTTCTTTAACACCTAGTTGTTCAACAATAATTTTCTTTACGCGTTCTTGGATGTCGCTCATTCTTCTTTCCTTTATTTAAACGCTGTTGCGTTATTTTTTCAGATTGCGGCGCAGTTTACGACGCATCATACTGTGTTTCAAGGACTGACCTACACTTTTTTGCTCTGGTCAAACCTGTTATATAAATTTGCTTCTTTTTATCGCCTATTTTCAAGACAATTTCAAGCTAGTTGGCTACAAGATCATAAAAAATTCAATTCTTTTATGAATCAAGTGGCTACACCATGTACATCGCACCATTTACGTGCAGTGTTTCACCCGATACGTACGCAGCAGCGTCAGACGCAAGATACACTACAGCAGCTGCAATTTCTTCTGGTTGGCCTAGGCGTCCAGCAGGCACATTGGCTAGCGTAGCCGCTTTTTGCTCTTCTGTTAACTCATCGGTCATGTCAGTTTGAATAAAACCTGGAGCAACTGTGTTAACCGTAATACCGCGAGAAGCGACTTCACGAGCAAGTGACTTAGTAAAACCAATCACGCCAGCCTTTGCTGCCGCATAGTTTGCTTGACCTGCGTTACCCATCGTTCCTACAACAGAACCAATGTTAATAATCCGTCCTGATTTTTTCTTCATCATTGGACGTAAAACAGCTTTTGACAGGCGAAATATTGACGTTAAGTTGGTATCAATAATGTCATCCCACTCTTGGTCTTTCATGCGCATTAACAGGTTATCACGAGTAATTCCTGCGTTATTTACCAACACATCGATATCACCAAGATCCGCTTTGATTGCGTCTAATGTTGCAGCAACTGAATCGGCGTCGGTCACGTTAAGTGCATAGCCCTTGCCATTGTCACCCAAATATTCAGAAATTCGATCCGCACCAGATTCACTGGTAGCTGTGCCGGCCACTTTTGCACCTTGGGCAACCAAAGCGTTTGCGATTGCTTTACCAATTCCGCGGCTTGCACCTGTTACTAGGACAACCTTGCCCTCTAAAGAAAACAAATTATTCATTTTATTCCCATTATTATTCAGCTGCTTCAATCGAAGCTAAATCATTCACTGACACACACTTTACTGAGCGGTCAATACGTTTAACTAGGCCAGAAATTACTTTACCTGGTCCAAACTCAAAGGTTTTTGTAATTTCTTCTTTCGCAATGGCTTGAACCGTCTCAGTCCATCTGACCGGGCTATATAGCTGGCGTACAAGCGCATCTTTAATTGCAGACTGTTCAGTCTGAATAGCCACATCAACGTTATTAATAACATCATATTTAGGCGTGCCAAAAGTCAACTTTTCAAGGTCAGCAGCAAGTTTCTCAGCCGCTGGTTTCATTAATTGACAATGCGAAGGAACGCTTACAGCCAGTGGCATGACCTTTCTAGCTCCTGCTTCTGTACACGCGGCAGAAGCTCTTTCAACAGCTTCGACATGGCCCGCGATAACCACTTGGCCAGGAGAATTAAAGTTAACTGGAGATACCACATCTCCTTGCGCTGATTCTGCACAGGCTTTAATTATAATGTCGTCATCAAGACCAATTACTGCTGCCATTGACCCGGTACCTGCTGGCACAGCTTCTTGCATATAAAGGCCACGCTTTTCCACGAGCTTTACCGCATCGCTTAGTGACAATACTTCAGCGCAAACTAAAGCTGAGTATTCACCCAAGCTGTGCCCAGCCATCATAACATCGGCTTCGATACCTTTTTCAAGCCAAGCTCTAAATATCGCTACGCTAGCAGTTAATAGCGCAGGCTGAGTAATGTGAGTTTTGTTCAGTTCTTCATTCGGGTCATTCAAAACCACATCGGCTAAATCGTAACCTAATGCAGCAGAAGCTTCCGCAAACGTTTGCTTTACCACTTCTGAAGAGGATAATAGGTCAGATAACATGCCAACACTTTGTGAACCTTGACCTGGGAAGAATATTGCTATTTTTTGTGACATAGTGTGCCTTAACTTTTTGTTTCTCACCCAGCAAACTTACCGTAACTACTCTTCCGGTGTAAGACTGGGGGTATGCTTGTTTGTTGTTTGTGTTTGCAAGAACACTGATTGAATTTTTTCTGGGATCCGTCTTTCTACCTCTTGAACCGCTTCATCAATCGCGGCCAAAAATGCCTTCTTTGTTGCATTTCCATGGCTCTTTACAACAATGCCGCGCAATCCTACCAGACTTGCGCCGTTATACTGGTCGGGGTTCACCCTTCTATACAATTTTTTTATAACGGGTCGGAGTAAAAATGCCAATACTTTATAAAAAAAGTGTTTTTTCAATGCTTTTGAAAACTTATGCATAATCAGCTTTGCAATGCCTTCGCAGGTCTTTAGTGCTACATTGCCCACAAAACCTTCACATACTATCACGTCAGCTTTGCCTGAAAACATATCACTGCCTTCGCAAAAGCCCTGATAATTTAACTCTGGAGCTTGTTGCATAAGCTTTGCTGCTTGTTTTATGCCATCGTGACCTTTAATTTCTTCAGAACCGATGTTCAATAAACAAACTCGTGGCTTTTCTATTCCTAGAGCTTCTCCGGCTACCACCGAACCCATAACGCCAAATTGAAATAACGTTTCAGGATCGCAGTGCACATTTGCACCTAGGTCTAGCAGGTAAACAGGTTGTTTTTTTTCTGTCGGGACAGCTGAAATGAGTGCTGGTCGTTTAATACCCGGAAGCATTTTTAACACGTAATGCGCCATGAAAAACAAAGCACCGGTGTTGCCTGAACTAACACAAGCTTGGGCTTCACCAGATTTGACTAAATCCAGTGCGATTCTCATGGAAGACTGTTTCTTATTTCTTAATGCTGAAGCTGGATCGCAACTATTGGTAACGACTTCTTTGCAATGCTTAATAATAAGTTGGGGATGATCAAGCATTTTTGCTTTAATAAGTGCTTGTTCTATGACTTGCTGATTACCGCAAAGAATTAATGTGAGATGAGGGTGTTTTAATACCGCAGCGATTGCAGCCGGTATTGATGAACGGGGGCCATAATCGCCCCCCATCATATCTAACGCTATGGTTAGATTAGTTAGCATAAAGCAACTCTAATTACTTAGAAATTACTTTAACGCCTTTATAGTAACCGTCAGCAGTTACGTGGTGGCGACGATGAGTCTCACCAGAAACTTGATCAACAGTTAGAGCTGGTCCACTGATCGCATCGTGTGAACGACGCATGCCACGACGTGCGCGTGACTTTTTGCTTTTTTGTACCGCCATTAGCCTTCTCCTAAGAATCTTTCTTAAGTTGTTTCAAAATTTCAAATGGATTTGGTTTTTCTTCTTCTGCTGCTATTTCTCCAAAGCTCAATGGCTTTTCAGAATAGGAGCATTGCGCTTCATCATGAGATGGAATAATCGGAATAGCCAGTAGGAGTTCATCTTCAACAAGCTGTTGGAGATGGATCTCACCTTCTTCATCCAATTCTACCACATCATAGCACTCTGGAAGTTCATCCGACTCTGCACCTAATCCGACTGGCGAATACGCAAAGTCTTGTTCCAAATCCAAACCTAATTCATCATTGCAACGCTGACATAACACAGTAAGGTGCGCAGAGATTTTACCTCTGACAACAACTAAACCTTGTTGGTCTGTGTCGCAATGAACAGTTACCGCTATCTCACTACTTTGATCTTGCACAACTTGCTGTAAACGAGAAAGTTCTTCAAGCTTTACAACGCCGTCATAACTAGCACGTCGTTGTGCTGCTCTGCATGGATCAAGAGTGATGGGAATTTTCACCTTTTGCATAGGGGCTGCATCATATAGATAGTTGTAGTGTTAGTCAAAGCAAAAATACATATTCCCTTTGTTTTTCGCCTCATTGCGCTTTATCCTTTAGCACAAATTAACTTGTGAGACTTCAGTTACATGAAACTGCCCCTTATTCTAGCCTCAAGTTCGCCATTTAGGCAGTCAATTTTAAACAAATTAAATCTACCCTTTAGTTCTTTTTCGCCAGATATTGACGAATCTCAACTAGAAGGTGAACCACCATCAGAGTTAGTTGCGAGATTAAGCATCGAAAAGGCCAAAGCAGCACAGTTACATTATAAAGAAGGACTGGTCATTGGCTCGGACCAAGTTGCTATTTTTAACGATAAAATATTAGGTAAACCACATAACAAAGAAAACGCCATAGCGCAGCTCAGTGCTTTTAGTGGTCACAAAGTCACGTTTTTAACCGGTTTAACGCTTTATCAACTTTCAACCGGTGCTTCTCTAACCTCTGTTGTGCCCTTTAGCGTCTATTTTAGAAAACTCACAGAACAGCAGATCAGTAACTACTGCGACGCTGAGCAGCCTTATCAATGCGCAGGTAGCTTTAAAAGTGAAGGATTAGGCATTTGTTTATTTGAAAAGCTTGAAGGTGAAGACCCCAATACCTTGATAGGTCTTCCCTTAATAGAGCTTACTAAAATGCTAGCGCATTTCGGTATCGATGTATTGGCTGAACAACACGTCAGTAAGTGATAGGTAATCATCGCAAATATGACGTGCACTGGTTGTTTCAAATACACTACGATCAGCTACCCCTAACGTGATCCCAATTGCTGGCATCGAAGCGTTATATGCCAGCTCCATATCTATAGTGGTATCACCTATCATTACCGCTTTATCGGAGCGGATACTTAGCAATTGCATGATCTGTTGCAGCATGTCGGGGTGTGGTTTGGATTTCGCTTCACAAGCGGTGCGCGTAACATCAAAGTAATGTGTTAATCCACTCTCAGCCATTAACCTGTCCAAACCAGTCCGGCTTTTACCCGTTGCAACGGCTAATTTCACCCCTTGATCTTGCAATCTGCCGAGTAATCTTTCTACTCCCTCAAACAAGGGGGTTTCCGTATCATCTTCATTTGTATAGATATATTTATATGCCTCTACCAAAGCTTGAGTTTGAGAGGGACAATCTCCAAACAATGTCATCACCGCTCGGTCTAATGATAAGCCAATGATACTTTTTGCGGCATCATCAGTTACTGGATTAGCTCCGCAGTATTTTGCAGCTTTGTGAATGGTGTTTACTATTTTTGGCACAGAGTTCATTATTGTACCGTCCCAATCGAATATGACACACTCCGTCATGTTAATTCCCTCTAAGTGTCTTTAAACAATTCTCTAACGCGTTATCTAACGGCGCTTCAACATGTAATGTGGTTTCATTTTTAGGGTGTATAAAACGTAGCTCTTTGGCATGTAAAAATAAGCGTCCTAATCCTTGTTGTCGCATTGATGCGTCGAAAACCTGATCACCATATTTATCATCACAAGCAATTGGATGACCTTTACACTGGGTGTGGACTCGTATTTGATGTGTTCTTCCCGTAACCGGGGAAGCCTGAACAAGTGTCGCTGCATCAAATCGCTCAAGTACTCTAAAGCGGGTATGGGAAGGTTTTCCTTGCTCATGATCAACACGAACAACTCGCTCGCCAGACTGCAAGGTATTTTTGCGAAGAGGTTCCGTGACATTTTTGTTTTTGGCGTCCCATTGCCCTGCTACAAGTGCCCAGTAATTCTTTTCCATGGTTTTTTCTCGAAGTTGCTCATGTAACCCCTTCAAAATGGATCTTCGCTTGGAAATCAATAAACAACCCGAAGTATCTCGGTCGAGTCGGTGAACCAATTCAAGTCCTTTTTCATCAGGGCGTAACGCTCGTAATGCTTCGATAAGTCCATAGCTTAACCCGCTCCCGCCGTGCACCGCCATGCCAGCAGGCTTATTTATTACTATCAGATACTTATCTTCAAAAAGAATTGCATCTTCTAGATTTGCTACCTTATCTAAATTTTTTGGTACAAATTCCGCTTTTTCGGCAACTCTCACAGGTGGAATGCGAATTTCGTCGTTAATTTGCAACTTATAAACGGGTTTCACACGCTTTTTATTAACACGAACTTCACCCTTTCTTAGAATTTTATAAACGGCGCTTTTTGGCACTCCCTTTAAATGAGTCACCAAGAAGTTATCAATTCTTTGACCTTCTTGATCTTCACTAACGGTTACAAAGCTAACTTTTAACGCGGGTTTTTCTGACATTGCCTAATCACTGATTTGAGTAATAATTTAGTTGCTATCTCGACGGTATTAGTGGGATAATCAGGCCGCAAATTTTTGCGAGATGCTTTTTATCGCAAAGTAATGTCGTGATGCACATCTTGGATGGCAGATCATACAGATTAAGAGCTAAGATTTCCAAAGCTTTTATCTGCATCTAAGCTTATACACGTGCGAACAACCGATGCGAAGCGCGTAATATTTCGTTTAACGGTTGAACACGATTGATAAATAACTAAAAAGCAAAAAATTAAATTTGTCTGATACGTTATCCGTGGTTGCAGAAATACCCGTGCAAAGGCCGCAACACGTGAACGGAACAATCAACCAGTAAACGCGAAAAGCGCGCGAAATACGTAACATACGATTCGCCTCAGGTTGAAGCCGAATTAGCGTAATTAAAAGTGACTGTTACCTAAGCGGAAAGTTAGTACGCCTAGTTAACGCGGTAGCTGTAGCGCTGTTCCTATTCTCCCCAGTCGTGAGACTGTATCAAAATAAATGGAACATCCGTGGCGTAAATTACTGCCACCATCAACGACGTGTCAGGCCGGTAATAAATTAAGTAGAGAATTAAAATATGAAACGTATGCTGATCAATGCAACGCAGCAAGAAGAAATGCGCGTAGCACTGGTTGACGGCCAACGACTATACGATCTAGATATCGAAAGCCCTGGTCATGAACAGAAAAAAGCCAATATATATAAAGGTAAAATTACCCGTATAGAACCCTCACTTGAAGCCGCCTTTGTTGATTACGGTGCTGAACGTCATGGTTTCCTTCCGCTAAAAGAAATTGCTAAAACTTACTTTCCAGACGGATATACTTTTAATGGCCGTCCTAACATCAAAGATGTTATCAAGGAAGGTCAAGAAGTTATCGTGCAAGTTGATAAAGAAGAGCGCGGTCAAAAAGGTGCAGCGTTAACTACCTTTATCAGTGTTGCTGGTAGTTACCTGGTATTAATGCCAAATAATCCTCGAGCAGGTGGTATTTCTCGCCGCATCGAAGGAGACGAACGCATTGAATTAAAAGAAGCGCTTAGCCGACTTAATGTACCAAAAGGCATGGGCCTAATTGTTCGTACCGCTGGTGTTGGCAAGTCATTTGAAGAGCTGGAATACGATCTAAAGGCTTTGCTAGTACATTGGGATGCAATAAAAAATGCAGCCGACAGTGGCAAAGCACCGTTTTTGATCCACCAAGAAAGCAACGTTATTTTCCGAGCTATCCGAGACTATCTACGTCGCGATATCGGTGAAATCCTAATCGACAAACAGCGCGTTTTTGACGAGGCCAAAGCACACATTGAACGCTTCCGTCCAGATTTTATTAATCGCGTTAAGTTATATCAAAATGATGTACCTTTGTTCACGCATTATCAGATTGAAAGTCAGATAGAATCTGCGTTCCAAAGAGAAGTTAGACTACCTTCAGGTGGTTCAATCGTTATTGATCCAACAGAAGCATTGACGTCTATCGATATCAACTCTTCAAAAGCCACTAAAGGTGGTGATATCGAAGAAACCGCGCTTAATACCAATCTAGAAGCTGCTGATGAAATTGCTCGTCAACTACGTCTTCGTGACCTAGGTGGACTGATTGTCATCGATTTTATCGATATGACACCTCCTCGTCACCAGCGTGAAGTTGAGAATCGTTTAAAAGATGCGGTCAGAGCCGATCGTGCTCGAGTGCAAATTGGCAAGATCTCTCGCTTTGGTCTGTTAGAAATGTCACGCCAACGCTTAAGACCTTCTCTTGGTGAAGCGAGTCAACATACTTGCCCCCGCTGTGATGGACAAGGCACGATTCGTTCAAATGAATCTATTGCATTGTCTATTTTGCGTTTGATCGAAGAAGAAGCCATTAAAGACAATACAGCACAAGTCAATGCACAGGTTCCGGTTGCGGTTGGTGCCTACTTGTTGAATGAAAAACGTCGTGCAGTACAACGAATTGAAAAGCGTCACGACTGCCACGTGATGATCATCCCTAATCAGCACATGGAAACACCACACTACGAAGTGTTACGCTTGCGCAGTGATGAAACCATGGAAGCTGCAAGCTATGAACAAGTAAAAGCGCCTGAGCAAGTATCGATCGAAACAGTCAAGTCGGCTGCAATTGTCAAAGAAGAGCCTGTGTTAAAAGGTGTGGTGATGCCAGAAACACCAGCCCCAGCGCAAGCGCCAGTTGTAGCATCAAAACCAAAACCGAAAGCGGCGCAACAAAAGGCCAAACCGAGTTTACTAACTCGTCTAAGCAACTGGTTAAAGGCTTTATTTAGTTCAGAAGAAGAACCTAAAGAAGCACCGAAACAAACGCGTAGTGAAGGTGGTAATAAGGACTCGCGTCGCCGTAACAATAACAGACGTCGTAACAATAACCGTCGTCGTAACGAAAACCGTGACGAAAAAGCTGCTGACTCAAATCTTGAGCAACAAGCTGATAAAGAGCAAAGCACAGATAATAGAAAGCGCCGTCGCCCTAACAAGAAACGTCAAGGTCAAGATAAGCAAGAGAAAGTAGTTAAGCAAACTAGTGACTTGCAAGACAACGAACAAAATGAAACGCAACAAAAAGAAACGCCGGTAAAACCGCGTAGACAAAGACGAAACCTGCGCAAAAAGGTCCGAGTAGCAAGCGATGAGCAAGCAACACAAACTCAATCGCAAGTTGGCGAAACTGCCGCACTAGTTAGTCCGGTAGAAGCCGTAACTAACGAAGTCGCAGAAAAACCAAGCGCAACAACTGAGCAAACAGAAGTTCAGGCTACTAAGCCAGAGCAAAGTGTTCATTTTGACAGCGACATCAAACCAAAGGCAGCGGTTGAAGCTCAAAGTAAAGAGCAAAACGCGCCTGTTGAGGTTACTAAAGCAGTAGACAGCGAAAGTTCTGATAACAGTGATGAAAATACCGATGATCGTCAAGAGCAACGGACAAGAACCAGACGTTCGCCTCGTCACTTAAGAGCTGCTGGTCAACGTCGTCGACGTCAAGATAATACGGATAAAAATGAAGCTCCAGCATTTATTCCAGTGGCAGATCAAGCTGCAGCTGAGTATGAAGCTGAGCTAAAAGGCACTGGTGCGACTCAGCAAATGGATGAGTCTGGCGATGATAGTGTTGAAGTAAACACTGCTTCTGTCCCGTCATCAGAGCAAAGTGAGGTCACTACGCAAGTCGTCGAAACAAAAGAGGACCATGCTGAAGCTCCTCTGGTTAGCACTGACGCTTTGGAAGTCGAAGTGAAAGACGCTCACAGCGAAACTTCTCAACCAGAAGATACTGTTGCTGAACTGGAAGTAGACACCAGCGAAAGTATAACTTCGGAAGTAGAGACGAGCGCTCAAGCAGTAACTAGCGACGCCAACGAACAGACCGAAGAAACCAGTCAGAGCGAAGTTCATGCTGCTGTTATAGAGCACCCTGTTGACAATGAAAAGTCATCGGTAAAATCTCAGGATACGACTACTACTGCAACTGAGGCACCTCAAGTTGCCTCAGATGATCTTCCAGAAAGTGGCACTGTCGATAATCAAGCAACTGACATCGAAGAAACTGTAAATGTAGAAGCTTACGAAGAGACTAACGAAGAAACTACCGTGCCGGTAGAGGCTGTTCAGGATGATAATAAATCGTCTGCAGATCAGATTGATTCTGTTGCACCAGCAACTGACAAAGAAGTCGGTTCAAGCAATAGCAAGTTGTCTGAAATTCAGCTAGAAACTCGTACTCGTTATACTAACACTGCTAACGCGCCAATGACCAAAGCACAAAGCGTCGTTGAGTCTGAGTCAATGGAAACCCCATCTGCTATGCCTCATGAACAGCGTGATCCAGTGGTAAATAGTGGATTAGCAGTAGGTTCAAAATCTCCTGCAGGTCGTGCAAGTGCCGCTATGGCATCACCTTCACAACCAGAGTAAATCAGAAAAGCCAGTCAAATGACTGGCTTTTTCTTGTCTAAGTACTGAATCGTTAGAACCATACTAGGTACACACATTATTATATTAAAACGCAGAGAATCACATCTTAGCGACGCTAATTCGATACAATTTCATGGTTTTAGATGAAATAATTGCGTTCAGATATACAGCTGTACTCGCTTTACGTATTAAAACCAATTTCAAACTGGCTTCAATACTGTAAACAAATGGTAATACCAGTGACGCATAGCACTTAGGGTATGTTCTCGGGTAAAATAACTTTAATTCATTGATCTATTAGTAGAATAGTATGATCGCATTTGAAAGATTTAAACACGTGTCGCCTAAAGGCGACCTATTTGGTGGTGTTACTACTGCCATTATCTCACTGCCGTTAGCACTGGCTTTTGGCGTTGCTTCTGGAGCTGGCGCAGAAGCCGGCATGTGGGGGGCCATTCTAGTAGGTCTATTCGCCTCAATTTTTGGCGGTTCTAGCACGCTTATTTCAGAGCCAACAGGGCCGATGACGGTTATTATGACCGCTATTTTTACGAGTATGATGTCCTCTTACCCTGAGCATGGATTAGCAATGGGATTTACCGTCGTCATGATGGCCGGCGCTTTTCAAATCCTATTGGGTACGCTAAAGCTAGGAAAATATGTCACATTAATGCCTTATAGCGTAATCTCCGGCTTTATGTCAGGAATTGGGGTGATTCTGATCATCTTACAGCTCTCCCCTTTACTTGGTCATCAAGCCCCACCCGGCGGTGTCATTGGTACACTTAGTGCAGTCCCCGAACTACTGTCAACTCTAGATTTCGCCGAATTATTACTTGGCATTACTACTTTAGCTATTCTATTCAAGCTACCTCAGAGTTGGCGCCAATATGTTCCTGCGCAATTGGTCGCATTGGTCGCAGTTACGCTTGTTTCTATCATTTTGTTTGATAGTGAAAGTATACGTCGTATTGGCGAGATCCCCAGCGGCCTGCCTTCATTAGTCATGCCGGTCTTAACACCTGAATTACTAATGAAGATGGTCATTGATGCACTGGTTTTAGGTACTTTGGGATGTATCGACACATTACTTACCGCGGTTATAGGCGACAGTTTGACAAGAACCGAACATAACTCAGACAAAGAGTTACAAGGTCAAGGGATCGCAAACATGGTTGCTGGACTTTTTGGTGCGCTTCCAGGCGCAGGCGCAACCATGGGCACGGTAGTGAACGTCCAGGTTGGAGCTAGGTCGCCGCTTGCAGGCATTATCCGTGCATTAATTTTAATGGCCGTAGTGTTTGTCGCTGGTAGCTTAACCGAGCCAATTCCCATGGCTGTACTGGCCGGAATCGCTGTATATGTGGGCTTTAATATTCTGGATTGGAGCTTTATTCAACGCGCACACAAATTAAGTGTCAGTCAAATGGCTATTATGTACGGTGTTATGCTCTTAACCGTATTCGTAGATCTGATTGTTGCTGTTGGATTGGGAGTATTTATTTCAAATATTATGGTGATAGAACGGCTAAGTAGAGTACAAGCCAACCATGTTAAGGCAATAAGCGACAGTGATAGTGATGAAGATGTACCACTAACTGATACAGAGCGTACATTATTGGACCAAGCCGACGGAAAACTGTTGTTTTTCTATTTATCTGGACCAATGATTTTCAGTGTTTCAAAAGCGATTGCGCGCCAACACAGAAAGATCTCAGAATACAAGGCCATGGTGTTGGATTTGAGTGATGTTGCGATGCTCGATGTAACCGTAGGGTTGGCCATCGAAAACGCGATTAGTGATGCGATCGACGCGAACTGTGAAGTGTTGATTTATTCTCCAAATAACGAAACTACCGAAAAACTATGCCGTTTAGAGATCCATAATCAACTCGGTAGCAATGCATTTTGTAATTCTCGCGAAGAAGCGTTAAAAGCCGCATTAGAAGCGATGTCTAGGGCGCACTAAATGTGCGCTTTACTAAAGTAATCTGCTAAGAAGTCTAAAAGTAGCCGTAAGCTGGTTGGCATAAATTGTCTGGGGGGAAACACCGCCCAGACGCCTTCTTCTTCTGGTCTAAAAGCAGCTAACACTTCGATTAATTCTCCCCTAGCAAGTGCTGTGTGCAAATAATAATGTGGCAATTGCACCAGACCAAGACCCGCTTTGGCAGCATCTACTAACGCCCATCCACTATTACAAATCAACGGTCCTGATACACGTATATAAGTATCTTTCTTACCAGTGTTAAAACGCCAATCTGGATTATTACCGATCAAGCATTGATGGTGCGGTAACTCTGATAAACTATTCGGTTGACCAAATTGACTAAAATAACGTTCGGAACCACAGACTAAGGTTCTTCTATTCGTTAAACGCTTAGCCCGCAAAGACGAATCTCGAAGGTGTCCAAGTCGAATAGCTAAATCGATCCCCTGTTCCACTAAATCAACCTGAAAGTTTGTTAATACCATTTCTACTTCAACTTTTGGATAGCGCAGCATAAATTGGTGTACTGCTGGCATCACATAACGTTCTCCATACATGATTGGTGCCGTCAATTTAAGCTTGCCAGTCGGTTGCGTGTCTCTTTGCCTTAATGCTGATGTTGCCTCCTCAAATCCTTGTTGAAGCTGTTTTGCGTGAGATAAAAAAACACTACCTTCGGGTGTCAGAGCGAGTTTTCGAGTCGTTCGAGTTAGTAGCTGCACATTTAATTTTTGCTCCAGTCCTTTTACCCTGCGACTCACTTGTGCCACGGATGTATTAAGTTGTCTTGCGGCTTCGCTAAATGATTGATTTACAGCTACCGCAACAAATTCGTCTATACCTACCCAACGGTCCATTTCAACTTGCCTATTATTACAAATTAGTAAAAGTCTTTATTAAAAATAAAGATTATCAAATTTTTAATAACTTCTATACTAAGCCGAAATAAAAGTATGAAAGGAAAAACAAATGTCAGAGTTTATCAAGTCTAGAGCTGCTATTGCATGGGGTCCCGGAAAGCCGTTAAGCATTGAAGAAGTCGATGTTATGATGCCAAAAAAAGGCGAAGTGCTAGTCAAAATAATAGCAACAGGCATTTGCCACACTGATGCATTTACACTGTCTGGTGATGATCCAGAAGGCGTATTTCCGGCTATTTTAGGCCATGAGGGTGCAGGGGTCGTGGAAGCTGTTGGCGAAGGAGTCACCAGCGTTTCAATTGGTGATCACGTGATCCCGTTATACACCCCAGAATGTGGTGAATGTAAATTCTGTACCTCAGGGAAAACCAACCTCTGCCAAAAAATCAGAGAAACCCAAGGTAAGGGCTTAATGCCAGATGGTACTACTCGCTTCTACAAAGACGGTCAACCAATCTACCATTACATGGGCACATCTACATTTTCTGAATATACCGTTCTTCCTGAAATTTCACTCGCCAAGGTTAATAAAGACGCACCATTGGAAGAAGTTTGTTTATTAGGCTGCGGCGTTACGACAGGAATGGGAGCTGTGATGAATACAGCTAAAGTTCAAAAAGGTGACACAGTCGCAATCTTTGGACTCGGTGGCATAGGTTTGTCTGCGGTGATAGGCGCAACCATGGCCGGTGCAAGTAGAATTATCGGAATAGATATTAATGAAGATAAATTTGCATTGGCGGAAAAACTCGGTGCCACGGATGTCATTAATCCAAAACACTACGATAAACCTATTCAGGAGGTAATTGTAGAGATGACCGATGGTGGTGTTGACTTCTCATTTGAATGTATTGGCAATGTTGATGTAATGCGCAGCGCACTGGAATGTTGTCACAAAGGCTGGGGAGAGTCTGTGATCATCGGTGTTGCTGGTGCAGGTCAAGAAATCTCAACTCGTCCATTTCAGCTAGTAACGGGCCGCGTTTGGCGCGGCAGTGCATTTGGTGGCGTGAAAGGACGCACTGAGCTTCCTGAAATAGTCGAACGCTATATGGCTGGTGAATTTAAATTAAGTGATTTCATTACTCATACCATGTCTCTTGAGGAAATTAACGAAGCATTTGATTTGATGCATCAAGGTAAGAGCATTCGTTCAGTGGTTCACTATTAACCTCCATAATATTTGGCGTACTCTCGGTACGCCTGACAACAAGGATAACTGATGGAACTGATTTCAAGTAATAAAGTGTGTGGTGGTTGGCATAAACGCTACACCCACAAAAGTACTAGCACCAAATGTGATATGACGTTTGCGATATTTCTACCCGAATCTGTTAATCAGGGCCAAAATGTCCCCGTGCTTTACTGGCTGTCTGGCCTTACATGCACAGATGAAAATTTTATGCAAAAGGCAGGAGCGTTTAAAAAGGCAAACGAGCTGGGTATCGCTATTGTCGCGCCGGATACTAGCCCAAGGGGTGAAGATGTACCTGATGATGAAAATGGCGATTATGACTTTGGCATAGGCGCGGGATTCTATGTCAACGCGACGCAACCGCCCTATTCAACACATTACCAAATGTACAGCTACATCACCAATGAGCTACCTACACTTATCGCACAGTATTTTCCCGTGACAAACCGCAAGTCTATAAGTGGCCATTCTATGGGCGGACATGGTGCATTAGTTATTGGATTGCGCAACCCTGAAGAATATCAAAGTATTTCTGCATTTAGTCCGATTGTAAATCCCAGTAATTGTCCTTGGGGGAAAAAGGCATTATCTCGGTATTTAAGTAATGACTCATCTGCATGGAATGAATATGACGCTACAGCACTTATTAACAGTTATGAGCAAGTGATAAAACGGCCACTTCGTATCGATCAAGGAAGCAGTGACCAATTCCTTGATGAACAACTACAGCCTTGGGTTTTTGAACAAGCTGCAGCAGAGAATGGATATCCAATACAATTGAGTATGCGTGAAGGTTACGATCACAGCTACTTTTTCATTGCTAGCTTTATCGATGAACATTTGGAGTTCCATGCCAGCTATTTGTCTTAAAGAATTGTAAAGGCGGATACCCGCCTTAAATCAAGGTTTTGGACACAGACCAAAACCCGAGTAATACCAAATTGATTAAATTTATGATCTAATGTCAAAATCCAATTTCCATCGAAGTGATAGTGATTTTGCAGCGCTCTGAATTTATTAAGCTCTCCAAACAGACTAAAGATCCAAGAAAGAAAGTGCGCATGCTCGCACTAGCTCATTTCTTTGAAGGTAAATCTCGCTATCAGATTGCTGAATACTTAAAGGTCAGCCGTACTAGCGTGAATAAATGGGTGAAAGACTGACTATCTCGACTATGGGTTAGAAGGCTTGGAGGAATTACCTCGCTCGGGCCGCCCTTGCAAACTTGATAATTCACAGCTGAAGCAGCTTAAAGCATTTGTACTCGACTCTATAAACCGCACGGAAGGTGGTCGGCTAACATTAGAAGATATTCAGCAGTATATATCTGAGTCTTTTCACATAAAATACGAGTTGTCGGCCGTTCACAGGCTATTGAAAAGGCAAAACTTCTCATGGATTAGCAGTCGGTCAATCCACCCCAAAGGAGATCAAGCTCGCCAGAAAGCTTTTAAAAAACTTTGAGCTGGAAACGATCCTTCACATCCCGGGACACCTTCTCCCTGAACGCATTGATGTGTGGTTTCAGGATGAAGCACGATTTGGTCAGCAAACTTCGACTACAAAAGTTTGGGCTGAAAAAGGCTCACGTCCAAGAGTCGTAAAGCAGCAACAATTCGAATATGCCTATCTATTTGGCGCAGTGTGTCCGACGACTGGTGAAACAGAAGCACTCATCTCACCTTTAGTGAATAAAGAAGCCATGTATTGTCACCTGGAACAAATATCACAAAAGACTCAACCAGGAAGAATGGCTGTGGTCGTGATGGATCGCGCAGCCTGGCACTTCAAAGATGGTTTGGTAAAAGGCTTGGAGAATGTAGTGATCATCAGGCTGCCGCCTTATTCCCCAGAGTTAAACCCCATAGAACAAGTGTGGAGTTGGCTCAGACAACATAAGCTGTCAAACAGAACGTTTGCAAACTACGATGACATTTTGGAGCAGGTAAGTGATGCATGGAATGCGTTTATCTCATGTGCTGACAGGGTGAAATCATTGTGCTTTAGGGACTGGATAAATCTGACCAGTTAATTATTCAAAATGGTATGACATAGTAAAACCGCGACATCGCGGAGCACACAGCATACGCAAACTATTCTATTAAGTTAATAAACCAAAAATTCATATGACTCTGCACCAGTAAATATAAGTTTACTGGAATTACGATCGCAAAAACGCTAACAATGAAGAACAAAATCAATTTTTAATCAATACTTTACATTTAATATCAATTGAAAATTCTAAAAAAAAGAATAAATAAAAATCAAACATTCCCATTTGCTTTATTAAAATCGTGGCTGTCTTTTTTATAAGTGTTCCTTGGTTATTCAATAGAAAATAGAAACAAAAAAGGCGTACTCCCTGTACGCCTTGCTTTGCTTAACATTCTGTTTATTTTAAATCTTCGTAGGGATTATAAGAACACAGCGATATGGGCTGACTAAAACCAGGAACAGTCAGTGAATGCTCGTTGATTTCCAACGCAGATTCATCGATCATCCCTTCTCCGAAACGATAGATTAGTTTGAATTGACCACGGTTTGCAGCTTCACGGTATTTTTGTTGTTCAACCAGGGTATTTTCGAGACGCTGTTGATACTGTGAAACTTCATGCTCATCATATCTCTTATTGAGCAATTTCAACGTCATGTTTGGCGAAAAAACGGTGGCTGTCGCATTGTTACCACCAAAGCCTTTGGAGTTAATAAAGGCAATATCCATAGGTTCACATTGATAATGTTCAGTACGGATATCTAAATGCTCAGCATGAACGTCTGACGCAACCTCTTTTATTGTGGTAATCCCTGGCATAATGTTGTGCTCAAATACACCCAATGCAATCGCTAACTGATCACCTGATGCCGGCGCAATAGTGTGTCCAACATAGGCTTTTGGTGCTGCGACTTTCCATCCATCAATCTTAAAAGTTTCGGCTATCTTGTGATAAATCAATGATTCTGTCACTCGGTTCTGTGGCGTGCTTGAACCATGAGCAAGGATGAAGCTTCGCTGTTGCAATGAGTCGCGACCGGCGATTTGATCAGCCAAAGCAACTGATTTCGCCATCGTAATATAGTTTCCCGGACCTGGAGCCGTAATTGACTTTTTCACACCGTCAGCATTGGTGTATACATCGGCAACTGAGCCCATTACTTTTGCACCCAACTCAAGTGTTAACTTGTCGTCCATCAAAATTACGACTTGGGCACCTTCGCCGATCGTAAAGCCGCAATTTTCGCCGAATGGTCGACTCGTTCTGCGGTAGTCAACTTGCTCACTATCATCCAACTTCTTAAGGCCTTCTTCGTTAGCCAGTGCCCCCATCGTACCAAAGCCATCTAAAATTTCCGGCGTAATAGCACATTCGACACTTGCTACGATAGCAACTCGCGTTCTTCCAGCCTGGATGTCATTGACAGCCGCTTTTAAATTATACAAAAACGTCGCACAGGCACCTGTGGAAGTAAAAGTCGTACCGACGCTTCCCGTTACATACGCGTTAATAAAATCTGTAGACATGGTGTTTAAGCCTAGTGCCAATTGCTTAGTACTCACCCGCTCGCCTTTAAGTCGGCTACGCACCAAGCCTCCCAGACCTTCGTCGTCCATTTGCCCTGCAATAGAAGCTGAGTAAGTGCCAATTTGATCAGGACGAACACTATTCATTACACGTTGCCAATCCAAGCCTGTAGAAAAGATCGCGTCACTAGCAGCAAATATAGTTGCTTGTAATCCACGAGGTTGATATCGACTGTTGTACATTACACTGGGATCAAAACCAGTTGGAAACTGCCCTGCTGCTTTAATTGCACTTTCCCGATAACTGTCATGTTTCACATCAATAAAACCGTCAATTTCAACCTGTACGGTTTTTTTATCTAACTCGGTAATAGTCCAAGTGCTTGGCACAGGCTCTGGTAGATCACGCTTTTTACAACTAAAACTAATACGATCATCATTCAGAGGTTGCATTTTAAGCTTCTGTTGCCAGTGCATCGCATCTACATCTAAATGATTTTTTTCTATCTTACGAATTAATGTGCCAGTTAGAATTTGCTCACCAAATTGAGATTCAATTTCTTCAGGATGAACCAAGTTGCCTGCCTTATCCAACAGTTTTTCGCCGTCGTATTTCACGATGTTCATTAACGTCGCCAAGCCTAAAAAGGTTTCTTGCCTTTGTTCCGCCGACAATTTATTCAACACAATGCGCTTGTATCCTTGGTGAAATGAAGTACGCCCCGCCGCGTTAATTCCACCCATCCCAACAATTATTGGAAGTGCAGTCATGATCTACCTAACTAATATTAACTCTTAATGTCATGATTTTAGTTGCATTGAAATATTAATTTTCTCAAAATACGCCATGTAATTTACATTTTTCGCCACAACAAGGTGGTCAGAGCAGATGAATAAATCTACAAATATAGCGATTACGCTTTACAAACAAATGCTTCTAACTAGCGTAACTTTACCAATAGAAATGCTGAAAGCAGGTTATGCATTTGCCAAAGTACATAGTAAAAACAAGCCAAAACCGCTAACAATTCATTTGTGCAGTACTGGGGGAGAGGCTGTGAGGAGTAGTGAATACATTATGCTAGACGCCCAGTGTGACTTTAGTTCTCTACCAATTTACGACATTATTATTGTTCCGAGTATTTGGCGAAATCCACGTCCGGTAGTCAATCACAATACGCATCTCAGTACAGCACTCGCTGATGCATGGGAAGCTGGTTCGACGCTTCTTGGGGTGGGCACTGGTGTCTGCTTTTTAGCAGAGTCTGGATTACTCAATGGCCATTCTGCAACAACACACTGGCATTTCGCAAGACAATTCAGAGAGTTGTACCCTAGAGTCGAATTAAAACCGGATTACTTTATTACCCAGTCAGAACGCATATACACCGTCGCCAGTCTCAATGCATTAGCCGATGTTATTGTCCATCTTATCGAGTTACTCTACGGTAAATCAGCAGCTCACCATGTACAGCAGAACTTTTCTCATGAGATCCGTAAACCGTATGAAGAACAACGCTATCTAGAAGGCGCCGTAGACAGGCATACCGACGAACAAATCGCTGCAATACAATTTTGGCTCAAAACAAACGCCGCTTCAGACATTGCAATGCCCAGTGTTGCTGAGCAGTTTGATTTAAGTTATCGCACCTTTAATCGACGCTTCAAACAGGCGACCGGACAAACTGCGGTTGCCTATTTGCAATATGCGAGAGTTGAAATGAGTAAAGAGTTACTCGCCAGTAGTAATCTTTCTATACAAGATATCGCCTTGTCATGTGGATTTAATTCACAGGGGCAATTTCATCGAGCATTTAAATCACAACTCGGAAAGTCGCCAAGCCAGTATCGCAACATTGTTAGACGCAAGTTGTTTTCTTAACGCTACTTTACTTGGTTGATCAGTAGATGCTGTTGTTTGCCATTGAATAGAAACTCAATTTCCTCACCCGCGGCTAGGCCTTTTAATCTAGATCCTAATGGTGCATCGAAGGTTAGTAGTTGCACATTGCGGCCCCTGCAATCCACCTTTAGACCGCCTTCGACTGGTGAGCAATAGAACCAGTACGCGCTGTCTTGCTCATCTAAAACCTCAACAAGAGCATTATGTTGAATAGTATCTGAAACCGGATTTGCATATAACTTTGTTAATACCCCTATGGCTCTGTGAATTGTATCAACCCGCTCACTTTGTCCCTCAGCAAGATAGCCATACTCTATGCTTAACGAGTCATATTGGGTTTCTGCAGCACTTTGTTCGTGTGTCGCATCTGCTCTTGCGTTATTGGCAGCTTCCATCGTTTCAATCAGCTTTTGTTCCAACGTAAACTTCAGACATTCAATAAAAACAACTTTATCCATGATACGTCACACTTATCGGCTGAGAAATTGTGATCAGCTTGCCCTCAAGCACGACTTCAGCTTTAAATAACCAACGCATTGATTTATCAGTACAGACCCCGACCATAGCGTCGGCCTGCAGAGTTTGTGGATCGAATAACAATGGAATTTTCCCCATGTTCATGGTTTCTCCCTCAAGCCAAGCTGATTTTACTTCGACTTGTTTCGCACTTTGCAAATAAATCACGAACGGTGTTTCAGGTTCTACTGATTCACTACTAAGATAAATTGAGATACCTTCGCTGACGCTACAGGGTGAATTTTCGATACACACATTTCTTGTTACTGAACTTTCACTTTTTTCTGAACTTTCATGTATAATGGCGCCGGGGTCTGAACAGGCCACAAGGAAAATGCTAATTAAAGCAGAGGTAAGTAGCTTATCAATCATGGATGTTTGTTGAGCTTTACTAAAATCTCGCGGCAGTTTACGCAAGTTTATGCACAATTGCCAGTTGTTCGAGAAACGTGCAAAAAGCGCATGAAAACTTGATTGATGTCATAATTTTAAGTGTTTTAGGTATCTTTTGATGAACAAAAAAATTATCATTTCCTTGCAAAAATAAAGGTTTCTCGGGCTGGTTAAGTTTTACTCCACTTGTTGTATTAAAACTAAACGGGCTTGATGAAATATAACTAGGGCCTGTAATTCAGGTAATTCATTTCTAATCGCATAAATTGCAGCGGAATCCAGAAAATGAGCCAAACAGTAGCATCACAAACTGAGTACAATTATAAGGTTGTACGCCAATTCGCTATCATGACAGTGATTTGGGGCATTGTTGGCATGGGTGTAGGTGTATTTATCGCAGCGCAACTTGCTTGGCCTGCGTTAAACTTCGATATTCCATGGCTAACTTACTCTCGACTTCGTCCGTTACACACGAACGCAGTAATCTTTGCATTTGGTACAAGTGCACTATTTGCAACTTCATATTATGTAGTGCAGCGCACGTGTCAAACGCGTCTGTTCTCTGACAAACTTGCCGCATTCACCTTCTGGGGCTGGCAAGCAATTATCGTTGCAGCAGCAATCACGCTTCCTCTAGGTATCACGACTTCTAAAGAGTATGCTGAACTAGAATGGCCAATTGACATTGCTATTGCCGTGGTATGGGTAACCTACGCAGTGGTGTTCTTCGGCACACTAATCAAGCGTAAAGTTTCCCATATCTATGTTGCAAACTGGTTCTATGCTGGCTTCATTATTACCGTTGCTATTTTACACATCGTAAACAGCATGGCGGTGCCTGTGTCACTGACTAAATCATATTCTATCTACGCGGGTGCAGTAGATGCCATGGTACAGTGGTGGTACGGTCACAACGCAGTAGGTTTCCTACTTACAGCTGGTTTCCTTGGTATGATGTACTACTTCGTACCTAAGCAAGCTGGCCGCCCGGTTTATTCTTACCGTCTCTCAGTTGTTCACTTCTGGGCACTAGTTTCACTATACATTTGGGCTGGTCCTCACCACTTACATTACACAGCGCTACCTGACTGGACTCAGTCACTAGGTATGGTGATGTCTGTGATCCTATTCGTTCCTTCATGGGGTGGTATGATCAACGGTATCATGACGCTGTCTGGTGCATGGCACAAGCTACGTACTGATCCAGTACTTCGTTTCTTAGTTGTTTCATTGTCTTTCTACGGTATGTCTACGTTCGAAGGCCCAATGATGGCTATTAAGTCTGTGAACGCACTATCGCATTACACGGACTGGACAGTGGGCCACGTACACTCAGGTGCGTTAGGTTGGGTTGCGATGATTTCAATCGGTGCAATTTATCACCTTATCCCTGCACTATTTGGTCACGCCAACATGTATAGCGTTAAGTTAGTTAACACACATTTCTGGTTACACACCGTGGGGGTTGTTCTATATATCGTAGCGATGTGGATTTCAGGTGTTATGCAAGGCCTAATGTGGCGTGCAGTGAATACTGACGGTACGTTAATGTACAGCTTTGTACAATCTCTAGAAGCTTCTAAGCCTTTCTATATCATGCGATTCCTAGGCGGCGTATTCATCGTAATAGGTATGCTTGTTATGGCTTATAACGTATTCCGTACGGTTTCAGCAAAAAGTGGCGAACTAGCTACTGATGCTAACCCACAAGTAGCTTAAGGGGTGTCGAGTATGAGCAACAATAACTCTACAAACAAACATGAAATCGTCGAAAAGAACGTAGGCCTGATGGCTATCCTTACCGTTTTCGCGATTAGCTTTGGTGCACTGGTTGAAATTACACCACTGATGTTCCAAAAAGACACCACGCAACCAGTGGAAGGCTTACGCCCACTGACTGCGCTTGAGTTTGAAGGTCGTGATATCTACATTCGTGAAGGCTGTTATAACTGCCACTCACAAATGATCCGTCCTTTCCGCGACGAAGTAGAGCGCTACGGCCACTACTCAGTTGCAGGTGAATCAGTGTGGGATCATCCGTTCCAGTGGGGTTCTAAGCGTACAGGTCCAGATCTAGCACGTGTTGGTCAACGTTATTCTGACGACTGGCATTACGCGCATTTAATGGACCCTCGCTCAGTAGTACCTGAGTCGAACATGCCAGGCTACCCTTGGCTAGATACGACAACGGTGGATACCACAGATACGCTGAAAAAATTACAAGTGTTCCGTGATGCTTTCGGCATTGATAAGTCATCTGACCGCTACAATGGCCGCGGTTACGGTGACGATGCTGAATTGCAAGCCCAAATTGATGAAGTCCGAGCGATGAATGGCGGTAAGGGTGCTACAGAAATGCAAGCACTGATTGCCTACCTTCAGCAACTTGGCACTCATTTGAAGTAATTGTTATGGATTACGGCACATACAGAGGCATTTTGACTCTGGTAATTTTGGTACTTTTTATAGTGATTGTTGTTTGGGCATATAGTAAGCGCTCTAAACGCCGTTTTGATGATGCTGCTAATGCAATTTTTGAAGATGAAAAAACACACAACAAGACTATCTCAAACGAGGAAAAGGAGTCTGAAAAATGACTAGCTTTTGGAGTATATGGGTTATTGTATTAACCCTAGCGTGTCTAGCTATAATCTTCGGCTTGTTGCTTTGGAACCTGAAAAACTACACAGGTGTTAAAGAAGGCGAGAGCTGTGGACATGAGTTCGACGGTATTGAAGAGCTGAATAATCCGCTACCTAAGTGGTGGACATACATGTTCTTCGCAACTTTTGTTTGGTCTGTATATTATCTGGCTGCTTATCCAGGTTTAGGTAACTGGGAAGGTTTAGCAAAGTGGACCAGTTCTAACCAAGGTGTTACTTCTCTTGCTGAGTCAAAAGCAGCAACAGAGCAAGCCCTAGCTGAAGGCAAAGCAGTACAGCTTGATGCAGAGTACCGCGCTGCGGAAGAGCGTTTTGGCCCAATCTTCAACGAACTTGCACAAATCCCAGTTGAAGACTTACTCGCATCTAAGATTGCCGGTGATAAAGCTCAAGAAACTGCGATTGCAAATGGTGAAGACCACGAGCAGACGCAAGGTCAAATGGCGATGGAAATCGGTCAACGTCTATTTGCTCAAAACTGTGCGCAATGCCACGGTTCTGATGCGCGTGGTGGCACTGGCTTCCCTAACCTAACTGACAACGATTGGTTGTATGGTGGTTCACCAGACAAGATCAAAGAGACCCTTCTGCATGGCCGCGTTGCTGCAATGCCAGGATGGAAAGATGCTTTGGGTGAACAGGGCATTAAAGAAATGACCGCTTACGTATTAAGCTTGTCTGGACGTACCGTAAACCAAAAAGACGCTGAGGCAGGTAAAGCGAAATTCGCAATGTGTGCAGCGTGTCACGGTATGGACGGCAAAGGTTCGGTAGCGCATAACTTGCCATTTGGTGCTCCTAACCTGACTGACAATATCTGGTTGTACGGTGGCTCTCAACGTGCAGTTGAAGAAACTCTGAATAACGGTCGTGCAGGTGTAATGCCAGCATGGAAAGATATTTTAGGTGAAGACAAAGTTCACCTTCTGACTGCCTATGTTTACAGCTTGTCAAAAGAGCAATAAGTAGCTAGTTAGAACTTTATTTGAGATCAAAAAAGCCTCCGTTTGGAGGCTTTTTTTTAGGTATTTACTGTAACTTACGGTAGAATACTGGCAAGTTTTGTAGCCTTGTGAGCAACTATGAACCCTACCCCTTGGTATAAAAACTTCTGGCCATGGTTTTTAATTTTCTTCCCTCTTGTCACCATTATTGCCTGCGTTTTGCTGGTCACCCTTGCCGTTGGTAATGGACCTGATATGGTCGTGGATGATTACTATAAAAAAGGCAAAGCGATCAACCTCGAACTGAGTAAGTTTAATAAAGCAAAAGCCCTTTATTTACACGGTGATCTTACTGTTGCTGAGCAAAGAGTCGCTTTCAAATTTAGTAAAGGTGATTATTCTAAAGTGCATGCGCTAAAAGTATCCTTTTATCATCGCACTATTGAGAAGTATGATTTTTCTGTCACCCTAACGAAAAATGCCAATGAAGAATTCACCGGGCTTTTAGATGAACCGCATCAGGGTGCGTTTACCGTGTTTATCGAACCGATGGATGGCAGCTGGAAAATGAAAGAAAAAATCCAACTACCTCTTCAAGGTGTCGTTCCGATTAGTCCTGAATATAAGTAGTACTCTGTTATGGCTAGTAGCTGTTTTCACTGTTTAGAGCCGATTCCAAGAGGCTTCGATGGTCATGTTGTACTCTCAGGAGAAGACCAGCCTGTTTGTTGTATCGGTTGTAAAGCGGTCGCTGAAACAATCATTGCGCAAGGCATGAGCGATTATTACACCTATCGTACCGAGAGTGCCGGAAAAGTAACTGAACTGGTACCTGAACAACTGAAGATGCTACTCAGCTACGACAATGAGGAAATTCAAGAAGATTTTGTTGAAGCACAAGGTGACTTGAAAGAAGTGCTGTTAAGTGTTGAGGGGATCAGCTGCGCGGCATGCGCTTGGTTGATCGAAAAACAACTACTTGCACTGGCAGGAGTAAGGCGTGTCGACGTTAATACGTCCACACATCGCGCGATGATTTTATGGCAACCGGAACACGTTAAACTCAGTGAAATAATTAAAGCATTGCTTGAAATTGGCTACAAAGCCTATCCGTTTCAAGCTGATGAAGAAGCCGCACAAAAACAAGCAACAGCCAAGGCTTATATCCGTCGCTTAGGTGTTGCGGGCCTGATGACCATGCAGGTGATGATGTTTGCCTTTGCCATGTACTTTGGCATGTTTTCAGGCATGGAAGAAGACTTTGAACAATACTTCCGCTGGATTAGTTTGGTACTTGCCTCCCCGGTTATTCTTTATTCCGCAATGCCGTTTTTAACCAACGCCATCAAAGGCCTTGCGGCAAAACAACTGAATATGGATTTACCGGTATCACTGGCTATATTCGGTGCGTTTGCGGCAAGTACCTACGCGACCTTTATGGAAGTCGGTGAAGTATATTTTGAGTCGATCTGTATGTTTACCTTTTTACTGCTGCTGGGTAAATATTTAGAATTCAGAGCCAGACTCAAAGCCAGTGAGTTTACTGCTAACCTACAAAAACTATTGCCTTTAACCGCCAGATTATTCGATAACTCTAGCGAAGAACGGATGATTGCCGCGAAGAAGCTGAAACTTGACGATAAAATATTAGTAAAAGCTGGAGAAACGATTCCCGCTGACGGTATTGTGTTCGAGGGCCACACCACCGTCGATGAATCGATGATGACAGGTGAACACCTACCGGTGAAGAAATATCAAGGTCATCAAGTTTATGCTGGTACATTAAATCATGATGGTGTGATTGCCTTACAAATCAACAAAGTCGGCCAAAATACCTTACTAAATCAAATTATAAAGTTGCAACACAACGCGTTAACCAAACGACCAAAGTTAGTCGAAATCACTGATAAAGTAGCGCAGTGGTTTGTTGCCTGTTTACTTATTTTTGCCAGCTTAACCGCGTTTGGCTGGTACCAAACTTCACCAGAGCAGGCATTTTGGGTGACTATTTCGGTATTGGTCGCAACCTGTCCATGCGCTTTGAGTTTAGCCATTCCAACAGCTCTAACCTGTGCGGTAGCCTCTCTAACTAAAAAAGGGATCCTAATCAAAGAATCCCATGTACTAGAAACAGCAACCAAGTTAACCCGCGTTGCTTTTGATAAAACAGGCACTTTGACCGAAGGTCAATTTTCAATTAAACACATCGAACTGCTAGATAGCCAATATAGCGAGCAGCAAGTACTAGAGCTGGCGGCTGCATTAGAACGTTACTCAGAGCATCCAATTGCACGAGCCTTTTCGGACATTACTCCAGCCGACAATCTAGTTTCCGAGATCAGCGTTGTCGCAGGTTCAGGACTAACCGCCAAGTTTAATAACCAGCCCATTGCTATAGGTAAATCTAACTGGTTTGGCAAACATGCCTCATTTGCCCAAGCCACCCTGTTTATTAAACAACAACCAATAGCGGACTTTTACTTTGACGATAAGGTGCGCGGTAACGCGGAACGCGTAATCGAAGAGTTGCAACAAGATGGTTTAACTTGCCACATGTTAACGGGAGATAGTTCCAATGCAGGTAAAGCACTAGCCACTCAACTCGCATTAGATAGTTATGAGACCGCTTGTAGCCCTGAGAATAAACAACTACACGTTGAACAATGGTCGCAACAGCATGAAGTCGTAGCTATGGTTGGTGATGGGATCAATGACAGCCCCGTATTTAATAGCGCGCATCTATCGATTGCGATGGAAACCGGTGCAGATATTTCGAAAAACACCGCGGATGTTGTGCTGCTAAATAGTGATTTAAACGCCATTACTGCATTACGAAACGTGGCTAAACAAACAAGACGAATTGTAAAGCAAAACCTAGCTATGTCGCTGCTTTACAACGCTTCAATCTTGCCACTTGCTGCGCTTGGTATGGTGCCACCTTGGGTAGCGGTCATTGGTATGTCGGCCAGTTCTATTTTAGTAATTGGCAACTCGCTAAGGTTATTAAAACTATGAGTATCATCTATATTCTCATCCCGATCGCCATTTTATTTGTGATTATTGCCATTGGGGTGTTCTTTTGGGCCGTCAAAAGTGAGCAGTTTTCGGATTTGAATAAGCAAGGGCATAGTATTTTATTCGACGACGACAAAGAGCAGCACGACAAGAGTAATGAACGAGATTAGTCTGCTAAGCGCTTTGGTCATGGGACTCGCGGGCAGTGGTCACTGCCTCGTGATGTGTGGTGGTATTGCGAGTTCCTTACAACTAGCCAGTAATAAGCTCTCAGCTCTGCTAGTCGCTGTATTATATAGCCTTGGTCGTATTACAAGCTATGCCATCGCGGGCGCAGTTGTCGCTGCAATGGGTATTAGTTTTGCTAAGCAAAATACTCTCATCGCAAACATGTTACAGTTGTTTAGTGGTGTGTTCATGTTGTTAGTCGGTGTGTATGTCATGCGTTTAGCCAGTACCCTAAAATGGCTAGAGAGCGCAGCAAAAAGCCTAATTTGGAACCATATTGTTAAGCTAAATCAATTTATTGTTCCTGTGGATACTCGGCTAAAAGCGTATTGTTACGGCATGTTGTGGGGGTGGTTACCGTGTGGCTTAGTCTATTCAGCATTAACTTGGACACTGCAGGCCCGCTCTCCGCTGGAAGGGGCATTAATTATGCTGGCTTTTGGCTTAGGCACCTTTCCTGCTTTATTTGTCGCTGGACAATCGGCTCTGAAACTACAAAAGCTTGTCAATCACTTAGTAACTCGCATCACGATGGGAAATTTGTTTATTTGGTATGGCATTTATTTAATTATTATTGCAACCGATAAGCTAGTACATTAACCTAGCCATATCGGGTGTAATCTCATGAATTAGTTTGAATCTACAAGACGTTGAGAGTAGGAACTTCCAAGTCTTCTTCAATTCAAATTGGTAGCTCTTGCACAAAGCTAACGAGGTTGCATCGTAGCGTGCGTCATAGATTTTTGGAATTATTATGGACTTAAATAATCAGAACCGCTCAAAGAGCCAATGCACCATTAGCTGCAATAACTGTAGTATCAGCCAACTGTGTTTGCCCTACTCACTCAATGGCAGTGAAATGGATAAGCTTGATGAAATTATTGAGCGCAAAAAACCGCTTCACAAAGGTGATTTTCTGTTTGAATCTGGCAGCGCGTTAAACTCTATTTTTGCAGTGCGTTCTGGCTCGTTCAAAAGCTATACTCTATCTGAACAAGGTGACGAGCAAATCACGGGGTTTCATTTAGCCGGTGATTTGGTTGGTTTTGACGCAATTAATAAAATGCAGCACCAGAGCTTTGCTCAAGCGCTGGAAACTTCTATGGTCTGTGAGATCCCCTTCGATACGCTAGACGAACTGGCTGGCAAATTACCTAAACTTCGCCAACAAATTATGCGACTAATGAGCAGCGAAATTAATTATGATCAAGAGATGCTGTTACTGCTGAACAAGAAAACTGCGGAAGAGCGCCTGGCAACCTTTATATTTAACTTATCTAACCGCTTTGGTGAACGTGGCTTTTCGCGCAAAGAGTTTCGTTTTACCATGACTCGCGGCGAAATCGGTAACTATCTTGGGCTCACCGTTGAGACCATTAGCCGATTGCTCAGTCGTTTTCAAAAAGCCAATATCATAAAAGTAGAAGGTAAGTTTATTACTATTCTTGACACCCCTGCGCTTGCCCAGACTGCGGCAATTGCACTTTGATTTAAAACAAAGAATTTTGTACTAACGCTTTCACCCTTTGCGAGATAGGTTACACTGAATATAGAGATCAGTTGATCTAGGGTTCAATCATAGCCGTTATTAATAACGGTTGTGATTGGCAAAATCGTTCCATCGACATACTACAGACAACTCAGATTTTTTTCGCCTAGGCTCTCAAATAACAACAAATAGAGGCTAGATGATTATCAGCGTGTGTAACTGGAGATGGCTTTACTTGCACAAAAGGAGATCGTCGTGGACAAAATTAAACGTATTCTCACTGTCATTGATCCAACGAAAGAACGCCAAAACAGTCTAGAGCGGTCGATTCATTTAGCTGAACGGACCGGCGCTGAAATTACCGCGTTTATGTCTATCTACGATTTTTCGTATGAAATGACAACGATGCTCTCAAAAGAAGAACGAGAAGCAATGAGAAACGCGGTGGTTAAGGATAGGGAAGCTTGGTTAAATGAGCTACTAACCCCATACGCAGATATTAAAGTGACTCCTAAAGTAGTGTGGCATAACAGGCCATATGAAGCCATTATCAACACCGTACTAGAAAGTCAGTACGACTTGGTGGTCAAAGCCACTCACCAACACGACACCTTAAAATCTGTCATTTTTACACCCACTGACTGGCATTTGATCCGCAAGTGTCCCGCACCTGTTTTATTGGTCAAAGACCATGAATGGCCAGAAAATGGCAATATACTTGCCGCGGTAAATTCAGTCAGTGATAACGAGCAACATTTAGAACTTAATAACCGAATCATCAAAGATGCTCAATTCTTATGTGATTTAGCAAAGGCAAAACTAACACTAGTTAATACCTATCCTGCAACACCGGTCAATATTGCTATCGAAATCCCTGAGTTTAACCCTTCTCAGTACAATGAGGCGGTTAAAAAACATCATGAAGATGAAACATTGAAACTTGCTGAGCGGTTTGCAATTGATAAACAAGACTGTGTGATCAAAGAAGGTTTACCGGAAGATGTTATTCCCTATATCGCAAAGCAAAAAGACGCTGAGTTAGTGGTTATTGGTACCGTGGGTAGAACTGGATTGAGCGCAGCGTTGATTGGTAACACCGCAGAACATGTAATTGATAGCCTCGATTGTGATGTACTGGCTTTAAAACCGGATGGCTATAAATCCCCGCTTGCAGATTAGTGATATAACGTTTTTTTAGTGGTTTTACAAAAAAGTGCGACTTTTATGAAGTCGCACTTTAGTTTTGAAAAATATAATTGAACGTTGAATACTAACCATGTGATTAGCACTCAACTCAATCTTAGCTTTCAACCATTATATGTTTGTGACATCAATAAACAAAGATTCGTCGATATTGGTAGAAGACACCACTGCCTCGTTAAAATCGTAAGCTTGGCGTTCACCTTCTCTGTCTAGCGGTAACGTTTCAAAGTCAAACAACTCATTATCCGCTAATTGGCTTGGGCTGACATTTTGAATCGACTTAAAAATATTCTCTACACGGCCCGGCGTTTTCTTGTCCCACTCTACTAGCATTGCTTTGATTGCTTGGCGCTGCAAGTTTTCCTGAGAGCCACATAAGTTACATGGTATGATCGGAAAGTTTTTATGCTCAGCATACTTGATCAAGTCTTTTTCGCGGGCATAAGTTAACGGTCGAATCACGATATTTCGGCCATCATCTGAACGTAATTTGGGTGGCATGGCTTTTAAGCGCGCACCATGGAACATATTCAAAAATAGCGTTTCTACGATGTCATCAAGGTGATGACCCAACGCAATTTTTGTCGCGCCAATCTTCTCCGCAAACGAATACAAGGTACCACGACGCAGTCGAGAACACAGTCCACAGGTGGTTTTTCCCTCAGGGACTTTTTCTTTCACGACGGAGTACGTATCTTTATCGACAATATAATACGGTATATCCAAACTTTCGAAGTACTCTGGCAAAATATGCTCAGGAAAACCCGGCTGCTTTTGGTCCAAATTAACCGCGATAACGTCAAAGTTAATCGGTGCGGCCTTTTGTAGACTGAGTAAGATATCTAACATCGCAAACGAGTCTTTACCACCGCTGATACACGCCATCACCACATCACCTTCTTCGATCATGTTGTAATCTTTAATGGCGTTACCAACGTTACGACGTAGGCGCTTTTGTAGCTTATTAAACTCTAAAACTTCTTTGCGATTATCTTGCTCTGTCATGTACTTCGTGCCGTCATTTTACGCGCGATAAACAAGTTATTTGATAACTTACCCGCTCGCATTTGCGTGAATAATATGGGGCGCAGATTATACGTGATTTTATTTCTAGGTGAAATAAAAAAGGCGCCACTCGGCGCCTAGGTTGAGAACTAATTCAGTTTACAGTCCAAATACTACCTTTTCACTTTTCAGCATTTTGCTGGTCAAGTAGGTCAATATCCCAAAAATACCTAATGTAATAGAACTGGCTAGCAACACCGGTACTAACGGGATCTCATTGCCTTTCAACACTTCGATCATAGCATTTTGCTGTGCAGCAATTGGCAACCACTGCATCACTTCAGGCGCGATGTCATACGTTGTTGCCATGCTCAGCATAACAGGCAAAAACAAAGCCATTGCAACATAGGACTGTGCTTCTTTAAAAGACTTTGCCAAAAACGAAATGAATACCAATAAACTTGCTGACATTAACGCGATAGGCAACCCAATCAATACCGCAAAAATGATAAACTTTGGACCAATAGTTACCGTAAACCCGACCATTTCCCACGGCACCATATCATATGAAAACATTGATACGATGACTGTTAACACTAAGCCAAATATTGAAAAGCCTGCTATCGCACCAACTTTGGCCAAAACAATATGGGAAGTACTGATTGGATGGCTAAGCAACAACGACAGAGAGTTACGTTCACGCTCACCAGCACTAGTATCGATTGCGAGGTTCATTGCTGCGTAAAACAGCGCAATGATAATAGACAGTGTCGCTATACCTAAAGCAAATCCACCCTTTGATGTTGGTGTCGCTTGATCGTGAACTTGTAAGTCAATTGCTTGAGTTAAGCTTGGATCTATTCCTCGCGTTACTAAACGAAGCGCTGCTACTTCACTATTATACTGGCGCAGTGCTCCTTCAAGCCTCTCGATGGAAATACGTAACTTTTGCTCAGATTTATCGGCAATAAGAGTAATAGTCGCACTGCGCCCTTCAGCCATGTTCTTCTGATAATCTTCAGATATTAGAAGCTCAATGTCTTTGGTTTCGTCACTATTACCGTGCTTAATGTCTTTAACATTTAAGAACTTTACCAAATTTGGCGCGTTATCGGCATTAGTGATTGTGATTTCTAATGAATCTGGAGATGCCATTTGCTTAAACATCACAGTAAATAACAAACACATTAATATAGGTGCACCGATACAGTAGTACAGACCTGCCATCACAGAGCGTTTGTCTCTGCTTGCATCAAGCACTTCTTTTTTAAACAAAACCAAAATTGAATTGATCATGCTGCTATCCCCTCATCCGTTCCTATTAATGTAATAAATGCTTCTTCTAAAGAAGACTTTCCTGTTTGCTGACATAGCGCATCAGGCGAACCTTGAGCAACTACTTTGCCTTTTGCCATCACCACAACTTGGTCACACAGTGCTGCAACTTCTTGCATAACATGGCTTGAAAACAACACGCAATGTCCATGTTGTTTAAGCATCAAAAGGAGGTCACGCAAAATACGCGTACTCATTACATCTAAGCCTCGCGTTGGTTCATCAAGAATAATGTTGGTCGGCTTATGTACAATCGCTTGAGCAAGTGCCGTTTTCATTCTTTGACCTTGAGAAAACCCTTTACATCGACGGTCTGCAATATCTAGCATTTGTAATTTCTCTAGCACATCTTGCGTGGCAGCTTTTGCATCTGGCGCTGACATGCCACTTAGTTCCGCGTAAAACTGAGTGTATTCTCTTGGCGTCAAGCGTTCATATAAGCCACATGGATCAGGAAATAACCCTAGCTTTTGTTTTGCTTCAATGGGGGTTTTCGCCACATCTAAATCATCAATTTTAGCGATACCTGAGTCTGGCTTAAGTAAGCCAAATACCGTTCTTAGACAGGTTGTTTTACCTGCACCGTTTGGCCCTAAAAGCCCGGTGATTTGACCATCTTGTGCTGTGAATGACAGGCCATCCAAAGCATTTACTTCACCAATTTTTTTGTATAGTTCTTGTACTTGGATCATCTTCTTATTCCTCGCTTTGGCTTAATGCTGGACCGTTTATATTTAGGAAAAACTGCTTTCTTCTGTCTTCTTCTAAACAGCTGGTATCAAAACCTTCAACCGTTTGTTCATCATAAAAATGTGCGACGAGTTTGTTTGCACAGGTTTGGCTAGCGACAATATGCGTCGCGTATGGTGCGACTAAATGCGTCGAGTTAGACAGTTTTTGTTTTGCAACCTCAGCCCATGCAGCTGGTGTCGCTGGATCTAAACCACCTGATAACAATAATGTTGGAATGTCTGATTCCACTGGCTGATAATAAGACTTGTCCACTGGCTTTACATTCCATACTGGGCACGCTGCATCAAGGCCTTCAAGCATCATATTCCCAACATAGGTTTTGCCATATTCTGCGCGCTGAGCTTGCGTTAGTGACGGCCAGTCTTCACCACACACAATCGCACTGTGCATTCCCATCGCTATACCCAAGCCGCTTTCATTTCCAGACATAAGTCCAACAAACGTGTCAAAGTTATTCTGTGCCGCCTGTGATATAGCCAGAGGGACCAAAGCTCTTGATACGTGGGAGTAAAGGGCGAAACGAACTGTGCTATATAGTTTTTGCTCCGTCATCACCAAATCGATATTTTGGTTTGTTCTGGGGTGGCGAACGTTGACTTTAACCGGGTTAGCCGCAATATTGGCAAGCACTTGTTGCCACTGCGTCTTAAGATTTGGATAGACCGTTGAGCATTGTTCTTCTTGCTCGCAACGTTCAAACAATGCGTTTAATGAATCTTCAATTGCACCACCGATAGCAACTAGGTTTTGGTTACTTGGTGCTGCACCATCAAGAACCGCTGTCGCGACGCTTTGTGGAAACTGGCGCATATATTCAAGCGCAATGCGAGTACCGTACGAACCGCCATATAAATGCAACTTTTTATAGCCTAATGCTTCTCTTACCGCATCGAAGTCTTTTGCTGCGGCAACAGTCGTATAATTGGATAAGTCTTGATCCAGCTTTTGCTGACATTCTTTGGCATCTTCAACACCCAACTGAGTCGCACCCACGCTATCATCTAGTGCAAATTGACTCGCTAAGTCGTCCAATTCACACTGTAGTAAATTAGATTTGCCCGTTCCTCTTTGATCTACAAGGATGATATCCCTATTCTCTCTTGCACCTGCTAGAAACCGTTCAAAGTTCGCAGCGATTTCCACCGCTGATTGACCCGGCCCACCTGCAAAAGCGATAACGGCTTCTTCTTTGTAAAGCGGTTTAATCGCCGGAATAACCATAAAGTGGATATCGATTTTTTGATCTGGCTGTTGAGAATTAAGCGGCTGAGAAACTACGCCGCACTGAGCGCGGTCATCAAGGCCTTTGGCATAGCAAGGCGTTAATGATACACCTGTTGATTGGTTTGCATGTAGGCTTTGCACACCAGATAACGCAAATAATGCAGAGACTAATACGCTCTTTTTGAACATTTTTTTCATAGTTATTTCCTTGTTGACTCACACTCATTGTGATACTTTTAAATGAGTGTATCGGTGTATTATTGTATTAATACAGTAAGGTCAGGTTAATGCTAGAACTCATTCATGTCAACCCCAATAGTGCAGATCCTATTTATAAACAGCTGCACGATCAGATTGTGCGGTTGATTGCAGGTGGAAAAGTCCAAGAAGGTGAAGAGCTTCCGTCAGTGAGGAAACTGGCTGAGCACTTCGCAGTGAACCCAATGACAGTTTCGAGAGCAATTGGACAACTGGTAGATCAAGGCTGGCTGGAAAGGCGTCGTGGCCAACCGACTCGCGTCGCAGCTAGGCAGACTCCAGCAGAAACAGATGATTTGCTGACCAAAAGTTTACAAAGCTTGATTCATGATGCCAAACAGCTTGGTGTCACTAAGTCAAAACTGTTAAAGTTAGTCGAACAACGCTGGGAACAAGAATAATCAAAATGGCACTGTTAGAATTTAATCAAGTCTTTAAAAATTTCGATAGCAAACAAGTCCTTTCCAATATTGATCTTAAGGTCGAGCCGGGCATGGTACTGGGTCTTTTGGGTCGAAATGGGGCGGGCAAAACGACGTTGTTACGAATTGCTCTAGGCCTAGTTGAGCAAGATTACGGCACCGTAACCTGCTTAGATAGCAACAACTCATCTCTTAGTCCCCAGTGTAAATCTCAAATTGGCTATGTTCCGCAACAACCTAGCGGTTATCAAGGCTTTAAAGTTGCGGATGCGTTAGCGTTGCACCGTAGCTTTTATCCAAAGTGGGATATGGATCTTGAAAACGATTGGCTAGAAAGATTTCAACTAGACAGAAAAGCCACTGTCAGTAACCTCTCAATTGGTCAACAACAAAGTCTTTCTCTTATTTTTGCTATGGCATATCGTCCAAAGTTACTAGTGCTTGATGAGCCTGTATCAAGCCTTGACCCCATTGCTCGCCGTGAATTTATGTCTGATCTGTTTGAATTGGCTTTAGAGTCTGAATCTGGTGTGATTTTTTCTTCTCATATCACCTCAGATGTTGAGAGGGTTGCCAGTCATATTGCGCTCATAAAAGAGGGGAAGGTTGTTGTTTCTGGCGAACTAGACTTACTTAAAGAGCAGATAAGGCTATTACCTTGCAATCATGATATCGACCTACCTGACGGACAGATATTACATCAATCAGAAAATTATCTGGTCTACCAAGCACTGAATGGCACTACGTGGCCTAACAATCCAGCTATCAATAGCTTGAATTTAGAACGCTTATTCGTGGAGCTGCACGGATGATAGCAAAATCTACTCGCCCTTGGTGGCAAGGGTATATGGGACATTGGTTAAAAGAGTGTGGTGCTTCTAATTATGCGCTTCCAGGTTTATTTCTTGCCTTGTTGACCCCATTTACATCAATGCTAGAGGATGATTTATCACCGTTTATTCTCACTGCAACCGTTAGCTTGTCTTGTTTATGGATAGCGTTTTGTTGGCAGTTGGTAAAATTACAGGCGCAAGAGTGGACGGTACTACTTCCTGAGTATAAAAAGCATATTTACCTGCAAGGTAGTGCAACACTTACTTTTGGCTATCTGATGCTGCTGATTTCAGCAATAAATATCCCACTCATCGATGTATTCTTGATGGCTTTTTTTACCATTGCAATCGGTGCTGCGTTTTTTGTTAGCTGTATGCACTCTAGTCGTGTGTTTAAATACCATACTTATGCTTTTATGCTGCTTCTCACTATCCCAATATTGTTGAAAACAACGCCGTTGGAGTTGGCAACATTTATTGGTATTCCTTCGTTTGTTTTTACAGTGTGGACAGTTGCAACAAAAGAGCTTAAGAATGCTTGGCACCCAGACGCACGTCTAACGTATCTGAACAATATAAAATCGGGTTGGCTGCCAACTAGTATCCAAATACCAGAAGCGATAGGTAATCGTTTTCGGCTATGGTTTATGCCGTTGAGCTACTTTGCTGGCAATATCGTGCTGCAAATGGTTGCGATATATTTGCTGCTCTCAGCTGCCTGTATCATTGCAATCTATTTGGGGCTGCTTGCGTCTGCCGACTTTCTTGTTGGATTAACCGACATGATGGTGTTGATGGTTGCTATTCTCGTTAACTGGGTGAGATTACAATCAAAAATGAACTGGGAAATACTCTATATGCTGCCAATATATTCCAGTATCAACTCGATAAAACGTGGCTTTTTGGTCGCAGCAATAAAGTTAGGACTGCTTCTTTGTCTCTCTCAACTGCTGATCTTAATCATTGCTGGGGTTGCTTCTGAGCCTTTTAGCTTAACAGATCTTACCCTGATTTTTGTCGCGTCTTTAAGTTATTTTTTAATCGCTATAAGCTTAGGTGGGATGATCTCTAGTTCAGCGGTCTTTAGCATTTTTTGCCTTATATATCTGTTTGGAATGGGGGTCTTGAAAGGAATTTTCATGGTCGCCAAAGATCCCATGATTTTGATTAGTTATACAATAGTATTAGCGGCGCTTACCTGCATATCTTTATACATCTGCTATAAAAAAATCAGAACTAACTAGCATCTTGAATGATAGGGCTTGGTTTAAAGCCCTATCAAAAAATCATGCTCACAAGCACTTATCCTAAAGTGATCTATTTTAAGGTGTGTGAAACTGTACTGATAGCAGAAAGAGGTTTCGTCACTCAACATAATAAAGCCTTAGTTTATACTCATATAACCTACTGATATATAAATATATCTATACCTACTCTGAGCAGTGCCCGTTTTTTCAATCTACGTTCTAAAAACATATTCATTTTCAGTAGTTTTTCTACTCTTTAGGAGAAAATTAATTCATTTTCCTAATCACGATTTTTGGATTAAAACATATTCGAACTTTCAACTAACAGGTAATAACAATGAAAACCTTTAAGTCATCTTTAATCGCATTAACCTTGCTGGGTAGTGTTTCTGTTTTAGCTGACGACTCTCTGCCGGTAGCTCCAGCTGAACTTGTTGAAGACTTAACAGAAATGTGCGTAAGCTGGGCAAAAGATGATGGCATTGAGCAAGCAGAGCTTAAAAACTATGTGCTTAATTGCGTTAATGAAGAGCTTGAAGCCAACGGCTATCAAAAGGTAACGACGGTAGAGATTAAGCAGTAATAGCTTCATTCTAGAGTATAGAAGTTACGTAAATAGCAAAAGGCCGCTGTCGCGGCCTTTTATGTTTTTATGAAAAGCTAAGCTTTTTTCTTACTCGCCTTTTCTTCTTCAACCCACTTACCATTTTGGTAAGTTGCCTTCCAACCCGTCGCTTTTCCATCAACTTCGGTCATGACGTACTGAGTTTTCGTTTTACGAGAATATCTAACAATCGCTGGATTACCATCTGAATCTTGTTCTGGGGCATCCGCCAAGTAATAAAACTTAGGCGATATCCTATCTCTAAACTGCTTTAACTCAGCAACCTTTGGCGCTCTGGTTTCCCGCGACTTAGGGAAGGTATGAGCGGCTAAGAATATACCTGAAGCGCCATCGCGTAATACAAAGTAAGCGTCGGATTTCTCACACTCTAACTCTGGCAACGGAACAGGATCTTCTTTTGGCGGAGCTGCTTCGCCATTTTTTAGCAGTTTACGTGTATTTTTACACGACTCGCTGGTACAGCCGAAATACTTACCAAAACGACCTGACTTGAGCTGCATATCAGCGCCACATTTGTCGCACTCGATCACAGGGCCATCATAGCCTTTAATCTTGAAAGTCCCCTGCTCTACTACATACCCTTTACAGGCTGGGTTGTTACCACAGACATGCAACTTGCGCGTCTCGTCTATGAGATAAGAATCCATCGCAGTTTCACAAATTGGGCAACGCTTCATTTGGCGCAGTGATTCTGTCTCGGCTTCATCATCTGCATCAGCGGCTACAGCCTCATCACCAGAAACTAAGTTAATTGTCGTGGTGCAACGTTCTTTAGGCGGTAAATTGTAACCTGTACAACCTAAAAACACCCCGGTAGATGCAGTACGAATACCCATTTTTCTGCCACAGGTTGGACAATCTATATCTGTCTCAACCATGACATTTTGGCGCATGCCACCTTCTGCTTCATCACCTGCTGCAATGTTTAGTTTTGCCGAGAAGCCTTCATAAAACTTATCTAGCACCTGCGTCCAAACTCGCTCGCCTTCAGCAATATCGTCTAAACGGTCTTCCATTTTTGCGGTGAAGTCAAAGTCCATTAAATCGTCGAAGTTTTCAACCAACCTATCAGTGACAATTTCACCCATTTTTTCCGCATAGAAACGGCGGTTTTCAACTCGAACATAGCCTCTATCTTGGATTGTAGAGATAATTGATGCATAAGTTGAAGGACGGCCAATACCACGTTTTTCAAGCTCTTTAACCAAACTCGCTTCGCTGAAACGCGCTGGCGGCTTAGTGAAGTGCTGTTTTGGATCCAGAGCGATTAGAGCTAACTTGTCGCCAACGGCAACCGAAGGTAAAGCCTGTTCTTCTTCGTTCTTTTTACGAACCGAAGGCTGTACACGTGTCCAACCGTCGAACTTTAACACTCGCCCTTTGGCTTTTAGGGTGTAGTCACCAACGCCAACGGTTAAGGTCGTTAAATCATATTCTGCTGGGGTCATCTGGCAAGCAACAAACTGACGCCAAATCAGCTCATATAGCTTCTTAGCATCCGCATCAACACCTTCTACATGGCCAGATAGCACTTTTACATCTGAAGGACGAATAGCTTCGTGAGCTTCTTGAGCATTGCCTTTTGCTGAGTAACGAATTGGAGCATCTGGTAAGTATTTGTCGCCAAACTCACTACCAATATAATCGCGACACATTTCAACCGCGTCATTTGATAAGTTGGTTGAGTCAGTACGCATATACGTGATGTAACCCGCTTCATACAAACGCTGTGCCAGCATCATGGTTTTCTTCACCCCATAGCCCAAACGGGTACTCGCCGCTTGTTGCATGGTAGAAGTAATAAACGGTGCACTAGGTTTGCTTTTACTTGGCTTTTCTTCAACTTTGACAACGTTATAGTCACTGTGCTGAAGTGCATTTACCGCTTCATCTGCCTGCGCTTTATTTAACGGTTTAAATGCTTCGCCTTTAAACTTTGTCACAGCGAGGCGAATATCTTCTGACTTCGCTTTTACATCAGCATGAATATCCCAAAACTCTTCTGGAATAAACGCTTTAATTTCTCGCTCACGTTCAACTAGCAGCCTAACCGCAACGGACTGAACGCGGCCTGCTGATAGGCCTCTGGCTACTTTTGCCCATAGCAATGGTGATACCATAAAACCAACCACACGATCTAAGAAGCGACGTGCTTGCTGGGCATAGACCATGTCGGTATTTAGATCACCCGGTGATTCAAACGCTTGTTTTATCGCGTTTTTGGTGATCTCGTTAAACACCACTCGCTTATATTTGCTTTCGTCACCACCAATGATCTGTTCAAGGTGCCATGCAATGGCTTCCCCTTCTCTATCCAAATCGGTTGCGAGATAGATTTGGTCGGCTTCTTCAGCGAGTTTTTGTAATTCCTGCACCACTTTTTCTTTGCCCGGCAGGATTTCATAATGTGGTTCCCAGCCTTTTTCAGGGTCGATACCCATCCGTGCAACAAGGTTAGCGTAGTCTTTTTCACGTCTATACTGCGCTTTTTCCTCGGGTGACATTTTGCGAACTTCTGCCGGAGACTTGGTCGCAACCCCTTTGGTTTTACCAGCACCTGATGTTGGTAGATCGCGGATATGACCGACACTGGATTTTACAATGTAGTCTTTTCCAAGATATTTGTTGATTGTTTTAGCCTTTGCGGGAGACTCTACAATTACTAGCGATTTGCCCATAGCTGCCTATTTTTGACCGATTCTGTCTTCTCTGTTAGCCCTTACTTGGGCGCGAAATTATTTATAGGTATATCTACAATCACCTATTGTTACAAGCTAAATATATAAACTTTTCCTTGTTGAGTGATTTATTATGCAACTTTAGTATGCATTTTGACCAAAACAAGGGCTCTTGGTTATATATAAGGTTAAGGCTCGGGAATATAAAGGAATCACAATAAAAAAGCCAACTCGAAAGTTGGCTTTTTCTGTTATCCGGCGTCATTTATATTTAGTGGTATTGACTGCACTTTGCCATCTCCCTCACCAAAAGAAGGATAAGTGAAACTGATCGTGAGTGCGCCAGAATTGCTGTTATTAGGTTCCACTTCACCCTTTATTCGCACAGCGTAGATATGCGGTTTATCCGAATTTGTACTTTCAACGATACTTGACACTGCGCCATCTGGTAACTCTCCGTTTGAGGTACTTATCGCAACTTCCGTACCCGCTGGTAAAGGGTTGCCGTTTATATCTGAAACATAAATTTGTAGCGGAATTTCTGCATCTTTATTCATCAAATGAACTGAACCGACATCGCAATAACCCGCGGTGTCTGATGCTTCTAACCCAAGAATAGTTCGAACTACTGTCTGCGATTGTCCGCCATCTTCGGTTATTGTGACACTATGTGTTACATTTGAACAACTCTGTATTGCCGCTTTTTGTGCAGATGTTAAAGAGCCATCAACTGTGCCTGTTAGATTGCTAGCTAATGCGGCTACCTTATTAATCGCAAAACGAACATGTGCAGTATCGTCAGACATAATGATTTCAAACTGCTTGTAAACATTAATCAATTCTCGGGTACATTCACCTGCATTTAATGCAGCTTGTGAGCAAAGTAAACCGTTATATCTACCATCAGCTTTATCAAAAAAACCATTGTTGTTAGCATCCATCCACCAATCATCATGACCGCCATTTTCCGTTCCTGATGGAGAACATGGACCCGTTAACTCGCTAACATCACAATCGACTTTATCAAATTTTTGGTTTTCGTTGGTGTCTAAAAACGCTTCTGACAGGTCGAACTCTTGTCTAAACTCACCTATGTCAAACAAACCATTTCGTCGCGTTACTCCATTACTTGATTGCTCATCTCTAAAGGTCTCTTGGCCTTTCACAAAGGCTAACACACTGACTCGACCACCCATTACAACAGAATTAGGCAAGCCATTTTTTTTCCTGCGTATACCGTTGATACAAGGTGCAGGCTTACCGAAATAAAGATCGCAGTTAGGGGAGGTCTGACCATCTGGGGTGCTATTTAATTGATTTTTCCATTTTGACGCAGGAAAAGGTCTTTCCCCTTGGCTTCGCCAAACCACCGTACAAGTGGCCTTTTCGGTTTTACAGTCATAGGTATTTTCAGAATCCAGACTGCCTATCACCCCGGCTTCTGCTATAACCGTCGCAGAAACACCATTAGCATTGAAGTGATTAAACTGATCGCCAAAGTATACGGTGATGTTATTGGTCACCCCATTGTAGCTATAGGCGTTAATATTGGTGGTTTCAGGTGAAGCATCAAAAGTATCCTGATCTGTGACACCAGAACTCAGTACTAACTGTGAAGAAACGCTGAATATTTGTTCGTGCAGTGGGATCAATTGCATAACGCCTGTGGGACAACGCTCGTCATCAGATCCCGCATTACACTGTTGAGCTAGTTCAGTCCAACAGGTTAAACCGTCTCCTTGGGGCAAAGCTTGCAGCTGCTCTTCTGGAATGTAACAGGCAGAAACCACTAGCGGCCCCGGAACAACACCACTTTTAACTGTGGTTCTAACTATGCCTTCAGCGTTGGTATTAGCACTTGATTGTGTTAGTACCGCCGAGCCTTGATCGTCAGACAATTTAAAGTCTACTCTTGCCCGAGCCACTGCTAGGTTATCTTCATCCACTAATTTAAAGCTCACTACAGATTGTGTTGGTAAACCACCTTCCCCGGGAGGTAACGCGATGAATTCTCTAAAGCCATCCGCTTCAGGCAAAAACTGTAACGCTTGCGCTTGAGCGCTATCAACAAAAATAGTGGTTTCAGCATTGAGTAACTGACTGCCATTTTGGATCGTAACGGTAATGCGGTCTTCACCTTGACAACCTTTGGCGCGGTAAGTTGATTTTGCGATACCGTTGCTACTATTTACGGTCGCATCGAGTTCGGCAAGTTCTTCTGCAGCACAGTTGGAGCTAAATCCCACCTCCAGCGCGCTGTTTATCCGCTGCCCTTGTTGATCCGTTAACGTCACCGTGATAACCGTGCTGCCACCAGCGGCCAGTGATTGCTGTGTTCCAGCGGCATCGACTAAACCGTTATCGATAGTGGCATTAACTTGGGCCACACCAACAGCAAAGCTAACCGACTCACTCACTCCTGTTAAATTGGGCGCAGTTACTGTAATTGAACCTGCACCGCCTTGGTTCCCCGGCTGCAATTTTAGCAATGCGATACCAAATGCATCTGTGATCGCTGTACCAGAGGAAGGTAAGATAGTTCCAAGCGTGGTTTGAGCATTAACGAGTGTGTTATCAATAGCGTCACCCGTTTTTGCTTTGCTTAACTTAATGAAAACATCAGCGATTGTATTAGATGAGAGTGATGAAACTTCTTTGCAACCAGCTAAGATAGGATCTATTTCGACTTGATCACGGTTTGCATCCCATTCTGCCGGGCAATCCGTAACCAGCATTAGTTCCATTTTATCTATCGAGTCACTTCCTGAGTCGCCGTTATTTGAATCCGAACTATTATCGATACTTCCACCACCACCACAGCCAGCTAGCGAAATAGCGACGAGTAGAATGCCTAAAAACCGCCTGTTTAGCATCCCATTGCTCCCTTAACTTTATTGTCTATATTCTGTCAATGTTAACCCAATTTAGTGTAAAAAATCACAATTTTTTATTAGTTTTAAGAGATTTTATATCTCGAAATACTGTTCATATTTTTCAAGCCTGTTAGGCTATACGCACTTTGAGAAACATAGTGTTAGGACAATGTCTGAAAATAAAAAAATGGGCCTAACGGCACGTATCATGGTTGGTATGATTCTAGGCGTCGCACTAGGGTTTATTCTACAAGCCGCGCTAGGCGATCAAAAGGAATTATTAATTCCACTTGGTCTTTTTGATTTACCTTTAATAGGGTTTTTCGTTGATGGTTTATTCCACATCGGAGGGCAAATATTCATTGCTAGCTTAAAAATGTTGGTCGTACCACTAGTTTTTATTTCTTTAGTGTGCGGAACATGTAGTTTAAGCGATCCGAAGAAACTTTGACGTCTTGGCGGAAAATCTATTTTACTCTATTTAACTACCACCGCTATCGCTATTACTGTAGCCATTACATTGGCTTTAATCGTTGCTCCTGGCGGCGGAGTAGAGATCCCCACCAATGCGGCTTTTGATGCTAAACAAGCCCCGACTTTGGTTGAAGTAATCATTGGCATGTTCCCAACCAATCCTATTGATGCAATGGCCAACGGAAACATGCTACAAATCATTGTTTTTGCGTTACTATTTGGTATTGCAATGGCTTTAAGTGGAGAAGCTGGTAAACGTGCCGCAAAGGTTTTTGAGGACCTAAACACGGTGGTACTTAAGCTAGTCACCTTATTGATGAACATTGCACCATACGGTGTTTTCTGCCTAATGGCGAAGTTGTTTACCACCATTGAGATGGACCTTATCGTCGAATTAGGAAAATACTTCTTAGTCGTTGTTGGCGCGCTGCTGTTCCACGCCTTTATCAACTACTCTATTTTACTTAAATTACTGACTGGTTTAAGTCCTATCACTTTCTTGAAGAAAATGAAGGACGCTTGTATGTTCGCATTCAGCACCTCGAGTTCAAGTGCAACGATGCCTGTAACATTAGAAACAGCAACCAAAAAGTTGGGCGCGCATAACTCAGTTGCATCTTTTACAATTCCTTTGGGCGCTACCATTAACATGGATGGAACCGCTATCATGCAAGGGGTTGCCACGGTATTTATCGCTCAGGTTTTTGCGGTCGACCTAACGATCAGTGATTACCTTATGGTTATTCTAACCGCAACGCTTGCTTCTGTGGGGACTGCTGGTGTTCCTGGCGTAGGTTTGATCATGCTGGCAATGGTATTGAATCAAGTTGGACTTCCTGTTGAAGGTATTGCATTGATTATCGGAGTGGACCGACTGCTTGATATGACTCGAACTGCAGTTAACGTCACAGGCGACTGCATGGTGACTTGTATTGTTGCCAAGTCAGAGAAAGAATTTGATCCTTTTGTTTTCAATAACCCTAATGCAGCTAAAGAGTTAGAAGAATTTTCTATAAAACGATAACGATTCTTCTAGCCCAAAAAAACCGCGCAAATCGGCGCGGTTTTTTGTTGTTAAATTCGGCCTAAGTTAAAATTTGTAATCGAATTTCACATAGGCTTGACGACCTAAAATGCTGTGTGTCTTGTTATCAAGACCCATTGCATCAGATGGCAGTAACGGCGCCTCTTCATTAAATAAGTTTGCCGCACCTAATGTTACGGTCAGATCTTTATAACCAATATAACTGAAGCTCGCATCAACGCTCGTCCAAGAGTCCACTTCAAACTTATTACCGTCACTATCAGCTAGATCATTGTATGAGTCGATATAGTTAATTGTAGCATTTGCTAACCAATCCCCTTTTGACCAATCAATACTCGTAGTCCAACGGTATTGTGGATGCTCGTACTCACCATTGAGATCTTCAGTCACAGTACTGGTGTTACCATCTGCATCGCTTGATAATGAGCTTTCATCGAAGTTGAGTGCGTAAGTCAGGTTGTAATTAAACTTAAACTCACCCATATCTTGAGTGTTCAAAGCGTAAACAATATTGAAATCGATTCCGTCGGTATCACGTCCACCAACATTGACGAAGGTATCGTAAATGGTTTGAATACGACCAATAGTACTGCCCTGACTCGGCCCACGTACTACAAAGTTTGGATCTGAACCACAACAATCGACTAACTGTTGAGCACCAATCTTCTTGATTAGATCTGTTTGCTCGTAGTTCCAGTAATCAACAGCGATACTTAATGAGTCAGTCGCTTCCCAAACTACACCTAAGTTATAGTTTTCAGACTCTTCCGGTTGTAGATTCTTGTTACCTGCGACAATCGCCGTATATTCGTATGGGCTACAATCGTCATCTTCGCCTGTTTGTTTACAGCGCTCTTTATCGATAACCGATGGTGATTCATCAGTACGGCCCAAATGTAGCTGGACAAGTGAAGGAGCGCGGAATGCCGTTCCCCAAGAACCACGAACAACCAGTTCATCAGCTGGCGACCAACGGAACGCAAGTTTAGGATCGGTAGTGGTCCCAAAATCACTATAATCTTCGTGACGAACCGCTAACTGAAGTTCAAGAGTTTCGGTAACAGGAACGTTAAATTCGGCGAATATTGCGGTGTTGTCTCTATCACCATTTGCTTGCGTTGCTTCCGTACCGAATATTTCACCTCGTAAGTATTGGCTGTCTGGATTATCTTCAATCTTCTCATATCGATGTTCGAAACCAAACGCAGCAGCAACATAGCCCGCTCCAAACTCAAACAATTCACCTGAAATAGTACCGTCCACTGATTGCATTGTTGACGAACCATAACGTGTGGTAGTGGTTTCAAAGTAAGCTAACCCTTGTGCGGTATTCGTGCTTGGTTCAAACGGATTCCATAATCCTTTATCAATTGCTTCTTGTGCTCTGATCTTATTAGGGAAACCATCAAAGCCTCTTTCCGTTGCACTAGAGCGGATAGCTGAATAAGCTAATTCCCAGTCCCATTCTTTCCATACTCCTCGGGCACCTAAAACAGTACGATAATATTCAGAGTCGACATCTTTTTTACGGTTACCAATATCAACGGTACGGCGTCGCATTGAAATATCGACCCCATGTAGGAAATGATCTGGGTCATTAAACAAAGGATGATTTGGGTTATCACCATCCATGTTTAACTCGGTAAAGCTTGGACTTCCCGCACCTTGAATAAAGGTAGAAGCGTGTTGAGCCGAAAACTCGATAAAGCCTTCAACTCCATCAACGATTTCTTGCACACCGTTATAGTTAAAGCTGATCCGTTCAGTTGACGGAACCGCACTCATATGAGGCGCGTAGTCATAGCGACAAATGTTGCCAATGATTAACTCAGGCGAGCAAGTATCATTACCCCAAATATCTGGAAAGATGGTTTGACGTACTGGTGTGCCATCATCTTCAACTCTAAGAACAGGCAAACGATTCCACTGTTCTTCAGTTAGCATACTACGAACGACTTCAACACTGCCTGGGACACCAGAAGAACTGAACGAATTATTACCGCCTCTGAAAGTCTGATCAGCCGTCGCCGTATAGTCTCTGTCACCGTAGAATAAATCATCACGCTTAAAGTAATCTAGAGAGAAATTGTGATGACCTTTGTCTGTCGAGGCACCCCATAACAGCGTGAGGTTTTGTTCGTCCGCACCACCATCGGCAGTGTTGGATAGTTTTCCTGATACTTCAAAACCGTCTATATCGTTACGTAAGATAATGTTAATTACACCTGCAACCGCATCGGAACCGTACGTTGCTGACGCACCATCTTTAAGAATATCAATACGTTTAACGGCTGAAACGGGGATGGTGTTAAGGTCAACGAAAGAGGTTTCAATATCTTTCGCGAATGGGCTTACCGCGACACGGCGACCATTGATTAACACTAAAGTAGAGGATGCTCCAAGGCCACGTAACGCAACACTTGAACCACCATTGGCTGTGTCATCGCTAGAGTTACCCTGAGTACTAAAAGTACCTGCACCTGCAACCGGAAGTTTCTGTAACGCACCGATCAAATCGGTGGAACCTGTTGCTGCAAGATCGTCAGCTGATAGGCTACGAACTGGAGATGGTCCTTCAAGGTCATTTCTTTTAATGTGAGAGCCTGTAACTTCAATACGTTCTATTGATTGTTGCTCTTCAGCCATAACTTGGTGCGAAGTTGCAGCAAGCACCGCCACAGAGAGTGCGCTAAGCTTTTTAGAATATTTCATCCTGTATTCCCTTAAGTTGATAATTACACTGTAGTTTTTTATAGTAATTCCACTCATTATTAACACACATAACGCAATTGTACAACGCGTTAAGTTAACAATAAGTTTAACTCCCAGCTATTCTAGACCAAGTTAGAAAACAATCCACACACAGAAGGCACAAGGTTGTTACAAATGATTATCCTTAAAATGTCATCAAACAAAGAACTCGCAATTTGACTTTCTATACAGTCATTGCAAACAGAAATGGCTTCCCTGTTTTTATATTGATATAAAAACTGAAAATTTATTTCACTAAGCACAACAGGATACAAACCATCTCACTATTGATAACATTAGTTGATATGTGTCCTTTTAGGACCGATTAATGAAACAATTAATTTTTAAGAAACACCAGTTTCGGGTTATACAAACCGGCGGTTTTGGAGATGGGACGAAAGAGGTATCGGCAAGATACCTACATTTTGAAGTTCGTTTTCATTTGCTTAATAAACAATAGCATTCGGGCAGGAGCTACTAATGAAGTGACTAGTTGATGATCCGCGGAAAAATAGCCTCAACGTCAAAGGGCAAATTCAACTTGCTGTCATCGTTTTGCCATTGCGGCTTTACACTAACATGACATGTGCCATTTTGGCACCGAAAGTGCTCATTTAACCAGTTTGTTTGACTCGACACCCGCACCGTGAGACCGTCTAATTCTGGAACCAAAAACGGCATAAATACCTTAATAAACACGCCGGAAAGGTCGGCCATAAGTTGTTGAAATTCACTATGGATCAGATACAACTCCGCTTTGCTAAGTATTAGCTCTTCGATGTATTGCGCTTCGATCTGCATCTTTAATTGGCATTCTTGCGCCTCATCCACAGTATCTATAACCATCTGAGCCTTATCCGCATCAAGTGATTTATCGAAGGGCAACAACAATTTACTATCGCGAGTATAGCTAAGTGGTAACGTCAGTTTCTCTGTAACAATTTTACCGGACTTAACCACGCACTTTTTATTTGTATCTTCGCTGTCTATCAAATAAAAGCCTACGCTCGCGTATTGATAATTACCTTTGCTTTGCGCTTTCAAGCGGTCATAAAAGCCACCATACTCCAAAGTCAGGGTTTTACTGTGGCAGTGAAAACTGAACAACAAAAAAGTAGCAAAAACAATCCAGCTATTCTTCATTAAAGTAAGCCCTGTTGTGTCTGATCATATCATTTAGCTCTTCAATGTAGTCTTCACCACGTTCTGAATAACTCATAAGACCCGCGGTCAGTTTTGTTGCGGCAATCGGTTCTTTCTGCGCTCTCAGCTGAGCCCTAACATTGCGAAGCTCTAGGTAAGCATTGTGTGTGTTGATATTTCTAAAGTAAGATTTTACAGCGGCTCTGACACTTTTAAATGCTTTTACCTCATGAGCGGCTTCGTCATCTCTCAGCCTAGGAACCATGCCGCAGCCTTTGGTATAGCACCACTGACCAAAGAAATTTAAGCCTATTCGTGCGAACCGAGATGTGCCCCATGCCGACTCATTGGCGGCTTGCATCAGTGCTAGCTCTTTCGGAATAATGTCCACTCTATGCAATGCGGCTTTTAACGACATTTCATCAATATCGGTTGTTGGCATATTGTACGATTCGAAGATATCACTAATTTTCTCTAGTTGTGCCAAACTCAAAGATTCATTGTATTGTAACATCATGAGCGCAATTTCCAGCGTCGCCCGCTGCTCTAGAATGAGTTTATTCTCAGCTTCAACATGAGGTTTAATGAAATCGAAAAACATCGACTTTTTCTTTTTTACATCCGTTATTGCACCGAAATCAGGTAAATCAACATTATGTAGTGGCTTTTCTTTAATCTTCGGCAGCTTCTTAGCTGGTAACTTGTTAGATTTCGTTTCTGCTTGCGTCTGATCTTCACTTTGCATAAATGGATACAATAAGGCGATAACAGTCACCGCAAGCACAACCACTTTAAAAATTTTTGAAAACATAACTATTCTCCCAATGTGTGATCGTCGAACGTGACTCCCTAACACGCACAGCAAAACCGCTTAGATCTGAACACATTTTATCCGTAAAAATTGCTATTTAGGCATACTAACCAGCAACACTATTGCTACTAGCAACTTAAGTCGTATGCAAAAAGACGCGGCATACTAGCAAAAAAACCTTTCTATAGCGAATCAAAGAACATAAATTAATCAACACCCTAGATCATCTTGTGTCATTAACCTTACAATCATTATTATAGGTAAATGTGATAAAGTGCCAACAACGCATGGGGTAAATTCAAGTATGAGTAATGCATGACGGACGGGACAAAGGCCGCTAGACTAGTCTCATTAAAGCGTTGAAGGAAATGTAGGTTCATGAGCAGTAACGAGTGGCAAGCACGCCTATTACAACAAAACAAAAATCGCCCAAATGACAACCGTTCTCCTTGGCAAATTGACCGTTCAAGAATTATTCACGCGGCCGCCTTTCGCCGCCTACAAGCTAAAACACAAATCATGGCTATTGGCGTAAATGACTTTTACCGAACTCGGTTAACGCACTCTTTGGAAGTTTCACAAATTGGCAGTGGTTTATTACGACATTTACGAAGTCAAAATCCTGATTTTGATCACTTTCCTTCCAGCAGTTTGATTGAAACAATTTGTCTAGCTCATGATATCGGCCACCCGCCTTTTGGACATGGTGGTGAAATAGCGCTGAACTACCTAATGCGAGATCATGGTGGCTTTGAAGGCAATGCGCAAACACTCAGGATTGTTACCAAGCTTGAACCCTACAGCCAAGGGTTCGGTATGAACTTGACGAGAAGAACTTTATTAGGATTCGTAAAGTATCCAGCCATAATCGATACTCTTTGGCTACAGCAACCCGCCGTCGACAACAGTAAAAAGCATATTCTTTCTAGCGACTGGCTGCCGGCTAAAGGTATTTACCATTGTGACAAGTCTGTCTTTGACTGGATCATTGCTCCATTTTCGGAACAAGATCAGCTCATGTTGCAAACCACAGAAATCAAAGACGACTTTCGACAGCGCACAAAGTTTAAGTCGCTGGATTGTGCAATCATGGAATTTGCAGACGATATTGCTTACGCCGTACACGATCTAGAAGATGCGATAGCCACAGGTACTTTAGATCGTTCAGATTGGCAAAATTTTGCTATACCCGAGCTAGAGCAACTGGACTCTCCTTGGTTAAAACAACATTTATCTCGTATCAATCAGTCATTATTTTGCAATGATGAAGCGACCAGAAAAGACGCTATCGGCGAACTTGTTAACTTGTTTATAGTCCATTGCGAATTAAGCTGCCAAGACAAAGACTTTGAGTCTCCACTACTACACTTCAGTGTGTCTATGAAACCTGAATTTCAAGAAATCCTGCAAGTATTAAAAATGTTTGTCTATCGCCGCTTAATCCGAGAGCCAAAAATGCAGCAAATCGAATTCAGCGGCCAGAATCTACTCATTGATTTATTTGATGTATTTGCTAGTGATCCGATGCGACTGCTGCCATACACAACACAGGCTCAGTATTTAGAAGCGACAGATACCAGTCAACGAATGCGTGTCTTAGCGGATTATTTGGGCGGAATGTCTGACGAATATGCCCGCCGTACTCACGCTCGACTTTTCTCAGGTGAGTTTTAATTGATGTTTCGGCTCCTTTCCTGACTGTTTAAAATATTTCTTCTTTGCTTGCAGGTTGAGTTAGACAGTTAAATTTTGACCGGTAACAATTCAGTTTGCAAAGGACCTTTTATTACTTGATAAAACTCAGCCTAAATAAAACGCATAAAACATTGATAATAAAGAATTTAAATATTTAAAATAATGATTGCTTAAGTCACCGATTTCGAGAATAATTGCTCACTTTTTAGTTAAATTGGCTGGTAAAATAAACCGGTCAGTTGTTACTGTTATAGGACTTAAATGAGCGATCTACTCGCTATCTGTATCTTGATTTTGTTTGGCGCTTTGTTTGCTATGTCAGAAATATCTATCGCTGCCGCTCGGAAAATAAAATTACGCGTCATGGTTGATGAGGGCAGCAAAAATGCTCAATCAGTGCTTGCATTACAAGAACAGCCCGGACGTTTTTTTGCGATGATACAAATTGCTTTAAATGCGATTGCTATTCTTGGCGGTATTATTGGCGAACAAGCCCTAACGCCCTATGCATCACAACTTATCACACTGATTTATTCAGGCCCCATGCTAGATCAAATCAGCTTTTTATTGTCGTTTTTTATTATCACCTCGCTATTCATCTTATTCGCGGATCTATTACCAAAGCGCATCGCCATGATTATGCCTGAAGCGGTCGCAATACGTGTTGTAGACTTGATGAACATGGTGACTCGAGCACTGACACCACTGGTCCTAATGTTTAGCGGACTGAGTAATCTGATGCTACGCATTTTTAAGTTTCCGACTGAGCGAGAAGAAATCGTCACCACAGAAGATATTGTCGCTGTCATGGAAGCGGGTGCTCAAGATGGCACATTGCAACAACAAGAGTATCACTTAATTGGTAGTGTGTTTGAACTTGATAGTTTGACCATACCCAGCGTGATGACAACGCGTGAATCTATTATTTGTTTTGACTTGAATGATAACAGCGATGCCATCAGCGCGGGGATTTTAGCGCACCCTCACAATCAGTTTCTGGTATGTGATGGCAGTTTAGATAAGCTTAAAGGTTATGTTGAATCTAAAGATATATTGCGATTACTGCTAAATGGTGAAAATGCACAAATAAAACCAGAGATAGTAAAGACAGACATACTTTACTTGCCAGAAACTCTGACATTATCAGAAGCATTGAATGCCTTTAAAACGGCTAATCAGACGTTCGCTGTGATTGTAAATGAATATGCGCTAGTGGTTGGTTTAGTAACCATGAAAGATTTAATCGGTAGCTTTATGGGAGACTTAGTCACATTTAACTACGAAGAACAGATTATCCAGCGCGATGCTAATTCTTGGTTAGTCGCAGGAACAACTCCCATCATTGACGTCATTAAACAGCTGGATATCTCTCAGTTTCCAGACATGGACCAGTATGAAACTATCGCTGGCTTTTTGATTTACGTCATGAAACGTATTCCAAAACGAACCGACAGCTACATCCATGAAGGTTATAAGTTTGAAGCGATCGATGTGGAAGGCGTGCGCGTTGAGCAACTGCTTATTTCTCGCTTGGGAGATAGCAGTGTGGCAAACCACACTGCTGAAGAACTAAAAAAACCAAACCGATAAGCTTTCATGTAGACTTTTAAGAATGGCCACACAGCTTACCTTAGTTTGTTAGAGTATGAGTTAATTAATCTCAGCTTCGGATAACTAAATTTGCCAATAAAGCTATTTTATACACTTTAACAGGTCCTAGAAGGCGTAAACCAACCCACTCACATATAGCCCGACCCCAAAAGCGATGTGTGCTATTAGGCTTTTTGCTCGCACAATATTAGGAGTTGGCGTTTTATTTGCTGCTATGCCAAGGCCAAAACAAGGCTGCAATATAAAAAGAGGTGCAGCTAAGGTTACAAACCCCATTGCCAATGCTGGAAGTAAACTAGGTTCAAGCAACCATTGACAACCAACTAGCCAAACAAATATTCCCGCAAAAGCAGTGCCAATAAGATAATGCGCAAACCACCCCCAAATGACTTCTCCACGTATCATCTTGCTTTGAGCTATGTGATTGTGCATTACAGTTCCTTTAAACAAATGCCCGAGCCAACGCCCAACAAATGCACAGTTTAAACCAGTCATATTAAAAGCATATTTGAGCAATGCCCCCCACAGATCCATTACAAAAGTGGCGCTTAATCCAAACAATATTGAGAGTTTTATAAGTTCAGGTAATGACTTTATAGATTCACTCATTACCACTCCTAGGCTGGTACTGGGAAAGCGCGGTCTGAAATTGCGTCACGCCGTATTGTTCAGCTAACGCTGGACACTCTGAATTTTTATCTAACTGCAACATCGAAGCCTGCGTTCCAGGTTGAACTTCTTGCCCGTCAAGTACTGTCATCTGTTCAATTCCGGCGGAACTGTAAAATATAAGCATTCTCGCAATCGATTTAGTGTTGTTTTTAAACCCACGTACCTGGTTTGGACCAAATGAAATAAATCCCTCTTTTTGCACTGTGAAACATGTCTCATCAGTGTAAAATGAGACCTCTCCTTCTAGAACAAAAAATGCTTCGTCTTCATTGCTGTGAATATGTAGGGGTGCACCTTGATTAGGATCTAATATAGATTCCATTAGTGAGAAACGACCTGCTGTTTCACTTCCTTTTGCAATAATGCGGTACAAATTCCCAGCTGAAATCACATGTATTCCCTCTCCTGCATGTCTCAAAATCACCGACTTTGTTTCATTCATAATTTTTTCCTTGCTTGCTATTGGTGTAAATCAGCATACAAGTTAAAGTCGACTTTAAGTCAACAGTAAAATCGCGCTTAATTTAGGTTGAAGGAAATTGATACACATGGACATCTCTGAAGTTTCCAAAAAGTCTGGGCTACCGGCATCCACAATTCGTTACTACGAAGAAAAAGGCCTTATTCGTTCTGTTGGCCGACAAGGGTTAAAAAGAACCTTTACTAACTCCGTACTAGAGCGTTTGGCTCTAATCACGCTTGGCAGAAATGCAGGATTTAGTTTAGAAGAACTTGCATCTATGCATACCGAAAACCGGCCAACTTTGATTGACCGCCAGCGACTAATCGATAAAGCAAAAGAGTTAGATGAGTCAATACGACAAATGACAATCACCAGGGATGGATTATTAAAAGCAGCGGTATGCCCTGAGGAAAGTCACTTACAATGTAGAAAGTTTCAAACATTATTAGCCAAAAAAGGAAAAGTAAGGCCAAAGAAAGTGCTATGAAGTGCAGTGCTATATCATTACCTTGGCTTCAGGTAAGGATTCTGGTAGCACGCACTTTCACACAGCCTCGTTTACACTTTCCTAGATTAATTGTGTGTCTATGGAACTTAGAAGTTCAGGTCAATAAAGCCCTAGAGACTTCGCAATCAGCCTTAGCCCCAAAAAAGCAGTAAATAGTACTACCGCAACCCCCAAAAAATTGGACAATTTCGAATTTGCATAATCACCTAGCATCGCTTTATTGTTCATGGCATAAAGTAGGAAACCTGCGATGATAGGTAATAGCAAACCATTGGCAAATTGCGCCAGTAAAATTATCTCTATGGGCTTGACATCTGCCATAGACAGCAAAGCCCCAATCATAATAATACTCACACTTATCAGTCTGAAAGGCCGAGAATTTACGTCAGCATTGAGCTGGAGTAGCTCAGATATCACGTAGCTTGTTGCAAGCGGTGCGGTAATAACACTGCTCAATCCTGCGGCAAATAATCCAATACCCAAGAGGTATTTAGACAAACTACCGAATATAGGCTCAAATACAATCGCCATATCCACCGCGTTATTAACACTAAGACCGAGTGTAAAAATACTCGCTGCCGCAGTGGATGTTACCAATATAGCAATCAGACCACCCAAGCCAATCGACACAATGGTGTCTGAACGTGCATCAGGAATATCTTCAGGATTTGACCAATGTGACTTAGCCGTTGAAGCATGTAAAAACAGGTTATAAGGAACAACCGTGGTACCAATTAGGGCAATAACAGTTAACAAACTTCCATCAGGAATTGATGGAGACACTAGCCCTGTAAACAACTGACCCAAATCCGGTTTAACCAAAAAAAAGGTAATAACAAATGCCAATGCCATGATAGATACAAGTGCAATCAAGATACGTTCAATTTGTTTATAAGTTCCTTGCATCAAAATAGCTGCCCCGATCGCGGTCAAAGCGATGATCGAACCTCTAAAAATCCATTTCCCAGGGTTGGTAATTGCTTCGATACCAAGCGCAGCGCCAACAAGATTCCCTGCTTCATAGGCTGCATTACCTATACAAATAGCGACAATAATCAGGGCAAATAAAGGCCATTTCCAAAACGAATGATGTAAAGACTGGTTAATAACTTCTCCCAAACCTTTTTGCGTCACTATGCCCACTCGCGCTGACATTTCTTGAAGGATAATGGTTGCTACAGTTGCAAACACCAATGCCCAAAGCAGCGCATAGCCAAATTGCGCACCCGCCATCGTACAGGCAGTAATAGTACCTGGGCCAATGAACGCAGCGGTGACAATGACACCGGGGCCAAAATTTTTAAGTCGACTAAGCATGATCACTATCCTGTATTGCAAAGAGTGTTAAATTAACGGTCTGCTTTGATTAGCGACGCTAAATTTTAAAGCGATTCACTATCGCAGCCAGTTCACCGGCCTTTTCACTTAAGGTTGAGCTGATTTCTAGGTTTCTATCCCCAATCGAAGCTGATTTTTTACTTTGCTCAGAAATCGACTCTGTTCTTTCACTAATTTCTTTATCTACGATATTTTGCTCTTTTGTCGCTCCAGCAATATGTTCATTTACGTTAAGAATCTCGTGAATAAATTGAACTATATTGTTTAACGAGTCCGACGCAGAGGCCGCTTTTTCTACCGTTAACGAGCTATAGCTTTTACTCGATTCCATTGCCTGAACGGCATCTTTTGAACCGTCAGTTAGAGTATTAATCACCCCAAGTATTTGTGCTGCACTCTTCTGGGTTCGGGTAGCAAGCTCTCTCACTTCATCTGCGACCACAGCGAAACCACGCCCTTGCTCACCGGCTCTGGCAGCTTCTATTGCAGCATTTAACGCCAGTAAATTAGTTTGTTCAGCGATTTCTTGAATAATTGAGAGTGAACCTGAGATATTACGCACATCCCCTTCCAGTTTTGCAATCACACCGCTGGCTTCATCCAACTTTTGCGCCAATGTGCTTACTGACTCTGTTGCTTCATCAACGGAGTCTTGCGTTTCTTTGGCACTCTGATTAGCGTTTTGGGCGGAATTGGCAGCTTCATTGGCATTACGAGAAATTTCCTCTGCAGAAGCGGTTAACTGAGTCATTGCTGTGGCAATCAACTCTGTTTCTGATTGTTGACGGGATAAAATTGAGTTTATTTCCGATGATGCTGATGCAATTTGTTTCGTTTCATCAACAACTTCGTTGGTCAGCTTCGCGACTTTGATAATTAGCTCATGAAGTTGACCCAAGAAAATATTGAAATTACGGCTCAGACTATCAAATTCGGGCAAGGTGAAATCAGGGATTCTAGCGGTTAAATCAGCATCTCTCGCTGCAAAAATATGAATAGTATCTTCAAATTTGGACAGTGGCACCGTAATGCTTTTACTGATCATGAGACCTACAATAGCAACGACGATGGAAATAAAAAATGTAAAAATAAGAATATCTCTGATACTTTCCAAAACCTGCTTGTCATTTTTTTCACGCATTGATTTGAGCAGCGCATCAACGTCTTCCGTATAAAAACCCGTTCCGACAATCAAATCCCAAGTGGGTAGATAAATACTGTAAGCCAGCTTTGGAATCGGCTCTTTTTGTTCAGGTTTAGGAAAATAATAAACTGAGTGGCCATCGCCACTTTTGGCCGACTCAATAATATCTTTAACTAAGTAGTTTCCTCTTTTGTCCTGTAAATCAATAAAATTTTGGCCTATTCCTTGGTCGCTATTGCCTTGCATAACGCGGGTGCCATCGGGTTTAAATGCGAATAGATAGCCCGACTCGCCAAATTCAATGTTTCTAAGTAGAGCAATCACTTCAGATTCAGGTTTATTAGCATTACGAAGCGGCGTTATCACGCTGTTAGCAATTTGCAGGTAAGCTTTCAGCTCATCTCGCTTCATCCGCATCATTTCTTTACGACTTAATTCCTCTTGTGCTTCGCTTAATTTTTTGGCCTCGACGTAAGTAAGTGTAACAACCACTGAAGAAATAATTATCACCGGGATTAAAGAGAGTAATATCAGTCTTGATTTAATTTTAAGCTTCATTATTTAATTCCTCTCAACCTAAACAATGCGGAAAAACTAAGTCCGCTCTTCCACTTTCTTGCCCGGTAGCGGCGAAGTGTCGTAAATTGATTTTTCATTGTTGTAGTGTTTTAGATATTCAAGAATGATTTTTTCATACGTTCCATCTTCCTTCATTTGGCGCAACGCAGCATCTACCTGTTGTTTTAGGTTATGGGACGGCCGTTGTTTTGAAAACGCGATGTAACTTGGAATGTCATACGCGTATGACGGTACTCGGTAGACTTCATTCTCAATACCCAATTGCTTGATAATCTCCATGCCCCCTAAACGATTACTCAGCACAATATCAACTCTGTCCGCCAACAGCAGTTTAAAGCTATTCATGCCACTGTCTGTAGTCACGATGTTTTCAAACAGTCCGGTATTGATCGCTTCATCTAATTCAGCGCCATAGCTCACTTTTCTCACCACACCAATTCGATAGGATGATAAGGATTCAACTCTGCCACCAAATTCAATTTGATTAGATTTCCTAGCAAATATGGATATGGATTGCTGGATCAGCACTTCATCAGAAAACACCATGAATTCCTCGCGAGAGGGAGTTCTATAAATGGTGAAGATCCCATCTACTCGGCCAGTTTTTATCTCCCGAATGGCCCTACCCCACGGCATAAATTGAATAGTGAACGGTTGTTCAATTCTGTTGAACGCTTCTCTTACCAGCTCAACCGCTATTCCGCTAGCGTCTTGAGCACCCTGAAATTCATAGGGTGGATACTCCAATGTGACCAGCTTTACAACACGTCCATAAGTCAAAGATGAATACACTATAAATAGTAGAAAAAGTATTCGAGTCATTAACTTATCTGTTATTGCCATAAGGTACCTACACTTGGAGCTGTTTGTGGGAGCTACCGGTACGACTCCCACAAACTGCTTCAGCAGTCACTGTCCATGTTAAAAATTGAACTGAAATTTAACGTATGCACGTCTTCCTCGCGGATCCCCCGTACGAGGGTCGTAACTTCCGGCTATTGCAACGTATGGAGGATCTTCATCTGTTGCATTCACCACTCCAACAATTAGCTTGGTTTCAGAGTCTTCTTTAACTACATCGCCAACGTTTACACTATATTGCAGATCCACGGTATTAAAGGAACTAATTGAGTCACCGTTAATGTCATTGGTATAACTGGCCACGTGTCTGAAATAGATATTCGCACTATGCATGCCATTGCTCCAATTCAAACCAAGGCTACCTCTTAAACGCGGTGATGGATTACCTACCGTATTTAGGTTTAGCTTACCTTTACCGTCTGTTGTCACGCCATTGGCATCCATCAAATCATAGCTGAGTAAATAAGTGGCTTTCAGCTGCGGTGAAAAGTCACCATAATCTGTTCGATAGATTGTTGATGCACTTAAATCAATACCAGATGTATCAATCGCTTCTGCATTAATAAACTTGGTATTTACAATTGAAATAGTCCCTGCGGACGTACGGATAACCCGATCGGGATCGTTGGGGTTAGCGTTAACAACGGCTTGGTGACTCTCTCGGGTTAACACGTCTTCAAAAGAAAAATCCCAATAATCAACATCCAGGATGTATTCATCCACTGCATAGGAAAACCCTAGATTTAATGCTTCAGATGTTTCTGGTACTAAATTTGGATCGCCAATGGTTCTGTTACCACCAAATGTCGTCGAGCCATCTTCAGGATCGGTGATATTGGCGAAATTGGTCTGAACACCTTGTAACTGATGCACTGAAGGTGCACGAAATGAAGTGCTGAATGTGCCTCTAAATGACAATTCTTCTGTTGCTAACCAAAGAAATGAAAATTTGGGATTAGTGGTGTCGCCACCAAACTCGCCATAGTCTTCATACCTTACGGCTGCGCCTAACTCTAAATCTTCCGTCAACGGAACTAAAACTTCTGCAAACAAGGCTTTAACATCACGTTCGCCTTTAAAGTTTTGATTGCCTATTAAAAAGGCGAAGCTATCCTGCTGAGTAAATGAATCGTAGATGTTGTTTATCGATTCATCACGATACTGTAGGCCGATAGCAAACCCAACATCTCCTCCCTCAACTTCAAATAACGACTCTCCGGTAATTACAGCTTCGAATACTCTCATTTCAGACTCAGCATCACCGATATAATCACCTATGATGTAATCTCTTAACCGTTCATTGTCGGGATCTTGTGGGTCAAAAGGATTGAAATAGTAACATTCTCCAACGCCAGCATCCGCGAGATTAGTACTGCGGCATTTATTACCACCAAGACCATGCAGTGCTGCTTGAAAATTATCGGTGATGACATCTCTGGGGTTTAAGATGGCATCATTTGCCGCTGCCACAAATGATGCTTGCCAGTAGATCCCTTGAGTTACTTCTCCGTCTGCACCAATCGCAAAACGAGAAGTGGTATGATCATAATAGTTAATTTCAGTAGGCTTACCTTCCCCGTAAGGTCTGCCTCTAAAAAACACATCTTCGCCATACGGATTATCAGGATGACTCGCCAACACACTTGGTGCGTTTAGTACTGGAAAGCTTGGTGAGACTTCTCGGGTAATTTTGTTACGCGCATAACCAAACTCAGCCCAAACTCGAGTAGTATCATTCCAGTCCCAATTAGCTCTGGCGTAAGCCTGAAGTCGGTCTTCATTAGGTACTGCTGTTATCTGTGGACCAAAGTCAAACAAACAAAACGTATTACCATTGGCTCCATTTGAAACACTGCCACCGTTAGCAACACAGTTGGGGTCAGCAAGTGTTAGACCACTGGGATTGTTTTCATCTGCCAAAGAAGGGATAACAAAACTACCAGGATTGCCAAAACTGCTCGTGGCTGGCTTTAACCAATCAACTTCGTCAAGTAATAAGCTCGAACGCTCCAAAAAGCTGACCGCCAGTAACATGTGTCCGGTGTCGCCAACATAACCTCCATAAGCAAAGTCAACTTTCGTATCTTCTTGATCCCCATCGCTCCAACGGGTTCTGTACTCATATTGGACCTCACCACCTTCAAGGTCATCGCGGGTTATAAAGTTCACCACCCCTGCGACAGCGTCAGAACCATAGATAGCCGAAGCGCCATCTTTGAGTATTTCTACTCGTTTTATCGCAAGCGTAGGGACTAACGAGGCGGTATCAACAAAACTGGCACCCTGATCTGTGACAACTGCCGAAGTTACCTGACGAATACCATTGAGTAGCACTAAGGTTGAAGACACCCCCAAACCTCTTAAATTAACGTTGGAAGTGCCTGCAGTAAAGTTTTGCGACAGATTGTCTGAATTGTTCTGTGAACCAGCATTGAAGGGAAGTACTTCAATTAAATCACGTATATTGTTTGCACCAATATCGGTTAAGTCGCTAAGTTCTGTACTAGATATAGGTGATGAGCTTTCCGCTTGCACCGAACGTCTAATTCGGGATCCTGTAACTACTATCGTTTCAATTGCGCTTTCTGCTTTTACTTCATCAGTTTCAGCAAGTGCAGTAACTGGAATTGCCAACATGCAGTAGCATGGTAGTAATTTCAGTTTAAAGATACCTAAGTTGCTCATAGTGTGCCCCTCGTTCAATGTGAGCGTTTAGCCGAATAATCGACCGTGTTCGATGCAAAGAGTCAGTACAACTTTGATCAAGCATAGATCGTTAATAGCGAATTACATATTTCGTAATAAATAAATTGAACAAATGACATGAATTTTGGTCGTCGCCGAAAATACCAGCTCCTCTGAGAACTTTTGAATTAACTTGATGACACACCTATAGTTTAGGTAAGTAGTTATTTTTAAGGCTGGTCGGTGTATATAAAAGTTGTGACTATGGTTATTGGCACCTTGATGTTGAGCTTTTCTGGACACGCCTCAGAAACCGAAACGCTTGATGAGGCAGAGGCTTATATTCAAGTAAACCCCGCCAAAACCTTAGAGATTTTACGTACTCAACTATCTCCTGATAAGCTTGGTGACTCGGAGTTTATTCGGTGGCATCTATTAAATACTCGAGCCACATTACAAACCAATCAAATAGAGAGAATGTACGTTTCGTTAGAAGCCTTATTTACTAAAGATAACGTTCCTTACTTTAAAACAAAGCTCACCTCTATAATGAGCGCATTGGGTATCTGGCTGCGCCGAGAAAACTATTTAGAAGAGGCATTGATCAGCCTGAATTGCTCTTATAAGTACACCACATCGGAAAGACAGAGACTAACTCTCATGAATAGCATGGCATTGGTATACCGACAGTTAAACGACTACTCAACTGCCAGAGCAAGTTATGACAAAGCAAAAGAAATTGCCAATAAGCTCAATCAAGAATCCATAGTCGCAATGATTGAAAACAATTTAGGGCTGATGGACTTAGATGAAGGTAATGTGAGATCTGCTGAGCAGCATTTTCGCTTGGCGCTTGCCAGCTACCAATCAACCGACAAACGCTCAGGGCAAATATCCGCAGGCATAAACTTGTTGTTCACCTTTTTGATCCAAAATGAACTACTGAACTATCAACGTTTATATCAGCCAACTGCGACACTGACTGAGGCTTTTCCTAACATAGCAAAGCAGCATCTATTACTGTGGCTAAATAGTTATTTTGAACATTTACAGGGCAAAGTTTTAAGCGATGATCTACGCCATCAACTCATCTCGATCTACCCTGACTTGGAGAGTGATAAAATCCGCAGGTTAGTGAACAATCATCTCTCACACGGACTACATATCTCTTTACCTGAACCTGAAGAAAAGCAAAGGAAGCCATTTACACAACCTTGGTTTGACAAGGTTCGAAAATGCCAGTGGCGGGTAGATAATTCACTTTTTTGAAAAGAAGTAGGCACAAAGCAGTGTGAAGAATATGTTGGATAGAACTCTACCAACGAACTAATTTGTATGGCAGCTCACATTAATGACGCTGTGTGTTGAGTACTTAAATTGACGTTTAAAAAAAGCCGCAATGCGGCTTTTTCAATCTGTATAAGCTTATTACTCGGCTGCTTTAGACACCATCACCATTGCTGGACGTAATAACCGTCCATTGAGTGTATAGCCCTTTTGCATCACAGCAAGTACGGTATTTGGTGAGACGTCGTTACTTGGCTGTAACGACATTGCTTGATGTAGCTCAGGATTAAAAGACTCACCCTGAGGGTTCACCGCTTCAACACCAAATTTAGCCAATGCATCTGCAAAGCTTTTCAGCGTCATTTCAATACCCTCAAGCACAGGTTTCAAAGTTTCGTTTTCTTTATCCGAAAACTCAATTGCACGCTCTAGGTTATCAAGGACAGGAAGCAATTCATTTGAGAATTTCTCTAATGCAAACTTATGTGCTTTTTCAACATCTTGTGCAGCGCGACGACGGACATTTTCCACCTCTGCTGCAGCTCGCACTACGCTGTCTTTTTGCGATTCAATGGTTTGTTTTGCTGATTCAAGTTCAGCATATAAACCTGCAATTTCTTCTTCTGGACTTAACTCAGCCGCCGCCTGAGCTGCTTCTTCTTGAGTTTGCTCTTCAACAGCTGTCTCTACGATTTCTGCTTGCTCTTGTTCGTGTTCTGTCGCTTTTGTCTGCTCCGACATGAGGTAATCTCTCCAATACTTTACAACTGCGGTAATTATGGGGATTGATAAATCAGATTCAACCCCTTAAATTGGCAATTTTTTAAATTCTGCGATGATTTCTGCAATTTTCGAGTCTGCTGGGCAAATAACACAAAAACGACTTTGGTATTCATCTTTTGAGGAAAAGTAAGGAACACTCAAGACCACGACTCTTTCTAATCCCAACATACTGATCTCTTCGCCCAACAATACAGATACGCCTTCCTTGAAGGCCAATTTATGTTCTATCTGTTCAAGTAAACCGACTCCTAAGTTCACTTCTTTTTCCAGTTGCAATCGGTTATATAAGTAGCGTTCACCAACCACGATAGCATTGTCCGTACCTAACTGTTGACTGAGCTGTTTGGTCCACTGCGCTAATATAGAATGGCAACTTGGTGGAGCACTGTGTGCCATAGCGCGCATGCGATGTAACCCTTCCACCAATGTTTGCTGACTAAACACCGTATTCATCCAACCAGCAAATTGATAGCGCAACGCATCGGAGTTATCTATTGGCTTATCGATGCAAATGTTGTGGGATTGCCCAGCTCTATCAATAAGTAAAACAAGCCAATTTTTACGGTCAAAGTCTAATACTTCAACTCGGAACATTTGCCTTGAGCTCACTTGTGGTAACCCAACACAACAACACACTTGAAAGTTTTGGCTAAGTAAATGAGCAAAAGATACTATCGAGTTTTGCTCCGGCTGCCAGTGCACGCCAATATCTCGTAGCGAAAAGTACTCCTGTAGCCAAAATTTCAGACCTTTATCTGTTGGCACTCGGCCGGCCGAAGTGTGGGGAGAATACAATAGACCTTGATTTTCTAGCCGAGCCATGGCGTTACGGACTGTAGCGGAGCAAACCGCTAAACCATCTTGTTTGGCTATTTTGCTTGAGGCAACAGGTTGCCCTTCACCGTTGCAATAGTGACGCATAACAGCACACAGTATTTGTTCATCTCTGCTAGTGAGTTTCATATTTATTTTTATAAGGGTGCATTTGCCAGTTTCAAGCGCTAAATTTTTAATATAACCTTGCACTAAAATACTAGGGACAAATGACTGAATGACAACACCGTTTAAAACCATAGGTTTAATCGGCAAACCCAACCATGAAGGCGCGGGGTTGACGATACAACGACTCTACACATTTTTGCAAGCACTAGGCTACGATGTGCTGGTAGAAAACAATGTTGCTGACCAAATATCGAAACTAACAGCGGAAGCTAGCGTCGATTTAGTCGAGCTTGGTAAACGAAGTGACCTTGCCATCGTTGTTGGTGGTGATGGAAATATGCTCGGTGCAGCGAGAGTATTGGCACGTTTTGATGTTGCAGTGATCGGAGTCAACCGAGGTAACCTAGGTTTTTTAACTGACCTCAATCCGGATGGATTTGAAGCCCAACTTGAGGCAGTTCTAAGTGGTCAGTTTATCGAGGAAGCGCGTTTCCTATTAGAAGTCGAGGTATTTCGCCACGACCAGCTTAAAAGTGCCAATTTGGCTATGAACGAAGCGGTACTGCATGCCGATAAAGTGGCCCACATGATAGAATTTGAGGCGTTTATAGACGACGCTTTTGTGTTTTCACAACGCTCAGACGGACTCATCGTATCAACACCCACAGGGTCCACTGCCTACTCACTTTCTGGAGGTGGTCCAATCTTAACACCTGAGCTCAATGCCTTGGCGTTAGTTCCTATGTTTCCCCATACCTTATCCAGCCGGCCATTAGTGGTAGACGCAGATAAAGTCGTTAAGCTCAAGCTAAGCGCTGAAAATACAGACAGCTTGCAAGTTAGCTGTGATAGTCACGTGGTGTTAGCCGTGTTGCCGGGAGACGAAGTTTTAATTAGAAAAGCAGATAAAAAGCTAAGACTTATTCACCCAAAATGTTACTCTTACTATAATGTTCTTAGGCAAAAATTGAATTGGGGTAGTAGGCTTTACTAACAAGTAAAAGTTGAGCAAAATACTCCTGTAAATTTTCTCTTTTAGGTAATTATCGTCATCATGGGTTATGTAGTTTTTTTCACATTGGCGCTACTCATTACATTACTTGCGGTCTACCTTGTGATTGAAAGTAATAGAAGAAAAGCGATTGAAGCAGAAAAAAAAGCCTTCAACAAAAGGCTTAAAGAAATCACTTCGCATTTTAAAGTAAAAGTGGCAGAGTTCGTTGATGCTAAGATTCTTCGCCCTAAATATGCACCACAAATTAATGCTATTGTCAGTAATTTTTTTGTTGTACAAGCACACAATCAAGAGAACCTAGATCAACTTGAAAGAGTGAGTGAGCAGTTTTTACATAAAGTGAGCGCTGAACTAAACAAATGTCGGGCCTTAAAGACCACAGACTTGCTTGCAGAGCAATTACAATATTTTGTGGCTGAGCTGCCTAGCTCTGGGATTGCATACAATCGTGATTTCTATCGTGAAATTTTACCTGCGCTAATTGCTCGAATTCAAACACCGGATCTCGAGCTTCCAGTTGAAGACGAAATAGAGAGTGAAGATGAAGACAATCCAAAGCGTAAACCCGCATCTCCGTCATCTGGTAGCAACATGAAATTACAAGCAGCAGAACAATAACACATAAAAAGAGGAGCCCAGATGCTCCTCTTTTTATGCTTGCCGTACCTTCATTAATTACCCTAAACGTCCATCTATCATCTTCACCTGCATTAAATTAACTTTTAGGTTGCGAAATCAAAAAATACTGTATAAATTAACAGTTATATGGGTTAGGGTTTTGAAGCTATGTTAATTGCACTTAATGTTAAAAATTTTGCTATTGTCAGCACCTTAAATATTGATTGGCGTTCAGGAATGACCGCAATAACCGGAGAAACCGGTGCCGGAAAATCGATTGCAATTGATGCTTTATCACTATGTTTGGGTGAGCGTGCGGATGCACAAGCAATTAGACCGGGTGCAGACAAGGCCGATATCACTGCGCATTTTGATGTTACCAATCTGCCTGCAGCTAAAAGGTTCCTTGCTGAACATATGCTAGAGAACGATGATAACGACTGTATATTACGCCGGGTTATCAGCAAAAGTGGCCGCAGTAAAAGCTATATAAATGGCGCTTCTGTTACAGCAAGTCAACTTAAAGAGCTAGGCCAATTTTTAATTGCGATACACGGTCAACATGCCCATCAACTGTTATTAAAACCGGATTATCAGCTTCACATCCTCGACGCCTACGCGGGCCATCATAATTTGTTATATGCCGTCAAAGACCAGCATCGACACTTTCATAAACTGCAAAAAGAGTATGCTGAGCTACAGCGTCAACAACAACACCAAGAGGCTCGTAAACAGCTTTTAGAATATCAAGTCGCCGAGTTAGATGAATTTGCATTACAACCGGGTGAATTTGCTGAAATTGAAGCCGAACATGCAAGGCTGAGTCACGCTCAAACCATACTACATCAGTGTCATGGTGAGCTGAGCAGGTTGTATGATAATGATGAACAGACTGTACTTTCTCACCTGCAACATAGTGCACAGGTCTTTGCAGAATTAACAGGCTATGACAAAGGGCTGGAAAATATTGCACAAATGTTGGAAGACGCGGCTGTTCAAGTGGAAGAAGCAAGTCGTGAAATAAGGCAATATGTAGATTCTGTAGAACAAGATCCCGAGCGTCTGCAAGAGCTCGAAAGCCGCTTATCCAAAACGATGGAGTTAAGCCGAAAACACCATGTTCAGCCAGAGCATCTGCATGAGCATCATCAGTCTCTACATGATGAGCTAGCTAGTATTTGCTCTGATTATGCACGTATGGATAACCTTGAAGAAGAGATAGCAGAGTCTGTAAACGCCTACAATCAAAGTGCTCAGGCCCTAAGTCAGAGCCGTCAAGCAGCAAGCCTCGAGTTAAACGAAAAGATATCCTCTAGTATGGCTGAACTTGCCATGGCTGATGGACAGTTTTTAATTAAGCTGACCAGCATAGCAAATGGAAAACCGTCTGCATACGGTAACGATCAGGTAGAGTTTCAGGTTTCGACGAACCCTGGACAACCGTTACAGGCAATGGGCAAAGTGGCCTCAGGAGGTGAATTATCAAGGATCAGCCTTGCAATTCAGGTTATCATTGCAGCCAAAGTCACTACCCCAACATTAATTTTTGATGAAGTCGACGTTGGAATTTCTGGCCCTACTGCTGCAACAGTTGGCAAACTGCTGCGTCAACTAGGAGAATCAACACAGGTAATTTGTGTTACGCACCTGCCGCAAGTCGCATGTAGCGGACACAATCAGTTTTTTGTTGCCAAGCAAGTTGAAAATGGGGAGACTTTCACATCAATGATACCCTTGTGTGAACAACAACGGATTGACGAAGTCGCTCGATTAATTGGCGGAGATAAAATAAGCGACACCACAAGAGCCAGTGCTAAGGAGCTGCTGCTGGTACAAAGTGCTTAAACTCCCCGCGCAGCCTATTAATTTTCCAGCTGAGCCATTTATACATGATTGTCAGTTATAGTGGCTCCTAGACTTTAATTTCGCGGCGACGTTTTATCAAAAGGCACTTAAATACACCAATTTAGCAGAGCATATTTGTCGCTAATAAAACTGTTGCCTGAATACCAAAGTTTTTCCACAAACTGCACTTTCAATTAGCATGATTGGTATTAAAAGAACCTTTGCTCACAGCATTTATGGATATATATCTTCCAAATAACTAATCTATATTTCTGCAACACAATACTAGTTACTGCTCATGTAAACTTATTACTGCAAGCCCATCGCTGCCCCCATAACAGTAACAAAACTGACACCTCAAACACATAATATTGACATTTAGTTACGTATAATTAGGGTTTTGCATTGATTGGCTTTTACCCTGATGTTTAGTGAATTGTTTACTTTATCGTTTTTAATATTTTGCTTCCTGTCTGTTTTGTACGTATACAAATTTCGTGGTCAATCAAGATTTTCTAACGGTGTTGAATACTTAAGAAAAGGCTGGCCTATTTTTGCTCCCCTTAACGTACTTTTGTACCTGTCAACCAAGCCATGGGCAAGAAAGCCATTTGTCCAAGTATCTGCATTCAATAAATTAGAAATATTAGAAGAAAACTGGCAAGTAATTGCTGAAGAAGCCATTGGACTTTATAAAGCGGGTTACTTCAATGAAACAACTAATCGCGCTAATAAAAGTTATTATGATGTTGGCTTTAGGACATTTTATAAATACGGGTGGAGCAAGTTTTACTGCACTTGGTATGGCACAACCCTCAATTCAGCCTTAGCGCACTGCCCTAAAACAGTCGCATTGCTAGAGCAAATACCCAGTGTAAACGGCGCCATGTTCACCTTGTTGCCAGCAAATTCAAAACTCACTAGACACCTAGATCCGGTAGCGTGTTCACTTCGGTATCATTTGGGCCTTGCCACACCAAATAGTGACCAATGCTATATCAATATCGATGGTCAAAGTAAAACTTGGTATGACGGGAAAGCATTCGTATTTGATGAAACCTATTTGCATTTTGTCGAAAACCACACTAGTGAAATGCGGTTGATTCTTATGTGTGATCTTGAAAGGCCAATGGGTTTTTCAGGTAAAGTCGTTAACTGGTTCTACAAAAAACTTGTAAGAATGATGCAGGTGCCGAATTTGCCCGGTGACCAAGCTGGGCCAATAAATGCTATTTTTGGCCAAGTAACGCCTTTTTTGAACAAGGCTAAACAATTAAAACAAACTAAACCATCTGTATATTATCCATTGAAATGGACTTTTAACACTGGCTTACTGATCGGGCTATTTTCGGTATTTTACTTTTTACTCTCGTTAATGGCTTTGCTAACTGTTTAGTGAATACGACGGTATACATGAGTTGTGACCCCCTGTGTACAGAAATACCACTACCGATTCAGGACATACCGCGAAATAGAACCTAAAAAGCTATTTGGCATAGTTTTAGATTCTATTTAACCTGAACTCAGGATAATGGACATGACAGAGTCAATTAAATCAATATATTGCCTGGTTGAATTATACCGTGCTGCTATTTTTATGTAGTTCAAGGCGAGTTCGCGTATGTGATAGCGAGCTATTGCTCGCGAGCTCAACGCTGAAATACGTAAAAGCGTCGCGCTGTAGCATGCCGCTTATCCCGAGTTCAGGTTAGCTAAGCTATACGTAGGATTGAGGTAGTATTACCTGAATCCTACATTTTTGCTTAAGTCGTTCTGATAGCATTTGCTTGCTTATTAACTAACCAAAAACATCTGCTGTACCTGAGCGAGACTAACAGCCACGGCAACAAAGTCGAACGTCACAACGTTCTCGATCACAAAGGGATCTTCGTGTAAACGTTTAAGTAACTCACTTTCAGTAATATTGTGAGTAACAATACAACCTCCACTGCCATCCAAAAGACCGCCTGCGAGCAAAAAAGCATTGTCATTGATCCCAGACTTAATCCAGTCTAGGTGACTTTGCATAAACTGAGGTGCCATGTGCTTGTTGTTCGTGAATCTCAAAAAGACGATAAACATTGATACTTCCTTATAATTTGTAACTAACTACTGAATGTTCGAGTCTTGAGTCAAAGAACTCTCAGAGATTCTGAGCCTGGACAGGCCGATTTTAAACGTGTTTTAAACTGCATAAATATTGGGTAGCGACTAAACAAGTCAAAGCTCAACATCTTACTCCACCCTAACATTACTACGAAGTAATAGTCCGCTAACGTAGGAACGTTACCAGCTAAAAAATCACTGTTTTTCAGCTGCTCTTCGATTTGATTTAACTGTTTTATGATTGCATCTTCAGCATTGGCTTTGACAATATTTATATCATTCGCAATACGCTCTGGGTGAATAACTTTATCAAAGTTTCCGTGCAGACTAGTGGCAACAAAGTCAAGCCATTTCAGTGCTGCCATTCCCTCTTTGGACGCTAAATCCGGCATTAAAGCCGACTTCGGAAACTTTTGTGATAGATGAATTAAAATAGCAGTTCCTTGCGTCATAATTTGGCTTCCAGTGACTAGAACTGGCACCTTTCCAGTCGGATTAAGTGCTAAGAATTCTGGCTGATATTGTTCCCCTTTAAGTAAATCGACAATGACAACCTGATGTTCAACATTGACAATCTCTAGCACGATTTTTACGGCATTAGAGCAACTAATTGGAAAGTGATATAGAGTGTACATTTATGCTCCTTATTTTGTGTCTTGGTCTGTGGTAAATGTACAGAATATCGTTACAGAAAAAATTAGTGATGTTTGCAGTGTAACTGTGCAATAATGCACAGATGAGCATGGAAGATGACTATCAATACATATTGGCATTAAGTGAGACAGGGAGCTTGTCTGCCGCCGCTCGCTTGTTAAACGTCAACCACACGACTGTAGCTCGACGCATTCAAGCTTTTGAAACACACTTCAACGTTAGGCTTTTCGAGCGTATACCCAAAGGTTACCAACTGACATCGGCTGGTATTAGTATCTTACCCGATATTCGCTCATTGAGAGAACAGCAGCTTAACATTGAACGTAAACTGGTTGGCCAAGACAAATTGCTCAGCGGTGAGGTGAATTTGACGCTGACCCCTGAATTAGCAAATGATTATGTGGTCCCAGCACTCAGTGATTTTTATCTACGCTATCCCAACATCCAACTTAACTTGATTATTGGCTCTCACCATAAAGATCTTTATGCAAGAGAAGCGGATATCGCACTGCGATTTACGCCCGAGCCTACCCAAGGTGAGCTCATTGGCAAAAAACTATTTGCTTCTGATTGGGGAGTGTATGCCAGTGTAGACTATCTGGAGCAGCTACCAAAAAAACACCGTTTACTATTGTGGCAATTGGAATTTGATCCTAACTGGTATTTAGAACAGCTTCCTGCCGCAAGAATTGTCGCCAAGTTTGACCAATTAGGTCCTTTAATTACAGCAACAAAAAATGGCTTAGGTATCGCCAAATTGCCATGCGGACTGATTGATAACGATAAAACGTCCAGACTTTACCGCATAGATATGACGCTCAAACCCTCTATATGGAATTTATGGTTACTCTATCACTCAGATATGAAGTCAGCTGCAAAAGTTACTGCTGTTAAAGACTTTTTGATTATGCATTTGACTAAATATTCCAATGTCTTTTCTGGAACATCCTCCATGTATTGGCAAGGTCAGATTGAAGCTAACCGCTAACTTCCTCAGCCTTGCTCATTACACCTTTTGAGATAGAAGGAGTGATTTACCGTATGCTGCCTTAGTTGAGAAGGAAAGACCAATTTGTATAAAAACGCTTTCGACTAGAAAACTCCCTTCATTATGTTTTTGAATTGTTAACAACTTAAAAGCGTCTACACTAATAGAATTAGCGATCTCCAATAGCGCAATAAGGACAATGAAGAAACAACTACTGCTGTTTACGTTGCTCACATCAAACACCCTGCTCACCGAAGTAAGCGCAAGCGGTGACAACCCGTTATATTCTCTAGAAATAGAACAACTAATGTCGGTTCCGGTGCAAATCGCAACCAAAACAGATACACCATTAAAGTACACGCCTTCAACGGTATCTTACTTTACTATGCAAGATTTAAAACAACTTGGGGTGAAAAATCTCGTGGAGCTGTTTACCCATATTCCCGGTTTTTACTCTATGTACAACTCTGTAGAAGGCAACCAGTCTTATTTAATCGCCAGAGGTCATCCCCAAAAATATGCAAATACGTTACTGGTGTTACTTAATGGACAACGTTTAAATGACGATTACACTGGGGGTGTTAACTACATCACTCGGTTTTTAAGTTTACATAATGTCGAACGCATCGAAGTTAACAGAGGTCCGGGTTCAGCCTTGTATGGTTCAAACGCTTTCAATGGCGTGATCAACATCATTACTAAACTCGATAACACGATTTCTGCTGCGATTGGCGATATTGGCCAACGAGAACTGAACTTGGGTGTTACTACTGATATAGATGGCTTTACGCTTGGTGCGGGCTTTCATTATTATCAAGATGATGGAGATACTCTTAAACCGATTTTTGATAGATTTGCATTGCAAAACTCAACGTCAGATCCACATAGTGCCACTCAGCTAGAGCTAAACCTGCAATACGACAAGATTATATGGCGTAACCGTTATCACCGGTCACAAAGAGACAAACACTATCTTTTCCGTCGTGTAAGAGACAGCGTAAATACTATTAAAACCGAAAACTGGCTGTCTAGATTAGAATACCAAACCGGTAACGAGAATCGCTGGCAACTCTCAACTGCCTTGGAGTACAACAAAGCCAAGCGAGTGTCACTTGGCACATTAGAAGTCGAGGGAACAGGACCATTTACCAACGCTGATTTTCTATTTGGCGAAAACTTTAACTACGAATCATATCGGGCAAGTGTGGACTATAACTATAAAATATCAGCGGTTCATAGTTTAACTTCTGGCTTGGAGTTTGTATCAAGCTCAGTGCCTGGGGGGTTTTTACGGAGTAATTACGATATTTTTTCGGACCTAAGCTATCTCGCTCAAGTGCAAAATTTTACCCGTACAGAGCAGCGTGTTATTGACGACACGAAAAGACGTATCAGCATGGGCTATATGCAACTAGAATCTCAGTGGAATGAAAATTGGAGGTCAACCATAGGCGTCAGACGGGACAACTACAATGATGTCAGTGATAAAACTAATCCAAGATTGAGCTTAATATACGAGCTAAATGAATACCACCTCTTCAAACTTATTTACGGTCAAGCCTACCGGGTTCCATCATTAGGTGATTTGTATGATGATGAGAGCGGCTTAACTCTAGGAAACCAAACACTTAAGCCCACCACAATAACGTCATATGAGGCCGTTTATCAATATACTGGGGAACAGCTGTTCCTTGTCACTAGCCTTTATAATAACAGCATCAGTGATCTGATAGACTTTGGCACCGATGGAGAGAATGTCTTTTTAGATAATGTTGCACATAATGATACGACTGGTATTGAGCTGGAGTGGAACTACAAACTCGCATCTTGGTTAAATATCAAAGGCCATTTAACACATTTACTTAAAAATGATACTACCGTTGAACCACAACAAGCAGCAACAGCTTCAGCTCAGCTTGTTCCAAAAACCTATGGAACATTAGCACTACAAGGTTCTATAAGTGATGCTTGGTCTGCCGCTTTGGTCATGAATAGTCGAAGCAACGTGCCTGTTCTAACCCAGCAAGGCTCGCTGAATACTTTTAACTCAACGATAACTTACGCTTTTGATAGTGTCACAACCGCAACATTTAGCATTCGTAATTTATTAAACAAGCGCTATGCAACCGCTGCCGTCATACCACTCGGACAGCTAAACGATAAACTCTTTGGTGAATACCCTGCTCGGGGACGTACTTTGCAACTTTCCGTCGAGTATAGGTTTTAATTCACTAGAGTATCTCATTGAGATGCGCCCTGAAACATAGCAAGGCGCTTAATTAACCTCAGCTGCGTATAAGGGTATTGGTAATCCAAAACTAAGATGCCGCTTAGTTTTTAACATCCAATGATGATATTTTGCTCAATATCAAGGCGTTTTCACTCGTAATAGCCGGCTATTACGAGTGAAAACAACGAAGAGAGTGTGGCAAAATAGCTTTATTGGGCAAATTCGCTTATGCGCTAGCTGAGGTTAATTACTAAACGCCTAGATACTCCATTATCCCTTCAGCTGCATTTCGACCTTCAAAAATGGCGGTGACAACCAGATCAGATCCCCTAACAGCATCTCCCCCAGCAAAGATCTTAGGATTACTCGTTTGATGAGTGTACGCTCCTTTCTCTGGCGCAACGATACCACCCCAGTGATTGATATCAACATCATAGTCGCTTAACCACTGTAAGTTATGTGGCTTAAAACCAAACGCCATGATCACTGCATCCGCTTCTAATGTATGCTCAGAACCAGCGACAATTTGCGCTTGGCGTCGACCGTTTTTGTCGGGTTCACCCAACTCCGTTTTAACCATCTTGACACCAGTTACTCGCCCATCACCGTTAACTTCGATGCCAACTGGTTGCAAATTAAATCGAAACTCCACGCCTTCTTCTTTGGCATTTTTTACTTCTCGCACCGAGCCAGGCATATTTTCTTCGTCTCGACGATAAGCACAGATCACCGATTGAGCCTGCTGACGAACCGATGTACGAACACAGTCCATCGCTGTATCACCACCGCCCAGTACAACAACTTTTTTGCCTGCCATGTCAACAAAAGGAAATTCAGTTTCATCGTATGACATCACGCGATTGGTATTACCGATCAAAAATGGCAGAGCTTCATACACACCGTCAGCATCTTCGTTCTCTAAATTACCACGCATACTTTGATAGGTTCCTACACCAACAAACACTGCATCGTAACCCGCTAATAGTTCATCCATGGAAATATCTTTTCCGACCTCGGTATTAAGTTTAAATTCAACACCCATCTCGGTGAATATCTGACGACGATTTTCCATCACCGACTTTTCCAACTTAAAGGACGGGATGCCAAAGGTCAGCAAACCGCCTATTTCTGGATTGCGGTCAAATACCACTGGCTTAACACCGTTGCGCACCAAAATATCAGCACAACCCAATCCAGCAGGACCTGCACCGATGATTGCAACTTTTTTATCGGTCCAGCTGACATAAGACAGATCGGGTTTCCATCCCTGCGCAAAAGCCGTATCGGTAATATATTTTTCAATATTTCCTATGGTTACCGCGCCAAACTCGTCATTCAACGTACAAGCGCCTTCACAAAGTCGGTCTTGCGGGCATACCCGCCCACACACTTCTGGCAAGCTATTTGTGCGATGCGAAAGTTCTGCGGCTTCAATAATTCGCCCGGTGCGAATTAACTTTAGCCACTGAGGTATGTAGTTGTGAACTGGACATTTCCACTCACAGTAAGGGTTGCCACAATCAAGGCAGCGATCCGATTGCGAATTCACTTGCTGTTCAGAAAACGGCTCATAAATCTCTACAAAGGATTGTTTGCGAGTAGAGATTGGTTTTTTACGCGGATCTACACGCTGCACATCAATAAACTGATAAACATTTTCACTCATAATTCTTCCCTACTGCGCTTGAATTCTAAGTTCTGCACTACTACGTGCGCGGTGACCGAGCAAACTGGCTACATCACTCGACTTTGGCTTTACCAGCCTGAACATTGGTAGGTATAATTCAAAGTTCGCCAATATTTGTTCAGCTCTACCTGATCCCGTTGCATCTAAATGATCAGCAACTAATCCACGTAAATGCTCTTGATGAGATGGCAAAGATTCAAGCGTTAACAGTTCAACCAATTCAGCGTTAATGCGCTTGTCAAAATCCCCCTCTTCGTCCAGCACGTAGGCAAAACCGCCGGTCATGCCGGCACCAAAGTTAACCCCTACTTGTCCAAGTACACAAACCACACCACCGGTCATGTACTCGCAGCCATTGTCACCTAGCCCTTCGACCACGGCCTGAGTACCAGAGTTACGCACTGCAAAACGCTCCCCAGCTCGACCCGCAGCAAATAGCTTCCCACCAGTGGCGCCATACAAGCAGGTATTACCAATTATTGAAGCTTGATGTGAAGCGAAACTAGAACCAATCGGTGGACAAATGACTAACTTGCCTCCAGCCATGCCCTTACCAACATAATCATTGGCGTCTCCTACCAACGTCATCTCAAGGCCACCCGCATTCCAGACACCAAACGATTGACCAGCAGTTCCATGTAGCTCAATAGACACAGGATCAGCTGCCATTCCTTGATTACCATGTTTACTGGCGATGTAACCAGAAATCATTGCACCAATAGAGCGATCGGTATTCGCAATACGATTTACTAAAGAGATACCCGTTTTATTATCAATTGCCGCTTTCGCTTTATCCAACAATAATTCATTTAACTCCCCCGTATAATGAGATGGGTTGGTAGCGGTACAGAACAACGCTTCGTTAGAAGGGTTGCTAGGTTTTGCTAATATTGGGCTTAAGTCTAACTTTTTCTGCTTTGCCGTATTACCTTCAATGACCTCCAAGAGCTCAGTTCGGCCAATCAAGTCGGTTAGTTTAGTCACCCCTAACTGAGCCATAATTTCTCTGGCTTCTTGAGCAATAAACTTAAAGTAATTCATCGCCATTTCTGGTAAGCCATGGTAGTGCTTTTGGCGTAACGTATCGTCTTGTGTCGCAACGCCGGTAGCACAGTTATTTAAATGGCAAATACGTAGATATTTACAACCCAGTGCGACCATCGGGCCAGTACCAAAACCAAAGCTTTCAGCACCCAAAATCGCTGCTTTTATGATATCCAGTCCGGTTTTTAATCCACCATCGGTTTGCAATCTGATGCGGTGACGAAGGCCATTTTCGACCAATGCCTGCTGAGTTTCCGCAAGACCTAGCTCCCACGGGCAGCCAGCATATTTGACCGAACTCAGTGGGCTTGCACCAGTACCACCGTCATAACCTGCGATAGTGATTAAATCTGCGTAGGCTTTTGCAACACCCGTAGCAATCGTACCGACACCTGGTTCAGAAACTAATTTCACTGAGATCATAGCCTCAGGATTAACCTGTTTAAGGTCAAAAATAAGCTGTGCTAAATCTTCAATTGAATAAATGTCATGATGTGGAGGAGGAGAAATCAGCGTTACTCCCGGCACCGAATAGCGGAGCTTGGCGATATATGGCGTGACCTTTTCACCGGGTAACTGCCCGCCTTCTCCTGGTTTTGCGCCCTGCGCCACTTTAATTTGAATAACATCTGCACTTCTTAAATAGTGCGGTGTGACACCAAAACGACCTGAAGCAACTTGCTTTATGCGGGAGTTTTTCTCAGTGCCAAAACGCAGCTTGTCCTCACCACCTTCACCTGAGTTGGAACATCCTCCCAAGCGATTCATCGCTATAGCCAACGCTTCATGGGCTTCTGGAGATAACGCACCGATACTCATCGCAGCTGAATCAAAGCGTTTGTACAACTCAGTTGCGGGCTCTACTTCGTCAACCGAAATACTCTGCGAGGCTTCCTTGAGCTTCATCATGTCACGCAAGTTAGTGACTGGTCGATTGTTAACCAACGCTGCATATTTTAAGTAATCTTGGTAGTTACCTGAGCGCACAGCAACTTGTAATGATTGCACAACATCAGGGTTATAGGCGTGATATTCTCCACCATGCACATATTTTAGTAGGCCACCGTGAGATAGTAATTTGCGTTTGCTATAAGCCAGTTTATTTAATAGCTGTTGCTCTTGCTCGAAGTCCTCGAAGCAAGCGCCTTTGATACGACTCACTACACCTTTAAAGCATAAGTCGACAATAGGTTCAGACAAACCCACAGCTTCAAATAACATAGAGCAGCGGTATGAGGCCACGGTACTAATGCCCATTTTTGACATTATTTTATAAAGGCCTTTGTTGATTGCGCCGCGATAAGCAAGGGTTACTTCTCGATAAGTTTTCCTTATTATCTTCTTGTCACTCATGGCAACTAAGGTTTCGTATGCCAAGAATGGATATATCGCCGTCGCTCCAAACCCTAGTAACACAGCAAATTGGTGAGGATCTCTGGCTGAGCCGGTTTCGACGATGATGTTTGCGTCACAACGAAGGTTATCGTTAACTAATCGCTGCTGTACTGCTCCGACGGCCATTGCGGCGGGAATAACGCCTTTGTTCTGTTCTATTTCACGGTCGCTTAACACCAACATCACACATCCAGCTTTTGCTTTTGCTACTGCCTCATCAGCGACTCTTAAAATAGCCGTTTGTAAGTCTTCATCGGCATCGTAAATAAGAGAGATTTTACAAGCGCTGTAATGCGCATCGTCAGCGTTAAGCAACTGCTGCATATCAGAAAACGTCAATATTGGCGACTCGAATTGCAAACGCTTAGCATGTCCGGTCGTTTCATTAAAGACATTTTGTTCTCTACCAATACAAGTCGCCAATGACATAACGTGATTTTCACGCAGCGGATCAATGGGTGGATTGGTAACTTGAGCAAATTTTTGACGGAAATAGTCGTAGATTGAACGATGCCCCTCGGACAACACCGCAAATGGAGTATCATCTCCCATAGAGCCTGTTGCTTCTTGACCATTTTGACCCATTACGCGGATAACTTGGTCTAACTCTTCATTGGTATAGCCAAACTGTTTTTGATAAACCAGTAAAGCTTCATCGCTCAGATCTCGTTGCCCTGCGGCTTTTTCATCTAATGCTTCAAATGGTGTTAATCGTTTAACATTTTGTTCCAGCCATGTTTTATAAGGATGGCGAGATTTTAGATCTTGGTCGATTTCGTCAGACTGCCAAATTTTACCATGCAAAGTGTCTACGACTAGCAGTTCTCCCGGACCCACACGACCTTTTTCAATGACCTCATCGGCTTCATAATCCCAAATACCAACCTCAGACGCGAGCGTAATAAAGCCGTCTTGGGTGATGACATAACGCGCAGGACGCAGCCCATTACGATCCAAGTTACACGCTGCAAAGCGCCCATCGGACATGACAATCCCAGCTGGACCATCCCACGGTTCCATATGCATGGAATTGAAGTCATAGAATGCGCGAAGATCTTCGTCCATCGCTCTATTTTTTTGCCATGCTGGTGGTACAAGCATTCTCATGGCTCTAAATAAGTCCATGCCACCAGCTAAAAACAACTCTAAAATATTATCTAGGCTTGATGAGTCAGAGCCTTGCTCATTAACAAAAGGTGCCGCTGTTTGTAGATCTGGTAATAGCGGTGAAGCAAATTTGTATGCTCTAGCCCTTGCCCATTGCCGATTACCTTGAATCGTGTTTATTTCCCCATTATGCGCCAAATATCTAAACGGCTGCGCTAACGGCCAACGTGGCTGAGTATTGGTAGAAAACCGTTGATGGAATACACAAATTGCACTGGTCATACGAATGTCAGCCAAGTCTTTAAAAAATGTTGGCAGATCCGCAGGCATCATCAAGCCTTTGTAAACGGTAACTAACCCTGACAGACTACAAACGTAAAATTGCTCGTCTTGCTCTAAGCGTTTTTCAATTCTTCTTCGTGCAATATATAATCTACGCTCTAAATCTTTTGGCCGCCAACCTTCGGGAGCGCCGACAAAAATTTGTTTGAAAATAGGCAATTGTGCTTTGGCGATTGGGCCAAGCATCGAGGGATCAGTTGGTACTTCTCGCCAACCAATAGATGTCAGTGTTTCTTTTTCTAATTCTTCACTTATCACCTGCATGGCGCTTTTCGCAAGCTCCGCTTCAGGATTCAGAAAAATCATTCCTACAGCGTAATTTTTGCCAATATGCCAACCGTTTTCAGCTGCTACCGCGCGAAAAAAGCTATCCGGCTTTTGTAGAAGTAATCCACATCCATCACCAGTCTTACCGTCAGCTGAAATACCGCCTCGATGTTGCATCCGATCAAGGCCAGTTATCGCAGTACGTATTAATTTATGGCTCGCTTGGCCACTGATATGTGCTATCAGACCAAACCCGCAGTTATCTTTTTCTAATTTTGAGTCGTATAACATGGACTCCTCCCCTTGCTACAACTACCAGATTGTAATAGTCACGGACAGACTGCTGGCAGATATTCAAAATTAGCTCCCTTTAGATTCTGAGTCAACACAAAAATGAATAGCTATTCACGCTCTTGAATATTTCTCAATACTCATAAAAACACTTCCTTTATAACTAAACATCATTTTTATGAAAATTTTTTGTCAAAAAAACCGATTGATACCGGTGTCAACAGCGATCAATTCTAAAAACCACAGGTGTAACGTTAACGTAAGCGTAAAATCCAAATCGGAAAATATGAATAATTATTCACAGATTGCATCTATTAATCGCCGGCGTCAGTTCTGTAAATGCAAAAAGTGAATAAACATGAACTTTGATCAGCGCAAGAGGATAACCACGAGCGTGTTGAAGTTTACGCCCACGTAAACATAGGAATAGGTTGGTTTTGATTAAGTCCATATCGGCAAAGCGATACATAGAATTGTGCCATTGACTAGGCAGGAAAGTTACTACTCTGCTGCACTAAATGAGAAATTTGACAATCGTACGGATGGAAAGTGTTGAAATGAAAAAATGCAGCAACCTAACGTTGCTGCAACATAGCGTTATTCAGCTGTTTGCTCTTCAGCTTTTTTGTACTTTGCCGCTGTTTCAGTAATCAGCGGTTGCAACTCACCACGCTGGAACATTTCAATAATAATGTCACAGCCACCGATTAGCTCTCCTTCAACCCATAGTTGAGGAAAAGTCGGCCAATTTGCATAGTGAGGTAACTCAGCACGAATATCAGGGTTCAATAAAATGTCTACGTAAGCAAATTGCTCACCACATGACATAAGTGCTTGTGAAGCTTGAGCTGAAAATCCACAATTTGGAAGTTTTGGAGACCCCTTCATATAAAGCAGGATCGGGTTTTCGGCTATCTGTTGTTTAATCTTGTCAATCGTTTCCATTAATTACCTCTCAATGACGATAGCAGTCAAAATCTTTAAGTTCATATTGAACACGCAATTAACACCAATAAGTTACTGGCATCCATTGCTGTTTGCTAAAACTTGAGTAAAATAGTCGGGAATTATAGTATCACTATATCAGCACAACGTATAGAAAAGTATCCTCTGATAGGCTACCTTTCGGTGCGTTGAGTGCAAACTAACCTAAAAAATGGAGATTAACATGGCATTTGAACTACCGTCACTACCATACGCAATTGATGCTCTAGAGCCACACATCTCAAAAGAGACACTAGAATTCCACCATGGCAAGCATCACAACACTTACGTAGTTAAGCTTAATGGCCTAATCGAAGGTACTGACTTTGCAGGTAAGTCATTGGAAGAGATCGTATGTAGCTCTGAAGGTGGCGTTTTCAACAATGCTGCACAAATTTGGAACCACACTTTCTATTGGCACAGCCTGTCACCAAATGGTGGCGGTGAACCTACTGGTAAAGTAGCAGAACTAATCAATGCTAAATGGGGTTCTTTTGCAGCATTTAAAGAAGCGTTTAATGACAAAGCTGTTAACAACTTTGGCTCTAGCTGGACTTGGTTAGTGCAATTAGCTGATGGATCTTTAGACATCGTTAATACTTCAAATGCAGCCACTCCGCTTACAGAAGAAGGCGTTACACCTCTTATGACTGTGGACCTTTGGGAACACGCATACTACATTGATTACCGTAACGTTCGTCCAGACTACCTAAATGGCTTCTGGGCACTAGTAAACTGGGATTTTGCTAACAGCAATGTAGCATAAGTCAGACTATCTGCATCAATGCAATAATGGGGCGCAACAGCGCCCTTTTTTGTGCCTCACATTTATCATTAATCTATAAATTATCTAGTTTTTTTTGGGAAATATTCGATATCGCTACTAAGCTTTAAATAACCCTTTCTTTTCCGGTGATCCGCTGTCCAAGCACTTAAGCTTATTGGAGGTCGTTATGACGATATTTGAACATTATCAGGCCAGATATGAAGCCGCACAAGAAGAAGAATACACCATTGCGGAATTCCTAGAGATTTGTAAAGAAGACAAATCTGCCTACGCCAGTGCTCCCGAAAGGCTGTTGATGGCAATTGGTGAACCAGAAATGGTAGATACTTCTAAAGATGCAAGATTAAGTCGAATTTTCTCAAATAGAGTAATTGCTCGATACCCTGCATTCAACGACTTCTATGGTATGGAAGATGCGATTGAGCAAATCGTTTCTTATCTTAAACATGCAGCGCAAGGACTCGAAGAATGCAAACAAGTACTCTATTTATTGGGTCCTGTTGGTGGTGGTAAGTCATCCATTGCCGAAAAGCTAAAATACTTAATGCAAAAAGTACCCATCTATTCCATTAAAGGCTCACCTGTAAACGATCACCCGCTAAGTCTATTTAATCAACAGGAAGATGGGGATTTATTAGAAAAAGAATACGGCATTCCGAAACGTTATCTAAAAACCATTGTTTCTCCCTGGGTAACCAAACGGCTTCATGAATATAACGGAGACATCACCAAGTTCACTGTTGTAAAGCGTTACCCATCAATACTCGATCAAGTCGCTATTGCCAAAACAGAGCCTGGCGATGAGAATAACCAAGATATCTCAGCATTAGTCGGTAAGGTAGACATCAGAAAGCTGGAACACTTTGCTCAAAATGATCCAGATGCGTATGCTTATTCTGGCGCACTTTGCCTTGCAAATCAGGGCTTAATGGAATTTGTCGAGATGTTTAAAGCACCAATAAAGGTGTTGCACCCTCTGCTCACTGCAACCCAAGAAGGTAATTACAACGGAACTGAAGGGATTTCTGCGTTGCCATTTAGTGGGATTATTTTAGCGCACTCAAATGAATCAGAGTGGCAAACGTTCAAAAACAACAAAAATAACGAAGCTTTCTTGGACCGAGTTTATATCGTTAAAGTACCATACTGTTTGAGGGTCTCTGAAGAAGTCAGAATATACAATAAGTTAATTCAAAACAGTGAGTTAAGAGATGCACCTTGTGCACCTGGTACGTTAGAAACTCTTGCTAAGTTCACTACCCTTTCTCGAATTAAAGAGCCTGAAAATTCAAGTATTTATTCGAAGATGCGAGTGTACAACGGTGAAAGCCTCAAAGACACAGATCCCAAAGCAAAATCGTACCAAGAATATCGAGATTATGCAGGTGTAGACGAAGGGATGAACGGGCTTTCTACTCGTTTTGCCTTCAAAATATTGTCTCGTGTATTTAACTTCGATCACAGTGAAGTAGCCGCAAACCCAGTACACCTGTTCTATGTGCTTGAACAACAAATTGAACGTGAACAATTCAACGCCGAAGTACAAGAACGCTATTTAAGTCATTTGAAAGGCTATTTGATACCACAGTACGTCGAGTTTATCGGTAAAGAGCTACAAACTGCATATCTTGAGTCTTACTCCGAATATGGACAAAATATTTTTGATCGCTATGTAACTTACGCAGATTTTTGGATTCAAGACCAAGAGTATCGCGACCCAGATACTGGCCAACTATTCGATAGATCAGCTCTTAATGCAGAGCTAGAAAAAATTGAAAAACCGGCGGGTATCTCGAACCCCAAAGATTTCCGTAATGAGATTGTTAACTTTGTACTAAGAGCGAGAGCACACCACAACGGCGACAACCCAGTTTGGACTAGCTATGAAAAGCTGAGAACCGTAATCGAGAAAAAAATGTTCTCCAACACAGAAGACCTTCTGCCAGTGATTTCATTTAATGCAAAAACTTCTGCTGAAGACCAGAAAAAACACGAAGACTTTGTCAATCGCATGGTTGAGAAAGGTTATACCCAGAAACAAGTTCGCCTACTCTCTGAATGGTATCTAAGGGTAAGAAAGTCGCAGTAAAGGTTGGCATTTAGAGGGGTGATGTATGGCGCATTTCATTGATCGACGCCTCAATGGCAAAAATAAGAGTACCTTGAACAGGCAGCGTTTTATTAGACGTTATAAAAAACAGATAAAAAAAGCTGTCTCCGAGGCCATCAATAAAAGAAGCGTAACTGATGTTTCAAGTGGCGAAAGTATTTCTATCCCGCAAAGAGATATAACCGAGCCTAATTTTAGACAAGGTAAAGGGGGCAACAGAGAAACCGTTCATCCAGGCAATGATCAGTTTACTACTGGGGATAAAATTCAAAGACCACCTTCTGGACAAGGCGGTGGAGGTTCTGGTGAAGGCGAAGCCAGTAATCAGGGTGAGGGCCAAGATGACTTCGTATTCTCGATATCTAAGGACGAGTATCTTGACTTGCTGTTCGAGGACCTTGAACTACCAAATTTACAGCAAAGTCAGCTAGATAAATTGGTACAAATGAAATCACATCGTGCGGGTTTTTGTAACGATGGTATGCCAAGTAACCTTGATATTGTTCGTTCACTAAAGGGCTCGATGGCCAGAAGGATAGCAATGACGTCGAGTAAACGCAGAGAACTTCGAGAGCTTGAAGCTGAGTTAGCCATGTTACTCGCTGAGCCGGTTCCTCCTCAACAAAAAATCAATGACATAGAGCAACGCATCGAATTGCTCAAGCAACAAATATCAGCAGTTCCGTTTATTGATAACTATGATTTACGGTTCAGAAATTATGAAAAGCGGCCCCACCCTACAAGTAAAGCAGTCATGTTCTGCTTGATGGACGTGTCCGGTTCCATGGATCAGGCAACCAAAGATATGGCTAAACGCTTCTATATCTTGCTTTATCAATTCTTAACAAGAACCTACAAGGATATAGAAGTAGTATACATTCGTCATCACACTCAGGCTAAAGAAGTGGATGAGCAAGAATTCTTCTATTCCCAAGAGACTGGCGGCACCATTGTTTCCAGTGCACTCAAACTAATGGATGAGATCATCCAAGATAGATATGCCCAAGGCGATTGGAACATTTATGCAGCCCAAGCGTCTGACGGTGACAACTGGGCAGACGACTCGCCACAATGTACGCAAATTTTATCGTCTAAGTTACTTAATATTGTTCGCTATTATGCCTACATAGAAATAACAACTCGTGCCCACCAAAGCTTGTGGAGAGAATATCAATCACTTGCAGATAACTATGATAATTTCGCCATGCAACACATAAGAGGCGTGGAAGACATTTATCCAATATTCCGTGAACTCTTTAAGAAAAACAAAGACAAGCAAAATGCGGCATAACTTTTGGGAGGTTGCGCTATGACATATCAACCTATCGATGATGGTCCTGATTGGACATTTGACCTACTAGATACTTACCATCAAGAGATTGCTCGAGTTGCTGAGATCTATAAGCTGGATACCTATCCAAATCAAATTGAAGTGATCACGGCAGAACAAATGATGGATGCGTACTCCAGTGTGGGTATGCCTATTGGTTATGCGCACTGGTCATTTGGAAAAAAGTTTATCCAGACGGAACAGACATACAAACGCGGTCAAATGGGTCTGGCTTACGAGATTGTTATCAACTCCAATCCATGCATCGCTTATTTAATGGAAGAAAACACATTACCGATGCAAGCGTTGGTTATGGCCCATGCTTGTTATGGTCATAACTCGTTTTTTAAAGGAAACTATTTATTTAAAACTTGGACCGATGCTTCTTCCATTATTGATTACCTGGTTTTTGCCAAAAATTATGTTGCACAATGCGAAGAAAAATACGGCATCGATGAGGTAGAAAACCTTATTGATTCATGCCATGCGTTGATGAATTACGGTGTTGACCGTTATAAGCGTCCTCAGCGTATTTCTATGTTTGAAGAACAAAAAAGACAAAAAGAACGGGAAGATTACTTACAATCTCAAGTTAATGAACTTTGGAAAACCATTCCCAAAAGCGAAGACGAAAAGCTCTTTAAACACAAGCGGTTCCCTTCTGAGCCACAAGAAAATATTCTGTATTTTATCGAAAAAAATGCGCCTCTTCTGGAGTCATGGCAGCGTGAAATAATTAGGATAGTCAGAAAAGTATCACAATATTTCTATCCTCAGCGTCAGACGCAAGTTATGAATGAGGGTTGGGCTACATTTTGGCATTACACTATTTTGAACCACCTATATGATGAGGGGAAAATCAGTGATTCCTTTATGCTAGAGTTCTTGCAAAGTCACACCAACGTGGTGTACCAGCCGCCATACAACAGCAAATTTTATTCCGGTATAAATCCCTATGCGCTTGGTTTTAACATGATGGTGGATATACGCCGCATATGTGAAAACCCAACGGATGAAGATAAAAAGTGGTTCCCCGAATTTGCCGGTAGTGATTGGCTAGAAACGCTGCATTTCGCTATGGAAAATTTTAAAGATGAAAGCTTTATCAGTCAGTTTTTATCACCAAAAATGATGCGTGACTTTAAGCTTTTTACAATTATTGACCATGAAAGAAACCCTCACCTTGAAGTCGGCCCCATACACGATGATTTTGGTTACCAGCAGCTCCGCTCCTCTTTGTCAGCTCAATATAACTTGAGTAATCATGAACCAAATATACAAGTATATGATGTTGACGTTCGGGGAGATCGTTCGCTCACTTTACGTTATGTTCCACAAAGTGGTATTCCTCTTGCGGATTCTAAGTCTGAGGTACTTAAACATTTGTATCGGCTATGGGGATTTACAGTCAAACTTGAGCAAGTAGACGAACAAGGGGAAGTCGAAGTGATTGCTCAATGTCCTGAAAAAGAGACTGAGTAAATTAACATGCCTAGACACTTTATAAATTCAAATTATTAGTGTCTAGGCATGAGGTGACTGAAACAGCTTGATTTTAAAAAGTTGACTAAGCTATTTTATCCAAGTGTACGATAGCGCCATTTTGAATACGGACACGGACTCTACAGTTATCTATGTTCACAGAATATACACCGTCAGAAGGTTTACTTGCCAATATATGCTGTAATGAGAGAAGTAGTTCATCTGCCGAGTTGATAGCTTGAGAATCGGCTTCTTTGCGCGACTCCAAATAGGCTTTTCCATGTTGCACCGCTTTCTCAATCACAACATTTGCAGCTTGCTTCGTTGCATTATTTTTCAGCGATTTAATTACTAAGGTTTTAATAAGACTCATGGTATTTCCCTCTTATTCCATTGTTGCAAAATATTAGCAGTCCTGTCCCTATAAGGTAAGCATTCAATCGTTTCAAAATGTGGCAAGTATTACATTGAGCGTAGGTTACATTAGGTTGTGCAACGATACAAAAGCTTCAAAAACCCACGCTGAGCTATCAGTTGCTGCTCAGAAAACAGGGTTGGAACAGATTCAAGTTTAGTCAACTTTTCGCCACTTTGATGGTTTAACTCACCTATAGCGCGTTGGTTGAAGCAAACATGGTTACTATCATCTGAGAGTAGAACGACTTTCTGCTCTATGTTAAGAGAGTTTAATAACTCCGAATTGAGTATTTGACTAGCTCGACTGTCTGGATCCGTAAATAGTTCTGGTGGGATGTTAAAACCGAAAATTAAATCGTTTGGCCTGAATAGCTTATGGACGTACAACAAAGAAGTTAATATCAAAAAAACATCGTATCTAACAATGCTAGTCTGTTGAAAAATTGGACTCTTGCGACCTAAGTCTACGCAAAATGTTGACATCATATCAGTCCATTTAAGGTCGCGAGCAGCCTCTATATCATCCACTTCAAGCTGTTCTATCCATCGGTCAATAAGTACGTTAGACAAACTGATAGGTTGTTCTTCTCCGCGTGGGATGTTTGTTACTAAATAAGAATCGTCAATCATTATGCTAAGCCTGCTTTATTTTCAGCAGTATTAAGAAACTCTGCATAACTTTAGAACAGATTTGCCGAAGAGATATTACAGCATATTACAGCAATAACAGTTGATGCCTTTATGCGCTATTCCACAATAAAAAAGCCCACATTATTGTGGGCTTTTAAAATACTATACAGAGTGGTGATTACTTATATTCAACTGCTATGATTTCGTACTCTACCATTCCATTTGGAGTTTGGATGCTCACTGTATCATCAAGCTCTTTACCAATTAAGCCACGTGCAATGGGCGAGTTAACAGAGATAAGGTTACTCTTAATATCTGCTTCATCATCACCAACAATGCGATACGTCACTTCAGCATCGGTATCAACATTCAAAATCGTCACAGTGCTACCAAAAATAACTTTGCCGTTATTCTGCATCTTAGTTACATCAATAACTTGTGCAGTTGATAACTTAGCTTCGATTTCTTGAATACGTCCTTCACAAAAGCCTTGTTGCTCTCTCGCTGCGTGATATTCGGCGTTTTCTTTCAAATCACCATGTTCACGAGCTTCAGCAATATCAGCCACGATTTTTGGACGAACAACTTTTTTAAGATGATTCAGTTCTTCACGAAGCAATTCTTCGCCTCGTACAGTCATCGGAATTGATTGCATAAGTTTCTCACTCAACGCCAAGGCGTTGAGCCTTGGCATAGATTTCTTAGTTCAAACGCTGGTGTAATTCCTGAACAGAGTTTACTGAGTTTCTGTCATCCGCTTCATAGGCAGTACAGTTCGCAAACGCTGCATTTAGCGTAGTGGTGTAGTTAGTCTTATGCTGCAATGCACCACGACGTAACACCTTCGAGTCTTCAATAGCTTGGCGACCTTCAGTGGTATTTACGATATAGCTGTACTCACCATTTTTGATTCGGTCAAGAATGTGAGGACGGCCTTCGAATACTTTATTTACACGGCGTACTTCAATACCTGCTTCTTCAAGCGCTTTTGCAGTACCGTTAGTAGCGTCTAGCTCGAAGCCTATCTGCTTCATAGTTTTAGCCAGTTCTACAACTCGTGCCTTGTCACCGTTACGCACAGATAGTAACGCGCGACCACCTCTTGGTAAAGCGTTTGCTGCACCTAATTGGGCTTTTGCAAACGCTTCGGCGAAGTTTTCACCAACACCCATTACTTCACCCGTTGAGCGCATTTCAGGACCTCGCATTGGGTCTACACCTGGGAACTTAGCGAATGGCAGTACGACTTCTTTTACACTGTAATAAGGAGGGATCACTTCTTTAGTCACACCTTGACTCGCCAAAGATTGACCAACCATACAACGCGCAGCCACTTTAGCTAAGGCAACACCTGTTGCTTTAGAAACAAATGGAACTGTACGCGCTGCACGCGGGTTAACTTCAATTAAGTAAACTTCTCCATCTTTCACAGCAAACTGGGTATTCATTAGACCAACAACACCTAGTTCAAGCGCCATATCACGCACTTGCTTACGCATTACGTCTTGGATTTCTTGAGAAAGTGTGTGAGCTGGTAGCGAACATGCTGAGTCACCAGAGTGAACACCCGCTTGCTCGATGTGTTCCATAATACCACCGATAATCACATCTTCACCGTCGCAAATTGCGTCAACGTCAACTTCGATTGCGTCATCCAAGAATCTATCTAGTAGTACTGGCGCTTCATTTGAAACTGAAACCGCTTCTGTCATATAACGACGAAGATCATCTTCATCGTACACAATTTCCATTGCGCGGCCACCAAGTACATATGATGGACGAACAACAAGCGGGAAGCCTATTTCTTGTGATCTTGCTACTGCTTCTTCTAAAGAAGTTACCGTCGCATTTTCAGGTTGTAATAGGTTCAGTCTCTCAACAAGCTGCTGGAAACGTTCACGGTCTTCAGCTCGGTCGATTGCATCTGGAGACGTACCAATAACAGGAACACCATTAGCTTCCAAATCACGTGCTAGTTTCAACGGTGTTTGACCACCATACTGAACAATCACACCCTTTGGTTTTTCAACACGAACAATCTCCAGAACATCCTCAAGCGTGATTGGCTCAAAGAACAATCTGTCTGATGTATCATAGTCGGTTGAAACGGTCTCTGGGTTACAGTTAACCATGATTGTTTCATAGCCATCTTCACGCATTGCAAGTGCCGCGTGAACACAACAATAATCAAATTCGATACCTTGACCGATACGGTTAGGGCCACCGCCGATAACCATAATTTTATCTTTGTCAGAAGGCTGCGCTTCACACTCTTCATCGTAAGTTGAATACATGTAAGCTGTGTCTGAGCTGAATTCTGCTGCACAGGTATCAACACGCTTATAGACTGGTAAAATTTGTAGCTGATGACGCTTCTTACGGATTTCTTTTTCTGATACACCGGCAATTTCTGCAATACGTGCATCAGAGAACCCCTTACGCTTCAAGCTGCGTAAGAATGCCTTATTCAAACCTGCCATACCGACTTCAGCAATTTTCGCTTCGTCTTTGATGATGTCTTCAATTTGCACCAAATACCAACGGTCGACTTTAGTCAGTTCATAAACATCGTCCACGCTCATACCATGGCGCATTGCATCTGCGATGTACCAGATACGCTCTGCACCAGGTTCACGCAGTTCGCGAATAATGGTTTCTTTGGCTTTTGGTGCATCTAACGCGATGATTGGATTAAAACCTGTTGCCCCTACTTCCAAACCACGAAGCGCTTTTTGCAATGACTCTTGCTGGTTACGACCAATTGCCATTACTTCACCGACAGACTTCATCTGAGTAGTAAGACGGTCGTTAGAACCAGCAAATTTTTCGAAGTTAAAGCGTGGGATCTTAGTGACTACATAGTCAATTGACGGCTCAAACGATGCTGGTGTCGCGCCGCCTGTAATATCATTTTGAAGCTCATCAAGCGTGTAACCCACGGCTAGCTTTGCAGCAATTTTGGCAATTGGGAAGCCAGTCGCTTTTGATGCAAGCGCTGATGAACGTGATACACGCGGGTTCATTTCTATAATAACCATACGGCCATCATGTGGGTTTACACCAAACTGTACGTTTGAGCCACCTGTTTCAACCCCAATTTCACGAAGTACCGCCATCGATGCATTACGCATGATTTGGTATTCTTTGTCTGTTAGCGTTTGTGCAGGAGCTACAGTGATAGAGTCACCAGTATGCACACCCATCGGGTCAAAGTTTTCGATAGAGCACACGATAATACAGTTGTCGTTTTTATCACGAACCACTTCCATCTCATACTCTTTCCAACCTAACAGGCTCTCATCGATAAGTAGCTCTTTGGTTGGTGAAAGGTCTAGACCTCGCTCACAGATCTCTTCAAACTCTTCCATGTTGTATGCAACACCACCACCGGTGCCGCCCATGGTAAATGAAGGACGAATAATACATGGAAAGCCAATGCGAGAAAGCACGTCATGTGCTTCTTCCATTGAATGTGCTATTTCTGCACGTGGACACTCAAGGCCGATATTTTTCATCGCTGCATCAAAGCGTTCACGGTTTTCTGCTTTGTCTATAGCATCTGCAGTTGCGCCGATTAGCTCTACATTATGCTTAGCAAGTACGCCGTGTTTGTCTAAATCCAGCGCACAATTCAATGCAGTTTGACCACCCATTGTTGGTAACACTGCATCTGGCTTTTCTTTCTCAATAATTTTTTCAACCACTTCCCAGTGAATAGGCTCGATATATGTCGCATCAGCCATTTCTGGGTCGGTCATAATAGTTGCAGGATTTGAGTTAACTAGAATAACTCTATAACCCTCTTCTCTTAGCGCTTTACAGGCCTGAGCACCAGAGTAATCGAATTCGCACGCTTGGCCGATAACGATTGGGCCCGCGCCCAAAATCAGAATGCTTTTTATGTCGGTACGTTTTGGCATTGTTACTCCGGTCTAGTTAAGCTTTACGAGATTGCATTAATTCAATGAAATGATCGAACAGTGGCGCTGCATCATGAGGTCCTGGGCTCGCCTCTGGGTGGCCTTGGAAGCTAAACGCTGGTTTATCTGTACGGTGAATACCTTGCAACGTACCATCAAACAACGATTTGTGTGTTGCGCGTAAGTTGTCAGGTAAACTGGCTTCATCTGCAGCAAAACCATGGTTTTGAGCGGTGATCATCACCACATCGCGATCCAGATCTTTAACGGGGTGGTTACCACCGTGGTGGCCGAACTTCATTTTTACCGTTTTTGCACCTGATGCCAGAGCAAGTAGCTGATGACCAAGGCAAATACCAAAAATTGGTGTATCCGTCTCTAGGAAAGTCTTAATTGCTTCGATAGCGTAAGTACAAGGCTCTGGATCACCAGGGCCATTTGACAAGAAGATGCCATCCGGATTCAAGGCTAGTACTTCAGCAGCGGAGGTTTCTGCTGGTACCACAGTCAGTTTACATCCTCTGTCCACTAACATGCGTAAAATATTTTTCTTCACACCAAAATCGTAGGCTACAACATGGAACTTTTCTTCTTCTGTTGCCAATGTCTTAAAGCCTTGGCCTAGAGTCCAGCTTGATTCACGCCATTCAAACTGAGTTTCGGTGGTTACAACTTTTGCTAAATCCATCCCTTTCAAGCCAGGGAACGCTTGCGCTGCTGCAAGTGCTTTTTGCTCGTCTACTTCATCACCCGCAATAATACAACCGTTCTGCGCACCTTTATCACGTAAAATGCGAGTTAGTTTACGAGTATCAATATCTGCGATCCCTAAGATATTGCGTTGTTTTAAGTATTCACTTAATGATTGCTCATTACGGAAATTACTTGCAAGCAGTGGTAAGTCACGGATCACTAGGCCTTTTGCCCAGATCTTGTCCGCTTCCTCATCTTCGCTGTTAGTACCGGTATTACCGATATGTGGGTACGTAAGAGTAACGATTTGTTCCGCATAAGATGGATCAGTCAGAATTTCCTGATATCCAGTCATTGACGTATTGAATACTACTTCACCTACTGACATACCGTCAGCACCAATAGCAGTACCGCGAAACACCGTGCCGTCTTCAAGGACTAACAGAGCGGATTTAGTCAATTTAACCTCCTAGATAGTAAAAAACGGGCGAAAGCAAAACGCTCAACATCCCGTCTACAAAGCGCTTGGTAACACGCAGTTATTAAAATTTTGGCAAATTCGTTATAGTCTACAGCAAGAACTTATTTTCGTCTAATACATTTAGTGAAAAATTGAAAAACAAGGGGTTTAATTGATTTTCCTCTTTAAACCCCTAAAAACTCATAATAACTACTTCAAATTCAACACATCTTGCATATCATAAAAGCCTTCAGGCTTATCTTTTAACCATTCTGCAGCCCTTACAGCTCCTGCTGCAAAGGTAAGTCTTGATGCAGATCTATGTGTTAATTCCAGCCTTTCGCCCATAGTTGCAAAGTAAGCTGTGTGTTCACCAACTATATCGCCCGCTCTAAGGACTGAATAGCCAATCTCATTTTGAGATTTAGCATGGTGGTGCTGACTACGGTCATAAACTGCAACATCATCATGTTGCCACCCTTTTGCCGAAGCAATGGCTTCACCGATAGCTAAAGCGGTGCCTGAAGGTGCATCGATTTTATTTCGGTGATGCGATTCGAAAATCTCTATGTCCATTTCGTCTGCAAGCTTAGTTGCAGCCACTTGCACTAAGTTTAATAGCAAGTTTATACCAACACTGTAATTGCGAGAAAAAACAATCGGAATATGTTTAGCGGCTTCATACAAGCGCTGCATCTCTTCTGCGTTTAGGCCCGTTGTACCTATCACCATCGCCTTCTTTTGCTCAATGGCTTTTGCTAAATGTGCTTGCATTCCCTCTGGTAAGGTGAAGTCAATCCAGACATCAACGCTATCACGCGGCAACGATTCAGAGCTAAAACTGATATCAGAATTTGCAACGGGTTGAACCAACTTCACGGGCTGGTCCAAAAGTGCCGAAGTGCTTCTTACGCAAGCTTGCTCAAGTTCAGCGCCTTTCGCTTGGGCACACGCCTCAATAAGTGCTAATCCCATTCTACCGTTTGCGCCATATATACCAACTCGAGTCATTGTTGTTTTCCTTTTTTGTTATTTAGAGGAATTGGGGTTATCACCAAGTGCGTAGCAAGACCAGTTTTATGCCTACCGCAAGTTACACCACACTCGAATGATACTCGATAAAAGTCACCGCTAGAGTTTAACGCATCTCTATGTCATAGTCAGTCAGGTTCAATGATAACAAAAAAATAGACTTTAGACGTCTAAACACATAAACTTCCGCGCTCGCCGATTTTATTATTGCGGGCGACAGAAGTACAACAGCTAATAATATTCGGCTGTGATCAATTTTGGGGAGTGCTATGCAGCCACATTTCGACCAACTTAAAGCAAAGTTATCTTTGCTTCCTTTGCTAACCTTTGTAGCTTTATTCTTAGGTACAGGCTTGTACCTGCAATCTCAAGGTGTGGATTACGCCTTTTACCAGCTTCCAGCGCCAGTAGCGATACTGCCGGCCATTGTCGTGGCTTTTATAGTCAACAAGGCTACCATTAATCAGAGCGTTGCTACTTTTATCCAGGGCGCTGGACACAGTAATATCATCACTATGTGCCTAATCTATTTACTTGCAGGTGCATTTTCCGCCGTTGCAAGTGCAACAGGTGGTGTAGATGCAGTTGTCAACGCTGGTTTGTCGCTTATTCCTCCTGCTTTTTTACTGCCCGGATTGTTTTTAATTGCAGCCGTTGTTTCTACAGCAATGGGGACTTCGATGGGTACCATCGGCGCCATCGCCCCAATAGCGGTTGCCGTAGCAAGCAAAACTGGTATAGACCCTGCACTAATGGCCGGAACAATTGTTTCTGGTGCTATGTTTGGTGATAACTTATCGATTATTTCTGACACAACTATCGCTGCAACGCGTACGCAAGGTTGTGAAATGAAAGACAAATTCAAAGAAAACTTAAAAATTGCCCTGCCAGCGGCGGTTTTGACGGTATTACTTTTGGTGTTTCTGACCCCAGAGCCTGAAGTCGTTGAAACTAAAACCTTCGATTGGTTACTTGTTTTACCTTATGCATTTATTTTAGTGCTAGCGGTCATAGGTATTAACGTATTTGTAGTGTTATTCAGTGGCATTATTTTTGCCGCGTTAATGGGCTTTACCGGTGATTATCAGGGCGCTGCTTTTGTTAAGGATGTCTATAAGGGCTTTAGTGATATGCAAGAAATTTTCTTGCTCTCTATGTTTATCGGTGGTTTGTCAGAGTTTATCCGTTTAAACGGTGGTTTAGACTTTTTGGCGCACAAAATCCAAAAGCTCACAGCGATTATTGCTAAATGGCACCGCAAAGTGGCAGATCAGCTTGGTATTGCTGCGTTAGTGTTAACCAGTAACCTGTGTATCGCCAATAACACCGTAAGTATCATCGTGGCTGGGCCAGTTGCCAAAAAATTAGCAGAAGATGGGAGCATTTCTGCAAAACGTTCAGCCAGCTTGTTGGATATTTTTGCTTGCGTTATGCAAGGCTCTTTACCCTATGGAGCTCAAGCACTCCTGCTTGGGGCAACGTTTAAAATCAGTCCTTGGGATGTCTCAACCTCATCTTTCTACTGTTTTATTCTTGCATTTACGGCTGTTGCTGTCATTTGCCTGAAAAGAAACGAAGCCTAGTGCCTGTTGAACTTTGCGGTTTGATTTTTGTGCCCCTCAGTGGGTTTTGAGCGCGGCGCTTGATTGGCGTTTCTACTGGGTTACCCCACATGGAAGTGGGGTAAGGTGACGTTGCAGGAGCACAAATCCTTTAGCATCTGACTCACATAGAATAATTAAGCTACGTACGCTCTGCCTTGTATAAATGCCAATCCAACGGCTGCAAAAATAAACTCAAAAGATCAACAGACCCTAATAGCATTACGCTATTTAGCACTCAACTCTGAGCGCCTTTGTTATACTGAGGTTTTTAGCCTTTGAATAACACACGATGAAACTACCTTACCTACTTCTTTTTCTTTGCTTCATGCTCTCTTGCTCTGCCTCCGCTGCAACGTGGAGCAATACCCAGCTCCATATTAATCACGGTCGGTTCGAGAATCCATTTTCACAGCAACAAGCAAGCACGACCGTTTACTCGCTACAGCACGCTTCAGGCTACCAATATGGTGATAATTTCTTTTTTGTTGATTACAGCAAAGATAATGTACATGACGGCTATCAAGATGGAGACTTTTATGCTGAGTGGTATTCCAGCTTTTCATTAGCAAAAATCGCAAAGTATCAATCTTCTTATGCTGGTTTGAGCGATATCAGCTTGGTGTTTGGTATTAATGCGGCTGGCGATGCCAAGGTAGTTAAATATTTACCTGGTGTGAAATTCAACTGGAACATAACAGGGTTCGATTTTTTCTCATCAACATTCACCCTTTATCAGGATGACAGCCAAGGTTTTAATAACGGCGGAGCACCAAAGCAGAGCAACAGTTGGATGTTAGACTTCGCTTGGGGTTATCCGTTTGTGTTGGGAGATCAGAAGTTTTATTTAACGGGACATGTCGAATACATCGCTGACAGAAAAAATGAATTCAATGCGCAAGTTAATAACTGGATTTTAGCGCAACCAATATTGCAGTGGGACTTAGGCCGAAACCTATCCATGCCCGATGGCCAATTGATGTTGGGAATTGAATGGCAATATTGGCGTCATAAACTAGGTACCAAAAATAGCGAATCGGTTCTTCAGCTGCACCTCGCATGGCGTTTTTAAACTTCCTAATCGCACCATATTTGCACATCGATTTCAGGTAACTCCTCTGCCGTAACTTGCTCTGCAGCCTGCTCCAATTGTTGCAACTCAATGAGCACGCGACTTTGGAGCTGTTTGTCTGCCAGTAGCGCAGCATAAGGTGAGATATTCGTTTTAAATTCACTTTGCAGTACAGCCGGCAAGGAGCCGATAAGTAGCTGCCGCTGTTTATCTGACAAAGCTTGCTGCTTAGCCGAGCTTTCATAGGTCACCACCTGCCACCTAAGTACGTCTAGAGCCAATTCGTCTTCCACAGCTTTAAGTTGAGCTTTGACTGTAATTAAGTACCGCTCAAATTCAGACCACTGTTTTGCCATAATTGTCACATGCAATAAATTCAAGCCCACATATGCGGCTTCCCAGTCATTTCCCACTTGCTGGTAATGACTAAACGCTTGACGATAAAAAGTCAGCGCTTTGTCATAACTTTGTTGGTCAGAGTACACATTAGCGAGATTGTTTGCTAACGCAGCGATGACCTCTGGACGTGATTCTTGCTCAATAGTCTCACTTAACAAGTGCTCTGCCTTGGCAAGCTGCCCTGATACTCGATAAACCACTGCAATGTTATTTTGTAGGCTAGATTTCGACTTGTCCTTGGCATACCCCAAAGCGCATTGATATAAGTCTAGCGCTTTATCAAAATGAGCATTTCTTCTGTTATAAATTGCAACATAGCTAACCAACAAAGCCTTTTCATGATTCAGGTATGTATTCCAATCGGGGGCAGAATAGAACAATGTCGCGATATCTCTAATCATTGCAACATCGCTGGCTCTCACAGCAGCTTCCAAACCTGCACGATGGATCTCAAACACCCCTTTTGAAGGCTCAGTGGGTATATCCGGGCGGATGGTTTTGTATAATTCAAGGGCTTGTCTTGGATGCTCAGCACTCAACTGCTGTAAATTTTGTAAATTCTTATAAAGTTCGGCGGGCGACATGGTTGCAGCGACAATGAGTAAATAGGCAAGCAGGTTCACTTTATCTCTCTTTTCGGTTCAGCGGCTGTACTTTATACCACCCTCATTAATTATTAATCATTTCGAGGAACTAAACCTGACGTTAGCCGCGTTAAAAATTTTTATTTAAAACAACTAAATAGCAAAATTTTTCCCTTGCCTACACGGATGTAGGTACCTTAGCGATAGCAGGACGCGATAGCGGTGCCTACACGGATGTAGGTACCTTAGCGGTAGCAGGACGCGATAGCGGTGCCTACTCGGATGTAGGTACCTTAGCGGTAGCAGGACACGAGAGCGGTGCTATCGACAACCTTTTCTTTCCTCAAAATGGCTCACTTCATTAAATGAATTGGTATTAGTCCCTCATGACATAAAATGCCAAAAGATGTATTAATAGCAATAATATAGTCGATTATACTCAAACAGCACGATTCTGAATGCACTAACAGCACTTTTTACACTCACTAACCCAAGAAGTCTTTTCGAGTCTATTACTTAGTGTTAGTCTTTTCCTGCCTGTATCCGTTTAAAAATGTCGAACAACAATAATGATACTCAGTTTTAAGACTTTTCGATTTGATACCAACCAACAGTTGTTAACCGAAGCGGGCGAAGCAGTGGCGTTAAATGATAAAGCGACTCAACTCCTTAGCTTTTTTTTGCAAAATGCCGGAAGTATTGTTTCTAAAAACGACATTCTTGACAAGGTATGGTCAGAGCGTGTTGTATCCGATCAGGTGGTATTTCAAAACATCAGTCTGTTGCGCTCGTTGTTTGGGGCTGATGCTATCAAAACTTTTCCCAAAAAAGGTTATCTTTGGCAGTTAAAAATTACCCCATTACCGCTAGAAGAAAGTACCATACAAAGTGATGCGTCCTTACACCTTCAAAAACTTAAACCAGCTATCGTAACTGAGAACAAAAGTCCGCTATTTAAACCGATATATATCACACTTTTAGCCTGTATGATTTGCGTTGTTGGCACCCTAATATTGCTTAATCAAAGATCGCTCCTCGAAGAAAACAGTGTCTCGACCACACACTTTCAGCAGATTTATCTTTTCAATCCAAAAAGCTCTGAAATCACTTTGCTAAACGGTCTTAATTCAGACCAAAAGCTTCAATCCACAACTGATGTGAAGCAATACCTAAATCTGAATCCATCACAATGGTTTGTGGCCAGCCAAGCTTATCCAGTCAATGGAGGTATGGCGCTGAGGTTTTCTATTTCTACTACTAAGCGCGACTGGAATGACTATATATTTTCAAAAGACACTTCGGGAGCACAATCACAATTAGCCGCATTACTTAAACTGCTTGCAAGGTCGGGTTATTTTGAAGTGGCAACCGATGCTCAGGCGTTGGCTATTCTTAAGGTGCTCAATGGACCCAAACACCTTCAAGCCGTAATTTTACAACAACAAGCGCTACTGCAATTTAGGTTTCATGAGTTTGATATGGCGGATGCTTTGTTGGCTCAACAGCTTAAAGCTAAAAATAGCTTGTTGCGAACTGGACTATTGTCCTTATTAAAAACTGACGTCAATCAATGGAATCAGCAATGGGAAAGTGCCAAGCTTGATGCAGAACGCGCTATCTCGGCTTTTCAACAACTATCACTTGAGCACCTTGAAGCCAAAGCGTTAATACAATCCTCTTGGCTTTATCTTGTAGAACAGGATTTTCGTCAAGCGATACTCGTTTTAAATCGGGCAATCGCAAAAGCCAGAAGCAGCGGTGACTCATTGTTAGAAGTCACAGCCCATGTTACTCAATCTTTTATGGCCTCTAAATCTGGTCAAACCGAATTGATGTACGCGCAAATCGACCTTGCTACTGAGCTTTTACAACTCCACCAGCTAGACCCAATTCACCATATATTGATATACAAAACTCTTGGCTGGATAGCAAATTCCCCCTTGGAGGCACAACCCCACTACGAAAAAATTTTAGCGCTTCCTTATTCACCACTTTACATGCATGAGTTTTATCATGCTGCCGCTCAGCTCAGAGATATAGCCCTGCTGCAACAAGACTGGTCACTAGCCATCACTACCATAAAAGACTGGCAAAGGCCCTCGTTCCAAGCATTAGCTAAAGCTCAAATAGCGTTAGCTCAAAATCAATGGCAACAGAGTAAACGTCACGCAACAGAAGCATTTCAGCTTGCGCAGATTAATCAAAATAAAGTGGATGCGCTGGACGCTGCACTACTATTAATCCAATTGAGTGATCATACCCAAGCGCCACACGACAAACAAACCTACCAACGCTTCATAGATCAAAATGCAACTAGGCGATGGATAAGCCAAAACAGGAAATCACTAAGGCAGCAATAAAAGCAATGTGGTCACATGATTATTTAAAACACCAAACCTTTTCATGTGACCAAGCGCATTTTAGTTAACGTTAAGCGCTATTGACGACTGAATGGCAAAGATGAATGGTGTAAATTAATCTTCAAATCACCCGCTTGGTTTTTTATGTAGCCAAAAGAATATTCGACTTTAATTTCCTCTCCATCTTTCTTAGTAAAAAAATAATTACCCATTGCCAACGCTGAGTTGCCCAAAGTGATGATCCCCTCGTTTTCCCAACGCACTTTTATATAGGGAGCCAATGCGAAACCCTTATCTTCGGCTAAGCCTTGTCCAACAAAATATGACAAGGCTTCTTTTTTGGTACCGCGGAATTGATCGACCGAAGCTAACGTAGGTTTAAATAGCACCGGACCGTCATCAAAAGCGTAGAAAGTCTCAATATGCTCTATTGCTGCCTTTGTCGGATTTTCGGCTTGTCCAATATGTACTATTCCTTGCCCCCAACTTCGCTGAGCGGCTTCAACTTCGGCTTTAGAAATAACCTTTGCATGTGTGTTGAAGGTGATAAGTACCGCCAACACAACAAGATATGGCATGGCTTTTTTCATGATTTCTCCTTAAGTGATTAAAAGCACATGGTCATACGAATAAAATGTAGGGTTAGTTCAAACCTCACTTTCATATGTTTGGATGTTTTCGCCCAAGTTGATATTGAATTTGCGGGCTAACTCGGGGGTTTGGAAATGAGCAACAAGTTGTTAAAATTGGAGAAGTTTCTCATCGACTGAGCAACTGCACAGATTGATTCACGGTTAATAGGGAGAAGTGCTTGAAATTATTTTGGTTGCTAATTGGGATCTGTTTAACGGGTAGCGCTCACGCAGCGTCTACATTTATTAAAATTAAAAACTATCGCGTAGAGTATCAAATTGCAGGAAGTGGGAAACACACTATTTTGCTTGAAGCCGGAGGCTCCGCCGGTTTATCTGATTGGGACCCCATCTTTGACAGCTTGCTAAAACATGCCCGAGTTATCCGTTACTCGCGCATTGGCAACGGCAATTCAGCGCCAATCAAGAAAAACTACAGTTCTGAAGAATACGCTGAAGAAGCAAACATGCTGCTTGACCTATTGCACATCGTAAAGCCTGTCGTTTATATCGCCCATTCCTATGGGGCAAATATTGCCAGGCATTTTGCAGCCAACTACCCAGAGAAAGTGTCCGCTTTGATGCTTATTGAGCCTGCTTCGGAGCATGATGTCGAGATTATGCGTCAAATTGATTTAGCCAAAGCCGAAGCAGAAATTGCGCGAATAAAGCTGGATGATCTTGCCAACGGCATGTCAAATCAATATCTGGATTTTTGGTCTAAGCGCCCTCTGCCTGATTACCCTCAAATCGCCGATATTCCTGTCACCGTTATTGCGTCCGTTAAGCAATATAGCAATCCACCGGTGCTGTTTTTTACTGATCAAGGCAGAGCCCTGTGGGGAGAGCTGCACACTAAATGGGCTGAGTCGTTTCCACAAGGAAAAGTGGTACTGACCAAACAAAGCTATCATTTCCCACAACGAGATGAACCTGAAATGGTGGTCAAGGAAATTATCGCTCTATTGAACAGAACTAAAGGTTAGGTAATTCTGACTTCAAACAAGCGAACTTGCCGTTTAAAAACGCTTAGCAAAACCAACGCTAAGCGTTTGCATCTATGTGTATTACTGGCTCAAATACTACCATAACAAATTCATGCTTTATGCTAAGCATTATAAAGTTCCTAACATCGTAATCTTGACCAACCTTTCAATCTCTCAACAAAAAAATCGTTTAACTTCCAAAAACATAACTACAGTAAACCGTTACTGTAAAGGCAAATTCACAGAGGCATCATCTCTAACGAACACTAGCTTTACATAAACTTAACAATATGTACTACAGTTGGAGAGGCGCCGCTTTGGGCGTACTTAGTCAAAACAGCAGACTGTCGTCATCGTCAACACAGTTTTTCTGTTACAACCAAATTTAAAATAACTATCACGCTAATTCTCACACTTGATTTAGGAAGTAGAAGCGGTCTATTGCATATGTGAGCAAAGGAAAAAGGAAGCGATATGACTCATTATAAACTCGGAAAAGACATTCAATGTTCACAAGTACCCAATGTCGTTAAGGTCGCCATCGTCGGGGCGGGTATGTCAGGCCTTTATAGCGCTTGGCGTCTCCAAAACGAAAAAGACATTTCAGACATCGCTATTTTAGAACGCAGCGATCGTACCGGTGGTCGACTGGATTCTGATTTAATTCACTTCAAGCCTCAAGCAAATGACCCGTCCAACCAACCGATTACGGTAAAAGAAGAACAAGGTGGTATGCGTTTTTTGTTTGACGGTATGGACGACTTGATGGCGCTATTTTTAGATTTGGGGTTACAAGATGAAATCGTCCCCTTCCCCATGAATAGCGGTGGTAACAACCGGTTGTATTTCCGTGGCACCAGTTTTTCAGTCGATGAAGCACAGCAAGATAACTATGCAATTTGGTCAGCGCTATACAACTTAGACCCTAGTGAGCAAGGGATCAACCCTAAGGACATCATTAATGTGGTGTTCAACCGTATTTTACAAGCCAACCCCCAATTTGACTCAAGACCTGAGGTCAGAGGCCCAGAGTTTTGGCAAGGATTCAGGTTAGACTGCCAATGGCAAGGTGTTCCACTGTATAAATGGTCACTGTGGGATTTACTGTCTGAAATGGGTTATAGCCAAGAATGTATCACTATGCTCTATCGCGTATTAGGCTTTAATGGAACATTTTTATCAAAAATGAACGCGGGTGTGGCTTATCAGCTGCTTGAAGATTTCCCTGCCGATGTGCAATTTAAAACCTTTAAAGACGGCTTCAGCACGCTGCCAAACGCTCTGGTTGATCAAATTGGTAAAGACAAAATTTTCTTACAAACATCAGTAGACAGCATCGATATCAAAAACGGCCATTATATTCTTAATTACACACAAACTTCCCTTGATGGCAAGGTCACGCAAAACACCGTCGAAGCAGAAAAAGTGATTCTTGGCTTACCACGCCTTGCGCTTGAAAAACTATTTGTTCGCTCTAATGCCATCAATAGTCTTCCTAAATTAGAAGCGGATAGACTATGGAATACCTTGCAAAGTACCAGTAACCAACCACTGTTAAAAATTAACCTCTATTATGAAGATGCATGGTGGGGTAATGGCATCTCTGGCAGACCTTCTGTCTCTTTTGGCCCTAACTTTGCTGACCTACCAACAGGTTCTGTTTATCCATTCTATGCGGTGGACGACGAGCTCGCAGCAGCCTTAATGTATCAAGAGCGTGACACTAAGCCTGATGAAGAAATACAAGCGAAAGTTGATAAGATTGATGAACAAAAATATACCAAACCAGCAGCGCTAACTATTTACTGCGATTACTTAAACATCAACTTTTGGAGTGCTCTGCAAAACAAGGGTGAGCTCTACCACAACCCCAGACAATCAGATGTTATCGAGTCCGTACCTAGTGATGTTTTCCCAGCGTCTGAGGCAGTGGTTCATCAAGCCACACAGTTCTTTAAAGATATTTTCGACACACACTATGTGCCTGCGCCAATTCTTACCAGCGCCCGCATTTGGGAAGGTAATGTGTTAACAGACGTACAGCCAGCCCAACAGTTTGGTTTTGGTGTTCACCAGTGGGCATTAGATGCCGACGATAGAGAAGTGATGCGTGAGTTAATCGAACCTTTACCAAATCTATTCACCTGCGGTGAAGCATTCTCTGACTACCAAGGTTGGGTTGAAGGTGCACTACGCTCTACCGATTTAGCTTTAGAAAAAGGTTTTGGTCTGCAAGCCCTTAGCGACGTTTACGAGCAAAATAACCATATCTCTCCTTCAGTCGCTATCAAGGCTGTGTATAACGAAAACTCGGCGAAGTATATTCAGGAATACATTGACCCTAATTTCTCCTCTGGCAGCGCAGCTATCCGCGCTACTTATGATCCTCACGGTGTTCTTGGCGTGAATCTGACTTACTTTGATAAAAAATAATTAAAGGAGGCGCAAGCCTCCTTGTCATAGATCTAGATTTTAAGGAGAAAATAAATGTTAGATAATCAACCGACCTGCACTGTCGCCGAATATCTCAAACTAAGACTGGAAGAACTCAAAGTACAACAGATGTTTGGCGTCGCTGGTAACTATACTGCTGCATTACTGGATACCATATTAGCCGATCCAAGCACACCAATTAAAATTTCAGGTAATGCCAATGAAATTTGTGCAGGATTTGCTGCTGATGCGTATGCAAGACTAAATGGCCCATGCGCACTTTATGTCACCTACAGTGTTGGCGCATTTACGATGCTAAATACCATTGCGGGGTCATACGTTGAGCAAGTGCCGGTGATCTTAGTTAATGGTGCACCGACAAATAAAGAAGACCAGACATCAAAACATGCCGGACTACTTTACTCACATACAACTGGCTATGAGTTTGTAGATATCCATATGTTCAAACCCATTACCGTCGCTTCTGAGCGGATCACTAATGCAACTCAAGCACCTTATCAAATCGACTCGGTATTAACTGCAATGCTCACAGAACAACGTCCTGTTTATCTTGAAGTCACCGAGGATGTATGGAGAAGTCACTGTGCTGTGCCATCACGCGCATTGGCCAGCGGAAAAGGCGCAAACTTGACAGTGAGTGAAGCCCAAAGTGCCGCTAAAGCGACCGTAAAATTAATGCTTGAGAGACCAAAAAGTATATTTTGGGCTGGGGTTGAGCTACAACGCTTTGGTTTACAAGAGCAATTTTTGTCTTTGCTTGAAGAGATAAACTCACACCACATTTTACCCGATAAACACGTGAATTTTGTGACCTCAGCCATGAGTAAGTCAGTGATCAGTGAAGAACATAAATGGTTTAAAGGCTGTTTTACTATGTCACCGTCAGAGATCGACAGCCTAATCGGTGAGGACGGGGTGCTTGTTGGAATGGGTACCTGGACCACAGGCAAAGACACCAGCAACCAAGATATTAAAAGTGATCGCACTATTATCGCTGCACAAAATGGCGTTTATGTCGGTGCCTATTTTTATCCATCTGTCACGCTTGATGATTACATACAATGTCTGGCTGACGAATTTTCAAAAATCAGAGACAAAGGCCACCGCTTACAGGGCTTAGTTCCTTATCTGCCAAGTTTGAAAAACACGGTCGCCCAGTCAGCTAGTAATCTAGGTTATGATAGTTTCTATCACACACTTGAGCAGTTTATTACCGAGGACGATGTAGTTATTGTCGACGCTGGCTTTCCACTAATTGGCGCCCAGAGCATGAAGGTGCCAGCTCAAAACGGCTTTGTTGCTCAAGCATCATGGCTATCCATCGGCTACTCAGTCCCTGCCGCTTTAGGAGTCAAATGTGCATTTCCAGACAAAAGAGCCATGGTTGTAGTTGGCGACGGTGCATTTCACGAAACCTGTCAAGCTGTCGCGGATCAACATGCATACGGCCACAATACGGTGGTCTTTGTGATCGCCAATGGTATTTATGGGATCGAACAATATTTGGTTAACCCAAATCCATTCAGAGATCCCAAAGTGGACTACGAAGATCCTTTATTGGACAACGTTTACGCTTATAACGATTTACCCAGTTGGAACATTTCGAAAATTACTGAAGCATTTGGTGGTGAAGGTAGAAAGGTGTCCAACATTCACGAGTTGCTAGCCGTTATGGAAGAAATTCGTTCACAGGAGCAAACTAACTTTGTTGTTGAAGTTTGTATTCCTAAAACTGACACCCCAAGAACGATTACACTTGAAGCAGACACAGCCGTAGGTGAAGATGAAATAGAAAACCCTAATTGGCCACCAGCTAACAAATTTTAAAGCGTATCGCTTCAATTAAACAGTGCTTACAATACGTAAGCACTCCTTCGTTATGGTAGTCCATCCAGTAAATACTGTTCTGCGCGCTCCACTCTGCGAGGCTTACCACGTAACAGCAACACATCGTTTGCTCTTAATATGATGCTCTCATCAGGCTGAGAGATCTCTTCTCCATCTCGACGTAATGCAGTGACATCAACACGCTTTCCCAATAAAGCCAGATCCGAAATAGACTTATCGACAGCATACGCATTCTCAGGCAATGCGATGGCATGTAAATATTCTAGTCGCTCACCTGAATGATCTTGATATTCACCACTGTCTCCGGCAAAAAATCCATGCAAATAAGGATAGCGATTTTCTCGCTCTTTACTGACCCGTTTAAATATTCTCCGCATCGGAACACCAGACATATAAAGAACATGTGACACCAACATAAGACTGGCTTCTAGAGACTCTGGTACCACTTCCGTAACACCCATAGCTTTGAGTTGTTCCATATGGCTATCATCCTGCATTCTCACCAAAATCTTCACCTCTGGCGCCCTTCTTCTAACCGCATCGACGACTGCTTGAGTCTGTTCAAAATCATCAAAGGTAATTATCACCAATCGTGATTTTCTAAGCCGAGCCGTTTTTAGTAGGGCCTTTTGTGCAGCTAAGCCAAAAATAACCGGTTCTCCAGCCAGTTGAGCTTCTTGCACTATCTGCGGATTACGTTCAATGGCAATATAAGGGATCGCTTCGGGTTTCAAAAAACGTGCAATGGTTTGACCAATTCGTGCATAGCCAAAAATAACAACATGATCCTTCAAATCACTACTTCCTAGCCCGGAACTAAAATCATCGGCCTGCTTGCTTTTATCTATGCCCAGTAGATTTAAAATGTTGCTGGTTTGCGTAATTAAATAAGGTGTCAGTGCCATAGACAAAACCCCCAGGGCAATAAGAAATGACGCTGTATTTTGGTCTAACAAATTGTGTTTGCTCGCCAATGCCACCAAGACGAAGCCAAACTCACCCATTTGCCAAACCAAAATTCCTGCCCCAACAGCATCTTTGCTTCGTTCACCAATTAACTGCGCCATCGAAGCGATAATCAGCACTTTAAAGACTAACACCGTGGCGAGCGCCAAAACGATATTAAAAAACTGGCTAGTCACATAAGGTAAATTGAGCTGCATGCCGACCGTGACAAAAAACAGTCCCATTAAGATATCTCTAAAAGGCCTTATTTCAGCTTCAAGTTGATGACGATATTGGCTTTCTCCTAACATCATGCCGGCCAAAAATGCACCCAATGCCATCGACAGGCCAAAAGCATAAGTTAGCGAAGCTGCACACAGTGCAACAACCAAGGTTGATAACACAAATAATTCATCTGTTCGAACTGACGCTATTTCGTTAAATACTCGGGGCAATAACCACTTGCCAATTGCCCACAACAATATACAAATCAATGCTCCTTTAGCAAAAGCATATAACAATGCACTGGCGAGCTCATGGTTACTTGCGGTTGAAATAAGTGGAAATGCTATAAGTAGTGGTACCACTGCAATATCTTGGAAAAGCAACATGCCAATTGCCAATTGTCCTTGTCTGCTATTTAGCATTCCCCATTCTTTTAATAATTTTACTACAACAGCAGTGGAAGAAAGTGCAACAAGACTGGCGATTAAGAATGCCTCAACCCAACCATACTGCATCAATCTCAGTATCAACATCCCGATAAGAGTTGTCACAGTAACTTGCAAGCTTCCCAAACCGAAAACCACATTGCGCATTGCCATTAGCTTTGGAACCGAGAACTCGAGACCCAAACTGAATAACAAAAATACAATTCCTAGCTCGGCCATAAAGTGGATTTCATAGCTATCGCTCATCCACCCCACGCCGTGACTACCAGCAATGATCCCAGTTAATAAGTAAGCCAAGATTGGTGGCAAGCCAATCCGCTTAAAGGACCAGACGGATATCACAGCACAGAGTAAAAGGGCAAAAACTTGCACGAATATACTTTGCAATCGGCCTCCTAGGGGCAATAAAGTGACGCTTGTGGGAGTTCAACGAATTTTTGTTTCATTTAAATATAGCAACCGACTGTTTTTAAGCCAGTTTAAAATACTGGCACACATTTCGCTTTCTTAGTTACGAATTGTTGTATTTAGGGGGATTAAGAATGGAAAATGTCCATATCTTGACGCAAAACTTACCAACCAGAGGCGATTTTTTGCCGTTCAGTGCTAACAGCTATCAAATAAATGGGCACGAGGCATTTATTCGTTTGGCTGAAAAACTCCAAACCACACTTGAAGTAGAAAAGATCCTGACAATATTTGCCGAGCATGTGGCTCGTATTATCAAGTTTTCAGGACTCGAGCTGCACTCAAGTCTTGGCGTGCATGAGATGAGCAGTAGCGATAATCAGCATACTGCACATCGTTTTGACCTCGAAATTGACAACGAACATCTCGGGCAATTAGTGTATTTTAGTGATTATCCGTTTTGTGACACTATAAAACGCAAGTTAGAAAAGTCTCATAGCTGTTTGATTTACCCACTTCGCAATGCATTAATGTATAGTCGAGTATTGAAACTCGCTACCCGAGATTCTTTGACTGGACTGTATAATCGTAGCCAGTTCAATCAAAGTATTGAAGAAAGAATCGAGTCTTGTCGCAGACAACAGCGCAGATTCAGCCTGATGCTATTAGATTTAGATAACTTTAAACAAGTCAATGACGTGCACGGGCACAAGTCGGGCGATGATGTATTGAGAGAGTTTGCCAATATTTTGCAATCGTCAACGCGTACTACTGATGGCGTTTTCCGCTTCGGAGGGGATGAGTTTGCAGTGCTAATCGATGATCCAGCTTTTACCACCAACAAAGTGATCGCCGAGCGCATTATGGTTCTGGTCAGAAATTCACCCATGCTCACTCAATACCATGTTACAACGAGTATTGGTTTTACCCTCGCATCGAGCAACGACAACATTGATAACTTGTTTGCTCGTGCTGATGGCGGCTTATATCGTGCTAAAGCCGCTGGTCGAAACTGTGCTAGAGCGGTTTAATCTATTTTAATGAGTTTGATAACCAAAGTCAGCCTGCGTCCCCTAACGCTGTGCTGACTTTTGATATATTTGATGCACGATTAACACGATACAAAAGCCCAAGAAAAACCCGCTAATTACCCACCCCAAAGAAACAAAAGTTGGTAATTCCGAGTACATCACCGCAAGTAAAGGCGCTAATAAGCCCAAAATAAAGTACACACCACCTCTACCATGCCAATACAGAAGCAGCAACACAGACGATGCAATGCCGGAAACACAGGCTAAGCCTAAATTTTCAATACTAATTGGCTCAAACACCGACAACACAATAGATAAGGCTAATATTGCGATTAATCCAAACGGCGCTTTTTGCGCCAAAGAAACACCTATATTTTTCTCAGTCATTAACTTCTACAACCCAGTTAATACCACAATCAGCTGAAAAATCTGCATCTACCGTTATACCAACGATTTGTACAGGTTTGTCATCATAATATACTACGGGGATCCGATCACGCGCCCAGCTAGGGATCCCCGCATCTTTTAACCAGTGTTTAATCGTATTAGAACCCGGTTTATGCAGTGGACGGATCTTGTCATTCAAACAATTAAAACGGATCGTGACATGTTCATGTGGCAACGGCAATCGACATCCTTTACCGCTAATAACAGCGACGGGTTTGGTCATCGTGTTCAACGCAGAAAAATCTGTCACGGTAATATTTTCAAGAATGGGCTGCGGAATCACCCAATATAACAAGTCCTGAAATTGTCGAATTTGACCGCCTGAAAAGGACACTTTAATTTGTTTATCGGCTCTATTGGATTGCAGTTGGCAAATCAGATCGGCAAGCTGCTTTTGACTAGGTGAATAGTGTGTTTTTTCTGCCAACCAAGCGCGCAATACATTGTCCCGACGCGATTCAGACAAACCTAACAGACGTTCGATTGAAAGCTCTTTTCCCTGCTGACAGACGGCTAAATCTTCTGCTGTAAATTCATCAATAAGCGCCTGTTGAGCCTGTAAAATACTGATAGTTCTGAGCACGCTCGGTACAAAACCACTAAATCGACTCTTTAATAACGGGATCACTTGATTACGAAGAAAGTTGCGATCAAATCGGTCATTTTGATTTGATTCATCTTCAATATGGCGCAAATTATATTCATCGCGATAAGCTTCTATTTGCTCACGACCAACCGTCAGCAGCGGCCGTAAACAGCGTCTGCCGGACTTTAACTTTCTACTCGCTTTCATTGCCCCGAGACCAGCTAAACCAGAACCTCGTTTCAGTCGCAATAAAAACGTTTCTATTTGATCGTCACCATGCTGGCCCAGCAGCAATGAGAATCCAGGGTGAGCATGACTATCCAAAGCTTGGTAGCGCGCTTCTCGCGCCTGAGCCTCAAGACTCGTTCTAGGCTTATGTTCGATAGTAACGCAGATTGCCTGAAAATCGATTTGCATTTGATCACATAATTGCTGGCAAAATGCCTGCCACTGGAGCGCATTTTTAGACAATCCATGATTAACATATATCGCTTGCAAAGGTAGCCGCTGTTGATGACAAAACTGTCGGCATAGGTGCAGCAAAACAACAGAATCAACACCACCTGACAATGCCACACAAAGCCCCTGCTCCGACTTAAGCAAGCCAGACATAGTCGTTGCAAAGTGTTTATAAAGAGAATGTTGTTGCATTATTTAATCTGAGATCGAGATAATGGACATGATAAAACCAACGTAAGTAAAACCTTAGCTGAAATAAGCTATACAGCCTGTGCCAGTTAGCTTATCCCAAGCTCAGGTTATTTACATGAAAAAAGCCGCGTTATGCGGCTTTTTACTCTGAATCGAGTTGATTAGCAATAGCCAAACGACATTAGGCGTTTGTAGCGTTGATCTAACATCTCTTCGGTAGATAAGGCTTCTAACTCTGCTAAGTCTTTCTTCAGCTGGTTCTTGAGGTTTTTCGCCATTACATCATAGTTCCGATGTGCACCGCCTAGCGGTTCTTCAATGATGCTGTTGATAAGATCGAGTTCCTTCACTCGTGACGCTGAAACCCCCATTGCTTCTGCCGCGACGGAGGCTTTTTCAGCACTCTTCCACAAGATAGAAGCACAGCCTTCAGGAGATATCACCGAGTAAGTACTGTATTGCAACATGTTAACACGGTCGCCGACACCAATCGCCAACGCACCACCTGAACCACCTTCACCAATAACGGTGCAAATTGTTGGCACTTTAAGCGCAGCCATAACTTTCAGGTTACGTGCAATGGCTTCACTTTGACCACGTTCCTCTGCACCAACACCTGGATAAGCTCCTGGTGTATCGATGAAAGTGACAATCGGCATTTTAAAGCGTTCTGCCATTTCCATCAGGCGCAAGGCTTTACGGTAGCCTTCAGGCTTTGGCATACCGAAATTACGTTTGATTTTTTCGGCGGTATCACGTCCCTTTTGCTGCCCAATAACCATGACAGGCTTGCCATCTAAGCGTGCAACACCACCTAAAATCGCAGGGTCATTCGCAAAGGTACGGTCACCAGCAAACTCATCAAATTCGGTAAAAATACGCTCGATGTAATCACGAGTATAAGGACGAAGCGGATGGCGAGCGAGCTGAGATACTTGCCACGCGCCTAAATCGCCAAAGATTTTCTTAGTTAGTTCAACGTTCTTGTCTTTGAGTCGACTAATTTCTTCTTCTAAACTCAAGTCCAAGTCACCAGAACGACTTACGCTTTGTAATTCTTTGATTTTTGCTTCTAGCTCAGCTATTGGAAGCTCAAATTCAAGATAATTGAGGCTCATGCTCTAAACTACCTGTTCAGTTAAATTCTAGTTCTAATTCCTGCGCCGCCATTTGCGATAATCGGGTCAACAAATCATCACTTGGCGTCACACACCATTGCGTACCTAATGTTAACTCTGCCAAAGCATCAGGACGCTGATATTTAATCTTTATCGGGCAAGTACCAAACTTATATGGTTCCAACACTTTTTTGAAAGTATCAAAGAAGTTCGCGTCAATTTGAGCCATATTTAATGTCATTTTTATTGCACTTATACGCTTTTCTCTAGCTTGTGCAATGGTACATACTTCTCTGGCGGTCATTGTAATGCCCCCCGAGAAGTTATCAAAGCTGACCTGTCCAGTTATAACCAATATTTGGTTAATTTGCAGCAATTCCTGATACATTTCGTACTGTTCAGGGAATAAGCGCACATCAATCCTAGCGCTTTTGTCATCTAACGTGATTAAACCCCAGCGCGCCCCTTTTTTGTTGATTAAGGTTCGTGCATTAATCACCAGACCTGCTGCGGTAGATACCGTATCACGATTACCCGGTTGTAAGTCAACTAAACGTCCCGATGTATAATATTTTAATTCTTTTCGATACTGATTGATGGGATGTCCAGTGAGATAGAGACCCAAAGTCTCTCTCTCGCCGTGCAACCATTCCTTATCACTCAGTGGCGTTGCTTTGATAAATGCCTGTTCAACTTCATCAGGCTCCACAGCCAGCAACCCAAAAAGATCACTTTGCCCTAACGACTCGGCTTTATGATGTTGCTCTGCGGATTTCATCGCATCTTGCAAACTTGCTAATAAAGTTGCGCGACCGGGTTGATCCCTTTCAGGACCAAGCTTATCTAAAGCACCTGCATAAATTAACTTTTCAATGACTCTACGATTAAGTCGTTTCAAGTCAACTCGTGCACAAAAGTCGAATAAGTCCTTGAAAACACCACCTTGTTGCCTTGCTTCAAGGATAGCTTCTACAGGGCCTTCACCAACGCCTTTGATGGCTCCAAGGCCGTAAACAATCGCGCCTTGTTCATCGACTGCAAATTTATACGACCCGGCGTTAACGTCGGGTGGAAGAAGTGTCAATTTCATGTTTTCACATTCATCGACCAGCGTTACTATCTTATCCGTATTATCCATATCCGCTGACATTACTGCGGCCATGAATTCAGCTGGATAATGCGTCTTCATCCAAAGCGTTTGGTATGACACCAATGCGTATGCTGCTGAGTGCGACTTGTTAAAACCATAACCGGCGAACTTCTCTACCAAGTCGAAGATTTTCATCGCAAGTTCGCCGTCAACCCCGTTTTTCTCCGAGCCTTCTTCAAAGATTGCTCGCTGCTTTGCCATTTCTTCGGGCTTTTTCTTACCCATGGCTCGACGGAGCAAGTCAGCGCCACCCAGGCTATAACCCGCTAACACCTGAGCTATCTGCATGACTTGTTCTTGGTAAAGTATGATCCCGTAGGTAGGTTCTAGTATTGGTTGTAAACTTTCATGCTGATATTGTGCGTCAGGATAAGAAATTTCTTCTCGACCATGCTTACGGTCGATGAAGTTATCTACCATCCCTGATTGCAATGGACCAGGCCGGAATAACGCAACCAGTGCGATCATATCTTCAAAACAGTCCGGCTTCAGGCGACGAATAAGGTCTTTCATACCTCGCGATTCAAGCTGGAACACTGCGGTGGTTTGTGCCGCCAATAACACCTTGAAGCTTGCTGGGTCATCAAGTGGAATAGCATTGATGTCAACCGGCTCTCGCCCTACTTTTGCAAGTTTGGCGTTGGCCATATCTAATGCCCACTGCAAGATAGTAAGCGTTCTTAAGCCTAGAAAGTCGAACTTAACCAGTCCCGCGGTTTCAACATCATTTTTATCGAACTGGGTGACCGGGAACTTACCTTCTTCGTCACAATAAAGTGCGGCAAAGTCCGTAATGCTGGTAGGAGAAATAACAACACCACCAGCGTGTTTACCGGCATTTCGTGTACATCCTTCAAGAATACGACACTTATCGATCAGCTCTTTAACTTCTTCATCGCCATCATAAGCTTCGGGAAGTCTAGGCTCGACATCAAATGCTTTCGCCAAGGTCATTCCTGGATCACCAGGTACTAGCTTGGAAATTCTATCAACAAAACCGTAAGGGTGCCCTAGTACTCGTCCTACATCTCGGATAACCGCTTTGGCCGCCATGGTACCGAAAGTAATGATCTGAGATACTGCATTTCGGCCATACAGCTTGGCAACGTGATCAATAACTTCATCACGTCTATCCATACAGAAGTCAACGTCGAAGTCCGGCATCGAAACCCGCTCTGGATTAAGAAAACGTTCGAAAAGTAAATCAAACTCTAACGGGTCAAGATCCGTGATTTTCAAAGCATAAGCGACCAATGAACCCGCACCAGAGCCTCGCCCTGGACCCACTGGAATATTATTATCTTTACTCCACTGAATGAACTCCATTACGATTAAGAAGTATCCAGGGAATCCCATTTGGTTGATTACGTCGAGTTCTATTTGCAAGCGCTCATCGTATTCTTTGCGCTTTTCTTGCCTGTCTTGCTCGTCGGGAAACAAAAACTGCAAACGCTCTTCTAAGCCATCTTTGGAAACCTTGACCAAGAAGTCTTCAATGGCTAAATCACCTGTAGGATAATCCGGTAAGAAGTAGGTGCCCAGCTGTACCGTGACGTTACAGCGCTTGGCTATTTCAACGGAGTTTGCTAATGCTTCTGGAATATCGCTGAACAGCTCATGCATCTGTTCTTCGGTCTTCAAATACTGTTCACTTGAAAAACGCTTGGGGCGGTTTTTATCTTCTAACGTATAGCCGTCATGTATCGCCACACGGATTTCATGTGCGTCAAAATCTTGCTGATGTAAAAACACCACTTCATTCGTTGCTACAACAGGTAAGTCTAGTTCTGCGGCCAATTGGACAGCTGCATGCAAATACTCTTCTTCTTGTGGACGCATGGTTCGTTGTAATTCAAGATAGAAGTGATCAGCAAAGTGCTGCTGATAGAAACTAACCGTTTCTTCGATGAGCTTAGGATTGCCTTTAAGCAGTGCCTTACCGACGTCACCATCTTTAGCACCAGAGAGAATGATCAACCCTTCTTTGTACTTAGCAAGCCATGCTTTATCTATTGTCGGACGATGAAATACATGTCCCCTTAAATAGGCATCAGAAATTAACAGTGTTAAGTTTTTATAACCTTGGTTATTTTTTGCCAGTACAACGATTCGACTCGGTTCGTCAGGGAATTGATCTGAGCGCATCCATAGATCGGCCCCGATTATCGGTTTTATTCCAGCGCCATGCGCTCCTCCATAAAACCGTACCAAACCACATAAGTTCATTTGATCGGTAATTGCCAATGCTGGCATTTGCAGCGCTTCAGCTCTGGCTACAATTGGCTTAGTTTTAGCCAAGCCATCAACCATAGAGAAATCACTATGTACTCGGAGGTGTACAAATCCCGGAGTTGGCATGCCTTACTTACCTCTTTGTGCCAAAATGCGTTGAACCGGTTTAAAGCTGGTACGATGGTGAGGTGTCACTCCCAGCTTTGCCAACGCCTCGAAATGGGCTTTGGTTGGATATCCTTTGTGTCCAGCAAATCCATATTGTGGATATTCCGCATCTAAGGCTAACATTTCTTCGTCACGCGTTACCTTAGCCAAGATTGACGCTGCACTGATCTCTGCAACTAAGCTATCGCCTTTAACGACTGCGGTCGCAGGCATTTCTAACTTAGGTAAGCGATTACCATCAACAAATACGTGTTGCGGTTTAATCGCCAGTCCTTCTACAGCTCGGCTCATCGCTAACATCGTCGCATGCAGTATGTTTAAACTGTCAATCTCAGCAACGTTTGCTCTGGCGATAAAGTAACATAGCGCCTTTTCTTTAATTTCCACGGCCAGTAAGTTACGCTTTTTTTCACTGAGTTTCTTCGAGTCGGTTAAGCCCAAAATAGGCTTAGCGGGATCTAAAATTACGGCGGCTGTCACCACATCTCCGACTAATGGTCCGCGACCAACTTCATCTACGCCTGCAATATACTGCACATCAGGACGTTCAACTTGCATTAATCAACTCCACAACTGCTAATGCAGCTTGTTTACTTGCGTCTAACCTAATACCTTCATGGATCTCGTGAAAGCGTTTTATAAGTGTTTTGTTGTCACCTTTTAGCAGTGGGAAAAGTGCATCACTCAAAGCATCAGGATTACACTCTGCTTGCAAAAATTCAGGCACCAATGGTGCGTCTGCAAGTAAGTTTGGCAAGGAAAAATATTTAACATTGAAAGTGAAAAAGTTTTTGAAGATCCAATAACTGGTCGCGTTAAATTTATAGCCAACAACCATCGGCTTTTTATACAACATAGCTTCTAGAGTTGCTGTTCCTGAAGTCAATAATATTGCGTCAGCGGCTTGCATCACTAATGCCGACTGACCGTCTAACAGAATTGGGTTTAGTTCCGGGGCAACTTCTTCGAGCGCTTGAGTGAATTGCGCCCTGCGTTTTTCGTTTACCAAGGGAACAACTATTTTCAATCCTGGGATTTTATCCACTAACTTTTTTGCGGTGGTCAAATAAGTATGACTCAGCAAACCAACTTCAGAACCTCGACTCCCCGGCAATAACGCGAGCACTTTATCATCTGGTTTTAGGTTTAACTGCTGACGTGCTGCGTGAGTGTCAATTTCTAACGGGATTTCATCCGCAAGCGTGTGTCCAACAAATTTACAAGGTACTTCATGTTTGTCATAGAAGGCTTTTTCAAATGGTAGTAATGACAAGACGAGATTGGTTGCTTCCGCTATTTTAAAAATACGTTTCTGGCGCCATGCCCAAACACTGGGGCTAACATATTGAACCGTTTTAATTCCAGCGGCTTTCAACGGTTTTTCGACCCGCAAATTAAAGTCAGGAGCGTCGATGCCAATAAACACATCTGGCGGATTATCAATAAAGTAATTCACGATGTGTTTTTTTATTTTTAGCAGCTTTGGCAGTCGCCCCAACACTTCGACGAGACCCATAACAGCCAGTTCATCCATATCAAACAAAGTTTTACACCCAGCTTGCTGCATTTTAGGGCCAGCAATGCCAACAAACTCTGCATTGGGATAATGTTGCTTTAAGGCTTTAATTAGGCCAGCTCCAAGAATATCGCCCGAGAGCTCACCCGCTACCATGCCAATTGTAATTTTTTTATCGTTAGCCATCTTTATGATTCAGAAATAAAAAACGCCATACGAGGGCGTACCCAGAAGTATGGCGTAAGTATAACGGTAATTGACTCTCAAGTTTAGCGGATCAAACCGCGGTTAGAGGTATCAATAAAGTCTATCATCTGTTGAACAGCAGCGAAATTTGCTGCATCTTCTCGCAAAGCTTCAACCGCATCTTCTAGACGTAAGCCTTTTCGAAATAGAGTTTTGTACGCTCTGCGCGTTGCCATTATTTCTTCCGACTCGAAGCCTCGACGCTTCAATCCTTCAGAATTAATTGCGACAGGCCTAGCTGGCGTGCCAGTTGTTGTAACAAATGGAGGCACATCTTGATTCACGCCAGAATACATACCTACAAAGGCATGAGCACCTACTTTACAGAACTGATGGACACCTGAATTCCCAGCGAGTATTACCCAGTCACCAATGTGTACATGACCAGCGACGCTAGCATTATTAGCAAAAATAACATTGTCACCAATAACTGCGTCATGCGCGACATGGGTGTAAGCCATAAATAAGTTATTACTACCGATTTTAGTGATCCCTTCATCCTGTATGGTGCCTCGATGTATCGTTGCGCACTCACGGATGACATTGTTGTCACCAATAATCAGTTTGGTTGGTTCATCCTTGTATTTTTTATCTTGGCAGGCTTCTCCGACAGAAGCGAATTGGAAAATATGATTCCCCGAGCCTATCTCTGATGGCCCTTTAATAACAACATGGGATTCTATTTTACAATTATCACCAATGACCACATCGTTTCCAATGTAGCTATATGGTCCGACAGAAACGTTCTCACCTAAACGCGCACCTGGCTCGATAATAGCAGTAGGATGAATTGACATTAGAACTCTCTTCTTGCACACATTAGCTCAGCGCTACAGACGATATTACCATCTACTTTTGCTTCGCCTTGGAATTTCCAGATGTTTCTGCGCTCTTTAACGAACTCAACATGCAAATGCATGGTGTCGCCGGGCATAACTGGCTGCTTAAATCTGGCATTGTCGATAGCTGCAAACAAGTATAGTTCATTGTCACTGCGATTTTCGACAGTCTTAAAACCTAACAACCCGGTGGCCTGTGCCAATGATTCTAAAATCAACACTCCGGGGAAAATAGGCTGTCCTGGAAAGTGTCCAGTAAAAATCGGTTCATTTGCTGTGACATTTTTAATCGCATGCAAGTATTCACCGGCTTTGTAATCAACAACCTTATCAACCAATAACATCGGATATCGATGAGGTAGTAATTTCAATATTTCTTGAATATCAAAGCTGTTTAATTCGTTGGCCAAAATAGCTTCCTTTTTATACGTCAGTATTTTTGAGCGACTGAGTTAAGTGTTCTAACGCTTTTATGCGAGCTTTCATATCTGACAAGCCACGCAGATTCGCAATAGCTTTGCGCCATTCTTTATTTGTTTGTTGCGGCATCCCCGAAGAATACACGCCCGGTTCGGTAATATTTTTGGTAACCATAGTGCGCCCTGTGAGCATGACTTTGTCACAAATCTCAATATGACCATTAATGGCAACCATACCACCAATTTGACAGTATTTACCAATAACTGTACTGCCTGCCACAATCGCCGAACCAGCCATTGCAGTCCCATAACCAACTTCTACATTGTGTGCAATCTGAACTTGGTTATCTAAAATCACGTTACTATGGATAACAGTATCACCTAGTGCACCACGATCTATCGTAGTATTGGCACCCACTTCAACTCTGTCACCAATTACAACAGAGCCAAGCTGAGGTATCTTCAGCCATTCACCTTGTTCGTTGGCATAACCAAAACCGTCACTACCAACCACAACGCCAGATTGGAAAAGGCAAGATTGTCCGATTTCAACATCGTGATAAACGGAAACATTTGCCCACAATTTTGTGCTTGCACCAATCGTTGTATTTTTACCAACAAAGCAGCCTGCGCCAATCTCAACGTTATCGCCAAGCACGACACCACTTTCGATCACTGCGTTTGCACCAATTTTAACATTTTGACCTAAAGTCGCAGTATCAGATATGACCGCCGTTGCATGGATAGAGTCTGCCGCACAAGGCGTACTATCTAACTTTTGAGCAAGCTTTGCATAGGCAACATAAGGGTCTTCAATGACGAGTTTGTTACCCGAGTAGCTGTCAGCATCTCGGGCCGAAAGTATCACTGCACCAGCCTTGGTAGACTCTAGCTGATTGCGATATTTGCTATTCGCAAGAAATGCTATTTGATCTTCATTGGCAGTTGCTAGTGTGGCGATATTTCGAATCTTTCGATTTTCGTCACCCTGCAACTGCGCACCTAAATACTCAGCAAGCTGAGCTAAGGAATAAAGTTTGGTCATTACTTTTTACTAACCACTTCAACAACTTTGTCTGAAAGGTCTGTTACTTTATCAGGATTGAAGTAGATTGTCGTATCTTTTACTTTAACTTCGTCAAAGTTACCTTTTTTAGCAACTGATTCGATAGCTTCGATAATCATACTTTGAACCTTTGCTAGTTCCTGATTTTGACGTAGTTTAATATCTTGCTCTAAAGGACGACCCTTTTCTGCAAGTGCTTTTTGCATATTTTGAATTTTACCGCGAAGTTCTTCTTTTTGCTCTTCACTCATCGTCGTGCTCTCACGCTTGAACTTTTCAGCTTCAAAGCGCAAATCACCTTGCAGCTTTTCAACTTCTTGACGACGTTCTGCAAATTCAGCTTGAAGTGTTTGTTCAATTTTAGCCATTTGTGGTAACTGCTTATAGATTGCTTGCATATCTACAATGCCAACTTTATGTGCTAGGGCGTTACCTGATGCACCCATCATTAGTGCTGCGGTCATCGCTAAAGCCGATGATTTAAACAATTTTTTCAAAATAAACTCCTTAGAATGTATTACTAATATTGAAGGTGATCGCTTTTGTCTGATCATTTTCTTCTTTTTTCAACGGATGCGAGAAACTAATCAACATTGGTCCCATTGGTGAGATCCATTGAATCGATAACCCAGTAGAAACTCTAAAACGTGTTGGATCAGAGAAGTCTGACAACAAGTTATAATCACTTTCTGACAAGTTAGTGTAACGATCAACGTCAAACTCTGTATCCCAGACATTTGCCGCATCAATAAAGAAACTAGTACGGACTGAACTGGTGTTTTCATCATCCAAAAATGGCGTTGGAACAATGAGTTCAATACCAGCAGTGGCTTTGGCATTACCACCAATGCGACGTCCAGCACCCAATGTATCAAACTCTGAGTCCGAAGCAATTGGAGCGCCTGTCGTTCCGTCAGGATTCAGCGACGGCGGGAGCTCACTGTTTCTTCTGCTAATAGCCAACGGCAGAATCGTATTACGTTCGAAGCCTCTCAGATCTTGCTCACTAATACGGAAATATTCTTGGAACGGTAACACTTGTTCAAAGCCGTTGGTTTCACCATAACCGTTTCCATAACCTAGAGAAGCTCGAGCTGAGAAGACCCAACGGTGATCATTGCTGATTGGCCAGTAAAAACGTGAATCATAATTAACTTTAAAGTAGTTTAGATCCGAATTTGGTGTAGTCATGCTCAATGAAGCATTCTGTCTGGAACCATCCGTTGGGAACATACCTCGGTTCACCGTCACTCTCGACCAACCTAAACTTAACTCATACTTTGTGAAGTCATAGTTACCTTCACGATCTTTGAAACTTAACAGCATCACACGTGTTTGTTCAAAGTCTTGAATCTGAGAGAGACTTTCTTCTATCCAACGAACACCAAAGTTCACTCGGTTAATCGCGTTAATAGGGAAACCAATGTTAGTGCCTAGACCATAAGTCGTTGAATTATAATCAACGATACCAAAATCACGGCCATCAAATTTGCTGTAGAATAAACTACTACCTTGAGAAACCCCATCTGGCGTAAAGTACGGATCAGTATAAGAAACACTGTATCGCTCAGAACCTTTTGAAGTATTGATGTTAAAGGCTAGCTGATTACCCGTCCCCAAGAAATTAGACTCACTTACCCCAGCGTTAAACTGTAAACCAGCCCATTCACCATAAGCGATACCAAACTGAAAAGTACCTGCAGGTTGCTCTTTTACCGAAAAATCAACATCCACTTGATCTTCAATACCCGCTACAGGCTTAACTTCAAATTCAACCGATTCCATATAAGGTAAACGTTGGATCTGCAGTTTTGAGCGTTCAAGGCTTTGGTTCGACAACCAAGCACCTTCCAATTGCGTCATTTCACGTCTTACAACTTCATCTGATGTTGTTTGGTTACCATTAACCATAATACGTCGTACATAAACGCGTTTTCCTGGGTTTACCGAAAGGGTAAGTTGAACCTCTTTGGTTTCGTCGTCAATCTCTGGAATGGTTCTTACTTCAGCATTGGCGTAGCCAAATCGGGCAAGGTAGCTTTTGATGAAATCTTCCGTTGCTGTAACCAATGAACCGTTATACAACTCGCCGGTTCTCAATGGCACAATACTGCGGATAAGCTCCTCACGACCTAATAAGTCACCGATGAAATCAAAGCCTTTGACATTGTACTGCTCACCTTCAGTTAGGTTAGCGGTTACATAAACTGAATCACGTTCAGGACTGACTGAAACTTGGGTAGACTCAATGTTAAAGCGCAGGTAGCCTCTATCTAGATAAAAACTACGGATTTTCTCCAAATCACCTTCAATAGTTTGCTTTTGGTAGCGGTCGTTAGACATAAACCTCCACCACGGCAAATCTTGCTTTGATTCAACTAGCTTTAATAGCTCTTCATCAGAAAACAACTCATTACCGACTAAGTTGATTTGTCGAACCGAAGCCGCATCACCTTCATCAAACTCAAACTTTAGCTGCACTCGGTTACGAGGTAACTCAATAACTGAGATGTCTATTTTAGCGTTGTATTTACCAATGCTATGGAAAAACTCTATGAGTCCTTTTTCGACACTATCAATAACGGTTTTATCTAAAGGCTCACCCTGACGAATGTTTTGCTGCTCTAAGCTTTCTGTCAGCTGTTCATCTTTGATATCTTTATTGCCTTCAAAATTGATAGCACTGATAGTCGGCCGCTCTTTCACTTTAAAGATGACCTGGTTGCCATCTTTAAATACAGAAATGTCATCGAAATGACCAGACTTGTACAAGGCTTTAATCGTTCGAGAAATCGTATATTGATCGATATTGTCGCCTACATTAATTGGAATGTGAGTTAACGCTGCACCCAACGCAACTCGCTGTAGTCCCTCGACTTTAAGGTCCTCAACGATAAAGGAGTTTTGCCCCAAGGCTGCAAAACTAGCGCCCAGTAAACTAGTTACTGCTATCTGTTTTTTTATAGGCATTTTATTATCTTTATCCCTTACAACAATTGGCGCGATATATTACAGGCAAGCTCTCGGATAACGTCAGTATTGCAGGATACTGATTTTTCATTGAAGTTATCTGATTCCAACGAGCCTAAAACACACCGCAAGGCTTTATAGCCTAGAAACATCATTAAATAATGCAAAAAACGTTAGACCAAGTAGCAACATGGCGCCCACTTTAAATCCTAACTCTTGCGTCTTTTCAGAGACCGGTTTTCTGCGAATTAGTTCAATTAAGTAATACATTAAATGCCCGCCATCCAAGACCGGCAGAGGTAATAAATTAAAAACCCCTAAATTCACACTTATTAGTGCTAAAAAGCCCAAAAACGCGACTAAGCCATAGCTAACACTATTTCCTGCACTGACCGCAATACCTACCGGTCCGCTCAAGTTTTTGACCGATACCTGACCTGTCAGCAAGTTACCAATCATGTCAAAACTCAGCGTGATCAGGTCATAGGTTTTATTAATGCCCAGCACCATACTACCTAGCAAGCCATATTGTCTAGTTTCTATGTATCCGTTCGGCCACTTTTCCATCAATGGAACGACCCCAAGGTAGCCTTTAACTAAGCCATTTTCTTGAGTTTTTGCTTGAGGTATTACCTGTAACGATAGGCGCTGTTGATCGCGCTCGACTTCAATTGTGAGTTGTTGATTGGCAGATTTCTGTATTTGCGCTACGAATTGTGACCAAGACTCTAGAGGCTGGCCATTTAAGGAAATGAGCAAATCGCCTTGTTGCAAACCAGCCTGTTCGGCGGCAGCCCCAGGCTCAAGATATCCCAGTTGCAAAGTTAGTGGAGGACGATAAGGCGTAATACCGATAGACGTCAGTGGTGCCTCGTCTTGCTTATCTAAACGCCATTGACTTAAAGCTAGTGTTCTGTAAGTTATTCGGCCATCACTGTCAGTGACCTTCGCGGTTAACGAGGGCTCGCCCAAGTGCGCCATTAAAGCAAAAGTAACGTCTTGCCATGAATGTACGACTTCTTCATCTAACGACAAAATAGTGTCGTCAGGTTGAAACCCCGCTTCAGCGGCAATACTCTGTGGTGTAACCTGTCCAATTACCGGTTTAACACTCTGAACGCCAACCATATACATGACCGCTAATGCAAACACCGCAAAAATAAAGTTTGCCATTGGTCCAGCAAGTACGATTGCAATACGTGCTAAAACCGACTTATTATTGAAGGCGAGTGAGCGTTCACTTGCAGGGACGTCATCAACACGCTCGTCGAGCATTTTGACGTATCCACCCAAAGGGATGGCTGCAATGACATATTCAGTTTGATGCTTATCATGCCACTTTAACAGCGGCTTTCCAAAGCCAATTGAAAAACGAAGTACCTTAACCCCGGCTTTTCTGGCCACCCAAAAATGCCCATATTCGTGAACTGTAACCAAAATGCCAAGTGCGAGAATAAATGAGCCTAAGTGCCAGAAAAATTCGAACATTCGCTACCTCATTGAAGCAATTATTTGCTCAGCGACTCGCCTTGCACGGCGGTCTGTTTCCATTATTGATTCAATGGATTTTAATACGGAGAGCTCACTCAGCTCAAGCGTTTGCGCATTTACTCGATAAATATCACAAAACCCAATTTGCTTATTTAAAAACGCTGCTACGGCGACTTCATTGGCAGCATTTAACGTTGTCGTTGCAGCCTGCCCCGCAGAACATGCATCGATTGCGAGCTGCAAATTTGGATAACGAGCATAGTCCGGTTTGGTAAAAGTGAAGTCTACAATACTTGCGAAATCTAAAGGCTCAACTCCAGCGTCGATGCGCTCTGGGTAAGCCAGACCATAAGCAATTGGCGTACGCATATCTGGCTGTCCCATTTGGGCAATCACTGAGCCATCACGATATTGCACCATAGAGTGGATCATACTCTGTGGATGAATAACAACTTCGATGTCATCAGCTTGGCAATTGAATAACCATTTCGCTTCAATGAATTCCAAACCTTTATTCATCATTGTCGCAGAGTCAACTGAGATTTTTTGCCCCATCGACCAGTTGGGATGGGCGACAGCTTCTTCTACGGTAACCGATTCGAGAGACTTGATATCACGGTGCAAAAATGGACCACCTGAGCCCGTTAGTAATATTTTACTGATCCCACATTTGTGAATCGAGTCTACACTTCCGTTTTGTGCCTGTTGTGGTAAACATTGATAAATTGCATTGTGCTCACTATCAATCGGTAACAATGTTGCGCCATGCTGCTTAACTTTGTCCATAAACAGCTGGCCGCTCATCACTAAAGATTCTTTATTCGCCAATAAAACTTTCTTACCGGCTTCGACTGCTGAAAGCGTAGGAAGTAAACCTGCGGCCCCAACAATAGCAGACATCACTATATCAACATCGACATGGGAAGCGATGTCTTGCATTTCTACCACCCCCGCTAGTACTTCAGTTTCAGTACTTGCAAGTATATCGGCTAAGGCCTTGGCGGCAGCTTGCTCGTCCATAATGGCGTAGCGAGGCTTATGCTTGAAACACAGTTGCGCCATTTTTTCAACGTTACGCCCTGCTGCTAAAGCGTAAACTTGATATCGAGACGGATTACGTTCAACAACATCTAAGGTCGACAAGCCGATTGAACCGGTCGCGCCAAGTACCACGAGTTGCTGAGCACTCATAACACCACCGTCCATGCGTAACAAAACGCAAAAATGGGTGCTGCGGCAGTCAAACTATCTATTCGATCTAAAATACCACCATGACCGGGCAAACAACGTCCAGAGTCTTTCAGTCCAACTTCACGTTTGAACATACTTTCTAACAGATCTCCGACGGCAGAAAACAACGCAATAATAATGGTCATTGCAGCGTAGATTGGCCACAGGCTTTTCTCCACTTGTGCATAATGACAAAAGATAACAACAAAAATTACAGCTGTGATCACGCCGCCAATTAACCCTTCAATGGTTTTATTCGGGCTTACTTTTGGCATCAGTTTACGTTTACCGAAGTTTTTCCCCGCGAAATAAGCACCAATGTCTGCACTCCATACGATGCCAAGCACCACCATTATGAGGATGGAGCCAATATGCTCGCCTTCGTGGTAACTTGCACTACGCATTACGTTTAAAGCAAGCCAGAGAGGGATCAACGTCAACAAGCCTGCAATTGAGCGCATCATTACGCCTTCACTCCATGCACTAGACATTCGCGGATATTTAAATACCAAAAAGGTAGCTACGAGCCACCATGCAAAAGACAGGGTAAAAACATAATTGGCGTCAGCAACGAGCTTGCCCTGCAGCCACAGGTGCTCAATAGGCCAGTGGCTATTCAACAGCCCAATAATGCCACCCATCACTGCGACAAAACCAAAGCGTTGCATATTGGATTTGAGTCCAGCTAAGGCTGACCATTCCCAAGCACCAAGCAATACAATTAATGCTGCAATTGTACTAAATAGCGCAAGCGGTGTATAAAACACCAAAAGTAAAGCCAGCGGCGCTAACACGACTGACGTTAGAATACGTTGTTTTAACAAATTAGAGCCCTTAACTTGTTGCGTCTTTCTCGGCTAGGAGTTGTTTTATTTGTTCACCCGTACAACCGAACCTTCTCTCTCTTGAGACATAACACGCTATTGCTTCTGAAAAAGCTTGTTCGTCAAAATCAGGCCAGAGTGTTGGTGTAAAATAGAGTTCAGCATAAGCTGCTTGCCATAACAGGAAGTTGCTAATCCGATAATCTCCACCAGTACGAATAAGTAAATCAAGATCCGCTTGTTCTGCCATCGCCATTTGTTCCGACATCAGCTTCTCTGTGATTTCACTTGCTTGTAGTTCTCCACTTGCCACTCGTGCTGCAAGCGTTTGCGCAGCTTGAGTGATATCCCAGCGCCCACCATAGTTCGCAGCTATGTTTAAGTAAAGCCCAGTATTGTCTTTGGTCAATGCTTGGGCTTCATTCACACGTTGTTGCAGGCTATCTGGAAAACGAGAAAGATCACCAATAATAGTTAATTTTACGTTGTTCTTATGTAGTTTTTTGACTTCTTTTGACAGCACGTAGAGAAACAGCTCCATGAGCGTGCTGACTTCATCTTCAGGTCTACGCCAATTTTCACTGCTAAAAGCAAAAAGAGTGAGCGACTCTATGCCCAATTTAGAACAAAACTGGACTGCATTTCGAACTGACTCAACACCTTTTTTATGGCCAAAAGCGCGTGGGCGTTTTCTGGCTTGAGCCCAACGACCGTTACCATCCATAATGATAGCAACATGCTTTGGCAATGATTGCTGTGAAATGACCTCAGCTTCTAAAACCATAATTCCAATTTAAGTGAAAAAAAACGCCGTCCAGTATACCCTAGACGGCGCTTCATACCTAATTAATTTATCTTTGTACCCAACTAGATACGAACTGATTGATTATAAAAAAATCGATATTCGTACATCTACAAATGACATTGGATGATAAATAATCAGTGTTTAAATTTCCATTAACTCTGCTTCTTTCGCGCTTAGTTGTGTATCCATTTCTTTAACGAACTTATCCGTCAACTTTTGGATATCATCTTCCGCCTGACGCGCTTCATCTTCAGATATTTCTTTATCTTTAAGCAGAGACTTAATATCGCCGTTTGCGTCGCGACGAATATTACGCACCGCTACACGGCCTGACTCAACTTCACCACGTACAATCTTGATTAAGTCTTTGCGACGCTCTTCCGTTAACGGAGGAAGTGGAACACGAATCACAGTGCCCGCTGACATTGGGTTCAACCCCAGATCAGATGACATAATCGCTTTTTCTACAGCCTGCGCTAATGATTTATCAAACACACTAATAGCCAGTGTGCGAGAGTCTTCTGTGGTTACATTAGCCACCTGATTTAATGGCGTATCTGCACCATAGTAAGAAACGGTGATGCCATCAAGAAGCGCAGGGTGAGCGCGACCCGTGCGAATTTTAGATAGTTGGCTTGCTAATGCTGCAACACTTTTTTTCATGCGCTCTTGCGCGTCTTTTTTAATATCTTCGATCACAATGCTATCCTAGTCTGTCGTTGTTATGCTTAGTCTGTTTGCGTTGTACTTACTACAATAATAGCAATCAAAACAACGCAACATAATTTACATAATCAGCAAAAATTATTCAGCTACCTGTGAAGAAATCAGAGTACCTTCTTCTTCACCCATGATAACGCGTTTTAGCGCGCCAGGTTTGTTCATGTTAAATACACTAATTGGCATATTATGGTCACGCGCCAAAGTAAATGCCGCTAAGTCCATAACTTTTAATTCTTTTTCAATTACTTCATCATACTTCAAATGACGATACAGTGTTGCATCTGGGTTTTTAACCGGGTCATCACTAAAAACACCGTCAACTTTGGTTGCTTTAATCACTGTGTCTGCTTCAATTTCAATACCGCGTAAGCATGCTGCAGAGTCTGTGGTAAAGAATGGATTACCCGTACCTGCGGCGAAGATAACCACTCTGCCAGATTTCAACAAACTAATCGCTTCAGCCCAATTATACGCGTCACAAACACCATTCAGCGGAATTGCAGACATCAAACGAGCGTTAACAAAAGCACGGTGTAATGCATCACGCATTGCCAAGCCGTTCATCACTGTCGCTAACATTCCCATGTGGTCACCCACTACTCGATTCATACCAGCTTCTGCAAGAGAGCCACCACGTAAGAAGTTACCGCCGCCGATAACTAAACCCACTTCTACGTCGAGTTCTACTAACTCTTTGATTTCTTGCGCCATGCGATCCAACACCTTAGGATCGATACCAAAGCCTTCATCTCCCATTAAAGCTTCACCACTAAGCTTAAGAAGAACGCGTCTAAAAACAGGTTTTCGATTGATAGTCATAATTTCCGGGCCAATTTAAAGTGAGGTAAAAAATAACCGCGCTTATGATTCACATAAATGCGCGGTTATTTTAGAGAATTTTCAGCAGTGACGCAAAAGCAAATATCAGCTTTTGCATCACTAGACGAATCACCTAAGTGATTACTCGCCTTTCGCCGCAGCGATTTGCGCTGCTACTTCAGCTGCAAAGTCTTCTTCTTTCTTCTCGATACCTTCACCTACTTCTAGGCGAACGAATGAAGAAACTGTTGCATTGTTCTCTTTAAGATAGTCACCAACTGACTTCTTAGGCTCCATGATGAACGGTTGACCAGTAAGAGAGATCTCACCAGTGAACTTCTTCATACGACCTACAACCATTTTCTCAGCGATTTCAGCAGGCTTACCTTCGTTCATCGCGATTTCAACTTGTACTGCTTTTTCTTTCTCTACAACTTCAGCAGGTACGTCTTCTGGGTTTAGGTAGTCAGGCTTAGAAGCAGCTACGTGCATAGCTACGTGCTTAAGCGTTTCTTCTTCAGCGTTACCAGCAACAACAACACCGATACGCTCACCGTGACGGTAAGAAACTAGTTTCTCGCCTTGGATGTAAGCAACACGACGGATGTTCATGTTCTCACCAATCTTAGCAACAAGAGCAACACGAGTTTCTTCAAACTTAGCTTGTAATTCTTCGATGCTTAGTTGCTCAGCTACAGCTGCGTCAGCAACTTCGTTAGCAAAACCTAGGAAGCTTCCGTCTTTTGCAACGAAGTCAGTTTGACAGTTAACTTCAACTAGTGCAGCAAAACCTTCGCCTTGCTTGATGATGATAGTACCTTCAGCAGCGATGTTACCTGCTTTTTTCGCAGCTTTAGCAGCACCACTTTTACGCATGTTTTCGATTGCAAGATCGATATCACCGTTAGTTTCAGTTAGTGCTTTTTTACAATCCATCATGCCAGCGCCTGTGCGCTCACGAAGTTCTTTTACTAGGGCAGCAGTTACAGCCATTAGAATATCCTCAAATCTGAATTCAGTTCTTGAAAAACCAACTCGGGGTTGGCTTAGATCCGTTATTTTTCAAGTCGTCCTCGGCAAACAACGGGATAAGCAGTCTATCGCTTATAAAGAATATCAAGTCTTCATCAAAAATTGATGAAGACTTGATGACAGCTAATACCTATCAGGTAATTACTCAGCTTCTACGAAGTCGTCGCTTTCAGCTTGAGCAACGATGTTGCTTTCACGACCTTCAGTGATAGCTGCAGCAACTGCGCCAGTGTAAAGCTGGATAGCGCGGATTGCGTCGTCGTTACCAGGAACGATGAAGTCAACGCCGTCTGGGTTTGAGTTAGTATCAACTACTGATACTACTGGAATACCTAGGTTGTTAGCTTCACGGATAGCGATGTGCTCGTGGTCTGCATCGATAACAAAGATAGCGTCTGGAAGACCGCCCATGTCTTTGATACCGCCAAGGCTTTTCTCAAGCTTTTGCATTTCACGAGTAAGCATTAGTGCTTCTTTCTTAGTAAGCTTCTCAAAAGTACCGTCTTGGCTTTGACTTTCAAGGTCTTTAAGACGCTTGATTGATTGACGAACTGTTTTCCAGTTAGTCAACATACCACCTAACCAACGGTGATTTACGTAGAACTGCTCACTTTGGATAGCCGCTTCTTTAACTGCTTCGCTTGCAGCGCGCTTAGTACCAACGAAAAGGATTTTACCTTTGTTAGAAGCAACGTTCGAAAGGAACTTAAGAGCGTCGTTGAATAAAGGTACTGTCTTTTCTAGGTTGATGATATGAACACGGTTACGAGCGCCGAAGATGTAAGGTTTCATCTTAGGGTTCCAGTAACGAGCTTGGTGACCGAAGTGAACACCAGCTTGAAGCATATCGCGCATTGAAACGTTTGCCATTGTATATTTCCTCTAATAGTTAGGGTTAGGCCTCCACATATCCCATAGCACCAACATGTTGGCGATTATCGCTTTCATGCACCCAAGTGTATGTGTCGATATGTGTGTGTGTTAATATTAATTAAATGTGTGTTGTCCTAAATACAAACATTCCCCACAAGGAAGAATTATTTGTAAAATGACGGCGCGCTTTATACCATATATAAAGAATTAACTCAATCATATGCATAAAAAACGTGCATATTAATTGTTCATCGAAACCGACTTGGAGTCTGAATGAGTGCAGTGATAAAAACCCCTGAAGAAATCGAAAAAATGCGTGTTGCCGGGCGCTTAGCCGCGGAAGTACTAGAAATGATCGAGCCTTATGTGAAGCCAGGGGTCACTACTGACGAATTAAACACGATTTGCCACAATTATATCGTTGATGAGCAAGGAGCGATTCCTGCACCACTGAACTATCACGGCTTTCCTAAATCTATTTGTACTTCGGTAAACCATGTTATTTGTCACGGTATTCCGAATGATAAGCCGCTAAAAGAAGGTGACATCATTAATATTGACGTGACTGTAATTAAAGATGGCTATCACGGCGATACATCCAAGATGTTTTACGTTGGCACGCCAACAATTCAAGGTAAACGCCTAAGTGAAATTACCCAAGAGAGCCTATATCTAGCAATTAAAATGGTAAAACCGGGGGTCCGCTTGGGTGATATCGGCTCAGCCATTCAAAAATTTGCCGAAGGTTTCAATTACTCGATTGTACGCGAATACTGTGGTCACGGTATTGGTAAAGAGTTCCATGAAGAGCCACAAGTGATGCACTACGGTAAGCCGGGCACTGGGGAAGTGTTAAAAGCAGGTATGTGTTTAACTATCGAGCCAATGGTCAACGCAGGTAAGCGTCAATGCAAACTGTTAAAAGACGAATGGACCGTGGTCACTAAAGACAGAAGTTTGTCAGCACAGTGGGAACACACCTTGCTGGTTACTGATAACGGTGTTGAGATCCTTACACTTCGTAGTGATGAAACGATTGATAGAGTGATTGAGCACTAAACACTTCTATCAACTTGAAGTGCCAAACTATTTTGCTTGGCACTTTGAGCAAACTAAAAGTTACTTTCTGTAAGCCAAAATTAACCCCAAGCGTAACAAAGCCAACCTGGGCCAACACCGATATTTTCACAACGGTACGAGGGGTAACGTGATGAACCTGTTTTAGCTTGCCAAGCGGCGATCGCATTTGCCGTGCCATTCGCTTCAGAATACCCATAGGCCTGCACACGTACAACTTCACCGCCACCGTTACTCACTAACGTTCCAGTGCACTGCCAAGGAGCTCCCATAGATAAACGTCTGCAGGTAATTGACACCGCTCTCCCATTAGCCCAGTTTTCCACTGCTTGACGAGCTTCTGCCTCAGTTCCACCATAAGCGCTATAGCCAGTTGCAGCACTTGCTATGGTTGAAAACAACAACGCGCCAGCTAATACAAGTTTACTTTTTATGTTCATTTTTCGTCTCCTTCGTTAAAATCCTGTTTATTATTTGATCACAAAATTTTGTAAGTAAATAAGGGACGGTTGAAAAATATTCAATCGCCTTGGCTTACTGTTCGCTTACTCGTCCTGCTTTAAATTTATTCATTTAAGCCAGTGGTTAGGTCTCGTTACTCGCAATTTTCTCTCACTTCGTGTAAAAATGACCTCTATTGTTTTTGCGCACAAAACAGGAAGCCTAAGTGGCCTTACCCAATAAAGTCAAAACGCTGCTTGATGAAGCATCTGATCTCGCTGAATACAAAGATTGCTTAGCGTACTTTTACAAATGGCTTAAAAATCAATTTACTAAGCAGCCAGTTCGACACTTAATCAATGCGCGTGCTGAATTTATTGATAGGCTGTTAATTAAACTGTTTAATGAAACTGAACTAGCCCTTGATCCAGACCTTGCGCTTATAGCCATTGGCGGATATGGCCGAGGTGAGCTTCACCCCTATTCTGATATTGACTTTTTAGTGCTCACCAAAGAGATCCCTTGCGAGCAAACCACAAAAAACCTAGAACGCTTTGTCACCTTTTTGTGGGACTTAAATTTAGATATTGGACACAGTGTTCAGACTCATGAGCAAGTATTAGAGCAGAAGCAAGATGATGTACATTTCACTACAAGTTTGTTAGAAAGTAGGCTGATCTGTGGTAATCATGTTGGTTATGAGAAACTAAAACACCACATCGTTGAAACCCCAATTTGGCAATCTCGTGACTTTTTCCTCGCCAAAGTGGAGGAGCAACACCAACGGCATAAAAAATGCCATGGCACGGCGTATAACTTAGAGCCAAACGTAAAGGAAAACCCGGGCGGTTTACGTGATATACAGACTATCTTTTGGGTGGCCAAAAAGCACTTTCATGTTGAAACGCTCGAAGAATTAATTAACCATGGTTACCTCACTCACGAAGAGTATCAAGAGTTACTCGAGTGTATCGAAAACCTCTGGAATATTCGATTTGCACTGCATTTAGCTGCGAACCGCAGCGAAAATAGATTATTATTTGACCACCAGCCTCATGCTGCTGAACTTCTTGGTTTTGGGGCCGAAGGCAAAGCCTCTGTCGAACGGATGATGAAGCGGCTATTCAGAATTATGAGCCGGGTGCGTGAAATGAACCAAATGCTGCTTTCATACTTTGAACAAAGTATTGTTCCAGAGCAAAGCGAACAAGAAGCCGTGCCCTTGGATAGAAACTTCGAGCGGATCGGGAAAAAAATTCGCGTAAAAAACCCTTCAGTATTTTTCCGTCGTGAAAATATCTTTGTGTTGTTCGAACATATCGCAGATAACCCTGCAATCACACAGATAGACCCTAGTACTATTCGCAGTATGCGTCAGGTACGTCGTCGCCTGTTAGGTGATTTGCAAGATTATGCTGGCTGTCGAGATGCGTTTCTGCGTCTACTAAAACATCCCAATGGTATGGGCCGTGCTTTCACGTTAATGCACAAACACGGCATCATCGCCGCTTATTTACCACAATGGCGAAATATTTTTGGGCAAATGCAGTTCGATTTATTTCATGCATACACAGTCGATGAACATACCCATAAGCTGATCAATAATATCTACCAGTACTTTAATAAAGAGCGGATCAGTGAGTTCCCTATTTGCTCAGAAATCGTTACTCGCATGGACAAGCCTGAGCTTTTGTATTTAGCCGGGATTTTCCACGACATTGCAAAAGGTCGTGGTGGCGATCACTCAGAACTAGGCGCCGTTGATGCCATGGCATTTACAAAGTTACATGGCTTCACACAGTCCGATGCCAAACTGGTTGCATGGCTGGTACAAAACCATTTGCTCATGTCGGTTACCGCACAACGCAAGGACATTAATGACCCGGACGTGATCGCAGAGTTTGCGCATAAAGTGAAGAACGAACGCCAACTCGACTACTTGTATTGCTTAACTGTGGCTGATATTCGCGCAACCAATGACAACCTTTGGAATGATTGGAAAAACACCCTGCTTCGCGAACTGTATTTGCACACACAAAGAGCATTAAGACTTGGCCTTGAAAACCCAATGGATATGCGTGATCAGATCCGAGATAAAAAGCATCAAGCTAAGCAAAGGCTACTCAATAAAGGTAATGAAGAAAGCTTCATTGACCTTATCTGGTCAAGGTTTAAGGCCAATTACTTTACCGCTTTTAGTGAGCAGCAAATTTCTTGGCACACCGAGCATTTACTAAAATCGGATGACTTAAGTCAGCCAAGTGTTATCGTGTCTGCAAAGCCCATGCATGGTGGCACTCAAGTTTTTGTCTACAGTCCTTATGAAGCCACATTATTTACTAAGTTAGTGAGTGCTATTGGCTCCAAAAAAGCACAAATTCAACATGCGCAAGTCATGACGACAAAAGACGATTACATGGTTTTTAGCTTCGTAATACTTGAAGTAAACGGTGAGCCTCTCAGCACAGGTCGTGCAGGAAGTATTCGCAAAGGACTTGAGTCGATTTTACGAGATCCGAAAAAGAAAATTCGTATCAAGAAAAACCGTTCGCAAAAATTTAAAGATTTTAATATCAAGCCCAAAGTCGTGATCCGTCCACATGCCCGAGACGATAGAAACTTAATTGAAATTCAAGCAATTGATATTCCGGGGTTACTTACTAAGATTGCGGAAGTGTTTCAAGACTATTCACTGCATATTCACGCAGCAAGAATTACAACGGTCGGCGAACGTGCCGAAGACTTTTTCGTGGTATCAGATCAAAATTACAAAGCGCTTGATGAAATGGCCAAAGCCGAGCTTCACCGAGCATTACTTAAAAAATTAAACGCAGAAACAGATTAAGAGGAAAGTATGTCTGATTTAAAAACAATCATTGAAAACGCTTGGGAAAATCGTGATGGGATCAGCCCAAGTTCGGTGTCAGACGAAGTGAAAGGAGCTATCGTACAAGCACTGCATCTGCTAGATACTGGCGCTGCACGTGTAGCAGAAAAACTCAGTGGTGAGTGGGTTGTACATCAGTGGCTTAAAAAGGCCGTATTACTGTCGTTTCGCATCCGTGATAATCAACCAATGAGCGACGGTGTAAACCAGTTCTACGACAAAGTACCACTTAAGTTTTCTGACTATACACCTGAGCAATTTCAGCAACAAGGTATGCGCGTCGTACCTAACGCTGTAGCAAGAAAAGGCAGCTTTGTTGGCAAAAACGTGGTGTTAATGCCCTCTTACGTGAATATTGGCGCCTATGTAGATGAAGGCACTATGGTTGATACATGGGCAACGGTGGGATCATGTGCGCAAATCGGTAAAAATGTACATTTATCTGGCGGTGTTGGCATTGGTGGTGTTTTAGAGCCGTTACAGGCAAATCCAACTATTATCGAGGACAATTGCTTCATTGGTGCGCGCTCAGAAATCGTTGAAGGCGTGATTGTTGAAGAAGGCGCTGTTATCTCAATGGGTGTTTACATTTCACAAAGTACGCGTATCTATGACCGTGAAACTGGTGAAATTCACTACGGACGAGTACCCGCTGGTGCAGTTGTCGTACCAGGATCACTACCAAGTAAAGATGGTTCTCACAGCCTGTACGCAGCCATTATCGTCAAGAAAGTAGATCAGCAAACTCGTGAAAAAGTTGGGATCAATGCCCTACTTCGCTCTTTAGACGACTAGCATCTCGAGCATTAATAAAGTCTATTGACTGTCAGACAAAACGGGTCAAAGCCAATCAAATCTGACAGTCAAATTTTGCCAACGTTTGTATTTACTTGAGTAATATTACGGGACCTTGAGCGTCTGGCTCTATGTGCAAAAAGAGGGGTTGGTCCATCCTAGTCTCTGCCAATAATTTTACTACGCCTTTCCATAAGGATAACATCACGCCAAATACCAGTCATCTTGCCGAGCTTTTCACGAATACCTAATTGACGAAAGCCATTACGACTATGGACTTTAATACTGGCTATATTTTCTGGAAATATAGCAGCTTGTAACATCCAAATATTATTTCGCTCCGACTCTAGTATTAGCTGTGATAATAATTTTTGGCCAATCCTCTTTCCTCGCTCACTAGCTACAACATATACACTCACTTCTGCCACACCAGAATATACGTCGCGGCCTGAGATTGGTGAAATGGCTGCCCACCCCAACACGTTATCATGCTCTACCGCTACCAAACGCGAATGCTCATGCATTGATCCATTCCATTCTTCCCAGCTTTTAGGTGTTAATTGAAATGTAGCGTTTCCTGTATCAATACCTTGCTGATAAATCGCTTTGATAAACGGAAAATCAGTTTGCTCAAAATGTCGAATAAGCACTAGGCTCTCCTTTGGCAAATAACAAATGAAACGAACTTCAACCATCGAAACAGCGCGCTGCAAAACTTTTCTGCTTGACCATTTGTATGTGTTAAACCGATAAACTAGGAGACATCTATTTTCTCGCTATCTTCAAGTTAGTTGCCACACGACTGCTTCTATTTACCGACATAAATAGCTTCTTAGGCTTGCTATCAATAGCAATAACAAATAGACAGAATAAAGTTGTTTTAAACGCTCTTTCCCTGAAATACAAAATTTAAAACGGCGCCGCGTGCGGCACCTAGCTGGACTTGCATCATTTTTTACCGTTGAACTAGACTAAACCAATTTCCTGAATTGTCGACAGCCATAGCTTCGATACCGTAAAGCTGTTCGGTGGGTGGTTGGAAAAACTCCACCCCTTGAGCAACCAGATCTTCATAGGTTTTCTGACAGTTTTCAGTTTCAAAAACCCCTGCGCCAAATGCGCCTTCTGCAATTAAACTACGAATTTTTTCCGCTGAGTCCTTGGTAAACATCGGACCCTCTTTTGGCTCAGCCAATACTAACTGAAGTTGTGGTTTGGATTTTGGATATACAGTTAGCCATCTAAAACCTCCCTCCACTTTCATATCGTCACCGACCTCGAAACCAAGCTTGTTTTTGTAAAAATCAAGCGCTTCGTCTTGATTAAGTACATATATTGTTGCGTGCGCTATAGATGTGATCATTGCTACATTTCCTGTTGTTAACTCATTCTTATTTTATATAAATATTCAAAGTGATATTTCTCCAATATTGCTCACTTGGGTAATTTGCCCAAAAAATGGTAGGCATAACATGCCGGTATTATCTGTGAAGGAAAACGATATGCTTCTGTAGACAAAGCCCACAGCTTACGACGGTATAAAGTTGGAGCCATACCGACTTGCTTTAGAAATAACGACGAAAAGCTACCAAGGCTTGTATAACCGACTTTCTCACAGACTTCTGAAATACTATAATTTTCCGTAATAAGCATTTTTTTCGCTTGCTCGACTCTAAGCCGAATTAAGAACTCGTTGGGTGTTTCTCCGTAAACCTGCTTGAAAACACGCAAAAAGTGATAAGGAGACATATATGAGCTCTTTGCTATATCAGCTAAGCTAAGCGCTGTTTGAAAATTGTCTTTAATATAATCCCTGCTAGCATTCAGTCTTTTAACCTTATAGTTCGTAGCCATAAATCTCCCTTTACCCCCTATAAAACGAATACACATGACTGACTAGTGTGGACTGTTAGCCGTCTTGCCCAAGGGTTATCTCGGCGTTATCGACATGAATACACACCTTCATCATTGAGCTTTAATGTCTTGCTGGCGCTACCTTACTGCATTCTTTACTGTGATTTTTTAAGGAGCAATAAGCTGTCAAACTTTAGCCTAGACAAAACTTTTGGCCAATCAAATTTGAGTGACTGTCAAGTTGTTAGATACTCAGTTAGAGTAGATAGATACTTACTCCGTTAATTCGCGCGACTTGTCGACGTCGCAATGAGTGAGTTGTTACTCGTCAATTCCACAAGTTTGGAATCAATTTCCTTTATTTGATGCTTGTCATTTGTTGACTTTTTAACTTCATTAAGTGCTAATTTATACGCAACATTTAAAGCATGCTCGCGTGAGGCTTCAATATGCGGCTTAACACCAACTGTTTCCCAATTTGTCTTTGTTACTGGATTAATTGACTTGGCTATTGGAATACCAGCTCTAAAATCATTTCCTAATTGATAAAACTGCCAAGGATTTGCACCACCTTTCGTTGTTTCACCCACTAAGGTGGCTCGCTTAAGGTGTTTTAAGTTATAAGCAAATTCTTCTGCCGCTGAAAATGTATCACTGCTCGTTAGTATGTATATGGGTATATCTAACTTGGTTGGAACACTAACATTATCAAAGGTAAGAAATTCACGAGTGGTGTCAGTCGTTCGCCAGTAGATACTATTTAAATGGGTATTAGGTTTTAAAAAATAGCTACTAATGAATTGCACCATTTCAGCACTGCCGCCACCATTTTTACGGAGATCAAATACTAGAGCGTCTGCGTTAGAGACAAATCCCATAACACCTTTTGCTATTTTCTTTGAGCGCTCTGATAATGCATCAAATCCCCAAAAATCGACATAACCTATATTGCCATCAAGTATTTCAATTCGATTAAATCCTGAATTTTTGCGACTTAATTTGGCAAACCAAGGTTCATGATTGGTTTTATTATTTTGACTTTCATGTGGGCTTTGCCATTGCACAGTAAAGTGCTTATCAAACTTTTGTAGTTCTGAGGTTAGTACAGATGCAAATTGTTCTTGTGACTGGCTATTAGTAAATTCAGGACTGGTTTTAAACTTTTCAAGAGCACTTGAGATTTTATCTATCTTGTTTACTTCAACATATCTTTGCTTAATATTGTCTTTAAGAGAGTCCAAAATATTAGTTTTATCAATATCACTGATGTCAGCGTGTACCAATGGGGAAAAAATAACAAAGCCAACAAAAAAAATACCATCCCTAATTTTCATTTTATATCCTCTATTAGCTTGGTAATATCCCACCATATTGGGAGTAATTTTTTAAAATATTATTTCCCAGATTAACTCAAAAACCCTAAGTTTACTATTTACCTTTTGAAGGGTTGCCAGCGTTGAGCCGATACCAATTTTATAGCCTTGCTTCCAAGAATGGCTTTTTCTTTACTCAACTAAAACATGAAAAAAATAAACATAGGTACGTGACTCCGCGCCATGTTCTAAATAGGCTAATAGAAAGAATAAAAGTACAGATAGAAAAACGATTTTTTGACGCTTTATGAATATTTGAGTCTTCCTTACAACATAACGCTTGCCGTAAACGGCAAAAAAAGCGGCTACAATTCGCGACCTAGAAGCACAGACAAACATCCAAATTTGAGTGCCGGTTGGTTAAATTTTGTTTCCTTTAAATTTTTCTTTTTTAATTGTCTGATTAAATGCCTTGTTTAAGCTATATTTCCGCGTACTTGACCGTTGAGTTCTCTTTAAGAAGAAGCAAACAAGTAACCAGATAAAGAGGTACTTGATATATTCACGGCACTCCTATCTTTCAGCCTGCTTACCAAAGTGATCGACTGAAAAACTAAATAGCACCTTAATTAAAAAGAACGCACTAACCATCAGAAACCAGTTTGAAAGCGGCAGGTAGATTAGCAACAATATGCCATAACACATTAAATTCGCAGCAATAAAGCATTGAATCCGAGTCCCTTTCAAAGCATTGACTATAAATGCTGATACTATGGTGAAACCCCAGATAATCATTGCACTATCCAACGGCTCAGATAGCAGCCAAGCTACAGCTAAAATATGCACATGGATAGCAATGAATATAAGACGATTTTTTGGCCGCTGCGAATAGTATTCGTTCGTACCATAGCTGAAATTAGCAATGCACCCTGCCAGTACATCGGCGATGACTAGGAAAGCTAACATTGATTTCCAATTGTCTAGCTCTACGCCAGCAACTAAGTAAATAACCCAACTACCAACTAAGGCAAAAACCAACGTACAACCAACTTCCAATAGTGATTGTTTTTCCCCGAGCACTTCGAAAAGAAACTCAGGAGTTTTAAAATACTTCATTATCTACTCACCATCTACTCACCACTTCCTTGCCCGATAACCTGAGGGATAAATTGCCCCCAAATTCCAGATGAACGCCTTAATAAGTGGCAAATTTTGTTGTACTGTTTTTTGCGAGCGATACGGGTTGGCAAAAAACGGTACGACAAAATTTAACCCATAAATCCATGTGTAAGCTTGTTACAACATACTAATTTTTAGGAGTGAATTCCATTAACCAATTAGTTTCCCAAGTTTCTCCGTTATCTTTGGAAAACGCTTGTTCCCATTTAGGTTTTATGGGGTTAGTTGAATTCCAAAGAAATCTTACTTTAATTGGCGCATCATTGTAGACTTCATCCGCATAGAATTGTCCAATCCCTTCGGAGAATTTACCAACAACTGGTGTATCTAATGCATTCGGGTTTCGACCATCTAGCCACCAGATAGACCACTCTCCAGTTTCAGAATTATACGAACGAATAGCTTTTGCTCTTACTGACAAATCAGGGAAATTAAGTTGGACATCTTCGATATTTCCATAGCCGCCAAGGGTCTTTACGGTTGAAGATAACCCATTAAACTCAATCCATTCTTCACCGCCGTTTAGTATATCTTTTAAGCGACGATGCTTTACATTCCAATCACCAATTATGAAGTCAAAATCTCGTGGCGCATTCGGTTCTAAATCCAGTAACATCTTACTACCTTGTTTATTGTCTTAATTTTAAAACACAATAACACGAAGACTGTGTATTTATACAGCAAAAAAAATCGCTAGTACTTAATCGCTGACACCCACCACTAAATTTGTGACACCCCAAGGTGTCGTCTACTATTTATTTCTGTACTCAAAGGATTGAGGAAATCAAACGATGGCAACTGCTCGCAAAAAGCAAATCAGTTTAACCGACACCAAATACTACCAATGTATCTCTTGCTGTGTAATGCGTGCATTTCTATGCGGCGAAGATAAACTCACTGGAAAATCATACGAACATCGCCGTGATTGGGTTGAAGAAAAGCTCCTGATGATGGAGGCTGTGTTTTGTATCGATGTCTCTGTGCTTATGCTGTGATGAATAATCATACTCACATTTACATAAACTCCAAAGCTGGGCTAAAGCAGAAATAGAAAAAGCTTAGCCCTTTCTATTTCTAACATTTTCTACCATTGGTAATCGACGCTTAATAGCACGTTTCTTGGCTTACCCGGAAAGTATCTATCACCACTAAAACTGGTGTAATCTGCCCTTTCAGCATAGCGCTCATCCAGTAAGTTTTTCACCCTAAAAGTTAGCGCTAACTTCGGATCAAGTTGCCACTTTACATGTGCTGATAACAATGTGTGGCCTGAATATTGGTGTTGATTTTCTGGATCGGTAAAATAGCGACTTAGTGCATGCCAATTAAGCTGGGTTGTAAGTGTACTAGTTGGTTGCCATTTAAGTGCAATGTTCGCGACGTTTCTGGGGGCGGTATCCATGGCATTACCGCGAATATTGATCTGCGATAATACTCGGTCAAAGTCATAGCTATGTTTAGCGTGGCTATAAGCCATCGCGATATGCCAAGCAGCAGTCAATTTATAGTCTAGTTCTAACTCCATCCCTTTGTGTACAGAGCGGCCATCATTAATGTAGAAAAAGTCACTGTCTCTAAGAATAACTTGTTCCTTTTGCATCTGATAAATCGCCCCTTGCAATTGCAGTGAATCGCGTTCGAGCTTAATACCTAATTCAATGTTCTTGGCTTGCTCTTCTTCAAGTTCCGCTTTAGATTGCGCCCTTTGTAACTGGTACAACTCAGAAGTTTGTGGAGCACGATATCCTTGCGAAATATTGCCATAAAAGAGCAAATCTTCATTCCATTGATAGCTAATCGCCACTTTCGGCGAAAAATAGGAGAAACTATCTTTTCCCGACGGTGGACGATGATACCTGCACCCACCCATGCCACAGGCACTACCATCTTCCTTTAAACGACCAGCCAACATCGCGTTGGTATAATCGTACTTCATGGACTCGAAGCGCCCCCCTATTTCTGCATTCCAAGGGCCTGAACGCCAGTTTACAGAAACAAATGGCGCAAGTTGCCAGGCGTTAACTTGATAGTCATAATGTTTACCTTGCGGTATGGTTTGTTGCAAGAATGCTGAGCCTTGGGTCGGGTTAGGCTGATATTGCAGCATTTCACCTTGCGTATATTCACCGTCAAACCCACCACGCACAAGCCAACTGTCAGCAAAGGCATGGCTCATCAGTGACTGAAAGCCCATACCACGTTGGTTATTTTCTTCAATTGGTTGGCCTGGTAAAAAGTGCTTTAAAAAATCCATTTTCTGATATCTAACATACGGTTTTATAAGTACTTTAGTACTATCATCAGCCAACCATGAAACTTCACTCCACGCTCGTAATGAAGTGGCATTGCGATAGGCTTCTGGGTTGTCATTTTGTTTGGCTAAATCGCGGTCTTTATAACTGTCTTTGCCTGTAATATATCCTGCGGTGTGTTGCTCCAAATGGGTAAAGGTTAAACCGTTCGTTATCGTTGCCCATTCATTATCAGCATGATGACGTAGTGATATTTTATGCTGTTTTACGCTCTCATCATTACGATAGCCACGGTCATCTGTGACACTTAATGCTACACCAATCCCGTGAGCTTCACTGCCACTTTGATACTTTGCGCGGCGATATCCGTATGAACCAAGATCGAGTGCTGCCCGCTGTTCATCTGAGATAGTATCAGGGGTGATCACATTTACCACACCATGCACAGCATTAGAGCCATACATTACGCTTCCGGGGCCTTTAAGCACTTCAATTCTCTGCGCAACTTCAAAATGTGACTCGAATAACTCGTTGATATTGCAAAAGCCAGCAGCTCTTAGTGGAATACCATCTTCTGCTGTTAACAGCCCGCCACATGCACCTGCACCTGTTAACACCGGAGAGCGTAACGCTGGTAAGTATTCTTGACCATTTCCATGTTGCACATTAGCGCCTGCAACCAGTCTTAGTGCTTTTTCGATATGTGTGACCCCGATTGCTTCTAGTTGTGCTTCATTCAGCTGGCTAATCGATAAAGGTATCGTTTGATTGGTTTGTGTTATTCGACTCGCTGTGGTTGTGATCACTTCAATCTCTGATTCATTTGCAGACGTGGATAAAGCCACAGGCAAAAACAGCAAAATATAGTTAAGTTTCAAAATAAGATTCCTGATACAAAGAAAGGGCAAATAGCCCTTTTTTTTTACAATAGTTAATTATCCTATCAAGCCTGACGTGCTTCGATCATTAGACGCTTCATATCTCTAACCGCTTTTTCCAAACCATCTATCGCTGCACGGGCAACGATGGCGTGACCGATATTTAGCTCATAGATCTCTGGCATTGCAGCAATTGGCTTAACATTGTGGTAATGCAAACCATGTCCCGCATTGACGATTATTCCTAAGCTGTGGGCATACTTTACACCTTCACGAATGCGCTCAAGTTCTGCTGACATTTCGGCATCATTTTCAGCGTCTGCGTAGGCGCCAGTGTGAATTTCAATGTAAGGGGCACCAGCCTGTTTTGCCGCGTCAATTTGTGCTTTGTCCGCGTCAATAAATAAACTGACCTTTATTCCGGCTGCGGTTAACCTATGCGTGGCAGCCGTAACTTTTTCTAAGTTACCGACTACATCTAACCCACCTTCGGTGGTCAATTCTTCACGTTTTTCTGGCACCAAACAAACGTATTCCGGTTTAACTTCACAAGCGATATCCAACATTTCATCTGTCACTGCAATTTCAAGATTCATACGCGTTTGGATCGTTTTTGCCATCACGTAAACGTCTCTATCTTGAATATGACGTCTATCTTCACGAAGGTGAATGGTAATGCCATCTGCGCCGGCATGTTCAGCAACAGACGCTGCATGGGCCGGATCTGGATAGCTAGTGCCTCGCGCTTGGCGCAAGGTGGCAATATGATCTACGTTTACGCCGAGTAAAATATCTTTCATTGTATATCCCTTGATAAACCGTAACGTAAGTTACTTTTTGGAAATAAATAATTCTCTACTTTTGAGGCCTTGTTTACCAATTAAAGGGCTCATTAGTTTTCTTGTTAATTGTTTCGCAGCTCTTCTCACTGCGATATCCTCATAGACTTGTTGCGCCATGGCAAGCAGCACACTACCATCAAACGTATCAAGCTCCTGTCCAACCGCAACAAAGCCATATTCAGCAATAAATTTATACGCTTTGTTTGGCTTAATCGTTTCACCTTCTGCGTCAAACTCTAGCTCAACACCAAATCCCAGTTCCGTGAGTAGCTGCAGTTCATAACTTCGTAAAATAGGTTCCACATCAATTTCTTTTGCTAAGCGTGCTAGATGATGTCGATACAGTTCATAAACCTGTTCTAGCGGTTCATTAACTGGTACCACTTTCTGAGTAAGTTCATTCAAATACAGACCACAATATAGTTGCGTACCAACTAGATTTACTTGGTCATCGCTCGGTTCAAAACGATTGAGATATTTGAAGTCGTAGCGACCCGCGTATTGTAATAGGAGTTTTGAGAAGGGACGAAGCTGTGCATTGTGTTTTAACGATTGCTTGCCCTTAACTCGGGCAAGCATTTTAATTTGGCCTATTCCTTCAACAAGCACATCCAGTAAAATTTGCGAGTCGCTGTAAGGTCTGCGGTGCAATAGATAGGCTTGTCGAAAGTCGCTATCCAATCAGTCCTCTCCGTATCCTAAGCTACGTAGAGCACGCTCGTCATCGGCCCAGCCAGACTTCACTTTTACCCAACATTCTAGGTAAACCTTATTATCCAGCATATCTTCTAAATCTTTACGCGCTTCGCGGCCAATGACCTTTAGTTTTTCGCCTTTATTTCCAATCACCATGCGTTTTTGTGATTCGCGTTCAACTAAAATGAGCGCATTGATTTGCCAAACGCCATTTTCTTGCCATTTAAACTGTTCGATTTCTACTGTCACTGAATACGGTAACTCATCACCCATAAAGCGCATGAGTTTCTCTCGCACTATTTCAGCGGCTAGAAAACGCATAGAGCGGTCAGTAACGTAATCTTCTGGAAAGTAAAACTCACTTTCAGGAAGGCACTTGCGAACTTCGTCTTTAATAATATCGACGTTTTTACCGCTTTTGGCTGATATAGGCACAATGCCAACAAAGTTACCTTGCTCACTCAACCACTGGATATGTGGCATGATCAGGTCTTTGTCTTTAACTTGGTCAGTTTTGTTCATTACCACTAAAACACGACGACCACTATCTCGCACTTTATTAAGTACCATTTCATCATCTTTGTTCCAGTGTGTACCTTCAACAACGAAAATGACCAGCTCAACATCACCTATCGAACTGGATGCAGCTCTATTCATAAGGCGGTTAATAGCACGTTTTTCTTCAACGTGTAGACCAGGAGTATCAACATAGACAGCTTGATAGTTGTCTTCCGTGTGAATCCCCATGATACGGTGACGCGTTGTTTGCGGTTTACGTGAGGTGATACTCACTTTTTGCTCAACTAATTTATTAAGCAATGTTGATTTACCTACGTTAGGTCTACCAACGATGGCAATCATGCCACAGTGTGTGTTAGGCGTCATTTTTCAACATCTTCAGTGCTTTTTCAGCAGCTTTTTGCTCCGCTTTACGTCGCGAGCTGCCTACTGAAATTATACTTCCCATACCTTCCACAATACATTCTACCGTGAACGTTTGATTATGTGCCTGACCTTTAGTATCGATCACTGTATATCCTGGTAATGGCAACTTACGTGCTTGCAAATATTCTTGCAGCAAGGTTTTAGGGTCTTTTTGATTATGCCCCGGTGATATGGCTGTTAGTCTGCTTTCGTACCAAGACAATACCAAATCTCGACATGTGTCTATATCGGAGTCTAAAAATACAGCACCTATAATCGCTTCAACCGCATCTGCAAGCGTTGATTCTCTGCGAAAACCACCACTTTTAAGCTCACCTGGACCCAATCGCAAATAGTCTCCTAGCGCAAATTCAACACCAAACTCAGCCAATGTCTGGCCTCTTACTAGCGTTGAACGCATGCGGCTTAAATCACCTTCACGCGCTTTCGGAAATTGATGGTACAAAGCATTTGCAATCACAAAGCTTAGAATAGAGTCCCCTAAAAATTCGAGGCGCTCGTTGTGCTGGCCTTTATGACTACGGTGTGTCAAAGCCTGCTCAAGCAGCGCCTTATTGGAGAAGGTATACCCTATTTTACTGTATAGTTCTTCTACGTTTTTTTTCATCTTTACTGAATACTACCTAGGCGTTCAAAACGAACACCAGTTGGAACCCAAGACGGCAAAATGCTATCAGGGCCATTTTCAAAATCGAAGCTCATCCAAATAAATACGGCTTTGCCTACCAAGTTTTCATCAGGAACAAAACCCCACATACGACTATCTTGGCTGTTATTTCTGTTATCACCCATCGCAAAGTAGCTGTTTTCAGGTACTATCCATTCGTCACGACGTGTACCCGGTTGTTGGTAATAACGTTCAGTCAGTTCTAACACTTCTGGGTTAATTAAAATATCATGTTCTACATTTGGTAAATGCTCGGTCAAACGCACTAGCTGCATAGAACCTTGTGTGAATTCATCACGATTAACGATATCCACGTCAATTTTATTATATTCACCACAGGTTAAACCGCCCTGCTCTTTCTCACCCTCTGAGCAGTTTGGCTTAATGTAAAGTTGGCGATTACGGTAAACAATTCTATCGCCAGGCAAACCGACGATGCGTTTTATAAAATCTATACGTTCATCTAGCGGGAATTTAAACACCGCAATATCACCACGCTCTGGACTACCAGTTTCTATGACTTTTGAGCGCACAACAGGGTCTTTAATACCGTAAGCGAACTTTTGCACCAAGATAAAATCACCATCAAGTAACGTCGGCATCATAGAGCCAGATGGGATTTGAAACGGCTCAAAAATAAATGAACGGAAAATGGTAATCGCGGCAATCATCGGGAAGATGGATTTTGCGTTTTCAACAATGGCAGGTTCAGGCGCAATCTGTGCAATCACGTCTTCATCTAAAGGAGCTTGTGAAGCTCCTTGCGCAATTGCCAATCTTTCCTGTCTTTTTGGTGCATATAAAAAGTGATCAATAAGCCAAATAAGACCAGATCCTACTGTTAGCAACACCAATATAATTGAAAAATATCCTGCCATTTGTATTTCCTGTTACTTTCCTACTTTAAGTATTGCTAAGAACGCATCTTGAGGTACCTCTACGTTACCTAATTGCTTCATGCGTTTCTTACCCTCTTTTTGCTTTTGCAGTAGCTTTTTCTTACGACTTACGTCACCACCGTAACACTTGGCGATTACGTTTTTACGCAGCTGCTTCACAGTGCTTCGTGCAATTACATGGTTACCAATTGCAGCTTGAATTGCAATATCAAACATTTGACGTGGAATTAGTTCACGTAATGCTTCGGCTAATTGACGACCGCGGCTTTGTGCGCCATCACGATGCACAATAATCGCTAACGCATCAACTCTGTCGCCATTGATTAGAATATCTACGCGAACCATATCCGAGGCTTCAAAACGTTTGAAGTTATAATCAAGCGAGGCAAAACCACGACTGGTTGACTTCAATTTATCAAAAAAGTCCATAACCACTTCAGACATCGGCAACTCGTAAGTCACCGCAACCTGTTTACCGTGATAATTCATTTTGGTTTGCATACCACGTTTTTCAACGCAAAGTGTGATTACATTACCTAGATATTCTTGTGGCACTAAAATATTTGCTTCAACGATAGGTTCACGGATTTCGATGATATCGTTCACGGGTGGTAAATCTGACGGGTTGTCAATTTTCACTACACCGTGTTTGGTCTCAACTTCATAAACCACTGTCGGAGCAGTAGTGATGAGATCCATGTCATATTCGCGCTCTAGACGTTCTTGGATGATTTCCATGTGTAACATACCCAAGAAGCCACAACGGAAACCAAAGCCCAGTGCTGTCGAGTTCTCAGGTTCGAAGAACAACGATGCATCATTTAGGCTTAGTTTATTCAACGCGTCACGGAAGTTCTCATAATCATCTGAAGAGATTGGGAACATACCTGCATAAACTTGCGGCTTAATCTTTTGGAAACCAGGTAAACGTGCAACAGCAGAACCTTTCGCAAGCGTAATAGTATCACCAACGGGTGCACCATGGATGTCTTTAATGCCGGCGATTACAAACCCTACTTCGCCAGTTCTTAAGATGCCGGTGTCAGTTTGCTTTGGCGTGAAAATACCAACTTTATCGACCTGATGAATTTGCTCAGTCGACATAATTTTAATTTTTTCACCCGCTTTAAGTTCACCATTTTTAATCCTAACCAGTGAAACAACCCCTTGATATGGGTCAAACCATGAATCAATGATCAGAGCTTGCAGCGGCTGTTCAGGTTCACCTTGCGGAGGTGGGATATCTCTGACGATCACTTCCAAGACTTCATCAATACCAACGCCAGTCTTAGCGCTACACTGAACAGCATCTAATGCTTCGATACCAACAATGTCTTCGATTTCTTCGGCGACACGCAAAGGATCAGCCTGTGGTAAGTCAATCTTGTTCAACACTGGAATAACTTCCAGGTCCATTTCTAATGCTGTGTAACAGTTGGCAAGTGTCTGCGCTTCTACCCCTTGGCCCGCGTCTACAACCAGAAGCGCTCCTTCACAAGCGGCTAATGAACGAGAAACTTCATAGGTAAAATCGACGTGCCCTGGGGTATCGATAAAATTAAGTTGGTAGGTTTCACCGTCTTTAGCAGTGTAATTCAAAGTAACACTTTGCGCTTTGATGGTGATACCGCGCTCACGCTCAATATCCATCGAATCCAATACCTGCTGCTGCATTTCGCGGTCAGTCAAACCTCCACAAACTTGGATTAAGCGGTCAGATAACGTCGATTTTCCATGGTCAATGTGGGCGATAATAGAAAAATTACGGATATGCTTCATATACTGGATTCTAAACTTCTGTTAGTCACAAATAGAGATTAAGGTCACGATTTTACAATTTATTTAGTACAATCACCATCTATTTGCGTTATCGATAGGCTAATTGGGTAAATTTTTACCACTTTCACTTGATGTTTCATGGCAGCCCCTTTCATCTTGGCTAAAAAAAAGCCAATTGCAGCTGAGGCAAAAGCAAACAAGATTTGCCACCCTTCCGACAGTTGTAACCACAAAGCAGCGAACATTCCTGCAAAACCAAATAGTAAAGGCAACATATAGATATAAAAGGCATGCTTTACTAAATCTGAGTCGTCCAAAGAAAGCTTTACTTTTTGGCCTACTTGCAGGGGAACTTCAGTTTGTTTAATTGGGAATAGTTTTTTGTGAGTGCCAAAAAGCTTAGCAAAAACTTGTGAGCCGCACTTCCCGTTACAGCCTGCACACGCGGGTTTGGGTTCAGCTTGAAGATATACTGTTGCGCCCTTAACAGACGCAACAGTCAGTGTTTGTTCAATCATAAAGGTCTTTTAACAGACTCTGCTATTGCCTTTGCTGTTGCAGCCGGGATGTTACCAACGACAGAAACGTCATACGCACTAGTGTTGTGAACGTACACTGTCGTCGCCCCAGAAGTTAGCGCTCCACTAGGGCGCTGTCCAGGCAGCGGTCTTTGTACAAAAACAGAAATGTCTACAAGACCATCAGAAAATAAATAGTAGTCTGCTAATTCATTGTTCAAATCTAACTTATGTCTGTCAGATTTTAGCAGTTCAAAGCCTTGAGGTAACCATCCAATTTGCCAATTACTTTGAGCCGACGTTTCACTAGCATTTAAAATCTGTGTGATTGGTTCAGGAAAGTCTCTTTGTAGCAACTCACTTAACTGGCTCACTGGGTTTTCAGAAACCGTTATGTGCGTAAGCTGAAGTTGCTCTAAAAGCTCTCCGTTTTGATTCACATAAGCAGCCTTGAGTAACAACGCCGACTCAGTATCAATCCACAGCCAATAGTTATATTTGTTATCGTCTTTCGCTTCTAACCGAACCAGTTGCGCGGGGCGATTAACAATACGACCTTTACCGCCAAGTACAAAATCATAGTTTGCTTGTAACGATTCGATGTCTTGAAATAACACTTCTGGAATTGGCCCTGATATTGAGGGAGAGTGAATAGTGTATGGTTCTGATTGCGGTTCAAAATAAGTGACTTTATCGTCAACTCTAACGATTTCCAAGCCTGCGCCATTGAGCAAGCTTAGCAACTCCAGTTCTTTGTCGTCTTCAATGCCATGTAACCACCGATATGGTTCCATAGCATTACCTTTCACAACAACAAACGATGCATCAAAATTACGCCGCTCGACCGCACTGGCCATATCTTTAAGTAATTGTTTGGCCGATACGAGTTCATCGGCCCAAACTACAGATGAGAAAAATACACTTAATACGACTAGCAGTGTTCTCATTTACTTAGCTTCGTCCTCTTTGTTTTCACGGTCTTCATCTTTTTGTAGCACAGCTGCCATACGAGATTGGCGCTGATGCTCAAGTACTAATGCACCAATCCTTTGCTGTTGTAGCTCTCGTATGCCTTTGGCCGCAGATTCTAGCGCAGGCTGTTCCGATGAAAAGCTCACCGGAGATACGCCTCCAGCAAAAGGAGTAGACTGAAGTTGAGGAAGCCCGTTTTGCGGCTGCATATTGTTTGACGTTCCTAAGGTGTTTACTCCCATGATTGCGAATAATGACACACTTGCAGCAATCGCCACCTGAGCAAATGGCTTTCGCCAAGCACCAAGCGCAATTACGTTTTGTGCTGGTTTTGCTTCTACATCATCATTTTTAACCATAGTATGTGGTTTTTCGTCGGCTAAAGCCTGCGCAAAACTCGACGTGATATCAATACAAGGGCCCTGCTGTTTCTCGGTACGCATAACATCACCAATCAATGCATATCGAGAGAACTTTTTCTCATCAAACCTGCTTTCTGAGTTTGGGGTCAATGACAAATCATCATCTAAAATACAAGATGTGGTTTGATCTTCTGTCACTTTATACTCAGTTTGTGCCATATTAAGATTCACCTATTAATGGGTTCAAATTGTTATCTATCGCTTCCCTTGCGCGGAAAATTCTTGAGCGAACTGTGCCTACCGGACAGTCCATAATCACAGCGATTTCTTCATAACTCATGCCTTCAACTTCTCTTAGCGTTATCGCTGTTTTTAAGTCATCTGGCAGTTTATCTATGGTATTGAAGATCACTGCTTTTATTTCATCACTCAACAATAAACTTTCTGGAGAAGCATTTGACCTGAGCTGCTCAGCTCCGTCATAAAACTCTGCTTCTTCCGCATCGACATCATTTGCAGGTGGTTTTCTACCTTGCGCCACCAAATAGTTCTTTGAACAGTTAACCGCTATTCTGTACAACCAAGTGTAAAAGGCACTTTCCCCTCTAAAGTTGGGGAGCGCGCGATACGCCTTGATAAAAGTCTCTTGCGCCACATCTGCTACATCACCATGATTTGACACATAACGTGAAATCAGTGCTGCAACCTTATTTTGATATTTGGCAACTAACAGGTTGAAAGCGTTTTTATCTCCCTGCTGAACGCGTTTAACTATATTTAAGTCAAAATCCTGCTCGCTCATTCGAGCCGGTACTCCTCTTTTTATTTTTAATATCGTGCCTTGTTGCCATCATTTACAGCTACTCTGACTGGTCACTAAAGAAAAAGTTCTGTTTTTTTTAATTTTTTTTTAAAATAGCTGAATTAATTAATGCTAGCGTACGTAACTTCAGTTAAATCAGTCATCTTAATATTATTAAAATCACATTTTTGTGATAACGCATCAAGGCACAAGTTTAGATGCTCCCAATGATAGCAGATGTGATATAAATAACAGAGTTCAACGAAAAAAAGTTAAGACTTCCATACCATGAAACAAACAACTCACCATTCAACCGATGTCGTGATAATCGGTAGCGGCGCGGCTGGGCTCTCTTTAGCCCTGTCGCTTGCTAATCATTGCAAAGTGACAGTGATCAGCAAAGGCGCATTGAAAGAAGGTTCAACACTGTACGCGCAAGGTGGGATTGCCGCGGTTTTCGACAAAAAAAATGACAGCATTGAGTCGCATGTCGAAGATACGTTGGCGGCTGGCGCCGGTTTGTGTGATCGCGCAGCCGTGCATTACACGGCTTCAAATGCAAAGGCTTGTCTGAAGTGGCTCATTGAGCAGGGCGTGCCATTTGATATGGAAATTGACAGCAAAGGAAAGGAGCGTTTCCACCTAACTAGAGAAGGCGGACATAGCCATCGTCGTATCCTCCATGCAGCGGATGCAACAGGCAAAGCAGTACAAACAACCCTGATAAGCCAAGTACAAAGCCACAAGAACATTCAACTACTTGAACAGTACAACGCCATCGACCTAATCAAAGGCAAAGACGACTCAGAGCCGCCAATAAAAGGGGTGTATGTCTACAATCGTAAAAATGAGCGTGTCGAGACTATTTCTGCGAAATTTGTCGCACTAGCTACTGGCGGTGCAAGTAAAGTGTACCTTTACACCTCGAACCCTGATGTCTCTTCTGGCGATGGTATCGCGATGGCTTGGCGTGCAGGATGTCGTGTTGCCAATATGGAGTTCAACCAATTTCATCCGACTAGCTTGTATCACCCTGAGTTACAAAACTTTTTAATCACCGAAGCAATGCGTGGTGAAGGTGCACTACTGAAACGCCCTGATGGGACTCGCTTTATGCCTGATTTTGACGAACGAGAAGAATTAGCGCCTCGGGATGTTGTGGCTCGTGCAATTGATTATGAAATGAAGCGTCTAGGTGCGAATTGTGTTTATCTTGATATCTCTCACAAAGAAAAAGAGTTCATTATTGAACACTTCCCTACGATTTACGCCAAATGCTTAAGCGTTGGTTTAGATATTACCAAAGACCCCATTCCTGTCGTACCTGCAGCGCATTACACCTGTGGTGGCGTGATGACCGACTTCAATGGCCGCACTGATATCGACAATTTGTATGCGATTGGAGAAGTCGCCTACACCGGATTACACGGTGCTAACCGTATGGCCAGTAACTCATTGCTTGAATGTATTGTGTTTGCACATGCTGCCGCCAAAGATATCCTGGGTAAGCTGGATGCTATGCCGGCTCCTGGCACGCTACCAGATTGGGACGAAAGCCGTGTCAGTGACTCCGATGAAGAGGTCGTCATCACACATAATTGGCACGAATTGCGACTGTTTATGTGGGACTATGTCGGTATTGTTCGTTCAACCAAACGATTAGAACGTGCCCTTCGTCGCGTTGAATTATTGCAACAAGAAATACATGAGTACTATGCAAACTTTAGAGTCAGCAATAATCTACTTGAGTTAAGAAACCTTGTTCAGGTTGCCGAACTGATTATTCGTAGCGCCTTAGAACGAAAAGAAAGTCGAGGTCTGCATTATACACTTGATTATCCAGAGGCCAGCGACAATCCGACTCCGACAATACTTACACCGATCCGCTAAGTATAAACGTCTATGGTCCATTACTTCGGTAGTGGACCACGCTGTTATTACTGCGTGTTCATTTCTCGTATCAACCTACGCCAATCCGACTCTGTTACGGCATTTTTATTTAACCACATCGCTTGTTTCGTGCGCGACTCGGTTTTTACACGCATCTCGAGTAAACAATTGAACCACAGCGTGCTGTTAATGATTTGCCCACGCAAAACGGTATCACTATGGATCTCGACATAACGATCGCTTAGCACCGCAATGAGTTCGCCTACTATTGGCATTTGTTGATTGATTTTTTTTGTCGTGATATAGCCGCTCAGTGCACACACTAGCAAACTGAACCACCACACTTTTGGGGCTATCAATATGCAAATAAGTAACAATGCAAAAAATAAGACCACAATGGGTTTGTGGTCTAATGTATTGTTTTCAAATCTGATTCTAAACGCGGATACGGCCAAGAATAAACTGCACCATGTTACTCAGCTCTGGGTCCGGGCACTTTTCATGTCCCATAAACCAAGCGAACAAATCTGGATCTTCCACTGTGACTAAACGCTGGAAAACAAACTTATCTTCATCTGACAACGCGTCGTAAGCTTGCTCAACGAAAGGCTCTAAGATCACATCAAGCTCTAACATGCCTCTTCGGCATGCCCATTTAATACGAGCCTTAGGAAGTAGTTCGCGCATAATTTCATATACTCCTGAAAGTTGAATAACAAAATTATATCTTATCTAGACGGTCTTTCGTCAACAGATAAACAGTAAACCGACATTCTGACGACGCTAAGCGATTAATTAAAACGTCTCAGCTGTTGAAGTTACAACGCTATATCCCCATTCAAATATAAGGTAAAATTCAGCAAACTATTTAACAGGGATCATTTTCATGTCGATTGCACGCGCTTTTAAGCTCTCACATCAGGTAGTTAGCCTTACTGGCCAAGAAAAATTAAGTTATTTACACGGCCAAGTAACTCAAGATATTAATCTGATCCACGACGATAATTTCATGTGGAGTGGTCACTGCTCACCTAAGGGAAAACTCTGGAGCGTTGGTCGGATATTCAAATATGCTGACGGCTTTCATCTGTTAGGTAGCAAAAGTGAAATCGAAGCTTCAACCAGAGAGCTAAAGAAATACGGTGTCTTTGCCAAAGTTGAAATTACATTAAGCCAAGCTCAAGTCTTTGGCTTAATTTGTAATGACCTTACAAGCGTCATTGCCGCTTTTGGTGCAAGCCAATCAGAGCCAGGCAATGCCTTTACCTTTAGTGACGGTAAAATATTGGTGCTAGATGACGAACGTGTACTTGCCGTGTTATTCAACGATGTTGCATTACCAGATAGCCTCGCTCTCGAAGTTGACGCCACACCTTTTATCGCAAAGTCCATTTTGGCGGGTGAACCACAGCTAGATGAAAATCATATCGATGAGTTTGTGCCACAAATGGTAAACTTACAGGCGCTTGCTGGTATTAGCTTTAAAAAAGGCTGCTACACAGGCCAAGAAACCGTCGCACGTATGCGCTACTTAGGTAAAAACAAACGCGCGATGTACATCGTGTCAGGCAAAACGACTGAAGCATTAACGGAAACTGATATTGAAGTTCAACTTGGCGATTCTTGGCGAAGATCGGGTAAAGTGATCCATCAAACATTTGATCCCGCTGCGCAAACTTATTACGCTTTAGCAGTAATGCCAAATGACACCGAGCAAGAGGCGAAATTACGCGCCAAAAATTCACCACAGGTAGAGCTCACGTTGGCACCTCTGCCTTATTCTTTAGAAGACAATTAACGGAACCGCATATGATTATTGCTCCAAACTCCGTAGTAAAATTACACTACTCAGTTCAAGACAAAGACAACAACACCATCGACAGCACGTTCGATGAAGCGCCTTTAGAGGTGATCATCGGCACAGGCTATTTAATTCCTGGTCTTGAAAATGCACTGCAAGGCAAAAAAGCGGGTGACACATTTAGCATTACCGTTGAGCCTGAAGAAGGCTACGGAGAGCGTCACGATGAGCTGACTCAAGCTGTTCCAAAGTCTATGTTTGAAGGCATGGAAATTGAGATTGGTATGCAATTTAGAGCGACCACTGACGAAGGCGATCAAGTTGTTGTGATTATCGGTATTGAAGAAGACGACGTGATTGTAGACGGCAACCATCCGCTTTCAGGCATCACTTTGGCATTTGATGTCGAAGTGGTTGACGTGCGTGAGGCAACAGCCGAAGAACTAGCGCATGGACATGTACACAGTGAAGGCGGCTGCGGCCACGATCACTAATAGCTAGGTAGCCAAAAGGCGACCAAAATCGCCTTTTATTTATTTAAGACACGAGCCGTAGAATGCGAATAGCGCAGTGTCTTTCCAATCATAATAAATATGTTTACATCGATATCGACTGTCAGAATCAATATTCTCCCCTATTAACGGTACTCCTACGAAACTAGGTGTTACACTACCAGTTGCACTGTGCACCTTTCCATCATAATTCCATACAACTTTAGGGAAATGTGTATCTAACGCATCATAAAGACACTGCGGTAATTCAGTCACATCAAAATAGCCACCTTGCAAAGTATTTTTTAGAACATTTAAGGGCATACCTGCAATCATTGTCCTAGGCCAACTTGGCTCGACAGCAAGTGCTTGGTCATCGTCAATATAGGCGCCAAAAGCGACAACATTTGTGCCTTCTAGTCCTTCACTTAGTTTAGCTGATGGTGGAAACTCTTTCTGGATCAACATAATGACTGAGTTTAACTTCCAGCCGTTACCAATATCTTCCCAAGCAGCAACACTTGAAGAAGCTCAGTACTTTTTGAGCGGTGATGTACCTTGAATTTTACCGGTTTCTAGAAACTGAGAGAACTTAAGTCGCGCCCAATCCAATTCACTCTTACTTAGAAAGATTTCAAGCACTTCACTCTCAGGAGACTCTGAGCAATTTCTGACACTTTATTGATTTGCAGTGGTTAAAGCAGAATAAAATAGCGTCAAAAATATCAGTATACATACTCTCATAACGCGTAAATTCCTTTTAAGCTGAATAAAAGATTAGACTACCTCACATACCCAAAAATATAAATAATAAGTAAAAACCAATCTCAAAAAAAGGGAAGCTATAACTTCCCTTTTTCATTGTTTTATATGTTGAATTTAGCTACGTGACTTCTTGGTTATTGGTATTTTCACAGACCAGCTTCGAGTCAAGGGCTTCTATCAGCCTTTCCTGATCATTAGTACCAACTCGGTATTTTGTGCCGTCCAGCATCACCACTTCAACGGCTTTAAAACCACCGACGGTATAAACCCAACCATCATGGCTTATGCGCATACCGATACCATGGCGTAATGAATTTTCTACTGGCTGAACATAATCGATATCATCGAATTTTAATTCGACTTTGGCAACGCGAGGACCAAACCACCAGCGTAGTACTTGTTGTTGCGAATCAACCTCTACCGTTAAGCCATAAAAGATAAATCCAACTATCAATAAGATAATCAAAAATGCGATAAACGCACCGTTGCTGCCAATCAATGCAATAGCAAGGCCAGTAAATGAAGCGATAAACGCAAGGAAAATCCAGATAATCCAAGCCAATTGAGTATTTTTATACATAATTCCTCTGTGATACCCGAGAGGGTTAGTTAAAGCTGTAAACTAAGGTTGCACCCAATTCTGTATCCACTTTTTCTTTATCAGCTTCAGGTTTTGAATTGTATCGGTAGGTAAAGCCGAATTTTAGTGCAACACCACCGATGACTTGAGTAACCAATGAAGATTCAGCAAATAACCTCGAGTTGAGTCCTGATAACGAGCGCTCATAACTGACATCTTGATTGAAACGCGTTCGCTTAGAAACGATCCGTTGCCATTGCATTGCAAAACGCACTAATGAACCCGTTTGCGTCCGTTCTTCTCCCTCAGCCAGTACTTCTTCATCATCGATTTTCGATACCGAAAAACCCGGACCGATATCAATGTCTACAGTGTTCTTTCTGCCTTCAAAGACGCGATTTCCATACCCCAATGCGAACGTTGCCGTGTATTCTTTACCATTAAAGCGGTCTTTTTCAAAGTCACCATAAACAAAGAACGACGCTTTTTCGTCACCCAGTTTGTAGTTCGCTTGTCCTGAAGTAAAGTATCTTGCCGCAGAAACGTCCTCGTCGCCGGTGTCGGTATTTTTCTCTCTGCGATAAAGTCCATCAAACTTAAACTGATTTCGCCAATGGGTTAAATCTTGATAGAGATTACTTTTAAGCTTGAACGAGGTGTTTTTAGTATTCCCCTGATGCAGGCTTAAACCAAATTCAACGTCACCGTAAAGTAGCTCACCTTGGTGCTGTTGATGGATTTCATCGTCAGGTAAATCTCCGTATGAGTGAAAATCTTCAAATGGATCGGTTGCGCTGGCTTTGGTTGAAACAGCCGCCGCAGCGCAAAAACAAAAGAGGTTTATATACTGCACAAAAACCACAACTACATTATTGAGTTAAGACTGCTTCCATACGATATGACAAAACGGTGCATCCATATCACGACTTATGAGTATCTTTGCATAGACTTTATCTGTGTCATCAAACTCAAGACCAACAAGCACCTGCACAAAGTGTTCCGGTTCTGCCTCTTGTTCGAATGCGACCAAATCTCCCCAACTCTCGTCAGGTTCGCCTTCTTCAATAAACCCGCGTTCTTCTCGGTGTTCATTAAACACTTCGATGTCATCTTCTGATAAATTATCTGGTGCGAGTTCTAAAAAAATATCGTAGGCCTGATGCGCGGCGTCCTCAATGGAACATAGTCTTGCTGACATGAACCTATACCTTCATTTGCAAATATGCTGGAATGATAACAAACTCTTTGCAAACTTAAATAATACCAATCGACATATCGGCAAAAAAATTCGATTAAGTGCATTAAAATATTGCATTTTAGAGCTAAAACTCTACTCTCATAAACAAAAACAACGGAGTCGTTAGGTAATGATCCAGTTCAAGGTTGAAGATCAAGTCGCTTTTGTGACCCTCAGCAGAAAAGAAAAACAAAACGCCCTGTCGTTCGAAATGTTTGTAGAATTAGACAAAGTGATCAAACGTATTAGTAACGACAAAGCTGTTCGCGCAGTCGTGGTTCGAGGTGATGGTGAACACTTTAGCGCAGGTCTAGATGTAAAAAGCGTTATGGCAAAACCAACTAACATCTTAAAATTGCTGTTTAAATGGCTGCCCGGAAACGCAAATTTAGTCCAACGAGTGGTACTTGGTTGGCAGAAACTCCCAGTTCCAGTGATTGCAGTATTGCAGGGCAATTGCTTGGGTGGCGGATGCCATATCGCGCTTGGAGCCGACTTCAGACTAGCCGATCACACTGCACAATTGGCCATTATGGAAGCCAAATGGGGATTGTGTCCAGATATGGGCGCCAGCTTGTTGCTCCCTGCAACCGTAAATAAAGATCAAGCATTACTTATGAGTTTGCATGCAGAACGCATATCTGCAAAAAAAGCTTTGGAAATCGGCTTAATCACCGAATTATGCGATGATGTCGACACAGCAGTAGCACGCATGCTGAAACAGTTCGAGTCTCGCTCACCCGATGCCATCGCAGCAATCAAGAAAATTTACCGCCGCGCTTACACTCCGCCCTCTCGTCGCCTTTTATGGCTGGAAACATGGGCCCAGATAAAGCTGCTGATGAATAAAAATACCCGTATCGCCATGGCCAATGCCAGTGCTGAAACGAAGAAGCCATTTAATCCTAGAAAGAGATGGTAGTGTTATTGCGCATAAAGTCGCGTAGCGTCTTTTAATCAACACGGTACACTACTTGTTAGTTAAACACACAGTGAACATAATCGGATATGCCACATTCCATAAAACTACTTGGTAGATTTGCATTTGCTTTTTTGCTGATAGTCAGTTGTTTAGCCACGGCAAAGCTTGCTGTTAAGGTATTTTCGCTTACCTTTCCTGCGGCAATTTTAGGCATGTTGTTGCTACTTACGTTACTGACAACTGGGGTTGTAAAACCACACTGGTTAGCCCCCGCTGCTGAACCTATATTAAAGTATATGGCGCTGTTTTTTATCCCGGCAGGTGTTGGCTTAGTAGAACATGTCGAACTATTTTCTAACCATCTAGGTTTGTTTGTATTACTGCTTTTGGGCGTGCCTATTATTGGCCTAGTCATACTGAGCAAATTAGTTGTCAGGGTAAAGTTTCGTGATTGAATGGCTGATAGCGACACCTGTTACTGTGCTGCTATTTATCGCTGCACGCAAGTTATACCAACACTGGCCTATCGCTTTATTAAACCCTGTTTTACTGTGTATTGTGGTCATTTCATCTGCAATTTTACTGTTTGATTTAAAGTACCTAGATTACCAAATGGCGACTATGCCAATTCATTATTTGCTTGAGCCCGCTGTCGTTGCGTTAGCCTACCCGCTGTACACGCAGTTTCATCGTATTAAACCGGTATTTCTCTCATTGTGCTTATGCAGCTGGGTGGGTATCTCTGTTGCAACCCTAAGCGCGTTTTTATTGTGTCGTTGGTTTGCAGCCCCAGAGGCTATCAGTGCTTCAATGGCTGCGCTTTCTGTTACTACGCCAATTACCTTGTTAATAACTGAGTTATTAGGTGGAATACCCGCAGTTGCAGCCATCATGGTCATTTTAATTGGCGTGTTTGGCGGTGTATTTGGCATTGCATTATTATCGCTCTTGGGTGTTAAACAGCCGCAAGCCAAAGGGTCTGCGCTGGGTATTTCTTGCCATGCCATTGGCACTGCAGCGGCATTGGAACATCATCCAATCGCAGGAGCATTTGCCTCTGCGACGATGACCATTAGCACCTTAATAACTGCATTATGGGTGCCTATGTTTTATCATTGGCTCAGCACCATTACCCTATTTTAAGGAACTCATGTGATCAACCAAGAAATTGCACAAATTGAAAAGTACTACACGTTAATTCGTGACTATTTAGTAACCTACAGCTTTCAACTGCTTGCGGCGATTGTCATTTTTTTGTTTGGCCTGTGGTTATCTAAAAAGCTCTCTAACACTACAGAAAAACTGATGCTTAAGCATCGTATCGACCCTGCGCTAACAAACTTTTTTAGCAACTTGGTTAAAGTGCTAGTGATTGCCATGTTTGTGGTTATCGCGCTCGGTAAGGTCGGGATAAGTATCACCCCTTTTGTCGCAGCGATTGGTGCGGCCTCGCTGGGTGCAGGTTTGGCATTGCAGGGCATGCTGTCTAACTATGGTGCGGGGTTGGCAATAATTGCGACTCGGCCCTTTGTCATCGGCGACACCATCAATATAAAAGGAGTGAGTGGTCAAGTAAAAATGATAGAACTTGGTCACACTACATTAATCAACGAAGATAAAGTAGAAATCACCATCCCCAACAAGCATATCATCGGCGAAGTGCTACATAACTCATTTGCAAACTCATTGATCAAAGGTGAAATCGGGATAGCCTATGATGCTGATTATAAGCAGGCCTTGTCGCTGATAGTACAAGTTCTTACTGACCATTCAAAGGTCACCATGGACCCTAAACCTCAAGTGGGAATTGAACAGTTTGCTGACAGTGCCGTCGTGTTGAGCTATCGATATTGGGTACCTACCACGGCCTTGGTTGAAACGAAATTAGAGATCAACCAAGCCGTATTCAGTGCGATTAAAAATGCCGATATTGAAATTCCATTCCCACAGCGTGTGGTTAAGGTTATTCAGTAGGTTTATCAGCAACAAAGCCACTGCGCAAATGGAGATCCCGTTGTGGAAATGGGATCTCAATATGGTGTTTCCTGAAGGCATCATCAATAGCCCACAAGTAATCAGAAACTAGCGCTGTTGGCCTTTTAACCTGTTCAGGTTCGACCCAAACACCCAGCACAAAGTTTAAGCTGCTATCGCCAAAACCGTTCATCCAAACCGTTGGCTCTCTACCCGGAGAATCCAGTGTGTACTGCACATTTTTAGCCGCTTCCAAGGTTGCGATACGGACTTTATCTTTATCGCTGCCATAAGCCACTGAAAAAGGAATACGAAAGCGGCGATATTTGTCTGACATGGTCCAATTGGTGACCATAGTCGAAACCAATTCTGAATTGGGGATCAACAGGTCCACATTGTCATTCGTCCTTATCCAAGTTGCCCGCATATGAATGGCAATCACTTCGCCAACAACACCTTCACTCAATTCTATAAAATCCCCTACTTTGACCGTCTTTTCTAACAGCAATACCAGACCTGAGACGAAATTATTTACCAAACCTTGTAAACCGAGGCCAATGCCCACCCCTAGAGCACTGGCTACCAAAGCCAGCTCGGTCAACTCGATACCCAACGCGGTCAGGGCGACAATCATCCCGATAAATAACACGATGTAGTGAATTATCCGACCAATCACATACGCTGACGTGTGCTCGATAACACCTTGACGAGATGCAAGCCGTTTAAAGGCAATGCGCAGAAACTTAGAGATCAGCAAAGTGACGACGATAACCACACAAAATGACAGGGCTTCACCAACCTGCAAAGAAAACTTGCCAAATGAAAATAGCTCTTGAGCCAGCCAAGGGGTATTCATGTTGTATTCTCCAATATGGATATTATTGTTATTTAAGAGCTTTTTATTACCATTGAACTTCGTCGACTAAAGCGGATGTTCAGCGGCTCTAACTTTGCTCGACATCAGTATTATAAACCAGTCAATGTACACTCAGGTGTCCTTTTTGCTTTTTCGTTCTGTTCAGCGAATTAACGCTATTGTCTTGACCCTTGCTGACCAACGTGAAATAACTGGTTTACCGAAATAATAAACAAAACAACTTATGCTTAAACAATCTCTACTCTGCGTTGCCATGGCCTTTGCCGGCACTGTAAATGCTATAGACTTCACAGCTTTGGATGCACCCACCCTGCAACAAAAAATTATTAATAAGCAGGTTTCAGCCGTTGAACTGACCCAGTTTTATCTCGACCAGATCGCTAAATTGGATGATGCTGGACCCAAACTGAATGCCATTATTGCCATTAACCCTGAAGCCCTTAAGCTGGCAAAAAAGCTAGACGAAGAACTTGCCGCAGGGAAATCTCGCGGGCCTTTACATGGCCTACCTGTGGTTTTAAAAGACAATATTGACACACGAGCCCCACTTGCAACCACTGCAGGAGCAAAGGCGTTGCAATACAACGTAAAAGCAACTGCCGCACCACTCGTACAGCAACTTGAACAAGCCGGAGCCATTATCATAGGCAAAGCTAATTTAAGTGAATGGGCAAACTTTAAGTCAAGCTTTAGCTCCAGCGGTTATAGCACTCTTGGCGGTCAAACCAAAAACCCACATGTGCTTGACCGCAGTCCATGTGGTTCAAGCTCAGGATCAGCCGTCGCGGTTGCTGCAAGTCTGAGCTTATTTGCAGTAGGTACCGAAACTGATGGTTCCATTGTATGTCCTGCTTCTAATAACGGTATTGTCGGGATAAAGCCAACCGTCGGGCTGATTTCCGGCGAAGGTATCGTTCCTATCAGTCATAGCCAGGACACCGCTGGACCGATGGCAAAAACAGTCAAAGGCGCAGCATTGTTGCTTAACAGCCTAGTTACCAAAAGTAGCGACTCTGTTGACTATACAGCAAATCTAAATCAAGCCAGCTTAAAAGGTAAACGTATCGGCGTTACCACGCATGTAGCTCAGTTTCCAGCTGCAGTGCAAAACAAGTTTAATGAGGCTGTGGCGCTGATGAAATCTCAAGGCGCGATTATCGTCGACGGAATCGAACTACCCGAAGCTGAAACGCTAAGAGGTGCTGAGTTCGATATCTTACTTTATGACTTTAAACACGATTTAAATGCATATCTGGCCACGACACCAAAACAAGTGACAGTGAAAAGCATTGAGCAATTGATCGCGTTTAACCAGCAAGACACCGAAAGTCTTAAATATTTTGATCAATTCTTAGTTCAAGAAGCTGCGAATAAAGGCCCTCGAAGTGATAAAAGCTATCTAGACGCACAGGCGACTGTTGAAAAGTATGGACGCAAAGAAGGCATCGACAAGGTCATGCTTGAAAATCAACTTGACGCCTTGATAGCACCAACCAATACGCCTGCATGGAGCATTGATATTGTAAACGGTGATAACTTTTCAGCGGCTTCATCATCGCCAGCTGCCATTGCAGGTTATCCAAGTGTCACTGTGCCAATGGCTTTTCACAAATCGCTGCCATTAGGTATTTCATTTTTTGGGCGTGCTTACTCTGAAGCGAAGCTGATTGAAGTTGCCTATGCATTTGAGCAACTTAGTAATGCGAGAAAAGCCCCCCAATTTATCCCGACTCTTACGCCTCAATAAAAGTCTGTTAGCTTAAAACAAAAACGCCTTCACAAAATGAAGGCGTTTTTAACGGTTGTTTATTGTTGGCTATTACGCTTTCCGCCAAGTAGTTTTTCCAGCGCTATCTTCTAGTACCACACCCAGTGCAGTTAACGCATCTCTTGCTTCATCGGCAGCGGCCCAATCTTTGTTTTGACGAGCTACGCGACGTTTTTCAATTAACGCTTCAATTTCCGCTACTTCGTCGTCGTTTTGCTCGCCCTGTAAGAACGCTTCCGGGTCTTGCTGAGCAATACCCAATACTGAGGCTAATTTCACCAATACATAAGCGTGCTCACCTGCCGCTTGTGTATCATGTTCTTTTAAGCGATTAACTTCTTTTGACAGCTCAAAAATAACAGGTAGTGCTTCTGGGGTATTAAAGTCATCGTTCATGGCTTCTTCAAAACGAGCTACAAATGGGTTACCTGCAAGTTCGACTTCCACCAGCTCAACACCGCGCAACGAAGTGTAAATTCGCTCAAGCGAAGCGCGTGCTTGATCTAAGTTCTCTTGTGAATAGTTTAATTGGCTACGGTAATGACCATTGATCAAGAAGTAACGCACCGTTTCACGATCGTACGTTTTCAATACTTCTTTTACCGTAAAGAAGTTACCCAAAGATTTAGACATTTTTTCTTTATTGACTTGAACCATCCCTGTGTGGATCCAAGTATTCACGTAGCGACCATTGTTAGCGCAGCATGATTGAGCAATTTCATTTTCATGGTGTGGAAATTGTAAATCCGACCCACCACCATGAATATCAAAAAATTCTCCAAGGTGCTTGGAACTCATCGCACTACATTCGATATGCCAACCAGGACGGCCTTCTCCCCAAGGTGATTGCCAAGCTGGCTCACCTGGTTTAGCCTTTTTCCAAAGCACAAAATCCAGTGGATCGTCCTTACCATCAGCAACTTCAACTCGCGCACCTGCTTGTAACATATCCAGGTCTTGTTGCGAAAGCTGACCGTATTGCTCAAAAGTGGACACATCAAATAACACATCGCCATTTTTAGCCACGTATGCATGCTCCTTCGCCACCAATCTTTCGATCATCTCGATGATTTCATCCATGTGGCCGGTCACCGTCGGCTCAATATCTGCTGGTAGCATATTCAATGCATCAAAGTCATCGTGCATTGCTTTGGTCATGCGGACGGTTAACTCATTGATTGACTCGTTATTTTCGGCTGCACGCTTAATAATTTTATCGTCCACATCGGTGATATTGCGAACATATGTCACATCATAACCTAGATAACGCAAATAACGGTTCATCACGTCAAAAGACACATAGGTACGCGCGTGCCCCACATGGCAGAAGTCATAAATGGTGATACCACACACATACATATCAACCTTACCTTCGTTTAACGGTTTAAAAGGGGCTTTTTGGCGAGTTAGTGTGTTGTAAATCTGCAACATGTCGTTTTCTTCCTAAATAACAGTCATTTTCTAAGTAAATTGAAACTTATCATATCACCTGCTCTTTGTGGTCTCTAGCTTTAATGCGCCATCGCAACGGAAAATTAATTTTTTTAAGCACAATCTTCACGAAGACTTTTTACTGCCTTTATTGTGTTATAAACTAATGCCTTACTTATTTTGACACTATGGATACGAACATGGTCGTTTTAGAAACAAATCACGGCGAAATTCGCATTAACTTATTCGCTGACAAAGCTCCAGAAACAGTCGCTAACTTTCTTAACTACGTAAACAGTGGCTTTTACAATGGCACTATTTTTCATCGCGTAATTGATGGCTTTATGGTTCAGGGCGGCGGTTTTGAACCGGGTATGCACCAAAAACCGGTTGAAGCACCGATTAAGAATGAAGCGAACAACGGTGTTGCAAACAAAACCGGTACTCTGGCGATGGCGCGAACACCAGATCCACACTCTGCAACAGCACAATTTTTCATTAACGTGAATGACAATGACTTTTTGAACTTCAGCAGCGAGACTTCACAAGGTTGGGGTTACTGTGTGTTCGGTGAAGTTGCTGATGGCATGGACATCGTTAATAAAATCAAAGGTGTTGCAACTGGTTCTGCTGGTTTCCACCAAGACGTTCCGCTTGAAGATGTGATCATCGAAAAAGCATACGTTGCAGAATAAGCGACTCTGCTGACATTGATTTTGGGCCAGCATTCTGGCCCTTGCTAATTTGAGGTATTATGGGTAAAACCTACTTTATTTCCGACCTGCATCTTGCCGAGCATCGAACTGATATCACCCAAGCTTTCTACACTTTTCTAGAACAACATATGTCCTCGTCGGTCGACGCGCTTTACATATTGGGAGATTTTTTTGAACTCTGGGTCGGTGATGATGAACGTAACCCTCTGGCCATTGAAGTCGCAGCTAAACTCAAAGCCCTCAGCCAATTTAACATTAAAGTATTTTTTATCCACGGCAACCGCGATTTTCTTATCCGCCAGCAATATGCTGACTTATGTGGCATGACACTGTTGCCTGAACAAGCTGTCATTGACCTTTATGGTAAGCCAACGGTAATTATGCACGGTGACGAAATGTGCACTCAGGACCTTGTCTATCAAAAATTCAGAAAAAAGAGTCGTGGATGGTGGTGGCCAAAACTGATGCTCGCTATGCCACTGTGGTATCGCCGACGTGTTGCCGCCAAAGCTCGTCGTAAAAGTAAGGAAAATCAAAAAGGTAAAGCACCTGAGATTTTAGATGTTACAGAGGAAGCCGTGTTAGCGATGTTCGCAAACTATGGCGTGAAAAATATGATCCACGGACATACTCACCGCCCTGATGTGCACCATTATCCTGAAGGTAAGGTCAGAACGGTACTAGGTGATTGGTACAGTCAAAGCTCCTACTTGGTCGTCGACGAAAGTGGCGAACAAAGGTTGTTGTGTCACGACTTTTAAACTCCCGAGCAGGCATGCTTGCCTACTCGGATTAGCTAGTTTGGCGATTCGACCTTAGGTGCACCAGAATGAAACTTAAAGTCACCATCCAATGACTCGATCAGCTCTCGTTCTACCTCTCTAAAGTGTGCAATACGTCCATCTACATCACATCGTTGCCGATCTGTTGCTTGTGCAACCTGATGGGCTAATTCAATGTAATCTTGGTAATGTCTGGCTTCAGAGCGCAGCAACGACACATAAAACCTGGCGATGTCTTCATCTAAGTGGGGTGCCAGCTTGGCAAATCTTTCACAAGAACGCGCCTCAATATATGCACCAATGATCAACTTATCAACCAAGGCTGCGGGCTCATAGGTACGAATATGTTTAATCATTCCTGAGGCATATCGAGATGCTTGCACATATTCAACCTCAATCCTCTTAGCCCGGATGATATCCAATACCTGCTCGAAATGATGCAGCTCTTCTTTGATCAGACGTACCATCTTATCCATGATGTCTTGGTTATAAGCGAACTCTGGCTTGGCTTTTAACTCACCAATTAATTCATTTTTACTGCCTGAGAACAGCCCTTCTCCAATACTACGATAAATAAAATCTTCATAAGGCTTTAACCAACCTAGCAACGCCTGCGCCGACTCATCATCAATTGCGTATTTACGAATAAGAAATGCCGCACTTTGTGCAGCTTTTAGTTCACAATGCATATGATCAATCAACAGCAATGGAAGTCGCTCTGCTCGGGTTGCCTCGGTGATCCAACTTTCTGGCGTTTCGCACGCCAAAAACTGATAGATAGGTGCAAGAAGGTCTGTGTACTTTTCTAACATAATGGGGTTGTATTAAAACGTTTGCGGCATTTTAGCATAACTCTAGGCTAAGAGTTGCTGTTTATCAGCCTGCGAACTTTTGGTTATTTCAATAAAAGAACCAAATTTTGTCTTATTAACTACATTTTCTTGACAAAAATTAACCTATCTCTCATAACTAAAATTGCACTGTGCAAAAATAGTACAGAATTAAAATTGAGGGGCTAATTATGATATTCAATCACCTTTGGGGTTTATACGCACACCCCACAGAAGAGTGGCAAACCATTGATAACCGCCACGAAAGCGCTTTCTACAGTTTGTCACACATAGCGTTAATCGCTCTGATCCCCAGTATTATGGGTTATTATTCTTCAGTTTACCTGGGCTGGAGCATTGGCGTTGGCGAGCCGGTATTCTTAACCCATGAGAGCGCTCTTTTAATTGGCGTAGCCATGTATTGTGCACTCATCTTAGGGGTATTTGCATTGGCTTATTTAGCACATTGGATGGCGGTAACCTTTGGTGCAGCACCAACATACACCCAAACCCTTGAGCTATCTGCATATACAGCGACTCCCATCTTTATGTCAGCGTTTGCGGCTTTTTACCCCGAGCTTTGGTTTGTAGTATCCGTCGGTATAGTCGCTTTGTCTTACTCGGTATACCTACTATATACGGGCGTGCCAATCCTCATGCATATTCCAGAAGAACGAGGCTTTATCTATGCAAGTTCAGTTGTGACTTGCGGTTTGATATTACTGGTAATCATTCTCGCAACAACCGCTATTTTATGGACCAATGGGATAATTAGTCCAACTTTCACTGGCTAATTAAACCGTTTTTTCAATTCCCAACTAAAAAGGAGGCCTAGCCTCCTTTTTCATTTATTTCTGATTGTTGAAATTACCGATTAACGTAACTTACTGTCTAGCTCTTCAATACGAGCTTTCCAAATAGCTGGTCCTTGTGTATGTGCATTAGAACCTTCACTATCAACCGCAACCGTAACCGGCATGTCTTCAACTTCAAACTCATAGATTGCTTCCATACCTAAGTCTTCAAATGCTACAACACGTGCTTTCTTGATAGCTTTGGCAACAAGATAAGCTGCTCCGCCAACGGCCATCAAATAAACCGCTTTGTTTTCTTTGATTGACTCTACTGTAGCTGGACCGCGCTCTGCCTTACCAATCATACCGATCAGCCCAGTCTTCTCGAGCATTAAATCAGTGAACTTGTCCATACGCGTTGATGTTGTAGGACCTGCAGGACCAACTACTTCATCACCAACCGCATCAACCGGACCTACGTAGTAGATAAATTTATTGGTAAAATCAACACCCTCAGGTAGACCTTCACCTGAATTGATCATTTCCTGAAGACGTTTATGCGCAGCATCACGACCAGTCAAAATTTTACCTGATAGCAATACTGTTTCACCCATCTTCCAATCTTGAATATCAGCTTTGGTCAGGTTATCTAAATTTACACGACGTGTGTCTTCGCCAACTTCCCAAGTAACCTCAGGCCAATCCTCTAACTTAGGCGCTTTAAGATCAGCAGGACCTGAGCCATCTAAGGTAAAGTGTACGTGACGTGTTGCAGCGCAGTTAGGGATCATCACAACCGGTTTAGAAGCGGCGTGTGTAGGCGCTGTTTTTACTTTGACATCAACAACCGTAGTCAAACCTCCAAGACCTTGAGCACCGATCCCCAGCTTGTTAGCACGCTCAAAGATTTCCAAGCGAAGCTTTTCTTCGGTAGTTTCTGCACCACGCTCGATCAGCTCATGGATATCAACAGGGTCCATTAGTGACTCTTTCGCAAGTACCGCTGCTTTTTCTGCTGTACCACCGATACCAATACCCAACATGCCCGGTGGACACCAACCTGCGCCCATAGTCGGCAAGGTTTTTTCTACCCATTCTGCGACATCATCAGAAGGGTTTAACATCACCATTTTGGTTTTGTTTTCTGAACCGCCACCTTTTGCAGCGATCATCACTTCAACTTCAGCACCGGGGACCATGTCAATATGAACAACTGAAGGGGTGTTGTCTTTGGTGTTTTTGCGGCTGCCTGCTGGGTCTGCAACAATTGAAGCCCGTAGTGGGTTATCTGGGTTGGTATAAGCACGACGAGTACCCTCATCTACCATTTGCTGTACAGTTAGATCTGTTTTATCCCACTTAACGTCCATGCCTACTTTAACGAAACAGGTCACGATACCTGTATCTTGGCAAAGAGGACGTTTACCTTCAGCTGACATACGAGAGTTTATTAAGATCTGTGCGATTGCATCTTTCGCGGCTTTACTTTGTTCTTTTTCGTAAGCCTTTTCTAGTGCTTGAACAAAATCAAGTGGATGATAAAAAGAGATATATTGCAATGCATCTTCGATGCTATCAATAAAGTCTTGCTGACGAATAGTGCTCATGACGGTTCCTCAATTTCTGCAAATTTCGTTATTTGCTCATGACTATCATTTGACGGTATGTAGTCGTTTTTGTTGAAAGTAGTGCAAATAAATTTACGACTAATCCCAATTCCCTTAATTAACTTATCAACTTTGAGCCAAGTAAAGCGGATTGATAACACCGCTACCGTATCCTGCTAACGCTAAGGTACCTACATCCATGTCGACTAGGCAATAATTTTGCTATTTAGTTGTTCTAAATGAGAAATTATTAACGCTGTTAGCGACGGGTTTTATCTCTCAAATTGATAACGTATTAATGTGAATTGGTATTAACTTGCTTTATACTTTTAACAGCTAAAACGCTCAAACTATGGATTAACAGCTATCTATGATACCCTCCTCGCGGTTTTGGAGCTAGCTTTCGAGTTGAAGTAAATGACAAATGAGCAAATAAATTGTACGAAATTAGAAATTAATAAAAGTAGCCTTGAAGTATTCGAACATTTTGCCAACGAAAAATATGCTGTGTTACTCGATTCCGGCAACAGTCAGCACATAAATAGTCGTTTTGACATCATTTCATTCAACCCTATCCATACACTTGAAGCCATATCTGGCAAAGTTTTGTTGGATGGTAAAGAATGCGATGAAAGCTTTTTCGCGACAATGAAAATTCAGCTACAGTATTTTCATTCTGCTGCCATCGACAAAGAGCTACCGTTTACTGGAGGTTGGCTAGGTTATTTTGGTTATGATTTAGGCCGTTATATCGAAAGCCTACCTGCTATAGCTGAACAAGATATCGCTATTCCTGATGCTTCTATCGGGCTCTACCCTGATGCTTTAATTTACGATAATCAAAAAAGCTGTTGGTACTTTGTTTCGCAACCCGGATATCAACGTTTGTCTGATTACATGGTTAAACTCACATCAGCTTCCCCTAACTACGACACTTTTACCCTCGCTAGTCCATGGCAATCAAACATGACCAGCCAGCAATATAGTGACAAGTTCTCGCAAATACAGCGCTACTTAAGAAGTGGTGATTGTTATCAGATAAACCTTGCGCAGCGTTTTTCAGCGGCATATTCAGGTCACCCATGGTGTGCATATAAACGATTAACAAAAGCTAATAGCGCACCATTTTCGGCCTTTATCAACCTCCAAGAAGACGCTCTGATTTCCGTTTCTCCAGAGCGTTTTATTGAAGTCAATAATGGCAAAGTCGAAACTAAGCCCATAAAAGGCACTTTACCTAGATTGGAAAACAAACTCGCCGACCAACAACAAGCTGGAACACTGAAAAATAGCAGTAAGGACCGCGCCGAAAACGTAATGATTGTTGATTTACTCAGAAATGATCTTGGCAAAGTAGCGCAGCCCGGCAGTGTTTCTGTCCCCAAGCTATTTGATATTGAGAGTTTTCCTTCTGTACATCATTTGGTTAGCACAGTGACCTCAACGCTCGCAGAAGGAAAAACGGCGATTGACCAGTTGGAAGCTGCATTTCCGGGCGGGTCGATTACTGGCGCGCCAAAAATAAGAGCAATGGAGATCATCGAAGAACTTGAACCACACCGTCGTAGTGGCTATTGTGGCTCTATCGGCTATGTCAGTGCTTGTGGAAGAATGGATACGTCTATCACGATCAGAACCTTAGTGTGTCATGAAGGGAAAATCCATTGTTGGGCTGGTGGCGGTATCGTCGCCGACTCGCAAGTCGATCTTGAATATCAAGAGACATTTCACAAAGTGAATAAAATCTTACCCATACTGTCATGAAACTAGACCACTTAATTAGCCAGTTTTTACTCTCAAATGTTTCACAGCCACGTTATGCGGCGACCACTGGTAAGCGGGAAAGTGCCGTTTTATTACCATTAGTAGAAGTCGATGGACACGCTGAGCTGCTTTTTTGTAAGCGTCCTAATTATTTGGCCTCCCACCCAAGTCAAATATGTTTTCCTGGCGGAAAGCTCGAGCCTCATGACTTAAATTTAGCAGCAACGGCATTGCGGGAAAGCCACGAAGAAATTGGTCTTCTTAAAGAAAATGTCAACATGCTTGGCGCACTACCAAGTATCAGCACCCTCACTGGCTTTGTGATCACGCCTTTTGTGGCGGTAATTAAAAACCATCACACGGTTGTGCCACACAGCGATGAAGTGGAGTGTGTCTTTTCTATTCCCTACCATTCCCTTAAAGACAATCAGCGTTGGCAATATTCTGAGTTTACCGCCAGAGGAAGGGCCATTAAAGTTGAGGGTTTTATGACTCAATATGGACTTCTTTGGGGCGCAACAGCGAAGATAGTTAAAAGCTTTATCAAGCTAACATAGCTGACCAGCGCTGCTTTTATCTCGCATAGGGTTACATTATTAACGTTAAGCGTTATGATGGCGCCAATTAGAGGCAATGTGAGAAAATTTTATGATCAGTGCATTCGATATGTTCAGTATCGGTATTGGCCCTTCCTCATCCCATACGGTTGGACCAATGCGCGCATCAAGACTGTTTGTAGCTGACTTACAGACGCAAGGTATCATCGATAAAGTAACGAGCGTAAAAGTAGAGTTGTTTGGCTCATTAGGCCAAACAGGAATTGGGCATGGCTCTGGTAAAGCGGTGATTTTAGGGCTTGCTGGTTACGACCCCGAAACGATTGATGCCGATTTAGTACCAGAAATACTAGAAACCATAGAAAACGAACAAGTTATCTATCTGGATAAAACCCATAAAGCCGCGTTTCCAAAACAAGGCGCGATTGTGTTCCATCGTAGAAAAACCTTGCCAAAACATTCCAATGCAATGGAATTAAAAGCATTCCATAACGATGAGCTTATCCATAGCCAGATTTACTATTCGATTGGTGGTGGCTTTATTGTCACCGATCAGGATTTCGAAAAAGAAAAGCAGGCTGCAATTCAAGTACGCGAAGACAACCCTGCTCCGTTCCTCTTTGATTCAGCAGCAGAGCTTCTTGAGAAATGTAAAGAGTCGGGCCTGAGCGTTTCATCATTAATGATGGCTAACGAAAAAACCTTGCGTACAGAATCTGAAATCAAAGATGAGCTATTTAACATTTGGCAAGTAATGAAGGCCTGTATTGAGCGCGGTATGCGCACAGAAGGCATATTGCCAGGTGGATTAAAAGTTCGCCGCAGAGCACCAAGTCTGTATCTCAAATTGAGTGTTGAAAATCACCAAGATCCACTTCGCGCCATGGATTGGGTCGATTTATTCGCTTTAGCAGTTAATGAAGAAAACGCAGCTGGAGGACGAGTGGTTACCGCGCCAACCAATGGTGCGGCAGGTATCTTACCAGCCGTTCTGATGTATTATAATACCTTCATTAAAGAAGTAGACAGAGACATAGCTACACGGTATTTGCTCACCGCGGCTGCTATTGGCATTCTTTATAAAAAGAATGCGTCTATTTCAGGTGCAGAAGTTGGTTGCCAAGGCGAAGTGGGCGTTGCCTGTTCAATGGCTGCTGGAGCCTTAACCGAAATCATGGGCGGTAATGTCATACACGTAGAAAACGCTGCCGAAATTGGTATGGAACACAATTTAGGACTCACCTGTGACCCTGTTGGTGGTTTGGTTCAAGTGCCTTGTATCGAGCGTAATGCAATGGGTGCGATTAAGGCCATCAATGCTTCTCGGCTGGCACTTCGCGGTACGGGCGACCAAAAAGTCTCGTTGGACAAGGTAATTAAAACCATGCTCGATACTGGTAATGATATGAAAACCAAATACAAAGAAACAGCACGTGGTGGACTTGCCGTAAATATTATTGAATGTTAACAAATATTTTTCTTAACAGCCGGCTTTCTTGGTGTCATGATAGTGACACTGAGAGGGCACTGTGATTAGCCCATGTTAAAAGCTACTTGGAGGTAATATGTCGGGAACAACGATGGTATTTCTTATCGTGCTTATCGTAGTGGGTGGTGGCATTGTATCTGAAATTTATAAAAAACGCTTAGACCTAAAGAAACACTTAGCAAAGAGCTCCAAAGAAGACGAGGCACTCAAAGCCGAATTGAGTGCGTTGAAAAAGCGAATAGAAGTGCTTGAACAACTCGTCACTGACGAAGGCTATCAGCTGAAAAAAGATATCCAAAATCTTTAACACTATTAGGCTAGATTTTTACAATCCCCTGTATGTCTAGCCTAAAATAATTTCATATTATTCAATACTATCTCTTCATCATAGTCATTAATAACCTGTCCAATATGTACCTAAGAGCTCACACATTGATTTCTTAACTATTAATTTTTTTCAAACACAAATTTGCAAAGTGTATATGAAAAAGGTAAATTCATGGCGATTTAGGTACAATGGTAGTTAATATGAATAACAATAAATTTAAGTATTCTTCATTATCTGCTGCAATCGTATTTGCTCTAACAGCATGCGGCGGTGGTAGTAGTAATGATTCGAAATCAACACAACAAGTTGACAAATCTCCAGTTGCAGAAAGCACAACACTTTCAGATATCAAGCATTGGATCCCAGCTCACGGTGAGCTAAACGTCTCTGACCCTGATAACGATCAATTGGCTCTGTCATTTTTCGAAAATGGTGAGCAAGTTACGAGTGAAGATAATGTTTATACCTTTAGCCACGGTTTACTAAAACTTAATGGTATTAAACGCTTCACTTATACCTCACTGACGGGTGAGCCTGCGAATATCGACTATACGGTTACTGCTAATGGTAAGTCTGCTGATGGTCAAATTCGTATCACTAACGTGATTTCAGACCCACTAGCGAACGAACAATGGCATTTGCGTAATACAGGTCAGAGAGCTTACGCTTTAAGCGATCAGATGAAGCAAGGTTTAGTTGACTGGCAAGTTAGAAAATTTGGCGTGGATGAAGAGCTAGCTCAAAACTACTTTGATAAACAATTTGAGCAATTTAGAAAAAGTGAAGTTGTTGCTGGTGAAGATCTCAATGTTTTAGAGGCCTATGCTCAAGGTGTTACCGGTGCTGGTGTTACTGCTGTTGTTGTAGATTCAGGTTTAGAAATTAGGCACGAGGATTTAATAGATAATGTTTTACCTAACCGCTCACTAAATTTGATTGCTACTGCTACAAATAAAGTAGACCCTACAAGTGAAGCCGTTGACGGTGACCATGGAACTAGTGTTGCAGGATTAATTGCTGCTAAAGGTTGGAATGGCCTTGGTGGTAGAGGTGTGGCGCCGGATACAAGCCTAATTGGTATGAACATACTAGGTAATGGTCAAAAGGTTGAGCAAACCGCTTTGTTAACTCATGGATTCCCTGGTTCAGGTATTACTGTAGATGAGCCTATTTCGGTATTTAACAGAAGTTACGGTATCTCTTACCCGGCACACACCACACACTCAGAACTCAACGAAAAAATAGAGTCCTACCCTGTTAAAGTTTTACGTAGTGGTAAAGGTGCGATCAACATAAAATCTAGTGGTAACGACTTTGATAGCTCAGGCCGAGAAGGTGGATTTTGTTCTGATATGGGAACTGTAGACTTGGGTTTAACCTGTTACAATGGCAACTCAGAAGGTAGCCAATCTAACCCTAGCTATTTCACGGTCGGTGCAGTCAACGCGAATGGCCTTCATACTAGCTATTCGACTGCAGGTGCTAACTTGATTGCAGCAAGTCCTGCGGGTGAGTTTGGTCGTTTTGCTCCAGCAATGATCTCTACAGACCCAATGACTTGTCTAAGTGGTCAATCAGGTTATTTCGGAAAAACGATTACTAACTTTACGAATATTTTCGATCTAGAGTTTGCAGTTAGCCAATTTCCTTTTAACTATCCGGGTCACCCAGATAACCCTAGCTGCAACTATATCTCAACGATGAACGGAACTTCCTCAGCTGCACCTAATATGTCAGGCGTTGTTTCTTTAATTCTTTCAGCTAACCCTGAATTAACATGGCGTGATGTAAGACATATCATCGCAAATACCAGTACAAAAGTGGACGCTGAAAGTACGCCAATCGAAGTTAAGATAGGTGACGATAGCTTCATCGCTTTTGACGGCTGGGTAGAAAACGCCGCTGGCTATAGCCACAATAACCTGTATGGATTTGGACGTTTGAATGCTGGTGAAGCAGTTAAAATGGCAAAATCTTACAATGCAAACCTAGGTGAAGAAGTTGTATCTGAATGGGTTGGCGGCGGTACTGTCATGGGCCAAGACCCTCTTCTAAAGGAGATCCCAGACTACAGCCTTGTTGGTACAGAGTATAAGATAAATGTTGAAGATAGTGTAACAATTGAGGCGATGCAATTTAGGTTGGATGTATTCAACCAGGAGCTTGGCTTAGGATTTGAAACAGAACACGGAAATACTCAGACTACTGCTGGCGCAGACCTAGCTGTCGAAGTTATTTCTCCGAGTGGTACTCGAAGTGTACTCTTATCCTCACACCAAGCGCTTATTACTCCTGCTGTTGACTTTAACAAAGGGGTGTATAATTTAGGCTATATTCTGAAAGATGGCTATTTCTTGTCTAATGCTTTCTACGGTGAAGATGCCAAAGGCGAGTGGACGATTAAGCTACTTGACGTTTCAAATAAAAGCTTCCCATCTTCGGATGAGGGTCAAAACGTTGGTGAATTCGTCTACTATCAAAACAACTCAGCTCCTAGTGTGTTAACTGGTGCTGCTGTTCGCGTATTCGGTCACTCAGCAGAGTAAGGGGAAATAACAGTATGAAAAAGTTTAAATTAGCTTCTCTTATCACACTTTCAGTGATCACAATGCATGCAAACGCAGGTGACATAGAAGCCCTTGCTTCAATCAAAGAAGACAAAAAGATCGTTAAAATCGAGCAGCCTGATTTTGGCGCATACAAAATAGTCCATGGTGTTAGTCAGGTTCCAGCTTCATTGGCTAATCCAGAAATGATTATTCAACAGCAGGGTGATATGGCTGTTGTTAAATCGGGCGATACAACTTCAAAACTTACTAAAGGCGTAATTGTAAAAAACCTTTTGACCGGTAAGTTTGCTCCTACTTCAGGAAACATTACAGTGTTACTGAAAAAAGGGAGTTCACCTAAGGCTGTTGCTGAAAGGCTAGGTCTACTCGTTAAATCTAACTTTGCGAATGGAGAAATAGCTGTACTGTCTGTACCAGCAGGACAAGACTTACTGGAGATCTTGAATAAGCTGAAAGCGCAACCCGAGCTGAAAGAAGCGAGAATTGAGGTTTTAGATACTCTATACGAAACTCGTTAACCTAATATTTTTAAGGGGCTCTCAATAGAGCCCTTTTTTACTATACCGCTAAACACTTTTCTGCTTTATCTTTCTGGTAACCACCCACAATAAATTATGTTATCTGTCATATACCCTACCATGTTTCGGCTGAACACTCAGAACTAACTAGACATCAGCTAGCAGCAATAAACCTATATACTCAATCATAATACCAATCCGCTGAGCACATCAGGGGATTAGCAGGAACCAACAAAACTCACAGAACGGCTTGTATATTATTTAGGCACAGTCATGCAATAAAGCTTATTATAATTTCCAGCTTCTTGTCTTTATTGGTACATAGCATTGATTAGATTTATCGATGATAAGACAGAAATATTCAGAATAGTTATAAAAAAGCTCGATAATACCATTATCGAGCTTTAAAACTAAGTCTCAACTAAGATTACAACAACCAATGCGCCATTACTGAAATAACTGGCAAGGTTACTAAGGTACGTAAGATAAAGATGACGAACAACTCCCAGATATTGACTGGGATTTTACTGCCTAGCAGTAATGCGCCGACTTCTGACATGTAAATTAGCTGGGTGACACTCATTGCCGCGATGATAAAACGTGTTGCATCACTCTCTATGCTGCTAGCCGCTAAAATCGAAGGTAAGAACATATCCGCAAAGCCGACCACGATGGTTTGTGCCGCTTTTTCTGCTTCAGCAACATTCAATAGTTCTAAATAAGGCACAAATGGCTTACCTAGGTACTGAAAGACCGGTGTATATTCCGCAATAATTAGTGCTAATGTACCCACCGCCATAACCACAGGCAACACCGCAAACAACATGTCACACGCGTTATGCAACCCTTCTTTTACCGTGCCTTTAACGCCCGGCGCTTTTTCGGCTTTGGTTAATGCAATATCTAGTGCATGTTTAAAAAGACCTTTGCCTTCAGGCACAGTTTCTGAATCTTCATTGTGCTCAGTGCCATCAACATAAATATCTTTTTTAAATCGAAGCGGTGGTAAGCGAGGTACGATAATCGCAGCCACAAAACCTGCTGCACACACTGTGAGGTAGAATGGTGCGAATAGATGCTCTAATCCAACTTGACCAATTACCACCAAGCAAAACGTGATGGAAACCGCTGAGAACGTGGTGCCAATAATAGCAGCTTCTCTTTGTGTATAGTGTTTATCTTCATATTGACGAGAAGTCATTAAGATACCCACACTACCGTCGCCTAGCCATGAGGCAACACAGTTCACAGCACTGCGACCAGGAACTCCGAATAACGGACGCATTACTTTCGTCAACAAAGTACCAACTAGTTCTAAAAGCCCAAAATTAAGCAGCAGTGGCAGCAATAAACCGGCGAGAATAAACACCGAAAATAATACCGGTAATAATTCATGAAACACCAGATTACCCGTATTATCCGAGTGAATAGCAACTGGACCGAGCTTGGTAAACGTCATTACCACAAAGACCATGCCCAGAACGCGAACAATCAACCATAACCAGTTTACTTCAAAGAGGTGAGTTATGGTGGCATGCTTAAGTAAGGATTTAGGCCTCAGTACACTAACGATAATACTCATCACGCCCGTGATACAAATTGTAGCTACCAAAAGGTGTTGAATAATAGGTTTTACCGCTGACTGTAAAGCTTTCGCCATCACCGCAATGGGGATAGTCATCGCTTCGCCAATTGGCACAGGTGTCATAAACAAAAACACACCCAATAGCGAGGGAACGATAAAAGCAAATAACGTTTGCCAATGTGGCCTAGTTAGTGATTTCGTTTCTGTCATTATTTTTACTTCCACAAAAACAAAGAAAAGAGCCGAAGCTCTTTTCCTTCTATATTATTTTCATTCTTAAATGGTTAAGCCTTTCTGTCTTAACAGTTCCAATAGCACTTTGTGTATTTCAGCCATGGTGTCTGTATCTAACACATTGCCATCGCCGTCTTTCCACGTAATCGCCGTGCGCTTATCGTCTGTTTCAGATATTCTAACGTTGTAGTCACCATCTTCAATTGGTAAGACAATGGCTTCATCACCCCAAATAGAGTCCCAAACACTCTCTTCAGGTGCTTTGTAACGAATAAGTATATCTTGCTTCTCGCTGTCGATACGAACCACCGAGAAGTTATTACGCTCTAAGAAGGTAGCGAAGCGGTTCAGTACATTTTGCTGATCTTTTTCTGTCAGTAAAGCCGCATTACCGTCCTTATCGAAACCAAGATCTAACGCCATTATGCCCTGGCGTTTGCGCATTTCGACTTGTAGTAATCGATACTGATAGTCGAACTCTGCAACGACTTGATTAATGGCTCGCACTTCTAAGCGTTGCTTTAATAAATCGTTTAGCTCGACAGAATCACTACGATAATCAACTAGCTCTGCGCGAATAGAAGCCGTACGTTGATGCTCTTTCTGCTCAACGATAAATTTGATTTTTTGCTCAGAAACAACTTTGTCTTCAAACCAAAACCAACCACTTTCACGTGCAACCAGCGTATACCAATCAGAGATTGCTTCACCTTCTGATTTACGTGACTCGGTGTAGCTAATCTCGTTAGCTTGCATCACACCATCAACAGCTTGCCAAATAAAGCTAGGTAAATCGTCAATTCCATCATTCTTATCAAAATAGACGCGCGCTTTTTGTTCGCCCTCTTCTACCCAGCTTCCTTGCGCCAGCGTTAGTATTTGTTGCGGCGCTTGATAGCTTTTTGCTTCAGGTGAGTTGTCATAAGTTGCGACGGGCATCGAAAATTCAGGATCACGATAAGGTTGTTGTAAACCATCAGGTACTTTTACAGGAGCATTTACTCGGTAATTTCTCTCGTGATGCGCGTCATTTGTAAACACGCTACAGCCAGCTAAGCTAACCGCGACTCCAAGAACCAGTGATTTAGGGATCCAATACTGCACTCAATTACTCCTTAGCAAACCCTTTATTATTGATAACTATTCTATGATTAGGGAATGCCGATTTGGTTCAAACAAAGGGCTAAAAACTAATGCTTTTTCTCTTTGCCAATAATGTTGTTCTTATCTAGCTCAGCAACTTTGCATAAAAACTGCTGATAGGCCAAATAATCACAATCAAAAAATTTGCCTTATGTTACTTGTCAAACACCAGAAACACAAGCTAGCCCCGGCGTATCTGACTGTTGCCACTCTTCTGCGAACACAGCTGTTTAAATTATGTACTTTTTAAGGAATTACGGTGGCGCTAATAAACAGATATGCTACTATCTCGCGCTAAATAACAACCATCTGCAGCACACATAAGGATAAAGGTTCATTAATGAGCGCTCATACGAACCATCAACTAGTACTTACCGCTATAGGTGAAGACAGGTCCGGTATTGTCGGCGAGTTAACTCAGTTAGTCAGTGATTGTAACTGTAATATTATTGACAGTAGAATTGCTATCTTGGGCAATGAGTTCACTTTTATTATGTTGTTGGCCGGAGATATGGCCGCAATTAGTCGGGTTGAGCACACGCTTCCATCCAAAGGCATGGAACTCGGCCTGTTAACTATGATGAAACGCACATCAAGCCATCAGCAAAGTGAATTCAGCGCAGGTTACACCTTGCAATATGACGGCCTGGATTCGCCGGGAACGCTTAGTAAAGTCACACGCTTTTTTGCTCAGCAAGGGATCAGTATTTGCTCCCTCAAGTCTGATACCTTTGAACAAGATGAAGAGCTGCATATGCGTTGTGAAATAGAGTTCAACATTCCAGTTGATGTTAATATTGATGATTTTAAAATAAAATTCGAAGATCTATCTCACTCCTTGAACGTAGATTATATATTTAGACGCATTCGCTAAGGATATAATATGAACACGCTACAAGCAGGCGACAAAGCCCCGCTATTTTCTTTACAGAATCAAAACGACGAAACCATTTCTCTTGAAGCCTTATTAAAAGAGCAACAAGTATTGGTGTACTTCTATCCAAAGGCATCTACTCCAGGCTGTACCGTGCAAGCCGAACAGCTACGAGATCACAAAGCAGAGTTAGCCAAGTTGAACACCGTGGTTGTTGGTATCAGCCCAGATCCAATCAAGCGTTTAAAGAATTTTGAAACCAAAAAAGAACTAAACTTTGATTTACTCGCTGATGAGGATCACGCAATTGCAGATGCATTTGGTGTGTGGGGCCTAAAAAAGTTTATGGGCAAAGAGTACGATGGTATTCATCGCATCAGTTTCTTAGTCAGCCAAGATGGGACTATCAAGCACGTATTTGATAAGTTCAAAACCAAAGACCATCACCAAGTTGTGCTCGACTACCTTGCTCAGAACTAATTGATTTTTAGATGTAAAAAACCGGAGTAACACACTCCGGTTTTTTATTACCTTACCTTTGGTTTGAATAAGTGTTTTGCGTCAGCATATCACCTATCCAAAGCTGGGGTAACAGCAAGCGTTAAAGTGACTCTTCAACCTTTTTGAATAACGTCGTTATTCTCTCATGAGGTTCGGCTGTCGCTAAACTCACTGTTACAATGGCCAGTGTCGATACAATGAAACCAGGGACAATCTCATACATCACCGCACTTAAAGGCTCCCCGCCCATCGTGAATGGTCCATAAATCCATACCAATACCGTTATCGCCCCCGATACCATACCTGCTAACGCACCGTAAAAGTTCATCCGAGACCAAAACAGACTAATCAATACGAGAGGACCAAAAGCTGCACCAAATCCAGCCCAAGCATTACTCACCAAACTCAAAATAGAGCTATCTCTATCATAAGCTAGGTAAATAGCAAACAAGGCTACCGCGACCACACTTAAGCGGCCAACTAATACCAATTCAGTCTCTGAGGCATCCCTTCTAAAGAAAATTTTATAAAAGTCTTCTGTTAGAGAGCTTGAACTGACCAGCAGTTGCGAAGAGATAGTACTCATTATCGCCGCAAGGATTGCAGCCAGCAAAAAGCCAGCAATAAGTGGATGGAACAGCAGCTGAGATAAAATCAAGAAAATGGTTTCCGCATCATCTACTTGGATGCCTTTTTCATGTGCATAGGCAGCCCCAAAGAGACCCGTAAATACTGCGCCAAGTGCTGCTACTATCATCCAAGTCATCCCTATTCTGCGTGCTGTAGGCATGTCTTTAACACTACGAACTGACATAAATCGAACGATAATATGTGGTTGACCAAAATAACCAAGCCCCCAAGACATCGCTGAAATAATGCCAATCACGCCTCCGGCACCAACCCATGTCAACATGGTCGGATTCACTTCATTTAAAGTCACAGAAAGTGGATTATCTAACAATGAAAAGGTCACCAACGGTACTAAGATTAACGCCACAAACATAATACAACCTTGCACAAAGTCGGTTAGACTCACCGCCAAGAATCCGCCAAACAAGGTGTATAGCACTACGACGCCAGTAGTGATATATAAACCACTTTCATAACTCATCCCAAATGAGCTTTCAAAGAGTTTGCCTCCGGCTACAACGCCAGAAGAAGTATAAAGCGTAAAGAAGACAATAATCACCAAAGCAGAAACGATCCGAAGTGCGTTACCTCTATCTTCAAATCGGTTAGCAAAATAATCTGGTATGGTAATGGCATCATTTGCGTGTTCCGTATATACCCTAAGTCTAGGCGCCACAAGCAAATAGTTTAACCATGCACCGATAATCAGACCGATCGCAATCCACGTACTACTAAAGCCAGTAAGAAACATCGCGCCAGGCAGCCCCATTAATATCCAGCCGCTCATGTCTGAAGCGCCAGCTGATAAGGCTGCAACGCTTGGTGGAAGGCTACGCCCGCCGAGCATATAGCCAGAAACGTCGCTGGTAGATTTACGATATGCATATAAGCCAATACCCAACATCGCGATAAAATAAATCGCGAGTGAGATTAGTGTACCTGTCTCCAAAGTTACCTCCTATTGTGTTGGGCTTCTCTTCCTAATGTTTATTATCCAGAGCTAACGTTGTTCATGCTCTTTTCTAAAGAACATTGGAAAAAAGCCGTGTTATTTAATCAAGACTATAACATGCCATGTAACTGGACCCAACCAGATGAGACTACTGAAAACAAAAACCAGACAAAGTCCAGAAAACAATACGGTAAGCATTTAATAAAGAACCAATTTAAAATGGGGAATAGTGATAAAATGTAAATTATGCTCTATTTTTAAATTAGACCTGTTTTTAATTGGAGTACGCTTATAAATGTACTTTTACGCGGCTAGACAGCCTATTTTTGATCGCGACTTAACGCTTGTTGGCTATGAGTTACTGTTCAGAGATGGTGCAACTAATGCATTTCCTAAAATAAATGGCGACAAAGCCACTTGCCGCTTAATTGAATACTGTCAATTTACCTGCGAACTTAATGACCTAACGAGCTCAAAAAGAGCTTATATAAACTTCACCTTAGACACCATTATTAAAGGCTATCCTTTAATGTTGAGCCCGGAACAAGTTGTTATTGAGGTGCTAGAAGAAGTACAACCCGGAAAGCGCTTACTGAAATGCATCCAACTGCTCAAGAAAAAGGGTTACACGATTGCGTTAGATAATTATGTTCATCAAACTGTTTGGAAACATTTTTACCCTTATATCGATTATATAAAAATTGATGTTCTTAATACGGACAAAAGCAATATTATCGCTACAAAAGAAGCCATTAAACACTTCCCGGATATAGAGCTAGTCGCAGAAAAAGTTGAGTCCTATGAATCCTTTGAACAAGTCAAAGCGCTTGGCTTCAGCTATTTTCAAGGTTACTTCTTTGCCAAACCTGAAATGGTCAAAACTAAAGCGCTGCAAACCACGCAAATCACGCTCGCTGAGCTACTTTACGAGACTTCCAGCACTGAGCCTGATTTAGAGCGAATTAGTGAAATTTTCAAACATGACGTAAATTTAAGCTACAAGGTGTTGCGTTATGCCAACAGCGCAACATTCAAACGTAGAGCTCAAGTATCGAATATAAAACAGGCTTTAGTTAAACTGGGAATCCAAGAGCTCAAACGCTTTTTATCGTTAATATTTGCGGCACAACTATCAGAAGAAAAGCCCACCGAATTAATGCGTTTATCCTTGTGCCGCGCGCGTTTTATTGAACAAATAGCCAAGCGGCACGGGCAATTACCACACGTCGGTAGTGCCTTTTTAACTGGAATGATGTCACTGATAGATGCAATTGTTGACGAACCGATGCCGGTGGTGATGGAACAACTTCCTATCACTAATGAAATAAAAAGCGCGTTAATACACGGCAAAGGCTTGCTTGCAGTATACCTAAGACTTGTGAAGGCCTTAGAGGTAGGTAATTGGCAAACCATTGAAAGCATTACTGAACGCCTGGGGCTCAATGCCCAACAGGCCTCAAAAATATATCTAGAGTCACTCAGTTGGTGTGATACACAGCTTGAAGCAGTCGCCGACTATCTGTAGTGACAAAACGTATTGCTTAATCTCTTTCCTAACGTTCTTAACACCTGAATAAACCGGTTAATAATTTCGAAGTGTGGCCCATGATAGTGCAAAAGCAGAGTAAGCTTTACCGCCAAGAGCAAAACCTTGTGGGTTATAAAGTGCTGGCATAGCTGAGCACTTTAACCACAAAAAAGGTTGGCAACTGCCAACCTTTTTGTAAGTAACTCACAAATTTTCAAGAAAATCTTCATCAAAATCCACAGGCTCATCCTCAACGGGGGGATTGCCATCATAAAGCTCGTAAAGCTGACGCTGATAATATACGTCTTTCATAAACGTGTATGGATCAAGCGCTTCGTTTAAAAGCTTTTCTTGCGACATCAACTGAGCTCTGGTTTCCACTGCACGTAATGCAAACACCAGCAGTGTTTGTGGTGTTGTCAGTGCAATCTCTGGTAACACAAAGTTGTCTACCAGATCTCCGGTTAGATTCCTCGCCGTTGAGGGGCCCATACCGGGGATCATCAAATAGGCGCCATCTCCCACTCCCCAAACACCGAGTGTTTGACCAAAGTCTTCATCTTTGTGTTCTAGGCCAATATTTTTGGCAACATCAAATAAGCCTAAAATACCGACTGTAGAATTGACGAGAAAACGCGCCACATTTATTGCCATATCATCCGGCTTACCTTGCAACGCCGAGTTTACAGCATCAGTCGGTGCTGCAAGGTTTGTCGTAAAGTTCACAATGGAGCTTCTAACTGGCGCAGGGGTAATTGCGACATATCCTTCTGCAGCTGGACGCAAAATATATGTATCTAGCACGTCCATATTAAAATCATAAATTGGACGGTTCATCGATTGCAGCGGATCTCGAGGATCTTTTCGCTCCTCTGGTACCTGCGCACAACCCACTAAAATCAAGGCTAGTACGCCTGAAAAAATAGCTCTAAACATTTATTTCCCTGTGTTTGTCAAAATTCGACTAATTACTAGCTCAACGTCCGTGTTCACAGCGTCGAGCGAAATCACGCCTGAAATACCTTCTAACTCTCCTGCTGATGGCATCACTGAACCATCATTAGAAACGCGAGCTGTGATCACGACTTCATTGAAATTTGCCAAGGTAAGCTCGGGCATCATCGCCATACTATCAGTTAAAGTTACTGTCATAGGCAAGTTAAAATTTGTAAGCTTTGCTACAGCAAGTGGCATCGCAGGACCATTAGCCGCTTTAGCAAACACAAACAACGTATTATCTTTTGTAAGCCTTTCTTGCAGGTTAGGGTCTATAGATACTGTGACCGTTATTTGTTTTTCAGCAGTTGATACCGCATTGTCTTCACCTGCCAGTTTTTGGTTTATCTCTTGGATCCTTTGGTTGATCATATCGTAGCGCGGATCGTCTTTAGCAAGGTTTGCAAGTAGCACTTCAAAAGCAGCTTTAGATTCCTGCCAATCTTGTCGCTCGTAAGCAATCAAAGCAAGTAAGCTGATCGCATCGACATTGCTCGGGTCGCTTTTTAACACTTGAGAAAGCATGCGTGCAGCTCTATTTACGCTTTGCTCCGAACCTTCGATCAATAAAACCTGACTGTAATTGAGTAGTACATTATGATTTTGCGGTTGCATTTTTAATGCTTTTTCAAAAGCTTGTTTAGCCATCTCAAAATCATTTAGTGACATTGCCACACGACCAAGTAACATCCAAGCCACGGCATCATCACCGCTTGTTGCGAGCTTAGTTCTCAGTCCTAATGCAAACGCCTGTAATTCGTTGGCACTCAATGGCTCACCAGTTTGCATTACCGCACGCTCACCATATTCAGGCAGCTTTTCGATGGCATCATGCCAATTAGCAATTTGCTGATGGCTGCCTGTGTAGTAGTAAAATACGCCGCTTACAACAAGCAGAAAAATCAAACCTGTCGCACCCAATACACGGTTATCACCACGACTCGTCAAAGACTGTTCGGGTGATAACTCATTCAATAAGCGACGTTTTAATTCAATAACTGACTCTTGAAAACTTTGCGTATCGATTCGTTGGTTATCCCGTTCAGTTTGCAACTCAGCCAAACGCTGATGATAAATATCGATACGTTCTGAGTTGGCATCGTGATTAATGGAAGTCTGCGGTTGCTTGAGGATAAAGGGTATAGCAACAAATAGGCCAGCAAATACGGTTAATAAACCAAACAACAGCCACATTTGTGTCAAGTCAGTTGAGAACTCTATCATTATTCAACCTCCCGACGTTGATATTGTGCGATTAGTTTATTCAGAGTTTGCTCGTCTTTTTCGCTCCAATCCTGTTTTGTTGCTGCGCGCTTTTGACGAAAAACAATAAAACCGAATCCTAAAATAATGATCAGCACAGGCATAACCCACAGCATGATTGTTGCGGGTGTGACAGGTGGCTGATAATGAACAAAGTAGCCATAGCGATCAATCATATAATCGATCACGTCTTGCTTTGACTGACCATCGTTTACCAGGGTTAGTACTTTGTCTCTTAAATCTTTGGCAACAATGGCATCGGAATCAGCAATATTTTGATTCTGACATTTCGGACAACGCAGTTCTTGCGTTAGCTCACGAAAGGTCTGTTCACGTTCTTGTGACGCAAATTCGTATTTGTCTTCGGTTGCCGCGACTGAAAAAGTAGCAAAGGCTAACAATAAAATGACTAGGTATTTCACTGACCCAACTCCTGATAAATTGGTGCGAATTTGCTACGCCAAACACGCTCGTTAATATCTCCTGTGTGGTGCAATAAAATTTTACCTTCTTTGTTAACCAAAAAAGTTTCCGGTGCACCAGATACGCCAAGATCCAACGCAAGCGTTCTTTCTAAATCCAGAATATTAAACTGATACGGGTTACCGGCACGGCTTAGCATGTTATCTACTTCTTCTCGTAGCGCTTGAATATCAAACTGATCGCCAAAATCTGGGTCATAAGCTTGTTCATAATACAAACCAATTATCTTGATACCTTGCTCCCTCAGCTTGGTTAAGTAGCCTAACTCTGAGATACACGTCGGGCACCAGGTTCCCCAGACGTTCATTAGGTACACATCCCCTTTTAACGACTCATGGGTCCAAGTTTTATTGCCATCCATAAGATCAGGCAGCGCGAAAGCTGGCATATCTTGTCCTAACCGTCCTGTTTGAATTTCCCTTGGATTACCAAATAGTCCCTGGTACAAAAATACACATAACAGTGCAAAGATTAATAGAGGTACGAAGCCAAGTAATTTACGATTCATACGATTAAACCTCACTTTGTGCCGAAGGTTGACGACGTGAACGATAACGTTTGTCAGCAATAACAAGGAAGCCTGCAAAAGCAATTAGCAAACCGCCTAACCACATCCACCGCACATAAGGCTTGTGATATAAACGTAGTGACCAAGCACCGCCCGATAACTGCTCACCCAATGCCAAGTAAAGATCTCTGAAAAAGCCATCATCGATCGCAGCTTCTGTCATAAATTGCATACCTACATCGTAGAGTCGTTTTTCTGCATGCAACGTGGTGACCACTTCACCGTTTTTAAATACGGTGACTTCACCAGCATGACCACCATAATTGGGTCCACGGATCACGTTTACGCCATCAAAGCGATACTCATATTCATTTAATGTTGCCACATCACCCGGATTCATTCTTACCGAACGCTCAACCGAATATGCAGAAGTCAGTGTCACTGAGGCGATTACGAATGCAATACCGATATGACCTAATACCATCGACCAATAACTCAGGCCTAACTTTTTAACGCCTTCTGCAATGGTGTTTTGGCTAGTCACTTTTTGTAATAGATCAGATGCTGTCGCTACTGTAATCCATACTGCTAACGCCGTCGCAACAAAAGTCAGAGCTGAGACTTGCTCGTAGCTTGAATACAACCAAGTCGCGGTCAGAACTAAGCTCACCACAACCATTAACGACCACTTTTTAATCAGCGGGGATAATTGATTTTGTTTCCAACGCAGCATAGGCGCTAGCCCCATCAATATGGCAAAAGGAACAATCAAGATGGCAAACATTTGGTTAAAAAATGGTACACCGATAGAGATAGAACCTAGTCCTAATTCTTTGTGGATCATGGGCAACAAAGTTCCCAGCAGGACAATAATAGTCGCAACCACTAAGAAAATATTATTTACCCAGAGCGCTACTTCTCTTGACACTAGCTGGTAGCGACCTTCACTTTGTACATGTGATACCCGAGCAGCATAAAGTGCCAAACTCCCTCCGACCACGATAGCTAAAAAGCACAGAATAAATAATCCTCTGTCAGGATCCGTAGCGAATGCATGGACGGACACGATAATCCCTGAACGAACGATAAAGGTTCCGAGTAAACACAGACTAAATCCAGTAATAGCGAGTAATACAGTCCAAGATTTAAACACCCCCCGTTTCTCGGTTACCGCCAGAGAGTGAAGCAGTGCCGTCGCCACAAGCCAAGGCATTAATGAGGCATTTTCAACCGGATCCCAAAACCACCAGCCACCCCAACCAAGCTCAGAGTACGCCCACCAACTTCCAACCGTAATGCCTAAGGTGAGAAACGCCCATGCAGCCATAGTCCAAGGACGTGACCACTTTGCCCAGGTGTTATCTAGTTTCCCAGTTAACAATGCTGCAATCGCGAAAGAAAAAGACACGGATAAACCAACATATCCCATATATTGTAAAGGTGGGTGAATAATCATCCCAGGATCTTGCAACAACGGGTTTAAATCGCGCCCTTCAACAGGGAAGTAAGGCAATAAGCGTTCAAAAGGGCTAGACATCCACAAGGTATAGAGCATGAAGCCTACTCCAAGAAATCCAAGTACTCCCAACACTCGAGCCCTAAGCACCCAAGGCAACGATTTTGACATTACTGCCACCAGCATGGTCCAAACTGACTGCATTACCAACCAGAGCAATATAGCCCCTTCATGACCACCCCATGCAGAAGTGACCTTATAATACCACGGTAAAGTGCTACTCGAATGGTGGGCAACATACGCTACCGTAAAGTCGTCCATCAAAGTGATGTAAATTAGTATCAGAAATGAAAATACAACCAAGATACACTGTCCAACGGCAAGGGATGGCGCCGCTTTCATCAACCGTAAGTTGCCTGTATAAGCGCCCCATAAGGGAAAAATACATAGCAATAGACTCAGTGCCATCGCTAGCACCAAGGCAAAATAACCGATTTCAGGGATCATACTAACCCTCGTTATTTAAATTATATTTGGGTTTTTCGTGCTTGATGCCTTTGACTGCTTCTGCAACCTCTGACGGCATATACTCTTCGTCATGTTTTGCCAGCACTTCAAACGCTTCCACAACATTGGGTTCTACCAAAGTCCCTTGTGCAACAATACCTTGGCCTTCACGAAAAAGGTCGGGCAAGATACCTTCGTAGCGAATGGTCACCATAGGACCTGTATCAATTAACTTGAACTCAACATCTAAAGAAGCTTCATCACGGACAACGGAACCGGGAACTACCATGCCGCCAATTCGCAACTTCTGGCCAATTTGTGGCTTTTCTTTATTCTCCCCTTTTCCAGCGATTAGTTCGCTTGGGGTGTAAAACAAATTAATGTTTTCTTGTAAGGCATACAGCGTTAAGCCAACTGCCGAACCAATACCAAAAATCACAGCCACTACAGTAAATAGACGTTTTTTTCTTCTCGGGTTCATGCCTGTGCCTCCTGTTTTGCCTTTTTAATACGCTCTTCTCTAACTATTTGCGCTTGAACTTGCTGCTTTAGGCGTTTTGAATCCAGCAATGAACCAAACAAAATACCCAATAAAATAAGTGCACAACTGCCAAAGGACAACCAGACGTAAAAGCCATAACCACCCATCGCCAAAAATTCGCTAAACGATTCAAACTGCATGATTAACCTCTACTTACTAGCTGACGTACCCAAGGACGGTGCTGTTCGGTACGAAGTATTTCGTTCTTTAGACGTATAAGCGTGACCATCCCCAAAAATCCTGCAAACGCGGCGATATTGATAAACAGTGGCCATAACATCGATGGATCAATGGCTGAGGTATCAAATTTGGTAATGGTTGAACCTTGGTGCAAGGTATTCCACCACTCTACAGAAAAATGGATTATGGGAAGGTTAACGACCCCAACAATAGCAAGAATACAAGCAGCACGACCTCCGGACTTTTTGTCTTCAAACGCGTGATAGAGGGACAATACGCCAAAATACAAAAATAATAGAATTAATTCAGAGGTAAGTCTGGCATCCCAAACCCACCAAGCGCCCCACATCGGTTTGCCCCACGCGGCACCTGTGATTAGTGCAATGGCCGTCATAGCTGCGCCAACAGGCGCTATAGCAATCACCGCTAGTTCGGCATTTCTGATTTGCCATACTAAGGCAATAATGGCAGCAATAGCCATGGACGAATAAGCACCCATTGACCAAATGGCCGATGGCACATGGATGAAAATAATACGATAACTGTCTTTTTGTTGATAATCGGCAGGTGCATAGGCAAGCCCCCACACCCATCCAACAACCAAACAGGCGATAGTTATCACAGTAAAGTAAGGAAGCAAGGTGTTACACAATTGGTAAGCACGCTCCGCTTTGGCATAGGGATGTAACCACTTCCACATTTTAACTTACACTCACTCTTAAAGCTGACGATATGGCAATTGGCGCAGCAACAATAGCAACAGCTAGCATTGCACCAAGGATCGCGAGTTGTCCGCCATAAGCTAAAGACATGCTACTGGTATCGATGGCGGAAGTTGCGAAAATTAATACTGGAATATATAGCGGTAGCACCAGTAAACTCATTAAAATCCCGCCTTTTTGTAGCGCAACAGTAAGACCTGCTCCTATTGCACCGATAAAACTTAACAAAGGTGTGCCGATAAGTAATGTCAGCACCGTCGCCATTAATGACTGGCTTTCTAAATTCATTAATAGGGCAAATAATGGCGCTAAGATCACCATAGGCAAGCCACTGACTGTCCAGTGGGCGAAAACTTTAGCTAACACCGACAGAGACAGTGGGTACGGGGACACAATCAATTGCTCTAGTGCCCCATCGTTGTAATCATCACGGAATATTTTATCCAACCCTAACATAGTTGATAGCAAAGCTGCGACCCAAATTATACCTGGCGCCATTCTTGTCAGAAGTCCAGGCTCGGGTCCTATAGCTAGTGGGAATAGAGTAATAACAATCAGGAAAAATAATAACGGATTAATGATTTCAGCCCGCTGACGAAACGCCAACGAGACATCTTTGCAATACACGGACTTAAAAGCGAGCCAGTAAGAGTGATTTTTTTGCATTACAATCGATACTCCAAGGCAATTGTTTGCAGCTCGGCGAAATGTGTCGTTAGATCTTGATGGGTGGTAAGCAAAATGGCACCACCGTTGGCTAGATGCGATTGAAACTGAGTCTGCAACATTGCAACGCCCTTTTTATCAAGCGCAGTGAAAGGCTCATCTAGAATCCACAGCTTGGCATGGTTAAGCCATAATCTAACCAACGCTACTCGCCGCTGTTGACCCGCAGATAAGGTCCGAGCCGGCACATCTTCCAAGCCGATTAGCCCTAGTTGGGCGAGCAAATCATAAACTTCATCACGTGTTGCACTGCCACCGTGAACTTGCAACCAATGTTGCACATTCTCATAAGCAGTCAATTGTAGATTCACGCCAGTCTTGTGGCCAATAAATAGTAGTTCCGAGGCAAACGAGTCGTAATCATCTTGAATATCAACTTGTTGATAACGCACTTTACCGTCGTCAGGTCTAGCAAAGCCAGCAATAATCCTTAACAATGACGTTTTTCCGGCACCATTTGGGCCTTCAATTTGCATTATCTGTCCAGAGTGAACTGTAAAGCTTAATGACTCAAACAAGCATCGCTCTTGTTTGATACAAGTGACGGAGTCTATCTCTAGCAAACTTGGGCTACTCTTTACCTAAAATTGGGCGATAGTCTAACATAATGGTATGGTAATACGAATAATCCAATGCGACCGATTAGCGAAAATTTGATTTAAAATAATGAATAAGCCGTCTATTACCTTAAATACATCCAGCGTTTCGATATCGGATCATTCCAAATCAAACGCATCTCAGTCGCTATTCGCTGATAAGACCTTTATTGCTCAAAATATTGTTATTAATCAAGATAAATTAAAAATGGATATTGCCATTGATGGACGTTGGCAAACTGTACACATTGCGCTCAAACATAATACTGGGCAATCACTTAATTTTAACCAAGCACAAATTGTCGTCGATGAAACCGGTAAACACCTTACCATAACATCTGATAAGCAGCAGGCAGATGTCGTATTAGCTAAGCAATTACTCGATATCTTAGCGTCTGCAAAGTCCCTTCCAAAATCGACACAATTGGCTTCTAGTGTCTTATTACAGCTGAATAACTCGATACTGTTGAAAGAGTTGGGTGTCCAAGTAGCTATCCCAAAAGCGGTGACTCAACTACTTGCTACTGAATCCACACTAGTTGCAACGCTTGGGATTGAAAAAGGGCAATTTAGAATCAAAGTATTTAATCAATTTAGTGATTTACTTTTTGATACTCAATTAAAGAAAACGGCAATTTCCGAACTGATAAGCCAACAAATCCCCACAGCTAAATTAAAAACTGACACTAACAGTTTGTTTTTACAAATAAAGGATCAACAGCTCGAGTTATCCGGCGTAAAACATAATTGGGGCCGGCAATTAAGTTGGCAGGATGCCAAGGTCAGTGCCTCTATAAATGGGATTAATCTATTTAAGCCCTCTGTGCAAACTATGTTAGAAACGACCAAACCGGTCGTGAAAATGTTTGAACAAGCAGCACATTCTGTATCTACCTATACGGCGTCGCCCACTCAGCCTTTACAGCTCAGTAGCACGCTGACCTATTCAAAGCCACTTATTGAATTGTCATTTAATGACATAAAGTCGTCAATCATGAAGGTTTTACAGTCACTAACCGCGAGACCTTTTGCTCAGATTACGCCTAGTCTTAGTCCTGCCACTACACCCCCCGCTCACTCTAAAGTCAGTAATATCAGCGCTTCAATGGTTGTTCCAAAACCATTAAGTCCAGCTGCTCACTCCACGGAGCAACCAATTAAAGCATTATTCGACTCGGTGAAAAATATTGTTCCTTTCCATCACACCAAAAAAAAACAGAACGATTCGAGTAACGCATTCAAATTAACCGCCGAAACCAAACTTTCTGCCATCAAACAGTACATTAATCGGCCTAGTTTCGAAACGCCCCCCACAGATTTTGCAGACAAACAAGCTTCGCTGCAAAAACTACTCAACCACTTGAGTGACCAAGGGTCGCGATTGTCCTTAAGTGCGCTCACAGAAGTGATAAAGAAGCTTCAACAGCCGCTTTATATACAAGGCAACAGAGCAAACATCATTGACCAACTCAATTCGTTCTCACAAAGCATCGATGTTAAACAACTCGGCCCTATAAAATCAGACCTGACAACAAACAGCAAAGGTCCAATCGAAGCCCTATTGACAACATTAACGTCGACACCAAACGCCGTACCAAAGAGCAAGTCAACGCCAGCTACGTTACTCAACAATTCAATACTAAAAGTAGATACTCTGAAATCAGAGCTTGGTTCACCTGAATTACAACGCTTAGTTAATCAGGCTTTTGCCAAACTACTGGACGAGAAAAGTATTAACCCAACGACTGTGAAGGCACAGCTCGAGGCGCAACTCATGCCAATCAACTCTGCACCTGCAATAACAAATACGCCTACTTCAGTGGCACCCAGCAGCAACTTTTCTCAAGCATTGGATAGACTTATTGTTACGCTGCTTGGTGCACAAAGTATTGCCAACAGCCAAGCCAGTGCCTCTGCCGAACATAAACTGAACGCATTATTGGATTTGCTAAGTCCTAATATCAAAGCTACTCAACCCCAGCAACTACTTGATGCTGTGCAAAAAGCACAATCAATGGAACTGCTTGATGAGCTAGCTCAGATCAATAAACAACTTCAACCAAGTTCGCTTTCTAGCCCAACTAATGTTGGCAATACAAAACAAGATAGCGAATCTCAGTTACTTATTAATTTACTTTTTCCAACTAAACTGCAGGCCGAAAATCAACAAACACAGTTGCAAGTGGGTAAGTACAAAAAACCAGCTCGTGAAAGCATGCCTGAGAAGATTGTTTGGTTCATCCGCCTCAGTTTTGATTATGGCGATAAAGGTCAACTCCATGCACATGCTGAGCTCATGGACAAAGCTTTAGAATGTGAGTTTGTGGCAACCTCTGAACAAACAATGCAGTTGGCCTCGCCTCATTTACCTACATTGCAGCATAAATTCGCAGCTCATGGGCTTCAGGTAAGTGAAATAAGTCTGCGCCAAGAAGCCAGTTATCAGGACAAGTTCTTTACAGAGCATGCCATCATTAATGTTAGGGTCTAATTATGGAACAAAAATCAGCGATAGGATTATTATATGAAGCAGGTAGTGCACCTACGGTTTCATTTAAGGGTTATGGTGAACTTGCAGAAGAAATAATCGCGCTCGCCAAAGAAAAGGACATTATGCTGCATCAGGACGAAGCTTTAGCCAAAACCCTAAGTCAGCTTGATCTGCACCAAGAAATTCCCCGTGAGCTTTATTACGTTATCGCAGAGCTCATTGCCTTCTCCTACATTCTGCGTGGAAAGTTTCCACCCGGTTGGGAAAGTTTTAGAGGAAAGCTAGATATCAAGGCGTGATGCGGCTAATGAGGAACTGTGAGTATAAATAACCGCAGCTGAAGTTAACTAAAGCGTGATGAAAGGTTACCACACCTAAAGCCGGCAGGAATCGACAAGAAAAAACCGCAGTATCAAGCTGCGGTTTTTTTAATTAAGTTTTGTTGTGAAGTGACATGAGAAGCTCGGCTTCTGCTCTTGGCAACTCACACTCTCGCATGATTTCTTCAATATCTGCCCCAAGCTCAACCATTTTCACAGCTCGGGAATAGATTTTCGCATCCGGATCATCATACTTTTGCTCCGCTTGCTGATTCGCAAGCTCTGCGATTGACTGCTGATTAGATGATACTTTTTTACCTAAATTCATGATTGCAGAACGTAGCTCTGCAAGTTCACTGCGTAAAATAGAAACTTGATGCTCAGATGCTTTCAATGCTTTTGACTGTTGAACTTGCCTGTCATGCTGCTTTTTTAAATTGCTATTTACAATTAAAATAAGCCCCAAACATACTATACCTAATACACTTGAAGCGACTGATATAACGAGTAAAATCAGTTCATTATTAACTACTTCTACCATCTAGATATGGCTCAACTCATCCCACTCTTCATCACTCAGTAATTTATTCAAGTCAACCAAGATCAGGAGCTCGCCTTCTCGATTAGAAACCCCCTGAATAAACTTAGCACTTTCTTCAGTTCCAATATTTGGCGCACTGTCAATTTCAGAGCTACGTAAATACACAACTTCGGCTACACTATCAACCAAAATACCAATTACTTGCTTTTCTGCTTCAATAATTACAATTCGAGAATTATCTGTTACCTCAGCACTGGGAAGACCAAATCTGGCTCTGGTATCAATAACTGTTACTACGTTACCACGTAGATTGATGATACCTAGTACATACATTGGTGCACCTGGAACGGGCGCTATTTCGGTATATCTAAGTACTTCTTGAACCTGCATAACATTGATGCCGTACGTTTCATCTTCAAGCTTATACGTCACCCACTGTAGTACTTCATCATTACTATCAGCATTTTTATCTGCAGAAAGCAGTCTATCTTGGCTCATGATTTTACTCCACAATATACTAGCTACTGCTCTCGACTATCGAGGCCTTTTTCTAGCAAGCGATTTAAATTATCTACATCTATCAAAGCGCACATTTTTTCTTTGATCACTCCAGCTAACCAGGGACGTTTTCCATCCGCTGTGCGCCATTTAATGTCCTCAGGTTTTAACGTCAAGTTATTGACAAGCTTTTCCGCTAGTAAGCCCCAAGGCGTGTTTCCTAAGGTGATAAGATACTGGTAATCCAAGCTTTCTTCTAGCTCTGGGGTGAATTTTTCAGGCATTACCCACCGTGCAGTATCAACCACATTGAGCTTTTCATCTCGATTGAGCATGACACCTTTAAACCACTTAGGTTTACCTATTAGTTGATTCACATCACCTAACTGGTGAATACCACCTAACGCTTTTAAAGGAACCGCTAATGTTAAGCCCGCTACTTCAAAAAATAACGCTTGGAATTCCCCTTCTTCATAAAGGGCCTGAGCAGTCGTCTCAAGTTCACTCTCTTGTTCTTTGATAATAGATGTATTTTCTGTTATCTCAAGATCTTGGACTGATTTTGTCTGCTCGACGGGAACTTCAACAGCAGCTTCAACAACTGGCGATTCAGTGGCCTCATTAACTGGAACTGGTTGCTCTACACGCTCTTCATGTACCTGTTCCAATAATTTAGCTACCGGAGATAGTTCTGCTTCCTCGACTTCTTCCTCTTTTAACAGGGCGCCAAGGTACTGCTTCATTACTTTCTCATTTGCAAAAAGGTGTTTACTCATATTGCATTCTCTAGTCTAACTGCTTTAAATAGTCTAGCAGGGCTCGATAAGCAAAAACACCTCTAGATTTAGGACAAAACTGCACAGGGGTTTGTTGCGCCAAGCTGGCGTCTCGGAATTTAGTATCTACAGGTACAACCCCTGGCCACACCGCTTCTTTATATTGAGAAACTAAAGATTTGTATGCTTCTAACGATGCTTTAGTCCGTTTGTCATACATCGTGGGAATAATCGTATACTGGTACTGCTTGTGTTGAGAGCTTTGCATCAGTTCCATGGTGCGCATCATTCTATCGAGACCTTTTAATGCCAAGAATTCAGTTTGCACCGGAACCAATATTCTTTCACTCGCCGCTAATGCATTAACCATTAAAACCCCAAGCACTGGAGGACAGTCCAAAATTGCGTAATCGTACTGATCCGCTATTTTTTCTAGCGCACGTTTGAGTACTAACCCCATACCGGTTTTACTACCCATGCTTCTATCAAGTGTAGCAATCGCCATGGTCGCAGGAAGAATATCTAAAGACTCAATGGTGGACGGACACAATGCCTGCAATATTTCTTCACTGGTCATGCTCGAACCTCGAGCAAAAATATCATAAACACTGACTTCAAGGTCTTCTGAGTCAATCCCAAAATAATAAGTCAATGAAGCATGCGGATCGGTATCAATCAGCAACACTCTGTGACCTTGCTCAGCTAAAATACCACCAAGACTCACCGTTGTTGTTGTTTTTCCCACTCCACCTTTTTGGTTGGCGACCGTCCAAATCTTCACTTTTATTATTCTTCCTTTGTAACAGAAAACCAGCTCGTTTTAACAACCGATTTCTTTTACTATTCTGTCTGAAAATTCCTGTAAGGGTAAGCTCTCTGCCGCTAAGCCAGCGCTAGCAACCGCTTGAGGCATCCCGTAAACGACACACGTAGCTTCGTCTTGAGCCCAAATTGTAGCTCCTGATTGTTTTAACATTCGCGCACCGTCTCTACCATCAGCCCCCATGCCGGTTAGCACCACAGCTAACACATCTCCACCATATGCTTTTGCCGCACTGGCAAACGTAACATCAACACTGGGTTTGTAAGTGATTCTGGGACTATCGTCCTCAAATACTTTTAAGGTTTTTGAGCCGCCACGACTTTCTACCATCATTTGCTTACCACCGGGCGCCAAATATGCAACACCAGGCATTAATCTATCGCCGTTTTCTGCTTCCTTCACCTTAATTCTACACAGTGAATTTAGCCTAGAAGCAAAAGCTGGTGTAAAGGCTGCTGGCATGTGTTGAATAAGTAATATGGGATGGGGAAAGTTTGCAGGAAACTGAGTCAAAATTGTCTGTAATGCAACTGGACCGCCTGTAGATGTACCAATAGCAACCAATTGATATTTTTTACCCGATGACGTTGCTCTTGAGCTTCTTGTGGTCGTAGTGCTTCTTTGGAAACTTCTGTCTGGTTGTGAGACAGCAGGTTTTTTGGGCTCTGCTACCGGTGCTCTTTCGACCTTTGCTCTAGGTGTGATAAGCGGTCGTGTAAAGCGACTGACACGCCCTCTGCCGATTTCTTTTACCTTGTTTTGTAGAGATTTGATAGCATCTTCGCTATTACGGGCAATGTCTTCGAACTTTTTCGGTAAAAAGTCAACCGCACCCGCATCAAGTGCATCTAATGTGGCACTCGCTCCCTCTCTTGTTAACGAAGAAAACATCAAAATAGGCACAGGTGAGGCCTGCATGATTTTCTTAACCGCACTGATCCCATCAAGCACCGGCATTTCAACATCCATGGTGATGACATCAGGCTTAATTGAAGCGGCTTTTTCGACCGCTTCTTGACCATTTACAGCAAAATCTATCACTTTAATATCTGGGTCTTGTTCAAGGATTTCACTGACACGTCGACGAAAGAAACTCGAATCATCTACGACTAAAACTTTAACAGCCATTGGCGCGCTCTTTTTATTGCTCTACAGCAGAGTAACGAAACCGCTACTCTAGAATTAGGATTATGCGGGCTTACTTACCCGCATAGTGTTTTAACAAATTTGGGACGTCAAGGATTAAGGCAATACCACCATCAGAAGTAATTGTTGCACCAGCCATACCAGGAGTCCCTTGCAGTAGTGCATCGAGAGGTTTAATTACCACTTCTTCCTGACCTATTAGAGAATCAACAACAAAGCCCACTTGCTTAGTGCCGATTTGAGCGATGACTACATGACCTTCGGCCTTCCTCATTGTTTTATTTGCACCCTTAACCAGCCAGTGCTCTAAATAAAATAACGGAATAGCCTTCTCTCTAACAATGATAGTCAGCTGTCCATCCACCACATTGGTTTTAGTTAAATCCAAGTGGAAAATCTCATTAACACCAGCAAGAGGTAAAGCAAATGTCTGCTCTCCCACTATTACCATCAGAGTCGGTAAAATTGCTAACGTGAGTGGGACTTTGATTTCTAAGATAGTGCCAACACCAAGCTCTGATTGAATATTAACTGAACCATTCAGTTGCGTAATCTTGGTTTTCACTACATCCATTCCAACACCACGGCCGGAAATATCGGAAATTTGTTCTTTTGTTGAAAAGCCTGGAGCGAAAATCAAGTTGTATGCTTCAGTATCAGATAATCGACTAGCCTGATCTGAGTCAATAACGCCCTTGCTAATTGCTATCTTTTTAAGCTTCTCAGGGTCCATACCTGCGCCATCATCTCTGATAGTCAGTAAGATATGATCACCTTCTTGTGAGGCTGATAATGTGACAGTACCTGTTCTAGGTTTTCCTGCTGCCTCACGCACATTTGGCATTTCTATGCCATGGTCAACAGAATTTCGAACCAAGTGCACAAGCGGATCAGCCAGTGCTTCTACTAGGTTCTTGTCTAAGTCGGTTTCCTCTCCGACCAAAACCAGATTGATCTCTTTTTTCAAGCTACGAGCCAAGTCTCGTACAACCCTAGGGAAACGGCCAAAAACTTTCTTGATTGGCTGCATCCGGGTTTTCATCACTGCACCTTGCAGATCTGCAGTCACCACATCGAGATTAGAAATGGCTTTACCCATATCTTCACTGTTCGAATTATTGGCCAAGCTGACCAATCGGTTTCTGACCAGTACCAACTCACCAACCATGTTCATGATTTCATCTAGCCGCTTAGTATCAACACGCACTGTCGTCTCAGCTTGAGCTGCTGGTTTTTTGGGTGCTTGAGCTGCGGCTTTGGCCGGTTCTACTTTTGCAGCTGGAGCTTCGACCTTTTCCACAGGTTTTGCGGCTGTCGTTGCTTTTGGCGCAGGCTTTGGTGCCTCTGGCGGCGTAGCTTGTGTTGGTTTTACGTCGCTTCCTGCTGGTGTTTGAACAGGTTTTGGCGCCTCACCTTTGCCATGTAGTTCGTCAAGTAAGGCTTCAAATTCATCATCTGTGATTTCTTCGTCATCCGCAGACGCTGGAACTGCAGGTTTGGTAGTTGGTTTTTCTGCTCCGTCACCATTATTCACTGGTGTACTTGGCGCACCACCAAACTGGCCAACGCCGTGCAACTCGTCTAACAAATTATCGAATTCATCGTCAGTGATGTCTCCACCACTGCCACCTGAGCTACTTGTCGCTGACTCAGTCGATGCGGGTGTTGCTGGGCCCTTACCTGAACCATGCAACTCATCTAATAAGCTTTCAAATTCTTCTTCGGTAATTTCATCGATATTAGAGTCTGAACTAGCACCTGAGCTTTCATCGACATCGATGAAATCACTATCGAAAAACACATCATCCGAAGATGGCTCGACCTCTGATGGCGTTTGTGTGGTTTCCGGCTCAATTTCTTCTGGAGTCGCAGTAGCTTCGTCTTGAGATTGAGGCTGGCTCAGTTTGTGCAATGTGTCGAGAAGTACAGGATCTGCAGGTTCTGGCTGCTCGCGGCTTTGAATGCAGCTAAACATCTCGTTGATTGTATCCAGAGACTGTAAAATGACGTCCATTAATTCAGGCGTCACAGATCGTTGGCCCTGACGTAAAACGTCGAACACGTTTTCAGCACCATGACAAGCATCAACCAACTCTGTCATGCTCAGAAATCCAGCGCCACCTTTCACTGTGTGAAAACCTCTGAATATTGCATTCAATAGGTCTTTGTCTTCAGGGTTGTTTTCTAGTTCGACTAGCTGTTCGGACAACTGCTCCAAAATCTCGCCAGCTTCAACCAGAAAGTCTTGTAAGATATCTTCATCGACTTCAAAGCTCATACTCACACTCTCCTACTAGAAGCCCAAACTAGAAAGCAGGTCATCGACTTCGTCTTGTCCAGAAACCACATCATCTCTCGATTCTGCGTCTATGATTGGACCCTCGGGTCCTGATAATTCATCAGTTGCAGCTTCTGACTTGACTGCTTTATTCTCATTATTATTTGCTTTACTTTGTTCAACCCCTGTGGAGCCAAACACAGTCAACATGTGAATTAAGCTATCTTCAACTTCTCTTACAAGTTCAATAACTCGGCGAATCACTTGTCCCGTCAAATCTTGATAATCTTGCGCCATCAATACGTTGGTCATCAGAGATTGCAGCTCGTCAGTACGCGTTTTTGAAGATTGCATGAAACTATCTAAGTCGTGGCAAAGCGATTTAAATTCACCTAACTGTATGTCCCGACTCATCAACCGATCCCAAGTGGGTTTAATCCCCTCCAGCTCCTCGGCCAAATTTTGTGCTAGAGGTAAACTCGCTTCAACCGCGTCCATGGTTTTGTTCGCTGCATTTTCTGTCATTTCCATGACGTAGTTGAGGCGTTGTTTCGCATCGGGAATAGCATCAGTGGTAAGGTCGGCTAAGCGGGTATCTAACTCAAAGTTTTTCAACGACTCGTGAAGTTGACGAGTAAGCTTACCGACCTCTGCGAAAAGTTCAGACTGCTCTTTGTTCGCAGCTTCCATAACAAGCTGATCAGCTTTTTCCTGTTCACCTTGTTCTAGGTATTCTACCAACAACTTTGCCTGCTCGAGCGTGATCTGAGGCGCAGCAATTACCGACATAAGCCGTCTCCCTCTTAACTGTTAGCCTAATCTCTCGAATACTTTTTCAAGTTTGGTTTTCAATGTACCCGCAGTAAAAGGCTTCACTATATAGCCGTTAACACCCGCTTGAGCAGCTGCTACGATTTGTTCTTTTTTTGCTTCTGCCGTAACCATTAGAACAGGAATATGCTTTAATTTCTCATCTGCGCGAATTGCTCTCAACAGATCAATACCTTGCATGCCCGGCATGTTCCAATCTGTTACTACAAAGTCAAACTCCTGATTCTGTAGCATAGGAAGTGCTGTACTACCATCATCAGCTTCTTGAACATTGGTAAAGCCTAAATCTCTCAGCAGGTTTTTGATTATTCTTCTCATAGTAGAGAAATCATCAACCACGAGAATTTTCATGTTCTTATCCAAAACTTCCTCCAGTGAGGTTCGAACCTATCTAATTATTAACTTTAATTTATCCAGTCATTGATTTTGGCTCTGAGCCTAATCATTGCCTGACCATGAATCTGACTAACTCGAGATTCGCTCACATCCAAAATGGCGCCAATCTCTTTCAAGTTCATCTCGTCGTTGTAATAAAGTGACAGTACCAGTGCATCTCTTTCAGGTAATGACTGTATAGCCTCGAGCAACGACTCGTTAAAACGTTCATTTTTAACGTTATTAAACGGTTTGTCTAGCGCAAAATCGCTGTTCGCTGGAGTGATGACGTCTTCATCGACCCCGAGGTCCTCAATGCCAATCACCTTACTAGCATTTACATCATGTAAAATATGATGGTACTCATCGACTGTAATATCAAGTTTTTCAGCGATTTCAGTATCTTTTGGCTCTCTTCCAAGGTTTGATTCTAACTCTGAAATCGCCTCAGCAACCATTCTGCTATTTTTGTGTACTGAACGAGGAGCCCAATCACCTCTGCGGATTTCATCAAGCATCGCGCCTCGAATTCGAATACCCGCAAAAGTCTCAAAACTAGCCCCTTTGCTCGCATCAAAATTTTTCGCAGCCTCTAAAAGACCGATCATGCCGGATTGTATAAGATCATCGAGTTGGACATTGGCGGGCAGTCGAGCGATAAGGTGACAGGCCACTTTTTTAACTAAAGAGGCATGACTCTCGACCACTTTGTTCAAGTGGTTTTTTGTTTGATATCCTGCCGCCTTATTAACCGGTGATGTCATAATTACCCATTCACTAGCTGTTCAATAAAAAATTCCAAGTGCCCAGAAGGTTGGTTTGGTATCGGCCACTTAACGGCCTTGCTTGCTAGCCCTTTTATTGCAACTGCAGCCGGAGAGCTAGGAAAAAGATCAACAACTGCTCGTTGTCGACGAGACGACTTCCGCATATTTTCATCGAAAGGTATGGTAGCAACCAATTCTAAGGCAACATCCAAAAACCTATCAGTAACTTTGGAAAGTTTGGCAAATAACTCTTGTCCTTCACGCAGACTACGTACCATGTTTGCTACGATTTTAAAGCGATAAACGCCATGCTCTCTACTTAATACTTTAATTAAGGCGTACGCATCTGTAATAGAAGTAGGTTCATCACATACCACTACCATGACATCTTGAGCAGCGCGGGAAAAACTCAATACCATGTCTGAAATACCCGCAGCGGTGTCCACAATTAATACGTCAAATTGTGTATTAAGTTCACTGAAGGCTCTGATCAAACCTGCGTGCTCAGCGGGAGTGAGCTCAACCATGTTTTGTGAGCCGGATGTGGCTGGAACGATTTTAATGCCTGCAGGACCCTCGACCAAAATCTCTTCTAATTCACATTCACCAGAGAGTACATGCGAGAGGTTTCTTTCGACTCTTAGGCCAAGCATTACATCGCAATTGGCTAAGCCTAAATCGGCATCTAGTACCAATACTCTGTGGCCTAGCTGCCCCATCGCAATCGCCGTATTGAGAGAGACATTGGTCTTACCGACTCCGCCTTTGCCTCCGGTTACTGCAATAACCTTTACACCTTGGTTGCTATTTTGACTCATTCTACGCAGGCCACTTGCTTGATCTAAAACTGTGTTAATCATACATTCCTACTGACCCGGACGCTACAGGTACACGTCGCGAGTGTTGTGCTTTTATTCTTTTTAAATACAATTGCTCAGCCTTTTTCACTAGTTTCTGAGCATTTGCTACGCGAATGTCTTCTGGCACCCGCTGACCGTTGGTAAGATACCCTATTGGCAAGCGATTTTGAATCGCTATACTGATTATCTCACCTAAACTTAGACTTTCATCAAGTTTTGTGAAAATACAGCCGCTTAAATTCACTTTCTTAAAATGTCTTACGGTTTCTTGTAAAACATTTATCTGTGCCGTTGCACTCAACACTAGATAGCTGCGAATATCAACTCGGGCACTACGCATAAGTGTATTTAACTGTTCAGTTAAGCGCAAATCTCTCTGACTCATTCCTGCTGTATCTATTAATACTAGACGCTTATTTCGTAAATGATACAACACTTCCGCAAGTTCATTCGCATCTTTAACTTGCTTAACTGGACAGCCAATAATTCGGCCATAAGTGGCCAGCTGCTCATAGGCACCAATTCTATAGGTATCAGTGGTGATTAGTGCAACTTTATCAGCACCAAATTTCTGTGCCCCCAACGCGGCAAGTTTCGCAACAGTCGTTGTTTTACCAACTCCCGTAGGACCAACCATGGCAAAAACACCGCCCTGACGCAGAATGTCATTGTTGGTGGTGTGCATTTGGTTTACTACCATATTCAGCAATGCATTCCACGCTTCTTTTCTCGATACATCGTCTGGAATAAAGCAAGCCATTTGCTCAGCCACTTCTTTATCGATCCCCATGCCCTGTAGTCGTTCAATCAGACAAGCTCTAGTTGGGTCCCTTCTTGCCATTTCTTGCTTCATTAAGCCTGAAACTTGGTGTTCAAGTAATTGACGTATCGCGTTCATTTCTTCACGCATTTCCGACATTTCATCTTTTTTAAAAGATGGCTTTGCTGGCTCATCTCCAAAGCCTGAATCTAAGTCGTCAGACTCATGCCAATGTTGTTGCTGAGCATGCAAATCATCATCAAAGTCGTAAGCATGGTTTTGCTTTTGAGATCTAGCAGGTTGGTTTGGTTGGTAATTAGCATGCTGAGTACGCTGTTCAAGACCTGATAACATCTGCTCTGTGTCAATGCCTGATTGTGAAAACATTGAAGCAAGCTCTGGTGAACGTGGACGAGGGGCTTGACGTTCTAGCAATGCTTCCAAGCTATCTGCAACCTGTGCCTGGGGTTTTGGCTGCGCAGTACGAGGTTGAGGGCGCACAAATGTTGGCGCTGCTTGTGTTTGAGTCGATTTCTCAGGCTGAGGAGCCGGCTTAGCCGCCATTCGATCATTGTCAATTGCAGCTACAATCTCAACACCATCTGCCAATTTTTTGTTGGACATGATCACAGCATCAGCACCCAACTCTTCTTTAACTTCGTTTAAAGCCGTACGCATATCTTTTGCGAAAAAACGTTTAATTTTCATGTTACAGCCCCTCTACCCTCTATTGTCCGACTGAGCTCACTATTTTGATTTGTCTTTCTTCTGGTACTTCTTGATATGACATCACTCGAAGTCCAGGAAGCGTATGTTTCACAAATCTCGATAGCACACTTCTTAACATACCTGAGGTTAATAAAATGGACGGCTCACCTAGCATTTCTTGGTTCTGATGCGCTTCTCTTAACGATTCTTGAAGCCTCTCAGCAAGTCCAGGTTCAATGCCAGCCCCTTCATCACCTGCGTTCTGAAGTGACTGATGCAACATCTGTTCCAACTCAGGCGCCAATGTTATGACAGGTATCTCATCGGCTCCTCCGACAGCGTCTTGAACGATTAATCTGCGCAGTGCAATACGTACTGCAGCGGTTAATACATCAGGGTCCTGACTGCGGGGTCCATATTCAACTAAGGTTTGAATAATAGAGCGCATATCACGAATCGCAACGCCTTCATTAAGTAGGTTCTGAAGTACTTTCACGATAGTCGTTAGTGGTAAAATGTCTGGTACCAAGCCTTCGACTAGCCTTGGGTGGCTTTTCGCCAGCATGTCTAATAAGTTTTGGACTTCTTCGTGACCAAGTAGCAAAGATGCATTGTTAGTTAATAGCTGGCTAATGTGCGTTGCAACAACTGTTGCTGCATCAACAACTGTATAGCCAAGAGAATGCGCTTCGTCTTTTTGCTCAGGCTTGATCCAAATAGCATCTAAACCAAACGCAGGATCTTTTGTTTCAATCCCCTTGATTGGGCCAAACACTTGACCAGGATTGATTGCAAGTTCATCGCCGTGCTTTAACTCACCATCTCCTGAACCCACACCCATCAGTGTAATTTTGTAAGCATTGGGATCTAGCTCCAAATTGTCTCGGATGTGTACCGGTGGGATCAAAAAGCCAAGTTCTTGTGATAGCTTCTTACGAACGCCTTTAATACGACTCAACAGTTCACCGCCTTGCGCCTGATCGACTAATGGAATTAAACGATAGCCGACTTCAAGCCCAATGACGTCAACTGGCTGCACGTCATCCCAGCCGAGCTCTTTGTGGTCTTGTTGTTGAACGCCTTTGCCAGAAGCACCTTGCGCCTCTTGTTCTGCCGCCTCTTGCTCTGCTTGTTTCTTCTGCTGTTGCGTGTAATAAGCGATATAACCCAGTAATACACCTAAGCCTAAAAATGCAACATGAGGCATTCCAGGAACTAATCCCATAGTGATGAGTATTCCAGAAGCAATATACAAGGACTTTTCATTACCCAATTCTTTTTTGAACTGCTCACCCATGTTTTGGGATTCATTTTGTCGTGTTACAACAATGGCGGTACCAATAGAAAGTAATAACGAAGGAAGCTGAGCAACCAAGCCATCACCAATAGTCAACATGGTATAAACTTCCATCGCACGTCCAAAAGAAAGACCATGCTGGATCATACCTACAAACAACCCGCCAATAATGTTGATAGCAAGAATGATGATGCCCGCAATCGCATCACCTTTTACGAACTTACTAGCACCATCCATCGAGCCGTAGAAGTCTGCCTCACGCGTCACTTCTTCACGTCTGGTGCGTGCTTCATCTGCAGAAATAAACCCGGCATTCAAGTCAGCATCAATTGCCATTTGTTTACCAGGCATAGCATCCAAGGTAAAACGTGCAGAAACTTCTGAAATACGGCCGGCACCTTTGGTAATTACCACAAAGTTGATGATGATAAGAATTAGGAAAACCACTAAACCAACGGCATAGTTACCACCAATAACCACGCTACCAAATGCCTCAATTACTTTACCAGCAGCATCTCCGCCGTTGTGACCTTCAAGTAATACGACTCGAGTACTGGCGACATTGAGTGCAAGACGCATGATCGTTGCAATAAGGAGTACCGCAGGGAACATACCAAATTCGAGTGGTTTCAAGGTGTACACTGTCACCAAAAGAACCACTAGCGCCAATGCAATGTTAAACGAAAAAAGGATGTCGAGTAGAAAAGGAGGCAGTGGCAAAATCACCATACCCAAGGCCGCTAACACCATAATCGGTGTGCCTACACCTTTAGCATATTCTTTTTTATCTCGATTGATTTGCTGTAAAACCGCTTTAAAATCCATAAGTTAACAACTGCAAAAAATTGACACCTATGGATATAAGCAATTGTCATTCCAGCTTTAGTTTAATGTTTAATGTCATCAGGGATAGGAAGGTCTTTAGCCAACGCAGTTGGACGTTTTCCTCTTCCTTTTTTGTATCGGTTGAGCTGGAAAACATAAGCTAGTACCTGAGCTACCGCAGTAAACAACTGCTCGGGGATTTGGTCTCCCACTTCGGTCGTGTGGTACAGTGAGCGAGTTAATACTGGGGATTCAAGAATCGGTATTTCGTTACCAATTGCGACTTTCCTGATTTGCATCGCCAGCTCATCAACCCCCTTAGCGATAACAATTGGCGCGCCGGCTTTTTCTGTGTCGTATTTCAAAGCGACCGAATAGTGAGTCGGGTTAGTCACAACCACGTCGGCATCAGGCACAGCTTGAATCATACGACGCTGCGACATCTCTCTTTGAGTACGGCGGATCCGTGCTTTTATTTGTGGGTCACCTTCGGAGTTTTTATACTCATCTTTGACTTCTTGTAGGGTCATTTTGAGCTGTTTATGATGGTTGTAGCTTTGATAAGGCGCATCGATCGCAGAGATAATTATCATCGTGGTACTGAGTGCCAAAAACATCCACGCCAAAATTTCTAGGGCATGTAGAATGCTATTGGGGATTTGCTCAATGCTAAGGTGAAGAATTTCGTCAAAAAAGGAATTGATTAAAAAAATTGCCGCTCCTGCGACCAACGCAAACTTAAGAATTGATTTTACCAACTCAATTAAAGCTTGCGGTCCAAGCATCCTTTTTAAGCCTTTCATTGGAGACATTTTCCCAGGCTTTGGTTTCGCTGCGTCCCAAGAAAAGTTAAATCCCCCCAACAAAGAGTTACCGACAATACCTGCGATACTGATGATTAACACAAACATAGCCAATGGAAAAATAAGCTGTTCTGTCAAGTTTCCCCAGAGCGCAAACATTTTAGTTTTATCGTAGGTTTCAACTCGATTTAGCGTCAACATTCGGCCCATGATTTTGTAGAGCGCTTGACCGATGCTAGGCCCATAGAGTAATAGAGCGATTGCTGAAAATATCAAAACAAACGTTGTCCCAAGCTCTTTAGAGCGAGCTATTTGGCCCTTTTTCCTCGAATCACTAATTTTCTTCGAGGTGGGCTCTTCGGTACGTTCTTGACCTGAATCTTCAGCCATTATCTAACTCTCTACCTAAACGCTACAACCGATTAAATTACACATCAGTTCAGTCATTTTTAACCACTGGTACTCAAATTGCACCAAAAAGTTTCCAAGTGTTGCCCAAATAATGGTTAACCCCGCCACCAATGTAAAGGCAAAACCAACCGAGAATATGTTCATTTGTGGTGCAGCTCGTGTCATGATCCCAAACGAAATATTAATCACTAGCATCGCCGTTAGCGGGGCAAGAGATAGCGCTAATGCAGTGGAAAACATCCATCCCCCCCAATTAACAATCAACCAGAAGTTATCAACGCTCCACCAATTTCCTCCTACCGGAAAGGTTTCGAAGCTGTAGACCACCATATTGATCATCATTAGATGGCCGTGAAAAACAAAAAACAGCAAGGTGGATAAAATCAAATAAAACTGACTCACTGCAGGTACACTCAAACCATTTGCAGGATCAACTACTGACGCAAAGCCAAGTCCAGTCTGCATGGCGAGGATTTGACCCGCAATAATAAAGGTATTGAGCAGTAACAGAGAACCAAAACCAATTGCAATACCAGTCATCATCTCCTGTAAGACAACGAATATCATCGCAAATGAAAACAAGTCGGTAAATGTTGAAGGTGGTAAAGTCGGCACAACAACGAAGGTAATGACGGCAGCCATCGCAAACTTAATTCTGGTAGGAATAGTTTGTGCACCCAAACCAGCCATCACCATAATCATTGAGCTGATCCGAACCAGTGGCAGCAAAAAGTCACTAAGCCATTGAATAATTACGGCAAAAGTAAACTCCATACGCTAACCTGCAATTTCAGGTATACGCATCACTAGGGAGGTAAAAAAGTCCATTAATTCTTGAGTCAACCAGTGACCGCCGGCTATCAGCGCCAAAATAGTGATAATCAAGCGAGGTAAAAAACTCAGAGTCTGTTCATTGATTGAAGTTGCAGCTTGAAATACAGCAACAACCAAACCAACCAACAACCCGGGTAATACGATTGCTGCGACGAGTTTAATAACGACAAATAATGCATCACCCAAGATATCAACAAAGACTTCTGGTTCCATTTTACACCCCTAAACCAAAACTTCGCGCCAGCGTCCCCATGACCAAGCTCCAACCATCAACTAAAACGAACAACATTATCTTAAATGGTAGCGAGACTATCATGGGCGATAACATCATCATACCCATCGCCATTAGTACACTGGCAACCACCAGATCGACTATCAAAAACGGGATAAAGAACATAAAGCCTATAATGAACGCGGTTTGCAGCTCGGAAGTCACAAAAGCAGGGATAATAACAATAAAAGGCGTGTCTTCTGGACTGTCTAATTTGTCATAACCGGCTATCTTTGCAAACGTTTCTAAATCCTTAATGCGGGTTTGAGAAAGCATAAATGCTTTCATTGGTTCTTTTGCTCTCTCCAACGCTTGGATAGACGTGAGCTCTTCTTTGATATAAGGCTGTACAGCCTCCTCATTTATCTGTGCAAATATGGGCGCCATAATAAATAGCGTCAAAAACAGGGTGAGCCCTAGCAATATTTGGCTTGAGGGTGATTGTTGTAAGCCAATCGCCTGCCTGAGGATTGCAAGCACGATAATAATTCGCGTAAATGAAGTCATCATGATGACCGCTGCTGGAATAAAGCTCATCGCGGTCATAATTGCCAGCACTTGTAAGGTCACCGAGTATTCTTGCGTCCCGTCAGGGTTGGTGGTGACTGAAATAGCTTCAATCCCTTCAGCAAATACGCTTCCAGAAGCAAAAATAGCGGCAATAATAAGTAATATTCTAATCATGCTGATGTTTTTTATTTTGTTTGTCGGAATTTACTCGACCTGACAGGAACTTTTGCAATTCGCTGGCAAACGGAGTCACGGGGGTGTTATCGAGCGGTGTTTCTAGTTGATAGAGGTAATTAATACTGCCTGGCGTCACTCCTAATAAGTGCTGCCTGTCGTCGATTTCAACCACTAACAAACGCTCTTTAGGACCTAATGCAAGACTACGGATCACTTTAAAGTCTTTTTGGCTCACAAGATTAGGGTTCATTCTTTTGACTAAATAAGCAAGTCCAAAAATCAATAACACCACCAACCCTAGCGACAAAATCATGGAAACCATGTCTGCATTTAAACCCGGCGCGCCCGATTTAGCACTATCATAGACAACTTTGCCGGTTTCACTTCCAGTCGTGGCAGATGTAGCCAATGAGGTGATACTACATATCACCCCTATGAGACTTGCTAACTTGCTCATTAGCGAAGTTTCTTGATACGTTCAACCTGACTAATTACATCGGTTAAACGGATACCGAACTTGTCGTTGACCACAACAACTTCACCATGCGCGATCAACGTACCATTAACTAACACATCTAATGGTTCACCTGCTACACGGTCCAGTTCAACCACTGAGCCTTGATTAAGCTGAAGTAAGTTACGAATGTTGATTTTCGAGCGCCCAACTTCCATAGAAATCGTGACTGGAATATCTAAAATCGTATCTAGCTTACGTTTTTCATCTGACGATAACGAGGCGCCAGAGTCTTTAAGCTCATCTAGCTCAGCAACTTCAGGTTCATCACCCTGCTCAGCTTCCTCAGCTTCGGCAAGTGCCGCAGCCCATTCATCCATTGTATCTTGATCATCACTCATCGGATTACTACCTGATTATGTGTTTATTACCAGTCTAGATCGACGCCTTCGGAAAGGTGTAGATCTTCCTCTAATTCTGCCAATTCTGCATCTGAGTCGAGTTTTTTACCACCTTTGGTAAAGACATGAAGCTCTGACTTAACCGACTCAGGGCGCTTAATTTTTTCACTGATCTGCAACGCAACATTGTCTCTAGAGCGGCCCATTTTAGCTCTAAATGTGGGCAGCTCTTCAATAAATACGGTGACATGTTCAGGCATTTCTACCGGGATAACATCACCAGCTTTTAACGACATGACCTGATCTAGCGTTAAATCCACTTCCAGTAATTGAGAAGATAGCTCCACTTCTACATCCATGATCTCGTCGCGCAATGCCTTACTCCAACGCAGATCTGTGTCTTCAGTATCGGATTGCACACCTGCATCGAGTAACTCGCGGATAGGTTCCAGCATCGAGTAAGGCAAAGAAATATGAAAATCGCCTCCGCCACCATCTAACTCGATATGAAAAGAGCTAATAACTACAACTTCTGTCGGCGACACGATGTTTGCCATTGCAGGGTTAACTTCCGAATCCAAATATTCGAAAGAAACATCCATAACCGGCGCCCACGCTTCTTTATAATCTTCAAAAATAATTTTCAGTAGCATCTGAACGATACGACGCTCGGTAGGGGTAAACTCCCGCCCTTCAATTTTTGCGTGGTAACGACCATCTCCACCAAAAAAGTTATCAACGAGTATAAATACCAATCTGGCTTCCATGGTAATAAGACCGGTACCCTTGAGAGGTCTAAAGCGAACCATGTTCAAACTTGTTGGCACAAACAATGTGTGAATATATTCACCAAACTTTAGCATTTGTACGCCATTGATCGACACTTCCGCAGTACGCCGCATCATGTTGAAAAGGCTGATCCGCATATGTCGTGCAAATCGTTCGTTAACGATTTCCAGCGTTGGCATTCGACCACGAACAATTCGGTCTTGAGAAGAAAAGTCATACTGCAGGGCCGTGGCGCCTTCACCATCTTCGCCTTCGCCTATTTCTTCTTCTTCGACTTCGTCTACACCGTGGAGTAGCGCGTCGATTTCATCTTGGGATAATAAGTCGCTCACAGCTGCTACCTTATTGCATCACAAAGCCTGTAAATAGAACACGTTCCACAACCTTACTGCCTTCAACGCTTTCCATCGCAGCTTGGACTTTATCAAGTGCGGTAAGCCGAAGTGTTTCCTTACCTGCGCTGGTACTTAATTCGTCAGCGGTTGTTGTTGAAAATACACTTAACAATGTACCTTCAATTAACGGAATATGCTTTTTGGCGACTTCTTCGTTAATATCGCCTCGTACTAAAAGCTGCACTTTAATTTGTACGATCCGGTCGCGACTCGCACCTGGAACATTGAATACAAATGGCCTTGGCATAGCAACATACAATGCGCTACCGACATCAGCCGAACTCCGAGTTTGCGCTACAGCTTCTGAAGCGGTTGTCTCATCTGATAAGGTTTCTACAGGCTCTTCTGAGCCGGAAAAAACAAAAAATAAGATAACAGCCAGAACGACGACACCGACAGCGCCGCCTATGATCACCTTCTTTTTATTCGAGCCACCAGCTTCTTCTATTTCTAAATCGCTTTCTTCAGCCATGACAAGCCCTTATGTTTAGTATTATTTCAATAATAGCAGGTGTTAGGCATAGTAATCTATTGCTGAATCACTATTTCCTGATTGTTTCACTCGGCCGATTTCATCTTGCTGGGCTTGCTCTTCCGATTCATTCCCTCCAGCACCACCCTGACCGGCAAAACGGGTTTCCTGTTCAGCAGCTTCTTGCTGTTGCTGAGAGATCTGGCTGTCACCTAGCTCTATTCCCTGCTCAGCAAGCATTTCTCTCAATCTTGGCATAGATTGCTCTAAAGCCTCCTTTGCTTGCTGGTTTTGCACAACAAAGTTTACTTGAGCTTGTTCAGCATCCGTTTTAATACGAATTTGCATCGCGCCCAGTTCCGGCGGATCTAATCGTATTTCAACTTCTTTATTATTGAGATTCATCATCATACCAACACGCTGCTGCAGCTCTTTCGCAGCATCATTTCGGGCAATATTAATCGCTTGTTGTAGATTGGCAGACTCGTTCCCAGCTTTGCTAGTGGCATTCGCTTGTTGGCTACGAGAGTCGCTGTGTTGCAGTTGCTCAACCTGTTTCATGGTCTCTTTGAATGAGTTTAAATCTGCAGTTTCTGTTTGTGAATTTACCGCATCCACCTTTAAGTTAGCGTTGATCTGACTGAAAATATTATTTGCTTTCTCAGCCTTTGCCGATTCTAAGGCCTTGCTCTCAGTTGGCTGAATCTCCGCTTCTTTACTCACGACTTCTTCTTTCAGCAGCTTTGAATTTGATTCTTTACTATATTTATCTGAATCACTTTTGTTGTCATCAGACTTTAAACGCTCAACATAAGTACTCGACTTTTCTTGCTGATTAATACCGCTGGTCGCTGCATTTTTACTTTGCTTAGGCTCCGCCATAAGCGGCGGCTTTTCTTCGCTGTGTTCAGCACCGGCTTCATCAACAACCTCGTTTGACAGCACTTCTTTGTTCAACTTAGCAGCCTGTAGCACAGCAGCTGGGTTTGTTGCTTGGGATACAACCACAAGTTCACGACTCATCAACTCTGCAAATACTTTTTGTACTTCAGGCGACGCTTTGTAAACATCGATTTCACCTTTCAATACCGACTTCAGTTCTGCAACCTGAGCATTATTTAACTTCTCTGTGATTGTTGTTAGCGCAGACTTACTCTTGCCATCATCTCCTTTCGTACCAAGCAGTGCAGTAAGTTCCGCTGCTTGCGTCTTTGTAGCGCGCAGCTCAGATTCTAGTTTAGTGGCAGCTTGTTCATCTGTTTCAAGTTGTTGATGCAGGCTTGCTTCGACTGCCGACTTGGTGCTTTTTGACTGATTATCAGTCAATTGGCTTGCAGTTAAGGCTGTTTCACGACCCTTTTCATTTGCAGTTAGAGCCGCTTCAACTTGGCCTAATAGTTTAGTGTCTTTAGCATCCAAACCTTCACCTGCTGTAGGTGACATAGATGCTGCATTCGAATAAAGTTTATCAACATTGGTACCCTTACTTTGTGTTACCAACTCACCAACTTTGATATCACTCTCGACCTTTATTTGGCCCTGCTCGGTGTACTCACTAGATTGAGTCTGTTGATTAGCAGAAGTGTGAAGTACTTGCTTTACAGCTTCAGATACACCACTTGGGTGACGAGTTACCGAGGTGTTTTGCTTCTTCGCCGCATTAATTTGTGACAGAAGATCAATCTCTACAGAGTCAGACTCTATGTCTTGAGCCACTTTTCCAGAGGCTTGTGTCGGTAAAGTTTGACCCGCTTCAAGCCGTTGTTCAGTATCAGTTTGTGTTTCCGACTCTTGGACATTGACGTCAGTTACTTTCGCAACTTCCTGGTCTGGTTGTGTGTGCACAGTTTCACTATCGGCGGCTTCTTCGTTAGCTTTCCCTTCCTGAACTTGCTCAGATTGCATCAATGTCGCAAATAGTCCTGAACTGTCGACATCTTCAGCCGAGGACTTGCTGTTTGTACCATCTGCGCCAGCGCTCTTAATTGGTGATGTTGATAATACATTCATCATTCGTTACCTTCAGGTGGGGCAATTAGCTGCCGTAAAGAAACCTAATTTAGTAGAAAACTAACCTGTTGTTTTAAATTAATAAATTAACTTTTCAAAAAGCAGTTTCTAATAAAATCTACCTAACTAACTGAACACATGCATAAAGCAGACCATTGTTGCTTATTTAGAATGCAGGACCTCGCCTGACAAATTGATTGGTCGCAAATTCATCCAGCATTTGCTGTTCCGCTTTGGCCAATTTGGCTTGTTTGACCAATTCTTGTTTTTCTATCAGCTTTTCTATCGCTTTGGTTTTTGCCTGTTGCGCAAGCCATAGCTTTTTTCGCTGCTCTACAACCTGTTTCGCAGTATTTACGGTGGCAGCCTGTTGCACAATCGCTTGCTCAATTTTATTAATGAAATTGTGGTACTGTGTAAAGCCAGCGCTAGATAACCCTTGCTGCGCTTTGGTGTTCAGCTGGTTACTGTACTCAAGACGAAAATCGTTCAGCCCTTTGAGCTTTTGCTGATTCACATTTAAATGCTGTTGCGCTTGCGCAAAGTTAACTCTCAACGATTCTTCTTTGTCCTGCTCAAGTTTAAGCAGTAGATGTAGTTTATTGGCAGCCATTAACCTTGTCCCAGAAGTTGCGCTAAGTTTTGCAAGCATTCATCGTAATTTAAAACGTCTTTCATACCTTGCTGTAAAAATGCGTTGACCGTTGGCATCATATTGATTGCTTGATCAAGCATCGGATCAGTGCCTTTTTGATAAGCGCCCAAGGTGATCATATCTTTGTTTTGTTGATACATGGAATAAACTTGTTTTAACACTCTGGCTTGCTGCATGTGACTTTCTGAAACCACCTGAGGCATTACACGACTGATCGATTTCTCAATATCAATTGCTGGATAGTGACCACTGTCAGCCAGTTCTCGCGACAGGACAATGTGGCCATCAAGAATTGCGCGCGCGGCATCCGCGATGGGATCTTGCATATCATCGCCCTCACTAAGTACAGTAAAGAATGCTGTAATTGAGCCTTGGCCCTCACCACCATTACCTGCACGTTCTACAAGTGCAGGAAGCTTAGCAAACACCGATGGTGGATAACCTTTAGTTGCAGGAGGCTCTCCGACGGCAAGTGCGATTTCACGTTGCGCCATAGCATATCGTGTCACCGAGTCGAGTAAAAGCAGTACATTCATACCTTGATCACGAAAATATTCCGCGATCGTCACTGCACTTTCACAACCCTTTAAGCGCATAAGCGGTGAAGCATCAGCGGGAGCGGCGACCACTACGGAACGTCGGCGTCCCTCAGTGCCTAGAATTTCATCGATAAACTCTTTGACTTCTCGACCACGCTCACCAACCAAGCCAACGACTATCACATCCGCTTCACTGCCTCGTGTCATCATACCCAAAAGTACTGATTTACCGACACCACTTCCGGCAAACAACCCCATCCGCTGACCTTGTCCAACGGTAATAATCGAGTTAATGGCACGGACACCGACATCCATAGGTTCTTTGATTGGCCGTCTAGCTAGCGGGTTAATTGGCGCGGCCGCAAATTTCAAGTGGGTCTCTGCATCAATACTACCAAGACCATCGAGAGGTCGTCCCAAGCCATCCACCACACGGCCAAGTAAATTCATACCTACAGGTAAACCTGAATCACGAACTTTGGGGATAACACGCGCACCAGGCAACACCCCGGTGATATGGTCATTTGGCATTAGGTAGAGCGTGTTTTGATTAAAACCGATGACTTCGGCGTCAACAAAGCCATTTTGTGTTTCGATTTTACACAAGCTACCAACCGATGCATTTAGGCCGGTAGCTTCTAATGTTAAACCCACAACTCGGGTAAGGCTGCCGGCTACTGCAACCCCAAATGGCTTTACGAACTTTTGATATTTTGACAAGCGCTCATTGAGCGCTATAGACGCTTGCATCGTGATTAGTACCTTTTATTCAACACTCTTTTATCATTAGAGTATTAATAACCAAGCAGGTTCTTTCGCTGTTGGCTTTATTCGATACCACTGTCTTGCAAAAATGATTCCAAAACGTCGACTATACGATTCTTTATCGTCATGTCGATTGATGATTGAGTGGTTTTAACTTCACAGCCACCACGCTCAAGAGTAGGCTCAGGGATCAACTGCCAATGCTGAGCAGCAATATGTTCCTCTCCGTACATGTGCTGCACTAGAGTTAAGTCTTCTGGGTGCAAATGGATTCTGACTTCCTGCTGTTTAACTGGTAAAGCATCCATTGCCTTCTTTAGCGCATGAAGAATTAACTCAGGGTTGGTCTTTAGCTCAGCAAACACAACTTGCTCTGCCAATAATTTGACGAGGGTTATCAATTGCTTTTCGCATGCTTCATCCACCTTTTGCAAAGGTATTTGTAAGCCATCTAAAATACTTGAGAGCGCTTTCATACGCTCTTCAATCAATGGCTGAGCTTCTTCTAGACCTTTTTCTTTACCAATTTCAATACCTTCTTTGTAACCTGCTTCTTTTCCTTCTGAAACCCCTTTTTCAAAGCCTTCAATGTATCCTTGTTCATGGCCTTGTTTAATTCCCTCATCAAATGCATCTTGACGAATTTGCTCTAGCTCTTCGATTGTCAGAGTGGGAAATTCTGGCTCTTGAGGTTCTGGTTCAGCTGTTTTTTCCTTATGAATATAGAGTTCTTCCAATGGAGTGCCATACGCTGTTGATCGCCCAACAAACTTTTCAGGGCGTTCCGTTACATCAGGAATAGGCCAGTTTTCCAGTAACTCATCAACCGCTTCTGAACTAACCGGACGCCCTTTGTACAACTTTTTTTCCGCCATGGGTTATAGGAACTCCTCACCACCGCCACCACCGAGCATGATTTCGCCAGAATCAGCTAAACGCCTTGCTGTTGCAAGGATTTCTTTTTGTGCCGCTTCTACTTCACTTATTCGGACAGGCGGCATGGCTTCTAAATCGTCGAGCATCATTTCAGCTGCTCGTTTAGACATATTCTTCATAATCTTATCTTTAAGGCCTTCATCGGCACCTTTAATTGCCTTCATGAGCACGTCTTGTTGTACTTCACGCAGAATAGATTGAATACCACGGTCGTCAACATCCATGAGGTTTTCAAATACAAACATAAGATCCTGAATTTGTTGAGACATTTCTTCATCATGTTCACGAATAGAGTCCATCAACTGACCTTCAATATTGGTATCGAGGTAGTTCATGATATCCGCAGCAGCTTTCAAGCCGCCCATTTTCGCCGCTTGCGCACCCGCTTGACCAGCGAACTGTTTCTCCATGATTTCGTTTAGTTCTTGCAGTGCCGCTGGTTGAACTTCTTCTAGGTTTGCAATACGCATGGTTAAGTCAAGTCGCACTTTCTCAGGGAACTGCGACAAAATTTCGGCGGATTGCTCAGGTTCAAGGTAAGAAAGTACGATTGTTTGGATCTGCGGGTGCTCGTTACGAATAATATTTGCAACCTGCTTGGAATCCATCCATTTCAATGAATCTAAGCCTTTAGCCCCTGAGCCCATCACGATTTGGTCAATTAGACTTGCAGCCTTATCTTCACCAAGCGCGGCTGTCAGCGCTTTCTTGATAAAGTCTTCGGATTGGAAACCAATGGTACTAAAGCTTTGGATCTGTTCGATAAATAAGTTATGAACCGCTGCAATTTTGGCCTGTGACAAATCGTCCATTGAGGCCATTGCCATCCCTACTTTTTGAACTTGTTTTGGTTCTAAGTGTTTAAGGATCTGCGCAGCATCTTCCTCTGTTAAGCTAAGTAATAAGATGGCGGCCTTATCGACGCCATCTAGTTTATTAACGTCAAAGGCCACTGGCAGTTGTTTTTGTTCTTGATCAGTCATCTTCTGTCAACCACGCTTTCACAACTTGTGATGAGAGTTCTGGTTCGTTAGCAACAAGCGCACGTACTGCTTTAAGTAGGTCTTCGTCACCATGTAAGTCTGGCAATTGTAATCTACCGTCAGAAGAGAAGCCAACCGCTGATTCATCAAAGTCATTGTTTAACATATCTAGAGTACTATCACCTAAGTCGACACCGCTGGTTAGTGCATCTTCGTCAAACTCTTCAAGAGTGTCATCAGGGTAGATTAGACGTTTCAGCATGGGTCTTACTACAGCTAAGATTAGCACAATGATAATCAAGGTTCCCGCCGCTAAACGAACCGTTTTTGCAAACCACTCCTGTTCCCAAAGCGGTATTTCTCGCATGTCAGTAATATCTTCTCTAACAAACGGTACTGTCACTACTTCTAACGCATCGCCGCGTTGCATATCAAATCCTACGCCACCTTGTAGTAAACGACGAATATTGTTCAGCTCTTCTTGTGAACGTGGCACCATCGTCGGATTACCTTCAGCGTCGGGCTTAGATACGTAATCCACCGCGACACTTACACTAATGCGACGGATAACACCTGTTTGTTGGCGTTTGTGACTAATAGTGGTGTCTAACTCATAGTTGCGAGTCGCTTCTTTTTGATTACTACTAGGGTTTCTGGCATTACCGTTGCCACCTTGACCAGCAACTTCAGGAATATTCGAGTTTACTGGTGGTTGATTCGTTAATGCACCAGGGATCCCAACAGCTAACCCACCAATGTTGTTTTGTTCGTAGGTGGTTTCACTCCGCACTGCTGGCAAGTCTGGATTAAAGCGTTTTTGCGTTTCTTCAACTGAACTAAAGTCCATCGTCAAGTCTACTTGTGCAGTAAAATTACCAAGACCGACTGTTGGGATAAGAATGCTGTCGATTTTTTCTAAATATTCTTGTTCGCGCTTACGTTCAATTTCATACTCTTTACGTGAACGAGCCGCTAACGAGTCTTGCGATCCAGAATTAAGTAAACGGCCATTTTGATCTGTTACTGTGACACGCGAAGGCTCTAAACCTTGTACTGCAGAAGCTACAATATCAACGATAGAGTCCACTTCTTCACCATCTAAAGTGCGACCACGTTTAAGCGTCAATACCACCGTAGCAGAAGGCTTTTTCTCACGACGTGCAAAGACGTTTTCTTTGGGAATAGCCAGCAAAACTTTAGCACGGTTGATATCTTGTAGTTCTTCTATCGTTCTTGCCAACTGCTGTTCACGACTATGCTTTAAACGCTCACGTTCGAGACGCTGACTCACACCAAATCCCATATCTTGCATCAAAATGTCTGTGCCAGAACTCGGCGCTTGCGAAAAGCCATCGCGTGCCATTCGCAACTTAATGTCTTGGTAATCGGACTCTGCCACCAGAACGGTATTACCGTCCAATTGATACTCAATCTTTTGTTGATCTAAGAAATCGAGAGTCTCAACCAGTTCTTCTGTCGGGTATTTTCCAAGTGGGCGCATATCTGGCTGACGCGCCCAAATGATGATGAATATTGCAATAGCCAAACAAATAGCAAGTGCAATAACCAGAGTAATCTGGCGAAGCATATCAACACCGCTTAACGCACTAAAGTAGCCAGATTTTTGCTCTTGTTGCTCGTGAGAGCCAGTATCGTTATCGATACCGCCATCAGAAAGCGCAAGATCTGTTGATTGATTAGTAGCCACAATTACTCTCCACTTACTCTATTAAACCGGCATGCTCATGATTTCTTTATAAGCTTCAACGAGCTTATTACGCACTTGCACTGTTGCTTCGAATGCCACAGACGACTTTTGCTTTGCAATCATGGCTTCAGCCAAAGACACGCTACGATCACCCATTTCAACGGCGGTCACTTTTTGCTTAGCGTCTTTTTGAAGGCCGTTAACCGTGTTGATTGCATCTGACAACATGTCACCAAACTGGCTGGATGAAGATGCCGCTGTCTTTACAGGCAATGAAGGCTGTTGAGATTGTCTCATTGCCTCTGTAGCCATCGCTTGCATTTCTTGAAATAGCGCTGATGATTGTACTTTCATGATGCTTATCCAAATTAACTTTACTTGAAGTGGATAAAGCAGGATATATGCCAACTATTTAAGCCTTTAAATTCAAAAGGTTACAGTGTTTTTGGTACGTCATATTTTTGGCAAGTGAGATAAATGAAGATTAGGAGCCTAGAATAAGCTCCTAATCTGTAGAGAGTTGATGTCACGTTATGCAAGAAAGTGTCATATCACGCGGGTAGTGCAATGCCCAGATCTCTCATTCTCGCGAGTTTATAACGCAGTGTTCTTGGACTGATACCGAGCACTTCAGCTACTTCTTTACGCTTTCCGTTAAACTTCTGTAGTGTATCCAAAATTATTTGATGCTCTTTGTCTTGTAACTCTTCTTTGTAGTTAACCATGTCGTCGTCTGAGTTACTTTCAACACCTGAGTTAACGAAGATCTGCACATTTTGTTCAGTTTCAGTCACAGGAATATGTACTTCTGTCGGCACAAAGTTTTCAATAAAGATATCCTGTTCGTTAATTTCATCACCTTGAAATAGGATAAGTGCACGTTGGATCACATTATCTAGTTCTCGTACATTACCAGGCCAAGAATGAGACTGAAGTTTTTGCTTCGCTGCTGCACTCAACTTTGGCGTAAGTTTGTTTGCTTTTTGCGTATGACGAACCAACAGATGCTCAGCTAGTACAGTAATGTCTCCTGGTCGCTCTTTAAGTGGCAACCACTCAAGCGGAAATACATTCAAACGATAATATAAGTCTTCTCTAAAGATGCCATCTTCCACCGCTTCTTTTAAATCACGGTTACTCGTCGCCAAAACTCTGACATCAAGTGCAATTGTTTTTCGACTACCTAGTCGCTCAACTTCTCTTTCTTGCAATACTCTGAGCAGTTTTGCTTGTAGCCCCAAATCCATCTCGGTGATCTCATCTAGTAATATTGTCCCTTTTTGAGCTTGCTCGAACTTGCCAGGACAGGCTTGAATAGCGCCAGTAAACGCACCTTTCTCATAACCAAATAGTGTGGCTTCAAGCATATTTTCTGGAATAGCCGCACAATTTATCGCCACAAAAGGTTCATTTGCACGTTCGGATTTATCATGGATATAGCGTGCGAGTACTTCTTTACCGGAGCCGCTAGGGCCCAATACCATAACGCTGGCTTCCGATTTAGCCACTTTGGCTGCGAGTTCGAGTAACCGTAAGCTTTTTTCATCCGCAACAACCGGACCGTCAGTTTCGCGTTCTTGCTCAGGCAAGTAACGACTGACCATATTCAGTAGTACCTCTGGTGCAAACGGCTTAGCCATGTAGTCAATTGCGCCCAAACGCATTGCCTCTACAGCATCGTCGATGGTCGCGTAAGCTGTCATCATCAAAACTGGCAACTCGGGATAATTCAATTTGATGGTCTTGAGTAAATCAAGTCCACTCATTGCCCCCATTTGTACATCGCTGACCACTAGAGAAAAGTCCTCTTGCTTAAGCATCAGAACGGCTTGTTCAGCACTGTTGGCCTCTTCACATTCGATGTTGGCAAGCTGGAGTGTATCGATTAACGCTTCTCGTAAACCTGCATCATCTTCAACTACTAGTACCTTATTACTCATAAATCCTCCGCTTCAACAACTGGCAAAACTAGGCTAAAACATGCTCCTTTACCCTCAACATTGTGGGCTTGAGCATACCCCTTGTGAGCATTAGCAACAGAACTAACGACTGCCAAACCTAAGCCCGTGCCTTGCGCTTTTGTGGTGTAGAATGGCTCAAACAACTTTTCTACTTCGTCAACGTTTATTCCAGGTCCGTTGTCCGTCACTGAAATTCTGACATACCCTTCTTTAATATCTCGGTGGGCGCTAATCTCTATTCGAGCACCAGCACCAATTATTTGCACACTATTGTGGATTAAGTTTTGAATGGCGCTTGCTAAGGCTGTTTTATTACCAAGAATTTCGATATCTGGCTCAGGCAACTCCGCAACTAACTCCGCCTTATGTAATTCAATCATGGCATCAGCACCAGCTTTTACTTCACTTAATAACTGCTGCATCGATACTTGTTCCACGACTTGCTGCTCACCGCTTTTGGCAAATAGCAGCATGTCATTAACTTGACTCTCAAGATCTTTTAACCGTGACATTAACTTGGTATGAAACTTTTCTCGTGACTCTGCTGGTAGACTATCCGAACCCAAATGCGCGCTATATAGCATAGCCGCTGAAAGCGGAGTTCTCACTTGATGTGCCAGCGATGCGACCATTTTACCAAGCGCACTTAAACGCTGCATGTGTGCGACGCGCTTTTGTAGCTTCCGCGTTTCAGTCAAATCAGTCATTAAGATTAACTGGCCCGGTTCAGGAGTTAATGCTGTGATCTCTAACTTGATCAAGCGGCCATTTTTTAACGACACTTCATGCCCATCATCGTGCTGAGGGCGGAAAGAACGCTGGATTATATTGAACCATTTTTCGCCTTCAAGTGGCTCTCCAAGCATATCCATCGCAATTTGATTTGCCTTCGCTATCATACCTTGACCGTCTAGAACGACTACGCCAGCTGGCATTGTGTCAACTAAATGACCCAACCAGCTCGCTTGCTGTCTTAGGTCGCTCAGTTCACCAACATAAGCTTCTTGTAATAAGCCCGGCCCAAATGGACCAGAGGCTGGCACAAATTGTGGATTAATAACATGTGCTAATGCCATCTTTCCGCTCTCTATAAATTCATAACACAGTTAGTAAAGCAAAAAGCGATCCAACTTTAAAACGATTAATTATCAATAATTTAGAGTGCGACAATACGAGACAAACAATTGACACTGTTTTTTTATACAGCGTTATGCTAGCGTAATATCCGTAGCCGAACTTTATTAAAGGAGAAGAAGGTGACACGATGCTACTGGGTTGATGAAACAAAACCAGATTACGTGCAATATCACGATGAGGAATGGGGAAGACCTGTACTTGATGATCAACGTCTATTTGAATTTATAACTCTTGAGTCAGCGCAAGCGGGATTAAGTTGGTACACCATTTTAAAAAAAAGAGCCGGATACCGAGAAGCATTTAAACAATTTGATGTACAGCAAGTCAGTCAAATGACTGAAGAGGATATTGAACGCTTACTCTCTTTTGATGGCATCGTCAAAAACAGAGCTAAAATTGCGGCCACAATAAATAACGCGCAAAAATTTATCGAGATCCAAAATGAGTTTGGTAGCTTCGCAAGATACCAGTGGCAATTTGTAAATTTTCATCCCATCGTGAACTTGGTTGAGACACCTACTGATGTTCCTGCTACCACCCAACTAAGTCAGGTATTTGCCAAAGATCTCAAAAAACGTGGCTTTAAGTTCTTAGGACCAACAACGGTTTATGCTCACATGCAAGCGTGTGGCATGGTTAATGATCACCAGCAAAATTGTATCTGTAGGCAAGTGATTATCGATTCGTATAAGGATATCGACTTCGCGGGGTTAAGGAATGGCTGACGATTACGACCATACTGAAGTGGTTCTGCAGTTAGTCATTCAATGAATATATCGAGCTAACCCTAAAGTTAGCTCTCTAAAACGCTGACGATAGTAATCGGTGTCAGCCCATTGTCATCTTAAGGTTTAGAAAGGCAAATAGCCTAATCCCTATTCAGGTTATACTTTTTCATTTTTTCAACTAGTGTTGTTCGACGCACACCTAGTATTTCTGCCGCACGCGCTACGACATAATCGTATCTGTTCAATGCTTGACTAATTAGGCTGATCTCAAGTTCGGCCAAGTATTCCTTCAATTCAATGCCTTCCTCAGGCAATAAACCAGGATCTGGCTGAGTTGCTATCATATCTTCTTGATAACTTTCATCGTCTTCACTAAAACCTTCACTAAACAACTCGTTAAATGCATCTTTCTCTAGCAATTCTTCAGGGTATTCTGGCTCGTATGCATCCACTTCGATATAACGATATTTATTAGGTAAGTCGGTTACATCAACGACTTTGTCTGGGAACATGATCACCATGCGTTCAACGAGATTAGCCAATTCACGAATATTGCCCGGCCACTGATGCGACTTTAAACTTTCAACGGCTCGGTCCGTAAACTGTACCGTGTTACCGGTTTGCTCGCTGACTCTGCGTGTAAGCTCTTTAAGTAATAAACCGATGTCATCTGCACGTTCAGCAAGAGAAGGGTTTTCAATAGGGAATACATTCAAACGATAAAAAAGATCTTCCCTAAACTTACCCTCCTCAATCATATTCTCAAGATTGCGATGGGTAGCTGCAATAACCCGCACATTTGCCTGAATAGGTTTAGTCCCACCTACTCGCTCGTATGTACGTTCTTGTAAAACACGAAGCAGCTTAACTTGCATTTGTAACGGCATATCCCCTATTTCATCTAGAAATAATGTGCCATCTTGCGCTAATTCAAAGCGCCCTTTGCGCGCTGAAATTGCCCCAGTAAATGCGCCCTTTTCATGACCAAATAATTCACTCTCAAGTAGTTCACCAGGAATCGCACCGCAGTTAACAGGAACAAACGGTCCCTGTGCGCGTTTTGAGAGTAAATGAACGTTACGAGCCACTACTTCTTTACCCGTGCCGGATTCGCCTAATATCAAAACATTTGCATCAGTTTTAGCCACTTGTGAAATCAAAAAGCGCACATTTTTAACAGCTTCCGTCTCTCCGACCAAGCCATCAAATACTTTACTTTTGACTTTCTGGTCTTTATTAGGAAGCATCCGCAAGTATTGTTGACAGTCATGTAGTAACTGCATTGTTACATCTTGACTAAAAGGCTCAGTAATAAGGCCGATTACGTTGGGCAAGGTAAGCAATGAACGCAGCGTTTCCCCAACTAGCAAAAAAGGCACTGCAGGAAGAGATTTAATTAGATCTTCATGGGAGTTATCATTTAACGCGCCAAGTACCATTATCGGTTCTTGATACTTAGTAATTTTGTCCAGCGTAAAGTCAGCTTCGTGTTGTAACTCGTTAGCTTGTCCAACAAAGCTCAACGATGCGCTAAAGCCAATCGCTCTGTTATTATTGTTATCTAAGATCAAGACCATTACTTGGTGTCCAATCTACTTTCGTTAAGATCAATAGTTAGATTGTAAGAGAGATAGGGAGGGATGCAATACCTAAGTGGCAACTTTTTGACATTTGCGCCAAAAAATTGCCACTCGGTATGTTTTAAATCAATACTTTGGTATTAATTTATAACAGATTCAGAACGGCCGATGCCGATTGGTTTGCTTGTCCACGAAGCGCAATTGACGCTTGTGACAAAATATCGTTCGATACCTGATTGGTTACAGCTTGAGCATAATCAGTGTCTTGCATGCGACTCTGACTTGCAGCAATGTTTTCTCTTTGGTTGCTCGACGAGCGAATTGTACTAGATAAAGTATTTTCAAACGCACCAAGTTCTGCTCTTTGACTATTAAGCTCTTCAGCAACTGTATCAGCAACATCAATAGCCGCTTGTGCACCTGCCTGTGTTGAAATATCAACTGTTAGGATGTCATTTGCAAAACTGCCATCAGACTGAGCTAACGTCTTGGTGGTATTTGCATCAGGGCCGATTTGAAAACTTGTAGATTCACCATTAAACAACGGCGCACCGCCAAACGTGGTGTTTTCGAAAGTTTCCGTGATTTGCGTTTGTAGCTGAGCAACTTCGTCCTGCAGCGCTTGACGGTCACTGTCTGTTAATGCCCCGTTGCCTGACTGAATTGAAAGTTCCCTGATACGAGAAACCGCATCATTAACCCCCGATAAAGCTGACTCGGCCGTTTGCGAATAGGAAATACCATCGTAAGCATTGCGAATACCTTGGCTGTAACCGTTCTGCTGAGAGGTCAATCGATCGATAATCTGCAGTGCAGCTGCATCATCTGCGGCTGAATTCACTCTTTTACCAGAAGACAGCTGCTGATTGAGTTTGTTACTAGTCTGCTCAATACGATTAAAGATACTGGTACTTTGTGATTGGATTTTCATATAGCCTCCCATCAACTATTACTAGACTTAACCCTACTCCAATTTGGCTAAAAAGTCACCTTATAACGTAAAATTGACAGTGACACTGGCATAATTACTGCAAAAATAGTCGAACTGATATAAAGTATTGAGTAGTAGTTACTTTATTCGAAAAATAAGTATGTACAGCGGGTTTTATGCTTTGCATACTGTAAAGAATTGATTGCACCTCTAGGTGGATACCCTATGTTTGATAACAAAACAATATTGATTACGGGTGGGACTGGCTCGTTTGGTAAGAAGTACGTAAAGACTTTGCTTGAGCGTTATAAACCCAAAAAGATAATCGTCTTTTCACGAGACGAGTTAAAGCAATTTGAGATGCAACAAGTGTTTAATCAGCCTTGCATGCGTTATTTCATAGGAGATGTCCGCGACAAAAGCCGGTTGCGCAGAGCAATGCAAGGCGTCGACTATGTGATCCACGCGGCAGCTTTAAAACAAGTCCCAGCCGCAGAATACAATCCGATGGAGTGTATCAAAACCAATATTAATGGGGCTGAAAACGTCATTGAGGCAGCGTTGGATAACAATGTAGAAAAAGTAATAGCACTTTCCACCGACAAAGCAGCCAACCCCATCAATTTATACGGTGCCACCAAGCTCGCTTCTGATAAGCTGTTTGTTGCAGCAAACAATATTGCCGGTGGGCATAAAACCATGTTTTCAGTAGTACGTTACGGAAACGTAGTGTGCTCTCGAGGTTCAGTGGTCCCAATCTTCCAAAAGTTTATTGATGAAGGCAAAGACCACATTCCGATCACCCATGCCGATATGACGCGTTTTTGGATTAGCCTTCAACAAGGTGTGGACTTTGTTTTAAATAACTTTGAAAGAATGCTCGGCGGAGAAATTTTCGTTCCAAAAATACCCTCAATTAGAATTACCGATCTGGCGACAGCGATGGCACCAAATTTACCACAAAAAATCATTGGTATTAGGCCCGGTGAAAAACTACATGAAGTGATGTGTCCCGAAGATTTATGTTTTGATACCTTTGAATTCGATGACCACTATGTTATTGCGCCAGGTATCAAATTCAGTAGTAGAAGTAACAGTTTTGATATCAATGCGTTAGGGGAAAAAGGTAAAGCCGTCCAACCGGGATTTGAATATAATTCTTTGAGCAACCCACATTACCTCTCTGTAGAGGAGATCCAGGCCTTCAACGCCAAGGCTCTGCCATGATCCCATACGGTAGACAGGATATTAGCCAGCAAGATATTGACGCTGTTTTAGAGGTGTTGAAATCTGACTGGCTCACCCAAGGTCCAAAAGTACCTGAATTTGAGCACGCAATAGCGAATTATTGTCAGGCAACATACGCCTGCGCAACTAACAGCGCAACTTCAGCGCTTCATGTTGCCTGTTTGGCTCTGGGTGTAGGTCCAGGTGATTATGTTTGGACTTCTCCAATTTCGTTTGTAGCCTCTGCCAACTGCGCATTATATTGCGGTGCACAAATCGATTTTGTGGATATTGATCTGGACACCGGCAACATGTCTACTGAGGCGCTGGCGATCAAGTTAGAACAAGCTGCTCAGCAAGACTGTCTTCCCAAGGTTATTATTCCCGTGCACTTGGCTGGGCAATCTTGTGATATGGAAACAATTTACAATTTGGCGCAGCGTTATAACATCAGGATCATAGAAGACGCATCTCACGCGATTGGCGCTAAATACAAGAACAAACCCGTTGGTTGCTGTGAGTTCTCAGACATCACTGTATTTAGTTTTCATCCGGTTAAAATTATCACTTCTGCTGAAGGTGGAATGGCAACCTGTAACGACGCTGCACTTTTGAAAAGTCTGCAGCGCCTCAGAAGCCATGGCATTACAAACAAACAAGAAGAAATGACTGAACCAAGCCATGGGCCTTGGTATTATCAGCAGTTAGAACTTGGCTACAACTATCGTATGACCGAGCTGCAAGCTGCTTTGGGCTTAAGCCAACTGCAAAGATTAGATGAATTTGTCGCGCGCAGAAACCAACTCGCCGCAATCTATTATACAAGGTTGAGTGAGTTTCCAATTGAGCATCTTCAACAAAGTGAAGACTGTCTATCTAGCTATCACCTGTATATCGTGAAACTGCAAGAAAATTTCAAAGTGGGTCATAACCAACTGATATGTTTACTTAGAGAGCATGGTATTACCAGCCACTTGCACTATATTCCGATTCATTTGCAGCCTTTTTATCAAAGCATGGGATTCAAAGCTGGGGATTTCCCCAACGCTGAAGCTTACTATCAGCAGGCCATTACCATCCCGCTCTATCCCACTATGACATCAGAAGAACAAAACAAAGTCATCGCGGAACTCGGTAAGGCACTATGCGATTAGCGTTAGGCACAGTTCAGTTTGGTTTAGATTATGGCGTTAGCAATCAAAATGGACGTCCTACTCAAGCCGAAGTTGAACGCATATTAACCCTCGCTCATGACGCCGGCATAGCTACGATAGACACCGCGCTCGGTTATGGAGACAGTCATAAAGTATTGGCAAAACACCAAAACTTACACCGCCACTTTAATATCGTGTCTAAGCTGCCACCGCTGACGGAATCGCAGTTTGAAGAAAACGACGCAGAAAGATATCAACAGTTCATAGATCGATGCTTTTCTGAACTTAAAGCGCCAGCTTTGCAAGCAATACTATTCCACCAAGCCAGTGACCTTTTTAAATCGGGTGTTGAGCCGATTATGCAACGTTTGGTACAAATGAAAGAAAGTAAGCTGATTGATAAGGTTGGCATATCGGTATATTCAGGTTGCGAAATTGAGCCTATTTTGCGTCACGGCCACATAAACCTGGTACAAATACCTTTCAATGTTTTTGATACCTATTTTAAACAGTGCAATGCCCTGCAAAATTTTCAAAATAACAACATAGAAATTCACGCCCGTTCGGCATTTTTGCAAGGGCTTTTGTTGATGCCAATTGATAAGTTGGCTAGCTACTTTTCTCCTTGGAAGCCCTACATTAAACAATTTCATGACACCGCTAAACACCTGAATGCTTCTTTACTTTCGTTATGTTTAGCATACGTTTTGAAAGAACAGGAAATTGCAAAAGTGATTATTGGCGTAAACAGTTATGCCGAACTAAGTGAAATTCTCGAGGCATACGAACGAATCGATACGATTAACCTTTCTGAGCTACCTGATTTATCTATCAACGATAGTCGACTTACTAATCCAGCGCTTTGGAAGCTATAAATATTTAGACCTTGATGCCGATAACAACAAGAACACCGAAAGAAGGCCCAATTAATGACAACGACAAATAACGTAAAACTTAAGATTGCTTTCATTGGCGGAGGCAACAACTCCGCAGTAGGTTACGTGCATTTTGCAGCCACTCAACTTGATAATAAATTTGAGGTCGTTGCAGGCGCTTTTTCTAGAGATCAAACCGAAAATATCGCGACAGGCCAGCGCTGGGGAGTACCGGTTGAGAATGTCTTTGAAACTTGGCAGGCTTTAATTCGCGAAGGCCGAGAACTATTTGATGCCGTCGTCGTTCTTACGCCAACACCGCACCATATTGAAGTCCTTGAAACACTATTAGAAAGTAATATCCCTATCATTTGTGAAAAGGCGCTAGTTACTGGCCCAAGTGAAATCAAGCGTCTTGAAAAGCTCTACGACAGCAATCAACATTTCCTTGCGGTCACCTATAACTACAGTGGCTATGCTATGGTCAGGGAATTAAAACACTTGGTCAACCAAGGGGCGCTCGGCACAATTCAAAAAATTCATTTAGAAATGCCGCAAGAAGGGTTCAGACGTCCACCCGATATTGCAGGTAAACCGTCTATGCCACAAGCATGGCGTTTAAAAGATTGTGAAGTTCCGACTATTTGCTTAGATTTAGGTGTTCACCTTCATCACTTATCTAGCTATCTGCTTGAGCTGGAACCGACACACACCATCGCGCAATTTGCCAACCATTCTCAGTACCCTGATCTCGTTGATGATGCTTTCTTGTTATTAAAATACCCGAACGACATAAAAGGCAGCATGTGGATGTCAAAGACCGCTATTGGTCATCGAAATGGCTTACAGGTTAGAATATATGGCGATAAAGGCAGTGCGCGTTGGATACAGCTAAACCCGGATGAACTGGAGCTCAATTATAACGATGGCAGAAGAGAGATCTTAGACCGTGCGGGTCAGTGTGAATATGCCAATCAGTTAAGGTATAACCGAATGAAACCCGGACATCCAACAGGGTTTGTCGAAGCCTTCTCTAACCTTTATACCGATATTCACACTGAGTTGACGCAATATTTGTCTAATTCGCCAGAAAAGAGCAGCTATGTTTTTGGCCTGCAGCAAGCTAAAAGTGGCATGAACTTATTTAGTGCTGCCAAAGCTTCTGTTGAATCAGAGCTGTGGGAAAAAGTATCTAACTAATTACTAAAGCAAACTCGGTTAACAGGAGTAAAAATGCTAGATTACAAACATGTAGCTATTTATGGCGCTGGTGGAAACGGACAAAAAGTCTATAAAGCCCTTACCGAAAATGGTGTGAAAATCGCTTTTTTTGTTGATTTATATTGCCAAGAAACCGAGTTTGAAGGATGTCCAATTTATCGTCCCGATACCATTCCTGACAAGTCAGTCCCCCTGCTGGTGTCTGTGTCATGCATCAGTGAAAAAATAAAACAAGAGCTGTTACACAGTGGTGTTGAATCTTGCTTAAATATGAACGAAATCATTAAGCAATATCCTTATGTACTAGATTACTTTTTCAGCACCAACTATAAAGACAAACTCAAACACAGTGTTATTAGTGATGCTACAGAACTCGCATGGCTTAGAGAAAGCCTTGAGGATGAGCAAAGCAAAGCTTGTTTAGATACCATCATCGAGTTTAGACGTTATGTCGATGGCAAGCACTATGTTGAAAATGACTTTTTGGTGCAGTATTTTCCACCTTGGTTGCTTGAACTCCCGATGTGGCAAAACGGCATTAATTTCGTAGACTGCGGTGCATATATTGGCGATACCATAGATAGCGCGGTTGAAACGCTAAGCCAAGCCGGCTTAAACCTGAATTCAATGATCTGTTTTGAGCCCGATCCGGCTAATTACGGGGCGTTGCAGAAAAAGGCCGCTGCACTCGTCGAGCAGCCGTTTAATACCTATTTATTCCCGTGTGGCGTTTGGCATTCGAATACAATTTTGAATTTTGATGCCTGCCAGTCTCAAGGGAAGTTTGATGATACTAATACTAATCTTGAACTGGGCAGTTCTTTACCCGTTGTAGCGCTTGATCAAGCCTGCATAGGTTCCAAAGTGAATTTTATCAAAATGGATATTGAAGGGACTGAACCCCAAGCACTTGAAGGCGCTAAGCAAATTATTCAAGGCTCAACACCACTGCTTGCGATCTCGGTTTATCACGAACCGGAACACTTATGGCAAATTGCACAGCAAATTATAGCGCTCAACCCAAACTACAAATTTAGACTCCATTGCCACGGTGATTTTGGTATAGAGATTATTCTATACGCCATTCCTGCTGGTAATTAACGCTTAGACCGCAAATAGCACAGTTTCACTGTAACCCTGAGTATAATGCTTTAAATAAAACTTATACTCAGGACAAAGGGCTCTTAATAAGATGGGAACCTGAGTTAAATGCTCAACACGGTGGTAAACACTTACTGCCAACTTAGGTTTGTGTGATTTAATCAGCTGCTCCATACCTTTAATTACGTCTAACTCTACGCCCTCTACATCCATTTTTATCAAATCAGGCGTTATTGCATTGTGCTTACAAAAGCTATCAAGGCAAATCTGCTGTACTGAAACAGTATCTGGCTCGCCTTCACTGTCTACCACTTTTGATGAAGTACCAGACACATTAAAGTAAACCGTTTTATCACCACTCCCCACTGCTGCGGAAATGACATTGACGGCTCTAGAGTGTTGATATTTTTTTTCTAGCATCGCGACTTGGTCAGGTATTGGCTCGAACAAGTAGGCGCTGCCATTGTTCACGTACCTAAGAAAGCGCTCCGAGTCTGTGCCATCATACGCCCCTAAATCAAAAAAAATGGCGCTGTCTTTTAATGGCATCACATAAAGTTCTAGATACATATTGGTGATGTCGAACTCAAAATCTTCCATATACGTTAAGTCATAATTATTTCTAAAATTCACGATTGCATCAAAAGTGCGTCTCGACTCATCATCTTCTAGCCAACTTTTTACTGTTTCGTAATCGTGTTTATGGGATTCCCAATGCTTTACAGCCCCATCCCAAAAGTCGATTTTGGGACAATTGAACCCTGAGTTTCGATAAAAATAAAAGTAGTCACAATAATTAAACCCTTGCTTTTCTAGCAGGTGATTGACGTCAACCGGACGGCTGTTGGTTACGGCGGAGACAATACATGCATTTTTCGGCGTATCGACAAGCTTTATACATGGAACACCATGAAATACCTCTGAGGGGTGAAAATTATCGATAACCGCGGTTATCTGAATGTTTTCTTGGTTGAATATGTCGATGAGTGCCTGAGCTTCAGTGGTGGTGCCAAAAATATAACGCTGTGCTCCTTGCGCTAAAAACCTATCGATAAAAGACTCACCCATATTTGCTCCAACCTACACTTAATTTATTGTTAACTAAGTATAAACATTAAAATCAAAAAGCCTATACTCGATGAGAAAATATATTAAACTGATGTAAAAAGCGTCTACCACAGAGCAAATAGCAACCAGGAAAAATTTACATCACGATACATTGTTTCGGTTTTAGAAATAAAAGAATTTAGTTTTGTAGTAATAAAATTTGTTTTTACTTGGGTGGATTTGGAAATGTGTCGCTGTCAGCCATCTAATATAAGCGGTTTGGTGATAGAAGTGGTCGCTTAACTACTTTTATTGGTCACTATTTGAGCGAGTTTTTTGGCTTACCGAATTGCGTTTAACAGAGCATTAGATTACCCATCATACCGTTATATCTGAGTAGGTCGAATAACGAAGCGACGCCATCCGACACTATGTAAAAACCTTTGTGAGTGACGGTATTTCAAGGTACGACCGTCTCAACTGGCAACATGCAAAGCCTGACCATTAATTATTCATTAAGACACTATTCTTGTGGTTATAGTTAAGTTAAAGTCGGCCAGTTTTAACACCGCATTCGGGTTATATCCGTTGACATGCCAACGCTGCCAAGTTGACTTGTCTGTTGGTGATAAACATTCCACCAGCTTAATATCGGCAATATGATGTAAAAACTCATGCAATGTTGCGGCTAGTAGCGCGGTGTGCGGAACCACAATAAGTGTTGCTGTATCGCTAATTTGTGTATCGATAAACTGCTTGAGTGACGTTTCACTGTCGAAGTCAGAACTGCACAAGCACTGAACCGTGTCCAGGCTACCTTTTCTGATAAGCGTGATAAACTCCGCGTAATAGGTCTCGGTTTGGATCTCAATGTCGATTAAGTCGTCGCTTGTTTCTAACAGCCTACCCATAAGCCACCAATCTCTTTCGATATAAGGCGGAAAGCGCTGACTTTCTACACTATGGTCACTTAATTGCTGAGCGCTGATTTGGCCTTGAACAGAGGTGCTGTAATCTCCCACCAGATTGATGTCATCACTCAGTAATTGCTCATTGTGCATTGCACTAAAGGCACGCACATGCCACCCTTCAGGCACCACATGATCAAAGTGGTTTTGCCCCGTTTCAAAACGGATTTGCTGATATCGAGGAAACTGCTGTGCGAATTTCGCTAATAGCAGGTTGTTTCGCTCTGTACATTGATAGCTAAAATGTTGTGCGGAATCTATAGCACAACGCTCACGTTCAATTGCTAATACATCACCACGAGGGCCTTTCGCCATTAACCATTGATCTTGATTAAGGTGTTCCATCACAAAATTGAAGTACGCATCGTAGCTACAAGCATAAATTCTACCGCGCCCTAAATCCGAATAGCTCCAAATACCATGTTCAAACGCCAATTTACCGATAGGATGGGCGTTGGCAGTCGCATTGTCACTCAGCAAAGGTACGCTGTACAACCACTGTTTAGGTTCGGTTTCACCGGAAAAATACCCCGTAAATAGCTTATCGTAACGAAATGGTACGGCAGCAATGTAATCCGCATAATGAATAAACGGCGTCCAATTGGGTCCTAGACCGAGGTTTAAGCACTTCACCTTTTTGCCAAGTAACTTGGCAAAAATGCCGTTATACCCGTATGAACTATTGCCTATCTTTGTAAACAGGCTGGACAATGGCCCCTTGATAGCGACCGACATAAATGGGTCAGGGCTTCTATCAACATCTTGCTGTTGTAAAAAAAAATTTGGAAATGGGCCGATTTCAGCAGGTGTGGTGCGAGTGTCGTACACTGCTGGCGCACTATATCTGTGCCTGCCAAAGGTATAAGAATAAGTTGGGACAATGATCGAACCACGCTCACCTACCGCATTACACAGGGCTTGAAAAAAAGCTTGATTGATATCATCCTGAGATGTTGCGCCATCAAGAAAGCCAAACATCCCCAAGGAGGTAGTCACAAACACATTATCGCCGCTTTTGATACCAGCCAGAGCCAAGCTTGTTGCGATATCTTCGCTTGAGTAGGTTTTTGCCACTATTGACTCTGTTTCTGCTTAATAATTTCAGCGATGCCACCTAAGCTACGAAACTCTTCCGATTGCGTATCTTCAGGGTCTAGCTCAATTTCAAACTCTTCTTCAATAGACATCAGAAACTGCATCAATCCAAATGAATCGATGATCCCCGTGTCCAGAGGACGGTACTGTGCAAGCTGTGATTCGCTCATGGTGCTAAAGTCAGCGCGATCTGCTAACAGATCACTTAAACGTCTAAGTATCTCTTTCATGGCTTTACTTTTGGTACTGCGTAAAAAATAGTCTCAAGCCCCCAATGTCCTTCTTGTCGCATAAAAAAGTCATATTTTCCGGGAGCAATCTCGTTGATTAACAAAGGCATACGCCAGATGTCTGCGGGGTCATGATATACCGATAACGCCAAGGTTGGTAGTGTGTTTTTGATTACTGGGGCTAATTCCTGTAATGCTTTAAAATCCGCTCCCTCAATATCCATTTTGATAATGTTGAATTGATATTCACGACATAGTTTTTTAAGGTCAATGACTTCAATTAAGGTATCCGTAGTTTTAATGCTGTCTTTATCGACCACACAAACACTGGTACCTGAACTATTTCCCTGCAACACCAAGCTTTGGCCTTCCGGCACTCCCACGGCTCCTTGGATAACCAAAGCATTTTCTAAATCAAGTTGCGCTAAACGGTGCTCTAGGTTTTTAATATTATCAGGCGACACTTCAATACCTACGTAGTTTGAAATTTTTTCAGGCCACCTCTCATAAAATGAGGCTAATGAGTCACCATCAAACGCCCCAATATCCAAAATCTGCAAAGACTCATAGTCATAGAGCTGAGCAAGCTCCGGTGGGAAATACATTTCATGTGTGTCTGGCCATGGGTAGGTGTTCGCACAGGGCCGTTTCCTAAATGCAATTAATCCATCAAATACGATTCGAGACTTTTCATCACTGAATAACGGCATCAGCTTACTTACTGCTTCGTCATCCCACTGACATTGTTGAGGTGATTTTCGCCACAAGACACCGTCAGTATTGAGTGCCTGTAATGAGTTTGGGAATAAGTCAAAAACTTCATGGGTTGGGATTACGGTGTTAAAGCCCTTCTCATACAACGACTCTTCAACTCCTGGATAACCTAGAATGGAAATTACAATAGCAGGCTCAAATGGGCCACTGAAGTCTGCTAATTTGTAAATAGGTACGCCGCGATAGAAATTCGATTGTGGGTCTCTTTCTATAATCCCCAACAACCTTTCGCTTTTATCTGATTTGATAACACTATCGACTATCGCTTTACCATATATTCCCGCACCATAAATATAATATTCCTCTCCTATTGCACCCACTAAACACTTCTCCAAACGGTATTCATGTAAATAAGCGTAGAACTAAAAACCTAAAGATCAAAAAAATCAGTAAGTTCCATTCCAAACATAACACATGAAACGTTTTATTAAAAAGTATTTAACAAATCAAGTTTTTTTGCTAATCGTTGTAGTGGTTCAACATAAGTCACGCCACATTGCCTGCGTTGTATTTTTCCTAAACTGGTTTTGGGAAGTTCTGTAACTATTTGAATTATAGGTGGTACCTGATATGAGTTAAGTCGTTGGTTACACCACTTCCTAATTTCTGAGACTTTAATCTCTTCTGTCAACACAATACAGGCTGCAACGTATTCACCCAAATACTGAGATTCCACAGCAAAAACAGCGCTTTCTTTAATAGCGCTATGGGCATTTAGCACAGCTTCAACATCTTCAGGGTAAATATTAATGCCACCGGAAATAATGATATCTTTAGCGCGGCCTTTAAAATATAAAAAGCCGTCATCATCTAAATAGCCCAAATCACCGGTGTAAAAGAAGCCATCACGAACAGCTTTTTCGGTTAATTCTGGTTGCTCAAAGTAGCCTGCAAAGGCGGTGTGTGATCTCACCGTAATTTCTCCACAAGTCCCAGCGCTAAGCTCATTTCCTTCTTTATCTCTGATGGCAATAACCACACCGGGCACTGCGCTGCCAACACTGCCTATTTTTTCTGGGTGTGAGCTGGTATTAATGTCGCTCACCGTGCCAACTTCCGAAGCCCCATAGCATTCGTGTAACTCACAATTGAGGTTTTCTTTAAGCTGTTTTTTGTCTACATCGGTAAGTAGTGCAGAGCTAGAAACAATTTTTTTCAGCGATTGAAGCTGGTCTTTTTGCTCTTTTAGCAATGAGCTCAATGCAGCCAATTGTGAGGAAACTGCGATCGTAAATGTAACAGAGTACTTTTCTACCTCATCAATCCATGCAGCTGGTTTGAAGCTATCAAGGATCACACAAGTCGCGCCGAGCATCAGTGGCATCAATGTCAGGCGTTGCGCAAGTGAGTGATGTTGTGGAGTGCCACATAAAACCACGTCATCTTGGCTTAGTTGATAAAGGCCAACTGCCGATTGTGCTCGGTTAATTTTAGTTTGCTGGTTAAATACAATGGGCTTTGGCGCTCCCGTCGAGCCAGATGTCATCGTCAAGATATAAGGAATATCAGTGGTACTCGCGGGTTGATATGGCTGTGCTTCAACCTTTGTCAATTGCGCTATGGTGTACTGTTTAGCTTCCGTTTCTACTGCTAGCGCTTTTTCCGTCAACAGTGCAATGGCGCCTGTTTTTTCCACTGCGGTTTTGATTTGTGCGATCGGACTGTCTGAGCTTAGAGGCACAATCACCGCACCAATCTCAGCCAGTGCAAGCATTACTATCGAATTTTCAATACCATTAGGGAGCAACGTGATAACGCGACAACCGGCTCCGATGTTTAAAGCTGCAAGCCGCCCAGCCGTTAACTCGAATTGCTGTACTAGATGCTTATAGGTCAAGCATTGATCTTTAAAAATAATCGCGTGCTTATCTGGTGTTGATGTCGCGTTCAGCTTGATCTGCTGAGTTATGGTTTCACTCACCAAACATCTCCTTAACTTGCTGCCGCAATATCTTGCCAAGGCTACTTTTTGGTAACGCTGAAACCTGTTGAATCGTTCGTGGTTGTTGATAATCAGTGAGTTCTTGAAGACAGGCTTTTCTTAAATCTAACTCAGAAGCGCTGTTATCTGAGCTGGTATAAACCACCTTCACGACTTCACCAAGTTGCGCTTCTGGTACAGAAAAGGCCACACAGTCATCTACCCCAGGCACAGCTTTGATAACGTCTTCGATGTCTTGCGGATAAACATTGATGCCACCCGATGAAATCACATCTTTATTTCTACCAACGTAATACAAGTAGCCATCTTTATCGAGATAACCTAAATCCCCTGTCGCAAAGAAGCCTTCATGGTCATACACTTCTTCGCTGAGCTTGGGTAATTTCAAATACCCTGAAAACGCGGTGATGGTTTTACAACGAATTTCTCCCACGTCGTTGGCGGCTACTTTATTACCTTCTTTATCAACCACTTTTAGCTCAACGAAGGGAAGCGCTTTGCCAACGCTGCCGTTGTGCTCGGCATCTATAGATACACAAAAGTCAGTCACAACGCCGACTTCCGAGGCCCCGTAGCACTCATGTAGTCGGCAGGTTAATGCGGCAACCAACGCCGTTTTCGTCGCGGCGGGTAACACCGCAGAAGAACTAACAATAGTCTTCAAACTGCTCAAGTCATGGGCTTTAGATAGTTCAGGTAAGATCATTTCTAGCTGACTGGATACCGCGAATAGAAAACTCACTTTATGACTTGTAATGGCGTCGAGCCATTTTGCTACATTGAATTTGGGAAGAATGACTGTGGTTGCACCAATTAACAATGGCATCAATAAACCGCGCTGCGCAAGCGAGTGATAGAGAGGCGTTGAAACCAGTACAACATCTGAACTATCGAGCCGATAATAACTAACCGTTGCTTCTAACGCACGATTAAGTTTACAACGTTGGCTTAACGTTATCGGTTTCGGATTGCCGGTAGAGCCGGATGTCATGGTTAAAATAAACGGTGAGTCTAGATAATCAACCGAGTCTGGTATAGCCTTACTGTGCGCCATCGCATCAGGCCAAGTCCATTCATTACCAACCTGTTTGTTGATTGACACTATCGAACGCTCGTCCAATACGCCCGATTCTAAAAGCTGCTTGGTTACACTTGACCAGCTAATCGCCAATGCCACAGGCGTACTTTTTAGCGCGCTAGCCAGTGCCGCACCTTTTAAGGTAATAGGCAAGGGAACCACAGCAACACCCAAAGCAGCGGAGGCCAACATCACTACCGCATATTCAATCCCATTTGGGGCAAATAGCGCGACTCTGTGTCCAGGCTGAATGCCTAATTGTGTTAAAAAGCCAATTAAGCGCTGCGTTCTATCTATCAGTTCAGCATAACTGACGGATTCTTCTTCATAAATAACCGCCGCTTTTTGGGGCGTAGCTTTGGCGTGCGCTGCTACATATTCATAAAGGTTTTGCATCTTTACCTCACTGGCTTTTGAGCATTGCGATAGACGTAATTGAAAGCGTTAGGGTTAGCATTAGGAAAAGCCTGCTCTATCGCTTGGCTCAGTTCTGTGTCTTTGCAGCCAACGCGCTCAAAGCCCATATACTGATTAAGCAAATTAACAAATTGGTTGGATTTATCGATAACCGCTATCCACGTTGCATCGGGATGAATTTCTTGGGTATGTTTAAGCTGCCACTGCAATACTAACATGGCATGAGAGAAGTCTACCTTGCGATCACTAGTCGTAAACCAGCCACCTATTAAATAGTCACGGTCGTTATAGTTAACCAATTGATGCCAAATAATAATTCTATCGATGCCTTCTTCCATTAGCACATAAGATTGACGTCGGTTATTAAACCACCAGTTAATGTGCTCACAACGACCTACAGACGTTTTGATGGTCATTTTTTCTGCATTTGATGGATGGTTTCGAGAGGCTAGATAGAAGTTGATATCTGCATCAGTGACTTTTCTTAGCAAGAACTTTTCTGAAAGCACTTGAAAGACCTCGGGCTCAGGCTCTGGATTGTGTGCTGTGTTGGTTTGCGATTGTCCAAGCAAGCTTTGTGCTACGCGCTCTGCGCCAAATCCATCGACCGAGACCAAAGCGTTAAACACCAAGGCCGTGACTCTGTTTATGTTGTTGAGCAAACTTGCAATGGTTTTGACAATTAGCGCGGTGTCATTTTCTAACAGGTTATCAAGATGGAAATAATGCCCTAGCGGTTCAAGATCTTGCCAGTCATTTTGTTGGTTAGCCGCAATGCTAAAAGTCAGCGCCGGCGTTTTTGTTGCGGCCAATTCGTACAGGGAAGTCCCCAACGCTCCAACAAATAAACGACAAGCAGATAAATAGGGCTGGATAGAAGATGGTGAATCAATAATCTCAACTCGCTCACTGTGACTCACTAAGTTTTCAAACCAGTCGGTTCCTGTCGCAGTCGGCCCCTTTATTATTTGGATCCGATAGTCCGATAGCTCTCGACTGTCGATTAGCGCGGCTAGTAAAGGCTCTAATAAACGCCAATTTCCGCCCCCACCTAAAGAAAACAGCAGGGTATTTTGTCTTTGCGCTGTACAATTTCGATATTTGGGGTTCAGCAAACTGTACTGTGGTCCCAACAACATTTTGCATGACTCTGGGGATTTATCGGCGTATCGACGCTGCGCTCCATTGGCAACAAACTTTTGATCAATTAATACATCGGCCAGATTTTCTCGGCCAAGATCATCAATTACGACCAAGCGATGTCCGGCCTTTTTAATTTCAACCTGCCATTTTAGTCCTAGCTCATAGCTATCGAGCACCACGGTAACTGGCTCGCCGCCACAATATTGCAAAAACCACTGCGCGTCTTGTTGTTCCGACTGAAAATGGACGTCTTGATCATGCCTTGATGCAACTAGCCTTAGTGCAATTTCCGAAGTTGTCCCCTGTTGAATTTCTCTATCGCAAACAAAAAAGCATGCTGCGCCAGCTTGCTCCAGCTCAGTAGCAAGCCAATGACACCGCATCAAATGCCCAAGCCCCTGAGTATTATTTATGCGAAAGTAAAAACTCATGGTTTTTGGCATAACGTGTCAATCAACCCCTTAACAGTCGCATTTTGCTGCGCACTGAGTTCTTCTGGTGACAGTGACACCCCAAATTCGGTTTCTAACTGCATCACCATGGACAGGATCTCAAACGAATCCAATAGCCCAGACTGAACAAAATTAAACGCTAGGAGCTGCTGATCAGATACGGTAACGCCTCTCGATTCTAAGAAGTGTTCAAAAAAAGCGATTAACTCGGCCTGCATTAGTCTAAATCCCCCCAAGCCAGTTGCGTGCCTCTTGGCATGTCTTGCTTAACTTTTCGTCCAATCAAGCGAGGAATATCCTTAGGTCTGATCTCTCCACCACCGGGTCTCATTTGCACCAAGTTCTCTTCGCTTAAGCGCTCGCCCGCTTTTACATCCTGACTTAAATACACACAGCGGCGCGCTTTTGATGGCTCTGTAGGATAGTGAATCGTGCCGAGGGCTTTTTCGATTTGTCTCACTCCTTTCACCAGCTGCTCTAGTTCGTTTGGCGTCATAGAGAAGAAACTATCTGCTGTATTGTCTGACTTATCCATCACAAAGTGCTTTTCAATCATACAACCACCAACGGCAACAGAAGCCAGCGGCACATCGTTACCTAGTGTATGATCAGAAAGCCCTACTGGAACCGAAAAGGTGTCTCTTAGATGCGCCATGGTGCGCAGATTGATAGACTCAGGTGGTGCCGGATAGGTGCTGGTACATTTCAAAATACACAGCTCAGTGACACCCGCTTGCTCAGCGACTTTTACCGCTTCGGATATTTCTTCAAGTGTTGCTCCTCCAGTGGACAAAATAACGGGTTTTCCTGTTTTAGCCACATCGCGGATCAATTGATGGTCAATTAGCTCTGGTGAAGCTATTTTGTATGCCGGAGCGTCTAACTGCTGTAACAGGTCAACGGCGGTTTTATCAAACGGAGACGAAAAACACGTAATACCGATTTTGTTCGCTAGCTCGAACAACTCCGCATGAAAGTCCCAAGGCATGTAAGCGCCTTCGTAGAGGTCATACAAAAACTGCCCTTTCCATGGGCCATCTGAGATATAGAAATGCGGCAAATCACATTTCATTGTCAGGGTATCTGCACGATAGGTCTGTAATTTAATGGCGTCTGCCCCGGCTTCTTTTGCCGCATAAACCAGCTCTTTAGCGCGTGAAAGGCTCTGCCCATGGTTAGCAGACATTTCAGCAATAATGTAATTTGGGTGATCATGGCCGACCTTTCGGCCATCAATAATAAGTTCTTGCTTAAACATAGTTAGCCCACTTGTTTTTGTTCTACGTGCTGGTTGATTTCTAACAACCCCGGGGTGGAGTGAATTTTTTGCTGTAGCTCAGCAAAAGTGAAATCGACTCGGTTATCGAATAGCGCATAGATTTCATTTATCAGTTTATAATCATCGACTTCATCCAGAGTCAGACGCCAATCACTCAAATCCTGGTGATAGCTATAGTCAGCCACTCTCAGGTTCTTCGAAATGTATTGCGTGACGTGCTCTCTTTCAAAGTCAGCAGTCGCATTATTATGTGCTTCTAGTAAAGCAGAATAGGTAAAAACTTCAGTATCAAAGCCATTGGGATAACCACAATGCGGACCCGCCGACACGTAATCGAAGTGCTCTCTTATCTCAAAAAAATGCGAGATCACGTCAGCGGTCACCTGCGGATCAATCAGTGGGCAGTCGCTGGTGCAACGAACTACGACAGTTTGCTCGTTGGCGCCTACCGAATCAGCAGCAAGCATATATCGACCTAAAACATCCTCGGTATCGCCTTCAACATATTTAACATCCAATTGCTGACACAGCTCGACGATAGGTGATTGAGAGCCATCGTTGGTCGTGGCTATCACGATTTTATCTTTAAAGGGCGATAAACGATCTAGCATGGTTTCTAGTACCGTTTTACCGCGCAAAGGCAACATGACTTTTTTGGGTAATCGTGTGGATGTCATCCTCGCCTGAATAACGATGATAAAATCTTTGCTACGTAAACTTTCTAGTCGCGCATTTAAATTCATTTAATCTACCACTTCTAACAAGTTCTCAGTTACTAACTTATCGGCAATATCGAGCAGTTCAAAAGGACTCACCTGAATTAATTCAGCAATTTCCAATAGATCCATGGTGCCATCTGCGTATGCTAGAAGATTAGTCATCTTTACAACATAGGAATAGTCTTGTTGCATATCACTCACACTTGGATATAAACCGCGCTTTCCTAACTGCGGTTCACCGAGTACTGTTGTTTTGTAGCGATAGTTGTTTTCTAACAGCACAATCGCAGCCCATAAGGCGTCCGCACCACCTTGCAACCCTTTTGGGGTAACCAAAGTCAAGTCATCAAGAGAGGTGTGATACTCTGGATATTCCCCGTATTTACTTCTCATGATTGAACAAACAGGTAAATCGACACCCGGTGCGCAGTACTGTCTTTCATCACTGCCTCGTTGCAGGTAGTGATAGCTTTTATAGTCACCCGCAACACTCTTAAGTGCACTTTTTGCTGCTCTGTCCGCTAACGTATTACCGTCTCTGGAAGCAAGATAAGAGTAGGCACGTTCATCCCCGATACAAGTCACAACAAAGCCCGCCGCCAGTTTCTTCTTAAGGTGAGATAAATGACTTGCCAAGTAACTAATTGCACCGATTGTTTCTGGCACAAACAATATGCGGTAGGTAAAGCGCCGTTTTGACTGTTGCAGCAGCTTCTCAATTATCGCCATCGACACAACTGGCCCTGAAAGCTCATTATTGGCAAGCGATGGATGACAAATATAAGTCGACAGGAGTATTTCTTGCTCGCTTTCACCTGGCAAAATTAATTCACCGTAATTCAACTCACCGTCAAATAGCTTGGACTTAATGACAACCTGATATTCACCTTCTTCCAACTGTGCTCGTTGTTCCGTGGATAAACAAAATCCCCAGTTTTCTTTGTAATATGAAGTAACGTAAGGAACCGCAGTGGGTAAACTTGGAATATCATATAAGTGAGGCTGAAGCTGTTCCAACGTCATTTTTTGATTAACTGGAATGGAATAACCCATTAAATGCACGTTGAGCTGTTTAAAATCACAGATTTTTTGCCCTGATGGTGTGATGATGTATGCATCTTCAGCATACCATTCTTTTGGCACAGTCCAATCGAGGACAGATGTACCAGAAGGCACACCTTTGATCGTTAACTGAGGAAATAGCTTTTGTATGTAGCGTAAGGTCTGACGAACACCTTCGCCAGTTAAACTACGATTGATTGGAAACAAGTCTCGCGCCCAACTATGGAAGCGAAGCCCATCCTCTATCTCAAAAAACATCTTGATTTCCTTACTTAATTTAAACGCTTAAAGCCCGAAGTTGACGGCGTAATGTGTGCGAGTAATTCAGGATTGTCTTGTGCTTCTTTGATAGCGGCAAAGGCGTAATCAACCGCTTGTAAATATTGTTCTACGTGTTCGAACTGGTGCGCATACATAGCGTAATACATGTTTGTCGCAAGAATATTCTTGTCTAACATTTTTTCTATAAACAAGGCCTTTAACTTAAGTGGTTCAGGGTGTTCGAAGCCAAAGTGACAGAGTGCCGAAATGCCTGAAACATGGATCTTTAGCTGATGCTTTGCAGCTAAATCAAGCCAACCTTGTTTAATTTTTTCGCCCAAGGAAGCCAAATGCTCATGCACCTTGTTGCTTTGATAGAAATCTATTGTTGCTAGTGCGGCAACAGGCCCTACACGCTCAGTCCACATGGTACTAGAAATAAAGCTTGATTGTGCGGCATCCATCCATTTGGATTTACCTATCACAGCAGCCATCGCATAACCATTTGCCATTGCCTTTGAGAACACAGCGATGTCAGGGTTTATACCTAATTGCAAGTGAGAGCCACCGGGACATATTCTAAATCCCATTGAGATTTCATCGATGATCAAAGGAATATGTAGCTCACTAGCTAGTGCTTCGACTTGTCTCCAATACTCCGCTGACGGTGAGAAATTCCTCATTGGCTCCATCACAATCGCAGCGAGCTCTGTTCCATGGTGTGAAATCACATCTTTGAGCGCTTGAATATCGTCAAATGGGAATGGGATCGCGGTGCCTTTTAATGCTCTGGGTACGCCGCGCGGAGAAAGGCCAGGGATCAAATGATCATCTAAGTTGCCAGTATCGCTAATGTTGGCGGACAAGTACCAATCATGCCAACCATGGTAACCACAAAACGCTATTTTATCTTTGCCAGTTGCGGCACGTGCAATTCTTACCGCTACAGTCATCGCTTCGCCACCACAGCGCGCAAAACGAGCTTGTTCAGCCCAAGGGTGGATTTCACATAGTTTTTCAGCTAGCAGCACTTCTTCAGGGCAGTTTAGGCTTGAACTTACTCCGTTTGTAATAGCTTGAATCACCTCATTGTCTACTGCCGGCTCGGCGTATCCTAAGATATTTGCGCCGATCCCTGATATCGACATATCTAAATATTCATTACCATCTAAGTCCCAAACTTTCGCACCTTGCGCTTTTGAGTAATAACCCGGCCAATGTTCTGGATTGAACATATCCGGTCTCTTGGATAATAGTTGCGATAGGCCCGGAATAAGCTTTTTGGCTTTTTGTTGTAGCTCTAGGCTTTTTTTGATGTGTTTTTGATTTGTCATGAATGTGCGCCGACTCGTTGAAACTGAGTTTTATATGCAAAGCTAATACCAAATAGTACCGATACTAACTATAAAATAAGTCTCATTGTAGCGTAGTTGGGATTGTCATTACCATCCAGCTGATACTCAAAAAAGCCAATTTTCTCATAGGCTTTCATCGCTGGCTGGTTAGTACGAGCAACGCCCAACCGCAGCGATTTCAAGCCAAATTGTTCTTTTACAAACTGTCCCGCTGCGGTGATAATCTCCCCTGCCACCCCTTTTCCTCGCCAAGCATCTTCTCCGATTAAGATGCCTAACGCGGCTTCTTCAAGGTCCCATTCAATTGGTTCAAATTTCAAATTACCAATATGCTCGCCACTATCCTGCGTAAATACTCCCCAGAATAAACATGTGTCGCTGCTAAGTTTGTCGTCAATATATTCCTCAAGTGCCAACATTTCTGTAGGCTTATAGGTAATATATTCCACTGAATTTGCTTTAGAAAACCAGCTCAAATACCGCTCAGATGCGTGCTGTTTTTCTAGTATTTTAAGTACAAATCGTTCGGTTTGGATATCAGCGACTTTCATTAACGGCACTCGTTATATCTTGCTTCATATAGTTTAGGACAATCACGAATGAAGCTGGACCAGATTGATATCGCTTTTTTGAAATGGGGAATGATCTCTTCATCATCGCCAAAATTATGTAGAAGCGACAATAAGATGGAAGCGGTATATAACGCTTCACCCTCAAGCAATAAGTACAAAGCCAGATGATTAGCTGAGTTGCGGAATGAATAGAGGTAACGAAGGCTTTTCAATAGTACTTCTTGTGCTTCTTTACGATCCTCGTAAGGCTCATCGAGAATATCAGCCATGGTTTCGCACAGCAGCGAAAAATCTTTGATGTTTGTTAGCCGCTCTACTGATTCTAAACTTACTTGCGCGGTAAACGCTTGTTGTTTGATTAACTCAACCGCTTGAGACTTTGCTGCTTCATCAGACTCTAAGATAATTTCATCGGCAGGTAACGGAATAGTGCCGTCAATTTTTGCGCCATTACTACAGTTAAAACAGTGAACTTCACTATTTTTAAATTGATCTAACAGACGGCCCATTTGGGTGTTACCGACCGCCATAAATTCATCCGTCAAAACGGTATCAACAAAGTTCCCAGGAATGGCGATTTGATTACCAATCTTGGTAGGTTCAACAACGGTTTCCCCTTTTTTATCGTAATAAAAGCTGGCTTTTGAGTGATGATGCTCAGGATCGATGTAACCATTATCAACACCAAACAAATAGATATCTCTAAAGCCCATATTACACGCAAAGCTAAGCGCGGTATTGCCTACCAATGGATTGGAATGTGACAAGGAGCGTAGTACTTTTTGATCGCTTCGATAGTAAGCGAGTTGCAACATCTGTGTTCCAGACTCACCCGGCTTTAAGGCAATACCTGTCCAATTAAACAACGCTGGCACATCAGGGTGCATCACATTGGTGACCAGCAAGTTCATTTTGCTGCGGTATTCTTCTGGTAAATTTTCTTTCAAAAAGTCATAGGTTGCTTTTGTTCTTTCAAGTGCAACGTGAAAATCTGGGATAATGCCATGTTTAAGCAAAGCAGTGGATGCTGAATTACAGGCAAATATCACAACTTTGTCTTTGATAGACTTTAAGACTTCTATCGATGAATCTAAAGATGGACCATTAGCAACAATAACAGCCGGAACCGAAGCTAGGCTCTGCATTTTATCATCTTGATAAAGCATGAAGTTTCTTTTATTGGCAACATTACCTAGTGAATGCGCCAAGCCAATCATCGCATCATCGAAAAAGCCAAAACCAGCAAAGAACTGATGATAATTTTTTTTATATTCTGCAATCCAACGATTAACTTCAACTGATGGATAATGTTGATAAAACCAAGAATGGCAGACACTGGCGACGCTCACTTCACGAGATCTTGAGTAGATTTGCTCGTAAATCTCTTTCTCACTAAAGCCAATTCCTAAATATAAGTAGGCGCCCTGATTATTAACTTCTTCCAGTATTAAGGACCAATCTGCGCAAAAAAGGCTGGCAAAAAAATAGTCTTCATTAGGCTCTAGAATATTTATATAACCACTGTGACTGGTTTTTATTACTTCTAAAAGGTGGTATCCCAACCCGATACCAAAAATCACTTTGCTTGGAATTGAAGCGCCTAATTTGTAATTGGGTTTAAGCTCATCTCTGGCCTCAACATATACCTTACCCAGTTTTTGCATTAATTCGATGTGGGTAAAATTTACTTGATTTTCAAGGTGCATAACACCGGAGTGATCTAGACGCCCAATTATTGGGTGCTCAATATTTTTTTTGACTTGGGTCGCAGTTTGTTCTTCTGGGTCCTCATTGTACATAGGAACACCAGTATTGTAGTCAATAATATTTGCACTACCGTTTGGGTTTACAAAAAGCTTAAACTTGTCACTCGGTTGATAAGTTAGGTATTTTTCATAGATTTCAGGGAAAGGGTCCTGCAACGCTTTAAGATTCTTTTCAAACCGTAAATTGGCGGCTTCAATAAATAATGCTTCTCTTTGTGCGTTTTCTTGAACTGTTTTAAGCTGTGACTCTATATATTCGAGTTGTTCTTTGAGTGAATCCATTGGCTTACTTAAACTGGTTGTATTTTTTTATTGAGGATTGATTCTTCTGCATACCCAGAAGTTGGTTTTTGGTGGTATTGCGCTCTGCCGTCAAGAACTGGGAAAGATCGTCTATGAGCGCTGATGTGGAAGTTATAAACTCTCTCTTCTCTTCCACTGAATCAAGTTGTTCTAACACTGTACGAATGCGATTGCTAACAGCTTCGGCTTTTTTTGTCGCCTCTTCTGTTTTGCCCTCTTCAGCGAGTTTTTGAATCTCGGCACAAAACTCAGCTAAGGTTTCATACGAGCTATCCATTGCTCGCATCTTGATGTTGAGCCGACTCGTCTAATGTCTTCATTCTGACGTCTACCGGAATTTGGTCCCATGCAGACTTAATCTCTTTTAACAAACCTGATACTTCTTCTACTATTGACGAATCATTTTGAATCGATGCATCAACCAGTCTCTCTAGCATATAGGTATACAAAGCATACAAGTTTTCAGTTACTTCGCCACCAACTTTGAAATCCAGACATCCACGCAGTGCTTCAAGAATAGCGGAAGCTTTTGACAGATGCTCGGCTTTAGCTTCAAGGTTCTTTTTATCAATAGCCACCTTTGCTAGTACCATCTTCTCAACTGCACCCGCCATAAGCATCTGGATGATTTCGTAACGGTCCGCACCTGCTACTCGAGTTTTAAGCGCTTCGCGCTGATAGTTTTTCACTCTCGCATTGTACATCGTTATAACCCCTTATCTACTTAGATTTTGTGAAACCTGGCAGGTTCGCAAGTTGTGCGCCTAAATACGACTGTGTTTGTTGCATTTGCGCTATTAATACGTCTAGACCGGCATATTTTTGCCTTAAGCTCGCCTCCAAAGATTTCATTCTTTCTTCGTGATTGAGCACGTCGTCATCAAGATCATCAAGCTGAGCATTCAAACTCGTTTCTCGTTGCTTAATAACCCCACCAGAATCAACATAGTTACCAAGCATCTCTTCGAGTTTCTTAGCAACACCATTTGGACCTGCAAATGCTGTGCCAATATCATCAAAGTTTTCATCCATGGCTTCATTGAGACTGCGAACTAATGATGACTTTTCTAAATAACCTTTATTATCGACACCTAAACCGATATCAAATATAGACTCAAATGGACCCGCATCTGTCAGTGTTGAACCTAGCGTTGATACTAACTGTGAACTTAAACCTCGCATTGATGCATCCCCATTAAGCGGTTTGCCAATCCGAGTTTGAAAACCAATGTTACCAACTAGGTTATTATAATTGGTGATAAGCTCATCAACCAATTTAGTTACCGACTCTCGGTCATAATCAATATTCAATTTAGCAGTTTCATAACCTGAAGTATCATCACCAGCACTTTTCTCAAGGGCTCTGATTGTCATGTCTTGAACCGCATCTTTAAAGGTGTTGGTAGCGCTTTGTACTTCCAGCCCATCCACAGTAATAATGGCGTTACGCGCTGCATCGTCGGCACCTTGTGTCATGCCGCCGGTAGGATTTGTTGTCGCGTCGTAGGTTTCAATTGCATCTAATTCGGCGGTGTCACTGGTAATTACTAAATCGTTATTGTCCCCACTCACGTTGGATGAAAGAACAAGTTTGGTTCCAGCAGTTGTAGTGCCTGTATTAACGATGTTTGCTGTGACTCCGAAATTGGTGTCGGAAGCATTAATAGCATCACGAAGCTCAGCTAACGTCATACCTGCTGTAACTGTCAAATCGAAAGTTTCGGTACCTGCTGTAAAAGATAAGGTGCCACCAGATGCACTTACAACATCATCGGCAGAAGTAAATGCATTGTCCGCGGAAGTAACTCGGCTACCTTGTGCCAATTGTTTGACGGCAATATTAAAATTACCCACTGAGATATCAGAAGTCGGCGTTACACTAATAATATCGCCACCAGCTGGTTGGCGAATATTCGCGACACGTTTACCAAAATTATCAATATCGGCTAACTTTTCAATCGTATCTTTAAGTTTGGAAATAGCTGACTTTATTTCACCTACTGCAGATAACTCTACTTTGAGCGACTCTTGCTTCTGAGCAAAGTTAATCATTTTAGGTCTATTTTCAGCATCAATTGATGCCTTAATAATAGACTCTAAATCCAAGCCAGAACCGACACCTGCGGATGTGATAAGTGGCATAAACTACCTCCAAAAACTTAATTAGGCTGTTTTATCAAACAACAAGCCCTGCTTAGTGATCTTATCGGCAAACTCTTCCAAAGCTTTAGCCACTTCCCTGAACTCCTCTGAAGGAATTTCTCTGATCACTTCTTTACTCTCTTTATCCATTACCTTGATCACCGGAGTTTCACCTCCTTCATCAAACTCGAACTGTAAATTCGTTGCTGTAACGGGTATAAACTCATCCAACTTAGCCAAGTTTTCTTTGACCTCGACGAATAGCTTTTGCTGAGTACTCGACTTGTCATCCATCTCTTCAGTCTTGTTACTCGATTTTTCCGCTTTCTCGATCGCCCGAGATGTTTCAACATTTGTATCAGCACGTTTCTGTTCATTTAGAGGAACAGTGTTCTGATACCCTAAATTTGATTGGGTTTGAACTTCGCTCATGAACAACCTCCTGCGCTAGACTTAAATTGAGTATACGTCAAGTTTGTAGATACAACCAAACTTGACGTTACACATTTAGCGATTAACCGAGCAGCGACAAGGCAACTTGTGGACGCTGGTTCGCTTGACTCAAGATTGAGCTACTTGCTTGTTGCAAAATTTGCATTTTAGTCAAGTTTGCGGTTTCTTGCGCGAAGTCGGTATCTTTGATTCGAGAGCGCGCAGATGATAGGTTCTCTGAAATGTTACTTTGGTTACGGATCGTTGATTGGAAACGGTTTTGAATCGCACCAAGCTCAGCCCGCTTTTTATCAACCACAGCAATCATCGAGTCCATCGCCGCCAGTACCTCTTGTGCATTTTCTTGCGAAGAAACACTAATTATAGTCGCAGCCATATTGGTAAAACCAACAGTTGCTTCCGTTTTACCTGTACCTACGTCACTGATACCAGCTGCAAGAGTTGACATGGTTTTACCAGTTACACCCGATGCAACAGCAGCAAGTCCTGACATGGTAAAGCCACCATTTGCTGTCAGTGAATTATTACCATTAGAAGATGTACCGATGTCTTTCATACTAAAACTGATAGTTTGAATCGCATCCGCACCAACTTGGAAGTTAGCTTGATATTCACCATTAAGCAGGCTTTGTCCACCGAAAGTGGTATCTTCTGCCACACGGTTTACCTCAGCTGCCAATGAGCGAATTTCTTCTTGAAGTGCTAAACGGTCTTCATCTGTGTTTGAACCGTTTGATGCTTGTTGTGCAAGTGTACGGATACGCTGAAACATTTGCGTTGTTTCATCTAATGCACCTTCAGCTGTCTGGGCAAGTGAAATACCATCGTTAGCATTTCGAACACCCTGATTTAACCCGTTTATTTGACCAGTAAGACGGTTAGAGATCTGCATACCTGCAGCATCGTCTTTGGCACTGTTTATCCTAAAGCCTGATGAAAGTCTCTTAAAAGACGTATCAAGCGAATTACCTGAGTTCATTAGCTGTCTTTGCGCATTTAATGAACTAACGTTGGTATTTACGTAAATAGCCATAATTAGCCTCCGCTTTATCAATTAACATCAATGCTACGAGATACCCCTACCCAGTAGCATCGATAGAGTTAGAGCCCTATAGATGTAGTTCTCTAACTCAGGTATCGACTGATTAAGATAAAGCTTTAGCTTTTTTTTAAACTTTTTTAATTAACCCTGTAATAAGCTTAATGCAGCTTGTGGTCTTTGGTTAGCCTGGCCAAGAATTGTTTGGCTAGCTTGTTGTAATATTTGGTTTTTTGTCAACTTCGCAGTTTCTAAAGCAAAGTCTGCATCTTTAATACGAGATTTCGCAGCAGACAGATTTTCAGAAATATTTGCCTGATTTCGAATCGTTGACTGGAAACGGTTTTGTACCGCACCAAGTTCTGCACGTTTTTTATCAACCACGGCAATCATCGCATCCATCGCAGCGAAAACTTGTTGAGCGTTTTCTTGTGATGATACACTGATCACGGTTGCCGCCATATTAGAAAAACCAGCAGTTTGTTCAGTCAAACCTGTACCTACGGTACTGATCCCTGCAGCCAACACTGACATGCCTTGACCAGTTACCGCTGAGGCAATGCTGGCAATGCCAGACATAGTGAAACCACCATTAGCGGTCATTGAGTTATCACCATTGGTAGTCGCCCCCACTTCACGCATACTAAACCCAATGGTTTGAATGGCATCAGCACCGACTTGGAAATTGGCTTCATACTCACCATTTAGCAAGTTTTGTCCACCAAAAGTAGTATCACTCGCGACTCGGTTTACTTCTGACGCCAATTGACGAATTTCTTCTTGCAGTGCAAGTCTATCTTCATCAGTGTTCGAACCGTTTGCTGCTTGCTGCGAAAGCGTTCTAATACGCTGGAACATTGAGGTCATTTCTTCCATCGCACCTTCAGCCGTTTGTGCCAGTGAAATACCATCGTTAGCATTTCGGTTACCTTGACCCAAACCCAAGATCTGCGACTGCAGACGGTCAGATATTTGCAAGCCAGCCGCATCATCTGCCGCACTGTTAATGCGCATACCTGATGATAGACGCTTAAAAGAATTATCTAGTTCGTTACCCGAATTAGTTAACTGTCTTTGTGCATTAATCGCACTGACATTGGTATTTACATATAAAGGCATGATTCACTCTCTCTCAGTCAAATCATTATCTAACGCATTAGATAATTGGATGACAAAGCGGCAACCCTACAATAGGTCTTCAACATGAAGGCAACGACTTGCCACTTTGACGCTAATTTTTTATTCACTGAGTAAAAAGCAAACTTCGAGCCAATATTACATTGCGCCTGTTATTTTTTATCATTTTTCTTATCGAGTACTTTGCAGCAAGGAGGAGAGAATCCGTGAATATGAGAGCTTTGTTGGAATATTTGATTCCTTATCGTAGCCATACTAAACAGATCGATATCCCGTACAATACCCGAGTAATATAAGACCAATCCGTATATACATCACCAACTGCGAGGCTCGACAGAGACCGCTAAGTGTGTAAAAAATCTCTTCGTTAAAAACTAAAGAGCAAAATTTTGCCTTACTATCAAAAAGAGGATCTTGCCTCAGGGTTGCCTAATTAAATAAATCAGACATAAACACCGTCAATTAGTCGCATGTAGTCAGGCTGGAAATTTGACTCGCACTGTGTCAGTAACAGATCATTGCTATATCTGTGGATGTCAATGCTAAAGCAGCAAGAGTTGCTGGTAGTGGTATAGACAAATAAAAAAGAGGCTGGATAGCCTCTTTTTTGGAATTTTGAGAGTGAGTGTCATTTTTCTAGCACATTATTGGCATACATTGTGCTTTATAAAAACGTGTTCATTTTTTTATGAACGCTATTGGATTTTTAAGCTACTCCGCTTTATCCAATTACGGTGTCTAGGCAAATACCCCATCAGCCTAGACACCCCTTTCTTCACTTATTATCCTAGTAGACTTAGTGCAGCCTGTGGACGCTGATTAGCCTGACTTAAGATTGTTTGGCTAGCTTGTTGCAGAATCTGCATTTTAGTCAAGTTAGCTGTCTCTTGAGCAAAATCGGTATCTTTGATTCGTGATTTCGCTGCTGACAAGTTTTCAGAAATGTTTGACTGGTTACGGATGGTAGATTGAAATCTATTTTGTACCGCACCGAGTTCTGCACGTTTCTTGTCAACTACCGCTATCATTGAGTCCATTGCTGCTAGTACTTCTTGCGCATTTTCTTGCGAAGAAACACTGATGATAGTTGCCGCCATGTTGGTAAACCCAACAGTACCTTCCGTTTTACCGGTACCTACATCACTGATACCAGCTGCTAGTGTAGACATTGTTTTGCCTGTTACACCTGAAGCGACACCAGCGATACCCGACATGGTGAAACCACCATTTGCTGTAAGCGAGTTGTTACCGTTTGACGAAGCACCTACGGATTTCATGCTGAATCCAATCGTTTGGATAGCATCAGCACCGACTTGGAAATTCGCTTCGTACTCACCATTTAGTAAGTTTTGGCCACCGAAGGTGGTGTCTTCTGCAACTCGGTTTACTTCCGATGCTAAAGAACGAATTTCTTCTTGTAGTGCTAAACGGTCTTCGTCTGTATTAGAGCCGTTAGCTGCTTGCTGTGCCAAGGTACGAATACGCTGGAACATTGAGGTTACTTCGTCCATTGCACCTTCAGCAGTTTGTGCAAGAGAGATACCGTCGTTCGCGTTGCGGTTACCTTGGTTAAGACCGTTGATTTGTGATGTTAAACGGTCAGAAATTTGTAGGCCTGCTGCATCGTCAGCTGCGCTGTTGATACGGAAACCTGATGAAAGACGTTTGAATGAGGTATCTAGTGCATTACCAGAATTCATTAATTGTCTTTGAGCGTTCAATGAACTTACGTTAGTATTTACATAAAGTGCCATGATGATTCTCCCACTTTAAATCGAGTTATTCACTCTCAAAACATGAATCTTTCCAGCCTTTGAATCATTTTCACTCTCCGGCCTGGTTAATTAAGTTATCGGTCGGCAAAAAAATTCCTTTAATCTTTTTTGTAAAAAAATTCTTAACAAATGTTTTTTAAGGCTTTTTTTATTCCTGTTGAAAATACAGGTACAGCAGGTTATTTTTAGGAAAAAGACAAATTGGAGCCTGTTAATAATCTGATAATAAAAGGCTTTTATTCAATTGATGTGAATTATGCGGGAGTAAAGGTGTAGCCTATTCAAGGCTACACTTTTATCGAATAAAGTCGAGTAAAGAGAGGTTTGCTAGTCGACCAAACGTAGATTGTGATGCCTGTAGTGCGGTTTCATGTTTAGTCAGCTCAGAAATTGCCGTGTAAAAATCAGCTTCTATCAAATCCGCTTTCGATTCTTTGTTATTGGCATCTAAGTCATGATTGGACTGCTCAACCAACTTCGCAGAATTAACTCTTCCCCCTAATCCAGCTTGAGCTTGTGAAATACTGACTTTCGCTTTGTCTAGACCAACCGAAGCATCAGCCATCCGCTGCTTATAATCTTCAAGGGAGATATTCGGATCGGTAAGTGTACCAATCAAATTTTCCAAAGTGTTTAGCACATTCTGCTTTTGTGGTTTTTCTAAATCAAAGCTGATCGTACCTGAACCCGTTCCTTCATATTTAAATTCTAACCCTGCTACTCTAACAGTATCTCCTTCGAAGCTCCCTGTTGCTACCGGCGTCCCACCTTGTTCTAGCTGAAAGGTATTAGGAGTTCCAGCGGTTATAACAAGGTCATAGGTATTTGCCCCAGCAGGTGCAGCGGGATCAGCGTTATAGTTATTACGATGGAAATCATCAAACACCGACTGTTCTGCGACATATACGGTTGATGAAGTGATGAGACCACCGACGGTTCCAACATTTGAGGTCACATCTAACCGCTTCTCAACATTTTCGAAAACATCAAAGCCATTATCGCTTGAACGAATTTTTACTCCTTCTGCGACTTGAATACTATGCTGTCCCTGATCTCCGCCATAAACATACTTACCTTGTGCAGCATCAAAGCTGTATGTCTGAGCATTGTCCTGATAACCCGAGAAAACAAACTTGCCGTCTTCGGTCTTGGTATTGGTCAAATTAAGGATTGTATCTTGGATAGATTTAAGCTCTTCGGCAAGCGCTTCACGATCCACATTTGCATATCCACCATTACCTGCCTGTATTGCCTTGGTGTAAGCGGCATCAATTGAGGTTTTTATGTTCTCAAGGACAGATTCCTGCATGTTTAGACGACCCGTTAACACCGTCAAATTTTTGCTAAACTGGTCGTTTGCTTGAATTTTATCGTCATACAACAGTGCCCGCGCCACCGCAGATGGATCATCCGAGGCACTTTGTACACGCTTTTGTGTATTTATTTGCTGTGTGGCTTTGTTCACCTCTTGCTGATTTTTTAAAATCGAGCTGAGGTTATTGTTGAAGATTTGATTTTGAGATAAACGCATAATTACCTCGCTGCACTTAATAAGGTGTCAAACACGGTTCTTGCTACCGTAATAACCTGTGCTGACGCTGAATACGACTGTTGAAAGCGGAGCAAATTTGCCGCTTCTTCGTCCAAGTTCACACCGGACATGGATTCAAACCAAGCTTCAGACTGATTTGCTAAAGCTTCAAACGCCGCGCCATTGGTTTGTGCCTGATTGGTGATTACACCTATTTCAGTCACCAGCCCTGCATAAGCCTGATTGAAGGTTTTATGATTGTCTGCATTTGCCCCAGCTACTACATTTTGCCTAACTAGCTCCGAGTTTTGCAGCTGTGCAAGCACCAAACCATTTCGGTTGTCATCAACACCACTGGTATTAAACTCGATGGTAAATGTGTCGCCAGTGTTTGGCACACCTTCTATATCGAAGGTAAAACCTGGATTGTTGAACGGCGCAGGACCAGCGGCAGCTGCGTCAGCCATAATATCCTTACCATTGTTGGTGGAAGTAAAAGTATGACTTGGCGTTCCACCAGCCCCTTCTATAATGTATTCGTTCAAATTCGCCGTTTTAGTTAATGTATAAGGTCCAGCCGAAAGCGCTGGCGTTGCTAAAAAAGCACTGCTTGCGGGATCTGTGCTGGTTATCACGCCATCTGAAATACTAGCAGCACTGGTGTTATCGATAGAAGTGGATAGCCTAATCGGCGAAGCAAGCGCTAATGCTTCTGGACGTGTTGTTGCCAACGTCATGCTAGTGGAAGCAAATTGGTTAAGCTTAATTTGAAACTGGTCACCATTTGCAGGCGCACCGGTTACGGCAATAGATAAACCAAATGCCTCACCACCTGTGATGGTCGATGAATCAATAACCCCTGCTGTAACATTAGCGGTAGAAGGCGTGCCAATAACATTGCCCTTGGCATCGATAGCAGCAATCTCAACGGTAGTAGCACTGGTAAAAGTCACCTGAAAATCGGTAGCTGGTAGCTGATTTCCCTCTCCGGGAGTAATGGTAGCGGTCAGACTTCCCGTACCAGTATTGTCAGCAAATGCCAGTCCTCCAGCAGTTGGGATGTTAAAGATGTCGCCACCAAACTCGCCATCTAGATTCAGGCCCAGCCTGTTTTGTTGATTAAAGGCATCAGCTACAGCCAAGCCGATTTGGCCTAGCTGGTTTTGTGCTGGGATCAACACTTCATCTCTGAATGCCATTAAACCGCCAATCTTGCCTTTCAAGCTGCCACTGTCTAGCTCCAGTTGCACGACATTTTTATCTTTAATATCTAGCAACAACTCTTTGCGATTGGGATCAGGATCACCTTTAATTGCAAACAAATTAAAGGCACCACCTTGCATTACAAGCGCGTCGCCGGTGCCCAAAAACACCAGCTTTTCTCCGTTTTCGCCATCTAATGTTTCAATATCAACTAACTCAGCAAGGTCTTTAATCGCTTGATCTCGCTCATTTAAAACGCCGTAGTCAACATTATTAACATCAGACGCGGCTTTGCTTGCTACTTCTTTGTTTAACTGACTGATTTTCTGAACCAGGTTGTTCGCTTCTTCCGAGAAAATATCCAATTGGTCATTAACAATGGTATTTTGGTCTACCACAATCCCAGATAACCGGTTTAACTGATCGAGCGTATTTTGCGCACTCGTCATAAACAATGACCGATTGGTAGATGAAGATGGTAAATTCAGTGCTTCTTGCATACTGCTAAACATCTTGTTGATGCTTTTACTTAAGCTTGTGGATTCTTGCCCGAATAAAGAGTCAACCCGCGAAGCCTCACTCACAAATTGTTCGTAATAAGTCTTATTAGATATATCTCGGTTTAGTTGTCGCTGTGCAAACTCGTTGATAAGTCGAACAGTTTCACCACGGCCGACCATATTACCAACTGTTGTGGCATGTTCTGTTCTCTCACGAATGTAGCCTTCGGTGTTGAGATTCGAGATATTTTTACTGGTAGTTTGCAGCAGCTCAGTATTCGCTCGAACACCTGCTGCACCAATATTTAAAAGATCAAATGACATTTCATCTGACTCCCTTAGTTAACGCACCAGAAACTAGATCTGACAGTTCGATACGTTGTAAAACCGATTTAATTTTATCCGCATAATTAGGATCGGTGGCATAACCAGCCGATTGCAATTCATCAAGATATGAATGGCTGTCTTGCGCATTGGATAATGCTTGTTGATATCTCGGATTACCTTTAATGAAATCTACATAATCAGAAAAGCTGTCGGCGAGTGAATCGTATGCTCTAAAGCTTGCTTGCTTTTTAACTGGCAAGCCTTGCTCAAATTCCAACGTCACTTTTTTGGCACTGTCGCCTTGCCAGCGGTTATCTGATTTAATATTGAATAAGTTATTGCTACTGTTGCCATCTGGCTTGGCAATAATGTGTTTTCCCCAGCCGGTTTCTAAAGCGGCTTGCGCCACCATTACAGCAGGGTTTAACCCGAGCTTCTTAGCAGCGCTTTTAGCAAAATCCCATACCTGTTCAACAAATTCTTCAGGCGAAGAAAACACACTTTGTTTGTCACTACTTGATGCCACATCATTATTTATTTGTGGCTGTGGTGCTTGGCTGCTGACTTTCGATTGCTGCGGTGAGGCTCGTTCAGGCAAGCTTCCATCTGCTCTTATTACTGACGCTGGCTTATAACCTTCGGTATTAGGAGATAGCTGCTGCACGATAAGGTCTGCAAGACCCAAACTCCCTTTTTCTGAAAGATGCATAGCCAACTGTTGATCGTGCATTTCTTCAAAAAACTTCACACCGCTCGAATTAAACGGACTGTCTTTGTCTTCCAATGCTTCGTTGGCTTTACGCATGCTGGTTAAAAGCATTTGGGTAAAGATCGATTCAAACTGTTGCGCTGCTTTTCTCAACGCTTGCTTTGACGCATCTTGATCACCAGCACTGGTCAACGCCTCTTTACGAAGCGAATCTAAGTTACTTAAATCAAAGAAGCTCTGATTTTTTAGCTGATCGGTATTCATAATCTCAATGCTTTTGTCATCTGATAGTGATAACAATGCAAAATACGCGCCAATAAAAAAGCCTCGCTAAGCGAGGCTAACTGATTGATTAATAAACACTCTTTATATGACGACTAATTGACCATTGATAGCCCCAGCTTCTTTTAACGCTTCTAATATCGCCATTAAATCACCAGGTGCTGCGCCTACTTGATTGATTGCTCGAACGAGGTCATCAAGGCTCACACCCGGATCAAACACAAATGCACGCGAGTCATCTTGGTCGACATCAATAATGCTTTGCTGAGTTGCGACTGTTTCACCTTCTGCAAATGCGTTCGGTTGAGAAATGTTGACTTGCTCCGCAATCGTCACTGTTAATCCGCCATGCGTAATAGCAGCTGGCTGTAATTTGACATTTTTACCGATAACAATGGTACCGGTACGAGAGTTCACGATAATTTTTGCAGCGGTATCGGCAGGTTTAAACTCGAGATTTTCTAGCGTAGATAGATACGCTACTCGCTGAGACGGATCTCTGGGCGCAATAACTCTTACTGAGGCTGCATCCATTGGTTTTGCACTATTTGGCCCAACTAAATCATTAATCGTGTCAGCTAAGCGTTTTGCAGTGGTAAAGTCAGGGCTATTTAAATTAAATGTAATATAGTCGCCTTGTGAAAAGGGACTCTGTACTGCACGCTCAACGGTAGCGCCGTTGGCAACTCTGCCCACTGTCGGTGTATTAATCACAACTCGACTACCATCCGCCCCTTCCGCACCTAAGCCTCCAACAATCAAACTGCCTTGGGCTATCGCATAGACGTTACCATCCACACCTTTCAAAAACGTCTGCAATAAGGTACCTCCACGTAAACTTCCAGCACTACCGATAGAAGAGACGGTGACATCAATGGTTTGGCCAGGTTTAACGAACGGTGGAAGATCTGCGTGTACTGCAACGGCTGCAACATTCTTGATTTTTGGTTTTAGGTTGGCAGGCATTGAGATACCGAAGCTATTCAGCATGGCCTTGAAGCTTTGCTCGGTAAAGCGCGTTTGCTCTCCCGTACCAGGAAGACCTACAACCAAGCCGTAACCAACTAATTGGTTAGAGCGAACACCTTCAACCATACTGACATCTTTAACTCGCTCAGCATGAGCAACCTGTGTCACTCCACCTGCAACGACTAACAACATGCAACTCAGTAATTTAAAGATTTGGCTTTTCATAATGTACATCCTTAAAAAGGCATGATTGCGCTCATAAAGAAGCTGGTAAGCCAACCTGCGCTCTGCACTTCTTGCTGATCACCTTTACCTGAATATTGAATTCGCGCATTCGCGATACGATTAGATTCTATGGTGTTATCCGCTTTCACATCTTGAGGCCTGACTAAACCTTCCAAACGAATAAATTCCTCACCGGTATTTAGCGTGAGCCACTTTTCACCACGGATCACTAAGTTTCCGTTTGGTAGAACTCGAGTTACATTCACTGAGATATTACCAAATAAACTATTTGATTGATTTGACTGCGAATCGCCTTCAAATGAGCTTTCTGAGTTAGCTGACAACTGAATCGATTCCTTACCGATGTTTACCGCGTTTCCACCTAAACCTAGAATCGGTTCAAACCCTATTTCACTCTCTTTCTCTAGCGTTGAATTTGCCGCTTTACTCGCTTGCGTCGTCTCTCTTAATACAATAGTGATAATATCTCCAACTCGCAGCGCCTTCTTGTCAGCATATAAATCATTTGAAAACTGAGTATTAAAAAGCGATCCCGTCGGTACCAGTTGCGCCTGTGTTTCTTCAGGATAGATAGGTGCATAATATGGGTCATCACGCACCACACTGCTGTTTTGAGTTGTGCTGCACCCGCTGAGCGCAGCCACTGCCGCGATGGCAAAATATAATGCACGCATACTATTCTCCGATTACAGTTGCTGGTTGATATAACTCATCATTTGGTCAACTGAAGAAATGACTTTGGAGTTCATCTCATAGACTCGCTGAGTCTCTATTAGATTCACTAGTTCTTCGGTTACGTTCACGTTTGAGGTTTCTAGCGCCCCTTGAACAATTTTCCCAAGACCTTCTATGCTTGGGTTGCCTTGCACAGGCGCACCACTCACCGCTGTCTCTGTGTATAAGTTCTGACCGATTGGCTCCAGACCCGATGGATTGATGAAATCACTAATAACCAACTGACCAATAACCACATTTTCAGCCTGCCCCGCAACCCGCACCGTCACTTCACCATCTTGAGAAATAGTGATTGATTGGGCGTCATCTGGCACATTCATTTGCGGCTGGATTGGGAAACCTGCACCAGATGTCACTACACGACCTTCTTCATCAGTAGTGAACTGACCATTTCGCGTGTAGGCCGTAGTGCCGTCGGGCATTTGAATTTCAAAAAAGCCGGGGCCTTGGATCATCCAATCTAAAGAGTTTTCAGTGCTCAGCATGTTACCTTGCGAAAAGTTCTTTTGGTTGGCGACGACTTTTGCACCTGCACCTAACATTAAACCTGAGGGAAGCTCCGTATCTTGTGAAGAACGACCTCCTGGCTGATTAATATTTTGATAAAGCAAGTCTTCAAAAATAGCTCGGCTCTTTTTATATCCAACCGTACTGGCGTTTGCCAAGTTGTTAGAGATAACCGAAATATCGGTTTGTTGGGCATCAAGACCCGTTTTACTAATCCACAATGCTGGGTTCATAATCTTTACCTCACCCTTAAACTATACGTAGGAGCGAAGTGTGTCGCTCGTCAATTTCTTCAGCGGTTTTCATCAGTTTGACTTGCATTTCAAACTGCCGCTGATGATTAATCATGTCTACCATTTCATGTACTGGGTTCACGTTAGACATTTCAAGAAAACCACTCATCACTTTTGCCGTTGGTGAAATCTCACAAAACCCGCAAATACCATCAATTAACAGGTCTTCTTTAGGTCTGAACAACCCGTCATTACCTTTTGCCAATTTCGAGTTATCGGCGTCTATAATTTTTAGACGGTCAACCACTTCCAAAAAGTTTGCAGGCGCGCCTTGTGGGCGAACTTGAATGGATCCATCATCACTGAATACGACTTTTTCAACAGGAATGGGTAAGACGATAGGTCCGCCTTCGCCAATAAGTTGGCGACCATGACTGGTAACTAGCGCACCATCACTACGGATATTTAACGTTCCAACCTTGGTGTACGCTTCTTCACCGCTAGCATCCATGACACTGATCCATGATTTATCATCAACAGCAATATCTAGATCTCGACCAGTTTCAACAATGGCTCCGCCCGTCAAATTTGTACCTGGCCTTTCTTGCAAGGCAAACACCCGTGTTGGCATCCCTTCGCCAAACGCTTGCATAGAGCGAGCTTGGGCAAAGTCAGCTTTAAACCCGGTGGTATTTGCATTTGCCAAGTTATTGGCTTTTAACGCCACGCCACGCAAGCTTTGTTTAGCACCTGACATCGCGATGTAGACCATTTTATCCATGACGGTGACCCTAAAAATTAATACTTACCGTAGTTAAAGCAAAAGTAGTGCCAAGGTGAGAACAAATATTTGACGGATAGATAAGAGATAAAAAAGGCCATCACAATGGATGGCCTTTGGAGGGCATAAATTATTAACGGATCTGTAAGATATTTTGTTGTAGCGTTGAGTTAACTTCCAGTGCTCTCGAGTTCGCCTGGAAATTACGCTGCGCACTGATCAAGTCGACCAGTTCATTGGTTAGGTTAACGTTCGACTGCTCGAGTGCCGATGAGTTGATTGAACCCAAAGTACCAGTATTTGGCTCACCCGCAAGCGGCTCACCTGAAGACAAACTTTTCTTCCACTCAGTATTACCAATGGCTTGTAACCCCTGTGAATTAGGGAAACGAACCAGTGCAACTTGCCCTAGGTAAGTAGAGTCACCGTTGGTATACGAAGCAACAACTTTACCGTCTGAACCAATATCAATTCCGGCTAGTCGGCCTACCGTGGCACCGTCTTGTTCAAGTGCTTTTACTTCAAAACGACCAGATGAATATTGAGTCGGCAGTCTTTGCGTTGTATTCGCTTCATCACGCCAGTTAACAACAATGTCGTTCGGGAAAGTGGCACCGTTATTTAGTAGATTTGACATACCAATTGTCGGATCGACTGTATCTTGAGGACCAGCTAAAGTTAACGGATTAAAAGTGGTCCCCGTATTAGCGCTAAAGGTCAGTGGCGTTGCTGAGGGATCGTCTGCTGTTTGACTTGGAATACCACTGGCATCAAAACGGAAAACACTTACCGGCGTATACGGTACTGCAGGTGTTGCTGCAGGGTCGATTAATTGCGCATTATGGTTAAACGGCTGATCGTCTAATGTTGCATAAGTAGACCACTCATTATCTGAGGTTTTTCTGAAAAACAACTGTAATGTGTGAGATTCACCCAATGAGTCATAGACGGTAATTGCCGTTCTTGCATTATACGAGGCTCGTTGTGTTGGATCAAAAGCAATTGTAGGTGGTTGCGCTGTCGCGTCTAAGTTAAACGATGTGTAGATTTGCGACGTTGCACGAGGCGAACCTGAGGCATCAGGGATCTGAATTGGCGACGTCTGGCTTAAACTCAACGAGGTATTATCACCAGTAGATGGGTCCACTGGAAAGCCCTGTAAGTAGTCACCTTTGGCATTCACGATAAAGTTATCTTTATTCAACTTGAATGCTCCAGCCCGAGAGTAAGTAAAATCTTGCGACTGTAGTGAGTCAGACATCGCAAAGTAACCTTCGCCTTCAATCGCCAAGTCTAACGAGTTTTGCGTAAACTTTAACGAACCTTGGTGAAACTGCTGTGCAACCATCGTCGTTTGCACACCGTCACCATTCTTTGTTTTGCCTGAACTAAACACCGATGAAGCGTAGACATCTGCAAACTCAGCACGAGATTCTTTAAAGCCCGTTGTATTAACGTTAGCAATGTTGTTTGCTGTGACATCTAAGTCTTTTTGCGCGGCAGCTAGACCAGTTAGTGCTATATTAAAACTCATACTCTCACCTCTAAGTTCTTAAGGTTAATTCTTTAAAACTATTATGCTATTTCAGCAATATCAGTTAAGCGCACCGCGCCTTCTTTAGTGTTAATGACGATGCCGTTAGCACCATTGACATTAACGCTGTCTATATTTCTAAATGTCGCCACCGGTAAAGTTTGATATTGACCTTCAACCATACCTTCGGCTTTGATGGTGTACTCACCTGCAGGCATCATGTCACCATTTTTGTTCTTACCATCCCACTCGAATCGCACTGCACCCGCTGACTTTTCGCCAAGCTCAATAGTGTGCACCAATGCATCCGTTTCATCGTAAATATCGATGGAGAGGTTTTGCACAGGCTCCGGCACTATGACTGATCCTTTGGACAATGAATCACCACCGTACTCCAGAGTATTCGATTCAAGCAGAGCCTTCTTACCGATTAAGGTTGAGGCCTGTAAGGCAGAATTCGAGGTCATTGATGCTGCCAATGATTCAAACCTTTCATTGAGATTTGAAATCCCTTCCGCCATTGTGAAATTAGTCATCTGGGCGATCATCTGATCGTTGTCAGCAGGTTTACTAGGATCTTGAAATGACAACTGCTGAGTGAGCAACGAGAAGAAGTCTTCTTGCGTCAGTTCATCATTCGCCTTTGTCTGTTCGTTTTGCTTTTGCTTATCCCAACGCAATGAATCCATATACGTTGATGAAGCAGCATTCACATTGTTACTCATCAGCAATCACTCCAATACTAGCGCTGACCAAGTTGCAGTGTTTTACTTAGCATCTGCTTTGCAGCATCTGCAACTTGAACATTCGTTTGGTAAGACCGAGAGGCTGAAATCATGTTAGCCATCTCTTCCACCACGTTTACGTTTGGTTTGTAAATATAACCATTTGCATCGGCGCTAGGATGGTTCGGGTTATACTCCGCTTGCAGCGGCTTATTACTCTCGACAATACCCAACACTTTCACACCAACAGACGCCCCCATCGCATTCGTACTGTTCTGGGAAGCCGCGGCTTTAGTAAGTTCAGCTGCAAAAACTGGGTGTCTCGCACGATATACTTTATCTTGACTTGAGCTCACCGAATTTGCATTCGAGATATTACTCGCAGTGGTGTTCAGACGAACATTTTGGGCGCTCATTCCAGAGCCTGCTATATCAAATACGTTATAAAGACTCATAATTAAGCTCCTTGACCACCGAGGGCCTTTTTCAGGCCACTAAACTTACCAGAAAGAAATTGCAAACTGGCTTGGTACTCTAATGCATTCTGTACATACAAGTTTCGTTCCACTTGTATGTCAACGGAGTTACCATCACCTGTATCTGCTTGATTTGGCGTACGATATAGTTCATCTGAGTTTGTCATCTTGCTTCCGCCAGATAGATGATTTCTATCTGTTTTGACCATATCGTTGCCGCGTTGTTGGGAAGACTTTGCCGCTTTAAAGGCACTGGCAAAGTCGATATCTTTTGCCTTGTAACCTGGAGTGTCGGCATTTGCTATATTACTCGCCAGTAGTTCAGCACGTTGTGAACGGATCAACATGGTATGTTGATGAACACCTAGTGCTTTATCGAAACTGATTGCCATAATTAGACTCCAAAAAATTGACTCAAGTGAATTAAGCAATTAATGGGCCAATAATAAAACACCGATAACCCTCTGAAAAGTAAATACTTTTAAAGTGATTTATATATTTTTAAGCGCTATTAACTTGGAAAACCAACAACCATTATTAAGTCTTGGCTGTTACACAAAGCACAAATTACACCATCTATAATTTTGCTTAATTTGCTTTTTATACCAATCCACTTAATGAAGTGATCTAATTTGAAGCAAGAATACCTTGTCGATAGTTCCGCTCTCGCGTCCTGCTACCGCTAAGGTACCTACATCCATGCAGGCAAGGCAAAAATTTCGTTATTTAGTTGTTCTAAATGAGAAATTTTTAACGCAGCTATCGTCAGGTTTAATCTTTCAAAATGATTAAGTGTTATTGCGGATTAGTATTAGACACCTTCATAGGTGGTAATTTAATACCTAGAAAAAGAAAAGCGGCTAGATTTGCTTCGCCGCTTATACTGGAACTTGCTAAGAAATGTTAACGATGAATCTTAATCAGGTTTTCTTCTGATAAATTATCCCAGGGTTGCACCTAAGCATATTAAAGTGGTCACTCAGTCCTGCCATAGATTCAGAAGCGCCTAAAAATAAGTATCCTTGAGGGTTAAGTGCCTGGGAAAACTGCGAGATAATTTTCGCCTTCACCTCAGGGGAAAAGTAAATTAATACATTTCGGCAAAAAATTACGTCAAATTTTCCCATTAAGGCGTAAGAGTCAAGTAAGTTTAGGTGTCTGAAATTGACCATTTTCCTGACAGGTTCAATGACTTTTGCCATGCCATTACCACTGTCAACAAAAAACTTTTTCCTCCGCTCAGGAGATAACCCCCTCGCTAGCGCTAAGGCGTCGTATTCAGCGTTTTTACACATATCAAGCATAGTATTTGAAATATCAGTGCCTGTGATCTGCACTCCCATTTTCAATGCAGAAGGTGATTTAGCTAAGTACTCACTGGTTGCCATCGCTATGGAATACGGTTCCTGCCCAGAGGAACTCGCTGCAGACCAAATTTTCACTGGTCTTCTTAAGTCCTTAAATTCAGGCAAGATCTTGCTTTTCATTAACTCAAATGGATAGGTATCACGAAACCACAAGGTCTCGTTTGTTGTCATCGCGTCCACGACAGCGGCACGAAGTTGCCGCTCATGAGGGCTCAACGTCTTTGCAACTAGGGCTGAAAGTGTATCGACACCAAAACGAACCATCAATGGAGCCAAACGACTTTTAACCAAGTAAAGTTTGTTGTCCCCTAAAACGATGCCACATTGTTGTTCAAGAAAGGTTCTAAATTGGTCGTACTCTTTCTGCTCTAAATGTTTATTTTCCAAATCGCTACCACCATGCTCTAATCACAATGTACCCATTTTTTCACAGCTGCTGCTAATTCATCAGGGTTAAACTTGGCAATAAAGTCATCGGCTCCGACTTTTTGAATCATCGCTTGGTTGAATACACCACTAAGAGAAGTATGTAGAATCACATGTAACGGTGCTAATTTGGGATCAGCTTTGATCTCGGCAGTTAGAGTATAACCATCCATTTCTGGCATCTCTACATCTGAAATTAACAGACCCACTCGCTCCGTGACATTATTTACGCAGTCCATTTCCGCAATTTCACGCAATCTGATAAGCGCCTCTTTGCCGTTTTTAGCTAATTCTGTTTGCACCCCTAACGGTTCTAACGCTCTCTTAACCTGGTTTCTCGCTACCGCAGAGTCATCTGCTATGAATACGATTCGTTCGCCAAGATCTTTTTGCATTTCACCATCAGAAACAATATCGGCACTTACTTCTGTATTTATAGGGCAAATTTCATTAAGAATTTTTTCTACATCTAAAATTTCTACGAGTTCATTCTCAATTTCTGTTACCGCGGTCAAGTAAGAGTAACGCCCAGCGCCTGACGGTGGTGGCATTATTTTTTCCCAGTTCATGTTTACGATCCGCTCTACCGCACTGACCAAAAAACCCTGAACTGAGCGATTGTACTCGGCAATGACTACAAAACAATTTTGGATATCTTCAATTGGTGGGCCACCCACGGCGAGTGACATATCAATGACAGAAATGGTTTGACCACGAATATGAGCAACTCCGCGGATCAGCGCGTTGGACTTTGGCATATTTGTCAAAGGTGGGCACTGAAGTACCTCTCTTACCTTGAAGACATTAATACCGAAGCGTTGACGACCTTTAAGTCGAAAAAGTAACAGCTCTAGCCGGTTTTGCCCAACCAGTTGTGTGCGTTGGTTAACCGAGTCTAAAATACCTGCCATTGCATTCTCCTACTAATTAAACCGCTAATCGGAACGATCTTTGCTTCGACTTTAGTATGGCCTAACACCCTTGCATAGGTGATGTTATTAAAGCAGAATCTTTATACCTTGTTTCACCACATAAGCATAGTCGAAACATCATGAGTTTGTTAAAAAAAACCGGATGCCAAGCTTTTTTTTATTTGGTTGTTTGTTTTATCGTCATCGGTAGTGCCCATTGTAGAGAATATGACAATAGCGAGCTTGAAAAAGCAGCAGTTGATTATGTGACTCCTCAAGTTGAAAGCGATACCGACAGCCAACTGTCAGTAACCGCTTTGCCACTCGATTCTCGGTTGCCTGTAAAACAATGCCAAACACCGCTGTCTCTATCGACAGCGACTCCTCCTCCCTTTAGTATTCAGGTTACTGTCCAGATTCGCTGTGAGGATCTCACTGGATGGACGCAATATGTTCACGTTCGCATCGAACATTTATTTCCTGTTTTAGTCAGCACAACCATGCTCGCCAAAGGGAGTGTGATTACCGAACAAGATATTAAGACCGAGTATCAACCCAAACGATTTAGACGTGCAGCCTATATTGAAGACGAAAAACTGCTCGTAGGTAGTCGAACCAAACGTAACATTCGTGAGGGACAGCCATTCACAGACAATCAGATTTGTATGGTGTGTAAAGGTGACACCATCATCATTTACGCAAAAACCAGAACATTGACGATAAAAACTTCTGGTGAAGCGCTCCAAGATGGTAATATAGGAGAACAAGTAAGAGTAAAAAACTTACGCTCAGGCAAAACCTTGCGTGCAAAAGTGATTGATATTGAATCAGTAGAGGTTAATTTATAAAAAATTTGCTAAAGTAAAGTTGTTCAAGGCCGATAACTAGGTCGAGAGTATATTTTAATTGGGTCGATTATCATGGTTAACAATATTAACGGTCAAAACCAGTCTAGCTCGGTTGCTAATAATGTAAAGCAGCAACGTGCTGAATTACAAAGAAATGAAGCTAATAATGCTTCATCAAAAACTCCGGCGTCCCCGAAGGCTGCTGCTGATTCAGTAAGTCTGACACCGCAAGCTCAGCAACTGAAAGGGCTAAATGAAAAAGCACAGCAGTCTTCCGGATTCGACGAGAAAAAAGTCGAACAACTGAAAAAGGCAATTGCTGAAGGCAAGTATCAAGTAGATGCTGAAAAGCTAGCTAAGAACATCGCGGCATTTGAGTTTGATGTGTATGGATGATCTAACGCATTTATGTATTCACAAATTAAATGACCAAATCTCTTCGCTAGAAGCAATGACCCAGCTTCTAGATGAAGAGTTAAATGTGCTCGCCTCCAGAAATGGAACGGAACTTAAACCCCTCGCCAAACAAAAACTTACCCTGATTTCCCAACTACAAAAAGTAGATAAAGAGTTAAGCCAGTTTAATCCTGATTTATTCAAAGCTGAAGATGTTATTCCCTTGGTTGATAAGGTGAAATTGCTACTTAACGAGTGTAAACGCAAAAACGAAGTTAATGCCAAAGCAGCTCATCAAGCAAACCTCAGCACTCGCGAACTAAAAGAAATCTTGCTCGGTGCCCCAACCTCAGTAACTTATGGACAGGACGGTAGCGTATCTGGAAGTGCTGGTGAGCTAGTAAGAAACTTAAAAGCCTAGTATTTGGCTTTTTATTTAAGACTATAGTGAATTTTCTTTATCTTCTTAGGCTTCGCCTGAGCTATATACAAATCATAGACTTGCTTCATATCTAACTCCAGCTCAGTTGCGTATGTGTCACCCACAGCATAAGTCTTGATAACTTTAGCACCTCTTACCAAGCCCTTAACTTGTGCTTTTAGACCATCATTTTGAGCTATTGCGCCCTTTACTGTCATGGAAGAAGTTAAATTTTGACCGTAAAGTTGCTCAGCAAGCTCACGATAAGCCTCAAGTTTAGACACTTTAATTGCCAGCAACTGTTTCTGGCCCTGTGTTTCTCCAGGCTGAGCACTCAATGGCGCGTAGCCTACTGCTCTTAAAACCGGATAGGTATCAGGCTGGATTGTTTCATATTCGACATGCTTATCAATTAAGCTCGAACATCCTGTTCCCGCCAATAGTGCACCATTTATCATTAATATAGTTAAAACTTTAGCGGAATATTGCATGATAAGAACTCCACAAGATCAATTAAACTCTATACTAAGACCTACTTATTTAATGAAAACTAGAAACGCAGTAAGGTCGTAGCAAACTTGCTTAGTTATATGCACGATTCTTGCCAAAATTTGGCACAGGTATTGCTGCTATTTTATAAGATGTATTTTTGGGCTTGTAGCAATGAAAAAGTTTGTCGGTATTAGTTGTACGCTGTTTTGTTTAGTCGCAGGAACGCCAGCCAGCGCAGAATGGTTTGAAGTTACAGGTATGGCGAATATTAAAAATGGTGATCATTCCAAAGCACGAAGAAAAGCAGTCAATGACGCAATCACACAGGCGTTACTGTTTTCCGGTGCCTCCGTCACCAGTGTACAAACTGTCACCGATGGTATTTTAACGCAGGATCAACTTAAACTGAGTGCCAATGCCGAAATTCAGAGCGCCAATGTAATTTCAGAGTCACAAGTCGGTGACACTTGGCAGGTCACATTACACGTTGACATCATGCCGCAAACTGAAAAATGCCCAATCAGTGCCTACAACAAACAAATAGCGATCACTCAAAGCCAATTGAAAAACAAGCATCAAGCCACTTTGGGTCAAATTTTTGACATACACAAGGCTACCAGTGAACGTTTATATCAGACGCTCAATTCTCAACGAGCAAGTCTAGAACCTGTACCTTATTACGCCCAACCAATTGAAGTTAACAAGTTTTTTAATCAACGATTTGATTACAATGAACAGCTCATTGAAACGGTAACTGCAAATACTAACAGCCAATATGTTCTGTTGAGCCAAATCACCGATATCTCAGGTGGAGAAAAGCTCAATGGTAGCTTAGCATTTTGGAAAGATGACAAATACGTCAGAAATTTTAAAATGGACTTCGCACTGTTTGATGCCCTATCTCATGAGCGGATTTGGCAACAACAGTATTCTGCACAAGGGATCTGGCCTTTTGAAAAGACCAAGTTAATTGATGTATACAGCGATACCTTTTGGCAAACAGACTTTGCCGATGAAATTCAGTCCATTTTAAATCAAGTTGTAATCGACCTAAATGGTGCTGTTGCTTGCTTGCCTACCAAGGGAAAAATCCTTCATATTGAAGGAGATCGCGTCGTGATAAATCTTGGTAGAATGCACGGTTTAGAAAATGGTCAACTCCTAAATATTGCCCATAACAACCCGATAACGGATGGAGACGGTAGAAAGTACCTACATCAGATTAAAACCATTAACCAAGTGAGAGTGGTGCAGATTAACGCTCAAAACGCCATTGCCGTAAATATCAGCCAGCGTCCTTTGAACAATATCCAACTGAACGACTTGGTAGAGATCCAAGTAGAACCAAACGAGTCGTTTTCGCTGATTGATGAATAACAGGCCATCTCCCGCGGTTGTGGCCTTAGAAGAATAAAAACTTCCAGAAATAATCTCATTGAACGCTAATGATTGACTCCTTATCAAAGCTCAATTAGCTTATTTATTCGCCAATTTGGCGAGAGGATAACTTTTAAGGAGAAACGATGAAATTATCACTCAGAAAAAAAGCGATCAAAAGCCTTTCTAAAGAATCAAACATAGCAAAAAATGTGACGCCATATATTGCAGGAGGCAACTGGGATTTCTCAATTGCTTACACCTGTGACTATGGAGATTACTGCTTAGGTTACACACATAAATATCGTTGTAGACCTACCGACTTTTGCTAGTTAACCTCACCTGAGGTTGATTAAAGCCCCGCAGACTCTATGAATTAGGTCTGCAATTAGCACCGCTGGTTTTCATTGCTTGATAGCCATTGCGGTTGAAATTAGAGCGATGGAAAGGTTAACGATGGCCGAAACGATGGGAATCGAACCCATAACCTTCCCCTTAGGAGGGGGATGCTCTATCCAGTTGAGCTACGTTCCGGCAACAGACAGCAAACGAGCCTGCTCATTATTTCCTGACAAGTTTTAGTATACTTATTCCATCTAAGTTTTGAACCCCTAAGAGCAAAAAATGATGATTGTCATGAGGTTAGCTGCATATTTCAATGTCATTGCAAAATTTTACTGGCTTAGTTTGTTAAGACTGCATAGGGGTAATTGCGGACGAGTTGAACGGAGTTGGTGATAGGTATAATCTGGATTGATCATACCTATCGTGAGGCGGTTGCCTGGTCGTCTAAAATAAAATAAGGAATGGTAACCGAAGAACTTGCGATAACTAGGTTCGTAGCAAACTCCATCATACGTGCATTCACCTCAACTCCGCGTTCTCGATATATCAAGGTGCCACTTAATACATGACTCGGCTTAGCCTTGCTAAGTAACCTACTCGCATCTCGACTAAACAAGAAGTCTCCTCGCTCAGTCACATCAATACGACCTGTAGATTTAAAATCCAGTGCTTGAAAGCCGAGCTGCTGCATTTTTAACATCAACGTCTCAGCAAGTTGGTTACCAAGCTGATTAGTACCACGTAATGAACGGTTAAAGTCCACGAAACTAGTCACGGCCACAGAGCGTAAATTTTGATCTAGCGCCGAGTCTGCCAACTCTAACGCGATCTGCTCGGCGTAATTGGCAATTTCTTTTCGGTGACGGTAACTAACAAAACCTATGTCACCGATTTCTTGCTCACTGGCTCGTTGCTCTTGTTCAGCCATCATCATAGCGTAAAGAGCTTCGAGATCGGCTTGTTCGTCTTGCCGCTCTACTTGGTCAACAGGCTGAAATTGCTCACTCAACTTGCATCCACCAAGTAGTGCCAAAGTTGTGGCAAAAAGTACTACATTTTTCATGCCATGCTCCTAGTTCGCTTGCTCTAGTTGTATACCGTCATAAGCAGCGCCATCTTGCAGTGCATTCACTACATTTTGCGGCAAGAAGCCTTGTGCGGTTCCAACCACATGCTTGCTACGTAATCCAACAACTCGAGCGTTGATCATAATGCCCCCTTGATGGTTCACCAAAGTGCCACCGAGCACATATAAAAATGGGTGCTCATCAGAGAGCTCTAAAAAATCTCGACTAAAAATAAAATCGCCTTGCGGGGTAACGCGAATGTAATCCGTCGTTTTAAAATCAATCACAGGAATACCAAAAGTATGCAGTTCATGAATGAAACTCTCTGCTATTTGATTTCCCAACAAGGAACCTTGGTCATATTGCTTGTCTAAAAACACAAAACTGGACACCGCGATAGGTGTTTTTTCGTTAACATGCTTTAGGTTAGCCACCATGTCTTGCATTAAACCTTGGACATAATGGGTCACGTTTTTGCTCGCCATACGCTGAGACACTGAAAACTGCTTCATGCCGTTAGGATTATTTTGGAACATCGAGGTCCCTTGAAACCCATTTCGGGTCGACTCATTATCGGATTTTTCAACCGCGAAAAAATTTCCTTGCGCACAGCCGGCTAACAGCGAAAGGGGCAAAATCAAACTTAGTAACTTATTTTTCATTGTCTTCTCCGCTAATACTGGCTTCTGATCAAACGACCGTCACGTGTTGAAACTCGTTCTTTACCCCACATTGCTGACTTAGGAATAGCAATTGAAGCAGCCGAGATTGCTTTATTGTGCAATGTATCAACGAGGCGTGCATTTACCATAAATCTATCTCGGCTTTCGACAACAGTCCCAACAACAGCAAGGTCAATTTTCTGACGTTGATTGAGTGTTTTCAGCTCTCTGCTTAACATACTATCGGCAGAGTTTCGCAAAGATAAAGAGTTTCTCAGCCGATATTCCACAACTTCAGCCCCCATTTGCGTCAAATGAGTAATTAACGATTCTTGTAGAGCCAAACTCAGTCCCGCACCTTGATCTTGTGTGACCTCATTGAAATCATCTGCTTTGAGAAAGCTCATTACCGCTATCGTTGAATTAGGCTTGAACGTTCGGACATACTGACCGAGCTGTGCTGCAAGTTCAGCACCAAAGTCATCAATTGAAGGAAGTTCTTCTTGCTGTAAAGTAGCTTCTGACTCAACTACTCGCTGCGTGTTCGTACACCCGACCAACAACACAGCTAATACTAAGGCTAAATATTTCATGATTCCAAGCTCGTGGTAAACTTGGAATCAACTATGCAAAATATACACCAACAGTTAGAGGCGCTGATTAGTGTAATGACTCACTAAGCAGTTTAAGCCGATACTTTTAAGTTGCTGACAACTTTTAAAAGCAGCTTTTTTATCTGCAAATGCCCCCAGCTTCAAGCGGTAGTAATCCGTATTTTTGATATTTACCTGCTCAATATTCACTTCACTTTGTTTGAATTCAGTGGGTAGTTTCTGTTTAATTTGCTCGTAGGTTTGCCTAACTTTTGCATAATCAGGCGTTGAAGCAAGCTGAATAGCAAATCCAGCCGTTGTAGATTGTGGCTCGGCGGCAGTTTCAGCAATGATTTCTTCTTTTTCTTCCACCTCAGGAGCAGTATCATTAGCCGCTACTTGTGTAGAAATAATCGTCTCGGCCAGTTGCGTCGCGATAATATCCAAGTCTTGCTGGACTTCCTCAAAACGTTCCACTTGCTGCTTGATTTCCCTAAATTTTTCAACCTCTTTTTGTAATTCAGTTACCTGCAAACTCAACAGAGCCAACTGTTTTTTAACTTCTAGAGGATCCAGCGCTTCCTTATTTGCTGTCGATTGACAACCTGTCAAAGCTACAGCCAAAAGCGCTAGTGCAATTCTACTCACTCGTTTCATTATTTGCTGTTCCATAAATAGTTAAAGTTTCCAAATTACAAGCCACATTATAATCCGACAACGCTTGGCAAATCTTTGCCGCAGAGCGCTCTTCTGGATGCGCCAAAATAAGCAAATATTCACTTTCACTATTTTTTTTCGCGTACCTAAATCCATCCGATAAAATACCTGGATATCGTTTTGCCAAGATTGCAGCATAGACCTTAAGAATACTCAACGTATTAAACCTGCCAGCGACGGCAAACTCCTTTTTGTGCGTTTTCAATGCTGTAAGTTGATGATTAACATCTAACAACACATCTCCGTTGGCGCTGAGTTCCACTTCAATTATCTCTTTACTGGAAATTGAAAGCTTTTCTGCATCTGAAACCGCAGCTCGATAAGTTCCTGGTTTTAAACCAACAAAATAGTAAAAACCATCGTAAGCTGTTTTAGTTCTGGCCACTTCTTTACCTGAACTGTCATACAAACTAACGCTTGTAAATCCGAGTGGTTTACTACCCTCTTCTTCTGTAAGCTCCACAACCCCTTCAATTTCTGAGGAGTGTACAAATGGAATTTCCGCATATTCAATGAAACCAGGACGAGGTGTAAACGAAAACCCTTCAGACGCAGGAATTAGGAATGGATCAGGAATGCTGTCTGGCTCAATAACAATATCGGTTTTTTTATAATTGACCATTGATGGCAACAGCACGATGCCGTTTTCGTCAGTTTTACCTCGGGCAAAGTTTTGACGTGCTCTCACTACCACTTCAGGCAGAGGTTTCTCTCCTTCATCATAATAACCGTTATTATTATCATCAACAAAGGCCTTGACCATGAGTGAACCCGTTCGGGACAATCGTTTTGAGGTGATAAAAACATCATCAAGCGTATGAGCAGTTCCAATACTAAATTGACTCGATATGCTCATATTCCAATCATCATTACTGTCATATTTGAAATCACCGAACAACCTAAAGTCGTCATGATTCCAACTTATTCCTATTTTGTTATAACGGTAAGACTGGCGAGAATCATTGAAGTGGGTGAAATTTAAATCGAACGCTTCAGCAATTTGTTTACTTAACTCTGCTTCTAAGGACTGAAATTCAGCCTCAGGTTGAATGTCGTAGCGCGCGGTCATTCGACTGTAAATACCGAAGATCCTTCTTTGCCAACGAAAATACCCTTCTAAATCTGAATTATTACCATCAACTTGTCGCCAAGTAAGTTGATTACTAAACCTGCCCCAATGGTTTCCTATACTAAACAAAGATTGAAACGTCTGACGGTCCGCCTGCAGTTCATTTTGAAACAAGTTGTACTCAAAACGATAAGCTACCTTAGGCATCTGCCCGAGCATAAAATCACCGAGCATTTGTATGTTCAACCTCTCAGCGTCGTTATTTGTTTCTTTATCACGCTTGATTTCGTAGCGAGAACTGATCTGTTGACCCAACAGTTTTGTTCTGACATTTAGTGCCAAAAAATCATCATATTCACCATGATTAAAATCGACATCCAATAACACGCTCTTATTGAGGTTTGCACTGACACCTGCCGTCACATATTGTTCATCAGCAAAGTTTTTCTTGCCTTTAATATGCTGATATCCTGCATACACGGCCAGATCTTCTGTTAGGCCATAATCATAACGCCCATTGAGCTGCCAGCTAGCATTACTTGCCGTGTACTGTTCGTCACCAAACACTGATTTCCCTATTTCAGTAAGCGAAACCTCGTAAAAACCCCGACCTTTTTTCACCGCATTTTGTTGCGTATAGTATGTCTGAGTTTCTTTAACAACTTGTCCCTGTTCTCCATACATAACTAGCTCAAAGACGTTTTCTCCATATAACAGATCGACGTTTTCAAATTCGTATCGACCTATTTCTATATTGTTTTGCTGTGCAATGAGTAATCCATTACGGTATAGCTCTACATCCCAACCTACTTGTACAGGTCCGGAAATAAGTATTCGTTGGTTGTTAATTGGGCGGGTTAGTGGCCTATCGGAAAACCTTACCCCTCTGCCTTGTTGTGCAAACATATTCGCACCGATCTGAGTTGCTTGAACATCACCCACAGAAACCTCAGTGAACGTGCCAACAGATAACGCTTTACCACCAGGGTCTGCCCGATGCAAAGCTATCTGAGAGCGTTCGAATAAATCACCTTTTCGTCCATAAAGAAAGTAACTTGCTTGCCAATTCACAAAATCTTGTGCACCAAGTACCGAATAGGAAATATTATTTTCGTCATTGTCAGCCAGCATTCGGAGTTGACCATCGATTACTGGGCGGCCTAGTGTTTGATATGGGCTAGGTTTCCAAGGCAGAGTCGGCTCTGAGCTCGATCGCGAAGCAGAAACTTCTCGCGCATGCCGACGCTGCTGAGCTTCTATAGGTAAAGACCTTTTACTCAAGAGTTTAACTGATAAGTCTTGAGTGCTAGTGAGTAACCGAACATCGAATAAGGTGTTTACCATGACATCAGAAATAAACACTTCGTCTTCTATGAGCTGAAACTCATCAGCCGTAAGCGTTATTCTTTCACCATTTATTTCGACAATGCCTGTTTTCATGTCAAGGGAAAAGGTATTTTCAGGCTGGAAAAACCAGCCTTCGTAACGATGTTCAGCTTGAGGGTAAATCGCGAACCCAACCGCAGCAAAGAAGCTTTGTAGCTCTACTTTGACACCTTGCTCTGCTGTTACAGCGATTATTTCACCAAGATACAAGTTACCTTTATGCGCAGACAAAAACAGCTCAGTGCCAACAGCTATTCGCTCTTGGGTAAAGGCAGACTGGCGCAGTTGGAGCTTTTCTTTAACCCGTTGAACACGTTCCAGTAACTGCTGCAAAGATTGTTTTTGTGGTGTTGCTTCACAAGGCTTAGCATAGACCGCCAAGCCCAGAGTCAACACCATTAAGGCTTTAGCGTACACTAGCGAGATAATTGAATGGTTTCGGTGAAAAAGGTATGGCCTTGATATTCTCCATCACCTATATACTTGAGCGTTAACTTTCCCGGTGGCGTTATTTGCTTCGTTTTGTCGATATCTAAATTAACTTCTCGCTGATTAAGCTCTGGATAAATTGAAAACTTACTTAATGCACTGACAAGCCTTTGACTGGTTTGCCCATCAGGTTGCCATAACGCTTCAAGTTGACCAAAACTACTGTATTTACCCTGCCGGTTTAGCCTGATCGCTAAGCTTTGCATACCATCAGCGCGCTCTACAAAGTCTACTTTTTCCAAAGCGACTTTCGCCTCGGCCTGACCGACTCGAAACAGTACAGGGATGGTGTAATTCATCAACAGATTGATATCTATCCCACCACTATTTTCCGATACCCTCTTGTCCTGAGCTGAAGGTAAAACACTAAACAATAGATGTGAACGATATTCACCTGCCGCCATATTCGCCCTTCTACGTAATGCCAGCTTAACCACTTGTCGTTCTCCAGGCGCTAACGTCACTTGCTTTGGAGACATCCGAATAAAAGAACTAGCAGCCATCACGTTGGCCTCTGGCTCTACAAAGTTACTATATCCGCCTTCTTTGAGCGCCAGCTTTTCCTGAAACGTCATACGGTAGGTTTTAGTTTGCTCTCCGCCATTGATCAACGTGACAGTGGCAATCCGCTGCCTATCATCAAAGGCCACTCGTGTAGGAGTAATAAGCAAACTAGCTTGGCTTTTAAAGCAGAAGAGCAAAAGAAAAAAAACAACAATATTTTTCATAGTTAATAACTTATCGTCATATTTATAGTGACTTGTTGACCACCGTCAGCAACTAAGTGTCCTTGTCCCTCAAACTGCAGCACTCCGCCTACATGGAATGCCGCGTTACCAACCGCATCGGTATGCAACGTGCTTGGATGTTCTAACTTCACTAATCGCAATGCATCTTGAGTGCTACCATCATCTGAACGAAAGCTCACTGGCACAGCAAGAAACTCAATCGCCAGTTGAGTTGATGCGGGGAAATTAGATAACGAGACTTCAGCCGGGTGGCCCGCTGACACAATCAGCAAACTACCAGAGGCTTTCACTCCGGTAGATTGGCTTACGGTCATTGAACCATTTTGCTGGTAATTTGAAATTGCTATCGTACCAAAGCTCAGTGTTGGGTCGATAACAACATCGGCTGCCGCTACCACTGATGGGAAGGTTAGCAGCCATAGCAAAGTCCGCATCGTAACAGATTAATATTCAAGTGTAATTTGTAAATCTGCCGAGAAGTCTCCATCTTCATAACTGTTAGTTGAGGCGACCGTGCTTATAGTTGCGCCCATACTGAAAGACGCGTTACCTAAGTTATCCACTTTAATCTTATTAGCGACAGGGCCTGTGGTTCCACCACTACTTACATAATAAGTAAAATCGCTCAGGGTAAAACCCGGACCACTTGTTCCTTTAATGTCAAGATTAGTAGGATTGGTAATCGTTAACTCTTGATTAGGCGCGGCATTTGTCACTTCAAATGTTGCGGGTGAACCAGGTTCGATAACACTGATAGCTGCTGTTCCATCCGGGTTTGTCGGATCCTGAAGTTCTGCATCTGGTTTTGCTAACATAACATAGGTTGCAATATCTGAATCATGGCTTTGCGCTCTAATCGTTCCAAAATTAAGCGGATTTCCATTGGTTACTTCAAATAAGTTTTGTACTTTTACCGAGGCTTTAAATGTTACATCTACGGCATTTGCAGATGAAGAAAGTAAAGCAGCAGCTATAGCAGAAGTGATAAAGATAGGTTTAATGAGTGCTTTCATTTAAGTTCCTTTATAAAAATTACTGTCGAAAAAATACCGTTTTTTACTGACATTCAATTTATCGTTCCCAAAGTCGAAAACTTTAGGAGATTTATAAAATTATTTTCTTACAATCAATACTTTGTATGGAAAATAATCGGCAGTACAGCGCAGCTTCTTGCATTGAGTTAAGTCCATTTAATGTTGCCCACTTTAAATTACTGACTTCTTCAACCTGAATGTAAGAGTTAGCGAAAATACTTGGAAATCTGCGTTTTACCGCAACCAACAGCTGCTCATGGCGCTGCAACTGTTGTTGAGAGCCTGCGCTTGTTGAAACTGGAAAAAGTTTTACTTGAACACCGGTAGCGACTGCCTCTGGCTTTTTTTCAGGCGCTTTATACACTCTTACCGTTGAGGTTTGTTCTGGTAGCTGCTGAATATCGCTCACGTCCACTTGTTGTTCAAGCAGTGTTAATAACTGAGATAAGTCTTGTTTTAGTTCGCTTAGCCGTTTTAGATCCTCAACTTGCTTTTGGCTCAAAGGAGGCTGCTCAGGTGTTGAGCTACAGGCTACTTGCAGTACAATCAGCGTACAAATGAAAAAAATACGAATATTCACAGTCCGTTAGAAACTTCATCCTAGAAATTACCCAATATAGTACACAACGATTTGTGATGTTCCAATCCTTTTTAACGCAAATATTCTAAAGATTAACTCACTAAACTTGAGTAAAAAAAAACCATGAGGAGCAATGATATAATCAAAGCTAAACAGTAACATTAGCTTTTGACTAGATTAGAAAAGTGATAAAAACAACCAGCCCCAAGTTGTCCACGCTAATTTAAATGCGTTTTTTATAATAAACTCAACGCAAGTTCCATTACTGTTACATCTTACATAGCATAAAACAAGGCTCATTAACCATAAAAACCAACCGAACACCATTTAGCAAACCAAAACAACCTGAACTTAACCCCATTAACAAAAAAGTTGCCAAAATCTCATTTTTCCCCTAATCTCCCGTCTCCTTTAAAGGGACAATACCATAATGGTTTTTAATAGGTAGTAAAAATGATTAAAAAATGTCTTACGCTGTTATCAATATCAACAGCTTTTGCGTCGTTGCAAATCTCTGCAAACGAGAACAATGAAGCCCAAAATCAAGCTTCACACCCGCTCTACTATGAAGTACTTAATACTAAGTATCTGTCAGAAAAAAACGAATTCAATACGTTGTTAAACGAGCTGAACTCTATACAAATTACACCTTATTGGATCAATCAAACAGGGTTAGACGCTATCCCACAGCCGTCTGGCGAAAAGTTAAAAGTGTGTGTTATCGATTCTGGAGTAGATTCCAATCATAACGATCTATCTCAGATGAGTATTAATGGATACTGGAACACCTATGGTGGTAATTGGGGTGAAGATAATATTGGTCATGGTACACATATTTCAGGGATCATAAGTGCACTAGACAACGACTCGGGTGTAAGAGGCGCAATTGACAATGGTCATGTCGATGTCCATATCCAAAAATTAGTTCAATCTGCCCGTGGTGCTGACTCAGCAATTAATGACAAGAATCTAATAGAATCTATAGAAGTCTGTGCATCTGCTGGTGCAAAAATTATCAACCTCTCACTAAGCGGCATGAATTACTCAGGCGAATTGAGAGATGTTATTGATAGGTTGACCTATCAGAATGATATTATCTTTGTTGCCGCTGCTGGCAACCATGGCACTGCAACAGGATTCGATGGCCCGGCTTATCCTGCAGCATATCGCAACGTCGTTGGAGTGGGTGCGATAAATATAAATGGCGAGCTTGCTGATTTTTCTCCATCTTACTCTGGTGTTTCTCTGGTTGCACCAGGTGTTGACATCCTCTCTACCATTCCTAGTAGCTATAACAAAGTATCTTCTGTTTATTATGAAAGCAGCGAAGGCTATGTTGAATTTGACCATTATCAAATCGATAAAGGCCTCAGTTATCCTGAAACTTTACCAACACAAGATAGCTGTTACCACAATTTGTCAGCAACCGCTTTATCTGAGCAAATAAAGAATAAGGCATTGAGTCAAGCTTCAATTAATGAACTTGACCAGGCTTCGACTCAGTGTAGCGCTGATGGTGGCTCTGTATTAGTCGTTTCATACGACTATCTTGAGGCATTGGAAAAAGAAGAGTTTCGTACATTCAATCCATGGTTAAGTTCTTTGGATTATGAGGCTTCAATAGCCACGCTATTAATGCCTGGGCTAAATAACGACGAGATTAATTTCTTTAAAAATGGTGAAATCCGTGTCACATCGCAACAGCAGGGTTATGCGGCAGTAACTGGTACTTCCCAATCTGCAGCAATTGTCACTGCTGGAATAGCAAAATTATGGTCAAACTTCCCTGCTGCAACTGCTGAGCAAATACTAAATGCAGTTAAAGGTTCTGCCCTTCAATTAGATCACGACTACCCTGCTAATGCAGTAGGAAATGGTGCTGTTCACTTTGGTAATGCGTATGCGTACATGCAAAATTATACAAGTGTTCATAAAACACCTTCATGCCCTGCTGCTTGGTATGATAATAAGGCTTACAATACGTCCGAGCAGGCCACATTTAAAGGTGATATTTACGAAGCCAACTTCTGGACAAAAGGGCAATTGCCAGATTCTAACAGTGTAGAATATGGCCCTTGGAAAAAAGTCGCTAGTTGCGCAAATCCACCAAAAGAAGCATTCGACTATGAACAAGAAGTTAGTGATTCAAATTACGCGCTAAATGAGATTGAGCGAATTGAAGTTGTTTACAAATGTACTTCATATTCATTCAGCTGCGGTGGCGGTGGTGGCGGCTTTGGCGGCTGGGTTGATTTTGGTGGTGGCTACGGCGGTGGTGGTAACTACGGTGGTGGTGAAGGCGGCGGTGGCGGCGGCGGTGGCAGCAGCAACTCCGATAAAAATTCTGAAAAAGAAAAGCAAAAACAAAAAGAATACGAAGACATTAAAAAAAGAAGTGAAACCACACCAAAACAAAAACCGGGAGAATCTAAGGAAGATTACAATAAGAGGTTATCTGAATACTTCAAAAAAGTAGCTCAAGATTATAAAAAGTGGGATGATAAGTACAATAAAGGAAGACATACTAAGAAAATTCAAGAGCTTACAAACAGATCTCAAAAATATCAGAAGGCTTATGAAAATGCGGTAAGACACCGCCAAGTCACTGAACAGTATAAAAATGGTAAAAAGCCTAAGAGCCCAGTGTGTAGAGCAAAAACTAGAGGCGTTGTAAAAGTGATTCAAACCATCGGCTGCATGTTTGACGAGCCTTAATTACCAATTGTACCAATTGCAACAGGAGTAGACTTTCTGCTCCTGTTATTAAGAGGTTTTATGAATAATACAGAAACACAATCAATCGAAAGTATCTGGCAAGAGCAACTTTCAGCTCATGACTGTGACCCAGATTTGGCTTACGCCAAAGAAACTTTTTTTAATCAGACTGAAGAGCATATTTCAGCAGCATTTTCTCGCAGCGTGATTGAAAGAGCAAATGAGCTAAGAGTCATGCCTGATGCATTATTCAATACGTACTTTCACTACTTTATTCTCTATTTAATCGAAAAAGATCACGATCAATTCCATGCTTCTGAAATAGCTAACTGCTTCACATCCCTTCTCACAGAAAAACTGGATTCGAAATCGATTACTCGTTCAAAACTCATCGAGCAATCCAAAAGTGCCGTTGATTATTTAACGCTTAACACTGACTTTTTTAATGAGGATGCAGATATATACGGCGATCTAGAGAACAAGCTATTGGTTTTAAAAGACCAACTAAGTGCTTATCAGATTTAGATTAAAGTGTACTAGATTAAAAATAGTGGCCAACTCAAGTTGGCCACTACAAAAGTAATGAACGCTTCAAATGCGTTAGATTGCTACTGGCGCCTTGATATGCGGATGAGATTGGTAGTCAACTAATTCGAAGTCTTCAAATGTAAACCCAAATATATCTTTAACCTCTGGGTTAATTTTCATTGTTGGCTTTGGATAAGGCTGACGGCTCAATTGCTCTTCAACCTGCTCCATATGATTGAGATATAAGTGCGCATCACCAAACGTATGCACAAAGTCACCTACTTCTAAGTCGCAAACTTGTGCAACCATCATCGTCAACAACGCATAACTTGCGATATTAAACGGCACACCAAGGAAAATATCAGCACTGCGCTGATACAACTGACAAGACAGCTTACCGTCTAAAACATAGAACTGAAACAATGTATGGCAAGGTGGTAAAGCTTGTTTGCCCATCGCTGCATTTTCTTTTGGAGAGTAGTCAGTGTCTGGCAACAGTGCGGGATTCCACGCACTCACGATTAAACGGCGCGAATCAGGGTTAGTCTTGATTTGTTCAACCACATCTTTAATTTGGTCGATAGTTTCGCCATTTGGTCCTGTCCAAGAACGCCATTGGCTTCCGTACACGGGACCAAGATCACCGTCATCTGTTGCCCAACCGTCCCAAATGCTTACCCCATTCTCTTTGAGGTAGCGAATGTTGGTATCACCGTTTAAAAACCACAGAAGTTCATGAATAATCGAGCGCAAGTGACATTTTTTTGTGGTAACTAACGGAAAACCTTCTTGCAGATCAAAACGCATTTGGTAACCGAATACACTGACGGTTCCAGTTCCTGTTCGGTCTTCTTTTTTAGTGCCGTTATCACGTACATGACGCATGAGTTCTAAATATTGCTTCATCTTCACTTACTCTCTAATTCTTTGCTTGCTGTGCTGGTGCACTGTTTCCTGCTCGTTTGTACGCCCAAACAATCAACGCGGCACCAACAATAATCATCGGCAACGAGAGGATTTGCCCTTGCGAAATAACCCCGCCATATAAGCCTATATGCGCGTCAGGCTCTCTAAAGTATTCAATACCAAAGCGGAACACACCATATCCGGCTAAGAACAATCCGGCCACACTACCTGCAGGCCTTGGCTGTTTTCTGAACCAGATCAGCATTAAAAACAGTACTAGTCCTTCAAAAAATGCTTCATATAGCTGTGACGGGTGTCGAGGTTGAGGACCGCCTGTAGGAAATACAAATGCCCAAGGTACGTCGGTGACTCTGCCCCACAGCTCACCATTAATGAAGTTTCCGATCCGACCTGCAAATAATCCAACTGGCACCATCGGCACCACAAAATCCCCTACTGATAAGATCGACTTTTTGGTTTTAATTGCAAAAACAATAATGGCCGTCACTACCCCTAGCACGCCACCATGAAACGACATACCGCCTTGATCTATTCTAAATAAATAAAGTGGATTTTCGATAAAGTGACCGAATTGATAGAACAATACATAGCCAATTCGTCCACCTAGAATGACACCCAACATACAATAAAATACCAGATCACCTACCTGATCTTTGTGCCACTTTGAATTTGGTTTTGCAGCTTCTTTATTTGCCCACCACATCGCAAATAAGAAACCAATTAAATACATAACGCCATACCAGCGCACACTCAATGGGCCGATAGAAAAAATCACAGGATCAATCTGTGGAAACTGCAAAGCCATAGCCTTTCCTTAATTCAATAACATATTGCCGGCGATAATCACCAACAATGCCGAAAATACTTTTTTGATGGTCGTCACCGGTAAATGATGCGTCGCTTTTGCGCCAACAGGTGCCATAAACCAAGATGTCACCACTATACCTAGCAGCGCTGGTAAGTATACAAACCCTAAGAACCCATGTTCAATATCAACATGCCCACTACCTGAGGCAATATATCCAAACGAGCCAAAAATCGCGATTACTATACCACTGGCGGATGCGCAGCCGATGGCTTTTTTCATATCTAAAGAGAAAAAGGTCAGTAATGGAACAATTAACGCGCCGCCGCCAATTCCAATCATCGCAGAAAGTGCCCCCATGACCGAAGTCAACAACGCCAGTACTGGACCGGATGGTAGTGGACGATCACTCTTCGGCGGTTTTCGGGAGCTCCACGCCATTTTTGCAGCAATGACGATAACGCTAACAACAAATATCCATCTCACTAACTTTTCGGGCAACAGAACCGCAGCAAAACCGCTTGCCAATGCACCAATAGCAACACCGACCATCACCCAAGGTGCAATATGCCAAGGTACATTGGCATTTTTATGGTGCGCCTTGGCAGACGCCGTGGAGGTAAAAATAATGGATGCTAACGACGTGGCAATAGCAACCAATACCACTTGTTGTTGGGGAATTATTTCAAAATACGAGAGGATCCAAGATAAGATGGGAACGATGAGCAACCCGCCTCCGATCCCCAGAAGGCCAGCTAAAAAGCCTACCCCGCAGCCCAAAATAGCACACAAAAAAACGATTAACAGGATGCTTTCCATCAATTGACTCTTATTATTATTGCGCCGCTATCTTAACTCAAATGAGGCTAAGAAGCACCTTTAGCCTGATGGCTAGTATATAGTAGCTCAGCAAAGTCATGTTCAATCATAAACTCTTTAATTATGCGATGAACACTTTTAGAAGATGACTGCTGTAAACAGGCATCTAATAATCGTTCCATATCCGTCACATTTAATCTGCGCAGTACCCACTTCACTTTATTCAGAGATGAGATATTCATACTCAAGCGCCGGTAACCCATTGCAATTAGTAAAATGGCACCCTCTGGCTCACCACCCAGCTCTCCGCATAAGCTGAATGGCAGCTCATATTCTTGGCATTGCTTGGCTATCTGATTGAGCACTCTTAGAACACTTGGGTGATATGGGTCAAATAAATCTGCTACTTGCGCGTTGCTTCTATCAACGGCGAGTAAGTACTGGGTCAAATCGTTGCTACCAACCGAGCAAAAGTCCACTTTCTTAGACCATTCAGGAAGTAAATAAACACTGGATGGAACCTCCAGCATCACGCCAACCTCTGGCTTATCTATTTGATAAAATTGATCGGCCCATTCTTCTTGCAATTCGAAGCAAGCTTGTTCAATTAATGCTAATGCCTCGTCTATCTCTTCAGTATGCCCCACCATTGGCAACATAATTTGTAAATTGCCCAGCCCTGCATTGGCCTTGATCATCGCTTTTATCTGATCCAAAAATAGTTCTGGATGATCTAATGAAATTCTAATTCCGCGCCAGCCCAAAAAAGGATTTTCTTCTTTAATATTGAAGTAATCTAGAACCTTATCTCCTCCGATATCTAGCGTCCTCATAATCACAGGCTCAGGATGATATCTGGTCAATACATCCCGATACCAACTTTCTTGTTCAGCCTGAGACGGAAACTGCCCTTTTTGCATAAACCAAGCTTCGGTACGATATAGACCGACCCCATCACAAAATTTGGCACTTAATGGATCAGTCGACAGATCCAAGCCAGCATTAAGCAGCAAGCTGATCCGCTCACCATCCAAAGTCACCGGTGGTAATTCATGCTCAGCTTCAAACTTATCGTGAAGAATATTATCTTTATGTTTTATTTCTATATATTCATTGATTAATACTTGTGAGGGAGAGATATAAAGCCGTCCGGCATAGGCGTCTAGAATCACCTCTTTGCCATCAAATTGCAGCAGCGGAATGTCTTCAATGCCCCAAATTGCTGGTATCCCCATCGCTCTGGTTAGAATCGATGCATGCGAGTTAGCCGAACCATGAACACTTACAACCCCTTTCAACTTTTCTTTCGGCACCTGCGCTAACATAGTTGGCGTTAAGGTGTGTGCAATGAGAATAGTGTTTTCAGGATATTGTTTCACCGCTTGTTCAGTAGAAACCATGTGATTTAACACTCTTTGACCTATATCTTGAACATCAATCGCTCGTTCTTTGATGTATGGATCGGTCATGGTATCAAACTGAGCAAACAGTCTTTCGATTACATGTTTTAAGGATGACTTCGCATTCCACCCTTGCTGAAGCTCTTGTTCAACTTGCTTGCCCAAACTCTTTGCATCAAGTAATTGTTGATAGACTTCAAATACCGCTACAGCTTCTTTTGGCAAATCACTGCTGAGGGTTTTTGCCAGTACGTGAAACTCTTGCCGTGTTGCCGCAACCGCTTGATGAAACAATTGTCTTTGTTGTTCCAGATCATCCGCTTTTTGCGATTCAATGCTGGCGAAAACAATATTCGGCAGCACCACATACCCATGTCCAAGCGCAATGCCCGGAGCACTGGAAACCCCTTTTAGTACAGAAGTACGGTGACTAGACGCATCTTGCTCTAACAATGACTGCACTTCCGCGTTGGCAAGTTGTGAGGCTAATTGTGCTGACAGTGTAATTAAAAAAGATTCTTCGTCATGACTAAAGACTCTCGCCATCTTTTGCTGAACGACGATGACGCCAAGTACTTTACGTTGATGTACGACTGGCACCGAAAGAAAAGCATTAAAGCCTTCTTCATTCACTTCTGGTGATAAGCGAAATCGGGGGTGGGATTGGGCGTGAGCAATATTTATAGGTTCTTCTCGCTGAGCAACAAGACCGACTAATCCTTCTGTAAAACCCATTCGAAAAGTACCGACAGCCTTTTTATTTAGGCCATCGGTCGCCATTAACACAAAGTTATCTTGGCTATAATCGGCGAAGTAAATAGAGCAGCATTCAGTCCGCATAGCTTGTTTTACCATGCTTACAAAGCAATTTAACGCGCTTTGTAAGTTACCTTGTTGGGCAACCGCCTCAACAATTGATCTTAACGTCGCTAGCACTTTGTTGCTCCCCTATCTAATTCCTTAACGCTTTGCTCGCCAGTGTTCCTTTTGATGATGTTGGTTTTCTCTCCTGCCGAAAGGCATAGCAAAAGGAGCAAACTCCTTCATTACTCTGCGATACACATCTCGCTTGAAGGAAACAACTTGCCGGACGGGGTACCAATAGCTCACCCATCGCCAGTCATCAAACTCAGGATGATGAGTATGTAACAAGTCAACATCCTCATCTTTACACCTTAACTTCAACAAAAACCATTTCTGCTTTTGCCCGATACAAACAGGGCTAGAATCTCTGCGGATCAGTCGTTTTGGTAGCTTATATCGTAACCAATGTTTTGAACTTGCGACAATCTCGACATCTTCAGGCTTTAAACCTACTTCTTCATGTAACTCTCGATACATGGTTTGCTCTGGAGTTTCGCCTTCATCTACTCCACCTTGAGGAAATTGCCAAGAATGTTGTCCATAACGTCGGGCCCAAAATACTTGCCCTTGATTATTACAAATCACAATTCCGACATTGGCACGAAAACCTTCGGCATCAATCACCTTAGTGCCTCTTTTATAAGTCGATTTTTAATGATTGTTCCACAAGTGTGAGTTTACGGCAAATTTAATTCCACCTTTTACTCAAGTTACCCACAAGTTGTGCATAACCTTGCTCATTCTCGGTTATTTATCAAACAAATCCACAATTTAGCATTCATAAACTGACTTTCTCCACAGAAACTGTGGATAATTATGTTTATATGCCTGTATTTATCCAAAGCCTAAGAGAGTCACTGACCAACCAAATTAAAATAAATAACAAAAACACATTATTTATCATTCAGTTACTCAAACCATACTCCATGTAAGTAAGTAATAACCTGCGGTAAAAAACAATCTGAACATAAATTGAACGCTTAATTTTCTGATACCGTCCTTACTATTATATGCAGACGTGGAATTTGTTATCATTCAACTTTAACGCTAGGACGATATCGTGAGTAAAGTCGCACCACCACATTCAGTCGGAGAATTAATCAGACGAGTTGATCAGATTGCGGGATTGACCCTTGGCGAACTGGCCGAGTGTTATCAGTTTAAAACTCCTGAGCATTTACAACGAGAGAAAGGTTGGGTTGGGCAATTACTTGAATATGTACTTGGTGCAAATGCCGGTTCAAAGCCTGTACCTGATTTTGAACAGCTTGGTATTGAACTAAAAAGCCTACCAATTAGCGAGCAAGGAAAACCCTTAGAAACGACCTATGTTTCGGTCGTTCCTCTCACTAATCTCACTGGTTTGCGCTGGGAAAACTCAAGTGTGAAAAAAAAGCTTAGCCATGTGTTATGGTTACCAATTTTAGCTGAGCGTAGTATTCCCATTACAGAAAGAGTCATTGGACATGGCTTTTTGTGGCAACCTAGCCACGCACAAGAACAAGCGTTAAAGCGTGATTGGGAAGAACAGATAGAACTCATAGCAACGGGTCAAATTGAAACGATATCTGGCCACCTTGGAGAAGTTATGCAGATACGACCCAAGGCGGCTAATAGTAAAGCGCTAACTAACGCAATTGGGCCGGAAGGCAGCATAATTCAAACGCTTCCAAGAGGGTTTTATTTAAAAACGAGCTTCACACAGGCGATATTAATACAAGAATTTGGAAGTTAATTTTTTCACAATTAAAAAACAGCTTTGTTGACTTTGTTTATAATAAATGTGAATTTGAAATTATTGTTAAAAACAACAAGTGCTAAAAATAAAATTCTCAGAAGAGAAACTGGATCAACAAGGAATCAAGTCATGAAATTAAAGTTTAATAAAAAGTCAATTAAGGTATTAACGCCTAGCAATACTTCACTTCCCGTCCAAATGACACCACAGATTGGTGGCGGCGGTACGCTAACAGCGCGAACGGTTGATGTGACCTGCAACTCAAATGTAAATATGAGCTGTTGGACTTTTAGAAATGGACAAGCACATTGTGAATTATGGGAGCCTGAACTCTAAGGCATACCAATTCTTTTAATTAGTTGAGCAATATTGAGTCGAGGAAAGCGAGTTGATAACTGGGCTATTTCAATTTAGTGTACTAAATGAGTAATTTTTAACGCGGTTAGCGGCGGCTTTTATCTCTCGAATTGATCATATATTAATGTGAATTGGTATTGTTCAGTTCAAAAAACAAACGCTGGCATTTTTAGCCAGCGCTTAAGACAATCTTTCTCAACCGCTTTTCCCGCAATCTTATTCGTAATCACGATTGCGGCCAGTTTTGACTACACAGACCGTTCCCACTAAAATTACTGGCCATCGGCACGATTAACTGGAACAGCCTGATGAAGCACCAGTTTCCAACTCCCAGCATCATTAATCCAAGTAGACAGCCGTTTAGCAACTCTGATCTCTTCGTTTTTTGGCGAGACCAGAGCACTGAAATACTGCAGTGAAAATGAATTATGATCACCACATATTAACCTATAATCCCTAACAGAAATGCTATGGCCTCTTAAATCTTCCCCATTTACCGCATTAAGTACAAAGCTTCGATCTTTAAAGTTGCCGTCATAATCAATTTCTATAAAGCGTTCGCTGAGAAGACTTCCTAATTTTTCTTTACTCTCTCTCACACTTTTATCAAATATTTGCCTCTCTATTTCGATCGCTTGGTTCAGTTTCATCATTATCCTTAGCTGTGTATTTACTAAAACGACTTGTAGTCCAATTTACATTTTATTTTCAAATCAGTCTATTTTAGTATTGATTTAGGCACCAGGGTTTTGTAGTTTTTAGATAAATTAAAGGAGTATAATTTGAAAGCGAATACAAACTTAGATGAGTCAATCGAATTTATAAATCAATATGAGTTGCCCGTAGACGTCATTGATTACTTTGATTGGCACGTAGAAAGCCAGTTTAAGCAGAGGCTATCTTTAGACGAAATCAAGATTATCGTCGAAGGATTAAAAGACTACTTTATTTATATTCTGCTTTCACCCAAGAAAGTGGCTGCGGCCAGTAAACTAGTTGATGAGCTTTTTCATTGCTTTATTCTTCACACCCAAGATTATATGGACTTTTGCGACGGTGTGGGCCGGTACATTCACCACTTCCCCATTCAAAAGAAAAAAGTCAAAGGCCACCTTACTAATACCAAAGATATCGAGTTCAACGAACATTATCAGTCAATTATTAGAACTTATTGCATCGCTTGCCAAGCCTCAGAACTTGATCCGCTGACAACAGATATTACACCTTACTTCTTTCGAATTGATTCAATATTAAGAGAAGAATTTGCCACTTCTTTTGATATCAAGTTTTTCCAGTCTGCTTTACAAAAGCTCGACATGAATGACTTTATATTGGAAGAATAATTAAACTAAAAAGGAGCACACTATGAAACATCTAATAAATCGAGCAAACGTTAATAAAGAAGCGCATGAAAAAGTTGTAATAGAAATTAAAGCGTCAAAAATATTTTATGATGTCTGCTTGGGCGGCTGGGGTGGTTGGTAATAGCAATTAAACGCGTGCAACTTGCAGTATAAGGTTCACACCGAAATAAAAAAGCTGCTTCGTTATCGATAGCAGCTTTTATTTTAAATTAGCGAATTAGAATTACTGACCTTTGATCTCGCTACGACCATTATAAACCGCTTTATCACCTAACGCTTCTTCAATACGAAGCAATTGGTTGTACTTAGCAACACGGTCTGAACGGCAAAGTGAACCAGTCTTAATTTGACCTGCAGCAGTACCAACAGCTAAGTCAGCAATCGTTGCGTCTTCAGTTTCACCTGAGCGATGAGAGATAACCGCAGTGAAGCCAGCTTCTTGTGCCATTCTGATAGCATCAAGCGTCTCAGAAAGAGAACCAATCTGATTAAACTTGATCAAGATTGAGTTACCAATGCTTTCTTCAATACCACGCTTTAAGATCTTAGTGTTAGTTACAAACAAGTCGTCACCAACTAGCTGAACTTTATCGCCAATTTTATCCGTTAAGATTTTCCAACCAGCCCAATCACTTTCGTCTAGGCCATCTTCAATTGAAACAATTGGGTAACGTGCAGCAAGATCAGCTAAGAAACCCGCAAAGCCTTCAGAGTCAAACGCTTTACCTTCACCTTTAAGGTCATACTTACCATCTGTATAAAATTCAGACGCTGCACAGTCTAGCGCAAGCGTGATATCTTTGTTCATCTCGTAACCCGCAGCAGCAACCGCTTCAACGATGACTTCAAGCGCTTCTTCATTCGATTTAAGATCTGGTGCAAAGCCACCTTCATCACCTACGGCAGTGTTTAAGCCACGTGCTTTGAGTACTTTTTTCAAGCTATGGAAGATTTCCGCACCCATACGCAATGCTTCGCGGAAGCTTTTCGCGCCTACTGGTTGAACCATGAACTCTTGAATATCAACATTGTTATCAGCGTGTTCACCACCGTTCAAAATGTTCATCATTGGAACTGGCATAGAGTACTTACCAGAAGTGCCGTTGATATCAGCAATGTGCTCGTATAACGCAACACCTTTTTCTTGCGCTGCTGCTTTCGCCGTAGCAAGAGACACAGCAAGAATTGCATTAGCACCTAGTTTTTCTTTGTTTTCAGTGCCATCAAGGTCCAACATGATTTGGTCAATTTCGCGTTGCTCAAGCGCATTTTTGCCAGCCAGAGCTGACGCAATGTCATTATTAATGTAATTAACCGCCGTCAATACGCCTTTACCTAAGTAACGCGCTTTATCACCGTCACGCAGTTCTAGTGCTTCACGAGTACCTGTTGATGCACCAGAAGGTGCACACGCGCGTCCCCATGCGCCAGATTCTAGGTGCACATCCGCTTCAACTGTAGGGTTACCACGTGAGTCCATAACTTCACGGCCAATTACTTTTACGATTTTTGACATCTTGATTCCTCTTGTTCCCAAAGATGGTGAGTGTGTGACTGCAATAAATTACGCAGTACAATTCAAGTATTACTAATCCGATTGATGAGTCGGTATAAATATTGCCCTATCTTCCCGCTATCCAAAAGTGAAGAATTTGCATTTGCCGCCACTGGAAAATAATGACCAGAAAGCGTTTTATACCCAATTGGTATCATAAAAAAGTTTGCTGATACGTACTGCGACTAAAGTCTATGCAATCTAGGTATCAGCAAAGTTTCTCTTTCTAAACAACAAAAAAGCCGTGCATAGGCACGGCTTTTCAGAATTAAGATGACGCTTTTTGATGCGTGTGCGCAGCTGCCACAAACCCTTCAAATAGCGGATGTCCATCACGCGGTGTCGACGTAAACTCAGGGTGGAACTGAGCCGCAATAAACCAAGGATGATCTTTGTTCTCAATGATCTCAACCAGCTTTTTGTCTTCTGACAACCCAGTAAACTGAAGACCGGCTTTTTCTAGCTCTCCAACATAGTTGTTGTTTACTTCATAGCGGTGACGGTGGCGCTCAATGATTTCACCTGCTCCATAGACTTCACGCACTTTAGAGCCTTCTTTGAGGTGACAAAGCTGTGCACCCAAACGCATGGTACCACCTAGATCAGAATCTTCATCACGCACTTCAATCTTACCATCCGCGTCTAACCACTCCGTGATCAAACCAACAACGGGGTGCGGGCTCTTCAAATCAAACTCGGTAGAGTTAGCGCCTTCAAGGCCTGCAACATTACGTGCATATTCGATTAGCGCTACTTGCATGCCCAAACAAATTCCTAGATAAGGCACTTTGTTTTCACGCGCATATTTAGCAGCGATGATTTTGCCTTCTACGCCACGATTACCGAAACCGCCCGGAACTAATATTGCATCTAGGTGCTCAAGTAATTCAGTCCCTTTGCTTTCGATATCCTGTGAATCTACGTACTGAATATTCACTGTTAAGCGGTTTTTAAGACCTGCATGCTTAAGCGCTTCGTTTACTGACTTGTAGGCATCAGGTAGTTCAATATATTTACCTACCATCCCAATTGTCACTTCACCTGTTGGGTTAGACTCTTGATAAAGTACCTGTTCCCACTCTGCTAAATCCGCTTCAGGGCAATCTAAGTAGAAACGACGACAGATGATGCTATCGAGCTCTTGTGATTTAAGAAGCGCAGGGATCTTGTAAATGCTGTCTACGTCTTGCAGTGAAATAACCGCTTTTTCTTCAACGTTAGTGAACAAAGCGATTTTCGCGCGTTCATTGGCTGGTAATTTACGGTCAGAACGACAGATCAAAATATCAGGTTGAATACCGATTGAGCGCAGTTCTTTTACTGAGTGCTGAGTTGGCTTGGTTTTCACTTCACCTGCAGGGCCTAAGAACGGCACTAAAGTCAGGTGCATATACAGTGCGTTTTCACGACCAAGCTCAGTGCCTAGTTGACGAATTGCTTCAAGGAAAGGTTGTGATTCGATATCACCCACTGTCCCGCCAATCTCAACGATGGCTACATCGTGACCCTCAGCGCCTTCAAGAACACGGCGTTTAATGTCATTTGTGATGTGCGGAATAACTTGAATAGTAGCACCAAGAAATTCACCTTTACGCTCTTTGCGTAACACGTCTTCAAATACTCGACCTTGCGTAAAGTTATTACGCTTGGTCATTTTGGTGCGAATAAAGCGCTCATAGTGACCAAGATCAAGATCAGTCTCTGCACCGTCTTCGGTTACAAATACCTCACCGTGCTGAATAGGGCTCATAGTCCCAGGGTCAACATTGATATATGGATCCAGCTTTAGGATGGTTACTTTTAAGCCACGTGCCTCTAAAATAGCGGCTAAAGAAGCAGCTGCAATACCTTTACCCAAGGAGGATACTACTCCGCCCGTTACGAAGATAAATTTTGTACTCATGCGAACCCTAGAATATCAGGAAAATTGGAATTTAAATCAGAATCAAGACGGGGCGATAGTATAGCAAAAGGCGCGGTGCCATTCCAGAGAAAAATGACACACCCGTTAACTTGCGCGCCTTAGTTAGGAGCTACTATCTGTTTAACTGTTGCCGTTGGCGGCGCTTTACTTCTTCCCAAGCAGCATCCATTTGTTCCAGACTAGCATCGGATAGCGCTTGGTCATTCGACTGCAAGATAGCCTCAATTTGCAAAAAGCGTTCGGTAAATTTGTTGGTTGCTTGTCTGAGCAACTGCTCTGGATCTTTTTTAATATGCCGTGCCACATTAACGGTGGCAAACAACAAATCTCCGAGTTCTTCGGCGCTGTGCTCCGAATACGGATCCTCTGCTAGAGCTTCTGATACTTCAACCACTTCTTCTTGTACTTTCTCAAGTGCACCGTGATAAGTTGGCCAGTCAAAGCCCAACTTGGCCGCTTGCTTTTGTACTTTGCAAGCTTTGCTTAAAGCAGGCAAACTTGCTGGGATATCTTGAGCAAAACCAGCATTAGGCTGCGCTGACTTTTCTTGTTCTTTAATGGCTTGCCACTGCTTTGCAAGCGCTTTTTCTGTTAGCTTTTGCTGTTTTTCGAACACATGAGGGTGTCTTCTCACTAATTTTGTATTGAGGGCTTCCACGATATCGCCAAAATCAAACAACCCCTGCTCCTGTCCTAGCTGAGCATAAAAGATAACTTGAAATAGTAAATCACCCAGCTCTTCTTTAAGATGCGTAAAGTCTGCCTTTTCGATTGCGTCTGCAACTTCGTGCGCTTCTTCTAAAGTGTGCGGTACGATTGATTGAAAGTCCTGTTGTTTATCCCAATCACAGCCAAACTCAGGGTCTCTAAGCTTGGCCATGATCTCAAGCGCTCGAGTGATTTGTTGTTGTGCGTGAGTCGTTTTACTGTCGCTTAGCATCAAATACACCTTCAATTTGATTCAGTTTGGTTAACAGACGATTTGTTGCAGACAAGTCATCGACTTCGACTTTCATCATGAACATGGCAACGTTTTGTGCATCTTGAGTTTGTACATTCATGTTTAGTACATTGACTTTTTCGTTCGCCAATACTGAGCTGATGTCTCTGATCAGCCCTTGCCTATCATGCGCTTCAATTTTCAAATCAATTGCATAAGAGGCTTTAACATCGTCAGACCAACTAACCGCTATTTCTCGTTCTGGGTGTTTGTCAGTAATATGTGCAAAAGAATCACAGTCCGCTCTATGTACCGCAATTCCACGGCCTTGTGTGATGTAGCCAACAATTTCGTCACCCGGAACTGGCTGACAACATTTCGCCATATGGCTCATTAAACTACCAACACCGTCAACCACTACCGCGTTTTTATCACCTTTCGTGCGCTTAGTTGCGATTTTCAGCTTAGGGGTTTCTTCTGGCTTATCTTGAACATAATTAAGGAATTGATTAATCCTGACATCACCCGCACCGATTGCCACCATCAAGTCATCTAATTCTTTAAAATTGAAGCGCGCGATAGCCGGCTCTAAGTCTTTGTATGTCAAATCCAGCTTTTGCAATTGGTTGTCGAGTATTTCTTTACCCGCTTGCAGATTTTTATCTCTATCGAGCTGTTTAAACCAATGATGTATTTTGCTTCTGGCACGAGATGAATGGATGTAACCCAACGAGGGATTTAACCAGTCTCGACTTGGCGCGGCATTTTTTTGAGTAAGTATTTCTACCTGATCGCCGGTTTTCAAGGTGTAGGTGAAAGGCACGATTTTCCCAAAAACCTTAGCACCAATACAGCGATGACCAACGTTTGAGTGAATGTAGTACGCGAAGTCCAGCGGCGTCGCCCCTAATGGCAAATCAAAAATATCCCCTTTCGGAGTAAATACGTATACACGATCTTCAACAACTTGATTTTTTAACTCATCGGCTAATTCGGTTGCATCAACGACTTCTTCTTGCCACTGTAACAGTTTGCGTAGCCAGCTAATTTTTTGCTCATAACCAGAATTACGCCCAGGTAACGCACCTTCTTTGTACATCCAGTGAGCTGCGACTCCCAGCTCTGCATCTTGATGCATCGCTTCGGTGCGAATTTGGATTTCCACAGTTTTACCTTCAGGTCCAAACACGACCGTGTGGATGGATTGATACCCGTTTTGTTTGGGCGTGGCGATGTAGTCATCAAATTCTTTGTTTAAATGCTTCCAGTTAGTGTGCACTATACCCAATGCACCATAGCAATCTTGTAGCTCATCAACCACAATTCGCATCGCACGAATATCAAACAGCTGTTCAAATTCGTAGCCTTTTTGCGACATCTTTTTGTAAATACTGTAGATGTGTTTTGGTCGACCATAAACTTGCGCTTTAATGCCCGCATCTGCTAGCTTTTGCGACACTAGGTTGACCATGTTTTCCATGTACGCCTCTCGGTCAAGGCGTTTGTCTGCCAGTTTCTTCGCTATGCTTTTGTACGTATCCGGCCTTAAATATCGGAAAGACAGATCTTCTAGTTCCCATTTTAATTGGCCAATTCCAAGTCGATTTGCAAGTGGTGCGAACGTATTGGCTGCAGATTTAGCTGCAATCACCCGTTCTTCTTCGGAAGCATTTTTAACCGCACGTAAATGACATATTTGCTCTGCCAGTTTGATCACTACCGCGCGGACATCTTCTACCATCGCCAGCAACATTCGACGAATGTTATCTACTTGTACTTTACCAGAGCTTTGGTGCGCTAACGTACTGATGGTTTCCATCTTTTCAACACCTTGCAACAGCAATGAGACATTACTGCCTAAGTGTTCTTCAACCACTTCAAGACTGATACTGCCAGACACAAAATAGGGCGTCAGAAAAGCGGTAGCCAAAGATTCACTATCGAAGTTCAAATCCGCTAAGATTTCAACCATTTCAATCGCATTATTGAGGTGCTCAGTTGACTCATCCGTCGAACAAAGTGCATAAGCCCTGTTTAACCATTCTCGCTGATCTGTAGTTAGCTGTAAAAAATTTAGGCGCGCATCAAACTCCAGCGGCAGCTGTGCTTGGTGTGACTGGCGAGTAGCAACCATGTTCATTACCTCCTTAGGAACAGGGCCATCGTTTCAATATGACTGGTGTGAACAAACATATTCATCAAACCGACTTTATTTAGTTCAAAACCTGCTTGGCTAATCACTTTACTGTCTCTGGCCAAGGTCACGGGGTCACAAGAGACATAGAGTATTTTTTTGAACTGAGTCAAAGGCAACTGTTTTAGTACCTCCAAAGCGCCAGGTCTCGATGGATCCAATAGCAGTATATCAGCGTGAGGATCAAACCATGGCGCGGAAGCTATCGACTCGGTCAAGTCAAAACGATAAAACTGACAATTCGTTATCTGGTTAGTTTGCGCATTTTGCTTAGCCATTGCAACCGATTGCGCTTCACCTTCGACACCAATCACTTTGTTTGACTGTTTTGCGAGCACTAATGAAAAATTACCAACACCGCAAAACAGATCTAACACCTTTTCAGAACCCGATAACTCGAGCCAATCAACAGCCTGCTGTAACATTTTTTCATTCACTTGTTGATTCACTTGAATGAAGTTAGCTAATGTAAAAGACAACTTTAGACCAAAGTTAGCTAACTGATAGTACGGAGTACGAGCATAACTAACCGCCGTTTCGCCATCATCAAAAACAACCACATATTCTTTAAGCTCATCGACAAATTTCTGTTTTTGCTCGTCACTAATTGCGCGAGTATGACGCAGTAAAACAAAGTTGCCGTTATCAGCCTGACACAACTGAATATGGCTCACTGATTTAAAAGCCGACATTTCATTGAGCTTATTTCGCAATGTGTCAAACAAAGTATCAAACGGCTTAACTAACACATCACAGTGTGAAACTTCGACTATTTTTTTGGCCTGCTTTTCACGAAACCCCAACTGTAAATGACCCGATTGTTTATGATGTAGACTTGCTATTCTCGCGGCTCGACGATAATGCTGCGGCTCGGAGCGAATACAAGGTTGCCAAGGGAGCTGGTCAATACCCGCAAACTTGGCAAATAGCATCGTCACAGCTTGTTGCTTGGTTTCAATTTGCGCATCTAGTTGTTGATGTTGCAAGCTGCACCCCCCGCAACGCTCATAATACTCGCAAAATGGTGGCACTCGCTCAGGTGATGGGGTTAATACTTTTACTACTGTTGCTTCAAGCAATTTGGACTTGTCTTGTAGCACCTGCCCTTTTACTTTTTCCCCAGTTAATGCCCCCTCGACAAAACAAACCTTGCCTGCGACCCTCGCCACGCCTCGCCCCTGATGATCCATTGAATCAATTAATACTTCGATATGACGAATTGGCTTAGTTGACTTTTTAGCTCGAAAAATCTGTGCCATGACAGCCCTCTTTGTTTGCTAATCACGCCTGTTAGGGATACTCTTAGTGTCAGATTTATCAGTCTTTTTTTGATATGACCAAACTAAGTTTACGTGACAGTATTTTATTACTTACTTTGCTTCCCACTCTATTAGTGGGCATTTTGCTTGGCGGGTATTTTACTATAAACCGCTATACAGAGCTTGAAGAAATTATCACACAGCAAGGTAATCGCATCGCAGAATCCATCGCCTTATCCGTGGAACACCCTTTATCACAAAAAGATAAGGCTAGACTGCATAGATTGTTAAGTCAGGCGCACAACAAACATGCACCATTGGTAAAGAGTATTGCGCTGTATGACGAAAATAATCATCTCCTGTTAACCAGTAACTATCACTCTGAATTTGATGCGTTAGCTTTCCAAGCGCCTCTAAAACAGCTGCATGCCACACAAACTAAACAGTTTGATAATACCATTGTGTTTTACACCCCAGTAAAAGACACCACGGTTGAAAATACTGACTGGCGTAACACTCAACCTGCGACTCGAGCGGTGTTAATGGTCGAGCTTAGTAAGGATCAAGCCCTTATCGCGCAGCAGCGTGCACTTATTGTTAGCGCGGCAATCATATTTTTGGTTTTCTTGCTTAGTATTGCGCTTGCAATACGTCTATCTCGGTCTATGAGTGGACCAATCGCCAGCTTGCTTCTAGCAACCGACAAGCTCAATGAAGGAAAGCAAAACATTGGCATTAACAACCCTATGTATGGTGAATTTGAATTGCTACGTGAGGGTCTAAATACCATTGCAATGAAAATGTCGCAGCAAAGAGATGAAATGCAGAAGCACATTGATCAGGCGACAAGTGACTACCGAGAAACACTTGAGCAGTATGAAACACAAAATATTCAGCTCAATATTGCCAAGCGTGAAGCGCAAGATGCCAACAAGGTAAAATCTGACTTCTTAGCAAAGATGAGTCACGAGCTACGCACGCCGTTAAACGGGGTAATTGGCTTTACGCGACAACTCTACAAAACCCCCTTGAACAAACATCAGAAAGATTATTTAGACACCATTGAGCTATCAGCGAATAGCTTATTGACCATCATCAGCGACATCCTCGACTTCTCTAAACTAGAAGCTGGCGCAATGGAGCTCGAGACTATCCAATTCGAGCTGCGCGATGCCGTTAATGAAGTAATGACACTACTTGCCCCAAGCGCCCATGAAAAACAGCTAGAGTTTTCCATTGCTATCAATAGCCAAGTGCCTGACAACATTATTGGTGACCCGACTCGATTTAAGCAAGTACTTACCAACCTTATCAGTAACGCCATAAAATTTACTGACAAAGGTTCGGTTAAGGTAGATATTGGCCACCGTGTTATTGATGAAAATCAGACTTCTCTGTTAGTTTCGGTAAGCGACACTGGTGTTGGTATCGCCCAAGACAAACAAGACACTTTGTTTACGCCTTTTGCGCAAGCCGATACCAGTATTACGCGTAAATTTGGTGGTACAGGCCTAGGACTTATTATTACTAAGCACATTGTAGAGGCGATGCAAGGTCGAATCACTTTAAACTCAGCGCCTGGCAGCGGAACTTGTTTTACGTTCAACGCCATTTTTGCGTTGCCTACACGTATCTATAATGACGATCTACCGAATAAGCCTTTGGAAAACAAAAGAGTGTTATATTTCGAACCACAAGAACATACGCACTCAGCAGTACTTAGTCAGCTCGAAAGTTGGCATATGAAGGTAACACCTTGTGCCACTGAAGAAGAGTTCTACAAAGCACTTTCAAAGGACTTTAGTTATGATATTTGTTTGATTGGGACCATGGCGAGCGTTGACCAGATGCAAAGCGTGAAAGGCTACATCAAGCAAGCCAGAAGCGCGGTAGATTACCTGTACTTAATGGTTAATACCATTTCCCACAATATGCGAGAGGCACTGATAGGAAGTGGTGCTGATGCTTGTCTAAGTAAACCTCTAAACCACCGTAAGCTTTGTGAAATGCTTGCGGCGCCATATCGACTGGATCACCCAGATATGACCGCAGAGGAAACGGAAACCGACAATTTGCCATTAAAAGTGCTTGTAGCAGACGATAATGATGCAAACTTAAAGTTAATTTGTACGCTTCTTAATGAACAAGTAGAGTCCGTTGATACGGCGCATAACGGTGCTCAAGCTGTGAGCTTATGTAAATCCAGAAGATATGACTTAATTTTTATGGATATCCAAATGCCCATTATGGATGGGATCAGTGCCTGCAAAAGTATTCGCGAGTCGTCAGTCAATGAAGATACGCCCATTATTGCTGTCACTGCACATGCCCTAACTGGTGAAAAAGAGCAGCTTATGGTCGATGGCTTTAGCAACTATATGACCAAACCCATTGATGAAGATATGCTCAAGCAAATTATCTGTGACCACAGCTCGTCGCTACCGGTGAACAAACAGAAGCACTCTGAAGCACTACAGCATAGCGTGCCTCCATTTGAAAGCTCTCAGCTTGATTGGACACTAGCACTGCAACGCGCTGGTAATAAACCAGATCTCGCGCTCGAAATGCTCAATATGCTGCTATCGAGTGTGCCAGAAACACTACAACAATTAGAGACAGCACAACAACAAAATGACACTCAATCACTATTACGTGTTGTTCATAAATTTCATGGTGCCTGTTGTTATACTGGAGTACCCAATCTCAAGAAGCTTGCCGAAACCATTGAAACCGCGTTGAAGCAAGAACAACCTGTTGATGCCATTGAACCAGAATTATTTGAGTTAGTTGATGGATTGGCAAGCTTGCAACATGATGCTGAACCATCGAAAAGAGAAACGATCAGCTAATAAATTTGAGAAGCAAAACCTGACGCCAGGCTAAGTTAAAACAACTGAATAATGAAACTGTTATATCAATTGCATTAAATAATACCAACCCGCTTAACTAAGTGGTCTATTTTGAAACGGATTGGCAGAACAAAAAAGAGCATGTATTAATTACATGCTCTTTTCGCTTATCGGCAACAACCTTTATTGGTTATTATTCGCCTTCTGAGCTACCAGTTTCTTGATTGTGTAGCTCTAAGCTTGCCGACATCGCAGATTCACGCGTTGTTTTGGCTGAATCATTTCGCAGCTGGTCAATACGGTTTAGATAGTCTTGATCGACGTCACCTGTTATATAGTGACCGTCAAATACCGATGTTTCAAAACGTTTGATCTCTGGATTTTCCTGAGACACTGCCGCTATCAAATCTGGTAATGATTGGTAGATCAATCCGTCTGAGCCAATGCTATCGTTAATATCTTCAAGTTCACGGCCATGTGCAATCAACTCTGAAGCTGAAGGCATATCGATACCATAGACGTTAGGGAAACGCACTTCTGGTGCAGCAGAGGCAAAGTAAACATTCTTAGCGCCTGCTTCTCTGGCCATTTCGACGATCTGTGCAGAGGTTGTACCACGAACAATTGAGTCATCGACCAATAGCACATTCTTGCCAACGAACTCCCGGTCAATCGCATTAAGCTTTCTGCGCACTGACTTCTTACGCATTTCCTGACCTGGCATAATAAAGGTGCGACCAATATAACGGTTTTTCACAAAACCTTGGCGATATGGTAAATCCAATACCGATGCGATCTCCAGTGCGATATCGCAAGAGGTCTCTGGAATAGGAATTACCACGTCGATCTCTTTATCCGCCCATTCGCGTTTAATTTTTTCACCTAACTTGGTGCCCATGTTGACGCGAGTTGCGTAGACAGACATTTTATCAATGTTTGAATCTGGTCGAGCAAAGTAAACAAACTCAAAGATACACGGTGCTGACATCGTTTTATCTGCACAGATTTTTGAGAAGAATTGACCGTCTTCAGTAACATAAATTGCTTCACCAGGAGCCACATCACGCACAAACTCAAAGCCATCAATAGATAATGCAACGCTTTCTGAGGCAAACATGTACTCGGTACCTTGTTCTGTCACTTTTTTACCGAACACCAATGGACGAATGCCATGTGGGTCTCTAAAAGCAACAATACCGTGGCCGATAATCATTGCGATACTGGCATATCCACCCGACACATAAGAGTTTACTTCTTTGATAGCTGTAAACATATCATCAGCGTCTAGCTTCATTTTGTCGCGTTTGCCTAGCTCATGAGCCAAGATATTCAACAAAATTTCCGAGTCAGAAGTAGTGTTGACATGGCGACGTGCTTGCGTAAATAAACGCTCTTTTAAAGACTCGGCATTGGTTAAATTACCATTGTGAGCAAGTGCGATACCAAAAGGTGAGTTTACGTAGAAAGGTTGCGCTTCTGCTGAACTTGACGTTCCTGCGGTTGGATAACGCACATGACCGATACCAATGTTTCCTTGTAAACGCTTCATGTGTCGAGTATGAAACACATCTTTTACAAGACCATTAGCCTTTCTCAGGCTGAACGTATTGTTGTCAATGGTAATTATGCCAGCCGCATCTTGGCCGCGATGTTGCAAAACAGTTAAGCCGTCATAAATCGCCTGATTAACAGGAGAAGTTCCGACTATCCCAACGATACCACACATTAAATATTTCCTCGCCGATTAACGGTTTGCTGAATCTAGAAAGCTTGAGTTATTTTCGAGATAGCTGAAAAACCACTCAACTACAAACCCAAATTCAGGAATTAACATTGATGTCTTCCACCACTGAGTATCAGGTGCACTGGTGAAGGCATCTAGGAAGAACAATAAGGCGCTCACGACCAACACGCCCCGCAAACCTCCAAACACTAGTCCGAAGATTCTGTCTGTCCCTGAGAGTCCGGTTCTTTGTACCAACTCACTGAGAACATGGTTTATCAACCCACCCAACATTAATGTTGCAATAAAAAGTATGGCAATTGCAGCGGCATTTCTCAAAAGGGGTTCTGAAATGAATGTAAGGAAGGTAGATAGATATTGATAAAATAAACTGGAGATAAAAAAGGCGCCGATCCAAACGACAAGTGACATCGCTTCTTTAACAAAGCCTCGTAGCAGACCAAATATTGTCGATAAACCAACAATGGCCAAGATGGCGTAATCAACCCAGATCATAAAAACCAATAAGTCGTTAATTTGGGGCGCATTCTAAAAGACTTAGCCAGCAAATGCCAGATCAATTTGCGACTTGAAATTGGGTTAAACGACCATTGAGCTTAGTTAATTTCTTTAATTCCGGTAGCTTAGCTTCTAATTCAGCCTTATTTAAATCCGGCCCTACAAAAACTTTAGTTAATGTTCCATTGGGCGTTTTCACCGGTTGCGTAAACGCTTTAAAGCCATTGTCTTTTAACTTTTTAGTTAATGCTTCAACATTAGACTTATGTGAAAAGCTGCCCAATTGAATCACGTAAGCCATTTTGGTGAAACTAGAGCTTTGCGGGCGTGCTAGTGTCGACACTTCCACAGTTGATGGACGCTCAGCAATTTCTTTAGCAGGCTCAGCTGACTGCTTGGTAGTCTCTGCCGATGAGTTGTTACTGAGCTCTGTTGTAGACACTTGGGAGTTGTTATCTTCTAGCTTATCGTCATCTGCTTGAATGTCCTCGAGTTCAGGCTCCTCGAGTTTTGGCGCAAGCTCGGCCTGCGCATTTAATTTTTCTTGTAGATCAATGGTTTTGAACTCAGGGCGCTCGGGTATTGCTTGAAATCCTTCTTTGTAGTGGATTTTTTCTCCATCTAAAATATTTGGAATAAAAATCACAGCTGCAACGACAACAATACTGGTACCCACAAGGCGGTTAATAAACACTGAGTTCACTGCTACACTCTCTAGTTTTGTAGATGTTGGATCGCATCAGCGACCGTCAAAAACGAACCAAACACAATCAATGCAGTATCGTCTGAAATAGTTGGCATAACATGCGTTAGTGCCTCAGCAACAGAGTCAAAGCATTGGGCTTGTACTGATTGATCAAGGTAACTTGCAAGATTAGCGGCATTCTCGGCTCTAGGTCCAGATAACGAAGCTAAGCTCCAAATATCAACCTTTGCGGAGATACTTTCAAATACCGCTGCTTTATCTTTATCCGCAAGCATAGCGACTAAGGCATGAATTTTAAAGCCCCTGTCGCGTAGTTGTTGTAATTTTCCAGCAAGATAACGAGCAGACTCAGGATTATGCGCCACATCTGTATAAACTAAAGGTTTTTCACTGAGCTGTTGGAAGCGGCCTTCTACAGATAGTGCACTTAGACAATGGGCAATTTTCGCTTCATCAGGTAACAAGTCTAACTTGGCCAATACTGTCAGAGCAGTAGCCGCATTCTGCGCGGGTATTGCGGGGTTGGCAAACTCATAGTCATAATCTTGGTATTGCCACCTAAACCGATCGATGTTTGGTGTGAAAATGAAATCTCGTTTTGATAACACCAGATCTGCGGCTATTTCTTTGCCGTAATCGATTACAGTTGCTGGAATATCTAAATCACCGACGATGGCCGGCGTTCCGGTTCGAAAAATACCTGCTTTATCGTAACCAACTAATTCTCGGGTATCACCTAAATATTCTTTGTGATCGAGATCGATGGTGGTGATCACTGACGCGAATGGAGTAACGATGTTTGTCGCGTCGTATCGACCGCCCAACCCCACCTCAAGTAACACGTAATCAACCGCAAAGCGTTTAAATATCGCCAACGCACCTAAAGTACCAAATTCAAAATAAGTTAGTGGTAGGTCCTTACGGCCTTCGTCTAACAGTTGAAATGCATCGATATGATAGTGATCATCCAGTTCTTTACCATTGATCCGCACACGTTCATTGTAACGAATTAGATGTGGGGATGCGTAAGTGCCGACAGAATAGCCTTGAGCGAGCAACATAGATTCTAAACAACGAGCTGTCGTGCCCTTGCCATTCGTGCCGCCAATTAGAATTATCTTGCTGTTGGTGTCGAGAATATCAACTTGCGTTGCGACTTGAGCGACACGCTCTAAACCCATTTCAATTGATGCTGGGTGGACGTTATCTAAATAACAAAGCCAATCATCCAACGAAGATGATTGGCTAGGTGGAATTTTTGACATAGTTAGCTCAAATTAAAAAATTTTACGCTACTCTATGCTCTTGTTCTGTCGAAGGCAAGCCCATAAATTTAGCAAGAATACGTGCTAATGAATCACGCATTTCTCTGCGGTCGATAATCATATCTACAGCGCCATGCTCCAATAAAAACTCACTACGCTGGAAGCCTTCTGGTAACGTTTCACGAACCGTTTGTTCAATAACACGCGGACCAGCAAAGCCAATTAATGCCTTTGGTTCAGCCACGTTGATATCACCAAGCATAGCTAACGAAGCTGAAACACCACCCATGGTAGGATCGGTTAATACCGAAATAAACGGTAGCCCTTTTTCACTCATTTTCGCCAACGCCGCACTGGTTTTCGCCATTTGCATTAGTGACATTAAAGCTTCTTGCATGCGTGCACCGCCAGAGGCAGAAAAACACACTAACGGCATATCATGTTCTAAACACTCGTTTACTGCATCTACAAAGCGTGCTCCAACGACTGATGCCATTGAACCACCCATAAATGAGAACTCAAACGCCACAGCGGCAACTGGGATGCCTTTAAGGCGGCCTTTCATTGCAACGAGCGCATCTTTTTCACCACTGACTTTTTGTGCAGCGGTGATCCTATCTGAGTATTTTTTAGAATCTTTAAACTTCAGTACATCCTTAGGCTCGTGCTGCACACCTAGCTCATGACGATCACCATCATCCAAAAATGCTTCTAAGCGCTTACGAGCACTCAAACGCATGTGATGATCACATTTGGGACATACATTTAATGATTTTTCTAATTCTGCTTGATAAAGGATTGAATCACAATCCGTGCATTTTGCCCAAACCCCTTCAGGGATTTCTTTCTTGCCACTTGATTTTGTGGTTCTGGGTAAGATTTTTTCTAACCAACTCATGTGCAACTCTCTTTAGTGCTCTGACTTTTTCATCAGCCTAAAATAATTCGCCAATTAAATCATGAATTAACTTGCTACGATATAAAAAACTGGTCTTAAGAGTCCATGGGCTTAGTCTGCTAGTAAGACTAAATTAGTACTTACTTCGCCACCTAGAACACTCACATCAGCACCACGTTATTTACATTCAAATACTGCTGCCAGCTAATTTACCTTTTAAATCAATTAAAAAGCCTACAGAACTTATGAAAACAAATCATCAGGTAAAAACAACGGCCCTAATGGCATTTTTTCTATTCCCCAGGCTTCAGGGTAATCTACATCAACTAAATACAGTCCGTTTGGCTTAGCTGTCGCGCTTGCCAAAGTTCTATCCTTTGCCGCGAGTAACTCTGCCATCCATTCAGGCTCTTGCTTGCCCGTGCCTATATCTAGTAAACAGCCCGTGATATTTCTTACCATATGGTGCAAAAAAGCATTCGCTTTAATGTCAATCACAACGTAAGGACCAATTCGTTTCACTTCGAGATGATGAATATTTCGAAACGGTGTATTTGATTGGCAATGCACCGCACGAAATGAAGTAAAGTCTTGCTCGCCAACCATAACCGGACAAGCTTTTTGCATTCGTTCAACATCTAACTCGCCGTGAAAATGCGTTACACCACTGCGCAAAATACCGGGTCGATAAGTATGATTGTATATCACGTAACGATATCGACGTGCAGTGGCCGAAAAACGAGCATGAAACTGCTCATCAACTTCTTGCGCAAAACGCACGGCGATATCATCGGGTAGCTGCGAGTTCATACCCAGAGTAAATGCTCCCATAGCGCGCGTCGAATTCGTGTCAAAATGAACTAGTTGTCCTGTCGCATGCACACCTGCATCTGTTCGACCTGCACAAACGATTTCTACGGGGTGATTACAAATTCTGGATAACGCGGTTTCTATTTCTTGCTGGACACTATTTACGTGTTGTTGCCGCTGCCAACCGCTGTATTGTGCACCATTGTACTCTATGCCAAGTGCTACTCGCATAACCTATCTATCACAAATTTTTCCAAAAGTTCATTTTAAGCTATTGGCTACATGAATAAAAGCGCAATAGAAATTCCCCAACATTCAAGTCAACATATAGACAATAAACACACAAAAAATGCACCGCGACTCAAGTTCAACGGTGCATTTTAAACAGCCTCGCGGCTAAATTAGAGCTTAGGACTTTAATTGAGCCTTTAGCTGCTCAGCTTCTTGCTGAACCGATTCTGGACCATTTTCTATAATCTCATTTAAGGTTGATACCGCTGAATCAAAATCTTGGATCTCTATATAAGCCTTAGCCAAGTCTAGCTTTGCAGAGAAACCTTCGTCTTCTAAATCCACATCCGTGGCATTTTCACCAGCAAGTAGTCCTTCAAAGTCTCCTAGTCCCACATCCATATTCGGGTCAGTGTATGGCTCAGTGTCTCCCTCAAGCTCATCACTTTGCTCTAGTAGTTCTTCGATTTCTAAGTAGTCTTCATCGTCTAAAGAGTCGTCTATCTGGTCGCTCTCAGCTCCTTTATCGTCAATGATTTCGTCTTTCAGCAAACTGTCAAAGTCAACTTCAAAATCAGATGCGTCTGCATCTCCTAAACCTTCTGGTTCATCTAGTTCACTTAATAACTGATCAAAATCTTGCTGAGTAAAGTCAGCCATAAATTCCTGTTCTATGGCCGCTTCATCAACATCAATTGCTTCTTCCGGTTCTTCTGTGAGCTCCACATCGTCTTCAAGTAAAGATTCAATTGCAACATCTGAATCCGGCTGGAGCTCAGCATTATCTGAGTCTGCTGATGCTTGTTGCGGTGCGATTTCTCGTTCTGATACGAGGTCGTTCTCTGCTTCATCTTCTCCAGTAAACTCAGGATCTGCTAAGGCACCTTCTTCACCATATTCGGGAAGTGCACTATCTTCATCCGACGTATCGTCTTCAGCCTGTTCTTGCTCAGAGTTAGCGTCAGACGTCGGCGTTTCAGTTATTACGGCACTTTCATCCTCAAGTTGCTCATCGGTTTGCTCAACCTCTGGAGCACCGTCTTCATCAATATCGAGCGCAAAGTCCGGCTCTTCTTCTCCTGCAAACTCAGGATCTGCTAAGGCGTCTTCTTCTCCATATTCTGGAAACTCAATATCTTGCTCATCATCAGATACTTGTTCATTTGGTGTTGCTGAAAGCTCACGGTCTGAGGCGGTATCCTGTTCCACCTCAGTGGTTCCATCAGGCGAACTAGGTTCTGTGGAATTATCATCCTCTATGCCGCCTGTAGTTGGCTCATCAGCAGCACTAATACTTTCCAGATCCAGTTCAAAATCAGTATCAACCTCTTCTTCACTTGCAAACTCAGGATCAGCCAATGCATCTTCTTCACCATATTCAGGGAAGTCAATTTCATCTTCTTGGGTGTCGTCGGCTAATTCTTCTTGAGGTACGAGAGTCTGTTCTGTGCCTGTTGGCTGCTCGACCTCAGAGTCATTTTCATCATCAACACCTTCCGATGTTAGCGCATCTACTGATAACTCTTCATCATCTTGCGCTAGTTCAAAGTCTTGCTCTTCTTGCTCGAAAGCATCATGCAAATCATCGTCTAAGTCATCTAAATCCGGATCCAACGCCATGGCTTCAGCTAATGCTTGTTCAGACTCGCTGATCTCCCCAAGCTCTAACTCTGGGTAACTATCAAGCTCAGCACTTGGCGTCAACGTGTCTTCTTCGGGAAGCTCCTCTTCCAAGGATAAATCGATATCCTCACCTAGTGGGTCGTCACCTAGTTCAATTTCGACTTCTTCTTCATCATATTCCTCAGATAATTCATCTGAATTAAACTCAGAATCTTCTTGCAGCTCATTGAGTAATTCATCAACACTTTTCAGATCCGCATTGTCCAACTCATCTAATTCGCTTAGCGGTGAGTCTAAATCATCATCATTTTCTGTATATGAAGTATCTTCAACTATGCCTGAAAGATGACCTGCTTCAGTAGCATCACCGACACTTGCTGACTCTTCAAGCTCTGTGTCTGATTCAGGATCTTCGGCCAGCTCGGCTTCCGGCACTTCATCTACCAACGTATCAAGTTCATCTTCTGCAAGTTCTGCTTCTGGTTCCGCATCCAGCTCCGCCTCAGGGGCTTCATCTAGCAAGGCATCAAGCTCATCTTCTGCCAGCTCGGCTTCTGGTTCCTCATCGAGCTCTGCCTCAGGAGCTTCGTCTAGTACGGCATCAAGTTCATCTTCTGCAAGTGCTGCTTCCGGTTCCTCATCCAGCTCCGCCTCAGGGGCTTCGTCTAGCAAGGCATCAAGTTCATCTGCTGCAAGTGCTGCTTCCGGTTCTTCATCGAGCTCCGCCTCTGGGGCTTCATCTAGCAAGGCATCAAGCTCATCTTCTGCCAGCTCGGCTTCTGGTTCCTCATCGAGCTCCGCCTCAGGAGCTTCGTCTACTAAGGCATCAAGTTCATCTTCTGCAAGTGCTGCTTCTGGTTCTTCATCGAGCTCCGCCTCAGGAGCTTCGTCTACTAAGGCATCAAGTTCATCTTCTGCAAGTGCTGCTTCCGGTTCCTCATCGAGCTCCGCCTCTGGGGCTTCATCTAGCAAGGCATCAAGTTCATCTTCTGCAAGTGCTGCTTCTGGTTCTTCATCGAGCTCCGTCTCTGGGGCTTCATCTAGCAAGGCATCAAGTTCATCTTCTGCCAATTCGGCTTCCGGTTCCTCATCGAGCTCCGCCTCAGGGGCTTCGTCTAGCAAGGCATCAATGTCATCTTCTGCCAATTCGGCTTCTGGTTCCTCATCGAGCTCCGCCTCAGGGGCTTCGTCTAGCAAGGCATCAATGTCATCTTCTGCCAGCTCGGCTTCTGGTTCCTCATCGAGATCCGCCTCAGGGGCTTCGTCTAGCAAGGCATTAATGTCATCTTCTGCCAATTCGGCTTCTGGTTCCTCATCGAGCTCCGCCTCAGGAGCTTCGTCTAGCAAGGCATCAATGTCATCTTCTGCCAATTCGGCTTCTGGTTCCTCATCGAGCTCCGCCTCAGGAGCTTCGTCTAGCAAGGCATCAATGTCATCTTCTGCCAATTCGGCTTCTGGTTCCTCATCGAGCTCCGCCTCAGGAGCTTCGTCTAGCAAGGCATCAATGTCATCTTCTGCCAATTCGGCTTCTGGTTCCTCATCGAGCTCCATCTCCTCAGGGGCTTCGTCTAGCAAGGCATCAATGTCATCTTCTGCCAATTCGGCTTCAGGTTCCTCATCGAGCTCCATCTCAGGAGCTTCGTCTAGCAAGGCATCAATGTCATCTTCTGCCAATTCGGCTTCTGGAGCTTCTTCTAGCAAAGCATCCATATCCTCTTCAGACATTTCAGATTCTGGCAGCTCTAGATCAGATTCATCCAACTGCCCATCAAGCAAGGCATCAATGTCTTCGTCTGCAAGGTCGTTTGAAAGGTTATCATTACTTTGAGCTTCATCTAATAGTGCGTCAATATCAGGCTCATCGTCTTCTAACTCACCTGAAAATTCAGGCTCTAAGTCTAAATTGCCGTCTAACAACGCATCAATATCTTCCTCAGAGCCAGAGAATTCACTCTCAATTTGGTCGTCTGCTAACTCTTCACTTAGTGCCGCTAGCGCGTCGTCACTAACATCAATTTCCTCACTTTGTGGCTCGTTAAACAGGTCGTCTAAATCGCTATCACTCAATATGTCCTGATCATCATCCAAACTACCTGGTGCATCGCCGGCATCACTGCTATCGTCGAAGTTCTGCTGCATGAAATCGTCATCATGCTCATCATCGAAACTGATATCTTCGTTAAGCAGGCTATCCAACTCGTCTTGGTCTAATGTGTCGTTACCTTCTTCGAAATCTTCTTCTAAAGTATCAAACGAGATTTCGTCGTCTTCGGGCAACATATCATCGTCAAGTTGTACGCTATCATCCAAAGAATCTAAGTTATCATTACCACCTATATCAAGTGGGTCCATTGCAGTAGCTGCGGTTGCGGTTGCCGCTGAAGCCATCGCCACATTTGATACAGAAGATTGAGGCAGAAAATCATCGTCGTCGGTCTGCTGTGCAGAACGCTTTTTGCCTCTAAGGAAAAAAATCAATCCACCTATACCGAGTAGAGCGGGTAGCATACCCAGTAAAATAATACCGAATGTGGATGAGAAGAAGTTTGATAAACTAAACTCTGATTGTTCCTGCTCTTGGATAGATGCCTGCTGTTCAATCATTTCGCTTTGTAGCTCAATCACCGCCTTCAACTGGCGCTGTATTTCACTATCTCTACCAAGCTGGGTTTGCACATTTTTTAGCTCACTTGAAATGTCTCCAAGCTTTTCTTTTAATTTAGTATTCTCTTGCAGGATCTCTTCTACACTACGAACCGAAGACTTAAATTGCTTTTGCAGATCCAGCAAGCGCATGTCTTGTTCCATTTTCAAAGAGCGAAGCTGGTTGGTAAGCTGCTCTTTGGCATCATCTACATCCACCTTACGCGCTTGGGTCACCTTATTGTCTGCTGCATCGATGGCCGCTGGGTCCAACTGACCTTTACGCTTCATTTCCCACAGTTTGTCGTCTTGATCAGACTTTAATTGCGCTAATTGAGGATTAACTCTGCGGATCTCAGCTAAGGTCGGAATACGCAGGTATGCGCCATCGCGCATGTGGTTGAGGTTTTTATCTAGAAACGCATTGGGGTTTTTGTCATATAACGCTTTCATTACCTGGTAAATGGTAACGGAGTCGTCAGGACGTATTTTTTGCGCGATACGCCATAAAGTATCTGTTGGCTTGATTGGACCGACTGAGCGCCCTTGAGCCCCATAATCAACCCCTTTGGGGCCCTTTAACACTGTGTCCTCAAGTGTATAAACTGGTGTCGCAATCAGTGCAACTATCAAGATACTTAAAAAGGCTAAACCGCGCATGCCGATCCTTTATATAGATGTTCAACTAGTTCGCTAAACGACATTTGTTATTATGGCTCTGAAGCAAGCTCTATTCCAAATGCAAACTATAAACCAGATATGTGGGAATATCCATTGCAACGTATTGAAAGTTAAGATTCTTATTTAGCTATATGCAGAGCATCAGATGATGGGAAAAACTGAATATTCGTCAATAAGTTGACATAACGGCAAACTCCTGCCGAGTCGGAGTTTGCCGATTTTTCACTGTTATTGTCTTTACAAATAATTTTCGATTAAGGCTTCAGCAATTTGAATACTGTTGGTTGCTGCGCCTTTTCTTGTGTTATCTGAAACAACCCACAGATTTAATCCTAATGGATGTGATATATCCGCTCTGACACGGCCAACATATACGGTGTCATTACCACTCGCATCAGATACTGGTGTTGGATAATCTTGTTCATCTTCAATGAGTTCAACACCCGGTGCATCTGCAAGTAGCTGCTTGATATGCTCGAGATCGTAAGGCATGCGTGTTTCTAAATGAATCGCCTCTGCATGACCAAAGAACACCGGCACTCTAACCGCGGTAGGATTAACTAACACACTAGAATCACCGAGGATTTTTTGTGTTTCCCACACCATCTTCATTTCTTCTTTGGTGTAGCCATTGTCTTGAAACGCGTCAATTTGCGGTATTACGTTAAACGCAATTTGCTTAGTGAACACTTCGTTTTCCATTGGACGCGCATTCATCAAATTAGCCGTTTGCTTCGCTAACTCATCAACAGCTTCTTTACCCGCTCCTGAAACCGCTTGGTAGGTTGAAACATTAATACGGTCAATACCATAGGCGTCATAAATAGGCTTCAATGCAACTAACATTTGAATTGTTGAACAGTTAGGATTTGCAATGATGTTACGATTTCTAAAATCAGCTAATGACTCTTTATTTACCTCAGGTACCACTAATGGCACATCATGGTCATAACGAAAGTGTGAAGTGTTATCAATCACTACACAACCAGCTTCTGCAGCAATTGGCGCGTACTTTTCTGATACTGAACCACCAGCCGAAAACAACCCGATGTGGGCGTTGGAAAAATCAAATTCTTCTACATCTAACACGGTAATTTTTTCACCGCGAAAGTCTATATCTTCACCTGCACTGCGGCTACTCGCTAGTGGAAAAAGCTGATCAACAGGAAACTTTCTTTCTGCCAATGTTTCGATAATTTGCTTGCCTACGAGTCCTGTTGCACCAAGCACTGCCACATTGTATTTTTGCGACATGACTAATCCTCATTCTTTGATTTATATTTGCTGCTATTGCGGCCGTTATCCACGTTTAATCGTAAAACCCAACTCTGAGAGTTGCGCTTTCCACTCCCCGCCATTGTTGACGGTAATTGTACTAAATTCACGTCTTACCGGATAGCTCTTACGTAACGCGTCAAAACCTGCATGGTCTAATTTTGCTCGCAGAATGCCATCATCTCGACGAATATCATAAACTAAGTGAACTAGGCTAATCACATCTGAGTCATCAAACGTATCACTCAGCCGACAATCGGTCACAGCAGGCGTAGGCAGAAAATCTCTGATTGTTTTACCGGCTTGCAAACCAAAATGCTGACAAACTGCTTCATAAAGCATTTGTGTGCCACGAGCTTTACCTTCTAATGTATGTCCAGCAATATGTACCGATGCATAACGCGTATGCTCAAGCAATGGCTTTAAGATATTTGGTTCATTTTCCCAAACATCTAAAATTAATTCTAACGGCTGGCCCGCTAGCTTAGCATCGAGTAGAGCCTGGTTATCTATCACGTCACCACGGCTTGCATTAATAATAACCATGTTCGGCTTAAGAGATTGAATACGAGATGCATTTAATAAATGAACTGTTTTATGTTCACCTTCCTTTATCAGTGGTACGTGAAATGTCACGATGTCCGCTTGAGCTAAAACGGTGTCGATTGACTGATGCTCTGGCAAGCTGCCTTGTTTAAAACGGATCGGATCACAAAGGATAACGTTAACACCGAGAGCCGCTAACTTTTTTTCTAGGCAGGCGCCGATATTCCCAACACCAACGATGGCTACGGTTTTATCTTTAATGGCTTGCCCTGTTTCTTGCACATAAGCTAGTAACGCACTGATCACATATTCAGCAACGGCAATCGCATTACATCCCGGCGCACTGCTAAAGCCAATATTTTTTTGCTCTAATAGTGCGGTATCAATATGATCAACACCAATTGTCGCAGTACCTACAAATTGTAGCTTTTCCACGCCTGCTAATAATTTTTCATCTACCTGCGTGACTGAACGAGTGAGCAGGATATCCGCCTCAGCTAATGCCTCTGATGTCAATGTTCGACCATCAAAGCGCTCAACATCGCCCAGTTCTGAAAAAAACTCTTCCACCAGAGGCATATTTTGGTCAGCTAAAATTTTCATCGCCGCTCCTACAAGCTTTAGTTGGCGCGCAGTTTATCAGCTGTCAGGGCTAAATGCAGCACCTCTGGAATAATCAACAGTTAGCCTTTTTATCGTTGTCAGTGTCTTTACTACACCCTAACGCAATACCGAAAAACATCACGCAACATGCAAATACCAATGCGGCTTTTAAGCTAAGCTGTGACGGATCATTCAGCATTGAACTAAACACCATAGCAAGCATATTGATACAACAGAGCAATAAAGCCGAGCGCGTAAACCCTCGGTAACCAAAAAACGCAGCCGCAAAACAGCAAATAAGATTTACCACAACAGCCTGAGGATAAATATGAAAGGATGCCACCATGGCAAAAAAACTCGTCAAGACAAACGTGTAAATAATCGTGAACTGCATACATTTCCTCCATGAAAAGTATTGTAGGTCAGTAAGTTAGCTTTGTATGAAAAGAGTATTCGTCGTCTTTAATCTATTGACAACAATAGCTGAGTGTAGATGGCAAAACACAAATAGCAACTGCCAATTTGTACTGCGACTGGCAACGAATTTTGACAGTCTCTCTAATATCAGCGCTAAAAAATTCAAGTTGGCTTTATGCTAACAGTCAGCAGATTAAATAAACTCTGTTCAATACCCAACTTTATTTATCAATGTTCACGTTACAAGCCTGTAACTGCTCTGAGAAAATCATCCAAATATGAGGTTAGTAACAATGTTTACCTGTTTTTAGATAAGTATTGTTCATATAAACGGTTGATTTTAAGTTTATCGTCAACACTGAAACGCTTGAAATAATAGGTTTAACAAGCTAGTCTAACCTGGTGGTCAGACCTCTTATAAGGAAGAACAACATGACTTTAATATTCGTAATCGCGTTGTTAGTCTTGCTGAGCCTAGCAAGTTATCATCGCACTAGCTGGAATACCGCACTCGGTATCGCAGCTGCCACTATGCTAGTAGGTACCTTTAATGGTGCTTTTGGCATTATCTCTTGGCTCATATTCTTGGCTATAGCGGTGCCATTATCCGTCACTAACCTTCGCCAACAATATATCGTTGCTCCCGCTTTCAAGGCATTTAAAAAAGTAACTCCGACAATGTCTGAAACTGAAAAGTCAGCAATCGATGCTGGTACCACTTGGTGGGAAGCAGATCTGTTTTGTGGTAATCCGGATTGGAACAAACTTCACCAGTTTCCTAAGCCTCGCTTGAGCGTTGAAGAACAGGCATTTCTAGATGGTCCTGTTGAAGAAGTCTGCGCCATGTTGAATGACTGGGAAGCAACACATGAGCTGACAGACCTACCGCAAGATGTATGGCAATACTTAAAAGATAATAAGTTTTTTGCCATGATCATTAAAAAGCAATATGGTGGTCTAGAGTTTTCTGCTTATGCTCAATCTTGTGTGCTACAAAAACTAACCAGCAAATCAACTTTGCTGTCTTCAATCGTTGGTGTACCAAACTCTTTGGGCCCAGGCGAACTATTACAGCATTATGGTACTGAAGAACAAAAGGACCACTATTTACCTCGCCTAGCCAAAGGTGATGAAATTCCTTGTTTTGCATTGACCTCGCCAGAAGCAGGATCTGACGCTTCATCTATCCCAGACTTTGGTATCGTCTGTAAAGGAGAATGGGAAGGTAAAGAAGTTCTTGGAATTAACTTAACTTGGAATAAGCGCTATATTACCCTAGCACCTGTCGCTACGGTACTTGGCTTAGCCTTTAAGCTGAGAGATCCAAATGGCCTACTAGGCGATAAAGAAGAGTTAGGCATTACCTGTGCTCTTATCCCAACAAGTACACCTGGCGTTAAAATTGGCCGTCGTCACTTCCCATTGAACGTGCCATTCCAAAATGGTCCCACTCAAGGCGAAAACGTCTTCGTACCACTCGACTTTATTATTGGTGGTCAGAAGATGGCTGGACAAGGCTGGCGCATGCTGGTTGAGTGTCTGTCGGTTGGCCGCGTAATCACGCTACCGTCAAATTCTGCAGGTGGTATTAAGTCACTGGCAATCGCTAGTGGTGCTTACAGCCGTATTCGCCGCCAATTTAAGTTACCGATTGGTAAAATGGAAGGGGTTGAAGAAGCTTTAGCTAAACTCGGTGGATACGCCTACAGCAGTGATGCGGCCGTTACCATGTCTACGGGAGCAGTAGATTTAGGTGAAAAGCCTTCTGTCGTTTCGGCCATTTTAAAATATCACCTCACCGAACAAATGCGAGCGTCAACAATCCATGCCATGGATATTCATGGCGGAAAGGGAATATGTTTAGGCCCCAACAACTATGTTGGTCGAGGCTATCAAGGCGCGCCAATTGCCATCACCGTAGAAGGTGCCAACATTCTCACCAGAAACATGATTATTTATGGTCAAGGTGCTATTCGTTGTCACCCGTTCGTTCTTGCAGAGCTTGAAGCCTGTGGTATTGAAGACAAACAAGCTGCTCTTGAGAGCTTTGATAAATCACTAATGGGTCATATTGGCTTTACGCTTTCTAATTTGGTTAGAACAAAGTGGTTGGCTCTGACTGGTGCTCGTTTTACCAAAGTACCATTTAATGACGAGACTGCGGTTTATTACCGTAATGCAGCGAGATATAGTGCCTCACTAGCGTTAATGTCAGACATTTGTATGGCGGTATTTGGCGGCTCACTAAAACGCAAAGAGCGCATTTCAGCTCGCCTTGGTGATTTGCTAAGTTACCTGTATTTAGTATCTGCAACTCTAAAACGATTTAATGATGAAGGTCGACGCAAAGAAGACTTGCCATTCGTTCAGTGGTCATGTCAAGAGCACCTGTATTTATGCCAGCGTGCCCTAGCCGACCTCATTAATAATATGCCATCTGCGGCACTTCGTGGCGTGTTAAAAGTGCTATTGTTCCCATTCGGTCGACCAGTACGTAAACCGACCGATAAAATGGAACATAAGTTAGCTCATTTACTACAAGTGCCTAACGAGTCTAGAGAGCGCTTAGCTGCACACATCTACCTTAAAGATGAACCTTTGTGTTTACTGGGTAAACAAGAACAAACTCTGAAAGATATTTTAGCTGTTGAGCCACTGTTTGATAAAGTGTGCCGAGGCACAGGCAAAAAGCTACCATTTATGCAACTGGATAAAGTGGCAGAACTTGGTCGAGAAGCTGGCGTACTATCTGAAGAAGAAGCACAAAAACTGGCTGCTGTTGAAAGCAAACGACTTGCTGTTATCAATGTCGATGACTTTGATCCAGCCGATCTTTTAGCGGGTAAAGCAAGAGATCGTTCATCCAAAGCTGACGCTGCGTAACTTTTTATCAAAAGCCACTGCGTGGATAGCTCAAAGGCCCTTGTTAGGGCCTTTTTTATTGCACCTTAGGCAAAACCTCGGGCTCATATAAATCAGCAATTCCGAATAACACTAAATTCAAGTTATGGAATAGAATTCTAAGTGTAGATACCGTTAGCATTTTAATTGTCGAAATTTGGTTGATTTTTATTAAAGATAATGTGTTTTTTAGGCTTTGATGTTGACATACATTGAAATACACATAAGTTAAAAAGGAGTGCAAATTGATTTAAGGGTGTTGACTACGATGGATAAACATGAAGATTCATATCATTTTATTACCCTATTTGGTTCTTGGGAGTACATTCGCAGTCACAACCTTTTGATTGACAGATGTGACCTTACGCCAAAATACCTTGATCCAAGACTTTCCTCATTACTTAGCGTTTTTTTAGAGTCTCAAGGAGAAATGTTAAGTTTTCAACAACTTGATGCCTTATTACCCGAGCAAATTAGCACCAATCCTGAAAATTTATATTCATTGTTACAAAAGCTTAAGCGTGTTTTAGGTGACAGTGAAAGAAGGCCTAAATACATCAAAACGATTCCAAACGAGGGGTACTGCTTTTTCAGTGAAATAGAAGAGTATTACCAACAACTTATGCTGCCTGATAGCAACTCTTCTATTGCCTTCACTGATTACAAAGTCAGCTAGATAAAAGGAAGGTAGCTTAAAACGAACGTCGCTAGCCACGCGACCAAGAGGTGCTTCGTGCTCCTGAAGGCGCATATTAAAAGCATGGGGGTTAGCGCAACAGCAATAAGTGAAGCCCATGAAAACCCTAACATTAAAAGGGTGACAATAGATGCGATGCCACACACAGTTGCACCGACCAGCCAAGCACTTTTCTCCACTTGTGGGTACATGAGTAAACTTTTCCAGTAATGTACCCTGCCAACAACCTCAGGTTTAAGATCTATCATGATACTACTCCACCACAATAGATTAATTACAAGCAGCCCTGGTGTGTAGTAAGTGATTAAATCAGGGCGTTCTACTTTTACGGTAAAACCAAACCACAGAACTAACATCGTAAAAACAATACGCCAAATTACGACATTCAAGTTTTGGGAAAAATAACGTAACCAGTATGTACGTAGCGACGTAACGACCATACTAAAATCAACAAACTTTGGAGAAACAAGTAATGAAATCACCAATAACGCGTAGCTTAGCACCAAAAACAATGGTAATGATTCTATTACTGCACTAACTATCGCCAATGCTACCAAGCTTAGCGTGACCGCTAGCGGCCGATAGATGAACGCAACTGCAAAGGCAAATTGTGTGACGGTAAACCAAACCAATTGCCAAGCCTGAGTGATTTTATCAACGCCTATTGCAATTAGGATAATCATAGACATAAACAGCAACGGGTGTGCGGCCGTAGTTAATAGCACATCACTGACAATCATATGACGCTTGTTAGGGAGAATGGTTGAGTGATAACTACGATGAGGGGAATCTAAAATGGCCGAGCGAAATACATAAAATAGAAAGCTCTGAAAGGTCAACAACGTCCAAGCCATTAATACCGCAGTATGCGGATGATCACTTTGAACAATTTTTCCAATTCCCATAAAAAGCGTAGCCACTGCGCCAAACACGTACACTTGAAACAGCAAAGCGATCATCGCGCCAAAGCGTTGCACCTGCTCCAGTAACTCTTTACTTGCCACCAAAAAGCTGCGTTTACGATATTGATAATATGCCAACATGGGGAACTCCGAGCTAAAAAAGTGGTTTAAGCGCAAAGCCATGCTGCAAAAAGGGCTCGGGCTCATGACTGGTCAATAGTATTTGTCCCTGAAAAGTATCGACTAATGATAGGATTTGCTCCACTCCATGATGATCTAACGCGGCCGTCGGTTCATCCAACAACAGGTATGGGGTGTTTCTACAGATTGCATTAATTAACTGAAGTTTTTTCTTATTCCCTGATGATAACGCTGCGTATTTAGTTTGCAAAAATGAGGAAAACTGAAACCTCTCAACCAACTCATCGGGAAAAGCACATTCCCAAACACGGCAACTAAGGCTAAGTAATTCTTTTGCCGTAAGAAACTCAGGGAAGGGAATACAGTCGGACGCTAAAGCCACCACTGTTTGATGATTTTTTACTGCGATACCATCAAACAAAACTTCACCTGAGCACGCATCATCTAATCCAGCAACAATGCGAAATAACGTAGTCTTCCCCATTCCATTATTCGCTTGAATACAGAGTCTGCTTTGCGCGTATTCTGCTGAGAAGTTATTAAATACCGGTTTAGCCGAAAACTGCTTTGTTAGGTTTCGTATGGTGATCATGCTCAGAAAACTGCTCCTGCTCGCGCTGTGTTTAAGCTCACGAGTGAGCCAAAGTGGACTGCACATTAACTCATCAGAGCTGTTTAAAAATGTTCATAGTTTGAGCGAAAACTCAAAATATAAAACACCATTTTTTTCATGTAGTTATACATAGACTACCACAGAAGTTTGGACCCAGTATAGTACACCGAGCAAATTCTCTACAGATTCTTACAATTAGCCTACATTCATCTATAAACATTACCAGCGAACTTGTATACCCTGCTTTTAGTTGATTAGAAAATAATACTGAAGTAGTTCGTTCATCAGCCAACTTCTAGTATCGGTTTAAATATTACAAAACAAAGTATTACAACTCACAATCAAAGGAGCTTGATATGTTTTTCCGACCAGCAATCGTGACATTTGCACTATTACTAAGTGCGTGTTCTTCAGAGGATATCGAAACGGCAAATTTTGGGTCCGACATATATAAGAATGACTACAATCTAATTAATGCAACAGACTATGAAGTTGCCTTTCATATTGCTAACACAGAACTCGATGGTGATGAAAGAGATGTAGAGAATAGCAAATATCATGTAAAAACTTTGATCTCTGATAGTGATCCCGTACGTATAACCCACGAACACAATACAAACAGAGAAATTAGCTTCTTTGTGCAATCGGTCAATAAACTGGGCATGCTTAAAAAACGAAAGCTAAAGGTCAGCAATGATCGCGATTATCACTTTATTGCTATGCAAGATAACAGCGACGCTATGGATCTTAAGGTACTTAGGCGCGAAAAGAACGACCACGACAATAAATTCACCGTACGTGTGTTAGCAGCGTCTGACCTGACTCTTAAAATAAATGATGCAGTTGTCGAATTAAATGAAGGCAACGTGAGCAACTGGTATCAAGTTGAACAGTGTGATTCTGATATCCGATTGGCTGAAGGTGATTTACCAATAAGCTTATGTAACGCTTCACTCGACCGATCATATTTACTTGTTGTGAATGAGTCTGGACTAAAGAAAATCGCATTAGAGTATTAACTAGTAATTTACGGGGAACTTTGCCAGCTCCCCGTCCAAAAAATAAGGAAAATCGATTCTCAATTATTCAAAAAATCGTCTTAAAAAAAACGACTAGATGAAACAATAATCAACATCAACACCCTTGTAGCTCATGTAGTACGGGATGTTTAGCAGCAAAACTCATCCGACCACAAAAAAAATTAAAACTTTCATAAGTCAGTTTTATTACAATTTCCTGCCCAAAAGTATTAGAATCTATACTCTAATAAAAAATTATTACTATATAATTCATAAACCTAATCAGCACTCGAATCCCCCTTAATCAATTTGTCACATTCAAACATTTCACTTTTGTTAATTAAAAATTAAACCAGGGTTAAGTTAATGGTTTTGCTCTGTTGACAGCTCGGGAACTCGAGCTTAACCTAGCCGCCGTTCTTAAAATTCAACAATAAAAAACGTTATATTCGATTTTTTATTTACAACCTTAATCTTTTTGTAACATAAGTAACAACAATATGTTCGTATAAAAGGGACGTTGGTTTCGCTGTACTCGCCTCGCCTAACTTAACAAAAGCTAGGTAATTTGTATGACATCTTGTTCATAAACAAGCTATTGCCCTTAGTCAGAGTAGGAACGCTATGAACCAATATAATGCCGAGAAGGACGCTATCCGCGTAGAGCAACAACCAGGTAGTATCGTATTTATTGCCAAAGATCAGACCCTTTCTTTAGAGTCTGTGCAACAGTACGCTGCTCAACCTTTGTCAAAGGTGAAACTGGATGAAATAGAGCTTAAAGATAGAATTCAGCAAAACCGTCAATATTTAGACAATAAGTTGCTAAACCAAGAAGATATTTATGGTGTAACGACTGGCTTTGGTAACTCAGCTAGCAACCGTATCTCTACATCGCTCTCTGAAGAGTTACAACAAAATCTCATTGCCTACCACGGTTGCGGTGTTGGTGAATACCTGTCCGAAGAAGACTGCGCGGCTACATTGCTTATCCGCATGAATTGTAACGCCAAAGGCTTTTCCGGTGTAAGCTGGGAGCTGCTCGCACAGATGGAAACTTTCCTAAATAACCGCATCATTCCTGCCATTCCATCTATGGGCTCTGTAGGGGCGAGCGGCGACCTTACGCCACTTTCATACGTCGGGGCTGCGCTTGGTGGTAAACGAAAAGTATATTATCAAGGTCAACTACGCGAAACGGCAGAAGTACTTGAAGAACTGAACATCACTCCTTACAAGCTCAAACCAAAAGAAGGTTTGGCGATCATGAACGGGACTTCAGTAATGTCAGCCATTGCGACTAACGCATTACGAGATATCCGCAGAGCTATCGATTTAAGCTGCAAGTTGATAGCGCTGTATGTCGAACTTATCGAAGGTCGTGCGTCACCATTCCATAAACGTGTGCATGAATTAAAGCCGCATAAAGGACAGCAACTCTGTGCTGAGAAAATTTTAGAGCGCTTGACCAATGTGGAATCAAGATTAGGACGTCGTAACCGCACTGATGACAATATCGAGTTTGGTAAACAAGAAGCCTTTAGACTTCAAGATAGCTACTCTATTCGTTGTTCACCACAAGTGATTGGGCCACTAATCGATGCTGAAATGTGGGCCTCACAAATTCTGACCACTGAGATTAACTCGGTAAACGATAATCCACTGTTTGACGACGAAAATGATCTGATCTTAAACGCTGGTCACTTCTACGGTGGCCATGTTGCGGCAATTTGTGACACCTTAAAACCTCTAGTCGCAAACATGGGTGCATTGCTAGAAAGAGAATTAGGTATTCTTGTCGATGACCGACTTAACGGTGGTATTTCAAACAACCTAGTAGCAAAAGAAGACTTAGGTGAAAAAGCTTGGGTACACCACGGTTTTAAAGCAATGCAGATCACTTCATCTTCACTCGTTGCTGAAGCCCTGAAAAACTCAGGACCTATGTCAATTTTCTCCCGTACAACCGAAGCGTTAAATCAAGATATCGTTAGTATGGGAACTATTGCTGCTCGTGATTTACGCCGAGTTACCGACCTCATCAAGCCCGTTATCGCAATTCAAGCGATGGCTATTCGTCAAGCTTTCTATGTTGACGGAAAAGATAGTAAAGCCAGTAAGTTAAACGATTTATCTAAGGCTTTCTTTGATGAAATCAGCGCGCAGTTTGAGCCGGTTATTGAAGACCGCCCAATGGATGCTGAAATCAACAAAATGGTCGATGCACTGTTTAACAGTTAAGTATTAAACCGCTTTTCTATATCTCACTAGATGCATAAACAGAGTTTGCTGAGCGTGAAATTTGCGCTCAGGGCTCTTGCTTTGTCCAAATTTGGTGAGCAAGAAATTAATTACCCTAACATTCAGAAGGAAAATGACATGAGCACGCTTGAATCTGTAATGCAGTTTATTAAACAAGACATCATCGTAGACAACCTAGAAGTTGTTGACAGCATTGATGAAATTGAGAACGACGCACAACTAATTGGTGATGGTTTAGACCTAGATAGCATCGAAGTACTGGACCTTGTCGTGTCTATCGAAAAGAAATACCACTTCAAGTTTAAAGATTTTCCAGAGCAACTCATTCAAGAAAAAATGAAAAATATCAGCACGCTAGCTGAATTTGTTCATGAGCAAGCAACTGCAGCAGAGCCTGCTTAAAAATCAATTTCAAGCTTGGAAGGAAACCATGCAAACACCTAGCGCCGTTCGCTCACAATTGATTGAACTGATTGAATCTGAATTAGAAATTGAATCGTCACAACTCTCTCAGCTTGTCGATGATGACAATTTATTAGACGCTCCACTGTATCTGGATTCAGTTGATCTGATGCAACTCTCGTCCGCATGCAAAAAAACCTTTTCAGTGAGCGACTTGGGTGAACTCAGCACGGTGACCATCGGCTCCATTGTCACAGCAATTTGCTCGGCAATGGAGCAACATCAAGTGGCTTTATCGCAAGCGACTTGGTTCGAGGAACAACGCTCTCTCACCCAGCACCAGCTTGTGACAATCATTGAACAGTCCAAGCGATTTAATTTCAGTTACCCTGTTGGCAGTCATGTCTATGTTCAAGATAGCAAATCTATCGATGTGATTGTTTCGACCTTGGTATTGTTGGCTAACCAATTTGTGCCAATTCAATCCACCGCAAACTCAGATCAACATACGCAGTTTAGCTGGAAATCTTTGCCGCAGGATGACTCATACAGTGAGTCTCAGGAGTTAACTTTATCTGCGCAATTGGAGCAGCTAATTGATTGCAAAATTGGCTTTGAAACATCAGGAAGCACAGGTGCACCGCAGACTTGGTTTAAAACACTGCGTTCGTTACAGCAAGAAGCCAAATGCTTTCAACAAACCTTTGGTTTCGACAATCTAGAATATGTTACCGCTTGCGTAGATATTCGTCATATGTACGGGTTTGTTTGGGCATTTATGCTGCCATTACAGTTAGCGCTACCGGTGTGTTATCAACTAGGGACGTTACCTTCGTTGGCTCCGTTTCCAGAGCATCGAAACCTACTTATATTGACCCCTACGTTGTTCGACTTTACCTATGAGCAACTCACGAATAAAACCCACTACTTAGTTAGCTCTGGGGCACCGTTTAAAGGCGAGCGCGAACAAAAACTCGCAACCTATATTGCTGAGCATAATTTGACGCTATCCGCCTTTGAAGTACTTGGAAGTACCGAAACGGGAGGGATTGGTTTTAGAACACTAGGCCAACATCGTGAATATTTCACCAAATTTAGTGATGTCGAAATATCCACTGAAGGCGATAACTTAGTGCTGCGCTCTCCATTCTTGGTTAGCGACCAACATGAGTTTTTACTCAAAGATAAGCTGGTATTTATTAATGAGAACCAGTTCACACATGGCGGACGAGCCGACCAAATATTCAAGTATGCAGGAAAGCGCTACTCATTGCAGAGTATTGAACAGGTCCTGTCAGAAAACCTTAACGGTTTAAAAAACAAAGTCTTTTTCATTGAGGATTCAACCCATAGCAAAGGCGGAGAGCTTATCGCATTTGTTGAACAAAAAGCGTCAAAAACGACCGACGCAGCCGACATTCGCGCTTGGTTTAATCAGCTTCCGGTTCCCAAAGTGCATTTTTTGCCCGAGTTTCCGGTCAATGAATTGGGAAAAACCACGCTATCGGCACTGAAGGAGTGTATTTATGAATAATCACGTCACTAAGACCATCGTCACCGGATATGGTGTTATCTGTGCCGCTGGTAAAGATTGCCAATCTTTACTAGAAAGCATTAAAAATAAAAAAACCGGTATAAACCATATTAACCGGTTTAATACCGATGGCTTGCCACATAATGTCGGCGCAATTGTATCTGGTTTTGAAAACACCAATGCTACAGAGCTCGATAAAGATTTAGCAGCGGTGTATGCCATTGAAGCCATCAATGAAGCATTACAAAAAGCACAGTTAGACCTGACGGCTGTCCCAAGTACGCGCATCGCTTTAACATTAGGAAATGCTAACTGCGGCATGTTCTCCTTAATGGCCTCGATAAACCAAGGTTATGACCTAGCGTTAATGCACTTTCCACCTCATCAAATCACCATGAGTATTTGTCGGCACTTCAACATCTGCGGGCCAGTGATGACATTTACTTCTGCATGTACTGCCAGCAGCAGTGCCATTGCTTTTGCCAAACAACTAATCGAAAACGGTCAAGCTGATGTCGTCATTGCTGGCGGTGCTGATGCCTTAAGTGAATTGGTTTATGGTGGTTTTCAATCAGTACAGTCATTAAGTGACACCCCTTGCTCACCTTATGGAACAAACATGGGGTTAAGCCTAGGTGAAGGTGCTGGATTTTTGATTCTTGAAGCAGAACATCACGCTCATGCACGCGGTGTAAAAGGCAGATACCAACTGCTGGCCACCGGTTCAAGTTTGGATGCTCACCATGCAACCGCCCCCAATCCTGAAGGCGATGGTGTTCGTCGGGCTTTTGAGCAAACATTAAGTTACTCACCTGTACCAAATACAGATATTCGCTACATCAATAGTCATGGTACTGGAACACCAGCCAATGACGGCGCTGAACTCAATGGTATCAGCAATGCTATTGGTGCTGAAACTATGGCAGAGATAAAGGTATCCAGTTCAAAAGCCTACTTCGGTCACACGTTAGGTGCTGCTGGGGCGATTGAGCTTATTTCAACCTTAGTTGCGCAAGAGCAAGGTCTACTGCCTGCGACATTACACGTCGATGAAATCAGAGAATGTTGTCAAGCATTCGATATTGTAAAGAACGACCCTATAGAGCTGACTGCCGATGTATTTGCGGTGACTAACTCGGCATTTGGTGGTCACAATACCAGTATGATCTTAAGTCAGCAAACGGTTGAACAACCTGCGATCACCAAGCACAAAGTTTACCTGCTTGGTGCTTCTATGCTGAATGAACAAAGCCTTACAACGTGTCGACAAATTGAACAGCAACGTTTTACGCGATTCGAATTAAAGCGCCAGTGTCCCGAACTTTATCAGCGCCGTATGCCAAACGTCGCACAGTTTGCGTTAGGTGCATGTCATTATGCCTTAGAAGATAGCCATCTTGAGTTTTCTGCCGATGAGCGCAGCAAATTTGGCGCATACTATGCCAATCCAACCGGATCATTGGAGACGCTAGATAAGAGCTTAGAGTCCTACGAATCTGGAATCAGTGAACTTAAAAGTACCCACTTCCCAAATACTGTCGTGAACGCCACTCTGGGACAAATTGCCATTGGTTTTGGCATGAAAAATTCAGCCAGTTGTGTCAGCGATCTGGGTAACGACTTGCTACAATCGCTTTGGAGCGCTAGCTACGACATGCGCGAAGGGCGCTGTGAATACGCTATCGCTTGCTGCTCACAAGATGATACGGAACTGTCACAGCAAATCTGGCAAACCGTTTCTTTTCCATCAAAACTTGGTAACTTCGCCACTTGTGCTGTTCTTTCAAACGGAGAAGGCCTACCAGATGGATACCAACCTATCGCTGAATTCATTGATTTCATTCAGATCAGCAATGTCAGTGATGAACAATATTTCGATGCGTTACTTGACCAGCAGTCAGGCATGTTTTCAAAAATTGGCTGTATCGTTCTAGCCAACCACTTACCTGAACACAGTGCTAAATTACTGAGCGCCATTGACCGACATTTACCCCAAGCGGAATTAGTACAGTTCGAAGCACAACAAGAGTTAGAACACTCCAGCGAGCTTGCCGCTGAAGCCCTATTTTTTGCAGTAAATCAACAAAACTCCAACCCAGCGTTAGATCAAACCCTGTTGCTCAGCGTCAATCTGGCGGGATGTATGACGGGATGTATTTTACGAAAAGTAAGGAACTAGTATGACGACCGTGATCGAAGTTAATCACTTAAGGAAGGTCTATAAAAGAACCGGGAAAGTTGCGGTAGACGATATCTCATTCAAGGTTGAAGAAGGCCAGTGCTTTGGTCTGCTCGGACCAAATGGTGCAGGTAAAACCACGACTCTTGAGATCTTACAAGGACTGCGTAGTGCGACTTCAGGAGAAGTCACACTTTTTGGGCTGAACTGGCAAAAAGACGAGGTGAAACTAAGAGGATTAATGGGCGGCGTAATGCAGCACAATAACCTCTACGAAAAGCTTAAGGTGAGAGAGTGTGTCGAACTGTTCGCAAGCTTTTACCCAAGCTATACACCTATTAATCAATTGCTTGAGCGTTTCAGTTTAACTGAAAAGAAAGAAGCTTGGTTAAGCGAACTCAGCGGCGGACAAAAACAACGCGTGTTTCTGGCGATGGCGGTTGTTGGGCAACCAAAATTGGTGTTTTTAGATGAACCAACCACGGGACTTGACCCAACCAGTCGCCAAGAATTTTGGCACATCATCAAAGACCTAAAAGCCAGTGGTACGTGCGTCATGCTAACGACTCATTACATGGATGAAGCTGAGTTTCTCTGTGATGACTTAGCCATTATTAATTCAGGAAAAATCATCGAGTCCGGTGCGCCAAGTGACATCATTAACCGCACCTTTGAAACGCCAGTCATTAAAGAACCCAGAAAAGCCACGTTGAACGACGTGTTCCTAAAACTTACCGGTTCCTCTATTTCGAAGGAAGAAAGTTATGCATGAGGCAAATCAAGCCAAGCTCTATCCTTTTTGGCAATTAATGATGGTCAATGTACGGCCATTTTTCCGCGACAAAGCGGTATTACTATGGACCTTTGGACTACCTATTTTCATTGCACTGTTATTGATCCAAGCCTTCTCTGGCGGGCCAAAAATGGGCCCGGTCAATGTCGTTATCATGCACGCAGAGCAAATGGAACAATCTTGGCTCAAAGCCATAGAACAAGATCCGCTCGTGACCGTCACCAAGCTTTCGCAGAAAGACTCTATGCAGCTTGAATCGGTATTTGGTTCCGCCCAAGTAGACGCTGTAATTGAAAAGCCTGATGCATTATTAAAGCAACTACAAACACAAGCGAATCCAGAGGTTTACCTTGCGCCCAACGCAATGTACTCGACTCATAATTCCGATGAATCGCTAATGGCACGCAACTACCTGTTGCAGCTCAAAGACAAAGCCAATGGACAAACCATGCAAAGCACTGTGGTTAGTGTCGTCGGTTATCGTTATACCGATTGGCTTATTCCCGGCATTATCGTTTTGCAGATCCTTGGTTTAGCTCTGGTTTCCATTGCTAATAGCTTAGTCTCTGATCGTCAGAATGGCTTTTTCAAACGCTTGCGCCTATCACCGTTTAAACGTCGTGATTACATCATTGGCATCGTCATGGCTCGCCTGTTTTTACTGGTTTTCCAGATGGTGATTTTATTTGTCGCCTTTCATTTCCTATTTGGCTACACGTTACAAGGTAACTTACTGAACATCCTAGTGGTTATGTCAGTGGGTTCGTTTTGTATCTGTATGTTGGGTGTGTTGGTTGGGGCTCGCAGCCAACGTGTTGAAGTGTCATCTGGCATAGCAAACTTGCTGTACTTTCCCTTGATGTTCTTATCTGGCATCTATTTCGATACAGCTAACTTCCCGACAATTATGCGTGAAATCGTGTCGTTCTTCCCAACCACGGCGTTTTTAGATGCGCTTCGTTTGGTAGCGAATCAAGGTGCTGATCTTGCCGCAGTGAGTCGCCAACTAATCATATTGACAGTTACCAGCTTGATTTTCTTTATCATTGTTTATTTCTGTTTTGACTGGGGAGATGAAAAGTCATGATCACAGACAATTTACCACACAAAGCGCCGTTTAAGTTTGCCGATAAAATTATTGAGCATTCGAAAAATGAAATGATCGTGGGCCTAAAATTTATCTCCCACAATGAACCGGGATTACAGGGACATTTCCCTGACGAGCCTATCTTCCCTGGCGTATTGATCATTGAAACCATGGCTCAAATCAGCGGTTTGTGCTGCGACAAGGGCAAGTCAGGAGGCATGCTTTCAACCATTGAGAAAGCCAAATTTAACCGCCCTGTACGTCCGGGTGAAATTTTAAAGATCACAGCAAAGCTCGAAACCGAGTTTGGTGCAATGGCGCGCTTTAAGACCCTTGCTCATGTTGATGATGAGTTAGTGGCTAAAGCAGAGCTCACCATCGTTTATACAAATTAAGGAAGTTGCTTGTGTTTTCAAAACAAACTGTTGTTGTAAGTGGTGTTTCTAGAGGCATTGGTAAGGGCATAGCTCAAGCCTTTTTAGCGCAGGGCGCCACTGTATTTGGGATCTGCCGTTCAACCACACCTATTAGCGGTTTGCAGCATGAGCGCTTTACTCAGCTCAGTGGCGATATTACTGATCGCGGCTTCATTGATGCCGTCGTCAATCAAGCAATTGCAGACACAGGAAGTATTGATGTCTTGGTTAACAACGCCGGGATCACCAAAGACAACCTGTTCTCGCATATGAGCTACGACGAATTTCATCAAGTACTGAGCACCAACTTCATTGGCACACTTAACTGCTGCCAAGCTGTGCTACCACGTATGGTAAGGCAAGGCACGGGCAAAATCGTCAATATGGTTTCCCAAAGTGGGATCAGTGGTCGAGAGGGTCAAGCTAACTACGCCACCTCAAAAGGAGCAATCATTGGTTTGACTCGCACCATTGCTCGTCAGTATGGCCATTGTGGTATTTACTGCAATGCCCTTGCTCCCACTTTTATCGCCACAGACATGATTGATGATATCCCAGAAGCGGTGATCAGGCCGGTATTGCGTCATACAGCACTTGGCCGGGTTGGTACGGTATCAGAAATCGCGGATGCCACATTGTACTTATCTTCTTCTGCTTCCAATTATCAAACAGGTAGTGTGCTCAGACTTGACGGAGGTCTAGCGGTATGATTTCTCAAGCTTTTATCTTATTGCATCCTAGCGGTGAATTTGACAGCAATCTGATTGCACATCTGCAATCGAAAAAACACCCGGTACTACTTATCAGTGCCGCCAAACACATTGTTGATGAATACCCCAGAATAGAAAACATCGAGATTTCAACACCGATAACTGAGCTGCAGTTACGTGAATTGCTTAATTGGTTTGAGATCAATGCAGCACATCAAGAAGTTGCTATTTTGCACTGTGCTAATCGAGTCAATGAAGCAGAATTGCTTGCAGAGCCACACGTAGGCAAAGCTATTGTCGCTCAGCTAGAGCGGGTCTTCGGTACCTTAAATGTACTTGCAGACAGCTTACGCCTGAATGGTGGTAACTTGGTGTTTTTAACCCAATCCGATACTCAAAACTACGAGTTAGAAGCGACCTCAAGCGTCTGTAATCACGCTCAAAATGCGCTAATGATGACACTGGCTCGCGAGTATCAAGGTAGCAAATTTGCAGTCAACAGCTTTGTCTTACCACTACTGGCTACCGATAGCAAAACAGCAAGGACTGAAAAGCGCAAACTGAAAGGCGGTATCTTGGGTGCTAGACCTGCAGTCTTCAGCTATCACGAGCTTGCAGAGTACCTAGTCAACTTCTTAAAAACCAATACCATGCTCACGGGTCAATCCATCGCCTTTACGCCAACCTTGGAGCTAAAGCTATGATGGGCGTAGACCTATACTGCTTTCATCATGCTGGCGGTTCATCATTGTTTTTTAAACAATGGGCCAGTTTGTTACCTGCCGATTGGCAGGTACATGCCATTGATTTACCTGGCAGAGGTATGAAAGCGGGTATGCAACCTTTAAGGGACTGGGATGAGGTACTTAGTCACCTAAGTAGTAGCACGCAAATTTCGCCGCGCAGTGAGCGGCTTTGCGTGTTCTTTGGACACAGCTTAGGAGGAATGGTGGCCTATAAACTAGCCGACCATTTCACTAACGCGGGGGTAAAAAGCGCAGATCTGATTTGCCTTTCCGCTTGCAGAGCACCTTCAATCACGTCTAAAACACAGTATTCATCGTTACCACACGATGAGCTATTAGACACACTGTATGAGCTGGGACTAGTACCAAAACATCGCTTATCTGAAGACGTAAAGCAAATCATCGCGGGTATGTTCCAGAGTGATTTTTATCTCGCTGAGCAGCCTGTGACGACAAACATCAAACTCACTAGCCCTACAGAACTTATTCTGGCAGATCAAGATCACCTAGTTGACACCGATTCATATCAAGCATGGTCAGCATTTTGCGACAGTGATTTTACCCATCACATCGTGAAGGGGGATCATATGTATTTACAAGACCAACCGGAAATCACGACCAATCTCCTCGTCAACGCGGTAGAGCGTCATTTTATAAAACTACAACAAACAAAGATCCACAACCCAAACTGGCAAAAGCCATTGTGTTAACAGGAATAGTAATAAGGATCATATGATGAACTCAATGACAACGAGCGAAAGCATTCAATCACTTAGTAGTAGACAGCTGCATGTATGGCAAGCACAACAATTAGACAGTGATAACCCAGTCTACAATATCACTTGTGCGCTGCAGTTTAGCGGCGATATTAGCCTTGATTCACTCGCCACCGTGTTTGCCCAGTTACAACAACGGCATCCGATTATTTCCAGCAAAGTTATCGAGGTCGATGGGGAACCAAAGCTGCAACTACTCGATACTGCTCCGGTGCTGCTGCCTGTACCTCAATCGCTAGTGACACTCTCGGATGAACGCAAAGCAAAAGCCCTAATTGAACAAGTCATCGACATCAACAAAGAAACATTCCAATTTTATACCGAGCAACAAGAAGACAAGTTGCTATTGGTGATCAAAGGCCATCACATTAATTTTGACCAATGGGCATTGCAAGTGCTGGTCAGCGATTTACTGGCTTTTCTTGAAGCCCAAGTGAATGGCCAAACAGCAGAACTGGCAGCGCTTGACTATCAAGTGATGTTCAAAGAAAAACCCGAGCCAAATGACAGCACCGCTGCTAGTCATGATCTTTATCCGATTGATTTCTGCAACGCTGGTGTGACGCCCGCAACCAATCACTATGATGGTATTAGTTTCCGTGAGGAAAGTGCCGATGCGCTTGCACATATCAAAGCCTGTGCAGCCGAACACGGCGTAACCAGTTTTAGTGTGGTTCTTGCTAGCGTATTCCTGACCCTATTCCATACTACTGGCCAAACCGACTTAACTATTGGCGTACCTATGGCCAGAAGAACACGTCGTACGCGTGCTATTCTTGGTCACTACTCGGATGTTGAAACGGTATCAATTACTGATATCGACCATTATACCGGTTCTAAGCTAATCCAAGATGTCGCTGCACAACTCACCCAGTTATTGTTATCTGGACAGAAAAACCAAGACGCAGCAAAACACATTAACGTAACATGTAACTACTTAGCCAAGCTAAAAAGCAACGGGATCCGCGCAGGGATCACGCCGTTAATGATTGGCCGTAAAGGGGTTGAGCTATTCCTAGGTGATGCACAAAACATTCGCGTACAAGGTATTCCTGTCGAACCCGGTGTATCTCAATTTGATATTGAATTTACCCATTTTGAAACTGACGGTGGCCTGTGTAGAAAAGTAGTTGCCAGTGAAAATACCTTCACGCGCGCTTCTTTAAACCGCATCACAGATATTCAAGTTCGCTACTTAGAACTACTAACCCACTCTGGCGACTTTAATGTTGCAGAGCTACCTATTCTCACTGAATCTGAACAAGAACTCGTGCTTGAGCGCAGTAACCAACAAAACCAACACTTTTTCAGTGACACAACATTACACCAGTGGTTTGCCAAATCTGCTGAACAATATCCAGAAAATCACGCACTGACACACAATGGGAAAAGTTTAAGCTATCAACAACTAGAGCAACGCGCTAACGCCCTAGCCCATCATCTACGAGAGCAATATCAACGACATACAGGAAAGCACCTAGAACCTGACACCTTGATTGCTTTATACATGCAACCATCGTTTGAGATGTTAGTGGCTATTTTAGCTGTGTGTAAAGCTGGCGGCGCGTATGTGCCGCTGTCACCAGATCATGCCAGCGAACGAACTGCTTTTATTTTGTCCGATACTAACCCAGCCTTGCTTATTAGTGACAAAAATGCCGAACAAGAGATCTTAGCCAAATGTACTGAAGCTCAAGTAAATCCGCATTTGGTATTTGCGACAGACGTCACAGAGCTCGTTCACTCCGCGCCAGAAGTAAATGTGTCACCGCAAAATTTGGCCTATGTCATTTATACCTCAGGGACGACGGGACAACCCAAAGGCGTAATGCAAACTCATGAAAATGTAGTCCGTTTATTTACGGCCAATGAGCAAGATTACGGCTTTAACGAAGCTGATATCTGGGTGCTTTATCATGCTTATACATTCGATTTTAGCGTATGGGAAATGTGGGGCGCGCTGCTTTATGGTGGCAAATTGTGCATTGTTGACCCACATCTGATCCGTGACTTTGATGCCTTTGCTGCATTTTGTAACGAGCAGCAAGTCACAGTATTAAACCAAACACCAGCAGCTTTTTACGAATTCAGTGCCGCAACATTACGTGCCAAATTACCACAGACGAAACTGCGTTACGTTATTTTTGGTGGAGACAAGCTGAACCCTGAAATGCTCATCCCATGGTGGAACCAGTTTGGTGATAGTCACCCTTTACTGGTTAATATGTATGGCATCACCGAAACCACGGTACACGTTACCTACAAAGCGCTGAGCTTTGAAAATACCAGCAAGGCTTCTTACATCGGGCGTCCAATTTGGGATATGAAAGCCTATGTTCTCAATTCAAAAATGCAGCTTGTTGAACCAGGTGCAATGGGTGAGTTGTATATTGGTGGCGCAGGTCTTGCGCGCGGTTATCTCAATCGCGATGAGCTCACAGCAGAGCGCTTTATTGAAAACCCGTTTGCAACTGAGCTAGATATCGAACGAGGTCATCAGCGTCTGTACAAAACGGGTGACTTAGCACGTAGATTAGCCGATGGAGAATTAGAGTACATTGGCCGTAACGATAGCCAAGTTAAGATCCGTGGCTATCGTATTGAGCTCGGTGAAATTGAAAGCGCGATAAACGCCCACCCAGCAGTCGCTCAGGCTGTCGTGATCGACAGAGAAAACCAAGGCTCAGCCTATTTAGCGGCTTATATCAAGTTAGCGGATGGGCAACAAGGCGATACACTAGATGAAATTAGCTCCTTTGTTGCGGGCAAATTGCCAGCCTATATGCAGCCAAAAACCTGGACTTTACTGAGCGAAATTCCACTCACAGGAAACGGTAAGTTAGACCGCAAAGCACTCCCAGATCCACAATTTACGAGTCAACAAAACTATGTTGCCCCAAGTAGCGAGTGTGAAGCATTGATATGCAATGCCTTTGCAGAACTACTTGGCCTAGAGCAAGTGGGTATTCAGGATGACTTTTTCTCCATCGGTGGTGACTCGATCCTGAGTATTCAATTGGTTGCGCTATTACGTAAGCAAGGTATTGATCTACAAGTTAAAGATATTTTCGATTGTGCCACAGCCAGTAAACTCAGTGAGCGTGTTGCAACACTACAAGCAACGCAACGTGAGATACTTGCTGAGCACGGCGAATTAAGCGGTGCATTTGATTTACTGCCAGTACAGACTTGGTTCTTCAACAAAGGTCTTGAGTTTGAACACTACTGGAACCAAAACTTTGCCATCCAAGTGCCAAAATCATTGTCAGAAAGCGTGGTTGAAGAAGCGCTTCACTCTCTTGCCATGCAACACGACATGCTGCGCACTACGTTTGTTGAATTTGAAGGAAAGCTACAACAGGTATACGGTGAGTTAAGTACTATGGCGCCGCTGTTCGTTGTCGATGGGGATGACCCTGAATTAATCAACAAACTTAATCAAAAACAAAACCACTTTGACTTGGCAAACGGTCCTCTTTGGCAGGCTAGCCTAGTACGTCGTGCCAGCGAGCCTTACGACTTACTACATTTTGCAGTGCATCATGCCATCATCGATGCGGTATCTTGGCGAATTATCGCACAAGACCTACAAACGCTACTCGACGGCGGTGTACTACTAGAAAAACGCACTAGCTACCGTCAGTGGGTTGACGTGATGCAAAGCTATCTAGAAAGCCACCCTCAAGAAACCGCGTTTTGGAAAAACATCGCAGCGCACACCGCAAGCTATCCACCTTGTATGGCAGCCACCAGCTCAACAGTGTGGCTAGAACTGGATAAAGCACAAACGGCTAGCTTCTTAACCGACGCCAATCAAGGCTTTAACACTCAAGGTGAAGAACTGCTACTGGCGGCGTTATCACAAGCGCTTAGTCACACATTTAACCAGAAACATCATTCTATTACGCTTGAAAGCCATGGCCGCGAAGCATGGCGTGAAGATGTTGACATCAACCAAACTGTTGGCTGGTTTACTTGTTTGTATCCAGTGAACTTAACACAACAAGCATCACTGGCCGACACCATTGTTGATGCTAAAGAGGCACTGCGCCGTATTCCGAATAAGGGCTTAGGTTTTGGTCCGCTGCAACAACAAGCGCAAAGTTTGCAGTTACCGCCAATCAGTTTTAATTATCTCGGCCAAATGGGTGGTCAGTCGCACGCACCTTGGCAGCTAGATAACAGACTACAAACAGCAGCAATTGACCCACGAAATAAGTCAACACTGTTGCTTGATATCAATGCACTTGTGCAAGCAGAGCAACTGAGAATAAAAGTCGACTCACAACTAGATGGCACCTTGACCATGGCATTTAAGGCCAATTTACAGTCAGCTATCGAGCAAGTTATCAGCGCCGCTTTAGAAGCCAAATCACAAGGCGGGGTAAGCACCCCCAGTGATTTCGGTGCAACTAACTTATCAGTGTCTCAATTAGCACAACTGCAATCTTCATTCGTGACGGAGCAAGACGCAACGCCAGCTCCAGCAAGCTCAGAAAAAACTCAAGAATTAGAGATCTAATACCATGTTGAATTTATGCCAAACACTAGCAAACGATAACATCGCGATTTGGGCAAATGGCGACAAGCTTAAAATTGCGCATGGTGATACAGGACTCAGCCAGCAGTGGATAAGCTGGCTCAAAGACAATAAGAACCAACTGCTGGCGTACTTAAATAAAGCTGGAATTGTGTCAGAGCAGGACTTCAATACCGCGCTGAAAAAAGAGCAAGAACAAGCGAATAATATTCGCGCTATTTACCCAGCTACAGCAATGCAAAAAGGCTTTGTATATCATCATCTAGCACAACCTAATGATGACGCTTATCGAGTACAGTTGGTCATCGACTATCAACAATCGTTAGACTTAGATTTATATAAAAAGGCCTGGATTTTGGCGTCTGTCCGATACCCTGCTTTACGTTTAGCCTTTAACTGGGATGACGAAATCATTCAAGTAATCAAAGGTGGTGCAGGCTTCACTGAGCAACACTTCACTTGTTTAGATTTCAGTGCCGATGATGCAGTTTCACAAGAGCAACAACTGCAAGCCTTGTTGGCTGAAGACAGATTGCAACCATTTGACTTAGCCAAACCCGGCTTAATGCGTTTCTATCTCATCAAGCGCAGTGCGGAGCATTACACGTTAATCAAAACTGAGCACCACAGCATCAGTGACGGCTGGAGTTTTCCGGTGATGCTACAAACCGTGCATCAAAACTATGCGCAGCTACAAGATGGTATACCGGTAATTGTGGAAGAAGAAACCGCCTATCTTGATGCGCAAGCACTGTACAAAAAAGAACAATCGAAAAGTGAAAGTTACTGGCAGCAAGAAAAAGCCAACTTTGGCGAGCCTAACGACGTTAATCGCTTATTAACTAAAAATATAGACTTATCTGGTTCTACCGAGATAAAGCAAGCTGGTGAATGCCAACTGGTATTAAAAGACACACTGTATCAAGACTTAAAAGCCTTCTCACAACAACACGGCTGGACCATGAACGTGTTGATGCAGTTTGCATGGCATAAAGTGCTACAAGTCTACTGTCAAGATCAACAAACGTTGGTAGGTACAACAGTTTCAGGCCGAGAGTTGCCGGTCGATGGTATTCATGCCAGTGTCGGACTGTACATAAACACCCTACCACTGGCGCTTGATTGGCATGCGGATGCCAGTGTTGCCGAACAGTTGCAAACCCTCAAAGACAAAATTGCGCAAATGAATGGTCACAGCAGTATCGCGCTTTCTCAGCTGCAAGAGCCAAACTCTAGACTTTTTAATAGCTTATTTGTATTTGAAAACTACCCAACACCCGCGGGCCAAGATGTGCTGCAATGGTCGTTTAACAAAATGGTCGAAAAGGTAGACTATCCACTGACCATTAGCGTTGTTGAGCAACAAAATGTACTGCTATTAAAGCTCAGCTACTGCCAAACGACTTTAGTTCAGTCAAAAGCACAGCGCTTACTTGAACAGGTGCAAATGATATTGCAAGCCATCATTGCTGATCCACAGCAAAACCACCAAGCAATTTCATTAGTCACAGAACAAGACCAGCAACGCCTTATTGCAAACGTTGATGAGCAAGCTGATTATCATAGCAAAACCATCCATCAACTTTTTGCTGAGCAAGTTCAACGCACACCAAACAGCATCGCACTTGTCGAAGGTGAATGCTCACTAACTTATACCGAGCTTGCAGACAAAGCACTGCAATTGGCGCAATACATTGATCAACATATAAAAGTAAACGCGTCACCACGATTCGTGGGCTTATTCTGCTCCCGTTCAATTGATATGGTGATTGCCAAGCTAGCCATTTTGCAAGCGGGCTGCGCCTATGTACCACTTAATCCAGAGTATCCGGATTCACGTATTCAATACATGCTGGATGACACGCAAACCAGCTTGATTTTAACTGAGTCTGCCTTGTTACCTCGCATTGAAAGCCTGTTAGCTGAAGCAAACTTTTCCGCCAATATCGCTGCACTTGATACTCTTGAGCTTGAAAATAGCAGCCATGTCATAGACAGCTCAGTGAGCGTACTTTCTGAAGCGTATGTCATCTATACCTCGGGCACGACGGGTGAACCAAAAGGGGTCGTAGTGCCGCATCAAGGTGTGGTCTCGCTGGTACAAAACACCGATATGATTGACTGTGGCGAACAGGATGTGTTTATTCACCTCTCCAATCCAAACTTTGATGCCGCGACCTTTGAAATTTGGGCTGCACTTCTGAGCGGCGCCAAATTGGTGGTTGCACCCAGTGAAGTAGGTGCCGATCCTGACGCCCTTTCGTCATTAATTAAAACCCAAAATATTACCGTCCTTTGGATCACCCGTACCTTGTTTGACTCATTGTTTATGCAACGTAACGACATTTACGATGGCCTGCGTTGTGTGATCACCGGGGGTGAAGCAATGACACCGGCAATTGCACGTGAAGTGCTGGCCAGACACCAGCGTCCAAACATACTGATAAACGCCTACGGTCCAACAGAAAGTACCACGTTTGCAACTTTCTATAATGCCGAGCAGATCCAGCCGCCTGTGCCTATCGGTACCGCAATTAATCATCGTCATATTCTGCTACTCGACACTCAGTTAAACCCCGTTGCACAAGGCGTTGCTGGAGAGATTTATATTGCAGGTCCGGGGCTGGCTCTTGAGTATCTCAACAAACCAGAGATGACCGCAGCGCGCTTTATAGATAACCCGTTTGTCACTGAGCAGCAGCAACGCGTCGGACAAACTAAGTTATATAAAACTGGTGATTTAGCCCGCTGGTCTGAAACCGGTCAACTGGAGTTTTTAGGCCGTAACGACCACCAAGTTAAGATCCGTGGCTTCAGAATTGAGTTATCAGAAATCGAAGCGCAACTAAACGAGCTTGCGGCTATTAAGCAAGCCGCAGTGACAGTATACGAGCAAGCTGGAAACAAGCAGTTGGTGGCTTATGTGGTACCGCAACAAGGCGATATTAATGTTGAAGCCATTAAAGCACAATTGGCCGAAGACCTGCCAACCTACATGATCCCCAGCTATTTTGAGCAGCTCAACGCCCTACCCGTCAATAACAACGGTAAGCTGGATCAACGTAAATTACCCAAACCAACTATCAATACCAGCAGCAACTTCCAGGCGGCAGGTTCTGAGCTAGAACAACAGCTTTGTGGTATTTGGCAACAAGTTTTGGGTTTAGAAAGTGTTGGGGTGAATGATGACTTCTTCAAAATTGGTGGTGATTCGATAGTCAGTATTCAACTGGTTTCTACGCTTAGAAAAGCAGGCTTTAACTTGCAAGTCAAAGATGTGATCAGTGCTCCGACTATTAAGGCACAAGCTCACTTGATCACCTTTGAGTTAGACAACCAAGTCACCATCCAAGCAGAGCAAGGGTTGTTGTCAGGTAACTTTACGTTACTCCCTATTCAACAATGGTTCTTTGACCAACAACTGCCTCATCCACAACACTGGAACCAAGCGTTTACCATTAACTTACCTGCCAATATTACGCCTGAGCGCGTTAAAGACGCGCTTCACAAGCTAGCAGAGCATCACGATATGTTGCGTTGTCAGTTTGTACAAACAGAACAAGGCGTGCAGCAGTGCTATCATCCACACGTCAGCGACTTTGAATTGCCGCTGATGGATATGAGTGAGTTATCCAAAGAGCAGCGCTTTATGCAACTCACCGAGCTGCAAAGTCGGTTTGATTTGTATAACGGACCGCTTTGGTGCGCAGCGTGGCTATGCGAACAGGAACAACCTAACCAGCTATTTTTTGCCTGTCACCATGCACTGATTGACGTGGTGTCATGGCGCTTGTTCAATCAAGACTTGCAAACTCTGTTACAAGGTAACGAGCTGGGAGACAAGTTAACCAGTTACCGTCAGTGGGTTGATGCAATTGCGACATACCCTCAAGCCAACCCGCAACAACGTCAGTATTGGCAACAAGTACAGCAAGGTTACTCAGCATTCGAAGGCACTGACGAATACCACCAATATCAGGTTGCTCTTGACCCACAAACCACAACACGGCTGTTAAGAGAAGCGAACCAAGGACTGAATACCGATATTAATGACTTATTGCTATCGGCGCTTGGTCTGGCGCTAAGTAAGACCTTCGCGAACACTGTAAACCATATTCAGCTTGAAGGACATGGTCGCGAAGCCATTGCTGATGACTTAGATGTATCCAATACGCTGGGCTGGTTTACCAGCATGTACCCAGTCAAATTAGAAACTGACGAAGATATAACTACCTTGGTGGCTAACACCAAAGAAATGCTACGCCAATTACCAGACAAAGGTGTGGGTTACGGCGCATTCTGCCAAGCAGGATTGATTGATGCAATCACGCCACAAGTTAGCTTTAACTACTTGGGCCAACTAAACCAAAGCCAGCAACAAGCGAGTGATTGGCTGTTAGACGATAGTCAAGCTGGATACGTGATGACCGAGGCCAATGCCAAAGCCGACACATCACTGCTACTGAACATCAACGGGGCAATTCGCGGCGCTGAGCTGAGCTTTAACGTCGTGTCTCGTTTTGACCAGCATCAGTCTCTGGCATTCACCGAGCATTTCAAAGTTGCGTTAGAACAAGTCATTGATGCGATGTGCGAATTAGCAAATACAACCCCCATGCAAACACCGAGCGATTTTGGTCTGCAGGATGTGTCTTTTGCGCACTATCAGCAACTTCAACAACAGTATCAAATTGAAACCCTATGCCCAGCGAATAGTTTGCAACAAGGTTTTGTTTCTCATGCGATTAACTTCCCTGATGACGATGCCTACCGCGTCCAGTTAGTGATGGATATTGAGCAAGACTTACAAGTTGAACAATTTATCGAAGCGTGGCGATTGGCGTCAGTTCGCTTCCCAATACTGCGTACCGCATTTGACTGGCAAGAAACTATGCTGCAAGTCGTCAGCCGTGAAGCCAGCATTGGTGCTGATAATTTCGTTATCGAGGACTTATCAGCATTAAGTCATGCAGAGCAAGAAACGTCTATCGCTGAGTTACAAGCAAAAGACCGATTAAAAGCCTTTGATTTGACTAGGCCAGGCCTGATCCGCTTTATGCTTATTAAACGCAGTGAATCTTTGTATACCATGATAAAAACGGAGCACCACACCATTAACGATGGTTGGAGTGGTCCTTTGATGCTGCAAGCCGTTGGACAGTATTATCAACAGCTATGTGCGGGTCAAACACCCGTAGTAGAAGCTCAGTCTACGTATATTGATGCACAGCGATTCTACCAAGCTAATGCACACAAAACACAGGCGTTTTGGCAACAGCAACAACAACAGTTTGGCACCGCTAACGACATCAGTTCCTTACTTGATACCTCGCTTGACTTGTCACAAATGAAAACCCTGAGCGAAGTTAGCAGCGCGCGCTTTACCTTAACGGGTGCAGAATTCAATAAACTACAGCGCACATGTCAGCAAGCGGGTGTCACTTTGAACGTCGCACTACAGTTTGCGTGGCATAAACTGCTACAAACCTTCAGTGGAGACGAGCAAACCATAGTGGGAAGTACCGTATCTGGTCGTGAAATTCCAGTCACGGGCATAGAACAGGCGGTTGGCTTGTTTATTAATACCTTACCACTGGTTGTTAATTGGCAGTCCGATTTACCCTGCGCTGAAATCCTTAAATCGATTCAAAAAGGCGTGGCTGATTTAAATAGCTACAGTGATATCAGCCTGTCCAAGCTACAACGTGATGGACAGCGTTTATTCCATACGTTATTTGTGTTTGAGAACTACCCTACGCCTGAAAACACCGGCGCTTGGAAATTCCGCGAATCTATCGAGAAAGGTGACTATCCGCTGTCGGTGGTGGCACAAAGTGAAGGCGATACGCTAGAATTCGTGATGCACTACAACCCAGAATGGCTCACCTCCGCACGCGCTGAGTTTATTCTAGCGCAAGTACAATCGGTGCTAGCCCAACTACCACATTGTTTAACGCAAAATCATCACGCCATTAGTTTGGTGACTCCTGAGATGCACTCAACACTGAAAGCCTGGCACGACAATGCAGAACCATTTAGTACCGAGCAAGATGTCGCCAGTTTGGTTGAACAACATGCTGAGCTTCTACCCGATGCAGTTGCTGTTAAAACCAGTTCCGGCTTAACCCTAACCTACCGCGAGCTAAACCAAAAAGCCAATGCGCTGGCGGAGCTAATAGTTGATACGCATCCAGAGGCAAACAGTGGTCTGTTACCCGCGAATACCCCCATCGCGATGTACTTGTCTCGCGGAGCAGAAATGCTGATTTCAATGCTTGCGATTATCAAAGCTGGCGGCGCTTATGTTCCTGTGTCACCTGATTATCCAAGCAGCCGTGTCGAGTTTATTTTGTCTGATACGGGCACCAAGTTAGTGTTAACGCAAGCACAATTCCTCAACCAGTTACAACCGGTGATGGGACAAGCGGAGGATCTGTGGGTTGACGCTCAGGAGTTAGACCTTGTGGAGAAAAATCCAACTCGCCCGCACGACTTGTCGAGATTGGCTTACATCATCTATACCTCGGGAACCACGGGACAACCTAAGGGCGTAATGCTGTCACAACACAATGTGTTGTACTACTTGCACGCTATTACTAGCAAACTGGGTGAACATTACCGTAACATCGACTTCTCGTCTAACTATTGCTTTGACTTGTCAGTTACGACCACTTTATGCCCACTGCTAGCCGGACAAACAGTATGTGTGTTTGAAGGCGATATTCTGGATGCCAAAGCGTATCAAACACACCTGCAGCAACAGCAAGTTGGTTTTGTCAAAACCACACCAAGCCTTGCGGTATCCTTATTACCGGATAGCCCATGTCATGTTCCAGCCTTGCTGTTAGGCGGCGAAGCTCTGACGAAGCAAGCCATTGCAACGTTAGCACCACACGTTGATGCCATTTTCGATGAATATGGTCCGACAGAGGCCACCGTTGGCGCAATGTTGGCTCAGGCTTATCCAAGGGTGCACCAAGGTATCGGTCGTGCCTATCCGAATGTCAACTTACATGTGCTCAACGACGCGTTAAAGCCGTTACCCATTGGGGCGCCCGGTGAGCTGTATATTTCAGGTGCAGGGGTTGCCGCTGGTTACTTAAACCGTGATGAGCTCAATCAAGAGCGCTTTATTGCCAACCCGTTTAATCAAGATCCGGCCCATGCCAAGCTTTACAAAACTGGCGATTTAGTTCGCTGGTTAGAAAGTGGTGATTTGGTCTACCTTGGCCGTAACGATGAACAGGTTAAAATCCGAGGTTACCGTGTCGAACTGGGTGAGATTGCGGCGGCATTAAATGCCCTGCCCAACATCAAACAAGCAGTGGTCGTTGATGTTAAACAGCAAGGTGGTAAAGCCCTTGCGGCTTATCTTGTTACAGACTCAGGTAATACGCCGTCAGTGAATGAGTTAAGAGCAGCATTGGAAGAACAACTTCCTGAATACATGGTGCCCAGCAGCTTTACTTTCTTGGAGCAAATCCCTCTGACTGGTAATGGCAAACTCAACCGTGCCGCATTACCGGCACCAGCGCTTGAAGCACAAAGTCAATATGTTGCACCGCGTAACGATATGGAACGCACCTTGTGTGAGGTTTGGCAGCAAATTCTTGGCATAGAACAAGTTGGCATTGAAGATAACTTCTTCCGTATTGGTGGTGATTCAATCTCTGCAATACGCCTCATGAATGCCTGTAACAAGGCGCTGGATTTAAACATTCCAATTGCAGCGTTGTTTGAGCACACCAATATTGCGGCCATCGTTGCCAATGTAGATTCGCTAAACGACGAAGTGGACATTAAAGCCGAAGTCCAATCACAAGAACAACAAACTAACAGCTTAAGGATTTAACCATGTTGTCATTGCTGGCTGAATTGAAAGATCACAACCTCTCGATCTGGTTACAAGATGGTGGATTAGAGTTGTCATTTGGCGCGACAGCGCCAGATGCAACGCTGATCGGCAAATTAAAGAGCAACAAAACGCAATTGATGGATTATCTCGAGGCTAAAGCGGTATTTTCTAAACAGGCGTTCAACGACTTGCCTGAACTGAATCGCCATCCGCTGTCATTTTCACAAGAGCGCTTATTATTTATTGAGCGCCTTGAAGGCGGTACCAGCGCATACCATATTCCGTTTTTGGTGAAGCTATCTCAACATGTTGATTTGACGTTACTAAGCACGGCAATTAATACGGTGTTATCACGCCATGAGGTACTGCGCAGTGTTTACCTACGTGATGATAACGGCAACGATTACCAACAAGTGATCAAAGCTGAAATCGCGCTAAAAACAGCGCCTATCAACTCTTTAGCAGAGCTAAATGACGCGGTTAAAGCCGTGATCCAAGTCCCGTTTAACTTAGAAAAAGATGCCATGTTCAAAACCTTTGCATGGCAGCTAGGTAGTGACACATACGTGTTGTTTTTGTGGCACCACATTGCCTTTGATGGTTGGTCTGCTGAAATCTTTATGCGTGAATTACATCAAGCGTACTTTATGTTGGCCGCTGGTAAAACCCCTGAATTACAACCGCTTGATCTACAATACAAAGACTATGCAAAATGGCAACGTAAATACATTGCTGGCGAAAAGCTTGAGCAATTATTGGATTACTGGACCAATCAACTACAAGGCGTAGAACAGTTGGAGCTGTATTCGCCTTTGCCTCGTCCTGCACAGTTTCAGTACCAAGGTGCTGATTATCATATTGATTTAGGAGCAGCTCGTAGCACAGCATTAAAAGACATTGCCAAACAACAACAAACCAGTCTTTACGTGGTCATGCTAAGTGCATGGGCACTCACTCTGCAGGCAAGCAGTGGCCAGTCTAAGCTGATCATTGGCACCCCGTCAGATAACCGTCATTTATCTCAAACACAAAATTTGATTGGCTTTTTGGTCAATAGCTTAGCGCTTAAAATTGACTTGGCAGCAGCTTTGTCATTTACCCAAGTAATTGAACAAGTACACCACACCTTGTTGGCCGCTAAGGAACACCAAGACTTACCGTTTGATAAACTGGTCGATGCGTTAAAGCTAGATCGCGACCCATCTCGTCATCCGTTGTTTCAAATGATGTTTGCGCTAGAGCACTTTAAAAATAACAGCGACGACAGCACACAACAGTTGTTTACCCCGCTGGAAGAAAGCCAAGTTAAATCACTGCATAAAGTCGCTAAATTTGATATCAGCTTACTGCTACAAAATGGTGAGCACAGCATTCGTGGTGACATTAACTATGCTACAGCCTTGTATCCAAGTGAATGGATAGCAACGCTCGCGAAACGCTTTGAACTCATACTCGACCAGATGATTGCAAACCCTCAGCAATCCATAAAATCGCTGAACTTACTCGATGAGCAAGCCAAGCAACAACTTGCTCAGTGGCATGACAACCAACACACTTTCAATACTGAGTATGATTTAGCGTGTTTGGTAGAACAACACGCTGCAATAAAGCCTGACGCTTTAGCGCTTAGAACAAATACGGGTAAAGAGTTGAGTTATGCTGAGCTCAACCAAAAAGCCAACGCCCTCGCCGAAGCAATTGTTGCGGCGCACCCAAACGCTGAGCAGGGTTTACTACCGGCGAACACGCCGATTGCGTTGTATTTCTCGCGCGGCCCCGAAATGCTTATCGCCATATTGGCAATTTTAAAAGCTGGCGGCGCGTATGTTCCTGTTTCACCAGATTACCCAACCAGCCGAGTTGAGTTTATTCTTACTGACACCGACACCAAGCTGGTATTGACTCAACAGCAGCACCTAGCAGCTCTATCACCGTTATTAGTCAAGGCGACCGCGTTAAGTGTTGATATGACAGCGTTAGCTGACAAAGTCCAAAACCCAGTTCGCCCCCATGAACTACAAAGACTGGCGTACATCATTTACACCTCAGGTACTACAGGACAACCAAAAGGCGTGATGCTGTCGCAACATAATGTGTTGTATTATTTGCACGCACTGACCAGCAATCTGGGTGAGCAGTACCGCAATATCGACTTTTCTTCTAACTATTGCTTTGACTTATCGGTCACAACCACACTATGTCCATTGCTAGCTGGTGAAACTATCTGTGTCTATGAAGGCGATATCCTTGACGCAGCCGCATTCCAATCTCATTTACAGCAACAACAGGTGGGCTTTGTTAAAACCACACCAAGTTTGGCGGTGTCATTATTGCCGGGTAGTAAATGCCATGTACAAGCGTTGATGCTTGGCGGTGAGGCACTCACAGAGCAAGCTATCGCTGCGCTGGCCCCCCATGTTGATGCCATATACGATGAATATGGACCAACCGAAGCCACTGTAGGTGCAATGCTGGCTAAGGCCTACCCAAGAGCGCATCAAGGCATTGGCCGCGCTTATCCCAACGTGAATTTGCATATTCTAAGTGGAAGCCTTCAACCTATGCCTGTCGGAGCCCCGGGAGAATTATATATTTCAGGTCCAGGAATAGCACAAGGCTATCTCAACCGTGAAGAACTCAATCAAGAACGCTTTATTGCCAACCCGTTTAGCCAGCACCCAGCCCATGCTACTTTATATAAAACCGGGGATCTGGCACGTTGGTTAGATAATGGCGACTTGATCTATCTTGGCCGTAATGATGAACAAGTAAAAATTCGCGGCTATCGCGTTGAACTTGGCGAAATTGCCGCAGCACTGAGTGCTCAACCAGGAGTCAAACAAGCCGTCGTAATTGATATCGAGCAAACCAATGGCAAGGCACTTGCTGCCTACATTGTCACGGAACCAAACGAAGCGTTTTCTATCACCGATTGTAAATTGACTTTAGCTAGCGAGTTACCAGAATATATGGTGCCAAGCAGCTTCACTGTGGTTGACCAGATCCCATTAACAGGTAATGGTAAGCTTGACCGTAAAGCATTACCAGAGCCAACGCTGACGGCGGAAAATCAATATATCGCACCACGCACTGAACTAGAAGCCACACTATGTGAAGTATGGCAACAAGTGCTTGGACTAGAGCAAGTCGGCATTGAAGATAACTTTTTCCAGATTGGCGGAGATTCAATTGTCAGCATTCAGCTAGTATCTCGCTTAAGAGAAGCCGAAATTCGGGTTCAGGCAAAAGAAATCTTTGCAGCGCCAACCCCTGCTCGACTGGCAAGACTGATCACTGCAAACGCTGGCAAACAAGTAGCAATAGACGCCGAGCAAGGCACGTTAACTGGCGATTTTGATTTGCTGCCTATTCAGCAGTGGTTCTTCTCACATCAATTCGCAAAGCCACAACACTTTGCACAAACCTTTGCGGTTGCAATGCCAAACTCGCTGTCTGACGAACAGCTTACTGAGTTACTAAACCAACTGGCACAACAACACGATATGTTGCGAGTTCGCTTTAAACCGCAGACCGCAGGATTTGTGCAAACCTACAGCGAACAAAATACCATGGCCCCGGTGCTCACACTGGATGCTGAAGCCGTGTCTGAAAAACACATTGAGACCAAACTCACTCAAGTACAGGCCAGTTTTGAGCTGCAAAATGGGCCTCTTTGGCAAGCGGTGAGGATCAAGCATGCGATGGCCCACAAAGACCATCTTATTTTGGCTTTCCATCACTTGATTATGGATTTTGTGTCGTGGCGTATCTTGATTGAAGACCTCAATAGCCTATATGTAGGAAAGTCGCTGGGTAACAAGACCTCCAGTTACCGTCAATGGGTCTCGAGCCTCACCAGTTACGCTCAGCAAGCCCACCAGCAGCAACAATATTGGCAACGAACACTGGATAAAAACCAGCCATCTCTGATTGCTTCACAAGTAGCAAAACCACAGCGTATTGTGCTGGATGCACACTATACCGACGCGTTACTGAGCGACGCAAACAAGGGTTATCATACCGAGCCGAGAGATCTACTGTTAGCTGCCTTATCGCTCACTTTGGCCCATCTTAGTGGAGACAATAACCACGTGATCGCGCTGGAGGGTCATGGTCGTGAAGCCATCGACGAGCATATTGACGTCTCACGTACCGTTGGTTGGTTTACTTCATTCTACCCATTGGCACTGAATGCAGGGCAAAGCGTTGAGCATGCGATTGTTGACGCCAAAGAGTCGATACGCCAGTTACCTGATAATGGCGTTGCCTTTGGCAAATTGTTCTTTGATAAAAAAATCAAAGGCCATCTACCTAATGTCGCGTTCAACTACGTGGGCGTGATAGCAGGAGCCCCGAGTAACCCAACGAACATGCCTGATTTCCACCTCGTAGAGGCAAAAACAGGTCAAGCAGTAAGTCCTGAAAACCAAGGAAATTACGTTCTAGACATTAATGCTGCCATCGTCAATGAAACACTAACACTCAACTGCACCAGCAAACTGGATGATGATACGTTTGCGCTATTTGAAAAGCAGTTTAAAGCCAGCCTAAATGCGGTACTGACTCACTGTCAAAAGGTGTTCAATGACGGTGCGAAACACACACCGAGCGACTTTAAGCTCCAGGGAGTAAGCTTCACTCACCTCACTGAGCTGCAAAATCGCTATGATTTACAAGCGGTTTATCCTGCGACTAACTTGCAGCAAGGGTTTGTATTCCATCAACTAAATATGCCTGAAGACACGGCCTATCGAGTGCAGTCGCAAATGCAATATTTTGATGTGATTGACCCTGAGCTGTATCAACAAGCTTGGGCGAAAACATCGGAAAAGTACCCTGCGATGCGCTGTGCATTTGATGTAGAAGAGCGGATGTTGCAACTTATCGTTAAGCACGCGACTGTCGATGAGCACAACTTTCAGTTTATTGACCTCAGCAATTTACATCGTAACGAGCAACAGCAGCAAATTGATGCGCTAGCATTACAGTCACTAAATACACCATTTAATTTTGCACGCCCTGGGCTTTATTCATTGGTGTTAATCAAACGTGCTGAACAACATTTCCACCTGATCAAAACCGAGCATCACAGTATTTGTGATGGTTGGAGTGGCCCGCTCGTAATGCAGACCGTTCACCAATATTACGCGCAACTCGCTGGTGGTGTCACACCTCAGGTATTCGAAGATACAGCGTATTTAGATAGCGCAGAGTATCTGCGTGATAACCAAGGTGCAACGGAAGCGTTTTGGCAGCACCATATGAGTGACTTAAGCAGTGCTAACGACATTAATGCATTGCTTAGCACGCACACTGACCTACAAGCACTGCAAAATAATCAGCAGCCAGCACATTTGGATTGGACCTTAGATGAAGCGTTGCTAACCACACTTCGCCAGCAATGCCAGCATCATTCCATTACCCTCAATGCTGCGGTGCAGTTTGTATGGCATAAGTTGTTGCAGATCTATACCCGTGATGAATTTACGTTGGTTGGCACCACTATTGCGGGACGAGACTTACCCGTTGAAGGTATTGAGCAAAGCGTTGGGGCTTACATCAATACCTTGCCGCTTTATTTAGATTGGCCTGAAAAAGCCACGATTGTAGAACAATTGCAGAAGATCCAATCTGGCATTTTAGATTTAAATACTCATTCCAATATTTCTTTGGCTTCACTGCAAAAGTCATCAGGTCGCTTATTCCAAAGCTTAGTGGTATTTGAAAACTACCCCGATTTAGACGACCAACATGCCGAGCAGAACAAAGCGCGTTGGCAGTTTGACGCTGCACCTGAACAAGTAGAATATCCGCTTGCTTTAATTGCCAGAGAACAGAATGGCCTGTCATTATCGTTGATGTATGATGCCAGCTTGCTTGATGCAGAGCGTGCTGATGTCTTAAAGCAACAGTTAAGTCTGCTACTATCACAAGTGGCACATGACCCCATGGTGATGCATGAGCAACTAGAAGTGATCACCGCAGCTCAAAAAGTGCAAATTTTAGAACACTGGAATAACACGCAAACTCCACTCAGTGAGCATCAAAACGTGGTTCAGCTGTTTGAACAACATGCCACGCTATCACCAACACAGGTAGCGGTTGTTGATGGAGATCTTCATTTAACTTATCAACAACTTAACCTGCAAGCTAATCAGCTCGCCGCTGAGATACTTGAGCAAAAGCAGCAGGTGATGGGCGAAAACGTTCAAGACGACTTCCCTGTTTTATTATTCCAACACAAAACCGCTGATTCTATCATCGCGATTTTGGCGATATTGAAAGCCGGCGGCTGTTATGTGCCATTATCACCAGATTTTCCTGAATCTCGAATCGAGTTTATCAGTCGTGATTGTGGTGCGAAATTACTGGTGACACAAACTGGTTTGGTTGATGCCGTTGAGCAAAGCTGCGTTGGTGCACTGCGTCGCTTATATAGTGATCAATCACTTAGCGGAAGCTCTCAGACACCACTAGACCCCTCGATCATTAGCCCCCAGGATTTGGCGTATATCATTTATACATCTGGCACAACCGGGAATCCTAAGGGAGTAGAAATACCGCATCAAGCACTACTCAACTACGCAACGGATACGTCATTCATCGACGCTGATAAGCTGAATAATGTGTTGAGTCTATCCAGCATGACATTTGATGCGTTTATCTTTGACTGTTTTGTCACGTTGACAAACTGCGGTGCAATACATCTAGCCGAAAAAGACACAGTACTAGACCCAAGCAAGCTAAACGCCTATATCAATACAGCGAATATCGACAGCTTGTTTATTACCACGGCTCTATTCAACCGCTTTGCAAAAGAAGGTTTGTTTGCTAACTCCGCATTGAAACAAATCAACTTTGGTGGTGAAGCCGTTGATGTAGAGATGGTGAAATTAGTCCGACAACAAGCACCTGACTTAACGTTATTTCATGCTTATGGTCCAACAGAAACCACCGTTTATGCGACCGTCTGTCGTTTAAATAGCCTCAGTGATAACACAGCACCAATTGGACATGCTTTAGCGAACAAGTCTGCCTATGTGCTTTCTCCTGCTGGAAAACTGCTGCCAGCAGGGATCATTGGCGAACTCTATATTGGTGGTGCTGGTATGGCACGGCGCTACTTGAATCGCCCCGATCTAAGCGAGCAAGCATTTATAATTAACCCCTATGCGACCGAGTGGCAGCGACAACAGGGTTGGCAAAAAATGTATAAAACCGGCGACTTAGTGAAGTGGCGCGCCGATGGTTTGCTTGAATATGTTGGTCGAGACGACTTCCAAGTTAAGATCCGCGGTTATCGCATTGAACTGGGTGAGATTGAAACTGCCATTAAACAGCAAGCAGATATCAAGGACGCTACCGTACGCGCTGTTGAACACGAAGGGATTAAACGTATCGTTGCTTACTTAGTGCCTGCCCAAAAAGCAGAGTTTAATGAACGACCACTTCGTGAAGCTCTTGCGCAGGTTCTTCCTAGCTATATGTTACCAAGTGCCTTTATGACTGTCCCTGAATTGCCAGTAACCATCAATGGTAAAATCGACAGCAGAGCACTGCCAGAGCCTGTCTTTACACAGCAAGATACGCGAGTAGAACCTAGCACTGTACTCGAACTTCAGCTTTGTAAAATTTGGCAGCATATTATTGGAGTAGCAGACATTGGTATCGAAGATAACTTCTTCCATATCGGTGGTGATTCCATTTTAAGTATCCAATTAATGTCAGCGCTGAAACGCGAAGGATACGCCATCAGCACCAAAGACATTTTTGAGCAACCTACCATAAAGCAACTTGCTGCTTTTATCGAACAGTCTTCAGTACAGGTTGAAATTAACGCAGAACAAGGCGAGCTTGAAGGTAATATCCCACTCCTTGCCGTACAAGAATGGTTCTTATCTTCACACTATGAGGATAAAAGTCACTTCAACCAGTCGGTGATGCTTGGTTTAGATAACAAAGTTAGCTTAGCAAACTTAGAAGCCGCACTAACACAGCTTCATCAGCAGCATGATATGCTTCGAGCAACTTATGAATGCGATGGTACTTCTTGGTCACAACGATACCGAGACAGCAAGCAATGCCCGGTACCTAAGCTATTGAAGTGGGACGCTAATACGCTAACATTTGATGCACTACAAACCCAGCTTACCGATGTACACAGCAGCTTTTCACTGCATCAAGGAGCGTTGTGGCAACCTGTTTATCTCTACAACAATCAAGATGGCATCGACAGGTTGGCTATTGTTATTCATCACTTAGTCGTTGACGGCGTTTCTTGGCGGGTGTTGATTGAAGATCTAACTCGTTTACTTGAAGGTGCAACACCGTCAGCTAAAACCAGTAGCTACAGACAGTGGGCCGAGCTGCTCGCAGCACACCCATTTGAGCCACAAGTGGAGTACTGGCAAAGCATTACCCAAGACGCTCCTACGCTTGATGCTGTCCATAAATTGGAACGCAGCACACTTAGCTTAGAACCAGAGCTCACAGAAAAGCTGCTCCGTGAAGCACCGAGCGGCTTTAATACAGAAATAAACGATCTCTTGATGAGTGCATTTAGCAAAGCCTGGTGCGAAACCCTGCAAGTCTCTCGCTGTCACCTGACCCTGGAAGGCCATGGTCGCGAGCATTTGCAGGATGACATTGATACTTCTCGCACCGTCGGCTGGTTCACAAGCCTCTTCCCGGTGGCACTGAACTATGATGAAGATTTAGCGTCGCTTATCGTTAATTGCAAAGAAACATTGCGTCATATTCCAGACAAAGGGTTAGGATTTGGAGAGCTTGCCAGACGTGGTCTGCTTAACTTTGATGAATTGCCCAAGATCAGCTTTAACTATTTAGGTCAACTAGACAGTAAAGCCAAAACCACAGCACAAACACTACAAATGCTGGGTGAGCCATCCGGTGTCGCCAGTGCGCAGAATAATCATGATGATATGATACTAAGTGTCAACGCTGAAATTAGACAACAGGCGCTGAACATCACTTTTGCCAGTAAACTCGGTAAAACTGTAACCGACCACTTTAAAGCAAACTTTGTTGATGCACTAAATGCAGTCATCGATATTGCTTGTCAAGCAGCAAACTCTGGTGGTGTCCAAACACTCTCGGATATTGAGCCTGCAGTTATTGTAAATCCTGCGGCTCAAGGCTCGGGCTGGTGTTTATTCCCTCCTGGAGGCGGTGGTGCTGAAAGCTACCTGCAATCTCTTGGACCGATAAGTGAACAAAAATTATTATGCTTCAACAACATCTATGCAGCTCAACAAGTCCAAGAAGACAGCTTTGCATACCACTTTTATCACTTTGCTAATTTGGCACAGCAATACCACCGTCATTTAAAGCAGGTACAACCATCTGGACCTTATCGATTATTTGGCTGGAGTTTCGGAGCCACTTTGGCGGTAGAAGTCGCTAAATTACTTGAAAAGCACGGCGACGAAGTCTCTGATTTGGTGTTTGTCGACCCCTGCTTCAACTATCGACACGTAAATGACAATGTGTTTGCGCAGCACCCACAGTGGAGCAGCATCCGGCCAGATAAAATCAACTATGACTATATCAACAATGCGCCGCTACGTTGCTCAGCAAATATCACTTTATTTAAAGCAGGAAAGCCCGTGGAAACTAATGCGGATATGACCCAGCAGCAGCTGATGGTGAATGAAATCATCAACTACTACTGCCTAACACCTGACAACTTAATTGGTGAAGTGATCGCCGACAGCAATATCACCATTCGTCAGCTTCAACAAAGTCACAACGACTGGATTAGGACACCAGAGGATCTCCAGTTGGTCGCTGATACTTTAAACAAAGTTTAACATTTATTTTAGTTAGTTCTTGGTTAACAAAAAGTAAAATAACCCTGTAATAGAAAGACTTATACAAGTCTTTCTATTACTTAATCGATATTGCCAGAATATCTTAGCTCTATTATCACTTTGTTTTAAAAACACTATTTTGTTTTTACGACTGGAAATTTTTCTTAATTAGAGTTATAAACCTAATTCCGGCGATGTTAATAATATGTTTAAAATAAAATATTAAGGAAACACATCATGGCTAAGGAAATTGTAGACGTATTGATTATCGGGGCCGGGCCCGCAGGTACCATGACAGCGGCAAAATTAATAAAGTCTGGGCTTAAGGTCAAAATCGTTGAACGCACTCATTTTCCAAGATACGTCATCGGCGAGAGTCTACTCCCTCAAAGCATGCAACATCTTGAAGATGCGGGTTTTATGGATGCACTGGTTGCCCGTAACTATCAAAAAAAGATTGGTGCAAATTTTAGACAAGGTCAATTTCAAGAATTCTTCGATTTCTCAGAAAATTACACCGAAGGTTGGACGTGGACATGGCAAGTACCGCGTGATGATTTTGATAATGTACTTGCTGAAGAAGTGCAAAAAATGGGCGTTCCGATCGAGTTTGGCAGTTCCGTCATAGACGTCAATATGGAGATTGAGCATCCCATCGTTAAGGTTAAAAATGAAGCTGGTGAAAGCTATGAGGTGGAAGCTCAGTTTGTGGTTGATTCTAGCGGTTACGGCCGAGTTCTCGCCAATTTACTGGATTTAAACGAACCTTCAGCATCACCTACAAGAGGGACTTTATTTGCACAGTTTAAACCCGCAGCTGGCGTCGTTACTGGCGAAGAAAACAACAAAGTCACCATCTTAGTTCACAACAAAGACGTTTGGATTTGGCTTATTCCCTTTTCAGATGGTCGTGTATCGGTTGGCTTTGTCGGCTCTCCTGAATACTTGGAGAGCGAAGCAGGCGATGCAAAAACGCGCTTTTTAGCTTATTTGGGCACGAATAGCGACGCGATGGAAATGCTGGAAGGCATGGAACTGTGTATGGAACCTAAGGAAATTAAAGGGTATTCCAGAGGTATCAAGCAACTATACGGTAAAAACTTTGTACTGACCGGCAATGCCAGCGAATTTATCGATCCAGTATTCTCAGCTGGTGTCATGTTTGCAATAGAATCCGGTGCACGCGCCGCAGATTTAATTGTAAAACAGCTTAATAGCGAGTCAGTAGATTGGCAAAACGACTACGAGCAGCATATGGTGAATGGCATTGAAGTCATGCGAACCTATATCGACGGCTGGTATGACGGTCGACTTAGAAGCCTATTTTTTGCCCACAGCAAGCCTGAAAAAATTAAGAACCAGATTACTTCTGTATTGGCAGGTTATGTTTGGGATCAAACTAACCCATTTGTGAGCAGAAGCGAGAAAACACTCAATTTACTGTCTGAAGTACACGGTAATCTTGAAGTGGTTTAACTAATTTCTAGAGGTTAACAATCTCTAAAATAAACATCTCCAGATGTAGTGTTCGAAGTTTGTAGTGGCACTTGGAGTCAATTCAATCAAGGATAATATGATGAAAAAAAACCTACTACACACGGTATTAACAACGGCACTACTTGCTGGTGCTAGCGCGGGCGTACAAGCTGCTGAATACAAAACAATTCTAATTCATGGCTTTCAACCAGACCAATTAACACGCCCAAACAACACAGACGTTGATTATGAGGGTCAAGAATATTGGTCATCATTTTGGAACCAACACGCTGATGCTCGCATAGACTGGCCATCATACGAGCGTTTACAGGGAAAGATTGCTACAGATTACATTTGGCCGAAACTACGTGCGTTTTCACAGAGCAACCTTTGTAATCCTGGCTGTGTATTTGTAACTCACTCAACGGGTGACTTAGTTGCAAGATACATCATTGATAATCAAGCAACTTGGTTAGAAAATGCTGGATTACAACCACTTAATATCGTTGCTACTTTTGATATGGCCGGTGCTGGCGGCGGCAGTGAATTGGCTGACACCGCAGTTAGCGCTGCAACCTCTGGTGGTGTCGTTGGCGAGCTAACTCGTCAGGCCGTTGAGCTATGGCTTGGTAGCATGCCTGAAGAATTGGGTATCCTATGGGACTTGAAAGTAAATAATGCTCGTCAAGTTGCACAAAACCCAAGCGACAATGCGCCTCGTTTACGCTTTGTTGCTAACTCAGACGAATATTACAACCTCACTGCCGGATTTTTACCGGGCAACGATGATGGTGTAGTCGCAACTCACTCATCATGTGGCGCAAGCAATAAAGGCAGCTTTGGAAGCTGTAGCTCAAGCATCGCACTTAACGGCCAACTGAAAAGCCAAAGTGACGCGGTAACTAGCTTTATGCCTTATCACTATCCAATGCTAATGGGTGATGACTATACCCACGGTAACCTTCCAGATGCGGGTTATCAAGGCAAAGTTGCTCCAGTTAGAACTTCATTTAATGCAGGTTATAAAACCATTCGCTACAACAGCTATGAAGAAACGACTGGTTCTTGGTTCTGGAAAAAAACTTATCGTTATGTTTCTGAATCAAATAACCAGAGTTTTTCTAGACTGATTTTGAATTCTCTTTAAGTTTCTATAAATTATGAAACTAAGCCAGCTATATGCTGGCTTTTTCCCCACACCTCTAAGGAGTGTTATGAAAAAAGTCCACTATGTACTACTTGCGGTATTTTCTGTTTGTTTGATCGCTATCATTATCACCCTTTTTGATCCCCCTCAAGTTGATCCGCAACAGGGTTATATTCAACCTGCTGAGGAGCCAAGCCAAGCACAGCAGACTGCGAGCAAACAAGATGAGATTGATCTCGCAGTAACGCAAGATACAGAGCAAGATATTATCGACACATTACCTCTGCGTGAAGCAGCAAAAGGAGTCGCTGCGATGTATGAGCAATCTTTACGCTCTCCGCCTTACTCCCAGCCATTAAATCCTGCTGATTTTGACCGTTTAAACCCCAATCACTTTTATCCCGTAGAAATGCCGGTTGGCAACACGCAACAAAAAATCGCACTCTCTTTGAACAAATATCGTTTCATTCATCCAGACAAAGTTCAGATACTGGTGCAAGGTGACATAACAACAGCCAATGCAGAACTGTTCGTTATTGATGAAAAAAAGCAGTTAGCTGAGGTGCAACTAGTCCAAACGCCAAGTGGCTGGGTTGCTGAACTAGCAGGAAATAGCACGTGGCCAATTGATTTAAACTTACTGGTTCGCGCTAACACCAACAGCGGACAACCCGTCGCATTAACCGCGAGCTTCAAATACTATCAACCAAGTGCCACACTGCTATCTGTCGGCAAACCTTCTGCGCAAGGTCCAAACATGGAAATCCCTATCGAACTGGATGTCAAAGCGGCTGGTACGTTTCGCATTAGAGCAAACTTATTCGACACTTCCGATACACCAATTAGCCATTTAGTCACCAGAGAAAAGTTGGATGAGGGTAAGCAAACGGTGATGCTTAAGGCGCACCATACCGTCTTGGCTGGGCATTTAAACTCCGATAACCCAGAAACCATGCGGCTAAAAACCTTTGTCATTGAAAAGGTTTCCCCAAGGCCCGGTGAAGTCGCTCAGTTTGGAGACAGTAAAATACAACAACAAGAAATACGCTTCACAGATTTTAATCTTTTGAGCAACGCACCATACAAACCGAATGAAGCCGAGCAACGTCGACTTCAGTACTTACAAAATATGGCAAGTAAAAAATAGCCTCAGTCTTAGGGGCTGTTGATCTTTGCGGTTTGATTTTTGTTCCCCTCAGTGGGTTTTGAGCGCAGCGCTCGACTTGCCGCCTAGTAATCTAAGCAAAAGTTGAGCAACAATGCGCAAAGCGCACTGAGGTGACCTCAACTGGGGTTAGCTTGGATCCATGAGCTCACGAGGTCTAAGCTCGGCGACTCGATAAAGAACCACTGCACTCAACGCAAATAACGCCATGGTTATAAACAGTGTCATTCCAGTGGCAAAATCGAGGATCAAACCACCTAGGATAGGTGCTAATGCATAACCCAAGGAGCACAGCCCAGCGGCTCCAAAGTAACTCGCTTTTAAGTGTTCAGGTGCTAAACGGTCGATATAAATATTGATATTAGTGAAGATCAACGCTTCACTGAAGCTCAAAATCCCTACCGCAATCATCCAACCAACATAATTATCCACTGCATTAAAGGCCATGATAAGTTGTGAGATAATCAAGACGCCACCACCGACATAAAGACGGTTTTCTATTTTCCAATTGCGCGTCACATGCATTAGCGGAAATTGGCAAACAATAATCACGCATGCATTAGTGATAATTAAGCTGGAAATTAGCCAAGCTAAATCTGGCACATCAGCGCGAGTCAGAAACTGCACCAAACTAGAATCCATTTGCGCATAAACGATGTAAATTAAGGTTGTGGCAATAAGTACAAGTAAAAACAAGCTATCTTTGCGTAAAATACCTAGCCATACCGTAAATTTGGGTACCGTTTTACTCAAATCAATTTGACTATTTTTTACCGGACCCGCTTTTACACCTAAATACACTAGTGCAATCAACAACCCGACATACGAAATAGATGTGTATATAAAGCTAAACTGTTCGCCATTTAACCCAGCCCACAAACCGTATAAAGGTCCAAGTGCTGCTCCCACGTTAACCACAAAGTAAAGAATATGTAGTGCAAGCTCTCTATCTTCTGGGTTTTTCAACTCCTCAGTCAGCAATGCTTTACTCGGCGCATCCCATAACGTCCTTGGCAAACACGCCAGAAATACCGCAATAGCAAACAGCCATAAACTTTGTGCCACAGCGAGTAAAGCAAACGAAACAACTCCCACTATCACTGCTGTGTATAACAACTTTGTGCGACCAAAACGATCGGCTAAATTCCCTGCGTAAAAACCAAGTAACACTGCAATGGTAGCCGCCAAGGTAAGAAAAAAGCCCACTTCCGTGGCTGATAGTTGGTAGTTTTGATAAAAAATAACCGCTAAAAATGGCCACACCATATAGTACGCCGAGCGAACAAAAAAGTTACCAACTATCATTACCCACACTAGTGGGGTAAATCGCTTAAGTTGCTTCAACAACGATGGTGATGACATAAATACTCCTTTAAAACGGCAACCTATTCTTGAATTTGCAGATCAAATATCGACCTTAACTAGAAACAATAGATACCTTAAAAGCTCAACCAATCTTGAGGTAAAGTGGAAATTTTAGCACTTTTGTAAAAAATTAGATGAAACCAAGTAGCAAGCTAAATAGGGAGGAAAATATATAGAGCTTAAATAACGGTTTCAATTACTTAGCTATTTAAAACGAGTTATAGATAAAAGTCTACATCACCATTGCAGGCTTAATATTGCAGAATTAACATGAAATAAAGTCGTTTTTATGGTTTATTATGAAGGAAAGCGTCTCGAGTATTGAACTATGCGGTATCTTATTTGGGGCATTATAGGGATCATGATGTCATTTCCCACAAAAGCAACTTTTCCCTCTTCTATTGGGATCTACACTGAGTTTTTTCCTCCATATCAGGTGGAGAAAAACAACGGCCTGATCACGGGCTTTAACACCAATCTGGTCAGACAAATAATGTGGGAAGCCGATATCAACTATAAGATCTACATGCTTCCTTGGCATCGTGCTTTTGAGTTCTCCAAACAATCCCCTTATGACCTTCTCTATTCCGTCGCAAGAACAGCTGGTAGAGAGCATCAGTTTCAATGGATAGCGCCACTTTGTAGCTTGTCGACCTCTTTTTATCATAATGGTCGTACCCCATTGCCATCAAAAATTACCCTAGATAGCCTAAAAGACTATGTGATTGCAGTTCCTGCAAACCAACCCTCAACGGCATATTTAAAGAATAAGGGCTTTATTGAAGATAAAAACTTAATTATCGTCAATAGCTTAACTCAAGGTGGAGGATTGATGGAAAAGGGCAGGATCGATTTCATTTTTGGCGCAGAAAGCTTTATTGAAAGCATGGCCAAACGGTTAGGAATGCAACAGCAATGGCAGAAGGTATTTGAAGTCAACGAGCTTAGTAAACAGCTCTATCTTACCGCCAACTTAGATGCACCAAAAGATTATGTTGAAAAACTTAAAGCAGCTGCTGAAAAGCAGCGCAAGCTAAGCCGCAATCAGCCTAGCCGCTGTCACTAACAAAACTTAAATTTGTAAATTGAATTGCCATTAAGTCGTGTCCATAACCTGCGCCTGCGTTGATCACATGCGGCTTTTAACCTTATTTGTCGCCGTCGCCTGTGCTGGATTATCTGGCCAAAAATGCTTTGGATAGCGCCCTTTCATTTCTTTTTGTACTTCGCGATAACTACTTTGCCAAAAGTGCGCTAAATCCTGCGTTAACTGTAAAGGTCTTTGCGCAGGAGAAAGTAGCTCCATTAACAACCCAAGCTTGCCATTGCATAACCTAGGTGTTTCGGTTAAACCAAAGACTTCTTGCATTCGCACTGAGAGCTTAGCCGGACCTTCTAGTTGGTACTGCACCTTAATACTTGAGCCACTCGGCACTGTTATCTTTTGTGGTAATAATGTATTCAAAGTCTGTTGTACTGACCAATCAATCGCTGCGGTTAACGCTTCTCGTAACGATACTTTGCGTAGCTGTTCTACCGTTTTCACTTCATGTAAATACGGTCCTAACCAGGTTTTTAGCTCCCCCATCAGCTGCGTTTGAGTGAAGTCTTGATAAACACCTTGTTCGTATTTCGCTGCTAATTGAAAACGAATAAGTAGCTGCTCACAGTCATTGTAATCATGGAATATGTTCAGCCCTTTGTGAGTTACTAGCGAAACCCAAGCCTGTGTTCTGGCGCTGATATCTATAGTTTTACTACTTGGCTTGCTGGAAACTACCCAATGTCCCAAATAGGTTCTGTCTTCATGAACAAACCGTTGTGACCTTTCATCAAATTCACAAATCGTTAAATCGGTGAACAAATGGGGTAATTCACTCTCTATTTCAATTGGGGAAAATGCCGTGGCGGAAAAAATTGTCTGTCCATTGTGTCCACCTAAAGACGCGATGGCAAGGTATTCAGCATCTAACCAATGCTCAGGGTGAGCATTTACACCAGCGCCATTTGCACAGACAAAGCCTTGTCCACGTCGTTTAGCGAGCCTGTCTGGAAAAGCCAATGCCACAATGAGGGGTAAGTACTCAATGGTTAAATCAGCTTGAAGCCTCGCCGACGATTTCTTTAACCAATACTGTAACTGTTTTTTAAATACCGGATGTGGACGTTGATATTGGCTTTGTATGGCGACCGATAGCTCAGCTGAACCTTTGATTCTGGCATCAAGCCATGCCAGAAAATAGCAAGCAAGCTCAGTTATTCCTGGGTGGCTAGACTCAAGCTTTTGCGCCTTTAGTAACATATGAGCCAACCTAGGTTCGGTGCCGAATCGTTGCATGCTCGCGGCAAATTTGGTCAACTTATATTGCTCGTCCAAAGCTTCTAACATTTTTAATAGCTCGTTTGCTTGCTGTAATTGAGCTGTGCTTGGGACATCTAACAGAGGGAGCAGCGCGACTTCACTGCCCCACATTTTTGCTTCTAATACTAAGCTACTAATATCTGAACTCAATATTTCTGGTATATCGTGCTCTGCTAATCGATCAAATTCTGCCTGTGAACCTTGTCGATACACAACGCCTGGAGCTAAACGGCCGGCACGACCTGCACGCTGTATGGCCGATGACTTGGAGATAGCAACGGTGACAAGTTCAGTTACTCCGGTTTTCAAATTAAACTGCGCAGCACGACGCTTACCTGAATCAATCACCACACGAATACCTTCAATAGTCAGTGAGGTCTCTGCAATATTGGTAGTAAGTACTACTTTACGTGTACCCTTTGCAGCGGGTGCAATCGACTGTTGTTGCAATTGCTTATCTTGCTCGCCATAAAGGCTGGTTAAAATCACATTATTGGGTAAATTCGACAGCGAATTTGCCACCTGCTGAATTTCACGTTTCCCAGGCAGAAATACCAACACGCTGCCTTGCTGCTCAGACAGTGCTCGTAAGATCAAATTTGGGATAGCTTCTAGCCATTCGCTTTTTTTAGCCAGTGGCTGATATATCGTCTCTACTGGATAGCTTTGACCTTGAGAAGCAATCAGATGGCACTGTAAAAACTGCTGATAACGCGCACCATCTAACGTGGCAGACATGACCAGAATACGCAAGTCTTCACGCAATGCCGCTTGTGACTCTAATGCAAAGGCCAGCGCGGTGTCCGCAGCAAGCGAACGCTCATGAAATTCATCAAAAATAAGTAAATCAACACCTGCCAACTCAGGATCTGCTTGTATCATCCTAGTTAACATACCCTCAGTCACAACTTCTAAACGGGTTTGTGCGGAAACATTCACCTCTTGGCGCATTCTTACACCGACAGTGTGGCCGACTTCTTCTTGTAGTTGTGACGCTAAGAACTGTGCAATGTTACGTGCGGCAATACGTCTTGGTTCAAGCATCACAATTTTATTAAAGTGTCCGTCTAGGATCAGTTGTAGCGGTAACCAAGTTGATTTACCAGCCCCAGGTGGCGCTTGTAGTAACACGGTAGGCTGGGTCGTAAGTTGTTGTACTAGATCTGAGTAAACTTGTTGGATAGGCAGCACGAAATTTCACTCTCAACGGCGGAAAAAGCTAAAGCCGTTACTATACCACTGCCAGTCAACGGTGATCTACGCAGGGCCATGCTAATTTAGCTGCAAAAGTCGCTTATATTCTGTGGCTCAGATACTACCAATTGTACTAATTCTCTAGTCTATTTGGAGAAGGAAATACTCTATTAGCTGCGTCTAAAACTTCTCTTTTAGCACAAAATCTTTTCCCCTAGCCTACACGGAAGTAGCTACCTTAGCGTTAGCAGGATGCGAGAGCGGTGCCAATAACGCTATTTTTCCGCTTCAAAATAGTCCGTTTATTTAATGCGCTTGCCATAAACCACCTGAATTAACGATTAAAATAAAAAAGGCTAGCGCAATAACGCTAACCTTTTCATGATTAGTTTTTTAAGCGCGTAACGCTAAAACAACCGTTGCTCTGTGCTAAAACCGATATTCAAAACCAAGCGACACCTCATCAATATCGTTTTTAGATAGAAAATAATAGCTATAATCAAGTCCTAATGTCAGCGATGTTGAAATCTGGTAATGAACCCCACCGCCAAGATAGCCACTGGTGCCACTATCCTTATAAGTTCGCTTAATACTTCCATCTCGCACACTGTCAATTTCATAGTCCCATTGCCACACACCAATGAATAATTTCCCCGTAAAGTTATTCTCTAATTGCTTAGCGTAGTCTAGTTGCACCGATATCCCTTCAGGCAATACCGGAGCAACTTTAGACAGTAGCTCATGAGCTAACATGGGATCGTTCACCGTGCCTTCAAAGCTCACGCGACCTTCACCTAGATCAATATAGCGCAGCCCAGCGTGCCAACTATCAGCAAATTTATAGAAGGCGCCAATTGACCAGCTCATGTCTTTATCGTCTATTGCTGTCTTTACCAGATCTGAGTGAGGTAGTTCACTGTCAGCATTCGCCTGCCCTAACGAACCAACAAGCTTCCAGTCATTCGTGGTCGCGTGCGCCTGCAAAGCAGTGACACTGCCCACTACAACAATCACAGGAAGCAAAGTGTTGCATCTACGAATCAGCAGCGCTGACACTAACAAGACTAACAACCCGGTCATCGCTCCTCCTGATGAGCTGTTTTCTATGCTAGTAGTCGTTTGCATACTGACACTGACCGATACACTACCTTGTGCCGTCGCACCGTATTGGTCGCGCACCACGTAGGTGATTGTATCAGTACCTTCAAAGCCAGATTTTGGCGTATAGCTTAAAGTATTGTCGGTGTTAATTTGCACAACACCTTGAGCAGCTGTTGCAGAAACTAACTCAAGCGCGGTTCCCTCAGGATCACTGTCATTAGCAAGCACATCAATGACTAGCGGTTTGCCGTTCGTGGTAGCACTATCATCCACAACAACCGGTGCCTTATTAACAATGATAGAAATAGCCGCCGTGCTGTTGGCTGTTCCACCTTGGTTGTCAGTAATTGTGTATTGAATTGTGGCGGTACCGATAAACCTTGGCACCGGTGTGTATCGGAGCTGGTTGTTTTCCACAACCACAGTACCAAAATCAACCGATGCACCGGTAACTGACAGCGTATCTCCATCTGCGTCTGTATCATTTGCCAGTACATCTATCACCACAGGTTGGCCTGAAACGATGGTTACTGCATCAGTATTTGCACTTGGTAACGCATTATTAGTTAAAAGTACAGCAACACCTCCTGGGTCAACAATGGTGCCATTGGCCGTTCCATCATCGTCATTTGGTCCACCGTCAACAATTCGCAATTGGACACACCAGCTACCTTCAACCAAACCACTGAGCCACAGTTCATCCCCTGGAGGTGGACAAAAGCCTGGCTCTCCTTGAGTTGATAGCACTTGGTTATCATCATCCAATACAAAGTTTATCCATTGCCCTTGATTGAACTTACGATACACGGCACCAGCAGGAACTGGGGTGCGTTGTGGTAACACGATGCTGTAAACATCACCTTCTTGAGGTAAACCTGTAGCGATATAATCAAATACCCCACCAAGGTTCTGTGCACTCGGATCGGCTGGCAGTTCTTCAACCAGCAGCTGTAGTCCTCCCGTTTCATTCCGTGCTACGGTTGCGCCTTTGCGAAGGCAAACTCCAGGATCACCCTCGACTAAATATTGGGTTGATTCAAGCGCTTGCTCCTGCATAACGTTGCAATCAGAAATCGCATCTTGGAAATCTGGTATACCGTCACCATCAGAATCTGCATAACCCTCTTGGTCGTCAGGGATTAAATCACCATCGGAGTCTTGACCTGTAAGTGCATCTAATGCCTCTATAATTTCAATATAGATGTCTTTCTTGGTCGCTAAACTCGGGCTGCCATTATCCTCTGCTGTCACCGTCACTTTGTATATGCCGGTGGCTACACTTAGCGGGTTAAATGCAAACTGTTGAGGTTCAGTTGAAGTGTTCTGTAACTGTGCTGATTGCCACGAAACACTCACTAGATCGTTTGGATTCGGATCTGAAGTCTTCGCCGTAATCACCACTAAGCTATCCGACGCTGTAATTAAACTGCGATCCTCTCCATCTTGAGTCACTGTGGTCACAATATCTGGTGCAACGTTGCTTTCGACAATAGTGATTGTCGATGAAGACTTCGCACCAAGATTCAGTGAACCATCTAAAGATATCACTATGGTCTCATTACCTTCAGCTTCACTATCAGCAAAAATGTTGAAGTTAATACTGGTTTGTAGACCTGAGTTAATTACGACTTCGCCAGATTGTAAATCATGATCACTACTGTCGGCAGTGCCCGAGACTGAATAAGGGATGATTACAGGGTAACTGGGTGATGTGCCGTTTAGATAGACATTAATAGAATGGCTGGTATCTTCTGCTACTCGGCTATTTTTCTGGAGCGATACCAGCGGCGTCACGTTAACAGTTTGACTCGCCGTCGCCTGAACTCCTTGAGCACTTTCAGTCTGCCAATAAACTAAATGCTGGCCTGGTGCAAATACGGGGATTCTACGCGCTAAAGACACAGGTAACGGGTTACCATCGGCATCAAACGCAACTGCCGTGCCCAAATCTACTTTGGTATAAAGGCCTTTCGCATTAACGGTAATGTCATCTGGTGCGTTAATCGTTGGCGCATCTCCACCTCCTGCATTCGTGATATTAACCGTTGCTCTCGCGGATGCTCTTGCTTTACTTGCATCCTCAATCACATAAGTTACTAACACCGGACCCTGTGCGTTGGCTACAGCTTGGTAAATTAAACCGCCACCAGAAATACTCACGCTACCTAGTGATGTCTTAGCACCAATAATCGTAAGCGTGTCTCCATCGGCGTCGGTGTCATTATCCAGTACAGGTAATGCGTACTGATTTGCCGGAACCGCCTCAAAAGTAAAACTATCGTCTTGTGCTACTGGCTGGTCATTAATCGCAGCAATGTTGACAGTCACGGTAGCCGTATTGGACTCTAACTCTCCATCGGAAGCACTGTAACTAAATGCATCAGTACCGTTAAAGTTAGGAGCTGGCGTGTAAGTCAACACATTGCCTTGCACGGATACTTGCCCATTTTGTGGCTGACTCTGCACTTCAATCGTAAGTGCATCACCATCAAGGTCTGTAACATCTGCGACAAAGCTCGTGGTGCTGTCTTCATCAATATCGCGTTGCATATCGTTAGCAACAGGCGCCGCATTCACGGGCTGAACAACAATCTCAAATGCGGCTAAGCTCGCTTGTAACTCACCGTCACTGACTGTTATCACAATATTTCCGTAGGTACCCACATCTTCTCGAGTAGGCACACCTGACAAACCGCCAGTTGTACTATCGAAACTTGCCCAGCCCGGTAAATTACTGATACTAAAGGTGAGTCCCGCTGAATCGACATCCGAGGCAGCCGGTGTAAAGCTATAGGCTTCATCTTGACGAACCGATGTATTAGGCGTGCCACTGATAGATGGCGCATCGTTTACCGAGTTTACTAAGATATTGAACGCTGTTAACGCGGCAGTACTTTGACCATCACTAACCGAAATTACGATATTGTTGAAACTGCCACTTTGCCCCTCCGTTGGCGTGCCAGTAATTGTGCCCGTTGAGGTATTGAAGCTCGCCCAGCTTGGTAGGTTGGTAATACTGAAAGTTAACGTATCATTATCAGCATCACTTGCTGTCGGTGTAAAGCTGTAAGCTACATCTTCATCCGCAGATGTTGACGGCGTACCCGAAATCACAGGGGTATCATTTACTGACGTAATGGTAACCGTGATAGTCGCTGTATTCGATTGACCACCTTCACTATCTAGTATGCGATAAGTCAGTGAGTCCGAGCCATTGACATTGGCATTTGGCGTATAAGTAATAGTCCCTGCTGTTTGGTCTATCGCCACGGTGCCAATAGTCGGTTGAGTCACAACCTCAATATTGCCTGAAGGGTTAGTATCCTCTACGTCTGTGGCATTAGCTCTCACTGCTAGCGCCGCTGTCGACGTATCTTCACTAATGCTTGGAGTGAAATTAGCTGCCACCGGTAAATCATTGACTGGTGTAATGGTTATAGATACCGTTGCTTCATTAGATTCAGCCAGTTCCGTGTCTTTCACAGTGTAAGTAAATGAATCTGCACCATTAGCATTGGCATTTGGTGTGTAAGTTACATTACCGTTACTAATTGATACTTGACCTTTCGTCGGTGCTGTTTTTACCGTCACTGAAGTAATATCCAAAGCATTTTCTGGGTCGCTATCATTTGTTAGCACATTCACAGACCCCGCAGTATCCTCGTTGGTTGTCAGAGTGTCATTGCCCGCGGTAGGTGCAACGTTGTATTGCTTAGTCACGGTATCGGTGAACGCATTGCTCTGATTACCAGCGACATCCGTCACCAATACGCTGAGCGTTAATGTACCCTCATTAAGCGTTGTTACATTAATTGCAGTAACCTGCTGACTGGCACTGGTAATAGCAGTTGCGCTGGTGCTGTTTATCGTGTTGGTCCCATCAGATAATTGATAAGTGAAGCTACCTGAACCTTCAAGTCCCGTTAACGTAAAGCTTAATGCAGCTTCATTATCTGCGTTTATGGTAGTTTGGTCGATTGCAGCGGTGACGCCGGTTGGTGCCGTTGCGTCAATCGTTACCGATATACTTGAGCTATCGGTAGTATTACCCGCAACATCAGATGCTCGGGCAAAGATACTTTGACCTCCAGCGGTAAGCGCGGAGCTCGGTGTAATACTCCACGCGCCACCACTTGCAGTGGTACTAGCAATTATTCCGTCAACGTTAGAAATAAGCGTAATCGTATCACCAGTGGTACCCGTTCCCGTGAAGGTTGGTGTGGTGTCGTTGGTTATATTATCAAAATTTGAGCTTCCGCTATCACTAGCCGCCGTTAAATCTGGCGTACTTGGCGCTGTGGGAGCTGTGTTATCAATTGTTACACTCAACGCCCCAGAGCTACTACTCACATTGGTTGCAGTGTCAGTCGCCGTTGCCGTGATGGAGTGCGAAACCCCTGAAGCAAGTGCACTTGTGGTGATTTGCCAATTTCCTCCTGTCGCTGTCGCACTACCAATTATCGTGGCACCACCACCAACTTGATCGCTATATAACCTCACTGTTGAGCCGCTTTCAGCAGTACCGCTAAAGGTTGGCGTGGTATCACTGGTGATGTTATCAGTGGTAGAGGAACCTGTATCCGAACCAACATCTAAATCTGGCGTAGACGGTGCATTTGGAGCCACATCATCGTTCACCGTAATGGTAAATGATTCTTGATAGCTTGCCGTACCATCACTGGTTTGCACACAGATCACATAATCACCAGGCGATGTGGACGCTTGTGTTTGTAACGTACTAGAAGAGAATTGAAAGCTGCCGTTGCCTGTATTGGCGCTACAGCTTCCTCCATCAGAAGAGCCTGCGGTTACTAGCGTATATGTGTGGCTGTCGCCACTTTCAACATCAGTGGTGCTGGCCGTGGCGACCGTAGCAGATACCCCCGTACTGGATTGATCTATGCTGGTTGCTGTTAGCGCAATGTCGGTCGGTGCATCATTCACTGCACTGATAGTCACTGTGGCCTGATTAGTGCCTGTGCTATTCGTGGTGCCATCACTGAAAGTGTAGTTAAGGGTAACCGAAGAACCCGGATCTTCTGAACTATTGCTGTAACCGATTGCCTGCAAAGCACTGTCTACCAAAGCAGATGTTGCACTGCTATTGAAAGCAAGTACCAATGTTCCCGATGAGTTGGTCGTCACAGTACCGATTGACGTACCATTGTAGTCAAACGCGTTACCTTCGGTTAAAGTGCCAAGCAGTCCAGTGTTACTGAATACATCTTCAGCATTCGTACCACCTGAGCGAACGATAGTCAGTGAGGCACCATCGTAGTTACCATTACCACCATTAAGTGCGTCTAGCTCGGTATCAGCAACAGTAACATCGCTATCTATCACAACCGTTGAACCATTTTCAGTGAAGGTACTACCACCATTTAAGCTTGTGAACACCGGTACCGCATTTGCGGCTTCAAAGGTTATCAAGGTATCACTACCAGAATCAGCGACTGTGAACACTAAGTCATTCCCCGGCGCATTGGTGAGTGTGATGCTTATTTCTGGACTAGCAAATGTCGTAGCATTGGTGTCTACTTCTAGTGTGCCAGTACCATTAAAGCGCACATTACTGGTTGTCATGCCTATAAGATTAGTAATGGTGATGGTGTCACCTGCCGCTAAGTCAGCAATGGTATCTCCATTTAAATCACTAGCTTCACCTACAAAGTTGTCATTACCATCATTACCTGTCATCGAGTCAGTGCCAGCCCCCGGGCGAATGGTATCAGCCCCACTACCACCGGTGATGGTGTCTGAGCCATCTAAATCGGTGGCGGTGATTTGCAGTACATCACTCACAAATGCAGAGGCATTGATGGTTAAATCCGCCGTGATAGCACTTCCGCTCGTATTGGTCACAGAAACCGTTTGTCCATCGGCGCTGAAGTTATCTGTCAACGTGACTGAGGCTGTGCTGTTTGTGCCTATTGCAATCCCTTCAATTAAGGAAACTGATGTTGTGGAAAAATCAAACGTGCCGCCATCCATTAATTTAAGCGTTTCTGTACCCGCAGCTCCGGTAATGGCTGTCGAGAAATCACTGAGGTTAGCAGCATCAATGGCAACAGTAGCCGCGCTGCCTAGGTTCAGCGTGCCAATATTGGTGAATACGCCACCACTTACATCGGCGCCGTCACTAGCTAACACATTGTCTGCAACGGTAGCGTCACCCGTTAAAGTACCAGAGTAAGCACTGCCACCAATGGCAAAGGTAACTGCATCTGTGGTCGATGTCGCCGAAACACTGGTAGTACCGTTGGTAACGGTAACTGTTCGAGTATTAGTACTATCATCACCCACTGTATAACTTTCAACGCTGGATAATGTACTGAAATCACCATCTCCGCTGAGTGTAATCGTTTCGCTTCCTGCAGCTGTTATTGTTCCTGTAAATCCGCCATGCTGAGTGGTCGTCATAGCTACAGCTGCACCAGACGCTAGTGTCAAATTGGTCACCGAATTAATTGTTGCTCCGGTAATATCCGCGCCAGAACTCAGTGACAATGTATCTGACACCGTATTTTCACCAGTGATAGTTCCTGTATAAGTTAAGGAACCCAAATTAAATGTGATTGCATCTGATGTTGAAGTACCTGTGACAGAGTGACCCGCATCGCTTACTGTGACGGTTCGAGTGTTAGTTGAATCATCAGATAAGGTGTAGTTTTCCAACGCAGATACTGTGGTTAAGTCACCATCTCCTGAAATCGACACAGTTTCCGTTCCAGTCCCAGTAACCGTGCCAGAAAAAGAAGCAAGCTGTGATACTGTGATGCTTGCTGAACCGCCACTGGCGACCGAGAGGTTTTCAAAGCCACTAACCGTCGCGCCAGTAATACTGCCACCATTAGCAATCGACAAGGTGTCGGTACCACTGCCACCAGCAAGCGTACCAGTTGCCGTAAGCGTACCAACGTTTACCGTGTCGTTGCCGCTACTACCCGTTAGGTTTTGTGCTGCGCTACCCAAAGTAAAGGTATTGGCTGCCGATAACACATAGGTTTCGATTGCGCTGTTACCCGTTAAACCATCACTTGAATCACTAATAGTAATGCTCTCTGTACCCGCAGCCGTCACTGTAGAAAAGTTGTCATGCTGCGCTTCTGTCATCGTAACCGATGCGCCGCTTGATAAAGTAAGCGATTCAAAACTGCTTAGCGTTGCGCCGCTGATATTCGCACCAGAACTCAATTGCAATATGTCAGTGCCAGTACCACCAGAGAGCACGCCGGTGGCTGTAAAGCTCGTCACGTTTACGGTATCTGCAGCACTACTACCGGTAACATTTTGAGTGGCCGCTGCCATTGTAAAGTTCATGGCGCTGCCTAGCACATAGGTTTCAATATCACTATCCCCTGTTAAGGTTTGATCACCATCTCCACTTGAGATAGTGAATTGGTTAGTGCCCGAGCCATTAATGGTTGTAAATGCATCGTGTTGTGTTTCAGTGAGTGTCAACGACGCATCGTTGTCTGGTGTTAACGTCTCAAAATTTGTCAAAGAGGTAAAATTCGCAAGGTTCGAGCCGGTTGGTACACTTAATGTATCCGTACCTGTTCCGCCATCGGCCGTTGACCCAGAAATATGACTTGTATCTGCAATCGTCAGTGTTTCGTCATCACTGGTAAAAGTAATCGCAGGGGATAAGTTAGTGCCATTAGTGGTATTAAAACTGGCTGCAGTACTGCTGGCAGCGGTGACATTACTGACCGATACCGTTGCGGTGCGTGAAGTACTATTATCTGTTCCGTCATTAATAACCACAGTGACCGTTCTGGCGGTCTCATTGGGTGCACTTGAAGTATTGTTGTAGGTAATCGCTTGCAAGAAGGTTTGTACTTCTGAGGCGCTCGCCGTTGCACCTGAAATGGTAATGGTGTCTTGTAAGGTAACCGCAGACGAACCGGAAATACCTGTTAGCGCGTCTTGTGCTGCTGCGCTGACATTAAGCCCTTCAGACGCACCATCTTGATCATTAGTGAGGGTGACAGTAATGGTGGTAATCGTGTCACCATCCGCTTCTGTCACAGCTGCATTGGGAGCAATACTCACCGCTCCGCCCGCTTCAGAGAAAGAAGCGCTGCTGTCGTCACTGCCTGAACTTGAGTCTAAATCAACGACAGGTGCGCTATTGGCTGTAGAAAAGTTGAAGGTCGTATCATCGCTGATACCTGCAAAACTATTACCCGCGGTATCATCTACCGCAGTGGAATCAATGCGGATCGCGTAATTGCGGTTACCGGTTAAACTACTGGTTGGGTTGAGATAAATCTTGTCACTAGTAATACCGATACGCCCTGCACCTGGCGTCGTGGTCGTACCGTCGCTCTCAGTGGTCACACTGAATACTTCAAAGTCACTGCTGCCATCGACATCACGAATGGTGATGTTTCCACTGCCCAGAGCAATATTTTCATCGAAGTCGATAACGATGTCATCGCTTACAGAGACGCTCGTTGCATTATCACTGGGCGTTGAATTAGCACTATCAAATGTCGGTGCTGTTACATCCGCTGTGGTAAAGTTAAAGGTGGTATCGTCGCTAATACCCGCAAAACTGTTGCCCGAGGTATCATCTACCGCGGTGGTATCTATACGAATTGAATAGTTAGTACTGCTTGATAAACTGCTTGTTGGGTTAATATAAATTTTGTCACTAGTAATACCGATACGCCCCGCACCTGGCGTCGTGGTGGTACCGTCGCTCTCAGTGGTCACACTGAAAACTTCAAAGTCACTACTACCATCTATATCTCGAATGGTAATATTACCGCTGCCCAACGCAATATTTTCATCAAAATCAATAATAATATCATTGCTAACTGAGACATTTGTGTCTCCATCACTGGGCGTTGAATTGGCACTATCAAATGTTGGAGCTGTGACATCCGCTGTGGTAAAGTTAAAGGTCGTATCGTCGCTAATACCGGCAAAACTGTTGCCCGAGGTATCATCTACCGCCGTAGTATCAATTCTAACTGAGTAATTCGTGCTACCCGATAAGCTACTCGTCGGGTTCAAGTATATTTTGTCGCTGGTAATACCAATGCGCCCCGCACTCGGTGATGTAGTAGTGCCGTCGCTCTCTGTCGTGACACTGAATACCTCAAAGTCACTGCTACCATCAACATCTCTAATAGTAATATTGCCGCTACCTAGCGCTATATTCTCATCAAAATCGATAATAATATCATTGCTAACTGAGACATTAGTATCGCCATCACTGGGCGTTGAATTGGCACTATCAAATGTCGGAGCCGTAATATCGGCTGTGGTAAAGTTAAAGGTGGTATCGTCACTTATGCCCGCAAAGCTATTACCAGAAGTATCATCCACCGCCGTAGTATCAATTCTAATTGAATAATTAGTGCTACCCGATAAGCTACTGGTCGGATTTAAATATATTTTGTCATTGGTGATCCCAATACGACCAGCGCCTGGAGTAGTGGTTGTACCGTCGCTCTCAGTGGTCACACTGAATACTTCAAAGTCACTGCTACCATCGATATCTCGAATGGTAATATTGCCGCTACCTAGTGCAATATCTTCGTCAAAATCGATAATAATATCATTGCTGACTGAAACATTAGTGTCGCCATCACTGGGCGTTGAATTTGCGCTATCAAACGTAGGATTGGTGTTATCAACCGCTGCCGCGGTAAACACAATATTATCGATGCCTATCCTTGAGTTATTGCCAGTACCTGTGACATGGCTAAATGTGACCGAGTTCACCGCTGTCCAATCAGAAGGACTGAGCGTTGCCAGAAAATCTCCAAGCTCAGCATCGCTAGATGTAATACTTACCGCTGTACCACTATCTGGTGTAAACACATAGCTACCATCTGAAAGGTCTGCAAACTCCGCCATATCAAACTGGGTAATACTGACTGGAGAGTCAAAGGAGAGCGTCCAAGTTCCGCCATTTGGCGTTACAGTGGAAGGAACCATAAAACCAGAAGACACGGTTATATTTCCACCATCTGATTGGGTTGCGGTTAGCGTGATACCACTGACCGTGGTTGTTAGAGTTGCAGTACCAGAGCCTGAGACTGTACTGAATGTATAGGTATCTGCAACAGCCCTTGTGCTAAATAAAATAGCAATTATGAATACAAGTTTAGCAACACGCTGGTAACCAAAACTTGTGCTCAATCGGCTATTCCCCCGACAAAAAATCGAATTAAAATGCATGATTCTACCCTTAATCTAGAGCCAAATAATCGTTTACTGCACCGCCATTTAACGGCATTAATTCCTTTTTGCTCTCTGCAACAAACCAATCCCAATACCTAAAAACTCATATCTAGTCACAAAAATACAGCCATAACTTCAATTATCGCTGAATAATTACCTAATAAATAAACAGCGAAAAAGCAGTCAGCAATTGTTGACTGCTATCGTGTGGTTTAGCTTCTTGATGGATAAACGCCCATCAGTGCCATCAACCAATTCACGGGCAGTATTGGGCTAGTCAAATCAACCGGCAGGTTACCGCCAGTCTGACCCACTTTAACTGTGCCTCCCGTCGATCCGCCCCCTTCAATCACCAAACCTTGAATATCAACTAAATTAAGCGCAGCAAAACCAGGCTTGGCAAAGGCTGCACTGGCGTTCGACGCCAGATAGGTTTCTGATGAAGGCTCTGTTATTGAAGCTGTATTGGTAGCCACTTCCATTCTTCCGGTTACTTCAGGGCTGGGGTTGGGCTCAAAAGCCGCTGCATGATTATGCTCAGGCATTTGTGATATTTGCAGTGTAGTTCGCTCTCTACCCATCTTAAACCCTTGCCTGTATTCTAAGCCCCCGGGCATGAGCCCTTGCCCAACAGGGCTTCTGCCTCGTAAATCAGGTATACCAAATGACGTACGGGCATCTCCCCCATAAATAGAGCCAAGCAATGAAAATAGAGCGGTGTTTTCACTTATTGCTTGTAGTTGTCCCAAGCACATTGCCCAACGCTCAATCGTAAATGTGCCGCCAAACGGCATCATTGATCCAATAAACGGTTCGCTAGCCATATCAATTCCTCTATTTTTATATACTTACCTTGTTTTAACTGTGCGCCTTTCACTGCTTGAGCCAATACACAGCCTCTTTTCGACGAAGTAATCGTCGTTACTGCCTAATACACTTGTTTAACTACCAGTCAGTTCAGTTATTGTGGCTGACCTTCACTTTCTTTACTTTGTTGGGGCAAACCTGGATTAAATACCGGTGGAATAAACAGTTCAGGTAAAGAAACCTGACGTGCCTCGCCTGACATCACTTTGTCCAAACAAATTGTACCCAAGTCATTGACACTTAAATTTAACTCTGCGTCTTCAGTGCTCGTTGGAAAGCGCCAGTACAATTCTGTCGTTTTGTATCTCAATAGCGCCATTTGCTCATACTTATCAAAGTTGCTTGGATCTTCACAAAACCGGTCATGACAGCTTTCTAACTTCTGCTCTCCTAAATACTGCACCAATAAAGAACCCATACCTGGCACATCTACAATCTGGCTCTGACCCCTTTGAATAACCAACTCTGAACGACCTTCCTTTGGAGCAACCTTTTGTGCTCTACTTGGATCAGGTAACTTGCCATCTTCGTAAGGATGGACTAGCAGCTCATATTCAAAACAATTGGTTAAATTTATCTTTATGTTCATCTCTATCTCGCTTCTGAAGTTAATGTCAGAGCATAGTTAGAATGCAGGATTGATAAAAACATCAGCCGGGCTACTATCATGTCCATCTAAACTAAGCTTGTTATGTAATTGGGTTATAGATACTCAACTCCCAAAGTCATCACCAGCGCCACTTTCTAATTCCATTCCTGGGTCTAGACCAAATAGCAGCGCAAATCGATAGCCATCAAAATACCCTTGCTGCGCACCAATAATTTCAAGCTTTATTGCGCCATCCCTTGTTTTGACGACTAATCCTACATTTTTATCTAGTTGTATAATCGTCCCCGGCTTCACACCAGAGATTGAACAATCGACTTGGCTAGCTTGAATCAATTGAAATACGCTTTGACGGAATCTAAGCATCGCGCAAGTCACATCAGCATTACCGGCCCGAACCATATTTACGATTTCACAGGAGCGCTGTTTATACCAATCAATAAATAGGTCTTTTTGCGTAACTAAAGGAGCGTACTTGTTGCTCGTAACTGGCTGTTTTTCCCACGTTAAGTTATTTTCTTGTGCCAACTGAATATAATGTGAGACTAAATATGGGAGCGCTTGCGCAACTTTTTGATGCAGGCATTTTATGGTTTCAAAGGGATGTATATCTATCTCGATACTACAACCAATATCACCGCTATCCAGCTCTTCTGTTACCTTGTGTAAAGTAAGCTTGGTCGATGTTTCGCCATTGCGAATCTGCCAATACAAGGGTTGTGGACCTCGATAATTGGGCAGTGGACTAGGATGAATATTAACGAGGCTGTGGTCAAAATATTGAATTAACGTAGATGTTACTTTATGCCTGAAAAGATAAATAAGTCCGCTGTTTACCTGTAACCTATCAAGGTTCGAAATAAGCGTTTTGTCATCTTGTTTTGAATAGTTAAGGGTCTCGATCTGTTGCTGTTTAAGCCAATGCTGAAGTTGAATTAGGTCGGAGTTAGGCTCGCCATCGGGCAGTACCACACACTTAAGAAGACCCGTGCGATTTAAATGCTCAATCACTGGCAAGCATAGACAACTGCCAGTAAAAACGGCGTATTGCTGCATGGTGACCCCTCCTATATTTTGACTGGCACAAAGCCAGTCAACCCGCTTAATTGATAATAAAACTGCACCGCATCGCCACTGCTCGCAACAAAGTGCGTATGCTCAACCTCCCTAGGTTTGGCATCAACATAAAAAGTCATATCGGGTCTAGGATTGGTAATGCCTGAGTCGTACTGACCCACTACCTCTTGTGAAAATGTCTCGATATGCGCATAGATAGCTAAAATCCGTTGATCCATATCGGCAATACCCGTTGGTAATACAATCTGGTTTGCGGGTATCACCTTAATGCCATCGGCTAGTTCTACTTCACCCATATCTAACAGGCTTGATTTGTTTATGCTCAGTATTTCGCCAAGCTCTACTCGATCTTGCTGTGCTGCTCTGTCTACATGTATTGAGTGGCTGTACTTCACATCTTTCCACTGCTGGTTAAACTCAGTCTCGCCAATGACCATCATGCCCCTGACTGATACGTTCTGTGGGATCATCCAACCGTCAATATTCAGAAATTGAACAAGGTGCTTGGCAATACTCAGCTGGCCCTCTTTAGTAAAACCATGTTGCATCGCCTCTAGAATAAGCAAATCTATCTCTAAGTTTGGAACGTATTTGGTTGCGTCAGCTTCTTCAATTTGCAACACGTAGTCTTCAAGTTGCAGATCTTGAACTAGCTGCTGAAGTGACAAAATTGCACCGGGCTGCACATCCACCAAAATCACTTTGATCTGCTCACTGCTGTAGCGCTTTTCATGTTTGTAATAGCTAAGCAATGGCAACAGTAGAGGAGCAAATGGGCCACATGCAGGATAAAGGATAGTGACGCTTGGTTTATTCTTCAGTTTGGCAGCAATTGCTTTATCAATACCTCGCGCATACCCTTTGATACGGTACACATCTTTTATCGTATGTTTGCAGTTATGCGGAGACATGATCAGGCCGGTTTCCGATACATACTGTCTCGTCAGCACATCTTGGCTTAACTCTGCCATTGCTAATGACTGTACTGCTTGGTCATACATGCTTTCAAACGCTTTCACTAGCTGCTGGTGCGCAACCTTGGTATCGCTTAACACCAAACTCATGGCGTCAACAAAAGATTTTTGTAAGAGTTGTATTCTTTGTTCTGTGGTAATTTTTGACTTTAGTAGCGACTCTAATTGGGTACGAATTGAGTGCTTTAGAAGCTCATCAACACGGGGATCGGCATAGCCGACAGATGTCTTGTTCTGAAATTGTGCTTTTTCCATCAATGCTACCTAGCTAAATAAGGGTCCTTGACAAAAACTACTTAGTTATCAAGTTCAGTCGTTGTTCATTTCCTAATAAATTCAGTCTAGTCAAACACCAAGAAAGCACTAAATTTTATTATTCTTTATTTACTGCAATTTTAACGATAATTGATTCAAATCATCCCTTAACCGGTTACTACTAGAGCGTGTTGATCTTTCAAGTTTATTTTTGCAGCAGTTTGATTGGCATTTATACAAGGCAGAGCCTACGTAGCATAGTGATTCTATGTGAGTCAGGCGATTACGTAGTAGAAATGCCAATCAAGCGCTGTCCTTCGGATTCAACTCAGTGCGCTTTGTGCATTGTTGCTCAACTTTTGCTTAGATTACTAGGCGGCAAGTCGAGCGCCGCGCTCAAAACCCACTGAGGCGAACAAAAACCAAACAGCAAAGATCAACACGCTCTAGCGCCTTAAATGACACGGAAATTTATTATCTACGTCTCACTAGGTCGCAACCCAAGCGGGGGTTTTTAACTACCTGACACGATTAAATTAAGTTTAATTATCTGATAATTATGGATATATTTTTTAATGAATATAAAGAAGTCGAACGCTAGAATTGTGCATAATTAGTCATTTTGACTAAATCAGCTAAGAGGAATGGAGTCATCATCAAAACGCACAGTCCAATGTGGACTTTGCGTGCAGTGCGATGCCTATTTAAGTAACAAACTTTGCCGATAAAGCAGGATTGGTGGCTAGCTATTGATGTACCCAAAGCAATACTCTGGTGCACATATTCAGGAAAGGAAAGTGTAGCCTCATACAAAAACCGATAAGCCCCCAAACAGATTTGGGGGCTTGATTGACCGCTGTTTAAGCGTCGTAACCCAGATTAGGGCCTAGCCAGCGTTGCGCCTCATCCACCGTCATATTTTGCCGCTTGGCGTAGTCTTCAACTTGATCTTTCTGAATGCTGGCAACCGCAAAGTATTTTGCCTCGGGGTGAGAGAAATACCAGCCGGACACTGCAGCTCCTGGCCACATCGCATAGGAGCTGGTGAGCTTCATACCGATGCGGTTTTCAACGTCTAGTAGCTGCCAAATCTTTTGTTTCTCAGTATGCTCTGGACATGCCGGATAGCCCGGTGCAGGGCGAATACCTTGATAGTTTTCGCGGATCAACTCTTCATTACTCAGTGATTCATCCGCAGCATAACCCCAAAACTGCTTACGTACTTGCTCATGAAGATATTCGGCAAATGCCTCAGCAAGTCTGTCCGCAACCGCTTTAACCATGATTTTGTTATAGTCGTCCTGTTTAACATCAAAAGCCGCAGCAAGGTCATCTTCTTCCAGACCGCCAGTAACCGCAAAGGCACCAAAATAATCCGCAATCCCTTTTGGCGCGATATAGTCAGCCAAACAGTAGTTGGCAAAATCGGTTTTTTCTGTCTGCTGACGCAGTTGACAAGACGTCGTTAACACTTGGCTTCTTGATTCATCAGTATAGATTTCAATATCATCGCCAACTCGGTTTGCAGGGAACAATCCAATCACACCGAGCGGCTGCAATGCACCTTCTCGTTCCAATTGGTCCAGCATTTCATTGGCATCTTTGAATAACTGTGTTGCTTCTTCACCTACCACTTCATCTTTTAGAATACGAGGGTATTTACCGGCTAATGACCAAGTCATGAAGAATGGCGTCCAATCGATATACGTACGTAACGTACTTATGCTGACATCTTTAAACTCTTGTACGCCCAACTGTTTTGGTTTGGGAGGCGTATAGTTTTGCCAATCTAATTGTAATGCGTTATCACGGGCTCTAATCAGACTGACCGGTTTCGAACGTGGCTTTTTGCGCGCTTGCTGCTCACGTACTTTCACGTATTCTTGCGCCGTTTTCGCTAAAAACTCTGGCTTTTGCGTTTTGCTGAGTAAGTTGGATACTACACCAACCGCACGACTGGCGTTATTAACGTAAACGACACCTTTATCGTACTGCGGCTCAATTTTCACCGCTGTATGTGCTTTCGATGTGGTGGCCCCACCAATCAGCAACGGTATTTCAAAGCCCAAGCGGGTCATTTCTTTAGCAACGTGTACCATCTCGTCCAACGATGGCGTGATCAAACCGGATAAACCAATAACATCGGCCTTTTCTTCAATTGCTGTTTGTAAGATTTTTTCCGCAGGTACCATTACCCCAAGATCTATAACTTCGTAATTGTTACATTGTAAAACCACACCAACGATGTTTTTACCAATGTCATGTACATCGCCTTTCACCGTTGCCATGATCACCTTACCGTTGGTTTCACCGGCTTGTTTTTCAGCTTCAATGTAGGGATCAAGGTACGCCACTGCACGCTTCATCACACGTGCCGATTTAACCACCTGAGGTAAAAACATTTTACCCGCACCAAACAAGTCACCCACCACGTTCATGCCATCCATTAATGGACCTTCGATAACTTGGATCGGCTTATCAAACTGTTGGCGACATTCTTCAGTGTCATCATCGATAAATTCGGTGATCCCTTTAACCAAAGCGTGCTCTAATCGCTTGGCTACAGGCCATGTACGCCACTCAAGGTCTTCTTTTTTCTCAGCTTGCGCTAGACCAGAAAACTTCGGTGCGATTTCCACCAGTCGTTCGCCTGCACCAGGATCTTTATTTAGGATCACATCTTCAACAGCATCGCGTAGCTCTTTAGGAATATCGTCGTAAACTGCGAGCTGCCCCGCGTTAACGATCCCCATATCCATCCCTGCTTGGATAGCGTGATATAAAAATACCGAGTGGATAGCTTCACGAACCGGATTGTTACCACGGAACGAGAAAGACACGTTAGACACACCGCCAGAGACTTTACAATGCGGGAGATTTTGCTTAATACGTCGCGTGCCCTCGATAAACTCAACCGCGTAGTTATCATGCTCCTCGATACCCGTAGCGACGGCAAAAATATTCGGGTCAAAAATGATGTCTTCCGGTGGAAAGCCCAACTGTTCCACCAAAATTTTGTATGAGCGCTGACAGATCTCAAACTTGCGATCGGCGGTTTCTGCCTGCCCGACTTCGTCGAACGCCATCACTACCACGGCAGCACCAAATCGTTTCAAAATTTTAGCTTGATGAATAAAGGGCTCTTCGCCTTCTTTTAACGAGATAGAGTTAACAATCGCCTTACCCTGAATACATTTCAGGCCGGCTTCTATCACTTCCCATTTAGAAGAGTCCACCATGATCGGCACTTTGGAGATATCTGGCTCCGACGCAATCAGGTTCAAAAACTTCACCATTGCCGCCTTTGAATCCAGCATGGCTTCATCCATATTGATATCAATCACTTGCGCGCCATTTTCGACCTGCTCGCGAGCAACGTCCAATGCCTTTTCGTAGTCTTCTTCTAAAATTAACCGTTTAAACTTGGCCGAACCCGTAACATTGGTACGTTCACCGACATTGGTAAATATTGCAGATGCTTGTGTCATATCGGCTACCTCAATTCAAGTTACAGGCTTCAAGCCCAGCAAGACGCATACGCACTTCTAGCTCAGGAAGCTGACGTGGCGATGTGCTCGCCAAGCCTTTAGCAAAGGCGCGAATATGTTCTGGCGTGGTCCCGCAACACCCCCCCACGATGTTGATAAACCCGTGCTGACCCCAGTCAACAATTTCTTTCGCCATTTCGTCCGCTTCTAAATCGTACTCACCAAATTCATTCGGTAAGCCCGCATTTGGATGCACAGACGTGTAGGTCTCACATACACGTGAGAGTTCTTCAACATAGGGGCGCAACAGATCTGGACCAAGCGCACAATTAAGACCAATTGAAATTGGCTTGATATGACGAATAGAATTGTAGAATGCTTCAGTGGTTTGCCCAGATAGCGTTCTGCCGGATGCATCGGTGATTGTGCCAGAGATCATCACAGGCAGTGTAACGTCTGCTTGCTCAAACGCCAGTTCCACGGCGTAAGCCGCTGCTTTGGCATTTAGGGTATCAAAAATGGTTTCAATCAAAATGAGATGTGCGCCGCCCTCAATCAGTGCCAAAGTCGATTCAACATAGGCCTCAACCAAACGATCAAAGGTAATATTACGAAAACCTGGATCGTTTACATCGGGAGAAATTGAACAAGTTTTGGAAGTTGGGCCTAAAACACCGGCCACATAACGTGGTTTACTCGGATCTTTCGCGGTAATTTCATCACACACCGCACGCGCCAGTTTTGCCGATTCTACATTGATCTCACGGCTTAGCGATGCCATGTCATAATCTTCCATTGAAATCGTGGTGGCGTTGAACGTATTGGTTTCAATAATATCTGCGCCCGCTTCCAGGTATTCACGATGGATTTGTTTAATAATCTGCGGCTGTGTCAGGCTTAACAAATCGTTGTTGCCTTTGATCAGAACATGCCAGTCTTTAAATCGCTCACCACGATAATCTTCTTCTTCTAGTTTGTGCTGCTGGATCATGGTTCCCATGGCACCGTCGAGGATCAAAATTCGTTTCTCAAGTGCAGCTTTAATTTCAGCGCTCACTTGCTCGCCATTTACAACTAAATTACTCGGCATAATTGTTAGTCCTTACGTCTTGGCTAACTAGGTTTATATCATACGGTGTGGTTTGGTAAACGTAATAGTTTAACCAGTTGGAGAATAACAAAAACGCATGGCTTTGCCATGTTTTTGAAGGCGCTTTAGTTGGGTCATCCGCTGGGAAGTAGTTTTCTGGCTTTGGCGCATCGGCCAATTTTTCACAATCTCTCAAATACTCTTTTTGCAAAGTATCCGCATCGTATTCAGGGTGTCCGGTTAGATAAACTTGGCTACCAGAATGGTTTTTCACCAAGTAAGCGCCAACTTTATCAGAGCCAGCCAACACCACCAGATCTCTACATGCTTGTACTTTTTCAAGCTCAATATGCCCGTAGCGCGAATGCGGCACCAAAAACTCATCGTCAAAACCGCGCGTCAACGCGCCATGATCAAAGTAACATTGATGCTTAAACACGCCACACAGCTTGTTGGCTTTGAGCTCTCGCTTTAGACCGTGATGATGGTACATCGCTGCGTGTGCCGCCCAACAAGAGAATAATGTCGAGGTCACGTGATGCTCTGCCCAATCAAAAAATTCACATAGCTCTTGCCAATAGATCACCTCGTCGTATTCAAGGTGAGCAAGCGGCGCGCCAGTAACAATCAGTGCATCGTAATTTTTGTCTTTGACATCAGAAAAGTAGCGATAAAACATATCTAAATGCTGCTCTGAATTATCCGAGCTGCGATGAGTGTCTAGCCGCAAAAGGTCAACATTGACTTGCAGCGGCGTATTTGCCAGCAAGCGAATAAACTGTACTTCTGTCTCTACCTTGTTCGGCATCAAATTTAGAATCGCCAAACGCATTGGCCGGATCTCTTGCGTCGATGCACGGCTTTGTGGCATCACAAATACATTTTCTTGGCGTAATCGCGCGATTGCAGGTAGAGCATCAGCAACAGTAATAGGCATACAGTTCTCCAGACTGATTGAATGCTGACATTATGAACCGAAACAAAAAAAATTCAACCTCTAGATGTATGGACGTCCATACGTTTTTTGAGATGTCGCAAATATTTTTTATGGATGTCGGTTTACCGTATACTCGCACTCTTTCATTAATCAAATAGAACAACATGCTAGCAATTGGTTTAGGGGAAGGTGCGGCGCTTGCTGCTGCCTTTGTATGGGCGTTTTCAACGCTAATTTATAAACGTTTTAGCCATCACTTAAGTCCATTCGAGTTGAACGTTAACAAAGGAATTATCGCCTCTAGCTTGATGGTCATTTGCCTTGTGATGATGCAGGATACTCAGTACCCGCAAACACTTCACAGCTGGGGCTGGCTTGTTGTCAGCGGTATTGTTGGTATCGCCATTGGTGATAGCGCCTATTTTGCAGCGCTACGAAACATCGGCCCTGCCCGTACTTTGGTCATTGAAAGCCTTGCACCTGCAATGGCGGGCGTACTCAATATCTTGCTGCTGGGCGTATATTTAAGCAAGACCGCATGGCTTGGTATTGCGGTCACTACCGCCGGTGTGATGCTCGCCATCAAGCCAAGCAAAAGCCAGCCCGTACTAGACAAAAAACATTATTTTCTCGGCGTACTCTTCGCACTGACGGCTGCTTTTTGTCAAGCTTCGGGAATGGTGCTGTCAAAAGGTGCATTAAATAATGAAAGTATTGGTAGTCTGTGGGCTGCGCTTATTCGCTTAGGATCGGGTACCTTGGCTGTAGCGCTATTAGTTTCCGTATTAAAACAACACAGTTTATCAAAAGCCTTAACCCTAAAAGGTACTGACGGTAAACACTGGCTGTTTATGGCGATTTTCTTGGGCACTTTCATGGGCCTTTGGCTCCAGCTCTTATCAGTCAATCACACCGATCCTGCCATTGCACAAACTATTTTTGCCACTGCACCTTTGATGGTGATGAGTTTTGGTTTATTACGCAAAGAGCCAATGACTAAAACCATGCTTTGTGGTGGCGCACTAGCGCTATTTGGTGTGTTTCTCTTGCTGAGAGGTTAATAACGCTAATCTACATCAATAGATAATCAACTTATGGAAAATTGTTAGTAAAAGGTTACACTTGAGCGCATATTAATTCATCAAGGAATGTCCTATGCGCTCACTGCTTCTGCTCGCTGCTCTTGGTCTTGGTCTTGTAGGCTGTGCTCAACACTCAAAAGAACACACACCCACTGTGTTGGCGGCTTACACTATGCTTGCTCCGTCAACCTCTGACGCTGTGAATATTTACGCCCGTGTTATTGTCGATGGGGTACTCACTAATTCAGGACAGTGCCCAGCTTTATTATCTGAATCAAAAACCGTGGTAATGAAGCTGCGAGGCCAGCGCCCCGATGCAGATAATTTTCCGGTAACGGTATGCGAGGCAAAGCTGCTGGAAAACACCCAATATCAAGTTGCGGGCACCGACGATATTTTAGGTCCCGTCACACTCAACCCAACTCATATCCAAATTTATGGTGATACTGGCTGTAAGCAAAAACATTGCGCTGATGATTCAGTCGCAGAACCATTTAACACACTCGCCGATATTGGCGCAGGTGAAGCCCCTGAGTTGCTGCTCCACATGGGAGATTATAATTATCGCGGCACCGGAGGGGCTTTATCCGGCGACATTTATGCCTACGATGCGGGTGACGGCGATTTTGGCGGTCCTACTTGCGGTTTAGAAGAAACTTACTACAGCCAAAATGCCAAAAACAGCCCAAAGCCGGATACGTGGGTTGCATGGCAAGCGGATTTTTTCAGTGCGACCAAACTATTGTCATCCACCGCTCCTTGGGTATTTGCTCGCGGTAATCACGAATTGTGTAGTCGTGCAGGCATTGGTTGGTTTTACTTTTTTGGCCCCGGTGCCGAACTAGCAAACGGCATCGCGCCACAACGCTGCCCAGATCAAGGCGATTTCAATCAACCACCAGCTACCGCAAGTGCGCATATTCAGATGATTGACCCTTATGCGTTAGAACTGGAAAACCTCAAACTCTGGGTCATGGATACCGCCAATGCTTGTGACGACAAAGCAACCAATTCGCTCACTGCGCAATATCAAGATCAATATAAGCAACTTCAACTCAATGCTGCGATGACACTTGAAAAACCGATTTGGGTAATGAGCCACCGACCAATTTGGGGCGTCAACAACCCTCAAAAGAATGAAACCCTAAACGTGATGTTGCAAACGGCAATATCGCAAACAGAACAAGCCAGTCTGCCTGACTCGGTAGCCCTGTCACTGGCAGGCCACATGCATATTTTCCAATCTTCCACATTTGTTGAAGGTGCCCGTCCTCCACAATTGGTCATTGGTAATAGTGGCGTTAGTCTAAGTAAAAAACTACCGTTTACTCAGTTTGGCTATACCTTAGATAGTCAAAAAGCAACGGTTAATACCCAAGGCAAGCACGGGTTTTTAGATGTACATATTCAATCAGGCAATGACTGGGAAGGAAAAATGCTGGGTAAATCCGCTAAGTCTTTTCTGAAATGCTCAAGTAAGCTTGCAAAAGCTGGCGCGGTTTGCGAACCAGCAAAATAACGTCGAACCGAACCAATCGCTGCGCAGCACTTTGCTGTGCAGCCTCTGTTTTCAATTATCAACCGTCTCTTGTTATCTCCCTCTCGAATTAGCAAGTTTTCCCACTTTTGAAAATCTCACTTTCGAAAACACAAAAACAACCATACTCTTCTATCGATAAAAATATTAAAAACCATAAAAATCAATGTATTAAATATTGGCATAAAGGTTGATTTAGATATTTCAAACTCAGTTAATGCAATAAGAAATAATATGGATATACAAATCAATACGACACCATCAACCAAAAAAACCTGGCAAATCGCGGTCGGAGTATCGGTTATTCTCAGCCTTGTTATTTGGCTGTTGGTCAATCCAAAAGCACAAGCGTCACTGGATGCTGCACAAGCTTGGTCAGCAACCGTGCAAAAAGGTGACTTGGCAATTACCGTTTCTGGCTACGGTCAGCTGAAATCCAAAAAGCCACGCCTAATCACTGCCATGAGCAATGCGACAGTGGAAGAGTTGCTGCTACGCCCAGGTAGCGAGGTAGCACCCGATTCCGTGATCATGCGCTTGCAAGATGCCGCTTTAACTCAATCACTTAAAGACGCCGAGCGAGCACTAAAGCAATCACAAGACCAATATGCACAAACCCAAATTAATCAAAAACTGGCAGTGTTAGCATTGCAGTCTGATCTGGAAATATTAAAAGCCGATCTTGAAAGTGCAGAGCTGGAAGTTGAAGCGCAAGGCAAACTGGTTGGTCAGGGTGTCGTGTCTAGATTGGATTATCAACGCGCGGTATTACAACATCGTCAACTCAAACGACGCATTGACATCGAACAGAATCGCATTACAGAACTCAGTACACTACATCAAGCCAATTTACAGCTGGCACAATCTAATATCGATTCCCGCCAAGAAGCGCTGGAGCTGGTACAGGATCGCGTGGACAAACTCACCGTTACCGCCGGTATCTATGGGGTTTTACAACAACTCGACGTGGAACTAGGACAAAGCGTCAATTCAGGTACTCAACTTGCCTTGGTTGGTAGCAGCACCGATCTGTATGCGCAAGTACAAGTACCACAAACCTACGCACAGCAACTTAAAGTGGACCAAGCGGTCACAATTGATACCCGCAAAGACAACATTAACGGTACGATTGTTCGCATCAACCCAATGGTCAGCAACGGCAATATTGAGGTCGAAGTTGCCCTGCGTGAACCGCTACCAAGCAGCGCCAGACCTGAGCTAAGCATTGCAGCACAAATACACATAGAACAACGCCAATCGGTGCTTTACATCGAAAAACCGATCGGTGCCAAACCATTCTCAACGGGCTTATTGTTCCGCCTAGATGAAAGCGGTCAACAAGCTCAAGCAATTACAGTAGAATTCGGAGCAGAAACCACGCAGTATATCGAGCTGGTTGCTGGCGCTGAGCAAAATCAGCGTTTCATTTTGTCGGATACGAGCCGCTATCAAACTGAATCCGTGATTCAAATAACTCACTAAGGAAAAACCATGAATAATAAACATGTTATTGAACTACAGGACATCAAAAAGAGCTTTATCCAAGGCGGACTCGAGACACAAGCGCTGCGCGGCGTAAACCTACAAGTCACCGAGGGAGAATATCTCTCTATTTCTGGCCCTTCTGGATGCGGGAAATCTACTTTACTAAATATTTTAGGGCTGCTTGATAACCCGAGCTCTGGGCGTTACCACATTGCAGGTGTCGATGTGAGTGGCCTAGATGTAAACCAGCGCGCAACGCTCAGAAACAAGCATATTGGTTTTGTTTTTCAATCGTTTAATTTGATTGATGAGTTGAGTGTATTCGACAACCTCGCGCTGCCACTAAGATACAGCGATCAAAAACTAGCTAGCCAACAACAAAAAGAACGTATTACACACTGTCTCGATTTAGTAGAAATGGGCCATCGGATCAACCACAAACCCAACCAGCTTTCCGGTGGACAACAGCAACGTATCGCTATTGCCAGAGCGTTAGTGAACCAACCAGACGTCCTGTTGATTGACGAACCAACAGGAAACTTAGATTCGAAAAATGGTGACGCAGTGATGAAGATGCTGACTGCTCTCAACCAACAAGGCACCACCATGTGTATGGTTACTCACGATCCGCGATACGCGGATATGGCAAAACGTAAATTGTACTTGCTTGATGGCGTGATGGTCGACGAAGTGAATTTGGAGATGGCGGGATGATAAAACAAGAAAGTAAATTGGCGTTTTCCGCATTATCCAGACTGCCGGGGTTTAGCCTTACGGTGATTTTAACCCTAGCGCTGACTTTAGCCGCGTTGACTGTGGTGATAAATATTAACCATTTTTTGCTGACCAAACCCTTGCCCTACCCTGACGCGGATAAGCTTTGGGTGACCGATCAGAGTGAAACCATCAACGGCGAGACACAGTATGGTTTCCAAATGCTGCCGACGCAGTATCACATTTATAATGATACTCAGTTTATCGATACCATGGCACTGATGCACTTGGTGTCACCTCGCTTAATGGATGCGCCAGAACGCCCACGCGTTGATATGCTGCGTGTCTCCCCAGAATTTTTTAGTTTGCTTGGCATCAGGATGCACAAAGGACGAGCTTTGAATGAAAACGAGGGAGTAAGTGATGAGCAAAAAGTACTGGTTCTGACTTACGAAGCTTGGCTCAGTAAGTTTAATGCCGACCCAAATATCATCGGTAGCTACACCCAACTTAACCAAACTGCCTATCAAATCATCGGCATTGCCGAACCCGATTTTGAGATACCCGAAATATTTGGTGGCTTTCCTATTGCAGGGTTCAGCAGCTTTCCGACTGCGTTAAGTACAACGACCAATTGGGACAGCATTAGCAGCGTATTTAATGGCATTGCTCGATTAAAAGCAGGCGTGAATATATCTCAGGTTAATCAGGTACTCGGTGAGCAGATCAACACCCTTTATCAATCAAGAGAGGGCGTTGCGCCAGATACCAGCATCGGCGCACGATTTACACCATTAAAAGATAAAATCATTGCCCAAAGCGACGAACTGGCTATTTCACTATTGTTCTCCGCAGGAATTTTAGTATTAATTGCCATCACTAACGTAACCAACTTGTTTTTATCGCGTGCTGCGCAAAAACAGCGCACGATGGCAATTCAAGCGGCACTTGGCGCGAAACCTAAGCATATTTTTGTCAGCATGTTGTTTGAAACATCCATTTTGGTTGGTATTGCCACTGCTTTGGGTTTGCTGAGCGCAGAATGGATAAACGTTTGGTTAAAAGCCGATTTAGGCTATTTGTTTAGCCGTATGCAGCAACTCTCTTTAGATTGGCCCACCATCGTGGTCTCTCTCATCTTCAGTGCAATTGTTGCGGTTTTAATTGCATGGTTAACCAGTCGTCAGGTGAATTATCATGCGCTTACCGACACGTTACATGCCAGCGGTAAGGGAACTGGCGCACAAATATCCGCTCGCACACGTCATGTCTTGGTGGCACTACAAGTCACGTTTGCGACCTTATTGATATTCCTAGCAGCAAACAAACTCATTCCCGCTTACCAGCAAATGACCCATCCAACCGGATTTGATACTCAGCAATTATATTTTGCTCGCATTGATGACAGCGGTACTGACATTGAACGTTATGAGTTAAGTAAACAAATAAAAGATCAGTTATCTCAGCTATCGAGTATTACCAGCGTCAGTGCAAGCCATGCGTCTCCGCTAGTGATGGGCTGGGAAAACTATTTGTTTGATGCCCAAGCTGAGCTTATCGGCATCGTCAGTGTGTCATTTTGGGATGAAACTGGTTTTGACACCATCGGTTTACCCATTCAACAAGGCCGTACCTTTTCACCCATAGACCAGTCTGGTGCAGACAATAACGAAATTATTATTTCGGCATCGCTAGCCAAACGCCTCTACGGTGACGAATTAGCCATATGGAAAACCCTTCATGCTGACCGAGAAGAACCTAGACAGGTGGTTGGTGTAGTTAGTGATATGTATGTACCGCGTGGCGATAGAGGTTATACCTTGGAGCGTTATTACTTGCCAGTGCCAACTGGCGCGAGTAACTACATAATTAAAGCCAAAGGTGAACTCAATAAATCACAGCTAGAAGCCGCACTTAAACAAATTCATCCCAGTTTAAATGTCGCCCAATTACGAGCTGTGGATGACATGCTTTCACAGCGACTAAGACAAACTTGGCTACAAGCCATGTTAACGGTTGGACTATTGATACTCACTTTGAGTTTAGCGGGGGCAGGAATTTACGGCGTACTGAACTACAGTGTGCAAATGCGTCGTTACGAGTTAGGTATTCACTTATCGTTGGGTGCTCATACGCAAACTATTTTGCAAATGATACTCAAGCAAAGCTTGATACCGGTGGCTTCTGGCATGGCTGCTAGCGCGGTTATTGGGCTGATTGGGTACTTGGCTTGGTCGCGTTTTTCAGTGCAAGAAGTGACTTTTAGCTGGCTGTCTATCGCCATCGCGATGCTCGTTATGCTTTTCGTTGCGTTATTAGCGTGTTACCTTCCTGCTAGAAAAGTAATTGCACAAGACCCAATTCGTGCACTGAGAAATGAATAAGTAAGGAAAACAGCAGGTAAGCCGGAGCCGCATTCGCTTACCTGCGACACCATCATGCAAGGTACACTTTTAATTGTTGACGACAAAGCAGATGTTCGTCTGAGCCTAAACTTACTGCTGAAAAATCACGGCTTCCAAGTTCATCAAGCAGCAAGTTTAACTGAAGCCAAAAGTCAGCTGCAGTCGCATTCTATCGATGTTGTTCTGCTCGACATGAACTATGAATTCGATACCACCTCAGGGGAAGAAGGACTGGCGTTTTTGTCTGAAAATAAAACGAATAACGCGCCCTTATTTATCGCCATGACCGCGTGGTCGAGTATCGACTTAGCGGTTGCCGCCATGCAAAACGGTGCCTGTGATTTTTTTGCCAAACCTTGGGATAACCATGCGGTGCTAATGATGGTCAAAAAGCACCTTGGCCTTAAACAAATTCAGCAACGTCAACAGCACTCGCGGACAACAACCCTGGCGACGGAGAGTTCATCCACACTATTGTGGTTTAGTCCTGTAATGCAGACACTTAAAAACAAAATTGACCGCGTTGCAAAAACAGGCGCTAACATTTTACTGCGTGGTGAAAACGGCACAGGTAAATCACAAATGGCGCACTACATCCACCAGCAAAGTCAGTTACAAGGTGAATTTGTTAGCACCAATATGGCGGCAATTCCCGAGTCCTTGTTTGAGAGTGAGATGTTTGGGCATGTCAAAGGCGCGTTTACTGACGCCAAACAAGACCGTATTGGCCGCTTCGCCAAGGCACAGAATGGCACACTCTTTTTGGATGAAATTGGTACGCTCAACGAAGCTCAGCAAACCAAACTATTGCGGGTGCTTGAATCCGCTCAATTTGAAGCGGTCGGTTCAAGCCAAACTCAACAAGCCGATTGTCGAATCATTAGCGCAACCAACGCACCATTAGAGACGCTTATCGAGCAAGGCCTGTTCCGTAACGACCTGTACTACAGAATCAACACCATCGAGTTTGAAATCCCCCCACTGCGAGCGCGCTTGGAAGACATCATTTCGCTTGCAGCACACTTTATTCGCTTACACAGTGAGAAATATCAAGTTCCTGAAAAATCGCTGTCTGCTGAAGCAATACAAGTACTTAAACATTACCACTGGCCGGGCAATATTCGAGAACTCAGTCATGTAATAGAACGCGCAGTATTAATGTCGGATAACGAACAAATTCAAGAACAGGACCTGCAACTAAAAAAACAACCAGCAGAGCCAGATTCGGTTAATCAGTTGATGACCTTAGATGAAGCTGAGAAAAAACTGGTCAAAATGGCACTGAAACAATGCCAAGACAACGTGGAAGATGCCGCAGCACTGCTTGGGATCAGCAAAAGTGCGATGTATCGAAGACTCGATAAATTCGCCATCAAAACGCGGTGAGTCAAGTGAAAAAACCAAGCTATGAGCGAGCACTGAATATTACTTTTGCCACAGTGTGGCTACTCATCACCGTATTAAGCGCTGCTTTATGCACTCAATCTGACAAACCATTATTACTTAGTGCAACTGTGGCTATGTTATTTTTATTGCCGCTGGCGCTGATACTCTACAAAATAAAGCAGGTTATTACCCAACCCTTATATCGGCTGAGTTCGGTACTTGAAGCGATCGGTTTGGAAGACTATGGGCAACGTCTAGCCTGTACCGACAAAGACGGAATACTGCACGAGCTGCAACAACAATTAGATGGCCTTAACATCCAGCTCCAAAGCCATAAGTCCGAGCGGGATCATCAAGCCATCACCGTGCTAAGACTTATTGAACAGCTACCCAGTCCTATCGCGGTCTTTGATGAGCACTTAGGTCTGGCGCACGGTAACGAAGCATTCTCAAATTGGATTGGCAAACCGTGGCAAACACGTCGCTTAGCAAAAGCTGAAAAGTTTGGCTTAACCTTAACTGAGGGGCGTTGGCAATTTAACGATACCAGCTTACAAGCGGAATGGCAGATAAAACACAGTAAACTCAAAATTGCCAATGAGAATGCACATTTAGTCGTGCTGACCGATGTACACGCCGTAGTCAGTCAAGCACAAAGAGAAGCATGGCAAAAGATGATCAGAGTATTGAGCCATGAGATCCACAACTCACTGTCTCCAATCAAGTCACTGGCACAGTCACTCAAAGAAATGCCTACCACCGACGAGTTTGAAGACGATGCCCAGCAAGCGTTAGAAGTGATCGTTCAACGTAGCGACAGTCTGATGACGTTTGTTAATCGTTACGCCAGTGTCGCCACCCAACATCACATTAACCTACAACCTCTGCGTGCGAATGCGCTGTTGCCTCCCATCGTCCAACTGTTTGAACCTCAGTGCTCATTACAGCTGAAAAATGATTTTATGCTAAGGGTCGATCAAGCACTAATTGAACAAGTGCTAGTTAACCTTATCAAAAATGCCATTGAAGCCAGTCCTAAAGGCGCTCAGATTATCCTTTGTGGCTATCAAGATGAGCAATATACCGTATTAGAAGTGCTCGATCAGGGTCACGGCATCAAAAACAAAGACAATTTATTCGTGCCGTTTTACACCACAAAACCAAGGGGTAAAGGTATTGGACTCAGTTTATCACGGCAGATTGTTGAACAGCACGGCGGCAAGCTCACGTTAGAAAACAGAAGCCAGCAACAAGGCGCCGTCGCAAAAATCACTTTGCCACGGCGTTAAACTAACACTTGTGGCTGATCAGCCATTAAACTTTGCCCGTAAAACAGGGCTCTGTGCTCCAAATAACGCAGCCAAACTCTATCCATTTGCGATTGAAACAACTTACCACTGTGCCGCGAAGTCAGACCATATTGCAACAGCAGCTCTGCTAACTGTATCGCCGACGTCATGGCATGAAACATCCCTTGTGATGACAGCGGATCAAAACTCATTCCCGCATCACCGAGAGCATACCAACCTTCGCCTGCCAAGTGCTCTAATCGCGACGAGTTAGCGCTCACCATGTGTTTTAACGATGCCGACTGCGGCTCGATTAAATCAATCAAAGGGGCAAACCCTCTCACCTGCTTTGCTTTATCTAAAAACTGTGCCGAACAAGTAATATTTGCCGCTTTAATCACCTCAGCACAGGCTTGCCAAGAAAACACCCGAGGCTGACTTTGCGCCGTTCGCCCTGAAATTGGCGCGCTGTACCACCAGCCGTCAGACTCATCGCTGATCAGCGCAATCCGTTTGTTAGAGCGCACATTGGCAGTGAGCCACAGTGCCATTTGCTTGTCGTATTGATAACGCTTTTGACCTAGCTGCCTTACTACCGCATGAGAACGACCCGTTGCATCGATTAAAATGCTGGATTGTAGCTTGTGTGAACGCTCTGATTGCACAACGTCTAATTGCCACTGTGAAGACGTATAATTAACTTCCCCCAGTTTTGCAGGCCAAAAACAAACGGCTTCACTGTCGCTTAGCTCAGCTCTGAGTTGCTGTTCAAAATACTGACGAGATAAATGCCAACCAAGTCCATCGGGGTTTTTGACATTATCAATCATGGAAGGTTGCGCGACCCCCCAGTACGACAAAATGCCGTGGCTAAGCAAATGCTCAGGTGAGTCGAGCAAATGTAAAAGCGATAGCTTTTTCAGCACCCGTGCAGCGGCGGGTGGTAAGCACTCTCCTACTTTTTCAGGTGCTTGAGCGCACTTGTCAATCACCACCACACGGTACTTTTTGCAAAGTGCCAGAGCGGCAATGCATCCAGCAATGCCCGCTCCAACAATCACAATATCTGCTTTAACAGATTCCATAGCAACTCAGCGCTAGCGCTTTTTATTCAAGCGGTTAGCTTTGTCGGTTTGCGATAAATCAGGACGACACTTAGCCGCAGGTTGACCCGCGAATGTGGCTAACTTATCAGCCTTTGTTTTAGCATGTTGCTCTGACTTAGTCGGGGTTAATCCCACTTGCATGGTGGTTGGGAATCCGGTTACGCCAGTTTGGGTTTTTGGTAGCACAATCGCTAAATCCGCAAAACCGGTGATCATGCTGTTGATCTGCGCTTCATAATTGGTCGATGGGCCAATGGGCAAATCATCAAGCCAGAATTCACGGTCATTAAACGCGGCTTGTCTGGTGTTCATATCCAAACGCTCATCAACTACTTTTTGGTAGTTTTCTTCGTTGAGCATATTGTTTGGCACACGCGCTGGCCAAAAGGTTGGTAAGTAAGGGTCATAAGCTAAGTTGTAACCATCGCGACAACTGGCGGTGTCGGTTTGCCAAGGAATAGCCATCCATCGAGTAATGCCACCAGCGATTTGACCATTAACGATTGGCCCACCCGGTTGCAAGGCGATTTGTGAGGTCATCACCGGACCAAAATTAACATCATGAGTCGGGGCGGTATTTGCGGCATGCCTTAGACGAAACGCTTCGCTATACATGCCTGCAGTGCGCATCGGCCACGTCATTTCGCATCCCGGATGAAAGGCATCGGCAATACAAAATTCCATCGCCGCTTTGGTGAGCATATCCGGCTGTTCTGCCACTGGCAGTTCTTCGATACGTGTTGGCGGTTTGCGCGCTGGGTCATAATCCGCGACAAAGTGACCTTCTACCCACTGTGCAAGGGCATTGAGCTGGATAGCAGTCAATGTCACAAATTGACGCGGAGAATCATTAGCGTCTACCCCCATCGCATCGCCGTAAAGCCAAGGCCACTGCTGCGGAGAAAGTGCTGCATATTGCGGGTTCCAAGTTTGACGTGTGGTGGTGCCTTGATCCGGCGTAAAAGCGGTATCTAAGCGACGGAAGTTATTAAATAAGGTACGACGCGCTTCTTGCCACTTTTCACTCGGATCGTTAAGTCTGGCAAGCCAATGTTCAGAGGTAAAATCAAACGGGCTGTCCCAGCCAAACCCAGCGGCAAATCCGGCATTCACCCATTGTAGGTCGGTAAGGCGTTGGAAAATAGGTAGGATATCTTTGCTAAACGAAGGTTTGTAAGTTGGTGCTGCTAGCATGTCGGCATCTACTGCCACTTGGCGCATTAAGTCCCACATGGTGCGAACAGACTTTTGCATTGGCGCGTAATCTGGCGGCGCACATACCACCCATGCCGGTTTAACCGTTAACGACTGACCTTGATAGGTTACCTCAGCGGTAATTGGGCCGTCGGACGTATCATCATACCAGCCATCGTTATTACCAAAAGTTACCGCAGGTTCACCCTTGAGGTTTTCAGATTTACCATGACCACCGAGCATCAGTAAACGCCCTTTTGAGTCGGTACGCATTTCACCAAGGTAAACATCTTTACCTTCAAATAAACCAAAAAACTTAGAAGTTGCACCGTCGATATTGCAACCTTCAACCGCGCTTTCGCCACCATCAATCAGTAAGGTACTGCGGTCTTTAACTTTTTGGTTGCGCAGTAAACTAGGTGGTGCATCGGCAGCTTCTGGAATATCCAGCGCCAACTGAAATTCATACCAAGACGCTTTTTGGTTAGCCAGTCTCGCTTGCCAGTTAATGCTGGTTTCAGCATCGTGCAACAACTCTTTAACTACCTCGCCTTGGGCATTTAAACCATAAACCCGAAAACGCGCAGCTTGGCGCTTTAACGCCCCTGTGCTATCGCGGTAAAAGCTCATGTCGTTAGCAATGGGTTCATCAACTTCTGGGCCAATAAAGTATTCAGTTGGGCTGTTACCGACGCGCATCACGCCAATTGGCGGATAAATTGCGGCAGATACAATGGTTTGATCTTGGTGATGGGTGTGATGGGTCATAACCATATCCTTTGTGTGGGGGCAAAATAAGTCGCGGCAAAAAAGCCACAAAAATCCCGGACAAGTGTAGACATAGTTCATTGCTTAGCAAATTACGATTGATTACAGGAAGATGTTGTAGTTTGGAAGGAGGTCAGAGCCTGACTTATTACCCTCAATGGTAGTTTAGTAAGGATGACCTATTTGCAGAAAGGAATACTGCCTAAGTCGTTGACGCTTAATCATTAGCGCGTCAGTTACTCAGGCAGCATTAATTGACACCCCACGGAGCGCAGGGAGAAGGGAAAGTAACAAATTTGTAATGTGGAAGTTGAGCGGGATCTCAGCTTGGTAATTGCAAGGCCGTTATACCGCTATACAGATATAAATTGGTCTAGCGCGGCAGCGCGCATACCGTTTTTTTAATGAGCTATTCAACCCAAAGTTCAGTTTGTCTTTGTGCTGACAGTCGACAGGCTTGTGCAAGCTGCGCTTTTGTGACGTTAACGGTTTGATTGTCGGCCAATATCCATGGGGTTGTTTCACTGTCTTCAAGCAGTAATACCGCCCTTGCCATGCGTTGTTGACTCAGCTCGTCACCGTCAAACTCCATGCCGTCTACTTCAACGGTGATGGCGGCGACGTTTTCGGCTCGTTGGGCTTTAAAGCGTTCGCGCTTTACTCTTGCGATGTGTTCTTCTGAATGTGCAACGGTTGCAGGGTGGTAATAGGCGATGCGCTTTTCGTCATCGTACTCTGTTCTGGCTTCGCACTGCTCCGTGGTGAGTTCTTGGTCTATCTCAACAATCACTGGACGATATAGCTTTCTCCTGAGCGCAATATCAATAACAGGTTCGTCAGATATGGTTGGGACATCCATAGGCTCTTCAGGGTTTTCTGCATTATGAGCCTCAGCCTGTTGAATGGCTTGTTGTATCTCCGGTAATGATGCTTGCCATGCTGAATAGGCTTCAGTATGTGCTGCGTCCTCTTGTTCAATGGCGACTGCTAACACTTGGTCAATTTGCTCTCTTGGATGGCGGAGCATGATTTTGGTTTGCACATCCGCATAGGTTACGGGTGTTTGGTTTTGCGTTTCTAGTGGTTCCATTTTCTACTCCTTAACCGTTGTGGGCGATGCCGATTGGCAATTGGGTGTGGTGGCAGAATACTTTGACAGTGTTACCGTTAAGGTCGGTTTTGACGTTTTCACCATCGATAATTGGAATGGTTTGGTCGTCACCCCAATCCGTACCGTTGTGTTTAAGTTCTGCGCCGTGGAATTGCAGGTAAAGCAGGCCGTTTTTTTCTGTAGTTGAATAAAGCGACTTAACCAGCGGAGAATGATTTCCTTGTGCAGGTATAGCGATATCACCGTGTTTAGGCTGGTATCTATGATGAGCGTTTAGTTTGTTGTCATCTACCACCCTATAACCCGCGACCTCTCCAGCGAACACTTGAGCAGGATCAAGCGTTGCTTTTCCTATTAACCCCGTTAAGGAACTCGTTAGTCTATTACCTTCTCTAGGGTTGGAGTGAGTTGAAGCATATACATCACCAACTTTCCCAATTAGCATCGAGTTCTGTGCAGGCTCAGTAAAAGCGGAACTTGTCTGATAGCTCCATAATTCTACTGAGGCACTAGACGGTGCAACAATTCTGCAATTTTTTATGCTAACGATTGAAGAGCTAGTAACGCTCCAACTTTGCCCATTGTCATAAGTTACAATCAATGTCGCATTTTCGTTATTTGATTTGCGATTTAATGAATATTGTTTTGTACTACCATCTGGAATTTCTGGTATCCACTGTCCAATCACGCCATCGGGGAATGTGGCAGCGATATTTTCTGGCGAGCCGATAATGTCTACCCAAGGGAGAGAGTCGAATTCAGCACTTTGAGCTTCGGTTGGGAAAATAATTTCGGCTTTGATTGTACTTGCAGACCCCTCTGAAAACCAAAGGTAGTTTCCTGTATTTTGGTTAATCATAGCTAAATGTTGGTTACTATTTGCTATGCGAAGCTTATCAACAATTAACCATGTGTTAAGTGCTACTCCACCGCCAAATGTTGTCAAATCTGTATCGCCAGCATCTATAAATTTAATCGCAAATGGTGAGCAAGAAACCGTCGAATCTTTCGGGTATGAATCTAAATATCTGGCCGCATCATAGAATATGTCCTTGCCTATTAGCGATGAAGGGGTAACGTAGTTTCTTTGATAAACGTAAATTGTACCCATTGAGTGGTGACAAAAGCCGGTTTTTACCTTTGTAAAAGGTACTTTCTCTTTCCCGCGTAATGTGCCCGCAACCGCTTTGCGCATGGTGTCATCGCGTAGTTGGTTTACATCGAGTTTATTCGCGTTTAGGCGTAGGTCTTCAACTTGGCCTGCGTAAATGGTGTCGTGAAATTTGTACTGGTCTGGACGGCCGCTATACCCTAGGCCAAGGGAAGCCTTGGCAAAGCCAAGCTCCCCCATATTTCCTCCGCCATTATTTGCTAGTCGATTAAAACAGTCAAAAGTTGAGTTTATTGGGGTTAGCTGTTCATGCACTTCATACCATCTATAGTAATACCCTCCGCGAATACGACGTCTACCAGTTCCCATCGGGTTATAACTAGGATGATACGCCCCTTGGTTTAGGCGCTGGACAAGGGCAATCGGAATAGCAAAGCCAGAGTCTGGCCCCTCAGTAATGAATCGACCAATATCTGAATTACCTGGAGAATCCAAATTATTCGAGGTCATAAACATCGAGTAATTCGCTGGGTCATAATCAACCAAATCACGGTCATTGCCTGTATATTTAAATCTTCCTGCAACATTTGAATATGGTTTCCCATGTATACCAAGGAATTTTATGTATGAAGAGCCTTGTGCGTTGGGCCTTACTACTCTCCACGCATCACTCACACCTTCTATTACCCGCATTCTATAACGCACCTGAACATACGCTTTTGCTTCTGGGTCGTAGTAGATATTGTGTTCTGGTTCGCCTAGGAAGGTGGCTTTTTGTTCGTCGGTCAGGGTTGACCATTTCGCACCGTAACCTTTGGTGTTTTGGTCCCATTCACCAAATGTGGAATAGCCTTGTTCGACTAGGTTATTTAACAGTCCAACCCCTTTATAGCTACTTGCGCCGTATTGGACATTGCCCAATGGGTAGACCACATCTTTATCGGCAATTTTTTCATGCCAAGACTCTAAAAACACCAAGTCTTTACGCGAGGTAATGACCTTATTAGTGTCGGTCTCGGAAGCAAAGGCTACTTCAGCATTACTGTGTTGAGTCACAGTGCCGGTTGCCGAGTCATAGGTTTTAGTGCCATCAGGGGCTGGGGGGAAAGATATGGACAAACATTCGATATCTCGTCTATTGGCGGTATAAATTCCATTAAGCGAATGAACTACTCCATCTACAACAGCTTGAGCAGCCTTACTTTTGCTCACACCTGTCATATCTTTATAGTCTCTTCCTATAAACAGGTAACTTTGAAATCCAACCGTATCACTGGCATACATTCCGTGATTAATATGCAAGTTTTGATCAGGTGACGCCTTCCCCCATTCAACAAACCCGCTCCCTGCATATTGCTGCTTGCGCATCTCCCTTAACGCATCAAATTGCGCTTTGGTCATAACATGGGGATTAGGGTTGATGCTTTGTGCATCTGCAATCAGTGATTTAAGCGTGGGTACTTGGTGGGTATTGCCTGCGAGGTCTTTGAATGTGGTTTCGCCGGTTTGGGTTTGCCAATCAACTAAACTTTGATGATTGTGGGATAGGTTGTCGTGGGTTGCTTGATATTTATCGTTTAGCTGCTGATGAGCCGTCGTTACGTCACTTAACGCATTGACTGCATCGATTAATTCGGTGGTCATAGTTACCTCTGGTATTTACACTGGGAATAATTGGTTAATTGTTTGCGAACTGAGAGAGTCGTTAAGTAGCGCCGTAAATGCTTGGTTGAGGTTGGCATTTTGCTGCATCAAGGTGTTGATACTCAGCGCACACAATGCTGCATTGGCTTTGCTATGTAGCGCATCGAGCGATACTTGTGTCGATTGCTGCGACACTTGTTGGCTTGTGCTTTCAAGTTCCGATGCAGTCTGCTCAATGGACTCTGCCAATGAACCTACTTGTGACGCCTGTTGACTGACTTGGTCATGCCTCAATACCATGCGGTCGTGCATGATGGTAGCTCTATTTTCTACCTCAATGGCTTGCTGCTTTGAAGCGGCAGCTCGTTGCGATGCTTGTGCTGCTAACAATGACGATGCTTGGCTGTGAGTTTTATCCAGCGCGACCGTATTTGCGTGTTGTGCTACATTGGTTTGTTGTGTATCAATGGTTGCACGTGCGCTTTCAATTTGCTGAGCTTTTGCAACGACCTGCGCTAGATTTTCATCTACCTGCTGTGATAGCTGCTGCACACCATTGTGTTTGATGACAACTTGACTGTGTAATGCATTTGACTGCTGATATTGTTGGTTCAGCTCAGCAATATTTGGCTCTAGGGACTCCAAGCTTTGCTGATTATGCGCAATCGCTTGCTCCATATCAGCCAGCGCATCACTGGCTTCCAAAGCTGTCTGCGCCAGCTCGGCAATTTTTGTGGGCGTTGGGATTGCGGTTGTTTGACCAAGAAAATTAGTAATTTCATATTGGTCTTCCGTACTGGCAAACCACCCCGTTAATTCCCGCTCGCGGCGATGCCATTTGGCTTGTAGCTCGGTTAAGCTTTTTGCCAAGCGTGCCGTGGTGGTTTGGGTAAAGTTTTGCACTATGCCGTAACGCAAATTGCTAGCACTGCTAGGCGAGTTAAATGCTTGCCCGTCTAGTGTGGCAAGGCGCAACTGGGTGTCGCTGAGTACCTCGGCTATCTGTAATATGTAGTCTTGCTCGTTAAGCTTGATATAAAGCAAGTCCCCGGGTTGTGCCTTTGCAACACTGATAAATTGCGTATGGGCACCCTCTATCACAGCGCTGTTTTGCACAACGCTGATTTTGCCAATTGAGTAGGCCATAATTATCCTCTTTTGTAGATTACGGCGACCTGTTTAACTTGGTCTGGAGAGTCAAAGGTGACGTTGTGGCGCACTTGCGCGATGGTGTAGCGTTCTTCACTTTGAGTAGGTTGGCGCATGCCTTTGCCGGGCATGGAGCTGGAGCAAATTAGGTCGCCGGTTTGCAAGTTGCCGCCTTCGCCGCACACGTTCATAACCCCTTCGCCACCGGCGTTGATGCAAGCCACATCGTACACATAAGCCAACTGTTCCCAGTCTTCTAAACCAACAAGCCCAGCGGGTTGTGACTCTGTTAAATCACGACGACGTGTGTAAATGCCACGGGCAGTAACATCCATCGGAGTATTACTTATTTTGGCAGTACAAATCGCATTAGAGATATTGGCGATATGCACGAGTTCATCATCACACAGAATATCCCCAGGTTCTGGGGCGAACTCTTTCGGCAATAGGGTTTCATGCGCTGAGGTGTGAGGGCCGATTTCACCATTTTTGGCATAAAGCGCCCAAGAGTCTTTCGCTTCGTCAGGGGTTTCAAAATGTGGGTCGATATAAATACCATTTTTATGGTATTGGATATTTAAGCCCCATGACTCTTTCCTTCCATTATTATAAATGGCTAATTTTCTCAGAAACCCTTCTCCATCGGCTAAAAACCTTGTATTAAGTACCCCGCCTTGCGTGATTTTAAGCATCCCAGAATTTGCTGAAATAATAGAGCTTCCACCCGCATCCCAAGTGCATGAACGTAATGTGACGGAACTTATTTCTCCACTGGTAGCCTCAACTCTCCCTTTAAATGTGCCGCTGTTTGCCTCCACATGACCCGAAAACGAGCCACTCGTTGCTTCAACACGCCCCTTAAAAGTACCACTTTCTGCTTCTACTCTCCCCCTAAAAGTCCCGCTTTGCGCATCTATATGTCCTTTAAACGAACCGCTGTTGGCAACCACTTTGCCGTTAAAAGTGTATTGTCCTGCATTGGTGTCGTAGTACACCGACTTGTTACCACCGCTATCAAGAAACTCCACCACTCCTGCTTTAAAGCACATTTTATTTGGGGTAATGGTCATCCCTGTAACTTCACCATTATTATTGACACCGATTTCAGCACGGGCCTCTAACTGGTTAATTTTATTACCTTGCGCGTCTAACGTACTCGCCTGCGCTTGCATATGTTGAAATACACTGGTGGTGCCAGAGGCCGTTGTTACGCTGACATTTTTTACAAAATTAGCCAGTGCACCATGTTCATCTGCTTGAGAAAAATAGGTGTCTCCTAACTGTGAAATTTGCTGGTTAAAGTTAGCGTAAAGGCTGTTTGCCTGAAGACTTATCGCCCTATCGGCTTCGGTTTTGGTGTAGGTGTTGTTTTCTACTCGCGCAATGCTATTACCAATTTCTGAGCGCAACTGCTCTTGCTGGGTAGTAATCGCTTGGTCGGTTTCTGCCGAGGTGTAAAACGTTTGGTCTAGATACGCTCGATTGTTATCAACCTTGCTGTTTAGCTCAGTTTTTGCTTGCGATACTGCTTGCTCAGCGTCGGCCTTAGTAATGTAGTAGGCTTGAATGTCGGCTTGATTATCATCCACCTTAGCATCTAACTGGGTGACTTTAGCGGCAAGCGCCTGCTCTGTCGTTACCAGCGCATGCTCTACCGCCGTGATGTTCGCCTTGTTATCATCAACCTCAGCTTGTACTTTGCTGATCTTGGTTGCTAATGCTTGCTCTTTGTTTGCAAGCGCTTGTTCAACCTGGGTGACCTGTGCTTTATTAGCATCAACCTCAGCTTGAACCGTACTGATCTTGGTTGCTAATGCTTGTTCTTTGTCTGCAAGTGCTTGTTCAACCTGCGTGACCTGTGCTTTATTGGCATCAACCTCAGCGGTTACTTGCCTAAAGCGCGTCGCGATTGCTTGATTTTCATCCGCTTGTGCTGCAGCAGCTTCTTCTACTCGCGCATTGGTACTATCGGTTTTTCTTTCTAACGTTAGTGTGCTGGTTAAATCGGCAGCAAACGTGTACTCAGAGTCTAACGCCTGCTCTAATACCGAATTTGCCAGTTCATCCATTTCCTCTAAGCGTTTTTGGGTTTCTTTGAGCTCACTGACACTCAGCCCAGTTACTGTAAAACCTTGCCGTTGAGTTTGCAGATCGTGCCGCGCGGTTATCGTTAAATGGTTAGTGCCTTCACCGCTAAACTCAATGAATAGCTCACTCTCAGTGAAGTTTTCATTATCTTCTAGCAGCTCAGCATAAAGTGTTCCATCCTCTGCTAACGTCACAGCCAAGGTTTGATAGGCTAGTTCTTGCTTATCTTTTAAGTCTGTTAGCGATACTCGAACGTGATTAGTAACACTTTCCGGTTGCCAACCGGTTCCCATTCCCAGCCAAGAGGGGGACTGACTCAACTCAAAGGTTAAAGCCGCCGCATGCTCATACGGCGCAAGTTCTGGGGTTTTAACAACAAAACTATGCCATTGACTTTTACCCGACGCATTAAGTGTACGAACTCGTCCTTCGTAGCGTTTATTTGGCAACAATGACGACACCGTTAGTACTTGTGCAATCACAGTTTTTTGTTCGCCTTCACCAGCAAACTGCCATTCATAGTTGGTTTGTGTTGATGCCCCTGTGGTCGTTGCATATAACACGGCACTAGTTGAGGTAAGCGAGGTAATTTCTACCGTTGGCACTGCTGGCTCATCAACGGTAAACAGCAAGCTCGCCGCATCACTGCGAAAACCTAGTGCGTTGACGGCAAAAATTTGGATTTCGTATTCGCCTGCATCTAATGCCAGAGAAACAGAGTGTTGTGTGGTATCGCCAGCTTTAATGACTCGCTCGTCACGAATTACTTTGTACTCAAAATCATCGAATGCAGATTGCCACTCAATTTTCAGTTTGCTGTCTTCTACCACACTGGCTTGCAAAGTCGTGGGAGGCTCTGGCTTGTAGGATTGATACACTGTATCCGGGATAATGGTTTGCCTAACGCCCGGTTGCCAATTGTAATGGCTTGGTTGGTGCTCAGTCATGCTGAGTTCGACTTCGCCGTTACTCATTAATACTTGGTCGGTAAGGGTAAACAGCTTCTGCTCAAAGCCCAGTACCTCATCGCTGACACGCACAATATCGCCGATTGCCAATAGTGCGGCATCATCACGGGCAGTAAACTGAATACTTAGTTGATCACGGCTTTTACGTGCCACAAACTCGGCAATTCGCTTGGCCTCGTAGGCGTTATTTAGAGTATCAATTTTGATTTTTTTGCTGAGTAAAATCCCGTTATCTTCGGCCCGCCACTGCGTTTCAATGTCACTGCCTTTATCAGGAAATACCGCATCTTGTAGTTTACCGTTGCGGTTATTATCGTAGTACTGAACGGTGACTTGGTTGTAGCGGTCTTTTTTCGAGGCATCATCGACTGAGATGTCGCTGACAATAGTGTCTTCATTGGCTTGCCAAGCAACCGGAGGTTTGTCTACATCCAGTACCAGTGTTAGCTTGCCATTCACCACCGGCAAGCTGGCGCGCATTGCTGCCAGCAGCATTTCGCAATTTGATTTAATGGATTTGCTGGTATCTAAGCGCACATTTGAGGTATACAGCGGAATTTTGCTCCCGCCCTCATAACTATCCACCATAAAGTCACAAATGGTAGCAGCACGTTTAAAACTGTCTTTGTCTATTTCCGACTCGGCTAAGTTTTTGCCGTAAACGTCGTTAGTTAAATAGTCATAAAGCTGCAATGCTGGATTTGACGCAACGGGCTGTTGCTGACCCGTACGCACGTCAAAAATGGTTTTTTGTTCAATGTCTGCGGTAATGTTTGGTCTTGAGGTAAAAACAGGATCTTTAGCCCCCATCTCCAAGCGTACATAGCTATACAATAACTTTTCTGGCCGGTTAGCATAATGACTCCAACCCGTACTATTGAGTCTAGGTTCAGAAAGCGGGCCACCTTGGGAGTGAAAAGCATAAGCCCATCGATGGCCATCTTTGCCAGTAAACTTGCTTGACGTAATTGGCTCATCATCAATATAGATTTGAGTCACGTCAGCGCCGTTCACCTCACCCCAAACAATGATCAAATGCAGCAGTTCATTTTTAACCTTATTGCCTGCTACATCGCTGGTCGCTCGATAAATGATGGTGCCGCCAGTACGCTTAACCTTGCCATAGTAAACAGGAATGCTGGCGTCGGTGGCTGGTGCGGTGTAGTCAACACCTTGTATCTTTTGGTTTTGGGGTTTGGGTTCTAAGTCAATACCAACTAACTTAAACACCCCTTTAAAAATGCTAGATATTAATCCCATTGTGTTTAATGCCTTTAGTGCTGTTTTACAACGCGCGGTACTGTGCCACCTGACCTTCTGCCCGATCCTGACCGTGATTTAACCGATCCATTACCTTCTTTACCCCAAGGCACCGCATCGGTAAGTAGCGGGGTATATTTAAACGGATCGGTCTGTGAGAAGTACTTTTGATGACTTGCGGTGTTGGTTTGCCTGCCTGCGGATTTTTCAAAGTCGGCCCAAATAGAGCTAACCGTGTAGCTCATACTGCCAGAAGTATTCATATCCATTTTTGAAATGAGGCCCTTGTAAAGGCTTAACCTTCCCGCGATGCCACGATGGGTAGAAATTAGCTTAGATAGCTCAACTCTACGGTTCATCCAGCGCTCGTTTAATCCCAGTGCGACTACGCTGGGGTCAAGTGCATTGAAATTGAGTTTTAAATCGCCAATTCGAATGCCATTGCTGTGTTTAACCGAACCAAAGCTTTTAAACACGCCTGCCAAATATGTTTTACCGTTGTAATCAATATTCTCGTCAGCATCGGTCAGCGCTAAGGTTCCCCAATCAAATTCGATGTCTAACAGGTGACAAAACTGGTAATCCCCCGACAGTGCATTGGCTAATTGAGAAGACATTATTCAGTTACCTCCACCAGCTCAACGTTGACCGGAATAGGCCTACCAGCGGATATAGACAGCTCAGTATCGTCATCATCCGAGTAGACATAAAATTGTAATTCAGCACCACAGTAGATAATTGCGCCTGACGCTAGATTGCTTTTTAAGTTGGGGTAAATGGTTAAAATACCTGAGCTTTGATCATAATGAGTGACTTGATAGACCTTTCGATAGACGCCAAACTGCACAAAGTCACCGGCCGCAAAAGCGGGGACATCTTCCGCACTTTTGGTGATTACATCGACTCGAATATTGTTACTACCGCGCTGCGCGTACTCGGCGTTTTTTGCTCTTATCGCACTTCCGATTTGCGGTAATGGATTGGGCAAAAATGTCTTTTTCAACACACCGTCGAGACTAGCTACCTCAGCATAAAGCGACATCGCCTGTGGATACGGCATTGCCGCTGTGGTCAGCTTAATTCGCCAACGATGAGGCTGACCAAGTTTTCGAACTTGACGTGCAAAGCCATGTTTATTCTTGGTAACAATACTTTTTGTTTCAGAAGTAATAGTGGCTTTAGCAATTTGCGTTAGCTCTGTTAATCCCATTCACCTGACTCCATTGCATAGCGTACATCACGCATAATCTTCTGGCGTTCGCGCTTCATCACTTGCGCAACCCCATCGCTATCATTGGCATTGATGACGTAGTTAAATTTGACTGATTTATCGATATTTTGTGGTGCCTGATCGGCATTGGATGTTGACGTACTCAACCCTGCGGTAGTGCGACGACTAGTGACATTCATAGGCCCAGCAATAAGCTCAGGTCCATATTCACCAACCAGACCAATTTTACCTGCGGGGATTAAGCCCCCGTGGTCGTAGGCACCTGAGTAATTGGTCGATTTAATCGCCTGTACATTGGCCATACCTGCAGCAACCGCCGCAGCCGCTGCTGCAATACCTAGAGCAGGCCCGACATACGGAATTCCCGCTAAGGAAGCATAGGCATTGGTTGCTGATTCATAAGTTTTTATCGTCGTTTGAGCAATTGCTGCAGCTTTAGCTGCTTTAGATTGTTTACCACCAAACGCTGCGGCAACACTGGCAACACCACCAAAAAAGTCTGACGCTTGATTTAACCTTTGAGACTGTTGCTCACGTTCAATTTCAGCCAGTGCCTTATTTTTTTGTCTGGTCTGCTCAACTTCTATTTGAGTTTGCTCTTCAGCGAATGCTTGAGTTGCAGCGAGCTTCTCTTCATTTTGAGTTTCTAGCTCAGTATTACCTTCTTGAGTGCTGTCTTCTTCGAGTGATGCTTTATCGTCTTCTTCCTTTTCAGGAAAAATTGCATTGAATAAATCAGCACCCGAGTCAAAAACCTCTTTGGTAGCTGCTGCTATATCCTCGATTTGTTTTGGATCTGTTATTTCTGCATTAAGCTGATTACCCACTCCTGCCAATTGATGCAAAAATGAAGTAGCTTGTTCAATTAACGTTTGGTTTTGCTCTTCTTGCTGTTTGACAAGTTTATCTTGGCGCTCCTCAGCTTTTTTAGTTTCTACTTCGGTTTGCTTATTTTGCTTGTCTTCAGCACTTTTTACTTCCTTGTTATTAATAACTGGCTTTTTTAAACCAATGTCTTCGTTGGTCTTGGCCTCTTGATAAGCCTTCTTACGCGCCTCATTGGTTTTATCATGCTCTTCTCGTAATTGCTTTGCTTTAGCAATTTGTGCTTCAATCGCCTCTATTGAGGCATTTCTTTCATCCTCTATGAGTTTGAGACTAGCCTGCTTAGACTTAGCAATTGCCTTTTCTTGCGCTTCAAAAAGTGCAGATGAAGCCTTGGCTCTGGCAGCGGCCTGCTCTGTTATATTTTTGGTTGCTGCATCATAATCAAATTCGTCGTCAGCAAAGGGATTTAGCTGGTCTACAAGTTCGCGGCCTATTGCGCCTGCACGCGATAAAAGTATGTCTAGTTGAGCGAGTATAAACTCTTTAAACTGAGCCCCATACAACCCGGCTTGATCAGGTAATTTTTTTAAGTGGACTAACAGCATTTCCACTAGCATTTCTGCATTTGCGGGTAAATGCAGCATCGACTTAGCAATAAAGTCTATTGCCTTTTCAACATCATCACCGATACCATCAAATGTACCCGAAAATAGCTCAGCCAATTCATCAAGGTTATAGGCTTCTGCTATTGCGCCGAGGTAACCCGCAAGTTCTCCTGACGCCAACATATTGTTGAACTCATCAAGCGCTGAAGTAGCAAGGCTGATCGAGTCTTTAATTACATCACCAACTCCCGCATCGCCGATGTTTAAAAATAACTCATCCCACTCAGAGCCAAAACGGTCAATTCTTCCGCCCATGGTGTCCATTTCTTTCGCCATGGCACCAGCAAAATTATTGCGACCAAGTTCGGTTAGGTAAGTTTGAATGCTCTCGCTATTGTCTTTAATGTTGGAGGTTACGCCGTTGTACGTCAGCGTTAACATGTCACCGTTTTTCTGCGCCGTTACTCCTAAATTAGCAAATGCATCTTGCTGAGTTTTCGCCTGATTTGATGTTGCATTAATAACAGAGTTCGCCACATCTTCTAACGTCATACCTAACGTGCTAGCGATATCACCATAGGCAGTCATTGACTCTTGTGTAGGCGTCAATCCATTGTTATATAACGCCATAAAGGAATTTGTGGTTTCCTCTATACTATGTGGCGTTTCTTGCGCCATGTCTTTGAGGTTGGCAAATATCTCCTTACTTTTTGCCGCGCTCACCCCTATTGTGCTTATGCGAGCTTCAAGCGTTTCAAACTGAGTGGCAACTTCAACAACTTTTTGACCTGCCTCAACCATGGCTATCGATAAAGAGGCTGGACCACCAGCAGCCACGGCAAGACCTTTCGCTCCGTTTAGTGCCTTTCCAATCCCACTGCCAACACCACTCGCTACTTTACCTGCACCGCTTGCCGCTTTGCCTGCTAAAGTTCTGAACCTACCTTTAGGCTTTGCACTTTCTTCTAACCCAGCTGACGCAGTTAGCGGAGAATTTGATTTAGTCGTTAAACTACTGCCAGCTTTGGCGTTATTTTTCAATTGGGTTTCTAACTGTTTCAAATTTGCGACAGCTGAGCTCGATCGTGTTTCAAGCGTAGAGAATGCTTTGTTAACGTCTGAACTAAAAACTGAAAGAGACTTACCTGACTTTGTTAGTTGACCGCCAAGCCGATTAAATGTTTTGCCAGAATCATCTACGTTTTTTTTAAATGCAGAAAAAACCTTCCCAGATGCTTTGATTTGAGATGAAAAGCCAGAAGATGCTTTACCTCCCACCTGTATACTTTTAACAAAGCTCGCCATAGACTTTTGCGCAGATTTTATACCATCATCAAAGTAGCGACTGGCGCTTGATGTCTTTTTAAATTGCTCTTCTAGCTTTGAGAGTTCACGCGTTGCGGTGGTGGTTTCTTTAATTAGCAATGATAGGGAAAGCTCAGCGTTAGTTGCCATGCATGACACTCCAATAAATGCGGTCGATTGAGCGCAAAAGATCGACCTCCCAGGAGCGGAGATGTTTGCGCGTTAGCGATGACCAGTGGTGAATTTCGGTAAAATTGAGAGGTTTGTCGCTTTTCAGCTCTAAATACCATTGCCATAAATAAGCCAGCTCGTCTGGCAGAGCGACTTGCTCTGCCAGTTCGGCTGGCTTGTGACCTGTGGTTTTCCAGACCTGTTTTAGCGCTTGTTTACGGGTTAAGCGTGCGCCTTTGGGTATGGTGTTTAATTGGAACTCGCTTTTGGCGTAGTCGGCGAACTGCTCAACCCTTTGGCGAAAAAAAGTGCACGTTTTGCCGCAACTTTGTCTACCTGTTCACAAATTTGCGGGGCTTGGCGCAAGAACGTTTTAATGGCGTCCACTTCACACGGTTCATCAAATGACCAATCAGCGATCAGCGCGGCAATTAGTCCCAAGCGTTCTTCCGCAAAGGCTTCAGCACGCTGTGCTTCGTCTTCAATTGCAGCGAATGCCATGGCATTGCGTTTTGCCAATGTTTCAGCATCTCTGAACGCATCTGAATCAATACCACGAACCACAATGTAGTGCTCAGACTTTGAACCATCTGGCAAAGTGAGTGGTACTTTAATGCCTTCGTTGGCTTTATCTCTGGTGAAAAAGTCTTCCATCATGCTCATGCTTTTGCTCTCCTTTCGATGATTAGATTAGTGCCTTCTGCTTCTGACAGTAAGCCTTGAAACGGTAATGACACGATAATCGCGCCAGTGCCTTCCACATCAGGCTGACCACCGGTGTATTTCAAGTTAGGAACTGTGACTATGTATTCGTTACCTTCTGGATCGGCCATGCTGAAACCGATATTTGATTTCTCACCGCTGAAGAACTTTTCTAGTAAAGCGTGGTTTTCAAAGTAAACACCAAGTGTGCCGGTAAGGTTTGACAGTCCGATTGACGGACGAATAGTTTCGCTTGAACCAATAACAAAACGCGGCTCAATACCATTTTCTAGCGTGAAGCCAAGTTCCGTCGCAATAGCCAAGTTTTCTCCGCCTTCCATTACTTGACCATTAAATGTGTCAACCGCTGGTGCAGCTGGCGTTGCTGTGAGTGACGCGCCTGCTGGCAGCTCTGATAAAGCCTCAACTGACTTACCTACTGCGCTGAACGTTGCGGTTGTTACGCCTTCAGTACCCAATTGAATATTAATGTTATTTAACTCAATACCACGATAAAGTTGGTACGGTTTGTCGGCCGCTGAAAGCGTTGTAAAGTGACGTAAAATACTAAAGCTACGACGCTGTGTACCACTTTTTAGTTTGTTCGACTCCCAATTACCACAAACCGCTGCTGCAAGTAGCATATCGATGGCTTGCCATTGTAGTTCTGCTTTGATGTCACCGCCTATCTGCTGTGTGCCATCTCTAAAATCTGAGATCTGACGATCGCTACGGATAGTATTTGATTGACTGGTATTTTTTGTCAGGCCCAAGGTAGTGCCTGTAATTGGCACTTCAACAAATTGTGCCGATGCCGGTGTAACGCCGTATTCAGTTTCTTCGACTAAATAAAATTTGTGTGATGTGGATTGCGACATTTTAATTCCTAAGAGGTTGATAGATGTAATTTGCGCTAAATGCGCGTTGAGCTGGTTAGCTTGCTGGACAGCAAGTTAACGGTGAGTGGGCTTATATCAATCCGCTTAAATATCTGATCAATTTGAGAGAATTGATATTACTTGCTCAGCATAGGTGAATATTAAATAAAATCAGTTGGATAAAACGGTCAATAATGACCTTGTTGGGTTTTTCTGGATTCCACTTTGGCACTGAGGATATGAAATGCTTTGCAGCCGAGGCGTGACTACACGGTTATTTAGTCAGTGCTTCACATTGTAAAATACTGCGAAAGCCTAGTGGGTTGATCACGTGTTTGACTTCGCTAACAAACCAATCGCCGTCGAGTTCGTCGTCGACTTCCGCGATAGTCACAACGCCACCTGCGACCAGTTTTGGTGCACCTACGATTTCCAGTTGCAGTTGTTTATAGCAGCGTTGTAGGCGTTGTAATTTGGCCTTAGCAGCATTAGTGGCTTGCGCTTCTGTGGCATACACATACGGCAAGGTGGTTTTTATTGCGCCGCCGCCGACACTGAGTGGTTTTCTTTCGGCCAGCTGGAGGTCGTAATAGTACGCCTCCACCTCATCAACCGATCGGTTTTGATTGGCGCTTAGCTGCCACAAGTGAATGTCTGCTTTACCAAGTTTTACCTTAGGTAACGCTTGACCACTGAGCGAAAGTCCAGTGCCCTTAGCCATAAAAATGAGCTTGTCGTTGGCTATTTTCATTACCGCATCAAACTGTTCACTTAAGCGAGTCAGCAGCTGCATGTCGCTTTCGCTTTGCTCGATATGGCTGAGTTCTATACCTGAAAACGCGGGACCTACCTTTGGTTCCAGCCCATACTCTCCTGCAATGGTTGCAATAACATCGCTTAACAGCAATGGTTCATCACTGCCGTCTTTAGGCCAAGAGCGCTGCTTTGGGGCTTTTAGTGCGGTGTGCCACAAGGTTTTGTTGCCAAACAGCGATAACGCGCGACGCGGCCCACTTAACTCATACGCGCCAACTTCGAAGATCCCCAATGGCTCTAACGGTGATTGACTATCTTGCACACCCTCTTTGTAGCCCATGGCGATTTCAAGTGATGCTGCTTTTCCCGGCGTTGCAATTGGCAGCTTTTCAAGGTTTTCAAACCGTACCGCACAAGTGTCACTTAACAGCCCTGTGCGGGTGGTCACGCTTACTTCAACCACGCGGTTTTTTAAGGTGTCGGCGACTTCATTGCCATTGGCCTTGATTGAAAAGTTTGGTTGTAAATTCATATCAATCCCAAATATTGATGACCTGTTTTACTTTTGGCTTGGGGAATTCCGGCAAAAAGATTTCGACGCCAAGGGCATAAATTGGTCCAAGCGCCGCCAAACCATGATTTGCCTGTAATACTTTTTCCACCACGCCGCTGCTGCGGCCGTAATGGCGAAAACAAATTAAGTCCAAGCAATCCCCGTCGCGAGTGACGTAGGTAACCCCTTTTTCCATTACTATTCCCCTTGGCTTTGTTGATATCGGCCCAAACGCATCACAAACTGGATTTCTCTGGGAATACCGTCGTTAAAAAACAGGGTGCGGGTTTCTGAAATACTCTTAATCACCCACTTGCCCATCACTCGCCCGACGCTAGGGCTCGACTTGCCGCTTTCTTCCACATAACCCAACGTAAACGGCACGCCTTTTTCTGCTTGCGCACGCATGCTGTCGAGTTGTTTTAAGCCATTTTTAACCAGCTGTGGAAAGATAGTGCCTTCGATTTCTAGGGTTTGCTCGCCCACCCCAATAAATTGCATGGCTGGCGAACTTTTGTCGGTTTGTGAGTCATGGGAACTCCAACGATATTGGCTATCGTATTTCAGCTTATTAAATGCCGCTGTGCTGACCGAGAACTTATAGTCTTTGCCAAGCTGCATCATGTGTTTGGCGTGGTTTACCTTGCTCATTAAGGGTCCTTTGAAATTACGCTACTTGGTTAAAATAACGAGCGGATAACTCGTGCATCGCATGCTGTTGTTGCTGCTCAAGCAGTTGTTTTACCTCAACCGCAATGTCTTTTGCTTGCTTGCCATCGGTGGCATTCACGGTGATATTGGCATTCACGGTGACACTGGCTGGTGTTGCACTTGGTGATGCCGAGGTTTGTGACTGAATCGTGGGATTGCTAGCATTTAACTGCTGTGGCTCACTACTCAGTTGAGGAGCTTTGGTGTTGTCGGGAGCTTTATCGGCAAACATCCAGTTAGCTAGCGACTTGCCAGCCGGTGTATTACCCACAAACTCACTTGTTGCATTACCCACTGCACTGTTAGTTAAAAATCCAGCCAGTGGTACCATCAGGCGCACTGCCGGATGCTTAACTTTGACTAAGCCATTGGTTACCAGCTTTGAGGAATACATTCCCGCTAACGTTCCACCTATGGTGCTGGCTTTTTCTGTGGCGCTTTTGCTGTTATCCATCGCGGTCGACGCTACGGTGTGGTAATTCAGCGCGTCACCAACATAGCCACCCAACTTACTTAGCGTTAGTGCGCGACTATTTTTTACCCCGTTATTTTGGTCGTTGGCGGCGACCGTGCCCAGAGCCATATTAAAGGGGTTGATAACGTCATTTTTAACAAAATCTAGCGCTGTATTGGCAGTTGATGAATGTGGTGATTGCTTTGCCTGCTGAAGATTTGAGGTTTGAGCACTGGAATTTACTTCTTCATCATCATCTCCAAATAACCAACCACCTAGGGTGTCACCTAAGAAGCCGCCGACAGACTCGCCGCCTATTGCGCCCAGTGCCCCACCAACTAAGCCGCCAAGTGCAGTGCCAAACACCGGGATCACCGAACCAATGGCAGCACCAGCAGCCGCACCAGCCAGCGCACCGCCCATGCCACCTGCGGCAGCGCCGACTTTTTGGGTCTTTTGTTTGCCCGTTAAGGTGTCATCGGTAAGGGCGCTGAACGCATCAAATGCGCCAAGTGCGACAGTTAACGGTGCTGCGGCTCTGCCTAACAGACGCGTTGGACTTTTCAGCAATTTTTTCGGCGAGAAACGCCCTAATTTGCTGTATTTAGCGTCATTTGCAGCGGCGCGATTAAGCACTTTTCCAGTATTTTTAGCGCCTTTCCCCTTGCGCGAAGTGCCTTGCTTAGCAGCCTTGTTAGACTTCGCGTTGTCCTGTTCTTGCCCTTTGCCACCTTCGAGTAACTTAAGCGCGGGTTTTGCAGGCTTTTTCCGTGCTGAATTTTTGCCCTTGCGGCCTTTGCCTTTCTTTTTACCTTTTTTGCCTGACTTGCCTTTTTTGCGTTTGTCCTTTTCCTCATCCTCTTGGCTATCAGCATCAAGTAAATCGAATGCGCTATCCGATACGCCGTCTAAACCAAACGGTTCGAGCATACTGCCCACAGCCCCTTGTAAAGAACTCAGATCTCCTTTTATCAAACCTTGCACGTCAATACTGGCAAAGCTTTCTTTGTGCTGTTCTAAAAAGGACGCGGCCTTATCAAACCCCAACGAGTTGAGCATGGCGGGCGCGCTATCTAGCAAAGAAGTTAAGTCTCCTTTGAGCACACCTTGTACATCAATGCTCGCGAGACTTGCTTTGTTTTGCTCCAAGAAAGAAGCGGCTTTATCAAAACCCAAGGCATTGAGCGCTGCGGGCGCACTATCTAAAAGAGAGCTTAAATCTCCTTTCATCACCCCTTGAACATCTATGCCTGAAAAGAGCTCTTTATGCTGTTCAAGCACCGAAGCGGCTTGATCAAATCCGAAAGCGCTAAGTGCTGCGGGCGCACTATCTAAAAGAGAGCTTAAGTCTCCTTGCATCACCCCTTGAACATTTATACCTGTAAAGAGGTCTTTATGCTGTTCCAGCACCGAAGCAGCTTTATCAAATCCGAAGGCGCTAAGTGCTGCGGGCGCGCTATCTAACAGAGAATTTAAATCACCCTTGGCAATCGCCGCCATATCCAGTTGCTGAAAAGCAGGTAATGCTGCACTAAATTGCTGCGAAACCTCTGACAACCCCGCACCATCCAAAAGCGCAGGCATGGTATCCAATACAGACGCCAAATCACCTTGTGCAACCGCCGCTAAATCAAGCTGTGAAAACGCCGGAATATGCTTGGCTACACTTTGGTTTAAAGCGCTAAAATCCACCGTTTTAGCCAGCTCAGGTAACGCTTGTTTCAGGCTTTGTAAATCACCTTCCATCACCTTTGCGACGTCAATTTGGTTTAACGCCGGCGTAAACTTAGCCAAGGTATCGGCTGCTTGCTCAAACCCTAACTGATTTAGCACCGTAGGAGCATTAGACAGTACCGCAGAAACCTGATCATTCAGTCCGTTGGTATTACTCGCTGGAGCCGATTGAACTGCGGCGTTTTCAGTCTGTTGCGCATACGTAACCGCTTGGTTTTGCGCCTGTTGACTACTTGTGCTGAGCTGCGGTGCGGTAAGCGATATAGTTTGGGCAGCAGCGTTAGGCGCGCTGTTTTGGGCACTGTTGTGCAACGGCTTTAACGCTGACAAATCCAGTCCATCTAAACGTTGGTTTAAGCCACTCAGTTGTGCCACCAACTGCTCAGATAAAGCAAACAACGCTGGGGGTTGGGTATTCCCTGCGACCTTTTTAGGCTCCGCCGCTTGTTCGCTTTTCGAATCACCTTCATAGGATTGTGCAAAACCTAGATCAGCCTTGCTAAGCGGCTCGCCCAGCAGCTGCTTAAGGTTAATTTGAATAACCGCCGCTAACTGCTGTTCAACGTTAGGTGACTCAGTATCGAGTGCAACATGTTGATTAAGTTTATCAACCAACGCGCCTAGCTTTGCCACCTGATGTGCGAGTTGAGTTTGCTTTGGTAGCTGGTGCTTAACCTTATTCGCCACGCGCGAAGGTTTTTTTGAAGCAGATTTTTTCATGGCATTACCTGAGGAAAACAGTTGGAAAGAATGAGAGTGCGAAAACCACTTAGCTAAGCTTGCTGTTACCCTGCGAAGGCTTAACTAAATGGTCTGGTGTGATTAACTGCTGCTGAGATTGGTTAAATAACCTGAACTGCGGATAAATAAAAAAAGGCGGGTTACCCCGCCTCTGTGCTTTGTTTGTACTCTAACGCCGCTTCAAACCAGTCTGTTAACTCGTCTTCTGTTAAGGCGTTAAGTTCGGCTAATCCCCACCCAGTGTATTTGGCCAGTGCAATGACCATGGCTTTTATGCGGTTGGGCGGGATACGAGAAAAGCTTGTAGCTTCTCTCGTAGTTTTACAAAGTCGCTCCAGTCGAGCTCTTCAATCACTTCTGGAGGCACTTCGCATAAATTGGAGAAGTAACGGATTTCGCTTTCAGATTCGCTTAAATCCGACTTATCAACCATTAAACGATCTCGTACTTTGGGTCGTCTCATCGTTAGTTCGGCATACTCATGCGCGTCGACCGTGACTGGGAAGTTCAGTTTAATGATGTCTTTCATGTTTTATGCTCCAATTGCTGCGCGAAGTGCTGCCATTTGATCTTTACCGTTTACGGTACGAACGTCGTTGTATAGGTCAATTTCGTAAATTACGTCTTGACCAATTTGTAGCTTGTACTTTTGTACCGCGTATTGCAGGGTTAGTTTGGCTTCTTCGCCGTCTTTCCAGCTGCCCATATCCACTTCTTTAAAGAAGCCTTCGAGTGTTACCACAACTGGTACTGGCGCTTGACCTTGTGCTTGAATTGCACCACGTGCCGTCAACGGTGTCGTTGCGCCGCTCCAGTCACCTAGCAGCTTCATCATGTCGGCGTTGTACTCTAGTAACGTGATGGTGCCTTCTAGCTTTTCAAGTTGACCTACGTCTAGCTCAACTGGCGCTTGGAAACCTGACGTTACTTCGCGGGTTTTTACTGTTACTTTTGGTAGCTGAATTTCGTCGGCAATACCTAAATAGCCTTTACCATCTACAAACAGCTTGAATTTTTTAAGGATTTTAGGAGAGATTGCCATTATACGATTTCCTCAAGGTAGTTATTAGTTAGGATGCTCTTGAACGTGATGTGCTCAGCCGGTGTTGGCGGCGTGAAGTCAAAGCTAAAGTACACTTTGCCTGCTTGGATATTTGCTGGCGTGTTTAGCTCTTCGTCAGCCCAAATTTGACCACCTAAAATCGCACCTTGTGCTTTAAGGCTATCAAGGTATGACTGAACGCTTTGCGTCACGTCTTCGATGTAAGTCTTAGTGATGTTGCGATCTACCGCCCACATGTGCGCACGAAGTAATGAGTCGTTGATCATGTCCGCAGTACGAACAACCGATAAGAACGCCCATTTCGGGTCATCTGAACAAGTGCGGTTACCCCACAGTTTAAAGCCGTTTTGACGGATAATCGTCGCAACTTCTTTTTCGTTCAACAAGTTAGCTCGTGCAAAACTATCGCCTAATTGGAAGTCAATCGGACGAACCGTACCCACAACACCATTCATATTGGTGTTACTTGGGCTCCACCAGAAACCACGGTCGTTATCAGACTTAGCAATCATACCCGCAACACGTGCACTGGCTGGTTCTTCAACCAAACCACCGTCACGGAATACTTTGACATGCGGGTCAACCACAAACACACGGCGTGAACCGAAGTCAGCGCGATATTCTTTCGCTTCGTTATCGCCTTCATTTGGACCATCGGCGATGATCACCGCACGTAGACGCTCAGCAATACCAACCAGCTCTTTGACAACTGGGTTAGCAACGCCATTGCGTTGATGCGAATAACCTGGCGCAACAAGAATACGTGGCGTAACACCTAGTACAGACTCAGCACCAAGGAACGCTTGCACACCTTCGTAAGTGCCGTCAGCTGCAACACCACCAACCATGTTTGTGTGAACGGTCGGCACGTCACCATCAGCAACACGAACCACCACAACCACAGCGCCCGCTTGGTCAAAAATACCGTCCATTGCAGCTGGTAAAGTGCCTTGCTCAACCATAGGTACTGAAGTGATTTCTTTACGTAACTTAGCCGCAATTTCGTCTTTTTGATCTTGCGTTAGTGTTGTCGACGTGTCTCTTTCAACGTTTGAAATTTCTTGTGCAATGGCCGCATCTTGTAGTTCAACAACGCGCGCTTTATAAGCCGCATTGTCAGAGTCTGCAAGTAATGCAGCTTCAGCTCGTTTTCCAGCAACCAGTACTGGTGTGTTAAGAGGAAAGGCATCTTCGTTAGCATATTTGGCAGTACCAATAACACCAATTACTGAGCTTTTTACTGTTTTGATTGGGCGCGTACCAGATTGCGCCTCAATGACTTCTACACCGTGTAGAAATTTTGACATAGGGATCTCCTTCAAGGGTATGTCAGTGTGCTAATAAAAAAGGCCACACAAGCTGCCTTGTGTGGCCTAAACAAATAATAAGGGGGGTTTTTAAGGGTTAGACTTGAATCCCTTCAATGGTGACGGGCTCACCGTTAATTAAATATAATCCGTTGATTTCAATGCTGAGTTTTCCTTCTCCCGCAGGGTGTACCGCAACACCATCAAGCTGAAACCTCGGTTCCCACTTTTCTAGTGCATTGGCAATACTCATAGTGATATCGCCCACCAAGCTGTGTGAAAACGGTTTATCAACCAGCTCGTATAAGCCACAACCGTAATCACGACGCATCACTCTGCTGCCTAGTGGCGTGGTGACAATATCGCGAATACTTTGTTTAAGGTGCTCAACCCCCCCGAGTGGTTTGCCCGTTTCGGCGTTCATACCTATCATGGAGTGCTCCTAAGATACTTTGTAGGCACCTGCACTAGAGCCACCCGCCACGGTGACTTGCGCAGATTGGGTGATATGATCAACTACCGCTTTGGCAATCGCCGTAGCCATTTTACCCGCCACAGCATGTTCGCCGCTGAGCACAAAGCCGTTGGCTTCTAGCTCTGATTTAATTAAGCCCTCTAGGGCGCCTGCACTTAATGCCATGTCATTTCCCCGCTGTTACAGTTGAAGAACCATCGCCATGCGGGCTGCCCGTAAAGTGGCAAACATGCGCGGTGGTCACACAAGATGAACCGCCGTTAAGCGCGATACTGGCACCGTCAACCGTGACATCTCCTGCCACCGTCACGGCCGCATTGCCATCGCAATTTACCGTAGTGTCTTTGGCAACCAACACGGTGGCATTGGCGTCGGTTTGTACGCGAATATCCTTAGCGGTGGTAATATTGAGTGTGCCCGCTGAAATCACATCCACTGTGGCGTCAGCGCCTTTAATATCAATTAGGTAGCGATGACTTTTGCGGTCGTATTCAATCACGCTGCCATCTTGATAACGCACCTTTTGCACGTCAGGGCGCTGCGCTGCCGCAACTTCCGTTTGCTCGGCAGCAAACTGCTGCGAATATAAACTGCCAAGCACAACCCCTTGTGCCGTGTCGCCACAAGGTGACAACACCACCACCTGCTCACCGATTTCGGGGGCTTGCCAAGTCATATCTTGACCCGCTTGGGTGGTTAGCCAAGGCAGCTTTTTGGTGATCCAATTACCGATTTTGACTTTCACCGTAGCAGTTTCGTAATCCACTTCTTCCACCGTCCCGATAGCAATAAGTTTGCTCAAGCGATGCTGTAAGTCCGACAGGGCTAATTCACTTTGATAAGGATTGCTGATCATACTGACTCTCCTTGCTCAGGCGTGCGATAAATCAAATGATGTTCGCCGCCTTCTGGACCCAAGTAAATTTCTTTAACTGGAACGTCTTCAGGCTCTGGCAACGGTTCGACTTGATAATAAAAATCCCACAATAACGTGGCTTTTGCGATTACCGAGTCACTTTGCTTGGTAAACGCAAATTGCGTGTTTTTAGGAATAAAATGCTGCCAGGGAGTGGGCACACCGTCGGCCTGCATCAGTGCTTCACAGGTATCAATCACCGTATCTAGCCGCGATAACAGCGCCATGCTATTGGCATCTTCCACTTCAATGTCTAACTGCAAACTCAGCACTCGTCGGTCGAGTGGGTTTGGGCTCAAGTGTTTATTGGATGTTGGCCCGTAGGTCACGCCTTCGGCGCTTCCTGTTGTTTGCAGTTCGCTGGCTTGGCGCTCAGCCACCAGCGTGACACAAAGCTGCGCTGTTTGTGTGAGATCTGGATACGGCATCACAGGTTTAATAACACCAACCTGTGCCATGCCCTGTAGTCCAGACGTAAGGCTTTCAAGCACCTTATTAACTAGGGTACTGCGATGATTCATAGTGACTCTCTGATAAGAAACTCAGCCGATTAAAGTGGCTGTAAGGTTAATGGCGGACGGCGTGCCCAAAACACAATAAAAAAGCCCACAACCTAAAGGGTTATGGGCTTTTAATGGGGGTCTGTTTGTCTGTTAGCTTTTTCAAGCTTAGGTGTATCTTACTGAATTTTAGCGATTAAAGCAGGTCATTTTTGACCGCTTTAATTTTTAAACGCGGTGTGACTTCCAGAAATAAAAAAGCCCAGTCAACACGTTGAGCTGGGCCGGAGTACATGGAAATCTTTAATCACTTTTGCAAGCGTAGATACAGTGTAGTGGTTATTTGGATTAAAAACAGGTCAATGCTGACCGCTACATCTAAAACACCTGTGGCTCGCTATCAACTATGCCGCCGCAGAATAAGCACTGACGGCATTTTTTAACAACAAACGTCTATTACGTTGAAAACGCACGCAGGTTACGTATCCGTGGCCGGTGCGTGCCAGTACCAGATAGCACTAACTTCACTCGGGTTAATGTGCCGACATACGCATTTTGTACATAGTCGTACTGCTGCCAGCCGAGTCCACGTTGTGACGGCGAAGGGGATACAGCATTGGGGACTTCCAACCAGCTGTCGTCATTTTGTTGTAAATAGACTTTCACTTTTGCCAGTCCGCCTAATACAGCCTCAAAGCTCACCGTCACCCGACCACCATGATTACAAGTAAAAGCGCGAGAAATGTACTGGGCTTGCGGTTGTACTTTTCCGGTAGCGCATTGAGTGCCAGCAAATAACACCGGGCTTAGGCTTTCAGAGCCACTCAGATTAGCGGTAACTTTGACCTTTCCCTTAATACTGTCACCGTCCAGCTGTTGCGGTGTCCACTCAGGGACATGATGTAACGCAAATGCTGACTCGGTATCACTTAAGGTAAAATCGATATCCGTTTCCGCACTGGGGCGTTGCACCACGGCCAGCGCCATTAAGTCCGTCACATCATCCACATCGACTTCACCTAACTCAACTTGCCTTGTGGTATCACTGAATTTGGCGGCCAACAGATTAAAGGTGAGATCTTTTTGTTGATGAGGTGTCCAAGTGCTGGCGTTACTGGACGACAATAACACGCCCACTTGATACGGCTGGCTGGTTACCCAACCTTGCTGTTGATCGTATTGCCCTAGTTCCGCAATCGCCACGGCATGCTCGGCATCGTTGGTTAATACCACAATGGCATATTCTTGTCCGGCCTGTAAAAACACCGGAGTAAAGCTAAATCGAGTCGCACCTGTTGAAGAAATATCACTACTTGCAACTCGGCTTTGCGCCAATATGGTTTGCGTTGGTACGCCTTGCTCTACCTCACGAATTTGTACTTGAGCCGGTTTATCTCCAATGGCAGTAAAAAACAGCTCAACAGCAGCAATAAAACGGCTCTCGGTTAACGTAAAGGTTTGCGCAAGTGGGTCCCAACGCTGGGTGGTAATAGTGGTCACCCGAGTTAGGGTTTCGGTGCGAATTTGCCCACTGCCTGTATACGTTGCGGTTCCTTCAGTGCCGCCCGAACCGCTAAATAGCACGGTTTTTTCTCCAGCAGGGAACACGCCCTCAGGGATCGTAAAACGTCCAGTGATCATGCATCTACCTCCACATTTAGCTCTACGCCATCAAATGTCATGCTTTTTAAGGTTTCAGTTTCAGCAAAGCCGTCGATGGTAAAGTGCACCACCTTGGTACGTAAAAACTCCGCTTGCTGAGTTTGTATGCCAACCCGCTGGGTTTGTACGCGGCTATTGATCCGTTGCACCACGCCGCTACCTTGGGTAAATCGACGGGTCACAGGGCTGGTCCATTGTTGTCGTGTCACTGTCCAATGATCGACATTGGGACTTAGTGTTACCGCAGCTGGTGCTGGGGCAAAGGCGTCGTAGGGATTGACTTTCATTTGTCCGGTGCGTTTTGACTGGCTCAGCACAGGTTGCAACGTATAGGGCAACAACTCGACTTGCTCAGCACCGGTTAGCGAATACACCTTTGCATCAATTGGCAAGGTTAATTCGCCATCAATAATGGCGGCATCTTGCGCCAAACCTTGGTCACGTAAATCGTCATCTAAAAATGGGTCAACAAATACCCCGTATTTGCTCGATGACTCTTGGCTGTTAGCGTCGTTTCGTAGTCGCTCTATCGACAGCAACTGATATAACTCACCAATTTGGCGTTGCATGCTATATAAATCTTGCATATTTAGCGCTTGCGTCGAGATGGCTTCAACGCGTGGCGCATTGCCATCCCAGTGTTGGTGAACATACGCCAGTGGCAGGTGTTGCTCTGGCAGCAAAGGGGCTTTGGGGCGTTCTAGCGCAGGCACCCCTTTAATGCGCTCAATTTCACCGTCTCGGTTAAGTAAGATCAGGTCAATTCGTGGCGATAGTCGTTCGTATACAGCTTCGATGTCATCCAGCAATAAGGTTTCGTTGTTTTCAGCGCGCTTTTGTAAAAAACTCGCTGTTATCCAGTAGTGTGTGGCATTGTGCTCCACCTCGGCAAACGTATTGTAAACATAAGTCGCTTGATAGCTGCTGCCAGTCGTTGGACGTTCACCATCAATTAACCAATGAATATGATTGTCTTTAAAGTCGTAATGAGTACCTTCCAAGTACACATTGTCACCGCTTCTAACACTTTCGATATAGTCAACGCCGGAGTGCTCCAGTGAATCTTTAAGCTCGGCTTCACGGGTCACATCGTAGGTGCCGCGAATTTTCACCCGAACCTGCTTTACTGCCTTTAACGGCGGAAAGTCAACTTTGATATTTTCGTTAGCCGCGGCGCCTTCTGCTAATACTGCGCTTTCCGGGCCAATTTCGGTAATATCCGGCTCTGATGGCAGTTGTTTAGACAAAGCCATGGCAAAACTTAGCTCAAAACCGTCGATATGGGCTTTACCCGACTGCAAACTAAAGTGCTGGTATTCACCTTCGGTTTTAATGTAATGAAAGCCCATGCCGTTGACCACATAGTTGCCACCGTTGGCTTCACGGTCGTAGCGCGCCAATGCGCGGGCTACAGAGTCTAATTGCGGTGGTGCTTGGTTAACCACCAGCACACCTTGGTTTACTTGATAGACAGGATAAAACGCACTGTTGGTATCTTGATCTTCTGATAACTTGTTCCACTTTGCGGTGACTTTCAGACGTGCAGCACCGGGCTCATCGTAGTTATGTCCTGCGGCAAGTGAGCCTTTACCTGCGGGGTCTTTTAGTTCGGCGTCATCAAGCTCGGTGATCACCTCAGCGTTAAGCTCGACACCAATCAAGATATCCATACTAGTATCGATAGTTAGCTCACGCTCTGCAATGTGCCTTACCGCACCGCGAATATAAACCGACGCGGCGGCAACATAAGCCGTTGCTACGCCGTCCTCAACTTTGACTTTGACCCCGCCACCGGCGACGATATCACCGTCTTTAAGTAACGCATCGGCAACGCCTTTAACCCGATGATTAACCTGACATTGCAAATCGTTAAGTTCGCGGCTTTGTAGACCTCGACTGGCGCGAAATAACAGTTGTTCGTACTGCTTTTCAGGGTCAAACTTTTGATAAAAGTCGGGTTGTTGCTGCGCTATTTGCTCATAAATATGTGGTTCCATCGCGCCCCCTTAAAAACTAATCACAAATTCGAATGACTCTTTTACACCTTGGTCGCGATAAATTGCTGGGCGGTGTTCAAGTAACAGCAGCATGCCGGGGTGTTTGATCTCGTCGGCTAAAAAGTATGTTTTACTCGATGGAATAAGATCTTTTACCTCAGTTCCCACCATTAACCCCAGTTCACGAATGGTCTGTGATAACCCATCGGTAATGTCGTATTCAAACTGGCAGTACAAGTGAGGGGTTGGGTAGTTAACCATGGTGTAGTTGCCCGCTGGAACTTGGATCTCTCCATCACTGTCTTGAACACAATAAGCAAAGCGCTTAGCTTTGCGATAACCAAGTACGTTGGTTAACGCGGTGCTTTCACTTGACGCTGGTGGCAGTTGGTTATCCCAGCTTGCTTCGCCCTGCCCCCAAGCCAAAAACACCGGCTGTGCTTTAATCTGCTCAGCAAACGCAATACGTGCGGCACGTGTTAATATGGCCACGTTATTCTCCTCTTAATTCAATGGCTATAAACCAAAAAAACCGCCGCAGCGGGTTTATTAGCAGCCAATGGGTGTTATTCGCCAATCCACAGCGCGGTTTGCTGCTCAGCAGCCAACTTACAGGCACTAAATAGCTGTGTTTTGGTGATTTCTGCCACGTCATTATTGGCTAAGATCCAGGGTATGGTTTGTTGCTCGTCCATTACCAATAGCGCCCGAGCCATACGTTGCTGGCTCAGCTCGTCAGCGTCAAACGTAAGTTCATCCACCACCACGGTTTGCGCGGCCAACAATTGATTTCGCGCTTGTTTAAAACGCTCTCGCTTTACCTTTGCAATCTGCGCATCGCTGTGCGCCTCTGTCGCTGGGTATTCATAGGTGACAAAGGCTTGGTCGTCGTATTCTCGTTTGGCAGGTTGTGTTTGGGTGGTCAACTCAAGGTCCACGTCAACCACTTCCGTGCGATAGCATTGTCTGCGCTTTGCTAGTTGCAAAGTCGGCTCAACAGGTAACTCTGGCACCGGCATTGGCACATCGCTGCTATCTGGCGTTAACCCTGCATTGTGCTCAAGGGCGGCCTGTCGCTGCACTTCAATTGCCGTCACTTGCAGCTGCCATGCGTGATGTGCGGCTTCATACGCTTGTTGCTCCTGCTCAATCGCCGTCGCTAATGCTTGGTCAATTTGCGCCCTTGGATGACGCAGCATGATTTTAGTCATCACCTCATCGTAGCTGATACTTGGTGATGAGCTTGTTGATTGCTCGGCCTCTAATTCGGCGTTAGTCGTGTTGTTGACGGTGCTGTCAGTGTGATTTTCAGGCAGCACTGCGTCGACCGCCTCCACAGTCTGATTGGTCGTAGGTTGCATAATTAATCCTTAGTGACTGGCGATGCCAATTGGCAATTGGGTGTGGTGGCAGAATACTTTGACGGTGTTGCCGTTAAGGTCGGTTTTGACGTTTTCGCCATCGATAATTGGAATGGTTTGGTCGTCGCCCCAATCCGTACCGTTGTGTTTAAGTTCTGCGCCGTGGAATTGCAGGTATAGCAGGCCGTTTTTCTCAGTGATTGAGTGCAGAGTTTTGTATGCAGGGGAGTATGCATTCGTAACATCTAGATTCAATGCGCAGTGAGTGGGTTCATCACCTATTTGAGCAGTCCATCCCAATGTTGAACGTGGACTATAGTAAGTGTACTTAGACAGCCCCAAAAACTCTTGAAAAAGAGGACCTCCAATACGTATTCCAGTCCGTCCAGTTAGCGATGAGTGTAGGCGGTTACCATACTCATTTAAATAGGCTTGGCTCGCGTAAACATCACCCAAGCTACCAACAATTTGTGAGTTATTTGCAGGCTTAGTAAAGTGGCTTAACGACTCATATTGGACCAACCCTACACTTTGTGCGTTCCATGTATCTTGAATTTCATTTTCTACGCTGCTAACAGAAGCAGTAATCGCCTGCCATGTCTCACCATTATCCATTGTGCGTAATGCATTAACTGCTGGATGAGACAGGCACTTTCTATTTGCTTTAAATTGCTGTTCAGTATCGTCACTTGGTAATTGGGGAACCCACTGTCCAACTACACCATCGGGGAATGTGGCAGCGATATTTTCTGGCGAGCCGATAATATCAACCCAGGGGAGAGAGTCGAATTCAGCACTTTGAGCTTCGGTTGGGAAAATAATTTCGGCTTTGATTGTACTTGCAGACCCCTCTGAAAACCAAAGGTAGTTTCCTGTGTTTTGGTTAATCATTGCTAAATGTTGGCTATTATTTGCTATGCGCAGCTTATCAACAATTAACCATGTGTTAAGTGCTACTCCGCCACTAAATGTTGTCAAATCTGTATCGCCAGCATCTATAAATTTAATTGCAATTGGTGAACAAGAAACCGTCGAATCTGTCGGGTATGAATCTAAATATCTGGTCGCATCATAGAGTATGTCCTTGTCTATTAGCGATGAAGGGGTAACGTAGTTTCTTTGATAAACGTAAATTGTACTAATTGAGTGATGGCAAAAGCCAGTTTTTACCTTAGTAAAAGGTACTTTCTCTTTACCCCGTAATGTGCCCGCTACCGCTTTGCGCATTGTTTCTTCGCGTAGTTGGTTTACATCGAGTTTATTGGCGTTTAGGCGTAGGTCTTCGACTTGGCCTGCGTAAATAGCATCGTGGTATTTGTATTGGTCTGAGCGGCCTGATTGACCAGTGCTTACACCACCTGTATTGGAGTGTGCGCCAACGCGGCCAACTCCACCAAACTGAATATCAAACGCTTGATTAATTGCATTAATATTTCCAGCTTCTGTTGAATACCATGGTGCTGCCCCACCATTATCTTGCTGGTTCCATGCTCTACACCCCATCGGGTTGTAGCTGGGATGATACGCCCCTTGGTTTAAGCGTTGCACGAGGGCAATCGGGAGAGCAAGAGGCTTCGTTTCACCAAAACTTAATAATCCAAATGTGGATGATTCACCTTCTGCAACGCCGTTATCATTTTTAGTAATTGTAGATTGAAGATGTACATTTGATACAAATACCTTATTTGTTTTAGAGTTTGAGCTGCCTTGGGCATATACGATTCGCTTTGAAGAATATGTAGCCCATTCAGCACCCTCTATTTTACTGGGGTGGGCGCTGTTCCAACTATTACCAAACCCCTCAACCACTCGTACTCTATAACGCACTTGAACATACGCTTTCGCTTTGGGGTCGTAGTAGATATTGTGTTCTGGTTCGCCTAGGAATATCGCTTTTTGTGCGTCGGTCAGGGTTGACCATTTAGCACCGTAACCTTTGGTGTTTTGGTCCCACTCACCAAATGCGGAATAGCCTTGTTCGACTAGGTTATTTAACAGTCCAATCCCTTTATAGCCGCTTGCGCCGTATTGCACGTTGCCCAATGGGTAGACCACATCTTTATCGGCAATTTTTTCATGCCAAGACTCTAAAAACACCAAGTCTTTACGAGAGGTAATGACCTTATTGGTTTCAGTCTCAGTGGCAAAGGCCACTTCTGCATTGCTGTGTTGGGTAACAGTGCCGGTTGCCGAGTCATAGGTTTTAGTGCCGTCTGGAGCTGGGGGGAAAATCAAAGTTGATTGAGTCCCATGATGCACAACACCATAAACTTGATGTAAAGTGCCATCGACTAATACTTGAGGGTGGATAGTTTTTGACACTCCATGATGTCTATTTGAAGCATCTTCACCGAGAACAAATCTATTTCTAAATGAAGGGTTAAGCCATTGCCACATCCCCTCATTGACATTTGGATTTCCAAAATTATGCTTTCCCCATTCAACAAACCCACTCCCCGCATATTGCTGTTTACGCATTTCCCTTAACGCATCAAACTGTGCCTTGGTCATAACATGAGGATTGGGGTTGATGCTTTGTGCATCGGCTATCAGTGACTTAAGCGTGGGTACTTGGTGGGTATTGCCCGCTAGGTCTTTAAATGTGGTTTCGCCGGTTTGAGTTTGCCAGTCACGCATGGCTTGTTGGTTATGATTGGTGACCTCGTGAACCGCTTTAACCTCTTGCCAGCTATTGCGAATTTCGCTGACTAGCTCGTCGGCTTTGTCGGTTTGTGCGGTGACGGTGTTACTGATCTCGGTGAGTTTTTCGTCTATGGTTTTGCTGCTCATGGGGTTTCCTTACAGTCCAGCGCTTTTAAGCCGCTGTTGTATTTGAAAGTTGTTGTAAATTTGCTGCATCAGGTTTTTGCTGTTGAGGGCCTGTGCTTGCACTAAGTTCAACAAGGATTCGGTAAAAAACACATTGGCGTTGTTTATACCAACCTGACAGGTGATGTTGTCGCTAGGCAATGCCGATACCGCGATATTGAATACTTCCAGCCAAGCGGCGTCTGCCGATTTATAGTTAAGTTGGCGATTGGGCTCGCTGTATACGGCAACTAAAGTGTTTGGTCCTGACCAAATGCCAATTTCTTTTACGGCGTATTCTTGTTCGCCATCAAATAGGGCGCTAAAGCTCAACTGCTTGCCGTAGTCTTGGCTGTCAATAATGGTGGCATCGATAATCGACACCTTTTGTTTTTCGTTACGCAATGCGGTTTGTGTGGCACTGGGGGTATAGGCTTGATCTCCGGCCGAAACATGGGTGATCGGCATATTGATACTATGTTGCTGGGCATCAAGGAGTTTGCTTAAGCCCTGCTCGGTCCACACAATGGGCGTAAAGGTGTTCGGTTCGCTCATAATGATTCCTTAAAAACAGTTAGCTTGGCGGTACGGCGGTCAAATTAAGTACGCCATAGTTCATCCGTCCGGTGCTGGCGCCTGAAAGTTTGAGTGGTAGCGCATTAACTCGGCGCGAGTAGTGCACCGTGACCGCACACAATTGTGGCGTTGGTGATTGACCAACCGCTGGCCACTGGGCCAAGTTGTATCGGCGACATACGGTGTGCTGCCTGACGATTTGATTCGGCAATGCCGACGGCTGATCGGTGGTTAGGCAATAGCGATTTGGGTCATACTCATCAAGGTATTTACTGTGTTGACTGCGACTGCGATGATGTAAAAAACCAAGCTCTGGGGTGGCGTCAATACTGTGCTTTTGATACCGTCCAAAGCTAATTTTAACTTGGGTGTTATCGGCAAGGGTGACTAACGTGCCCGAATAGTCACTCAGCATATTGCCAAACTGGTTACCTTGGCTCGACAGCATTTGTTTGCGTACGTCATAGCCGTGATAAATCCGTGTGAGTTGGCTACTGACGGGAGCCGACAGTTTTGCCAGCTTTACCACCTTTTCAACCCGCTCGTCACCGGGCACGGTGCCGGTATCTATTTGATAGCTGTAGTGATGGCTGCCTGACGGCGTGTTTTCAATCTTCGGGTTGTGTAAGTCTAACCAGCTAAGCGCCGTAGTTAAGCTTTTGGGCGTACCGCGAATGCGCTGCCATGCTAGGCCATCTTTTAAGGTTTTACGTAGGTCTTGGCTATACGGCAAAATCGACTCAAGACCATACTCCCACACTAACCACATCAGCTGCGCATCGTGTGGATGCGCTTTCATATTGGTGAGGTTGGCAATCGCCTTATCGTATTGCTTGAGACTCGCTTGGCTTTGCCACACCTCGCGCAATAATGGGCTGCACGTGGGCGGTAATAGCGCCAGCGGCGGACCCTTTTTGGTTTGTTCAGATATTTGCTCCATGATCACCTCACGAGCGCAGGGTCAGTGTAATGTTACCCGGCACCGCGCAGTGTTGTGAGGTCATGTCTTGTAATGCATTGGGCTTGTGAATTTGCACATAATGCACACCACTTTTATGCAGCTGAGCACTGATCCAACTGGGTGCTAAATCCCAGCCCAATCGGGCATCCTTTCGCCATGCTTCACGCAGCGCTTGTTCCAGTTCAACAAACACCGCATGTGGGGTATTTGGCTGCAAAAATACGTCTGCTTCGACATCCACCGCCTTTAGCTGTGCGCCTTTGACGGTAACATCGTCGGTTAGCATTTTTACTGCGTCGTCGAGCACGTTAGCTTTCACCTTATCGACAATATGGCCGCTTGGCTCAGCATCTTGCGGCGGCGGGGTTTGCACCGTGGCCTCGTCTAATGCGGCTTTGGTCAGTACCGTGATCCGCACGGTGCCATTGCCATTTTCTGGGCTGTACACCGACACATCGGCAATATCGTTAGGCGCGGCATTTATTGCATGCTTGCGATAATGCTCGGCACTGCCCGCGGTGCTTGAGGCAATGGTGTTATTGCGAATACGTTGACGGTAGTCGTCATCGTGTTCATCCGCCACGCGACTCACCCCGTAAAACGCGCCGAGGTGATCCAAGTCAGCCTGCTTAGCAAACGCCAACAAGTTAGATTGCGCAGCTTGGTTAATACGTTGCCGAAGCAACAGTTCTTGATAGCTTTCTACCTGCAACCACACATTAAGCGGATCGCTCTCTAGCTCCAGCGCTTGCGCATACTGCGGCGCCAGCTCAGCAAACCGCGCCTTGCGCGAAGCCAAGATCTGTTCGTAAGAGAGTGAGTCAATAATGTTAGGTGCAGGGAGTTTGCTTAAATCGATATGGGTATCCATCGATTAGACTCCTTGGAGGTGTAGCCTTGAAAAATGAAATTGATATTGGGTTGTGCCGCTAAAGCGTGAAGAGTGGCTGCTTAGAAAGGTTTGAACTCTGCTGAATAAAGTACCTACTTCCACGGGATGACGGCTTTTACAATTTAGATAACCGAAAATCGGTATTCATCTAGTGAAAATAAGTCCTCTGAAAAGTCTGAATTAAACAATTCCTGATTTACTATCCAGACACCATTTGTTTCAAACTTAAGCGGAATTGAAAATTGACCATTTTGAACTTGAGCTGGCATTAATTGAATACGACCTGTATCAGTGCGCCGAAACGGCACTTTGAATCTACGATCTGGTATAGCAAGCTGGCCCATTGCTATTACCTCGTTTGACTGTTGAGGCACCGTAAACTCATTCTCATGATTCACATAACCATCGAATTGACCGGATACATTATCAATAACAACACGTTTTAATGTGTCCTCGTCGCGTCTTTGGGCCAAAAACGTATCGACATCATAATCACTAACTAGCTGTTTATCACCTATATAATCAGCGAGCAAGTACGGGCGTTCATCTATAATCACAATTTTCTGTTGCGTGAATTTTATTGATGCATCGGGTAATTGACTAGGAATGTCACCGTCAACCACTCGTAGTAAAATTTTCATGCTACCCCCCTATCCGATGGCCGCATTGTGCGTATATACAATTTTTAATCCAGTCCTCTAATGCAGACCTAGTGAAATACATTCTACGCCCATAGCCAAACCACCAGTGTATATACTGACCAGCTATAGACTCTCGACGACCATTAAACATGAACAAATCTTTCGATATCTGCTGCAAACTCCCCTTGAAGCTGTTTAATGAAGGACCGTGTTCAGTCCGAAAATTTTCTTTTTCACTGCTTGGTGTCGAAATACTAAGGTCTCTATTTATACCAATCAAAAAACTAAAAACATCATGAGATCCTTCGTTCGTATAACGCGCGCCGCCTGTAACTGGGCCTATAGTTACACTACCATTGAACAACGCTATTCCTGGTTGTTTAAAAACCTCGGAGCGGTTAACGTCCCTCATCCTCCCTGTTACTCCAACATTCAGCAGACGACCAAAACTCATATCGTCTAGCTCTACCTTGTAACTGTGTAGCGGAGTGAACATATTTTTTTCAGCTTGAGTTGTGGCAAATAATGTATCATCCTCTAAAATCCCAAAACCTTTAGGCTCTGCTAGAAAGTAGTCACCCGCCAAGCCTGCTGACGTATTCAAATTTATCTTGTACAAGTGAAACCAGTTAGTATTGGCATTATTACTCATAAATCCGACTAAATGGGGTACACCATCAATTAAATGAATGATGTGAGGGAACGCATAAAATGTGCTTTGGTCTTGCATACTAGAAGCCGCCTTACTCCATTTTATCGTTCCGTCCGCATTGTAGTAGGTAACAACACCGTATGTTACATGGACATAACCGCCCGTATTGTCATACGGGTTTGGGATTGCATGGTTAAAGTTACCTCCCAAATAGCCGTGTACATCCAGTACTGTTCCAAAGTTTGTAGCCTCCGGCCACGGTAATAATTGACTACTCGCGTTTGGAAACTCTCCATTAACAAAACCTGCCGCGCTTGACGTACTTTTATCTGTCAATATCGTCATAAAATTTCCCACTTTGAATTAATGAACACAGCTACACGCTGAGTGAAAAGCGCGGTGTGATACTCAGTCCCCGCCTCACCGTCTTTGATTAGACCGTTTGCAGCTATAACTTGTGCTTTGTTGTTGTCATCTACAGTTGAGCTACTGAGTACACAAAACGCGATTCGCTCACCCTCGTTAGCTGTTGCGGGTAGATGTAATTTACACGGGGCTTTAAACGCGTATTTACAGCCAACAATGGCAGCCGTGTCAGCTGTGATTATATGACTGTGCCCCATCTCAACCGGCACGCCTCCTAGTGATTCACCGTCTCCAATAAAAAACTGTTTAGTTTCTGGCGACCAGCCGGGTTCGCCGTTGGCAAGCACGGTTTGTAACCGTTCTGCCTCCGGACCGCGTCTAAATTGAATCTTTCGACCCATTAAAACGTACCTCCGTCGATATCGCCGCCTTCTACTGCTAAGCCAAGTGACGTCACCCAATCGCGTACCCATGCGGTTGTCGCGATATTGGTGCTGTCGTCTGACAGGGCCTTGGTTGGGGCTTTTGGTGAGCCAGTAAAGTTGGGCGAGGTGAATAACTGGGCTTTGGATTCATTAGTGACATTGCTCAAGCCAACATCGTTTTTGGTGATGCTTACCGCACCAGTTTTGCCATTCACCGACAGTACGTTATCGGTTGGGGTACGTAGCAAGATCCAGTTTGACAACACGTTTGCTGGCGTGGCTTTTAGTACATAGGACTTGTTTTCGTCAGTACGAATTGCCAAATCGCCCGGCTGGGCTGTTAATGCCAGCATCGCAGCTTGGTTGGCTACTTCAAACGGTTCGCCAATCGCCAAACGAGGCAATACGCCTTCGGGAATTTTACCGCTGCCATCTAGGGTAAGCACTTGGTTGGCACTGGTGCCTGCGTCTTTGTAAATAGCGCTGCCAAGCGTGCCAAAAATGTCGATCCCGCCCGGGGTTTGGCCGTCACCTACAAACAGTTTTTTGCTATCGGTTAACCAAATCGGTTCACCGCTTGCTGGGGTAACGTTGGTTCTGTTTGCAGCTGGGCCGCGTCTAAATTGTAATTTGTTTGCCATTATAAAGTGCCTCCATCTAGGCTAGTTGAGTTTGGATAAGAGTCAGAAAACGCACCGCCGTCGAGTGAAAGCAGGCCCGCTAGTTTGTTGATTTCGTTACTCACATGCTGCTGTGTGGCGTACACCATAGAAGGGTCAATTTTTAGCTCTACCATGTTTGAGCGCACCACATCGATCACCGCCTTAATACCAAGCTCGGCACTGGCGTTATCGGCAATATTGGGTTTATAAGTTTCAGGGTATTTGACGATGGCAAAGGCCACGTCGTCTTCGGTATAAAATGCCGCTTCGCGAACGTAAAACCCGCCTTCTGTTGAAGGCACAATGCCTATCAGTTCGAGCATCGACGGGTTATCGTCAAGGGTCTGTGAGCTATTGATTAAGCCGCGAAAGCGCTCGTTACTGAGTCCTTCGGCGTCAGGCAGAATAAGTCCATCACCAACGGCAAATTTGGTTAAGTTAATTTTAATGCCTGTGCCGATGGCATTGGCAATTTTAGCTCGGCCTGCTGGCGTCAGCATGGTCCAGTATTGTGGCGTCGACATAAGTACTCCATGGATAAACTTTGATTTGATTAATTGACTGATTGGCTGTGACAACGTTAAGCGTGGTTTGACTGGTTATTTCGCTGGCAAAATAGGGGTAAACTGTGGCGCTTAAACTGCTACAAGAAGCCGCCGCAAGCTGAATTTTTGACTCTGACAACAAGCTCACCGACAGATCAAACTGCACGCTTTTGCGCTTGGTTTGTGTAACGCTTGCGTGGATCTGCTCAATAAGCTCGCTGTTAATGCCTTTGTCGGTGACCGACACATCCACCGAGAACGTGCCCGGTTCACCTTGTGGGTGCTTTTCAAACCACTCTTTGATGTTGGTGCGATAACCAAATGGCGCCAAGCCATTGATCACCGCAAATCGGGTGCCCAAAAATTTATGTTGTTCATAGCTTTGGGCGATGATTTTGCGTTTGGTGGCTTCGTTCCAATTTTCATCCCAGTGCTCAACGCCTTGACTCCACGCCAGCCAAGGTAACAACCCCGCGGGACAAGTATCAGGCTGCCATAGGGTGCCTATCACATCAGCGCCCTGCGCTACAGGCAGAAGCTGTTCGCTAATGGCCTGCTGTAGCTGGGTTTGCAGCGTACTACCTTGATGCAGTAGACTCATGACAGCACCTCAAAAGTGATGCCATTTAAGCCGTTTTCACACCATGCGACTTCATCTAATTCCACTTCAATGTTGCCAACGGGTGACGTAAGTTCGACTTCTTCAACACCCGCTTGATGTAAGGCGGCATACAGCGCCGAGCGTTTGATGTCTTTGCCAAGACGACTCCGCTCGTTCAAAAACTCCGTCACCTTGTTTAGCACTTGCTGCTTAACTTGAGTATGTCCCGGCCCTAGTTCAAGCTTAATTTGGGCATGTAAATTAAAGGCGTTAACTTTGGCTGGGACAATTTCTACGCGGTCGCCAATGGGCCTAACTTTTTGTGCTTCTAGTGCCGTTGATACTGAGTTTTGATCGCCTTCGGTTAGCCCGTAGGTGATCGCCAACTTATCCATCAGCGCGGCTGACGGCTGACCATTGGCAGACTCAGTGCTTAAAATGGTCAACACCACATGGCAAGGCGAAGGGCTGGCAACATGGACATCTTTCACGCGTTCATCCGCGCTTAGGGTGTGGTAGCGATAGCTTTTCTCGGTGCCTGCGGTATTCAAACTATGAAATGCCAGTTGCACCCGCTCGCGCAGGCGGGAGTCGTTTTCTTGTGTTAAACGCGACACCCCGTAGCGGCTGGCTATTTGGTCTAAATCCGCCCCCGCTGCACTGCTGAGCATGGTTGATTTTGCGGCGTCGTTAACCCGTGCGCGCAACATCAGAATTTGATACGCATACGCGTTTAATAGCTGAGTGAGCGGCTCTGACTCCAACCCAAGCGACGGTTCAAGCTCGGGATTTTGCTCAATCAGGTGATTTTTTAGCGCCTGTAGCAGTTGTTCGTAATCCAGCGTTTCCAGCACATCCGGTGCAGGCAACTGAGATAAATCAATAAGTTGAGATTTCGACATAAGGTTATCGGCTAATGAGTTTGATAAAGTGGATAGACAGAAATTGGCGTGATGTTATTAGTGCATGGTTCACACCTTTATCGCCTTGCTGGTTGCTAAGCTACAAAGATTTAAACCACAAAAAATGGGCGCAAGGTAAAAACCTTACGCCCATTGTGTACGGGAACACCACTATTTCTAGGTTATTGAAATGGTAACTGTTTTTTTGAAATAAAAACGGTCAAAATTGACCTGTGGGGGGGTTACAGCTTTTGTTAAGGCTTGGGATAACGGCTTTTTATTGCTGAGCGAGCTTGCAACCAAGCTGTTTTGGCAGCTTCAGCTTGTTCACTGCTGTCACCAAACTCAGCTTTTGCTGCTAGGTACTCGAATGCGAGCCCATCCGACTCGCAGTGATATGCGTAGCTCCTTGCATGTTGGCACTGTGCAACGAGTTGCGTGATGCGAGCTTGTTCCAAAAGTGCAGGAATATCAGTTTTTGATACGCCTAAATCTAACAAGGTTTTTTCCTCCGCTGGTACATTAATTAACTCATTGCCTGCAACGGTAAGCTTATCTAATAACATAGTTTTTCCTTTTTATTCTGAAGCTGGGGGAGTGTAAGGATGGTTTACATACGGGATGGTATTCGCTATTGGCGCCCTACGTTCAGTAAACGGAATGGGTTTTACAAACCAGCGAACAGTCCAATTCCCCTGAGCACTGGAGTAAGTGTCACGACGTTCCATATCACTGCCATCATGAAAGAACACGTCTCCTTTCCAGTTTTTAGTGATACGATATGTAAGCCCCCCACCTCGCAGATATAAACCACTATATGTACAGTGCCACGGCCCCAAACTGCCATCTTCGCCACCACCGTAAAACTCTTTTGATGGGTCCATTTTTTCTGCATAACAGTTCAAACGAAAATCCACATGGCTAGCGGTATTATTATACCTTTCATGGAAGCGCTTTATATTCAAAAAGTTAGAGTCACCATTCCATATGTAAGCATTTCCTTCTAGCTCAAGTAATAATGCCGCTTGGTGGCCAGATAACGAATTGAGAGGCCTTTCGCTTTCTCCCCCATTCCAAGAATAATGACGATGCACCGTTAGCTTACCCACACCAAAATCATTGCTAGGAAAACGCCACCATACTGGATAAAGGTAATCCTTGGAGCCACCAATCGTTATGGTTTGTACATACCGTGTTTCTGGGTTTGCATCTTGAATAAATTGATCAACTTGCTGTTCCTTTGCAGTGATCCGTTGTCCATATTCAGCCATCTGCTGATCTAACTGTTGTGCCTTATTATCAACCACCGTTGTCAGTTGGTCTGAAGCGGTGATGAGATTGGCAATATCTTGTTCTAACGCCATAGTTTACTCCTTTTATAAAAGCCCTTTTTCCATCAACGCAAACTTTTGTTTGAGGTGACGGGTCATGTTATTGATTTGTGCCGCGCCGACTTTGGCCAGTTCAGGGGCGATAAGTATGTTGAGGTTTACGCCGTTATCAACAATGGTTACCGCATCGGCCGGCACGCCAGTGAGTACTAAGTCGAATGCCAACAGCAAATCCACTTCCTCGGATTTAAAGGCAATCGGTTTATCAGGGTGTGAATACACAGCAAACAACACTTCTTGGGTTTCGCCGTTGGCTTCGCTTTCGATATAAAAACCCACTTCGTTAACCCAAAAGTTATGATCGGTGTCGTCTATCACACTCATGTGGATTTGCGCATTGCCTTTATCTTCGCCGCTGGCGACCATAATGCGATGCACTTCATTTTGCAGTTGGCGACGGCCTTGATCCGGCACATAGTTGCCCGTACCGAGTCCCACTTTGCAGATTTTTGCTTGGAAACCGTTTCGCTGTGCATTAAACACGGCCTCCAAGCCCGCCGTGGTAATGGTTGGCTGTAAAATTGTGCTCACAGCACTCTCTCCTTTTGTAGGTGGAAAATGAAAATAGATGGGGTGTTCTAACTAACCGCGACTATGGTTAGCTAAGACGCTGGTAAGCAGTAAAACCGCGCCACTTGAACACGCTGATTGGCAAGATGAAACGCGGCTTGACCTTGCATGGCAAAATCATGCTTAGCAGCGGGTAACCGTTGATCGTTATGCAAATACAGTCTGCTCACCGCTTGGCGGCGGTTTTGCAGATGTACTTTGACACCCAGTTGCGGGGCGAGCTGAGCGTTAACATGCTGAGTGCTCATATAATGGCTGCGCTTGGCGATACGATGCGGGTTCACCATCGCCCACTGGGTTTCGACTTTGCTGCTGCCCGCCTTAACTGGTTCAGTTCGAATTGTGGTTCTGGCGACTTGCAAGCCGCTACTGATACTAGCGGCTTTGAGTGCTAACTTCAGCTTTGCCCCAACTAAAAACTCAAAATGAGCCCGTTGCGGTTTGGTGCGCTCAGTAACGCGACGTATCGCTCGGTAGATGGTTTCGTCCAGTGTGATTACCGAACTGGTGTACGGCACCTCATGTGCCCAAGCGATAAACATAAAAGTATGAGGTTGCTTGGATTGATAAGGCGCAAGCGCAATATCGTCAATATCTTCAAACCACTCAAAAAACTCAACGTTTACGCCAAGAGAGGCCAATGCGCGCTTTACCGATCCCACCGTCCCTTTGTGTTTATGTACTTTGACCGAATTGGCGATGAAGTCTCGCTTGGTTGCCACCGGCCACGCTTCGTCCCACTCATCAACAGAGAGGGACCAAGCGAGCCAAGGCAGCAAAGACTCAGGGCACGTTTTTGGGTCCCATTGCTTAGCAATGTGCTCTGGGGTCACGGTCTTTTTGCTTAATCGATTGGGATATTGCTCTATGCCATCAACTAGCTGCTTTTCAAATTGACTGTGATTGTGTACCAAAAGTGCGCTAAACGGATTATCCATTATCCCTCCTAGCCTTGTGGAAAGTGCAGTTTGATATCGTGACAAACTGCTGCAGTTTTTGCGGTCATTAACAAGTCTGTTGTAGGTGACAGCAACTGGACTTTGCGCACTCCGCCTTGATGCAGTGCGTCAATAATCCCAGAGTGCGGAATTTCCTTTCCTAGCAAATAGTGCTTGCGGATAAAATCGGACAGCGCTTGGTTGATGTCAGCTTTAACCCGTTCTGTGTTGATCCCTGAATTAAAAAATACAGTTGCTTCAATACGATAAAGCTCAGGCTGAACCAAGTGCACGCGCACCAAATCCGTTAACGGACGAACGTCTTCATCGTTAAGGTATCTCAGTACTGATAGGCGCAGTGCTTCAACATCACTAACCTGTTGCTCTGGCAAAATGTATACATCGACTATCCCTGGATTAGAGGACTCGACAAACACATCTTTTACCTTGGTTGAGGCGCTGAACGCATGATACTGATACGCGCCTGATGTGCCTGCCATACTATGGCTTTCTAGCGACAACGGAATGCGTGTACGATAACGTTGATCGCTTTCATCGAGTTTGCGCTTAATACCCAACAACTCACCAAGATGGTCTAAATCAGTGCCTTGCGCATAAGCCAACATGACTGATTGGGCAGCGTCGTTCACCCGTTGACGCAACATGACTTCTCGATAAGCAAACAATTCCAATAATTTGATTGCCGGATCAGATGGCAATAATTGATATTGTGGTTCAGCCGCTTTGAGCTGTTGCTCCATGTCTTGATAGATCTCATCATAGCTTAGCGCTTCAATGACATTCGGCGCTGCTAGTCGGGTTAGATCGATTGCGTTATTCAAGTGGGGCTCCTATGAAATTGATGCAGATCCGTGCAAAAAAAGCGCTGACTATTGAACCACTCGCTTAGCACTCAACAAGGTATCGAGCTTTTTGTCGATGGAGTCGAGTCGCTTTTCAATGCGCTTTTGATCTTCATTACGGATTTGCTTGAGATGGTTTAACTCTTGTGAGTTAGTTGAGATCCTTTTATCTAAATCGCTGACATACACCACACCAGATACCAGCAAAGCGATGGTGGTCAATACGTGTGCCAAATTGAGCTCCTTCTTCAATTGCCAATGCTCTGGTTGACTCACTTAGCGACTCCTTTTACTTTCTCCACGGTGCGCAGTCCAGCTAACCCCAGCATGGCAAGGGTGAGTTCCAACATCACATCTAACGGTAACTCTGGCGTGCCATGCTCTGGTAATAACCATTGCAACAAGGGGTTAATGACAAAAGAAAACAAAAACCCCATGCCACACACCCACATCAAAAAGGGTCTGGCTCCGGCGACAAACACGCTGCGATGTGCCGCCTGAACCTGATTGATTTGGGCTTGTACCAAGGCGTGTTTGGCAACCAGACGGGCTTTTAGATGCTCTTGTTTCAGCACTTCTTCTTCGCTGGTAAACAACTCATCAAGAATATTACCAATCGCTTCAATGGGTGCCACGGCATTGCTGCTAAATAAACTGCCAAGTAAACTCATTGCTGCCACTCCCCTGAAATCATTTGTTGCGCCAGCTCTTGTGCTCGACTGGGCACTTGTCGCGCCCATAAACTATCGAGCATTTCTAGTGCCGCTTTGTCAAAGTCTCCCGACTCCACAGCACTGAGCATGCGAGTAAACTTCAATAACCCAGCAACGCCCAAGTTAAAGGTCATATTGACCAGCACAGCGAGTCTTGCTTCGTTACACTTTTGGACATTGATCCGCCGAAGCACAGCGGCTCTTGCGTTTTCAATGTCTCCGGCAAGCATGGATTCGGCTTCATCTTCGTCTATACCTGTATCTTCAAGGTTTCGCCCATAGCCAATGGTGAGCTTGCCTGCGGTACAGTAATAGGGAAAGCGTCGAAACCCTTCATGCCGTTTGATTTGCTCTACAGTATTCATCAAAGACATATTTTTCCTCTATTTCACTGCGCGCCACTGAGAGCCAGTAATAAGGCGCGCTCGGCTTTTACTAACCAAAATTCAAACGAGCGTTTGCTATCAAATCCGGTCATTTTGATGGCTTCAAGGCCCTTATCGGTAGACAAATATTTAACGCGTAAGGCTCGTTTGCATTCAGGTCTTAAGTTATCAATGATGGCGGTCAGACCACTGATTTCAGCGGGTACCGACATCTGATCTGATGAACATCCAGCAACCGAGTAGCGAGAGATATTTTCTGTCACCGCGACTCGGTTAAATCCTTTACCCAACTCTTTGCCATACCAGAATTTTCCCCAGCGCTTTAGGGCTTGTCTGAGCTGTTTAATCGTCACTTGATTGTTCATCATGAATTTTTCCTATCACTTCTAAAATATCTAATAGATAGACGTCTTCGACTAAGCCAACCACATCATTCCAACGTGGACTGTACTCTTTGTTTTCCCAACGCCTCAGGGTTCTTTCCTCGATTCCGTAATGTGCAGCAGATTCCGCTTGGGTATATCCTCTGAGCTTCCGTGCGACTCGCAGAATCTCTGAACCTGCAGGTGTTGATCTTGACTGCCCGACCAACCGTGGCTTAGTTGTGTTTATGTGTACCATTGTTTTCCTTACCCTCTATCAATAAACACGGTGACTTAAATTCCGTTTTAGATTGTGTAAAATTTGGTTAGTTTGCTTTTTGAACAGATTTGTTACTGCCGACTATTAGGCATATAACGTGGTTGTTCGTGCTGGTTGAAGTGCTGTGTTCAAGCAATTTATTGTTGTTAAGTAGATAGTACCGATCCGCATTAATACTTAACCAAGTTGAGAGAGTAAACTTGTCGCTAACTGTGTTAAAAATTTCTTATTTAGTATCACTAAATCGCAAAACTTTTGTCTCGGTATCGACGCGTATCTCGCCTCAAATTTGGCTACTTTATTGAGCTGATTGGTATAACTCGCATTGCAAATCAACCAACTGATGAAATCCTGCCAATCTAAACACACTACGAAAATTCACCTTATCGTTCATATCTGTTTATTCTCATGGTTCATAAAACAGCATTATTTTTGGACCACTTTTAACAACAAACCTGAGGTTTAAAAGTTAACCAATGAAGCGACAATGTTAATTTTCGGTGGGGACTTTCTTCACCATAGCGATATAATAGCGATTAAATTTATTATAAACCGGACAAAAATGACCTATTAATGAGAAACTTACACAAACAACAGAAGCATTAGAAGAAATTGTTTATTTAGGTATTTGGTTGTGGATTTCAACCTCCTTCAAGTTAACTAAAGTTACACATTAAAGTCACACATATATATTTGATTCGTGTTTTTTTGGGCTCACCACAACCATCCAAAGTGATGGTTAAGCGAATCATATAAAGCCATTAAAGAAGATGAATTTTTGCCGCTGATTGGTATAAAATAGCTGTAACGTTATTCAGAGATTGGAAACTCAATGGCTCAATATATTTATACCATGTCGCGGGTGAGCAAGGTGGTGCCACCTAAGCGAACAATTCTAAAAGACATTTCTTTATGCTTTTTCCCGGGTGCCAAAATTGGTGTGCTTGGTCTAAACGGTGCAGGTAAATCTACCCTGTTACGTATTATGGCGGGCGTAGACACCGAGTTTGAAGGTGAAGCTCGCCCTCAACCGGGTACAAAAATCGGTTACTTACCGCAGGAACCGGTATTAGATGAAAGCAAAACCGTTCGTGAAACCGTCGAAGAAGCGGTTGGCGAAGTAAAACGTGCATTGGCTCGCTTAGACGAAGTGTATGCCGAATATGCCATGGAAGATGCTGACTTTGACGCACTCGCGAAAGAACAAGGTGAGCTAGAAGCAATCATTCAAGCCCACGATGGTCATAACCTAGATAACGCCCTTGAGCGCGCAGCTGATGCACTTCGTTTGCCTGAGTGGGATGCAAAAATTGAGCATCTATCTGGTGGTGAGCGTCGTCGTGTGGCAATTTGCCGCCTGTTGTTAGAAAAGCCAGATATGCTTTTGCTAGACGAACCGACAAACCACTTGGATGCTGAGTCTGTAGCATGGCTAGAAAGATTCCTTCACGATTATGAAGGCACCGTAGTTGCCATTACCCACGACCGTTATTTCCTTGATAACGTAGCTGGCTGGATCTTAGAGCTTGACCGTGGCCACGGTATTCCTTGGGAAGGTAACTATTCTTCTTGGCTTGAGCAAAAAGACGCGCGTTTGAAACAAGAAGAAAAAGCAGAAAAAGCCCGTCAAAAATCCATTGAAAAAGAATTAGAGTGGGTCCGCGCTAATCCAAAAGGTCGTCAAGCCAAGTCTAAAGCGCGTATGGCGCAATTTACTGAACTGCAGCAGAACGATTATCAAAAACGTAACGAAACCAACGAGCTGTTTATTCCGCCAGGTCCACGTTTAGGTGACCAAGTTATCGAAGTGAATCATCTACGTAAGAGCTTCGGTGACAGAGTATTGATTGATGACCTAAGTTTTACCGTTCCTAAAGGCGCGATTGTCGGGATCATCGGTGCTAACGGTGCGGGTAAATCCACTCTATTTAGAATGCTTGCTGGTGACGAAACACCAGATAGCGGCGAGATTGTGTTGGGTGAAACCGTTGAACTGGCAACTGTTGAACAGTTCCGTGACAACATGGACGATGGTAATACCGTTTTCCAAGAGATCTCAAACGGCCAAGACATTCTGAAAATTGGTAACTTTGAGATCCCAAGCCGCGCCTACTGTGGTCGCTTTAACTTTAAAGGTAACGACCAGCAGAAGTTTGTAAAAGAGCTTTCCGGTGGTGAGCGCAACCGTTTACACCTTGCCAAGCTGCTAAAAGCGGGCGGTAACGTGATCTTACTGGATGAGCCAACCAACGACTTAGACGTAGAAACACTTCGTGCACTAGAAAACGCGATTTTAGAATTCCCAGGCTGCGTAATGTGTATCTCGCACGACCGTTGGTTCTTAGACCGTATTGCTACGCATATTCTCGATTATCGCGATGAAGGCCAAGTTAACTTCTTTGATGGTAACTATACAGAGTATGAAGAGTGGTTGAAGAAAACTTACGGAGCCGAAGCGGCTGAGCCAAAACGTATCAAGTATAAGAGAATTGGTTAAGTAGACCATTCGCCTTTTATAAACTAAGCCCTGACAGTCAGGGCTTTTTTGTTTCTGGAGAAATGTGCTGAGAGCAGCTAATCTTTAGTGATGAGTGCATGATATAACAGTTAAAAACTAGGGAGTGAAAATATGAATGAGCGAAGACGTTTTTCTCGGGTGTTGTACTCAAATCACGCTATTTTTATGGCTAGCAGCGGAGACTATCAGTGCGAGATCATCGACCTTTCTCTCAATGGAGCACTCCTCACCCTGCCCGATGGCTATATTCCACTAAAAAATGACCCTGCCAGTCTAAAGTTTTCGTTGCCAGATTCCGACATTGAGATCAATATGGAAGTCGAGGTTCGACATGTTGAAGATGGACATTTAGGCGTTCATTGCCGCCAAATTGATATCGAAAGTGTTACTCACTTAAAACGGTTGATAGAGCTAAATTTAGGAGACGATGACTTACTCAATCGGGAACTCGAGCAGCTAGCATTACCAGACTAGGTTGCTCTATAAACGCTAAATTACTTTACTTAACCATTCAGTGCTTATCTCATATTACGAGCCACATAATTAACCTCAACCGCGGATAAGCGAATGTTCACCTTATTTTCGTGATCTTTTTCCACCCACCAAATAATGCATAATTAACAATAAAATTTAACTGTAACTACTTGATGGAAAAGTTGATTTATCAAACTCCCTCCTACCCACATATAACTAAAAAGAATATTTTATAACTTAAATTGCAAAACTAAACCACTGAATTATTTAAATTTAATGTAAATACCATTAACAAATCTTTACAATTACTGCCGCAAATCCTTGTTTTTCCCGAAACCGTGTTGCTACAGTGGTGCCGAAAATAACAACAAATGTAGATACCAACATGAAAGATAATTGTCCTAAATCTAAAATATTATTCACATCAACGCTGGTTACTCTTGCGGTTTCAGCATCATTGCAAGCGCAACCTGTTACCATTAACCAATCAGAACAATCGCCACTGCCAAAGCGCTACATCATCAAATACAAACCTGGTAATGCAACGATGGGGAACGGCGTGCAACAAGGCATTGCTCCTTTGGTTCAATCACGCATGGCGACCATGGGGGTGAATAAGGCGAGTCTTAAACCCAACTTGAATGTCGTAGTGGCTGAGTTGAGCGAGCAGCAGTTGCACCAGCTTAAAAGTGATAACTCAATTGAATATGTCGAAGAAGATTTACCACGTCACTTTATGGCGCAATCTCAGCTTTACGGCTACGAAATGGTACAAGCAAACTTGGTAAATGATTATGTGGCTTCAGCCGCTGCTGGTGGTAAAAAAATCTGTGTGATCGATTCCGGCTTGGATTTGCCTCACCCTGATATGGGGTCACTTAATGGTACGATAACTGGCACCAACGATGACGGAACCGGCAATTGGTTCGAACATGGTACATCACACGGCACTCACGTAGCGGGCACCATTGCGGCACTTAATAATGGCATCGGTGTACGCGGCGTAATTGGTAGCGATCCGTCGCTTCATATCATCAAAGTGTTTAATTCTGATGGTTGGGGTTATGCATCCGAATTGGCTGATGCAGTTAACTACTGCAAAGAAGCAGGCTCTGACGTAATCAATATGAGCTTAGGTGGCGGTGGTGAAAGTGAGACCGAGCGCGCTGCCTTTCAAGCCGTTGCAGACGCAGGCGTGCTGATTATAGCCGCAGCTGGTAACTCTGGCGATCCTGACCAAACGCTAGACCGTGAAAGCTTTCCCGCCTCTTACGATTCGGTAATGTCTGTTGCTGCTATCGATGAAAATAAAGAGTTAGCGTTCTTTTCCCAGAAAAATAGTCAAGTTGAAATTGCAGCCCCTGGTGTAAACATTGAATCAACTTATCCGGTTGGCGCAGGTTCTATTGTGTCGTTAACCGTGAGTGGCCAAGAGCATTATGCTAGTGGCATGGAGAACGAAGGTGAAGTTACTGCTGCGCTTTATAATTTTTCGACGGGCGAAAACGTTGACTATGGCGCAAACGGCAAGGTCTGCTTAATTGAGCGAGGCAATATCCCTTTTGTAGAAAAAGTACAAAATTGTGAAAACAGCGGCGGAGTTGGCGCGATCATCTACAATAACGAGTCAGGTAGCTTTGCTGCAACATTAGGCGATAACAACCAAACTTCTATTCCCGCTGTTGCCACAACCGACTTCGATGGTCAGCAAATACTCACTAAACTGGGCTACAGCGCAACCGTAAAAGTGGCTAAAAGTGACTACGGCATGATGAGTGGCACCTCAATGGCCTCTCCTCATGTCGCCGGTGTTGCTGCGTTGGTATGGAGCCATCACCCAGATTGTAGTGCCAGCGAAATTCGTACCGTGTTAAACGCAACTGCGGTAGATTTAGGCGCGCCGGGTAGAGATGTCAAATATGGGCACGGCTTAGTGCAAACCAAAGCAGCCATTGACTATATCAGTGCTAATGGTTGTAGTGGTGACGTAGTAACGCCCCCGACTCCAATTCAATTGAATAATGGCGAAACGAAAACAAACCTTTCAGGTGCAAAGGATGAAGAGCTGTTGTTTAAGTTTGATGTGCCAGCAGGTGCAAGTAAAATCAAAGTAACGACTTCAGGTGGCAGCGGAGATGCCGATCTTTACGCGCAATTTGGTTCCATTCCAACTGATGATAACTTTGAATGCCGCCCGCTTGGTTTAGGCAATAACGAGTTTTGTGAGCTGACTCAATCTGCAGGAACCTATTACATAAAACTGAAAGGCTACAGTGATTTTGCCGGGGTTTCATTACAGGCAAGCTTTGATGTTGATGCTGCTGCGCAACCTATCGACCGCACTATTAAGAATATCTCAATTCCTAAAGGGGCTTGGGCAAGCTACACCGTAAATCTGGATGGTGAATATCAGGATTTAAATATTGCGATTTCTGGTGGTAATGGCGATGCTGACCTGTATGTACGTCGTGGCAGCAAGTCGAACTCAGAGCAGTTTGACTGCCGTCCATTTGCGGTTGGAAGCGAAGAAAGCTGCAAGTTTAATGCACCTCAATCTGGTGTTTGGCATATTGACATTTATGGCTTTGCATCAACATCAGGACTGCAGTTAAGCGTTAAAGCAAATCCAAAAGATTAGCTTTAATCTGCAGTATATAAGTTAAAGTCCGAGCTAACCCAGTCGGACTTTCTCGCGTATTATTGCTCAGCTATTTTTGCAAAAAATTACACGAAATATGAAAAACATATTCATCAATTGACCTCTGATTTACGTACCAGCTTGGCTATTCTTTCGCTTTCTTCTCGAGATAATTCGGTTAATGATTGTAAGGCGTCAATACTGACCGAAACAAATTCTTTTTTGCCTTGGCACTTTTGCTTTTTTTACGTCAGCCGTGAACAGGGCCCAGCAGGCAGACTTGCTTGGTTTATCAGTTAATGACCCCAAAACCAAACTGAACGAAAAAACGAAATATTCCAATAAAACAAACAATAAAACAGTGATATTAACCGTAACTAAAATTGTCTCAAAAACATTAAAAACAATCACTTAAATAACTTATAAACAGAAAACATGAACTATAAGTGATTGGTTCTAGCATCTACACCCCAAACTGTAACTTTATTGAAAAAAATATATGTATAGAATGTTGCTGCCAATACATGTTTCAGTACTTGGCTTTTTATGTCTATAGGTTAAACGCTGCATCTTTTTGAACCTATAGTTCCATTCAAAAGAAACAACATGAACATATAAGGATATTAACAATGATCAAAAACAAACTATTAAGCATATCAACTAGTTGTGTACTTGGTTTAATGAGTGCTTCTGCATTTGCTACAGATGGTAAAACCGATATTTTATCTGCAAATGGTTCCAACGTTTATATCATGGCAAGTACTGGTGATGGATTCCGAACCAAAACTTGGAGTGTGAGTGGTGGATGGGGTTCTGCTGGCTATACTTGGAGCGCAGACTTTAACGCAGATGGTAGACCAGATCTTGCCTCGGCGTATGGTGGTACTATTTACATGCATTTAAATCAAGGTAACAGCTTTTGGAGCCAGTATTGGGCTGTTGAATCAAGCTGGGGAGGCTCTGATTACACGTGGGTTGGTGACTTCAATGGTGATGGTTATACAGATATCGCGTCGGCGAATGGTAGTTCTGTATACATGAAGTTAAATCAAGCTGGTCAAGGCTTCATCAGTCGGACTTGGAAAGTCAATGGCAAATGGGGTGGATCAGGATATACATGGGCAGCAGATTTCAATAATGACGGCAAAGTTGATATTGCTTCTGCATACGGTGGAACTATCTACATGAGATATTCAACTGGCAGTGGGTTTAGAGAGGTTGAACATCGAGTTTCCAGTGCTTGGGGTGGCTCAGGTTATACTTGGGCTGGTGATTTCGATGGAGATGGCTATACCGATATTGCTTCAGCTTATGGCAACCAGGTCTTTATGAAGCTAAACACTGGTAATGGCTTCAGAAGTACAACGTGGTATGTTGCTAATCAGTGGGGCGGTGCTGACTATACTTGGGCTGAAGATTTTGATAACGATGGAATGATTGACATCGCATCTGCAAATGGTGGCAATGTTTATATCAAATTTTCAAATGGTTCAGGCTTTTCTGATGTCCCCTTCCGCGTAAACAATTCTTGGGGTGGCTCGGGCTATACTTGGGTGGGAGACTTTAATGGCGACGGATACAAAGATATCGCTTCAGCCAACGGAGGCCAAGTTCACTTAAAACTACTAAGAGGTCGTTCAAATTACGTACAGAGCACAACATGGACAACTTCTAACACATGGGGTGCTTCAGGTTATACTTTCGCAAACGATTATGTTACTGAAAGATAAGTTAATTATTTCCTAATAAACTGTAGGTGGTGGATCACATAAGTCCACCACCTCAGGTTCCTTTTGAACGTTTTCAAATTGTGCGTCAATCAACGCCTGATTTACGAACCTGCTTGGCTATTTTTTCGATCTCTTCTCGAGATAATTCGGTTAATGATTGTAAAGCGTCAAGATTCGCATCTGCTGATTCTTGCTTAGCTTGTCGTTTTTGTTTTTTGGCATCGGCAGCAAATACAGCCTCTCGAATTTTTTCTTGGATCAGCTCTTCGCGTTGTTCGTCAGTTAGAGTAACTTGTTTTTCTCTCCACAAATGAACATCTTTTGTTTGATTAGCAAAGCGAAAAATCTTGATACTAAAAAACACCATCATTGTGGCGGGCAAGCCGACAAACAGTAAGGTTAGCAGCAATGTCCCTGTACCTTCGTGTCTATCAATCATTTGGACAGTTAACGAGAGCAATATCAACCCACTAATTAAGCCAAGTACACTAAAAACTTTTTTAACCTTTGCTAAAAATTCTCCAGATATTTTCATTGTTTACATATCCCTTAAACACAGAAGGTTAGAATATAGCGTTTTGCTATTTTTAGGTAAAGACGCATAAACATAAAAAACTTGCGCCACAAAATAGCGTTATCTAGCGTCATTCAATCAGGTGTTACTACACCAAAATTTATTAACCTGGAGCCAGTAATAATTTGATTTAATTGCTCTTGCCATATCCATTATCCCGAGTTTAAGTTTATTGATTTCATCGGTGATTGTACCCTCACTGCTTTGATAATATTTAGCGATTTTTCTTTTTCAGTTCTTCTAGGCGTTTTCGCTCTTCTAGGATCATATTAAGCATGTTGACTCGGATTGAGGCTTCTAACTCTTTGAGCTTTGAGAGCTGCTGCTCTAGTGCATCTATTTCATCCGTTTGGGTGGCCTCTCGATATTTTTTAATTCCCAAATGCTCAAGTAAGTCGGATGATGCTTCTGTCACCTTATTACTGGACTGCTCAACGTTGAGAAATCGTTGTGGCCGAGATTGTTTGAGTTTGGAAATTTCCTCTTGCAGGCCACTAATTTGTGCCTGCACCAATCGCATCGACTCTTCTAGCTTTTGGTAATCGTCCTTGAATACCGCATTGTCTTCTTTATATTTGGTCGCTTCTTCGTCTAGTGCCTCTGATAATAGAGGCGTGGGAGTATTTTCCTCACCTTTTTTAGAGCTATCAGTCACTTGTAGTTTTGAAGCATCATCACGGCTGGATAAATGAGTCATTGGTTGGATAGTCGGTTCAAATGCCCGAGTAGGCTGTATCTTCATTTGTCACATTCCTTTTGAGTGATACATATTGGCCTTAGATTTATTACAATTATCGGTCATCGTTTGACTTTATTTAGCTTCCTCGCACATTATTTTTCTATAACAGAAACGCAAGTAAGTACGTGTTCCTAAGATGGTTTCCGCTGTCTTAGAACTGACAAAAAAGTGTGGAAATTTTGTCATATTTATGGCGTAGAAATATCATCAATTTAATCAACTTGGCTAGGTCGTATGTTGTATAGCCCCCTAAATTGGTAGGAGCGTTATGGAAAACCAACATATTGCAGTTGTAACAGGTGCCTTTGGTGGGATCGGTTCTTCGATTGTTAAAGCACTGGTAAAACAAGACTATTTTGTCGTTGCTGTTGCAAGTGAAAGACGTACACATGCAGACTATGATCACTGGCTCAACGCAATTCAAGTCGACCCCATTCAAGTTCGCCCACTGTTTTTAGACGTGACCAATACTGAATTATGTCACCATGCAATGGAAACGTTATTGCAAGAGTTTGGCAGCATCGATTTGTTGGTAAATAACGCGGGGATCACACGTGATACCTCATTTAAAAAGATGACGCACAGCCAATGGAGTGAAGTCATCAATACCAATCTGAACTCTTTGTTCAACATGACTCATCCGGTATTTAGTGCCATGTGTGCCAATCAATACGGACGCATTATTAATATCTCTAGTGTCAATGGTCAAAAAGGCCAATTTGGACAAACCAACTATTCCGCAGCAAAAGCAGGCATGATTGGCTTTACCAAAGCCCTCGCCTACGAAGGCGCTCGCAGTGGCGTTACCGTGAATTCAATTGCTCCTGGCTACACCGAAACACCGATGGTAAGCGCCATGCGTGAAGACGTGCTGGATAGCATCAAAGCGCAAGTCCCAATGCAACGACTCGCAACACCAGACGAAGTCGCCGCCGCGGTCGTCTACCTTGCTTCTGATAACGCAGGCTACATTACCGGCGAAACACTGTCGTTAAACGGCGGTTTGTACATGCAGTAACCTGAGTGGCTGAATTACAAGATGATGCTTGTACGGAGTCATTTTCAGCAACTTATACACTAAAAACAATTTCTTAATTGTGCTAGACCTTTGATAAACAAGGAAATGAACCATGTATACTGATCTTTTTAAAACATTTAATGAGCAAACTGAGAAGTTTTTTTCTCCTGCGATTCAGTTCAATCAGCTTATCGCTAAAAACATTGAAGAGTTGGCGAAAATCCAACTGAATACGACTGAGCAGATCACTAAAACGTCGGTTGATCAATTAAAGCTAGCAGCTGAAGTAAAAGACGCGAAATCATTAATGGATTTCAACGCGAGCCAGATCAATGCACTCAACGCGCTTAGCCAACAGATGATCCAAGACGGTCAAAAGCTAACTCAACTTGGTCAAGAGTTTAGAGACAAACTTGAAGCCATGGGCAAAGAAACCGTTAAGGCAGCTCAGCCTTAATCACTCTAAGAGGCGCTGTTTATAGCGCCTTCTCTTTAGCAGTCGTAACAAAAACAAATCACAGCCAACATAACGCAATCATGCTCGACCACTTATCACTGAGGACACCATGAACACTGAAAGTAACGTATTTGAAAAAAGCTTGTCAGCTTGGATGGAATATAACCAAGAGTTGTGGCAGGTGATGTCAGACAATATGGGCAAGCAAAACCCACTACAACAAGTGATCAACGAGCAAAATGTAGAGGATTTTAATCAGTGGTTACAAGCACTTAATCAGCAACCTGAATCCTTGATCAAGCAACAAACTCAGTGGTGGCAAACCCAACTGCAAATCATGCAGCAAAGTTTTGGCTTGGATACCAGCGATGGTCAAGACGTGGTTACCCCTGAACGTGGAGACAAGCGTTTTGTAGCTCCACAGTGGCAAGAAAACCCTTGGTTTAACTACTTAAAGCAAAGCTATTTGTTATTTGGTCAGTCGTTACAAAACACCATCAATGAAACGCCAGGAATTGACGACAAACTCAAAGAGCGCTTGTCATTTTTTGCAAGACAAACGGTTAACTCGCTCGCCCCAACCAATTTTGTCTCGACTAACCCTGAGTTACTTGAGCTGACGCTAGAGTCTAACGGACAAAATTTACTTGATGGCATGCAATTGCTAAAACAAGATCTAGCGAAAAGTTCAGATATGTTACGAATTAGCATGTCGAACGAACAAGCCTACAAGCTTGGTGAAGATCTGGCCTGTACCGCTGGCCGCGTGATTTTTCAAAACCATTTGTTTGAGCTTATTCAGTATCAGCCAACCACAGAAACCGTGCAAAAGACGCCGCTGCTGATCGTGCCGCCATTTGTGAATAAGTATTATATTTTGGACCTACGCCCTGATAATTCATTGGTAAAATGGGCAGTAGATCAAGGCCACACTGTATTGATGATGTCGTGGAAAAATCCAGACTCAAGCATGGCTGCAATCGGTTTTGATGACTATGTGGTAGATGGTGTGATAACAGCGCTTGAGCAAGTTGAAAAAGCCACCGGAGAAGTACAAACACACTGTTTAGGGTATTGTATTGGTGGTACTTTGCTGACTTGCGCAATGGCTTATATTACAGCCAAACGCATGAAACAAAGGATCAAAAGTGCCACTTTACTGACTACTATTTTGGATTTTTCACAGCCTGGTGAACTTGGTGTATTTATTAACGAGCCAATCATCAGTGCGTTAGAGCAATACAACTTAACCAATGGCGTAATGTCGGGTCATATGCTAGGCACCGCATTTAGTTTGTTGCGTGAAAACACCTTGTACTGGAATTACTTCGTCAATAACTATCTAAAAGGCAAACAGCCTGTAGAGTTAGACTTATTGTACTGGAATAGCGATAGCACCAACCTGACCGCCGCTTGCCACAACTATATGTTGCGTAACCTGTATTTAGATAACCAACTCATCGAACCAAAAGCAGTGGAAATTCGCGGCACTAAAATCGATATTAGCAAGGTCAAACAGCCAATTTATATGTTTTCTACCCGTGATGATCATATCGCACTGTGGCAAGGTACTTACCAAGGTACTAGATACTTAGGCAGCGACGTGACGTTTGTTCTAGGTGAGTCTGGACATATTGCTGGGGTAATTAACCCGCCTAGCGCCAACAAATACGGCTTTTGGCATGCAGGCAAACAGAGCGACAATGCAGAGCAATGGTTTGATAGCGCCAAACACCAAGACGGCTCGTGGTGGCAACACTGGCAGCAATGGTTACTTGCTTGTCACAACGAAGAAGTCCCCGCCAGAGCTTGTCAAACAGAAGAACAGCCCGGTATTTACGATGCCCCCGGCGAGTATGTAAAAGTTAAAATTTAACTTTTAGGTGAATAAGTCTTACTTTATCTGTCAGATTTGATTGTGAGGACGTAATCAAATCTGACAGTCTTATAAGCCAAACTTGGCCGTTCAACGGTAACTTAATACCTTAAGTCCAGTTGCAATAACGGATGTTCACCCAACTCGTATTTGGACATAAATGCGTTAGAGACTAAGGACAGCTTTGTGCCAGAAGCAGTCGTTAAATAGTAGTATTAAAATCAACAACTCTGACCCCATTGATTTTTTGTGGGCGGATACGCCGCAGCGCCTGTTTTGTCGTTGTTATACCAAGCGTCAAAGCCCGACAAGTCCAGCTTATTTTCAACAATATAACAAAGCGCATATTCAAAGGTTCCTGGCAAAATTTGCTCAGCGAAATTGATAGGTATGAATTTGCTTTGGCAGGATAAGTCTGGCTTGTAGTTGGCCATAACAGATTACCATGGGTGAATAATATCTATTAGATCACAGTAACCAACTCGATTCAAGGTTGAAAAATAGTCAACCCAAAACCAACAATCTAGTACCTGAAAAGAGTAATTCTACAGCCTCAACGCCCTGTTAAGGGGCTGGTAATGTTTGGCTAAAATTGTGAAGCGTAGCGAAACCGAGCCAAACTTTAGCAGTCCCGCGCTTAAACAGCTTGTTATGTAACGCTACCATGATACGTGACCTAGTGCTTCTTTATATGACGCTAAAGCTTTGAAAAAGGCATATTTAACGCTGAATTTGTTAAAAAATACCTGATAGAAAAATACGGGTAAAAGCCAAACAGTAAATAGAAAGCCTTGAACAAATAAAGCTACAAAAACAAACTCATTAAAAATACCGTCTACATAATAGAAAAGAAGAACAAAGAAATTAATTATGACGAATGACCATATAGCCCAACGAGCGTCTTTGATTAATTGCTTTAATTCTGCCACAGGATTTTCAGGTTGCATCATTTCCCAAAGTTACTTAACGAGCCTGTAGAATAACTCGTTTCAAATTTGTTTTTGTAATCACCAAACGATAACTGAGTTCCTATTTTGATTCAATCGTTTAGTTGGGTGTGAGTAATTATTTTAGAGCGTTTGGTTTAAGCTGGTTTGTTGTGGTTTAAGAGGCGTTTCGGAGCTGTTAGGTCAGGTTTTTATTGGCTTACGACACCCTTTCTCGTAACTTTTCGATATTGTGAACAAGGCAGTATAGCTGCCATTGCGCATTGACTTTTACTTGACCGCGTAATGTAAGCTTATTCATCCCTTTATTCACCGTGATGTTGCCGAACACAGGTTCGATACATCCAAGTCGCTTGCTGTATTGTCGTCGTCCCATTGGGCTGTCTATTTTCACTTTCATTTTATCGATGAAACTGATTATGTTGCGTGATTCATCATTCTTAAACTGTACTTGTCGCCCTGTTTTTATCGGTGGTTTTCGCATACATTGCTGTTGCAGGGGGCAGATTTTACAGTCTTTTAAGTAACCGCAGAATCGCGTGTATTCGTGATGATGACTTTTTACCTGAGTACCACTTCGCCACATTTCTTTACCTGCTGGGCAGCGACAAGTTTGTGTACTGTCATCAAAATGGAAGTCGTCTGAGGTAAATAAACGGGGTTTGCCGTTACGCCGTTTTAATCGGCGCTTTTCTTGCGCTGTTTCGTAGGTTTTGCTCTCTTTAAACAGCGGGTTGCGTTTTCTAAATTGGTTATCGGCGATGTAACTATCAAAGCCACTTTGCGCCATAAATGCCAAGTTAGATTCGCTGTTAAAGCTGCTGTCTGCGGTGAACTTTATTGTGAGTTCATCTGTGGGTTTAACCGTGTTTAATTTATCAAGCTGCTGCTTTAATTACGTAATGGCTGGTTGTAGTGTTTGCTGCTCACCCACCGAGCCACACACTTGTGCTTGCAGGATAATTTGGTGCTTATCGTCATTTATCGCAATACCGTTGTAGCCTTGGATGGTGCCTTTAGAGGTGGTCATTTTTGCACTGTCTGGGTCGGTGATATTGCTTTTAACTGGCTTCCCTTTGCTGCCTGTTCTTTCTGTATGTGTGGCAAGGAACCTTGTGATTTTAGCCGCGCTTTTATCTAGCTTTTCTTTTTGCTTTAAGTCCTGAATGACTAGTTCTTCACTTAGGCTGTCTTGTGCTTGATGGCGCTCAATGATGCGTTTACTTGCCCGCTCTAGTTTTGCTTTTTTACGGCCTAACTCATCGAATGTGCCGCTCCACTCCTTGCTCGCATTCGACTTTAACTTGCAGCCATCAATAGCAAACATGTTGCGGCCTATCAGCCCTTCTTCGTCACAAATCATCAGCACTTGTGTGAACAGCGGTTCAATCTGTTCGTGCATTTTAGCTACAAAACCTGCTATTGATGTGTAATGCGGCTGAATATCACCCGACACACTCATAAATAAAATGTTTGTTTCACACGCTTTAGCAATTCGACGACTACTGATTAAACCATGTGCATAGCCAAGTAAAATAACCTTTAACATCACCGTGGGCGGATACGCCGCAGCGCCTGTTTTGTCGTTGTTATACCAAGCGTCAAAGCCCGACAAGTCCAGCTTATTTTCAACAATATAACAAAGCGCATATTCAAAGGTTCCTGGCAAAATTTGCTCAGCGAAATTGATAGGTATGAATTTGCTTTGGCAGGATAAGTCTGGCTTGTAGTTGGCCATAACAGATTACCATGGGTGAATAATATCTATTAGATCACAGTAACCAACTCGATTCAAGGTTGAAAAATAGTCACCCTAAAACCAACAATCTAGTACCTGAAAAAAGTAATTCTACAGCCTCAACGCCTTAATAACGGGCTTAAAAAACTTGGCTATACTTTGCGACGAAGGAGCTTAAGCCAAGCTTTTTTTAAGTCCTTCGTTGATTTGTTTGTTAGATTACGACTACTCCGAACTATTTAACTCTTGAGGGTTAAACTGGTGGTTGTAACTATTCCACTTTGATGCAATACCAATATCATAACCATAGGTAAGCGTTACTTGAATCAAGTTTTTGTTTAGTGACTCTGGATAAGTTTTAACTATCACCTGTGCTAATTGCTTAGCAATATCAGAATCGTCAACATTATTTTTATAGAGAAAAGCCTGTGTATTCACATAAGTAGTCGTTGTCGTGCCTGAATCAGACGAAGTGAAAGTAGTTGAACCTTCTGTGACACCTGCATATTTTACTGATTCATTACTATTTATTGCTTCCTGAGTAGCTAATAAGCCTTTGAAAGGTTCTGATTTAGCTAAGTCGGAAGTAAATACTGGAACAAGGGCTGCTGTAATGAATAAACCTGCAACCACAACTAAGTGCGGTTTCCACACGGAAGGTAACTCTTCAGGGCTAACCTCAGTATTTACAACATAAGTATCTACAGCAAGGTCATGTAACGACTGCCGAGTTGCACGGTTAAAAAGATATAAGTAAGAAATTGAAAATAAGCCGCCAAATATAATAAATGACAACGGATACATTAAGTATGAAAGCAATGCTTCGTTAGTAATTTGTGCTCCATTCAGTGAAAATGGAACTGCAAGGAAGCTATACCTTAAAAATGACTTAGGTAGACTAATAGTTGAATTGGATGAATCTACAACCTTGATATTTAGTATTCTCTTACCGATTGTTTGGCCATTTGATAAGGAGCTATTCATAACTCCAAAATATGTAATTGATACGACAAAGCCAATTAATCTTCCCCAGCCACCGAGCTGAACAAAGATATCTTCAAGGAATAAACCTACAACATATCCCAAAACACCTAAAACAAGAGTGTCAATAAACAGCGCCCCGATTCTTCTCCAGAACCCACAAATCCATTTTTCTTGTACTTCTTCCAAAATTTAATCCTCACTACAATATTTAAAGTAATCTAACGAGCCTGTAGAATAACTCGTTTCAAATTTGTTTTTGTAATCACCAAACGATAACTGAGTTCCTATTTTGATTCAATCGTTTAGTTGGGTGTGAGTAATTATTTTAGGGCGTTTGGTTTAAGCTGGTTTGTTGTGGTTTAAGAGGCGTTTCGGAGCTGTTAGGTCAGGTTTTTATTGGCTTACGACACCCTTTCTCGTAACTTTTCGATATTGTGAACAAGGCAGTATAGCTGCCATTGCGCATTGACTTTTACTTGACCGCGTAATGTGAGCTTATTCATCCCTTTATTCACCGTGATGTTGCCGAATACAGGTTCGATACATCCAAGTCGTTTGCTGTATTGTCGTCGTCCCATTGGGCTGTCTATTTTCACTTTCATTTTATCGATGAAACTGATTATGTTGCGTGATTCATCATTCTTAAACTGTACTTGTCGCCCTGTTTTTATCGGTGGTTTTCGCATACATTGCTGTTGCAGGGGGCAGATTTTACAGTCTTTTAAGTAACCGCAGAATCGCGTGTATTCGTGATGATGACTTTTTACCTGAGTACCACTTCGCCACATTTCTTTACCTGCTGGGCAGCGACAAGTTTGTGTACTGTCATCAAAATGGAAGTCGTCTGAGGTAAATAAACGGGGTTTGCCGTTACGCCGTTTTAATCGGCGCTTTTCTTGCGCTGTTTCGTAGGTTTTGCTCTCTTTAAACAGCGGGTTGCGTTTTCTAAATTGGTTATCGGCGATGTAACTATCAAAGCCACTTTGCGCCATAAATGCCAAGTTAGATTCGCTGTTAAAGCTGCTGTCTGCGGTGAACTTTATTGTGAGTTCATCTGTGGGTTTAACCGTGTTTAATTTATCAAGCTGCTGCTTTAATTACGTAATGGCTGGTTGTAGTGTTTGCTGCTCACCCACCGAGCCACACACTTGTGCTTGCAGGATAATTTGGTGCTTATCGTCATTTATCGCAATACCGTTGTAGCCTTGGATGGTGCCTTTAGAGGTGGTCATTTTTGCACTGTCTGGGTCGGTGATATTGCTTTTAACTGGCTTCCCTTTGCTGCCTGTTCTTTCTGTATGTGTGGCAAGGAACCTTGTGATTTTAGCCGCGCTTTTATCTAGCTTTTCTTTTTGCTTTAAGTCCTGAATGACTAGTTCTTCACTTAGGCTGTCTTGTGCTTGATGGCGCTCAATGATGCGTTTACTTGCCCGCTCTAGTTTTGCTTTTTTACGGCCTAACTCATCGAATGTGCCGCTCCACTCCTTGCTCGCATTCGACTTTAACTTGCAGCCATCAATAGCAAACATGTTGCGGCCTATCAGCCCTTCTTCGTCACAAATCATCAGCACTTGTGTGAACAGCGGTTCAATCTGTTCGTGCATTTTAGCTACAAAACCTGCTATTGATGTGTAATGCGGCTGAATATCACCCGACACACTCATAAATAAAATGTTTGTTTCACACGCTTTAGCAATTCGACGACTACTGATTAAACCATGTGCATAGCCAAGTAAAATAACCTTTAACATCACCGTGGGCGGATACGCCGCAGCGCCTGTTTTGTCGTTGTTATACCAAGCGTCAAAGCCCGACAAGTCCAGCTTATTTTCAACAATATAACAAAGCCCATATTCAAAGGTTCCTGGCAAAATTTGCTCAGCGAAATTGATAGGTATGAATTTGCTTTGGCAGGATAAGTCTGGCTTGTAGTTGGCCATAACAGATTACCATGGGTGAATAATATCTATTAGATCACAGTAACCAACTCGATTCAAGGTTAAAAAATAGTCAACCCAAAACCAACAATCTAGTACCTGAAAAGAGTAATTCTACAGCCTCAACGCCCTGTTAAGAGGCTGATAATGTTTGGCTAAAATGTGTAGCGAAGCAGAACCGAGCCAAACTTTAGCAGTCCCGCTTGAACAGATTGTTATATTTTTTTACTGCAAAAGTTTTGGCTTACAAACTCAGAGCTAACTGGATATTGTGATTTAATTATTACGGGTCGAGCATCTTCAAAGTCGACTTTTCTTTTTGTTGTAATAAAATCAATCTCTGATTTGTTTTTTAACGGGGTATTTTCAAAGAACTTGCCTAGATATGGAGTTAATGTTGCAACAGAAAATCGTACAGACGCCTTGCCATGTTCCTTTGACAAAAAATCAAAATGGAGACTCAGTTCAAACTTTGATTTTTGATCTTCAAAAACATACAGCTTTTCATCTGTAAAGTTTACTTTCGCACTATATGTCATGTACTTTGTTTTTTTAGGTTCCAATAAAATTGGCTCTCGACAAGATGCTTGGTCCCAATACATTGGGTTATTTTTTCCTTCAATCTTTTGCGCTAAATAAAGATCAACCGCAGATAACACTTCGAAGAAATCCCCTGAATTATAATAGGCAATGGTGAAGTCCACTTTCTCGTCGTCATTGTGAAAATCAGCCACATAAATATCTACTTCATGCTTTTTTGGGGTTACTTTTTCTGCAAAAGTAATTGATGTGAGAACAGTAGTTAAAATTGCTGCATATAGTGCAAGCCATTTGGATGCTTTTTCAAATTTACTTTGTTTTTCTTCTTTCTTTTTTTCATTTCTTTGTTTTATTCGCTCTAAAACATTCATCTTATTGTGTGGCAAAGCTAATCCTTAAAAATATAACGCCCGCATAATGGGCGGATTAAGCTTGGCTAAAATCAGCGAGGAACAAGCGACAGCCAAGCTTAAGACGTCCATTCATTAATGCGTTTGTTATGTGTTTTCTTTGTCCCAAATGTTTTTACCTGTTTTGACTTTGTATATCAGGTGAATACCAGAAAGTACCATAACTAGACCTGCGAAAGCCCAGAGGTAATCCCCCTCAATCAAACCCATGACTAAGCCGAACACCCCAATAATAAAAACAAAAATTTGTCCAAACACACTGATTTCCTTATTTATATTTGCTCATCAATATTTCAATTTGGTTGTTTTATGCACCTGATTCACGAAACACATAACGCCTCAGTTAAAAGGCAAAATTTGGTTGGCTATAATGTGAAGCGGAGCGAAAACAGCCAACTGAATTTTGTCCGCTTTTAAACTGTTTGTTATACATCGACAACTTCACAATCCCAGTTTTCTATACTTGATTTGAGCTCTGAAATGAAAATTAAAACAAAAGCCAATACACCAAATGCAATACATAGCCAAATAGGAAGCACTCTTTGAGCAATCCCAATTCCTGCTAAAGCGCCCAGAATTATAGGAGGTATCCAGTGATAGATTGGCTTTTTAGGTGGCTTTATATATTTAAGTTTATAAAGTTTTACCAGCACGCCTTCTTTGTTCAAAGAGCACTCATTGCGACCCTTAATTAAATCTTTACTCTCGAAGGTAATCTCATATTCAACACCGTCGACCATGAATTTATGATTAGATTTCAATTTGTAATTCTGGCTTTCAGAAACTAGTTTTCCATTGACAGAGACAAACTCTTTTCCAGAGAAAGGACTACACTGATAAACGATTTCATTCGAGTCAACTTGAAAAATGAAAGTAGCCCCTTCTTTAAATGAAACTTCCACAAATTCATTGATTTTCATCCAGGCTCCTATAGATGTATAACGCTGCCAACAACGGCAGACTTGTGATTGTGGGGTTTGTGCAAAAATGGCGCAGCCATGCACAAAGACGCAAGCGCAAGGCTGTCCAAGGAGCGTAGCGACTGATATTGCTTGGCCTTGTTATGGCCCATTCTCGAACCAATACTCAGGATAGCCAGAGTACAACGCATAATTGAGTGCCTCAGCTTTTGAAAAATTACCCATTTTATACATTACGAAAGCAAACGAGCCTGCAACAATGAGAACACCAGAATATAAGCACGCAATAATAAACGACATTCCCGCAACAAAGATCGCAAACGTTTCAATGCCGCTGAGATCAAGTTTGGCATCTGGATCAAACCCGAGTATTGGGCCAACATAGAATACTAGAGCCATCATGATTGCTAACCCAGCCGCGACGGATAAAAGCCCCACCATTGACGTAATGTTGTAATAGCGCTTTTTAAGTAGATAAGTCGCTTTGTAATTTTTTATGAATTCACGGAAAAATTTCATACAGGACCATAACGCCGCAAATAAACGGCAAAAATTAGTTGGCTAAACTTGTGAGGAACGAACAAAGCCAACTGTTTTTTGTCCGCTCTTTTAATTTGTTTTGTTAGGTTTACGATAACATACAGAAAACCAGAACACTGTTGTTAAAGTAACACCGAAAACTGCATAAGTTATTATTGATTCAATAATTAACCTACCCGTTGCGTCCGTAAAAGAAGGTATAAATACAAATATAATAGACGGAACAAGGCCGACCATTAAATAATAATGTAAACCAACTAGTTCGTTACGGCTCAACCAAAGGTGTATAGGCAGCATATAAAAGATTAATGCTGATGCACTTACTAAACCACCTAGTACTGAAGCGTAAAGCAAGTGAGAGAAAAGCACATTAAAGTCTGCTAAATACCACAAATATGCAAAAGACAACCCCCAACCTGTAAGGATTGCATTTCTTAATCCTTTGATAACTAAATTCAAACTAGTAAACCTAACGCCGCAAATAAACGGCAAAAATTAGTTGGCTAAAATTTGTGAGGCACGAACAAAGCCAACTGATTTTTGTCCGCACTTTTTAATTTGCTTTGTTATGTTGCGACTTTATATTGCTCGTATTTTTTAGCATGCTCAGGACGATTCATTAGAGTGGCAGCTTTTATTAAATGCTCCCAAAATAAATGATCAGGGCTTTTATTGTCCTCTATAACACCATCCAATTCTTCCATAGCTAGACGAAGCTCATTTACAGATAAGTACTCAAGAAAGTCTTCTTCACGGTAGCCAAAATCAGATTCTTTGATTTCAGTCGGAAGCAATTTATATGCTGCGAGCAACTCTGCGGATATTAGCTCCCATTTGTCACTGATACTCATAATTTCCCTAGCAACATAACAATTTAATATCGACCCATTGGGTCGTTTTTCTACCAAGCCACGGGTCATTTTTATCATCGTACCAGTTCTATCACAATAATTAAGCTGTTGCTACAGGTATATTTTTAATCATCATAGTAAATATGGAAAGGATAAAAGCGACCCAATGGGTCGTTTTCTTGACTATAGGAGAAACACAACAATACTGTATGTAAATACAGCACATTTGGAGCTAGCTCAACGAGAACTCGTTCACCATTTTTAAATCACATCGCCGAGTTTATGCTGACTAAGCAATATTCGCTCAGAACCGTTGATACCTATCTTAAATGGATTTCTTCCTATATTCATTTTCATGATAAGCGTCACCCAGCTTCAATGGGCAATAACGAAGTTGTCGAATATCTCGACTACCTTGTACTTAAATCTAATGTGTCACCTAAAACACAAGCGACAGCGTTAAATGCGTTGTCTTTTCTGTATAAACAAATAATTAAACAGGATTTGTGTCCTAATCTAACGTTTGTTAGAAGCAAGCGCCAATCTAAGTTGCCAATTGTTATGACCCCCGAGGAGGTTAAACGTCTCATGTCGTTTTTAAGTAAACGATATTATTTAATTTCAGGTTTAATGTATGGTAGCGGCTTACGTGTAATGGAAGCTGTTCAACTACGAGTTCAGGATATTGACTTTGACTACAAATGTATTCGGATTTGGAATGGAAAAGGGAATAAACATCGGGTGGTTACACTCGCCACAGAACTTATACCAATTATCTTAATTAAGTGATCTATTTTGAGGCGAGAAAATCTTGTCGATAGTCAGGCAAAAATTTTGCTATTTAGTTGTTCTAAATAAGAAATTTTTAACGCAGTTAGCGTCAGATTTACTCCTTCAAATTGAGCACGTATTAAGACTAATTGGTATTATACCTTTGCTAAGAAATCAAATTGCTCAAGCTGATGAATACTTAAAATTAGATTCTCAGAATGAACAATATGCGGGTGTTTGGATGCCATACGCACTGGCAAGAAAATATCCTAGCGCCAATAAGTCAATTGCTTGGCAGTATCTATTTCCCTCATATAAGTTAAGTGCTGATCCTGAAACTGGCGAGATCCGCCGACATCACTTTCATCAAACAGGAGTACGTAAAGCGGTTAAAGAGGCAGCCAAAAAAGCACAAATAACAAAACCTATAACGCCCCACACTTTTAGACACTCGTTTGCTACTCATTTACTACAAAGTGGTGCAGATATCAGAACCGTGCAAGCTCAACTTGGTCATTCCGATGTGAAGACAACGCAAATATATACTCATGTTTTACAGCAGGGCGCAAACGGTGTTGTTAGCCCTTTGAGCAAAATTTTCTAGCTTGTTTTGGGGCAGGAATGAGTTTGATGAACGACCACTTTGTAGAATGAAGCAACATAGCCAAATGATGACGATCGGATATGTGCTACTACACTTTAGGCTTTTTGCTTGTACTTCTTCTTGAAAAGCGTCTTTTAACTGGCCTGCTTGGCAGGCCTTTTAACCTATCAACATTAATGCTTTGTGCCAAATCAATAAAGCTCCCCAACTCCTCGCAAAGTGGTGACATAAACTGTTGATAGCTGGCTTCTTTACTGGCAATTTGACCAAGCTGAGATTCCCAAAGCGCAGTTCTATCTGGCATTGAAAGCGATGCAGGTAAACTTAAAATAAACGCCTTACCAAGATCGGTCGCTAAAATCTGTTTGCCTTGTCTTTGTAAAAACCCCCGTTTGAACAGTAACTCAATGATCCCTGCTCTCGTTGCCTCAGTACCTAGCCCGTCGGTCTCTTTCAGTACTTTACGAATAGACTTATCTTCAACATAACGTGCGATACCTGTCATCGCACTCAACAAGGTAGCCTCAGTAAAATGCTTTGGAGGCTGGGTCTGCTTTTCAATCACTTTTGCATTTTCACAGTGCAGTATCTCGCCTTTTTCCAGCGGTGGTAGCAGCTTCTCTTCTTGCTCTGGCTTATCTTTATTTTGATACAGTACCTTAAAACCAAGATCTAATACTTGATTAGCAGATGCCAAAAATTCACCACCGGCGATCCTTAACCAAGCTTTGCTCTCGTTGTATCGATATGGCGGGTAAAACTGCGCTAAATATTGTCTCGCTATTAGCTGGTATACTTGCAGCTCTTTTTGCCCAAGCTGAGCCGACTTAAGCTTTTTGCTGGTTGGAATAATGGCATGGTGCGCGTCGACTTTTGCACTGTTCCAACAACTGCTTTTACGCTCTGTATCCGCTTGTTCGAATTGGCCCTGCTCTACCCCATTGTTATTTACAACTGCCGCTAATACATCGTGGCGTTCTTGCCAGTGCTCTTTTGGAATATAGCGGTTATCTGAACGCGGATAGGTAATGAGTTTATGTTTTTCATATAAGCTTTGGCAGATATTTAACACCAACTGAGCTGACATGCCGTAACGTTTATTGGCGTCGATTTGTAATGCCGAGAGGTTGTAAGGCAGCGGCGCGTTTTGTTTTTTCTCTTTGCGCTCAACACGTTCAACTTCCGCGTTTTGTCCCGTCACTCGCACAGCGACATTTTCAGCTAAGGCCTTAACCAAGACGCGCCCTTCTTCATCCATGTAAGGCTGACACGCTTCACTGGGTAGCCACTTGGCTGCAAATATCCCCCATTCTGGTTTGTTAATTTGGGCTAGCACTTCATAAAATGGTTTTGAGACAAACTCAGCTATTTCTAAATCGCGCCTAACCACCAGTCCTAATACTGGCGTTTGTACTCGTCCAACTGACAACACGCCTTGTACGCCTGCACGTTGCCCCGCCAAGGTATATGCACGAGTGAGGTTCATTCCAAATAACCAGTCGGCTCTGGCGCGAGCCAACGCAGATACGCTTAATGGCACAAACGCTTGATTAGACTTCAACGAGTTCAGTGCTTTTTTTACCGCGGACAAATTTAAATCACTGATTAAAAGCCTTTTGACTTGCGACTTTTTATTGGTAGAAAGCTTTGCGTATTCAATCACTTCATCCACCAGCAATTGACCTTCTCGGTCGGGATCGCCAGCATGCACCACTTCGCTCGCCTGACCAATGAGCTTTTTAACCACAGTTAGTTGTTTTCGGGTTTTGCTTTTCGCTTTAAATTGCCATTGCGAGGGAATAATAGGTAAGTCTTCATGCCGCCATTTTTTATACTTAGCATCGTAATCTTCCGGCTCTGCTTGCTCTAGCAGGTGACCGATACACCAAGTCACAATATCGCCATTTGCAGCCTGAATATGACCGTCTTTTTTACTGTGAGGTTTAGGCAAGGCATCCGCAATGGCGCGACCCAAGGAGGGCTTTTCGGCGATATAAAGTCTCATAACTCAACAAACTGTTTATTTATACAGTTATCATAGCGAAGTTTTTTGAAAATGACTAGCTTAGGGTTGGTGTGTATGGCGTAGTGAAACCACTTTTTTAAGCTCATTACCCCAGCATAATTGTAAATAGTGATGGGTGTCATTGATTCTTCTCTTGGATTTAACTTTAGGCCTAGAGTTTTCGCCACATCAATTGCGCATCAGCACCATAACTTTTGCACACATTTTTCGACAACGGTTTAAAGCCGTGCCTTTGCCAAAACAACTCTGAGTTCTGGACTGAAACCAACCTAATTTCTTTGAAACCCAAACCAGTTGCAATCCCAACCAGATGCTTCATCAGTTTTGAACCAATGCCTTGGCCAAATGAGGAGCTTGTAATTGCCAAGTCATGAAGAAATAGGATGTCCCCTTCAGTTTCTTTAGGTAAGGCGTTAAACAACTTCGGAGGCTGCTCTTTATTCCAAGAGTGCGCTAACAAATAACCCTTTAGTTCTTCACAGTCTCGATAGATAAAACAGCATTTGGGGGTTCTATTCCATTTGTCCTTTAACACCTCAAGACTTTCTGGTTCGACAAGCAGGTAGACCTCTGATTGTAGTTTTAGTATTTCAGGCCACGCTGCTTCGCTGATTATTTCTATCGACATGCTCTACTCTAAAATACTCTTGGCCTAGACATAATGACTCCCCACACGGTTCAACCTCCGCATTTTCGTGGGTTAGCTAAAAGCCAGAGCCATAATTAGTTTGTCAAATAACTAAGCAGCAGAAACTAGTATGAACAAACATAGCATACTTTTCATTGGCTTAGACACACATAAAGAATGTAATGAAATCGCTTACCTTGAGGGGGCTGAGTATATCGCTGTACACCCACCATAAATTTGTGCCAATAAAACATCGTATTTTTTATTTCAATAAATTCAGACACTTAATTAAGTTTTGAATGCTTCGAAAAATATCTAATTTAGAGAGTTTTAGTTTGTTAATTGTGCCGTTAATTCGGCATCTATTAAATGTAATATATGACGTGTCAGATTGTTGGATAGCACCTTCGACTTATCCAAGCTACGCGAACATTGAAGTAGGTCGGTTAAGTGGCTAAGTCACACTGCATGGTAAAAAAAGTTCTAATCAGATGTACGGTTAGACCGCTAAATCATACTTCGCTGATTCTGACCAACCGTACCCATGTGCGCAAAAGTCAATTGGTAATCTAAAGGGCACGTGACTTTCAATTCATTTATACCTAGTGGTGTAGAGTCAAAATATTTTCCTGCCGCTAATATGTAACCAACCACTGTCACAAAAACAGGATGTAACCCCGTGTAATCAGCAGTAATTATTATTAATTTTTATCAGTGCTAGATTTTACTTTGCTCTTTGAGAGTTTGAATGTAGCACAATTATTCAATATACCTCATGAGACAAAAACGAAGCCTCTATGTTGTAAATATCTAAGGAAATAAAATGAATAGCACAGATTTTAATTTTGAAAGCCTAGCTGATAAAGATGCCTTAAAAACTACTACTTTAGGAACTACTGCACCTCAATTCGCGGCACGGAATTTTGCATCGCAAGCTCTAAATGTGATTACCTCCCCCTTGGCCGGCAAAGCATGGAGTTACATCTTTGGTAAAAGTGGATCTACAAAAGATTATTTGAAATCTGATTTTATCCGTATTTCCATTACCACTCAGTTACTGAGCATTAAAGAAATTGTTTCAAAGCAACCTTTAGTAGATGCTTATAATAAGCTTCAAAAAAGCCTTGATAGATTTGAAGAAGGAAGAAGTAATATCGGAATTAAGGAAAAGAGGGAGCGTTTATTTGAATCTTTAGACCTCTGCAAAGATGCTTGTAATATATTGGATGATAAAGATGATGCGACTTGGATCGGTGGATATTATACAGCGGTCAGCCAATATGCTTTCTTAGCTTCACAGGTATTAGTTTTCCAAAAGCAACCTGACTATAACAACACAAACTCGCCTGAGAATATAGTTGACCCGAAGACCATAGCGTCATACCTAAAGAAAGCAAAAGAATATGTTAGCAATAAAGATAGAATTGATAAAATTCATAACGAAGTAAAGGGGAAGTTTGGAGAGATTACGCATAAAGGGAGCACCCATCCATATGGCTTCGTATATGCGTACGATGGACAGAACAACTTCTTACGTAACGGTAGCAAACAAGACATGATAAAAGTAAGAGAAAACTTACTTAACACTGCACTAAACGCTGTCAATAGTGAAATTATTCAACCAGATGTTGTCCGGATTTGGGATGTCATGATTGACGAACTTGAGCACTATTCGAAAAGTAATCCCATAGTACCGCTAGTCCAACGTACCCGAGAAGAAGTGGCTACATCGTAGTTTTCAAGCACAACTGTAGCTGACACCCATTGGTTTTAACAAGAGTATAAGCCACTGTTTGTGTCATTAACATTGTACTTTTTTTGCTAAAAACAACCTCAGCGTATAAGTATCACTTTGCGACTGCTAAACGCATAAATCGCTGAAACGCATAAATCGCTGACACCCACCATAAATTAGTGCCATAGCATGAATAAACATAGCGGTGGGTGTCTTAGATTCTGTTTTACTGTGAGGTTTTGGCAAGGCATCCGCAATGGCGCGACCCAAGGAGGGTTTTTCGGCGATATAAAGTCTCATAACAATTTAAACTGTGTATTTATACAGTTATCATAGCGAAGTTTTTTGAAAATGACTAGCTTAGGGTTGGTGTGTAGGCGTAGTGAAACCACCTTTTTTAAGCTCATTACCCCAGCATAATTGTAAATAGTGATGGGTGTCATTGATTCTTTGTTTCGATATGATCGTTATCGACTGGATCACCACTAACAAATCAATACTAGAGCCACGATGCTTTAGAGCTGTTAAATCTGGTCTAATAAAGTCGGTATAAGTCTTTCCTAGACCCATATCGATAATTATATTAGTGCTTTCATTATTAAAACTGACAAGAAAAGAAACTCCCTGACAAGCGGACATGCTTGGATGCAACAACAACGATAGCAGAACGAACTAGTCGGCAGTAAAGTTTGATAAAAATCAATCAGTTAACGTGCTTACTTGCTCAGACTAGCATCCTTAGTACATGTAAAAAATATTTGATTATCTAGCCAAACTTAGGTGTAATGGTGACATATTAAGCGCTGAGCAATGCAGGGAAAGCTTAAGTAGTAATATAGCTAAGCTGATTAAACTAGCTAGTAGAGCTAGAGCCTCTAAAAAGCAAATTCCCATAGCATAAATAACCCCAAATCTGACACACCGAGCGGTTAGCGGCTCAGCCCAAAAAGTGATTATGCAACACAAACTGCGTGTCGCATAAATACTAAAATGTTATGTGAATTTTAACCAAACCCTAAGGAGGGAACCATGTCATACATAGAAGAATCATTATCAAAAGGAGAGTATATCTATCAGATATTCCCTCACCACTGGATGGTAAGAGTTGCAATAGCCATTCATTTCATTATTGGTTTTATTACAATGGGGATCTGGCTAATACCTGCCATTTTGATATGGCTCGGTTGGCGTAACACAGAGCAAGGGGTAACAAACAAGCGGGTAATTTATAAGCACGGTATAATTGCTCGAAAGACCGATGAAATGAGATTATCTGCCATTGAATCAATAATAATAAAGCAAGGCATTCTTGGTCGCATTTTTGGTTATGGTACAGTAATCGTTACTGGTCGTGGTGCAGGCGATGTCGCCATTAAATGGATGGCCGATCCAATACGGGTAAAAAGAGAAATAGAAAGTGCCGATCATATTGAAGCTGAGGCAGCATAATTCACATAAAAAGACATTGGGCTCGCGTTAACGCGAGCCCAATGCTTGTGGCGTTATATTTCTGGGCAAGTATGCGTAAACTTGGTGGGTACATCGCTAACACCCATCATAAATTTGTACCACTGCATGAATACAAATAGTGGTGGGTGCTATTGATTCTTTCTTGGAAAATGACTAGCTAGTGAGTAGAAGGTTTGAAGTAATTGAAAATTACCTATATTCAATTGAATATAAATTTAAAAAGGTTGCGTTTTGCAACCTTCATTCTAAATCGGGTTTACTGCTAAAGTCGGCAATACACGTCAGAATTGCATCCTAAATAGGTCTGATCTTTAGAGCAACCTCTTGTACCTAGATCACACAGCAGGTGATCACCAAAAGTATATCGTTGGTTATCTTCTACCATGCCATTTGTGGTAGCATCGCCAAAGATTTTAGGCGTTACACCCGAATCAATAAGTGGTTTGTTAGTAAACTTTTTATTTTCTCTTTATTCAGTTTTAACTTCATTTTCAATCCTTAAGATTAAACTAACTGTTTATTTGCCCACATTAAGGGACAACCATAAAATTTTTATTTTTTATCAAGATTTATGTAAGTTTCTGTAACTAGGGCTTCTACTTTGGTCTTTGCCATTAGTTCTTTTTGGGCCTTATCCATCTCATTTATCAAATAATTGTTTGATACTACCTGTAGCAACGCAACTAAATTGCGTGTGCGAGCCAAGCCATTACGTTAAGTAAGAACCTTTCATTTTGTTCGGCTCCCGCAGATACCAAACCAATTTTATTACCTGTTTTGGTATCTAATTGCGAAGAAAACATCATGCCTTCTGCAAACACTGCAACTCGGCCTTTTCCTAGCCTCATTACAGCTCCTTGACTCCAGCTAGCCACGGATACTCTCGGCGTATCTGCGGTAACTTCAAAAGGTACTTCCGGCAAAATAGAAACCGCGCTTTGACCCAGTGTAAGTAGTGATGTCGCTTCTTTAGGCGGTTTGAAAGCAGAACCTCCAAATGATCTGACTTGCGTAATACCTAAAAATTGGCTTTGGTTTTCGGTCATTGAAACCAGCGAAGTAGGAGCATAATAACTACTGGTTGGTTTACTTTCTCGTAAGGTGATTTCATGTGCGCCCAGTGTATTATTGTCAGTGTGAAACATGGCATGACCAACATGTCCATTGCTAAATACAAAGCCCAATTCACTTGTTAAGTTTTCAATGACTTTTGGAAATGGCGTGTGATCAGCTACCAAAAATAGTGAACCACCTTGATGAAGCCACTTTTTGATATTTGACACTTCTTCATCGTTGAACGCATTGGTAAAAGGCGGGTTCCAGTCGCTTCGGTTTTTATCCAAAGCATTGGCAATCACTAAAATATCGGCATTCTTTAGGTGTTCTAAGGTCAAGTAACTTGTAGTTGACCTTACGGTATAGCCGTCACTTTTTAAAACTTGAGAAAATGGTTTATACCTTCCGCTGGCGGTCAGAAAATTGTGGTGTGCTTCATCCACCAATACCACAGGACTATTTTCTTTCGAAAAGCTTTTAAGAGTATTCTTGGGTATAAAAGTCGGATCGGCATCCTGTGAACTGTCTGAGCAAGCTAGTAGACCCACTAAAACCAATCCAAATAGACACATTTTGAACGACGACTTCATTTTATTTCCCTACTGATTTAGCACATCCATAACCAATAGCTCGATAAGCTATCACATAGTTTGTTGTTTTGATTGAGTCGCTTCAAGGTATTTATCAAAGATTTCATTGGCAATGTCATTGAGTTTTCCTTGCGTATTGCCTGCCGCTACATTGGTGACAATAAAAATCCCGACTTTCTGTTTTGGGTAAAGCGATAACCAGCTGGATGTGCCTATCGACCCACCACTGTTATAAAGCATCGGTTGGTCCGAGTCATAATCATAGGTGTACCAAAAATATGCATAACCGTGGCTGCTAGCACTGCCGTCAAGTAACGTGTGTGACAAGGTAACTTCTGTGGCTGATGAGTTGAGTAAATATCGCATATAGTTCGATATCGAGCTGGTGGTTGAGGTTAAGCCACCTTCTGCACTTGAGTACAAGCTAAGCAATGGCGTAGGATCTCCCTGCTGGTTTTTTCCTATTACTATGCTGCTCGCTTGTTCACTAGTATGGCGGAACTGTGTGTCTTTTTGCCCTGACTTTTCGGTAATAAACTTCGCAACTAAGGCCTCAAGTGGCAGGTCATAAGTTTGCTCTAAAATATGCCCCACTAGTCTCGTTCCAACATTGGAGTAAAGAAAATCCTCTCCTGGTTTTTCAGTCAGTTTATACTGGCTTAAGTCTTCGAAAAGCTTTGCTTTGGAGTAATTAGACAATAACTCTAGCGCCCTACCGTCTTGTATATCTTGCTGAGTAAAAGCAAATTCTTTTGGTATCCCGCTGCGATGAGTTGCTAAGTGACGCAAGGTAATTGGCGTGTTCGCGTATTGTAGGTTTTGATAGTTATCCTTGCCTATATACGCTCGAATATCTTCATCTAAACTCAATTTTTTATCCGCGATGGCCTTTGCTAGGAGTAATCCTATATAGGTTTTTGTTATAGAGGCTATTTCATAGACCGTATCATTATTGGGTTTTGCGCCATTAGGCAATTGTCCAATGTGCTTTTGGTAAGTACGCTCGCCGCCGACAATCGCAATGGAAACAACTTCAGCACCTTCTTCTTCGCGTAAGTCAGTCAGTTTCTGTTCCACAAATGTGTCAAAATCTAGCTTTTCATCACTACTACAGGCCGTTAAAACAAACAGTGGAAAAATAGCGGCCAAAATCGATAGTGTTTTTATCCGGTGCAAGACCATCCTTAAGTTCAGCTCAAATCGAGGGCGTAAGGTTAACGTATTGGTCATGTTGAATAAATTGCGTAATTGTAAAGAGGTATGTCGATAGTGATGAGCAGCTATAAGATCACAGCCACTTAAATTAGTACCTGTTGCAACAAGTAGTAATCAATATTCTTAGATAAAAGCCCCACGTGGGGGCTTTACAGATTTAAGAAGCTGATTTCTTTCCAGTCTTGGGGGCCGTGGGATAAGATAGATCTCTATCGTAGGTACTTCCACCTTGAATAAGCCTTCCCAGCTTGGGCAGTGTTTGTGTCTCTATCTTTGATTTAAGTGGTTGATTTTCGCTCAAAGTGGTTATTCCTTGTTCTGCAACTTTAACCAAAGTCATGTCATTTAAAAGTGACTTTCATCCTTCTCATACCACGGCAAAAACCAAAATTTAGCCACTTTTTAACTCAAAGCCCTTTCAGCGATCTCGGTACGATAATGCGGTGTACTGGGGCGACAAAAAACATATAGATTTTACCTAAGGTGTTTTTAACGTGTACCACCGTTGTTGCATGTAAGGTGAGTTGTTCATCACACGGTTCTATTAAAAACGATAAACGGACATCCAAATGTTTGTCTCTGTCTTCCAACACAACTTCATTGGGTTGATTACTCACCACATGGAATATGCCTATCTTGTCACCCGGGAGGTAAGCCTCTGGTGCTTTACTACTATCAAAGTCGCCCATCGTGCCCAAGTGTTTCAGCCCTAACTTAGACGCTATTTGATTTCGCAATTTCATTAAGGCGTTCACCCAAGCTGGTGTCCCTTTCGCAATTTGCATATAAATTGCCATGGCTGATTGGCCGTTATTGTCGATATTTTTGGCATAACTATCATAAAAATAAGCTGTATCTATTTTGCAGCTGAGTAAAGACTGTGAAGGGACTTTCATGTTTTCTTTCCTTGTATACAAAACTAACGCGATAGTGATTTGATGACGAACAAGTGCCCATTTGCACACCCGCTCGCCATCCCATATTTGAGCAAAACCTCACCCAGTTGAGCCAATCGTGCTTTCGTATTAGGTTTTTAATAGACTCAGTTGCTTGTGCTTTTGCTCAACTATTTCGGTCAATGCGCTTGCCGCTTTTTCTACTTCATCGGCGTATTCAGATAATTGCGCAGCAGCATCTGAAATCCCGGTTGTGTTGCTACTTATTTCTTCAGTCACCACGCTCTGCTCCTCGGCAGCCGTAGCGATTTGTGTCACTTCATTAGAAATGCTCATCAGTCCCGAAACTAATTCGCTCATTAGATCTGAAGAGTGCTGACAGTACTCAACCGCATCAGCCCCTAACGATACCGAATGCTCGATGGTTTCGCCCGAGCGCACCACTTCTGACTGTAAATTATTAATTAATTGGCTGATATCATCAGTAGAAGCTTGGGTTTTTGAAGCAAGTGTTCTTACCTCATCAGCAACTACCGCGAAGCCTCGACCTTGCTCTCCCGCCCGAGCCGCCTCAATTGCCGCGTTCAATGCCAACAAGTTAGTTTGCTCTGCTATCGCTCTGATCACATCCAAGATCTTAGAAATGTCGTCGGTTCGATACGACACTTGTTCTACAGCTTCTTTGGCTCGAGAAACCTGCTCTGCCATGGCTTGCACCGTTTTTGTGGTTTTTATGATGCTTTCTTCACTTTGCTGCACTTGCTCAGTCGCATGGTTAGTACTCGCGGCTGCTTTTTCAGAAGCGCTAGCAACTTCCGCGGCTGTGGCGCTCAGTTCATTAATCGCGGTAACCACACTGTCGATTTCAAGATGCTGATTTGCGACCTTGTTCTTGATATTAATCGCCGCTTCTGTCGTTTTATGAGATTGCTCGTAAGAGGCATTAGCCAGTGCTTTCAAGTCATCAATCATGGCCCTTAACTTATCGGTAAAGCGGTTAAAGCCTTTTGCTAGTGCAATTAGCTCAGCATGATTGCTAACTTCTAATTGGTGGGTTAAATCCCCTTCGCTTGAAGCGAGACTTTCTACGCGTTGCTGAATATGCGATAACGGTCCAATAATGGTGCGAATAAGCAGTACCGCCAGTAAAATCGCCACGGCTGCGACAGCAAAACCGACCATTAGCATCCAGCTACCAACGGCATTCGTTGACTCTTCAAGCTGTTGTTTGATTTCAGACGCTGCGGCTAGTGCTGCGGCTTTTGGTAACTCAATAACTAAAGACCAAGTGGTATTAGCCAGTTTAATCTTGATAGGGACAGACACCACAATGTCAGTTCCAAGTTCAATAATACCTTCGCCTTTGTGTAGCGCAGCGAGTTGTTTCGCTTTTTTCTCGTCAATTGACTCGTTAAGTGGTCGCGCGAGTTTTTTATAATGGCTTGAACCAACGACCAAGCCCAGCTCACTAAGCAATGTGACCTTAGCCGAACCTGAGTATAGTGACTGAGAAAGTTCATCTACCAAGGTTTGGAAAATAGGCAGGTTTACGTCAACACCCACTAGGCCTCTAAACTGCTGATCCACAAGCACCGGTACCGTCAACGAGGTCATTAACATCTTATTGCCTGGTGAGATTTCGTAAAGATACGGCTCCATAATACAAGGTTTACGCTTGTCTTTGGCGCAGAGATACCACTCGGCTTCTCGTAAGCCAAACTCGTTTAACGCCGTTGCGTATTTTTCTTCTGCAGTTTCAACCTTGTGCTGAGTCAGCACGTCACCATCCCGGGTAAAGTAAATCTCTAGGGTGCCAGCTCTATCCACCGAGTGCTGATAACCACTGACATATTCAGCATCTTTGCCATCGTAGCCATTTTTCTCAAATTGCGCATACATAGAAGAGACAAAGGTATTTTGGCGCAGCGCACCGGTGATCATATCTGTCACCTGTTGGCGACTAAATGGCGCTTGTTTAGCGGTATAGCTAACCGCACCAGCGATAGTGTTAGGGACGCGATACGCTTCGTTAATAAAGCCACTGACTTGTTGCCCATATTGCTGACCTTGTGCAACTAGACCATCAGCAATTTCTTTATAAATAACTTGTTGGACTTGCTCACTTTGCTTGTCATTTTCTTCAAGTAAAATCACCCACATGGTTGAGACCAAAGTGACGATCAGTACCGCGACCAAGGCAGTCACAAAAATCAGTAACTTATTTTTTATTGAGAGTTGCTCCATACTACTTCCTTTCTTTTTACTTCACGAAGCGCAATAAACACAGTCATCGTCTGTATAAAATTGTGCAATCACTCTACTTTAAATATGTTATCGGATAACAAAAAGAAATTGTTAGAATTTATGCAAAAAAATAGTGCTTTTCAGCACTACTTTTCAATTTTATCCTTCCCAGTAGTTTTTTCGTTGCTTTCAAGCCGATGATGAATAGCCGACTTAATCAGCATATAGCCAGATATGGGGGCTGTGAGAATAAGAAATATGGAAATCAAAATTTCTTTTACGCTCACTCCCTCACCAGAAAAGCTATAAAACACCATTGCTGAAGTCAGCAAGCACGCCATTCCCAACGTCGTGGCCTTAGTTGGCCCATGTAGGCGCATAAAAAAATCCGGCATTTTTACTAAACCAATAGAGCCGACAAGAACAAACGAGCCACCTATCAGTAGCAATATTGAAATGATCCATTCAGACATAGCCAGCCCCTTACTCTATTATGTCGCCGCGTAGCAAGTATTTACAAACTGCAACCGTACTGACAAAACCCAACATAGCGATAAGCAATGCCGCTTCAAAGTACAATGCAGTGCCCATACTCATACCATATAAAATGATCAGAGCAATGGTGTTAATGTACATGGTGTCCAACGCCAAAATACGGTCAGGTATTGAAGGCCCCATCACTAAGCGCCATAGGTTAAGCAGTAATGAGATCCCAATCATCGCAAAGACGATTAAAATAACGATTTCTAACATTCAAAAATCTCCTTCAATGGCTGCTCATAACGAGATTTGACCGTGTCAATTAGCGCCTGCTCATCTTGTAAATCCAACACATGGATTAACAGGTACTTACGCCCTTTAGGCTCACCTTGTTTGACAGTTTCTGGCCACGGATAAACTTCTGCACTCACCGTTCCAGGTGTCAATGACACCGTACTTGCCAAAATCGTGATTGGCATCGCTTGATCTATATCCAAAGGCACTTTGACAAAGCCTGGCCTTAACTTTCTGGTTGGTCCTAGGATTTTTATCGCCACTTCAATATTTGCAGTAATAATGTCATACAACACCAATAACAGATGAGTAAATGCACGCCATGGCTTAATGATCAATGGCTGCTTGGTTCTAAACCGATAGGTGATCAATGGGATAATAATGGCCAATAACGCAGCTAAAATTAAATGTCCTGCAGACACACTGTTATTCAACAGCAACCAAACCGTAAAGAGTAACAGGCTTCTAAAAGGCGTTGGCAACCACTTAAATCTCGCTTCTAATCTCATTGTCCGGCCCCTCCTAGCACCTTGCTTGTCATGTCTGAAAAGTCATGTAGGGAAGTTGCAGCAGACATAGCATAGTCGGTCAGTTGACCTGCAAAAATGACCATCATCGGTGCACACAGCACAAGACTAAGTACCGCAATAATTTGCGCCGGATGTACTCTCTCATCGCTGGTTGACTCAGCTTTACCCGTGTGATGCCAAAACACCGTGCTGCCCGCTTTAGAAACACTGACTAGCACAGCAAAACTCACTAGTAGATATACGGCCCAAAACCATTGTGAGTGAGGGCTGTCCAGTGTTGACTTTAATATCCATACTTTGCCGACAAAACCAGATAACGGCGGCATGCCAATCACTGCAATTGCAGCAATTGCAAACCCTATACCTAACAAAACAGGCTGGGCAACAGGACGACCTGCGGTAATACGATCTGCCACCTTACCTCGTTGCTTGCCAATCAAATCAGCCAATAAAAACAACGCAGCCGCTATGACCGTCGAATGAACTAAATAATAGATAGCAGCAGCACTACTATTTACTGTTTGTACAGCAACTAACGCAACCAAGGTCCCGACAGAAACTATCACCAAGTTAGCTGAGAGCTTTCGCAGATCTTGACTTGCTAATACGCCTAAACCACCAATTAAAATGGTTGCCAGAGCTAACCACCACAACCACTCTTGTGCCATATGGCTTAGTTCGCCAGCTTGGTCACCAAAAATTAAAGTGTAAACACGCATCATGGAGTACACACCAACTTTTGTCATAATCGCAAATAGCGCAGCAACAACCGGCATTGCAGTGGCGTAAGTATTAGGTAACCAAAGATGCAATGGCAGTAATGCACCTTTCAAAGCAAATACGACGAGTAATAACAGACCACCAATTTTAGCGAGGAAAACGTCATCGCCTTGTAGGAACATGATTTTCTGCGCCATATCCGCCATATTCAAGGTGCCTAATACACCGTACAGAATGCCCAGCGCCAACAAGAATACCGCGGAACCAACCAAGTTCATGATTACATATTGCAATGAAGCACGGGTATTGTGTTTATCGCCGCCATGCATTAGCAAGGCATACGATGCAATGAGTAACACTTCAAAGAACACAAATAAGTTAAATGCATCGCCAGTCATAAAGGCCCCATTTACGCCCATGAGCAAAAAATGTAGCAATGGGTGAAAAAAGCTGCCCTTTTCGTCATCTCCAGCACAGGAATATAAAGCACAGGCAAAGCCTAACAAACCTGTCAAACTGACTAACAGAGTAGACAGCTGATCAGCAACCAAAACAATACCAAAGGGGGCTTGCCAGTTTCCTATGGCGTAAACCACTATCCCCGCTTGTTTGACCTGAAAAATTGTGAGCAAACTAGCAACTAAGGTCAGCAGTGCCATCAACACCGAGACTTTGCGTCTGATCTTTAAGTTTTTACCACATGGTGGCATCAACAAAATCACCCCTGCTAACATAGGCAGGAGTATGGGCAGAGAAATCAAATGCTGGATCATGCTTTACCCTTTTTTGTTTTATCAGGAACAATGCCATTGACGTGGTCGTTACCTAAGTCCGCACGCCCACGGATAGCTAAAATCACCACAAATGCAGTCATCGCAAAACCAATTACTATCGCCGTTAATACCAAAGCTTGGGGTAATGGATCAGCGTAATCCGCTGAATAGCCAAGCACTGCGGCCTTATTTAAAGTCAGTCTACCGGATGCGAATAAGAACAGGTTTACGGCATAAGACAGCATGGTTAACCCTAACACCACAGGAAATGTCCTAGCTCGTAAAATTAAGAAAACACCGCAAGCTACTAATAAGCCTACGCATGACGCATAAAGCACTTCCATTAAATATTTACCTCTTCTTTTGGTGCATTGGCGGTCACTTTACCTAGACTCGCCAAAATCATCAGCGTCGCGCCAACTACCGTAACGTATACGCCAAGATCAAATGCAATGGCACTTGCCAGCTCAATCTTACCCACTATTGGCAGATCAAAATATTCAAACCATGAAGTGAGGAAGGGTCTGCCAAAGAGCCAACTTCCCACACCTGTAGCAAGCGCGATAGCGATGCCTGACGCGATAATCTTTCGATAATTCACATCAAAACGTTCGGCTATCCAGTGACTACCGTGCGCAATGTATTGAAGAATGAAGGCGATGGATGTAATAAGACCGGCAATAAAGCCTCCTCCTGGTAGATTGTGACCACGCAAGAAGATATACACCGATACCAATAGCGCTAGCGGCAGCAGGCTTTGAGAGATACTAGCAAGCAGTAATGGATAACGCTCTTTTGCCCATGGACGACCTTCGCTGTCACTGCCTGGCATAAATAATGGCAAGTTAATCAGTAACTTATAAATACCCAGTGCCGCGATACCTAACACGGTAATTTCACCCATGGTATCAAAGCCACGGAAGTCAACGAGGATAACGTTCACCACGTTGGTGCCTCCCCCACCGACTTTTGCGTTAGCAATAAAGAAGTCAGAAATACTTTCTAACGGACGGGTGATCAACGCATAACACACACTGCCAATCACAATACCGATTGCGGAGGCAATACCTAAGTCTCTCAATACTCGAATAGAACTAGACTCTTTTGGCGTACGCTGCGGTAAAAAGAACAGCGCCAACATCAACAAGATGATTGTCACCACTTCAACGGTTAACTGCGTCAATGCCAAATCTGGTGCGGAGAAACGCGTAAATGCTACTGAGACCATCAATCCAACCACTGAAATCATCAATAAAGCAACCATACGAGTACGATGCCAAATAACGGTGCCGATTGCGCCAATCATCATTAACCCGGCACCAATCGCATTGTGCACATCAATCGGTGTCGGTTCACTATTACCAACGAGTTGAGACATCTCAAATAGCGGCCAACCTGCACTCAGAAGCACAACTAAAAACATCAGCATCAAATAACGCTGTAAAGAGCCGTTTTCAATGGCATTAATACGCGTTCGACTCCAACTCACCACACTATACATAGTGCGCTCAAAGGTCTTTTTCGCATTGAGTGGAGGTAACGATGCTTGAAACTGGAATAAGAACTTACGCTGGGTGTAAATCAGTAAACCACCACTCACCGCTAAGCCACTCATTAACAGTGGTAAATTTAGGCCGTGCCAGATAGAGATTTGAAATACTGGCGCTACATCGCCAAGCACTGCAGACGAAGCGGCTTTCAACATGCCATCGACAATAAAGTTCGGGAACATACCAACCACGAGACACAATGCAACCAAAATTTCGATTGGGAAACGCATATATCGCGGTGCTTCGTGCGGCTCTTTTGGTAAATCAATCGGGTCACCATTAAAGAACACGTCATGAATAAACCGTGCCGAGTAGGCAACTGAGAAAGCGCCGGCTACGGTGGCTAAGACAGGGATCAACCAAGACATCGAACCCAGTAGTTGCTGATGTAGAGTTTCTGCAAAGAACATTTCTTTGGACAAGAAACCATTTAACAGTGGAACCCCTGCCATCGCCGAAGCCGCAACCATCGCAAGGGTTGCGGTGTAAGGCATAAATCGCCACATACCATTTAATTTACGCATGTCACGGGTGCCCGTTTCATGGTCAATGATCCCCGTAGCCATAAATAAAGACGCCTTAAACGTCGCGTGGTTAATAATATGGAAGATGGCCGCAACCGTTGCCAACTCGGTATCAAGACCAAGTAACAAGGTGATTAAGCCCAAGTGACTTACGGTTGAAAACGCCAACAAACCTTTTAAATCATGTTTAAACAGCGCAATGTATGCGCCAACAAGCAAGGTAGCAAGGCCCGTTAACCCCACCATAATGAACCATAATTCAGTACCAGCAAGCGCCGGATAGAATCTAGCAAGTAGGAATATCCCTGCTTTAACCATGGTCGCAGAGTGTAAGTAAGCACTAACAGGCGTTGGTGCCGCCATGGCATGAGGTAGCCAAAAGTGGAACGGAAACTGTGCTGATTTAGTAAAAGCGCCTAACAGCACTAATACCAGTGCGACTTCATACAGTGCGTGTTCTTGGATAAGTTCACGACTGGCGAGAATGACATCAAGGTTATAGGTGCCAACAATATCACCGATCAGCATTAAACCTGCTAGCAATGCCAAACCACCACCGCCAGTTATCGCCAGCGCCATTTTGGCGCCTTTTCTCGCCTCTGACTTATGCCACCAATAGCTAATTAACAAAAACGAACTAATGCTGGTAAGCTCCCAAAATAACCAGAGTTGAAGCACATTGTTGGACATCACAATACCAAGCATTGCGGTCATAAATAGCATCAAATATGAATAAAGTCGTGGCATAGAGTCTTTCTGACTCAAGTAATAACGGGCATAGAAGATAATCAACATGCCAATGCCTAGGATCATAAAGACAAATAGCAGAGCTAACCCATCAAGCCTAAAGGCTAAGTTGATATCGAGTAAGGGGATCCACTCATAACTGAAACGAATTGTTTCCCCAGAGAAGATCGCCGAAGCATGGCTAATGGCAATGGCAAGTGCCACTGCGGGCGCAATTAAGGTTAATGCAGTCGATTGGTTACGAGAAAGTTTTCCCGTAAAAGCACAAAGTAAACTGCCCAGTAAGGATAGCAAGGGTATCCATATCAAAGTCATAAATGAAACCTTTTTTCTGCGTCTTTATGGCTCGGGTGAGCATTTATAATAACCCCATACTTTCAATAGTTTGGGGACACGCTTTTTTCGCACGTACATAGTCCTTGTTATACTTGATTAGGGTTTTGCTTGTCTAGAGGTTCACTTTCTACCTGATGTTATTTTAGACAAGCTTAACAAACTATTCAGATTAAGTTCAAAACTATTCAGCGCTTTTAACTCTACCTTCAACGTATTGAAAGTCTTGATGAAGTAATTTTAGCCACATTCTACGATAAGACTTAGGTAAAATAGCAGATTGATATTCCAGTAATGTGAATGAGGAAACAGGCTTAAACGACGGTAATTGCCCAAACTGACAGGTCCGGCTTGGAGACCATCCATTTGGCGGTGTGTGTCCTACATACAAGTTAGGCGCTTTAATGCCTTCACTTGCACACAACCACTTCGCTTTACTTTCTGGTACTGGATATTCATCTTCAAACCCAAAAAAATGCATCAGTTCATGTACAAATGTGTCGTAATTGCTGTTTAGCGAGAGTGTCATAGTTGAGTGTAACACATTGGCGTTACCTTCATTAGCCATTAATAGCTTAAAGTCTGACTTTGGTAACGAATTACCAGACGGTAGCTGACAATATGCAAAACCCTGCTTGGTACTACAAGCTAACTGCTCGGCAAGGTAAATGGGTGGAGATAAACAAAACGCTTTGGACTTGGGTTCAGGCTGACGTTGATATGCTTCTCTGAGTCGATTAAGCGCCCGCACGCCATCATAATTGTTTGCATAAAGCGAAAGTGTGTAGTGACAGCCTTCAGGGTAACTAACGGAGTCCCTGCCTAATAACAAAAAGGGTTCAGCAAGTGTAGCTGCACTCTTATCTAATGATTTACCTAAGCTCATATTAAGCAGGGTCAGTGCCTTTTTTGTTACCGGTGCGGAAAATTCAACTTTTACTTGTTCAATCAAAGAAATAGCATGGTGCTCTATCATCAAATTGAGCAGTGTCTGTTGTTGGGGTTTGGAAGCACTTTGCCAAGTTTGGCTAAGATAGAGTTCCGCTCGAGCGAAGTCTTTTTGTTTAATCAGCCGCGTCAACTGCTCTTGCAAAAACCTACTTTCTTGCAAAGTTAGTAATGCCTTTAGTTGTTGCTTGGTAAGCTCTTCTGGATTGATGGTGAGGTTTTGTTGTAACTGATAATAAACGGTTGGGGTGTGGTAGATAAGCTGCCATAAATGCTGTGGTGATAAATGCAGATATAATGAGCTACTGCCGTGCAGTAGCCCACTAACAATAACCAGCCCTAAAAACTTGCTAGCTAGCGCCTTGCTCATTGCGCTGCTGTACCAGTAGGTCTAGCTCTAAACGGGCATATTTATGTTCAACAAACTCATAGACGTTTGTCGACAGCGCCAATTTAAAATAGTCGATGGCAATATCAAGTTGACCTGCCGCTTGATATTGTTTGGCCAAATAAAAGTAGGCTTCACATAATCGCTGAGCATATTCCTCTTGGTTTGCAACACCATCTGCAATTTGTGCCAAAAACGCTTGTTCTGACAGCTTGCCCAAATACAGATCAACTAATTGCGAAGACCACTCTTTTGGGTCTAGCGCCTGACTATTGCGCAACAGTGTTTGCTTGGCCTGTTGAGGGTCAATTTGAACTTGGGCTAGATATAGCCACATAGCGCGATAAGCATCTTGTGGAGAGCGCGCGAGAAACTGCTGAAAATCATTTGCCGCCAAGTTTGGACGTTCACCGTAATACAGGGCGATACCACGATTCAAATAAGCGTATTCATGCTGCTCATTTAGCTCTAACACAGAGTCAAACAACTCATAAGCTCGGCCGTAGTTTTGCTCTAAAGTTTGATGGATACCCAAGAAATTATAGACTTCAGCTAGATCGGGCTTTAGCTTTGCCGCTCGATTAAAGTCGATGCGCGCAAGCGTTGATAACCCGATGCTGTCATAGAGCATACCACGGTTGTAGTACAGCTGAGCACGCTGCTCTTCGGTTACTTCGGTTTGGAGTAACAACTCGCTATATCTTGCGATGGCTATTTCATTTCTGAAGTTAGCTTGTAAAGGCACGGCAAAAGGCACATTTAATAGGCTTTGCGGTGGCTTTTGCGGCGTTGTTTCACACCCTATTAATCCCAAAAAGATAAAAGGCGCAATAATCTTGGCTAACTTCATTTCCTTCCTCAACAATACTACTTTCTATGTCCAGCATTAAAGCATAAAAAAAGGGGCTATTCAGCCCCTTTCTCTATTCTCACAGCATTTGCAACGCGATTACTCAGCGTTACCTTCAGCTGGTGCATCCGCTTTCTTTTCTTGCGCTTCTTTGATGCTTAGACGTACACGGCCTTGACGGTCTACTTCTAGCACTTTTACTTGTACGTCTTGGCCAACAGATAGGTGATCAGCAACGTTATTTACGCGCTCTTCACTGATCTGTGAAATATGAACTAGGCCATCTTTACCAGGAAGTACATTAACAAACGCACCGAAATCAACGATACGGTTTACTTTACCAGCGTAGATTTTACCTACTTCAAGCTCAGCAGTTAGTGCTTCAATACGTGCAATTGCTGCTTGTGCGCTGTTGCCGTTTGTCGCTGCAATCTTGATAGTACCATCATCTTCGATTTCGATCGTTGTATCTGTTTCTTCAGTAAGCTGACGGATAGTTGCGCCACCTTTACCAATAACATCAGCAATCTTCTTCGAAGGAATTTGCATGGTATAGATACGCGGTGCGAATTCAGAAAGTTCTTCTGAAGGTGATGCAATCGCTTGGTCCATTACATTTAGAATGTGTAGACGTGCCGCTTTCGCTTGGCGAAGTGCAATTTGCATGATCTCTTTTGTGATACCTTCAATCTTGATATCCATTTGTAGTGCAGTTACACCGTTTGATGTACCCGCTACTTTAAAGTCCATGTCACCTAAGTGGTCTTCGTCACCAAGGATGTCAGAAAGTACTACAAAGTCGTCACCTTCTTTCACTAGACCCATCGCGATACCAGCTACAGAAGCTTTAACTGGTACACCTGCGTTCATCAGAGCAAGTGAAGTACCACATACAGACGCCATTGATGAAGAGCCGTTTGATTCTGTGATTTCTGAAACCACACGTACTGAGTACGGGAATTCAGCAAGCGTTGGCATGACTGCTGCAATACCACGCTTAGCAAGGTTACCGTGGCCGATTTCACGACGCTTAGGTGAACCAACAAAACCTGTCTCGCCCACACAGAACGGAGGGAAGTTATAGTGCAGCATAAAGTGATGCTTGTGAGTACCAGTTAGGTCATCTAGCATCTGTGCGTCACGCTCTGTACCAAGCGTTGCAGTGACAAGTGCTTGCGTTTCACCACGAGTAAAGATAGCAGAACCGTGAGTACGTGGAAGTACACCCGTCATTACGTCAAGTGCACGAACCATATCTGGTTCACGACCGTCAATACGCTTTTCACCAGCGATGATGCGGCTACGTACGATTTTTTTCTCTAGTGAGCTGAATGTTTTACCAACAACTTGCTCGTCAAGAGATTCGTCTTCGCCAAGCTCAGCTGAAAGCTTTTCAATTACTTCCGCTTTTGCTTCTGAGAGTGCTTCTTTACGAGCTACTTTGTCTGTAATACGGTAAGCATCACCTACTTTTTGCTCTGCAATTGCAGCTACTTTTTCAGCAAGTGTGATGTCTTTTTCAGGTGCAGCCCAGTCCCAAGCTGGCTTGCCAGCTTCTGCGCGGAATTCTTCAACCGCTTTGATAATCGCTTGAGATTGCTCATGGCCGTAAACTACTGCACCAAGCATTTCTTCTTCAGACAGCACTTGTGCTTCTGACTCAACCATCAATACTGCATTGTCAGTACCTGCAACAACTAGGTCTAGTTTACTGTTCTCTAGCTCTTTAAGTGTTGGGTTAAGAACGTATTGACCATCAATATAACCAACACGAGATGCGCCTAGTGGACCATTAAATGGAATACCAGAAATTGCTAGTGCTGCAGATGTACCAATCATAGCAACGATATCTGGTTGAATTTCAGGGTTTACTGAAACAACAGTCGCGATAACTTGTACTTCATTTACAAAGCCGTCTGGAAATAGAGGGCGAATTGGACGGTCGATTAGACGAGCGATTAGTGTTTCACCATCTGAAGGACGACCTTCGCGCTTAAGGAAACCACCTGGGATACGACCCGCTGCATACATTTTTTCTTGGTAGTTAACAGTTAGAGGGAAGAAGTCTTGGCCTGCTGCAGCTTCTCTTCTACCTACCACTGTTACTAATACTGAAGTATCGCCGATGCTAGCTAATACTGCACCATCGGCCTGACGCGCAATGGCGCCAGTTTCTAGAGTCACGGTATGTTGACCTAGTTGAAATTCTTTAATAATTGCTTGCACAAATATATTCCTTAAATAATAAAAAGTTTTAGCGTGCCAAGTGCAACCAATTACAGTCTTAAACAAACTCGTGACTCGACGAATTCATTTAAGCACTACAATTGGCAGTCAAATTGACACTTCGTTTAGCCTAGACGCTAAACGCCAGTAAGTATACTGATAGTACACCTACAAAAAAAGGGGCTAAGTAGCCCCTTTTTCGCTATCGGATAAAAATCCAACAGAAAATCAAAAATATTAGCGACGTAGGCCAAGCTCTTTGATTAGTGCAGCGTAACGCTCTACGTTTTTACCTTTTAGGTAGTCAAGTAGGTTACGACGTTGGCTAACTTTACGAAGCAGACCACGACGTGAGTGGAAGTCTTGCTTGTGATCAGCAAAGTGACCTTGTAGCTTGTTGATATCAGCAGTTAGAAGTGCAACTTGTACTTCTGGTGAACCAGTGTCACCCTCTGAACGAGCGAATTTTGCTACGATTTCTGCTTTTTCTTTATTGCTTAGTGACATAATAACTCCAAAATAATTTAAGTAATGTTTCAGCCGATCACTAATTCAGCCAAAACGGAAGCGGGCGGATTATATCAGCAATCCCGACCGCTGGAAAGGAAAACCTAAATGCAACTAACCATGATGCTACTGAGCGGAAGAAAGCGCTCTTTTTGCCTTCAGGTGCCCGTGTTGATTGCGCTCACCAATGCCAACAAATTGACCATCGGCAACAACTTTCACTATGCCTTCAGGGACCTCAGCCAGTGTTACAACTTGACCATGCCCGAAAGCAATCCCCTGCTCTCGGGAAATTTCAACCACTGGCAAATCGACCAGCGCGGTGTCCATCGGTAATAGCAGTTCGTCAAGTAACGCGGAAGGCGCTAAGTCTTGCGACTTTGCTTGCTGTAGCTTCTCTTCCAACTCTTCCAACGTAATCATTTTGTCGCTTGGATAGTGACCAACTTCGCTGCGATGCAACATGATCACATGTGCGCCACAACCAAGTTTTTCACCTAGGTCGTCAACAATGGTGCGAATATAAGTGCCTTTTGACACATGCACTGTCATCTGGATCTGCTGAGTTTGCTCGTCGTACTCATCAAGTGTAATGCGGTATACGTTAATTTTTCTGCATTTCCGCGGAACTTCAATGCCTTCTCTTGCGTATTTGTAGAGTGGCTGTCCTTGGTACTTCAATGCTGAATACATCGATGGATATTGATCTGACTCGCCCAAAAAGCTTGCGACTTCTTGTTCTAACTGTGCTTGGGTAATCACTACCGGGCGCTCTTCTACCACTTCGCCATCAGAGTCCGATGTTGTGGTGCGAACACCAAGTTGAGCACGAACTACGTAAGTCTTATCGGTATCGAGTAAAAACTGAGTAAACTTAGTCGCCTCACCAAAACAGATTGGCAACATGCCTGTTGCTAATGGATCGAGCGCACCGGTATGACCCGCTTTTTGAGCAAAGAAAATACCTTTAGCTTGTTGCAGCGCTTTGTTAGAAGAAATACCTTGCGGCTTATTTAACAATAAAATGCCATCAATTGGACGGCCTTTACTACGACGCGCCATTAGTTTTCCTCTTGGTTCTCATCCTCTGATGACTCACCACGCTTAGTTTTGTCTTCACGAATAACTGAGTCAACTAGGTTGGAAATACGCATCCCTTCCATCAACGAGTTGTCGAGCACAAATCTAAGCTCAGGCATGATACGCGCGCGAATACGTTTGCCAAGTAAAGAACGAATGTATCCCGTTGCGTCGTTTAAGATTGCAACGCTTTGCTTCGTTTTATCTTCATCCTGCGTGTTCATGACAGTCATAAAGATTTTTGCGTAAGAAAGGTCTCTAGATACCTCAACCGCAGATACGGTTACCATACCTAACCTAGGATCTTTAATTTCACGCTGCACGATCACAGCGATCTCTTTTTGGATTTGCTGGGCAAATCGGTCAGTACGAGAAAATTCTCTCATTTTCACCACTTAATTAAATGCTATAACTATGGATATTCTAACAGATCACAAATGGGGGCAAACGCCCCCATTGCTAATATTTTAAACGCTAAATGTTAAAGTGAACGTTCAACTTGTACCGTTTCAAATACTTCGATCTGGTCGCCAACTTTAACGTCATTATAGTTCTTAACACCGATACCACATTCCATACCGCTACGAACTTCCTGAACGTCATCTTTAAAGCGACGTAGTGACTCTAGTTCACCTTCATAGATTACCACATTTTCACGTAGTACGCGGATTGGCGCGCTACGCTTAACGATACCTTCGGTAACCATACAACCAGCAACAGCACCGATTTTAGGCGACTTAAACACGTCACGAACTTCAGCAAGACCAATGATCTCTTGCTTAAATTCTGGTGCAAGCATACCGGTCATCGCTTGTTTAACTTCTTCGATCAGGTCGTAGATTACGCTGTAGTAACGAAGGTCAAGGTTCTCATTTTCGATAACTTTACGTGCTGAAGCGTCGGCACGAACGTTAAAGCCTACAATGATTGCATTTGAAGCAGCAGCAAGCGTTGCGTCTGTTTCAGTAATACCACCAACACCTGAGCCGACAATCTTCACTTTAACTTCATCTGTAGACAATTTAGTCAATGAATCCGAAATTGCTTCAATTGAACCCTGAACGTCTGCTTTCAGTACGATGTTAACCTCAGACACATCACCTTCGGTCATATTCGAGAACATGTTCTCTAGTTTCGCCTTCTGCTGACGCGCTAGCTTCACTTCACGGTATTTACCTTGACGATACAACGCAACTTCACGCGCTTTACGTTCATCACGTACTACGGTTGCTTCATCACCAGCCGCAGGAACACCTGACAGGCCTAGGATCTCTACAGGAATTGAAGGACCCGCTTCTTTGATGTCTTTACCGTTTTCGTCTTTCATTGCACGAACACGGCCGTATTCTAGACCACAAAGTACGATATCGCCTTGGTTTAGAGTACCTGATTGAACCAATACTGATGCAATTGGACCACGACCTTTATCTAGACGAGATTCGATAACCACACCTGATGCCATCCCTTCTTTCGAAGCTTGTAGCTCAAGTAGTTCAGACTGCATTAGAATAGCTTCAAGTAGGTCGTCGATACCAAGACCGGTTTTCGCTGAGATATGAACAAACTGAGTATCACCGCCCCAATCTTCTGGAATAACGTCAAGTTGAGCAAGCTCGTTCTTAACGCGATCCGGGTCAATACCCTCTTTATCCATTTTGTTCACAGCAACGATTAGCGGAACTTCAGCAGCCTTGGCGTGTTGTACCGCTTCTTTAGTCTGCGGCATTACACCATCGTCAGCTGCAACTACTAGCACTACGATATCCGTTGCTTTCGCACCACGAGCACGCATTGACGTAAACGCTGCGTGTCCAGGAGTATCTAGGAAAGTGATCATGCCACCTTCGGTTTCAACGTGATATGCACCGATGTGCTGGGTAATACCACCGGCTTCGCCGTCGGCAACTTTCGCTTTACGAATGTAGTCAAGGGTTGACGTCTTACCGTGGTCAACGTGACCCATAACGGTAACAACTGGTGCGCGAGGCTCTAGTGAACCTTCTTCGTTACGATCACTTAGTACTTTTTCTTCTAGCTCGTTTTCTTTCACTAGAATAACTTTGTGACCCATTTCTTCAGCAACGAGTTGTGCAGTTTCTTGATCGATAACTTGGTTAATTGTCACCATGTCACCCATCTTCATCATGGTTTTCACCACTTCTGCACCTTTAACTGCCATACGTGAAGCAAGCTCTGCTACAGTGATGGTTTCACTAATACGCACTTCTTGTTTTACTTCAGCTGCTGGCTTTTGGAAACCATGTTGCAATGACGTTGGTGCTTTTAGCTTACCTTTTTTGCCTTTCAGCTTTTTCAGGTTTGCTTCAGCGGCTTCATCTTTGGCGCTTGGCTTTCTTTTCTTCTTACGACGAGCGCTTTTTTCTTCACGCGCATCTGATTCATCTTCTGCTTCACGAGCATAAGCTGATGTTGTTAGGTGGTGATCCGCAGTCTCTTCGCGACGACGACGTTCCTCTTCTTCAGCTTTCCAGCGAGCTTCGTTTTCTTCTGCTAAGCGACGAGCTTCTTCTGCTTGACGTTTTGCTTCTTCTTCGGCTTTCTTAAGTGCTGCCGCTTCTGCTTCTAAGCGCAGACGCTCAGCTTCTTGACGTTCTTTCTCTTGTTGCGCGCTATCCACTTCTTTACTCTGCTTATCTTTGGCTTGACGTTCAGCATCAGCTTTACGCTTTGCCTCTTCTTTAGCTTTGCGCTCTGCTTCCTCTTTGGCTTTACGTTCTGCTTCCTCGCGCGCTTTGCGCTCCGCTTCTTCTTTTGCCTGAGCCTCAGCTTGTTGCTGGGCTTTTAACTCTGCTTCGTTGCGCGCAGCTTCCTCTGCAGCTAAGCGTTCTTGCTCTTTTTGCTGCTCGATTGCGCTCTTTTTAACGTAAGTGCGCTTTTTACGGACCTCAACTTGCACAGACTTTGCTTTACCTGATGAACTAGACACACTCAGTGTGCTTTTACTCTTACGCTGCAAAGTCATGCGTTCTGGGCCTTCAGAACCAGTACCACCGTGCTGTTTACTAAGGTGATCGAGCAATTTAGCTTTCTCATTCTCAGTGACGTGTTCGCCATCAGCTTTAGTAATACCGGCGTCTTTTAACTGCTGTAGTAATTTATCAACAGTTGTACCAATACTCTCGGCTAGTTGTTCAATGCTCACTTCTGCCATATGTTACGTTACCTCCCGTTAATAAATTACTCTTCGCTAAACCAACAGATATTACGCGCCGCCATGATTAGCTCACCGGCTTGTTCTTCTGAAAGTTCAGTTATTTCTACTAAATCATCAATTCCCTGTTCAGCAAGATCTTCCAGCGTTACAACGCCTTTGCTTGCCATCACATAAGCAGTGTGACGATCTAGACCTTCTAAACCAAGCAGATCGTCTGCAGGTTCAGCGTTCTCTAGACTCTCTTCGTCACGCAGTGCTTTCGTCGTTAGCGCATCTTTAGCACGCTTACGAAGTTCCTCAACTGTCTCTTCATCAAGACCGTCGATTTCTAAAAACTCAGCGACAGGGACATAAGCAACTTCTTCTAACGTCGAAAAACCTTCGTTGATAAGTAGAGTTGCAAAGTCATCATCGATGTCTAAGTTTTCAGTGAAAAGGTTAACCAGCTTGTCAGACTCTTCTGCGTTTTTACGCTCCATGTCTTCAACCGTCATTACATTTAGCTCCCAACCGGTAAGTTGGCTTGCTAAACGAACGTTCTGACCGTTACGACCAATCGCTTGAGCTAGGTTATCTGCTTCAACCGCAATTTCCATTGTACGCGTATCTTCATCCATTACGATAGAAGCTACTTCCGCTGGCGCCATTGCGTTAATTACGAACTGTGCAGGATTATCATCGTAAAGCACGATATCTACACGCTCACCACCTAGTTCAGTCGAAACCGCTTGCACACGAGCGCCACGCATACCTACACAAGCGCCAACAGGGTCGATACGCTTGTCGTTAGATTTTACCGCGATTTTCGCACGAGAACCTGGATCGCGTGCTGCGCCTTTAAGCTCGATCATTTCCTCACCGATTTCTGGTACTTCGATACGGAATAGTTCCATCAGCATTTCAGGCTTTGAACGCGTTACAAATAATTGTGCGCCACGTGCTTCGGGCTTTACGTCATACAGTAAACCGCGAACACGGTCACCGGGTCTGAAGCTTTCACGCGGTAACATATCTTCACGGTAAATAACCGCTTCAGCATTGTTACCAAGATCAATCACAATGGCATCACGAGTGGCTTTTTTCACCACACCGGTAACCAACTCACCTTGTTGATCCTTATAAGCGTCAACCACCAATGCACGCTCAGCTTCACGTACTTTTTGTACGATAACTTGCTTAGCCATTTGCGTAGTAATACGGTCAAACTTAATTGATTCGATTTGCTCTTCTACATAGTCGCCTAATTGAATTTCAGGCTCTTCAATCTGAGCTGCTTCAATGGTGATTTCTGCATAAGGGTTTTCCAAAGAACCATCTTCTTGAGGCTCAACCACTCTCCAGCGACGAAACGTGTCGTATTCACCCGTTTTGCGATCAATTGCAACGCGAACTTCAATGTCACCGTCATGTTTCTTCTTGGTTGCTGTCGCTAGTGCGAACTCTAATGCTTCAAAAATCTTTTCTCTTGGGACTGCTTTCTCATTGGAAACAGCTTCTGCTACCAATAAAATCTCTTTTGCCATAAATAATGCCTCGCCTTGCCCTTGTCCTTCGCACCGAAAGTTAGAATTTTGCGATGATATTTGCACGTTCGATGTTGCTGATCATCAGGATACATTCCTGACCATCCACTTTTAACGTGATCATATCGCCATTAACTGATACTAGATCGCCTTTAAAATTACGACGACCCTCTTGAGGAAGCTTGGTACGTAACCTAACTTCTTCACCTACTGCATTTTCATAATGAGCTTGTTTGAATAATGGTCTATCAACACCAGGAGAAGAAACTTCCAAATTGTATTCGTTCGTAATGGGATCTTCGACATCCATAATTGCACTGATCTGACGACTAACATCAGCACAGTTGTCAACATTGATGCCATTTTCATGGTCGATATACACCCGTAAAGTGGAATGACGACCAGCTTGTACAAACTCAAGACCTAGTAGCTCAAAGCCACATGCCTCAACGGCAGGCTCCAACATCTCGGTCAATTCTTGCTCGAGTTTTGTCACAAAATTCCTCCATACAAACAAAAAAAGGGCTGAAAGCCCCAAAATAATAGCTGCTTGCTATCGGGCTAAGGCATAACCTCGTGCCAGATACAACAACGCCCCGGACCAAGCGGGGCGTCACACTAAAAACAAACTGTGTGGCCAAAGGCCGTGCTTGGTTGCGGGCTTGTCAGCCTAATTAAGCTAGCGCCTAAACGCAAAACGCGCATTACAAGGAATGCGCGGCATCAAAGAAAATTCATTCTTTAATTTGGTTGCGGGAGCCGGATTTGAACCGACGACCTTCGGGTTATGAGCCCGACGAGCTACCAGGCTGCTCCATCCCGCGCCAATAACAGCACAAGTGCTGTTTAAATATGCTGCGTATTATAGAGATACTTGCTCCATATAGCAACCTTGAATTAGCACAAACTTATCTGGCTTCATCAGGATGATTCAATCTAAAGACTCAGATAGATAACGGACTAAGTGTTTTACGTTAAGGTGAATTGATGGTTTCTGATGGCTTAGTCTGGATTTCAGATTAAAAAGCGTATTTTTTGTACTTTGGTATGTCAGCGTGTGAGATTTAACTTACACTCAAAAAATAAAATATCTCGCAAAAGTAATTTGTAACTATACTAAAAATAACAGAGGTTAAGTTTCGAGCAAAGGAACCGCTCTTCATCCTATTTTGAAGAGGCGTTTATGAGCATCACTCCATATCAATATCAACTGCTTACCCAATCTCTCGCGAGTGTCCGCCCTAACTTTCATGGCTTTTGTACCAGCTGGTATCACCAAGTCCAAAAGTACAACTTGAATATGCAGATCCCCGACAATGTAAATCAGTTAATCTTGTGGGAACATCAAGTCTTTGAGTTTATTCAAGGTTGCGTCATGCGACTACCACAACAAGCTAACCTGCTGTACTTTTTACGTCAACGACGAGCGCATTTGTTGTACATTGGTACTTCACCAAGAGACTTAGACATATTGCTCTCCACATTTTTTCAAGCACTGAAAGTACAACAAGGTAGAACCTTCACTGCGGCTACCAAAAATGCCTGGAATCGTGCACTGCTATTGATTAAAAACATGCTTAATCATGAACTCTTTTCAGTGACTAACGTCACGACTCTGCATGAGTTCAAACAACAGCAGCACGCCAAGTAATTATTGTGAATGAGTGACTTACCTGAAAAAGCTGAGTAGACTGAAACAAGTTTCTAATCAGTGAGGTAAGTCATGAAAAAAACGCTCTTAACCGTGTCACTTTTAGCTCTGTTGCTTGCAGGGTGTGACTCACTTGAAGACTCTAGAACTCAAGTCGAAACCCAATATCTTGATCAACACCAAGAATTAAAACAAGCGGTAGAATTGATCCGAGCTCAGGGTATTGAGTCGGTGCGAGCAACCGCTGATGCTGGTAGTGTAGCAGCCTGTGTTGCTAAGAATCTTGATGCGGACCCGGTTGGGGCGTTAATTCAAGTTGAAGGCGTACTTCAAGACAGCGTTAACTTAGACCAACTTCTTACTACAATGAGCAGTTTAAGCGACCAAAAAATGGGTCTCGATCGGCTTCCTGATTTACTACAACAAAGCACAGACACACTGCGTTATGTCAAAACAATGCTAGAGGAATATGAGCTGCAAGAGTTAAAAACACAAGCCATCAAAATGCTAGAACAAGGTCAGACTAAAACCGAAAATGTCGGTGAACATTTGCGGCAGCTTATAGAGACTTGCCAAACAAAATAGCCATGGGCGAGATACTCGCCCTGCTCCGCACTTTGACAACAAAATTCATCTTAAGCGTTGTAAATCTTCAATCTAAAGACAGTAGTGAGCTAAGCTACGTATATTCTCGTATAGCTATTAATATGCAACACAGCGCGAGACCTCATTGTGCCTAACATTGGACTCTACTTATTCAATAACGACCAAAGACTGACCGATAATCCTGCGCTTGCCGAGCTTTGCGGTAACGTCGACTTTTTAATTTGTGCCTATTTCGCTCCTGCATCAAAACTTAGCCAAAATAAAGCTCAAATCGATAAATCACCAGCTGCCTTGACGTACCTTAACGGCTCGATATCAGGATTACAGCAAAACCTAAAAGTACAACAACAAACGCTATTTTTATTCTGTGAAAATACTATCAAGGCGGTAGTGGCATTTTGCCTTCGCCATCACGTGACTCATATTGGTAGCAGTTACCACTGTGGCTATTACGAAAAGCAATTAAGTCAGCAACTAAAACTTGCACTTCCTAACGTAGAGTTTATTCAACAACATGGCATGACTCTTTTCACTGAAGACGCGTTACCTTTTACCCTGCCGTCCTTACCGGCAAGTTTTACTTCGTTTCGCAAACAAGTCGAACACTTGACTCTGAGCGATGTGATTGCGAAATGCAAACTGCCAACAATACCCAACTCCGTACTTGATGATGACACGATTAAACAGGTTAAGCTTAACCCCATTGATACAGTTGGTGAATTAGCCGCACATCAGTATATTAAGCAATACTTTTCCACTGTAGCAGCAAGTCAGTACAAGCTAACTCGCAACGCCCTTAGCGGCTCACTTTTTTCCACTCGATTCAGCCCTTATTTGGCCACAGGAGCGATTAGTCCTAAACAGATTGTGCAAGCCTTACGTGAATACGAACGCCAGCAGGGCGCTAATGAGTCAACTTATTGGATTTGGTTTGAACTTCTGTGGCGCGAATATTTTCACTGGTATGCACATAAGTATGGCCACAAGCTATTCTTAAAAGGTGGAATTAAAAATAAGCCATTACTGACAAGCTTTTATCCCGAGCGCTTTCGTAAATGGTGTGTTGGTGAAACTCCGTTCAGATTGGTTAATGCGATAATGCGAGAGCTAAATGAAACGGGATGGATCTCAAATCGTGCACGTCAAATCACCGCAAGTTGCTTGGTTAACGAGCTCCAAGTTGACTGGCGTTATGGTGCAGCCTATTTTGAACAAACTCTGATTGATTATGACGTTGCCGCAAACTGGGGGAATTGGCAATACATCGCAGGGGTCGGAGCCGATCCTCGTGGCGGACGCCATTTCGACATTGAAAAGCAACAAGCATTGTATGATCCAAATAACACTTACACTGACCAATGGTTGGGGAACAAGCCCAACACAGCCCCTTTAGATAGTATTAGCATGGTGGACTGGCCAAATGAATAATAACAAACAATATCAAGGTATTAGACTTATTCTAGGCGATCAGTTAAACCCGAGCCACAGTTGGTTTGAGCAACCCAATGCGAACTACCTGTATGTGATAGCCGAGCTGCATCAAGAAACAAATTACACTAAGCACCATATTCAGAAGGTGGCGGCCTTTTTCAAGGCGATGGAAAACTTTGCTAATGCGCTGAAAAAAGCAGGATTTGAGGTATTGCACCTGACTCTTGATGATACAGCAGAGCACCATACATTAGCTGATTTGTTCGATGCGCTGATCCAACAATTTGGCGTCAAACGAATAGAATATCAGCGACCCGATGAGTACCGCCTGTTTAGCCAGTTGATGCGCTATTCGCCTGAGGGGATAGCAGTACAATGCGTCGATACAGAGCACTTTTTACTGCCCTTCTCAGAGCTCGATAACTATTTACGTGCTGGAAAGCATACCACCATGGAACACTTTTATCGTAAGTTGCGTAAGCGCTTTAATATCCTTATGTCTGCTGACGGTGAACCAGAAGGTGGACAATGGAATTTTGACTCACAAAATCGCAATAAGCTAAAACCTGCTGATTTAGAAAAGGTGCCAAAACCATTAAGCTTTACTAACGATATCTCAGCTATTCTCAATCGATTACAGCACCACAACATCACTACCATTGGCACAGCGTCATCACAATTACTTTGGCCGGTCACTCGTACGCAAGCTCGCGAGCTATTGGACTATTTTTGTCAGTATCTTCTTCCTCATTTTGGCCGCTTTCAAGATGCCATGACTTGCCAACATCCCAGTAGCTGGTCCTTGTACCATTCTCGTTTATCGTTCTCAATTAATATCAAAATGTTACATCCAATGCAGGTAATACAAAGTGCGATAAACGCCTATCAAAACAGCGACAACATTGATATTGCGCAGGTTGAAGGGTTCATTAGGCAAATTCTTGGATGGCGTGAGTATATTAGAGCGGTTTACTGGTTGAATATGCCGGATTATGGCAATCGCAACGCACTTGAAGCAGTCAATAAATTACCGCACTACTTTTGGTCTGGCGATACAAAAATGCGCTGTTTGCAACAAGCGATTAGCCAAAGCTTAGAATACGCCTATGCACATCATATTCAACGGCTGATGGTCACGGGCAACTTTTGTTTGCTTGCTGGCGTCCACCCAGATGAGGTAGACCAGTGGTATCTGGGTATTTATATCGATGCGATAGAATGGGTCGAGATGCCTAATACTAGAGGAATGACGCAATTTGCCGACGGTGGCATAGTCGCGACTAAACCCTACGCGGCAAGTGGAAACTACATTAATAAAATGAGTGATTACTGTAAGCACTGCGATTATGACGTTAAGCTAAAGTCTGAACAGAATGCCTGTCCACTCAATAGTATGTATTGGCATTTTATGGAGCGTCATCGCAAACAGTTTGGTCAAAATCATCGCATAGGCATGATCTATCGTAATTGGGACAAGCAAACTGAAGCTGCCAGAAAAGCCACACTAGAGCGTGCACAATGGTGTATTGAGCACTTGGAAGAATTGTAATAATTGGGTGTTGCTAGATCACTTCGCAACACCATTTTGCGCGATTAAAATAGCCGCCAGCGGCGTTTTTTAACTCTCACTTTGTGCACCCAGTTTACTTCAATGGTTGTCACTGCGAGTACGTCTCTTTGTTGTTTAGAAATTAACTCGTAGCTGACACTCTCTTCAGAACCAAACTCAAACAGATATTCAAAACTGGTTACATTTGCCCAGCATTGCAATATTTTCTTCGAACCGCTCTCCCTGAGGCAGTAATCACCTACCTCTGGTGCGTTGACAGATAGAGTTACATCGGCATAACAAGTTCTGCCTTGGTTCAAAGCTACACACTTGTTTGGTACCGCATTTAATATTCCTTTACTGATGTCATCAGCCTGACTTGAACTACTAAAGTAAAGTAAAGCTAACAACGCCATCCATGACCAGCGCTTAAAATACATACTTCACTCCAGTAAAGAAAACTTTAGCATGACGAGTACGTACCAGTGGGCTGTCTAACATACTTTTGGCGCCCACCAACCAAGAAGCACCAGCACTAAACACCCAATCTTGCGCGATAGGATAGTTTAACTGTACTTGCGCAAAAGCTGATGAAGAACTACCTGATTCATAAGGCGTCAGAAACTCGTTAGCTTCACTTTCAGTGACGCCATAATAGTAGTTATGGAAGTTATGCGAGTAATAATTTGCGCCAAAATTAAACCAGAGGTCCCAGTTTCTCAGTTCGAAGTTGCGAGTCGTTTCAATGTGAAAAACCCAACCATCGGTTTCACCAAAAACGTCGTAAGCGAGTTCAATAACAGTTAAAAACTCTCCCACTCTTTTGTAATACGCTAACCCTAAAGAATTATCCTGCTCGCGTTCACGAATACCTCTTAATTGCGGAGAAGAAGACTGAGATCCATAGTAGCCGCGTTCAGAAAAAGGCACCATATAACTGCCATATATAGCATCAATGCCCCATCCATCTTCAGCAACAATTTGATAACCAATGTCTGAGCCACCAAAAAAATCACCGGAGCGCGTGTCTAGATAAAAGTTTTTGTATTGGGCTTTGGCATCCACTAACAACGTGGCACTGCGAAATTCAGAGCTAGTTCCAGTAAGTCGAGGCATCTGCATATCAACATAAAATGCGCCCACACTCAACTGAAAGACAAACTCGTCTTCATAAATTTCTTCAGTGCCTTCATCACTTGCAAAACTCAGCCAAGGCAATAGTAAAAAGGCAATTATTATTAGTTTTTTCATAGCTAAATCAGCGCTTAATTTTTGTGCCGAAATTGAACCCGAGATCATACCTGAGCTCTTTGACAGCAACAAGTCAATTATAATTATTAAATAAAAACTCTACATTTAACATTTTGGTAATCAAAATTTAATATCGATAAGCTTGAATCTGTCTTCCTAAAACCTTCGCTAACAAATTTAGGCGATTCAAATACATATAATTAAGAGGAAACGCATGCTTAAATATCTGCTCCCTGTTGCTGCCATAGCCGCGACATCTGAAACCGTCGCATTCAGTCAAGAAACACACAAACGAATTGTTATTGATGCGGTTAATTACATGGCTCAAAACCCATCACAAACCCAGTATGCAAAACTACGAGCGTATGCTCAAGCTAATGGCCTAACTGTCCAACAATTAGCTGAACTGTTAGGCCAAGCTGCCTATGATGTTGATGACTTTGAAGATACGTTTTTGTGTGGCGCTATAACTGGTGACTGTGTTCAAGCACCGCTTTGGGGAATGGCAGAAAGTATTGTCAAATATACTAGCTATTGGCATTTCCAAAACCATACCAGAGGAGCCGATAGCCATGGCAACGATTTTGGTGGGTACAACTATGACAAATTGACAGTGTGGGGAGACGTAGATAACTTAGCTGCCACTTGGCTAAAAGGGGACTATTTAGACGATGGCCATGGTGGGGAAACTGGCTGGTTTAGTGCCGACGACAGTGAGTACAATAGCTACGGTATCACCGAAAAAAATTACCGTCTTGATAGCCACTCAAGTTACAGCATGTATGATGATTTTGAAGAAATGCCATTTCAACCTATTGATAACCTTGGTCAATACTGGTTTCAAAGCTATTTACAAAGTGGCAATCCACAAGTTTTAGGGTTCGTATTTCACACCACAGACTTATTGCAACCACACCACACTTGGACGACATCAGCGAAAAACCATGCAAGTTGGGAATCTTGGGTCAAGGATTACTATGATCAAGAAAACCTGAACAACTTTACTTTGGTCTCACAAGCGATGGCTAACTTTGCACCATTAAGCAGCACTGACAGTGACATTCGCCCGCTATTAACACAAGGCGGAGCTTATTCGTACGCTCAAGGTGGTATCGTGTTAAATTCAACCGATCACTACGACCGATTAACGACCGCAAAACAGGTAATTCCAAATGCCATTGCAATGGTCGTTCACTTGCTTAACCACGCGATGGTTGCGAGATAATGAGAGTAGTTTGGTTATTTTTGGCAAGCTGGTTTAGCTTGCCATGTTATGCAGTCGATACGGTCAGTACCAATCTAGTCAAGCTTGCTCAGAAGTTATACGTTGAGCAGCGAGAAGAAATATCTTTCGAGGAAGCAAAACAAAGGTTATTAGAAAACCAATTTTTACTGGTACAAGCCAAATTACATAATGAAGTCATACTGACTCGCCAATCTGAAGTTGGGTTTAGTACTGCCTATCATGTAAATAAGTTTACAACTTCAGCATTAAAGCATTGGTTCCCTGTACTAGACAAAGAGACTGTTTCGAAAGTAGCTCTGCCACTCACGAAACAGCAGCTCGTCAAGTTGTTAGGCAACTATCCCGCGGATGGAAAATACTCAGAACAGCAAATAGAACAGTGGCAGAATGTGACTCTGAGCTCAAATCCCGTCATTACAGTTGCAGAAACTATGCTGAGTCAATCAATGCAAAACCGCTTCCGATTACATCAAGGCGACATTGGGCTACTCAGTGCAATCGTGTCTCAACAACAGCATCAAGTCGACATTTTCACAAAAGCCAAACCGTTATTACGAAAACAAGGGTTGACCATAGCACAAATCAGACAACTGGCTACTGGTGAATTACTACGCCCAGAAATGCTCGCGTATTTAGGGCTAAAAGACGAAATGCACGGACAAAGAAGTGACTATGTCAATCACCTAAGAGCAGCTATTCCGCTAACGGCAATTCAGCAATTTTACCGTAAGCACCGCGACTCTTTTCGCTATGTAAAACAAGTTCAAGCGCAGGGCTACTATTTCGATAAGCGTGAAACAGCACAAGCTTTTCGTCAGTTGGTTGCACAACAAGGGTGGGAAAAAGCATTGATGACTTATAAACCAACACCTATATGGAGAAGCAACGACATCACCCTCACACGAGCAGATAAACCTATGTGGGAAACACAGCTTGCGTTTAGCAGTGAATATGGTTCTTTATCGCCAGTAGTCCGCACACCACATGGACGCTGGGTTGTGCTGTTAAGCCACACACCACAATACGATTACTACGATGCCACAAGTGAAACAGTGCGCTATCAAGCATTGAATGCATTGACCAAACAATTTGCACAACGCGCCTATAAGCGGGCCTATCAACAATGGGTAGCCAAGCAGAAGGAGCAAGTTTTATGAAGTATTGGCGCGCAATATTGATAGTATTATTGAGTGCCGCAATTGCCAGTTTTATTTGGGCATTCTGGTCAATCGTCTGGGAACAAGGCACTTCCAGCGTTGACTTATCAAATACCATGCCGCATAAAAATGACAATACCGTGAAGCACACTGAATTAGCAGAGCTAAACTTTGAGCCGAGCACTCCGGTAATTAACCCTATCGATTCAATAGCCATAACAGATCCGGAATATCTACCGCCGATTAATCAAAACAAGCAACAGACCGAAGGCTATCAAGGAGACTTGGATGACCATGAAAATTACCAGCGCTATCAGGCTAGTAAAGAAGTGGCATTAAAACAGGCTTACATTGAAGCCGTTGACGGTAAAGTCGAGAAACTTGAAGCGCTGTTAAAAAAAGGCATAGAAGCTAGGCTTCCTGAAACGCAATTACAAGAAGCGAGAGATAAAATAGCAGGGTTACGTGAAATGCAGAAACAATTACAAAATGAGTTAGACAACAAATAAAAGCCTGTGTTGATAAACTTACACTAGTACTCGCCCTAAAAGCCGCTAAAATATTAACCACGTTTTGTATTTCTACAAGAGTTGCCGCCAAGTTTATACAAGTTTAGCGGCAACTCTTAATTTTATTCCAATTAACTTACCAGAAGATGCACTGACGTTTTCCTTCAGGTACAGTCCAACAGGATGCATCTGAATTACAGTAGTTTACACTTTCACAATAAAAGGTATCACGACCACCGGCTACCTGTGGTGTTAGGCCAGATGCAAGACGTTTGCTGTTTGGGCTTAATTCTTTAATTGATTTTTTATTAAATTTTAATTTCATTTTAAATACTCGTTTTAATACTGATTTTAAGTCGATCTACTAAACAAAATTATAAAATCTTAAAAACGACCACAATAGTTCACGTCAGTTTCGTTCCAGATCCAACATTTATGGCCTCCTTGAGGAATAGTCCAACAAGCGCCATCTGAATTACAAAAATCTACACTTAACGTTGTACCAGCACCGCCCCCGACTTGTGGCGTCATACCTGAAGGTAACGCTTTATTAGTTGAGTTGAGTTCTTTTATTGATTTCTTATTAAACTTTAATTTCATCTTAATTATCCTTATATTTTTACAAAAGGCTACAAGCTAACTTACACCGCCTTTCTTGATTATTATTTGCAGACCATAAATATTGGTTTTTAATTTTATTAAAATCACACTAGCCCGCATAGAGCATAAAACACTATACTGATTAAACTTTCAATACAGAATGATAAAAATAAAGGTAAAAAATTACAACATTAGTTATTTTTAACGTGTAACGTAACTTCCCCACTTGCGATTAGCGGATTAGCCATAACCGCATTAATAATAATTTCTTGCTGTCCACCTTGGTAGCTATCAATTATTTCTTCTAAAATCGCTTTTGGAGTACTTGGGTTTTTAACTAGCATTAAGTTGATTGGAAACTTCCGTTTAAGACTCAGGAAGGTCAGTGTATTTCTATTCGCATTAGGGTTTCCGGCTATATAAACTTCCAATACATCACCATGTTCTGGGAAGTAAGAAACCAGTTCTTCAAGCCGAGCCGGTGGAGTATTTGGGCTTTTCGCTTGTTCTAATATTTGCACTTGTCCATATAAGCTCCACACTAAATACCCAGCAACAAACAGGACTCCAAACCAAAGTAGCAGATGTAAATACATTATGGATTTTACTAACCAATCGACATACATTTTTTCTCTAAAAGTGCGTAATTTGAAAAAGAAATAGCTAAAAATAGCGCTAAATAAAAAGACCAGAAAACAAGTCAGAAACAGCATACCCAGTCCTTTCATTTCGCCCAAAGGAGAAATCGAAATATCATGGTAAAACTGGGCAGACATGGAAAATAAGGATAGATAGAGTAATACCGCTAAAAAGAGTGAAATACCGCCTGACTTACACAATAAAATGAGTTTATCTTTAAGTTCCATTCTACCCGTCCGTTTAATTTAGTTTTTCTCAGTTGAATAAGCCTGAGTTCCCCACAGAGGCACTGTTGATAGGCTGTGTTTAAAACTACCGGATGTTTCTTTAGTGGTATACGCGACGTACATCAGTGTTTGATTTTTTGCATCAAAGATACGTCTGACCTTCATCGACTTAAAGAAGATACTTTTAGACTTTTTAAACACCACTTCCCCAGAATCACTTTTATCTATCTGGGCAATCATCGCTTTGGTAATTTCACTCGTTTGTCGACAAGCAATTGAACTATCGCTTGGATCTGCAAGGCTCAGATTGTCCTCAATACTGGCGACATGGCAAGTCACGCCGGTGACGACCGGATCAACCATAGAGTCGAGTTTGATGTCTTTGAGTGTAAATAAGCCCAGTGATACATCCCCGACTTCGCTGTCTGAGCATCCAACCGTCATCAATACCATAAGAACTGACGCAATTAATCTTTTCATTACCTTTTCCTGATAGTTTTGAAGTAATTCCCCACTACTTTAAAGTACAAGCACAAAATAACAATAGAAAACCTGTATCAACATAGAGTCAGTGTTCTCATCTTTGTGGTGTCAGCAATGGATTAAAAACACTCACAAAACATTACTGAGAAAATAACGTATAAAAGGGAATTGTAAGCAATGACTATGATAATCTGGTCCGCTCCCATTGCGTTTACGCTGATCCTGAGTTGAAATCGGATAGTCGCATGCAAAAGGCTGAGAAACCTGGATAGCAATTAACTACGGCAGTGATTTGTTTAATCCTACTAAGTCACATAGCTCGTTACGCATGGCATGGGCCAAAGACGTCGTAAAACCGTTTATGTTGCTGGAAGCACTCGCCAAAAGTCTGGTTAAAACGTAATTCAAGAACATTTCGACGCTAGAGCGCGCACCAAATCGCTAGGCTTACATATCTGGCTTTTTTAATTTTCCAACTCATACACTCCTTCAATCCAGGAAAATCCACCAGCACCTAGGTGCAAATCAGTTACTGCTACACCACCAAGCACCTTAACCTTTATTTAACCTCTGTTTACATACATTCAATGCTAGTTTGCAATTTTTTCCCGCCTACATCGATTTGCTACGGGTTATTTGCAAGCATCTTGGTCCGAATTTCGTCGACCGGGTGTTTACTTGCCATATTCAGTTTGGTCCTTATAACAATACAAACATTGTGACCGTCATCGTATTTGATGTGACTGGAATTAAAAGTTGGCTGAGTAAGTGTTGATGAAATTGGTATCTCAGTGAAAAGCTGGACGGTCATTCCAAAATGACACCGTCATCGCTTTGGTACAACAAGTAAAGGAAAATCAACATGAAACGAACTCTAGTAGGTGTTACCGTCGCAATTGGCTTCGCTACCCAAGCGTTAGCCATTCCTATCCCAGATAATGTCGATGACGAATTGACAAAACTGATCGAACAACATGGCTTGACGGGTGATCCCACGCAAGGTGTGCAAATTCCTGATGTTTCTAATCCCGAAGTGCAGTTGGGTAAGCTACTATTTTTCTCAAAAGCGCTCAGTGGTAACAAAGATGTCGCTTGTGCCAGTTGCCATCACCCCTATTTGGGTGGTGGAGATGGCTTATCACTGGCAGTGGGAACACTTGCTGAGGACGAAGATATACTAGGCCCCGGCCGTAAAACCATTACCGGTGAATTTTATGTTCCTCGAAATACTCCGACCATTTTTAATGCCTGGGTGTATAAAAGAGGACTATTTAGGGACGCGAGAGTCGAATTTTTGGATTGGTTGTCACCTGAAAAAGGTATCAGCACCCCCGATGTCCCCTACGGAGAAGCCGATCCAAAAGCCGGTGATAGCCTGCTCGCAGCTCAAGCTCGGTTTCCGGTCATTACCGCCTCGGAGATGCGCGGCTTTGAATTTATGAAAGGACAATCCAACGAAGCGGTTAGAGCCCATTTAGCGGCAAGGATTGGTGATTATGGAGACGCACAAGGTGAGTTGTTTAAGAACCAGTGGCGAGAGAAATTTGAAGCGGTATACGGCAATAGTGGCACAGATGAGGTGGTTACCTTTGCCAATATCACCAAAGCTATCGCTGCATATCAACAATCTATGAATTTTTCTGATAATCCTTGGAATCGTTATGTGAAAGGAGACAAATCAGCCATATCAGAATCACAAAAACGTGGAGCCTACTTGTATTTGCATATGCCACCACCTCCCTCTGATGGCGGCGGTCCTCCGGACTATTTGCCGACACAATGTATTGGCTGTCATAACACCGATACTTTTACCCAAACCAAGGGCTCGAACTATCACAGACTAGCTTTTCCGCAAATAGGACCAGGCACTGGCACTCCAGGAAATGAAACCAACGATTTAGGCCGTACCCATAGAAATGGCAGTGACGCGGATCTCTTTAGTTTCCGTTCTGGCACCTTACTGAATATTGAGGTAACCGGCCCATTTGGACACGCTGGTAGCTACGATACACTCGAAGAAGTCATGGAACATTATGATGATTATCATCCCATGCTGACTGAATACATTGAGGGCAAAGGATGGTGTGAACAGCCACAATTTAAGGCACTGGAAAATTGTCAAAGTCTTTTCCCTGATACTCGTTATAACACCGATCAGGCAGCCAAAATTGTCGATGATGAAATTGCTGATGGTGCACCTGTGTTACAACCTCTTGGCTTATCTGAGCAAAGCAAAGCCGATCTCGTGAACTTTATGAAAGCATTAACTGACCCTTGCGTTAAAGATGCCGCGTGTCTAAAAGCTTGGATACCACAACCTAATGAAGGCGATCCCGATAGACTTCAGCTGCGTGCTAAAAACTATCAAGGAGTACCACTATATCTACCAGCAAATTGTCGTGAGGGAGATACCCTAACATCGAGTTCAAAACTCAATCCAGATCAGGGCGAGTGTATCTCAGGAAAAGCGCATTACCTATTCTTTGATGTCGAACAAGACAATACCATAGTGTACGTCAGTACCCGCGAAGGTCGTGGCAAGCTAAAGTTATATTACCACCCAGAGCAATGGGCAACTCGGGCAAATGCAATGGCGAACTCAACAGGAACAGGCAGTGAACAAGTACTAAAAATCACTGCAAATAAAGGCAGGCATTATGTGAGTGCAATCGGGCAAGGGGAATATCAAGGTGTTTCTATTGCATATGGACAGCAAAGCGCGTTGCTAGAGCTCGGAGAGAAACCGTTAGCTATCACCGATCAATGTCAGACCCAAGCCCCTATTGGTTATAGCGAACTGAAATCAGGCGAGGCTGTCTGCACCATTGCTGGTGACGGTTACTATTATGTCAACGTGACCAAACCGAATTCGACCTTAGAAATACGAACGCGTCACGGCCGAGGTGATACGAATATCTACACCGCAGCATTGTGGCCGACACGACAATACCATCAATTTGCCTCAACACGTGATGGCAATGATGAATACCTCAAAGTGGAGAATCCTCCAATTGGCTGGTACTTCATTTTAGCTGCCGGTGATGGCGCTAACCAAGGTGTATCGATTCAAGTAAACCTCTCCACTAAGGAGTAAAAAACCGTGCCCTAAGCCAGCGTCTCCCCCCAAGGTTTCGTTGGCTTTTTTCTGTTTTTATGCCAGCTTAATGCAGCTGCGTTACTTTTAACCAAGCTTTAACCTCCCCTGCCCTAGACTGCCCGCCTACCTGTTAGCGATTATTGAAGAGGTCCGCTATTAATAAATTGCTTACTCCTATCATGCTCAGTCTATTAGCAAGCGCATGTGTCTCTATGCCTAATGAAAACTACAGCCAACTTGCAGCTAGTCACATTGGCGTTGAGCAAAACTTATTACAAAACGAGGTGAAGCTAAGCTCAATTCTAGCTTTGCTCGATTCTGGTGTTTTGGACCGATTGGTAGAAACGGCGCTGGCAAATAATCCTAACTTACAACAGACTCAACTGCGCTTACAAAGCGCCCAACTAGAGCTGAGTCATGCCAATAGTGATAAGTTACCTAACCTTAACGCCAGTGTTGAAGGTAAAAACCAAGAGCAACAAAACAATAGTGTTGCGGGTAAGTTGGCCGTTAGCTGGGAGATTGATGTTTGGCGTAGCATTGCAAGTAACAGTCAACAGCAAATGCTCAATAAGCAGATGGCGGAACTTGACCTATACGCCGCAAAAGCAACTCTGGCTGCAAACCTGATCCGCAGCTATTTATCAATGACTGCAAATCAGCAATTATTAACATTAGAACAGCTAAAACAGACTCATTTGCAAACCAAATATACCTTGCTAAAAGCTGATTATGTTCGCGGTCTCACTGATGCAGAAGCGCTTGATACATTACTGGTTGAGTTAGCACAAACACAAGTAGCCGTTGAACAATACCACAATAGCAAGGCAACAACGGCAAGTGCTCTGGCAATTTTACTGGGCCAACAACCTAACAATATCAGCGAGTTTAATTTTCCAGCTCTGCTTCCCAGTATTCGCTTACCCAATAAAGCATTAGAGCAACAAAATCTGGCTAACCGACCAGATCTTCGCGCTGCATTTTTGCAAATAAAACAAAGTGAAGTGAATGAAAAGCTCGCATACAAATCACTGCTGCCAAGCTTTAACCTGCAAGCGTCGTTAACCACGCAATCTGACTCACTTAACAGTAATTTGCTAACGAGTGGGGTGTGGCAATTGCTGAGTCAGTTAACTGCGCCTATTTTCCGAGGCGGAACGCTACGTAAGCAGCTATCACAAAAACAGCTAGATACCCAATCGAGCTATTGGAATTATCAACAAGTGCTGCTCAATGCCGCGCATGAAGTACAAAACAGCATAAACAACGAGCAGGCATTACAACGGCAAATTCAGCAGTTACAGCAAGCGCTGCGGTCACAGCGCGCACTCAGTCAAGATATCACACAGCAATACAAACAAGGACTGAGCGATGCAACCTCACTGATTGATAGTCAAATATCGCAAGCCACATTACAGCAGCAATTAATTTCACTGCAATTAAAACAGCTTTCAAATCGTGTAGACCTCGGGTTATCCCTCGGCCTTGGAGTATCTTAATGTCTCAAAAGAAATACCGTGTTGTCATTATTTGTGTTGCGTTGCTGACGCTTATGCTCGCAACCATATTTACACTGCCAAGCAAACCAACCAGTGACAAAGGCGACAAACCAATAGCGCCACCGTCACCGATGAGCGCTGCGAGTAAAATCCAAGTTTCGGTTTTAACGGTTTCGGCTGAGCCGCACCAAGCTATTGTGACAGGCTATGGAGAAGTGAAAGCCGTTCAGCAGTTGCAACTTAATACTGAAGTCGCAGGCAAAGTTGAGTGGTTTAGTCCGCTTTTACAAGTCGGCGAGCAGGTTAAGTCTGGCACCTTGTTGTTAGCACTTAATGATAACCAGCTCGCAGCACAGTTAGCCAAAGCAAAAACGGCATTAAGCGAAGCTCAGTTGGAATATGAGCAAACACAACAAAAAGCACAACGCGCTCAGCAACAATGGCATCAAATGGCCCTTGCTGAACAACCACTTTCAGACTTAACCCTTTACACACCGCAACTCACAGCGGCAAAAGCCAAGCTACAACAAGCTGAACAAGAACTGCAATATGCAAACTACACGTTGGCGGCGACTGACATAAAAGCACCGTTCAATGCGTTAATCGTCGATAGACAAGCCCAGTTTGGTAGCTATTTACCACAGGGCAGTGCTATTGCAACCTTATATTCCACCGACTACGCGGAAATCGCTATTCCTCTAGATAGCAAACAGTGGCAACTACTAGACGAGAGCATCAGTGACGACTCTACAACATGGCCAGTCACACTGACTGATGTGAATGGTGATCATCGCTGGCAAGGTGAAGCGATTCGAGTGGCTAAGCATGTTGACCCGAAAACCCAACAACGCCAGTTAATTGTTGGATTAAGCAAACCACTTACACAATCTAGGCCATTACATTTTGGCAGTTATGTCCGCGCCGACATTCAGGGAAAACGGTTTGACGCGCTATGGAAAGTGCCTTCATCGGCTTTGTCTCAACATCAAGAACTTTGGTACGTCGATATGTCAGGCAGCCTAGCCAAATTCAAACCAAAAATTCAATTCCAACATCAAGGTTACAGCTATGCCAAACCGCTAGTGGAACATAGACAATTACACATTGTGTTGCGTCCGTTAAGCAGTTATTACCAAGGGATGCAAGTTACTGCTGTTGCTGAGGATACCAACAATGTTTAAACAATATGGCGTGATAAGCTGGTTCACCAAAAACCCAGTCGCAGCAAACCTGCTGATGGCTGCAGTGATCATTCTTGGTTTAAGTGTGGCAGGTAACTTAAGAAAAGAAGCATTTCCGGACAGAGCACCGGATACAGTACAAGTTGCGGTCACTTACCCCAGTGGTAGTGCAACTCAAGCTGAGCAAGGCATTGCCATGACCATTGAAAGCGCCTTGCAGTCTGTTGTCGGGATTAAACGGATAACTTCTACATCCAATGCAAATGGTACCACGGTGTTAGTTGAAAAAACGTCTAGCCATGACTTAAACACCCTGCTCCGTGATGTTAAGAGCCAAGTCGATGCCATACATAACCTACCCAGTGATGCCGAAAAGCCTGTCATAAAAGCGGCTCGACGCGAAGAACAAGTATTACGCGTGCAGTTATTTGGTGATACGGATCATGCTACCTTACAACAACTTGGTAGCAAGCTGGCCGAATCTTTATTAGCCAAGCCTAACATCGCAACACTTTCAGAGGTCGATTATCGCGAGCCGTTAATTGCCATTGAAATCAATGAAGCAAAGCTGCAAGCATATCACCTAACACTGAGTGATATCGCAGCTGCAATTAACCAAGAATCGGGAACCGCGTTGACCACCAGCCTGCGCAACCCAGACAAAGTGATCCGTTTAAGTGCAGCAACCCAAGCGCTGTACGGCAAAGACTTCGCTGATATTGAAGTCATCAAGGGCGCGCAAGGAAGTATTGTAAAGCTAAGTGATGTCGCTGATATCTATGACAGTTATGCCGATGACAGCCTTCACCTATCTCGCTTTAATGGTCAACGTGCTTATACCATAAAGCTGGTGATGGATGAATTTGGCGATATGGAAAAAATAGTCGAACAAGCCAATCAAGTGGTCGCCCAGTTTCAGCCGACTTTACCTGATGGCGTTAACCTTATCACATGGTATGACCGCAGCCAGCTGATCACGGAAAGGTTAAGTCTACTGTCTTACAACGCGCTTAGCGGCATTGTATTAGTGTTTATCGTGTTAGCGGTATTTCTCAATCTAAGAGTGGCATTTTGGGTCGCCGCAGGATTGCCATTTGTGTTTTTTGGCGCCCTGTATTTTATGACCGAACCTTATGCCAACCTGACACTGAATGAAATGACCACATTTGGATTTATTATGGCCCTAGGCATTGTCGTCGATGATGCGGTTGTTGTCGGTGAAAGCGTGTACTCAACGCGCAAGCGTTTGGGCGACACTATAAGTAACACCATCACGGGAACCAGCCTAGTCGCGATGCCAACTTTATTTGGTGTATTAACAACCGTTGCAGCTTTTATGGCGTTGGCATCTGTATCAGGTGGCTTGGGTGTGTTGTACGCTCAATTCGGCACCGTAGTTGCGCTGTGTTTGTTGCTTTCTCTGGTGGAATCAAAGCTGATTTTACCCGCCCATCTTGCTCACTTAAACACGCAAAACGAACCAACACACTTGCTTGGCAAGCTATGGAGTCAAGTACAAAACCGAGCCGATATGGCATTAAACAAACTCAACATTCATTATTATAAACCGGCCCTACAACAGGTGTTAACACACCGCTATGCTGCACTGCTGACATTTATTTCTATGCTGTTACTTGCCTTTGGGCTACTTACCAATGGAATGGTTAGAGTGGGCTTTTTTCCAAGTTTGCCTGCAGATACGCTTACAGCGAATATGACATTGCAAAACGACGCCAGTTTTGGCCAAACCGAATACAATTTAACCCAACTAGAGCAACAACTTTACCTTGCTGAAAAAGCCATTTTACCAGATGGTGAAGCAACAGCCATTGAACACGTGGCCGTAAGCGCTAGCAACGACTTAGCAGGAAACATCACGGTATCGCTGGCGAAAAATGCTCCGTACAGCATGGTCATGTTAGCTGAACAATGGCGAACACTGGTCGGAAAACCTGAAGGGGTAAAAAGTCTACATATCCAATCTCAGCTCGCCATGGTGTCAAATTTTAAAGTAGAGCTAAAAAGCAACAATGAAGCAGCATTGCTTGACGCAGAAACCGCAATCAAAAGCGCACTCAACACCACTTCAGGTGTGCATAGTATCGACAGCACACTCGCTCCTGGCGAATCGGTACTGCGGTTTGAATTAACACCGCAAGGCAAAATGTTGGGGATGACCAGTGAGCTGTTAGCTAGACAGCTATTGCAAGCATTTGGCGGGGAAATCGTACAACGTTATATGCGCGACAAAGACGAAGTAAAAGTCCGAGTACGCTACCCGCTATCAGAGCGAAGCAACCCATCCGACGTCGCCCATGCGCGAGTAAGAACACCCGATGGTAATCTAGTACCACTGAACGTCGTCGCGACCATAGTAAACGACACGCAAGTACAGGAAATCACTCGGATCAATGGTACACGTGCCATCACCATTTCTGCTGCGGTCGACAAACAACAGCTCACTCCAGTTGAGCTGGTTGCAAATTTAAAGGCCACACTCACTCCAACATTACTGCAACAGCATCCGGATTTAGCGATTCATTTTGCGGGCGAAGCTGAGCATCAAGCAGAAACGACTTCATCCATGAAATCAGCCTACTTGTTAGCTTTATTAGCGATCTACGCATTACTCGCTATCCCTTTGAAATCGTACCTTCAGCCGTTACTAATTATGGCTGTTATTCCATTTGGCTTTGTCGGAGCCATCTTAGGCCACTGGAGTAACAATTTAACTCTGAGCATTTTGTCGCTGAATGGTATTTTGGCCTTAAGTGGTGTGGTAATTAACGACAGCCTGTTGCTGGTCAATCAATTCAATCGTTATAAAGCTGAAGGTAAAGCCATTGTGGACGCCGTGGTAGAGTCTGGAACGGGCAGATTACGCGCGATTCTGTTGACGTCACTGACCACATTTGCAGGGCTTTATCCAATCTTGGGGGAAACCTCTCAACAAGCGCAGTTTTTAATCCCCGCAGCGACTTCTTTAGGTTACGGGATTTTATTCGCCACAGTGATTACTTTGTTTTTAATTCCCATGTTATTAATGATAAGTCATGATGTGAAAACAACATTTGCTAAGCTTTATGCAACTATTTTGATGAGGGGTCGAAATGATCAATGCGATTTTAGTTGAGGACGACCTTAGCCTTGCCGGTAATATTATCGACTATTTAGAGCTTGAGGACATTGTCTGCGACCACGCGAGCAATGGCAAAAGTGCGCTCAATCTAATAGCCGAGAATCATTATCAAGTGATCATACTTGATATAAACCTACCGAAGTTAAATGGCTTTAGCGTATGTGAGCAGATCAGAGCCGAGGGCAAGGACACCTCAATTATTATGCTGACCGCCAGAGATCAGCTTGAAGACAAGCTGACAGGGTTTGCAGCAGGCTCTGATGACTATTTAGTCAAACCATTTGCGATGCCAGAGTTAGTGGCCAGAATCAAAGCGTTAGCACTACGCAAAAGTAGCCAAGTGACCTTGTTGTCACTGGGTCCACTCAAGTTAAACTTATCCACAAAACAAGCTCATATCAACGAGAGACCGTTGAAACTGACCCCTACAGGGCAAATTATTATTGAGCACTTACTGCGCGCTCATCCAAATCCTGTATCTAGAGAGTCTTTACTTCAAGCAGTTTGGGGGGATGAACAGCCAGACAGTAACCCTTTGAAAGTACATATTCATCATCTGCGTAAAACACTGGCTGAACATGATGCCTCGTTCACCGTTCAGGCACTACCACGACAAGGGTTTACATTGCTGTGGGAGCACAAGCATCAATGTTAGGGATCAACTTGAGTTTACGGCGGTATATCTTAGCGACTTTGCTAGGGCTAGGAACCGTCATCATCGTCACGCTGTCAATCCTGTGGACCAATCATTTCTTTGCAGGTCTTGATGGCATGATGCGTGGCACCATGATAAATATGGCGCAGTCTTATGCACCCAAAAAAGGGCAGCCTGAGCGCGTCCACAACTATATTATCGCTGCTAGCTGGCGGGACCTGCCAGCTGAGATCAATAGTCAATTTGATCCTACCAATCTAGTCAACAATCAACTCTACAAACAAATGATAAGAGATGATCTATACAGCCAGCCCAAACAAGCACTGTTCGTCATCAAAACGTTGACCGAGCAAGGGGAAGCTCGTTATGTCGCTCACCTATTTGATACGCCAAACACCAGTGAAACGCCTCCTTGGTATGAGTTGCCAGAGATGCAAGCCATACTATTTGCCATCGCAGCGCTGAGTGTATTTACACTGATGCTTATCGCTTTAATGAGAACCATTGCCAAGCCGGTTGCACAACTATCAGATTGGGCTGCGTCACTTGATGATAAAAGTCTTAACGAGCCAGCACCACATTTTAAATATCGAGAGTTGAATACCCTTGCGAACCTTATTCAACAAAGCCTGCAAGAGGTAAATCATAGCCTTAAGCGTGAAAAAGAGTTTGTTAACCACGCAAGCCATGAACTGCGTACTCCCATCGCTGTGATCCGTAGTAGCGTTGAACTGATCCAACGTCTCAATGATCCGCTTCAACCGAAAAGCTATAAAGCATTGCAACGAATCGATCATGCCAGTCATGAAATGGCGGCATTAAGCGAAACTTTACTGTGGCTAAGCAGGCAAGAAAAGCCGCTGCTAGATAACCACCTAGTCAACCTTGATAAGATGCTGGCAGAACAACGAGAGAGCTTGAGCTATTTACTCAAGGGAAAAGAAGTTACAGTAATGCTCAACACAGAGCCATATTTACTTTCTATTCCTCGCTCTGCTGTGCAGATTGTCATTGGTAACTTACTACGAAATGCCTATCAGCATACCCATCATGGAATAGTAGAAATAACACAAAAGCAGAATTACATTTCTATCTCCAATACAGAGTACGATAGTGACTGCGAATACAGTTTGGATGATCAACAAAACCTTGGATATGGTTTAGGACTCGAACTCGTAAAAAGACTCTGTAAGCAATTAGATTGGCATTTTCATATTGAGATAACCGCAAATCGCTGCGAAGCAACACTACAGTTAGTTAGCACACACAGCCATGCAAATGACAGTTAAAAGAAGCTATACTATATTTTCAGTCACAAAACTGTCTTGGTGCTCATTGTCTATGCAACCTTACCGAGTCCTTTGTTTTATTATGCTACTGTGTGCCACTCAGCAAAGTATTGCACAGTGCGAAATTGTAAAACTGTCGGGCAACACAGACTCTCCCCCATTAAGCTTCGCTGCCTCAGACACGCAGCTAGATGGTATTGGCTACAAATTTATTCAACAAATTTTACCTTCCGGACTGAAGACTGAAGTGATGCATCCGATGCCTTGGCTAAGGGCTATCAAGTGGGCAAAAGACGGTAAAATCGACATCCTAGTCGGCATCAAACAATCAGAAAGTATTGCGAACCAGCTGACTTATTTGAGTCCCGAATTAACCTCTACGGCGCACAACGTTTTTTATGTTCGTGGTCGAAATGTAATTCGTGATTCAAATCACCTTACCAAACTACAAGGCGCCATTCTCAAAGGGAGCTTACTAGAAGGCAGTGACAACAGCCGGGTGAACTTGTCAAACCTTACACTTTCCACTGCTGACTCAGTGGTAAAAGCACTAAAAATGTTAGAATACAAACGCGTCGACTATATTATTGCGCCGCAATGGCAAACTATAAACACTTGGATAAAAAGTGGCATGCAACTCAAACTGTCAATGCTCGCTGAGCCCATCATTATTCGCAAAGAGTACATCGCTATTTCTAACCAGAGTCCCTGTCTAAAACATAAAGCAGCGTTTGAAACCGCAATCAAGCATGGCAAAGAGTCAGGTCTGCTCGAGCGCTTGCTGGACGAAAGTTTTGTAGATTCAGATGCTGCTCGCTACTTTCATGAGCTCACCGTTAAAATAGAGTAATAACCCCTCGCTCTTTGGCGTTTCGTATCACACCTATGGTTCTACTATTAGCAAAATTTAAACGGCTTTTTTACGCAATTTACTACTAATGCACTACGCTTACTGATGTTGGCAGTATATCCAAAGTGCAATGATTTCCAAACGATACAAGCTGTTGGGTCTGTTGTTTTGTCCTGTGCTGTAAAAGCTTTGATTGTGGTTGTCACCTTGCATGTTAGTTCAGAGGTACGAGTCGTTCTGTTGTTTAGGTGGTCTGTTCCTATTTATCCGCAGTTGGTAACAGCCTCATCCTGTCAAGGCACTTGTTGAACGATCAGGATATCAACACAACCTTACAATTAGACAGGGGATAAAACTATGGCACTCAAACATGCTGCGCTCGTGGTGGCTGTTGGCTGCGCTCTGAATAGTCAGACACTTTTAGCAGCCGACAACATTCACCTCAGTGGCTTCGCTTCAATTAGAGCGACCCTTTCAGACAGTGATGGTGGAGAAGCTCCATTTGAAGACTTTAAAGGTCACGATGATGTAACTTTTTCTGATGAATCGCTAATGGCGCTGCAAGCCAGATCAGATCTTGGTGATGGGCTTAGCGCCACAATTCAATTAATGGCAGAAGGGAAAAAAGATTTTGATGTAGATGCGCGTTGGGCATACATCAGTTATGAAATATCACCGCAGCACACGGTGAGTGCTGGCAGACTAGCAAATCCTTCTTTCTATCATTCTGAATATCAAAAAGTCGGTTACACCCACAACTACGGGCGTCTACCTCGATCCGTCTATATCGGCTTTGACTTCACAACCATTCAAGGTATCACACTCGACAGTAGTTTTGTGTTTGGTGAGTATACGTTACTCACTAAAGTTTTGTATGGTAGTTGGGAAGGCACAACCTACCTTTCGGCAACAGGTCAAGATGAGTCATTTGGTCTTCAAGACGAACTATCTATTCGTGCAGAGCTATCTAAAGATTGGTGGGCCGTTTATGGCGGTATTTTTAGAGTAAAGATCAAAGGTGGAACCGTTGATACTAATGCACTTGTAGGCGCAGCTCAACCAGGAATTGCAGCTGCAAGAGCACGTGGAGCTACAGACCAACAAGTCGATGATTTAATTCAGGCGATTAAATGGGGTGGTAAAACAGGCCTTTATGCGTACATGGGATTTCACATAGATTATATGAAATTCATTATTGATGCAGAATACGCAGACTATGGCGTAGATGAATCTAGTGATGGCTTTAATAACGCATGGTATTCATCGGTCGGTTATCGGATCAACGACAAAGTGATTCTTTCGGTACGTCATGAAAAGTATCTTCAAGACAACGATGATTTGAGTTTTTTAAACAATGTTAAACATCCCATTCTATACGCTACGGGGAAAGCGATTAGGAACAGCTTATCTTTCCGAGAATTTAACGGTGTCGGCATAACACTGCGCTACGATTTTCATCCCAATGCAGCGTTCAAAATCGACTACTTTGATGGCGAGGATACTCGTCCAACAGTTGGCGACTATCGTATTTGGTCCGCTGGCATAGATATCGTATTTTAAGGAGGCATCATGAAAAAGTGGTTAACTATCATGGCTGCCCTAGTAGTCAGTAACAGTGCACTGGCAGTCGATGTAATTGTGCACGCGGACAATGCAACAACGCTTGGCAAAAATGAAATTAGACAGATTTATTTGGGTGCCTTAAAAAACTTTCCCGGAGGAGGTGGTGTAGAAGCGATATCTCAACCGGAAGACAGTCCAGCCACTGCGGATTTTTATGCGAAAGTGATGGAGCGTTCAGCCAGCCAATTAAAAGCTCATTGGTCCAAGCAGCTGTTTACCGGTAAAGGAAAACCACCTAAGGAAGCCCCCAATGATCAAGCGGTAATTGATATGGTATCTAGCAACCCAAACTATATCGGCTTTGTTGCTTCTGGCTCAGCCACAGGCAATGTCAAAGTGGTTGGTAGCTTTTAATTCTTTAGTCCAACAAGCGGAGTCATGTTCATTATGCTCCGCTTTTATCGCCTTCGTCACAAGCATTTCTTTTACTTAGTGTATCTTCCTATTTTTAATATCAAATATTCTAGCTATAAATAAACCTTGAAAGCTTCATAAAAAGCAACAACAATAAACATAAATTTTACAAGGAATGATCTTGATGGTCTTTGACAGCTCAGTCAGACAGGCAAGTACAGTTACATTGAATAAATTGCCTGAGGGCTTTTCAATAGAAAAAGCAGATACAAACCACATCGAAGCGATGGCCGTTGTTACTTGCGATAGCTGGCGAAAAGCATTTAGTCGCTTTCTTCCACCTGAAGTTTTAGCAAAGGGTAATCCTTCCTTCTTCTTTTCCTTATGGAAAAGCATCTTAAATGATCCCAAACAACACGCGCTTGTTATCATGGACAACAAGGAAGTCATAGCATGTGGTGCATGTGGCCAATATCGCGAGCAGCACAACCCAATTTCTGGCCTGATACACAAACATCGAGCTGGGGAGTTATACCGAGGTTATGTTGCACCAGATTATCAGCATCAAGGGTTGGGGTCTATTTTGTTAAATGCTCGGCTTCGCTGGCTAAGACAGCAAGGAACACAACGCGTGTACACTTGGATCTATGCAAAAAACCAGCAAGCACAGCAGTTCTATAAAAAGCATGGCGCGACCAAAGTAACCCAATCTAAAGGTGTTACTATGGAAAAGTATTTTTTTGATGAAGTCTGCTATCAGCTCACCTTACCATCCAAATAAGATCTCTCAACGACGTATAAATTAGGCACAGAAAAGCCAGTGAAAAGTCACTGGCTTTTAATAGTCTAGCTTTCACAAATCGCTACGCGACTATTGTTGCACTTTGCAATCTTGCGTAGAAAGTGTCACGGTGTGACCAGAGTTTTTATGTACCACTATACATTCATCAGCAATCTTTACGAGCTGATATGCATCAGGAATGGCGCCAAGGTCTCTGTGCATGTCTCCAGTATTAGACTTCACAAAATAATTACTCGACTGAGTAAATAAACCAGAATCTAACGCTGGTACAGGCGAAGCTGACGTTTGCCCAATGAACCGCGCTACTTCTTGCTGTACGATATCAGAGGCTTCAGACAATGTTGCAGGTTTCTGCAGACCTTGATCACCATTTGCTTTACAGGCCATCAATAGCGCACACGACAAGACAATTAAATAACTTGATTGTTTCATATTCTTCCCCTTACTTATTGTTTAACCATGTGCGATCAGAAGTCACCAGTGGGCTAGAGTTCGCTGGCGTGGACTGGTTCACGTCAAGCATTGTCGGCTCCGGTAACGATTCTAAAAACGTATCCAACTCAGTGAACTCAGGTAATACGCGAGACACAACGTAGGACACTCTTGGCTTAATATCTGCTTTACCTATACGCCCCGCTTGACCCCACTTCATATCACCGTTTTTGTCATGGATCGAAACAACAACATCTGAGTCTTCTCTGGCTTTCAACATTGCTGCATGAAATAAGCTAGCATAATCCTCTTGGATACTCGCATAGTTATAAAACTGGCTTGCCGAATCGTTTTCGAAAAAGTGGATAATATCTTCGGGCAGGAAAGCTTGTTGTTCTTCTGTCGGCTCGGCACCAGTTTGCAACACTTTACCAAGCGCCAGTAGCTCTGTACTATTCAGTGGCATCGCTCTTGACAAAAGACCTGACTGCATGTTGCTTCGCTGTATGTCTGGATAAACAGCATCTAGTAACCGCTGAGAATCAGAATAAAACGGCCACTTAGATTTAGGAAAATAATCATTAGCATGGGCTAATTCATGATACAGCAAATACTGGGCATCTGATTCAGCCGTCTTATTTTTCAATTCCCAACGAGTAGAATATTGCAGTTTAGAACCAAACGATGCACGGAAATCCGGTGACTTCAGATAGGTTAAATACTCATCGAAACTAGTCACAAAGTAATCTGGTGACAGGTGAATAGCACCACTTAATGCTGTGTAATAGGACGGATTTACATCCGACGAGATCACGATAGCCGTTACAGCTCGCAGTAAATACTTGAAATCATCGTGCTGATCATTCTGTCTTAAGAACTCTTCAAAGCGTTCTCCCATCCAGTCATGCGACACTAACACTCTGTCCATAACCTGCTCTACCGTTGGTTTTTCATATTCCTGACCAAGCAATGGTAACTCTGCAAACGTACAGGTTAAGTCATATCTGAGCGTGTTACTGTAGGTACATTTTTGTAGCACGTCCGCATATTTTGAAGCAGGATTATAAGAATGAACTTTAGCGAGCCTGTGTCGATAAGCGATGACGTTATTCTCTGAAATGGGAGGTGCATCTTCAACCAAAATACTTACGGTATCAGTGAACGTTGTTTCGTTTTTTGTCACGTTAACCTGAAAATCAAATACCGTGTCTTCTTCCACCTCGGGGGGATCAAAAAAGATGCTTCTTCCGTCTTCTGACGGTTCAAATTCGAGGTTTCCACCTGAAACGAGACTCCATTCAACTTTATCTGGAGTAAAGGATTCTTGGTAATAATAAGCAGCCAACGATGCTCTACTGCGGTTTGGCATTTGGCCTTCCTGCATCGCATATCCGAGTGCAGCGGTTATCGTAGCTTCCTGCTGACTAACCGTTACCTCCGAGGTTATTTTTTCGGTACTGCCATCCGCTTTTCTATAACTAACCTCAAACGCATAATTACCTGCGGACTTGGCTCTAAAAGAGATTAGCTTACTTTTGTCAGCAAGAAACGTGACAGGGTTGCCAGCAATTTGGGTCCATTGGATGTCACTAATCTTTTCAGTTCTAGAGCTAGAAAGCAGTATTAATTCAACAAAATCACCTATCATAGGCTCAGTTTCACTGACGTGAACAAAAGCTGCTGTCGGCGCAGGTGCAGACACTGTGACTGGAGGCTTGTCTTTTTGTTCCGTTGTTGGTGCTTTATTTCCCCCCCCACCGCAAGCGGCGAGCACCATAGATAAAGACGCCAGTGCTGAGAGTTTATATTTTTTATTATTCAAACCAATATACCCTTATTATTAATGCTTTATCGATGCTCTAAACAGAATAAGCAAGCCTCTAGCTGAGCAATATAACTGAACTCACACTTTTTAGGTACACCGATTTGTGTATAAATGTAAATATTGATAATCACGGATGCGATAATACTCTGAAGATAGAACTTAACTAATCATTAATAAGAGCAGTAACTTAACGTTAGAAACACTACTCACTAACTGACACATTATCATTTTATGATTATATTTATTATTTAAAATGAGCTAATAAGAGCTCTCTCATCTCTACTGTCAACTTATCTGTTAATTTGATACCTATTTAATAACTCTGCAGCGTAGCTAAACATTGCCAAAATTCAATCTTTGTAAATAAAACCGTAACACATAAGGGTCCTAAATTTACTTTTTCGATTACTTTATAGTCGTGTTTTCTATTGCTTATGATAAATCTAAGAGGGCATCTGAGATTAAACTTGAAATTCACCGTGCTTAAATGGCTGTAAAACCATTAAAAGAAAAATAACTATTTCAATAGGATAAAGTATGAGTAAATTTGACCGTAGCAAATTAGCATTAAGTATAACGCTATTATTAAGCTCTGGGACTGTACTTGCAGAACAACAAGTTGATGAACAAGAGACAATAGAAAAAATACAGGTTACAGGCTCTCGAATTGCACGAACAAGTGCAGAAATGACAACTCCAACTACCGTACTAAACGCTAAGACTATGCAATTACCTACGGTACTGACTTTGCTGATGGTCGCGGTAACTTTACAGCACACGCTACTTATTCATAAAGAGAAACACTATTTGCTACAGCTCGTAGCTATGCCAATAAATATCCAGCCTTTCTAAATACCCCCGAGAATGGTCCTCCAGCGCTTGGAGCAAACAACGGTATTCCTGACACAATCCTAGTCGACGATTTACGTTTTCAGGTATTAAGTGCCGAGGGGTTGATCCACGTACCAAATGAAAACTATCAGTTTGGTGATGTGCCACTTGCAGACTTAGGTGGTATATTTGCTAACGATCCACGTAATTTTGGTTTCGACACATTCACTATTGATAGAGAAGATGGTCACATGAGATCCTTTGTTTCTGGCTCGCCATGTGATGGGGCAGTTCGATGTAATGGCGGCGATGGCTTTAGAACCCCAGAAACTTCATACCTAATTCCACCGAGTGAACGACTCTTATTCGACTTTAGTGGTCGCTTCGATGTAAATGATGAGCTGAGTCTATTTGCTAATGCCAAGTATGGTAAATCAGAATCCTATGCTGTTGGACAAGCTTCGATATTTCATGACAGTAACTATGGAAAGTTAATCAGTCTAAAACTAGACAACCCATTTTTACCTTCCGAACTTCAGACGTTAATGCAACAACGCAACTTGTCAGAGGTTGCATTAGCAGTAGTGGGTCTCCCTGCTAGTACTGACAATGAGCGACAAACCATGCAGTTTACCTTTGGTGGTGAAGGCCCTTACGATGAATACGACTACAACTTTTATGTACAACATGGTCGTGTGACCAGCGATTTAAGACAGCTCACGACCTACAACGAGCGCTACTTTAGAGCGTTAGATGCAACCACCGATGAAAACGGTAATGCTGTGTGTCGTGATACCTCTGATCCAGCTTGTGTTCCATATAATCCAATTTTCAAACAAGCCAGCCAAGAAGCTATTGATTATGCGGGCGTAGTGCGACACCAAGAACAGACAAAGCAACAAACGTTGGCTAGTTTTGCTGTAAATGGCAGTTTATTTGAAACGGATTTAGGTACCGTTAGCTTCGCAGCAGGTATTGAATATCGTAAAGAAAAGTCTGAAGACTTGACCGATCCTCTCACTCATGGCCGCGCGCCAAATGGCGCAGGTTTAGGCCTTGTTGGTGTAACCAGAGGTCTAACACCGGAAACACACTCCTTTACCACACCGATAATAGGTGATTACAGCTCTAGCGAAGTATTTGGTGAAATCAACATGCCAGTACTTGAAGATTTGCCATTGGTTGAGTCACTAGATTGGGACGCGGCTGTAAGATATGCAGATAACAATATTACTGGTGGTGATACAACCTACAAAAGCGGCTTTAATTGGCAAGTTGGCTATGACATAGGCTCTCGAGTTAGTTTTTCAAAGGCAGTTAGGGCACCCAATGTTCGCGAGTTGTTTGCAGCTACCTCTTCTACCGCAGTTGATTTAGATGATCCATGCCACTATGACAACCTAAACAGGAACCCTGCAGTTGTCGACAACCGTAAAGCTAACTGTGCCAAGCTAGGCATCGCACCTGACTTTCAGTCTAACGCTAGCTTTGGTTCACTGTTAGCACATACAAAAGGAAACTTTAAGCCTGAAACAGCTGAGACACTTACGGTGGGGCTGACCTATACGCCAAGTGCTGATTTTAATATTGCCGTTGATTTTTGGGATATTGAAATAGAAGATGCAATCACTATGATTAACGGCACAGACGTATTAGAAAACTGTGTAGATGGGTCTGATTTGCATGAGCAGTTCTGTAGCAAAATAAACCGTCAAAGCTCAGGCCTTATCAACTATGTCGAAGTCAATGGGATCAATGCTGCGCGATTCAAGGCTAGAGGGGTCGATTTAGAATCTAATGTAGGTGTCGACTTTGAGTACGGCAGACTAGATTTTAGAGTTAATGTCTCATATCTCGATGAACGCATTACAGAACAAAATCCAGAAGCGGGACTACCAGCAATCAACATAGCAGGTACTCAAGGTTACCCAAGGCTTCGTGCGAATATAAGTACAACCTACCGCCTTGATAAACTCGTCGCTAGTATCAACTGAAAATTATGTTGGTAGTTCTGCATTCTCGAAAGAGCGTTCAGACGAGTTTTACCCTGCCGGTGTAGACAACAATATACCTAGCTATATGACTCACAATTTACGGGTAAATTACCAACTACAAGAAGACTTAATGGTCTATTTTGGTGTAAATAGCCTGACGGATAAAAAACCCTTTAACCTTTCAGGTCTAAACCGAGGTTCATTGCTCTATGATGCCATCGGTAGAACCTTTAATGCAGGTGTAAATTACCGCTTCTAAGCCTTAACCCAGTATTACTGAGTATTTTGTGTACTCAGTAATACCTTTTAGGAATTGACTGAATTTAACGAGAGAAAACAGTTTATTACAGATTTAATATCGGCCGCTCGATAAAATGTACCTGTTTTAGTTATTTTTTAGGCTTTAAATTCTGTGACTTCTAATCCATCCTTCCCCAGCCGCTGGCAGACATTTTTTCAAGAAAACTATCGTCTATTTCTATTATGGAGTAGTGGTGTGTTTTTGTTTATGTTTTTCAGACTGTTTTACTTCGGTTATTTTCACGACAAAACAACTACAGCACTTAGCTTTTCACAATTTTGCGATTTTCTTATTGCTGGGTTTAAATTTGATTCTGCTGCAACCGGGGTGTGCCTAGCGGTCCCGTTTTTGTTGAACTGCTTCTTACAACCACTTCGACTTGGTAAGTGGGTCGCGAAAGTTAGACACCTATTTGCAGGTCTGTTTTTTATTAGTGTTTCATTACTTGGTATTTGCGGTATCACTTACATCAGTGAATATGGTTCGCAATACAACCACTTAATGCTTGAAGGACTCTATGATGACCAACAAGCTATAATACTCACCGCTATCCAACAATATCAACCATGGGGTAGCTTACTGTCATTGCTAATGTTGATCACACTCAGTCTTTGCTGGAATAAGAAGGTAGACAGAACAACGCCCAGAAAATTAACGGTCCAAAATAAGTGGGTTCGATGCATCATTACGGTTGTAACCATCGTGCTCTTTATCTGCGCTGCAAGAGGTTCATTTGAAACCCGTCCAGCTTCACGAAAATGGTCTGCAGTAACTAGCGATACTTTTGTGAACAACCTTGTGATCAACCCTTTTCGCAGTTTTATCTATGCAATTGAAGACTTTAGAGAACTAAACAGCATTACATCCACAAATGAAAACCCCTACTCTAGCACAGCAACTGAGATTGATGCCTTGTTGAACTCAAACGCTAAAACCAGTAATGGTCCGCTTCTTAATAAACCTTCACATATCTTTTATATCGTGATGGAAAGCTTTGATTCTTGGCCATTGCAAGATAAATATCGCTCACTGAAGCTGACAGAGCAGTTCCATCAATTGAAACAACAAGGTCTTTACATTGAGCAAGCGTTACCTGCAGCATCGAGCACAATGAACTCATTATCGAGTTTAATCTCCGGGATCCCGTACAGTGGGGTAAATATGAGTCGTCTAAATGTTAAGTACGACGAATACTCTTTGTTCGAGCTAATGAAATCACAGTCTTATAACACTAACTTTTACTATGGCGGTTTACTCTCATGGCAAAAAGTGGGCGAGTTCGTAAAACACCAAGGTGCAGATTCTGTTTACTCAGCGGCTGACGCTGGTGGCAAAGGTAGCGCTGGGGCTTGGGGGGTTGATGATGAACAACTATTTGATTTGGTGTCACAGACGGTCAAAGAGAATAGTTTTAATATGATTTTAACCACAAGTTACCATGGTCCTTTCAACCTTGATCTTAGCAATACCGATTATCCTTGGCAGCACAAAGACTACCCAGCTGAAATTAGCGCTCTAAGTGACAACTTATTGGAACAGCATATTTTGGGACATCTGTGGTATTCAGACCAACAATTAGGCAAATTTGTAAACCGCATGAGAGAGCGCCATCCCAAGGCACTATTTGTGATCACCGGCGACCACTATAGCCGCAGATATTTACACCCTCAGCCTAATTTGTATGAGTTAACCCATGTACCAATACTGATCTTAGGTGAAAATGTCACACAAAATATGTCAGACCATCAATTTGCTTCACATATGGATATCACGCCAACACTGATGGATTTAATCGCGAAGCCAAATAGCCCCTATGCCAGTTTTGGCAATTCGTTGGTTTCTGCCTCAAGCCATTCAAAAGTAGTTCATGGTCATAAAACCACCAGAACAGCGCATGTAGTTTGGCGAGAGACAGAAGCTGGACAATATGATCACTTTTCGATCAAAAGTACGCATAATGAACCGCATGATGAATCGTTTGTCTCAGAGCAATATCATGATTATATGGGGGCTAGCTGGCATTTATTAATGTCTAACAAACACGATAAGCTAAATCGAAATTGTACTAACTGAGCGCCTTAATTTCATGCCCTAGAAGCTTGAGCTTGGCTTCAATTGCAGCATCAAAAGGCGCTCCCATATTAATACGGATAAAGTGCTTATAACTTAAATCACTGGCAAATAAAGTACCGGGAAAAAAGCACACACTATTTGCCACAACCCTTTCTAGCAACGCTTCGCTATCTATATTCGTAGGCAACGCCAGCCACAAGATATATCCTCCTTGAGGGTCAGAAACGCGCACCTGTTGAGGAAAATATTTTGCGATGGCTGAGAGGTATAAGTTACGCTGCTGCCCAAGTGCCTGCTTTAAATTAGTTAAGTGTCGCTGGTAATAACCGCTACTTAGTAGATCTGCGACGGTGCGTTGATTAAGGCGGTTTTCACTCACATTAGAAAATGCTTTTAGTATCTTAATTTGCTGATGATACTTTTGAGTAATTAACCAGCCGATACGAAATCCCGATCCCAAACTTTTTGATACTGAGTTAACGTATATCACCTGCCCTGATTGATCGAGGGACATCAGTGTAGGTAGGCGGGTTTTCACATCATGTAAATCACCAAAAATATCATTTTCAATAATCGGCACATTGTGAGTTGTGCAAATATCAACAATGGCTTTGCGTTGTGCTAAGTTGAATGTGGTTCCATCGGGGTTATTCAATGTCGGTACCAACACTAATGCGTCGACCTTAACGGTCATCAGTACTTGCCTTAATGCCGCGACAAAGGTATGACCAACATCATCATTTTCCACCTCTATAACCCGCATATCCAGCGACTGTATTAGTTGTAAAATTCCTGGAAAACAAGGGCTTTGTACCAAAATAGTGGCACCGGGCTTAGCGATTGCTTTAAGCGCCAGTAATACTGCATCTTGCGCGCCTGCGGTCACAGTAACTTGTTCTGGCATACACTGAATACCACGCTGTATGGCGTACTTTGCGATTGCGGCTCGTAAGCTGGGTTCCCCCTCAGAAAATTCGGTTTTTAACAACTCGGGGAGTGAGTAACGGATATGACGCTTCATCAATTTAGCAATTTGCGCTGTTGGGAGTAAGGCACTATCCAACTCAGCAATACCCAACGAGCAACGACTTTGCGTACAGTGAGAAAGCACTTTGAGTACAGCATGTTGAAGAGAAACTTTGGTGGGAGATTGGATAAGCTCTGTGGATTCAAGCTCGGGGATATAATCCACAAAATAGCCCGAGCCTGGTTTACTGGCGATAACGCCCTGCTCTTCAAGCATTGCATAAGCAGCTTGGACCGTATCAATACTCACGCGATGAGTATTGGCTTGTAAGCGCAACGAAGGTAATTTATCACCAAATTGAAAGCTTCCTTTGATGATCTGACACTTCACCTTTTTTGCAAGTTCAACATACTTTTTAGCCATACAATAGAGTAAAACCCACCACTTTAAGATGTTTTCAATTTAACTGTATGGGTAATTCTGTGTGCAATTGTATGGCAAGTCAATAACGTGTTTCGAGTAAAGTGACGTAAAACAACAGGAGATAAAAACCATGCCATTAGTTAACCCATTACACCCAGATTCAAACCCTGAAGTAAAAAAGCTAGCTGAATTCTTCAACGAAACCTTGGGTTTTTGTCCAAACAGTGTTTTAACTATGATGCGACGTCCACACCTTGCCAAAGCCTTTATTAATCTCAATATGGCAGTGATGGAAAACCATGGTCGCATCACCAGTGCACTAAAACGTCTTATCGCTTATGTATCCAGTAATGTAACTGGCTGTCGCTATTGTCAAGCTCATACCATCCGTGCAGCTGAACGCTATGGTGCTGAGCAGGAGCAGTTAGATAACGTATGGGAATACAAAACTCATCCCTCATTTAGCGATGCTGAACGCGTCGCGTTAGACTTTGCGGTTGCAGCCAGCACGGTGCCAAATGGAGTTGATGAAGAGCTACAAGCGCGTCTGCATGAGTATTGGACAGAAGATGAAATCGTCGAAATCCTTGGCGTAATCGCCCTATTTGGTTACCTAAATCGTTGGAATGATTCAATGGCAACCACACTTGAAGAAGGTGCTGAAGCGAGTGGTTTGGCTTTATTGGCAGGCCACGGCTGGGAAAGAGGTAAACACCAGTAAGCATAAACCAAGGGTGTTCAAATCCACCCTAACTTTCTAACTAAAACACCCCAGCGTGTTTACCCACCCCACAGGCGCGATTTTCGCGCCTGTTTTCATCGTTATCTAAGATGATCACACTCCACTATCCTTTTGATCTAAAGTTAAATTACCACAAAGCGCCATTTGATTAACTTAAAATTTACAGTTAAGCTGGATATGTTTTGTCTACAAAACATACAACATGAAAGGAAACTATTTTATGCAACATACAAAATCAAAATGGTGGCTTTGGTTACCAAGCACGCTTTTTCTGAGTACCCAAGCACTTGCTGTTGACTGCTCGACACTGAGCTCTTGGTCATCACAACAAGTTTATTGGAAAGGCGATCTAGTCCAATCCGAACAACAAGCTTTTGAAGCCAAATGGTACTCTCTAAATGAAAAACCACAGCAACACTCCGACACATATGATGTGTGGTTAAAACTGGGAAGTTGTGGAGGTAATCAAGCACCACAGCTAACTTTAATCAGCCCAAAAGATGGCGCTATTTTGAAACAAAATGACAACGCTGTCTTCTCTGCACAGGCTGTCGATAATGATGGAACCATTAGCCAAGTCGAATTCTTCTTAGATCAGCAAAGTTTAGCTGTGGTAAGTGCACCGCCTTACCAAACAGAATGGCAAGCAAGGCTTGGCGAATATACAGTGAGTGCTATCGCGACCGACGATAAGGGCGCGGTTAGTGAAACCCAATCAGCCAGAATAACGGTGAGAAACAGCGATACTAATTTAGCCCCTGAGATTGAAGTTATTACCCCGCAGCCAAACCAACAGTTTGCATTAAATGACACCGTAACTATTGAGGTCGACGCCAGAGACAGAGATGGTGAAATTTCAACGGTGACCATGTGGCAAGCCAATGACAAAATTGCCGAGTTTACTCAACCGCCATTTCGTTTTCAGTGGCAAGCGAAGCAGCTTGGAGAAACTCATTTCACCATCACAGCAACCGACAATCAAGGTGCGACTTCAAGCCAACAAGTCGTAATTAAAATCGTCTCAGATAGCTCTGGTGGATGTAAAGACCTTGCACAATATAAAGCTGGCACAAACTATCAAAACGGTGATTTAATAAGTAATCAAAACCGTAAATATCGCTGTGAAGTGGCTGGCTGGTGTAGCTCGGCCGCTGCTTGGGCGTATGAACCGGGTGTAGGCCAACATTGGCAAGATGCCTGGAGCGATCAAGGCGTTTGTGCTATTGCTCCGGAAGTAAACTTTATTGCTCCACATAACAACGCAACAGTCCTTAAAGGCTTGCCAACTGTAATCCAAGTCACAGCAACAGATGCAGATGGCGAAATTAATCAGCTGGACGTCTATGCGAATCAAGCATTGTTAGGCAGTTTTAACGAAGGCAATGCGCAGTTCAACTGGACTCCACAGCAACTGGGTCTTGTCGAACTCAGCGCCGTTGCTACAGATAACGAAGGCAACGACGGACAAACCAGCATCATAGTTACCGTGACCGACCAGTCCGTTGTCACCAGCATTACCGAACCAAGTAGTGGGACTCAACTTAGTTTGGGCAGTAGTGTTCTAATAAAGGCACAAGCGACCGCACTAACAGGTGCTATCGATAAACTAGACTTGTATGCTAATGGCGTGTTGATAGGCTCAGATAATAGTGCACCATACGAGTTCAATTATACACCTGCTAGCCTTGGCAATCATACGCTAACCGTCGTCGCGACGACTGATAGCGGTGAAACAGCCACCAGCGATGGTGTCACTGTTAAAGTTATTGACCGTCCTACAGCCAAAACCCATAAGCTTATCGGCTACTGGCATAACTTTGTTAATCCCGCTGGTTGCCCAATTCCATTAAACCAAATATCACCCGCTTGGGATATTATTGATATTGCGTTTGCTGAAAATGACCGAAGTTCAAATGGCACGGTACTGTTCCATCCTTTTGAGAAAGATATCCGTTCAAGTTGCCCACCAATCGATCCAGTACAATTTAAGAGTGACATGAAAGCATTACAGGCTCAGGGTAAAGTTTTTGTGTTAAGTCTTGGTGGAGCTGAAGGTACTATCACGCTTAATACCGATGCTGATGAAGCTAATTTTGTCAGTAGCCTAACTCAACTTATCCAAGAATGGGGATTTGACGGTCTAGATATTGATTTAGAGAGTGGCTCTAACCTGTTACATGGTTCTCAAATCCAAGCTAGACTACCTCGTGCGCTCAAACAAATTGAACAAAATATTGGTGGCAATATGGTGCTAACTATGGCGCCTGAACATCCTTATGTGCACGGAGGAATGATCGCTTACTCTGGGATCTGGGGCGCTTACATTCCACTGATTAATGAGCTGAGAGACACGCTAGATTTGCTTCATGTCCAGCTATATAACAATGGCGGTTTGGCAAATCCATACGAATCAGGTGTTGCGCCTGAGGGATCTGTAAACATGATGGTAGCCCATGCAAAAATGTTAATCGAAGGCTTTGAACTAGCCAACGGGACTCGATTTGAGCCTCTTAGAGATGATCAAGTCGCTATCGGTCTACCATCGGGCCCTAGCTCTGCAAACTCAGGCCAAGCACCAATTGCCAACATCATTTCAGCCCTGGATTGTCTTACCAAAGGAACGTCATGTGGCAGCATAAAACCCAGTAGCAACTATCCAAAATTTGGTGGCGTCATGACTTGGTCAATCAACTGGGATAAACACGATGGGTACAATTTCTCTAAACCCGTCGGGGACAAGCTCACTCAAATGAATCAAAGTAACTAGTATACACAGGGAAGCTTCTGGCTTCCCTTTGCTCTTTAGTTGTTCTAAATGAGAAATTTTTAACGCAGTTAGCGGCAGTTTTTATCTCTCAAGTTGACCAGATATTAAAGTTAATTGCTATAGAAGATTAATTATTAATGAGGATTAGTATTAGTTTTATATTTCCTAGAACTTCATGGTTAACGAAACGCCAGCTTCTCTTGGCGCAGCCAACCAATGCTCCGCCACACCAAATACCGCGCGAAAATCATTTGCGCCAATAAAGTGGTATTCATTGGTCAAATTATTAGCAAACAGACTAACACTCATGTTTTTGGAAATATCTAATTGCACTCTGGCATTTAGCAATTTTAAGTGATTACTTTGTGCTAATGGCGAGTTAAATACATCGGTGTACATCTTACTTCGATAGCTCCAATCTAATCGAGTATGCAGGTTTTTGTTGTCTAAGACGGCCCAGTTTTTCCATATTCCCATTACGATAGACCATTTGGGTGTTCGAATTGGCACTGTATTTAGAGTGACTTGTGTGGCATTGCCAACATCAACAAATTTGGCTCGGGTAAACGCACCTGACAGGCTCAAACCAAAATCTTGCTCTATTAACGCTTCCAGCTCCCACTCCAAGCCCTTAGTGCGGGTTTTACCCACATTATCAATAAATATTTCAATGCCTTCCTGCGTTGACTCTCCTCCTCGCAGTTGCATATCTTTATGCTGCATATAAAAAGCAGACAAATTAAAACGTAAGCGATTATCAAACCAGGATGAGCGAATCCCAGACTCCATTGCTGTTAAATGCTCTGGGTCAAAAGGACGTATTGCCGCAGGAGAACTTGGCACGCCGTTAAAGCCTCCTGATTTAAAGCCGCGAGAAACGGTTAAATACCCCATCACTGAATCAGAGTACTGATATTGCAGCCCGAGCATAGGTGAAAAAACATTCCAATTCGGCGTAACCGCACCTTCAGCACTATCCGAAGTTTGCTCGAGCAAAGTAACGCCAGCTTCTAATGCGAGTCCAACCACTTCCTGGCGTTTTTCTTCACGGGTATATCGTGCACCCAAGATCCCAGTCCAACTAGGTGAAAAATGATAATTGATATGAGCAAATACTGCATAACTGGTGTTTTCAATATCGTTTAAAAAACGGTTGTGAAAGTCCACCCCTGCATTCAGCGGATTACCTGCCCCACCGACATCTGTTGGACTTGACAACGGCGAGCCATCCACTGGAGATTCGATTGCTTCTACGGCCTTAAAAAGCCCTTCAAAAAAGTCAAAGTCGAATTGATAGTTAATGTTCTCATCAAAGTAATATGCACCTAGCAACCAGTCGTACTGTTCGTATTTTCCAGTCAAGTTGAACTCTTGACTGCGCTGAATCTGTGTTTGCCAATCTCTGGTTACACCGATATTGACAGGGTTATTATCAAAATCTCGACTATAGAATGCGTCCAATTTTCGATATGCCGTGATAGACTTCAGTGCAACCTCATCACTAAATTGATACTCAGCCTGTAATGTAAAGCCGCTTTGTTGCAGTCGATTATGATTAACTTCTTCGCCTGCACTAGTATATTTATCTGCAAATAGCTGCAACGGTTCAATGGCGTCAACGCCTTGACCTAAATCGGCATAGTAGTTATACAATTGAATAAGTACCGCATCATCGTTCTTTGCGGGTAACACTGCCGGAGCACTACCACGGCTTTGTGTCTGACGATTATACTGCCAATTCAGAGTTAATCTGTCATTGACTTCATGACGTAGCTTAGCCAGCATACTAAAGTCATCTTCGCCACCTTCTCTGTCTCCATTAATTCTACGTACAAAACCTTCTCTATCAAATTTACCGATGGCAACTCTCATCGCGACTTTTTCGGACAAAGGCTGATTTATGGTTAGCGACACATCTTTACGATTAAACTCTCCTAACGTTAACCTGCTCGAAACTGAAGATTCATTGGTGACTTTTTTGGTATGGATATTGACCGCCCCGCCTATGGTATTTTTCCCAAACAAAGTACCTTGTGGTCCTCTTAAAATCTCGATTTGCTCTATGTCTAGAAACCGAGTGATACCACCAGCAGAACGCGCAAAATAAACACCATCAACGTAAACACCAACACTGGGATCTGTGGTTGGAATTGGATCAACTTGTCCGACACCCCGGATAGTAATATTTGCACAATGCGTGCAGCCAGAATTTTCACCGACGGTTGTCACATCTACATTGGGAATAAAATAACCAGCTTGTAGTAAATCGGTCAGATTACGTTGCTCAAGCTGCTGAGCGGAAAGGACAGATACAGATATCGGTGTTTTTTGTAAGCTTTCCGAAACTTTTCGCGCTTCTACAGTAACATCTAATAGTTGATCAATAGACAACTCAAACAGGCCATCTTCGTTTGCTAAAAGCTGTCCTGAAAATAACCCAAATAATACAACACCAGTGCACCGTGTTAATGGTACTTGCAGCATATGCAAACGAGCTCAAGAGTTTAATGGATACTCAAAAGTGTAGTACGAAAATTATATTAGGTTAAAAACACAGCTCAAGTTGATACATCTGGTTACTCATAGATGCTTGTCAAGGAATCCACCGTCCCCATATAATCAACTTAACTAAAATCACTGAAGTGACTGAAATATGGAAAATACAATAATTAATGTTTCAGACGCCTCCAAACACTACACGTCCGTATGTGCCGTCAACAAGTTAAGCTTCGCTATTCCTGAGGGAGAAATCTTTGCGCTTTTAGGTCCCAACGGCGCGGGTAAGTCATCATTGGTAAGAATGCTAGTTGGTTTTACTCAACCTGACCATGGACAAATTCAGGTCACCATTGATGGCGAAACTTTTGATTCAATCCCAAATACCAAGCTCGGTTATTTACCTGAAGACAGAGGCCTATATCCTGAGAAGTCGGTGCTTGACAACCTGTTGTATTTCTCAGCCCTAAGAGGTGTAGACAAAAAAACAGCCATCAAAGGGATTGATCATTGGTTAGCAAGACTGGATTTGAGCGAGACAAAAACCGCTAAGCTAAAGTCGCTCTCCAAAGGTAACCAACAGAAAGTACAGTTAATTTCAGCCGTTCTACACAAACCCAAAGTCGTCTTGCTCGATGAGCCTTTTTCAGGGTTAGACCCTGTCAACCAAGAAAAAGTAGTTTCGTTTTTAGCTGAATTAAAACAACAAGGCATGACGGTGATTTTAAGTGCTCACCAAATGGCAATGGTTGAAAAACTAGCTGACCGTATGCTGCTTATGAACAAAGGGCAGGCCATTTTTTATGGTTCTCTTGACGATATCAGACAACAGGCTGGTGGCGGAATAACTTTAAATATTGAATTTACGCAGCCATTAACTGAAGAAGCAGTTGCAAAGCATAGTCATATTAATATGACGCTGAATAAGCAAAAAACTAAAGTGAGCTGCCAACTCAGCGACAGTGCGGATTTAGCTCCCACACTCAATGCGCTCATGGCAATGGGTGAATTTAAAGACATCGACAGTAGAAGCTTGGATCTGCATCAATTATATCTCCAGGCGGTAGAGGAAGCTGGGCAACAAGACATGGAGACTACCTATGAATAAGTTACAGCAAATTAAGTTAGTCGCATTTTGGGAGTTTATGCAATTTTTTAAGTGGAAGCAGGAGCTTATCGGTAAAGGTATTATGCTCGCTATCGGTGTCTTTCTTTATTTGTGGCATAACTATGACTTTATCGCTGAAAAGCAGTACCAAATTCTAGCCACTGCAGACACTGAATTACAGGCAACCAGTTTGAGTAGCCCGTTCAAATTGGTCATTTCTGATGATACTGTTGCGGAATTAAAACAACGCTTACTAAACGACGAATCCATTGCGGGCGTATTGACTCTCAACTCACAAGCAAAAAGTGACAACGCATTAATCCTTTTAAGTGAAGGGAAAATGTCTTGGCAGCAGGATTTAGCAGCTCAGCTTCAAGCTGTTTATGCCGTGAAAGTAACCACACAATTGGGCCTAAGCGAAGAAAAATTGGCCTTGCTTAACCAGCCAGTGAATATCCTAAACGAGTACTTAGATCAGGACTTAAAGAGTAGCACTGATAGTTCTACATTTACTGCTACAGGGCTTCTTATTCTGCTGGGAATTGGGTTGTTCATGACTTTTGCTCAGATATTTGTATCAATTACCGGTGAGAAACAGCAACGAGTCACAGAACAGCTGTACTCGTGTATGGATGCGCAAACTTGGATAGATGGCAAGGTTATTGGACAAGTTTTGCACTCGATTAAAGCAATGGTTAGTACATTATTTACTATGTTAATTGCTATCGTTTTCACACAAGTTTTCTTAAAACAAAAAAGCATGGATCTGTCGATGATTGACTTCTCTATGCTTCCCGCCTTTCTTGTTTTTGCTATTTTGGGGCTATACATTTCGACTTCTTTTATGGCTGCTATCGCAGCGGCTGTGGATGACCCAAATCACAGTGGAAAAACCTCATTTATGTTTATCCCGATGTTACCTATCGTGATTGGATTTTTCCTGATGGATAGTCCAAGTGGTATCGCAATGGAAATTTTGAGCTATTTCCCGTTGACCGCCTTTGCCATTATGCCTTTGAAAATGTCTTTAATTGATGTGCCAATTTGGCAAGTCATAGTCGCATTATTAAGCACTCTTTTGGCTTGCTGGTACATTCGCGGTATAGCTGGCCGATTATTCAAGATGGGAATGATAATGTACGGCAAAGAGCCATCAATAATGCAAATGTTGAAATGGACGCTATACAAGTCAAATTAACCTTTCCATACGACTTGCTTTGGGCCTCAAGGCAAGTCGTATAACTTCCTCGCGATAGCGCATCAAGCTGTTTTAACTTGGTTTTATCGCTTTTCTCCCCTAACATTGGGCTATTGACAACATTTTTTGTACGGATCACATCCCGTAATGAAATCTTTTCCTTCGCTCTACTTTACTAATTTATTTTTAGTTGGTGGTACAGGCTTACTCACCACATATTTAGCACTATATCTTGGCCAACATGAAGTATCTACGTTTTGGATTGGGTTACTCACTTCTTGCTATTACCTTGGCCTTTTGATGGGCTCAAAGCTTGGATATCACCTAATCAAATCCGTTGGTCATATTCGCACTTTCGGCGCAACAACCGCCGTCGTTACCGCCTGTGTTGCCACTCATGGTATCAGCGACAATTTATATTTATGGCTTGTTCTTCGGTTAATAGTAGGACTCGGTATGATGTGTAACTATATGGTGTTAGAGAGCTGGCTCAATGAACAAGCAGCCCCCGAACAACGAGGGCGAGTATTTTCTTTTTACATGCTGACTTCCTACTTAGGCATGGTAACGGGTCAATTAACTTTATCTCACTTTCCAGAGCTTGGTTACGCACCACTATTTTTGATTTGTATTGCGCTGTCTATTGGGATAGTGCCCATTTCGATCACGCGTCGTATTCACCCCAAACCACTAAAGCCGATTCAAGTGAGTATTCTCAGTTATGTCAAAAAAGTACCACAATCACTCACCGCAGTACTGTTTGCTGGGATCATCAACGGCAGCTTTTATGGGTTAGCCCCAACTTTTGCCAGTCTGTCAGGATTCGATGCAGAACAAATTGCGCTGTACATGTCTGCAACGATATTTGCAGGTCTGTTGGCACAATGGCCGATGGGGGTTATCTCCGACAAAGTACGTAGAAGCATACTGTTACGTACTAATGCCATTGCAATAGGCATCATTTCATTATTTTTGTTTATTTTCCCAATAAGCCAGCCATTAAGTTTCGTGTTGACATTCTTGTTCGGCATTTTCGCTTTTACCTTATACCCACTTTCCTCGGCATTAGCTAATTCTCGTGTCGAAGATGGAGACCGAGTCGGTGTATCCAGTGCACTATTAGTGGCTTTTGGTGCTGGTGCGAGCTTGGGTTCAGCCGTTATTGCCCAATTCATGGAGATATTTGGTCACCAAGCTTTGTATGCATCTATTTCTGTGTTAACCATTTTTATGTTTTTAATCTTAACCAGAATTAACGCTAAACAAAAAGCTGAACAGCCTGAGCCTAGCGACTACATCGCTGGTACTTCAGATATAACTAGTTCACCACTGGCAGCAGCACTTGACCCAAGGATTGAAGAACAAACAGCACAAGAGCAGTTGTTGGTTGTTGAAGATGAATATGACGAAGAAGCCGATATTATTAAAGAGGAAAAACCAGAAAAGGAACCTGTATAGTCTGATACAAGATAAGCCCCTGATTAAAAATGGGGCTTATCTAACGTCACTTTTACCAATTACTGAGGAATTGGACAAAAAGTAAATTGACGACTTAGGGATGGTAGCTGTGACGGACAACCAGCATCGTTTGTTGCAGCATACCAAGGTAATCACCGCCAGAAAGGTGTGCACCGACACCACCTAAATTCGGTGTCATTTTTTGTGGCAATGCATTATTACTTTTCAAACCTTTTAAGCTTTTTTTATTTCAAGATAAATTATAAACACACCTTTTTCAAAACCAATTTAAATATAGGGAAACCTTTCCTGAAATCAAATTAGATAATTTATTTATAATGATAAACCTAGTAAGAAAAGCTTTCACCTGACATTACCGAATCAGCCAACCAACATTTAGTCGAAACTGGCTCAGCGGCGAGTATGAATTGGGAATTTTACTATTGGATCGCTTTTTATATATAGAAAGGATATGAGAGGACTAACTTTCAAAATGGTTATTTCCCACATACCCCGTAGAAAAATTAAAATACAAATAATAATCCTGATTTCAGATAATAAGTGCAACACTCATAGAAAGGTGTAGAAGAGGAAGCCAACAGCCAAAAGTGGTACGCTTTTCTCGCCAAAGAAACAAGCAATACTACATATGAGTTATCAGCAGTTGACCGAGAGGAGAAGATACCAGATTTCTACCCTTTTGGAACTGGGAATTTCAATTTCTGAGATTGCCAAAAAACTGCAGTGCCACTGCGCAACGGTGTATCGTGAGTTAAAAAGAAATCGAATACATGGGGATTATTGTCCTCAGAATGCTCAGTCAAGAATAAATAACCGCCCAAGAAAGTGTTTAGGGTTCAAGCAGCCAGCAGTTATATTTAAAGAATTTGCAATGGCCGCTTGATGTTAGAGAGTGTCGTACTTCGAAGTTGAATTCGGGATTTATTAATTAAATCCTTGGATCGTGGCACCCTCTAAATTGAGTACCACTGTAACAAAAGCTATTAGTTACACAGCCATAATACACATCTGTCCCACAAGCAACTGTTGTACAGTCTCTATCACAGGTGGTACCTCTTGTCTTCGCATCTCCAAAATACGCGCCACCTACATTCGGTGTCATTTGTTGTGGTAGTAATTTACTGTTACTCAAATCTTTTAAGCTTTTTTTATTTATTTTTAATTTCATTGTTTATTCTCCTTATAAAAACCAAAACAAATATAAAACAAAAGCAAAACAAAAATCAAATAAAAATACAACTTAAAATAAAATGGGAGAGCCAAGCCCTCCCATTGTTGATAAATACTGATTAAACAGTTACTTAAATAGCTTTTCCACATCAACCACTTTAACATTTGATTTTGGAATATTAAGCGGATAAGTAGAAATTAAGGTGTCTTCGTTTACTAACTCTTCTGGCTTTTCGGTGTTATAAACCATTGGCGAGACTTTTTCATTTGTAAGTCTGTCTGCCATATCTTTGCCATCACCAGTGATAAACACATAATGAATATTATCGGTTTGTAGATTTTCTCTAATTACGCGATTCACATCTTCGACAGTTAACGAAGCCAGTTGCTTTCTCACGTACTCTACAAAACTATCCGTATTATAGAACTGACTGTCTAATGCATAGCCTAACTGGCGATCTTGGCTAGCAACTAATTGAGGCACAAAGTTGGTCAAGAAGTTACGGGTCGCTTCAAAACTCTCTTTGCTCATGCCTTCTTTGATTAACTTTTCTAGCTCAAACTGCGCTACACGTGTAGCAAAATGTGCATCATTGTTCGAGCGTAGTGGCCGCAACCAAACTTGGAAAATTTGCTCACTACGACCCAAGTTTGCATCTGGTTTGGTCTGGAAACTACCGCGAGGGAAATATTCGATATACGCATAGTCACCATAGTTCATACCACGCACCTGGCGGATACGTTGATATAAATGGCTATTCGAACTTCTATGCTCACCAAAATAAGAACGCACTAACCACAGCGCAGCCCAGTCTTTATCGCTACGAATCGTATCGATTGGGAAGCCAAAAGATACCGCCGTAGACTTGGCACTTTTCTCAACAATCGTTGCGTGTAACCCCGTTAACTTAGGAGCGTCAGGTACATTCAGTCTCGACTCATCGCCCTTAGGTAAGGTCGCTAAATCAGCAAAGATTTGCTGTTTAAGTTTATCATCAAGAGCACCTGTGATACCGACATTCAGCTTCGCTTGTGTAAATTGAGATTGATAAAAAGCCTTAACATCTTCAATCGTCAACGCTTCAAGATCAGACAAATCACCAAAGTTATAACTTTCATAAGGGTGACCTTGATACAACTCATGGTAAAGCACCTCTTTCCCAAGCTCTTCATCATTAGAAGATCTCAATCCAGATTTAATACCATCAATAAGCTCTTTTTTAAGGCGTTTAAAGTCGTCTTCCCTAAAGCCAGGATTTAACAGTTGCTCACCAACCAATGCATACCATTTATCAGCATTATCTTTATGGACTCGACCTCTAAAAGAGATCATTTCTTTATCGATTTGATAACCGAAGCTACCAGCAATTGGATAAAGTGCTTTTTGAATTTCCTTGTAGGCTTTATTTTCACTGCCACCATTGGCTATCATCGCTGCTGTCAATGCTGCAACACCCTTTTTACCTTCAGGATCAGCTGCGGCACCGGTATAAAACAAGAAGTTGACGTCAACCAATGGTGAATCATTGCTGTTGTCTAACACGTTGAAAAAACGTTTTTTGGGCTTATTCATATCCGCAACTAAACCGTTTAAATCAACTTCTTGATCAAACCCTGCCACGGAATCCAATGCAGATAAAGTCACTGTTGTTCTGCTACTATCAACAAAATATTTATTTGCGATATCGCGAATATCTTCGGCTGTGATTTTATCGAAACTAGCATAAAGCTGGTTAATCACCTCAGGGTCACGCTCAAAATGCATGTAGCTGGCAAGCGTGGAAGCGATCGCTTGAGAAGAATCTAGACCATTCACAAAACTGTACTTCATGTTAGATTTAAGCGCCGCAAGTTTATCAGCATCAACCAATTCAGTACGCGCTTTTGCATAGGTATGGTTGATAGCATCACGAACCGTCACAAGGTCTGCTTCATTTTCCACTTTCACAAATACATGTAATAGCCCTGGATCTTTGGTCTCTGGGTTATAGGTAAACATTTGGCTGGCGATCTGTTTATCAACCACTAACTCTTGATAAAGCTCAGAGTTAGATGAAAAATATAGCTGTGAGATTAAATCCAGTGCCGCTCTGTCTTTTTTCTGTGGCTGCCACGCTGTGCCTTTGTAAGATACTAGTAGCCAATGACCTGGTAACCCTTCAAATTCCTCATGTACATATTTCGGTTCTTGCTGCTTAGGCTCAACAGGAATATCCGCTTTATAATCCCCTTTCTTCCATCCACCCCAATGCTTTTTAACCATTTCCATGGTGGCTTTAGGGTCAACATCACCGACAATCACCAAAGAAACATATTCTGGCTTGTAAAAGCGTTCAAAAAACAACTTACCGTATTCGCTCTGATCAGGCATGGCTTCGATATCTTTAAAGAATCCCATGGTAGTGTGTTTGTAAGTGTGCTTCTCAAACGCTTCTTTTCTAGCCGCGGCAAGCAATTTGCGAATTGGGCTTGCGTTATTCTTTAAATACTCACCTTTAACCGTTAGCGCTTCGGTTCGGAACTGCTCTTCACTGTATGTAAGATTTTGAAAGATATCAGCTTCAATTTCTAATACTTTATCAAGGTGCTGTTTTGAGAAATTTAAATGGTAATTGGTGTAGTCATTGATAGTATAAGCACGGTTATCAACACCTGAGTTTTTCAAAATGTCCGAGTAGACATCTTGCGGATATTTCTCTGACCCTTTAAACATCATGTGCTCAAAAAAGTGTGCAAAGCCAGTTTTTCCTTCCTCAACTTCGTTTCTTGAACCCACCGACACTGGAATTTGTAGTGAAACAACATCAGGGTAATTGGTTTTCACCACCATGACTCTAAGACCGTTATCTAGTTCTTCTAGTACGTAGTCTTGGGCAAAAACTTTGTTCGTTTGCTCAGCTACGGCTGGCACTGCCGTAGAGTGATTTGATTCTGTAGCTGCACAGCCCCCTAACGCGAAAGAGACTGCAATACTGGTTGCGAGTAATTTAAGTTTCATTATTGTTCCCAATTAAAATTCTATATTCCTGATGACATTACATCATCGAATTTACGTTTTGATTATGCCCAAAGCGAGCAGCAATCACTACAATTCGGGACGAAAAATCTAAAAATCCAGTTAAACACCTTATGTTCAATACTCATTAAAAACCACCACAACTTGAATAAAACTCATAGTCCTTGAAGATCTTTCAGTTAAAAACAACTATCTAGACGTCTAAATGGCTGCTATAGTTACCACCAGAAATCAAAGTTGGCTGTTGGGAATGAGGAACATGGCTTTAACGCTTCAAGAGAAAATCGTTGACCCGAACCAAGGGGTATATTTAATTGGTACAACACCACCTAAGCTGGACACCGATCCGGAAAAGCTAACGGCAATCGCAACCAAGTTATTGGACCGTTTACATCAAATTGAATATGACGGTGTCGTGATTTATGACATTCAAGATGAGAGCAGTCGTACTTCGGTGCCTCGCCCATTTCCCTTTAAGCACACGGTAGATCCCTGCGAGTACAGTCAGCTTATTCGTGATATCTCACATCTTGATGTGATCACCTATAAAAGTGTGGCACAACGTAACCGTGACGAGTTTTCTACGTGGCTTAGCGATACTAAAAAAGAATACAACTTGAATAACCTAGTACTTGTTGGCAGTCCCTCATCCAATGGGGAAGTAAAGCTGGCATTAAACGACGCCTACGAGGTTTTACAGCAGCATCATGAGGACTACTTTTTAGGTGGCGTCACCATTGCCGAAAGACATGCGAGTAAAGGCAATGAGCATCAAAGGCTGATGGGTAAAACAGCACAAGGCTGTGAGTTCTTTATCTCCCAAGCGGTCTATAATGCTCAGGCAACGATAGACTTAATCACGAGTTATGCACGGACCTGTAAACAGCAAGGCATTCAACCTAAACGTATCATTCTTACTTTCACACCTTGTGGTGGAGAAAAAACTTTGCAGTTTATGGAATGGTTAGGCATCTCAGTGCCAGAAGCCACAAAGTGGAGAATTTTAGACGCACAAAACAGCTTACGTGAGTCTATTCGTATTTGTAAAGAAAGCCTTGATCAGATATTAAAAAGCTGTGCCCAGCTGGACGTCCCATTAGGACTAAATATTGAAAGCTTAACCAACCGTAAAGAAGAAATAGACGCATCTATCAATTTGTACCGATTGCTCAAAGCAACCATGGAACTGAGCTTAGCAGAAAAGCAAATAGCCTAATCAAACTTGAAAATTGCCATAAATAAAGCCAGCTTAGTCGCTGGCTTCTTTAACTTAAGTCAGCATGCTGAAATACGCCGCATAACCTAAGCTTTGTTTAATTAACTGTAGGCCAAGTACGCAAACAGCGCGCCACCTAAGATCAGGCGATAGATCACGAACGGCATCATCCCCATCCGTTCAATCACTTTTAGGAAAAAGAAAATACAGGCATAAGCGGAGACAAAAGACAACGCAGCCCCCGTCAGCAATGCCTGCCAATCCACCAGTTCATCTCCCATCGCGAGTTCTAGAGTGTAGTACAAGCCCATCATTGAGATAACGGGGATTGCCATTAAAAACGAAAATCGCGCAGCACTTTTCTTGTCTAACCCTAACATTAACCCAGCAGTGATGGTTATTCCAGAGCGAGAAGTCCCCGGTATCACCGCGGTGATTTGCGCCAGCCCCAAAATTAATGCACTTTTCCAATTAAGTCCAAATACGTCTTTTACTTGTTTGGCTTTCACATCCGCGTACCACAACAATAACCCAAACAATACGGTAGTAGTTGCAATGACCCATGCATTTCGCAAGTAAAGCTGCACTATGTCTTTTAACACTGGTCCCAACAACACAAATGGGATCGTTGCAACAACAAGACACCAAGTGAGCTGGCTTTCTTTCGTGGCTTCGCCCTTGCCAAAAGATTTAAACCAAGCACCCAATAACACGACGATATCTTGTCTAAAGTAAATCACAACGGCAAGTAAAGTACCGACATGCACCGCAACATCAAATGCCAAACCTTGGTCCTGCCACCCTAATACTTGTGATGGCAATAACAAATGGGCAGAGCTCGAAATGGGTAGAAACTCAGAAAGCCCTTGGATCAAGGACAAAATAATTATTTCAATAAAACTCATTACAGAGAGAACTCCACTTTCCATAGTTTTTGTGAAGGGTTTTCGTAAGCTCGCCAAATATCAACAACTGGCAAATTAACAACCGGGTGAATAAAGTTTGGTGCTATTTCAGCTAAAGGTTGCAACACAAACGCATTTTTGGTTATTTCGTCACGTGGTAACTGTGCCGGTGAATTGCAAACTACCTGGTCGTAAAAAAGTAAATCTAAATCCAAAGTCCTCGGGCTAAATTTTTTCTCATCACTGCGTCTACCATGTTGGTACTCAATTGCTTTTAAAAGCTTGCACACAGCTTCCAAAGACAGTTCTGTTTGCGCGGCAAATACCGAGTTATAAAAGTTATTACCTTCAAAGCCCACTGATTCGCTCTCAAAAACACTAGAGTGAGAGTAGTTAGGAAAGTGTTCAATTAGACTAAGCAATCCGCTTCGCAAATTGTGTTGCTTATCGATATTTGTGCCTAAGCTGATGTAAATTTGTGCCATATCGTTACTTCTTTCTCACAATTTCAACGCCAACTGTTTGCGCCAACGGCACAGCTGCGGGCTTGCTTACCCTTATCATCACTTGCGAAACAGAAAACTCATCAAGGATAATTTCGGCCAGTTGCACCACTAACGTTTCTAGCAGCTCAACAGGCTTTTTTATCGTATGCTCAGTGATACGTTCACAGACTTTCGCGTAATCAACCGCTAAATTGATATCGTCTGTTTGTGCTGCGCGGCTAATATCGGTCAACATTTCCACATCAAAGTAAAGGCTTTGTTTACTTTCTTTTTCAAAGTCGTACACTCCTATTATGGTTTCGACGTGTAGTTGCGAGATATAGACTTTATCCATGCTGACTCCATGTATGTATACTTCTGGCCAACACCCAGAGCATTTTCATAGGGTGTGAGAGCCGCCGATCATAGCCCAAATAAACGCAAGAAAAAATAAGGAAAAGCGTGTTAATCAGTTTAATCTGCGTATGTGCCTATCTGCTGGGTTCTATTTCCTCAGCAATTCTCGTCTGTCGCATGTTTGGTTTACCCGATCCGCGTTTTAACGGCTCGAATAATCCGGGTGCCACCAATGTACTAAGGCTTGGTGGCAAGTTGCCGGCAGTGTTAGTGCTAGTTTTTGACATACTCAAAGGTACTATTCCTGTTTGGGGCGCTTATTTTCTTGGAATAGAACCTATTTGGCTCGGCGCAATTGCGGTATTTGCCTGCTTAGGACACATCTACCCAATATTTTTCCACTTCAATGGGGGCAAAGCCGTGGCGACTGCATTTGGTGCGTTATTGCCAATCGGATTATCTTTAGCGGGATTATTGATCACCACTTGGCTGGTGGTGTTATTACTCACTCGTTATTCTTCTCTCGCCGCGATTGTCGCAGTATCAGCTGCACCATTTTATACTTGGCTAATCAAACCGCTGTACACCATCCCAGTGAGTTTTTTAACAGTACTGATTATCATCAGGCACAGAGCAAATATTAAAAGGCTCCTAACCGGAAAGGAGCCTAAAGTGGGCAAAAAAAAGCAGAGTAATGATTAAAAAAACCTGGTTAGACTTTTTCTAAGCTATCTAACGGCCAGCGTGGTTGAGTTTTCATATCCAAAGGTGCATGTTGGCCTGCCTTTAAGCGCTGCATTCCTGCGTAGGCTATCATCGCACCATTGTCTGTACAGAACTCGGTTCTTGGATAATATACTTTACCTTTTAGCCCTTGCATCATGCGTTCAAGTTTTTGTCTAAGCTCCTTATTCGCACTCACGCCTCCAGCAATTACCAAACGATTAATCCCTGTTTCTTTTAATGCGCGTTTACATTTAATCGCTAAGGTATCTACGACTGCTGTTTGAAAGGCGTGAGCAATATCAGCCTTGGTTTGGAGATCATCACCTTCAGATCGAATGGTATTTGCAGCCGCGGTTTTTAAGCCGCTAAAGCTAAAATCAAGACCTGGGCGATCGGTCATCGGTCTTGGAAAAGTGAACCTGCCAGCCACACCATTTTCTGCCATTTTAGCTAGCATCGGACCTCCAGGATAATCTAAACCTAGCAGTTTGGCGGTTTTATCAAACGCTTCACCAGCCGCATCATCTACCGATTCACCGAGCACTTCGTATTCACCAATCCCCGAGACTTTAACCATCATTGTGTGACCGCCAGACACCAGCAACGCTACAAATGGAAAGTCAGGCTTATCTTCTTCTAGCATGGGTGCTAATAAATGCCCTTCCATATGATGCACTGCAACAGCTGGAATATTCCATCCAAAAGCTAATGAACGACCTATGGATGTACCAACTAACAGTGCACCGACAAGTCCAGGCCCAGCCGTATAGGCAATACCATCCAAAGATTCAGGACCACAGCCTGCTTGTGCAAAGGCAGCTTCAATCAGTGGGATCGTTTTACGTACGTGATCTCGTGAGGCAAGCTCAGGTACCACACCACCATAATCTGCGTGCACTTTTACCTGACTATAAAGCTGATGTGCTAGCAAGCCTTGCTCATCGTCATAGATAGCAATGCCCGTTTCATCACACGAAGATTCAATACCCAAAATACGCAAGTCGTTTCTCCAACACCTAAATTGCAGCGCGCAATTATACGAAATATTCTCTGTGCTCACCAGAGCAGACTGGTCAACCTGATTGTGAGTTAGTTTAGCTCTATTCCAATATTAGTTTGACCATCAGCAAGCGCTAGAGATTTCAACGCTTTAACGGATTCTGAGGTTACCCGCCCCATCGTCTCCACATGCTCGATCAGTTCAGCAAGCACTTCAATTTCATATTGCATTAACGGGTGCTCACGTACTTGCTGGTTATCCGGTAACACCTCTTCAGCCATGAGCAAAAATTCGATATATTTAGCAACAGTCGCTTGCGAGATTTTTGCAACGCTGACGAATTCGTGCTCATCTTTGGTCATTAACCCCTGTACCATCCCCAATAACGCGGTAGATACATCAATGGCAGGATATGTACCAAACATATCAAATTGGCTAAGCTCAGGTACATTAGGTTCAATTTTTTCTATTTGTTTCTCAAAGCTAATTTTGCTTTTTGGCACTAAGATCTTTTCCCAACATAGATCTAACGCGTTGCGTAAAACAGTTTGATCACCAAATCCAGTCGCGTCACTAAAGAGTTGATAATTTGGAAGCATTCGCTCCAAAATAGCCGCTGCCAAAGCCGCTTTTTGTAGAAAGTTTAGTTCTCTGATTCTTTGAAAGTTATTTGCTTTACTCATGCCTTGTTCCACATTGCCAGCACACTTCAAACGCCGGGCCGTTTGCTTCACCACATTGATCACAATACCAATCGTTGCAGTATTGTGACTGGTGCTTCATTTGCTGGTAGTTTACCAATATTTGCTTCGCCTCGGGTAACTTTATTGCGTAAACCATGATACTAATGGCAGCCTGTTCGAATGGGATTTCTCCGAGTGCACCTTGTAACGCCTCACCTTGCAAGCGGACCGCTATTTTTTCCCTTTCTAATAATCCCTTAACTAGGTGTGCTTCTAGCGGGTTTTCTGCTTGAAACAATAATACCCAATTAAATAGCTTTTCCTTCATATTATACCTACATTACTAAGCTCATAAGCAAATCCAATTCCAATGCTACTTCTTTTGAATACCCTAGATACACTATACTCTGTTTTGACTATCAGATTGGAATATATTGAAAATTATGACTCTTACCACGCCCGCTTTACTATTCCCGGCAATATCTTTGCTACTACTAGCCTACACAAACCGATTTTTGGTTCTTGCGCAATTGATCCGGGAGCTAAATGCGAGAGAAGGCGAGACAATTAGGCCTTTAGTGAAAGCGCAAATCGATAACTTAAGAAAAAGGCTTCGATTAATTCGTAGAATGCAGGTTTGGGGTGTTATCGCTTTTTTGCTTTGTACCTTGTCAATGTTCGCGCTGTTTATCGCTTTTGAAAAAATAGGAATAGCCTTATTTGGTGGTAGCTTATTTAGTTTAACTATGTCTCTTGTTTTGTCTTTATATGAAATCCACATTTCCTGCGATGCCATTGAACTAGAGCTGCAAAATATTGAGAAAAAGCCAACACAGAATTAGCACCCACAAAACTCATGTCTATACTAAAAATTAGATTAGTGAGTAATAGGTGAAACCAGTGAGTGACTTTTTGTTTTCTGACGAGTCTGTTGATTCTACTCAGCCAATTCAAAATCTAAATCACTTTTGGGATATTTTGATTGTTGATGATGAAGAAGACATTCATCAGGTGACCAAACTGGTGCTCTCTGGATTTAAGTTTGAGGATCGAACACTACGTTTCCATCACGCATACTCAGGTAAAGAAGCCAAAGAACTCCTCAAAGAAAACAATAATATTTCGGTTGGGCTTATAGATGTCGTAATGGAAACTAATCATGCTGGCCTAGAATTGATCAGGTATATCCGAGAAGATCTAAACAACTATGATATTCGTTTAGTGCTGCGCACAGGACAGCCAGGTGAAGCCCCCGAAGAATCAGTGATCAGAGACTATGATATTAATGACTATAAAAATAAAACTGAGTTGACGGCCGTCAAACTTAAAACCTTACTTTACTCTGCCTTAAGGGCGCACCGAGACATACAAATTATTGAAAAACACAAGAAAGGCCTTGAGCGCATTATTGATGCGTCTTCTAATTTTTTACGTTGTGACAATATACAGGATTTTGCATCAACGATATTATGTCATGTCTCGTCTGTTATGGGGTTGTCAGACACCGAAATTTATTGTGCAGCGGCAGTCCATCATGAGCGACAAGAAGCCACCCAGTTTAAATTGTTAGCGGCTTCTGGAGAAGGCGTAGAGCCCAAGCAAGAAGCAATTCCTGCAGAAGTACAACAACTGTTTATTGAATCACACAATCGTAAGTGTACGATTAAAACAAAAAACGAATATATCGGTTATTTTACTTCACGAGAAGGCTCTGAAACGATGTTGTATGTAAGCAAAAACTCAGAGCTACAAAGCATGGATTTCCAGTTGTTGGAGTTTTTTGCCAACAATATTGCGCTAGCTTATGACAACTTAAAGCTACGAGAAACTGTAAAAGACTCTCAAAAAGAGTTGTCTTATATTCTTGGCGAAGCCGTTGAAAAACGCTCTAAAGAAACAGGCTCCCATGTTAAGCGAGTCGCTCATTATAGTATGTTACTCGCAGAGCTCTATGGACTTTCCCATTATCAAGCAGAGATAATAAAACTCGCGTCACCGCTGCATGATATCGGAAAAATTAGTATTCCTGACCGAATATTGAATAAGCCAGGAACATTAACTGACGAAGAGTGGCGTGTAATGCAAACCCATGCAGAGCAAGGTTATGAGATCTTGAAAAAATCAACAAACGAAATATTGCAATGCGGTGCAAAAATTGCACATCAACATCATGAAAAATGGGATGGCAGTGGTTACCCGCAAGGCTTAGCTGGTGAAAAAATAGATATAGTTGGTCGGATCACAGCATTAGCAGATGTGTTTGATGCACTTGGTAGCTCAAGGTGTTATAAAACTGCATGGCCTCTAGAAAAAACGTTAGAATTGCTAAAAGCTGAGCGAGGAAAGCATTTTGATCCGAAGCTCGTTGACCTTTTCCTAAATAATCTAGACAGGTTTATTGAGATCCGCGATAAATATCCTGACTGATTTTGTAATCAGAATGTAAAATATTCACTTTCTTTTTCATTTTGCATGTATTACTATTAGGGAAAGACGTTACAATCGTGTTTTAGTGGAAATAAAAGGAATTTCACATGAGATTTGAACAACTCGAACAATTCGTTGCACTTGGCAACTTAAGACATTTCAGACAAGCAGCTGAACAGACTCAGATTAGTACCTCAGCATTAACGCGAAGCATACAAACTCTTGAAGAAGAGATTGGCTGTGAACTAGTCAAGCGTTCAACTCGTTCTGTAAAGTTAACCGAGCAAGGCGAACTGTTTTTAAAATATTGCAAAACAACGCTATCAGAGCTTGATTTGACTAAAAAAACTATCAAGCAAAGTTTGTTTGGTCGTGACAATCAAAAGCTTATTGTTGGTTATACATCACAAGCAAGCAGCATCGTTCCACTATCGTGTGGACAATTCTTAGCTCAGCATCCTAATGTAAAAATTGAGATGCAACTTCAAGATGAAAATGAGTTAACCAGAAAGCTGCAACTTGGCGAAATTGACATTAGTGTATATTTGCAAACCGCAAATAATATCGTCAGCGATATTCACCTTCCAGATCAACTGGTGTTGTTTGTAGCAAAACACCACCCTCTAGCAACTAAAGACAGCTTCCGCAAAGAAGAACTAGCTAACTTCCCTATGTACGGATGCTTTTCGCAGTCAAAACAGGTCCAAAGTATGCTCAATGAAGTGGTTGATTCATTGAATAAAACGACTAGTGTGAAAATTGGCAATATTGAACAGGTTATTGAAGGCTTAAAAAATACCAGTAGCTTTGCCATCGCGAGTATTGAGCATTCAAAAACGATTGCTCAGGACCCTAGTTTGGTTTTACTTAAAACCAATAAAGCAATGGATCAAGAGCAAGTTGTCGTGCAAACCAATCACCAAATTGGCTCTGATCCACATATTTCAGAGTTACTAGCCATGATTGAGCAAACCGCATCTAGCAATAAGCCAAGTATGGTTTACTCTGGTTAATCTACCTTAGGTAGCTAGGAAGCTAGCTACCTAAGATTTGAATGAGTGTTTAATTGGTATATGGCCATTAAACATTGTTGAGCAAACTCACCTTTAACTGCTGAAGTTAACTAGCTATTTCACCCAAAACAACACCGATGAACAGCACCAAACCTACATAGTTATTATTTAAAAATGCCTTGAAACAAGCTTCTCTCTGACGGGCTTTTATCGCAACTTGCTGATACACGAGTAACCCGACAGCTATTACAATTGCTACCCAATAACAATAGTTCAATTGTAACTCAACACCGACCCATGACATCATCGCGATAAAGGCAATGTTCAATAGCGCAATAATGTGCCTATCCCATTGTGCAAATAAAATTGCCGTTGATTTAACGCCAATTTTTACATCATCATCTCTGTCCACCATGGCATACATAGTGTCATAAGCAACCGTCCATAACAGATTTGCAACGAACAAAACCCAGGCTAGAAGTGGCACCTCAGCTCGTGTAGCCATAAAAGTCATTGGAATGGACCAACTGAATGCAGCACCCAATACCACTTGCGGTAAATGCGTATAGCGCTTCATAAACGGGTAGATAGAAGCGAGTAATAATGCTCCGAATGAAAGAAGCAAGGTTTGCCAGTTCAAAAACAGCACCAGTACAAATGCCAACATTATTAATGTAAAAAACAACAGCAAAGCTTCTTTACTAGTTACGACTCCCCGCGCAAGAGGTCTGTGCGCCGTACGTTTGACTTTTCCATCAACTTTTCTGTCAGCAAAGTCATTAATAACGCATCCCGCACTGCGCATCACAAACACACCCAATGAAAAAATGACTAACAAATGCCAAGCAGGAAAACCCTCTGCAGCTAACCATAACGACCATAATGTCGGCCACAATAGCAACAAAGTGCCGATAGGTTTGTCCAATCGCATCAGTTGTGTATAGGCATCCCACTTAGCAGTTAATTGCATTATTGGGCTCCGAGATAAACGTTTCGCAAACCAAGATTTTCGCAGCTGCTTTTTTAAACCAGCTCCGTCTTGAAGTTAGCTGTTTCAATTGTGGTGCAAGCCTAATTTGATTTTGTGTATCGTTAGACACATTATCAACCTCAATACTTGCAAACTCCAGAGGTCCTCGACGCCAGCTATTATCATTGAAAAGTAGTTCACCCAATGGCATATCCCCTATTTGACCTATGCCTTCAGCCTGCGCTTCAGCATTTAACCAGCTTTGAGCAAATACAAACGGCTTATCATTACAATACAGAATCACCTCTCTACACCAAATTTGTGGCTTATTATCAAACGTTTCAAGTAAGGCCTCCGGTGTATCACACAACTGATTAAACTGTACCTTTACCGCAAAATGTTCAAAGTGGCTTTTGAGCTTAGCGGTTAACGAATTTGATTCAAAGATAAAAGGCGAAATAGCAGAACTCACTTTCACTGCTGCGGAGTTGTTATGCCAAGAAAGGGTCAAAGGTAGTTGCTGAGGCGACAAAGTATATTTCCACTAATAAAAACCAACCACATGATAACAAAGCTACTGTCATCAAAAAAGTTTATGTTTCGGCTTTGTCGAGCCTGTTAATGCATGGTAATTGCGTATAAACTTAATAAAAATTACGAATTCGATAACGGGAAGACGAATATATCATGAAAATGATAGCGTTAGCGCTTACCATAAGCTTACTGCTGTGCTCTGCTCTGCCAACTCGAGCTGAATCTTCTATCGGATACTATGGCTTCGAACCAGATATCATTACAAACTATATCGGGCAGTCCAGTAAAAAACTGGGTTATGTGCGTGTGACCGTAGATTTGATGATTAACGACGTTTCTAATATTGCTGTTGTTGAACATCATACCCCATTACTTCGAGATGCTATTGTACAGATCCTTAGTAAAGAACCGGAAGAAGCTATTAAGTCTTTGACAGGTAGAGAAGAAATTAGAAAGCGCTGCACTGAACGGCTGAAAACCTTGTTAAAAGAGGAAACCGGGCAAGAAATCGTTAGAGATGTTTTGTTTACAAAATACCTATACCATTAACAGGCACGTTATCGCCTCTCAGTTTGGCGATAACAACTTGCTCTAAACTCTACTTTTCCACAGTAATCCGAGTAACATTCCTGACAAAAGACCAAACAAATGCGCCCAGTTCGCCATACTGATAAAAAACATATCCGTAAAGCCAAAAATCATCCAAATCAGCATAAAGCCAACGATGGGCTTTGATACCAAAGGCTCGATTAATGAGTTTTTATGGCTGTAAAGCCAGCAAAAACCCAATAGTCCGTATACGACTCCACTCAAACCGCCAAAGTTCGCATCTACAAACCAAAACTGCATCAAGTTACTACTAATACCGCTAAATAAATAGACTGACAATACAGCATTAAAGCCCACCTTTTGTGATATTTTTTCACCGAGAAACAGCCACCAAGACAAGTTAAAAATAAGATGGATAGCACTAAAGTGTAGCAGGGTTGGCGTGAGCCAAGTCCAAGGACGCTCTAACTGAAATTTTAAGTAACCGAAAACACTTTCTGCATGACCAAACACCATACTAGCAAAAATGCAAATACTGCTGGCAAACACAGCCTGTAACAACCAATTTAACTGTGAAAATCGCCGTATCAGATTAAGGTTTTGACCTGAATAACTAAACAGTTTTTGCGTACTACCGGTTTGCCAAGAGGCTGCTTGATATTTTTGGGCATGCGGCTGGTGTTCAAACTCAGCCCACAAAGTCGAAGCTCGCTCAACGTTACCTTGTTTCAGCCACACTTCAACATGACGACCATCAACACTTTTTAGTACGCAATGAATGCCTTGCGCTTTCATGTAATCGACCGCACCTTGAGCTAACCGAGCATCAGGATAATGAGCAATTAGCTTCAACGCGCAACATCATCCGGCAATTGAGCTGCCCACTGAGTAAAGCCACCATCCATGCTGTACACTTCCTCAAAGCCTTGTTCAACCAAGTAATTAGCAGCTCCCTGTGAGGATATTCCATGGTAACAAACGACCACAATGGGTTGATCAAACTCTTTTTCCATCATAAATTGCGCGATATTTTCGTTAGAAAGTGGCTCTGCACCAGGAATATGACCCTGAGAAAATGAGTTGGCATCTCGGATATCTGCAATAACCGCCTTACCTTCATCAATAAGCGCCTTTGTCTGTGTAACCGAAATATGTTTAAACGACATAATAATCCTAAATAAGAGTCACAATAATGTGAGTCAAAAAACAATAAGGCGGCCAACGCCGCCCCATTTTACTATTGCGTTGAACGCTGCTATTCCCAGTTTAAAATGACTTTTCCAGATTGACCAGAAATCATCGTATCAAAGCCGGTTTGGAACTCATCAATATGGAATTGATGGGTAATGATTGGGTTTAGATCCAAGCCTGATTGGATCAAGCTCGCCATTTTGTACCAAGTTTCAAACATTTCGCGGCCATAAATCCCTTTGATCACTAGGCCTTTGAAAATGACTTGATTCCAATCAACTGCCATATCGCTCGGTGGAATACCTAACATGGCAATTTTACCGCCATGATTCATATTGTTAAGCATGCTATTGAAAGCCGATGGCACGCCCGACATCTCAAGGCCAACATCAAAGCCCTCAGTCATGCCAAGCTCTTTCATTACGGTTTCTAGGCTTTCTGATGCCACGTTTACCGCACGTGTCGCACCCATTTTACGCGCTAACTCCAAGCGATATTCATTCACATCGGTAATAACCACATGACGCGCACCGACGTGTTTTGCAACCGCAGCAGCCATAATGCCAATCGGGCCCGCTCCTGTGATCAGCACATCCTCACCCACCAAGTCAAACGACAAGGCGGTATGTACTGCGTTACCAAATGGGTCAAAGATAGAGGCTAAATCGTCAGAAATGTTGTCTGGGATTTTAAAGGCGTTAAATGCCGGTATCACCAAATATTCAGCAAATGAGCCTTCGCGGTTTACCCCAACACCTGTAGTGTTGCGACATAGATGTACGCGACCAGCTCGACAGTTACGACAATGTCCACAGGTGATGTGGCCTTCGCCTGATACGCGGTCGCCGACCTTGAAGCCTCTTACTTCTTGACCCATATCGACCACTTCACCAACATATTCGTGACCCACGACCATAGGTGTTGGAATGGTATTTTGTGCCCACTCATCCCATTTGTAAATGTGTACGTCTGTACCACAAATTGCTGTTTTACGGATTTTGATCAAAAGATCGTTGTGCCCGACTTCCGGTTTTGGCACGTCCGTCATCCAAATTCCTTCTTCAGCTTTCAACTTGGATAATGCTTTCATAGTATTCGCTCACAAAAAAGCGCTATTAATTAGCGCTAAAAATTAAATTACACCTAAATCTTTACCAATACGGGTAAATGCATCGATCGCTTTGTCTAGCTGCTCAGTGGTGTGTGCAGCAGAGATTTGCGTACGGATACGTGCTTGACCTTTTGGTACAACAGGGTACGAGAAACCAATAACGTAGATACCTTCAGCCAGTAACCTGTCGGCCATTTCAGAAGCCACTTTGGCGTCACCCAGCATCACTGGGATAATCGCATGATCTTTACCTGCGCAAGTAAACCCAGCGGCTTCCATTTTACTACGGAAATAAGCCGCATTACTCCATAGCTTATCGCGAAGCTCTGCGCCTTCAGCTATCATTTCTAACACGCGGATTGATGCTGTAACGATTGACGGTGCTAATGAGTTAGAGAACAAGTAAGGACGTGAGCGTTGACGTAACCACTCTACAATTTCTTTACGACCAGCAGTGTAACCACCTGACGCGCCACCCAGCGCCTTGCCTAATGTACCTGTGATAATATCGACTCGATCCAGTACACCGCAGTACTCAGGCGTACCACGGCCATTTTCACCAACAAAGCCCACTGCGTGAGAATCATCAACCATAACGAGCGCATCGTACTTGTCTGCAAGGTCACAAACCGCCTGCAGATTACAAATGACGCCATCCATTGAAAACACGCCGTCTGTAGCGATAAGTTTAGTCTTTACACCGGCTTCATCGGCAGCAATAAGTTGTTTTTCAAGATCCGCCATATCGTTGTTGGCATAGCGGAAGCGCTTTGCTTTACACAACCTTACGCCATCAATGATTGACGCATGATTAAGCGAGTCTGAAATAATCGCATCTTCAGGACCAAGTATCGTTTCAAATAACCCAGCATTCGCATCAAAACACGAAGAGTAAAGAATCGTGTCTTCGGTCTTTAAAAATTCGCTAATTTTCGCTTCCAGTGTTTTGTGGATGTCCTGAGTACCACAGATAAAGCGCACGGAAGCAACACCAAATCCATGATCGGCTAAGCCTTGTTGAGCAGCCTTGATTAACTCTGGGTGATTTGCAAGACCCAAGTAATTGTTAGCACAGAAGTTTATAACACTTTCACCTGTCGAAACAGCTATCTCTGCTTGCTGTTGAGAAGTAATGACACGCTCTTTTTTGTAAAGCCCTTCCGCTTTTACTTCTTCAATCTGTTGCTCAAGTTGGCTATAAAAGGCCGCTGCTCTCATTAGGAGTCTCCATATTTGCACGGTAAACACCCACCATGTGCGGGTGATGTATTTGATTATTTCGCTTGTTGTTATGTACCAAAGTACGCCATTAAACTAACGGCGTGCCTCGTACAAAATGTATAGTCGTATTTTAAAAGGTTCGAGCGGCAAATGCACGATTTGAGACAATTAACTGGTGTAACCAGCAACGTACCCGCCGCATAAAGCAACCATAAAGAATGATAAATCAAAGATGATTAATGATAAGTTACTAATTCGACCAGCAGGTCGGTGCTAATTTCTCCAATAAGTCAGGTACGCTCGCCAGTGAGCTACACACGCCGTCAGCAAGCGCTTTATCTTGCTCACTAAATTGCTGTCCGGACTCAACCAACACGGCTGTGTGAAGGCCTGCGGCACGAGCAGCCTTAATATCGGACACTTTATCACCAACCATGATACTGCGACTTGGCTCTATTTGATGTTCTATGATTGCCTGATTGAGCATCCCTGGTGCTGGTTTTCGACACTCACAATCTTGTTTATAAGGAGCATCAGCCTTATCAGGGTGATGTGGACAAAAATAAACACTAGTGATAGGAACATTATGCGCAGCAAACTGCGCTATCATCCAGTCAGTCAGCGTATGAAATTGTTGCTCGTCATAGTAACCTCTGCCAATGCCTGATTGATTCGTTACCACCACAATCAAAAAGCCAGCTTCGACAAAACGTCGACAGGCTTCAAAAACACCATCGATAAACTGAAAATCAGCAATTTGGTGCACATAGGCGCGATCGACGTTAATCACCCCATCTCGATCTAGAAAAATTGCCTTGTTCATCTTGGTTATAGTCCTTGCTCTGCGACGACTTTATCAAACATAGATTTTACCATTTGCGTACTGATTTGCTGCATTAACTCAGTCCCTTTAACACGAGTGCCCCAAGGCAGTTGTTGCGCTGATTTTCCGCGCTGGGCTTGTAAGTTTTGATGATAAACCTCAACAACATATTGTTGATAAAGATACGGACCGGTTCGCGCCGGATTTGAGTGAGCATATAGTCCGATGACAGGCGTTCCGACGGTGACAGCCATATGAGCCGGTCCGGTATCTGGCGCTAATACCAATTTTGCCTGCTGTAATACACATAACAGTGTTTTTAAATCTGTTTTGCCCACCAAGTTTGTCACTTCGACCTGACAATAGCTTACTATTTTGGCCGCCAGTGCTTGTTCAAGCTGCGTCGGACCGCCGGTGATTACAACTTTAAAACCTTGCTCTGCGGCATACTCAGCCAACTCAGCATAGCGTTCTGGCATCCAGTTCCGTTCCGCTTTACTTGCTGCGGGTGAGATAACAAAGACTTTACCTTCGGGTAGTAATTGAGAAGCTTGTTGCTGGTGATGCGCTTCATAAGGCATTTGCCATGTTGGCTCGCCGCAACTCGCACCAATAGCTCGAGCAAAATTTTGGAATCCTTCGAGTACATGTGGTTCGGCTTGGGGCGCTATCCGATCATTAATAAACAAACTATGGAGTTCTTTGGAGCGGCTTTTATCAAAGCCAATTTTGCGTTTGGCTGGGATAACCCGTGCTACTAAATTAGCACGCAGGGCCACCTGCATGTGCAATAAAACGTCAAACTTGTGACCTTTAAAACGTTGTTTTAATGCCTTAAAAGCGGCTTTGCCCTGCTTTTTATCAAAAACAACAAATTCAATTCCCGGCATGCCCTGCAACAACATGGCTTCAATTTTTCCAATCACCCAAGTAATTTTGGCCTCTGGATGGGCTCGTTGAATTGCTTGCACCGCACTGACCGCATGACACACATCACCAATGGCGGAAAGCCTTAAAATACAAATTGAAGAAAGGGAACTGCTCACACATATTACTCAGGGTTAACTCACAAGCGCATGATCTTAAATCAATCAATACAGTTTGCAAGTTTCCCTACCAAGCAAAAGCCGATACACTTGTATAACTCATTACGAACCGTCATGACATAGTGAAAATATTTACCACAAATAACACAACGATTTTAGTGTCTTCTTCTGTTTCCTCTGCAATCACTGAGCAATGGTTTTGCCCTGATTTTTGGCGCCAACAACAAGCGCTTGTTGATGCAAAGCAAGGTCGCGCTACAGCTTGGTTTTTTTCATATCAAGGCCTGGTAGCGGTGTTAAAACATTATTATCGCGGCGGACTTATTGGTCGACTTTTATCGGATCAATACCTATTCACAGGCATTGAGAAAACACGCGTATATCAAGAGTTTGCTTTGCTTGAATCATTAAAAAACAAAGGACTAGCAGTCGCTGAGCCGATAGCTGCAAAAATTCAGGTGAGTAAATTGATTTATCGCGGCGACATCATCACCAAAGCGATTGAAGGCGCGACGAGCGTAAGAGAGATTTTACAAAACCGCGAACTGAACGAAGATGAACTTGAAAAAATCGCGGTAACTATCGCCGAGTTTCATCACTTTGGTGCATACCATGACGATTTAAATATCAATAACATTCTGTTCGACAGCTATGGCAAAGTTTACTTAATAGACTTTGATAAGGGCGAACTCAGAGAGCCCGATATGATTTGGCAAAATGCCAATATGGAAAGGCTAAAGCGCTCTTTTTATAAAGAGGCCGGCAAATGGCCGACCTTTCATTTTACCGATGCACAATGGCAGTCCTTATATGAGCACTACCTACAGGCGCGCTAGTTCTTTTGAATACGCGCCTTGGCAATAATATTTGAGGTAGAGCAGCCATCTAAAAATGGTAGCACTTCTACTTTTCCACCATGGCTCAGTACATGCTCAGCACCCGCTATTTCTTCAACTTTATAGTCTCCACCTTTAACCAAAATATCCGGTGTGATTTGTTCGATTAGCTTGGCTGGTGTGTCACCTTCTTGTTGTTTCCCAAACGGAATAACCCAATCCACTGACGCCAGCGCTGACAGCACCATCGCTCGTTCTTTTAGGCCATTAATTGGACGCTCAGGACCTTTCAGGCGACTAATCGAGTCGTCTGTATTTAACCCTACAACCAATCGGTCTCCCATGGCTTTGGCTTGCGCTAAATAGCGAACATGACCTGCATGAATAATATCGAAACAACCATTGGTGAACACGATTTTCTCACCGTTTCGTTTAGCAAACTCAATGTGCTTAAGCGCATCTTCAAACGGTGCCTGATAGTGTTCGCCTGTCTCTCTAAGATACTGACCGAGCTTACGGCTAAGCTCTTCTGGTGACACTGTGGCCGCGCCCAGTTTACTCACGGCGATGCCAGCCGCAATGTTAGCTATTTCAACAGCATCTTTAGGCTGCATACCTGCACCCAGCATAGTGGTTAGCGTTGCGATGACTGTATCACCAGCACCTGTTACGTCACTTACTTCTTGTACTTGTGCAGCAAAGTCATATTTCTCAGTAGCGCTTATCAATGACATGCCTTTTTCAGAGCGGGTAAGTAACATAGCGGCAATGCCCGCTTCCGAAATCAGTTGACGCGCACTATGAGTAAGTGACTCTTCACTCGCAACATCGCCACCCGCCAATTTGAATTCATTTAAGTTAGGGGTAATATAATCAGCACCTCGATACAGGCTTAGATCGCTGTTTTTCGGATCAACCAAAACGATTTTCCCTGCGGCTTTAGCAACATCGATCATTTCACTGATACACGTTAATGCACCTTTGTTGTAATCAGAAAAGAGCACAAAGTCATACTGTTCTACTTCACGCTTCAAACGCTCAAGTAACAACTCACTATGAACTCGCTGAAAAGGTTCTTCCAGATCCAGTCTAACAACTTGCTGATGACGACTGATCACTCGGGTTTTCGCAATGGTAGGCAGAGCAGCGACACTGACTAAGTTTGAATGAATATTTTCTTTCTCTATGATAGCTTCTAACGCTTTACCACTCTCATCTTCGCCAATTAAACCAAGTAAGCCTACCTGACCATCTAAATGAGCAATATTTTTTGCAACGTTTGCTGCACCGCCGGCTTTGTCTTCTAGCGCACTGACTTTAACCACTGGAACTGGTGCTTCTGGTGAGATCCTGCCTGTATCACCATGCCAATACCTATCCAACATAACATCGCCAACCACCAGCACTTTGGCTTGATTTAATCTCTGTAGTGCCGCTAAATTCATTACACCGACTCCGCAGCGGCAAGCATATCTACGGCTTCACATAGCCAATGACCAATAAACATATGGGCTTCTTGAATTCTCGCGGTTTCGTCATTGGCGATGATGATAGGTAATTTGGCAATGTCTTTTACTTTACCGCCTGTACGGCCAGTCAACGCCACGGTGAATGCGCCGATTTCATTTGCTGCCGCCAATGCCAAGTTGATATTTTGACTAGTGCCAGACGTCGTCAAGCCAATCACTAAATCCTCTGGCTTACATAATGCCTGCACTTGACGTTCAAACACCGTATCGAAGTGATAATCGTTACTGTGCGCTGTCAAAATAGAGGTATCCGTAGTCAACGCAATCGAGGCTAATGGACCTCGCTCTAACTTGTAGCGAACCACAAACTCAGCGGCCAAGTGTTGTGCATCTGCCGCACTGCCACCATTACCGAACCAAATAACTTTACCACCAGCTGCAAGCGCACTTTGACATGCTTCTAATAACTGTACACATTCTTGATGGTAGTTAGCCATGGTCTCAAAAACATCAACATGACGTTGTAAACTCGCTAAGTAGCTTTTTGCTACTTCTTCATTTAATGACATATTCGTTCCTAAACTTTTAATGCGATTCCCGTGTTGCTACCAGTATACATGGACTGATAACCAAGTGTAGTTTTCACCAAAAACGTCTTTACCTAAAGTCAATTTGGTTTCTACCTGCTTGTTGTCATATTGGCTAATATTGGCAAGCTCAAACTGGTAACCGCGCTCATATTCAGCACCGAGTTGACCCAACTCATTCAAATAATTGCTGGTATTATCAATGACTGACGCTTTGGCTCGCCATAACGAGTTCATGTCCGCTTGATAGGTACCTTCGAGTACATGTACTTCAGTAGGTGCAGCATCGTTAAACTGTCTATGGTTCGCAGCAAAATGACCAACCCCAAAGCCATCTATGGTGTTCCCTTGTGTTTGATATATTTCATTGACATACCATAAGCTGTGCATGTTGGTATATTCGAATCTTAAACCTATCTTTTCGGTTACTTTTGGCGCAAAAATACCAACATTGGTTACCGTGTTACCAAATTGGTAGTTCTTATGGTAGCTGGTATCTTCTCCACCGTACTCAAGATACCATTCGATTGGCATGCCCCAGTTGGTATTGAAACTAGTCGTAATGGTTGCCCATTGGTCGCCCAGTTCTTGGTCTTGGCTTAACCCTGCTTTTTTGTTGTCTTGTCCTGCTGGATCAAAATAGGCTTTAAAAATGTCACTGGTGCTAACTTCTCTCGGTCCACCACCAAATTGCATCATGCGGTTTATGCCAATTTTCCAGCCTTCTAATGGCTCTATGCTAAAGTGAGTACCTGCCAATCTAGGCGACCCATCGTGTAAAGTGTTTTGATAGCGTATCCCTTGCTCAACTCGCTCCATTTCAGAGTAAAACAACTCAAAATCAAAGTTCCACCAATTTTTAACTGGCACAACCAGACCGAGTGAGACTGAAGGCGTTGCTTTAGCATTGTTTGAAAACACCGTTGAGGAATGCTTAGAAGGCGAAAACCAGTGCTCTTTATAGCCCAAGTTGAGCTGTAAATTACCATAAGAAACGCCATAAAATGTATTGTAAGCGACTAACTTATTCGCATCAGCACGGTACTCTGCGCCAATTTGCAAAATACTCGAATCACCGCCACGCCAAACACCTTCTAAGGCAGCTTCAAAATATTCAGACGAGCTGTTTCCTCTGTCATTAGCAATCTGCTGTGTTTCACCGGAGTCAGCCCTGACTTTGAATGCGCGCCTGGTTACGGCATCTTTAAGTAAATAAGGTTTGAGACGCTGCTCAATACTGGCTTTTAATACGGGGTCAATTCGATACAGCCTCACTAAAGACTGTCTAATTTCAGTGATTCGATAAGGCTTAGCCATCGGGGTGCCTGTGGTTAACACAAACATTTTATCTATTTGATATTCTAACAATGGATCTTTGCCAATAGGAAGATAGGCCGTTGGGCTTGCTAGCACGGCATTTGTGGCAAATAAACAGGCAACAGCCAAAACACGAAATAACTTCATAATTTTTTACCATCCTTTATTTTGCGGCAAATACTACCAAACCTCGGCGCTGCAAGCATCTATTGAACTGTGTAAATTTGTGATGTTCATTCAATTTCTCACTCGAACAAGGTAAAATGCGACTTTTCACTCGTTTGTTGCTGCCATGGCTCGTATTTTTTACTCTTTGCTACTGCTCTTGCTGCTGCCATTTATCTGCTTGTATTTATTTGCAATTAGAGGCGGTAAAAACCAAGGTTATCGGACTAACTTTGCTGAGCGGTTAGGTTTTGGTCTATCCCGCCTGCCTAAACGAGCGCTTGTCGTTCACTGCGCTTCTGTGGGAGAAGTGTTGGCAGCAGCGCCGTTAATCAAAGCGATGCTTGCGACATTTTCAAATACACCAATTGTTGTTACATGCAATACACCTACAGGGCGAACGGAGGTAGAAAAAGTTTTTTCATCTCTGCTAAATAAACGCATTTTTTGTAGTTATTTGCCACTGGATTTGGGCTTTGCCACACGCCGCTTTATTGCTGAGTTGAAGCCAAAAGCGCTGGTGGTGCTCGAAACTGAACTGTGGCCCAACTTGTTTCATTTTGCTGCACAAATGTGTCCAACTATCGTGGTCAATGCTCGGTTATCGGAGAAATCGTTTCTGGGATATCAAAAGCATGCGTGGATCACTCAGCCGTTAATGAAAAACATCAGTGCACTAGCCTGCCATAACGAAAAAGATGGCGAACGTTTTGTTGCATTAGGACTTGCTCCGAATAAGCTAACTATTACTGGCTCGATAAAGTTTGATATCTCGTTGAGTGATGATGAATACACCAAAGCTCAGGACCTTAGGCTGCAAATTGGTCGCAGGCCAATTTGGCTCGCGGGTTCGACTCATCCCACTGAGTACCAACAACTGTTAGCTGCGCATAAACAGCTGTTGATCACCCACCCAGAAACCCTGCTCATAATTGCACCACGACATCCAGAGCAATTTGAGAACGTAGCTAGTTACTTAGCCGAGCAACAAATCAGCTTTATTAGAAAAAGTGACAATAGACCACTCCAATCAGAGCAAGTTTTACTCGGTGATACATTGGGTGAACTAAAATGGTTATTTGGTTGCGCAGATATTGCGTTTATTGGTGGCAGCCTAATTAAGCGTGGCGGTCATAACCCGCTAGAAGCCGCAGCACATGGTATTGCCATTATTACAGGCCCCCACACCTACAACTTCGCCCACATTTATCCTGAACTACTTGATGCCCATGGAGCGCAAGTCGTTGACAGTTCAGGTGAACTAGCAGAGGCTTTAGCTGAGTTGTTTGACAACTCGACACTGCGCCAGCAAATGGGCATAAACGCCAAACAAGTACTGAGCCGAAACCAAGGTGCAGTAAACAAAACACTGAACGTAATCGAACAACAACTAGGGCAAAACAATGCATGATGTAATATCCATAATGAAAAACTGGGTCAGCCAAGTCATCGTTAAATACAACTTTTGCCCATTTGCGCGTAAAGAAGTAGAAAACAATAGCATTTTCTATCATGTCTCTCACGCCACTAAACATGAAGATGCGGTAATGGATATGCTAGACGAATGCACTGCATTAAATCAGCATCCTGAGCGAGAAACCACACTACTCATATTCGATAAGGGCTTTGCTGACTTTGACAGCTTTTTAGACTTGGTAGATCTTGCCAATGCTCTGTTAGTTGCACAGGGCTTTGAAGGCACTTATCAAATCGCCAACTTTCATCCAGATTATGCGTTTGCCGATAGTGACGAAAACGATGCCGCAAACTACACAAACCGAGCTCCATTTCCAACCTTGCATTTGATCCGAGAACAAAGCATGGCCGAAGTGCTTGCTCAATACGAAGATGCAGAGCAAATCCCTGAAAATAATATTCGCTTAGCAAGACGTAAAGGTGAAGCGTTCTGGCAGCATTTACTTGAGAAGTGCCATCAGAAATAACTGCTGCCACAGTGCTTGGTTTGCCGTGACCACTCACAAAGCGTCTCGATAAACTTCGGTTGTATTTTCATAACCTTTCATCTTGGTAAGAAGTTACTAAACCCGCGATCACTGGTCAAAAATAAAAGTGCGCTTGATTAAGACTGCAAAGCAACCCAATCGCTAGAAGTGGAAATGTAAGTTGTACTTGAGATGATGGTTACATCGCTTTTTTTAAGTTATAGTAAAGACGATTTTAAATTAGCTTAAGGAGTTAGTATGCTTAATGATATTAAAGGGTTATGTCTTTTCTTGGGTCTCATTGGTTTAGGCTATGCAGCCTTATTAATCGTTGTCGCATTGCTCACTGGCGCTAAAATCATTAAAAGCATCTTCTTTATTTCTATCTTTTCCTCGTTGTTAATTAGTGTCGGACTAACTCCTCAGGTTAAGAACCGTCTAGCACTTTATGTTAAGTCTCTATCATATAAAAAGTTTGCATAAGGTCGTTGGTGCGCTTGCACCGTCACCTAGCCCTCTTTTGATCCGTTGCGACCAGACACCATCACGTTTTGTTGTAGTAATAACTCCCTTTTTCATATGACGTTATCGCCGATAAAACACCGCTTTTCTGTTGTTTTAATGCCAACTCAGGTAGATCTTCGGCATCTTTTTTAATGACTTTGCCAATATCACCTGAACTCAGCCCCAGTTGCTTTCCTAACTGTTCCATCTCCTTTTGCATCTGCGGTAGTATTTCCGTTCTAAGCTGCTTTGCCGCTTGAGCGTATCGAGCGCGCTCTTCTGGTGTAGAGGCAGTTTTTGCACGCTGTTCAAACTCAGCAATTCCTTCCTTAGTTCCTTTAACATCACCAACTCGACCGTTATAGCCAAAGAATAAATCCATTAAACTACGAGATATTTCCACATTTCTCTCCTTGATTAGCTGCATTACAGCTAGATCTGCTACACCCAATAATTAGGATATAAATTAGAAACAAAAATATACTACGTCTGATACGTTTTCGTCCATTGTTAGGCTTTTATCCTTATCGCTAAACTCTGAGTAACATCCTCCCAAACTTACTCAGACTTGACTTTGCCAGAACTGAATCATATTCCTAATAAGTCATATAGGTTAAAAATATTGACCTTGAACAAGACCATGTTTATCCGCAATGCTATCTTGTGTTTTGCCGTCAATAAGTAACCTTTGCTGCAGATAAGAGTTTTGAAAGTGTAACTATTTAAAAACGGATGATTCTTCTAATCCCATTCCGGGACTTCGTTCAATATCATGGCGTTTTTAAGCAAATTCGCTTATCCGTGGTTTAGGTTAATGAGACCATGCGACTTATTCTCGGCCGTATTCTTTCAAAGCAAGGCATAAAAAATATGGACACACTGCAACTCATAGGCACGTTATTCGGGGGGTTAGGAATTTTTCTTGTCGCAATAGGCATGATGACAGATGGTCTTAAGCTAGCCGCAGGTTCTTCATTACGTCGCATATTGGGATTATGGACCAAAACGCCGCAACGCGTTGTTATTTCAGGCTTTTGTATGACAGCCTTAGTGCAGTCATCAAGTGCAGTTACCGTTGCATCTCTCGGTTTCGTCAATGCAGGCTTAATTACCATGCATCAAGCTTTAGGCATTGTCTACGGGGCTAATATTGGCACAACCATCACGGGATGGTTAGTAGCTGCCGTAGGGTTCAAATTTAATATTCAAACTGTTGCATTGCCTTTAATTGGCTTGGGCGCCTTGATGAAACTACTAAGTCCCCGCTCTAAACTCGCCCCGACAGGCATGGCACTCGTCGGCTTTGGGCTGTTTTTTATCGGCATTGATATTCTCAAGGATGCATTTGAACATGTGGTGGCGAGTTTTGATTTAAGCCAACTCACCGCTGAGGGAGTAAGCGGTATGCTGAGCTTTCTGCTGGTTGGGATAACAATGACTATATTAACGCAATCTTCTAGCGCATCGATTGCGCTGACCATCACAGCTGCTGCCAGTGGCATGATTGGCTTATATGCAGCAGCAGCCATGGTGATAGGCGCAAATGTCGGTACAACTTCAACCTCGATACTCGCCGCTATTGGTGCAACCTCCAATGCCAAAAGAGTTGCTGCCGCACAGGTTATTTTCAATGCGTTTACGGCTGTGGTCGCGTTTCTAATATTGCCGGTTCTATTTTATCTGATCACACAGCTTACTCAGCTCTTTAACCTGACTCCAGACGCCGCACTTTCTTTGGCATTATTTCATACCTTGTTTAACCTTTTAGGCGTAGTGTTGATACTCCCTGTCACTCATAGACTTGCTAGCTTCTTAATGAAACGTTTTTGTAGCGCTGAAGAAAATGCCTCTCGGCCACGCTTTTTAGATAAAACCATTGCACAAACTCCAGAGCTAGCAACGAATGCGTTAATGCTTGAGTCTAAATTGGTTGCAGACAAGCTACATGCCCAATTTGAAAAGAGCTTACAACCGGCCGATAAACTGAGTGTTGAGCCGCAGTTACATTCTATTCAATCCATCTGCCAACAGATCGGTCAGTTTATTGTTTCTGTAGAGCAAGCAGCTCTTTCACAAGAAACCACAGCCGTTCTGGCCAAATTTATGCGCATAGAACAATATCTATTTACCGCAAGCTTTTGCGTCGAAAGACTGGCTAGACAAACCCCATACAAAGACCTCGCGAAACACCCCGAGTTACATACCCAACTCAGCGAGTATCAAGCCCAGTTGAATCTCTTTATGAAAACCAGCTTGAATGAACCAAACATTACGGACGCAGACTTACAACAAACTCAAGCTGAACTACAGCGCTTACATGATGATGCCAAAGACAATTTGATTCTTGCAGGCACACATGCCTCACTAGCAATAGACAACATGGTTAATTGTCTAAATACATTATCTGAAATGTGGCAGCTGTCCCAGCACTGGTACAAAGCCATTGTACTCATTCATGCCATTGAAACAGTGCATTAATTGGAAATTGAACTTCCACAAACATAGGATGATTTAATTGAGATTCGGTGTGTTTTCTGCTCACCTCTTGGGAAGTCACAGATGCAAAGCAACAAGTTGGTTTTCAAGGTACTCAATTTAGTAGCTTCTATTTCAATCAAGATTTTCTGACGCAACAAAGTGGCTTCCATAAATTACCCTTGACACATTGATATCCTAAGGTATCAACATTTTAATAAAGGATTTGATTATGGAAAAAACACATACTGATGAAGTAATGCCGTTCACTTGAGGTGAACGGCATTAAGCTATCAGGGATCTTTTGCTTCCAGTCTATGCGAATAGGACTTCCGGTTTTGACACTAAAACTTGGCTCTCCCCACTTTAATGACTCAACAACTGCCCCTAAATGGTGGTTTTCAGCAGTGCTCAAAATGAGACTTCGTAATTCTAGAAGCCGAGTTCTTACGTGATCTGGATAATCGTCGAAACAACTTTTAACTGCAGCATCATCCATAAGTCCATTCCTTTTTCTTAATTAATCTCAGCTGCGCATAAGGGTTTTGGTAATCCAAAATTAAGATGGCGCTTAGTTATTAACATCCAATGATGGCATTTTGCTCAATATCAAGGCGTTTTTACGAAGTAATAGCCAGCTATTACGAGTGAAAACAATGAAGAGAGTGTGCAGAATAGCTTTATTGGACAAATTCGCTTATGCGCAGCTGAGGTTAATCACCAGCACTAACTTAAACGAAAGGTCTGAAAGCGCAACAAAATTGCAAAAGCCTTATTTTATAGCTCACTTAAGCTGCCATAAAATAAGGCTCTTGGCCTTTATGTTTTTTGTTACGCTGATAACTACCCTTACCTTTTTTCGCTTTTTCTACCTTCGTCTGAAACAACACACTGGTTACTAAAGCTTTTAAAGCGTTGTCTTTGATTTCGCCGCGCTGATGTGCGTGCTGATGTTTTCTCTTCATTTTTTGTCCTATTCAAGGTGATTTGTTAACAACCGTACTCAGTACAACTGAGATAATAAGTTCATCATCAATTAACAATTGGTGACTAGTTTTTGCTCTACACTGAGTGATGCGAATAGTAATCTAAAACGCTGCTACCGCAAGTGTTTTTTTCATTTGTGAGCAATAATTCTATGCTGATTTTTTATTGCAGAGTTCAGATGTGTAGGTAACGACACAACGTCATGAAAACTATACAAACTCGCTCAGGTATAAAGCTGCATTATGAAGACCAAGGCGCCAAAAACGCACCGCCTATCATTTTGATTATGGGCCTAGGTGCACAAATGATAGTGTGGCCTGACAGTCTGTATCAAGGGCTTGTCAAAAAGGGTTTTCGCGTGATCCGCTTTGATAATCGGGATACTGGACTGTCTAGCCAATTAGATAGCCACGGTAGTCCGAGTCTATTCAAAATATGGCTTTCCAATCGACTACCTATCAAAACGTCACTGCCCTACACCTTAGAAGACATGGCAAAAGATGTGGTTGACCTAATGCATGCGCTTAAAATAAAGAAAGCACATTTAGTTGGTGCATCTATGGGTGGAATGATAGCCCAAATTGTCGCCGCCAAGCACAAGAAAAAAGTACTTAGCCTGACTTCCATTATGTCCACCAGCCAAGCCCCAAAGCTCACTCCACGAAACTTAAAAATTCTTTTAGCACTTGCCAAAGTACAACCCAAAGCGGGAACACAAGAAGAAGCCATCCAATATTATGTAAAGCTCAATCAGTTAATTGGTAGCCCAGCCTTCCCACAAGACGAAGCTAGCTTGCGCCAACAAGCAAGACTCAATGTTGAGCGCGCCCATAACCCCTCTGGTTTTAGGCGTCAGTTAGCGGCGATCACGGCAAGTCAAAGTCGAGAGCACTTATTACCAAAAATAAAGGTACCCACCTTGGTTATTCACGGCACCGCGGATCCAATTTTTTCAATCCAAGCCGGTCAACATACCGCAACGCAAATCCGCAAATCTAAGTTAAAGTTGATAGAGGGAATGGGACATGACTTTCCTCCCGCGCTGATGCGCAAATTGACGAAATGGATTGCCAAGCATGTTAAAAAAGCTGAGAAAAAACGGCAGCTTAAGCAGCAACGTAAGCAAATACTGGCGCTACATAGCAACTTATTAAAAAACAAGTAGCGATCACGACCCTATAAAGTTAGCTGGTTCCAAATTGTGCTGAAGCAGAGTATGCTAACTACACATCTGACCAGTGAGTATGAATATGAAAACACGGATCACCGAATTATTTGGCATCGATAAACCTATCATTCTTCCGGGCATGAGTTGGATCTCGGTTCCTGAACTGGTTGCGGCTGTTTGTAACGCTGGCGGTTTAGGGATCCTCGCAACAGGACCGCTTAGCCGCACAGAAACCAAACAAGCCATCGACAAAATTCGTGCTCTGACTGACAAGCCTTTTGGTGTCGGGATCACCTTAATGATGCCTGGCGCCAAGGAAAACGCCGAAATCGCACTAGCGGCTGAAGTACCAGTGATCAATTTCTCTCTAGGTAAAGGCGATTGGATTGTAGAACGAGCCAAAGCATACGGTGGCAAGGTAATAGCAACAGTGGTCACAGAAAAGCATGCTGTGGCAGCGGAAAAATCCGGCGTTGATGCCCTGTTGGTCACAGGACACGAAGCCGCTGCGCACGGCGGCGAAGTAACCTCTCTTTGCTTGATCCCCAATATTGTAGATTTAGTCAATATTCCCGTCATCGCTGCGGGTGGATTTGCTGATAGTCGAGGGCTCGTGGCAGCTCTAGCGCTTGGCGCAGATGCCGTTGCCATGGGTTCACGATTCGCAACCAGCTTAGAAAGCCCAGTTCATCAAAACGTTAAAAATGCTGTTGTTGAAAAACGTGTGGCTGACACAATTTACTCGAACAATTTTGACGGGTTATACGCCAGAGTAATGAAAACCCCTATGGCTGAAAAAGCCACCAAGCGACCAATGAATTTCTTTGTTGCTGTATTAAAGTCATTTAAGGCTGCCAAAATGGTTGATATGCCACTTTGGAAGCTGTTACTTGGGTTAGTCGCACAGTTCGATAAAATCCGTTTACTCTCGCTATTTGGTGCAGCCACTGAAAAGCTTGAAGCTGCAACTATTCACGGGGATTTGGAAAAAGGCGTGCAATTTATCGGTCAATCACAAGGTGTTATTCATGATATAGAGTCCGTCTCCACGTTAATGACGCGGATCTGCAATGAAGCAGAAACCATTATTAGGAAGCTACAAAGCACAAACAGCGATTAGAGAGTGAGTGACTGGAATGAACTATCTGGGGCATTTATACTTTGCGGAACCAACTTCAGAGTCCTATGTTGGTAACCTGCTTGGTGACTTCAGAAAAGGCGTATCGATATCGGAGTTGCCAAAAGCAGTGAAGCAAGGGTTAGCTACACATCATCTAATCGATAAATACACCGATAACAGTCCTTTGACCCATTCTGCTAAACAGTATTTTTCAGATCACCGGAGGCGCTTTTCAGGTGTTGCGCTAGATGTATTGTATGACCACTTTTTAATAAAGCATTGGTCTGATTATCATCACCAACCATTTATTGAATTTAAGCAAGATAGCTACCAGCTACTGGCAAATAGCCTTAATATTATGCCGCCAATGATGCGCCAAGTGATGATAAGCGTAGTTTCAGATGATTGGCTCGCCACCTATGAAAGCGTTGCTGGTGTGGGGATTGCGCTAGACAACATTGCAAGACGGCTCCGCTTTGCTAACCGATTTGATGGCTGTATTGAAGATATAGATGGGCATTACAAAGAGTTAGAACAACATTTCAGACAGTTTATGCCACAATTGATTTCCCATGTCAGTGCACATAAAATAGAAAATTAAGTCTTTATTTGTAACCTTACAGTGTCGCTTTGTTAAGATGTCTCTGTAATGTTACTTGGTGAATTATGCTGCAACCGTTTTTCAAGGTGCTGTTTGCACTGCTTTATTTGTGTTTTTTCTCCGTAAACTATAGTCACGCCATTGGCAGCATCACGACCTTAAATCAGCAGTTAGAACAAGACCCGGCTGCCACGCTAGAAAAAGTAGAGCTGGCGCTCAGTTCAGACACAAGCCCAGCAGCTTTGTCTTCAGACTGGTTTGAATTAAAGCTAATCGGCATTAAAGCGCACCATTTATTGGGTCACTATGAGCGCGTTTATGAGCAAGTATCTGAGCTACTCGCAATAGCTGAAAAAATAGATACTCCCGGAGCCTTTAGCAAACTCAAGCTCATTTACGCTCAAACCAGACAGATACAAAACCAACCAGAGCAAAGCGTTATGGCGCTGAACGAAGCATTACAAGCAGCACCAGAGAACGACCTAACGCTGATGGCGGAATTGCACAACGCATTCGGTTGGACATATAGATACAGTGCTCGCTATGAAGATGCACTGTCGCATATCGAACTCGCTATTGCTTATGCCAGCAAACTCAACGATGAGCAACGTTTAGCGGATAGCTACAACCATCTTGGTATTTTGTATGATTATATCGGTCAGCTTGAGTTAGCCATTGAAAACCATGAAAAATCCCTCAAATTGCAGAAAAAACTAAATAATCCTCAGGGTATTTCTACGTCTTTGTACAACATTGGTGAAATATACCGAGATCAGCAGAAGTTCTCATTAGCGTTGACTCATTTTGTGCAAGCCCTAGAAGTTGATCAACAACTGGGTAATCCAAAACACATTGCTAACAGCCTAGGTAAAATCGGCATAGTACATTGGCAATTAGGTAATCTAGCACTGGCAGAGCAACATATATTAAGAGGATTAGCCATCACCAGGGAAATGAAGGCCAATAGTGATACCGCATGGCAGCTGGCTAATTTAACCCGAGTGCAGCTGGCAAAGAGCCAACTTGATGATGCACTAAGCAGCGCAAGCGAAGCACTTCAACTGGCTACTGCAGCCAATGCTAAACGCACTGAGCGAACTGTTCGTTTGGCACTCATTGACGTATATATTGCCAGAGAAGAGTTTGCTTTGGCTGAGACCCAAATTGAGATGTTTTCTGGACTATCAGAGTTAGGTATGAGTATGCGCAGTGAGCTGTTGGAAAAGCACAGTATGGTGTTAGAAAAATTAGGTAAAACAGCAGAAGCCCTTTCAACACTCAAATTACATCTCGCTGCACAGCAACAATTACACGCAGAAAAAAATCAAGCGCAGTCCCTACAGTTACAAAAAAACATTGAGCTTATAAGACAACAGCAGCAAGTGTCGTTGCTTAAAAAAGAGCAGGCATTACAACAAGCGCGACTTGAGAATCTGACCTTACAACGCAGCTTAATTGTCGTCGTGTTGTTATTTATTATTGGTATGATAGTGGTGTATCACCTACGTCAAAAACATAAGCAGAAATACATCGCCATGAAACAAAAAATGGCAGACCGCGCATTGATACAAAAAAATCAGCTCTTGGCGGATATTTCTCACGAACTAAGAACCCCCCTCACCGCGCTAAAACTGACTGTTGAAGCAATGCAATACAAAGTTGAACCCGATGAAGAATTGGGTTACAAAAAAGTGTTCAATAAAATAACGCAATTAGAAACACTTATCAGTGATCTGTATGCTTCTTCTAAGTTTGACAAAAATGCCATGTCCATGGATTTTTCGCCAGTAAACCTCACCGAGTTAGTAACAGAAACAACCAGCGAACTTTCTGCGCTTTTCGATACCCGGCAACAACAGCTAAGATTTCAGACAACCACCGAAACTTTACTCATATTTGCTGATAAACAACGACTTAAACAAGTTTTGATTAACTTACTTCGCAATGCGCATTTTTACACTGATCCGTCTGGACACTGCGAGATTTCGGTGACAACACGTGAAGACTACGCGGTTCTTACCATAGAGGATAGTGCGCCAAGTGTTGCCAGTGAAGAGCTAACAAAAATATTCGAACGCTTGTATCGCTGCGAAAGCTCGCGCAATCGAGATACCGGTGGCTCCGGTTTGGGATTAGCTATTTGTAAACAAGTTGTCGAAGCCCATCATGGGACTATCTCTGCAAGTCACAGCAATTTGGGTGGTCTAAAAGTAACGGTGCACTTACCTCGCTACAACACTTGATGCAAAAACAGACTTGAAAGATCAACAGGCCCTAATCTAGTTGGATGTTCTGCTTTGAATAGAACTAAACTTACTAATCACGTCCAAAGCCCAATCAAAATGATATTAAAAAGAAAATAAAACGTTAATTTTTTGATGTTATTATACACTCCAATTTTGACCTCGAAATTAAAATCACAACGCAACTTGTTCAAGCGCACCGCGAACATTTGTGCTTATGCGAGACTATTCTCAAAGAAAAGGAGTTAATGATGCAAGTAACACAGGAATTAGACCTAAAGGGTTACACCTGCCCAGTACCACTTTTAAGAACAAAAAAAGCGCTAAAAAGTATGGCTTCAGGAGAGCTGCTTAAGCTTTTGATCACAGATCCCAACACCAAGAGTGATTTAGCTCGATTTTGCCAACGAGGCAGCTGCCAAGTAATCGATGAGTCAAAAAGCACAGATCACGACGTTTTTATCATCAAAAAATTGTAAAGGAAAGACATAATATGGAACTGCAAACTCCCAACCTCTGTATGCCCGGCACGGAAGAAATTATTCAACACATTTCCAGATTAAAAAATAAACCAGTTGCAATACTAGCTGGACATTATTGTGTCGCTCCAGAACTTGAAGACCTGTCGCATGAAGGCGAAGCTGAGCATTACTCTTTCGCGTTAGGCGTATCTGTCTATCAAGCGCTTTTGGCACAAAAAATTTCTGCTAGATTGATCTTATGGGTCAATGATATCGGGATCAGCTCAGAACAACGAGAGCTACTAAAACAGCAATTTGAGCTGCCACAAAACTACGTCGAGATATTACACCAAACAAACACCCCACTAAGCGATGTTGAAGTCATTTTTGAAAGCGCCTCAAGAAACAAAGCCTCGACACTACTGCGCCAAAAAATCAAAAAGCATCCAGAAAGGTTTCAAAAGTATGACAGCTCAGATCCTGCACTTGTCCGCTGTATCGATTTAGACGTCTGTAGTATCGAGGTGGGTAAAACTGTTTACGCCATCGATGGGCCTGAAGGTCTGCCGCTGGTAATGAAAGAAGGGAGTAATCCTAAATGTAATTTGATTCTGGCTACTCTGTTTTACCGAATTGCACAGGGTAACCCCGATTTAGTGTTTTTAAATATATTTAATGATATTTACATAGAGCGGATCCGCTTAGGTATATTCGTCGCAAAGGAAGTGTATGAGCTACCACAACAATTTATGAATTTATTTTGTGATGATGACAGTTATTTTATAGAAAATTTTGCGACAACAGAGCGTAAGGAAGAAGCTGATGTGGTGTAACGACTTTAAAAAAGCATTTATCGGTAGCGAATTAACCTGTATCAATGCTGAGGGTAAAACACTTTCACGCATATATTTAGACTCTGCTGCGTCAACGCTGGCATTCGCCCCGGCTCAACAAGCCACACAGGCATTCTTAAAATACTATGCTAATACCCATTCCTCGGTGCATCTCAGTGCCAAAATCAGCTCCGAAGCTGTCGCTTGGGCGCATCAGCGTGTACTGAGTTTTTTTGGTGCAACACAGGGTTATAGTGCCGTTTTTCAGGGAAATGGAGCAACATCGCCGCTAAATCGCCTGGCCAGAGGACTGAGCGAGTTGCGCGCAGACAAAAGCACTGTGCTGGTATCATTGATGGAGCACCACTCTAACGATTTACCACATCGCGCCCATGCCAAAAAGGTCATTCATATCAACATCCAGGATGCCACAGGTGAGTTTCAAGGCGTGGACTTGATTGAACTTGAAGCACTATGTAAAGCGCACCAACAACAGTTAAACTATATTGCAGTAACCGCAGCCAGCAATGTATCTGGGCATATTACGCCAATTTACGATATTGCCGAAATCGCGCATAAATATGGCGCTTACATCGTAGTTGATGGTGCACAAATAGCCGCCCACGCACCGATTCAGTTAGCACAAGACAATCCGCAAAGAAGCATCGACTTTTTTGTTTTCTCTGGTCATAAAACTTACGCACCGGGCTCTCCTGGCGTACTTATCGGTAAAACCCAGCTGCTTGATCAACTAAAACCAGAATTCTACGGTGGTGGAATGGTATCTGAAGTTTCTAAATTCGATTATTCTGTGTCGGGTTTACTGTTTGATAAAGAGCATGCTGGAACCTTGAATATTCCAGGGATCTTTATGCTAGCCACAACGCTGGACTTTCTTGACCGTGTTGGCATGTACAGCATTTATGAAAAAGAGTGCATGTTGACTCAGTACCTTATTGAGATGCTGCAAACTATTGAAGGCGTAAAAGTTTACGCTAACACCTCAAATACCCAACGTATTGGCGCTGTCAGTTTTAATATTCAGGGCTTGCCCCATGAGTTGCTGGCGTTAATTTTAAACGACTACTTTGCCATCGCGGTACGTAATGACTGCTTTTGTGCTCATCCATTTGTACGAGAGTGTTTGGTTGATGAATTATGGGAAATTGAAGACGAAACACAGCTGCCACTATACCAAGGTATGGTCAGAGCAAGTATTGGTTTATATACCAATAAAGCCGATTTGCAGGCTCTAGAACACGCTCTTACCTGCATTGTGAACAACAAAGCGTATTACGTGTCACAGTATAAATTGACGGATGAGTTGCACTTTGTACATAAAACCTTCAAATTAGAGACGCAGCAATATTTTAATATCGAAGACACACTAACAAATTGTTTTTCTGACTATTTATCTAAGGAGAAGATAAGCATGTATGAGCAACGCGAGGAAATGGCATGAAGTTTCAACATGCCTTAATTGCTATATTTGTCACGCTAATTTGGGGTTCGGCCTTTGCAGTTATCGAGATCGGTATGCAAGGATTCCCGCCCATTTTTAATGCGTCATTACGATTTTTAACCGCCAGTATTCCGTTGGTTTTTTTTATTAAACGTCCCCAAGTCAGCCCATGGTTTTTGTTGCTCTTTGGGATGAACTATGTGTTGATGTTTAGCTTGATGTACGTCGGAATGAAATGGGGAATGCCCTCAGGGTTGACTTCGTTGGTGCTACAAACAGCGGTGTTGTTTGCATTAATATTGTCAGCCTTTGCGTTGCAGGAATTCCCAAACAAGTTACAAATATTAGGGGTACTAATTGGTTTGTCTGGTATCGCTTTAATTTCTACTGATAGAGACAGTTTCACATCCATTACCGCATTTTTATTGGTACTGGGCGCGGCATTTTTTTATGGCGCAAGCAGCATTATCATGAAACGAGCTGGTAATGTTGACATGTTGGCACTGCTTATTTGGGGCTGCCTCATACCACCACTACCGTTATTCGCGCTTTCATTAATGCTTGAGTCAGGCCAGTGGCAAGCACTGACTAACATGAGTTTTATGGGGGGCTTTTCCATCTACTATACCTCGCTACTCGGCACTGTTTTAGCTTTTGCACTATGGGGCTGGTTGCTAAAACGATATCCAGCCAATATGGTGGTGCCATTTAACTTGCTAGTACCCGTGTTTGGCATCTTAACGTCATACATTTTGTTAGATGAGCAAGTCACCCAAACCGCTGCGATAGCTTGTGTCATTGTTTTTAGCGGGCTACTAATCGTGTCATTTCACAATAAAATCAACCAGTGGGCATTACAAAAAATTCGCATGCCAAGGAGCCAACAATGAATCAGATCTCAACACCAGGACGCATCGGTATAATTACAGGTGCAGGGCCAGATGCAGGCATCGACTTATGGCAAAAAATACTCAAACATAATAAATCGCTTTACAATGGTAATTACCAAGGTGATTTGAGCGCGCCCCAAGTGCTTGTCCACTCCATACCCCAGCTTGGCTTAGCAATGGACATTAAAAACAACGAACAAATTCTTTGGCGCCAGCTAAAATACACCTTATCGTTAATGGATGGTCACGTTGATTTTGTGGCTATTGCTTGTAATGTGTTGCACTACTTTTCAGACAAGATCCATGCACTAAATCTAGGTATGGAGTTTGTCTCTATCGTGGATGTAGTAGAACAGTACATAGAGAAGTATGGTGACGTTGCCCTACTATCAATTAGCAAAGTCATTGAATTCGGAAAATATTCTCCGTATGCATCGAGCGCTAAAAAATACCCTGTAGAAACCCCTTCACCAAAAGCAATGGACGCGCTGGTAAGTGACATAAAACGTTTAGGTGGAAACGACCCTATCACCGTTGCTCAATTTGACTCCATCATCGCGCAGCTAAAAGCGAAAAAGCTGGTGTTAGCGTGTACTGACTTACCTTTGTTACCCCTTGAAAAGTACTCTAAAGAATTTGTCGATGCCTCCGATATGCTGGCAAAAAGCTTGGCTGAAAAAGCGTTTTATATGAAACCACAAAGCCAACTTGAGCAACTTGGGTAGGTTTATAAGTGGGTGTAAGTACTTACACCCACTTTGATTACTGTTCGGCACGCAAAAACACAGGCTCATTTGGTTTTTGCGTGGCTTCCTCGCTAAAGTAGTAACCTGCAACGTTGAACTGTTTTAGGCTTTCCAAATCATTAACTTGGTTTTCAATGAGATACCTTGCCATCATGCCACGTGCTTTTTTCGCATAGAAGCTGATCACTTTAAACTGGCCATTTTTACAATCTTTAAATACCGGCGAAATAATTTGTGCTTTCAATGCTTTTGTATCAACAGCTTTAAAATACTCGTTCGAGGCTAGGTTAACTAAAGTATCTGTATTTGCTTGTTGTAACGCGTGGTTTAACTTTTCAGCAATGATACTCCCCCAAAATTCATAAAGGTTTTTACCTCGAGGGTTATCTAGCTTAGTGCCCATTTCTAGGCGATACGCTTGCATTAAATCTAGCGGCTTTAAAATCCCATATAGCCCCGATAAAATCCTCAGATGTGACTGTGCATAGTCAAGTTGAGCGTCGGTTAAAGAGCTCGCGTCTAAGCCTGCATAGACATCACCATTAAATGCCAACACAGCTTGTTTAGCATTATCGGTATTAAACGGCTGGCTCCAGTCAGCAAACCTAGCCGCATTAAGACCTGCCAGCTTGTCGCTAATTTTCATCAAACTGCCTATTTGCTGCGGAGATAGTGCTCTACAAACGGTAATTAACTCGGCACTATGGTCGAGTAACTCCGGCTCTGAAAATTTATCTGTTGATGCTGGAGTGTCGTAGTCTAGATTCTTTGCTGGTGAGATTACGGTGATCATACCTTGCCTATTGACTTAGCTAGTGTTTGATGTCAATTTCATCATTATACCCAAGCAACTTCAAGTGTTTATCTTGGGAGTATGCCGACCATGGCTCTGTAAGAGCTCTGCGCAATACACAGGTACCTTTCAACATCAGCTGTAATAGGCCGCGCATGTTCTAGAAACGGACATTTGACCTATTCACTCCGTTAATGGTGTTGCAACATAAGGTATCTAGACTCTTTATCGTGGTGAACGCACCATTAAAAGACACCATAATCGCTGTTATCAAACATTGGAATGAGGAAAACATGACTTCAGCATTAGATAGGCTAAAACAACATTCATCGATTGTCGCTGACACCGGTGACATAGAGGCCATCCGTAAACTACAACCGGAAGATGCCACCACAAACCCATCATTGTTATTAAAGGCAGCTGATATGCCTGCTTATCAGCCTTATCTATCGGAAGCTTGGGGTTATGCCAAAGCCAATGAAAGTGACTCTGAGAAGCAATTAGAGCTCGCTTGTGACTATTTTGCAGTGCTCATTGGTAAAGAGATCGCAAACTCAGTTCCGGGCTATATCTCTACTGAGGTAGATGCCAGGTTATCGTTTGATACCGTAGCGACGATTGCCAAAGCAAAATCGCTGTTAGCTTTGTACGATGCTCAAGGTGTAAGCAAAGACAAAATTTTAATCAAGATCGCATCAACTTGGGAAGGCATCAAGGCTGCTGAGCAATTAGAAAAAGAAGGCATCAAATGTAATTTGACTCTGCTGTTTAGCCAAGCACAAGCGCGTGCCTGTGCCGATGCCAATGTTTTCCTAATCTCTCCTTTTGTTGGACGTATTTTAGATTGGCACGTTGCCAATGGTCTGGAAAAACCTACCGAACCATTACAAGATCCGGGCGTACAGTCGGTACGCAGTATCTTTGAATTTTACAAGCAACACGGATACAACACAGTCGTGATGGGTGCAAGTTTCAGAAATACAGGTGAAATTATAGCGCTAACGGGTTGTGACAAACTCACTATCAGCCCTGCTCTACTTGAAGAACTTGCGACAATGCCAGCCGATGATCGCTATTTACTTGAAGCTGATTTTGCACCACAAACTAAACCGGCACCACTGACAGAAAGTGAGTTCCGTTGGTTACATAACCAAGATGCCATGGCAACTGAAAAGCTTGCTGAAGGTATTCGCTCATTTGCTGATGCGCAAGAAGACCTCGTTGCTCGCTTTAAAGCTTTATAGTTAGCAACAGATTTAATCGAACCAGCGCCGTATCCACACGGCGCTTTTTATTGTAGACCCTGTAAAATTTACTCTGATACCAATCCCCTTAATGAAATGGTCTATTTTGAGGCAAGGCGAAAATTTTGCTATTTAGTTGTTCTAAATAAGAAATTTTAATCCCGCTAACGTCGGGTTTAGCTACTCAAAATGATTAGTTATTAATGAGGATTGGTAAGAAGACCATTTCCACACAAAAGCCATATCAATTCCACACTACTTGTATAATAAATCCGCTACTTTTGACTTTCATCAAACTGTCACTTGGTTTTAACTTAACAGACACATTTGTGTTTTATTTTTATCCCGTCTGTGGTATATCAATATCACTCAAGGTGAAATTTGATACCACTTTATCTCAATCGAGTCTTTCGTCGGCTTGATTGAATTGCTTTGAACACCGGAAATTGCTCAACTTTCAAGCTAACAGACGGTGTCAAAGGGTATAAGTGACAGTAGACGTATCGACGTTTTCTTGAGCTAGTTATATCAATAGGAGATTTTCAATGGATACCCTAGACGAGCTATTACAAGTATTAGAAGGTCCTGAATCAAAAAAAAGAACCTCATCTAAGGGCAAAAAAAGAAAATGGCGTGAAATTGAAGCGCTTAAAGATAAACAACGCTTGCGTAAGGAATTACAGGAACTCGATATTTTCGCAGACAGTATTGATTTAGACGAACTAGATTTAATCTAAAAAAGAGCGCCCATTGTGGCGCTCTTTTTCGTTCTGCTTACAGAAAGTAACGACTATCACAAATTGGGTAATGTCCAATCTATTGGCTGCTTGCCCATTTGTGACAGTAGCGTATTCGCTTTTGAAAAGTGACCACTGCCAAAAAAGCCCCGATGCGCTGAAAGTGGTGAAGGGTGTGGTGCATGTAAAACATGATGACGGTTTTTATCTATCGTCTTGCCTTTCTTTTGCGCATGAGAACCCCATAACAAGAACACAATACCTTCGGCATGTTCGTTTAGTTGATTAACCACCACATCAGTAAAGCGCTCCCAACCCAAGTGTTTGTGTGAATGAGCCTGACCTTGTTCGACCGTAAGCACAGTATTGAGCAACAGTACTCCTTGCTCAGCCCACTTCAACAAATAACCATGATTTGGAATGGTGAATCCTGAGATGTCTTGTGCCAGCTCTTTGTACATATTATTTAATGACGGTGGAGGTTTGATCCCTGGTAACACCGAAAAACACAGGCCATGTGCCTGATTCGGCCCGTGGTATGGGTCTTGCCCTAGGATCACCACTTTAACCTGTTCAAATGGCGTTACTTTAAACGCTTCAAAAACTTGCTCTTGAGGAGGAAAAACATTGATTCCTTCAGCCCTTCTTGCCGCCACATAATCTACGGTTTCTTGAAAATAAGCCTGTTGTTTTTCTTGTCCTAATACATCACTCCACGTTGTCATGTTCACCCTTGTAGTAAGCTCGAGAGTTGGCTAGTTTAGCACACAAGTCAGATGTGCCTTCAAGCATACGATAGCTAAAACGATGCAGTAAATCAGCATCAACAGAAATAAATTGCTGATGCTTTACCGCGGGGATCTCTGGCCAGTTTTGCCAATCGATATTTGCTATTTCTTGATCTGTCTTCTCTTGCGGCAAAATCATCACTTGGGGTTTTTTACTGAGCACATTTTCGATACTTAATTGCGGATAATCGGTGGTTGAGTCAGCGAATACATTGTTCACACTACAAACTTCTAAAACCTGCTGGAGCCAACTGTTTCCGCCAACAGACATTAATGGTGAAGGCCATAATTGATAGAAAACCGTGATTTTTTTTGCCCCTTGGTAGTGCGTTCGTAATTTTTCTAACTTACTGGTAAATTCAACCGCTAATTGTTCAGCTTCAGCCACTTTCCCCGTCAGCTGTCCAAACTGTCTTAATTCGTCAGCAATCTTATCTATCCGTTTGGCGTCACTGTAAATCACCTTAATCCCTAGTTGCTGAAGTTTTTCTATGTCTTCTTTTTTACTGCCCGACGCCCATGCAATAACCAGATCGGGTTGCAAAGCCAAAACTTGCTCCAACTGGATACCATGATGGCCACCTATTCGTTGGATAGTCTTCGCAGCTTCAGGATAATCGGCATAAGCAACCGTACCAACAATTTGCTCTCCAGCACCTATCGCAAAAAGGTTTTCCACAATGTGCGGCGCCAACGCGATGATCCGCTTTGCTGGATTTTCAGTGCTAAAGGTGGGCGCTGAAACATTCAATAACAACAATAAAAATAATGTTCTAAGCATACTAGTAATCGAATCCTGCTCTGGCTTTGATACCCGCTTCAAAGGCATGTTTAACGTTACGCACCTCACTTACCGTATCAGCAAGTTCAGTTAACCGCCGGTGTGCACCGCGCCCAGTAATAATCACCGACTGCATTTTAGGGCGGTTTTGTAGTGCCAAAATCACTTCATCCAAATCTATGTAGTCGTAACTCACCATATACGTCAACTCATCCAGCAAGACCAAGTCGATGCTATCGTCTTGTAACCATTGCTTGGCTTGCTGCCATGTCTTTTGCGCCGCTCGTGTGTCGGTTTCACGGTTTTGGGTTTCCCAAGTAAATCCTGTCTGCATAACTGCAAATGGCACACCTGCTTTCTCAAGTAAGTTACGTTCGCCGCACTCCCACATACCTTTGATAAACTGCGCAACCACGGCATTCATACCATGCCCAACACACCGAGCTACCGTACCAAACCCAGAAGTCGATTTACCTTTGCCATTACCAGTGATCACCTGCAAGATACCTTGTTCTTTTTGCGCTGCGGCGATTTTTGCGTCGACTTGCTCTTTTACTTTTTGTTGGCGTTGTTGATGTTTTTGCGCATTACGTTCTGTCATTAAAATTCTCAATTATCTGTTCTATACGTGTCATATCTAAATGGGCTTCGCAGCAATCTGCCAAGCGCTCAAGTTGTTGTTCTCGATGCGTTGCTAAATCAATTGCGGCAACGGACTGTTGCTCAGGTTGCGCCCAACTCAAGATAACTTCAGTAGCTTCTGGGCTATCGAATAAGCCATGTAAGTATGTTGCGGCAACCTGATTGTCCGCTGAAATCAAACCATCGGTTTTAACACCATTGGGATGGGTATCAAAACGAATAAACGGAGAGTCTAACGCCTCACCAGATGAGATACCTGCATGGATCTCATAGCCAACGATGGCGCATTCAGCATTATTTAGCATGCAATGCCCTTGTGCTTGAGTCAGGGTTTTGTGAGGTGTGATCTGAGTTTCAAGTTCTACTAGCCCTAAACCTTGCACTTGGCCCAGCGTAGATTCAACGGCTTCTGGATCGCTAATAGTCTTTCCAAGCATTTGCAGTCCGCCACAAATTCCAAGGAGCTTGCCGCCATAACGCAGATGTCGTTGAATTTGGTCATTCCAGCCTTGTTGCTGTAAAAACCTTAAATCGGCTAACACATTTTTGCTGCCAGGAATAATCACCAAGTCACAGCTCGGGATTGCCTGCTGATACTTGACGTAGATCAGTTCAACATTGGGATTGAGTCTAAGCGCGTCAAAGTCGGTGTGATTGCTAATATGTGGTAGCAATAACACACAGATTTTAACCTGTGCCTGTTCACATACACTTGCTTGTAAAACTGCATCTTCAGCGTCGAGTGCCAAACCATGCAAGTAAGGTAAAACCCCTAATACTGGCTTGTTGGTATATTCCTCTAACCAATCAAGCCCCGATTTCAGCAAACTAAAATCACCGCGAAAACGATTGATTACAAAACCTTTCACCAAACTTTGCTCATGCTCTGACAGGAGCGCCAAGGTGCCAACCAAATGCGCGAAAACACCGCCTTTATCGATATCAGCAATTATGATAACTGGGCAATCAATTTGGCAAGCAAAGCCCATATTAGCAATGTCATTTTCCCGCAAGTTGATCTCGGCAGGACTTCCCGCCCCTTCAACTAGGCATAATTCAAATTGTTCAGCTAAGCGAATATGTGATGCCATCACCGCATCCATCGCTACCTTTTTATAATCTTGGTAAGCGTTGGCTTCCATATTGCTGATAGCCCGACCATGAATAATTACCTGTGCTCCGGTGTCAGAGTTTGGTTTCAGTAAAATGGGATTGAAATCTACCGATAAAGGAACCTTTGCAGCCATCGCCTGCAACGCTTGTGCTCTACCAATTTCTCCACCACAAGGGGTAACGGCACTATTCAGCGCCATATTTTGTGGCTTAAACGGCGCAACTTTCCAGCCTTTACGAGCAAGCACACGACAAAGACCTGCTACTAAAGTGCTTTTTCCTGCATCTGAGGTGGTTCCCTGAACCATTAGTGTTTTCATTGCGTTCGTTCCGATGATTTACATACTTGAAGATTGAAATGATTCATAACGAAGTACGGCGCTTTTTTAGTATTAACAGTGATAAAAAGAACACACTGCCAATCGCGGCTGTAATAACGCCAATTGGTAACTCTTGATTTTCGATAAGTATTCGGGATAACACATCAACCCACAGCATCAATAATGCACCGAGTAAGGCAACCGACAATACTCCGGCTAGCTTAGCTTGGGAGACAAAAAAACGTACAATATGTGGCACCATCAATCCGACAAAACCAATACCGCCACAAGCAGCAACCAATACGGCGGTTAACAGAGAGCTTAAAAGCAACATGCTGATACGTAATCGGTTAACGTTAATACCCAGTGCGGTAGCGCTCTCGTCACCCATCAATAATGCAGTTAAAGGCCTTCGCATAATCAGTAATACCATTACTGCAGCTAACACTGCGCCAATAGGTAACCCTAGCCACTGCCAATCAGCCCGAGAAAAACTTCCTAAACTCCAAAATATAATAGCGCTAATGGCTTGTGGGTCATTCCAATACAGTAACAAGCTGGTGAACGCACTAAATAAAAATGACAACGCAACGCCAGTAAGCAGCATGCTTTCAACTTGTCGAAGTGCACTTGTATGGGCAACCGCGAGCAGCAACACTATGGCTAATAAACTCCCGATAAAGGCGCCGCCCGACATGATTAAACTTGATTGCGCACCAAATAAAGTAATCAATAACACGACACCAAAAGATGCGCCCGAAGAGATACCAAATAAATACGGATCGGCCAACGGGTTGCGTGTTACCGTTTGCAGGATAAGTCCAGCAACGGCTAATCCAGCTCCTGCACTCATGGCTAACAACGCCCTAGGCAAGCGCAGCTCCACAATCACCTTATGCGCTAAATCTTGCGTTTGATAATCCCATAAGCTCCCAAACACTGCTTGCCACTCTATGGTGATAGCGCCTAACTTTAACGCTAATAAAAAGCTGATTACACAAGCAAGCAACATTGAAAGTAGCTGAATATGTACTGATTTAATTGCGCTCATACATGATACCCATAATGGTATTGAATATGCGGTATCAAGTTGCCGGTTTCATGGCCGGATACTTGAGAAACCGCTGCACACACACCAAACACGTCGCTTAACATAGATTCGGTAATAACCTCCTTCGGCGTGCCTTGAGCAACCAAATGCCCGTTTTGCAATACCAACAGTTTGTCGCATACCGCACTAGCTAGATTCAGATCATGAAATGAAGCAATAACGGTAACACCTAAGTGCTTTACCAATTCCATAATTTGGATTTGATATCTAATATCTAAATGACTCGTTGGTTCGTCCATGATCAGCACTTCAGGCTTTAGTACCATTGCTTTTGCTATCATAGCGCGCTGCTTTTCCCCTCCAGATAGCTCGCTAAAGAACTGCTGTGCTTTATGTGTTAGGCCAACTTGTTCGATTGCATTTTCGATAGCTTGCTTTTCTTGACTTGAGAGTGTGGCAAATAAAGACTGTCTGGGGGTCAACCCCAAAGCAACGACATCCCATAATGGCAAACCAAACTCACTGGGAATATCCTGCAATACCACCGACACTTTTTGTGCATAAACTTTCCGAGGATAGTCAGATAAGACTTTGTGATTGAAAAAAATATTACCGCAAGTTGGCAAAACAAACTGATATAGCGTGCGAAGTAAAGTGGACTTTCCAGCACCATTTGGACCAAGCAAACCGACGAACTCACCGCGGGCCACAGAAAATGAGATGTCACTTAGAATGGAATTATCAGATAAAACAACGCCTAAACGTTGTACTTCAAACTGCTTATTGATTGCCATACTGCCTTCTTTGGAGCGCGGCAAAACCGGCAAATGATATATCTATTCACTGCCTGCTTTGACTTAAGTACGCCCGCTTAAGTGAAACAATAGGTCTTGGTATCTGACTTAAGTGACTAAACTTTATAGCCTTCCCTATAAAGCATTTCACTATCACAGTTGCGGGGACAGTTGAGGAATAAAACCATGATGAGTTTTCACCTCATTCCCAATATCTACCTATTGAAAAAAGTTTGTTTAAGAACCAACAATTATGAAGTCTAGACGTCCAAAATACAACTTCTATCATTTAGCAGCACTGTGAAAGCTATTCACTGGAGAGGATATTTTGGTAGGTTATAGACCCTGACAGGAGGTTAAGGCAGTACACGCTAACGACGCTTACTATCAAAAAACGCAAGCTAAGCTTGCGTTTTTACTGGGGTGTCTCGCTAAAGGATCTGGTTTTCTTTCCAGATTTCTTCTTTCGCCATACGCTTTTTGCGTTTGTCGCACGGATCGTCGCAATCGCATGCTTTGTCTATCCCCACAGAGCCTAATCCGCCACAGCTACTTGCCATCGATTTCTTTTGTACAATAACGCCAACCGCCATAGCGACAGCTATCAACATTAATAAACCAAACGTAAGTAAGAATAAAGACATTGAAAAGCCCCTTGCTACCAAGTTAAAAAGTGACGAATGCCCGCAAATTATACTCGCAGTGGGCATTCGCCTCAATCAATTAATTACTTAGCTTAAAGTCTGATCCTAATAAACCCCGATGACGGATAATTAATTTGTCATTAGGTAAGGTTTAAATGCGTCACTTGCATAGCTATCAATACCATTCTCTGTCTTAAACATTAAATAAACTGGCAAGTTGTGCTGTTGCGCGTAGGCTTTTGCTCGTTTAGTACCCATAACGGTTAATGCTGTTGCTAATCCATCGGCAGTCATTGCTGAAGGGTGCAAAACGGTCACAGACACTAATTCATGCTTTACCGGTCGACCTGTGGCAGGATCAATAAGGTGAGTAAAAGTCTCGCCATCCATTTCATAGAAAATTCGGTAATCTCCAGATGTCGCAATCCCGTTGGTGCCCGGTTTAATTGGTCTATGTATTTGTCTTTCACCGACTGGTGCATCCGGCTTTTCGATGGCGATAACCCACGGTCCACTTGGCTTTTCACCCGCAACTCTCAATTCTCCACCGATTTCAATCATGTAATTGGTAATTGCATAGTGCTCCATGACTTCCGCTACTTTGTCGATTCCATAACCTTTGGCGGTTGCCGAAAAAGATAGCTCTAAGCTATCAATCGATTTGGCAAGTCCAGCATCAGTCAAAATAAGCTTGTCTACGCCAATCCGTGAACGCATTTCATTCAAGGCCGATTGCTCTGGACGCTTAGTAGGTCGTTTATCTGGACCAAAGCCCCATAAATCAATTAAAGGCCCCATTGTTACATCAAGCGTTCCGGTTGATTCACCAAGTCGAATCGACTCTGCTACCACTTTGCGGAAATCTTCACTAATAGGCATAACAGTACCAGAAGGCAATTGGTTGAAGCGATTAATCTCAGAATCTGGAATGTAGGTCGACATCGACTGATTCACCGCTTTAAGTGCTTTTTCCACGTCTTGGTGAAGCTGTTCTTCACTCAGCTTATTCGAACTGGGGTAAGCTTTAATATTGTAGGTCGTGCCCATGGTTTTCCCATGTAACACAATTGGTTTTGCGTCTTGGCAAGCACTTAGAAATAGAAAAGTTAAAACAAGAAAAAAAATACGAGTCATCGTGTTGATGGTTATCTGCATTGTGGGTTCCCGGTCATCCAATAAAAAAGCCCCCAAGCCTGTCGGCTTGGGGGCTATATTCTAACCTAACTTATTGTTAGACCGAACCCTTATTAACCACCGAAGTCGTCAAGTAAGATATTTTCGTCTTCAACACCTAGGTCTTTAAGCATGTTGATAACTGCCGCGTTCATCATCGGCGGTCCACACATGTAGAACTCACAGTCTTCTGGTGCTTCATGATCTTTCAAGTAATTTTCATAAAGTACGTTATGGATGAAGCCTGTGTAACCTTCCCAGTTATCCTCTGGTTGAGGATCTGAAAGAGCAACATGCCAAACAAAGTTATCGTTTTCAGCAGCTAGACCGTCAAAGTCTTCAACGTAGAACATTTCACGCTTAGAGCGCGCACCGTACCAGAAAGACATCTTACGCTTAGAGTTAAGACGCTTAAGTTGGTCAAAAATGTGCGAACGCATTGGTGCCATACCAGCACCACCACCAACGAAGACCATTTCTGCATCAGTGTCTTTCGCAAAGAACTCACCGAACGGACCAGAGATAGTTACTTTGTCGCCTTCTTTCAGTGACCAGATGTACGAAGACATCTTACCACAAGGTAGGCTTAAGTTATTTGGCGGCGGAGTCGCAATACGTACGTTAAGCATGATAATGCCGAACTCTTCAGGATAGTTAGCCATTGAGTACGCACGAATTGTTTCGTCGTCAACTTTAGACTCAAGATTGAAAAAGCCAAAGCGCTCCCAATCTGCACGATACTCTTCTGGAATATCGTAGTCTGCATATTTAACATGGTGTGCTGGTGCTTCAATCTGAATATAACCACCGGCACGGAATGGTACAACTTCACCTTCAGGGATAGCTAGTTTTAGCTCCTTGATAAAAGTTGCTTTGTTATCGTTAGAGATAACAGTACATTCCCATTTTTTTACACCGAAGATTGAGTCTTCAACTTCGATTTCCATATCGTTTTTAACATTAACCTGACACGCAAGACGACAGCCTTCACGTGCTTCACCTTTAGTGATGTGGTCAAGTTCAGTTGGCAGAATATCACCACCACCTGATTTTATATGTACGCGACACTGACCACATGAGCCACCGCCACCACATGCTGATGATACGAAGATACCAGCATTTGCAAGCGCACCAAGTAGCTTACTACCTGCCGGTGTCTTGATCGCCTTCTCCGGATCACCATTGATACCAATTGTGATGTCACCGCTTGCTACAAGCTTTGATTTCGCTGCAATGATGATAAGCACTAACATCACAACGATAGCAATGAACATCCCTACGCCTAGATATACCTCAAGCATGATTTTTCCTCGCTACCTTACAGTGAAATACCAGAGAATGACATAAAGCCAAGACCCATCAGACCTACAGTGATAAAGGTAATACCTAAACCACGAAGACCGTCTGGTACATCAGCATACTTCATCTTCTCACGAATACCCGCTAACAATACGATAGCCAGCGCCCAACCCACACCTGAGCCAAGACCATAAACTACAGATTCACCGAAGTTCAAGTTACGCTCAACCATGAATGATACCGCACCAAAAATCGCACAGTTAACTGTAATTAGCGGTAGGAAGATACCTAGCGCGTTATAAAGTGCAGGGAAGAACTTGTCCAAAGTCATTTCTAGAATCTGTACAAGCGCTGCGATTACACCGATGAACGTCAAAAAGCGCAAGAAGCTAAGATCCACTTCAGGAAAGCCTAACCACTCAAGTGCACCTGGCGCCAACACAGCGTGATATACCAAGTTGTTCACAGGTACTGAAATGCCAAGTACCACGATTACCGCAATACCAAGACCTAGTGATGTTGTTACCTTCTTAGATACCGCCAAGAAAGTACACATACCTAGGAAGAAAGATAAAGCTAAGTTTTCAATGAAAACCGCTTTTACAAATAAATTGATATACTGTTCCATCTCTCTCCCCTTATGCCTTCGCTTCTACTTGCTCTCTCTTCCAAGTACGAAGTACCCAGATGAAGAAGCCGATAATGAAGAATGAGCTAGGAGGCAGAATTAGTAGACCCATTGGCTGATACCAACCACCTTCTGAAACAAGCGGCATGATTTCTACGCCAAACAATGAACCTTTACCACCCAATTCACGGATAAAGCCTACAGTAAGCAGTACTACTGAGTAGCCTAAGCCGTTACCGATACCGTCAAGGAATGACATTAGTGGCGGCGACTTCATCGCGTAAGCTTCTGCACGACCCATTACGATACAGTTGGTGATAATCAAACCAACGAAAACCGATAACTCTTTTGCTGTTGAGTAAACGAACGCTTGCAGAGCTTGGTCTACCACGATTACCAACGAAGCGATGATGGTCATCTGTACGATGATACGAACGCTTGATGGAATGTGACTACGGATCATAGAGATAAATAAGCTTGAAAACGCGGTTACCAATGTCAAAGCAATTGACATGATAAGGGCATTTTTAAGACTTGATGTAACCGCTAGCGCAGAACAAATACCTAGTACCTGAAGGGCAATCGGGTTGTTTGCGAAGACTGGTCCAAACAAGACTTCTTTCATTTCTTTTGCATTTGCCATTAGTTCAATGCTCCTTTACGTACTTTCGCAAGGAAAGGACCAAACGCTTTATCGCTTGTCCAGAAGTCAACCGTGTTATCTACACCGTTAGAAGTTAGTGTCGCGCCTGATAAGCCGTCTACTTTATGCTCACCGTTTGCACCACCTTTAACTACGTCGATTGGTAGAGATTTACCATTCCAAAGCGCATTCCATCTTGGGTTTTGAATCTCACCACCCAAACCTGGAGTTTCGTTGTGCTTATAGAAATTGATTGACTTAATTGTCTCACCGTCTGCTTCTAGAGCGAGGAAACCATACATGATACCCCAAAGGCCATAACCTTGGATTGGTAAGATGATAGTTTCAAGCTGACCTTGTGCATCTCGAGTGAAGTACACTGGAGAGTTATTGGTCATACGCTGAACGCCTGCTTTGTCTTCCGCTTTTGCAAGCTTCACACTGCGCTTTTGGTCAAACTTTGTTTTTTCAAAGTCAAATGAGTTTGCGTCGATATCAACGAACTCACCCGTTTCAAGATTGATAACTTTTGATTCAACATTAGCTTCAAACGTAGCAAAAACATCTTTCACGTCTTTAAAGCCTGCAACGGTTAAAATGTTGCTTTGAATGTCTTTCGCTTTACTAGCTTGTTGCATTGGACGTAACTGAACCGATGCAATCGAAACCACGATAGCACACACCAAACACAGACCAACAACAACGCCTAGCGTTTTGCCGATAGATTCATTGTTACTAGACACGTGCCAATCTCCTCTTCACATTTGACTGCACTACGAAGTGGTCGAATAGTGGTGCAAACAAGTTAGCGAATAGAATTGCTAACATCATGCCTTCCGGATATGCAGGGTTAACTACACGGATCAACACAACCATTACCCCAATAAGCGCACCATAAGCCCACTTACCTTTGTCAGTGAATGAAGCTGATACCGGGTCAGTTGCCATAAAGAACATACCGAATGCAAAGCCACCAAGTACTAAATGCCAATGCCAAGGCATTGCAAACGCAGGGTTAGTGTCTGAACCAATCGCATTTAGTACGAAAGACATCACCACCATACCAACGAAAGTACCTAACACGATACGCCATGACGCGATGCGGACATACATCAAGAACAGACCACCAATTAGCAGTGCTAGCGTTGATGTTTCACCAACAGAACCTTGGATAAAGCCGTAGAACGCATTCCACCACAACTCCATGTTGCTGTAATCTAGTGAACCAATCGCAGCTTGACCTAGGTAAGTTGCACCAGAGAATGAATCTACTGCTGTCCACACTGTGTCACCAGAGATATCCGCTGGATATGCGAAGAATAGGAAAGCACGGCCAGCCAGAGCTGGGTTTAAGAAGTTACGGCCTGTACCACCGAAAATTTCTTTCGCCACAACAACACCAAAGGTAATACCTAGTGCTACTTGCCAAAGCGGAATTGTCGCAGGCAAGATAAGTGCGAAGAGTACAGACGTTACGAAGAAACCTTCGTTAACTTCGTGCTTGCGAATTGATGCAAATAGTACTTCCCAAAAACCACCTACCGCAAAAACAGTAGCGTAAATTGGTAGGAAGAAACACGCACCGTAGAACATTTTCGCGCCCCAGCCTGCATCAGCGGTTAGTTCACCGCCCAGCGCTTGGAAAATAGCGACTTGCCATGTGTTTGCTAGTTCAAAACCATTACCCAGCGCAATTGCAGCTTGGTGACCGATGTTGAACATACCAAAGAACATTGCAGGGAACGTTGCCATCCACACTAAAATCATAATACGTTTTAGGTCGATATTATCACGAACGTGCGTTGCACCTTTATTTACATAACCTGGGGTATAAAAGATAGTAGCTACCGCTTCGTAAAGCGCATACCACTTCTCGTGTTTACCACCTGGTTCAAAGTGAGGTTCAATGTCTTCTAAAAATTTCTTTAAGGCCATTTTTAACCTTCCTTCTCGATAGTAGTCAGGCAATCACGCAGGATTGAACCGTACTCATATTTGCCCGGACACACAAAAGTACATAGTGCTAAATCTTCTTCATCTAGCTCTAGTGCACCTAGCGAAATCGCGCTATCTAAGTCACGTGAAATAAGGTCACGTAGAAGCAAAGTAGGCAAAATATCGAGTGGCATAACACGCTCATAGTTACCAATTGGTACCATTGCACGCTTTGAACCACCTGTAGAGGTTGTCATTTTGAATAAACGACTTGGCACAAGGTGTGAAATAAATGTACGTGTTACTGAGAACTTGTCGCTACCCGGTGCGATCCAGCCAAACAGCTCTTTTTCACGACCTTCAAGTAATACAGAAACTTGATTGTGATAACGACCTAGGTAAGCATGAGGACCGGTTGCTGTTTTACCAGCTAACACAGAGCCAGAAATGACTCGGTTATCGCCGTCTTCAAGCTCGCCTGCAACTAAATCAGTTAGCGACGCGCCTACTTGAGTCTTAACTAGACGTGGGTTCTTAACACGAGGACCTGCTAAAGAAACAACACGCTCAGAATAGATCTCACCAGTTAGGAACAATTTGCCGAAAGCAATAACATCTTGGTAGCCAAGGTGCCATACTTGCTTGTTTGCGCCTACTGGGTCTAGGAAGTGAATGTGAGTACCAACGTTGCCCGCTGGGTGCACACCTGCAAACTCATGTACTTCTACTTGTGAGATTGAAGAGCTAGGTACAGTAGCACCGGCTTTCTTACACACAAATACTTTGCCGTCTGTTAAACGAGACACAACCGCAAGACCGGCTTCAAACGCTTCCACGTTTTCAGCAATCACCACAGCAGGATCTGCTGCTAGCGGGTTAGTATCTGTCGCAGTGACAAAAATTGAGCTTGGAGAGGCACTTGGAACAGCAACACGACTGAAAGGACGTGCACGAAGCGCAGGCCATTGACCTGACTCGATTAGCACTTCCTTCACTTTTTCAGAGTCTAAGTTGCTTAATTCAGCAGCAGAGAACTTTTCAAAAGTGATTTGCTCGTCGCCTTGTACTTCAATCACTACGGATTGCAGCACACGCTTAGCACCACGGTTAATTTCTTTAACTACACCAGAAGCTGGCGCAGTAAACTTGACGCCTGGGTTCTTTTTATCCTCAAAAAGAACTTGGCCTTTTTTGACTTGGTCATCCACGCGAACATGCATGGTTGGACGCATACCAATATACTCTTCACCTAGCACAGCTACTCGTTTGACGGCAGAACCATCATGAATAACTTGCTGAGGTGCGCCCTCTATCGGTAAATCCAGACCTTTTTTTATGTTGATCATACGCACTTGCATTACATTAACGGAAAGAAACTGAAAATATTTTTAGTCACCACGGCGCCACCCCATTGTTGAGTAAAACTTGGTTTGGAAAGAGCATCTGACATGAGTCCCATTGGGGTCCCCAAAGCCAGTCCCTCCAAAAAACGATCCACGCGAACAAAAAGTAAGCGACGTGACAATAGTCGTTACAAATTTCACTGATTTTAACATTAATCCTACCCATGATGCGAGTGGAATTATGAAATTAATACGACTTTAAATAGGTTTTAGATTAGCTTAAAAATCCATCGCTTGAGGCAGTATAGACCAAAGTAGAATTGATAAAATTTATATTGAAGAAATTTGAATAAAAAAACTGGCGGAAGGTTTATTAGTCATTCCACCAGTTTATAAAACAGAAAACCTGTTAAAGTAGGTTATTAATCGCGACAACTGAATCCACGTCAGCTTCATAGTCCACGCTATCAATTCCAAAACCGAATAGTTTTAGAAATTCATTATGATAACCCACATAATCCGTTAGCTCGTCAATAGTGTCTGTATCCACGGTATCCCAAATTGTTTGCACACGAGATTGAACCCCGTCTTCTAACTCTTTGTAGTTTTGGAACAAATGACCTCCATCATCAAAGCGAGGTGTAGTGCCGTATAAGTTTTCAGTGAACAGACCATGGATTTGTTCAATGGTCCCTTCATACGTGCCATCTGCTTTCATAACTTTGAATAACGCAGAAATGTATAAAGGCATAATTGGAATTGCAGAACTGGCTTGAGTTACTACTGCATTTAGTGAAGAAACATAAGCTTCACCTTTTATGTCAGCTGTAGTTTCGCGAATTGCTAACGTTGCACGGTCTAAGTCTTCTTTGGCTTTACCGATAGTTGCGTGACCATAGATAGGCCAAGTCAACTCTTTACCAATATAGGTATAAGCCGTTGTCTTGAAACCTTCTGCTAATACATCGGCCTGTTTAAGAGCATCAATCCACAATTCCCAATCTTCACCGCCCATAACCTTGACCGTATTAGCAATTTCTTCTTCGTTTGCAGCTTCTACGGTGACCTCGTCAATCACGCGCTTAGACGTATTTAGGTTTTTGGTGGTAACATCAGAACCAATTGGCTTTAACGTTGATGAGTAGCTCTCGCCGGTTTTCGGGTCAGTGCGGCGAGGTGAAGCCAAGCTGTAGATCACCAAGTCAATCTTGCCAAGCTCTGCTTTTATGGTTTCGATGGTCTGCTGTTTAATCTCATCAGAAAATGCATCACCATTTATGTTTTTTGACCATAAGCCCGCTTGCTCTGCAGCTTGTTGAAACGCTGCAGTGTTGTACCAACCTGCTGAGGCTGGCTTTTTCTCAGTACCTTCTTTTTCAAAGAAAATACCTAAGGTATTTGCGCCCGCGCCAAATGCTGCGGTTATACGTGACGCCAAACCGTAACCCGTTGATGCACCGATCACTAAAACATTTTTAGGGCCGTTTTCAATTTTGCCTTGTTGCTTAACGTATTCAATTTGCTCTTCTACGTGTGCTGCGCAGCCAACTGGATGTGCATTTGTACAAATAAATCCGCGAATTTTCGGCTTAATGACCATAAGAGATCCTATCCATTGATTTGATATAATCGAGAAAACCAACGAGTAATTACGGCGGTTTTCTGTGAACAATAACTGGCTATTTTACTGGCTGAAAAGAAAAATACAGATCTGATCAGCTAGCGCCGGCTTATTTATCTAATTTTGAACCACCCAAACACTTCGGTGACTCCGGAGCTTGCCCTTCTATTTCCATAAATTCATCTGGTGTATAAGCATGGATAGCTAAGGCATGAATATGATTTTGTAATTCGTCTTGCAGTATTTCGTTTATTTTTCGGTGTCTTTGTAACAACCGCTGACCTTCAAATTGTTCGCTAACCACGACCACTTTAAAGTGTGAGTCTGTTCCTCGGCTGTGCATATGACTTTCATTGATAACATTGAGATGTTTACATTGAATAGCGTTAGCCACCTTATCATAAATCTGTGATTGCATTGACATTATACTCTTCCCAAGGAAATACATGGCGCTACTATACGCCTAACGCAACGGTTTTCCAACACTGCGAAAAGTTATGTTGATACGGCCCTGATGCACCTTTTTTTGTCGTGGAACAGAATGCTGATAAAGCTGCTGACTTTGTCCTGACATTACCAACATACTGCCAGTAGTCAGATCTAAATCGGTAACCTGCTTGGTGAGTTTATGGCGAATTTTAAAGCGTCGCGTCGCGCCGAGTGATAGAGAAACAATCAATGGCGCTGGGCCTAGCTCCGGTTCATCATCACTGTGCCAGCCCATGCAATCTTCACCATTGCGGTAATAGTTAATTAGCGCAGCATTGAAGTGACACCCATAACGCTCTGAGATACGAGCTCTAATTCCCATCAAGGCCGCAGGCCATGGTCTTGGAACCAAGGCTTTACCCGAATAGCTATAAGCAACATTTTGGTCAGCCGTAAAATATTCCAACCTAGGTATGACATGGGTCTTGCCAAACACGGTAATAGTATTAGATTGCCAGCCTAGCTCAGTTTTAAGATGCTCATATAAAGCAATACTCTTGTCATAACTGATGGCATCGGCCTGAAAAGAAAAACCGACGGGTAAGTTCCGTGCGTTGCCTTGTGCTCTCATGTTAAACTACGACCAGCTTGAAATACTTTTTAGAATCACATCAATGACCACTGAAGCTTTACTTGCCGGAAAGCCTTTTATGCTAGAGCGCTTTCCTCTTGATCAAAAAAACCGCAGCTTGCAAGCGTGGGATTCTGCAGATGAATACTTGCTTGATTATGTCAATGAACATCACCAAGATGCAAATCGTATCTTGATATTGAATGATAGCTTTGGTGCGCTGTGCTGCGCACTTAGCACACAGGCGTTTGTCACGGTGGCAACAGATTCATTTGTCAGCCAACTCGCCTATCAGCACAATTTAGCAGCGAATCATTTGCCTGTGGACCAAGTGCGTATTATTGATAGCTTGACCGATTTTCCTGAAGACATTGATCTCGTGTTAATCAAAGTGCCTAAAAATGCGGGCTTTCTTCAACAACAGCTAGCAAAGCTCAGCATGCTTGACGCCGATATTCCTGTGATTGCAGCTGGTAAAGTAAAGGAAATCCACACTTCCACTTTAAAAAGCTTCGCACATTTTTTAACTGAACCAACGACTAGTCTCGCCGTCAAAAAGTCTCGCCTCATTTTTAGTAAAACTTCAGCTAAAAAGCAGTTAAGTAAATTTCCAACTTCCTGGGCGTTGGAAAAAACCGACTTCACCTTAACAAACAAAGCAAATGTTTTTTCTAGGGACTCACTTGATATTGGCGCCCGGTTTTTCATTAACTATCTCCCGATGGGTAAAAAGCCACTTAATATTATTGACCTTGGCTGTGGGAATGGCGTAATTGGCTTAATGACACTGAGTAAAATGCCCAACGCCAACGTGACATTTGTCGATGAGTCTGCCATGGCCGTTGCCAGTGCTAAACAGAACGTCGCGAACAATTTGCCGGAGCGTCTGGTAGACTGCAAGTTTATACAAAATGATTGCTTGTCTGGTTTTGAGTCTGCACAGACAGACTTAGTACTTTGTAACCCGCCGTTTCATCAAGCAAATGCCATTACTGATCACATCGCTTGGCAAATGTTTTTAGAAGCTAAGCACGTTTTAAAAAAAGGTGGAGAGTTACGGATTATCGGTAATCGTCATTTAGATTATCAGGACAAGTTGAATCGCCTATTCGGTAATTGTAAGGTGATAGGAAATAATAAAAAGTTTACTGTTTTAAGTACTATAAAAAGGAGCTAGCTTTGAAACACACCTTTATTACTTTGATTGTATTATTACTAATCTCAGCATGTGCGACGCCTCCGAAACAGGTCATCTTCAGCCCAAACTACGAACAAAGTAGTAATGCACTTAGCTCAGTCATTTTGTTTGTTGAAGTACAGGACCGACGTAAGTCAAAGTTTACCATCAAGGTCAAAGACCAAGAGCCAGCGCTTTATTTACCTGACGCGCATTTGCCAGTAAAGATGCAAAACCTGGTAGAAACTGCAATTCAAGCGAATAGCGGAAACATTTCAAATAGCGCAATAAGCAAGTTAACATTGCAAATTCAACAATTTAGAAGTGAAGTCTCCGAGTCATTTACAAAACATGAAAGTCAGGCAGTCGCGCATTTTAATGTTAACGTGCAACAACCAAGTCGTACCTTTGAAAAGTCGTACTCGGCCACAGCATCGCTCACAGGACCTTTAAAGCACGAACAAGCCAAAGTCGAAGCCCAGTTGAATGAGCTCGCAACCAAGCTAGTAAATAGAATAATCCAAGATCCTGAACTAATTGAGTTTGTGAGAGGAAGTTAATGAAAAAACTTATCGCATTTTTAGCATTATTTATTTTCAGTCAGCCTACCTTTGCTGAAATGAATGGTAAATTCATACAGAAGAATAATTTATTCCCACGTGTGCAAATACACACAACTAAAGGCGCAATTGTCGTAGAATTAGACCGTTCCAGAGCACCACTAACAGTTAACAACTTCCTTACCTATGTAATCAACAAGGACTATAACGGTTCAGTATTTCACCGCGTCGAACGTGATGAGGTAAATGAAAAAGATTTCGTTATTCAAGGAGGTGGCTATGACAAAGAGTACGACGGTATGTTTGAACGCGCTCCTATTTTCAATGAAAGCGGTAACGGTTTAAAAAATGACATGTACACTATTGCCATGGCCTATCAGGACAGCAAGCCGCATTCTGGAACACGTCAATTCTTCTTTAATATGGACAATAACGATCACCTAAACCCAGGTAGTGACTGGGGTTTTGCTGTATTTGGCAGTGTTGTTGAGGGTTATGAAACACTAGACGCCATTATGAAAGTAGAAACCGATTACAACGAAAAATTGGGTTATACCTTTATTCCAAAAGAACCTGTTGTGATTTTAAAAATGGAAGTGCTCAAAGAGCCGGAGCTATAAAATAACATGCTGATATCTACAAGTTTGTCGCAGTACCTCAGCTACTACAAAGACAAGCGCCTACTCACTGTTTTTGCATTTGGTATTAGTAGTGGATTCCCATGGGTACTTGTTGGCTCTGTGATGTCAGCATGGCTCAAAGACGAAGGGTTAAGCCGCAGTCTGATCGGTCTATTTGGACTTGTTTATGGTGCATACACGATTAACTTTCTATGGTCACCACTGATCGACAGAATAAAACTCCCCGTCCTTAACGCGCTTTTAGGACAGCGACGCAGCTGGATAGCGCTATGCCAAACTTGTATTGTCGCTGCTACCTTTGCACTGTCTCTAATTGACCTCAAAAATGGACTCGCCATCGCAGCTTCTCTATGCCTATTAATTGCAATTTTTTCAGCAACCAAAGACATTGCAATAGACGCTTATCGTATTGATATTCTTCCAGAAGAAGAAAGTGATAAAGCCACGGCCGCTGCTGCAATGGCTACCAGTGGTTGGTGGAGCGGCTACGCGCTGCTTGGTGCCATTCCTTTTTTCATCGCCGATATCCCCGGATTTAGTTGGCCTTTAATCTATCAATTATTAAGTATCATGATGGCAGGTTTGCTGGTTATTACCTTGCTTGCCAAAGAGCCCACATCTCATCGAGAACAAATTCAGGCGCAATTACAGGCAAGCTATGAGGCAAAACTAGCCAGCAGTAGTGCGACCACAGTGAAAAAAATTATCGCTTGGTTTGCAGTGACTCTGGTTGAGCCATTCAAGAGCTTTTTCGAAAAAAATGGGGTAAAAACCGCGTTGGCTCTACTGGCCTTTATATTTCTATTTAAAATCGGTGAGGCGTTCCTAGCGAGAATGTCGATCGTTTTCTACAAAGAAATCGGCTTCAGTAATGCTCAGATTGGTCAGTACTCTAAGCTAGGTACAGGGATCATTACCATTATTTTCGCGTTTTTAGGCAGCATTTTTAATCATAAATACGGTATCGTTAAAGGCCTATTTATCAGTGGTGTTGCTATGGCGGCCTCCAACCTGATGTTTTCATGGATAGCCGTAGCCGGGCCTATTGAACAGCTTTATGCATTGGCTATTGTGGTTGATGGATTTACGCAGGCATGGTCACTGGTAGCAATGGTGGCTTTTATTTCAATGCTATGCGATAGAGCTTTCAGCGCGACGCATTACGCATTACTGGCGTCATTGGGGAATCTTGGCAAAACGATGCTCGCGGGATACAGCGGCTTTGTCGTTGACGACTTGCTAAAAGGTGATTGGGCCGTATTCTTCGTTTTAACCGCGCTAATGGTTGTACCGTCTTTGGTATTTTTGTACTTAATAAGAGGGAAACTATACGCTATTGAAGCGTCATATCATGGCAGAGATAAGGGATAGAGGTGCAGCTCCTTGCACCCTAAACCATACTGAAGCGATTATTGCTCTTCAGTATTGATAAGTTGTAAGCCCTCGTAAGGGTCAACTTCAAGCGCTTCACAGTAGCGTAAGAATTCAATCACATCCAAACGACGCTCTTGATTCTCAATTTTACCGATGAATGAGTGTGGCGTACCTAGAACTTGAGCAAGGCTGCGCATTGTATGGCCTTTCTCATGGCGTTTTGATTTCAACCACTTTGTCAATTTACCGTTTTCTTCTGAAGAAACCGTTTTACCCATCATAATTAAACATCTCCTACTAGATGAAACAATTTAGAAAGCAAAGCAAAATTTGCCCGTCTTACTTCACTTTCCGTGCCTGATATTACCGTGATGTGTCACAAACTCAATTATTTTGCGACCAGTTATGTACCCAATTAGGTATAGCGCAAAACGACGCCAACCTCCAATTAATTTTTTACATTTTGTTAATTTATAGGGCCAGCAATATCTTGTAACACTTTAACAAATTTTTTAAAAGATGTACCAGTATTTGAAATAAAATATTTTCCTTTCAAAAATATATAGTTAGCGGTAATCTTAGAAAAATGATTAAAAATGGGAGAGGTAACATGGTTCGATTGCTATTTTTACTGCCTATTTTACTCTGCATAATTTGGTACTTTTTTCTTAAATTAAATGGCGTACCGATAAAACAGGGTAAGAAAGGTTTCATCTACATACTGACGCTTTCGACTATCGTGTTAGGATTTTTCATTTTGATAATGTTCTTGACCAGCTATCATTAGGTTTATTCATTATCAAAAAAGCCGTTGCTTGTCATATTGTGCTAATTCGATAGCAACCGCCGCTCTTCAGATTTAACCTTACAAATTGAACTTGTATCAATGTGAAGCAATGTAAATCCTTATCCCTAATTTAGGCTCAAAAAAAACGGCTGCACCAAAAATGCAGCCGTTTTCAATATTATACCAATCCGCTTAACTAAGTGGTCTATTTTGAAGCTAGAAAACCTTGTCGATAGTTCCGCTCTCGCGTCCTGCTACCGCTAAGGTACCTACATCCATGTAGGCAAGGCAAAAATTTCGTTATTGAGTTGTTCTAAATGAGAAATTTTTAACGCAGCTATCGTCAGGTTTAATCTTTCAAAATGATTAAGTGTTATTGTGGATTGGTATAATAGGTTTCTTCCTGAATAAACGCGCGATTTTCAGTAAGAAGTAAAACCTAAAAAAGTCGAATATTTATACGCTGAAGCTTGCGCCACAACCACAAGTTGTCGTTGCATTTGGGTTGTCGACGAAAAACCTCGCTCCTTCCAGCCCTTCAGTGTAATCAACGACACCATCAACTAGATACTGAATACTCATCGGGTCTACCACCATAGACACGCCATTTTTTTCTATCTCTAAATCTCCTGGGTTTACTTTATCGTCAAATGTAAAACCATACTGAAACCCAGAGCAACCACCACCGGTTACATAAACACGAAGCTTGAGGTTGGTATTTTCCTCTTCTTCAATCAACTCTTTTACTCGATTTGCTGCAGCGTCAGAAAATTGGATTGGTAACTGTTCAGACATAGATCTCGACCCCTAGTACTCTAATCGGTAAATTATCCAATACCTGAGTGTTTTAATCAAGTATTGCTACAGTGGTTTCAGCAAACCTTTTAAGATATAAATACCCCCTTAATCGTAACCATGGTTAATGAGCTAAAGAAAATTCATACCCAGCAATAAAAAATTAAATGCTCTACTTTTATAACAACGACTTAGCATTAGAAACCTGTTATTCTATTGAAGCTACACAGTTCGGAATAAAAATCACATGTCTCTAAATAAATTAAGAAGACGCTTAGCAAAACCTAAAACTTCAATTCAACTGTGCCTGTTAGGTGTGCTCGCGGGCTTGATAGCGTCAATCTTGATCATCGCCTTTCGTCTTACCATAGAGATTGTGCAAGGGTTCTTCCTTTCTCAACCCGATACCTTTTCTGAGCTTCCTGAACTCTATCGGCTATTTATCCCTGTTTTCGCAGCGCTACTAATCGCTACTTTTGCTGCACTTACTGGGTTCAAACACTATCGATTAGGTATTCCGTATGTAATAAACCGCATCAAACATCATTACGGAAAGATGCCAATTTGGAACTCGGCTAACCAGTTTTTTGGTGGTGCTGTCGCGCTAATTGCTGGTTTTTCGGTAGGCCGCGAGGGCCCATCTGTCCACATGGGCGCAACTGGAGCAAGTATACTCGCTGAACGACTTCACCTACCTCTTAACGCGGCAAGAACCTTGTCTGGCTGTGGCATTGCCGCAGGGATCGCAGCTTCTTTTAATACCCCACTGGCAGCGGTGATCTTTGTGATGGAGGTGGTGTTAAGAGAATACAAGGTGCACATCTTTGTTCCAATCATGCTCGCAGCAGTCATCGGTGCGATCAGCACCCAATACATGTTCGGCTCTGGATCTGAGCTTTCACTTATCAATATTACACCGTTGAGCTTTTGGCATTATCCCTACCTCATTGTTTGTGGTGCTGCCTTAGGAGCCATTGCCTATGCCTTTAACCAAAACCTGATGCTGATAATCAAAACCTCAAAGCCACTAAGCATGTTCCCTCGTCTACTCTTAGCAGGGTTAATTGCAGGCCTTATTGGATACGCCGTCCCCGAAGCAATGGGTTCAGGAATGAGCGCTATCACGCAAGCGTTAGAATCTCCCAATAACATGCAACTTCTCACAACAATTTTGATTGCAAAACTGTTAGCGACTTTATTTGCTATTGGGCTCGGTATTCCCGGTGGTTTAATTGGTCCGGTAATAGGACTTGGCGTTGTAATGGGCACACTGATGTCGTTCTTTGCACAATACATTACTCCCGAGGCGGAAATTGTGGGCACTTATGGCGTACTTGGCATGGCTGGTTTGTTAGCTGCCACATTACACGCGCCTTTAGCAGCGCTTACCGCGGTAATGGAACTGACCTCTAACCCACAAATCATTGTGCCAGCAATGCTGGTTATCTCCACGGCCTACATCACTGCACTGCAAGTGTTTGGAAATCGATCTATCTTCCTACAGCAGCTTGACTTTCAAGGACTCCCCTATCATGTCTCCCCCGCTAAAGAGGCACTGCAAAAAGTGGGGATTATGGAAGAAATGGATGAACAGTTTAAACTGCTTTATTCCGACGACAAAGAGCAAATAAAAGAAAGCTTAGCCGCTGTCGACAGTCAAACCCCTTTGATAGTCTACGACGATGAAAATGGTTACCGACTTGCGGAATATGATTTGAACTTAGTCTCTGAGGGAAGCGTATCGGTGTCATATATTCCACTTCAAGGGCTCAGTACTCAAGCAACTCTCGCGGATGCCTTTGACATACTCAAAGACAAACGTTCAGGTGCCGTGTATATTTACAACCAAAAAGATGAAAAACAAATACTTGGCTTACTGCGCTGGGATCAAATCCGTCACATATTAACCATGCGTAATAGCCTGCTTTAGTACCAAAAAAATATTAAATTTGAGGAACCAGTATGACTTTGCTGTTAGTTTATAAATCTCTGCATGTGTTTTTTATGATCGCTTGGTTTGCTGGGATATTCTATTTACCTAGGCTGTTTGTTTACCATGCAATGACCGAAGAAAAGGCGTGTAGCGCAATGCTCAAGATTATGGAACGTCGCTTATTGTTCTTCGTGACACCTTTCGCGATTCTTACCGCTGTATTTGGCGTACTCACTATCGCAGAGTATGGTCGTGAGTGGTTTAAACACAGTATGTGGTTGCACTATAAGCTGACATTGGTGATTTTGCTTTATATCTACCATGGATACTGTTTCAAGCTGCTTGCAGACTTCAAACATGATAGAAATCAGCGCAGTCACAAATTTTATCGTTGGTTTAACGAATTTCCTGTTTTACTTCTTTTAGCAATAGTACTACTTGCCATCTTAAAACCCGCGTTATAACCATGCTATAATGTCGCTCCAGTAACCGCCCACAATCTGCGTGTTATCCGGTTGGGTGAGCGACCTGCAACCCGGTTGTCAATTTGTCATTAGGAATCGCCTCATGTTCAGTTTCCAAGGTGAAAACATTCTTTCTGTTAATCAATTAAACAGAGATTCTATTGAGCATATTTTTTCCATCGCCAAAAAGATGGAACCTTATGCTAAAAAGCAAAAGCGTACTCGAGTACTTGAAGGTGCCATTTTGGCAAACTTGTTCTTTGAACCAAGTACTCGTACCAGAGTGAGCTTCGGTACTGCGTTTAACTTATTAGGTGGTTTAGTTCGCGAAACAACGGGCATGCAAAGCTCCGCTCTCGCTAAAGGCGAATCTCTCTACGATACGGCGCGCGTTATTTCCGCGTATGCAGATGCAGTTGCTATGCGCCACCCTGATGCTGGCTCCGTCTCTGAATTTGCAACAGGCTCGGACGTTCCAGTAATTAACGGCGGTGATGGTCCCAATGAACACCCAACTCAAGCATTACTAGATTTACTCACCATAGATAAAGAATTGAGCCGTTACGGTTCTGGTATTGACGGTATGCACATCGCATTAGTTGGTGATCTAAAGTATGGCCGTACCGTACATTCTCTATCTAAACTGTTAAGCCATTACAAGAACATTCGGTTTAGCATGGTCGCACCTGATGGGTTGCAAATGCCGCAGTCGATCTTAGATGTAGTTGCAAACGCAGGCCACAAGATCGAGTTAGTCTCGAAAATGGAAGGAAACTTGGCAGCGGACATCGTTTACCAAACTCGTATTCAGGAAGAACGTTTCCCTTCACAAGAAGAGGCAAACAAATATCGAGGAGGCTTTAGAATTAGCCAAGCCATTTACGAAGCCCACTGTAAACCTAGTTCGGTACTGATGCATCCACTTCCTCGGGATAGCCGAAGCGACGCAAATGAATTAGACAATGACCTGAATAATAACGATAACCTAGCTATCTTCCGCCAAGTGCAAAATGGCGTGTTGATCCGTATGGCACTGTTCGCCTTAACGCTAGGTGTAGAAAACCAAGTGGAAAAATACGAGGTCGACGTACCTTGGTTTAGCCGCAAACGTGAAAGCTAAAAAGGACCGACTATGACAATCAGTCAAGAATTATTTCAAAGAGCGCAAGACTCTATCCCTGGCGGCGTTAACTCTCCGGTAAGAGCATTTAATGGTGTTGGTGGCACACCTTTATTTATCACCAAAGCCGAGGGCGTACATACTTTTGATGCCGATGGTAAAAAGTATATTGATTACGTTGGCTCATGGGGACCGATGATTTTGGGCCACAACCATCCAAAAATTAAACAAGCGGTGTTAGCGGCAGTCGAAAATGGTCTTTCTTACGGTGCCCCTACAGAAGCCGAAATCCTCATGGCTGAAAAAGTAAAAGCACTCGTTCCATCCATTGAGAAGGTGCGTATGGTTAGCTCTGGTACAGAGGCGACAATGAGTGCGATTCGCCTTGCACGAGGATACACAGGTCGTGACAAAATTCTTAAGTTCGAAGGTTGCTACCACGGCCATGCCGATTCGCTATTAGTAAAAGCGGGCTCCGGTGCATTAACCATGGGTGTACCTAACTCACCTGGAATTCCTGCCGACTTTGCAAAACACACACTCACGGTTTCGTTCAATAACCTTGCTGAAGTAAAGGCAATTTTTGAGCAGTATAAGGATGAAATCGCCTGCGTCATCATCGAACCAGTTGCCGGCAATATGAACTGTATTCCGCCTGTAGAAGGGTTTCTTGAAGGTCTACGTGAAATCTGTACTGAGCACGGTTCAGTGTTAATCTTCGATGAAGTAATGACCGGATTTCGTGTCGCATTAGGTGGTGCTCAACAATACTACAATATCGACCCAGACCTAACCTGCTTAGGCAAAGTGATTGGCGGTGGAATGCCAGTAGGTGCATTTGGTGGAAAGCAAGCGATCATGGATTATATCGCACCGGTTGGTCCTGTGTATCAAGCTGGAACACTTTCTGGTAACCCTATCGCCATGGCGGCAGGCTTGACTGCGCTTGAATTATTATCTGAAGAAGGTTTGCACGCACAACTTGAAGCAAAGAGTAAAGCGCTTTGTGATGGATTCCAAGCAGCTGCGGACAAAGCCGGTATCCCACTGACCACAAACTATGCAGGTGGTATGTTTGGTTTCTTCTTTACCGATGCAGACACTGTAACCAGTTACCAACAAGCCACTGAGTGTGATTTAGAGCGCTTTAAAAAGTTCTTCCATCTAATGCTCGATGAAGGGGTTTATTTAGCACCTTCAGCATTTGAAGCTGGGTTTGTTAGTACAATGCATGACGATGAGCATATTCAAGCGACCATCGAAGCTGCAGAGCGAGCGTTCGCCAAGCTATAACATCAACAGCAGCTGGGCATTAAGCTAACGCTCAGCTGCTGATTTCAGCGATATCCTCACCACATCACTTTAAAACAACTCACTCCAGCACTTTTACACAAAAAATAAACTTCTTTGAACTACTCTTAGTGCATATCAGGTCTTTATAACCTCAGTTGTCAACAAGAGAAGCACATGAAAGGATTGAGAAAGCTCAGCCTACCAGCCATTCGTCTTATGGCTGGACAAAAATATAAAACGAAAATTGCCTTAGTGTTTGGAATTTTGCTAGTACCATTGAGCTTAAGCTTATTTTTTCTGACCAACATATTGTCGCAATCAATCAGTGTCAGTAAAGAGCAACAAGCAGGACTGAATCTATACCCCAACTTATTACAAAACATTACGCAGCGAAAAGCCTCTGAAAATATTGAATTAGCGCGTCAGAAAAATTTCGTTATCGATACAAAATCCTCCGTTATTGAGCAGGTATCGATACAATCAAAGTTAGCCATAGACGATGATTTGGCTCGCTCTTATATGAACCGTTCTCTGGTTGAATCGACACCCAGGTTAATCGAGCAGATCAACCTGCTTGCAGAGCAGGCAGAGTTAGTAATTAGCCAAGGTCAATTCACGCCGGACAGCTTTATTGCATTATCAAATTTACATAAAGGGCTGCCGGTTTTTTATGAGCAACTAAATAGTAAAATGGCGGTTGCAATGAGCGATAACAAAACCGTCAAGTCTAAAATTACGCCGCGACTGGAAACGCTTGGACGCAGTCTAAACCAATATCAACTCGCCATTAAGTCAAAATTATTAGATCCCGATGACTTGCAACTAACCCAAAGTCAATTTAGTCAAGTACATACAAAGCTGCTCAACGACATCTCAGGTTTAATCAATGCGAGCACGCCATTACTAAAAAAATTACTAAACGAGAAAATCGATCGTCAGAGCATGATCCGTAACGTAGTTGGACTGGCTTCCATCCTAAGTTTACTCGTCGCAAGCTATTTAATGTGTGGATTTTACTATGCCGTGGTGGATAGTATTTACGCTTTCTCCAAAACCGCCTCAAAAGCCGCTGAAGGTGATTTGAGTACGCCAGCGCAGTCCTATGGCAAAGATGAGATGACCATTATTGTTACTCAATACAACAAAGTGCTTTCGGCTTTTACTTCTATTTTACAAGAAGTTAGAAACACCAGTGCCGATTTGGATGGTGCCACGAATAAGCTAAGCGAGATAAGCCAAGATACGCGCAACGATGTCGATCAACAGCAGCGTAAAATTAATACCATTCATGATACATTGAGTGAAATGGCTCACGTCGCTAATTCAGTTGAAAGCTCAGCTCAACATGCCATGCAACTTGCGACTACTGCAGCAGAACAAGTGAAGCAAGGATCGCAAAATACCACCAAACTCGCCGAGCACATGATATTGCTGCAAAAAGAGTTTGAAGAAAATCGCGAAGCGTTAGATAAATTAGCGCAAGACAGCCAAAACATAAGTAAAGTGAGCGCGGGCATTAACGAAATAGCAGAGCAAACCAACCTGCTGGCGCTCAATGCCGCAATTGAAGCCGCGCGAGCAGGAGAACAAGGTAGAGGCTTTGCGGTTGTGGCTGATGAGGTACGTACCCTTGCCAAACGAACCCAACAACAAACCGAAGAAATTCACACCATCATCAGTGCGCTTCAACAAGCCTCGAATAACACGCAAAACAAAATGAGGAGCAGTGTTGAAAAAATGGAGCAAGGCGTCGAAGCTGCTGACAAAACCAATCAAATATTGCAACTTGCTCAGCAGGGTATGGTGAATATTGAGCAACAGGGTCAACAAATTGCGGAGCTTGTGCAACAGCAAACTCAAGCAACACAACAAGCACTCAACGACGCTGGCGAAATCAATGCGCTGGCAGAGCACACTCTTGGCTCTGCCATTGCCACCGAGCAAGATGCCAGCAAACTTGCCAGACTTGCGCAGAATTTGCAAAACGCAATAAGCCAATTCAAGACCTAAGTTTAAGATGTTTGCACTAGCCTCAACAACTTGGTCTTGGCTCAAACTGAGTAGCCCTTATGGGCACTTGGATCACAGGACCACAACTTGGTGGTGATTGCTTACCCGTTTTCGGGTTAATAAACGCCCAACGAATAGAGTCAGGCCTTTCGTCTACGATCGCCTGAGGGTTCAAAGGTTTTAAATAGCGAATGTACAGCTCTAAAGCACCTTGACCTCCTGTCAGCCCTGTGGGTTTGTTGTCATCTCTTCCAATCCATGTCACCGTGACTGTGTTATGATCAAACCCAGCAAACCAACTGTCGCGTAAGTCGTTACTGGTCCCCGTTTTGCCAGCTAATTGGATTGATGGGAAATGTAAATTTAAGCGTTTTGCCGTGCCTTTTTTGGTTACTCGCTTCAATCCATATTTAGTCATGTAAGCGGCGTCACTCTCTACTGTTTGTCGTTTCTCAACTTGATGTTCGTACAACACCTTACCCACCGAATCGGTGATCGCCATAACGCTGGTCAATAGACTGTGCTTACCATTACTGGCAAGCGTTGTGTACATCTGCGCTACTTCGTAGCTGGATAGTTCGAGTGCTCCGAGCAATAATGAGGGGTATAACTCTATTGATTCAGTAACGCCAAGCTGATTAAGCGTCTCAGCAACCTTTGGTACGCCAACATCTAATCCTAAATTTACTGCGGGAATATTAATACTCTCGCTAAAAGCTTGGAACATGGGCACTTTACCTCGATACTGATGATCAAAGTTATCGGGTGTCCACACTTGCCCAGAACCATCCGTTACTTGTAGAGGCGAGTCGTCCAGCAACATACCCAAATTAAAATTAGGTCTGGATAATGCACTTAAATAGATAGCAGGCTTTACCAAAGAGCCGATATTCCGCTTAGTGTCCAGCACTCGGTTGAAACCAGAAAACTTTAGCTGACGTCCAGCCACCAGCGCAGATACACCACCTCTTTCGATATTCACCGACAACATCGCGGTTTCCAGCTCATCAGTGTCAAAACGGCGTTCTAAATAAGGCAGCCCTTGTTTCACCGCGTCTTCCATTGCGGCCTGTTTTTGCAAGTCAAAATAGGTAAATATTCTCAGACCAGAATCAACGATGTTTTGGTCTGGAACTAGGGTTTTTAATTCTCGGTCAACTAGCTCTAAATAGCCGGGATAGGACTGCAAACGGCTTTTTTTCAATGGTTCAATACTGATTGGCCGTGCTAACGCTTGTCGATACTCGTTGGTAGTGATCAGTTTATGCTCGACCATTAACCGCAGCACCAGATCTCTGCGCTCCATCACACGCTCAGGATAGCGTCGAGGGTTGTAATAAGATGGGCCTTTTATCATCGCAACCAACATGGCGATTTGGTCAAACTCCAGTTCATCAACGGGTTTAGCAAAGTAGAACTCTGCCGCCAGCCCCATTCCATGTACACCTTGATTGTAGGCTTGACCAAGAAATACTTCATTGAGATACGCTTCTAAAATCTCATCTTTACTGTATCGATAATCCAAAATCAGCGCGATAAACGCTTCGTTAATTTTACGGACTAACGCCCGCTCTCTGGACAAATAAAAGTTCTTGGCAAGCTGCTGTGTCAGTGTGCTGCCGCCTTGTACCGTTCTACCCGCTTTAATGTTAGCGTACAGCGCTCTGAGAATAGACCAAACAGAAACCCCGTGATGTTGGTAAAAATTACGGTCCTCAACCACCAATAGGGTCTGTTTTAAGATTTCAGGAAACTTCTCAAATGGAACAAATTCACGGTCTTGTCGCGACTCATTACCAATTCTGGCAATTTGCACCGGCTCAAGCCGAGCAGACTGTTGACGCCGGCCATCATTACCGACTATGGAAGCCAGTTTTTTACCTGAAAAGTTAAGGGTAAAGATTTGCTCATCCTCTAAGCCATCATAAAACTCAAATGCTCGACGATAGATTTTTATAGTTCTACCTTGAACGACATATTGACCGGTTTTATTTACACGATTTACTCTCGAATAGTTAAGCCGGTTTAACTCCCACAAGACTTCTTCTTCGCTAAGATACTGATCGGGATAAAACTGCATTGCGCGAGCGTAAACTTGAACCGGCAGTTCCCATTTGTTGCCTTCGAACTGCTTACTTATCTTCGCGTCGAGGTAAATCACATAAATGGAAATGGCAAAGATGGCAGCCAACGAGCCTTTCCAAAAAATAGACCATAACGTTGACAGGACTCTGGTTTTGGCTCTTTGCAAAAATGACTGAGACGGTTGTTTCGCTTTATTTTTAGTACGACTGTTTTTAGCGCTGGTTTTTTTTGTCGTGGTTTGCTTTTTTTCCGTCATGTCCTATCAGAAGTGAGTTTTAATGAATGGCAGAATACTAGGGTACCCTAAATTAACAATTGCTGAAAATAAAAATGCGGACTCACCGATCCGCATTTATTTTAGCCTCAAACATTGGGATTATGTTGACTGTTACTGTCCACGCACAGTCACAAACTCAGGATAAGCATCGATACCACAATCGTGTTGATCCATACCACTTAGCTCTTCTTCTTCACCAACTCGGATCCCCATAGTGGCTTTTAACACCGCCCAAACTAGATAAGAGGTAATGAACACAAAACCTAGAATGCACACTAAGCCTATAGCTTGATTGATAAAGGTCGCATCGTTATTCGAAAATGGCACCATCATAACCCCTAACGCTCCACACACACCATGAACAGAGATAGCGCCAACAGGGTCATCTATTTTGGCTTTATCCAACGCAATAATGCTAAATACCACTAATGCACCACCTAACGAGCCCAGAATACAAGCTAACATTGGCGTCGGTGAAGCAGGCTCTGCGGTAATGGTTACCAGACCAGCCAGCGCCCCATTTAAGATCATGGTTAAATCCGCTTTACCCCACATAAATTTACATACCAGCAAGGCTGCAACAGCACCGGTTGCCGCCGCGGCGTTGGTGTTGAGTAAAATTTGACTTACTGCTACCGCGTTCTCTTTGTCGGCTAGAAACAGCTGCGATCCCCCATTGAACCCAAACCATCCCATCCACAAAATAAAAGTACCTAAGGTCGCGAGCGGCATATTTGAGCCCGGAATAGGATAGATCTCGCCATTTTTGCCATATTTTCCCTTGCGAGCACCTAGCAACAGTACACCTGCCAACGCCGCTGCGGCGCCGGCTCCGTGAACAATAGCGGAACCTGCAAAATCAACAAAACCGAGCTCTGATAAAAAGCCGCCACCCCAAGTCCAATACCCTTCAATAGGGTATAAAAGACCTGTTAGCACCACACAGAATGCTAAAAATGCCCAGAGTTTCATGCGCTCAGCGACTGCGCCTGAAACGATAGACATCGCCGTTGCAACAAACACGACTTGGAAAAAGAAGTCAGATTCTAGAGCATGATCTGCATCAGTTGCCTGAGTACCAATCAAAGCTCCAAAATTAGGAACAAATCCGCCTTCAACATTATCTACATACATAATGTTGTAGCCGATAAGCAAATACATGGTGCAAGCAATCGCGTAAAGCGCAATATTTTTAGTCAGGATTTCGGTGGTGTTCTTAGAACGAACCAAGCCGGCCTCTAACATGGCAAACCCCGCTGCCATCCACATCACCAATACGCCTGAAATTAAAAAGTAAAATGTGTTGAGTGAAAATTGTAATTCTATGATTGTATTTTCCATCGTCTAGCTCCCCTTAAATTGCTTCTTCGTCTAGTTCGCCAGTACGAATACGAACAACCTGATCTAAGTCATAAACAAAGATTTTGCCGTCCCCTATTTTCCCGGTACTCGCAGCTTGAGTAATTGTTTCTACAACACGCTCGGCGTTGTCGCTTAGTGTGGCGATCTCAATTTTGATTTTTGGTATAAAATCGACCTGATATTCAGCGCCACGATACAGCTCTGTGTGACCACGTTGACGTCCAAACCCCTTAACATCAACGACCGTCATCCCCTCAATGCCCAAGTCCGCGAGCGCTTCCCTAACTTCATCCAGTTTGAACGGTTTTATTATTGCACTTATCATTTTCATACTGAGTCCCCTTAGGACAGTTGATCCTGTTTACAGCAGTAATCCAACCTTTGTGCCAAAATAAAAAAACCTTACTTTTCATAGCGTTTAAAATAACCAATTCGCAAATGGATTAAAAAACGCACCATCAAGGTGCGTTAAACATTTCACTGACCTTTATTGGTGCAAACACCCACCGCCGCAGCCAGCTAAACGAGTATTTTGTTTAATTTGTCTCAACCAGTTTGAATTTAAGACGGATAAGTCCTGTAATGCACAATGCAAACTTCACTTATGATGGGGAAATAATGAAAAAGCTTATCCCAGCACTACTACTTAGTTGCCTGCTTATCGCAACTGTACACGCAAGCACCGAACACAATGTCACCATTGCAGCAGACCACAAGGTCACTACCGAACACAAAGCTGAAATTAACGGCGAGCGGTTCAATTACACTGCCACGACAGGAACACAACCAGTCTGGAATGAGCAAGGAGAAGCTATTGCTTCACTGCATTACACCTACTACCAACGCACTAAAATAAAAGATACTAGCACTCGCCCGCTGCTGATTTCATTTAATGGTGGCCCAGGCTCAGCTTCAGTGTGGATGCACATTGCCTATACAGGTCCTCGTGTTTTAAAAGTGGATGATGAAGGGTTTCCAGTACAACCTTACGGCCTTAAAGATAATCCGTACTCAGTATTAGATGTGGCCGACATCGTATTCGTGAACCCAGTAAATACGGGCTATTCAAGAATATTAAAAGACAAAGAAGGTAAATTACCCAGTAAGGCCAAGCAAAAAGAGTTATTTTTCGGCGTTAATGCCGACGTAAAATACCTATCTAACTGGCTTAATACCTTTATCCAGCGTAACGATCGAATGTTATCACCAAAGTATCTAATTGGTGAAAGCTATGGCACAACCCGTGTTTCTGGCCTAGCGCATGCAATGCAAAACCAGCAATGGCTATACATTAACGGCGTGATCTTAGTGTCTCCGACCGAAATCGGAATAAAGCGTGAAGGCCCAGTTGAAGTGGCAAATAGACTACCGTACTACGCCGCAGCGGCTTGGTACCACAAAGCTTTACCAGCCGAATTACAAAATAAAGATTTGCTGGAAGTTCTGGCGGAGGTTGAGCAGTACACCATAGATACGTATCTACCAGCACTAGCAAAAGGCGCTTTCATTGATAGTAATGAAAAACAACAAGTGATCGAAAAAGTATCGAAATACAGCGGGTTAAGTAAGCAATTTGTGGCACAAAATAACCTTGATATACCAACATCAGCGTTTTGGAAAGAGCTACTTCGTGACCGTGGTGTTACCATCGGTCGCTTAGACTCTCGCTATTTAGGAATAGATAAACGCGATGCTGGCAGCCGCCCAGACTATTGGCCTGAGTTAGACGCTTGGTTGCATTCATTCACTCCGGCTATCAATCACTATTTTCGTGCTGAGCTGAACTACAAAACTGATTTGAAATACAATATGTTTGGGTCGGTTCACCCTTGGGATCGCAGCGATAATAATGTCGGCGAGCAACTGCGCCTTGCCATGGCACAAAACCCCTACCTACATGTGATGATTCAATCAGGCTACTATGACGGCGCAACCAACTACTTTGATGCTAAATACAATATGTGGCAACTTGATCCCAGCGGAAAAATGCGCGAGCGCCTTAGCTTTAAAGGCTATCGCTCTGGACATATGATGTATTTACGCCATGAAGATCTGAAACAGTCTAACCAAGATTTGCGTGAATTTATTCAACAAACCATCCCCGCTAAAGAGCAGTCAGCGAAGTACTAGAGCACGTTGAATATTGTTGGCACAAGCCAACAATATTCCCCCCGCGGCTATTTGCCTCAAGAATTCTCTTTTATTGTTCAACAGTTAAACTAAATTTGGGTATACTCTAGCTATTCTCAATAGAGCAGAGCTTTCTTATGAATGAGCTATTCAAAGTGGTCTTTGTTGACATTGCTGCGAATCAAGACAAAGAACAGGCGGCAGAACTATTAGCAACTAAACTCAAAACCTCACCTTCTAAAGTACAACAGTTTTTTGATGGCAGGCCTTTATTTGCTCCCACCGATAAAACTAAGGCGCTGAAGCAAGTGAAGCTGCTTTCTACCATGGGTATTAACGCTAAACTTGTGAATCAAGCAGACAATTCAACAACTCAAGTCATTGATCAAGAACGTATTTTTGAAGCCCTTGACTATATCACCAGCAGCCTTATCCGTATCGAAGAACGACTAGAGGATATCGAACAACAAATTAGCCAAGATAAAAGCAATACTTCGCCAGACGAAACGACAAGCTGGCAAGAAGATGAACTTTTTGAAGAGCTAGACTTTGATGCGCCCATGCCCACAAAGTCTAAATCTTGGTTGTATTACCTGCTTGCAGTATTAATTATCTTGTTTGTTTTACTGGGAGTCAGTTTGTTTTTTCCCGATTGGTTTGCATTACCATGAGTAAAATCGACAGCAACATAAAAAAATCTCATAATGAAAGAGCTAAAATTAGAAAACTAGTGAGAGAATTGAGAAACTCACTCACTAGCGAAGCACAAGAAAAGGCTTCTCAACTTCTTTCCATTAATTTTTTTCAACATATATCACTCCCAAAACATGCCCGCATAGGGCTGTATCTCCATAACGATGGGGAACTCGACACATCCCAATTAATACAAGCATTATGGCTAGAAAGTCACACGGTATTCGTGCCCATAATTCATCCCTTTAACCCGCATAATTTACTCTTCCAGAAGTATGAAAAAAACTCACCCATGACATCGAATCGCTATGCTATCTTGGAACCCAAGCTGAATTGTACTGAAGTTGCCCCGTTAGCATCGCTCGATTTACTGTTGATGCCATTGGTAGCGTTTGACCTAAACGGCAACCGTCTGGGGATGGGTGGGGGCTACTATGACAGGACGTTAGCGCAGCATTATCAACAGCAACGGAGTAAGCCCAAATTAATTGGCTTAGCTCATGATTGTCAAAAGGTAAGTTGTCTTCCTGTTGAAGCTTGGGATATCCCCTTGCAGAGTATTTTAACGCCAACTCAGTTTTATCAATGGTGTGACTAATTTGGTGCAGCCGCTGTCAGACAGATAGGTTATAATCGCTACAACTTAAACAACAACAAAGTACAGCGTTATGACTCAAGATGAAATGAAAAAAGCAGCGGCTTGGGCCGCGTTGAATTACGTCGAAGAAAACACCATTGTTGGCGTTGGCACAGGATCAACCGTTAATCACTTTATTGATGCACTTGGAAGCATCAAAGATAAAGTGAAAGGTGCGGTATCAAGCTCTGAAGCATCAACCGAAAAGCTTAAAGCTTTGGGTATCGAAGTGTATGAGTTAAATGATGTTTCTGAGTTAGCTGTATATGTTGATGGTGCAGATGAAATCAATGCCAGTAATGAAATGATTAAGGGTGGTGGTGCTGCACTAACACGAGAGAAAATAGTTGCCGCCGTCGCTAAGAAATTCATTTGTATTGTAGATAATACTAAACATGTAAACACGTTAGGTGAGTTTCCATTGCCAGTAGAAGTGATCCCTATGGCGAGAAGTTATGTTGCCAGAGAGCTATTAAAACTTGGCGGTGATCCAGTTTATAGAGCCGGTGTAGTGACTGACAATGGTAATGTTATCTTAGACGTACATGGTCTAAACATTACTCATGCAAAACAGCTTGAAGAACAAATAAATCAAATAGTTGGCGTTGTCACCAATGGGTTATTTGCCCAGCGCGGCGCGGACATTGTTATCACTGGCACTTCAGAAGGGCCAAAAATTAACTAGTGAGATGGTAAGAGATGAGCAAGGTATCGTTATCTAAAGACAAAATTCGTATTCTATTGCTGGAAGGCGTACACCAAAGCGCCGTAGAAACGTTAAAAAGAAATGGTTATAGCAATATCGAATATGTAAAAACGTCCTTGCCTGAACCTGAACTTATCGAGCGCATTAGAGATGCCCATTTCGTGGGCATTCGCTCACGGACTAATCTTACTGAACGAGTTCTTGAACACGCTGATAAGCTAGTTGCAATCGGCTGTTTTTGTATTGGCACCAACCAAGTTGATTTAGTTGCAGCCAAACAGCGTGGTATCGCTGTATTCAATGCACCATTTTCCAATACGCGCTCTGTTGCCGAATTAGTTTTGGGCGAAATCCTACTATTACTTCGCCGTATTCCAGAACGCAATGCAAAAGCGCATCGTGGTGAGTGGGATAAATCAGCTGATGGCTCATTTGAGGCTCGTGGTAAAACACTCGGTATAATTGGCTATGGTCACATCGGCACCCAACTTGGGATCATGGCTGAAAACATTGGTATGAATGTCGAGTTTTACGACATCGAAGACAAGCTAACGTTAGGTAACGCGACTCAAGTTTCTACCCTTACCCAACTGTTACAGCGCGCTGATGTTGTAAGTTTACATGTGCCAGAAACACCTCAAACCAAAAACCTAATTGGTATGGCTGAGATAGAAGTCATGAAACAAGGCGCTATCTTGATCAATGCTTCTCGCGGCACTGTGGTTGATATCGATGCACTAGCAGAAGCTTTAGCAGGCAAAAAGTTATCGGGCGCAGCCATCGATGTTTTTCCGGTTGAGCCAAAATCTAACCACGAAGAATTCGTTTCACCGCTACGCGAATTTGATAATGTGATACTGACTCCTCACGTCGGTGGTTCAACACAAGAAGCGCAAGAAAACATCGGTATTGAAGTGGCTGGCAAGTTAACTAAATACTCAGATAATGGCTCGACGGTGACAGCCGTTAACTTCCCTGAAGTATCATTACCTGAGCTTTCAAATCGTAGCCGATTGCTGCACGTGCATGTAAACCGTCCTGGTGTATTAACTCAGATAAACCAAGCGTTTGCACAGCACGGCATCAACATTGCGGCTCAATATCTGCAAACCGATGAATCTATCGGTTACGTTGTTATTGACGTTGATAGTGATCACTCAGAAGTTGCACTTAAAGAGCTAAGTGCTGTTGAAGGTACCATCAGAGCTCGTATTCTTCATTAATTTCTTTTTCCAGCCCCTTTTACGATAAGTTTAAGGGGCACGCTCAAAGCCTAAAAACTCTCATTTAACAGTTTCAAACTCATACTTCTCCCCCCTAAAGTTCCGGTCTTTACTATACTCTTTTAACTCCATTATTTTTTCAGTGATAGTGACGAACGGTTTAATGACTGATTACAGCCCTGCCCCGCTCCCAAGCTTTGAGCAAGAACGTTTAAAAGAGTTAACCGAGTTGGGAATTTTAGATACGCAACCGGAAGCCAGATTTGACCGCTTAATTGAATTTATTTCAGCACTATTGAATGTCCCTATCGCCTTAATTTCATTGATTGATGATGAACGGCAATGGTTTAAGTCCGCGTGCGGTATAGATGCCAAAGAAACCCCGAGAGATATCTCTTTTTGCGGCCATACCATATTGGAGCAAAGCATATTTATCGTTGAAGATACACTCAAAGATCCGCGCTTTGCCAAAAACCCCTTGGTCACTGAAAACCCAAATATCCGCTTTTATGCAGGCGCCGTACTTAGAGGTCCCAGCGGCCAGCCGATTGGCAGCTGCTGTGTTATTGATTCGAAGCCAAGAACGCTATCTGAACAAGAACAACAGTATCTGTTGCAAACCGCAAAGATCATAGAAAGCCAAATCAAGCATGATTATGAAGTCAAAAAGATCTACCAAGCAGCAGTCTCTACAGCATACTATGATCCACTTACCGGACTCCCCAACAAACCGCTTTTACTTGACCGCTTGAAACAATTAATTAGCGCCTATTCGGAGCAAGACTTGGTTTTTGTTTGTGCCGTAGATATCTGCCGGTTTTCAGACCTGAATACAGCAAAAGGTAAAGAGTTTGGTGACAAAGTGCTAGAAATAGTCGCTAAGCGCCTAAACAGAATTGTCGATGAAAGCTTTACTGTCGCCCGCCTGGAGTCAGATAAATTTGCAGTTCTAGCTTTTGAGGCAGAAAGTAGCCCTTTTGAAGCATCATTGTATAAATCACTTCCTCCCGCCATTTCTGCAGCATTCGATAGGCCTTTAATAATTAATAACCAAAAGCTGCATATTAATGTGAGAGTTGGTGTGGCTTGTTCGCCGCACGACAGTAACCTTGCCCCAGTGTTATTAGAACAAGCGTTAATGTGCAAAAAATTGTGTGCCAACAACTCACATTCATGCGTTATTTATCACAGTGATGCAACCGACGAAAACCCATCGCGCCGTTATGAACTGGAACAGGAGCTCAGGCTAACTTTAGGGAGCGATGCATTCTCTCTTGTCTATCAACCTATTATTAATGCCCAAACCAAAGAACTCGTCTGCCTAGAAGCATTATTAAGGTGGCGCACACCAAGGTTAGGTAATGTTCGTCCTGATGAGTTTATTAGTGTTGCAGAAGATACAGGGTTGATTATTCAATTAGGGAATTGGGTATTGGATCAGGCTTGCAAGCAAGCTAAAGCTTGGCTGGGGTTACGTGAAAAGGCCCCTATTCCCATAACAATAAACTTAGCAAGTCTGCAACTCATGCAACCCAATCTGGTTTCAACCATCAGTGAGTTGTTGGCAGCCCATCAGCTCCCAGCAAACTGTATTCAGCTTGAAGTGACTGAAAGCAGTATATTGTCAGATATCGACAATGCAATCAGTAACATGCGCAAAGTATCAGAATTAGGAGTCAATTTCCTACTCGATGATTTTGGTACAGGGTACTCCTCATTGAGTTACTTAAGAAAGTTACCAACAAAAAAATTAAAGTTAGACAAAAGTTTTATTACCGATATCGTCGAGGACCAAGACGCCGCCATCTTAGTACATGGCATCATTTCGCTCTGTAATTGCCTTGAAGTTGATGTGGTAGCGGAAGGTGTTGAGACAAATAAACAATTAGAGTTACTAGAGCTTTTTGGGTGTGATTTAATTCAAGGGTACTTGTTTAGCAAACCACTCTCAGCGCAAGAGATTTCGACACGATTTGCCGCTGGACAATTCATATTTACGCCTCACGAAACAGAATCATAAATCTTCAATATAAAAACGGCAGTGGATTATCACTGCCGTTTTAACAAGAATTGCTGATTCCATTTGGGCGATTACGCCATGAAATCAACGCCTTCTTTAATGTCTTTTTCAAGTGTCGCAAGCATATCGTCTTTCGCTTTTTGCTCGTACGCGCTTAGCTCACCGTAAGGTAGGAGCTCTTCAACGCCATTTTTACCAAGACGAACTGGCTGTGCAAAGAAAGTCGCATCGCCTGTATTGCCTTCAACGTATGCGTACTCAATCACGTCTTCGCCTTGCAAGCCTTTAACTAGCGAGAAGCAGAAGCGTGCTGCCGCAGCACCCATTGAAAGTGTCGCAGAACCGCCACCCGCTTTAGCTTCAACCACTTCAGTACCCGCATTTTGGATACGCTTAGTTAGAGCTTCAACTTCTTCGTCAGTAAACTCAACACCTTCTACCTGAGAAAGTAGTGGTAGAATTGTTGTACCTGAGTGACCACCAATAACTGGTACTTTAACTTCAGATACATCTAGGCCTTTAAGTTCAGCGATAAAGGTTTCAGCACGGATAACGTCAAGTGTTGTTACACCGAATAGACGCGCTGGATCATAAGTACCTGCTTTTTTGAACACTTCAGCAGCGATTGGCACAGTGCCGTTTACTGGGTTTGTGATGATACCAACAAATGCTTTTGGACAGTTTCTTACGATGCCTTCTGCTAGTGTTTTAACGATACCAGCATTCACGTTGAACAAGTCTGCACGGTCCATACCAGGCTTACGAGGCATACCAGCAGGAATAACTACGATATCAGCGCCAGCCAGTGCTGGGTCTAGATCGTCTTTACCATAACCTGCTACTTTAACTGCTGTAGGGATGTGAGATAAGTCAACTGCAACACCTGGAACAACAGGTGCAACGTCGTATAGCGCTAACTCAGAACCAGCTGGTAAACCGTTTTTAAGCAATAAAGATAAAGCTTGACCGATACCGCCAGCGGCACCTAATACAGCAACTTTCATTAGAATTCTCCATAATTTGAAGGTGGAATTTAGTGTGGTGTAAAGATAATGAAAAGCGGCCCTAAACACAAATTAATCACGGTTATTTTCAAGATAATTTCGACTAGAGTTGTAAAGATAGTGACACTTAGCGTTATTATCCTTTAACAACTTAACACTCAGCGACAACAGCTGTGTGATTGACGAATGACTCAATCACATGTTCGGGACCAAACTTGGGAAAGCGCAGGCTTTTGTGTAAAATCAAGTAACTCGTTAGTAAAGAAGAAAGACTATGCAAGCGCAAGAAAAACAAGAAGCTCTTATCAAAGCATTTAAAGCCATTCTAAAAGAAGAAAATTCGGGTTCTCAAGGTGAAATAGTCGACGCGCTAAAACAACAAGGTTTTGATAACGTTAGCCAGAGTAAAGTATCGCGGATGCTGAGTAAATTTGGTGCAGTCCGAACGCGTAACGCCAAGCAAGAAATGGTGTATTGTCTTCCTGCCGAAATGAGCGTACCTACCGCCAAAAGTCCTCTACGTCAGCTTGTGGTAGACATCATGCACAATGAAATGATGATCATCATTCGTACCAGTCCTGGAGCGGCTCAGCTAATCGCACGGTTACTTGATTCATTAGGCACCGCAGATGGTGTATTGGGCACAATTGCAGGCGATGATACGATTTTTATCGCGCCAGCAAAGGTATCGGAAATAGACGTCACACTAGAAAAAGTCAAAACGCTTTTTGATAACGTATAACCCACCCTTGCTTCTTACCTAAATGATGGGGTTTCATCAACAAGAGGCCCCGTTAACGTTTATTTCCTCACGCTTTTCACAATAACGCTGTGAATAAATGTTTGACATATTATGTCGAAACGTGCCAAATTTAGATACAACAAACATTCGCAAATCAACATAGCGCTTTATTTGATTAATATAGAATAACTTGGTACCAAGGGATGAGTGTGCTGTTATCGATATTTATTATCTTCGTTCACCATTCTAGACTCTGGCCTGCGATGACTAAAAGACTAAGCAAGTCATAAGCCAATCGAGCTATTCTCTGGGCAATTAGCCTTTGAGTTTGGCAAGTACAAGGTTCCAAACCAATTTTAAGTAGCACTGCTAGCTCCCCAAAGAAATTGGTGAAACGAAGCCAGTATTTGCTGAACCGTTGATTGACTGCACAGCGCATAACACTTGCGCTGAAAAAGGCTTCAGGAGAGCTTATGGAATTTATCAACACCATTTTTACTTTTCCAACCGTGGTATTTTCTACCTTACTGCTGGTTGTTCTACTGTTTTGGATTATTGCCCTTTTAGGCTTTGCTGATATTGAAAGTTTTGACACAGATGTAGACACTGATATCTCTTCGGCAGGTGGAAGTTCAGCTTGGCAGGTAGCTTTTGGCGGTGTGCCAATCAGTATTTCAGTCAGCTTTATCATACTGTTAGCTTGGACAGCCAGCATATACATCCACCAGTTTTTTGCCTATTTGTTAGGTAATGGCGTGATGTTCTATCTGATGGGCTCCGTATTTATCGTGGCAAGTCTGGTTGCAGCATTACCACTCACTGCATTGCTAATTCGTCCGTTACGACGCTTCTTTAACAACCAAGAAGCCACCTCTAAATCCTCCTTGGTTGGTTTGGAATGTGTCATAGCAACGTCAAAAATCACCGCTAATTTTGGTCAAGCTCGCGTTTTTATTAATGGCACAGAACAGCTTGTAGAAGTACGCAACGATGAAGACAACGAGTTTACCCTAGGCGACACCGCTTTATTAATTGAATTCGACTCACAACAACATTGCTACACCGTAGTCGCAAAACCTTGGTAAGTCGCATCGGCGATACCAATTACATCAAGAACAGCTCTTCGGTAGCGCAAAGTCTTTACTAAGAGCACAGGAATATACAACGATAACTTAGGAATAGTCATGGAGTTCTTAAATAACCTCGGTCCGGTACTCACTATTGCAGCTACCGCACTCATTATCATTTTTGCCATTTTATTATTAATCGGTAAATTTTACCGCAAGGTCGAGCAAGGCCAAGCGCTCATTATCAACAAAATGAAAAGCGAGCCAGATGTCACAACAACGGGCGGTATCGTGCTGCCGGTTATTCACAAAATGGAAGTGATGGACATCTCAACCAACCGTATGGTGCTAGAGCGTCGTGAAGGCAGCGGACTTATCTGTAAAGATAACATTCGTGCTGACATCGCTATTACGTTTTATATCCGCGTTAATGAGAATAAGCAGGATATCTTGCGTGTTGCAAAACAAGTTGGCTGCGCGCGCGCTTCGGCACCTGAGACATTACAAGCTTTATTCGAAGCTAAGTTTTCTGAAGCACTGAAGACTGTGGGTAAGAAAATGAACTTCGAAGAGCTATTTACCCATCGTAATGAGTTCAGAGACGCCATTAAAGAAGTGATTGGCCAAGACTTATCTGGCTACACCTTAGAAGACGTTGCTATTGACTATCTAGAGCAAACGTCTATCGAAAAGCTCGACCCAAATAATATCCTTGATGCCGAAGGTATCCGTCGCATCACAGAAAAAACCGCTACGCACAATGTTGAAACCAATCAGCTTAAATGCGATGAGCGCGCACAAATAGAAATTCAAAATCAGGCTGCACTTGAAAAGTCACTTGAGATTGAGCGCCAAAAAGAAGATGCCAGCGCCAGACAAAAACGTGAAATTGAGTCTGTTCGCGCACGAGAAGCCGCGGAAGCAGAGCGAGTAAAACAAGAAGAGCGCCAAAAATCAGAAGAAGCTCGCTTAAAAGCGGATGAAGCACTGGCGATTGCTGAGCAAAACAAACAGCGGGAAATTGACGCCGCTGAACAAAACCGCTTACGCCTACTGGCGATTGAAGAAGAAAAAGTAGCTCGTTCAAGACAAATTGAAGTGATTGAGCGTGAACGCGAAACGGAAATTTTACGCATACAGAAAGAAAAAGCGCTGGAAGTTGAGCGTAAAGAAATTGCCGATGTACAACGTGATCGCATGGCGGTTGAAAAGACCGTTGCTGAAGAACAAGAGCGCATCAAAGACGTACAAAAACTAGCTGAAGCCGAGCGTGATAAGCAAGCGTCGATTATCCGCGCGCAAGGTGAAGCTGAAGAAGCTTTGGTTAAAGACATTGAAGCTGCTAAAGCCCAAGAGCAAGCCGCAGAATTCAAAGCCAGAGAAATGGAAAAAATGGCTGAAGCAGAGCTGCGCATTGCAAATCAACAAGCTGAATCTAAGAAGATCCTTGCAGAGGCTGCTAAAGTTGAGGCCGCAGCAACAGGTTTAGCTGAAGCTGAAGTCATCAAAGCAAAAGCGGAAGCCAACGCCAAACAAGGCGAAAGTGACGCGCAAGTAATGCAGCAAAAACTAGAAGCTGAAGCACGTGGTAAGCGTGATATTGGTCTGGCAGAAGCTGAAGTACAAACAGCCATGGCCGATGCCATTGAAAAACAGGGCGAAGCAGAAGCAGCTAATCTTGAGCGCAGAATGTCAGCGGAAGCAAAGGGCCTAGAAGAAAAGCTACAAGCGTTAAATGCCATGAGCAAAGAGGCACGTGATTACGAAAGCTTTACTCTACAACTGAATCAGCAAAGAGAGTTAACCTTAGCTAATATTGCCGCAAATAAAGACATTGCAGCACACCAAGCGCAAGTCATGGCCAAAGCGCTGAATGACGCAGATATCAACTTTATGGGTGGTGACGGTCAGTTCTTCAGTCAGTTTATGAATGCCATTACGTTAGGTAAATCAATCGATGGCTTTGTGGGTGAAAGTAAAACCATGCAAACCATGTTTAAAGATCATCTAAATGGTGAGCGTAACATCATGGACGACTTAAAAGGCGTATTAGCGGGCGCGAGTAGCTCTGCTGAGACCATGAAAAACCTTAACATGAGTAAGTTTTTCCAACAGCTAAGCAGCAGCTCAGACGCTGAAAAGCAGCAACTGCTAAACCTGCTTGGAGGCTCATTTAACGGCAGTGTAAAACACACTGAACCACAAGAGTAACCCGACCTATGTCGACCAGCGTTGATTGGCTGGTCGACATTTCAGCTAATTGATTTTTATTCATTTCCTTTATTGCCCATAGGATAGTACAGCATGACGGATTCAACGCAGACAGAGCGCGCCCTAGAACAAGACTCTTATCAACTTATCAAGCGCCGGTTGAGTAACTTTGGCAGCGAATTAAAAACTCATGTCGATAGCATCAACAACCAGCGCATAGAGGTGTTTGGCAGCACGGAACTAAAAGTAAAAGGTCGTGCTCGCGTTCGCACCGAACATAACTGTGTTGCCCGAGACATTGTACTCATTGGTGATAAACTGATTTTTGCGTACAACGTGCTATTGGGTTTAAAGCAAAACACCAAAGTCAGCGATGTATTCAGCGTACAAAAGTTACATTTAGTTGATGACCACTATGAGATAGAACCGTATCCAAGTGAAACCAAATTTCTCACCAATCAACGCTTTTTGCGTGATTTTGAAGAACTTTATACCTATTACAAAGAAACTCGCTTTCAACACTTATTTGTGCAAAACAACAAGCTATTTGCGTTATTCCAAATTGGTGAAAAAATTTCTGATGTACGTGTATTCCAATGGCAAATTGCTGCAGATGAAACTCTTGAATACATAGATAATCGCGGTGAAAGAGAATTAAAAGCCACCGCTAATTTTGATTTTGAGTGGCAAAAAACCGACCGCAAAGATCACATTGCAGGCCGTCATCCTCACGTTAATATTGCGGATAAAGTCTTTGTTGAAATATCCGCGGGCAAGCTCACTGTAAAAATTGAGAACAACACCGAAAGCGGCGAAGGTATTTATCAAGAAACCGTTGAAGACAGCGCTCAGTCTTTATCAGACAGTAGTATGTATTACGCCGAAGTCGGTGAGCTAATCTTATTAAAAGTACTGCCCTACCGAGAAAAACAGTGGCGCTACTTTATTTATAATCACAGGACGCAACAGGTAATTAGACAAGATGCATTGGGCAATGCCTGTATTCAGCTGCCCGATGATCACGGCATTATATTCCCCGGCGGTTACTACTTACAGTCTGGCCAAACTCGCTACTTTGATGATCAGTTAGATAATTTACTTTTCCACCGCCAGCTGAAGTCACCAAACGGTGAAGACGTACTGTATATTTTTTACGAACAAAATGAAGGTAAATACGCCCTATTTGCCTACAACATGATCGAAAAGAACTTACAGAATCCCATTTATTGTCATGGCTATGGGATTTATGACGACGGTATCGCACTTACCTTTAAAGCTGAACAAGAGCCGGAACGTGTTCACCCAATTCAGATCTGGCAAAGCCCCTTTTATAGTAGTGAATTTGCAGCAAAAGCACCACGTGCCACAGGGCTGCTAGGCACGATTGGCAACCCCGACTTAGTGCGCGCCATTGCCGATTTATACAGCGTGTGCAAAGCCATCAATGAACAAAGTCCAACTATCGCCCACTACGAAGCACTAATAGCCCTAACTCGCAGTATTTTAGACCGTTATCATTGGCTTTCTGAGTCCGCATTTGCCGACACAACAGATAATTTACACAGCATCTTTGAAACCTCAGAGCAAGTCTTAGACGAATTTGAAAAGGTCAATCAAATTGAGTCTGAAGCGCGGTGTTCTGAACAGCAAATCGCAGCGCAGTTAGAGCAAGTTTTTAGAGAGGTTCGCCCTGATAGCTTCAAACAGGCAAAACAGTTTGTCACCAGCTTAGCTGCATTACGTGATTTAAAAGGCAAAGTAATTAGCCTAGAAGACGTTAAATATATCAACGTCGACATGCTGCGAGAATTACAACAACGTATCGACCAACAAACGTTATCATTAAGCCAAGCCACCGCTCATTTTTTACAGCAGCCACAAGCATTTGCAACGTACACCGAGCTATTGCAGTCGCTCGAAGCTCAATGCGAAAACACCGACAGCGTCACTGAACTGAATGGCTTATTGGCTGAACTTGATACGCTAGGGGATGAGCTGGATTTGCTTAATCACACCATGTTGGATTTAGAGATCGATGACAGCCGTGTTCGTACCCAAATTTTAGAAGATGTCAGTGGTATCTACGCACAGGTAAATAGAGCCAAAGCGGCCGTGGAAATTCAAAAACGCAGCCTTGGCAGTGTGGAAGCCAAAGCTGAATTTTCCGCTCGATTTAAACTGTTTAGTCAAAGTATTACCAGTGGTTTAAGCGCAGCCAAAACGCCTGAGCAGTGTGATGAACAACTTTCACGACTGCTTATTCAACTAGAAGAACTAGAGTCTCAATTTAGCGAATATGACGAGTTTTTAAATGAGATTTTAGCCAAACGAGATGATGTCTACGAAAGCTTTGAGGCACACAAGCAGCAACTAGTTGATGAACGACAACGTAAAGCACTGAACCTAGCAAACGCCGCAGAGCGCATTTTACAAGGCGTAGTAAGACGTACTCAAAGCTTTAAATCTCAGGATGAAATTAACAGCTACTTTGCCTCTGATCCGATGATAAGCAAGCTGCGCAAACTCAGCAGCGAGCTAAAAGCCCTCGGCGATGAGGTCAAAGCCGATGATATTCAGGCCAAACTCAAAGCAGCTAAAGATCAAGGGATAAGAACGCTTAGAGATAAGTTAGATATCTACAGCGATGGCGGCAACACCATCAAAATTGGAAAACATGGGTTTAGTGTCAACAAACAAATTCTTGATTTAACCTTACTGCCGAGAAACAACCAGTTAATGCTGCACCTCAGCGGTACTGAGTATTTTGATCAAATCCCAAATCCTCAAGTTAATCAGCAACTAAGTGAAGCCAAACAATACTGGGAACAAAATCTCGTTTCTGAAAATGCACATATTTACCGAGGTGAGTTTCTCGCAGCACAGGTGCTACGAGCTACCAGTTCAGCAGAACAGCCATTCACCGAAGCTGACTTGCAACAAGCGGCCCAACAAGGTGAACTCCTTAAAGTCGTGCAAAAGTTTGCCGAGCCAAGATATCAAGAAGGTTACGAAAAGGGCATTCATGACCACGATGCTAGCCTGATCCTGAGCAACTTACTCAGTCAGAAATCTCAATTAGGTTTGCTCATCTATCCTGCAAGTTGTCGAGTGGCGGCACAGCTGTTTTATCTAAACTTGCCAGCTCAGCACGCAGAGCAACTAAAGCACCAAGCAAAGCAAGCACAAATGATTGCGATGCAATTGGACGACCATGCACTCAACACCCGACTGAGCCAACAAGTGAGTGAACAGTTGGCTGGCTACTTAGAGCAAGCGTTTACTGACTATTTACCACAACTTACACAATTCAACGCAAACTTAGCTGCTCAGTACCTGATCAGAGTGCTCGCGCAAACTAAACAGCCTGATACTTTTGAACTTGCCGCTCCTGCCAAAAACCTCGCAGAGCAATTTACCGCGATGGCTAAGGCCAAAGGTTTTTGGCAAGAACTTATCGACTCATTAGATAAACTCGCCACTCCCGTCGCGCAGTGTAATTTACTCCACAGTTGGCTCAATGCCTATGGTGCTCAACAACAATGTACGAACGAAGTAATTGTTGAAGCAAGTAATTACTTACTGTTGTCGCACACCGAGCGATGTAAGTTTACTGGGCAAGAAATCTCGGTTGAAACTAACATCTCAGGCTTAATGGGACAACATGCTCGCATTGTGGAGCAAACTTTAGACCTTGAATTTGCCGATTTTTTCTCTCGAACCAATGACTATATTGATCAGCAGGTTGCAGCATATAACCAATTTCAAAAGCTAAAGTCTCAAGTATTAAGTGAACAAAAATCACGTTTGCAGCTTAATGAATACAAGCCTAGACCGCTGAGCTCTTTTGTTAGAAACCAGCTGATAGACAAAGTGTATTTCCCTATTATCGGCGATAACTTAGCAAAGCAAATTGGTGCATCAGGCAACGATAAACGAACCGACTTAATGGGCATGTTACTGCTAATATCTCCTCCAGGGTATGGTAAAACCACGTTAATTGAATATGTTGCCAATCGTTTAGGGTTAACTTTTGTCAAAGTAAACTGCCCATCAATTGGCCATGACCAAGTTTCACTTGATCCCGCTCAAGCTATTAACGCCACCGCAGCCAAAGAAATAGAGAAGATCAACTTAAGCTTTGAAATGGGCAACAACGTGATGTTGTACCTCGATGACATTCAACACACTCACCCTGAGTTCTTACAAAAATTTATTTCTCTGTGCGATGGTTCAAGGCGCATCGATGGTGTTTGGAATGGTAAAAGTAAAACCTACGATCTACGCGGCAAAAAGTTCGCCGTGGTCATGGCTGGTAACCCTTATACCGAATCTGGCGAAAGCTTTAAGATCCCAGACATGCTAGCCAACCGCGCCGACATATACAATTTGGGTGATACACTGGCTGGTTGTGAGCAAGAGTTTGCCATGAGTTTCATCGAAAATACCCTAACTTCAAATGCGGTATTGGCACCGTTGGCTAACCGAAATATGACTGATTTGTATAAAATGGTACGGATGGCACAAGGCGAAGACATTCCTAGCACAGAGCTTGAGTTTAATTACTCTCAGGCCCAGCTCAATGAAATTGTCTCAGTGCTTGGCAAGCTACTGGAGATCAAAGACACCATTTTAAAAGTAAATGCACAATACATCGCCTCCGCCGCGCAAGACGACAAGTACCGTACCGAACCACCATTTAAGCTGCAAGGTAGCTATCGGAACATGAACAAAATGGCGGAAAAAGTCGTGGCTGCGATGAACGACAAAGAGCTAGAAAACTTGATCCGCGACCACTACCGAGGCGAAGCACAAACTCTAAGCAAGGGCAGCGAAGAGAACTTACTAAAACTAGGGGAAATTCGTGGCACATTAACCGAACAAGAGCAAACACGTTGGGCAGAAATCAAAGCTGAATACGCAAGACTAAACCGCGTAAACGATGGCAGCGATCCCGTGTTCTTGGCCGTAGATCAGCTTAGCGAGCTCAATCGAGCGCTCAGCCAAATCGTTACGCGATTAGATAAGTCGCAACTAAGCCACGACTACAGCGACACTCTTAATCAACTCGCACAAAAACTTGAGCAAAAAGAACTTGTGCAACAACTTACAGAGCTACAACAAACAATAGCCAGTGCCCCTTACGAAGCGCCGTTAAAGCAACTGGCTGCACAGCAACATCTGGCCTCTGAGCAACTGAAAGAGTCCCTTAGCAAGACCGTAGAAGCATGTGGTCAACAACTTAAGTTCAATAATCGCAGCTTTTATAAAACCTTAAAAGCCACCTTACAAGCGGTGTCAGAGCAACTAGCCAATACTCCGGCCCCAGAGGTTACGATAAACAATCAACAAGGAGACCAGAGTGCGCAAGCGCTGCAACTAGTCACCGAGCTGCTAACACAGCAGCTGAATATCAAAAATGACGATGCCGCGTTAACTGAAAAGCTGGAAAAAGTATTGGAACAATTAAGCAAAGATACATTTTCAAATACCAGCTCGGAGCAAAGCGTCAAAGAGCCGTTTTTGCTGTAACACGATAATGGGTTAACACCAGGCTCGATCTTGGTGTTAACTTCGCTGAGTCCTGTTGAAAATGGGGCTGGCTGGGCGTTCATCTGAATTATTCTTTGCGCAGTGCTTTTATCATGGCAACTCCAACTCAACCGATTAATAACTTTTAATGGTGACCATGTATTTTCACTAGAAGAAAAAACGCATTAAAAAGTAAGATACAGCCCCTTTACTCACCTACTACGCCTTCATCCGATTCGAGCAAGGTGCGTTTGTTAATCGCTGTAGTTTTATTCCGTTTAAATCGTAGGAGTAGTTCAGCGATAAACAAATTTGGAACCCAGCAAAGCCATGCTAAAACAGGGTAAGCATCAAAAAACTTAATGCCTAAAACAACACTTAACCCCAGATATAACCGTAAAGTCACTCCTGCCAAGGTTACCGCATAGCTTCGCACCATCCAGCTTTCATGAGAACTAACCTTGCCTTTGCGAATGAGTTGATAAGCATTTATGGTGGTAACCAACCAAAAGGTAGCCATTAAACCAAACCCAGCTTGCACATAAATACCACCGACTGAGTTTATCGCTAAAATCAAACCCGCAATGCCGCTAAACAGGATAGAAACCACATAAAAGCGTCCTAATAGTTTGTGTAATGATCGGTATTTCATTCTAAGCGAAGCATTAAACTGGAAAGCGCCGGCTACAATTGCAACACCACCACCTAAAAAATGAATCGTTGTGACTTTAGGAAAATGAGTAAAAAGATTTTGCACAAACGGTGGTCGAATATCTGGTGCAAAGAGTAGCCCTATCGCATAGAGTGCAACAAGTATTGTCAAGAGCGTCATTAAGCCCCATAAAGTGTTTTTGATCATATATATTCCTTTAATGCCTAGCGCATTGTTAATTGGCAGCTATTCCACAATAACACATCACCCTTTGCATTAAAGTAGTGACAAGACGATGAATGGTCGTTCCCCGCATAGACCCACATAGGCTCAGTGTTCCCAGCCCTTTCGAAACCTAGTGCTTAATAAAACGTGACGGCTTTACCATTGGCAGTCAGCATTTGTTGATGAAAGTTTTTATACTTGCGTTGCATCAGCTCCATCATTTTACGCCCTACTCCTAAACCATGAAATTTGGGATCAACAAGCCTAAGCGGATAATAAACAACTAAATAGCTATCAGAAATTGCATTGCCTATGCCGATAAGTTTTCCATCTTTGCGCGCTGTAACTAAGGTATCTGAGTTTAGTAGTGCGGGTATCAGTTTTTCTGGTACCCCAGCAGACAAACAACCACTTTACCTCTATAAATCAACAATTTAACCAAGAACCATTTCTTTGCTAATTTGTACTAAAACCATCATATTTTTCCTGACCACGTAGCTGCTTATTGTTGAGTGATTAAGATGGCATACTGCACTTCCACTCCCGCTTTTGTTCTATCACAGTTGATATCAGATAGAACGAAGAGTGATCCGGTAATCCAAAAGCAGTTTGATCTGTGGGAGGCTCAACTAAGACAACTTGCAGCTAGCGCTACCCCTTCTCCGCCTTTTGTTAGTCTAAACTTAGGTATGACAGCTAATTTCACTATCAGATTCAAGATGGTACAAGCGCGATTGTTGAAATTCAATTCACTTCAAGTAATGGTACATCGGTGATGTTTTAAGGGTGAAGTACTCAAGTTATATGACAAATCAGGTAAACGTATCCCCACCGAAAACAGCCATGTAGCAGTTAGGATTTACGGCGGAAAGAGAATACTTAATGAATCAACTGCAGGTAACATGAGATGGCTAACAGACTGGATGAGCAGACTGACTGTTCGAGGTGTCCCTATTTACGTGAACTCCTCCTCAAGTGGTGGCATAACATCGATAAAAGACTGCAAACTTGAAACTCGCCGCGATGCAAAAAACCAGCAAGTTTTAACGCTAGTTTGTCGTTAATTCGACACAAAAGGGGAAAAGTGTTTTCCCATTTTGTATAAGTTCTAAACCTTGTACTTTGTATATCGTTAGATAACTTGAACTTGGGATAAATAGTGGTGTTACTCAGGCATTTCAGCCATTACTTTCAGAAATTCTATCGACGGGGCAAAATAAGCAGAACCCATATCAGAAGTAGAATAATCCAATAGAGGGTCGTATTCGTGACCTTGCCCTAAACGGCTTTTCAGTACGGTTTCAAAAGCATCACCTTTGGCACTACAACTGATATACAGACTACCTTGTTCAAACACATCGCCAAATGGCATGCTTTGATTAAGCAATAGCGGTAAGCCATTCTCTCCTTTAATTTCAGTGAGCTTGGCGTGGTTAACCTCATCACACTCGGTTAATAAGTCATTATCCAAGCGCGTACGTCCCATCAATTGCTCTTGCTCACCCAACGGCAATGCCTGCCAATGCAATAAATCAAATTTAACGCGGTGAACGTGAATATAGCTGCCTAAGTGATCGGCACCATTTGGATTGTTTATCAATGCGACTTCGCGTTTGGCTCGGCCTCTTGGGGTATCACCACCGTAAATGAAACCGTTGAAATCCCGACCGTCTAAAAAACGAAAAGCTCGCACATGGGCAACCAACTCCACCATGCCGCTGAGCATGTGCAAAATACTTTGCGCGAAAATATGGTTCACATCTTCTCGGTCAGACCGGACTACGTAAAGCAAGTCAAACGGCTGAGTATGAATGGTGTGTTCCGCATCTGCAATATGCGGAAAGCTCTTCAAGCCGCTGGGGATAAATTCAGGATAGATATGTGGCCAATATTGCGCACCAAGCGCAACAAAGCTTGATAACATGGATTCCGAAAAGCGGTCGTTCAGCTCATCTTGTAGCCTTCCTGCATTCGCCAATGCGGCTCGTAAAGCTTCATCTTGACCTTCCAGTACATTGAAAAAAAGATGTAAGCCATGCAAGTTCGCTTCGGCACACACACCTGACTGCGCAAGCGCCATGCTGTTCTCCGTGTTATCGATTCATTTGTGGTTAAGAAAAGAAATTTACAGCATGTGCTTTAATTTTTAAAGAGATAGGTGCATTTAAGTCCAATGGCTTATCCGCTGGGTGGGGTATTTCTAACTCCTGCCCATCTGCCGAAATGCGGTAAATATACTCAGTGCCCATAAAGCGTTCATGCAATACATCCACCACTGCGGAAGCATTGTTGTCTAGTTCCAAATGCTGAGGTCTGAGATAAACTTGACCGGAAGCTTTTGTATCAGCAAGTGATGTCAAGGAAGCGATTTCACCAAACCGGGTGATGACGATGCTGTCATTTTTGCGTTCCGCATCCAGATAGATCCCTTGCCCTAGAAATTCGGCCACCATTTTACAATTTGGTCGCTGGAAAAGTAATTGCGGGTCACCGACTTGGGCAATTTGACCTTTATCCATAATTGCTAAGCGATCAGCAAACGCAAACGCTTCGTCTTTTGAGTGACTAACAAAGATTGCCGACACTTGTTGGCTTTTGATAATGGCACGAATTTCGTTAATTAACTGAAATCGGACTTGCGCATCAATGTTAGAAAAAGGCTCGTCCAGCAACAGTAAATTCGGTCGATATGCCAGCGCTCTGGCAATCGCCACACGCTGCTGTTGACCGCCAGACAATTCATGAGGAAAACGTTCGGCAAACGGCGTCAGCTTGATCAGTTCAAGCATCTCAGTCACTCGCTCCGCACGTACACGTTTACTTTTCTCTTTCAAACCAAAAGCAATATTGTCAGCAACATTCAAATGCGGAAACAGCGCATAATCTTGAAACATCATGCCTATATTTCGATGCTGTGGCGCAATAAAACTGCGCCCATGACTCATTGTTTTTCCTAAAATGATTACCTTGCCTTGCTCAGGTTGGATCAAGCCAGCAATCGCTTTTAATGTCGTAGTCTTGCCACAACCACTCGCCCCCAACAGACAAACAATCTCATTTTGTTTCACTTGCAGGTTTAACTGATTTACCACTTGGTGCCCGTCATAGCTGTAACACAAGTTGTCAATTTCTAAGCTATACATTAGCTTTTATGCTCCATAGAACGATTCACCAGATATAACGGTATTAACCCCACCAGCACGATAAATAGAGCGGATATTGACGCAAGTTCCAGCTGTTCATCACTGACGTACTGATAGACGTGAGTTGCTAGTGTTTCGTAGTTAAAAGGTCTCAGCAATAGTGCAGCCGGTAGCTCTTTCATGCACTCAATAAACACCAACAAAGCCGCCGTAAGTATGCCACGGCGAAGTAGCGGTAGATGTACCTTGTACATGGTTTGAAATTGGCTTTTTCCCAGCGATAAACTGGCCATATCAAGACTTGGGCTAATTCGCTGATAGCTAGACTCCACAGCCCCCTGACCAATAGCAAAAAAGCGGACGATGTAAGCAAACACTAGCGCGAAAATAGTACCGCTGAGCAATAAGCCTGGCTCCCATCCAGAACCATCTAACCATTGATTCAGATACTCATCAAACAACGTCAATGGGATCAGCACGGCAATCGCAAGCACTGTGCCCGGTAGCGCATAACCCGTGCTGGCAAACTTTCCTGGTAAGCGAGCAAATCGGTCACTACTGATCCGCTGATAGAAGGTCATTAAAACCGCACAAATACAAACGATAATACTCACCCACAATGCAATTTTAAAGCTTTGCCATGCATAGGTAAAAAACTCACGGTTCCATGCTTGCTCATGATAATCGATGGCATAGCCCGCCAATACCAAAGTGGGCAGTACAAAAGCGACCCCTAACACAAAGGTACACCAGAGTGTTGCGCCCCAAGCTTTGATACCAATTAAGTGATAAAGTGTTTCACTGTTTTGCGTAGCCTGACGCTCGTGAACCACATCAGAAGAACGACTTAAGCGTTCTAGTGTCAACGCTAGAAATAAAAACAGCAACATAATACCGGATATTTTCGCTGCGGCGGTCAATGAGTAATACCCTAGCCAAGTATCATAAACCGCTGTCGTTAAGGTGCTGACGGCAAAGTAATGTACCGTGGCAAAATCTGCCATGGTTTCCATACTAATCAAAGCGAGGCCCGCAACAATGGCACCTCGAGATAAGGGAATACTTACTTTTAAAAAGCTTTGCAGTGGCGATTTCCCCATTAACTGACTAGCCTGCACCAACTTAAAAGACTGCTCTCGCAGTGCAGTTTTGAATATCAGATAGAGATAGGGATACAACACCAGCGCAATCATCACGATGGCACCTTCTAAAGTACGAATATCAAAAAACCAATAATCGTCGGGAGATTGCCAGCCAAACCAATTTCTTAGCGATATTTGCACAGGTCCAGCGTAATCAAGTAGATCGGTATAAACATAAGCAATGAGATAAGTGGGCATTGCAAGGGGCAACATCAGCGCCCACTGAAAAAAGCGTCGTCCCGGAAAAGCACAGTAAGCGGTTAACCAACCAAGAGGTAACGCTATGATACTACTGAGAATAATAACACCAATGATCAACCAAACCGTGTTACTAACATAGTCCCAAAGTACCGTATCCCAAAGATGATCAAAAACATCAGAGTCAGGCTGTAACGACTCATTGATTAGAAACAGTAACGGGGCTGATAACAATAAGCCAATCAGCCACGCAAAACTCTGCCATTTAGAGAGTGAAAGTATTGCTCGCATTAAAGGTCAAATTTTACCTCATCGATTAGCTTGAGCGCTATCGGACGGTATTTACTTATTTCTGACAAAGGCAGGCTGTCTTCCTTAAATGTCCCCCAAGATGCCACCAGTTCGGATAATTCGACGCCCGGCTTAACTGGGTATTCCATATTCATCGACGCATACATATTTTGCGCCTTATTGTCTGTCATAAACTCTATGAGTTTCAAGGCATTTTCGGTATTTTTAGCGTGTTTGGTCAGTACCACACCAGAAACATTGATATGGGTGCCTCGATTCTGCTGATTTGGGAAATTAATGTACACCGCATCGGCCCAAGCTTTTTGCTTGTCGTCTTGCATCATTTTACCGAAATAGTAGCTATTACCCAACGCTAAATCACACAACCCTTCTTTTACTGCTTTGACTTGTGCTCGGTCATTACCCTGAGGTTTTCTTGCTAAATTGTTCTTCACACCTTGCAACCAGGTTTTGGTTTTTGCCTCACCGTGATGTGCAATCATCGATGCAACCAAACCTAAATTGTAAGGGTGTTTACCTGAGCGTGTGCAAATTTTGCCTTGATACTTGGCGTCAGCCAAATCTTCATACGTAAGCGCATCAAGCTTGCCCAGTCGAGATTTAGAAGAGTAGACATTACGTGCCCTTTTGGTTAACGCAATCCACTGCCCTTCTGGATCTCTAAACTTGGCTGGCACATTTTTATTGACCGTGTCGCTGTTGATAGCTTGCGTCAATTGCTCTTCTTGCAATTGCATCAGCGCACTAAAGTTTGAAGTCAGCACCAAATCTGCGCGGCTATGCTTGCCTTCTCTTTTAACGCGCTCAATTAAGCCTTTTTTCGCAAAAACTACATTCGTTTTTATTCCGGTTTGCTTGGTAAAGTCGTCCAATATTGGTTGGATAAGAAAAGGTTGCCTAAAGGAGTAGATATTTACTTCGTCTGCTGCGAAGGTAGGAAGGCAAGTAAGCGCGGTTAGTAACGAAAGCAGTGCTTTTTTCATAAAGAAAGACTCCATGATGAAACAATAATTATTATCAAGTGATGATACTCTTTATTAAACGAGTTTACACCCTCATATCGAACAGTTAAGTACCGGCCTGCAATATTAGAATCGTAAATACTGAACTTCAGTGTGAGAGATATCTCACCTTGACGACAGTCATTGAGTAAACAGCTGGCGAATTTAGCAGCTTTTTTTTTATAACTACCTGTAATAAATGACTTTTGCAAATATGACAACAAAAAGTCCGTAAATCACATCTCTTTAGCTACTCTTCAATTCGGTATCCACGGCATATACTTAACCTATCTCAAGAAGAGATGGTCGATAATCTCTAGCACTGACGAGCTAGAACATAAGGATAGACTGAGCAAGCTGTGAAGGAGCATAAAAGATCAGTGGCACTGAGACGCGTTCAAGGATGAGTAGGATTAGTTATTGGATGTAGACTCATGGAGAGTCAAAACACGGACATGTTTTACATATCGTCAGGATGGCGACTCAACGCAAGATGCGCAGAGAGTTTAAGGATGAGTAAGGACAATACACGGGATGTAAGCTAGGAAAATGGACATTGGGCATGAAGCCCAAGATTCGCAAAATGAGAACACCAGGCGATCAGATGGAAAATAAAGGACGTTGGCACTGTCAACCTTGCAGGACGCTTTTAGAAGATTCCGTAAGCGCGGCTCAGCAATGGGTCGCGCTCTTCTTAATTTAAGCCCTACTAAAGTTTACTGCGCTTTCCTTTTAGATATGCATCTCTAAAATCAACAAAATGATCCGTCAGTTTTTGTGCTGCATCATGCTCTGCACATTCTTCTAATACCACACATGCGACTTCTGCAGTACCTAGTTGATGCTCATGTGGTGCAACTCTCAGCTTGTAATCTGAAAGCTTATCTGGCGCAATTGACAATACCGGAAACGAGTCTAAATAAGGGCTTTTTCTAAACATCTTTTTGGCTTCTCGCCAAGTACCATCCAAAAAGATAAACAAAGGCTTTTTACCTTCTTCTCGTTCAACTTTAGAGATAACCCGCTCAGATTCCACACCTTCAGCTGGAAAAACCACGATAGGTTGGTAAAACGGGGATGATAACAAAGCTAACAAAGTAGGATCGGGATCTGTACGATCCCAGCGAAACGCGTGGTTATCTGGCAAAACGTCCGCTATAAGCCGACCTGTATTCGAAGGTTTAAAGCTCTCATTGTGATACATCAACAAACACACGGCGACATTACTGTTTGCAATTTTTACTTTGTCGCAGATACATAGGGAGACTGCAAGAAGGCAACACTCACAACGCGCGAGCTTTGAGCCTCTCGCCTTATACTCACGCTGAGCCGAGGCAATTTGACGTTGCCTAAGCGCTAATACTGAATTATTCAAAGCAATCCCCGGTAAAAAATGCGCGCGTATTGTAGTAGACTCGGCCACCTACGTCCATGCTGCTGTGTAATAGCGCTTGTTACGTACCTGTTGTTTCGATCTCGTTATTCAAGTCTAAGGAAAAATAAAAAATGAATATCACTAAATCACAGCGGCTTAGTTATCGACTTCTTACTGCCGACGATGCCGAACTACTCGCAGATCTGGACAGCGATCCACTCGTCATGAAGTATATTAATGGTGGTGAGCCAAATTCACTGCAAACTATCCAAGAGGTATTTGTCCCTCGCTTAACTAGTTTCACTAATGAAAATAATGGCTGGGGACTTTGGGGCTGCTTTGACAATACAGACAGTCAGTTTCTAGGTTGGATTTTAGTACGTCCAATGGACTTTTTTAATGACCGAAGAAATGATAAAGATCTCGAGTTGGGTTGGCGATTTAAACGATGTGTGTGGGGTAAAGGTTACGCAACAGAGGCCGCAAACCACATTATGATGGAACTGCCAAAATTGGCTGACGGTATTGAGGCATTCAGTGCTATTGCGCTGGAAGACAACGCCGCATCAATAAACATCATGAAAAAATTATCCATGACCTTTGTCAAAAAGGGAACGCATCGGGATCCTCTAGGCGATCTAGAGGTGGTGTATTATCGGCGCCCAGTTGCACACTTGTAAAAAGGGCGTGCTACACGCCCTTTCTTCTAAATGGTTCCGCATACATACTTAATACAAGTTGCTTCAAATCTTCAGGCACTTGCTCAAGCTTGGTGATAAAATCTTCTTTGTCTTCAGCACTGATCTGCAGATCATCCCCCGCGGCTAAATGATTAGTCGGGTGCAAATGATACAGCGATAAAATTCGCTCATCTATTATGCTAGCGAGCGCTTCTGGGGTGTCGACATCCGCAGAGATAGGAGTACCGAAAGCCACATGTACATGACCTTTATCACTGCTAAAGCCCTCAATAATGCTTGCGATATCTTCTCCTTCCGCTTTGATATATTCCCCATACTGCTTTTTATGGAATAACTCTTTTGCTTTAGAAATCGCGCAAGGTTCATATTGATATGAAATCGCAACGGGGACAATTTTCAGCTGTTTAGCATAATCAGCAAACGGCAATTTTAATTTTCGACCATTTAACTGCAGCATTTTTATTAGCGCAGGATCAGTTTGATCCACGCCATCTTTTGCACGACCTTCTTTTTGCGCAATCCAGATAGAGTTACCTTCCTGCAATGAGTCATAAATATAGGAGGACAGCTGCGTTAACGCCTTGAGCATTTCCTTTGGTGCCTTGGCTGAGCGCTTAACGATAAAACTCTTATTTAGTCGCATGAGCTCAGTGATATACGGAACCTGCAATAAATTGTCACCAATAGCTATACGCACTGTACGCATTTTGTTCTGGTACAGACCCCAGTTGACCAAGGCGGGATCCAGCACAATGTCACGGTGGTTGGAAATAAATAAATATGACGTGTCATGATCCAGAGAATCTAAACCGGAATAGGTCACCTTTGAAGTGGTTTTATGAATTAACATTTGCAGATAGTGCGCAACTTCTAGTTGCACATCTTCAACCGTATTCAGTGCTCCCCATTTATGGTTCAACTTCATTCGCACCAAAGGTCTTGCCAGTGTGGTCCAACGGCTCAACCAAGCGGGTAAGTTATATTTGGCAATGACATCAATGAATTGGTTATCTGAAAGCAGACGATCCATTGCTTGCGCAACTTCATCATCGTTGTAAGGTCTTATATCTGCGTATTTATCCACTCTACTTCTCAAAATTTTGGAACTGAAAAACACTCATTGGGCATTCTATCGCGGCCTCAGACTTGACGCTAAGCTTTTCAAGTCTGACCAGCGTAAAAACAATAATTTACCGCAAGACTAACCTATTAGGCAATTTTGGGAGAAAATAGTTTGTATGTATTTATGAATGCCAGCCGAATTAAAAGCCCAGCAAGCATTACACCACATAATAATACAAACCACTCAGGAAGCACTTCATGTTCTTCTCCCATCATCGGAGACACGACAAAACCATAAGTTGTCACCAAGTAATCGGTAAAAAATCCAAATATTAGAGCAACCCCAATAACGCCTATTAGATACGCTGCTACCGCTCTTTTGCCCAACTCATTCGCCACCACACCGATGGTTGCCACATTGGTTGCTGGACCTGCGAGCATAAATACCAAGACCGCGCCAGGCGATACGCCGGCAAGTAGCAGTCCGACTGCAATAGGCGTCGAAGCGGTCGCACAAATATACATAGGTATACTAATTAAAATGACCGCTAGCATCGCAACAATGCCATTCCCCCATTGCGATAAAAACGATGCGGGTACAAAAGTCTGCACCAGTGCCGCAAAAAATAAGCCAATCAGGAGCCAAACGGCTGTATCGGATAGCAATTTATTACTACTAAAGTGCAGCGCTTGTTTTAACTTTTCCGTCACTGTTGGTAGCGGTGCTTTACTGGCGCAACACGATTGTTCAGACGACTTAACTACAGTCTCACAACAACTACTTTCAGTTGGAGGTTGGGGTTCATCACAGCATGACGTGTTACTCACTACTGCGTTACTACAGGAAGTGTTTTCTTGTGTCGTCGAGGTGTCACAACAACTGTTTTTTGTCGTCGCCACCGGTTTCGCACAGCATGATGAGTCCGTGGCCGATTTAGGGCTATCGACTTCCCTTTTATGCGCTTTTGTCATCTCTGACTCTTTCCCCACCAGCAACCCAGCAACTATGGCGCTAGATACAGCTGCTATTGGTCTTATCACGGCCATAAATGGCCCAAGCAATGCGTAAGACACTGAAATAGAATCTACCCCAGTTTCCGGTGTTGATACCAAAAACGCCGTCGTCGCACTTTTTGAACCGCCAGCCCTTCTTAATCCAATCGCAGCAGGAATAACACCACAAGAGCACAATGGCATCGGTGCGCCAATTAACGCAGCTTTTACTGTTACCCAAAACCCTTCTTTCCCTAAATGGCGCTGTAAGAAATCCTTGGGAATAAACACATTTATTAGTCCAGCTAATATAAGTCCAAGCAGCAGCCAAGGTGCAGAGACTAAAAACAACTGCCAGAAGTTACTTACCAATTCAGTCATGTATATTCTCCAATTCACTCAAAATAGAACAACTTATCGCCGGTTCCTTACCTCCACAGCACTGCTGTGCCAGCTTTGACAATGACCGTTCAAACTGCATAAGCACAGCAATTTTTTCACGCACCGAATCTCGCTTTTGGATAGTTAGTTGCTTCACTTCTTCACAACTGTGCTGATGCTTTTCGAACTTAATTTTCAACAAATCTTGAATTTCTTTTAAGCTAAAACCGACGCCTTTCGCTTTTAAAATAAATCGCATTTGCCGCTCACTTTCTTGATCGAACAATCGATAACCCGCAGCGCTTCTCGCGCTTGGTGCTAGCAATCCATTCGCTTCATAATATCGCAATGTATCCGTTGACACATTTAGCCGTGTGGCCAGCTCTCCTATCTTTAACACTTTACACCTCTTCGCTCTGCCGCTTATCCTAACACCAGATGTGCAGATCTCTAGCACCTACATTTAACGGTGCCTATTTTGATTCAAATAGCTCATATCTTATGCCAACAGTCACAGGTTTGAACAAAATTCACACCTCAATGGGCAACAGAACCTAGTATAAACCTTAGTGTTAACTCTAAAGTCAAGTAAGGAATTAATATCGTGCAAATCGTCGTGCTAGACGCCAAAACTCTCGCTGGTAATGACCTCTCTCCGCTTTCAAGACTTGGAGAGCTGGCAATATATGAAACCACCAACGAGCAACAAATACTGGAAAGATGCAAAGACGCACAGGTGATAATCACCAACAAAGTAAAATTAAACGCGGCGACCCTTGAATCATTGCCGAAACTAAAGCTGATCTGTGTCGCTGCAACGGGCGTCAATAACATTGATTTACAAGCAGCAGCGGCGCAACACATTGCAGTTTACAACGTAGCGGGTTACTCCACGCCATCTGTCGTGCAACATACTTTTACTATGCTTGGAAATTTACTGTCGAACCTGCATCGTTATCAATTTGACTGTAAACAAGGCATGTGGCAACAAAGCGATATATTCTGTCGACTGGACTACCCTATTACGGAAATCGCCAACAAAAATTTCGCTATCATTGGTTATGGTGAACTCGGGGAAGCTGTGGCGGCTGTTGCCAAGGCCTTTGGAGCAAAGGTTATCATTGCAGAGCGAAAAGACGCTGACGCCGTGCGCTCGGGTAGAACCGAGTTTTATCAAGCCTTACGACAAGCTGATATTATTTCTATTCACTGTCCTTTAACAGACCAAACACGTAATCTGTTTGATCAACAAACGTTAGCGATGCTAAAAAGCACTGCTGTGATTATTAATACAGCTCGTGGCGGGATTGTTGATGAGCATGCTCTTGTCAATGCCTTACGAAACAATCAACTGGCAGGCGCCGCATTCGATGTATTATCGTCTGAGCCCGCGCAAAGCGACAATCCACTCGTTACCTATCAGGCAGAAAACTTGTTGCTTACCCCTCATATCGCATGGGCAAGCAAAGAATCCATTCAACGACTCATTGGCGAAATCGCTAACAACATTAGCGCATTCCATCAAGGAATCGATAAAAACCGGATTGTATAAAGGTAAAAGTGATATTCGCTATTTTTTGGTTAAAAAGGCTAAAACACAGTTGAAAGTGAAAAAACAACAGAACAAACAACATGTAACCATTTGTTTTTTATAAGCTTATTTTTTTGGCAAAGATATTGCTATAAAATTGAAAACTAAAATCAAACGTCTTTGAACCACATTTATTCAAACTTTCGAAGACAGTAACAAGGAACATCAAAATGAAAAAACTCGCGCTTGTAGCTGCTTTAAGCACCACTTTATTGTCTGGCTGTATCGTTGCGGTATCTGATGGTGAGTCAGAGCACGGTTGGGTTTCAGATTACAATTCTTCAAATTGGCAGCATGTTCAAAAAAGAAACAGAGATAAAATTGCCAGTCTTAAACTTGGTACTTCATATCATCAGGTAAAAGATATGTTTGCTACCCCAGATTACACCGAGCTGCTGTCAAAAGATGGTAGTACTTATCAAGTACTTTATTATCAAACCAACAGTCAGCATTCTGATGGCAAGGTAACCAAAGACGAGTGTACCCCCTTGGTATTTAAAAATGATGAGTTGATCGGCTATGGTGAATCTGCGATGTCTCAGATCCGATAAATTCAAATACCATTTAAAGGAATAACAGTTAGTAAATTCATTGGGCTAGTAATGAATGCTTGAGCAACAAAAGGATAAACTTGTTTCTCAAGCCCCTTCAGTTTCATTTATACCAACACCACAGCTTGCTGCTGTTGATGAGCATGTGAGAGCGCTTCATCAGCCATACCAATAATCCGCTTCGCTGTATACGAGGCTTGAGCTTTTAATCTTACAGCACCAATACTAACACTAACATGAGCACAAATTGGCGACGCCATATGTGATATTTGCAATTCATTAATTGCATCATGAACCCGCCACGCGAACTTTTCTAGTTGTTCAACCGTCAGGGAACATACAACAATCGCAAACCTTGTGCCATCAAACCGACCAACCACAGCACTATATTCATCAGCACTTGATTTGAGTTGTTTGGCAACTTTAATTAAGCACTCATCCCCTTGAGTGTAGCCGTAGTGTTCATTGAACTCTTTAAAATAGTCAAGCTCAATCAACATCACTGACAACGACTTCTGTAGGCCAGATATACTATCCAGTTCACTGGCTATCAGCTGTTCTAATCGCAAACGGTTAGGTAATTCAGTCAATCCATCAATGTTAACCAAGCTCTCTAACAAATCATTTTTTTGTTTAATGAGTAGTTGATTTTTAAGCCGTGCAGTCACAATCATCGGGTTAAACGGCTTAGTGATATAATCTGCAGCGCCTAGATGCAAACATCTTGCTTCGTCGCTAAAACTGACACTTGAGGAAATAATAATAACAGGAATGTTATACGTCTTCTGATCCTTCTTCAGCGCCTCTAATAACTGAAATCCATTACCATGGTCAATTTGCGTATCCATGATAATTAAATCGACTTGTATCGTGCGCAGGGTGTCAAAACACTGCTCACAACCGACTTTCTCAATCACTTGATATTGCTCAGATAAAGCATTTTTAAGCACCATACAGTTAAGCGGATCTTTATCGACAATTAGGATTACCGGCTTTGATTCACGCATGCTCAATGCTCAACTTTTTCAGCCTGATGTAGGTGATGACTTGCTCTAATGATTTGCGTAGTTCTTGCTGCAATGCAGTGTTGGTAATAATAGAGACCTGTTTACAATGGGCTTCTAGCAGCCTAGCGTTGGTTGCTAAACGTTTGAACCCTAGCCCCGCAGCAGAGCCCTTGATACCATGCGCCAAATTGAGCATTTTACTGGCGTCAGTGGTTTGCTGTAGTTGTTCGATATAGTCACTACAAAGTTTGGCAAATTTATTCAACATGGTATCCAAAAAAGCCTCATTATGCATCATTTGCGCTAATGCAAACTCATAATCGAAAAAGCACTGCTCATCCGTTACTTTTGATGTTAGGTTATTTGCAATACTGCGACAAGCTTTCTCGGTTCTGATCGGTTTTATTAGATAATCATTCATGCCAACTAAGCCAGCTTGTTCTCGCTCTTCTTTATGGGTGTTTGCAGTTAGCGCGATAATAGGTAGTTCCTGCTGGGAAAACTTTTCTCTTAATTGTTTCGTTGCTGCAAAGCCATCGACCTGAGGCATATGGATATCCATTAATACCACATCAGGTCGCAGTGCGGTACAGATCTCCACAATATGCTCAGCTGAGTCTAATACTGATACGCTAATTCCACTTTGCATCAGCATGTTAGCGGTAATTTCCAAATTAACGGTATTATCATCAACAACCAAACATAGAATGCCCGATATTTCGATAGTTTGCTTTTCTAGCGAATAAGAAGTGTGACCACGCTCAGATATCCAAGCATAAACAGCTTGAAAAAATGCGTCTGAGTTCAGTTCAACACTATTCGCAAAGGACAAACCATCGTTTTCGCTCATTAATAATAAAGCACGAGCTAAGTCAATATCATCGAGTACACTTTGTTTGATTGTTTTAGGCGGCACAATAAGTAAAGCACTATCTGAACCTTCAATGGTGTCTTTCAGCGTTTCAGAGGAAACCGGAACAATACTGTTATTAAAATAGCTTGGCAGGTAATGCGGCTTATCACACAACACAAACATTTTCTTATTGCCATCTAGAATAGAACAAGCACCTTTGTCCAGTACCAGTTCAAAGTAAAAGCAGCTGCCTTGCTTCGGAGTTGAATCAACGGCGACATTACCACCTAATAATTCGACTTCTTGCTTAACAATCGCTAAACCAAGACCAATTCCCTCGTGACGTCTGGCAAAACTCTCGTCTCCTTGAGTAAATGCATCAAATAAGTGTTCAACATCTTGTTGTTTAATACCAATTCCAGTATCCCAGACTTCAAACCGAACTTGTTGCTTGGTTGCTTCTTCACTTTGAACTTTTACATTTAGGCCTATTTTTCCTTCAATAGTGTATTTCACCGCATTACTTAAAAGATTTACCAATATCTGCTTGAGCTTATCTTCATCAGTGTACAGATAGGGCCACAAGTTCACATCAACATCTATCTCAAACCCTAATCGCTTTTGCGTACAAAGAGGACGGATCAAAGAGGCGACAGCCTCTATTGTTTGACTGGTTTGCAATGTTTCAAACTGAATACTCGCTTGGTGACTTTCTACTTTGGCAAACTCTAAAATACTGTTTAGCATTACGAGTAATTCGTTTGCCGCATTTGAAAGTTGATGCAATTGTTTGGTCTGATTAGGTGTCAACGCCTCACCAGCTATCATTTCAGCAAGCCCCAGAATTGCATTAATTGGCGTTCTAATTTCGTGGCTAATATTGGCGATAAAACGGCTTTTAGCCAACGTTGCTCGCTCTGCATCTTGTTTGGCAAGTAATAACCCGGTGATGTTTTGCAGATGAATCACATAGTACTGTGGCTGTCTATTTTTATCCCAAACAAGAGAAACATTGAGCTGCAACCACTGGTATTTACCAGATTGAGAAATCGTATGCTCGACTACCTTTTTATTTTCCTTTAACAACTCAGCCAAAATCGACTTCAACACTTTCCAGCTAGACTCTTCAAAAAAGTTTTGCAGGTGCTTACTCTGCACTGTCGCGGATTCGCCTAAAAACCGCCGTGCGGTTTTGTTCATTTCTAGCACGTCACCATCCACGCCAGCCAAAATAACCCCGTTCGGGGCATATTCAATGGCAGCACGGAAGTGTTCTTCCGAGTCACTAATCGCTTTGTAGGCTTGCTGTTGCGACGTAATGTCTCTGATCACACCTAAATAACCAATGAGTACACCAGTTTCAGACATAAGAGGCGATACCGTAAAAACAAAATGCGTCTCAGCAAAGCTGAAGTTACACGTCACGGCTTGATGTGCTTCTTTCATTACCGCTTCTTGCTCTAAAAAAATCGCAAATTTGCTGACATCTGGAACGGCATCCCCCGAAATTAAGGTACTTTTACTGATCCCCACAAACTTTTCAAATGCTCGGTTACAGCCAGTAAATACACCACTACTGTCTTTGAAATAAATCATATCGGGCACGGCATCCAAAACGGCATTAAGCAAAGCCGCCTGCTGCTCTTTTACTGCAAGGCTTTGTGTTAACGCATACTGTTTGCGTTTCACTTCATCATCTAACGCTTGATTGTGCTGTTGTAGCACAGACATCAACTGCTCTTTTTGCTCGACCACTTGTTTTACTTGTGCAAACCACGGCTGCCATTCTTCTGGAATAGAGTAGTTTTGAGTACTTGAAGGGGCACCGTCTTGCAACGATAAGAAGTTTACAAAATGGGTTAACGGCTTAATAAATATCTGACTACTCAGCCAAACAATCGCAATAAAAGTAAGCAAAATAAAAAAGATCAAAAAGCAAACTTCCAGCACCACTTCGTTTTGTAATGGCGTGGAAAAACGCTGATAGCTTTCAAAATAGTTGAGCTGCATCAGAGCTTTTGGCTGCTGTGAGAGAAATAACAAATCATCCTGCCATGGCGGATTGTCTCTAGCATTGACTTGAAGCCCCTTAAACAAAGCGCTTTCCCCAACGATAAGCTCTCCACTTTGATTAATCACTTCGATGCTGCCCTCAAGGCTGCCGATATTTTTTAACCAATTACCAACCGCATCACTGTCATAAACCATGATGATATGCGCATCGGTAACTGTTGAAGCTCGGTTACCAAACGCAAACAGTCGCCGGTCTTCTAATTCAACCAATTGGCTAACAGCAGGGCTACCACGGGAAAAATCAGGATTAAATCGTCCTGCAGATAGGTAAGTCAAAAACTGGCTACTAGATGTGTCTCTGCGCTTTACATACGCAAAACCGTCATCCTTTACATAGGCTATTGCATATAAAGCACCTTGCAATGCCAACGCCGCATCGAACGTTGAATCCAGCGATAAGGCGCGCTGCCATTGACTTGTAGCATCAGCGTCAGAAACAAACTGACCACGACCAATAATTTCACCGGAGTTATTCGGTAACAGCCGGTAATAGTAATTTTGATGTTGCTGAATGCTATCAAGCCACTGTGGCTCTTCTTGCAATGGTAACGGCCTTTGTAAACTGACCGTGATGCTATTGATCACAGCCTTTGCCGTGTTAGTTTCCTGATCCAATTGTTCTGTTAAATAGTGGTACTGTTCTAGCCTGAGCTTATATTGCCGCTCTAACTTAAGCTGATACATATGGTAACCGAGTACCAACACCACCAAAATTGGGATGACAACGGCAATCAACACCCCTTTTTTGTAGCTTTTCAACGGTAAGAATTGTTTTGTCGCATCCATGATGCCGAGCTGTTCCTTTTTTATTCTATGCTCCAAGGTTAGCGAGCTAATGGCTTGTTAGCAAGCGATAGATTTTCATTTTATCTCAAGGAGAAAAGAGTGTTTTGGTTTATGAAACAAGTAACTAGCAAAGTTAATGGTTTAATAAATTGAATGTCTAGTGCTATTGACCTTGATTGGATTCAAGGTACCTTATACTGGTCCAAAGAATAAAAACAACAGAGATATCCCACAATGAAGAAACAAACTTTTACGCTGCTCTTACTTAGCTGTTTATCTTATTCTGCGCTTGCTAATGAAAATACGCGCACTTTTCTAAGCAAAAAGGAGCTGAATAACCTATCAACGGAATTGCTTGAACAAATTGAGCGTTTGGATGCCACTGCGATTACCGTCAGAAATCAAACACGCACAGTAAAATGGCCTGACTACAAAGCAACCGCTTTGGCTAATCTTAATCGTGCAACCAGCTGGGAAGAACTTGCAACACAAGTCGCAAAACTTCACTATGGCATTGTAAATCGACACTCATATATCTCTTTTGAAGCACCTTTACCAAATGGCACAACATTGAATGTTGACCGTTGGCCAAAAATGGAATTGGGATATACTTGGCCAAACGTCTCTTTTTTTGATGTCAATTCGGGTAAAGCAGTAAGTAAAATCAATGACCAATCTGTTCATGCGCTTTTTGAAAATCACTACAACCACTACTGTAATATAGCTAACAGGCATGGATGCTTACGCGACTTCACTAATCAATTGGCTAAAGGGTACTGGTTTGCACAAAGCAGACAACCAATTACACTTAGTTATGCGGATGGCTCTAAACAAACCCTGTCACAAAAACAACTGACCACAAATACTAACGAATCTTCGAAATCAAACCAACTTGAGTCAGCTTGTGAGAATAATTACCTCAGTCCTGAGTTCACACTACGCTACTCAGGTGAACATGCTTGTTTGTACGACAATAAAGATGCTTATGTTCTCAAAATCAGTCACTTTCCAGCTTGGGGAACGGACGACGACGATATTTACTGTAACCGCTTCACCACAAACGGTATGTGTAAAGAAATTACTGAAATTATCAACAAGGCTAACTCAACACCCAAACCAAACTTGGTCATTGATCTACAAGGAAACAGAGGCGGTAGCGAAAACACACCATGGGTAGCAGCACTAACTCAAAATGGCTTTACCGATAACCTCATTCAGTACAAAAACATTACCGAGTTGAAGTATGAGTCGCTGAGAAGTCGTTTATTCTATGGCTTGGAAGAAGCCGAAACTTGGTATCAGTCCATAATGAAGTCATCACAGCACACCAACAGTCCTTTTCTTCCCGTGAGAGGTGATTTTTGTCGTGATGGCAACTGTAGCCTCCAAAAGGTGCCTTCAAACAAGCTGAACTTTCATTATGATACGCTCGCCATCGTGACCGATGAGGACTGTGTAAGCTCCTGCGACGACTTGGTATGGCGAACTAAAAAGTTTGCTGGTGCAACCGTTTACGGCCAACCACCTAGTTCCGATGGTGCTTATGCAAGTGCCAAAGGCCATATATTGCTAACTAAATCAGGAGAAGTACAAACAGTGCTTGCTGGCGGTTATAGCAGCACACCCGATTTCGGTGAAGACAAACACTTGATTACTTTTCGAGTTCCGGTAGTTAAAACCGTCAACGAGCATGGAAAGCTTTTAGAAGGTGACGCTTCAGTATTGGATGTCCCTTTGGAAATAAATCGTAGCAACTATAACCACATAAAATTGGATAATGTGGTTAGGACTGTAGACTTAACATCAAGTAAAAACTAACGGCGTGAATAAACGCACTCCTGAGCCCTTCGCGGAGGGCTCTTTGACACCTCGAAGACATTCCATCTTGCCATCACGATACACCTAACAGTGAAACGCGCCGTGATAAACACAGCAAAGCTTGAGTGTCAAAAATGTCCTTTTATGTCGTAAATAGGTGCAAAAAACCATTTAGGTTTGCGATATAGTCATGCTTCGGAGGTGAGTATGGCAATTAAACAAGTATTTTTTATCGCAGATGGATTTCAAGCATTGGACTTATTTGGTCCGTTAGATGCCTTTATGGAAACCAATTTCTTTATTCCAGATGCTTATCAATCTCAGTTGCTAAGTTTATCCAAAACAGTGGTCAAAACATCTTATGGTCACCAGCTGATACCAGATCTCAGTCTCGATGAGTCTTTTGATTGTGATGATTTATTCATTTGTGGTGGCACAGGGATGAGAACTTTGCAGCTGAGTGACCATCAACTTGAGCAATTAAGCGCGATAGCGAATAGAGCTAAGCGCGTGATCAGCATTTGTACTGGGGCATTTATTCTCGCAAAGCTCTTCCCAGATGAGGCTATTTCCATGACCTCCCATTGGCGACACTGCGAAACCCTATCCCAACAAAGTCCGAATGCCAACGTCCTGTGTGAACCACTATATGTAAAGTGTGGTAATAAATGGTCCTCCGCGGGAGTCCTGTCAGGTGTAGACCTCGCGTTTGCTCTAATCAAGGAAGACCACGGCAATGTCATTGCAGCGAAAGTTGCAAGGGAGCTAGTGGTCTACTCACAACGCGCAGGTTCACAAAACCAATTTTCAGACATGCTACAAGTGCAATCAGGGGACAGTCTAAAGTTGTCACCTCTACTAGATTGGTTAACTGATAATGTTGATAAATCAATCACGGTAAATGAGATGGCTGATTATCTTGGTTTGAGCACCAAACAGTTAACGCGCCGCTTCAAACACCATCTAAATTGCACACCTAGTCACTATTTTAAGAAAATGAAACTCAACTATGCCAGAGACATACTAGGAACTGAAAACATCAGTGTTGAGCAAGTAGCTCGAAAAGTTGGCTTTAACAGCTACGACAGCTTTCGCCGAGCCTTTTATCGCCAGTTTTCTATTTCCCCGTCCACTTTATCGAAGGGATTATCACTATGATTTTCCGTGCAATATCAATGTTTAGTCTTTGCTGCCTGAGTTACAGCGCGCACGCTAATAATGCCACAACTCAAACAAACAACTGGACCGAAGACATCAATTTTTATACAGAACAAGTAAAGTCAAAGCATATCAATCCCTTTCATACTCTCTCTGAGACTGAATTTGATCAAAAAGTTGCTACGCTTAAACAGGCGCTGCCAACCCTACCAGAAGTTGAAATAGAGACTCAATTAGCCGGAATTACGGCTTCAATTGGTGATGGCCACACCAGCTATTTTATGATGTCAGGTCCTCATAAACACTACCCGCTGCGTTTCAAGTTTTTTGAGGGAAAGTTAAGAATTATTGGCACTAGCGACAAATATAAGGCGCTGCTTGGTCATGAGCTAATAAGTATTAACTCCGTTTCAGTTGCGACTCTTTTCAATATCCTTTCTGGTTATTTACCCAGTGTCGATAACCACTTCAGTCAACAAATTCAGTTTGAGTTTTATGTTACTTTAGAAAAGCTACTGCGAGGACTTGGCATAGTCACAGCAGACAAACCTGCGCGTTTCACTACAAGAGGTAATATCGAGACCACCACAACGGTTATCAGTCCAGTCTCAATGAGAGAGTTTAGCCAAGTAAATTCTGCGTTCGAGCGCAAAGTGCCTAAGCTGAGTTTCCAACAAACAAATATGGATGGTATTGAGCTCGCGTTCATAAATGGTAACACGGCATATTTCCAATTTAGTCACTATCCCAGCTTGGACCAAGTCATGGCGCAATGTGCAGCGCTACAATCCAACCTTACAGCAAACAAAGTATCCAAACTAATCATTGATTTTCGCGATAATGGCGGTGGTAACTTCTATGTCGGCCTAGCATTTTCAGCCTGTTTGCAACCACTTGAACAAGTCGATTGGTTAAATGGGGTCGTGGTTTTAACCAGCGGCTACACATATTCCGCGGCAATGAGTAATACCGTGCAATTTAAACAAATACTGAATGCAAAAATTATTGGCGAGCCTACCGGCGGCGACCCTAATACTTTTGCTGAGAGTTATCGTTTTGAATTACCCAATTCAAAACGTAGCGTTAGTTTGTCTGTTCGTTACTATCCTTTCACTGAGCAAGCTGCTGATGCGGTTTATCCCGATATCACGGTCAAGCCAACATGGGAAAGCTATCAACAAGGTAAGGACATCGTATTACTGAGCGCATTACGTTTTTTACAACATCCAACAATGCATACTCATAGTGAGACTGATGCATTTACATTCTAGTTTGATAGAGCTCAGCCTCTCGGGTTTGAGAGGCTGAAATTAGGCGTTATAAATTTTCTTCGGCAAAACTTGCCAAACGGCTTCTTACCACGCCATTGAGGTTAATTGTCGCACTACCTTCAAAGTCTTTAAACCTCTCAACTATGTAGGTCAAACCTGACGTTACAGGAGTGAGGTAATTGCTGTCGATCTGTGCCAAGTTGCCTGTACAAATCAACTTCGTGCCTTCACCACAACGTGTAATGATGGTTTTAAGTTGTGAGGCCGTTAAGTTTTGACTTTCATCCAGTATGACGATGGCATTTTGAATGCTTCGACCACGCATAAAATTGACCGATTTAAACTGAATATTGGCTTTTTCCATGATGTAATTTCGACTGGATATCGGGCTTTCATCATGTTTGTGTAACACTTCCAGCGTATCTGTAATTGCGGCTAACCATGGTGCCATTTTTTCTTCTTCAGTGCCGGGTAAAAAGCCAATACTCTCTGCTATTTCAGGGGTATTACGGGTCACAATGACCTTGTCATACACACCTTTTTCAATCGTCATTTCCAAAGCACATGCTAAAGCGAGTAAGGTTTTACCACACCCCGCGGGACCAGTAAGTAATACCAGTTCGATTTCTGGATCCAGCAGCGCATCTAACGCCATGCCTTGATTGATATTTTTCGGTTTTACTCCCCATGCTTGACGATGCATCAACCGCTCAACACCGAGGTCTCTTAGCTGAACATGTTCGTTATCATATCCCACCACACGTGCAGCGAATTGATCGCCTTCATCGATAAGGTATTCATTAGCAAACACATCGGGTAGCTGTGCTTTTGGCACGTTGTGAATTGTATAATGCCCTTGCAGTTGCGACTGGCACTCTCCCACATTTTGCCAAAAATCTCCGGGAATTTTGATATAACCGGTGGTCAATAGGTTTATATCGTCGATAAGTTGATCGGTTCTATAGTCCTCTACAAACTTAAGCCCAGCACCTTTTGCTTTGAGGCGCATATTGATGTCTTTGGTAACTAACACGACACGCTTGTCACTGTACTGATTTTGTAAATGCACAGCACAGTTGATAATGCGGTGGTCATTTTCATTACCCGGGAGCCCAGAAATGCTGTCCGCAAACAAGTGATCGTTTACAATAATCAACTTTCCTGAACTTGGTTTGTGTGGGCCATCAAGCTTAATGGTTGGTAACCTCACTCCTTCTAGCATTTGTTCCGGTGTCGCATCCTTGAGTATATCGTCGAGACCACGGATAGCCACTCTGGCATCCCGGCTCACATCACTCTTTCTGTCTTTAATGTGGTCGAGTTCTTCTAGGACTGTCATCGGGATTACTACATCGTGCTCTTGGAAGGAAAGGTAGGCAAGTGGTTCATGGAGAAGTACGTTAGTATCAAGCACGTACACTTTATTGTCGTCGTCTCGGTCGTTTTTTCCCATAGCGCATTCCTATCGTTTGTAGATTATTATGCTATACCCAAATATCAAATGGCGGCTGTCCATTTGGGGTATAGTTTTAGTTTAGTCTATTTGTCACAAAAGTCCTTTTTATGACAAATTAACTAATGGTTAGCATCACCATTTAAAACAATTGTTTAGCTCTTAACTTTGATGCAACGCAAACAAACGCTAGACTCGGAATAGTCGGTAATTATAGGTAACTAGCGTATTGAACATGGTTGAGCTTATGGGTAACATAGCCGCCTTTTTTCTGCAAAGACGAGATAGACATGAATTTTTCCTTAGGTCAGCGTTGGATAAGTGATACAGAATCAGATTTAGGATTAGGCACCATAGTTGCGCTTGAAGGGCGTCAGGTGACCATTTTATTTCCAGCGAGTGGAGAAAACCGTGTTTACTCAGTGTCAGAAGCCCCCGTTACCCGCGTGATGTTTAACCCAGGCGACATTATTCGCCACGTCGAAGAGTGGGAAATGCAAGTCGAAAATATCGACTTGCAAGGTGAGCTGATTTGTTACCATGGTACTCGTGTAGATAATGGTGAAGCCGTATCAATGAAAGAAACCTTTCTTGATCACTTCATTAAGTTCAATAAACCGCAAGATCGCCTTTTCGCGGGTCAAATCGACCGCTTTGACCGCTACACCTTGCGTTATCAAACGTGGCAACATCAACTAAATAGAGAGCAGTCACACCTAAAAGGGTTAATAGGACAACGCGCCAGCCTCATTCCACACCAGCTTTATATCGCAGACGAAGTTGGCCAGCGCTTTGCGCCACGAGTCTTGCTTTCAGATGAAGTCGGCTTAGGTAAAACGATTGAAGCAGGCATGATTTTGCATCAACAATTGCTTACAGGCAGAGCCAATCGAGTACTAATTATCGTACCTGAAAGCTTGCAACATCAGTGGTTAGTAGAAATGATGCGCCGCTTTAACCTGTACTTTTCTATTTTTGATGAAGAGCGTTGTAGCGAGGCTTATGCTGATGCGCCTAACGTATTCGAAACAGAACAATTAGTATTAGTGAGCCTTGAATTTATTACTAAAAAGCGCCGCTGGTTTGAACAAGCCACCTTAGCTGATTGGGATTTATTAATTGTCGATGAAGCCCACCACCTAACCGTAGAAAAAGACAAACCAAGTACCGAATATCAACGTATTGCTGAGTTGTCGCAAGACATTCCTGGGCTTATTTTGTTAACCGCAACGCCTGACCAACTAGGTCACCGTAGTCATTTTGCGCGTTTGCAACTATTAGACCCTGATCGTTTTTATGATTATGACGCGTTTGTTGAGGAAGAAAATCACTATAAAGACGTGGCAGACGCCGCCAATGCACTACTGCAAGATCAACAGCTCACAGAAGCTGCGAAAAACACACTGACAGAGCTGCTCAAAGAAACCGATGTCTCAGAGTTGCTCAGCAAAGCTCAGCAGGGCTGTGAAGCTTCCAAACAAACTATTTTATCCATGCTACTGGATAGGCATGGGACAGGCCGTATTCTGTTTAGAAATAGCCGTAGTGGCATTGCTGGCTACCCAAGCAGAAAACTGCACCACTACCCTGTGCCTTTACCTAAACAATACAAAACCGCAATGTCAGTGATGGGTAATATTAGTGGCATCCAAAGTGCTGAACTGAGTGCCAAGCGTGCCTTATTCCCGGAAAAAATCTTTCAAGAATTTGAAGGAGAAGGCAGTGGCTGGACACAGTTTGATCCGCGCGTTGAGTGGCTGATCGCAAAACTAAAAGAGCTGAAACAGGAAAAAGTGCTGCTGATTTGCGCCAAAGCAGAAACCGCAATTAGCCTTGAGCAAACACTGCGCGAACGAGAAGCGATTAAAGCAGCGGTATTCCACGAAGGGATGTCGATTATTGAGCGCGACCGTGCCGCAGCTTACTTTGCCGATGAATACGACAGTGCTCAGGTACTGTTATGTTCAGAGATCGGTTCAGAAGGCCGTAATTTCCAGTTCTCACATCATTTGGTGCTGTTTGACCTGCCACTCAACCCTGACTTGCTAGAGCAGCGTATCGGGCGATTAGACCGCATTGGTCAGCAATATGATATCAACATTCATGTGCCGTACTTTGAAAATACCGCACAAGAGGTGTTGTTACGTTGGTATCATGAAGGTTTGGATGCATTTGAATCAACCAGCACCACCGGACAACTTCTGTATACCGCATTTTCAGAAGAATTACTTGAGCTGATCGCCGCACATAATTGTGATGAGGATGAGCTTGACCCGTTACTTGAACAAGTCGCTAAAGAAAATCGACTACTCAAAGCAAAAATGGAACAAGGCCGTGATCGTCTATTGGAACTACATTCGAGTGGCCAAGGTAAATGCGACGACCTAGTCAAAGAAATTGAAGCGCTGGATGACGATGTTGTACTGCCTACCTTCATGATCAATGTATTTGATACTTTTGGGGTTAATCAAGAAGATAAGGGTGAAAATACCATCATTCTTAAACCCACAGAGCACATGTTAAACCCATCATTCCCATGTCTGCGAGATGAAGGGATCACGGTAACGTTTGACCGCACCACCGCACTATCTCAAGAAGACGCACAGTTTATTAGTTGGGATCACCCAATGGTGAATGGTGTGATGGATATGATCTGTAACGACGACTTTGGCTGTGCCTCAGTGGCACTGCTAAAAAACAATAAGTTACCAGTTGGTACTTTCTTTGTTGAATTGATCTTTGTTGCAGAAACATCCGCACCTAAAGCGCTACAACTTGGTCGTTTTTTACCTCCTACGCCAATCAGGGTTTTGCTAGACAAAGCAGGCAATAACCTTGCGGCGAATGTTGCTTTTGATACCTTTAATCAACAGCTTTCTGCCGTTGGTAGGCAAACTGGTAGCAAGTTAGCAAACGCACTGCAAAGTGCAATTCACCCTCTAATAAACCAAGCCAACGACATAGCACAAACGCAATTGGCATCATTGCAACAATCTGCAATGACCAGCATGTTAACGCAAATGGAAGCTGAACAAAGTCGATTAAAAGCGTTAAAAGCGATTAATCCAAATATTCGTGACGAAGAAATTACAGTATTTGATAAACAACGTGAGCAACTACAAACACATATTGGAAAAGCGCAATTAAAACTTGATGCTATTCGCTTAATTGTAGTTTCTAATCAGTAATCTCGTGGGGGGCATACTTCCCCCCAACTTTCCCTCAAGCTTGGGTTAAAAACATTTACCCAATCCCAAAAACCATTACAATAGCGGGCTTGTTCCAATTCGCTTCATGACGTGTTCTATTTTGAGGTAAGCTTTGCTACTTAACTACACTCCTCCACTTGATCCCTACTTAGACATTCTTTACCAAGATGAAGATATGCTGGTGCTCAACAAACCGAGTGGATTACTTACGGTGCCGGGCAAAGATCCTAAACATTGGGACAGTGCTATTGCTCGCGTTAACTTTGTTTATCCCAACGCAAAAATCGTCCACCGTTTAGATATGGCAACGTCTGGCGTGTTATGTTTGGCAATGAACAAAACAGCACATCGCTATTTAAGTATTCAGTTTCAGGACCGCTTAACCAGTAAACGCTACATTGCGCGTGTCCATGGTCACCTTAATGACCAAACAGGTTCGGTCGATCTCCCGCTGGTTTGCGATTGGCCAAATCGTCCCAAACAAATGGTTTGTCATGAAACCGGAAAACCTTCGCTGACACACTACGAAGTATTAGCATACGAAGAACAAGCCACGCGAGTATCATTAACACCGATCACGGGACGGTCTCACCAGCTACGAGTTCATATGCTGTCGCTTGGGCATGTCATCTTGGGAGATAGGCTTTACGCTCAAGGTGAGGCGCTAGCTGCAGCATCCAGGCTACAGCTTCACGCTGAAATGTTGCAAATTCGTCATCCAACCAGCCATGAGTTAATGACTTTTATCGCACCAACGCCTTTTTAATCTTGATTAAACAAATGCAAGGCACCTGAAGTCATCGCCCGCACACCAGTTTCTATTGCTAATGGATAGTCCGGTGCAAATTTACTGGAATGTAACGAGGGTAATTGACTGCCAGACTTCATCGCAGCTGCGTAACGGTTTGGCTCCACGCCCCCTAGCCAAAATAGGGTAATTGGCACGTTTTCTTCTGTACGACCATACAAACCAAAGTCTTCTCCAGCCATAACGGGTTGCCCTTTTTCGACATTTTCCGCTCCCAACTCACTCACAAATGCCTGTTCCACGTGACCTGCCAAAGCGGGGTCGTTGTAGGTTGAGGGAATGCTTTCACTCTCGTGAACAATGACTTCAGGGAAAAATGCTTCCGTCAAACCTGCACTCATCGCAATACCAGCACTTAAGCGTTTAATTTTGGCAATTTGTTGGTCACGTACCTCTGGGTTATAAGAACGTAGCGTAAGCTGCAATTTCACTTCGTTAGAAATAATATTGTGCTTACTGCCGCCATGAATTGAGCCCACCGTGATCACCGATGGCTCAAGTGGCGAAATTTCTCTTGCCGTGATGGTCTGCAATGCTAAAACAATTCTTGATGCCAGCACCACGGGATCGACAGTGGTATGCGGATAGGCACCATGTCCTCCTTTTCCCTTAACGATAACATCAACAGAGTCAACATTCGCCATTGCATAGCCCGGTGCAACCGCGACTTTGCCAGCAGGAATGGCTGCGCTCACATGCAAGCCCAATACATGATCCGGTTTTGCAAATTGGGTAAACAAGCCTTGTGCTAACATCGCCTTAGCGCCCCCTCCCACTTCTTCTGCGGGCTGTGCAACTAACATCAAGGTTCCTTGCCACTGCTCGCGCCTATCAGCCAATTGCTTTGCTGTACCAATTAAGCTAGTCATATGGATATCATGTCCACATCCATGCATAACCCCCACCGTGTTACCCGACTTATCTTGCACCGTGACAGTAGAGGCGTAAGATTTTCCGGTTTGTTCCGTGATAGGCAATGCATCCATATCAGCACGCAACATCACCGTAGGTCCTTTACCATTTTTTAAGAGGCCTACGACTCCAAACCCCCCCACATTTTCACTCACCTCAAAGCCTAAAGCCCGCATTTCTTTGGCTAACCGTGCCGAAGTGTGTTTTTCTTGATAAGACAATTCTGGGTTTTGATGTAGGTGAAGATACAAAGAGTTAAGTGAGGGTAAATCTGTTAGCACCGTTTGCTGTAACTCGGTTGCCGAAGCCAATCCTGCCGTTAGCGCTAATGACGCTAAAATGAATTTATCTGCTCGCATAATGCTATCCTTTTTCTTCTAGCATGAGCTTTTGGGTAAATAAAATCAATTCATAAATCCAGCCTAGCTTTCCATTTTAATTATTTTTGCTAGTCTTTATAACTCAACAGTAAGGAATTCAGCATGTCAGAAATCAACATAGGTATCAATGAGTTAGAGCCAGGCATGTTTGTTGTTAATGTGGTAAAACAAACTGGACAGATTGCCGTTAAAAGTAAAGGCTGGGTTAGAACAGCTGCAAGCATCGAAAAACTTAAAAACTGTGGCGTTATTGAGATCACCGTCGACCCGAGTAAAAGACTCTCTGAACATCCACCTACCGAAGCTGCTGAAGAACCAAAAGAAGTTGAACAACCACCAAAAACTCAAACTGAAGATCCCCCTGATCCATTTGAAAAAACGGTCAGTGTCGAGTCTGAATTACAACTCGCGACTAAACTTTATGAAGAGGCTAAGTCCCTTCAACAAAAAGCCTTTGAGAACGTAAAAACTGGAAAAGCTATCGAGATAGATGCATTTAAAGAGGTTGCTAGTGGCTTTATCGATTCGGTATTCCGCAATCAAGATGCTTTAGCTTGCATCACCAGAATTCGAGAAAAAGATGCTTATTTACTAGAGCACTCAGTGAACGTCTCGATCCTAATGGCAATCTATTGTAAGCATGCAGGTTTCTCAAGAGCGCTTACTGAAGAATTAACTACAGGTGCACTGCTCCACGATATTGGTAAAATTGAAATTCCCGACTCTGTGCTACACAAGAAAAGTAAGCTTTCAGACGATGAATACACGCTAATGAAAGCCCATGCAAAATACAGCTATGAGATACTACTTAGTTCAGGCTTTAGTACCATCGCTTGTGAAATTGCGGGACTACATCACGAGCGATTAGATGGCTCAGGCTATCCTTATGGAAAATCAGCAGAAAACATTCCAAATCATGTCAGAATCGCTGCGATATTGGACGTTTATGACGCATTAACAGCAGAGCGTGTCTATAAGGAAGGCATGACACCGATTCGTGCATTTAGAGCTATTAAAGAAGATTGTCCTCGTCACTTCGACCCTGATATTTTGGCAAAGTTTATCGCATGTATCGGCATCTACCCAGTTGGTACGTTAGTTAAACTAAGCAGTGGCAAGGTCGGCGTGATAGCTCAAAGTAATTCTGAATACCCGTTAAAGCCCGTTGTAAAAGTGTTTTATCACGCAAAACACATGCACTACATTGAAGTCACGGATATCGATTTAAGCGCCAAGCGCGTCAACGACGAACTAGAATCAGCAATCAAGCCTGAAGAGTTCAAGCTTGATCTGATCAAGTTTTTCAAGATGTCTATGCTGCCTTAAGGACGCCAGTCCTGCATAGCTTCCAATGAGAATTCTATGCCATCGAAATCAAATAAGGTTTGCTCTGGTGTGATCTCAACCACTGTTAAAGCACCAAGGCTATCACCTTCATACAATGGACGATTATTAATTTTTATCCAACGTTTGCTGGCTTCTGTGGCATAAATATGCGCCTGATAAACCATGCTTGGGATTGCAGAGCGTAGGTTTAGTGGCAACATATCAATAGGCAGCGCTTCGGCACTATCTTTGGTCGCTGAAATCGACTTGGTGTTAGACACTGAACTTGATTCAGTATCCTTAACTGCTTGGTCAAAAGCAGCTTTCAGCTCATCAGAGACTCCTTCAAGCTCATCGGGTTCAGCTTCTGGTTCCAGTTGTTTACCAAGCACCTGAAAACCTTCAAACTCATTCACGCTTTGTGTTGCAGACTGATCATGTCTTGTTTGCTTTGGTGCAGAGTCAGGTATATTTGAAATGGCGTCAACAGGCACGAGTTGCTGCTCGTAAATCGGATTCCCTTGTAAATCATATCCAATCTGAACTGACATCCACTGATAGTGCTTTTCTGGATGCGCAGGCACAGAATCTTGCTGCGCAGTCTGAGGAGCCTGTTGAACCTTAGGCACTGTCTCGCTAGGTTTGTCTTCTACTTTGCTTGATACATCGCTAGTTGCTTGAACTGAGGTTACCTGTTCTTTTTGTAACGAAACCGAGTCCACAATTAGATTACTCGAGGTGGTTTCAGTATGTAACGGCTGCAAGGGTACGAGTTTACCAAAGTAAAAACCGGCTGATAGTGAAACCGCCGATAGCACCACACCAGCCATAACCAAGGAAAGACGTTTATACATTGCCAATTGCGCATGCTGACGCTGCTCTACATAAGCCAGCTCTGGGTTCATTGCGTTTTCAGATTGTTTTACTGCACTGGTTAAATACGACATAAGTACTCCTATATGGCCTGTGCTAGGCCATAGCCTGCAATAAACAATAATCCAAACCAGGCGCTCGCAATTCTGATCATATTCGATTTTTGTACTTGTGGTTGCGGTACTAGATTGATAGGTAGCGCTTCTTTTGCAGCTTGCACCGCAATCTCTTTACTCACTTGCGTTTGTGATGATGAATAGGCACCGAGTAAGCACCGATCGGCTAGCAAGTTGATCAGACGAGGGATCCCCGAAGTAACCTGATGAATATAAGCCACAGCATCATGATGAAACAATGCTTGTTGGCACCCTGCTTTTTGTAAGCGGTGCTGAATATAAGCAAAAACCTGAGGCTCGGTGAGCGGTAATAAGTGATAACGCGCAGTGATCCGCTGAGCTAACTGCCGCAACTCGTTACGCTGTAATAGCTGTTGTAACTCAGGCTGACCAACGAGCACGATCTGAAGTAATTTTTTATGGTCTGTTTCTAAATTTGTTAGTAAGCGTAATTGCTCTAATACCTCAGGTGCCAAGTGCTGAGCTTCATCAATAATCAGCATCGTGTGACCACCACCTTGATGGTTTTCCAGTAATCGCGCCTTGATAACGTCAGTCAGTGATTTTAGGGTCGCGTGTTGTGCGTCATAAGTAATCTTTAGTTCGTCACATAAAGTTGCTAACAACTCTAGCTCAGAAAGCGCTGGATTTAGAATAAATGCAACTTGCGTGGATTCAGGGAGTTGCGCCAGCATGCTACGAGTCACTGTGGTTTTCCCAGTTCCCACTTCTCCGGTCAATAATACAAATCCCCCAGCGTCGCCCAAACCATAGGTTAGATGAGCTAGCGCCTCTTTGTGTCGTTCACTCAAAAATAAAAACTCAGGATTAGGGGCAATTGAAAAGGGTTTTTCGGTCAACCCAAAATAGCGTAAATACACGATTTGTCTCTTTATTGTTATGATGTCCTTATAATGGCAAAAACCATATCAAGTTAAAACCATGATGAACACAAATTTGGCAGAAACAGTATGAATATCTATTTAGTCGGTGGCGCAGTTAGAGATGAATTACTTGGACGTAAGATAAAAGAACGGGATTATGTGGTTGTTGGTAGTTCCCCCGAAGAAATGCAGCGCCTCGGTTATAAACAAGTCGGTAAAGATTTTCCTGTGTTTTTGCATCCTAAAACCAAAGATGAACACGCTCTGGCGCGTACCGAGCGCAAAAGTGGTCAAGGTTACACTGGATTTATTTGTGACTTTGGACCAGAAGTAACACTGGAAGAAGACTTGATGCGTCGCGACTTGACTATCAATGCCATTGCTAAAGGACCTGACGGAACGCTTATCGATCCCTATCACGGCCTACAAGATCTCGAATCTCGTACACTCAGGCATGTTAGCGAAGCTTTTCAAGAAGATCCCCTACGGGTACTTAGGGTTGCCCGATTTGCAGCTCGATACCATGAATATGGCTTTACCATTGCACCTGAAACGCTGCAATTAATGAAAAGCATGGTGGCAAAGGGAGAGCTTGCGACATTAACTAAAGAACGCGTCTGGATGGAAGTTGAAAAAACAATCGAAGATCAGGCACTACACCACTTTTTAGAAATACTGAACGAGCTAGGTGCACTCTCAGCGGCACTGTCATTTTTTTCTCATTGGCAAACGTCTTATACCGAGCAGATGCAGCAGTGTATCGAGCGCTTAACAACCCAACATAATAACAATCCACAGGCTATTTTTTGCTTCGCTTGGTATTTGTCCAATAACGGTGAAGGTGATCTCACGCTCGCCAAACAGGCTAAAGTACCTAATGCCTATCAAGATGCGGCAAATGATCTTGATAGTAACTTACAGCTACTTACACAGCAGCAAGACAGCAAAACCCTCTTGTTGCTCATGCAAAACCTTGACGCTTGGCGACGTCCGTCAAGACTTGAACTATTTTGTTATATCGCTAGCAATTTAGATCCGACGACGACTCACCAATGTGAGCAATTACAAACCAGCTATTGGGCTACAACCCAGCTCAATGTAAAGCAGTTAATAGACAAAGGTTATCAAGGCAAAGAAATAAAAGTTCAACTGGATAAGCTGCGATTAGCGTGTATCTCGGAAGCCTTATCTCAATACTAATTATAAGTAAGATGAAAATCACTTAATGGGTGTGAAGGAATGTCGCTGAAGATTTTTTCACCCCCTATCTCAGAGTAAACGACAACACGCCAGTTTATCTAAACTCTAATCTAAATGGTGCGGCCAAACAATAAGCACTCAAATCTGACTTTTTATTATAACAACTTTTGCAATATGCAGTCTTTGAACTTGGCATTTTTGTTACGCTGAAGTTGCTAGTCTTTTTTACTGTAGAACCTGCCAAATTAAGCTTAACCCAGCATATAATTAAACAACAAACAATTAAAAGTTATAATGGACCAAAGTAAATAAAAACAACCTGCACAACATTTTGTTGACACCAAATTTTATTTAAATATCATAAATATCATACATCGTTATTTAAATCATTAAATCTAGGTATTTGCTGTATGTACTTATTTAGAAAGGAAGCTAAATCTTATCAACATGAGCGCTTATCAGGTGCAATCACCTTAGCTCAACCATTACCTTTAAAACTAACTGTTTTAATATTAGTTTCTGTTGCTATCGCAATTGTCACTTTTTTATTTACTGCCGAGTACTCTCGTAAAGAAACCGTTCGTGGCTTTTTAATGCCAAATAAAGGGGGGGTTAAAAGCTTTGCCACTCAAGATTGAGCGTTTATTGGTTAAAGAAGGTGATATAGTTGAAAAAGACCAAGCCCTAGCGACTAAGATCATCCATCAAAACAGTGCTGATGGTTTGAGCTTAAGTAGCAAACTACAAAAACAACTCACGTCACAATTATCATTACTTTATGAAGAAACAACCGAATACCAAGCAACTCAAATAAAAGAAAATCAGAACTTAAAAAACAAAGCATCAGCGTTAAAGAGTGAAAAAGTAGTACTAGAAAATCAATTTACACTTGCCAACGAAAAACTTGAATTGCTGTTGAGTCAACAACAAGATATTGAGCAGTTAAATAATAGCGGATTTATTTCTAAATTTGAAAAAGAAAACCAGCAACAAGCACTGTTAGAAGTAAAGCAAGAAAAACAAAATATTGCTCGCTTATTACTTCAACAAAACAACCAAATTAACCAAACCGCTTTTGATAAAGCGAACTTACCTCAGCAATATACCCTGCGCATCAATAGTTTGCTGCGTGAAAAAGCGGATATTGAGAATAAACTAGCACAAGTACAAAACAATCATACCTACACAATAACCGCTAGTCACGCAGTTACAGGTATTCAAGTTGTTGAAGGTGAAACGCTTTCGCCTTCGAAAGTGCAATCAAAACCACTTCTACATATTTTACCTGAAGGTTCTGAGTTAGTCGCAGAGCTACTATTGCCGATTCGAAGCGCTGGTTTTATTGCCAAGGGCCAAACATCACGCCTACATTTTGACGCTTTTCCTTATCAACGTTTTGGTTTTATTGAGAGTGAGATCACCCGAATAGACCGCGCACTAACAGCCCCTAATGAAGTGCAACTGCCAATTGCATTACAAGAGCCTGTTTACCGTCGACGAGCAGAGTTAACCAAACAGCAAATGCAAGCTTATAGTCAAGTGTTTGAACTAAAAAGCGGCATGTTACTTGAGATAGATATCATGCTCGAACAGCGAACTTTGATTGAATGGTTGCTAGAGCCAATCTACAGCCTGAAGGGGCGAGTGAGTTAACTGATACATGATTGTCATTTTGAATTTACTTCAGAATCTAAAAGAATTTTTTAACTCGGCAAAATTAAAAGCCTTGTTAGAAAATAAGAGCAGCTGACTTTAGTCAACTTTAGCGAGAACAACTAAAGGCAGCCTATTAACCACTAACTCAAATGATTGAGTTAGCATTTAACAACCCGGCAATTTATCTAATAAAAATGTCGGATAATTGGAGTATAACAGAATGCGTGAAATAAACGTAAATGAAATTGAAGCTGTAAATGGTGGCTGTGCTGAACACTGTTGGGGTAATCAAAGCTTAGAAGACACAGTTGGAGGTGCTATTGGTGGGGCTATTGCAGGCGCAAGAGGAGGGCTTGGCGGTGCAATACTTGGGGCTATAGGTGGTGCTGTCGCTGTCATAATCGGTAATCTTAACGAAAACTAATTTGTTTTCAAAATTTATGTGGTTGAAATACAAACACATAATTAAAAAATTAATGTGAATATAAACATGGAAAACAAAAATGTCTAACTTAAAGCTTTTGGTTAATGTCTTTTTATTTCTAGTTGCTGTAATAGCAGGAGGAATAGTTTATAAGTTATCGAAAGGTATTTTATCTACTGAATATAGTTTTATGATTTCTATTTTGTCAGGAGGACTTGTGGGCTTTATATGTAGTAAAATAGTTAGAAAGACTAATAATAAATAGTCTTAGAACCTTATAATATGTATAGGCTAAACTTTTCTCTCGATAGAACACCCCCTTAATATTGCAATCTGAAGTAGCTGAGTGTGATCTAGCTTCTATAGCCATGATTTCCTGTTTTTATGATCACCAACTAGACATGCCAGCTATGCGAAAGCGATTTTCTGCCAACTTGAAAGGTACGAACCTTCAACAACTGATTGAGTTGGTCGACAGTCTGGGATTAGCCAGCCGTGCCTTATAATGTCCTATTGATGAAGTCCATAAACTACAAACTCCCTGTATTTTGCACTGGGATATGAATCATTTTGTCGTATTAACCAAAGTTTCAGACAAAGGAAGCAGTGCAAAATTTTCAATCAATGATCCTGCTATTGGTAATCGGACTTTAACGACAGATGAGTATAGCAAACACTTTACTGGCATTTGTTTGTAGCTTACCCCTACCAGTAAACTCGAGATAAAAGAAGAAAAATCCAAAATGAAGTTCACCCAGTTGTGGTCTTCAATGTCCGGCTTAAAATCAGGGCTGGTAAAACTCATTGGCTTGTCTTTGGTGCTTCAACTGTTTGCATGAATGACTCCCTATTATATGCAATGGGTAGTGGATGAAGTATTAATCAGTTTTGATAAACCACTACTTACGGTATTAGCGATTGGTTTTGCCTTAATAGCGGTGATTTCAGTAGTAACTAATGCGGTACGAAGTTGGTTGATATTGCGCCTTTCAAGCTTACTCAATCTGCAGATGGGCGTAAACTTGCTACGGCATTTATTACGCTTGCCAATGAATTATTTTGAATCGCGTCATGTGGGCGATATTGTTTCCCGTTTTGGTTCTCTTGCCCAAATACGTGAGCGTATTACTACAGGTTTTGTTGAAACACTGGTTGATGGTGTAATGGCGATTACGGTGCTGGTAATGATGGCACTTTATTCATTAAAACTTACCGCAGTGGTGCTCGCTGCAATAGCGCTTTATACCCTAGTGCGATTAGCTTTATATCGTCCGCTGCATCAAGCTACCGAGGAAATGATCCAAGCATCAGCTAAAGAGCAATCAAATTTTTTAGAAAATATTCTCGGTATTCAAACTATTAAACTGTTTGGTAATGAATCTCAACGCCAAGGCATTTGGCAAAACCACTATACCGAGGTGATTAATAGCGAAATACGTTTAGGCCGATTAAATATCAGTTTTGATTCGTTTAATAAATTACTCTTTGGTTTAGAGAATGTGTTAGTGATTTATCTTGCTGCGCTTATGGTCATGGCAAATAGCTTAACAGTGGGTATGGTACTGGCGTTTATTGCCTATAAAAGCCAATTAACCACTCGCTTTGGTAATTTAATTGAACACATTATCCAATTTAAAATGATGCGACTGCATCTTGATCGTATCTCAGATATTGCACTAACAGAGCAAGAAGCAAATCGTGAAGGTGAAGCCGTTTATCTAGCAAATGATAACCAGTCTGAAGAAAACCAATTTAAAGGTCAGCTTACATTAGAAAATATCAGCTTTAGTTATAGTGAAGAACAAACGCCTATCTTAAAGAACGTGAATATAACGCTTAGTGCTGGAGAGTCTGCAATAATTACAGGTACATCTGGCACTAGTAAAATTACATTAATGAAAATCATGCTAGGGTTATTACAGCCCACATCAGGTAAAGTCCTACTTGATGGTAAAGACATTACTCAACTTGGTTTAAAAAACTATAGAAAACAAATATCAGCCTTAATGCTGGATGATACATTATTAGCAGGTTCAATCGCAGATAACATCAGCTTTTTTGATCCTCAACTTAATTATTTAAAGATAGAGCAATGCGCCCATTTAGCGGCTATTCATGATGACATCACCAAGATGACAATGGGTTATAACTCACTCGTTGGCGATATGGGATCAAACTTATCAGGTGGACAAGTACAACGGTTACTGTTAGCTCATGCCTTATATCAATCACCCTGTGTGTTTTTCATGGATGAAGCTACAAGCCACTTAGATAAAGATAATGAAGCTAAGATCAGCGAGCAGATCCAGCATCTACCGATGACACGAATTATGATCGCACATCGTCAAGAAACGATTTATATGGCTGAACAGGTCTATCATTTAGAAAATGGAACACTATCAAATTTAAACGATATATGTTCTAAAACCGCTAGCTGAGTTATTAAATGATATATAGAGAAAGGTGTGAAAAATTGTGTTTACTATTTAGTTTTTCACAAGTTTAGCATTAACATGATGATTCTCAATCAATTTCTTTAAAGACCAAGCGCTATAATGCCTTTCATTACATTCATATAAGTGAAAGTGTAATAGTAGACGAACACGCTCTGGCGCGTACCGAGCGCAAAAGTGGTCAAGGTTACACTGGATTTATTTGTGACTTTGGACCAGAAGTGACACTGGAAGAAGACTTGATGCGTCGCGACTTGACTATCAATGCCATTGCTAAAGGACCTGAGGGAACGCTTATCGATCCCTATCACGGCCTACAAGATCTCGAATCTCGTACACTCAGGCATGTTAGCGAAGCTTTTCAAGAAGATCCCCTACAGGTACTTAGGGTTGCCCGATTTGCAGCTCGATACCATGAATATGGCTTTACCATTGCACCTGAAACGCTGCAATTAATGAAAAACATGGTGGCAAAGGGAGAGCTTGCGACACTAACTAAAGAACGCGTCTGGATGGAAGTTGAAAAAACCATCGAAGATCAGGCACTACACCACTTTTTAGAAATACTGAACGAGCTAGGTGCACTCTCAGCGGCACTGCCATTTTTTTCTCATTGGCAAACGTCTTATACCGATCAGATGCAGCAATGTATCGAGCGCTTAACAACCCAACATAATAACAATCCACAGGCTATTTTTTGCTTCGCTTGGTATTTGTCCAATAACGGTGAAGGTGATCTCACGCTCGCCAAACAGGCTAAAGTACCTAATGCCTATCAAGATGCGGCAAATGATCTTGATAGTAACTTACAGTTACTTAAACAACGGCTGGAAAGCAAAACCCTGTTGTTGCTCATGCAAAACCTTGACGCTTGGCGACGTCCGTCAAGACTTGAACTATTTTGTTATATCGCTAGCAATTTAGATCCGACGACGGCTCACCAATGCGAGCAATTACAAACCAGCTATTGGGCTACAACCCAGCTCAATGTAAAGCAGTTAATAGACAAAGGTTATCAAGGCAAAGAAATAAAAGTTCAATTGGATAAGCTGCGATTAGCGTGTATCTCGGAAGCCTTATCTACATGCTAATCCATATAGAGTAAAAGAAAAAACGGCTTAAATAGTGTGAAGAAATTCCGCTGAGAACTTTCTTCACAGCTTACTTTTGTGTTAATCACAGCAACCCACTTAAACAGAATTATTGCGTACCAAAAATAGCAACATTCACAATATCAAATTAATGACCAAACCCAACAAGTGTATTGCCCTCAAGAAAGCGGCTATCCGTAGTCAAGTTTCGACATAATTAAAAAGTACAGTAACCGCTTCCGTATACGACTTGTTATATTTTGCGCAAAGTCGTTATAAATATCGTTCATTATGAGTTTCTAGAGACAGTACTTTAACGTCACACAGTAGGATTCAGCTTCTGATCAGTATGTGCAAACTGACTAGAGCTGAAAAACCAAACGAGGTGTGCAATTACTAACCTAATTAGCGCCTATAACATCACCGTTTTAATAAAGTTCAGTTGTTTTTTATAAAAAAAAACTAATCGAACAAAAATCAAACACCAACTCCAACCTTTAAGTAACAAAATCAGCAACATAACCGGTCAAATTCACACCTAAACAATGAACTTATATAATCTCTTTTAAACCCACTGTTTAAAAAAAGAAAACATTTACAAATAATAAACCACAAAAAAGCCACCCCCGTAAATAAATCAGTACGAAAAAACAGAGCTAACACGCTGTAAAAAAAACAAAAAAACACACCATAAACACACCCATTACAAGATACATTTTTCGTAAACAAGCCGCACAACCACCACACTACCGCTTTTAACATTTACTTATGATAAAAAACGGGCCACCAAAATCTGTGTGTCCTTATAAACAGTTGAAAACTGGATTAGGACACAGTCAAATAATTAAGGATTTTCATGTTGAAGAAGTTAACTCTATTAAGTGCAAGCATCCAAGCTGCAATTATCGCAGGAGCTGTAGGTAGCTCTGTTGCCTCAGCGAATGAGCAAGCTGAAGCCAAGAAATTAGAAAGAGTCCAGGTTACCGGCTCACGTATTAAGCGTGTAAACCTAACCTCTCCAACTCCAGTCACTGTAATTGGTGGCGTAGAATTAGAAAACCAGGGTATTACCAACGTCAATGACCTTTTAGCGGAAATGCCACAAGCGACTGTTGGCCTGTCTCCAGAAACCACGACTAACTACATTTATGCATCAGGTCTTAACACCACTGATCTACGTGGTTTGGGTTCAGAGCGTACGCTAGTACTTGTAAATGGCCGTCGTTTTGTACCTGGTACTGTAGGTGACACGGCTGTTGATTTAAACAACATTCCAACTAGCATGATTGAGCGTGTTGAGATTGCTACTGGTGGTGCGGCAGCAGTATACGGTGCTGATGCTGTAGCTGGTGTAGTTAACATCATCACTAAGAAGTCTTTTGATGGCATCGAAGTTGACGCATCAACGTCAAGACCACAACAAAGCGGTGGTGAAGAGAACTTCTTCTCAATCACAGGTGGTCAAGAACTTGACAAACTTTCATTTATTGCGTCTCTAAACTACACAGAAAGCAAAGCGTACAGCAAGCTAAGCCGTGATTTTTACAGAAATCCAGTGAACTCTTTCGGTAACCCAGACAATGCATCGGGCACAGATAATGTACCAGACAGAATCATTTTGGGTAGACCAACAGCACTAGGATATTACTCAGAACGTGGTGACTTCTTCACTGATAATAGCTTTAGTGACGACGCATACAACAAGCATCACTTCACGTTTGATGATAATGGCAATGTGCGTCCGTTTGACTACGGTATCGGTCGTATTCCAAACCCAGGTGTAGGTAGAAAAGCAAGTAGCTACTACTTCAGTGAAGAAAACCCTGGCGACGGTATTTTTAGTCACGGCTATAGAGAGTTTTTCCAAACGCCTCTAGACCGTATTATCGCTTCTGCATACGGTACTTATGATTTTGCCGATGATCACGCACTAACTTTCGATGCAACTTGGTCAAAAACTGAATCATCGACTTTAAGCGATCCTGCTTTCTTTAGACACACCATCCGCCGTGACAATGCATTCCTTAAGTCTGATATGGCTAAGTTGATGGATGAAACAAAGGATGAAGATGGAAATAGCCTAGAAGAAGTGACGCTTCGCCAAGCAAATGCTGATTTATGGGGAAATCGTGAATACAATCAGGAACGTGAAGTATTCCGCTCATCAATCGGTGCAGAAGGCGTTATTAATGACGACTGGGGTTACAGTGCCTACTTCCAATTCGGCCGTATTGAACAAGACACGCTTTGGACTGGTGAAGTGTTAACTGACAACCTTGCAAACGCGATTGACGCGGTTGAGTTTAACGGCGAAATCGTTTGTGCAGATCGTGATGCAGAAGGTAACGTTGTAGGCGCACTAGCTGGCTGTGTACCTTTTAATCCTATGGGTGCCACTAGCGCAACTCAAGAACAAATGGATTACATTGCGACCACTGCAACTCGTTTTGCCCAGCACGACCAAGTTGTGTTTTCAGCGACCGTAGATGGTGTGTTGTATGAACTAGACGCAGGCTACGTGAGCGCAGCATTTACTGCAGAACACCGCAGAGAAACGGCAAAAATCCGTCCATCTGAAAATATGGTTAAAGGCCTAATCTTCGGTAACTCAAGCTTACCTATGGATGGTCAAATTGAAGTAGACGAGTATTCTGCTGAAGTATCTGTACCATTGCTAGCGGATCATTTCCTAGCAACAGATTTAACCCTAGAAGGTGCTTACCGTTACATGGATTACTCGGTAACGGGTGCTGATGATGCGTGGAAAATTGCGCTTAACTGGGGTGTAACAGATGATCTTCGTGTTCGTATTAACCGTTCAAAGTCAGTACGTGCACCAAACTTAGGTGACTTATTTACACCTAACTCAAAGACGTATAGTTCTGGTCGTGCCGATGTTTGTCGTGCAGACGAGATTGAAGCTTCTGGCAGCAAGTACAAAGCTAACGTAATTAAAAACTGTCAAGCAGCAGGACTTGCAGCCGGTTGGATGCCTTCTGACGAATGGCTTTCAGGCGGCAGCTTACCTGGTTACATTCAAGGTAACCAAGATCTAAACAACGAAGTATCTAACGATTACACAATTGGTGTTATCTATACACCTGAAGCAATCGAAAACTTAGACTTCACTGTTGATTACTGGTCATTTGAAATTGACGGCGCAATTGAGTACTTTGGTCGCAACAGTGTTGCCCTATGTTACGAAGCATCATCGCTTGACAATCCTTTCTGCTCAAACGTAGTACGTAAAGAGAGTGGTGATATTGATTACTTCTTATCACGTCCTATTAATGCGGCACAAATCACGAAAAAAGGTATGGACATCGAGTCAGCCTATCGTTTTGATGCACTAAAAGGTGAAATTGCACTTAAATTAACAGCAACTTACCTAATTGACGACAACCAAAACTCAACAGGTAGAGCTGAAGACTTCAGAAACTATGTAGGTGAAACAGATTCTCCACGTTGGAAAGCTCGTACAAGTGCTATGTATGCCAACGACGATACCACTTACATCGTGACGTTAAACTACCGCCACGGTACAGTGAATGACAATGACTGGACGCCTGAAGACAACAACTACAATGACATCTCGTCATACACAACAGTTGATTTCATGTACAAGTCTTTCATTACTGAAGACCTACAACTACGCGTTGGTGTTAATAACGTGTTTGACAAAGCACCACCACGTAACCCGTTTGTATATGACGACGGTGAGTACTTCGATCTTAAAGGTCGTCGTCTAACTCTAGGTGCTAAATACACCTTCTAATTACGATTCATTAGATAGTAATTAAAATAACAGAAGCGCGTTGCTGTTAAATGCGCTTCATTGCCCAAATGCCAATCAGAACCTCTGGTTGGCATTTTTATTTTCTATAATGCACAAAAACCAGACATAAAATAGCGCAAACACGCAACAAACTTGTGTATTCTTAGCTGCGCTCTTATGATTAGACACTTAACCTAAACTTCAACGTTTGTAGCAAGGTAGCTAACCCCTTATGAACACCAGCAAGCTCAGTATTCGCCTTCTTTGGTATATCACCCCTTTGGTGATTTTACCCTTGCTGTTTCTAGGTGGCTTCACTCTTACCAATGTGACAAATTCAACACAAAAGCAAGCAAAGCTTATCGTTGGACGTTTTGTTGAACAGCAACAACAAAAAATGTCTAACTACATTGAAATATTCCAATCCACCACTAAATTACTCGCCACCTCGCCTGTACTTAGCGATTACCTTGAAGAAGTCAATCAGCAATCATTAGAAAAAACACGGCGTCTTGGGGCACTCATGGATGTTTTTGCCAGTTACAGCGAAGCTTACCCTGACATCCTTAGCATTGACCTACTCGATATCAATGGCAAAAGTCTTGCCTTTTATTCCAGCAATCTAGGACAAGCTCCCGATAATTACTTATTTAGAAATCGCCTGATCCATAGCAACCTTCGGCAACAGCATTTTATGGATGCATCACACGCTGGCACCAAACTCTATTTTGCACAACAAGTATTTAATATTGATTTTCAATTAAAACGTTCTCAAAAGCTGGGATATATCGTGGTACAAATTTCCCCCTCTTTGCTCAGTACCAGCATCATGGAATCGCCCTACGATGATACTCTAAATTTACTCGTCAGTGATGACGGTAAAGTAATGTTTAGCTCTGCTGTGGGGTTGGTCGGTAATTACCTGTCGCTCGCTGAAATGCGGCAAGTAAGTGAGTCTGCTGAGCACGGTCAGCTAGATGCACTGATGCTAACCAGTATCGATAACGTCGAGAGAATGACTTATAGTGCCCAATTAACTGGTGGTTATTATTACATCGCGACCATACCAAAAGCGCTGCTGTATCGGTCAGGAAAAACCATCAGCTTTATTACTGCGTTGATTGTTATATTATCCGTCATCATGCTACCCGTGTTAATCTTCGTGGTGGTTAGAAACTTACTTCTAAATCCTATCGAATTGCTTGGTGAAGCGAGCCACAGAGTTGGTGATGGCGACTTAACCGTATCGTTACCCGAACACGACACTGACGAAGTAGGAGTTTTATTCAAAGATTTCAATCATATGGTTCACCAGATAAGGAGTTTCCAAGGTGAGTTGGAAGACTACAAAGAGCACCTAGAAGAAAAGGTCGAAAATAGAACCCAAGCGCTAGAAGCAATGAACCGCAAGTTAGAACTTGCCATTGTCGAAGCTGAGCAGGCTAACCAGCTAAAAAGCCGCTTTTTAGCTAATATGAGCCATGAAATACGCACTCCCCTTACTGCTATTATGGGATTTACCGAGCAGCTTATTAACAACCCCAAGGCTGTTGGCTCTGCGCATTACCTGAATACCATTTTACGTAATTCTAAACACCTAATTGAAATCATTAATAACATTCTCGATTTGTCTAAAATTGAAGCTGAAAAACTAGATGTCGAATCTAGTGAAATCTTGTTACTGCCGCTAGTCTCAGATATTGAATCAATCATAGTGCCAATGGCCAATGATAAGTGCTTGTCGTTTTCTACTGAAATCAGTCTCCCGATCCCTGACAGACTCTATAGCGATGCGACACGACTCAAACAAATTCTGCTCAACGTTGCCAGTAATGCTGTGAAGTTTACCGAGTACGGTAGCATTCATCTTCACGTCGAATACCACCGCGAAAACGAGCATTTCACTTTTAGTATTAAAGATACCGGTATCGGTATTTCTCAGGCAGAGCTGGGACGGATTTTTAAGCCATTTGAGCAAGCAGACACCACCACAACCAGACGCTTTGGCGGCACCGGGCTGGGACTATGTATTTCGAAAAACTTGGCGCAATTATTAGGTGGTGATGTCACGGTACAAAGCAAGCAAGGTGAAGGGAGCTTATTTACGGTTGATGTCGCAGCTCAATACCAAGACCGGCCATTTGGCTGGCTAAACTCACTGGATGAAAAGCCTGCAATACAAGATATCAACGAAGCCTTAGCGGAAACCCAAATTGATGCAAACGTACTACTCGCCGAGGATAACCCAGACAATCAAGAGTTAATCACACTCATTTTATCTAACTGGGGAATTAAACCTGATATTGCATGTAATGGTGCCGAAGCGGTTGAAAAGGCATTAGTCAATGACTATCAACTGATCTTGATGGATATGCAAATGCCAGTGATGGGCGGGGCTGAGGCAACACAAATGTTGCGTCATGCGGCTTACGATGGCCCAATCATTGCCCTCACGGCGAATGTGATGAAGCATGACATCGACAGCTACTTAGCGTCAGGTTGCGATGCAACCCTAGGTAAGCCGATAGATAAAAATAAACTTGCGGAAGTGATTTTAAAATACATCAATATTCAAGCTGATAAAGCTTCATCATGGGACTCGTTATTACAGAGCGAAAAATTCCAACAGATAAGCAATAACTACTTAACCAAGTTACCTGCACAGCTTGATGAGTTAAATACTTTACATGAAGCTCAAGAGTGGGAACAACTTAGAGCACTTGCACACAGTGTCAAAGGCAGTGCTGGCTGTTTTGGCTTTATGAATATCCATGACGCCGCAGCTGAACTAGAAGCAAGCTTATTAGGAAATAACCAGAATAATCTACATTACCACGTATTGAAGCTCAGCGAAGCCATTCGCTATACCCTATCAAAAGAAATGGTTGTGTAAATAAACTGATGAGGTTAACTCATCATAAGCAGCGGTAAAGCCATGAGAATAGCATCTTCGTTACCTTGAGCTGTTGGATAGTAATTTTTACGAATACCCATCTCAACAAATCCGGCGGCTTCGTACAACGCTATCGCAACCCGATTCGAAGCTCTTACTTCCAAAAAAATATTTTCGGCCTGCATTTCTTCACTTCTTGCAATGAGTTCATTTAGTAATTGCTTTGCGATGCCTTTACCTTGCCATTGAGGATGCACGCAAATATCCATCAATGTGTGGTCTGGTCCTGCAACTTCAGCAATGTAAAATCCAACCAGCTCATTTTCTACAGTAGCAGCGCAATTAAAGTAACGGCCATGCAAACACGAGCGCATCGTATTTTCAGTCCAAGGAAACGCGTGGCAGGCAGTTTCAATCGCCATTATCTGTTCAACGGTGAACTCATTAAGCGCATTGGCCTTTAATTCAGTCATGATGGTGGCTCCAAATCAATGCCCATAACTCCCTTTTTAACTCTGTACTAAGTGATGACGTTGGCAAGTAAAGCGTATTGCCCTCTAGCATCACATTAGCCGCCTGATGTACTTCGATAGGATGGCCTAACGCAAGTTCTAAGTCCTGCTGTAAAGCCTGTGGCAGAGTCAATAGAATTGCAGCTTCTTCGCTCTTGTTAACCGGCTCTGCCGCAAGATGCGAAAAATGACTATTTAGCCGAAGTGGTAATACATCTAGTATTTCTGCATACAATGCATTCATAGTGGCATGACTTAAATTTGACTGAAAAAACGAAAACATTCGTGATTATAACAACGAAGTTAACATTATTTGAGTATTATCTTTTGGAATTTTATTTGACTTGATTTAGAAGTGGCAGGGGCGGCAGGACTCGAACCCGCAACCATCGGTTTTGGAGACCGCTGTTCTACCAATTGGAACTACGCCCCTGCAATGTCGACGCATTATAATGAGGTTTTGCTAAAGGTAAAGCGAAAAAAGTTATTTTTGCGTTCAACTGCTTCTAAATTAAACAAAAAGGGCAAATACCTATGTATTCGCCCTTCTTTAGCCTTCTAGCGTTTAGCTAAATGAGAAGTTATTCCCACTCAATCGTTGCCGGTGGCTTACCTGATACGTCGTAAACCACACGAGAAATACCGTCAATCTCGTTAATAATACGGTTAGAAACGTGACCGAGTAGCTCATAAGGTAAGTGTGACCAACGTGCAGTCATAAAGTCGATAGTCTCAACACAACGTAGTGATACGACCCAATCGTATTTACGCGCATCACCCATTACACCAACAGAACGCACAGGTAAGAATACCGCGAACGCTTGAGACACTTTGTGATACAGGTCAGCTTTATGTAGCTCTTCAATAAAGATAGCGTCAGCACGGCGCAATAAATCACAGTACTCTTTTTTGATTTCACCAAGTACACGAACACCTAGACCTGGACCTGGGAACGGGTGGCGATAAAGCATGTCGTAAGGTAGACCAAGCTCTAGACCTATCTTACGCACTTCGTCTTTAAACAACTCTCGCAATGGCTCAACTAAGCCAAGCTCCATATCTTCTGGTAAACCACCTACATTGTGGTGAGACTTGATAACGTGCGCTTTACCTGTTTTAGAAGCTGCTGATTCAATCACATCAGGGTAGATAGTCCCTTGTGCTAACCATTTTGCGTTAACGCGCTGGCTTGCCTGTTCGTCAAATACTTCAATGAAGGTGTGACCAATTGCTTTACGCTTGTCTTCAGGGTCGTTTAACCCTTTTAGCGCATTAAGGAAACGCTCTTCAGCATCAACTTTAATGATGTTCAAACCAAACTTATCGCCGAACATGTCCATAACCTGCTCGCCTTCGTTTAAGCGAAGTAAGCCGTTATCAACGAACACACACGTCAATCTATCACCAATCGCACGGTGGATAAGCATAGCGACAACTGATGAATCAACACCACCAGATAATCCTAGAATGACTTCGTCATCACCGACTTTCTCTTTGATACGTTCGATAGCATCTTCGATGATTTGCTCTGGCGTCCATAGCTTTTCACAGTTACAGATATCAACAGCAAAACGTTCAAGTAAACGCAAACCCTGCTGAGTATGTGTAACTTCTGGGTGGAACTGAACACCATAAAAACGCTTTTCTTCCCAAGACATCGCTGCATGCGGGCATGTGTCTGTTTTAGCAGATGTTTTGAATGTATCCGGGATCTTCATCACTTTATCACCGTGACTCATCCAGACATCTAAGAAGCCTTCACCATCTTCGATGTGATCTTCAATGGCTTCGAATAGCTTACAGTCGCCGACTTTTTGTACTTTCGCGTAGCCAAACTCTTTCTTGTCCGAGCTATGTACTTGACCGCCCAACTGCTTAGCCATAGTTTGCATACCATAACAGATACCCAGCACAGGCACGCCCGCTTCAAATACGTAATCTGGTGCTTTTGGACTACCTTCAAGCGTTGTCGACTCTGGACCACCTGAAAGAATAATACCTTGCGGATTGAACTCACGGATCTGCTCTTCAGTTACATCCCAAGCCCAAAGCTCACAGTACACACCGATTTCACGAATGCGACGTGCAATTAATTGAGTGTATTGCGAACCAAAGTCTAAGATCAAAATTCGGGAATCGTGGATATCTTTGCTCATTGATAATCTCGTTAGTTAGGAACTAAACAGGGATAAAGTCGCGCTGCGCCTTTATCAAAAGTAATAAGGGCCAGCAATTGCCAGCCCAAAAACACGCCTTGAGGCTTAACCCATACGGTAGTTTGGTGCCTCTTTGGTGATTTGCACGTCGTGGACGTGAGACTCACCCATACCAGCAGATGTAACACGTACAAACTGAGGCTTAGTATTTAATTCGTCGATAGTTGCACAACCAGTTAGACCCATAGCGCTGCGGATCCCACCGATTTGCTGGTGAATGATTGTCGCAATTGGTCCTTTATAAGCCACGCGGCCTTCAATGCCTTCAGGTACCAATTTGTCAGCAGCATCACTCTTTTGGAAGTAACGGTCTGAAGATCCTTCTTTTTGGTTCATTGCACCCAATGACCCCATACCACGGTATGATTTGTAGTAACGACCTTGATACAGTTCAACTTCACCCGGTGACTCTTCAGTACCAGCAAGCATTGACCCCACCATGACACATGAAGCACCAGCAACAAGCGCTTTTACGATGTCACCGGAGAAACGAATACCGCCATCTGCGATAACTGGTATATCACGGCCTTTTAGACCTTCTACTGCATCTGAAATCGCAGTTATCTGAGGTACACCACAACCCGTCACGATACGCGTCGTACAAATTGAACCAGGGCCAATACCAACTTTAACGGCGTCAGCGCCCGCATCAGCAAGTGCCACAGCCCCTTCTGCAGTTGCTACGTTACCAGCAACAATTTGTAGATCTGGATAAACTTCACGGGTTGCCTTAACGCGGTCAATAACACCTTGCGAATGGCCGTGTGAAGTATCAATAAGCAGCACATCAACACCGGCTTCTACTAATGCAGCGATACGCTCGTCTGTACCTGCACCAACGCCAACCGCAGCACCAACGCGCAGACGGCCTTGCTCATCTTTACAAGCATTCGGTTTGTCTTGTGCTTTTTGATAATCCTTAACGGTGATCATGCCTTTAAGTGCAAATGCATCATCAACAACAAGTATTTTTTCGATACGATGCTCGTGCATCAGACCTAGGATTTCTTCACGAGAAGCCCCTTCTTTAACCGTTACAAGGTCTTCTTTTTTGGTCATCACAGTCGCTACAGGTTTTTCAAGCTTGGTCTCAAAACGCATATCACGACTGGTCACGATACCTTCAAGCTGATTATTTGTACCAACGACAGGAAAGCCAGAAAAGCCTTTCTCTTGAGCAAGTTCCATTGCTTCAGCAATAGTAAGGTCTGAAGTCACCGTAACGGGGAACGAAATAATCCCTGCTTCGTATGTTTTAACTTTACGAACGTTACGAGCTTGTTCTTCAATGGTCATGTTTTTATGGATAAAACCAATGCCACCTTCTTGCGCTAGCGCAATTGCAAGGCGAGCTTCGGTAACTGTATCCATTGAAGCAGAAACTAGCGGTAAGTTTAATTCAATCCCACGGGTCAAACGCGTTTTTAAGTTCGCGGTGTGTGGAAGAACAGTTGAATGAGCGGGTACTAAAAGTACGTCGTCAAAGGTAAGAGCTTCTTTTGCAATTCTTAGCATGTTAGCGGCATCTCTCAAGTGAACTGAGTATAAGGAATTGCGTGCGAATTTTATCAGCGTTCCTTATGTGAGTAAATAAAATTTAGCAAAAAATGTGATAAAGTTACTGTGAAATTTTTATGGAGCTTGCAATGTCGTATTTAGGTCAGGAAAAAGTCTATTCAGTATCAAGACTTAACAGAGAGATTCGGACTTTATTGGAAAAAGGATTTGCCTCTATTCAATTAACGGGGGAAATATCTAACTTTGTCGCTCCCGCGTCTGGCCATTGGTATTTTTCATTAAAAGACGACAAAGCCCAAGTAAAAGCTGCAATGTGGCGAGGTAATAATCGCTACTGTCAGTATCAACCCAAAAATGGCGACCAAGTCGTGGTACAAGCCAGAGTCTCTGTTTATGAACCTCGTGGCGATTATCAAATTATTGTCGAGCAAATGGCGCCGGCAGGTGAAGGGCTGCTCAAGCAACAGTTTGAGGCATTAAAGATGCAACTCGCTGCGGAAGGACTGTTTTCAGCTCAACATAAAAAACCACTTCCCAACAATATCGCCAAAGTCGGTGTGGTCACCTCAGCAACTGGCGCAGCCATTAAAGATATTCTGACCGTATTAAAACGTCGAGCTCCACAACTTGAAGTGGTGTTATACCCTGCGCTAGTTCAAGGTGACGAAGCACAGCATCATATTTGTAAGCAAATAAACTTAGCTAACCAACGCAACGAAGTCGATGTGCTAATTGTTGGCCGGGGCGGCGGCTCTTTAGAAGACTTATGGTGTTTTAACGAGCAAAGTGTTGCTCGTGCTATTTTTGCCAGCCAACTTCCTATAATCAGTGCAGTTGGACATGAAATCGATACTACTATTTCAGATTATGTCGCGGATATCAGAGCGGCTACACCATCAGCAGCAGCCGAATTGGTTAGTCCAGATTCAAATGTATTAAAACAACGAAGTCAACAACTTACACAACAGCTGCGACAAACATTCTCAAGATTAATGGTTAACTCTGCAAATCGCTTAGCAAATCTTGAAACCCGGTTGCAGTTACAACATCCTAAAAACCAACTACTGCAACAAGAGCAGCGCATTGACGAGTTACAACAACGATTAACTCGAGCATTTAATGCCACACAACAACAAAGACATTCGCGTTTTGCATTACTGGAGCAGCGCTTTGCTCGGCTTCATCCTGAACAGCAAATTGCCCAAAAGAGGCAAAAGCTCGAGCAACTCAGCGATAAATTAATTTCTTTAAATCAAGAAAACCTAAACAGGCAACACCACCAACTTGCGGTATTAAGCGCTCGATTAGATGGCGTCAGTCCGCTTGCGGTACTTTCTCGCGGTTACAGTATTGCCAAACAAGGCGATAAGGTGATTAAGTCAGTAGCTGATATTAATGAGCGGCAAGAGCTCGTCACACAATTGGCTGATGGCGAGATAAAGTCTAGAGTTATTTTTGTACGGTAGTTATTTATGATAGAGTTTAAAATACTACTAACTGGTGTGCTATTTCCTCACCTAATAAAACAATAATAACTATTGATAAAGGACTATTAAACAGTGATTTTTTTACTTTCTTTTGTTACATTTATATTTACACTAGTGGCTCGATGGCTGTGGAATATTAGCTACTCTAAAACTTGCTATTATTTAATATCACCAGTAATCATTTTATTTTTTGCGAGTAGACCATCAACAGATTTCCCATACCTAAATGTGCCTCTGTTAATCAACACACTTATTTATTTTATATTGCTTTGCACTTATACTTTTTTAAAACACCGAGACGAGTTTTCAACACTTATAAATAACTTTAAAAAAACATCACAAGCCCCAGTAATCATTGGCATTATACTGTTTATAATTTTATTGCCAATTCAAGAAAAGAATGCTTATTTAACACTTAGCCTCTGCTTAAGCATTCTACCAAGTTACTTTTTTATTCTAGTTTTATCGGCTTTAACCAAAAACGAAAGTAACTCCGCCCACATAGTTAAAGATAAATAAATCACTATAAAAAAGGCTCGAATAAATCGAGCCTTTTGGGTTATAAAAACAGAAATTGTTACAGCATTGCCGAAGTGATCGATTGGTTTTCTAGTTTGCTTTCATCATCTTCTAAGAAATTCTGGTTCATGCTTTCAGCTGGGCATGGACTGCAAGGCTTGCCCACCGGCTTAGCAGGAATGCCAACCACCGTGGTGTGTGGTTTTACTTCGTTTAGTACCACAGAGCCTGCACCGATACGTGCGCCCTCTCCGACTTCGATATTACCTAATACTTTTGCACCTGCACCAATTAACACACCTGCGCGGATCTTCGGATGTCGATCGCCTTGTTCGTTACCGGTACCGCCGAGAGTCACCGACTGCAAAATAGATACGTTATCTTCAATCACCGCCGTTTCACCGATAACGATACCAGTTGCATGGTCGAACATGATGCCGTGTCCAACTTGGCAAGCGGGATGAATATCAACTCCAAATACCTCAGAAGTACGGCTTTGAATAAAGCGCGCTAGTTCTTTGCGGTTTTGACGCCACAAGCAATGTGCCAATCGATGTGCCTGAATCGCATGAAACCCTTTTAAATTCAGGATCACGTTAAGGTAGCTATCGGCTGCTGGATCTCGGTCTTTTACTGCTTTGATATCATGTGCCACATGGGTCAACATTGCATCACAGTGCACAAAGGCCTGATCAAACAACTCTCGAATGGTAAATGCAGAAACCACAGCATCGGCAAGCTTATTTGCCACGATAAAGCTTAACGCCGCACCTAAGCATTCATGATTTAAAATACTTGAATATACGTGGCTGGCTAACAGTGGCTCTCTTGCCACCAGCTCTTTAGCTTCGTCGCGAAGCTTACTCCAAATTTCATGCCTCATTCTAACTCACCTTAACTTCTGGCTTTTTAGTAGTGTAACGCTTACAGGCACTGAGTGCTATGACTCTGTTTTCGGATAAATACAAGTTTTGGTTATATCTAATAACGAAATCTAGGGCCTGTTGATCTTTGCAATTTGATTTTTGTTCTCCTTAGTGGGCTTTGAACGCGGCGCTCGACTTACCGCCTAGTAATCTAAGCAAAAGTTGGGTAACAAAACGCACTAAGGTCAACCCGAAAGGCTGCGCTTGATTGGCATTTCTTCTACGTAATCGCCTGACTCACATAAAATCACTATGCTACGCAGGCCCTGCCCTATATCAATACCAATCAAACTGCTGCAAAAAACTAACTTGAAAGTTCAACAGGTCCTAGAGCGTCACCTTTCGCAATAAGCCTGATACCATACTTTCTCCAATCGGTGTCTGGATTGGTCGTCCAGGGACCCCCATTCCTTCCGTAATAAAGACAGTATCTTGATGGACAACTAGATTTGATGGCGTGTCTAGCCCAACGATTAATTCACTCACCACTTTTGTGGTTAAGTCAATACTAAGTAATCGACCACTAAATCGTCTAAATCCGCCATGTAGTGGATGTTTCGGAATATGATCAGCTGGCAAAGGCTCTAAACAATCACTACAAAGTTCAGTCACGAAAATTTTATCCCCATCTATTCCCAAGGCCGTAGGCAAAGTTAACCCAGTGACCACAAACGAGACTTTTCCTGAAGACACAGCAACGGAAACTATTGCACCTTCACAGGGCATAAAATCAATACCTCTGTAATCTTCACCACGTCCGAGCTCACCAGAAAACAATGAAATCAATAGCTCGCCGGTTTTGGCATGGTAAATGACGTTGACGGGAACCGCTTCTTGTCCTGAAGCCAGCCTTGGCAAAGTGCATACCACTCGCTCAGGCTGATTTCGAACAAATTCAATCACCTCATTAGTATCTGGCTTGATGCAATACCAAGCTTGGTTTTTTGGGTGATAACAGATGCTATTCAGATTGCCTTGTGTTTCAAATGCTGGTGTTGCTCCCTGTTGAGATACTTCAATAATCTTGGAACCATTTATATAGTCAGTTAAAGACACCATATAACTGCCGGCTTTATCACTAAACGTAATATCGGCAAGCCCCATGATTTCATCGCGCAACATCCGTTGCTGCATGTTTAACGCGCGAACACCACAGAGTAAGGTGTCCAGAACTACACCGTCTTCACGGTTTCTTTTCGTCAGCTGACCTGTAAAAGGCGGTGTCATTTCACCCGCCCCAGCTTCAACAAGCAACAACTCTCCTTCATCATTGAATATAAACCCTCTGGGATTTAGTAGACCAGAGCTAACTACTTCCGAATGACAATTCTGCTTTGTAATTGGTGCACTAGATATGTCGACAGCTTGATACATATAACTCTCCATGCCCCGACATGTAATCGGGGCAATCCATCTTTAAATTTCTACTTCTGGATCCCAAGGTGTGCCAAACGCATATGCGTTTATCAAACGCACTTGGCTTGGTGACATGGAGCGAACAATGGGCATATACAAGCTGGTAGGCCAGTACTTACTGGAAGTACGCGCTTTGATCCCTTCTTTGTGCTGCTCAATCGTCTGCGCTAAGTTTAGAGGGAACACCGTCGACATACCGAGGAAGTTTAAATAATGATAACGCAGCGCATACTTGTAACACTCATCCCATGTCACAGTTGCACCTTTAGCAATGCCAAAATCGGAGAATTGATACTTTCTGGTATTAACAACAAATGCAGCTTCATTACCATAAGCAAATTGCACTTGTTGCCAACCTGCATCACTATCACTACCCATGCCATTTTTTAAGGTGTAGGTTGCTTTACGTTGACCCGCCTCCAACGTCACGGTGTCTACAGACAAGTCTAAATATGATTGGGGATTAAGCTCATCAACATCCACTCGAGATACACTCAGGTTCATGTCGTGGGTAATGGTCTCACCAAAGTGTCTGACTTCAATTTCAATTTGTTGAGCGTCTTCTTCTCGCTCTCCCATGTACACATCTTTGTCACTACTGAAAATACGATAAGGCTGTTCAACTAACGAAATGCCTGCCATCGCTGGTGTCATTGCGCTACTCATAATCGATAGTTGGTTTTCGGCAGCAGCTGCGGTTTGCATGCAACTTAAAACAACATCTATGATGCCTCCATATTGATAATAATCTACATAATTGGGCGTAATGGTTGCGATTTGTTTTTCACCAGCTGTGACACTAAGCACCCCAGCATCAATAGCAGGATCTAATGTGTCCGATGTGTAGCCGTCACGCTGCGTTCTAAAATTCGCTTGTGTCAACGCAATGCTCATATCTACAGATAGCAAACTACCGGTCGCTGTTTTAGAATTTAATGCCGCATAAGCAGGAGCACCTGAGCCATTATCCACAAGCAAACGACCTTCAGGATATTGCGCGGCTTCACCTGCAAACGCTAACCCAATGGTGCCAATAATGCGCCCGACGCTCGGGTTACGTTCATCTTGATTGGTGTTGTAAGATTGACGCACATTGTCCGTGCCAAACTTAGGGCACATTTCAAAGAAGCTAAACTGAAGAACCACACCCGTTGCGCCATCCGTTTGTAGCATTTGTTCTATCGCAGTATTGGCATTGGCATTGTCAGTCTTACCGAATGCCACCACCTCATCCATAGAGAAAGTCGCCTGCCAAGTTCCCGCGAACATCGAAGATCCAGGTGCATCAGGTGCACCGTTAATAATCTTGCGAAATAACCCCATATTACCGGGGATTTTATTGCCTTGTAGATGCAATAAAGGCTTATCTTGGCTACCAATCAATAAACCACCAAACACAATCTGTGAGTAAAGCGAGCCTAATGGGTTTAAGTCCACCATAACCGGACTAGACACACCAGCTTGCCCTGTTTCAGGATTAACCGAGCCTAATAAATAAACCGGATAACCTTGCAAATCAGAGCTTGTACTGACTTGACCCGGCATACCTGACGAAGTGACTTTAGCTTGATTGGTGACCACTGAGTGTTGTCCATAGATATTCCACCCGCCATTTGTAAAGTAATCTCCACTTGGCGCTCTAAGCATGGAAATCAATTGCTCGTCGGTAATATTGTTATCATAAACAAAGTCAGTGAGCTGAGACGTTGCAGGGTCAAATACCTCATTCGTTTTTGGATCATCACCCGTTAATGGCTCACCGTCGGTACCAATGGGATAGGCACCAATATTATTCGGCACACTCACATCAACTTCGATACCACCAAAAAAGTTAATTCTTTGACTATTTAAAATACTCATTGGTCGTTTTCCTTACTTATTATTGGTTGATGCGCTTTGAGCACCACTAAATAAAAACGAGTAATCTGACTTGGCGGCAGTGCCTGGCAATGTCGCCATGCCGTGACAATTCATACAGTTACTGCTGGATTGGATATAACTTTCCATCGTAGTATTCGCCGAAACCGTTGGCGTTGGATTACCATTGGTCGCTCCAGGGTTGTCCGGCATGGTTGGCCATTGCGTTGTGATCAGCTGGTAATTTGCCAACGCTGTACTTTTAACTGAACTATTTTGCTGATACTTAGTGTTCGCAGCTTGGGCCTCATCGCGAATTGGTGTAACCCGAGTCAGCGGATTTGGAGTGGTGAAGCTTATACAATCATCAGGGTTTGACTGTTTGCACGGTGACTGGTTTGGATTGGTGGCAGCCGCATTGAAGTAGCTATAGTTTACCTCTTTCGCAGGTTTTGATACCACTTTGCCACTGCTCGCGTCATACTGACTGGGCGGCACGTTATCAACATGCTCAAACGTGGCCCAAATCCATTGTGGGTAACCTTTCGCTTTGACAATCAAATGCATCCCCACCAAACCCAAGGTCACATTTTTAAACGTCCCAGTCACCTCTCCTTTATCATTGAACTCTGCAACCGTCGATTGCTGGGTGATGTAACGAGACGGGTCATCGTTAGCAGTTAAGATGCGCCAAGCCGATTTTATTTCTGTCGCATTGTTAGGGAGTGAAATACGAGTACTGTTACTGAAATTATCTTTGTTGTAGTACTCATTATTCAGCACATAATCGTACCAATCTTCGTTTACCCACATTTGAAAGTAAGTTGGGTTTTTATTCTGATCAATTAACCATCCCCCCACTGCTTCTTGGTGGCTTTGTAGTGCATCATCGTTACTGACTTTGTTCAGCTGAGTAAGCGGGTGGGCTACTTCGCCAGCGCCATAGCCCGCATTCCACTTACCCGGGTTTTGTGCATCTGGTAAGAATACTTGGTTTGACGTTTTATAGGTCTGCCAAACAGGTGTACCTGACTCACCCAAAGCCTTGGTGCAATCCGCCTTACCTCGGTAGCTTGTGCTCGCCGGCCAGTTCACCGATATAAAAGCTTGCCAGCTGTACTCGTCAAATGCACCCTGGCTAGCCGTTACTGAAGGCGGTGTTGGAAAAGTACAGGTGACCGCCGTTTGATTCGATTTAGCCATGCCTTGGGCAGACGTAAACAATGCGGCTAGCGACAGCGCAACCAGTGTTTTTACTTGCGTTTTCATTTTCTTCTACCTTTTAATTGATCTGGAAATAATCGACATTTTTGTATTTTCTTTGCAGGGCACCACTGCACTACGTTTTGCCAAAGTTCAGGGTTAGGCTGTTGTTTTCTGAAACTGGTATAGTTTTGACTGATGATCGGCGCGATAAAATCAGGCTCTGCAGCAGTGCCTTGATTGATCATTCCGGAGAAAAAGAACGACTGTGGATGTTGATACCACTCGCTAGCCCTCGGCATATTCCCTTCTGGTGATTTGTAATTATTAAACGCATAAGCAAACAAAATCTGTTGCTCCGCACCAGGAGACCATAATGCTTTCCAATAATAAGCTTGAACCGAGTTATTCAGGTTTTTGCTCGCTTCGGGCCAGTAATCGAGATGTTTAAGAAAATCAGTTCTAGGTGGGTGATTATTGGGTGAAAACTGGCAACAGCTTGTAGGCTCAGGAAATGCTTGCTCTGAGTTATTATTGCTTTTATCGAATGTTATGTAGTAGGCTTTTTTGCCCAATGACACGAACGCACAATCGGTTTCGCTTTCCTTGATGGTCTTGCCAAAAATGGGTAAACAAAAGTCGTTGTAGTACTCCATCATCGCACCGTAGTTTTCTTTATCGGCAGATTTTTCCGCTGCGGCTTTGTTGTAAGTACTGTCGTAGTAGCTCGTGCCGAAAGACACTTTATAATCACTTTGTTTCAGTGTCGTAGGTGGATTAGCATAAGGCGGAGGGTTTGCTTCTGAGGCAGCTTCATTCAGCACCGTGAACATTGTCCAATCGCTTATCCAATAATCTGGAAATTGGGGGTCTTGTGGATCAGCTGCAGTTCGCGGCGCGATACAATGATTGTTCTTCGCATTACAACCATGATCACTATGGACCCCGTTAGTTGAGTAAACCCACTTAGATTCTGCCTTGCCATTTTTGGCTTGAGCGCTTTCTAGCTTAGGCGGCGGACCACTTGCAGTAACCTGATTTACCACACAAAGCGAGCTAATTAATAAGAGCGGTTTGGTTATATTAATTGTTTTCATTAGAGTTTCCTTAACTTACTCTACTGCGCTTCAACAACCTGTTTCACTTCTGTTTGGTGGAGCTTGCAGGTCAAATCATGCGCCGGTTTAGGTACAGAGAAATGCGCCAATATCAATTCAAATATCGCAGTCATGGGTAACCCAGAACCTGACTCTAATGCTTTGATATGTTTGGGTATTGGCTCTGAGCTTATTAACAAAGGACCTTGTTCAGGCGTATCTGGTAACCGCCCATGACTGCCTTTGACTTGGGCACCATTGGTTGGGATCACATCCATTAACATGCGAAGTCCCAGCTTTTTTTGGATCAAACGTGAAATAACCTTCAAAACCGGAAAGCGAATTTGCGGGTCAATAAATAACTCGGCAGGGTCATACCCAGGTTTGCGATGAATATCGACAGTATTTGCAAAATCAGGACGGCGGCCTTCATCTAACCAATAGTAATAACTGAACCAATAACCAGATTTAGCGACTGCTATGAGCTCTCCGCTACGTGGATGTGCGATGCCCCATTCAGCTTGAGCTTGCTTATCAAGCACATGCTCTATACCGGCAACCTCTCGTAGCATTTTCGCTACCGCTCTGACTTTTTTGGGGTTCTTTACGTAAATATGTGCAATTTGGTGATCCGCGACAGCAAAAGCTTCACTAGCGCCGGCATCGAGTAATTCAGTTCCGAGCGACTCTCTTACTGACAACCACCCCTGCTTACGAAATAGGCGGTTTAATGCTATGTCTTCAGAAACACTATGAATACCGTATTCAGACACCAACATTAAGCTAATATGCTTTTCATCAGCAAAATCAATGAGCTTACCCAGCTGTGAATCAATTGCTCTGACATCATCGAAAATAGCTGGGTCATCCATCCCTAGACGCTGTAGGTTGTAGTCTAAATGCGGCAAATACACGAACTGTAAATGTGATGGATTGCGCTGATAATGAGCGATGGCACAATCAACTATCCAGCAACTGGAGCGGATATCAGACTTAGGTCCCCAAAAATTGAAAAAAGGAAACTTGCCGATATCTTGTTCTAGCTGCTGATGCAGTCCGCTAGGCGTGGAATATAAATCGGGAATTTTGCGCCCATCTGCTGGATAATGTGGTCTTGGCGTAATGGAGTAGTCAACATTAGCATACATGTTGTACCACCAAAATAATTGCGATACTTTAAATTCAGGGTAGTGTCGTTTCAAGACATCCCAGACTTTCTCACCTTTGATCAACTGATTTGGCTGCATCCAAAATTTAACTTCTGCGATATCTCGAAAATACCAACCATTACCAACAATGCCATGTTGCGCCGGCGCAAGCCCAGTCAACATTGATGCCTGGGCTGTAGTGGTGACCGCGGGGAAGACACTTTGTAATGGTGTCATGGTTCCTGATTTAATCAGCTTATTGATGTTAGGGGTATGTTCTCCAAGCAAGCTAGGAGTTAAACCCACAACATTGACCACAAATAACGGTTTATTGAGATTCATGGCTGACTCTCCAAAACACTGTCATTTGGGCTATCGCTCAATTGTGCCACTTTTAATTGCAACTCCACCCAAGCCAACTCCGTGGTGATTCCATGACAAAGGTCACCAGCAAACTGCTCAAGAAACAATGACCATGAGTAGGTCTCTATCTCTAAAATAGGCTTATAAGATTGTTGGGCAGAAAGTGTTGTTAACGCCCGAAGCGCTTCAATTAACTGTGTCTGTGTGGTCCCACTTGAAACACCTTCAGCAATTACTACGTGTTCAGCAAACAAAGGGACATGACAATGAACGCGGGCAAATGCATGTGTGGCTCTGTCGACCTGTTGCCAAAGCCTTTCGCTTTGTTCTGTGAATAACAAACTAAAATCAGCGACCGAAATCGGTTTGAATTTATCCAGAAACACACTGGTTTGATGTAACCACGGAGAGGCTTGCATTTGGGCTGCGAAACCACTGGCTAAGCTTACTTGCCAGTTTTTTTGCAACTCTAGTTCAATCGCGTTAGACAATTGAACTTTGCTGATTTCAATTCCCGCTTTTTGTAACTTACTAATAACCTCATGAGGCGATTCGCCACTTACCGCAAGGTGACAAATATCGAGACAAACGGTTACATAACGTGCATTTTCATCGTACTTTTTCAATAACTTAAAAAAGCGTAGCAATTCGTCACTGTGTTCCAACACACACCCAGGTTCCATCTCGATGGCAAAAACGATCCGTTTGCCTGTAAGGTTATGAAGCGTGGCGCACTGCAAGGTCAATTGCTTGAGCTGTTCAATAGTGTGTAATAACGCATGTTGATCCCATGTTCTGCTTTGCTTATCCCCTAAGGGCAAGGTTGAGATCGAAGCAAAATCACAGTCGTCAGGCATTAACGCATTAAGTATGTGCAATAAGTTACTACTGTATATTAAACGCCTTTCGTCACACCAATCTGGCTGATAGACTTCGCGCTTTACTGGTTGTAACTTGCCATCTAATTGCTGTTGATGAAAACCTCCGTAAGGAAAACCATTTAACGAGCGTATCTGCAAGCCAAGCGACTCCAACTCGCGTTTAAATTCCGTCAATTGGCTATCACAGAGCAATGTTTTAGCGGCTTGATCTGGTAACCAAAGGCCAACTTCCATTTGCTCGAGGTGACGTAGCTGTCGCACCCTTACGCTGTAAGTCGCTAAGTTCTGTTTAATATCTTGAAGCGTTTCACCGCTATGCACATTGGTACAATAGCCTAGCTCCGAGGACAGCCAAGCACTGTCACTCATACGCGGCTCCATTCTCAACCACAGGTTCTTGACCTCTCAATGCCGAGTTTTCTTCGAAAAGCTGAGTCTGATCAATTGGTAACAAAGCTGATACTTGAGCACGACTGATCCGTCCGCTTTGCGCAAAAAAGTCGATGGGGTTATCGAACAATACGGTTTCAACTTGCTGCTCAGTGAAACCTGCTGCCAACATCGCTTGTCCAGTTTTGGGGACTTTTAATGGGTCGCTTTTCCCCCAATCAGCAGCACTATTAACAATCATTTTCTCGGTGCCATATTGCTGTAGTAACGCCACCATACGACTCTCTGACATTTTGGTATTGGGATATACCGAGTGGCCACGCCAGCAATCGGTTTCCAACACCAATGGCAATGTCAACTCATTAAGATGATCAATGACCACCAACTCTTCGGCGATCCCCACTTCACGGATGGCTTCAATAGTGCGCTTAGTGCCACCAATTTTGTCTCTGTGCGGTGTGTGAACTAGCACCGGTAAATGATGATTTTTTGCCATTTCTAACTGACGACATAGCACGTCGTGTTCCTGCGCAGTTATGTCGTCATAGCCGATTTCACCAACCGCTACCACACCTTCCTTTTTCAGGTAACGTGGCAACACTGCTAACACTTCATCTGCCAGCGATTTGTCATTGGCTTCCTTGGGGTTTAGTCCCATCGTACAGTAATGACGTATACCAAATTGACTTGCGCGAAAACGCTCCCACCCCACTAATGAGTCAAAGTAGTCGATGAAAGTCCCGATGCTGGTTCTCGGTTGACCTTGCCAGAATGCCGGTTCAATCACCCCAACAATACCGGCCTGATACATACGCTCATAGTCGTCAGTGGTGCGCGAAATCATGTGAATATGTGGGTCAAAATATTTCATAAGCTCTTCTCTGATAAGGTAATTGAATCTTGGATTGAATTAGGTAAGGCGGCGAGCTGCGCTAACTGCCCGCTGCTCAGGTGCGGCTTGTGGACTACCAAGAATATCGATTCAGGAAAGTCTCTATTGGCAGCTAAACGCTCGCAAAGGTAATCAAAAGCCAATTGGCTCAAACGAGGTGTATGGCGCATTTCTAGGCCACTGATCAAACGTAAATCAAAATGGCAAAACAGTGCTTTTAAAACCAACTGTTCGAACTCAAGGTCGGTGAAATGCATTGCAGCCCAAGGATTTCTTAATGCGATGGAAGCAAACAAATCGGTGTTGTTAGTTCGGCACAAATGCACCACAAAGTCTTTACAGACTCCGCTGGTGTCCAACATCATTAACCCCTTAAGCAAGGCCTGCTTTTCGTTATCATCTCCATAGCGCAAGCACTGTTCGAACAACCCCTGACGCTTCTGTTTGGCAACCATCAACAGCAGTTCAGCCAATAATTGAAATCGCACCCACTCTGTTATTGTCCAATTGTTTTGTGAGACATAAGGCAGGCGTTCCACATCCGCAGCGCCATTCATCACAACGTGTGGCACATCTGCGCTCAAGTCCGCCCATAAATTAGCAAGTACTAACTTGCTTGAATCTCCCTCAACTGAGGTATTCAACCTCTGCCTAGCTTCTGATAACCAAATACTTGAAGGAATGTGGCCAGCCAATTGGGCAGTCAGCAATTGCCGCAGCTCTAGTAGCTCCGCTTTAAGTGTGTGCATATTCGGTATCCTTCAATAAAAAAACGCTTCGCTTAACTATGTACAGCCGCTTTGCTTCATCAACGAGTTAGCTAGGTGCAACCCACCTCTGCAAGCTTGGTATACACACGTAAACAGCGACACAAAACATCGCACCAAACCAGTGTTCATGAGCTACCAGCAGCACGGCATCAAAAAGAGGAATAAGAGAGAGTAATGCTCCTATCGGTGGGCGATAATTGTGAGCGCTATCAAACATCACTCGCCAGCGGAGCTTATGAAGAATTAGGAAAAGTAAAGTGAGTGTCGAAAGTACAGCAAATATCGACTTAGGTAGCAGTGCAAACAATAAAACGGGAGAAAATAACAGTACGAGCGTAAACCACGAGAATTGCTGTTGCTGTCTTAAATGCTCAAATTGCGCAAGAAATGTAATTCCACTGATATAGCCCGCAAGTAACAATGCAAAAGGCAAAATAGCGCTGACCTTACCGGTAATCACCGCTGCTGTGACTAAAAAAATTCCTGCACGGCAAAATCCCATCAACAAGCGCGAGGCTGCAAGCTTTTTATGCAGCAAATTGTAAAAAATAATCGCTGCTACCAATGCCGTCGTATGACCGTAAACCAAGGCACTATTGTTATGCGTAAGTTCAATCTGAAAAATCACCAACGCACCAGCTGTAAGTTGCAGTAAGCTCAGCGCAAACACCGTATTTTGCCCAATTGCACCGAGCACAATAGGCCTTGCAACCTGATGCTGGCGATCCCAACGCGCATCAATTGCATCATTGAGAAACATGCCGCCAAGATACAATAATGACATGGCCAGTAACAGCTGTGATAAAACGAGTGAATTTACTGGCAGCGCGTAAAGCTGCGAAGTGATGACAGCGGCTGCCAATACATTGGTCCAAACAGTTGGTAGGTTAGACACTCGTCCCAGTACTAACAATGCCTGAAATTTGTTTAACGGCTCACTGAGCGTTGGCGGCGTCATCTGTTCCACTCCTCTTTTAGGCTCAGATCTGCAAGCGAGTACCAAGCATTGAGTAGCTGTTGTTGATCAATCTCAGTAACATTTTGGTACTGACCGATACCCGTGAGCACTGGAATAGAAAGTTCACCACCTAAATGCTGGCGAAACTCTTCAAGCCCCTGAAAAAAGGTAGGTATGCCGTCGCTGTCTAGGCTATCCATCACGTTATGCCAAAGTTCAAACCCTAACTTCTGCAACAACTCGAGGATTCTGTCACATTGGGCTTCCGTCAGACTTCCTAACAGCTTCGCGTACAGAGAATCTAGGGCAATACCGATAGCAACGGCTTCACCGTGACGCAGTGCAAATTGAGACATCGACTCTAGTTTATGTGCACTCCAATGACCAAAATCCAGAGGTCTACCAGAGCCGGTTTCAAACGGGTCGCCAGCTTCAGTAATATGCTGTAAATGACATTGTGCACACCATCTAATTGCTTGGTTAGTCTGGTTTTCTGAAAAGCCAGCTAGTGGTTCAACGTTTTCTTCAAGCCAATCAAAAAACTCCGCGTCTTTGATAAGTGCGACTTTAATCGCTTCTGCAAGCCCAGCTCGTTTATCTCTTGGCTCTAGCGTGTTTAATAACGCAGCATCATTGATCACCGCCACTGGCGTTGAAAATGCACCGAGAAAGTTTTTGTGGCCAAAGGCATTAATGCCATTTTTAACGCCGATACCGGCATCATTTTGTGCCAACACCGTCGATGGCATACGGATCAGCTTAATCCCCCGATGGAAAATAGCACAGGCAAACCCCACCATATCTAGTAACGCACCACCACCGATAGCAATCACCATGCTATGTCTGTCCAATTGATGCGCTAACATTTGCGCAATGACAGTATCAACTTGCTGCTGAGTTTTACAAACCTCTCCACCAGCAACTTCCATACAAAACACTTCTACTCTACCGCGAAGGCGTTGATGTAAGTATTGTTCAACTTTTAATGACAACTCGGTATGTTTGTCTGCCACACCTTTATCTATTACACAGAATATTTTTAGTGAGTCTCTACTTCCCACTGCCTGCTGAATGACTTCGCTTAATATCTTGTTATCAATGGTAAAAGCATCGTTTGTACACACTACGTTATAGTCATAGTGGACCGAAAATTTGGCTTCCAACGGAGCAGACGTTGCGCTTGCATAAGTGGCTTTTCTGCGGACTAAAGCAGTTTGGAAATGAAGCGGTATGCTGGCCGTTACTACCAATACGATTGCTCGAAAACAATAAAATAGGGCTGGCGCAGCCAAACTAGAAAGAATGAGAACCCACAGAGGACTCTGCTGTAAATAATTGCTGCCGATATAAGAGTAAGTTGTTGCGATACCAAGATTCGATAACGTGATAATCAACAAAAAGCGTGATAACGGGAAATTCCCTACTCCCGCCGCGATTACAGAAGTTTCTGCTAACACAGGCACGCCACGCATGGTGATTAATACCATGCTACTCATGGAGCTAGAAAGCTTAGAAGCTCGAGAAATATCTTTCTTGGATACCGAGTTAAAAAAGGGAATGTATTGGCACTTGTTACCAATAAAATAACCAAGTGTAGCGCCAAGTGTTAAACCGAACCATATTGCAGCAGTGCTTGATAAAAACCCGAGGTTTGCTGCTGTATAGGTCGCAATAACACTTGATGGAATGGGTAACACGATATCAGCAACTAAGCCGACAACTGCACCTGCGAAAATAATCAAACTTTTCCATTGATCGTCTGCCAGATTAGAAAAGTAATTCACAACCAATTCATTGGTAGGGCTTTCAAGTAACAAAAAGCTTGCGATCATCAATACAGCAACAAGCAAAGAGAAAATGACCAGCTTATTTCTTTCTAGCATTAAGTTTTCTTCGTTTCGGTAATTCCAACCTTTACCCGCGCTATTTACTACTATTTTGGGATTAGCAAAGACACGTGCAGCGGTTAAAAAAGTAAAAATAATGTAGAAAAACTAGAACAAAAAAGTCTAAATGGAAATTACAGCGTATTACATGCCGTTACAACAACAAACCAAAACGAGCAAATAATAACCATATATTTCATGATGTTGAGCTGTTCATTGCAGAAATCTGAGCACTATCTGTGAATCGGTAAATATGCAGATATTCATAAAAAAATTCACAATTTTACCTATTAAATTAACTGGTTAGATAGCCGAATCTCCGTATAATAACCAATTAGCTAAATTTAACTGACGATTAGGGTAGGCGGTATGTCAGACAACTCTCAACAAACTTCAATGAAACCAAATGGCACAGGGCTGACCAGAATCATTAAGGCAACAAAATGTTCTATCAAAGGGGTCACCGCGGCTTACAAAGAAGAATCAGCCTTTCGCCAAGAAGTGTTGTTACTGCTAATTGGCCTGCCTTGTTCTGTGCTACTAGCACAAAATATCAATCATTGGGCTTTACTCGTTGGAAGCCTTATTTTGGTACTAATCGTTGAGCTACTCAACTCAGCTATTGAAGCATTAACAGACCGAGTTGGCACCGAACACCACCTCCTCTCAGGAAGAGCCAAAGATATGGCCTCTGCCGCAGTTATGCTGACCTTGTTGGTCGCAGCACTTATTTGGGGAGCGGCATTATTGGATAAGCTAGGAGTCTTTTAACCTTTGCTGTAAACAAAGTGACAACGCTGAACAGATTCATCTACCGAGACTCAGACCAACAAAAAATTGATAAAATTAACAAAAGTGATACATTGGACCTTTATTAAAAACAACATGAGAAGGTACAATGATCAAATCAACTATTGCTGTTTCGCTATTTACACTCACATTAAGTTCTGTAGCTTCGGCTTCTGCCCCTATTGGTTGGCAAGGATTATATAAGGGACAATGCTCGGTCAACACACCTAGGGGTGAGGTGCTTTACAGCTTTCCAATGTCATTAAACATCAAAGAAAAAACAGCAAAAGCAGCTGATTGGATTGTTATTTATGGTGAAGGTCAATCGAAATCGGTTCGCAACTATTCTCTGCTCACGATTAGTGAAGAGTTTGGACATTATGCCGTAGATGAAAATAATGGAGTAGTTATTGATCAGTTTCTAGTCGGTAACGAGTTTATCAGTTTGTTTGAAGTCGGCGGTACAAAACTAAATTCAAAGTACGTCCTAAATACCAACGGTACAATGGATGTGCTCATAGACACTTACACATTTAAACCAATCAGAGATAACCAAGTAGGTCAATTTACAGTCTCTAGTTATGGATTAAGAACTCAGCAGAAATGCCGCTTGTATAAGTGGTGGTAACAAAGAAAAAACAAATCTGCGAGCTATTTCATTCCAGCTCGCATACCAAAACTCACTTACATAATTTACATTTTTGTGATGATTAAATTATCTCCCTCCATTATAATCTTAGACCCAGAAAAGGAACTTAACAAAGATAATAATCAGTATGAAAAGAATCTCACTGAGTATAGCTGCAGTCATTCTTGCAAGCGCTTGCTCTACCAGCACAAAGTCACCAACAGAAAATCCGTTTAGCCCACTGGCAACAGTAAAAAAACAACCGGTCAATGAAACCATTTTCGGTAAACAAATTTCCGATCCGTATCGTTGGATGGAAAACGATGAAGAAACGGTAAGAAAATGGATGTCAAACGCCTCAACTCAAACAGATACAACATTAACTAACCTTCCCGGATATTCTGCTTTATATGAGGAGTTACTTACCCAAAAAACACGAGGTGACGTAACCCATTCGTTGATAACGTTTGACGGCCGTGCATTCCACTTAACTCAAAAAGCACAGGATGATATCGCAAAACTATATATTCAAGATGGGGAAGAGGACCGCATCTTAGTCGATCCCAATGACTATAGGTTAAAGCCAGAGAATATCGCCGCAATACATAACTTCAGTCTTTCCCCTGAAGGAAAAACACTGGCGTTTCACGTATCCCAAAATGGAACTGAAATAGGTAAAATGTATTTTCTTGATGTTGCGTCTGGAAAATTGCTCGACCACTCTTTGCCTGATATTTGGGGAGAGTTCCCTGTGGTTTGGGTAGATGAAAACAACTTTTACGCCACGGTAATGAGCTATATTGATCCGAATGACTCACTCATTGGCTTGCAGTCCATAAGCTACCATCTTCCTAGCAAAAAGTTAACAATTGAAGTAGGCCCTAATGCTGAATCGAAATCAGCTCCTAAATTGGCGCCATCAGAGGGAGCAATTATGTATGCTGACTCTGAAAGTGAGTGGCAACTTATCGCTTCTAGTGCGGCAAGACTGAATCAACGACAGCTAGTCAAGAAAGCAAGTGATACCGATTGGGTTCAAGTCGCAGACTACCCGGAGCATGTTATTAGTAGTTCATTGATAAACGGAAACCTCTATATGGTTTCACAAAAAAATGCACCTAATGGACAGTTGCTGAAGCTGGATCTCAATGTTTCTCAATCTTTTGACGACGCGGAAGTGCTAATAAAAGAAACAGACCGACTTATCCATACTGTTATCGCTTCTAAAAACAACCTATATGTCAAATATAGTGAAAATGGCGTCGAGGGGCTGTATGAACTTAAAAATAATAAGATAGCTACCATCACGTTGCCAGAGCAGGGAGTAATAACAGATCTAACTATCGATCCTATAACCAGCAATCCCTCTTTCGCTCTCGAAAGTCCTAAAAAAGCAAGTCGCTATTATTATCTAAACAATGGAAAAGTAGTCGCCAACAGATTCTCAACCCCATCTGTAGAAGCTCCGATAGGGTTTAAAGTTAGCCGTGAATCCGCTCTCAGCGCAGATGGCACAGAAGTGCCTATCACCATCTACCAATCAGCTAAAAGTGAAGGAAAAACAGTACCGGCACTCATTTGGGCATATGGCAGCTATGGGTATTCACTACGACCTACGTTCAATCCCAACATGTTTCCTTTTCTTAATCGAGGTGCAATATGGATTGATTGCCATGTAAGAGGTGGCGGCGAGAAAGGCCAAAGTTGGCACGTGGACGGTAAGGGTCCAAACAAACCCAATGGTCACTCAGATTTAATCGCTTGCGCTGAGCATCTGGTAAAAACAGGCCGAAGTAAACCCGGTATGATTGGTGGCTATAGCGGTAGTATGGGTGGTACTCTTATCGGTCCAGCGGTCTTGAAAAGGCCTGATATATTGAGCCATGCTGTTGTAACAGTGGCAATTTTAAACCCACTACGAATACTGCATGCTCAAAATGGTGAAAATCAAATCTCTGAAATAGGTGATCCTAGAACCAAAGCTGGGTTTGAAGCGCTGTGGGCCATGGACTCTTATGAACAGCTCAATCACGCACAACGCTACCCAGATATAATGCTTGATGTTGGTTTACATGATAAACGCGTATCTATTTGGCATTCTGGTAAATTTGCTGCGCGTTACACAGAAAAAGGACGCGGTGGTGTTATTGCCATTAGAGCAGATGCAAAAAGTGGACATGGATTAGGTGGAGGCACAGTCTCACAAAAAGCCAAAAAGTACGCCGATATATTCGCGTTTATGCTTAACCGCTCTGGTCATCCAGAGTTTCAAGCGAAATAATCTTTGAGATTAATTAACGCCTAGCTTTTGAATAATTGATGACTCTAAGCAGCGCTAAATGCGAGAGTCATCACATTATTCTACTTTCTGCTCATTTTGTGTAACGGAATTTCCAACACCACTTTTGCCCCCTGCTGAGAATTTGCCACATGCAAACAGCCACCGTGAAGACGGATAATATCCTGACATAGCGCTAAACCCAGCCCCTGTCCTTGCTCTTTGGTGGTATAAAATGGTGTGAGCACATTGTCTAAATTTGCAAAACCCGGCCCGTTGTCTTCAATGGTAATGCACTGAGTTTTACCTTTTAACTTAACATCAATGACTACACGGATTTGTTCTTGAGTCGCCTCTTTGGCGTTTTTTAATAAGTTAATTGTCACCAATTCCAGCAACATAGGATCGGTCAATAAATACTGCTCACCGTAAAAGCTCAGTGTTATATTCTGTTCAAATGCAGCTTGATTACATACTTCAGCAAAATCAAAGCGGCAGGGTGTTGGCGCGGGCAACTGGCTTAGCTTAGTGTATGCATTAACAAAGTTAAGTAATTTACTCGCGCGGGACCGAATACGTCTAAGCACCTCTTTGGTTTTTAGCTCAGGTAATTCATCAAAGCGGAGCAAAGAGTCAGTTTTGCGATCACCGTCTTTTGGTCTACCGAAGCTCCTGCTCTGAGGTAAATTTCACTTACCTGAGCGGCGGCCGGCGCACTGATCAATCGCTCATATTTGGAAGCATAATTACCATAAACGGGAACGTGGATATCCAGATCGCCCAGCTGCACGACCACCGTATTAAGCTCGGCACCGTCTAGCTTAGGGATTGCAGGACGCAAAGAAAAATAGAGTAAACCAGCACAGAGTATAACGAGTAACAACACAACAAACTTACGGCCAGTGGAGCGGTTCTGCTTTTTCAGTTCAATCTGCATTAATGACATCCATTAAGTAACATGTGTATTACTTAATGAAATTTTAATGCCAGAACTCTAAGTTCTTTATAATCAGTGGATTAGTGAAATTTCTCGTGATATTGCTATCTGGGCTGTTCGATATCGAACAGCCCTCTGTTCGCTATCGAACAGGCTTTGAAGGGTAAACAATATTTCAATGAACCAATCAAATATTTAGCTGGCGCTTTATAACCCGCTTTTATACCTGCGTAGCAACAATCCCCAACACAACAAAAAGAAACGCGGCTGCGACCCGAGATGCCGTCAGTGGTAGCGCTTTCATTAACTTATCACCAAAGTAAATCACCGGAATGTTAGCCAATAACATGCCTAGCGTCGTACCAATAGTCACAATGACGGTAGACTGAAACTGTGCGCCTAATAAGATGGTCGCGATTTGCGTTTTATCACCAATTTCAGCAATAAAAAACAGCACGGTTGATACCGCAAACGCCCCATAACTATCGTATTTTGAGGCCACTTCTTCGTCTTTATCTGGCACCAACAGCCATAAACCAACCGCGATAAAACTGCCACCAACCAACCATGGTAGCCACTGGCTATCAACGAACTGGCTTAAAGACACCCCAAACCACGCCGACAAGGCGTGATTAATGACTGTAGCCAGTAAAATTCCTGAGATAATTGCGATTTTATTGTTAAAGCGTGCGGCTAACAGCAAAGAGAGCAGTTGTGTTTTATCGCCGATTTCTGCCAAAGCGACAGCAAAAGTTGAGGTGAATAATGTTTCCATGTGACGGTTCTCAGCGGGAATCATAACCAAAGACAAACAACCGCGTCCCGCTTATGGCGCGAATGTTTGTCTTAGGTCTTGCCCATAAGTTACTACTTACAAACTTGCCACGAACTGTGGTTCGAATATGTTGACAAGTTTTCTTAAACAACGCGGTTGTTTAAGCAGGCTACTCCCCCAAGAGCAGCGTGATTTTAATTGGCTCTTTTCCTAATTGCAACTGTAAGCGTTGGTAATAGACATTTCTGCAATTTACTACGAGACTTCACATTCAAATTACATAAAAACCACAAACCTTAACGAAATTGGGATGTAGTCGTTGCAGTGACATTGTTTGTGATTTTTATTTGGCACCAACAGAAGGAATCGATCATGAGCAATATCATTGATTTTTCAAATCGCTACGCTACCCCCGCAGATGTGCAAGACTTTACCGATGACCCTGCACTGCAACAGCAAATGGATACTTTTTGGGACATTGGGCTTGATGCTGCAAACCAAGCAGCAATTGTAAGTAATCCTTGGACAGTAAATTACCAAGCCCCCTGCGACTGGTACGTCAATCGTAAAGAAGTCAACTTTCCACTTTCGGCCCATATTGTAGAGCCAGTATTTTGGACCGCCTTTCCTAATCGTTTGAAGTTGTATTTTTCGGCCACCGAAAAAAGCCCTTATGGGATGACTGACGATCAGGTGTTTCATCTTGCCGATTTTGGCGATGTAGAGCTGGCAAATTATCCGCCCCAACTACCACCAAAAGATAGCAGTAACGATGGTTTACCATTTAAAATTCCCTCTAAAACTTGCCCCTACATGTCATGGGAAGAATCACAAAGTACATGGAAGGGTTATGATCCGTATGGTCCACGCGGCTGGCTTGATGAATACTGCGAATGGGCGGTAACTCGCAATGAGCAAGGCAAAATCACCAAAATTAACTTTACTTGCGAAAACCCGGAATATTGGTACACCCTGTGGCGAGTGTCTCCTCAAAAAGTGGCCCAACTGTACAACCAACTTCTAGACAATGGCACCACCATTACCGTTGATGATTTACAGTTGAAAGACAGCAACAATAACGTGGTAATTGATCCACTCACCGGTGCGCCTGCCTATAACCCTTTAAACAAATGGAACACCGGCACCGTAGCCGACGGCACCAAAGGCGGCGCAGTACATTTGACAAGTCCACCCAATACTATTGGTGCAGAAATATTGCTGGCATCGCAAGCAACCTTGCTACGCGACTTAACTCCCGAACAGTATAATATGCAAAAGTTAGTATGTGCCGGAAGTTTTGGTCGTCCCTATCGCAACAGTGATCCGCATATTGGATTACAGGTCAATCAAGTGATTAAAAATATCGGTGTGAAGGCCATGCTGACCAATCCACTGGGCCTTTATTTACAAGCACCAGATTTTAGTAACTATACCTTTCCATCGGGCACCTCTGTTGACGATTGGTTTAGCGTTATTCGTGGCAGAGTAGCTGGTGAAGACGGGGAAAGCTACGACCAAATCTTACATATGCAGTTTCATGCTCCTGCTGGATATACACTAGAAGACGTTACGATTGGCACCACGGTAGAAGGCGGCGCACATGGGCCAAGTCAAACACCACATCCAATTAAGTATGCCGGCCAAATCGCAGATACTTTCAAAGTCGGTATTGCCGCTACAGCAGTACCACAACCAGATGGAACCAAACCGCAAAATCCCCTCCCCCCAGTTAGCTCAAGAACCGAAGAAAGCAACGGCTATCCTTCGATGATCATTGGCCAGTCGGTATTTAATGCCATGACCGCAGTTAACGCGAACCCACCGTTTGTGTCTTTACCTGTGTACTTAAATAAAAATACCTCGTACCAAAACATCATTGTGCAAGCGGGTTATGTCAGCCCAAGCCAAAATGTCGATCAAGCAACGATTGTCGCATATAAACCAGATGGCAGTGTCGATCCAAATGTGATCTTTGACATTAGCAAAGTCACTGACAGCGATGGCACACCTGTAGGGGGAGGCTCAGGAAGCACAGAAGGGTTTTATAACTTCTTTGTTACCCTACATGTTGAAGCAGGGGCTGCAACAGGCTTGCGCGGCGTGTTGGTAAAAAATCCCGCATCACAGCAAACAGCGATCCCGTTACCGGGTCTGATTTACATTAACGCTTAGGAGATCAAGGAAATGAACATCAACCAATCAGTTTTAGCTGTAACTCTGCTGGCGGCATCGGTTCCTTTGTTGCTGCCTACAGCGGCCATTGCAAAAGCAAAACAAGCACAACCCGCCCCACCAAGCTTTGCTTGTTTAAATGCACCTACGGTTTCGAGTTTTGTCCCCGGTGATACCAGTATTACCTCACAAAATGGGGTTAACTGCTTCGCATGGCAAGTGTTTATGGGACTGAACTGGACAGCAAAACCAGGCTCGCCCGGGCAACCTGATAATTCTGTTAGCGCTGCACAATTCGGCAACCCCGGAAGTGCTTCTGAGCAACCGCTCACCGTGTGGGAAACTTATGCCAATGCCGATTCGGTATTTCTACCTAACGCGGCAAACCCCGGGCCGTTTGGAACTCAGTCAAAACCTTGGGGAGAAGGCCCAACCCCGTCTGGATGCGGCAGTGATAATCAACAATACCGTGTCATGACCTCTAGTCGAAAAGCCAGTGTCAACTCACAAAGCGGGGAAACTTTTAACCTCAGCGCCGAGACCGCGCAAGCCTTCCCAAGCGACAATCCAAACTGGCTTGCCGATAAACAGGGACAGTTGGTTTATTATGAAATCTTATTCAGTGAAGACCAATACAACTTTATCGTTGAAAACACCTTGTATGATGCCAATGGTCAGGCAAATATGATCAACGCCAAGAAAAACATCGCAATGCCACTGGGGCATGGAACCAACCCAAAAGATGAAATTGTGCTTGGCGGTATGGAGCTAAAAGCCGCTTGGCTAGAGGTGAACAATCCGGAGCAAGGTAACTGGAAAACCGACTTTAAACTCAGTACCGCTTCTATCTATGATGAAACAACCAACAGCTGTAGTGAAAAAACCTTAGCCCTAGTTGGTCTACACATTATTCATAAAACCGCTTCACAACCACAGTGGGTTTGGGCAACGTTTGAGCACAAAATGAATGCGCCAGACACTAAAGATCTCAATTCATTGAGCAATCCAAACGACTACACCTTTTATTCGCCAAGCTGTAGCGTGAAAAAAGTCCCTTCTGCTTGTACTGCAAAAACAGTTTCAGGTGTGCCTGCAACGCAAACCAGTTGCGAAGTGAATACCTCTCCTGCATATTATCTAGATAAAGCCAAGGGCTGCGATCCCTATCCAATTCAAGTATCACGTGACTTTACTATTAAAGACACCACTGATAACAAAATAGCGTCAATTAATGTGTCGGCACAAACCCTGATCCGCCAGTCGAATCCAAACTCAGTGTTCGCCAACTATCAGTTGGTGAATACACTGTGGTCATCAGCTTCAATTAACGATAACGAACCTTCCGGTAATCCGCCTGTTGCACCTTTATCTATCAGTGGCGCAACACCAACCATCAGTGAAGTTCCTGTCGCTAACACCATGCTTGAAACTTACGCTCAGGGATTTAATTGTCTTTCCTGCCATGCATTTGCTAGTGTTGCCAAAGAGGCGAAACAACAGCTCGGTGGCAAAAGCTATGCAACCGACTACTCGTTTGTATTTGGATTAGCCCAATCAGCGAGTTGTTTTTGGATGCAAAATAGCAATGGCTACCCTTGGGTGCCCGCACCGCAAGGCAAAGTCACTAAACAGCAATGCTATAACTTAAATAGCTGTGGTGACGGTGGTGGCCAATCATTAGGCGGTTGCTACAAGTGGGCTGCAGGTGCCGATCAGCCGCCGCAACCTTGGGCATCTGAATAAGTTGCACTTCAGGCTGGAACTAATTCGCTTCAGCCTGAAAATAACTTTAAAACCAGTATGACTTGTCTAAGTTCAACGATGAAGCAGTCAAAATTACAACTGTACCTTCCCTTCTTTATATAAATCATTAGATGAAAAATTGCCTAAACAGGATAATTCCTGTACTCTTGCCCGCCGCTTAATACAGAGTATCAATACATGAGTTTTAGCCATCTAGGCCTTTCATCTCCAATCAACCAAGCTGTTATCGAACAAGGTTATTCAACCCCAACGCCAATTCAAGAGCAGGCTATTCCAGCCATACTTGCTGGCCGCGACATCATGGCAGCTGCACAAACCGGAACGGGTAAAACAGCGGGCTTTACCCTTCCGATGCTAGAGCGCCTGAGTCAAGGTAAAAAACCAGGTAGCAACAAAGTACGCGCCTTGGTGTTAACGCCGACGAGGGAACTGGCAGCGCAAGTTTGGGAAAGTGCGACACTGTACGGTAAGCATTTACCAATGAGCTGTGAAGTGGTCTATGGTGGAGTAAAAATCAATCCGCAAATGATGAAGCTGCGCAGAGGTGTAGATATTCTTGTAGCCACACCTGGGCGATTACTAGACCTTTATCAACAAAATGCTGTGGACTTCTCGGATTTAGAAATTCTAGTGTTAGATGAAGCAGATAGAATGCTAGACATGGGCTTTATCCACGATATCAAGCGGATCATCAAAGTGTTGCCAAAGCAACGTCAAAATCTCATGTTTTCAGCAACTTTCTCGGATGAGATCCGAGAATTAGCAAAAGGTCTCATTAATGACCCTGTTGAGATCTCTGTCGCACCAGCTAACAGCACCGCAAAAAGCGTCACTCAGTTTGTTTATCCAGTGGATAAAAGCAAACGTACCGCATTATTGAAGCACTTAATCCAAACACACGATTGGCAACAAGTGTTGGTGTTTACGCGAACCAAACATGGCGCAAATCGATTAGTGCGTGATTTAGAAAAGGCAAAAATCAATGCGGCCGCAATCCATGGCAATAAAAGCCAAAATGCGCGTACCGCCGCTTTAGCTGGTTTTAAAAACAGCGAAATCCGAGTCTTAGTTGCCACCGATATTGTCGCTCGTGGCTTAGATATCGAAGAACTGCCTCACGTCATCAACTTCGATTTACCTAATGTATATGAAGACTATGTGCACCGTATTGGCCGAACGGGTCGAGCTGGCGCATCTGGTGAAGCCATTTCATTCGTTTCAGAAGATGTCGCCGCTGACTTATTTGGCATTGAGCGCCTGATCCAAGAGCTGATCCCTCGTATCATAGAACCTGGGTTCGAGCCACAAAGTCCAGTGCCTGAATCCAAGCTAGATACGCGTCCAGTAAAGCCGAAAAAGTCAAAGAAGCCTAAAAAGCCGAAACCACAGACTGGCGAGCAGAGCGCGGCAACACAACAAAAAGCGCCAGCATCAACAAAACCTAATCAGCACGGGAAGCCTAACAATAGAAAGCCACAGCAAAAACGCAATGGCAATGCTAATAATGCTAATTCGGCCAAGCGACCTAGTCGCAAACCAACGCAGCCGAAGTAAGTACTTTCCCGCCCCGTAAACACAAAGCGCTTTACGGGGTTTACCGTTATCAGCCAGCCCAATGTTTAAACTCTTAATACTGAACAGCTAAAACATCCCGGATTGGCATTGTGAATTTGGATGTACGCCACTTCAATGTTGCTAAACAACGATTGGATTTTATGCATCACGTCAGTGCCTTGTGCTGTTGTCGCCGCAATCATATTGTTTTGTTGGTTGTAGGCGCGAAAACTCAATAATCGATGCTGTAAAACCTCTGGTATTTCATTGATATCCAACTCGCTATTTTGTGCATTTTCTCTAACAAATATGGGCCCAGATGCAGCATAAGCGCTCTGCACATCATGAAAGCGATAATGAACCAATAGTACACGTTCGCCGATTTCTGCCTCTTGCAATGAGACTCTGCATGGATAACCCGGCTTGACGTCAGCAATAACCCATGCTGCCTTGTGATGAAGCAGCTCAGTGTCGGTTAACGACATAAGTGATAAAAACGATTGTTTTTGCAGCCCTTTAATTATGAAATTGGTGCTCATCTTCCACCTCATTTTACTTTTAAAAAAACCAGTATAGAGGTTTGCATTGGTGCAACTGGCCATATTTAGCACTGGCGTTAAACATAAAACTAAAGCCATTAACCGCATTCTGTCGCACCATGATATAATCAGGTTTTCGTATTTATAGATGACAACGACTGTGACTCAGCCTGCTTTTTCCACCACTTCACTTGCTCCCGAACTTCTAGATAACCTTGCGTCGCTTGGCTACGAGACCATGACTGAAATCCAAGCCAAAGCACTGCCATTGATCCTGACTGGAAAAGATGTGATAGGCCAAGGAAAAACTGGCTCTGGCAAAACAGCTGCATTTTCGTTAGGACTACTTAATAATCTGAAGGTAGAGCGATTTAGAGTCCAAGCATTGGTCGTATGCCCCACTCGTGAACTCGCCGACCAAGTTGCCGTTGAAATTCGTAAACTCGCGCGCGCAATCCATAATATTAAAGTACTAACACTATGTGGTGGTGCGCCAATGGGACCGCAAATAGGCTCCCTTGAGCATGGCGCGCATATTGTGGTGGGTACTCCCGGCAGAATCGAAGAGCACTTACGTAAAGGCCGGTTGTCTTTGGCTGAACTTAATACCTTTGTATTGGACGAAGCCGATCGAATGTTGGAAATGGGCTTTGAAGAAGCCTTAGAGTGCATTATTGAGCATTGCCCTAAGCAACGCCAAAACCTGTTATTTAGTGCGACCTTCCCAGAAAAAATCGAGCAGCTGGTGAAGCACGTTATGCATTCTCCCGAAAAAGTGGTGGTTGAATCCAACCACAGCAATGCCAGTATTGCGCAGCATTTTTATGAAATAGAAAGTAACGATGCTCGCCCAGTCGCACTACAAAAACTGCTACTTGAATTTCAGCCTAACTCTGCGGTAGTGTTCTGCAATACCAAAGCCGAATGCCAAAATGTCAGTGATGACCTGTTAAGACTGGGCTTTGACGTCGCTTCATTGCACGGAGATCTAGAACAAAAAGACCGAGACCGTACCTTAGTTAGGTTTGCCAATCAAAGTCTCACGGTGCTGGTGGCAACCGATGTTGCAGCACGAGGTATTGACGTTGAGCATGTTGATTTAGTGGTGAACTACCACATCGCCCACGACCCTGAGGTCCATGTACACCGTATTGGTAGAACCGGGCGCGCGGGTAAAAAAGGCATCGCCTGTTCTTTAATGAGCTACAAAGAGTCACACAAGGTAAATGCGCTGGAGGATTATCTCAATCTCACTATCGAACCAAGCACATTACCTAGCGATCAAGTATTTACCAATCAAGTGCCTCGCGCCCCGATGATCACCTTGCAAATCGACGGGGGTAAAAAAGCCAAACTCAGACCGGGAGACATTCTTGGTGCGCTAACCGCCAACCAAAAAATAAACGGCGATCAAATCGGTAAAATCAAAGTCACTGCGATGGCTTCTTATGTGGCAGTACAACGAAAAATCGCAGGGCTGGCACTGAACACCATTAGTGAAGGAAAGATGAAAGGCCGTAATTTTAGAGCAAGAAAAATTAAAGCCTAAGCTCTTCCGGTAGTGTTTAGAAATCTGTGTCATTTCAGTATTATATATAAAACAGGGATGACACATGACCAAAGACTTCTATTTAGAACAAGCCATTAAGGCCCTTCAATCAGGGCAAGATCTGACAGGCAAAGATGGTTTCTTAACTCCTCTTATTAAACAGATCACCGAAGCTGCCTTGAAAGCGGAGCTGAAACAACACTTTGTAGATGACGAGCAGCCTAACCGTAAAAATGGTTCCAATAAGAAAACCGTTAAATCTTCAGTGGACACTTTCGAACTGGATACCCCGCGTGACCGTGCAGGCTCATTTGAGCCAAAGTTAATTAAGAAAAACCAGACTAAGTTAACCGATGAGATCGGCCGTAAGATCTTATCCATGTTTTCGCTCGGCATGAGCTATCGTGATATCCGCGGCCATGTTGAAGATATGTATGGCATTGACGTTTCCGAGGCTACCATCACAGGCGTTACCGACCGTTTGATACCCGAATTGAAAGAGTGGCAGCAACGACCGTTAGATGCGCTCTATCCGTTCGTCTGGCTTGATGCTATCCACTACAAAATTAAGGAAGATGGCCGCTATGTCAGCAAAGCGGTGTACACGATCTTAGGCTTAAACGTCGAAGGTAAGAAGGAGCTGCTTGGCCTGTACCTATCTGAGTCAGAAGGCGCGAACTACTGGCTATCTGTACTAACGGATCTGCATAACCGTGGCGTCGAAGATATCCTAATCGCCTGCGTGGATGGCCTGACAGGCTTCCCAGAAGCTATTGCAACCATTTACCCAAATACAGAAGTTCAGAAATGCGTTATTCACCAGATCCGCAACTCCATGAAGTACGTCGCTTCCAAGCATCAATAGGAGTTCATGGCTGATCTAAAACCAATTTACCGCGCTGTTAGCAAAGAAGCAGCAGAGATGGAACTTGAGCGTTTAGAGTCCAAATGGGGGCAACATTACCCAATAGAGCTCCGCTCTTGGCGAAACAAATGAGCAAACCTGTCCGTTTATTTTAAGTATCCAGAGTACATTCGCAAGGCCATCTACACCACTAACGCTATCGAGGCAGTACACCGTCAGTTCCGAAAACTAACCAAGACAAAGGGTGGCTTCCCAAACGAAAACAGCTTGCTTAAACTGCTGTATGCTGGAATATTAAATGCTTCTAAGAAATGGACAATGCCAATCCAGAACTGGAATATGACATTGTCTCAACTGGCGATTCACTTCGATGGGTGCTTGGATGACGTCTTAGATATCTAACCAAAATTAGCTGACACAGAATTCTGAACCCCCTCCGCAAAACCGCAAATGTCCTACTCAACTGCGCTTTCGGCTGGCCAACCATTGCCGTTGACACGCACATTTTCCGCGTCTCCAACCGTACCAAATTTGCCATGGGCAAAGACGTGGTTGCAGTTGAAGAGAAACTTGAAAAGGTCGTGCCAAAAGAGTTTAAAGTCGATGTACAACACTGGCTTATCCTACATGGCCGTTATGTCTGTACCGCTCGAAAGCCCAAGTGTGGTTCTTGTTTAATTGAAGACTTGTGTGAGTTTAAAGAAAAAACTGAGTAGCTAATCATGGGCATAATCAAGTTATTTTTGATGATGCCCAAATCCCCATCAAATAAAGATCACGGAACTTTAAATAGTCACCTATGGCAACACCAGTGGCGAATACCCAATTCCATCAGGCCCATCACCAGTGGGAAGCTCAAATAACGTTTTGCCTGATAATATATCGATAACAAGAACCTTATTTTTCTTGTATGCGGACATAAATAAAGTACGATCATCCGGGTGAAAAGCCACACCTTTTGGCCCAGTTCCCCGACTAAATTGCATTTGATGCAATTTCTCTTTCTTTGTGACATCAATCATATCAAGGGTATTATTCTTATAATCTGGAACCACCGCAAACTGCTCATCACGTGTTAGTAACACTCTGTAAGGAAAATTAAACCCTTCCCATTGCTTAATCACGCTATTCTGCTTAAGGTCAAAGACTGTGAGTAAGCCGCCTTTATTGCTCCCGACCCAAAGCTCTGATCCTTTTTTATTTATCGTAATCGCTTCTGGTACTTTAGGCGTTGAAATTTTTCTAAGCAAAGTACCTGATTTAACATCTAACTCAGATACCGTATTAGAGCTCATATTTGTGGTATAAACACGCTCACTAGACTCTGGCAGCGCAACCATGTGAGAGCCTTTTTGTTTTGTTGCTATTACCTTATCAATTTTACCTGATTTAATATCAACAATAACGACGCTGTCCGAGCCTTCAGAAGATACTGCAACTCTTTGCTGATCTTTTAAAAACATTACGCCATGAGGCCTTGGGTAACGAGACAAATCAATGGTTTTTATTGCCTTTACCTGTGAAACATCAAAAACAGTTACACTATTACCACCAGCATAATTGGTAACTACAGCCACTCGCCCGTCAGCACGCATCGCTAATTCATGAGGGCCATTTTCAGTTGCAAGCGTTTGTTTAATTTTCCGGCTATTCAGATCAATAAAACTAACCGAATCAGCCCTTTTGTTTACAACAACGAGTGTTCCCGACAAGTTTTTTTCACCAGCCCAGGTGGTTGTCGTAGTCAGTGTGATACCCACCACAAAACTAAACAGTAAGGCTTTTAAATGATCAGAGTTAATTAAAAGTGTGAACATGAAAGCGATTTCCTTCTTTACTGAATTGAAATAAAAAGGCTAAAAAGTAAACTACCCTAAATTTCATCCGCTTTCTTCAGATATTAGACAACAGGTGGGTTCTTAAAGTTGAATTGCACGCCGCCATTATTCAAGCGTTAGCAATTCCACCTCTTGATACGCTTGTTATAAGCCGCTTGCCATTTTCAAACTATTCCCTCCAATGAGCACCGCTTGCCATTGTTCGAGTTTATCTAGCTTATATGAGCGTTCAATTATATTTGTATCAGCATCTAGCTTTAAAATAAATGGCACCACTCTATTTTCATTGCCAAAGAACCTTTGCTGAATCAAAGATGTGCCAGCCTTTGCGAGCCACAGATTTCCGGTAAACCCTGTTTTTTCAACCATTGCTTGTACACCTTCGATGTCCTCGTCAAGCGCTATAGCTAATAATCTGGTCTTTGTAGTTTGGTCATGGGTAAAATTTTCCAGTAACGATAAGGTTGGATAGCAAGGTGCGCACCATGAAGCGAAAAAATAAATCACTGTTTGTTGGCTTTTTAGTTCGTCAAAAGAGTGATTTTTACCACTTAAGTCAAATAGTTCAATGCGTTGGATAGGCTTTCCCAAAACATCACTATAGCCTTTAGCAAAGAATCCTAGATATTTTAAACCGCCGAAAATCAAAAGGATTAAGGCGAGTAATAAAGTCCACTTTTTCAAATTATATTCCTTATAATTATTAAGCTTATAATGCCTTGCTCTGCCACCGCCAAAATGGAACCGCTTTTTCTAGAACATAACGCAGACGGAGTGAGGTAGTCGGATGCTGCAATTTTTTATGCAGCTAGAACCATCTCCATTAAGATTGCATCTTCGCCATAGCTTGGACATAGATTTTCCCCTGGGATTTCTTTGAAATCTAGTAATGACCAAAAGCTATCTGCACCTTGAACAGCAACAAGCGTTATTCTCTCAATTCCCTTAAATGCGGAAACCTTTATTAACTCTGCCATCATCGAATGGCCTATACCTTGCCCCTTTGAGCGAGGACTAACAGCCATATCATGGAGAAATAAAGAGTTACTATTTACAGTGTCTGGCAGAGGCTCAAATAATTTCGGTGGCTCACTCCCATTCCATGGGTGTGCCAACAAATATCCTAAAACATCATCCTGTTCTGAAACGCAGACAAAGCAAGTATCTGGTGATAAGGATTGTTTAGACTTGAGTACATCCAATTCTTCTGGGCCAACTTCATGGTAGGCTCCATCTTGAATTTTCAAGATGCCACTCCAGTTACGTTCTTCGATCTCTTGAATTATCATGCGTTTTATATGAAGGTATAACAATTTAATAGCGCGCAAATCGAGCACTTTTCCGAATGAATTAGTTTTAACAAAGTTAATAACTAATTGCCAGTGAACAATTGGGGTAAGGTCTTGCATTTTGCACGCTGACAAATGATGGCTGTTTTATCAACAATCGCTCCTCGCTCACAACTACCAGCTAGATAAAATTCGTTAAAGCTGCAAATAGGTCGGAGCAGGCGCGAAACCGCGCTCTCCAACCTATTTGCACGATGAATAGAACATTTTCAAAGTATTCATTTCACAACTTTCAACACTTTGTTTATGCTACTGAAAGTCTAATAATTTTAATGTGAATCTCACTATGCTACCTGTTCTTCGTATCTTGTTAATCGAACAAGAGCCATCGGTTTTACAAGCGCTTTCAACAAATTTGTCCAAAACAATTCCGAATTTTGAACGGGAGGATATTCATATCGATATTATTGAATGCCTCGACCTCCCTAAGGCCTTGGAACATGTCAAAGACGACGGTGATATTCAGGCGGTTGTGCTCAGTTGGGATGTGTACAACAAAAGTGAAGAACAAGTTTATAGTCGCTTTATCGATCAGTTAAAAAGCATTCGGATCGAATTGCCAGTGTATGTTATTGGCGACGACACTAAAGGGCTAGAGATAGTAAATGAGTCCGAAGAAATCGAGTCCTTCTTCTTTAAAGACGAAGTGCTCTCCGATCCTGAAGCGATTTTAGGTTATATGATCAACGATTTTGACGACCGTTCTGAAACGCCATTTTGGACAGCGTATCGTAGTTATGTTGGTGAAGCGAACGACTCTTGGCACACCCCTGGCCATAGCGGCGGCTCTAGCTTTAGAAATTCACCCTACATCAAAGACTTTTATCAATTTTATGGTCGTAATGTGTTCGTTGGTGACTTGTCGGTATCGGTTGATTCGTTAGGTTCTTTGTCCGACAGTACCAACACCATTGGCCGTGCTCAAGAGTCTGCTGCGGCAACGTTTGAAGTTAAGCGCACCTATTTTGTGACGAACGGTTCGTCGACTTCGAATAAGATTATTTTGCAAACACTGCTTCGCAAAGGCGATAAAGTGATCATTGACCGTAATTGCCATAAATCTGTGCACTATGGCATTTTACAATCGGCCAGTTTCCCTATTTATTTATCAAGTATTTTAAATCCGAAATACGGCATTTTCGCGCCGCCATCATTGGCCGATATCAAGCAAGCAATTGAACAAAATAGCGACGCGAAATTGCTGGTGCTTACGGGGTGTACCTACGATGGCCTGCTGAGCGATTTAAAACAAGTCGTCGACTTTGCCCATCAGCATGGCATCAAGGTGTTTATTGACGAAGCGTGGTTTGCTTACTCGCTGTTTCATCCCAGCTTACGCTATTACTCGGCCATCCATGCTGGCGCCGACTATGTTACTCACTCGGCGCATAAGGTCGTTTCGGCATTTTCTCAGGCTTCTTACATTCATATCAACGACCCGGACTTTGATGCCGATTTTTTCCGAGAGATTTACAGCATTTACGCCAGCACATCACCAAAGTATCAGCTTATTGCGTCGCTTGATGTGTGCCAAAAGCAGTTGGAAATGGAAGGCTATAAGTTGCTTAATGCCTTGTTGAATCATGTGGAAGAATTTAAGCAGCAAATGACCTCGCTTAAGCACATTAAAGTGCTCGGTAAGCAAGACTTTATGGAGATATTCCCGCACTTTAGTGGTGATAACATGGGCCATGATCCACTCAAAATTCTTATCGACATCAGCCAACTGCCTTATTCGTTAAAGGATATCCATAAATTCCTGCTGGACGAAATCGGGCTGGAAATAGAGAAATATACTCACAGCACCATTTTGGTTTTACTTACACTCGGCGGCACCCGCTCGAAGATCATTCGTTTGTACAACGCGCTGAGAAAACTCGACAGCGGTAAGGTAAAGCTATCTAAATCAACACGTCGCTCCCGCTTGCCCGAGAATTTACCAGCGATTGATTTGGCGTGTATTCCAAGCGATGCCTTCTATGGTGAGCGAGAATCGGTGCCTATTGCTAAGGCCAACAACCGCATTTGTGCTGGCTTAGTTACGCCCTACCCACCGGGAATTCCACTGTTAGTTCCGGGCCAGCATATTACCCAAGATCATATTGATTACCTCAAAGAGTTGGCAGGACAAGGATTGACCATTCAAGGCAGTTTCGATGGCGAGATCTATGTTTTAAAAAAGCAAGAGGATAAATAACGCCATCTTATGCGGTGAGTAGCAGTTGACTAAAATGTAAAGCGAAGCGGAGCCGAGTCAACTGTTACTACTCCGTCTTCAAGGTCTTATTATAAATTTTTTACGCTCGATTGGTTAGTAACACTATCCACAATTTCAATAATCTTGCTTACAACCACCTCAGCAGCATCGCCTGGAATGTTATGAGTGGCGCCTTTTACAACAATATGCTCTGAATTGTTAGAAAGCTGAGCGATACTTTTTTGCATTTCAGCCCACTTATCTCCGACGTTGTAGAAACGAGGTGCTGATTTATAAGCTTCTCTGTCATGACTCATTACCACCATTTTTAAGTTACCGAAGTCATAATTGAAATCTTCTAAGGGCGTGAAGAAGCCTCCTTCGTTTCGGTAAGCTGACATCACACGCGCGTATCGAAAACTGGAAAAGTACTGTTCTAGTCGTTGAGCCAATGAAGAATCATATTTCTTAAAGAGATTCTTGATATCTGATATCCCCAGGATCGGGTCAGCGTAATGCCAAACTTGCACATGCGTAGCGATGGGAGAAAAGGTTCCGCGTAATATTTCATGTTGGTACTCGTGCGCTGAGTCTAACAATATTAGCGCTGCCAAATTAATGTTGGCTCTTGCGGCAGTGTGTCTTGCGATAATTCCGCCGTATGACCGTGCTACTATAATGACCGGGTTGTCACCCGCGACATGTTGAATAAGAGCAGCTTGAAGTTGAGCCTTTTGGCTCGTCGTAAAATCCGTAGGAATGTTGTCGCTGCCGCCATGACCTAATCGGTCGTAATAACATGCTGTAAATGTCTTTGGTAATTGTTCAGTGATTGATGACCAAACCTCTTCCGAGTCATCGCCATAACCAGATTCAAAAAAAACATAGGGGTTTCCGCTTCCTTTACAAATATACCTCACTTTTTTTCCATCAAATGAGAAATAATCGCCTGATAGAGGAATAGGCGGATGCACAAAAAACGCAATAGCACGCAACAATAAATAAATACTAAATATTATTAACATTGCTAAAGTTAGCTTGCTCGAAAAAAAACGTTGATAAGTCGAAGACATATTAATCCCTTAATGTATTTACACACAGTTTCTGAAAGTATTTATAACACCGCAAATAAACCGCTAATAATAAATAGTTGGCTATAATTTGTGAGGTACGAACAAAGCCAACTGTTTTTTGTCCGAACTTTTAATTTGCTTTTTTATAAGCACTTTAATTTTTTCTCAAACCTTCCATGATATATACATAATAATTGTGATCCTTGACATACAATACACCTAGTACGATTGATGTAGGCCAAGTAAGAAATAACCCTAATCCAAATACTGGCAGAAGCACGATACAAATTATTGAAAGAATTATTGCCGTAATTTTACCCGAATAAAACAACCCAAACGGTCCGAGAAAAATATTTAATACGAGCTGAAAAACAATGCTTTTTCTTTCTAACTTGGCTTCTTCCATGCTCGGACTTTACTAGTGCTTATAACAGCTTATAACAGCTTATTAGCACGAATTTCGGATAAAGGAAATTATCCACAGCCTCGTATCCACGCACCAATAAGATTTAATTTTAATGATTCCATCAGGTTACCAGCAGTTTTTCGCTCTAGCAACGCAAATATTGCCTAGCAAAAACGAGCCATTACTAATTCGAGCTCTCTATGGCTCGCTATGTAATTAAATATATTAAATAATATCAATACATTAAATTTAAATTCTAGATAACCGAGCCAAAGTTAATAATTGCATAGCGTGCCATTTTATTGAAAAGTGGCTGAATCCATTTATACCAAATTTTACTGAAGAGGAACTTGAGGAAAAATAACCAATTGGGATCTTGCATTTTGCACGCTGATATTGCTTTATCAACATCCAGTTTTCTCATAACTGCCTGTCAGATAATATCCGAACCAATTTTCCAAAAGCTGTTAACACCAAGCGATTTTGTTCAAGGCGAGTTTGCTTATGTAATAGCGGGCTATTGCTAGCGAGCTCAACGCTGAAATACGCGAAAAAGTAGCGCTGTAGTATGTCGCTTATCCCGGGTTCAAGTTATTTAGAAATTAATCACTATCGCTCATGGATCGCACCTCACTGCGAGTAGGTGCAGCATCAACTGAAAAACGCTCTAGTTGCACATCTTCACCAAGCACTTCTTGAAGCATATTTTTGTACTCGTTAGGTGATCTATTAAGGTCTAAGGTAAATAAATCGCCTAGTTCTGAACGTGCAATGCCTCGTCTATCAGCCATATCTATCAATGCTTGCCCTACGTCTGCGAATCCATGCTCATCCATACTACCTACCACCTCTCCTGCAACATAAAAAACGGCAGTTTGCGGCTCATTGTGGAACATGACCTGACGACGACTATTTTGTTCTTGGGCTAGCTGTTGAGCATGTTGTGCATCTTTGCGCATTGCGATTTGTTCACGGGAAAACACTTCATATGACTTCCCATTAAACATCTCAAAAATAGTACTATTTTTAGGACCTTGACCTTGCTCAAATACTTCCAACTCCCCTTTTCCAGCAAACTTCTGCTGAACAAGAACTTTTAATTGTTGAACATCTCCACTAAATTGCTGGAATAAGTCTTCGACACCATTACGTCCGGCCACTGAGCCATCCCGGCGCATATACGCCATCACTTGACCTTCAACTTTGATCAGCGCCACTACATCTTGCTGTTGACCATAGCTTTGATAGTGCCTTTCTAGATCTCCTAGTCCCAAAGATAATGTGCCTATATCTTGAGACAAAAATGCTCTATCTTCTTCGCTAACGGTACTTATATGGTTTTTACTGAGCATATAAGTCAAATTTTGACTATTTTTCAGCGTTGTTGAAAAGGGGGGCTGTGAAGTTGAACTTTCAACCTCTAGATCATTATCTTGATTGTTCTTCACAGCTTGAGGACGGTCATTGTGGTTTACTACTGCACTTTGAGATTGATAGATCTGCATTGTTAAATTCCTTTTGATATTCCATCGTAAAGCTTCCTCTACTCTTGCACCGCCCCATTCAATAGGACAAAGTAAAGAAATCATGTATTTAAAACTCAGCAAGTTACATACCAAGGTTAAATTTCAGCTTCTTTTTATAGACTAACTAATGCTGTCAGTAATCGTATTTTTTGAAGAGCTTTGGCTGCTCATCAGCAATTACTGACAATCAAGTTATTTTACAGTCACAGGAAAAGCCAAGTTAAATTAAAGCTTTTCAGCCGTGTATTCCCTGCCAGCTTGTAACCCGCAAGCATGTAACTCAGTATTTCGGAAGGTAACGGGAACGGTTTGTCCACACGGTAAACGATTATAATTTGGTGGCAAATTAGGTCCACACTGTTGTACATCAAAGTGCAAATGAGGACCGCCACTTTGCCCAGTATTTCCACTTAACCCAATGACATCTCCCGCGTTAACTTTATCCCCTTCTTCAACCAAAGCGCCATTGTGAGTAAGGTGAAAATATCTTGCGACTGTGCCATCTTCATGTTGAATAAAGACATAATTTTCTTCTAAATCTATGTTGTTTCCGTCTTTAAAAGTCTCTCGAACGCTAACAACCTCCCCTGCTCTAGACGCAAGTACCTTTGTACCAATTGGCATTACAAAATCAATTGCATAGGTACCGACACCGTTATTTGAACTTCGATAATGCTCGGTAGCGGCATAGACATTCCATGCAGTACCGGTTTCATAAGGCAATATGTACTGTGAATCTTGCTGTGAAGGAAAGACTGAGCAATCAATTTCCGGTTTTGAGCAAGCGGTTAAAGATACGGATAGTAAACACGATGCAGCTAGTATTTTTTTCATTGATTTCATCTCCTTTAAAATCAGTTAGTCGCCTAAAATATAATAATGGTTTAAATAGGAAAAAAAGATCTGTTGCACTGCTCATTATCCTAAATAATACCAATTCTCTTAATGATACCAAATTGATTAAATTTATGATCTAATGTCAAAATCCAATTATCATCGAAGTGATAGTGATTTTGCAGCCCTCTGAATTTATTAAGCTCTCCAAACAGACTAAAGATCCAAGAAAGAAAGTGCGCATGCTCGCACTAGCTCATTTCTTTGAAGGTAAATCTCGCTATCAGATTGCTGAATACTTAAAGGTCAGCCGTACTAGCGTGAATAAATGGGTGAAAGACTATCTCGACTATGGGTTAGAAGGCTTGGAGGAATTACCTCGCTCGGGCCGCCCTTGCAAACTTGATGATTCACAGCTGAAGCAGCTTAAAGCATTTGTACTCAACTCTATAAACCGCACGGAAGGTGGTCGGCTAACATTAGAAGATATTCAGCAGTATATATCTGAGTCTTTTAACATAGAATACGAGTTGTCGGCCGTTCACAGGCTATTGAAAAGGCAAAACTTCTCATGGATTAGCAGTCGGTCAATCCACCCCAAAGGAGATCAAGCTCGCCAGAAAGCTTTTAAAAAACTTTGAGCTGGAAACGATCCTTCACATCCCGGGACACCTTCTCCCTGAACGCATTGATGTGTGGTTTCAGGATGAAGCACGATTTGGTCAGCAAACTTCGACTACAAAAGTTTGGGCTGAAAAAGGCTCACGTCCAAGAGTCGTAAAGCAGCAACAATTCGAATATGCCTATCTATTTGGCGCAGTGTGTCCGACGACTGGTGAAACAGAAGCACTCATCTCACCTTTAGTGAATAAAGAAGCCATGTATTGTCACCTGGAACAAATATCACAAAAGACTCAACCAGGAAGAATGGCTGTGGTCGTGATGGATCGCGCAGCCTGGCACTTCAAAGATGGTTTAGTAAAAGGCTTGGAGAATGTAGTGATCATCAGGCTGCCGCCTTATTCCCCAGAGTTAAACCCCATAGAACAAGTGTGGAGTTGGCTCAGACAACATAAGCTGTCAAACAGAACGTTTGCAAACTACGATGACATTTTGGAGCAGGTAAGTGATGCATGGAATGCGTTTATCTCATGTGCTGACAGGGTGAAATCATTGTGCTTTAGGGACTGGATAAATCTGACCAGTTAATTATTCAAAATGGTATGAGTTGATCAACTTTGAGTCGAGAAAAGCGAGTTAATAACTCCGCTCTCGCGCCCTGCTACCGCTAAGGTATCTACATCCGTGTAGGAAAAGAAAAAATTTGCTATTTAGTTATTATTTTTAACGCAGTTAGCAGCAGCTTTTATCTCTCAAATTGATCAGATATTAGTGTGAATTGGTATAAATTTAAGGTGTTCAACAGCCGATGCAATGTCATTTCGACAGAGAAAAGATAACTATAAGTTTTTAGAAAAAATTTAAAAAAGGGGTATATATAATGAATATTAAAAAAGAGTGATTAAGGAAGAAGTTAATCCTGAAATGATGGCGTCCCCTAGGGGATTCGAACCCCTGTTACCGCCGTGAAAGGGCGGTGTCCTAGGCCTCTAGACGAAGGGGACGCAGAAATTGCCTTGCAAATCGATGATTTGCTATTTCTGCGTAAGGTGAGACCGATCCAGCGAGGCGAACGGCATTTTCCTCTTGCAGAAATACTCAGTTATAAAACTGAAATTCTGTGTCACTAGGACTGGTTATTTATACTCTTACCATACGAGCTTCTTGGCTTTGCACTTCTAGGAAGTGGCGTCCCCTAGGGGATTCGAACCCCTGTTACCGCCGTGAAAGGGCGGTGTCCTAGGCCTCTAGACGAAGGGGACAACAAAAGCTGTCACTAGGACTGGTTATTTACACTCTTACCATACGAGCTTTCTGGCTTTGCACTTCTAGGAAGTGGCGTCCCCTAGGGGATTCGAACCCCTGTTACCGCCGTGAAAGGGCGGTGTCCTAGGCCTCTAGACGAAGGGGACAACAAAAGCTGTCACTAGGACTGGTTATTTATACTCTTACCATACGAGCTTTTTGGCTTTGCACTTCTAGGAAGTGGCGTCCCCTAGGGGATTCGAACCCCTGTTACCGCCGTGAAAGGGCGGTGTCCTAGGCCTCTAGACGAAGGGGACGCAGAAATTGCCTTGCAAATCGATGATTTGCTATTTCTGCGTAAGGTGAGACCGAGCCAGCGAGGCGAACGGCATTTTCCTCTTGCAGAAATACTCAGTTATAAAACTGAAATTCTGTGTCACTAGGACTGGTTATTTACACTCTTACCATACGAGCTTTTTGGCTTTGCACTTCTAGGAAGTGGCGTCCCCTAGGGGATTCGAACCCCTGTTACCGCCGTGAAAGGGCGGTGTCCTAGGCCTCTAGACGAAGGGGACGCAGAAATTGCCTTGCAAATCGATGATTTGCTATTTCTGCGTAAGGTGAGACCGAGCCAGCGAGGCGAACGGCATTTTCCTCTTGCAGAAATACTCAGTTATAAAACTGAAATTCTGTGTCACTAGGACTGGTTATTTACACTCTTACCATACGAGCTTTTTGGCTTTGCACTTCTAGGAAGTGGCGTCCCCTAGGGGATTCGAACCCCTGTTACCGCCGTGAAAGGGCGGTGTCCTAGGCCTCTAGACGAAGGGGACACAGCGCACCCTTCAATTAGCACTCGAGGCTAAGAAAGGTGAATATGTACTAGGACATTAATGCACTTCAGTGAACTTGGTGGAGCTAGACGGGATCGAACCGTCGACCTCTTGCATGCCATGCAAGCGCTCTCCCAGCTGAGCTATAGCCCCAATAATTCAGGCTTCAAAATACAGCCTGTATCGCTGAGTGCGGGGCGCATTCTATGCACCACAAAAAACAAAGTCAACAACTTTTGCGAAAGTTTTTCTTAACTGATTCATTTTAAATCAGGAAGCGTAGAATATGATCAAATATGCCTAATAATCAAGCGATAAACTGCTTTCAGCCTAAATCTTTATCAAACCTAATGCAGACTGCTAAGTGTCGTAATATAAGGACGTGCGAAAAATCAGCAACGATTAACAAGGACTTAAAATAATGGTGCTTTTATTTATCTTATTTCAACACTTACTTTCCCCAGCTTTTGTTGATATGAATATACCCCCTTCCTGTTAAGTGTGCTTGAAAACATCTCCATTTCACGTTGTTCCTATTTAAATCAGGCCGATTTATTTGCTCTTATAATGAAGAGCGTTTTGAGGTGGATATAAATAAACCAAACAGTACTAATTTTTAAAGTTTTGTGTTGACACTTTTGCAAGTAGACCTATAATACCGCCCCACAACGACAAACGTTGTTGAAAAAACTCGGGTTGTTAGCTCAGTTGGGAGAGCATCGCCCTTACAAGGCGAGGGTCACTGGTTCAAGTCCAGTACAACCCACCACTTTGATGCTCCTAGAGCATCGCCGCCCTCTTTTACAAGATGGCGAGGGTCACTGGATTTAGCCCAGTAAATCCCACCACTTCATTCTTTAAGTGGATAAATTAAAGAACACAATTTGGGTTGTTAGCTCAGTTGGGAGAGCATCGCCCTTACAAGGCGAGGGTCACTGGTTCAAGTCCAGTACAACCCACCACTTCATTCTTTAAGTGGCTAAATTAAAGAACATAATTTGGGTTGTTAGCTCAGTTGGGAGAGCATCGCCCTTACAAGGCGAGGGTCACTGGTTCAAGTCCAGTACAACCCACCATTTTGATGTTCCTAGAGCATCACCGCCTTCTTTAGCAAGAAGGCAAGGGTCTCTGGATTTAGTCTAGTAAACCCCACCACTTCATTCTTTAAGTGGCTAAATGAAAGAACACAATTTGGGTTGTTAGCTCAGTTGGGAGAGCATCGCCCTTACAAGGCGAGGGTCACTGGTTCAAGTCCAGTACAACCCACCACTTCATTCTTTAAGTGGCTAAATTAAAGAACACAATTTGGGTTGTTAGCTCAGTTGGGAGAGCATCGCCCTTACAAGGCGAGGGTCACTGGTTCAAGTCCAGTACAACCCACCATTTTGATGTTCCTAGAGCATCGCCGCCCTCTTTTACAAGAAGGCGAGGGTCCTGGTTCAAGTCCAGTACAACCCACCACTTTGATGTTCCTAGAGCATCGCCGCCCTCTTTTACAAGAAGGCAAGGGTCCTGGTTCAAGTCCAGTACAACCCACCATTTTGATGTTCCTAGAGCATCGCCGCCCTCTTTTACAAGAAGGCGAGGGTCCTGGTTCAAGTCCAGTACAACCCACCACTTTGATGTTCCTAGAGCATCGCCGCCCTCTTTTACAAGAAGGCGAGGGTCACTGAATTTAGTCCAGTAAATCCCACCACTTCATTCTTTAAGTGGCTAAATGAAAGAACACAATTTGGGTTGTTAGCTCAGTTGGGAGAGCATCGCCCTTACAAGGCGAGGGTCACTGGTTCAAGTCCAGTACAACCCACCATTTTGATGTTCCTAAAACATCACCACCCTCTTTCACAAGAAGGCGAGGGTTTCCGGCTACACTCCAGTACAACCCATCATCTTGATATTGCAAAAAACATCCCCCGATTTAGAGCAAACTAAAACTTGCAACTTCAACTTTTCCACTCCTGTCTAAATTATTGTTCAAATATCATCCCCTATTGGTTTGTATTAGCTAAAATTGTTTTTATACCAATCTACTTAATGAAGTGAGTTATTAATGAGGATTGGTATTGCTGTTGCTCAAATTTAATGAGTTTCGCATTAGCGGTTAACGAACTAAATACAGTACCTGCAAGTCATTTGCAAAAGTGTAAGCCTGAAATAGCACTTTCAGTTTCAATGAATGATTCGATTATATGGAGCGTTACCTGATTTTTATTTTCAAAAAAACACTAAGCTTACTAGACTTTATCAGTAGGTATGGGGATTAAAACTAAACATATGGCTGCCAATCCAAGACAAGACGCAAAAATTCTGATAATAGAAGATCAGCCTTTGGCGTTGAGCTATATGAAACAATCTTTGGAACAACTCAACTTCAAGTCTCTCCGCTTAGCTGATTCTGCCGCTACAGCAAAAGAGCTGTGCGTACTTACTAAATTTGATTTGATCATTTGTTCATTTGGCCTAAGTAAAAAGCAAAATGGCTATCAGCTATATGAAGAACTAAAGAGTAAGCGTCTTATTCGCTTGTCTACAGCATTTATCTTTATTTCTTCAGAAACGAGTCCTGAGTTAGTCCACAGTGTTTTAGAATTACAACCAGATGACTTTTTAGTGAAGCCATTTACCATCAAAGAGCTTAAAGCACGTATCGATAAGGTTTTAAAAAGAAAACAATCCCTCGGAAAGATCTTTAATTTAATAGATGATGGTAATCACTCAAAAGCATTAAAAACTATTAATGAAGAACTAGAAAACGAGGATCACCACTACGCGCCATTATTGCTTAAGCTGAAAGGAGAACTACTTGTTCAACTCAATCAACTTGAAGACGCAAAACAATTTTATAAGTCAATTTTATCATTGCAAAAGTTCACTTGGGCTAAGCTTGGCCTTGTAGAAACCCTAATTAAAAACAACGAGGACGTACTGGCTCAGCAGATGCTGAAAAGCATGATAGAAAAGCAAGACACGCGTTTACCTGCGCTCGATTTGCTAAGCAAATTAGAGATCAAACTCAATCAATACGAACGAGCCCAATCTCTGCTGCAAGAAGCCATCGATATTGCTCCGCGCAACATAGATAGACAAAAGTCGTTAAGCCGAGTTGCTGAGCTAAATCACGACTATGAAGTTAGGTACAGAGCACATAAAGATATCGCTATGCTTGCAAAGCACTCCATTCATGACAGCCCTGAAGTCTACCTCAACGCAGCCAGAGCAGGCATTGATCTCGCGCTCAGTACCGAGCAAGGTGAACAGATAACCCGATTAACTCGGCAAACTCAGCAATACTTGACAGAGCTCAAACAACAATTTCCAAATTTGAACAATCAAGAGCAAATCGACGTGCTGCATGCCAGAATGCACTATTTGAAAGATGAGCATAAAAAGGCAAAACAGTTACTTGAGCAGATAGATGATGAACCGATGATCCGTTCTATTGACGACACCTTGGATAAAGCCAAAGCTTACCATGAAGTCGGCCTGAGCAGTAAAGCACAAAATTTATATAATCAAGTTATTGACCATTGCGAGCGTAAAGGCAGCAAAACGGATTCGGTGACCATGCAACTGTTGTATCAACAAAGAAAAGAAAAGCAAGAAATTACCATGGGCCCTAAAGAATTAAACAACCATGCGGTCACCCAATTCAAAAAAGGTCACCTAGAAACCGCTTTAGAGGCTTTCACTCAAGCATTTCGTATTATGCCGAAAAACCTCAGTATCGCCTTGAACTTATTACAGTGTTTGTGCGACAGCACAGCTAGAAATGGAGGTACTTTTAACACCCAACTCGCCAAACGTTGTTACACCCTATTAAGTGAAAGCGTGTTAGACAAAGAACAGCAAGAGCGATTTGCAAACTTGCTTAACCGCCTTAAAGAGATGGGGTTAGAGTACATGTAGCGCAAATTATTTTTTAACTAGGGAGAGTGCGTTAACACAGTAACGTAATCCACTAGGCTCTGGCCCATCGGGAAATACGTGTCCCAAGTGGCTATCGCAAACATTACAGCATATCTCAACTCTTTTCATTCCATGCGAATAATCTGCATCGTATTTTATAGAAGCAATATTTGCAGGCTGTGTGAAAGCAGGCCAACCAGAACCACTGTCGAACTTTTCTTGGCCATCAAATAGCAACTCATCACAGCATACACAGTAATATTGCCCTGGTTCGAATACCGTGCAGCTACCCGAGCTAAAAGGTCTTTCCGTTCCTTTTTCACGGGTGATCGAATAAACTTCAGTTGATAGTTGCTCTTGCCACTGTTGAGGTGTTTTTTCTACTCGTCGCGGCGCTGTAGGATTACCATTACGAGCAAAATTTAAAATATCTATCCACTTTAACATTGTGTTATTCACTCCCCAATTTGCTAGAAATTTAGACCCACTATTTTTTTGCTTCAGGCTCTGGCCAATCTGCAAAAAAATGACTCAGATATCGGCTTCTCATTAAATAAAGTAACGTCCAAATCACCAATACTGCTTGCACTGCAATATACGCAGAAAAGTGATAATGGAACTTTGAAGCCTGAACAATCAACCAAACTAAATCCAGGCTAGCGGAAATAATCAGCGGTAAACGCATAAACCGCCATACTTTTGCAAGTTTAGGTGAACTCGTTGGTCTTCTCATGGAGAAAATAACAGCTGGAACAACTGCTATCGTCGCAATAGCCGATGAAATAAAAAAATCCGATTTAGTATTAAAGAATAGCGACATCAGATCTAAATCTGGACGCCAAGTCAGTGCAGATACTAACCAAAGGAAAAACGGTCGAAGCAGCACCAATAGCGCAAAATTAAATGCGATAGGCGTCCTGTAAACACCGTATTTATCCCAATATTCTGGACCATATCTTTGCTGCTTCATTGTTATCTCACGTGTGGCTATGCTTCATGCTCTGCAAGCAATGCAATCAATGCATCTTCATCAAAAACGTTAACACCTAAGTCTTGAGCTTTGGTTAATTTTGAGCCCGCTTTTTCACCAGCAAACAACGCATCGGTATTTTTTGATACACTGCCCGCAACCTTAGCGCCTAACGCTTGTAATCGAGCTTTAGCATCGTTGCGGTTTAACTGGTTTAGTGTCCCTGTAAGCACATAAGTCAATCCCGCAAGCGGTTGCTCATCTTGTGATTTCTGCTCCACAACCTGCCAGCTGACTCCAACATCGATAAGTGCGCTAACGACCTCTTGATTATGCGGCTCCGCAAAAAAGCTATGAATATGCTGCGCTACTACCACACCGACATCATTGACTTCTTGTAAGCTATCAATGGAGGCATTCATCACATTTTCAAGCGTAGCGAAGTGACTTGCTAAGTTTTGTGCGGTTGCCTCACCAACTTCCCTAATTCCCAATGAGTAAAGAAACTTCGCTAATGTTGTCTGTTTTGCAGCTTCAAGCGCCGCGACTAGGTTTTTAGCCGACTTAGGACCCATTCTTTCCAGCGACTCAATATGTCCCTGTCGTAACACAAACAAATCAGCTGGTGTTTTTATTAACTCTCGCTCTACCAGCTGCTCAACGATTTTGTCACCTAAGCCATCGATGTCCAGCGCTTTACGCGACGCAAAGTGTTTAATCGCTTCTTTTCTTTGTGCTCGACAAACAAGACCACCTGTACAACGAGCAACCGCTTCACCTTCTACACGCTCAACATGAGAATCACATACCGGACACGTCGCAGGAAACGATATTTCTTTCGCATCGTCTGGGCGTCTTTCAAGCACAACCTGTGTGACCTGAGGGATCACGTCTCCAGCTCGTCGAATAATTACGGTATCGCCTATTTTTACGCCTAAGCGCGCAATTTCATCACCATTATGTAAAGTCGCATTAGAAACGGTTACACCGCCGACAAATACCGGCTCTAACCTAGCTACTGGTGTGATTGCCCCTGTACGCCCAACCTGAAATTCGACATCAATTAACTTAGTCACTTCTTCTTGTGCAGGAAACTTGTATGCAATAGCCCATCTCGGCGCCCTTGCAACAAAGCCAAGCTGCTCCTGATAAAGCTTGCTATTGACTTTGATCACTACGCCATCTATTTCATAATCAAGTTCAGCTCGGCGCGCTAGGATGTCAGCGTAATATTGCAAAGCTTGCTCTGCATTTTGTACTAATTTGGTTTCTGGGCACATAGGTAGTCCCCAAGCCTTGAGTTGCTGAAGTTGTGCAAAGTGCTCAGCAGCTAACTCAGCGCCTTCAACAAGTCCCACTGAATAGGAATAAAACATTAGTGGCCGTTTGGCTGTGACTTTAGAATCGAGTTGGCGCAAGCTCCCTGCTGCCGCATTTCTTGGGTTAGCGAACGTTTTCTCACCTTTGGCAAAGGCTTGCTCATTTAGCTTTGCAAAGCCTGCTGAATCCATAAAAACTTCACCACGTACTTCAAGCTCTTGTGGGATATTATCGCCACGCAGCTTTAACGGTACATTACGGATTGTTTTCACATTTTCAGTGATGTTTTCGCCGACTTGGCCGTCACCACGGGTAGCTGCTTGGACTAATACACCATCCCGATACAAAATTGATACAGCCAGCCCATCCAACTTTGGTTCACAGCAAAACGGTAGGTCATCGTTTACCAGTAACCGCTCTTTGATACGTCGGTTGAATGCTGTAAATTCAGCTTCATCAAATGCATTATCTAGCGAAAGCATCGGTAAACGGTGAGTCACCTGTTCAAATTTACTTAACGCCTCACCGCCCACTTTTTGTGATGGCGAATCTGCACTTTGAAACTCCGGGTTTTGTTGTTCTAGCGCAATCAATTGGCGCATTAAACGATCATATTCAGCGTCGGGAACTGTTGGCTTATCCATCACATAGTATTGATAGTTATAGTCTTCTAGTTGCGCTCTAAGTGCCGTAATTTCGCTTTCAATCGTGTTTGACATCTGGACCTCTTAAATACAAAAAGCCACTGACATTAAGGCAGTGGCTTAATACTACCAACAGTGTTGGTATAAATAGCTCTAACCAACTGAAGTTAAGCGGCAAATTCTCTTACTTTCTCAACATATCCGCGCACAGCTTCTACCGTCAATGGTTCTCTATTACTATCGAGTACGGTCGCGCCAAATTCCTCAGCCAGTTTTTTCGACGCACTGTGCAACATATTAAATGCAGCCAAGTTATCACCTTCACAAGGTAGAGTCATAAATAGACTCACACCAGCAGTGCTAAACTGTTCCATGTTATCAATATCAAAGGTGCCAGGGTTGTACATATTTACCAAACGGAACAACACTGGGCCATTCCCTGACGGTTCAAGGTGGCGGTTAAAAAAGCCTTCTTCTGAATATTTAAAACCTAGACTTAATACTGTCGGTAATAAACGAGAACCGGCCATCGTCAGGCCTTCAGGCATTTGCACGTGCAAAATAATAAAATCTTGGGGTTCAGCGGCCGCAGAGTCTTCGGTTTCAGTTTGAGCATCATTCGTCTCGCTAGACTCAGTTTGAAGTTCTACTTCAAAATGCTCACTACGTTCCTCATCAACAGCGCTGAAGGCCATTTCACCCAACTCAGGTTCATCCGTTGTTTCTCTGTTAACTTCAGAGTCCGGATCAGGCTGACTACTCAGCTTATTTTCAGCTTCTTTTTTCCTAACTGACCAAAGTCCATGAATGAGTAACCCGCCTATGATCAGCGCACTGATCACAATTAATGCCCATCTTAATTCTGTGGCCATTGCTCACCTTTCTTGTTGTTATGCCTGTGCCATCTGCACTGCTTGCTCTATATCTACGGCTACCATACGAGACACACCCGGTTCCGCCATGGTAACCCCCGTCAGTCTACCCGCCATTTCCATCGCGACTTTGTTATGACTGATATAAATAAATTGCACCGTTTGCGACATTTCTTCCACTAGCCGGCAAAAACGACCGACATTGGCATCGTCCAAAGGCGCATCTACCTCATCCAGCATACAAAAAGGGGCTGGATTGAGCCTGAATATTGAAAATACCAATGATAATGCGGTCAGCGCTTTTTCTCCACCACTTAACAAGTGAATTGTTGAGTTTTTCTTTCCTGGCGGCCTTGCCATGATGCTCACACCGCTTTCCAGCAAATCATCACTGGTCAATTCTAAGTACGCGCTCCCACCCCCAAATACTTTTGGAAATAATTCAGCGAGATCTTCATTCACCTGATTAAAGGTCACGCTGAAACGGGTTTTAGTCTCTTTATCTATTTTTTTGATTACTGTTTCCAGTGTATCCAAAGCAGCCATCAAGTCATCTAACTGATTATCAAGATATAATTTACGTGCTTTCGCTTCCTCAAACTCGTCAATAGCTGCAAGGTTTACCGCACCTAGACGTCCAATATCGGAGGTAACGTTTGTTAGTGTTGCTTGATACTGACTCAAGTTTGCATCTTCAGGTAAAGATTCCAGCTCCGTTTTTAATGTTCTTTGTAACTCTTGTAAAGGTTCTAGCGCGCTTTGCGCTTTTATCATTAGGCTTTGTTCTTCTAACTTCAGTTGTTGTAGCTGTTCAGTGAGTTTTGAAGCTTCGCCTTCAACATCTTTTAATGCTTTTTGTTTTTCTACTAAAGCATGTTTGGCCTGTTCCAACGAGTCTAATAATTGCTGCTTGCGCTCACCTTGTTCAACATGCTGAACAAGTAAGCGTTCAATTTCTTCCGTCGCTTCTGCTAACGGCTCTTCGCAAAGCAATACATCCTGCTGAGCTTGCCGTAAACGACTTTCAAAGTCTTCAACTCGTAACTTCAAACTGGTCAGCTTTGATTCACTAAGTTGGCGCTCACTTTGTACTTGCTGCATTTTAAGCTTAGCTTGATGCGCTGCATTTTGTGTTGACTGCTGCGTAACCCTAAGCGATTGTAATTCCCGGTTATGGTGCTGTAGCTGCTGCTCTGACTGAGTTTGCTGCTCTATAAAAGTTGCCAGTCTTTGTTCTACTTCAAGTAACTTTTCATCTTCAACAAGTAAGTCTTCACTCACTTTTTCAAGTTCTTCTTCAAGACTTTGCTTTTGCTCGATAAGTTTATTTTTTGTGTGTTGCCAACTGGCTAATTGTGATTCCAGCATTTCCAGCTTAGTTTTGCTGGCAGTCACGGCTTGTGCTTGCGCATGGACTTGCTCTTGCACAGCACCCAGCTCAGCACGCGCATTATCAGCCTTTAAATGTAATTCTTTAAGTTCAGACTCAGAGCACTCTAACTCTTTGCGCAAGCCTGGAAGCATTTGTTGGCACTGCTCAAGTTTTGCTAGGCGCTTGAGTGTTCCAACTTGATTGTCTCCGCTTAATATGGCTTTAAAGTTTTCGCCAACAATGACTCCCTGCGGGGTCACCCCAGCAATGAATTCCTCGCTGGGAATATATTCTTCTTTTTCAATTAACTGTAGTTTACATAACAAGGTTGGATAGACACCTTGTTGTATTTTTTCTGCAACAGAGCCAGGTGTTGGGGTTAATTGCACATCTTTAACAACATTTACACCTTCGTGGCCAACCTGCAAGTGCGATAGACCAAGCAGCGCGGCTTCAACACAGTCTTCAAAGCCCTTTTCAGCAACCAACTGTGACAGCATCGCTTTGGCGTTGTCCGACTCAGGTAACTCAATAGATTGTTGCAATGACTTAATTTCCAATTCATTACTTTGTACGTTGCCGCGCTTTTCATCCACCACGCTTTGTTGTTGCTGGCATTGCTTGGATAGATTAGTTAACGATTGCTCACACTGTTGCGCCTGTCTTTGTAACCCTGCCATTGTGGTGGTTAGCTGCTGATGAGTTTGTTGCTGATTAGCTTTTTCATGTGCTGGATTGTGCGATTCTAATGTTTGTAGTTCATTGCCTAAGCTAACTAGCTTCTCTTCTACATGTAATGAGTTCTGTTGTAACTTAGCTTGATGTTGTTGTCGTTGACCAAGCTGGCTTTGTAATTCTCTAAGTTCTGAAAGTAAGCGCTTATTTACCTCTTCACTTTCTAATGTACAAAGCTGTTGTTGTTCTATTTTTTCGTTAATTTCTTCAACCGCTAACTCTGCAATATCCAGAGCTTCAGTCACTTCAAGGATGCGCTGTTCGCTTGCGTCTGTCATCTCTTGCTGTGTATTGAGTTCGTCATGCACCACATGAACTTGTTCGGTAAGCTTTTCTATTAGCTCATTCAGTTGACGTAACTTTTCTGCTAGATGGTGCTTTTGTTGCTCAGTTGAAGCGAGTTGAGTTTCAATTTTATGGAGGCCTGATAGAGCCTGTTGATAGCCGTCATCAAAGTGCCTGATCTCTTGCTCTAAGCTGGCTAAAACATCACTGTGACCAGAGTTTGCCTCATTATAAAATGCCAATTGCTCGTTTAGCTTTTCTATTGCTTGTGATTTTGCCATCTGCTTTTGCTGCAAGCTCTGCCACTTAAGTACAGCTATCCATGCTTTTAAATCTCGCTCTTGTTGTTTTAAGGCTTTATACGTACCCGCTTGCTGCGCTTGTAGCTCTAACTTATCTAACTGGTTTTGTAGCTCTTGACGAACGTCAAGCAAACGTTCTAGGTTTTCTTTGGTGCTTTTGATTCTAGTTTGTGTTTCGCGTCTGCGCTCTTTGTATTTAGAAATCCCTGCAGCTTCTTCTAAAAATATTCTTAGCTCTTGAGGTTTACTCTCAATAAGCCGAGAGATCATGCCTTGTTCAATAATCGCGTAGCTTCTCGGGCCAAGACCTGTACCAAGAAAAATATCAGTGATATCACGCCGCCGGCATTTACTACCATTTAAAAAGTAGAGCGACTGACCATCACGAGTTACCAACCGTTTAATAGCAATTTGAGTTCTATCAGCGAAGGTCCCCGGCAGACGACCTTGGGTATTGTCAAAAATAAGCTCAACAGAGGCTTGAGAAATTGCCTTACGCTTAGTCGAACCATTAAAAATAACATCGGTCATGGCATCGCCACGTAAATTCTTTGCCGAACTTTCGCCCAGCACCCAGCGAACAGCATCAATCACGTTGGATTTGCCACAACCATTCGGACCAACGACGCAGGTCATTTGATCTGGAAATGGTATTTTTGTTGGCTCCACAAAGGATTTAAAACCAGCCAGTTTAATACTGCTTAGGCGCATTGATTCTCGTTATTTTCCTGTCTCGATGGAGTGGCTCGTTTGTCAGAATAAAATAATTTATGCTGAATATCTATGAAGTTATGTAAATTGCCGCTTTATGTTATCCAGTATAATTCCGCTCGCCATTGCAACGTTCAATGACTCTGCGCCACCAAAATTTGGAATGGTTACTTTCTTGGTTATGTATTTTTCCACGGTGCGACTAATACCATGAGATTCGCTTCCCATCACCAGCACTGCTTTTTCATTAAATTGACACTGGTGTACGTTTTCTCCACCAAGAAATGCTCCGTAAACATCGCCTTGGTAAGCGGCCAAAAATTCGCATAGCTCGGTTCTAACCACATCTACACGCACAAATGAACCCATGGTGGCACTAATAACCTTAGGATTAAATTGATCGGCACAGTTTTCACTAACAATCACTTGCTTTAGACCGTACCAATCAGCGACACGAATGATCGTACCTAAATTGCCAGGATCAGAAACTCCATCTAACGCTAAGACTAAACCAGAGGTATCAATTTTTGGCTGTACAGGGATGCTTGTCACTGCGATTGCTGCATTATTGGATACCAATGTACTTACTTTGCAAAGCACGTCTTCTGTTGTTTCGGTGTATTCCAGACCTTGTAATAACTTATTGTGTTTACTGATAAATTCGGGAGTAACGAACAATTGCTGTACCGCTATTTTTGCCGACAGTAACTCAAGCACGTTTTTCTCGCCTTGGACCAAATACAAACCTTGCTGTTTGCGATATTTCTTTTGCCCTAACGAACGGAGTAATTTTTGTTGGTTTTTAGAGATCATGTCCACCTCAATCAAGTCAGTGCTCATTATAACGAAGTGCACGATAATTCGCAGAGCTAGAATGGATATTTGTGATATCTTTTCACAATAACAATGATTGGGAACAAAAGTGACATGACTCCGGAAACAACCCTACTACTGCTCAACCTTGTGATCTTAAGTATTGCTTATTTGTTCATTTATCCTCGATTGAAAGAAAAGTCCATCGCTTCCTTAGCTAAGCAAGACTTGCTCGCTACCGGAGTATCACTGGCCGTGGCAGCTAGCCTCTACTACAACAGCGACACCGCTTTCTCGTTGTTATTTTTTGATAGTAATTGGGTCATCTTTAGCATTGTTGCTTTTTCTATCATTGAAGCGCCATTCGTATATTGGTTTATCAAAAAATATAAAATAGCATTGCGGGAGCCAGACCAAAAATGAAAAAAGGCGCTTGGGGCGCCTTTGCTAACTTTAACTTACATTTTAACTTTTGGAACAAAATCAGATTTCAGCATGGTGCAATACAGTTCCCATTATCTCGCTGAAATTAGTAGCTGGCTTTAAAGAATTTACTGCTTTACCACAGGCTTTTAGCGTATCAATTCGATCAAAGTAACCTATCGGTTGTGATCCCTGCTCATCGGTTACTAATAAATAGTCACAACCATCTACAATCATGGTTTTTAGCACATCACCTACTAACGCTTTATTGAGCTGTTTAATTGGGATCTGCTTCACTTGATGCAATGGCAACATAATGTCACTCACCGTCAAATCTTTGCGCTCACACCCCCTTTTAGCAGCAATACTAAGGATATAACGACTACCGAGCCGAGCATTTGAAATAATACCAATTAGTTGTTCATCGCGATTAACAACAAAGCTTGCGCGCCTATGGGTTCTTTCTAACACGATAATCGCTTCATCTACACTGGCATTTTCATCTACATGCTGCATCGGAGTGAGATGCAAATTGTGCATCAGGCAATGCGCTGGAGCTTGTTCTAGGTTTTCAGTAGGGCAAACTGGAAGATTTTTTTCTACAAGACAGAAATCGGACGCAGTTTGCGTTTTCAATACAGTATAAGTGTTCATGACACACACCTCTCAATTCAAATTAATAAGCACAACAAATAACTAAGTGATTAATTTGAAACTGGTGGCGCCCGTATAGCTGTGGTGTGATGGCGAGTCGCAACTGTTGATTGTGTTGCGTCTTGAGTTGTTAAGAAAGCAAGTGGATAAAACTGAGTTAATACGTCAACCGTTAACTGGTCGTGATCAATATCAAGGCTGTTGTTATCTGGATCCGTAATAATGGTTACGTCAGCCATTGTAGTATCACACTCAGCAATGCCGACCGTTGACAGCGTCAACAGACTCAACATAAATACTGTGATAATCCAATGTGCGAAACGCATAATACTAAGAACCCTTAACTACTTGCTACGTTTAAGTGTATGGACTGCTTGCCAAGTTTACAAGTAGTTATTTTGTTCAACGCGGTAAGCTTATCAATTTTCTTTGATTAATCTTTGTTCTTGTTAACGCAAAAAGCGTAACTGATAAGAATTGTTACGTAATAAATTATCGAACTCGCCCGCAGACACGATATACTGCCAAGATACCAAAAATAATTCATGTAACGAGGGGTTACCGTGCAAGTATCTAAGGGCATAGAGTATTTTATTGCTGGGTTTTCATTGATTACACAAAAAGGGCTAAAGCGCTTTGTATTCATACCCTTAACTATAAATATCTTATTGTTTGGTGCCTCCCTGTTTTTTCTTTTTGACTGGTTAACACAGGGCTTTAACTATATAAATGCGATGTTGCCGAATTGGTTGAGTTGGCTAGAATGGCTAATGTGGCCTATCGCGATTCTTATAATTCTTTTCAGCTACAGTATGGTTTTTACGGTTGTTACTAACTTTATTGCGGCACCTTTCAATGGCTTACTCGCTGAAAAAGTTGAGCTTCATCTAACTAACCAACCGGTCAATGACGATCGACTGGTTGACACATTAAGAGATGTTCCCCGAATGTTGGGCAGAGAATGGACCAAGCTCTGTTACTATCTACCGAGAGCGGTTGGTTTTTTCATCCTACTGTGGTTGTTACCGGTAGTCGGTCAAATTTTGTGGGTTATGTTTACATGCTGGATGTATAGCGTTCAATACAACGATTACCCCTTTGACAACCATAAGGTTCATTTCAATCGTATGAAACATGACTTGAAAAGCAAAAAAGGCCTTTCTTATGGTTTTGGGTTTGCCGTATTTGTGCTGACATCAATTCCATTTATCAACTTAGTGGTAATGCCCGTTGCGGTATGCGGCGCCACCAAACTTTGGGTTGAAAATTTCAGAGATTTACATAGATAGGTAATAGGCAAAACGCTATCCATTTTGAGGCTACTGTGAACAGCAGTAGCCTAAGATAGCTATAACCTTATTAAAGCCATCAGCCAAGATTTACAGCCCCTGTTGCCATTATCAAATTAAAAAAGCTAATTATTAGGAGGTTATCAAATTTGATAAAATAATCGTGACTTTCCATTTGCAACATTATTAATCATGTCCTAAGGTTACACTGCTCAAACGGAAATGAGCTTAACAAAATGGATTTCACTGCTACAAATCCCTCTTTTTGGTAAACTCAAATTTCTAACTCTGTTAATTTAAGCATATGTATTTAGAGCTGTTCTTAGGCACTAATTACTTTATTTTTTATAAAGATAACATGAATCAACTCACCAACTCCAAATAGGAGTATAGGTTAGAAAATAAAAAACTGACGACTTACCTGTTTATTAAAAAATAAACCCGAGATAACTTAAAATTAAAAATTACTTTTCGTCAATTAAAATAAACAATAATAAAAACCAAAACGCATTAATTTTTATTAATCAAAAAGAAAAACCAGATCAACAAAACAACAAGAAAGCGTTAACTCATAATAAAAACACAAATAAAAAACTGGATATAGCACTTATAATTTAAAGAAAGAAAAGGATAGAATTCCCGACGACGCTCCAGTATTGGTGCTTTGTAGGGATAAATGGGCTGACAATAATTCTACTTTAACAAGTGCACTAGAATCAGCCTTATCAACTACTCAGCTTTAATGAGCTGAGCAAATCAATGACCCGACATAAGGTCGGCCAAAAGTGAAGGATAACATAATGCGTAAATTAAATGTCAATGAAGTACAGGAAGTAAATGGCGGTGTTTATGGCGTTGTAATCGGTTGGGCTGCAGGCCATGCTATGGACTATGTGATATCAAGATATGTGGATTACTGGAGTAGCGCTGTAGGTAATGGATGGGGCGCAAACCCATCTATGCCGGAACCCAATGCTGGGTTTGGTACCATTTAACTTGATACTAACAAGGTGATGAGGAAGCTCCTCATCACTTTCTAATTTAGGAGGGGTTATGAAACACGTAGTCTTGAAATTTTTAATCGCTTATTGTCTTTCTAGAGTTTTATTCTTTTTTCTAGGGTTATACGATAAAGAGTTAAGTAGTGTTATGTTTTTCATTTTTGATTTTTCTATCTTCGCAATCATTTTTTACCTTATTCACAAAGGTGTTGACTATGCATTTGAAAAACAATGAACTTCATATTAATAATGGGTAATTCATCGCTCTGCCAGCGTTCGATGAGAAAGCGAGGGTGTGGTGTGAGTGGCTGAACAGGTTGTAGACCATACTGCGTTGCTCAAGCTGTGTAGTATTCTGATCCAGTGTTTTTTATACTTAGCCTTTAAACACCAAAACTGCCATCTTGGTTTCTGAGCAAAAGCCCCTGAAGCTGATATTTTATATTACTCAACACTTGTTCACTCACCGTGTTTATATATTCGATTACACGTTATCAACCCAACTAACTATTTGAGTCAATATCCAAATGGTAAGTTTTAAATGCCAACCGCACGTTGGAGCGTACAATTTCCGTATAATACCAATTGTATTAAGTCTCTATCCAATTAGAAGGATGAAATGCCATATTGGCTTCGTTAAAAAATTCTCATTTACTTAATACAATTGGTAAAATGTTTATGAAAGCCGCGTTGGAAACTTAAGTCGCCAAACTTAATCTGAGTTTCTATATCGCGGTTTTTTGCTATCAAACGTTCGCTAAATCGCCTCCGTCATGCGCGACGAAGTTATAGATTTTGTAGGAAACGGATGTTTTTGTAGGAAACGGTATTTTAAAAATGCGCTGTAAGCGAGAGGAGATGGTGCCCAGAGGCGGAATCGAACCACCGACACGAGGATTTTCAATCCTCTGCTCTACCGACTGAGCTATCTGGGCATACTATTTTTTGCGTGAAAACCAACAAGGATTTTCAATACTCCCCGAATGCTCTACTGACTAAGCTATCTGGGGATACTATTTTTTGCGTGAAAACCAACGAGAATTTTCAATGCTAGTCCCAAACGTTCTATTGAATGAACTATCTGGGCATACTAAAGTTTTGCTTTGTTTTTTTCCTAAGCCAGGAATGGTGCCGACTATCCGAGTCGAACGGATGACCTACTGATTACAAGTCAGTTGCTCTACCAACTGAGCTAAGTCGGCGCACCTAAAAGTGGTGCCCAGAGGCGGAATCGAACCACCGACACGAGGATTTTCAATCCTCTGCTCTACCGACTGAGCTATCTGGGCATACTATTCTTTTGCGTGAAAACCAGCAAGGATTTTCAATACTCCCCGAATGCTCTACTGACTAAGCTATCTGGGGATACTATTTTTTGCGTGAAAACCAACGAGGATTTTCAATGCTAGTCCCAAACGTTCTATTGAATGAACTATCTGGGCATACTAAAGTTTTGCTTTGTTTTTTTCCTAAGCCAGGAATGGTGCCGACTATCCGAGTCGAACGGATGACCTACTGATTACAAGTCAGTTGCTCTACCAACTGAGCTAAGTCGGCGCACCTAAAAGTGGTGCCCAGAGGCGGAATCGAACCACCGACACGAGGATTTTCAATCCTCTGCTCTACCGACTGAGCTATCTGGGCATACTATTTTTTAGCTTGAAAACCAACATGGATTTTCAACACGAATCCCAAACACCCTACAGAATGAGCTATCTGGTCATCTTTTTAATCGTTGAAAACCAATCAAAGTTTCCAACATCCCCTATGACTCTACTGAGTGAGCCATCTGGGCGTGCGGCGTATTAAACGAGTTTTGAGGTGCTAAGTCAACCCTTTTTTTAAATCACTTTACTGTTTGAGCAGTTTTCGCCCAAACCGAGTAAAAAGCAGCTTTTTCGACGGAAAAACGGTCTTATTTATACTTTTAAGGTGGCTAATATCGATCACAACTACCTCGCAATATATCTGCTTCAGTTGCTTAATACAGAGCAAATATTGCATTTCATCACCTCTTTTAGACTGGCTTTACTTTTAAACTCGACTTTGCTTGCTTTAAGGCCACCAAAAACGGGAGGTAAATCACAGTTGTTGGTGTTAGGATTAGGCATACGATAGATAATAATAAGCAGCTTTGGGAATAGGCATGCAAACTAACCTCAAAAATAACATTAAAGGGTTTGTACCTTTACTATTTATGTCGCTTCTTTTGGCAGGCGTATTAGGTGCAGCCGCAGCTTACTTTTTACCTAAATCTGTGACGCTGCCGACCATTTCTACTCCTGATCTAAAGCAGCAAGCAAATCTAGCTTCTGAACCACTCGCGATGATAATGCTTCAACAAGGCTACGGCCAAGCGAAACGAATCGTAAATTCACTGGATATTGGCAATGAGAATCTTGCTGTGTTTCTGTATGCGAATTCGGGGATGGGAAATAACACACTTATCTATCAAACTCAGGGAACCCAACCACTTCCCGCGCTAGTAAGAGAAGAGCAATATAACAAAAGTGGCCACTTGGTATATCACACCCCCTTAGCCGTTGATGGCCAAATAGTCGGTGAACTTATCCTTTCTTATACCCCTCATGAGGAAATTGCTTCTACATCAGGCAATGAAGTGTTGAGTTATACGTTGTTTGCCTCTGTTGTTGTTCTGTCTTTATTACTTAGCCTCTTTATCAGAAGAAAAACTTGCGCCAGTGTTACCGACGAATGTGCGAATTTAGAGAGTGAACTTTTAAGCATCGCCAAAGACAGTAATTTCAATGCGAGAGTCACCACCAACCATATTCCGGGTGTTGATGCCCTCGCAAATGCCGTCAACAAATTGCTTAAAAATGTGCAAGCTGCTTTAGAAAGCGACTTAGCCATTCATAAAGAGTTAAAACAGTTACAGGAAAGCTTAGAAACAGAAGTGCAAGCTCGAACACTGGCGTTGGAAAAAGCAACCCTAAACGCAGAACGAGCCAGTGAGGCCAAAACCACATTTTTAGCCACAATGAGTCACGAGATAAGAACACCGATGAATGGCGTGATTGGAACGATCGACTTATTAAGGCAAACAGATCTAGATGGGGCACAGCATAGACTTACGACAATCATCCGTGATTCAGCCTTTTCGCTGTTGGGTATTTTGGATGATATCCTCGATTTTTCTAAAATTGAAGCTGGAAAACTACGTATTGATAACAGCCAGTTTTCAGTGACCGAAACCACCGAAGAAGTAGCTCGAGTATTATCTTCAGTGGCGAAAAAGCGAAAACTCGATTTGCAACTTTGTATCGCTCCCGATATTCCAACCAACCTTGTCGGTGATGCCGTAAGAGTTAGACAAGTGTTGTATAACCTATGTAGTAATGCCATTAAATTTACTACAACGGATGAGAGCCACCAAGGCTACGTACGTATCTCCGTTGAGGTTGCACAAAACACCTCTGAACATTTCACCCTCAGATTTACCGTTACCGACAATGGTAAGGGGATGACCCAAGCACAACTGCGAGAGATCTTTAATCCATTTATTCAAGCTGAAGGATCTATTACTCGTGAATATGGTGGTACTGGGTTAGGTCTATCCATCTGTAAAAGTCTAGTAGAGCTGATGCTTGGCACTATTAATGTTACCTCAGATATAGGGATGGGAAGCGAGTTTGTTGTCGAGTTACCGTTTAGTGTCAATGGCAAAATCCAATACGCGCATAAAGGTGAACTTAATCACCACAAAGTAGCGGTACTCACACCAAATGCCGCTAGACGAACAACCCTATCCCGATACCTTTCATTTATTGGTGCTCAGATAGTTCACGTTGAAGACAAAAAAGAGATTGCCGATATTCAACACGAAGATGGTCTAATTTGGGTATTAGATGGTTTAGATGGCATGGAAGAAGTCAACGAGGAATTAAGAACCGTTATTTATTCTCTGGAAAAAAATAGCCAACAAGCGGTTGTACTCAGCAAGATGGATGAAGCCGCGCTCAATCACAGCAGTATTTTCTATCTCAATGCAGCCCCTTTATGTAAATCTAGTTTTATCATATCTATTTTAGTGGCTGCAGGGTTACACAAGCCTAAAGAACTGAGGCCAACACATACGCTCAACGACTTTTTAAGTATTGATGATGCCAGAGAAAAAAATAGGCTAGTACTACTAGTTGAAGACAATATACTTAACCAGCAAGTATTGACCGATCAATTACACCTGTTGGGCTATGGTGTTGAAGTTGCAGAAAACGGCGAAGAAGGTTTAGCCCTTTGGCAACAATCCCACTCGCCAATCATCCTAACCGACTTACATATGCCAAAAATGTCTGGCTATGACATGGTCAAGAAAATTAGGGAATTGGCTGAACAAGCAGATTATCCGCACCAACAGCCTTATATTATTGCAGTCACGGCTAACGCCTTACAGGGAGAGCGTGAGCGCTGTGAAGCAGCAGGTATGAATGATTACATTACCAAACCTGTAGAGTTGAATGTGCTAGAACAGACGTTAAAAAAATACTTTGGAGAGCAACAAAGCCCAGAAGCTCAACAAGATGATAGCGCTGATTTCATTGATTCAACCCATACTGATACTGCGGATGCGGCAGATGAGTCAGCCCCACTGTCTCTTGAAAGTCCAGAAACAGCGCCTATTAACCTCGAAATGCTAAATAAATATGTGAATAATGATACCGCCAAAAGAACCCGCTTCTTTCGAATGTATTTAGAGCAAAGCAGTCAACTAACTCGGGATATTAACGGTGCGGTCATTAGCATGAGCCAGGAAGAGATCGTAGCCGCTTGCCATCAATTGAAATCAATTTCCAAAACAATCGGCGCGGAAAAAGTGGCTGAATGTGCCGAAGCGTTCGAAGCCCATTGTAAAGAAGAAAAACTCAACAGCGATCAACTTATTAAATATCGCGACGAGCTAGAACAACGGTACTTGGAAGCTGCAGAATACATCCAACGTGTCTTGTAGAGATCAAGTTTAAGGGAGCTTATCTGGCTCCCTTCTTTTCATACTTAATATCCGCCATATCAAAACAAAGTACTCTACTCGTGACTTGGTGTGTCACGCTAAGTGAATAAATCTGTTGTAAATATTGCAGTAACCCCCTAATTTATTGCTTCGCTATCCTTGACGAAATTACTCACTTTCTGTCGTACAAGCCTTTCCCTTGTAATGCGGGGTGAGTATACTGACGCGCTTTTAATGCATAGTTAGTCAAGTCAGGCTCTCTATGTTTTCTTGGGGAATGGCCACCCACTCCAAATGCATGACAGGTTCAGCTCAGTTAGAGCCGACCTAACAGCACAATAATATTAAGGCCAAACAACACATTGTGATTTTAATCTGGAAAAAATTATGAGTTCAAATACACAGACAGCAACCATTTTAGGTCATCCTAAAGGGTTGTGGATGCTGTTCTCGGCTGAATTTTGGGAACGATTTTGTTATTACGGAATGCGGGCGGTATTAGCGCCGTATGTTGCGATTGCCTTTTTTGATCATCTCACCGCTGAAGAAGCAGCCAAGCAAGCAAGCTTGACCTATGGTGGTTACACCTCAATGGTATATATGACCGCCATTTTGGGGGGATATGTAGCAGATAGACTAATAGGATATCAACGATCCATCATGCTGGGCGGTACAATGATGGCTGTCGGTATGTTTATGCTCATGGCACCTGACCTGACGACGTTCTTGTTTGGTCTTGCTTTTATCGTCATGGGTAATGGTTTATTTAAACCTAACATTTCGACTATTGTGGGTAAACTTTATGAACCAGGTGATCCACGCCGAGACTCTGGCTTTACCATCTTTTATATGGGTATTAACCTTGGTGGTGCGCTAGCGCCTATCGTTTGTGCCACCATTATTGGAGCAATTTGGGGTTATCAGTATGGCTTCTTAGCAGCTGGAATAGGCATGATTTTTGGCGTCATGGTATTCCAATTACAGAAATCCTGGCTCAACGGCGTTGGTAAGGCAGAATTTGCAAAAGCCAGTTGGTCACGTTTTGCGATGGTAGCTGTAACCGCCGTGTTATTAGTCGTTCCCGCTTTTTATCTACTCAGTAACAGTGCACTACTGGGATACTTGTTAGCCTTTCTTATGCTTGGACTTATCGCTTACTTTTTATATAGCGGCATCCAGTCAGGAGAGAAAGTACAACTTCACAGATATATCGCGATGTTGCTCCTTTTCCTCGCCAACACGGTGTTTTGGGCACTCTTTGAGCAAGCGGGGTCGTCACTCAACTTCTTTGCAAAAGACCATGTCAACCTAGATATTGGATTCACTACAATCCATTTCACCTTATTCCAATCAGCAAACTCGATTTTCATTATTCTGTTTGCACCAGTGCTGGCTTCGCTATGGCTTAAACTAGACAAACAAGAAGCTAACCCATCAATTCCTCGTAAATTCGCATTAGGTTTGTTAGGTGCGGCGCTGGGTTTTTACGTTCTAGTGTTTGCTATTCAATTTATGCAAGACGCCAGCGGTAAAGTACCCGCATACATGCTTGCACTATGTTACCTAATACATACATTAGGCGAGCTTTGTTTATCACCTATCGGCTTATCGATGGTAACGAAATTGGCGAAACCAAAAGAAGTTGGCCTCGCTATGGGTGGGTGGTTCCTCTCTATTGCAATGGCACAGTACCTAGCTGGTGTGATCGCATCTATCGCAACCAGTGGTGGTGGTGAGTCTGGACATGATGTTGGCTCAATCATACAATATTCTGATGTATTTATGCAGCTAGTATGGTTAGGTCTAGGTGGTGCAGCAATCTACTTCCTTGCAGCTCCTGCAATCACTCGTTTGATGCATGGCGTTAAATAATTTACGCGATTTTTGATATCAAAAGCCGCTCTACATTGAGCGGCTTTTTTGTGCTCGCCACAAAAGTGTATCAATTACTTTACAGCATAGTACCCCAGACTGGAGCAACACCATATTATAAACTTATAAAACTCCCGTTATATCAACAAAAGAGAAATAACAAAATATCCATTACATTTCAAAGTATTACAATTAACAACCTGATATTTACCTGGCCAAAATACGCTTCTTGAATTGAAACGTTCCGAAGAATCCACTTCGCAGCGAATACCTGTTTCATTTTTGTTCACACCTGAAAGGGAATGTCCAACCATATTTACAATTTGGCACTAAGCTAAATAATGCCCTTCTCTTCCCCTTGGAACGTTTTTGATTAATTATCCTCAACACATTTACTAACAAGCAACCCAGTGCTTAATGCGGGAGTAGAACAATGAGTGAAGTAAACAATCCACTAGGCCTTTTAGGCATCGAATTTACTGAATATGCGACACCTGACGCAGATTACATGGATAAGATTTTCACTGACTTCGGTTTCTCAAAGCTTAAGAAATTTAAAGATAAAGATATCGTTTACTACAACCAAAACGATATCCACTTTTTACTAAACCAAGAACGTGACGGCTTCTCTGCAGAATTTGCGAAAAGCCACGGTCCGGCCATTTGCTCAATGGGCTGGCGTGTAGAGAACGCTCAAAAAGCGTTTGAAGTTGCAGTAGAGCGCGGTGCAAAACCTGCGACTGACTCTACGCACAAAGATTTACCGTATCCTGCAATCTACGGCATCGGTGATAGTTTAATTTACTTCATCGAAGTATTTGGCGATAAAGGTTCAATCTACGAGCAAGACTTCGTTGATCTTGAAGAGCAAAACATTGTTAAGGACAAAGGCTTCCTACGCATTGACCACCTTACAAACAATGTTTACAAAGGCACAATGGAAACATGGGCTAACTTCTATAAAGACGTATTCGGCTTTACTGAAGTGCGTTACTTTGACATCAAAGGTCAAAAGACTGCACTACTATCTTATGCACTTAAGTCTCCATGTGGTACGTTCTCTATTCCTATCAATGAAGGTAAAGACGACAACAACAACCAGATCGATGAGTACCTAGATGAGTACAACGGTCCAGGTGTACAGCACTTAGCATTCCTAACAAACGACCTAGTGGCGTCTCTTGACCAACTTGATCAAAGTAACATTGCAACACTAGATATCGTTGATCATTACTACGACACAATCTTTGATCGTGTACCTTGGGTTAAAGAAGACCGTGAAAAGATCAAGCAGCACCAAATCCTAGTAGACAGCCAAAGCGAAGATTGCTACTTGCTTCAAATCTTCACTAAGAACCTGTTTGGTCCAATCTTTATCGAAATGATCCAACGTGTTGATGATGGTGGTTTTGGTGAAGGTAATTTCCAAGCACTATTTGAATCAATTGAGCGTGACCAAGAGCGTCGTGGTGTAATCTAAACCTCGATGTGGTCAGAAAAAGCAGCTAATTGTAGCTGCTTTTTGCCGTTTTAGTCTGAGCACAACTCCTTAGGCTAAACTGAATATCTTACTTTTTCCCCTTGAGTTTCCGGGTATTGACCATAACTCTCAGGGAAATCCAAATATAAAGGAAAGGCGATGTCTCAAATTAACGAAACCCACGACATTAATCTTAAAAGCTGGGTAGCTAGCGCAAATGCAGCGGGAACCGATTTCCCGATCCAAAACTTGCCATTTGCCGTTTTTCGTCGCAAAGGTAGCGCTGAAGCGTTCCGTGGCGGTGTTGCAATCGGTGATCAGGTACTTGATCTTGAAGTCGTTGCTGAAGCTAAGATCTTCTCAGGTGAAGCGCAGCTTGCTGTAGAAGCAGCTAATGCACCAGCGCTAAACGAATTTATGGGCATGGGTAAGTCATATTGGTCAGCGCTTCGTCTTGCGCTTTCAAAGGCGCTACGTGAAGGCTCTGAGCACCAGAGCTTGCTTGAAAAAGCCTTAGTTGCTCAAGCAGATGTTGAATACTCACTGCCTTGTCACATTGGTGACTACACAGATTTTTATACTTCTATTTATCACGCAACAGCGGTAGGTAGCTTATTCCGTCCTGACAATCCTTTACTGCCTAACTATAAATGGGTACCTATTGGATATCATGGCCGCGCTTCTTCCATTGACGTTTCAGGTCAAGCATTCCCAAGACCAAAAGGTCAAACTAAAGCACCTGATGCTGAGCAACCTTCTTTCGGTCCGTGTAAGCGCCTAGACTACGAACTAGAACTTGGTATTTATCTTGGTAAAGGTAATGAGCTTGGCGACAGCATTGCGATTAAAAATGCTGAAGACCATGTATTTGGCTTCTGTCTATTTAACGACTGGTCTGCGCGTGATCTTCAAGCATGGGAATACCAGCCACTGGGCCCATTCCTAGCGAAAAACTTTGCTTCAACGGTTTCTCCTTGGGTGGTTACGACCGAAGCGCTTGCTCCGTACCGTACTCAGTGGCACCGTGACGCAAACGATCCTCAGCCGCTGGACTATCTTGAGTCAGCTGAGAACCGCGAATCTGGCGCCATCGACATCCGCATGGATGTGCTTATTGAAACAGAAAAAATGCGTGCAGAAAACGCTGCTCCTAGCAAAGTATCTGAGTCAAGCTTTAAGCACAGTTACTGGACTGTGGCACAAATGGTTACACACCATACCGTGAACGGCTGTAACTTTATTCCAGGTGATATGTTGGGTTCAGGCACTCAATCAGGTCCTGAGCACGAAGAAGCAGGTTCGTTACTTGAACTGTCTCGTGGCGGTAAAGAAACGATCACTCTGGCTAACGGTGAGGAACGTAAATTCCTTGAAGATGGTGACAAAGTCATCATGCGTGGTTGGTGTGAAGCTGACGGATTTAACCGCATTGGCTTTGGCAGTGTAGAAGGTACAGTTTTACCTGCAAAATAAGCAAATTTAATTTGTTTCCAAATCAAGGGCATGACATTTTCATGCCCTTTTTTGCTGTGAAAAACTGGCATTTTGACTAAAAATTGTTAAAGTGAACCGCTACAAGAATTTTGGATACATCAATTGCAAGTAATTAAGCGCCTATATTCAACGCTGTTTAAGCCTACACAACTATTGCTAAGACAAAATGGTAAAGTGTCTATGCTGCGTCTACCTGCGTGGCTTCAAGCATTTGCTGTTCTGCTTATATTAATGGCGTTTGGGGCTATTGCTTGGTATATCTCTGAGCTTCACCAAGCGAATTTATCATTACAGCAGCGCCAATCAGATTTAGTTACAGAACAACAAGCTTGGCAGAGTGAAAAACACACTTTAGAGATCACCATCCAAAAACAAGTCGAGCAACTAGAGCAACTTTCTCAACAACACTCGGTACTGGAAGCTGTAGTCGATAGCGTCGAACTAAACGAAAGCGAGCGAGCAACAGATACACCTCAAGTTGAGGAACAAGCAACAACAGATGAAGGCAAATTTGCCCCTCAAGCTAGCTCTTTAGAAGCAAGACAGCACAAGTTGGTCAATTTCTTTAATCAACAGCTAGAAACTAAAAACCAACAGCTTGCAGACTCACTCAATGCGACAGGTATAAAAATAGTCAGCTCTAATGAAGCGCAAGGTGGTCCCTATAATAGTGCTGATTTGTCGCTTGTCGACGAGACTTACCTAAATACTGTTGATAACCTAGCGCTATACGCATCTTTAAATTCAATGGTGACATTACTACCTAACACCCTGCCCGTTGAACAAGAGAAATATTATGTTTCTAGTGGTTTTGGATATCGTAAAGACCCCATTACAGGCCGCCGTGCTTACCACAAAGGGATCGATTTAGCAGGCTGGCGCAATACGAGAATCCTCGCCCCAGCCGCTGGAACGGTAACTAAGGCTGGTAGAAACGGGGGGTATGGCAACTTTATAGAGATTCAACATGCCAATGGTTTTATCACTCGCTACGGTCACTTGAGCTCAATAAAAGTTAAAAAAGGGCAACAAGTGAGCAAGCGAGAAGTCATCGCGTTGATGGGAAGCACAGGTCGAAGTACCAGTACACACTTGCACTATGAAGTAATTCAGGGTAAAAAACACTTAAACCCAATCAAAATAGCGCGAACATTCGGTAACGAGTAATCGTCATCGAGAGCGCTTTGCGAGGCAACCGTGTTTAGCCCATTTAAAAGTAGTAAACAAACCATTCCGGCATTAATTTCACCCAATACGCAAATCACTGGCGATATCGATTGTGATGGTGAACTGCAGCTTGATGGCGTTGTTGAAGGAAATCTTCGTGTCGCGCAGCTCACCATTGGCAAACAAGGCAGTGTTAAAGGCAACATTAGTTCTCAACAGCTGATCGTACTTGGGAAAGTTGAAGGAGACATCCAAGCCAAACACGTCACCCTAGCAGAAAGCGCTGAAGTCATCGGTGATATTAAACATGAGACCTTGGTGATAGAGGCTGGTGCGAGTGTAGATGGAAAATTTACTCACACTGATGATAGCGATAAGGGCGCTTCAAACGTCACCCCTATTGAACAGCAATCATCCTAACGCTTGGCTGATATGTACATATTAATGTCTGCGTGAAATACCTTTTCACCATACGTATCAAAAACTTCTACAGGCACGATTAATTCTTCTTTATCTTGCCAGTTTCTTGGGTAGTCAATCTTTGCACAAGCATGTAAATCGGTTTCGGCTTTTTTGAGATATTGGACAGACATCCCCTTTGGGATCCAACGATGTGTTTTGTGATTAATCGTTGCATCCACCATAACCCCTGCACAAAGTTCCGCGAGATTACATTGCGCTATAGCGTGGACAGTTCCAATATGATTGTGCACCGATTTTCTGTTTGGCATTGATGCCTTGCAAACACCTGGTGTCAAATGGGTAATGCGAGGTTTGATGGTGCCAAAATAGGGCGCTTTTCTACAAACGGCTTTACTAAACAACCACTTACCGAAAGGTAACCACGTCATTCTTTTATATATTTTTAATAGTGGAGCTGTCATTAAAATACCTTAATTAAATTTGAAACTGTGAAAAAGATAACACATCTGACCAGTTAGACAAGCTGCCTTTATTGCTATTCATCACGGTATTTCGACATCTCAGTCAAAAATTAAATAGAATTATCAGAAATAGGCTGTTTGTCCTTTTAATTTTCCTATTGCGCAATACAATACGCCGCAAAAGGAGATCCCATGACTCAACACTCAACCCCAAAAACACTCATTGCAGTACTCGCACTACTGGTAATTTTCTGCCCTTTAGGTATCGATATCTACTTACCAGCTTTTGTTGATATGCAAAACAGTTTGGGGGTTAGTGAAAACCTTATTCAGCAAACCATTAGTATTTACATGCTCGCGGTAGGATTGGGTCAGCTTATCGCAGGTCCCTTAGCTGATAAATATGGCCGAAAGCCAGTAGCCTTAGTTGGTATTTTACTGTTTGCTTGTGGAGCATTATTAGCAAGCTTAGCTACCAGCTGGTCTTCAGTAATGATTGCTCGAGTGTTCCAAGGCTTGGGTGCTTGCGCAACTTTCGTTTGTGCGTTTGCCATCGTTAGAGATAGTTTTGGTCATAAAGGCAGTGGTCAAATGATCACCTACCTTAATGGTATCGTTTGCTTTATTCCAGCTTTAGCACCTATTTTAGGTGCTTGGCTCACAGTCACTTTTGATTGGCATGCCAATTTCTTATTTTTATTTGGGTTTTCAGCCTTTGGACTGCTCGTGTTTTGTGTCTTTTATGCTGAAACACGACCCAGCGACACACATTATAATGGCCACATATTAGACCTACGTCGATTTACACCGATGCTCTCTGATCCTACTTTTATATTTAACTCACTCATCACTTTACTTGGTATGGCTGCAATGCTGGTATTTGTTATTGCCTCACCAGGATGGATAATGGCTCAGCTACAAGGTTCTGTGAGTGACTTTACCATGTGGTTTACTGGTAATGCAGTAATGAGTATCATCGCAAGCTTTGTCGCTCCTCATTTTATTAAGAAAAACTCGCAAAAATCGCTGATCTTTGGCCTATCTCTGTTTACATTCGCCGGACTGAGTTTGCTCTTGTTACCACAAACCCACGCCCTACATTTTATGCTCCCGATGTATTTAGCATCCACTGGCTTTGCGTTCACACTTGGCGCTGCGGCAGGAAAGGCCCTTTCTGGCTTTGCCAAGCAAGCAGGTACCGCATCGGCATTGATAGGTGTGATGCAAATGAGTGGCGCTGGACTATTAGCTGGATCCACCCTCACGTTGAACTTAATCGCGCCATCACAACTCGCTTTGCACTTACTGCTTGTTACACCCTTTCTTTTTATATTGTTAACATCCAAGCGCAAGCACCAATTACATAGTGCGACTTAAAAACGGTCAACGGCTCACTTGCGGTCCAAAATATGTCAACGAATCACCCAAACGGCAGGATGTGCACACAAGTATTACTGTGTTTAATTAAACAAATGAAAATTAGTTTTATTAGTAAATCAGTTCCTAAAACGACCAAACGTACCTAAAACGCTTCTTTTGTCCCGAAAACAATAAAACGTATGTATGTTTAGACTTCTGCTCATTCACTTAAATTATATAAATGTAATTAATTATTCTTATTAATTTAATAATTTTGAATAGTTCACTCTTTACCCCTTCAGCAAATTGGTTATATCCTAGCCATCGTTACGAAATTGTTATGATTTCTTAACTTCAATATTCACGCAATGTAACAGAGATAATAATAATGAAATTAAGTAAATTAACTGGGGCACTTCTCATCGCTGGCGCTTGCGCCACCACACAAGCACAAGCAACTGATGACCGTTACGTTATCCAAGTCGACAACACAAAAAAAGGGGTGGTAAAAGCGCTTGCTAAACAACTTGGTGCAGAACTGCATGTAGACGGTGATGGATTCTTTGCCGCAACGTTTTCAGGTAAAGATTTGACGCAAGTAAAGGGACTGTTGAATAACCCTCACGTTAAACTCGTTGAAGTCGATCAAAAACGTTACCCACTGGGGATCTACAACGATGATGCGGGTAACCCTATGCAACAGCAACTTACTCCCTATGCTGTATATCAATCACAGGCAGATCAAGTGACTTTTGATGCCAATGCTGGCATGAAAGTCTGTGTAATTGACTCTGGTTTAGACCAGTCAAACCCTGATTTCATTTGGGGTAACATCACCGGTGATAACGATAGCGGTACGGGTAACTGGTATGAACATGGTGGACCACACGGTACTCACGTTGCTGGAACTATCGGTGCCGCGGACAACAATCTTGGCGTTGTTGGTATGGCACCTGGTGTTGCTATGCATATCATCAAAGTATTCAACGCGGCCGGCTGGGGTTATTCTTCGGATCTGGCTCACGCAGCAAACCTTTGTGCACAAGCAGGTGCAAACATCATCAACATGAGCTTGGGAGGTGGTGGTTCAAATAGCACCGAATCAAACGCATTTGAGAGCTTCCGTAATGCAGGTGGTTTAGTAGTTGCAGCGGCAGGTAATGATGGCAACAATGTGCGCTCTTACCCAGCAGGTTATCCATCGGTAATGATGATTGGTGCCAACGACGCCGATAACCAAATTGCTGATTTTTCTCAATTCCCAAGCTGTGCTTCAGGTAAAGGAAAAAATGCCACCGAAGACGAACATATCTGTGTTGAGGTAACAGCAGGCGGCGTCGATACGCTTTCTACTTACCCTGCCGGTATGGCTACGTCCGCTAGCCTGAGTGCTGATGGCGTAGCATTTGCTAGCTCTGCGATGGAAAATAGCGGTAATGCTACTGCTGATTTCTACTTCATGGGCACAGCTGAAGCAACCGATAGTGCTGCCAACGGTAAAGTGTGTTTAATAGACCGTGGTAACATCTCATTCCATGACAAGGTAGCAAACTGCGAAGCCTCAGGTGGTGTCGGTGCGGTTATTGTCAACAACGAAGCTGGTATGTTGTATGCTACTCTAGGTGAAACCAACACAACTAGTATTCCAGCTGTAGGTGCAGCACTTGAAGACCGCAGCGCTCTGATGAACGCTACTTCAGCAACGATAAATATTGGCACCAGTGATTACGGCTATATGAGTGGAACATCAATGGCAACTCCTGCAGTCGCTGGTTTAGCAGCTCTGGTATGGTCAAACCACCCTAGTTGTACTGGTGAAGAGATCCGTAGCGCATTTAAAGCCACTGCAGAAGACCAAGGCGCTGCCGGCAAAGACCCGTACTTTGGCTATGGTATCGTTAAAGCAGCTGATGCCAACGCCTACCTAACAGCAAACGGCTGTTCAGGTGACGACAATGGTGGCACCGATCCTACCCCGACTATTGAACTTTCCGCATCAGCTTACAAGCAACGTGGTGACAAATATGTGGATCTAAGCTGGGTTGGCGCTGCTACATCACAGGTAGATATTTATCGTAATGGTAGTCAAATTGTCACAACCAGCAATGATAATAGCCATACAGATATCATCAGTGGTAAAGGTGGCGGTACCTACGGCTACCAAGTTTGTGAGCAAGGCAGTACTGTTAATTGCTCAACAACCATAACTGTTGTGTTCTAACTCCCCCAACCCAATTAAGTTTTAAAATGCCGGTTTTTGACCGGCATTTTTTATCGATATTATAAAAATTTCTCTTTCTATTTTTTCTTGCTCAAGTTGTCTTTCCTTCTTAATATTTCGTTGCTTCTTGCAGATAGCCAATCCGAGTGCATCACCTTAGTTTAACTAATGGTGGCAAGGCGACAGTATTGACTGTGATTAGTGAAGCAATTGAGTTGCCTAAACTAGAAATGGCGATCTATTAGTTACGGCTATGATGGGTGCATACACCAGCTCAACCGCTACCGACTTTACTTTTTTAAGCGTGCTACAACCGTTGTGCTTAATGATATTAAGATATCAAGCGTCATAAATTCAATGGCTTAAGGTTCATATAGGGCGTACCAACCATTTTGGTACTCCCTTACCTATTGAATAACTCCCAAACTTTTCAGATCGTCACAATTCCTTGATGTAGAAATGCAAAGAACGCGGTATATTATGGCATTATTTAGTGTTCTCAATTAACCACATGTATCGTCCCAGCGATTTCAGCGTGCTATCAATGAGTTCTCAGATGGAGTGTGAAACTCCTACTTAGCCCTTTTATTGACTGGAACTGATATTGTGTAACAACGGAAAGAACGAGCATTCGAACGGATTAAAAAATGACAAAGAATACCGCTATTATCTGCGCTTTACTTCTCGCTATCTCAGGTTGTAAATCCCTTGTCTATAAAGGGAATAAACTTTATGAAGCCGGTATGTATCGACAGGCAGCCGAATACTATGAACAAGCCTTAGCCGAAGATCCTGAAGACTTAGAAGCCAAACAAGGCTTAACGCTGGCGCGCGATAAACTCATTGATAAAGGACTAATCGATGTGCGTATGTTACGTTTGGCAAACAATCACACAGCAGCTGCCAACCGGTTGGAAGAAATTGTACGTAATCAGGCGCAGTGGCAGGTAAAGCCAAACGGTGCGATTGCCAATACCCAACGCGAGGAATTGGACTACGCAAGACAATGGCTGCAAGATGAAGCAAGGATTTTAGCCACAACGCCCTACCCTGATCGCTTCAAACTATTTGAATACAACTATCGATATCTAATCGACAATGCGCAGCTGAGTAGTATCTTAAGCCGATATTACGAAACACTCTTAAGCCGAGCTAAGCAACAGTGCAATAAACTGAGTGACCGAGTAAAAGGGCAGCGTCATTTTTTAAAAAGCTTTACCGAACAATATTGTCTAGCCTGGCAAACACCTAAAAAACTGAGTGTAGACAGTAAAGATCAATCCCGTTATGACTCCATGTACATCAAAGAGCGCGTAGATTTGGACCTACATTATGGCAATAGCATTAAAGGACAATATGCTACGTTTGTATCTTCCTTAAATCGTGCGTTTAATCAAAGTCTTTGGTTTAGCCCCAATGGTAGTCAAGACCTTATATTAGAGCTGGATATTGACGCAGATTACTATCGAGCTATGAACCAATTTGTCCAGCGTAAACATTATACTCTCGAAGTTGAAAAACCAGATCCTAGCGATCCCGGTAAGACTCATACTGTGGAAGAAACAAAAGAGTTCGCTTATCCAGTAACAATCTATGACGAAAAGTTTGATTTGGATATTAGTTATAAGGCGTCATTATCGCGACGTTACATTAATGGTAGTGCAAGCGAAAATAAACAAAATAAAACTCGCTCGCATCAAGCTGACTTTGAGCGCTTAGATATCAAACCGCTGCAACCCAATTTTTTAGATTTAAACAGCCTATCTCAAAATGCATTTGATAAGCTCACGACTAAATTTATTGCTGACCTTGATGCTACTTGGGAACAGCATTTTTGCGGTCACTCGCTGGGCACAGATCAAGGCGAAAATATATTACGATGTGCCAGACTCAACCCCGAGAACGATTTCGTCAATAACTGGTTTACTCAAAACTTTGGCGTGACTTACGCGCAGATGAAAACATTATACGGAATATAGTTATGTCAGCTTAGTCATTACTATAGCTCCTTAAGCAACATAAAAGTGGTATGATTGCACCACATAAATAGTTAGGAAAATACCATGCCTAAGGCTAGTGAAATAAAAAAACACGCTGCCATTGATTACAATGGTCGAGTTATGATTGTTAGAGACATTGAACGCTCAGTGCCTCAAGGTCGCGCGGGCGGTAGTCTTTATCGTATGCGTATGTACGATGTTGTTGATAACAGCAAAGTAGACGAAACTTTTAAAGCGGACGAAATGCTTACGCTTGCCGATCTCACTCGTCGTCCAGCTATGCTTTCTTACGTAGATGGTGACGAATACGTATTTATGGATGAGGAAGACTACACGCCTTACCACATCAATAAAGATTCAATTGCCGAGCAAATATTGTTTATTGATGAGTCAACTAAAGGTTTATCTATCGTTATTGTACAAGGTGTGCCTGTTTCTTTAGATCTACCTTCTAGTGTTGAGTTAGTGATTGAAGAAACCTCTCCGTCTATTAAAGGCGCATCGGCGAGTGCCAGAACCAAGCCTGCAACCATGACAACAGGCTTAGTGATCCAAGTACCAGAGCATATTTCAACCGGTGATAAAGTGAAAATCAATACGACTGAAACTAAGTTTATGGGTCGAGCTGAAAGCTAATCCTGTGGCGGTGAATACTCACCGCCTTGTTCCTCCAACGATAAGTATCTTACCCGTAAAAAACGCGCAAACCTTGGCTTACCAAATTTCGTTAACCCTTGAAAACGATAACTGACTACCGCACCAATAGGCGGTGGATTTTTCCTGAGTTTATCGCTCAGTCCTGAACCTAATTTAAATATCACTCCATCGTTATTTTTCACCACCAATGCGCCTACCATGCCTTGATATTTACCCTTACCGGGGGAGTAACCGGTGACAATAGCATCTTCGTCAACAAAGGGCTTATATTTCATCAAGTTGCTGCTGCGACCATTGATATGAATAGCGTTTTGATGATGTAGCATAACGCCCTCACCGCCTTTATTTAGCACTTGTTGAAAAAACCGATCTAGCTCAGGTTTGGTTGCAAAGCTGCGCTGCTCAACCGCTTTAATATGTGGTTTAGCTATTTTATCTATCAGATCTTTATAGGTTTTATAGCGCTCTGAGAAAATATCATTGGCATTTGGCGCATCAAAAACGAGATAGCTTACGCTACGCCATTGTTCAGACGTTGAGTTATGCGTTCTTACTAGCGCACTGATCTGTGCAAACTGGTTATAACCAATCCAAAGTTCGCCATCAAGAGCAACGCCAGGTAACTCGGCGGTAAACCAACTGGGGGGATTAATCGCAATACCACCACGGGTGAGCAAAGCTTTACCAGTCCAAATAGCCCTGACACCATCATATTTTTCGCTGACTAGATACTGAGAAATGTTTGCTTGCGCTTGATAGACAGTTGCAAGTTGAATAGCCGGAGCGTTGCCTTTGGCTAGAGATAAAAAAGAACAAAACAACAATCCAATAATATATTTACTCATAGCAGCATCCTTTGCGTTGAGTTTGAAAGTTAAATTTGATTAAGTTAATAATACCAATCCGCTTAAATATAGCTAACTTTGCTCCTTGATCCATTGCAATGCACCGACTAAATCTTGAGCACAAATATCAGCTAGGGTGAAGTTTTGTTTTTTGGAATGGAGATTTGGCACTGCAACCGCACGTAGACCAGCTCCTTTTGCAGACTGTAACCCCGTACTCGTATCCTCAATTGCAATACCCTCTTGTGACGGTAACTCAAGTAAGGACAGAGCGCGAAGGTAAGGCTCAGGATGTGGCTTGGGGTTTTCCACATCATCTTTAGTAACAATAACTTGAAAGTAATCAGTTAGGCCATAATACTCCAGCACAGGCAAGGCTTCAGCTCGCGAACTCCCTGTGACTAAAGCAAGCCGATACTGTTGTGCGGCTAACTCTACAATATCTTTTGCGAAAGGCATCAACTTTGGTTTTAGACTAGCCGCCGTTTTGACAAACAAGTCATTTTTTTCAGTACAGAGATCTTCCGCTGAGCGCTGTAAACCATGACGCTGGTTCAGTATTGCTGCAGCTTGCAATGTCGGTACCCCAGAAAACTCATCGCAGAAGGTCGCTTCATCATAATGTACCCGATACGGTTCTAGCACCTGTTTCCAACTTTCGTAATGGAGAGTTTCTGAATCAACTAAAGTACCGTCAAAATCAAATAAAACTGCTTTTATGCTCATACACTCTCCATTGTTGATTAACCTAAAGTTATACCAATCCCGCTGGTGGCTCTGCGCTGGCCTCTTCACCCGAGTCCACTTCAACCAAAGTGTAACCTCTTGGCTGTCTTACCACTTTAAGCACCGGCTTCTCGAAGGCTGACTTTAGCCTGTCAGTATCAGCTTGCAGCTCTTCAATACTGCGACCAAACGGCGCAGCACCCGTTTCAGACCAATTAGTCACTTTACCGTTGAGGTTATATTCAACCTCATGAATTTGATATAGCGCCGCTTCATCTTTAGTGGCTTCACAATATATCACTCGATAATTCCAAAAACCCGACATAACTTCTCCTCTCAAAAAAATTTCATTAAAAAGCCCGCATTAGCGGGCTTTATTTTCTGCATTATAATTGCAAGGCACCGATTATTAGAAGAACTTCACTTTAAATTCGGCACCAACAAAGCGCTCTTCATTCACCATGCCTGTCAGGTTGTTGAAGTCAATACCGCCAATCACTTTTTGCTCATCAAAGATATTTCTTACAAATAACGATGCTTCGTATTCATTATCGCCAGACGTCCAAGCATAACCACCTCGGACACCGCCTTCAAACAACGCATCACCAGTAAACTCTACTGATTCATACAGGAAGAAATTGATTTTACTGCGGTATGAGAAGTCAGTGTAAGCAAATAGCTCTCCATCAGCAAACTCTTGCGAGTAGCGTAGCGTTAGGTTTGCGATCCACTTTGGCGAATTAGGTAGCCTGTTACCATCAATTGCTGCAATCTCGTCTTTACCATCACCATCTGCAGCAAACGGGTTAGCTGTTTGGCGGTATGGATCAGTGATAGTACATGCAGCTCCACACGCGCCGACTTCCAGCCCCGCAGAGTCAATTTCATTTTCGTTGTAACTTAGGTTAAACGTGGCATTTAAGTTATCGGTTAGCACCCACTCGGTGTCTAGCTCTAAACCATAGCCAGTCGTTTTATCAGCGTTTAGAAGTCTATTGAAGTTCGCGCCACCACCAACAGCAGTTAGCTGCTGATCGTCCATCTCAAAGTAATAAACCGTTGCGTTTACACGACCCTGACCATCTAACACATCTGACTTTACGCCAAACTCGTAAGACATAACGGTTTCAGAATCAGCCACGGTGATTTCATTGCCATAAAGTACACGACCTTGAATACTTGGTGCACGGAAGCCGTTCGCCACTCGGGCAAATAAATTAATGTCATCACTATATTTGTAAGCCGCACTCAAATCCCAGCTAATATGTTCATCACTTGGGTTTACAGCACCTTTAAAGGTACCGCCGCCAATTGGACTCATCGTGCGCTCGGCATCAAACTCTTTCTCATCGTCAGAGTATCTCAGACCAGCGGTGACTTTTAGCTTATCAGTGAAAGTGTAATCAACAGAACCGAATACAGCCCAAGCAGAAGTATCTTGGTTTTGGATTACATAACCATTTTGAGCACCGTACTGCTGGTTAGCCTCATCCCAAGCAGTGGTGTTGAAACCAAAGGTTTCAATCGTTAGGTCTTCTTCAAAGAAAAACACGCCAACTTGATAATTCAGATCACCTGAAAAGTTACTCGATAAACGTAACTCTTGAGTCAGCTGTTCGTGATCAGGAATACCATCGGCACTTTCTGCACTTCCAGGTACGATTGCTGCATAGCTGCCATCGATATCTGCTCTTGAATAAATTTCAACGCTTTCCCAAGCTGTAATCGAAGTTACAGTGTGCTCGGCTAAATCCCATTCAAGTCGAAGACTTAAGCCTTCAGTATCTACTTGCTGAGTAGCTCTTGACGCTGCATCGTGATAAACCTCATCATGCGCGTAGCCATCAACAAAATCGTTAGTACCAGGCTTGATTAAGTTACCACGGAAAGGAATTGGACGGCCTTCTAAATCACGCACACGGTATTTAAGCAATCCGGTAAAGTCATCGCCTTCGTAAAGAAACTGAACGCGCGCTGCAACATCATTATAGCCACCTAATGAGTTTTTCTTCTCGAATCCTGGCGCTTTGGTATCAATAAAGTCTTCTTTATCTTGAACTTGCACCGAAACTCGAGTGGAAATTTTATCTGTTAGACTACCACCTACAGCGCCTTCAAAGTCCACAGCACCACGGCTGCCGTATGACACAGAACCATACGCATCAAAGTCTTGACTTGGTTTAACAGTATCGAACTTAACTAATCCCGCGGGTGTATTTCGACCAAATAGCGTGCCTTGAGGGCCTCTTAGTACCTCAACCCTGCCAATATCAAATACTGGAAAGCCTTTTAAGATAGGGTTTTCTTGAACCACCTCATCAACAACCAGTGATACTGGCTGAGATGCATTCAAATCAAAATCCGTGTTCCCGAGTCCTCGGACATAAAAGCGGGGAAATGAACGACCGAAAGACGATTCTACTGTTAGACTAGGGATCTTCGCATTCATAAAACGAATATCCATACCTGCCGAGCTATACGCATTAAGTCCATCGCCTTGCAAAGCAGAAACAGACACTGGCACTTCTTGTGCGTTTTCAACACGCTTACGTGCTGTGATCTGGATGATTTCTAGTTGGTTGCTTTTAGCTTTTGCTTCTTGTTGTTGCTCCTCAGCAACAACAGAAAGAGAAGTACCTGCCACAGCAGAGAACAACGTAGCATGGATAACAGTAGCTAACGCAGATCTTTTCATTGCTTTCATGTTGGATTTTGACCTTATATGTGCGCTCTTAAGTTCAACGGTATAATTTTGGGCGCCGTTTCACGTTGGCGTATACGTTCAATTTTTCGCATTTTTATGATTTATTGCGGACCTTGTATTCGAGAGCGCGAGACGAGGTAACAAGGCTGAACGAGACGGGCGTAATTATAGCAGCATATTTTCAATTTGCTTCAAAAGTAGGAATAGATTATCGATTTTTTTTGCAAAAATCGCAGCTTTTAAACTATTTTTCGCAACATTTAACCGCAAAAAGCGGACATTTGTCCTTCCATGAAGATAGGTACCAAATGCGGGTTCAATATTTACCTAAAGCAGGAAAGTATGCTGGAAGCTTCAACCCAGTTTCTTCACGCCCAAATGAAGCCACTGGATTATTTAATAAGGTCAAAACAGAGTATAACTTTCTCGTTTTCAGAAAATGAGGACATTAGACCCTATCTGTTCGAAATTATACGCACCAAGATCTCATCGCACGGCCAACAATTAACTAGTTGGCACATGCATAGTGACAAACTCAGCCTTTTTTGATTGTTCATCAAAATGAATCTCTGCAACAGCTGCGGTACAAAATATCGGCAACTTATCAGCACATAACTGCTCTACTAAATAACTAACGATTGGCATATGAGCAACCAGCAGCCAAGTATTGTATTCAGGATGCAAATCTAGCAATGTTTCTAAGTAATCGATAGCAAATCCAGCCGAACCACTTGGTACAATATCCTTGCACGTCTCAACATAATGTGGAGCTTGAACAGCTAGCATACACTCAGCGGTCTGCTGAGCTCGAACATAGGGGCTGACCAACACCGCATCAATTGCTAGGTGCTGCTTTATTCTGTTTGCCATTTCGTTAGCTTGACGTACACCTCTTTCTGTCAGTACTCTAGAAGAGTCATCCGCTTGCATTGGCTGCGCTTCACCATGGCGCATTATCAAGATAGTTTTCATACAGAATCAGAGCCTTACCTTTGATTTTTAACTATATCAGTAGCTAACTGATGAGTTTATTCGCTATATTAAAGTACAACACGCTTTTATGAATGGTTAAGCTGACTAGATTTAATCATTCAACGTCTTCTAACCCAAGTTATCGGCAGCAATAATTTGAAACTAAGTAATAATGATAACCGACAGTATCAATTCGTAAAACTGGACAATGGTCTAAGAGTGCTGTTGGTGCATGACGCCACGACAAATAAAGCTGCTGCATCTTTAACGGTGAATGTCGGGCACTTCGACGATCCACCAGATAGACAAGGCATGGCTCACTTCCTTGAGCATATGCTATTTTTAGGTACAAAAGCAAATCCGTGCTCTGCCGATTTTGCTCAGTTTATAAATAGCTATGGTGGGCAGAGCAATGCGTGGACAGGCACAGAGCACAGCAGCTACTTTTTTGACTGTGATGCCGAACAGTTTCTACCGGCACTGGAAAAGTTCAGTGCCTTCTTTGTTGAACCACTTTTAAATGAGTCTGACACAGAAAAGGAACGCCAAGCTATTGATGCCGAATTTAAGATGAAAATTAAAGACGACGGCAGACGTATATATCAAGTTCATAAAGAAACAATTAACCCCGCTCACCCATTCGCCAAATTTTCAGTTGGGAATAAGCACACGTTAGCAGATAGAGAAGGCAACATAGCACAAGAGATCCGCGCTTTTTTCGACTATCACTATCAAGCTCAATGGATGACGTTAGTTTTAGCTGGACCACAGGACTTGGAAGTATTAGCTCAATATGCACAATGCTTTTCACAAATCACAGGTACCAAAAAATTAAAGCCAGTGATCACTGAACCACTTTATCGTCGTGAAGATCTCGCCACGGCAATCCAGATCAAGCCCAGAAAACATATGCAAAAGTTAATAGTCAGCTTTGCTATGCCTAACCCCATCTCACTATACAAAAGAAAAAGTGTCAGTTTTCTAGCACACCTTTTAGGTTATGAAGGAAAAGGTTCCTTATATTCAATATTACGCTCGCAAGGTTGGATAAATGCTCTTTCTGCAGGTGGCGGAGTGACTGGTAGCAACTTTAGAGACTTTAATATCAGCTTTGCGCTTACCGACGAAGGGATTGAGTATTACGAAGACATAGTAGAGATGCTATTCGAGTATATCGCACTAATAAAAAAGAGCGGCAATGCGCTTCCTAAACTTTACAAAGATAAAAAGACCCTGCTTGATATTGCTTTTGATAATCAGGAAATTGGGCGTCTATTAGACTGGGTTAGTTCGGTCAGTGTCAACATGCATCATTACGAGCAACAAGACGTATTGTATGGTGATTACTGTATGCAAGGCTTTTCAGCTGCTGAACATAGCCAATTGCTGCAAGCGCTAACACCAGAAAACATGCGGTTAATATTGATCCATCCTGAAGCTGAGGTATCAAAGAAGGCTAAATGGTATAACACGCCTTATCATTGCGAAGCAATCAGCTCTGAATGGTTACAGTCTCTTGCCAATATTGATACTCCTCTGCCGCAAATGTCGTTGCCTGAGGTAAACCCCTATTTAAGTGCCAATAATTGTCTGTACGATGTTGAAAGCGAACGCTCAACACCAGAGCTCATCGCTGAGCAACCAGGGTTTGAGTTTTGGTTCAAGCAAGACTTAACTTTTAGAGTCACCAAGGGACATTTCTATCTTGAAATAGACTCGGCACATTCCGTAACCAGCCACAAAAGCATGGCACTGACCCGGTTGTTTGCCGATTTATTTATGGATGCCGTTGCTGAGCGCTTTTATAGCGCTGAATTAGCGGGTTTGAGCTACCACATCAACTCACACCAAGGTGGTTTAACGCTGCATACAGCTGGATTAACGGGTAACCAAATAAGACTAATATTAGAATTAGTCGAGGCCATGTTGCATCAACCGATCCATGCAGCTCGATTTGCCGAATACAAAAAACAGCTTATAAGACACTGGAAGAACCATAATAAAAACAAACCAGTGAGTGAGCTTTTTAGCCAACTAGGTGCTCAACTAATGCCCTGGAATCCAAGTCCTGAATCGCTGGCCAGTGCGTTACGAAACGCAAGCTTTAATGAGTTTCAGCAGTTTCGCGAGCAGTTTTTCAAAACAATTCATGTAAAAGCATTTCTGCATGGCAACTGGCAAAAACGCCATGCAGAAAAGTTAAAAGCGTCGGTCCACGCACTGTTCTCGCAAAGCGAGATATTGGAAGATTTAAAACGACCGCTGCAAAATATCACTCAACACTTGAACATTGAACTGGAACGAGAAGGCTCAGATCACGCGTTTTTAGAATATTTTCAGTCACAAACCTCTGAAGTATCTGAGAAAGTAATGATCATGACTCTTAATCACATGATTAATCAGCATTACTTTGATGAACTTAGAACCAAGCAGCAACTTGGCTACCTAGTCGGTGCCGGCTATGCGCCATTTAATACTCGTGCTGGCATCGCGTTTTATATTCAATCGCCCAATTACGATAGTGAACAGCTACTCGAAAAGCACCGAGCTTTTTTACTGCAATTCGATAAGCAGCTACACAGCTTGCCAACCGAACATTGGCGACTTGCTAAAGAAAGCTTATTACTGCAAATCGCAGAAAAAGACAAAAATCTCAGGCTTAGGGCGCAGCGACTTTGGCTGTCTATTACGAATGATCTTCATCAATTTGATATGCAGGATCAACTTACCAAGGCGCTTAAAGATTTGAGCTTTGAGGAGTTCAAAACCTACTTTAATAATATTTCTGCCGGCATTACACCAAAAGTAACGTTAACCTGTAATTAGCTTACAAGTAATTAAAAATATTTAGTTTTTTTTACTTAGCTTGGAAGACTTTTGATAACTTTGAACCCAAAATCGCAACAAAGTTGTTTTTTCTTTTTGACTCACTCTTTCGCTTCAATTAGATTAAGGTCTGAAACGTCTAACAATTCACTATATGAATCTGAAAACAAGAATAATAACAACAGCTAGTTTGTCACTTTTTTTTGCCTGCACAAGTTGCTTTGCAAGTGACAAAAACATCAACTGGAGTATCCAGCTAGTTTGGCTACTTCCGGTCGCTGTAATGTTACTGCTTCTTGCTTATCTATTATGGACAAATCGCCAGTTAAAACTTTCTGCTCAGCAACTTCGTCACTCCGAACAACGTTTTAAAAGTACAGTTGAAGGCAGTGGCGACACTTTGTGGGATTGGAATATTCAGACTGGTGAAGTCGTTCGAATAAACGATAAATATGGGTTAAATAGTGCCACTCCTGGTCGCTTTATTCCCAACCAACAGCGTATTCATCCACAAGACATTAATATTGTAGAAAAGCTGCTTAAAGAGCATTTTGCACAAAAGACCGCTTTTTTCGAGGCCAGTTATCGGATCAAAGATGAGTCTGGAAAATACCATTGGGTTTTAGATAGAGGCAAAGTGATTGAAAAGGACGAAAATCAAATTCCTAGTCGAATGACTGGTACGGTACGTGACATCAGTCACTTCAAAAGCACAGAAGAGCGTCTCAACTTATTCGCAAAATGTGTGGAATCCTTGACCGATGCAATCGCAATTTATGACAAAAACTTCAGGCTAGTGGATTTAAACCCAAGCTACCTAAAGCTGTTCGGTGGCAACCGAGAGCACTACTTGTTAAAGACCTTCACTTTACCGGGCTATGATTCGCAGTTTGTCAACCAAGTGAAGTCTCAGCTAATGCAAACCGAGCATTGGCAAGAAGAATTAAAACTGCGCAATGCCAGTGGCGTTATGCTGCCAATTGAAGTTACGATCGACGAGATAAAAAACAACCATGGCCAAATCACTAACTATGTTGTGGTTTACTCTGATCTCACCGAGCGAAAAAAGGCAGAGTCTCAGCTGCATAATTTATCAAATCGAGATAGAACAACGGGCCTACCAAATCGAAACCTATTTTTCACCAATCTAGAAAAGCTATCTCAGCAGGGTTCTCACCACGCATTACTCGTCTTTGACCTCGATAATTTTAAGAAAATTAACGATTCATTGGGTCACCAGCTTGGAGATGCCCTACTTGCTAAATTAGCCATGCGAATAAGTAAGCTAGCAAGGCAACAGGACACTTTCTATCGTCTAGGCGGCGATGAGTTTGCACTAATCATGTCTGGCACCAATGACATTCACACTATAACCAGAACAGCAAAACAATTTTTGGCAGCCATTGCGACACCGTTAAAAGTGGCTAACCATGAGCTAGTGATTACTTCCTCTGTGGGTATTGTTTTATGTCCTGAGGACGGTAAGTCACCGGAAAGCTTGCTGAAAAATGCCGACACAGCGATGTATCACGCTAAACAAAAAGGTAATCACTACCTATTCTTCAATGACTCAATGAACGAACAAGCAGTTAAACGCTTGCAAATAGAAAACCTGATGCGCTTTGGCTTAAAAGAAGACCACTTTGTGGTTTTCTATCAACCTAAGATGGATATTAAGACAGGTGAACTAGTCGGAATGGAAGCCTTAGTGCGCTTTGTAACGCCTAAGAAAGGCATTATTAGCCCAGGAGTATTCATACCCATCGCTGAAGAAACAGGACAAATCATCGAGATAGGTGAGGTTGTTTTAGATAAAGCCTGCCGGGATGTCAAACGCTGGGTCGATAAAGGACTATTTAGTGGACGCGTCGCGGTGAACCTATCTGCAAAACAATTTGGTCTGCCTGACTTAACCACCCGAATTGATATCATATTACAAAAAAATGAACTGCCTTCTTACTTTTTAGAACTCGAAATCACAGAAGGCACCGTTATGGATGATCCACAAGAAGCAATCTCGATCATGCGTTCACTCAGTGCTAAAGGCATTCACTTGGCTATGGACGACTTCGGTACCGGATATTCATCATTAGCATATTTAAAGCAGTTTCCGCTCAACACGTTAAAAGTTGATAAAGCGTTTATTGATGATATGCACAGTGAGAGAGGAAAAAATATGGTAGATTCAATTGTTACCATTGCTCATAACCTTGATCTGCACGTTGTCGCTGAAGGCGTAGAAAGCGAAGAACAATTGAAGCTACTTGAAACGTTAAACTGTGAGACGATTCAGGGTTACTATTACTCAAAACCTCTGTCAGCCAAAGACTTTGAACGTTTCCTACAAGCCCAAAACGAGGAAGTTCGTCCCAACTTACAGTTAGTGCAATAGAGATAAAAACGACACTTTATCAACTATTATCCAGACTAAGCTCTAAAAGCAGATAAATTAATACATCTTTTCAGCCAGGCTCGGCGATAATGCATATTGAAAAAAATCAATGCTATTGGGCCCATAATAGCTGCAAGTCCTAACCACCTTTTTGTTGGCATACCTGTTTTAAGTATCTGAATATAAATTACAATTAAGCTGAATATTGATAAAAGAAAGAAGATCATGAAATTACCCGGAAATTGTTGGTAACTGCTAAAACATTCCCCTAAATCAGCAATCACTAAAAATACTCGCCCACTATTCCATTGAAATGTGAAAGCCGGAGTCTACACAACGTTCAGAATTTAATCAACCCAACAAAAATTGTTGCATATTTTTGTATTATCTAATTTAATAGCGGACTGTTTATCGAGCGTGTTAGGAGTTACCTGCCTATTCACCAGATAATGTTCTCTATAAGCCATTGTGGCTTGCTGAGAATATTCAAATATTCTTAATAGTTTTTTATCATAGTTTATTTGAAATTGGTTATGAGACTTTAAGTCATTAGGTTCTGTCGGTTTACCTACGGCCTATACGAAACAGTTACTCAGCAAAAGGACTACGTTTAAATATTATCCATTTGATATTAAAGCGTTTTTATTTCAAAACTTGCTGTAACACTGAATTAATATAGAACTCATTCAAAAGTTCTATATATTGGTTTTTTGTGTTTTAGCACCGTTTGATATAAATACTTCCTAAGCTTTTACTAATGGACAATTACTGTATTGTCACGAGAGCTGCTAAACTTAGTCTCATGTTGTATTAAAAGTTACTTCAAGGACTCAGGCTATGGATCAGAAAAGCGTACATGAATACTTGCAGGCCAAGCCTGCTACCTTTATTACTAAGCCGTTTGCGCAAGATGTCGATGTCTATAAAGTTCAACACAAAATGTTTGCCACTCTTTCGGAAGGAAAAGAAGGCCAAGTTGATGAGAATGGACAGCTGGTTTGGTGGCTAAACTTAAAGTGCGACCCAGACGAAGCACTTTTGTTGAGAGACAAGTACGAATCGGTAGTACCGGGTTATCACATGAATAAACGTCTTTGGAACACTATCATACTCGATGGTTCTGTTCCTGAAGATGAAATCAAACGAATGATTGATAATTCCTACCAGATCGTTGTCGACAACCTTCCAACTGCCCAGCGCGAAGAGCTAGCAAAGAAGGTCAATGGTTAAAAATGATTAACCACATCAAGGCGTTCAGTATGAACGCCTTGAACCTACAACGTTACTCAACCCCACTTCCAAAATCTTTTACGATGCTAGATTGATATCTCCAAGTATTTACATTGAATATGTTCAATCGCAATTTATTAAACGCAATCTCTGACAAAACTATGACTCTTCTGTTTTAAGTACGTTTTTGAACTTAAAGTTATTTTAGTGATTTCGATTTATCGTATTTCAACCTATCCATGTTCGTTTCACTGTATAATAAAAAGTTTATCTAACTGATTTATATAAACTTTAATAAACCCATTTCACCACGAGAAATACTAAAACATCGCTTTTATGATTCAACACATAGTAAGCACGATTAAATTTGATTAAGCTAACCAAAAGTAACCTTTAATCTAACAAGGAATATTATGACTAGACGCGTAGCGATTTTAACCAGTGGAGGGGATGCTCCTGGCATGAATGCAGCTATTCGCTCAATTGCGCTAGCCGCGCAAAGCAAAGGTCACCAATGTATTGGATTTTTGCACGGTTATAATGGGCTGATTGAGCAGGAACATATTACTTTAACTAAAGAGTACACAACGAATATTGCACAATTAGGTGGCACAATTTTAAAAAGTGCTCGTTGTAAAGACATGCATAGTATAAATGGCGTCTCACAAGCCGCCAACTCTTTGCGAAAGCTTAATATCGACGATTTAATTGTTATCGGTGGCGATGGCTCATTTAAAGGAATGCAAGCCCTATCGGCGCACTGGCAGGGTAATTTAATTGGCTTACCAGGAACCATAGATAACGATCTGTCATATTGCGACAACACGATTGGCTTTTCGACAGCCGTTAATACCGCAATGGCCGCCATCGATAAAATTCGTGATACCGCCAACGCCTTCGAGCGGGTATTTATTACAGAGGTGATGGGCAGACATAGTGGCCACATTGCCTATCATGTAGGCATTGCGTCCGAAGCTGAAGCCATACTTTCCTTCGAAAACTTCACTCCACAACACAAGCAACAAACGCTAGAGCAGTTGAGTCATGCGATACAAACTCAGCAAGCCTGTCATGGTAGCTTTTTAATTGTACTCGCTGAAAACCTCTGGCCTGGCGGACCAACAGCACTTAAGGATGAATTAAACCTGCAGCCAAATGTAAATGCTGCACTTTGTGTTTTAGGGCATATTCAAAGAGGAGGCTCACCGAGCAGTGAAGATCGCATGCTAGCAACTGAACTCGGGCTAGCCGCTGTTGAATATATCGATCAACCGCTTTTTACAGAACCAGTAATGCTAAGTAAAGTCGATGGCCAACTGTCAATTACCCCAATCAAAAAGGTGCTGGCAAACAATAAAACGGTGAGTGAACAATGGGTTGAAAAGTATAAGCACTACCTTTCAACCCACTTTGACTGAACTCTTTATCCAAAGACTTCAAATGAGCCTGCGTTAAGCCATAAATGCACCAAAACACTGGCGACGTAACCCAACGCTATTATGGGGCTCCACTTTAAATGCCCCATAAAGGTGTAGTAACCTCTAGCTTGCCCCATCAGTGCGACACCAGCCGCTGAGCCTATAGACAGCAAGCTACCTCCGACCCCAGCGGTTAAGGTAATTAATAACCAGTGTCCATGTGACATTTCTGGGTTCATTGACAAGACAGCAAACATCACAGGGATATTATCTATCACCGCAGAGATGATCCCTAACAGCACATTGGCACTGGTAGCTGACCACTGGCCATAAAGAAACTCCGACATGACGCCTAGATAACCAAGAAAACCAAGCCCGCCAACACACATGACTATGCCATAGAAAAATAACAAGGTATCCCATTCGGCTCTGGAGACTTTGCTAAACACATCAAACGGCACCACACTGCCGAGCTTTTCCAAGCGCTCTTGATCCCCTTCCCGTTCTGCAAGCGCTCTTTTCCTAGCTAATGACCCCGGTAAAGTCATCCGCAAGAAATATCCAAAGAATTGTAGATACCCTAACCCCATCATCATGCCCAAAACCGGCGGTAAGTGTAACAAGCTATGGCACATTACCGCTGTAGCCACAGTGAGTAAAAACAGTGTCAAAATCCTCAATGCACCTCTTTTTAACTCTACGCTCTCATAAACTGAACTAGGATGTTTATTTTCAACAAAGTAACTCATTATCAAAGCAGGCACTAAAAAGTTAACCAACGCGGGAATAAATAGGACAAAAAACTCATTAAACTGCACCATACCGGCTTGCCAAACCATCAGCGTAGTAATGTCTCCAAATGGACTAAATGCCCCACCCGCATTCGCCGCAATCACAATATTAATACAGCTTAAATTGATAAATGCTCTGTCCCCTTGTGCCACTTTCATGACCACTGCACACATCAATAAAGCAGTGGTTAAATTATCTGCTATCGGAGAAATAAAAAACGATAGAAAACCAGTTATCCAAAATAGGTTTCGATAACTAAACCCTTTTTGGATCATCCAAGCCCGTAAAGCATCAAATATTCGCCGTTCTTCTAGAGCGTTGATATAAGTCATCGCCACAAGCAGAAATAACATCAATTCGGAAAACTCTAATAAGTTATGCCTAAAGGCATGTTCCGTCGCCTCAGGCACTCCTTGGGAAACATAAAAAGCACCTATAGCAGCCCAAATAACACCTGCAGCGACCAAGACGGGTTTTGACTTTCGCATGTGCAGCTTTTCCTCGAGCATTACCAAGGAATAAGCCAAAACAAAGATCACAATGCAAAAATAACCAACCCACGAGCTAGTCAACGGCAACGGACCTCCTGAAGCCGCCCAACTATCGAAAGATATAATCCCAGATAACAAGATGGCGAAAAACAGCCAAAATTGGGTCTTTTTCATTTTTTAACCTATTGATGTGCATATTAAATAAGGGGGTGTAGAACGCTATCAATTTAGCACAGTCAATGTGATTTAAAATTGGACAGAAGTCTATAATTTGTGAGAAGTGTGCCGATATTTTGCGAATAAATATCAGCACTCAGGTTGAGGTAACGAACAGTCGCGGAACAACGCTTTATTTCTATCGATTAAAATTACTTTGCGCTAAGCTTTTCAACCGCTAACACCAAGGCTAGTCCAGCTAACATCAAGCCTGCGCACAGCAGCGTATTTGGCTCTTGACCATACAGCAACAGGTATTCCGAAGGGAGGATATTAGCTTGATTAAGCGGCTTCTCTACACCGCTAGAATTAACATAGGTTGTTAAAACTTGCTTCCATGGCCACAATAAATTTAACGAGCCAAGTAAAAATCCCGACAGTACAGCAAAAGTGACCTGCTCAAAGCGCGATAATAACCAAGCAAGTAACCGAGAAAAGCTCATCAGTCCAACAATACATCCCAGTAAAAACAGTGCAACTAGCACGATATTGATTTCTGTTACTGCTGTCAAAACGTGTCCATACATTCCCATCAACAGTAAAATAAAGCTGCCGGAAATGCCGGGCAAAATCATTGCACAAATTGCGATAGCACCAGAAACAAAATACAGCCATGTATGAGGCTCAGCCTCGGCTGGAGCCAAAGAGGTGATTAAGTAAGCGATCACCGCTCCCAATAGACAGGCAACTGTTGTTTTCATATCCCAACGTGACACTTGTTTTGCAACATGCACGAAGGAGGCAATAATTAACCCAAAGAAAAAAGACCAAACCAACAGTTGATAATGTTCAAGCAGGTACGTGATCAGTTTGGCTAAAGAAGCCGCACTTACTAAAATACCGGCAAACACGGTGACTAAAAATTTGCCATCAACGTGTCGCCAAGCTGCTTGCACTCCGTGTTGCTTGAGCACTCCTAAAGCCTCGATATTTACACTTTTGATAGCGTTTAAGAACCGCGCGTAAATACCCGTAATAAAAGCGATGGTACCTCCAGAAACACCAGGAACCACGTCAGCGGCCCCCATTCCAGCCCCTTTCAAAAACAACAGGAAATAATCCCATTTACGCTCTTTTTCTTGCACACCTATTCTCCAAATTAACAACGTGCTGAGTTTACCTGATTGCTAGTAAATAATTAACTGAATTAGGAAACGAACTAAGCTATTAATTATCAACTAAAGATCTTAAGTGAATTACCGATAACTAAGCATCGACCAAGATGCATGCGCAATTTATGTTCAGAACGATTTTTTACTCTATCTTCGTGCTCTTACTTATGCCTAGCTACGCAGCAGAGCATATTAACGCCATCGAAAAGCAGCGGTTGTTCGACCAGGACGCTGAGCAATACTTAGATGTCGCACAGTTAGTGAAATTACAGCAGGGTGAGTCAGAATTTTACACTTATTTTCAACCCTATATGGCGCCACAACGCAACGGTATCGTGATCATTATTCCAGATATGCTGGCTCCACCGATCAACGGTAATGGACCCAGTTACCTGTTTAAACAACTCAGCGACGACGGTTTTGACACGTATGCGTTAACGCCACCAGAGCTGTCATTTGCACCAAATATTCTCGGTGATCAACAAATTTCAACACAAGGCGTCGTTAGCCAACCTCAAAACACATTAAGTGAAGCTAACTTAGATAACTACAAACAAGCGCTTGTCGAACGCTTTCAGGCTCTATATCAAACGCTCACGATGGCTCCGGCAGAGCAGTTAGTGGTCGTCGCGTTTGGCAATAGCGCTGGTCTTTTCACTGAGTATCTGGCAACACTCCCTAATTTAAGAGTAAATGCCTTTGTTATCGTCAGTACGCAAATAGCCAACAGTGAACGCCAGAAACAGTTAGCTTCAAAGCTGTCGGTGATCAGTCCAGCATTACTTGACTTGTACTACACATTTGACAGCCCTCTCGTTCTTAACAACCTGCAAGATAGACGGCGTTGGGCACAAAGAAATAGTAAGTTTGATTATCGCCAGCGAGAACTATACGGTGAACGGCATGATCCAAACCAGCACAAAAGGCTCAGAAAAGAGCTGATCGGCTTTTTGCGCGTACTATGACGCGCGTTTTAAAAATTCGTAGGCCGATTGTATTTCTTGGCTTTTTCGTTTTGCGACTTCCATCATATGACTCGGTAAGCCTTGAGAAACCAGTTTGTCGGGATGATGTTGAGCCATCAACTTACGGTAAGCTTTTTTTATGTCTCGCTCAGAAGCCCCACCTTCAAGGCCAAGAACGGCGAGCGCCTGATTTTTAGTTAGACCATTATTAGCAGGCGTTCGCTGACGCTCTCCTGATGATTGATGCTGGCGCTGCTGCTGCGAATGGCGATGACGACGAAATTCGAATTCAGCTTGGTATCTTTTCAGTAAAAAGGTGAAGTGGGTATCTGCAAAACCAAGCGCTTTGCTCACCTGGCGCAGTAAAGTCTTTTCCTGATCTGATAGATGACCATCGCAAAAAGCCATTTGTATCTGAATTTCTAAAAAAAGCTGTCGTAAGTCATAGCGACGGGCGAATGCTTCTTTAAATTCTTTTACCGCCTCTTTGATAGAAAACTCTGCGCTTTTACCTGATTTGAAGGCGTTTTGCGCTTCTTTTCGCTCATCACCTTTCAGTCCCATTTCATCCATAAATGCAGTTGCTGCTTGAATATGGATTTCGCTAACGCGACCATTTGACTTGGCAATATGTCCCATCACAGCAAAACAGCTGGAGAAAAACAGCGCTTGCCGTTCGTGCAGGTCTTCTCCTTTGATGAAGCCTTGAAAGCCACCGACTTTATCAAAATCTTGTTTAAGGCTTCTATCAAATAGGTGCCCCAAATAAAAGCCTAAAATAGCCCCTATCCAGCGACCAAATAAAAAACCAAAAAACGTGCCTAACAGCTTACCCCACATTGGCTTGCCCTATTTGACGATTGATTGCATCTAAACGCTCAGGTGTTCCTATATCATTCCACTGGCCTAGATATAATTCTGTTGAAATTTTTTTACTATCAAGCCCTTGCTTAAGTAACGGACCCAGCTTAACAAACCCAGCTGCACAGTTTTCAAAAAACGATTTGTGATATTTACTTATGCCTGAAAAAGTATACTTTTTGTCGTTATGAGTTTGTTGTGTTAACGCAAAGTCACCATGGGGGTGATGCAACGGGTTTTCCACCAACACAATGTGCGCTTGGCAACCGTTCTCTGGACTTGAAGCCAGCTCCAACAGTGTCAAAGCATGCAAATCATAATCCGTGAAAATATCACCATTAATTACAATAAACGTCTCGTGCTGTTCACACAACAGCGGTAATGCCTGAATAATGCCACCGGCGGTTTCTAATCCACCGGCCGGTTCTTCACTGTATTCGATATCAACACCAAAATCAGAGCCATCACCAAAGTAGGATTTGATAGCCTCCCCCTGCCAAGCAAGGTTTATTACAATATCCTTGATACCTGCTTGCTTGATTCTTTCTATGTGGTACTGCAATAAGGGTTTCCCAGCCACCTGTAGCATTGGCTTAGGTAGTTCTGCAGTCAAAGGCATCATACGTTGGCCCCGGCCTGCTGCTAAAATCATCGCTTTCATTGTTTAACCACTTACCCTAGTGCCAATTTTTGTTTTACCGATGGTATTATCTCATTACCAACCCAGCTTGCAAGCCACTGAAAGTCTTCATATTGACAAGCTACTTCATGTACGTATCGCAAAGTCGGTATGATATTACCCAGATAACCTTGCTTGCCATCTCGCAACAGCAAACGAACAAAAATTCCTGCTGCTTTCAAGTGACGTTGCATACCAGTTAAATCGACATAATAACAAAATTGCTCTTGAGACATGCCTGCAAGCAACCCTTCACGGGATAACAGAGAAAAACTATACGCAACAAGCTCTGTATACTCTGAAACAGACAGCCGAGTGTAACAATCTCTAAGCAGAGAAACCGTATCGTATGTTACCGGCCCAACTACCGCATCTTGATAATCAATTAAATACCAACGCTTATCATGAAAAATGAGGTTTCGACTGTGAAAGTCCCGATGCATGGTTACTTGTGGCTGCGCAAGCATTGCTTTTGTCAGTGCTTCGGTCGTTTTCGTCCATTGCGCTTGTTGTGACTGTGAAAGTCTAATTCCTAACCAGTCTGATACGAGCCACTGTTGAAAAATTGTCATTTCTGCTTGAATAAAATCACTATCATAGGGTTTCATCCATGGGCTTTGAGGTGTTTTAGCAACGGCAGGTAAGAGCGAAAGTAGCGCCTTGTAATCATCTATTTTACTCGACAGCAATAATCTATCCGCCAGATGTTCTGCACCTAGATCTTCGAGTAATAACAGTCCGCTAACCTTATCTGTAGCAATAATTTTCGGAACATTCAGCGCCTGCTTAGCAAATGCTTGATTGAGTTCAATGAAAGGAGTGTTGTCAATTTTATCTGGGGGAGAATCCATCAACACGTAACTATGCAGACCCGTGGTTACTCTAAAGTACTGACGAAAACTAGCATCGGAAGTAATTGCCTTAATAACGACGTTTTTTTCTTTGACAGCCATCGTCACAAACTGTTCGCGATTTGATTCTCTATCCATTCTTAATTCCAGCCACCATTTACTGGTGCGATTTCTATAAATGCTACTGTAATTCAGCAAGTTTTCCTTTATCATGTCCAGATCGAATTAACGGCTTCGCTGAGACAGGATAATAAATGAGCAAAATTTGGAGCTTCGCTGCGCTCTTTGCTGTTCAATCAACAGCTTTTGCTAATACGAACATTGTCGGCTCACAATGTAAAGAGTACCTCCAACCAAAAAGCTGGCAACCTATCGTCAACTTACCGGATAAAGGTATTGATATTGAAGCAGACGATGTCGAGCTACAAGGAACAGTCAGTGCCGAGTTTACCGGTAATGTTATAGTCAACACCCATACCATGAGTCTCAATGCCACACGTGCATTAATCGACAAAAAAGCGGGCTTACTCAGCGCTACAGGTCCTCTATTTTATCAAGACTACTTTACCCAGGTGCAAAGCAGCGGACTATTTGCCGACCTGAACGCTAACACCATCAGCCTACTTGGTGCCGAATATAAACTGACCCAACAACGTGGTAAAGGTGGAGCCGAAAAGCTTTACGCTTCAGCTAAGAGCATTACATTAGAAAACTCAAGCTTTACGACTTGTCCGGGTGACGAGCCTTTTTGGCAAATTGAAGCCAGTAGTATTGAATTATCAAAGGACGAAGGCTGGGGCGAGACCCGAAATACCGTGTTTAAAATTCTCGATACTCCGGTGATCTATCTACCCTATTTTACTTTTCCTATCGACGAGCGCCGCAAATCGGGATTACTTACACCCACTATTTCCAGCTCCAATAAATACGGCCTCGAAATCGCAGCTCCTTACTATTTAAACCTTGCGCCAAACTATGACTTAACGTTGACTCCTCGGTATATGACCAATCAGGGTTTACAGCTTGTTTCCGACTTCAGATATTTAACTGAAGTTCATGAGGGTCAAGTTGCCATCGAATACCTAGATCGAGATGATTCTGAACCCGAGCTAAACGAACGATACCTAGTACATTGGCAACAAAAAAGTTATTTCAAAGATGACTGGCGCGCACATGTCGATATTACCAATGTCAGCGATGACAACTATTTAACAGATCTCAGTTCTAATTTCGCAAACCAAACGGATACGCAGTTATATCGGACCGGCAGCTTGACCTATTTAGGTGAAGATTGGTTAGTCGACATGAAATTACAAGATTTCGAAGTTTTGGGCGACCACTTAGCCGCTTATGCTGCTTTGCCACAAGTTGCTTTTAGTTCAAGGAAAAGCACCCAGTTTGTTGGCCTAGACTGGGATTTTGAAGGTGAATTTGCGCACTTTAGGAATGACGATAGACTGATAACCGAAGCAACAAGGATACACTTGGAACCTCGAGTTTCATTTTCCCGTCGAGACTACGCTTGGTCTTTCAGTTCAGAAGCACGTTTAATGCATACTCGCTATGAACAGAAAGGTGATATGGAAACGACTGGCTATCGGGAAGACGTATCAAGAACAGTTCCTACTGTTCGTGTCCATGGCCAGTTAAATTTCGAAAGAAACACCGCTTTCTTTTTAGACTCTGGAACACAAACTCTAGAGCCGCAATTTCAGTACCTCTATTCTCCGCTAAGGGATCAAAGCCATATCGGTTGGTACGATACAACTAAGCTACAAGACGACTTTATGGGCTTGTTCAGAGCAAGACGCTATTCTGGCTATGACCGAATTGCAGAAGCCAACCAGCTAACATTGGGTGCCACCACCCGTATTTATGACGCCCAGAGCGTAGAGCGCTTTAATTTCAGTGCTGGCCAGATCATTTATCTAGAGAACTCAGTAAAACCAACTGAACAGCGTTTGACAGATAACAATAATAATGATGACACCAACTACAATGCACTCTTTGCAGCGGAAACTATGTTACATTGGCACAAGCGTTGGTTTTTCTCCGGTGGAATTCAGTATGATGCCGACAGCAAAGAGCTAGTGCAATCTCATGCAACATTAGATTACCGAGGCGATCGCGATCAACTTGTTCAATTGAACCATCGCTACGTTAACGATGTCTCAGACTATGAAATTGATCAAGTCGGACTTTTTACCAGTATTCCAATTGACGAGAACTGGCAAGTTGTAGCAAGCTACCACAGAGATTTAACAGCCAAAAGAAGTGTTGAGTCCTTCGTTGGCATTCAATATGAATCGTGCTGTTGGGCTATCCAAGTTACAGCTAACCGACAAATAGAGACCGATTTAAACCGAGCAATTAACCATGACGAAGCCGTTTTCGATTCCGGTTTCAGCATCAAGTTTGTGTTAACAGGACTTGGAGGAGAAAAACGCAGCGATGCCAGTAAGCTCCTTCAACAAGGTATTTTTGGTTACAGAAGACCTTATTTTTTGAATAAATAGAACTTAGAAAGCCGTATGAATTTTAAAAAGATTTTACTTATTGCCTCATTAGGTTTTGGCCTAGCAGGCCAAGCAAACGCAGAACGTGTACAACTCGACAAAGTAGTAGCAACCGTCAATGATGGTGTTGTGCTACAGAGTGAAGTAGATGAAATCATCGCTCGCGTACAAAAACAGGCCGAGCAGCAAAATACTCAGCTTCCTAGTCTTAATACACTTAAGCTGCAAGCAATTGATAAGCTGGTTGAAGAAACGCTTATTCTACAACTTGCTGAACGCATGGGATTACAAATTTCTGATGCTCAGTTGGATCAAACCTTAGCTAGCATGGCAAGGGAACAAGGTGGCACTATTGCTGATATGCGCCGTTCCATCGAAGCTGATGGCGAGAGCTTCCAAGCATTTCGCGAAAGCATCAGAAAAGAAATTACAATTGGACAGGTACGTAGAGCCAATGTTGATCGCCGTATTTATATCAGCCCACAAGAAATCGCTAACCTGCAAAAGATTCTTGCTGAGCAACAAGGTGGTTCAGAGGAATTTGATATTGGTCACATCTTAGTAAAGATCCCCAGTAAAGCGAACCCTGAAGATATCGAAGCGGCGCGCGAGCGTGCCGACAACGTAATCAAGTTTTTAAATGAAGGCAAAGACTTCAAACGTATCGCCATTGCATCATCTAGCGGTTCAAAAGCACTAGATGGTGGTCAGCTTGGTTGGATGGGAATAAATGAAATGCCGACTTTATTCGCAGAAGCGGTTAAAGGCGCAAAAAAAGATGAGATTATTGGCCCACTGCGCTCAGGTGCTGGCTTCCACATTCTTAAAGTGCAAGATATACGTGGCAGAGAAGTAGTTGAAACCGTTGAGGTACGTTCGCGTCATATTCTCATCAAACCTTCCATTATTCTTAGTGAAGAAAAAGCGAAGTCGATGCTTGAAGGCTTTGTTAAAGACTTAAGAGCAGGTAAAGCCGATTTCGCAGAACTTGCTAAAGAATACTCAGAAGATCCTGGCTCAGCGCTAAAAGGCGGTGAGTATGACTGGACCGACCCCACAACTTATACTCCGGCATTTAGAGACACGTTAATGTCACTGGAGAAAAATGAACTCAGCGAGCCGTTCCGTAGTTCATTCGGGTGGCATATTGTTGAACTGCTTGATAAGCGAGTTGCTGACAAAACCGAACAAGCAAAGCTAAACAGAGCACATCAGTTGTTGTTTAATCGAAAATTTAAAGAAGAAAGTTTCAAGTGGCTACGCGAAATCAGAGAGCAAGCGCACGTAGAAATTTTCGCGATGGAATAACCTCGATGACGCTTAGAATTGCAGTTACACCGGGCGAGCCAGCTGGCATCGGCCCGGACTTAGTCATCAAACTCGCTCAGCACGAGTGGCCAGCTCAATTGGTTGCCGTCGTAGATAAGTCAATCATGGAGAAACGCGCAGCTGAGCTTGGCGAAACGCTTACTCTTATTCCATTTGATGAATCAGCACCGGCAAAACCTGCACCAGCTGGTGCTATTTATTACCTACAAGTAGATAAAGGCGCAGAAGTTATTGCCGGGCAGTTGGATGAAGCCAATGGTGAGTATGTGTTAGAGACTCTTAGGTTGGCCTCAGAAAAGAATATGGATGATACCTTCCATGCAGTGGTAACAGGGCCTGTGCATAAGGGGATTATCAATCAAGCTGGGATCTCGTTTAGTGGTCATACTGAGTTTTTTGCACAGCAATCTGATACTGCTGACGTGGTCATGTTACTCGCAACGGAAGGCTTGAGAGTTGCATTGGTCACTACGCATATTCCTCTTGCCTATGTGTCAAAAGCCATTACGCCTGAGCGTCTGACTAAGGTGATTAATATTCTCAATCATGATATGCAAACCAAGTTTGGTATTGATGAACCGAAAATTTTGGTTTGTGGGCTCAATCCTCATGCTGGTGAGGGTGGCCACCTTGGTCGTGAAGAGATTGAAGTCATTGAACCAACAATTAAAGTTTTAAATCAGCAGGGCATGAATCTAATCGGACCGCTTCCCGCTGATACCTTGTTTCAGGCCAAATATCTCAATAATGCGGATGTTGTGCTCTCTATGTATCACGATCAAGGTCTTCCTGTGTTAAAATATAAAGGTTTTGGAAACTCAGTAAACATCACCCTTGGTTTACCATTTGTTCGTACTTCCGTGGACCATGGTACTGCGCTTGATTTGGCGGGCACGGGTGAAGTTGAAGTGGGTAGTTTTGAATTAGCCATTCGCGAAGCAATCAAGCTTGCGACAGAAAAAGCACAGAATGCATGACAGATAAAGTACATTTAGGGCACCGCGCTCGTAAACGTTTTGGTCAAAACTTTCTAAACGATAATAATATTATCGATAAGATTGTTACGGCCATTGATCCCAAGCCTGAAGACAATTTAGTTGAAATAGGCCCAGGTCTCGGTGCAATCACTGAGCCTGTTACCGATCTAAGCGGTCACCTAACCGTAGTCGAACTCGATAAAGATCTGGCAGAGCGATTAACCCAGCATCCTTTTTTGGGACCGAAACTGACCGTGCATCAAGGTGATGCTATGAAGTTTGATTTCTCGTCGTTGATTAAAGAAAACGAGAAATTAAAAATTTTCGGTAATCTCCCCTACAACGTTTCAACCCCTTTGTTGTTCCATCTATTTGACTATGTCGATAACGTCGAACACATGCATTTTATGCTGCAAAAAGAAGTTGTAAATCGTATGGTTGCTGGTCCAAATAGCAAAGCTTTTGGCCGTTTAAGCGTGATGACACAATACTATTGCCACGCAATCCCCGTGATTGAAGTACCACCGCACTGCTTCAAACCAGCGCCCAAAGTAGACTCAGCTGTGGTGAGATTGATCCCAAAAGATCCATCTCAACGTACCGCAAAAAGCACAAAATTACTCAATACCGTATGTTTAGAAGCATTTAACCAGCGTCGTAAGACGTTGCGTAACAGCCTTGCTAATTTACTTAATACCGAGCAATTACAGGCACTTGGCATTGACCCAAGCCTGCGTGCAGAGAACCTATCACTTAACCAGTTTATTGAAATTTCAAATTGGCTATATGACAACGCAAACTAAAATTGGCTCACCGATAAAAGTCTCTGTTGAGACTTTTTATGTGGAAGCACAATCAGAACCTGAAAAAGACAAATACGTTTTTGCCTATACCATCACGATTAAAAATCACAGTTTATGCAATGCTAAATTAGAAAGCCGCTATTGGCTTATAACCGATGCTAATGGCAAAGAAACTGAAGTTGAAGGTGAAGGTGTGGTAGGTGAAAAGCCCACCATTCGCCCCGGTGAAAGTTACAAATACACAAGTGGTGCTGTATTAGATACTCCGGTAGGCACAATGGAAGGCTATTATTTGATGCGCAATGAATTTGGTACTGAGTTCAAAGCCCCAATCGATATTTTTCGTCTTTCCTGCCCTAACATTTTGCATTAACAAGTTATGGCAAACTACGCAATTGGTGATCTTCAGGGGTGCTTCGCCCCTTTTATCAGACTGCTAGAGGAAGTCGATTTTAACCCAAGCAGAGACCATCTTTATTCTGTTGGAGATGTTATCGCCCGAGGTCCAGATTCGTTGGCTTGCCTAAATTTTCTATATCAAAATGCTGGCGCTGTTACCATCACTCTTGGCAATCACGACCTACATTTTCTTGCATGCTCAGCATTAAATAAAGCGCCTAACCCTAAAGATAAGTTAGAAGCGGTTTTTAATAGCGAGATGCATCCAGCTTTTGTGGAGTTTTTACGCTCTCAGCCCATAGCCATCTGGCTGGAGCAACAAAAAACCTTCATTTCACACGCAGGACTACATCCCAGCTGGAAAATTGCGCAGGCGATAGAATATGCTCGTTTTGCAGAGTCCATATATCAATCAGAAAAAGCCACTGAGTTCTATGCAGCAATGTACGGAAAACATCCTAACCAAGCGATAGAATCATTATCCAATAAAGAAAAATTTAAGGCGATTGTGAACGTCTTTACGAGAATGCGCTTCGTTGATGCTAACGGTGACCTTGAATTAACCAATAAGTCAGGACCAAATGCAGCACAAGAGCTACTCCCATGGTTTAAATTCGGTTATTTAGAGCCGAGTATTCGTTATATTTTCGGCCATTGGGCTGCTTTAGAAGGGAAGACCGATAAAAGTAACATTATTGCTTTAGATACAGGTTGTGTATGGGGTGGCCATCTCACTATGCTTAACCTAGATACTAACGAATATCACCGATGTCCATAACTAACCCTATTCGTAATACGAAATAGAAACTATGGATGATTAAATTACCGCTAATTCACAACTTTACACCGGCTGTATATTTTTAAACCAAGTTGTCGATTAATTTTCGTATTACATCCTTTTTTACTGAATTTTTTAGTCACATCTGCTATAAAATACTTAACTTATCCGCAATAAATCCGATAAGTAACCGTTCTGCTTTGTAAATTTTGTAGGAAACCTATGAATCTAACTGTTAGCCAACGTATTTGGGGTGGATTTATTACCATCACATTGTTGCTCCTTCTTATCGGCGGTAATTCATTGCTGAGAATTGCCAACATTGACAATTCAACACAGCAGGTGAATAACCTGTCTCTGCCCGCTCTGGTCAAAAGTTCAGCATTACAAGTTGAATTCACACTCATGAGTAAAATGGCTCAAGGCAGTTTTTACGCAACCAGCGAAAATGAGCTTGCCGCTTTAAAAAGCCAATTTGGTGAACGACAAAAGATCTTCGACAAAACATATTCAGAGTTACAAGCGGTCGTAGCGAACAACAGCAAGCTTACATCCAGCAGCAAACAAGTTGGTAATAGCTATACCGCATTCGTCAAATCGATGAACGCGTTAGCAAAAGACAAAGCGCTAGAACTACAGTTAAAAGATAAATTAAAAGAACAATTATCTGAGCTAGATATGGCAGCAGAAGATGCCACTATGGTCACTGTCGATATCATAGATCTAGACGGGTTAGAAGAAGATAACAACCGTGCTTTTCAAGCCGCAAACAATCTTGAAAACAGCTTTTCTTCAATTGTGACAAGTAGCAGCGATATGCTGACTGTAACTGACGTCAATACCCTTGAGATCATTCGTAATGATCAAAAGTTTGTACTAGAAGAACTAGATAGAAATATATCGTTGACGAAAGATGCTGTACAAATTTTAAATGAAGATTTGTATGTTGATTTAGAGAACTACTACATCACGCTAAAAAATATCGTAACTGGTCCGAATAGCATTGCAGAAAACCAAAAGAATTTACTGCGGGCCACAGCGCAAACAAGAAAGGAACTATCGGATACAGAAAAAGCAACCAAAGACGCGCTTGCACAGCTTGATGAACTCCTCAACGAAGCAAGTCAGGTCGCATTTAATCTGCAAGAAGGCGTACGCGATGATGTATCTACCGCAAACCTATGGACTTGGGTCGGTATGATAGTAGCTGCATGTTTGGCTATTTTAGTTGCCTACATGACCGTAAGCCGGATCACCAAACCGCTAGCAGAGGTCAACAGAGTACTCAATATTGTCGCCCGAGGCGATATGACGCAAAAGCTAGATGACAGTGCAAGAGACGAATTTGGAGAGCTGTCGAAAAGCTGCAATACCTTAATCGTTAGCCTTAGAGAGTTAATAACCGGTATTGTGTCACGCTCAACTCAACTTGCGGCTGCTTCAGAGCAAACCTCTGCGATTACCAATGAGTCAAGCCAAGCCATCAAGAGTCAACAGGCCCAAGTTGAGCAAGCTGCAACGGCAACAACAGAGATGAGCAGCACAGCTCATGGGGTTAGCAATAGCGCCCATCAAGCACTACAAGAAATTAAAAACGCTGATAAAGAAGCCGAACGTGTTAAAGGTATTTCTCACGATAATAAACACACTATTGAGCAACTCGCGCGTGAGGTTGATGAAGCCTCAAGTGTAATCAACAAGCTGCATCAAGACAGTGCTTCAATCGGCGGTATCTTGGACGTGATCAGAGGCATTGCAGAGCAAACCAATCTCTTGGCGCTAAACGCAGCTATTGAAGCTGCACGTGCAGGTGAACAAGGTCGAGGCTTTGCGGTAGTAGCCGATGAAGTTCGTTCATTGGCGAGTAAGACTCAAGAATCAACACAAGAAATTCAGGCTATGATCCAATCGTTGCAAGCTGGGGCTGAAGAAGCGGTAAATGCTATGTCGAAGGGCAAACAACAGGCTGAGTCTTGTGTGACAAAAAGTGACCTTGCCAATGCGGCCCTAAACTCGATCACTGATGCGGTGTCTCAAGCGCACGACGTCAGTGAAGAAATTGCTAACGCTGCAAACGAACAGCAACAAGTAGCGCAAGAGATCAGCGAACGATTGGAGTCAATCGTAGCTATCGCAGAGCAAACCGCAGAAGGGGCGACGCAAACTTCAATTTCGAGCTCAGAAGTCGCGAAACTTGCTGAAGAACTGAGATTATCAGTAGAGCAGTTTAAGGTATAACTTGTTATGTAACCTCAACGGCGGATAAGCAAATTTGCTCAATAATGCTTTTTTATACCAATGCAAGGTTGAGGTTATGTAGGAAATAAAAAACCACGCTGATGCGTGGTTTTTTCTGGGCTTTGCTTGCCAATTAAGCGAACAAAGCTTTGGCTTTTTCTACCACATTTTCAACGGTAAAGCCGAATAGTTTGAATAGTTCACCTGCAGGTGCTGATTCGCCGAATGTCTTCATACCAACAATCGCGCCATTCAAGCCAACATATTTGTACCAGAAGTCTTCAATACCCGCTTCAATAGCTACACGACGAGTCACAGCACTTGGTAAGACACTTTCTTTGTACTCTGCCGACTGAGCATCAAAGACATCTGTTGAAGGCATTGAAACCACACGTACTTGTTTGCCTTCTGAGCGTAACTGCTGAGCAGCTTCAACAGCGAGTTGCACTTCTGAACCTGTCGCAATCAAAATAACTTCAGGGGTGCCGTCACAAGAAAGTACGTAACCACCTTTCTTAATCGCAGCAACTTGCTCAGTGGTGCGAGCTTGCTGTTCTAAGCCTTGGCGGGTGAATACTAATGCGGTTGGACCGTCTTGACGTTCAACCGCTTGCTGCCATGAAACCGCTGACTCTACCTGATCACAAGGACGCCAAGTGACCATATTTGGTGTTAGACGTAAATTTGCGATTTGTTCAACTGGCTGGTGAGTTGGACCATCTTCACCTAGGCCAATAGAATCATGTGTATAAACAAAGATACTTCTTTGCTTCATTAGAGCAGCCATACGTACCGCATTACGCGCATACTCCATAAACATCAAGAATGTTGCACCGTAAGGAATAAATCCTTTATGTAGCGCGATACCATTCATAATGGCTGACATACCAAATTCACGTACACCGTAGAAAATGTAGTTTCCTGATGCATCTTCTGCTGTTAAACCTTTAGATTGATCCCAAAGCGTTAAATTTGAACCAGCCAAATCCGCAGAACCACCCATAAATTCAGGCAGGATAGGACCATAGGCATTTAACGCATTTTGCGAAGCTTTACGCGTTGCCGGATTAGCTGGGTTCGCCTGCAAATCAGCAATGTAGGCTTCTGTTTTCTCGCTCCAATCGGCTGGTAAGTCACCTTTCATACGACGTTCAAATTCAGCAGCAAGCTCAGGGTATTGAGTTTGGTATTCAGTGAATTTAACCAACCACTCACTTTGTTGCTGTTGACCGCGCGCTGTTGCATCCCACTTAGCATAAACATCTTCTGGGATTTCAAACGCCGGATGAGACCAACCTAAGAACTCACGTGCAGCTAGGATTTCTTCATCACCTAGTGGCGCACCGTGACAGTCGTGACTACCTGACTTATTCGGTGAGCCATAACCGATCACCGTTTTACAACAAATAAGTGTGGGTTTTGACGTTTCTGCTTGCGCAGCTTCAATCGCCGCTTTGACCGCATCGCTATCATGACCATCAACATCCGCGATCACATGCCAGCCGTACGATTCGAAACGCTTAGGAGTATCGTCGCTGAACCAACCTTCTACTTCACCATCAATTGAGATGCCATTGTCATCCCAAAACGCAATAAGCTTACCCAATCCTAAAGTACCAGCTAATGAACAGGCTTCATGAGAAATACCTTCCATTAAACAACCATCACCAAGGAACGTATAAGTAAAGTGGTTTACGATATCGAATTCATCACGGTTAAACTGAGCCGCCAATGCTTTTTCGGCAATTGCCATACCAACCGCATTGGTAATACCTTGACCTAATGGGCCTGTCGTTGTTTCGATACCTGGTGCATAACCGTACTCTGGATGTCCTGGTGTCTTCGAATGTAACTGACGGAAGTTTTTCAAATCATCAATTGATAGGTCATAGCCGCTCAGATGTAGCAGAGAATAAATCAGCATCGAACCATGGCCATTGGACAGAATAAATCGGTCTCTGTCGTACCAATCCGGGTTATTTGGATTGTGCTTTAAAAAGTCGCGCCAAAGTACTTCAGCGATGTCAGCCATGCCCATAGGGGCTCCAGGGTGACCAGACTTGGCCTTTTGTACTGCGTCCATTGAAAGAACGCGAATTGCGTTAGCAAGTTCTTTGCGAGATGGCATGAATTCTCCTACCTTAAATAGTGTTTCGCGGGTATTGATACATGTGTTATCTGCCCCATTTTTACTTTTTAGACGGCCAACTGCAACGATAAACCCAAAAAAATGCAAGATTCATTTAGGGCCTGTTGTGTTTTGCTGTTTGATTTTCGTTCCCCTTAGTGGGTTTTGATCGCGGCGCTCGACTTGTAGCCTAGTAATCTAAGCAAAAGTTGAGCAACAATGAACAAAGCGCACTAAGGGGAACCCGAAGGGCTGCGCTAGATTGGCATTAATACTGAGTTATTGCCTAGCTCACATAGAATTACTATGCCAGGCAGGGTTTGCCTCGTGCTAATGACAATCAAACTGCAGCGAAAACAAACTTGAAAGCTCAACAGGCCCTAGGCTTTATCTGGCTAGTAAAATAGTTTGAACTATTTTGGACGTCTAGGCGTAAAATAGCTGGTCAAAAGCATTGCTTTTTGGTTAGAATACGTCCCTTATTTTTTCGCGCTGTTCCTGATGTTTGTGAAGCGCAATATTTGTGAGCATTATTACAATGGCAAAACACTTATTTACTTCTGAATCTGTTTCTGAAGGTCACCCGGATAAAATCGCCGATCAGATCTCTGATGCGGTACTGGATGCGATCCTTGAGCAAGATCCAAAAGCACGTGTTGCGTGTGAAACCTACGTAAAAACCGGCATGGTAATGGTTGGTGGTGAAGTTACAACCAGTGCTTGGGTTGATATTGAAGAGTTAACTCGTAAAACGGTTCGCGAGATCGGTTACACTCATTCAGACATGGGTTTCGATGCTGACTCTTGCGCTATCTTAAATACCATTGGTAAACAGTCTCCTGACATCAACCAAGGTGTTGACCGTGCGCGCCCTGAAGAACAAGGTGCTGGTGACCAAGGCCTAATGTTTGGTTATGCATGTAATGAAACTGATGTTTTAATGCCTGCACCTATCACCTACTCACACCGTCTTGTACAACGTCAAGCGCAAGTGCGTAAAGATGGCACGCTACCGTGGTTACGTCCTGATGCAAAGTCTCAGGTTACATTTGCCTACGAAAACGGCAAGCCTGTTGGTATTGATGCTGTGGTACTTTCAACTCAGCACTGTGACACAATTTCACAAGATGACCTAGTTGAAGCGGTAATGGAAACTATCATCAAGCCAACATTACCTGCAGAGCTTATCACTGAAGCGACTAAATTCTTCATTAACCCAACTGGCCGTTTTGTAATTGGTGGTCCAATGGGTGACTGTGGTCTTACAGGTCGTAAAATCATCGTAGACACCTACGGTGGTATGGCTCGTCACGGTGGTGGTGCGTTCTCTGGTAAAGATCCATCAAAAGTTGACCGTTCAGCAGCTTACGCAGCGCGCTATGTTGCGAAAAACATTGTTGCTGCTGGTCTTGCTGACAAGTGTGAAATCCAAGTTTCTTACGCTATTGGTGTTGCAGAACCAACCTCTATCAGCGTTGAGACTTTCGGCACAGGTAAGCTAGACGAAACACGCTTAATCGAGCTAATTCGCGAGCACTTCGATCTACGTCCTTATGGTCTAATCACTATGCTTGACCTAGAGCGTCCTATTTATCAGCCTACAGCGGCATACGGCCACTTTGGTCGTAACGAGTTCCCTTGGGAAGCAACTGATAAAGCGGAAGCGCTACGCGCATCAGCAGGCTTATAATTAGCCACACTGATTTGAAAAAAGGCTCTACGGAGCCTTTTTTAGTGGATAAATAGCTCTTCTGCGTCTTCTTTTAGATCTGTGTATTGATCGTCATCTAAATTCAGCACCACGAATACTTTATCTTTAAACACGTGCCAATCGGCAGCACTACGAAAATGTTTCGCTTCAAAACATAAGTTTTCGGCTAATTTAAGCGCAGCAAACGTTTGTAACTCAGCTTCATCTCGCTTCTCATCCAAAAATGTCACATCATGATGGCGTAAAATCATTTGGCAAATTGCTTTGGGCAAGTGCCATGAGGACGCAAGAAAGTAACCAACAATCATGTGGTTAGCTGGATACTTTTGTTTTTCGTAATGTGCTAAGTTATTCTCAGGACGGGCAATTGCTGCTTGCAGCACTTCTCCATAATCCGAGTACTTCACTGCCATTGCTGGGATCCCCGCATCGTGAAATAGACCCAATAATTGTAAATTTTCAACTGGCACACTGCTTTTTAGATGCTGTCCTATCACCATCGCGACCTGAGAAATATCGGCAGCATTATCCCAAAATTGTTGTAAAGGAATACTGCATTGCGCTTGTTGGAAGGCATTTTCTAACAGATATCCGGTAACCAGTTGAGTGATACAATTGACCCCCAAAAACATCACCGCCTGACGTATATCGGTAATGGTTCTAGCCAACCCGTAAGCTGGGGAATTAATCACTTTCAATACTGCAGCCGATGCACCTACATCTTCAGCAACAATCGCAGCGACCTTAGCAAGATCTGGTTCGGCTTGATGCAACTCATTCTGAAGCTGTTGGAGGATATGAGGTTTGGTGGGTAGATTAAATCCGCCTTTCAAATCTTTAAGCACTTTATCGTCAATATCTATCATTACGAAACCTCTTTCACAATCTAGAAAAAGTGTAGTAGATATTTGCTTATCAAGCGTATAGGAGAAAGACAGAAACTGAAACGCCAAACTGATTCAAAGCGAGAGAGTAAAATGCGCCTCACTGCGATGAGGCGCCGACAAAATTTATCGCCAATAAGGCTCGCTGTTAAAGGACGATTCGCGACTTTGCTCCATCGCAGAAACCAAGAAGTCGGACTTTTGCTTTAACCACAGCTGCACTTCGTCAAATTCTCCACCTTCTTGGGACTGACACAACTGATGCAAATAGGATAGCGTTTCTAACTCGTAGATACCGTAGGTGATATCAATCCAAGGCATTCTAAACGCTTTGCGCGCTTCTTTATCGTATAGTGACCCAAGACAGTTGCCACTCAGTAAGGTGTTTTCTAGACGATGCCTGATTTGGATATAGTCTTGCTCGGACATACTACTGTCTTGTGGCAACAGATTTTTTAGCTCGTACCAATCTTTGTTAAACAACCTTGCTGCTATTTCTGTGACTGGTGACTCTGCCGCCGTGAGTGCTTTTTGGTCCCAGTTTTTCCGCCATGCTTTGTCAACTAACCAACGAGTCAACGACAAAATCAGGCGGTTATAGCGAGTACAATGGAACAAATCCTCGATGTCAGTCGGCGAAGGTTGCACGTCGGTTAAATCATCAATGACTTGCATTAATTCAGGAAACTGGGTGATTTTTTTATAATAGGCGTGACGCTTGGAGGTGTATGTTTTTAGATGAATGGCATTTTCGACCCAAGCCAATTCCGACAACAGCCATTTTAATTCATTACGGATATGTTCCGTCGAAGACTTATCAACGATCTCATCAAATAACCAAAATGCATGACGAATAAGTGTCACACCATCAATAACGCGTTTTAGGGTTTTTAAACTGGCTTTGTTGAAATAGCATTGCTCATGTTTTTGTACAAATTGAATACCATAACTTACCGTGGCGATTAACGCCTGCTCTTGTGTTGCATCATGCTCAAGTGGAACAAAGCCAATAAACTTATTTGACTTCAACGGCGAATCATCGGCTAACCGATAGCCTCTTGCCGCCTTTGAATATAAACCCAGACGCATACCAGCTTGCTTAATCAGATGATCAGCAAGGGAAAATAAGTCTTCCCTATCCCCTTCAATAAGCTCAATCTCTAGCTCATTGATTGGCTCTATTTGACCCTGAGCACTGATCTCTCCCTTATCTAATACCACCTCTATTTTACTGCCAGATTCAGTTTCAACTAACCAGGTACGACGAATAAAATTAGTGGTGAAAATAGGGAAAATATTGTCGGCAATAGCCTCTAGTTGCATAGCATGAGGCCAAATATTGGCATCAAAGGCATAAAGGTCAGGTCTTCCCGTTTGCAGTGGCAAGTTGTATTCTGGGCGCTGATGCAACCCGCCCACCACTTCACCGGCTAGCTTGATGGTCTGCTCACATTCGTCGTTGCAGCAACGCGTTCTTAAACCAATATCAAGTGCTCTAAGTTCACGGTTTGGGGTATCAAAGTAGGCATTTTTGAGATTTTTAGCAGGTTTGTTAGTAACCGTTTTAGCAAATTGTGTTACCAACGCTGGGATCAGTGGTACTTCATTGTCTGAAACCAAAAACTTCAGCTCTATTTCAGTGTCCATTAGGGTAGTGTAATACCTATTTATCTAAGGGAAGATCAAAATATACAAACCATAGTCAGTTTGCAATCTTTTTGTGTCATACTCAAGGTCCGTGTTGACAGAAATAAATCATAAAAATCAGCCTAATTACCGATAACTTGCTCTTGCTATTAGTAAGTTAAATCCCTACTATTTTGTAAACTTTACGACCCAAATTGATAAGGCCCATGGATGTTTAATATAAAACAGATAGTGATTGCTAGTTTATTCCTCGCCACCCTGCCTGTTGTTGCGGAAGAGCCTGTTGAAACCGTCGCCTCTGAAGAGGTTGAACAACAGCTTCAACCCAATGGTTACATCAGTGACGACTTATATATTTTTATGCACACAGGTCCAGGCAAAAATTACCGAATTCTGGGCTCGGTGAATGCAGGCAGTAGAATCACGATTTTAAGTGGCGCAGAAGACGGCTTTATCCAAATTAAAGATGATAAAGACAGAGAGGGCTGGATTGAAAGCGACTTTGCAACAACTGAGCCTGGGCTAAGACAACAATTAGATGCGCTAAACCAAACGCTCTCGGACACACAACAACAATTAACCACCACAGAACAACAACTCCCTGAATTACAACAAGCTAACAACGAACTCAGAGCAGAGAACAGCAATCTTAACGAAACCATTGCTAGCCTTGAGCAGCAACTTGCAGAAGAAAAGTCAGTGAAACAACAAAAGGTCGATAAAGAACGTCACTTATTACTAGGTTACGGTGGTGCAATTGCATTAGGTAGTTTAGTCATTGGAGTTATTTTGACCTTGACGCTATCTCGTAGAAAACGCTACGACGGCTGGTAAGCATTTTTTTAGGTGGTCTGAGTTGGCCACCTTTTCTCTCGTCTTTATAGTCACGCCTTTCCACGTAACGCAGATTAACCGCTGCTATCAACGCCACCCAAAATGAATACCGCAGTTACGCAGTTCGTGAATATTTACGTTAGCACCCATACATTATGTGACAGATCACTCAGCAATTAGTGATGATGATCAGGCCTGTCGGATGGCGTAACTTCACCTCTTAACCGACCTACATCGATATTAGAGTAGGTTGGATAGGCCATAGGCGCCATCCAACAATCAACCGATTTAATAATGCTAACTGAGTTTACTAGTTAGCACTATAGGGTTTTGAGGTTACAGGCAGTATTGAGCGAATAAGCTACTTACCGTTGCGCCGGTCGGTTTGCCATGTTGCCAATCACCACCTTCAACACCACTGCCAGCAATGTCCATATGAATGTATGGGATCGGTAGTTCAGAATTACAACCATGCTTGTCTAGACCACCAACGATAGCTAGGAATGCCATTGGGAACTGGTGACCACGCGCGGTGACAGCAGATGGTGCGTTATTACTTGAAAGCACGTCATCAGCCAATGTTCTAGGTTTAACAAAGTCATAGTCTTCACGGCGACTACGCGATACTTCAGCACAATCAGCCCACAGATCGCCTGCATCAACTAGCTGTTGAGACAAGCCAGCTTGACGTGCTGGACCGTTTTCAACGTAAGCGCTGTAGGGACCAACCGCTCTTGCAGCGTGGCCAGTCAGCGTTGCTACAGTGAAAATCACTGGGTTTTTCTCACCCATGGCTAAGTCTTTAGCCTCACTGAGCAGATCGCCCATTGCCAAGCGACCTTCCGCATCAGTGTTACCAATACGCACACGGATACCTTCTCGGCTGGTAATAATCTCATCAGGAACAAAACAGTCCGAACCAATGGAGTTACGGACCACCGCCAAATAGGCAATCACTTTTACACCTTGAGGTTGGTATTTAGCAACCGCTTCCATAAAACCAACCACCGATGCCGCACCGCCTTTATCACGGCTCATACCCGCCATAAAGCCACCGACTTTCAGATCGGCACCGCCAGTGTCATACACCAAGCCCTTACCAACAAAGATGAGTGTGCGCGCAACTTCACCCTCAGGCTCGTAGGCCATTTTCACTACTCTTGGATGATGGCGTTCAACGGCATACGAAGCGCGAGCCACGGTACTTAGCAATGGGTATTGACGGTCGATAGTATCGATGTCTGCTATCACTTCAACGCTAACTTTACTGCCAGAAAATAGCTCTACGCAGTAATCTGCAAAACGCGGTGGAGCCATACGTTCAGGTTCAGTACCACACAAGTCACGCGCGGCATATTGACCAGCAGCTACTGCGGTTACTTGCTCACATTGTTGCTGTGAGGCTTGGTAAAGATAAATAGTTTCAATCGGCTCGATTGCATCGCCATGATATTCACGCGCTTCTAGCGGTTGCCATAGGCCCTGACAGGCGCCTAAAAAGCTCACCGATAGCGCATTGCTATAACGAGTATCCGCTGGCACGGCAGAAACAGCTAAAACAGGCTTTACCGCACCTGCTGCTTTAGCTTCTAAAACACCCGCTTTAGCCGCTTCAAAGAAACGTCTAACATCGTCGTAGTCTCTATCAAGTGGACCCGTCGGTGAGATCACCAAACGCTTTCCTGGTAGTTTATCTGAAACAATAAGCGTTGGTTTTTGTGCGATGCGTGCATCTACCGCAATATGGGGCGCTGCAATTTCGTTAAGCAGCGCATCTCCAAGATCGTTAATATTGGCGGTGACAATGACGATTGCATCAGCATCATTTATTAGTAATTCATTACTTGGTAACGCAATGGGAAAAGACATAAAAAAGGCCCTTTTCTAGTTTTAGAATCAGGGCCGACTATAGGTGATTTGCTAACGACTTCCAAGGCTATTGAGCAACATCCTTTTGATTCTCAGACTTTGTTTTGAATTTATTGATCACTCCCCAAGCCTCAAGCATGACTAATACACTCACCACTAGAACAACAATATCAAGCACGACCAACAGCCAGTTACCCTTTTGGTAGTATTCACCCAGCTTAATTAGGCCTGCAAAAAACGCCATACTCAATACAAAAACCATGGGAATTAAGGTGTATTTAGCGGGGCGATCTAGCTTAATTAAATACACTGAAATAACCAACAAGGTGAGGCTGGCAAGAATTTGATTGGTTGAACCAAATAACGGCCAGATCACCATACCGCCACTACCTGAAGCGCCACCAGCACCAAATGCCAGCAATAAACAACATGCAACGGCGACTAGGGTTGCAACAATGCCGTTGTTAAGTAGCTTGATATTGTAAATTTCACCCCATTCTTGAATGATATAGCGCTGCAGCCGCACGCCCGAGTCCATTGTTGTACCAGCAAAGAGCACGACCATCACCGCCAACAAAGTTGACGCTATTTCAACCGGCAATCCCCAGCCAGTACTGATTAAGTTAGAGCCACCATTAATAAATGCAGCAACACTCCCAGCTCCTAAATGACTGTATATTTCATGCCACTGCTCAGGTGTGACAGCTAACATCACGCCACTCACAGCAACCAAAGTGATGAGTGCCAGTGAACCTTCACCCACCGCACCTAAGTAACCAACAAATCGACCGTCCGTTTCTTTGTTTAATTGTTTTGAACTGGTACCCGAGGACACAATGCCATGAAAGCCAGATACAGCACCGCAAGCGATGGTAACAAATAGTAGTGGAATAATACTTGGCGTATTCTCTACGGTATGGGTATTAAATGCTGGCGCAGTAATGTCTGGCATCACCACAAACACGGCCCCATAAAGCAAAATCAGCCCAACTAAAAGCTGCATTCCATTAATAAAGTCTCTGGGTTGTAATAGCATCCATACAGGCAATAACGAAGCAACCGCCGCATAGATAAACAAGATAATGATCCAATTGGCCTTGTCACTTAAGCCAAACAACTCTGTTGGTAATGACAGCGGCATTGAGCTACCCATATAGATGGTGGCATACAGTACTATCACCCCAATAATACATAACGGGATCAGCGGCACTTGACGCTTTAACAACTGACCAATCACCAACGCAACGGCTATCGCCGCCCAAGCTGGGAATACCGCGTTAGGGTTGCCAACAAAAGAGTTGGCGATCACCACACCGAACACCGCATTGACCATTAGCAATACTAGAAACACCACAATCATAAATAAAGAGCGAGTGCGCTTACCAATCACGCTTTCAGACAGTGCGCCCATCGACTTACCTTTATGTCTAGCACTTGCCCACAGCGCGCCCATATCGTGCACACCAGCAAAGAAAATAGTCCCAAGTACCACCCAAAGTACCGCTGGCACCCAGCCCCAATACACTGCGATTGCAGGGCCAACAATCGGCGCTGCGCCAGCAACTGAGGTAAAGTGATGCCCCCAGAGCACTACTTTATTTGTCGGCACATAATCGACGCCATCTTCAAGTTCATGGGCTGGCGTGACAAAGTTGTCGTCCATCTTAAAAATTTTCTGGGCAATAAATTTGGAGTAAACAAACCATCCAAATAGCATCCCGATGATGCCAAATAGCACGATCATTATGGATTGCATTATCCTGTCCTCTTGTTGTTGTTTTTACCAAAAGCAACGTGACACGCAGTTTTGGCATTATGCCCTTCGAAGGTAGCACAAAGTTGAGTAAAAGCAGTTATCTATTGGTCGAATGGTTGGATGAACACAGCATTCACAAATACTACCTTTCAATTATTTTCGACACTTCAAAAAAGTGACAATTGCGGCTGCTCATTGGACGCAGGATTCAAACCTATTTGTAGACCAATAAGTCGCACAGGCTTGCCATGATACCTAGCAACCACATCGTCAAGTAGACGCTCAAAGATATCAATATCTATATGCTGATATTGGCATTCACGAGTGGTCTGCGTGAAATCAAAAAATTTAACTTTAACACCCATTTTATTGAATCCTTGTGCTTGGTATCGAGTCGCCCTTCTTTGTAGCTCAGGCAGTAGCTTATCTTTCATAATCCGCTTTAGTTCATTAACGTTGCTAATGTCTTCAGCAAAAGTGCTTTCTACTCCCACAGATTTTCTGACTCGCTGCGTTTCTACACCTCGCTCATCAATCCCTTGGCAGCGACGCCATAACACGCCACCAAATTTACCAAAAGCTTGGCGCAGCTGGGGTTCTGACAGAGCCTTAACATCTCGCCCATATTCAAGTCCCATCGTTAACAACTTTTGCTGCATCACTTTGCCCACACCGGGAATTTTCTTGAGCATTAAGTTGTCAATAAATGGGCTAATTTGCTCTGGAGTAATAACACATTGGCCATTGGGTTTATTTTCATCGCTGGCTATTTTTGCTAGAAACTTTATCGGTGCAATTCCTGCCGAGGCGGTTAACTGAGTTTCGTTAAAAATGTCCGCTCGGATCTGCTGCGCAATAAGCGTTGCACTGCCTTTAAACAGCTCACACTCAGTAACATCTAAGTACGCTTCGTCAAGGGATAACGGTTCAATTTGTTCGGTATAGCGCAAGAAAATTTGTCGGATTTGTTTGGATATCGACTGATACACTTCCATTCTACCCGGGACGATAACCAACTGCGGGCAGAGTTTTTTTGCTTGGTAGTTAGACATGGCTGAGCGAACGCCATATTGGCGCGCAATATAGTTAGCCGTAGACAACACGCCACGATGACTGCGCCCACCAATGGCCATTGGCACGCTAGCCAGTGCTGGATTGTCACGCATTTCGACGCTGGCATAAAACGCGTCCATATCGATATGGATAAACTTACGCATCACAAAACACTGTTTATTTATACAGCGCCATTATGCATGCAGTATTTGGCAAATGCAATTTCAAATAGTTAAGTACAACAGCAATTGAATGTTATTAGTCGAATATGACTGCATCACGAAGGACATTGATCTAAACTCTAGCGTATAAATTATTGAATTTGCCGCAAGGTAGCAACGACATCGGGAGCCGACATGAAGTATTCTCGTCTTGGCAGCAGCCAAATTGAAGTTTCAAGGATTTGCTTAGGCAGCATGACTTGGGGCCTGCAAAATAACCAGCATGATGCCGATGAACAAATTAATTACGCACTTAGCCGTGGCATTAACTTTATCGACACTGCGGAGATGTACGCTGTTCCACCCTCGCCAGAAACTTATGGGAAAACAGAGAGCATCATTGGTGATTGGTTAAAGCGACATCAGGAAAAACGTCAACATATTACGTTAGCCACCAAAATTGCCGGTGGCGGCTTACACTGGGTTCGAGACGGTGGACCAATTACCGGTGATGCAATCATTAAAGCGGTTGATGATTCATTAACTCGCCTGAACACAGATTACATCGATCTGTATCAATTACACTGGCCAAACCGCACTTCGCCACACTTTGGTAAGCAATGGCCAGGGATGATTAATTTTTCTGAGTTGGATGTAGAGCAAGAAAAAGCGGGGATGCTAGATATCCTACAAAGCTTAGAAACTTGCATAAAAGCTGGGAAAATACGCCATTGGGGGTTATCTGATGATACAACTTGGGGCATACATACATACCTTTCTCTCGCCGATAAACATGGCTTGACGAAACCAGTTTCAATCCAGAACGAATTTAATTTACTGCACGCTAAAGATTGGCCGTATTTAATCGAAAGCTGTGTTAACGAGAACATTGCCTATTTGCCGTGGTCACCGCTTGCCAGCGGTATGCTAAGTGGTAAATACCTTGGCGGCGCGAGACCAGCAGGCAGTCGCTGGAGCCTGATGCAACGTCACGGCCTATTTCGTGATACTCAGCTCGCACAAGAGGCTGTTGCACGCTATGTCGAAGTAGCTAAAGACTTTAACCTTAGTGCAGCTCAGCTTGCCCTAGCATGGTGCGATCAAGTGGATGGCGTGACCTCAACTATTATTGGTGCGACCAATATGGATCAGCTAAAAGAAAACATTCAAGCCTTCGAAAAGCCGCTATGTCCAGAAGCATTAGCTGAAATAGACACGGTATTTAAAGCCTACCCAGCACCATTTTGACTTTTCACTCCCGCCTTGTTTAAGCAAGGCGGTAAATTCTTATGAAGTAATATGCAAATTCTAAATATACATCCTGCAATCCAGCCTCAGGGCTCTTGTTTTACACGCATCACCACCCGAGCCATTGTGCTACAAGGCGATAATATTTTATTACTCTACACGGCTAGGTATGATGACTATACACTACCTGGCGGCGGAGCTGATGAAGGTGAGTCATTAGAGCAAGCACTACAACGCGAATTGACTGAAGAGACCGGCGCGCATTCAATTTTACGCTTCGAACCTTTTGGTAAATACGAAGAATATCGACCTTGGTACAAACCCGACTTTGATAATATTCATATCGTTTCCTATTGCTATTTATGTGACATTTGTGGCCAATTTAGTGAACCTGAAATGGAACATTATGAAGCATTAAATGGCATGAAACCTGTCTGGATGGGGATTGATGAGGCAATTGCACATAATCAAGCGAAACTTGACGCCACAGACAACAAAGGACTCTCTTTAGAAAGAGAACTAATATTACTGAAACAGATAGCCAATCAGCTGCTTGATAAAAAATACACTTTTTGAGGAACAAAAACCCAATTTTTGACTCTAACACCGCATTATTAAAGGAAAAATAACTATAAGTGTAGTAATGCGGTTCACGGTTAAGAATAAAGGATTAATAATAGCCCTTGTCGGCTCCACCCTATTACACGGCATTATTGCTGTGCTGTTGCTTAACACAAAAGTGCCTATTCCTCCCCCTTCTAAAGCCGTCGCAATGAAAACCTATTTGGTCATTGAGCGACCAGAACAACAGCGCGAACAAGCAGCTGAGCCTGAGCCTGAGCCTGAGCCTGAGCCTGAGCCTGAGCCTGAGCCTGAGCCTGAGCCTGAGCCTGAGCCTGAGCCTGAGCCTGAGCCTGAGCCTGAGCCTGTCAATGATAAAAAGACTTCGGAACAAAACAACCAACAACCTGCGGTGCAAACGACAGCAACCAACTTAACTGAAGATGCGTCTACCACCACAGGAAAAATTATTAACTTTCGAAAAGCACTCGATGACTTAAAAACTAGACAATTCGACAATGCAGAGCCCATCACCAGTTATACGGACAAGTTATCACAACCTCCACAAATTACTGTCCATAAAGAGTACCAAACTGCATCGGGAGCGGGAAAGCCAAGAGAAACGCATTATTCACATCCTAACTATACCGTCTTCCGTGAAGGGGGGTTATGTTATGCCGAAGTGCACACGCCTCCCGGAGTGCCAATCCATGAAGGACTGCAAAAGGGTTATAGAACACCGCCAATGCCGTGTGATGGTGGAGCAATTAAAAAGGCTTATGATGCGGCGATGTCGAAGTGGCTTAAACGGAAATAACAAGCCATCACTGTTGGTCAGCTGTGATGGCTTAAAAAAGATTAGATTTTAGTGCTGATGGCGCATTTTTCACCCGTACAAACCACATTTTCATCAAGGGTAAGTGTAGTGATACCAGTATTATTGCTAAGATCTAACTCGGTAATCTGGTTACCTTCAATTTGAAGTTTATACAACGTTGTATTACTGCTGACATCAAGAGAAGTAAGCTGATTACTTCGCAAGTCCAGAAGTCCTAGAGCAATATTGTTTGCCACGTTAATCGAAGTCAGCTGATTATTTTTCAGAGCTAATAAGTCAAGTTCTTCGTTTTGAGAAACATCGATATTAGCCAACTGATTGTCTCCCGCATTCAACGAGCTTAATTGACTAAGGTTTGTTAAATCTAAACTAGTAAGCTGATTATCTGCGACAAAAACCGTCTTTAAATCAGGGTTGCTATTCAAATTTATTGTTGTCAGTTGATTGCGTCCAGCGTTCAAAAACTGCAACTTGGTATTGTTGCCTACATCTAGTTGCGTCAATGCATTACCTTGCAACATGAGCAATACGAGTTGCTGGTTTGCTGAAACATCAATCTCAGTTAAGCGATTATACCTAAGCGCAATGCCTACCAGCTTTTCGTTGTGAGTCACATCAATCGCACTCAGTTTATTGTTATCCGCAATCAACGAACTAAGTTCTAAATTGTTTTTAATATCAAGCTCTGTCAACAGGTTATCGCTAAAATCAACTTTAGTTAATAACGGGTTTCCGGTTAAATTCGTTTCTTGGATTTCGTTGCGTGACAAGTCCAACACACGTAGTTCGACAAGCTGATTAATACCTTGAGTTGATTGCACTCGCTTATTATTACAAGAAAGCTCCACAACATCTAAAACATATTCATAACCGGCTTCTTTGGCACAAAGTAGTAAGTTCTGATCGGCTAGAACATCCACTAATGATGGGTTTTCTAAAACCTTAACTGTGCGCGTTGCCGTTGCTGTGTTACCTGACTTATCTGTAGCTTTATAGGTTAACTCATAAACACCGACTTTGGTGTTATCAAGGTTTCCAGAAGTGCTGACCGATACAATGCCATCTGCAGCATCTTTCGCTTCTACACCCGGATCCTGAAAATCTCGCCACTGCGCTAACTCTAGCTGTTGCTCACCATTAAGCGTAATTTCGGGTGGGGTAGTATCAATAACTTTAACTATGCGAGTCGCTTCACTGGCATTGCCGGCCTTATCTTTGGCGGTGTAAATAACTTCATATTCGCCGAGCGCAAACGCGTTAATGTTGTTTTCTATGGAAACGGTAACTGAATCGTCGATATCATCCTCTGCGGAAGCTCCGGGGTCCGCATAAGTTGTGCCAAACTCAAGTGTCATGGGGTTATCACCCTGCAGAGTGATAATTGGTGCTTTAATATCGTTGGTCCTAGGCACTTCGCTGGTATCGTTAATAATTGCCTTTTTGCTACTACCACCGCCACAAGCTGTAAGCGTCATTAATACACTTAACAAAATCACCGCTTTTTTATTATCAATCACTAAGTGTTCTCCTTCTACGTGATGCGATTGAAAGTATGCATATTACAGCGTCGCTCATAGAGTGTCACTAAAACAGAACCGCAATCAGAGTGAAAAATGTTACCTAATCGTAGGTGGGAGATCATTAGTGTGAGAAAGCGTAATAATCTGTAATGAACAAATGAATTACTATTTACTTCTAGTACATTTTTGATTCAAAAAGATGTGAAGATAGAGCAAATAATTAGGAGGAAAATAACACAGCGCAAAGAAATGCAAGGTTAAGAGTAGTTGCTTAATTAATCTGAAATTAGAGCCCATAAATATTTCAATGGATCATTACTCACGTGATCATTGCCAGGTTTATTGCTATGGACTCTTAAGTTAAAAATAGAAATTTTAAGGACAGGGACCTTCTAGCTGCATATAAGGACTACCGAAAGGATCATAAAAAGTCCAAGTGCAAGTTGGGCCGAAACTACCACCAGAGCCACCACCTGAGTATCTTCTTGGTATTCGATCATAACCTGCTGGATAACTAATTGCAGAGCCTCCGGGGCTACTAGAGTCGCCTTGGATACTCGCTTTCAGATACTTATTTAATACTTCCAACATACAATTGGAAACCTCACTGGGTCTAGTTTCACCTAGGTCTTTTATTCTTTTTCCACCTAAGAACGACATGTCTTCTGCCAATTCAAAGTCTAAACCGCTTCCTCTTTCTCCAGAGAAAACATTATAAACGATCGTATGACCACCATTGACAGGGTCATGAAAATCAACTCGCGTGCTACGAGTCGCTGGGACATATTCAAAGTTGCCAGCAATGGATACAGAATCTCTGCCGACTGAGTAACCAAAGCCAGTGGTACGCTTTGTCTCAAAAGCACCGTTTACACTACCGTACTCTTTTATAAAAGCACTCACTAAACTTCGGTGTAAATCAGCTCTTGCTCCTGCATCAAAAGCAAAATACGCAGCACGGCTGATGGGTTCATTTTGACAGTTATTCGGAGATGAGGCTGTCGCCGAAAAAGTATTTTTTGTCTTATTTTGAGGTGCTAACTGCATGGCTTGAGCTTGGTATTTCTCGCTAACCCCTGCCACCGCTTTGTCCCACGCGGCATAGTACCTTAAAAGCTCATCGACTAACGAATTAGCATCACTGGGTAAGCTCTTAGGTTGAGCATGTAACGCAAGCTCGTGTCGGTATGCACCTTGATTACCATGTGATAATTTGAAATACCACTTCTGTTTTGAATTAGCATTTACAATCAACACATCTTTTGATTGTGAATAACACTCCTGAGTATAGTCGTAATCAAACGGCCCACTAGTGTAACATTGGATCTCTGGCGGATACTTTTTAGCAAACTCAAGTGCATTACTGGCTGTACAGGAATAACATATTTCTGTTTTATACTCTGTAGCAGCACTTACAATCAAAGGAGTAGAAAGCACCCCTTGTAATATTAGCCCTTTACAGAGTAACTTTAACTGTTTTAACTTCATTATATTTCCTTATAAACAAAACTCGTTTCTCATAATGAGAAAATCAAGGTTAACAAGAAGTTTAAAAAAAAAACATTTTTACATTCACTGTAAGCTGCTGTAATCAATCTTAAAAGCGCTCTCCTTTGTTACAAAAAAAATTACAACAAAGAGCCAGAACAGACCAACATTAATCCGACAAATAGTATTCCACGCTTGTTACAACTCGTACTATTTTAATCTGTGGTGTGTTGCTATCTCTATCGCGAATACTAAATTGGCCTTGTCTTGCAGATTTAATTTTACCCAGCACCGAATCAGAGTCTTTCGCGAATTTAACCGCAACCTCTCGGGCTTTCTGCGTGGCCTCTTGGACCATTGCAGGTTTGATATCATTGAGTCCGGTAAACAGATACTCTACACGATTTTGATAGTCATCTTTAGTGATCGCAATACCCTGTTTGGCCAGCTCGTTCATTTTACCAAGCGCTTGTGCGACTTTATCTGGGCTGTTGGAGTAAACGGTAATACCAGCTTTAGCAACAAATCTCAGTCCTTGGTTACCTTGCGAATATTCTTGCGCCAGTTTATCCGTAATTGAAGGAGAAGAAATCGACAGCTCGTCAGCATCAAAACCCTGTAGCGTCAAAAAAGCACGTATTGCAGAAGTTTTTTGCTCAACGCGTTCTACAAGTTGTTCTAAGTTATTATCTGCATCTTTGAAAAACACGGGCCATATTACGGTATCTGCGGTGACTTCTTTTTCAGACAATCCCTTTACGCTCACCGTTCGTTCCATTTCCTTTACCTGTAAAATAGTCGCTTTTACCAGCCAGCTACTGGCAATGATCGCGAGCGCTAATAAAGCTGCTGGCGCTAAGTATTTCACATATGTATTCACTTACTTATCCTTTTAACAAATTGTTGTATAGGGCCTGTTGAACTTCCAAGTTTGTTTTTGCAGCAGTTTGATTGGCATTGAAACAAGGCAGAGCCTGCGTAGCATTGTTGCTCAACTGTTGCTTAGATTACTCGGCGGCAAGTCGAGCGCTACGCTCAAAACCCACAGCGGGGAACAAAAATCAAAACAGCAAAGATCAACAGGCCTTAGTCTAAATCAAAGTCTACTCGTAAACTCACACTAAAATGGTAAAGTGAGTGATATGAGCTTCGGCTGAATTTAGCATAAGGACTTAAGGTGAGCATAAAACGTATTAGTCAGTTTTTTAGTCCCACATCGATAGCCGTGATCGGCGCCTCAAATAATGCTAGCCGTGCTGGCTTTATTGTCATGAGAAACTTGCTACAAGGAGGCTTCAAAGGGCCAATAATGCCAGTGACACCAAAGTATACCGCCGTCCATGGTGTACTGGCCTACAATAATATTACGTCCTTGCCTAAAACGCCCGATCTCGCTGTAATTTGCACCAATAAAAATACTTTAATCAAGATTATTCAACAACTCGGTGAGATTGGTTGCCGCCATGCCATTATTATTGCTGCGGGCCTTGACGCTCAGCAAAGGCAAAACTTAAAACTGGCTGCACGCGATGCTGAAGTCACCATACTCGGCCCCAATTGCCTTGGCTTACTGATCCCTCATATTGGGCTCAATGCCAGCTTTTCACATACGGTAGCCGACCCTGGTAAACTCGCTTTTATCTCTCAGTCCGCTGCGGTTTGCTCAACGATTCTAGATTGGGCGAGGCACAAACAAATTGGCTTTTCTTATTTTATCTCTGTAGGTGATTGTCTCGATATCGACTTTGATGAACTACTTGATTTTCTTGGCCGTGATGCCAAAACCCAAGCCATCTTACTGTATATCGATAACATCGAAGATGTCAGACGGTTTATTTCAGCAGCGCGAGCGGCCGCATTTAGTAAGCCGGTTATCGCGATAAAAACAGGGAAGACCCAAGCCGGCGCCCTTGCCGCATTCAATCATACCGGCGGAAGCAGCACTCATGACGCCGTGTATGACGCCATGTTTCAGCGTGCGGGCATGCTGCGAGTATCCGATTTGCGGGAGCTTTTTGCTGCTACGCAAACGCTCGCTCTTCACCCTAAATTACTCAAAGTTGAGCACTTAACCATACTTACCAACGGCGGTGGGCCGGGCGTTATGGCGGTTGATACGTTACTGCAAAATTCGGGAAAACTCGCCGTATTGGCAGACAAGACCAAACAAAAGTTAAGTGCTTTGGTTCCACAAACGGATCATACGTGTAACCCCATCGATATTTTTGGTGATTCATCCCCTGAACGCTACCAACAAGCGCTGGAAATCTTACTAAAAGCGGATGAAGTCAAAAACCTACTTATCATTCACACTCCTTCGGCATTAGCTCCCAGTGAAGCCTATGCAGACATCATTGCTCGTACGCTGGAAAAAATACCTAAAATGTCTCGCCCCTATGTGATGACGAATTTTATGGGAGAAGACGCAGCCTATAAGGCAAGAGCGGTTTGTGCTAATGCCAAAATTCCCACCTACCGCACACCAGAAGGCGCGGTAGGAGCTTTTATGCATTTGGTTAATTATCGCCGTAACCAGAAGCACTTAACACAAACTCCCGAATCCTACAGTGAGGAAGAGCAATTAGAGCTTAAACAAGCTAAAAAGTGCATTAATGAATATTTAGCCGACGATATTAGTCTACTTTCAACTTACCATGCGGCTCCCATTCTGGCTTGCTATGATATCAATTGCATAGATACACAGATTGCGCTCACTCCCAGTGAAGCGAAGGAACAAGCAGAACAAATTGGCTTTCCCATCGCTCTCAAATTAATTAGCAACGATATCCCTTCGAAGTCAGAAGTAGGCGGTGTTGTCCTCAACCTTAATGATGGCGAAGAAGTCGAGCAAAGTGCGTTTTCGATTTTACTACGCATCAAACAAACCTATCCAGACGCGCAAATTGATGGCTTTGCACTACAACCCATGGCAAAACGCGCCGGAGGTCAAGAACTTCGAATTGCGGTGAAAACCGAATCGGGTGTAGGACCCGTTATTTTACTCGGTGAAGCGGGTACAGGGCTGAATTTCTCGCAAGCTGCGGTGGCTTTACCCCCGCTAAATATGAACTTGGCTAAATACCTAATTGCAGCGGCTCATGATAAAGGTTTCTTGAAAGAGCGAGCAGTGCCCGAAAAAGTCGACAAGTATCGACTATGTGCACTACTTGTTCGCGTCTCTCAGTTAGTGATAGATCAGCCTAATATTCAGTCCATCGAACTTAACCCTATTCTTGCCTGTTCGGGTCAGTTTTTAGTTTTAGATGCTCAAATTAAATTACAAACTTATCAAGCTGTTGAAGGTAAAAAACGACTCGCGATAAAACCCTACCCTAGAGATCTCGTCCAGCAAGTCACCTTAAAAAATGGAGAAGCGGCGACACTTCGCCCTATTCGCCCAGAGGACGAACGAGCACACCAAGAGTTTGATCAATCACTCAGTAAAGAAGACAGATATCGACGTTTTTTTGGTGAATTGCCACAGTTTAATCATGAGCAATTGGCAAAAATGACACAAATTGATTACGACCGCGAGATGGCGTTTATCATTACCGTTCCTAATAATTCAAGCTATCGAACATTGGGCGTATCTAGAGTATTAATGGACCCAGATAAACAAGCCGCTGAATTCGCCGTGGTGGTTCGCTCTGACTGTCAAGGCTTAGGGCTTGGCAAGTTACTAATGGAGGCTGCTATTCAGCACTGTCAGCGACAAGGTGTGAAATGTATTGAAGGTGTCACACTGCCTGAAAACAGCGGTATGATTGCCCTTGCTAAAAAGCTGGGGTTTATCGTTAGCCGAGATTTTGAAGAAGGCACTATTAATATGCGACTCAATTTAAATCATGCGACATAGTACCAATCCGCTTAACTATCTGATCAATTTGAGAGATAAAACCTGCTGCTAACTGCGTTAAAAATTTCTCATTTAGAACAATAATTAAGATAATTGGTATAAAAACGCATTTTCTGTTAGCGGTTATAATTATAACCATATGAAATAAAAGAACTATGAACGATGTATCAGACGCTTAGAGAAAAATCTGCTGCTATTTTAGAGGCCACAGGCCCGTATCGTCGAGTTGGCCATGCCATTGATATCTTTTTAATTGTGTTAATTCTTAGCAATGTCGTTGCTATTGTACTCGAGTCTGAAGCTAAAATTGCCAAAGCTTACAAACTAGAATTTTTTTATTTTGAAATGATCAGCGTCGCCATTTTCGCCGTTGAATATTTACTTCGCTTATGGTGTTGTGTTGATAAATTTGATTATCGCACTCTAGAAATAAGTGAGTGGAAAAAGCGCGTTAAATACGTTTTTTCTCCCCTCGCAATCATAGATCTAGTGGCAATTTTACCAACCATCTTAATGGCGTTTATAACCTTTGACCTAAGATTCTTACGAGTAATAAGACTGCTACGTATCTTTAAACTGACTCGCTATTCCAGGGCCATGCAATTATTACTTGCTGCGTTTAAGGAGGAATCGAGTTCGTTGCTTGCGGCATTTTTTATTATGAATGTGGTATTGATCATGGCTTCATGTGGCATATATTTGTTAGAGCATGATATTCAGCCCGACAAATTTGGTTCTATTCCCAAAGCTATGTGGTGGGCAATGGCAACACTGACCACAGTTGGCTACGGCGATGTTGTTCCTATTACACCATTAGGTCAGCTGTTCGGTGGTGTGATAACTTTACTCAGTATGGGGATGGTGGCAATTCCTACCGGTCTATTGGCATCAAGCTTTGCTAATCAACTTCGCAAACGACGAGAGGTGTTCAACGAAGCGATTTTACATGCGCTCGTCGATGGTGAGGTTGACCGCAACGAGCGTGCGCATCTGGATGCGCTACGCACTGAGTTGGGCTTAAGCCACATTGAGGCGAATCAGGCCATCAAAATGATGACCTCACAGCGAGTGAGTACATTATATTGCCGCCATTGTGGTAAAAAACTATAGCGTATCTGGGTGAAAATCAGCCTGTAACAGGCTGTTCACCTTATCACCGCAAATAGGTTCACTGAAGTAAAAGCCTTGATAGTAGTTACAGCCATTATCTCGTAAAAATGCTAACTGATAAGGCTCTTCAATACCTTCAGCTACACTCAATAGGCCTAAACCTTGTGCCAATGACAAGCAAGAGCGAATAATTGCTTCGTGCTCATGCTCTTGCTCTAGACCCATCACAAAACTCTTATCCACTTTGATGCCATCGACTGGAAACTGCTGTAGGTAAGTTAAGGATGCATAGCCAGTTCCAAAGTCATCCATAAACAAACGACAACCTAACTCTTTTATCGCATGCATTCGCTCAATCGCACGAGGAACGTTTGACATCATTACCGACTCGGTGATTTCAAACACCACATACTTGCCGTCCACTTTGACCTTTTCAAGTGTCTGTTGAATTTTTTCGACCAAGGTTGGTGATTGAAAGTCTAGCGCCGATAAATTCACAGAGACATAAAGGGTTGGATCACTCAAATGCCACTGACGTAGCTCAATTAGCGCACGTTTGAGTGTTTGCATCGTCAATTCTGTAACCACACCAGTCTGCTCAGCCACATTTGCAAAATCCTGAGCACCAATACTACTGTTTTTGGGCCATCTCAGTAACGCCTCAAAGCCTACAATCCGATTGCTTTGCACATCCACAATCGGTTGGTAGTAGTTGCTAAACTCACCATTTTTTAGCGCATGCATCAGCGCTTGTTCGACTTCTTTAAAGTGCTGAACGCGACCATTCATCTCTTGCTCAAAAAATTGATAGCTCGGTGTTTGCTCCAGTGCAGCATGTTCAAGGGCAACCTTCGCAGCTCGATTTAGCGCAAATGCATCCTCGGCATCATCAGGGTAAATTGCGATACCAATGTAAGGCTGTATAGATAAACGATGCCCCATGATTTCGATAGGTTCGATAAAGCTTTGCTGCAAATCCTGCGTATAGCAGGTAATTTGCTCTGGAGACTCGAGTTGCTCCATCAGCACATAAAACCCTTTGTTGTAGCTTACCGCTAAACTATCTTGCTCACGAAAACATCGGCGCAAACGTTTAGCCAGTACAGGCAACAGTTCATCTATACATTCCTTTCCATAAACTTCGTACAAGTGTTGCAAGCGATGAAACCGGATCGCCAACAGCGCAAACTGAGAAGCTTGAATGTGTGATTGTTCAATGGCATGCTGTACTCGATCCATCAGCAGCGCTTTGTTAGGCAGCCTCGTTTTGGAGTCGTAATTTGCAAGCTGATACAGTTCTTTTTCTGTTCTTTTCTGCTTGGTAATGTCGGTCAATACCACAACATAGCTATGTAATTTTCCTTCGCCATTAGCGATAGCACTGACCTTAATCAGAACGTCTCTCTCTTCTCCGTCAGGTAAACTTATACGCTCTTCTGCACTAAAGTGTTGGTGCACTTCAAGCTTTATCATCTGACGTAGATAATGCAGTCGCTTTTGTTTTTCCATACCTAGGGTTACAGAAGTACTCGACACCGGCTTACCATCAACACCAAACGCATACTGCAATGCGTTATTGCATGCTTGGATCCTAAGTTTGGTATCTAGGATCATCACCCAGTCACGTATTTGTTCAAATGCGGCACCAAAAAGAATTGCACGTTCTTCAAATAAACGTTCTCGGGTTAAGTTAGTGTAGGTGCCTGCTACTTGGATGGGATGACCCTGATCCCAGTTGAGTACCTTGCCAAAGTCCTTGTACCAGCGCCACTGCCCAGCACTATCTCGCAATCGATAAGTACAATCCAAAAAGCCCTTATCGGTCGTGACAAACTCTAACCACTGAAGTCGATATTGCGCTCGGTCGAGCGGGTGAATTTTTTGTAGGTAGTCATCTAAACTTACACTATCTTGCTCGTAACTTAGCTCAGCAACCAATCGAGGCTGATACAACAAAGTACTGCCGGCATGCCACTCCCATACGCCTGAATTACTGCCCTCAAGAGCCATCTTTAAGCGGGTTTCACGATCGCGTGTTTCTTTGTGTGCCGCTAAAATAAGTTGTTCAACCCGATGCTTGCGGTAGCTCCATAACGCGAGAAGAATAAGCGAAATAAAGATGTATGCCGCAATCGCTGCTGGTGAACGCCATATTGGATAATTGACTCTGATGGTTAATTTTGCGGGTGGAGTGTAATCACCAGTAAGCGGATCTTTAGCCCAGACCTTAAGCACATACTCACCAGGGTTTAGTTTGGGAAACGCGACACGATTTTGGTTGCGACTGAGTATTTTCTGCCCACCAGATATTTGGTATTCATAGATAATTCTATCTTGATAACTAAACGCCATTGCCGAGAACGACACCTCTAAGCCAATGTTGTCATGCTCCAACTCGATGCTGTCGTATTTTTTGAGCATTTTTTCGCCATAGGGCCGCGACATCAAATCGACACTGGTAATATTCACTTTGGAGAGTAATGGCTTTTTGGGACGTGCTTTTTTGGGGTCAAAAATGACAATGCCTTTAATCATGCCATACACCAGCCGGCCATCGGCTAGCCTTTCTGACGCGCCGCCATTGAATTCATTAGACAGTAAGCCATCTTGCGTCGTGAACTGCTGCAAATGTAAATTATCAGGATCGAAGCGCCATATTCCTTTATGGGAAGACATCCAAATCATTCCAGCATCGTCTTCACGCATTTCGTACAGCAATGAGTCGATTCGCTGAGATTTCAAATCGATGTTGTAGACTGGCTCAAACGTATCAGTCGTCAATCCTACCAACCCAAAGGTAGACAGGGACATCCAAAAAATATTATTTTTATCAATAATATAAGAGTTGATAATAAAAGGAAGATCTGGGTTCGCTTGGGGTACTCGATAAACTTCTATCAGCTTTTTTTGTTGTGGATCATAGCGGTATAAGATACCTCCACTGTAGTACATCGGTTGCTCGGGAAGCATGGGTAATGGCGGATAGAAACCAAAACTCAAAAACGGGTCTTCTCCTTCGAACCCTTCGGTTAACTTATGCAGCTCTTCTTTGTTAATGTCATAGGCGAACATCCCTGCATCAGCATTGACGAAGTAAATAAACCCATTTTCCAATAACTGCATGCCCTTGACCAATTCATTCAGGATCTTGTTATCTTCTTCGCTCTGCCCTTTTGGTCTTTTCACTTCATGACTGATGGGATCAAAGATAAACAACCCTTGGCTGGTTGTAAGCCATAACTTTTCGTTGTATTTGTCTATTTTCCAAACGATGAGTTCAGGGAATATTTCATCTCCTAAATACCCTTTCAAAAACTGTTTTGTTTGTCGAGTTTGTGGGTTATAGCGTGTGATCCCATCATTGGTGGCTAACCATAGGTAATCCCCAAACGCAGTGACTTCCCAGACATTACCGTGAGAAAATCCCTCACCTTCAACGGTTAATTCACTGACATTATCGAAATAGATTTCTTTATCTGGGAGGTAAAATGCCCCATCTTCTCTCGTTGCAACCCATAACCCTCCATAATTGTCTTTAACCATATGGATAACACTTGGATCTGAGGGAGAGAAAACGCTCTCAGCTAGCCGAGTGTCTCTGACCAACTTGCCAGTATCTGGTTCAAAAAACATTACACCTTTATCGGTGCCTAATATTAGATTGGAATTTTTCCCTTCTAGTATTTGCCAAATATTAAACTCCGACAGCACCGTTTTATAAGGCACATCCGCATCGAAGTTTTGTCTAAACTCAGAAATATCTAGTTCATAAAAACCACTGACGGCCCCGACCAACAGTGTATTAGCATCTTTTAAGAACAAGGATTTAGTGTTTCTCTGAACTTTATTTTTAGGGTTATCAATAACAGTAAGTTCTCGTAGCTTTTTTGTTATTTGGTCAAACGCATACAAGCCTTCTGAAGTCGCAATAAGCAGCACATTGTCGACATTCATTAAGTCTCTAACGAAACCATCATCACTGAAAGGGATGGTTACCTCGTTACGAATATCGCCCGTGTTGATATCTAAGATATCAACTCCCTTGATTTTCCCCAGCCACATTTCCGTATCATTTTTCTGTAAAAGCTGATACACAATATTGCTGACTAGCTCATCTCCTGAGGTGGGCGTTTTAATGTAATGCTTATAGCTATTTAGTTGCGGATCGTATCTCATCAACCCAGCAAACCCCGATGCAATCCAAAGCCCACCTTGATTATCTTGATAAATACTGTCGATTTGTGATTTATTTAATATGCCATTGGGTCCGTTGACTTCTAGCACTTGATAACCGTCATAACGGTTTAATCCACCTTCAGTCGATATCCATAAATACCCATCTTGGTCAATCAACAACGTATTCACGTAGCTTTGGGATAACCCTTCTGCAGTGGAAATCCGCAAAACTTGCGAGGCATATACACTTGAACTGAGTAATATCGATAGAACTAAGCTAATCACATAAAAGAAATGCATCGAACACTACACTTGTAAACTTGATGTAAAGGCAGCACTTTACACCGATGGGCTAAAATTTGACAACAAAACTGCTTAGTTGCCTGATAAATGCTTTGATTATCTTAAATACCATCCGGTTTAGATAAGCATATTGAAAGAGTATAACCGGGTAAGTTTGTTTATTCGAAACTGAAAGCACATAACACGGATATCTAAATCAATCATAGTACATTGCCACGAGATCACGCTTTTGTCGAACGTAGGCTTGTAGTCTGTTCTCTAGCGCAGCAGGCAATGTTGCATCCGCTTCAACAAAATTGAGCGCTTTATAAAACAGAATTAAATGCGAATAACAAAAGGTGTAAAGCGGTTTATCATGATTTTCTTGTCGAAACTGAATTGTTGCTTGTGCTAGCAGAGCACTTGCTATGCCTTGCTTCCTGTATTTGGGCGCAACTAGCACGCCAACGATTAACCAATAAGACTCTACTGGCTGGATGCGACAAGCTGCAATGATACTAGAACCTACTTTAGCTACCCATATTTGGTCATGCCTCGCAGCCCTACCACGAGCACGATGTAGATTGTAGAACTTGTTTACCAACGGGGTTTGAATGGTTGGCAGCTTAATTACTTGGTAGCACACAAAACTTACAAGCAAATGCTAGGCAAGCATTAGCCCCAGATAAAACTCAAATTTCTGTTTTAGGGTATCTTGCTCGGAGAGTGGACGAGCATTTATTGTGTCGTAAATCAGTTCTCGAGTTTTTTTTCCGCGCTTTATTTGATAAGCCCAAAATGACGCTTCATATTCAAGTTGAATTTGGTATTTATCTTGACGAGATAGATTACACAGATTATGACTCATAGCTGTTATTGACCAATAAAAACATGTTGGTGAGTTTATCATAAGTCGCGGAATTTATAACATCACATCAGCTGCGGATAAGCGAATTTGTCCCACTCCCCTGTTTTATCCATTATTTGTCGCTATTACTAACTAAAAACGCCCTATTGATATAAACCAACATCATTAGAAACGGATTATCACGTATGCTTAAAAGTTTACGCTCTTCAAACGGTTATCCGCAGCTGAGATTAACTGGACTTTGTTTGATGTTAGAGCGTTAAAATACTTAGGAGTAATAAGCTAACTCATGACTTTGTCGCGTTGTACAACAATTCGCTCAATTTTTATATATAATTGCGTCACAAAAATAAGTTCATAACACTAGGGTCTGTTGATCTTTGCTGTTTGGTTTTTGTTCCCCGCAGTGGGTTTTGAGCGCGGCGCTCAACTTGCCGCCTAGTAATCTAGGCAAAAGTTGAGCAACCATGCACAAAGCGCACGGAGGTGAACCTGAAGGGCTGCGCTTGATTGGCATTTCTACTTCGTAATCGCCTGACTCACATAGAATCACTATGCTACGCAGGCTCTGCCTTGTATAAATGCCAAGCAAATTGCTGCAAAAACAAACTTGAAAGATCAACAGGCCCTAACATCAACTAAGAGAATAGCTTTGCCAACACGACTCCTTTTCATCTTCTGTCTATGCTTTTCCTGCCTAAAGGCGGTGAGTGCTCCGTTACCTGAGCTACACTTCAACAAGCCATCGGATACGCCACAATCAAGATATGTAATTGAACTTATGACCTTAGTCTATAGCGAATTAGGATATACTTTGCGTATCGACGATATTATGCATAGCAGCGCTTTGTATGCGGCAAATGCTGGAGAGCTGGATGGACAATTAGGCCGAGTCGCCAGTGTCGGTGAACAGTACAAAAACCTAATTCGTATCGATGTGCCTATTTTTAAGTTTAACCTACAACTATTCAGCCTTTGTACTGACTGTCGGTACCAAGATTACCGCTCTATTGTGATTCAAGCCGGCTACCCTGCAGCAAAAGATTATATCAACTCTCATCCCAGCAACGCTTACATTATTGAAGTTAAAAACGTCATATCTCAGCTGAATCTGGTTATGCAAAAAAAAGTCGATGCGGCGCTGTTACTCGACTTTCACCTCAATCAACACATCAGTAAGTTGGATTTAGAGCAAATGCAGATCAGTAATATTCTTGCGGTTGAAGCTTTCCACTTTATTCACAAAAGACACCGCGATTTAGTACCTAAAGTAAAAGCAAAACTACAAGAGTTTAGTCAAAATGGTTTAATGGCAAAGCTAAAAACTAAATATCAAATTTAAAGTTTTCACCTTCACTATTTGGATTATCTTGCTGCTCTTTGGCTTTTTTCTGCATGTATCTTTTGTATCTTTGCTGGCAAAGGCTTACCACCTTACGCTTTTGTTCGTTAGTTAACGTATTCCAGGCAAAGCGCTCTTCTCTACTGCGATAGCAACCTTTGCAATAGCCTCGATTATTCACCTGACAGATCCCCTTGCATGGGCTTGGGATCTCAAATATTTCAATTTGTTCCATCGAACTAAAGTCTACAACACCGATTTTATGAAGCTTGAATTCCAGCAATACGTTGCTCCTAGCATAATGGCTGTGACAATAACTGCCAAGCATAAAAAAGCAGCGCCCCCTTTGTTCAGACATAAAAAAATCCGATACCTCGGTAGATATCGGATTTTTGTTATCGGTTAATGCAGATTAACTAGGTTAACATTATCCGTAAAAGCGATTCACATTACGTACGTTATGCTGTCTCGCTAACACAGCAAGCAGCATTAATAACAACAGAGCACCGAAGGAGCCTGAAGAACCTTTATCTTCTTTACTCTCTTCTTTTGGAACTACCGAGGTTTTTGCAGCCGTCACGGTCACTTTTACCTCAGCACTCGCCGATGCACCTTCAGTATCTGTGATGGTATAGCTAATCGTTGCAACACCTTCAAACCCTGATGCAGGAGTAAAACGAATTTTCTGCGTATCAGTAATAGACACCGAACCTTTATCAACCGCTACACTTGCGATTGCTAGCGTGTCTCCATCGATATCCGTATCGTTAGCCAATACATCAATCTCTATGACTCTGCTACCTTCGCTTGTCGCTTCATCAGCTGCCGCTACCGGTGCGCTATTGAGGTAAGTAACTACTTTGGCAACCCCACTTGCTGAACCACCTTGATCATCCGCTACCATGTAGTAGATTGAAATGGTGCCGGCAAAATTCTCTGGCGCCGTGAAATAAACTAGATTGTTTTTCACTTCAACAGCCCCTAAGTCACTTTGCGCATTGAGAAGCGTCAGCGAGTCACCATCGGGATCAGTATCATTACCTATCAAGTCTAACTCAACGGTTTTACCGGCAAGTACCTTAAACTCATCTTCTATCACTTGAGGCAATTGGTTGTTGTTAATCACAACAGCCATACCACTTGGATCAACAACTTGTTTATTGGCAATACCATCATCGTCATTCGGCCCACCATCAACAATTTGTAGTTTGATACACCAATGACCCGCATTTAAGCCTGACTGCCATTCAGTACTAGATAGTGAAGGACAGTAACCTTGTGCGCCTGGCGCGGATAGTACGTTATTACCTTCGCCAATATGGAAGTCGACCCATTTGCCATCTTTATACTTACGATAGCTCGCATTTAGCGGTATTTGTGCTTGCTGAGGCAAAACAATACTGAACACGTCACCAGGCTTGTTCAGACCAGAAGCTACAAAGTCGTATAGACCGCCCACATTCTTAGCGGTCTCATCCATAGGTAGCTCTGAGGCTAATAGCAGCGCACCACCTGAAGAATTTTTCGCCACAGCAACACCTTTTCTTAATGAAGTCCCAGGTTGCGACTCAATTAAGAAGCTATCGCCATTACTGGCTTGGCTTTGCAATACATTAGGCTGCGATATCGCATCTTGATAATCCGGAATACCATCGCCATCACTGTCGCTATACCCTTCCTCATTATCTGGGATCATATCGCCATCACTGTCTTGCTCAGTTAGCGTAGCAAGCTGCTCTGTCACTTCGATGTATACATCTTTGCTTGCTGACAACGCTGGTACACCATCATCGGTTACACTGACAGTAAGATGATAAATACCTGCAGGCAACTGCGCTGGTGAGAACACAAAGGTGTTTGTTGCATTGCTAGTGTTAATAACCAACGGATCTTTGCTTTGCCACTCAATGGTAAGCTCATCATCAGTATTTGTATCGCTTGCAGTCGCTTGAACACTTACATCACCTTGATCTTGAGCGACTAGTGTGCGTTGCTCACCCTGCTGGGTAACCAAAGTGGCAACGCTTGGCGCTACATTACCTTGCGCTATGGTCACGGTAGCTTGGCTTGCTGCTGAGTCAACATTAGCACTTGCATCAAGACTGATAACCAGAGTTTCATCTTGCTCTTGCTGAGCATCTTGGTATACATCAAAGCTAATTGACCCAGAGTGACCCTGTGCTATTTCTAACTGACCCGAGATAAGACTGTGGTCTTGCTCGGTTGCAGTGCCTGAAACAGTGTAAGGGATCACTACAGGGTAAGTTGGCGCATCACCATTCAACGATACTCTCAGCGAGTAAGTTCCACCTTCACTGACGGTCATTCCTGAATCAATAGAAACCAATGGCTGAACCGTCACAGTTTGTTCAGCAATAGCTTGACGGCCTTGCGCGTCTTCTGCTTGCCAATAAACAAGGTGTTTGCCTGGCTTAAAGGTGCGCTTATTATCGACTAACGAAACCGCAAGGTTATTCCCCTGCGTATCCACAGCAGATGCGATACCCAAGTCAACCTTAGTGAATAAACCACTCGCATTGACCGTGATGTCGGCAGGTGCAGTGATATTAGGCTCGCCAGCTTCAGAAGCAGCAATAACAACCGATGCAACCGCATTAGCTCTTGCTTTCTCTGGATCAGCAATCACATAACTAATGGTCACCTTAGCTGAAGCTGTTCCCACAGCTTGATAAACTAATTTACCATTTTCAATACTAACGGTGCCAAAAGAAGCCTGCGCACCAACAATGGTTAGTGATTGTTGATCAACATCGCTATCATTACTCAACACATCAAGTACATAGCGATTAGAGTCATTAGCGTCGAACTCAAAACTATCATCTAGTGCAACCGGAGCATCGTTGACTGAGTTAACCACAACCGATACCTGCGCTTCATTCGACTTAGCAGAACCATCATTTGCGATATAACTAAACGTATCTTCACCGTGATAGTTTGCGTTTGGCGTATAACTAATTACGTTGCCTTGCACAACTACCGCTCCAGACTGAGGCTGCTGAACAATTTGCAGTGTTAGCGTGTCACCGTCAACATCACTTGCTGTTGGAATAAAGCTAGTGTTGCCATCTTCTTCTACTTCGATGGTTTGCGGCTTAGCAAGTGGTGACGTATTGACATAGGTTACCTCAATATTAAACGGCGCTAAGCTTGCTGAAAGCTTCGAGTCGCTAACGCTAATTTCAATCGCTTCAGTGCTGCCCACATCTGCACGTGATGGCTTTCCTGATAATAAACCCGTTGCCGTATCAAAACTTGCCCAAGTAGGCTTGTTCTTGATGCTAAAGGTCAACGTATCACCATCTGCATCAGTGGCCGTCGGCGTAAAGCGATATTCATCACCTACTTTAACAGCAGTAATAGGCGTGCCTGAGATTTCAGGGGCTTTATTCACTGGCGTTACTGGCGGCGTCGGTGGTGTCGGAGGCGTCGGAGGCGTTGGCGGCTCTGGTTCTGGTTCTGGCTCTGGCAGTTCTCGCTTAGGAAGCACACCAATAGCCACTGTTGCAGGCAACGAGTTCTGCTTACCATCAGTTGCGATAAACGTAAAACTATCACTTCCAGTAAAGCCGTTAGCAGGTGTGTATAACCACGTTGTATTATTCGCTTGAAGCAACGTACCATGTTCTGGTTGTAACTCTATTGTAAAGGTTAGTTCATCACCATTGGGATCAATGGCTGACAATATCACTGGAAGCGTTTCCCCCTCGGTGACGGTCAGTACGTTAGACAAAGCAATAGGAAAGTAATTGATTGGATTAGTATCAAACAACCTAACTTTTGCTTCATTTGAAACCAAACCATGAGAGTCCTTGACGGTATATGAAAAGCCATCTTTTCTGTCAAAGCTGTCACCAGGACGATAGATTACCGCGCCAGTATCGAGTACTTCCACAGTACCAAATTCCGGTTGAGCGACGATAGTAACCGTTGAGATGTCTAAGTGATCAGAAGCTGCTGTCGAATTACTATCAACGTCAGTATCATTACCCAGTAGGTTCAGTTCAAATACACCCGATTTTTGAATATAAACCACATTGAATTGTGCTGTAGGGGCATCATTAACCGGATTAATCGTAAGCGTCACAACCGCAGGCTTCGACTTTAGATTTTCGCTGTTAATTAAAGTATAGGTAAAGGAGAACTCACCGAATACGTTTTCAGCTGGCACTATTTCAAGTAGACCATCATCTTGAACAGTCACTGTCGCAAACGGATAAACCCCAGCTCCCGCGCCTTGATCTTCGAGGATGATATTGTCTTGACCAAATAGCTCACTTACTTCATTTGCCGCTGAATCATTCAACAGAACATTAAGGCTAGTCGCGGTGTCTTCATCGGTTACCACCGTGTCGTCTGCAGCTAGCGGTCGCTCACTATCTAGACCGATATTAATCGTGATGGTTTTCTCGACTGACTCTAGGCCATCGCTATCAGTAATAACGTACTTGATCTCTTCAGTTTCGCCCACCACGCCTTTATTGGGCGTATAGTTAAAAGTTCCTTTATCTTGATCAACGGTAATTGAACCTAATGTGGGTTTCGAAGTGAGATATATGCTGCCCTGCGGAAGGTTATTGTCATCTTCAGCATCATACGCAATCGCGCGCACTGCAATACCCTTGGCAGCGCCGCTTTCTTCAACGCTAAGGTTAATATTTTTCGCTATAGGAGCATCATTAACTGGGCTAACGACAATAGAAGCCTCAGCCACATTTGATTCATCACCCTTAGCATCTTTTACTGTGTAGCTAAATGAGTCCGGACCATTATAGTTTTTGTTTGGAGTATAGACAGCAGCACCAAACGCTAGTGAGACCTGACCATGTTCAGGCTGTTTAACAAGTTGCACAGAATCGGCAAATAAGTCGTTTTGTCTGTCCGTGTCATTACGTACTAATGAGAAAGATACAGGCGTATCTTCAAACGTCGAAGCTGTATCATTTTCAGCTGTAGGGGCATCTGGATACGACGTAAATGAGAGTGTTACCGGACGTATTTCTGAGTGTGCATCGCTTTCATCCATAAAATAGTAGGTAAACGAATCTTCCAAGTTTAATGAGGCATCATGTTGATAGATAAACGAACCATCTTCATTTAACTCAAGCTCACCAAATGACGGCGCTTTATCAAGCTTCACGCGCAGTGCATCGCCAGAATCAAGGTCATCGTCGTGGGCGACTGTTAATAAACCATTTTCTTTTGAGACGGTGATTTTTTCTCCCATACGTGCAGAGAAATGTTTATCTTCCCCCTTACCCCTAGGTGCATCATTGGTGTTTCGCACTTCAATGCTGAATGCTTTTAGCTCAACAAGAGGGCTGTCAGGCTTTTTATCAGTCACACTGATAACAATGTTTTCGCTAGTACCGACATGCTCATCCAAAGGTGTACCGCTAAGCGTACCGGTTACCGAGTCAAAATTAGCCCACAATGGTTGGCCTGTAATATGAAACTCAAGTTCATCACCATCTACATCATCTGCAAAAGGAGTAAAGGTGTAGAAACTATCTTCTTCTATTAAAGGGTTAGGATCGCCACCAATGGTAGGCAAAGTATTTGCTTTCGTGACTTCAATGCTAAATGCAGGCAGCGATGCTTTTGCATTTTCAGAGTCTTCTACGGTGATAGTGATGTTGTTATAGGTTTTAACATGTTCACTGCCAGGTGTGCCTGACAAGTGACCTGTTTTTTCATCAAACAACGCCCATTCCGGTGGGTTTTGGATGGAGAAAGTTTTAGTATCATTTGAATCTTCGTCAAAAACGGTTGGTTCAAATGCGTAAAACTCACCTTCTATGATTGTTGTTACTGGTGTACCTGAAATTTGCGGAACATCGTTAACACCTTCTACCGACAAACTAAAAGACTTTGTGCTGACAATATGTGCACCATCCGATAGATAGTATATTAGGCCTTCATAAGTACCGACATTAGCCTGACTTGGCGTTGCAAATATTCTTCCCGTATCAGGATCAAGTTTAAGCCAACTGGGTTGATTCAGTAATGTGTAGGTTAACTTGTCACCATCGACGTCATGTCCGTTAGGAGTAAATTCAAAAAAGGTATCTTCATAAAGGTGTTGGTTTTTCACCTCGTCGATTTCAGGCTTATCAGGAACTGCGTCAAGATTTATCTGAACCGTCGCTTCTGCAAATTGGCCTGATTCATCAGTAACTCGATATTTAAACGAGTCGTTACCATTAAAATTGGATTTCCCTGAGTAAATATATTTAGGATAGTCATATTGCTCACCAGTTCTTGTTACGGTGCCGTTTTCTGGAGGCGTTATTAGCTCAAATTTTAATAGACGTTTGTCGTCATAAGGGTCATAGTACTCCAGATCTAGCAAAAGCTCGGTGTCTTCTAAACCTTTAAAGCTTATGTCATTTGCTACGGGGTTTGCATTGTTGTGTTTGATCTCAACTGAAAAGGTCTTTGATGTACTCAGAAGGCCATCACTTGCGATAATTTTTATATTTTCATAAATACCAACGTCTGAGTTGCCTGGATTTGCCCAGAATGCGTCTAGATCTGTATCGTAAAAAAGCCAATCAGGAACATTCTCAAAACTCAAACTAATTTTATCCTCATCTCCTTTATCATTACTCCTGTAATAAACCCGAAAACGATAGTGAGTATAAGCTAGCGTCTCGGTTATTGGCGTTGCTGATAGTATAGGAGGAGTATTTTCAGCCACCTCAATTTCAAATGGAACAAGCGTCGTATAATTTGCCTGAACAGACTTTATGATCAATTTTGCATTGTATCTACCTGCTGTTTCAGGTGTGCCAGATAATACTCCTGTTGCCTCGTCAATACCTAACCAACTAGGTGCGTCTTGTAAAGAATAAGCCACGCCACCAACAAGTCTGTCTTTTCTAATATCCATTGAGACATCAAACTGTCCTTCAAAGCCCGCCAAAAACTCTATTGGATCATTGAATTTTTTTACTGGAGGAAAATAATACTCGAGAACCTTAATTGAAATCGGTCGTAAATCAAAACTTTCATTGCCTGAGTGTGCAGTTATTTGAATATTCTCATATAGACCCACTACATCAGCACTTTGAGCATATAGCCTTCCGTTATCGGGATCGAATTGCATCCAGCTAGGCATATTTTTAATCGAAAAAGTATAACCATCACTATTTTTGGGACGTACACTGAAGCCGGTTCCCTTTTTTATTACAGGTTCAATGTAATAATGTGGGATATCTTTATCTGTATCTACAATAATTATGTTTAGCTGCCTAGATATGGTATGCCAATCATTATATGCAGTTACCCTTACACTGTAAGTTCCCGGGGGCACGGCATCTTTTAAAGTTAAATTTTGAGCGTCTCGATAACCTTCTTTTATTTCAAATAGCTCGTTATTATCGTCACCTTCACCACTAGACAAATTAAAGGTATATCTATTATGGTTCCTATACAGTTGGTCTACCACATGCAGAGTCGTATATGCACCCGCAGCCACTCTTAGTTGATTCTTTTCCGCAAAAATATCGGTTGGGGTATTGTCTTTTTCAAATACAATAGAGCCGATATCAAAAGTTTCATTAACATTAATAAAACCTGCGGTAAAAACGGCATCACTTTCAGTGTCAGGTCCAGAATATTTAAATGTAATAAAAGATTGACCATACTGTAGCGAAACAATATCAATATTATTTTTGCGATAAAAGTCAGTGGTATTTAAGGTCACCCCATGGGGTTTATAAGTAATTGACCCAACAATCTTATTGTCTTGGTTCTCGTCAATACATTGCAGAGTATCACTTCCCCATTGATGGTCATTAATCACATGAAAGCTGGTGCATTCATCGGCAAGTGCATAATTACTCATCAGGAGACTCAGACACAGAAATACTGATCTCTTACTCCCTTTAGCAATTTTTAAAAGATTCAGGAAATCCTTTAATTGAGGAAGTGATAACCACTCCCTTTGGTTAATGTTCATAATAGTCCTTTCTATTATTTTGTAGAGCTGATAACTAACACTGTGAGCGAATGGCACACGCGTAAAAAGTTCCCAGAAATTATACATGAAACCATTGCAAATCTAATCTGCTTTTAGAAAAAAATTAAAAAAAACAAATAGATAAATAAAACAACCTAGAAACAAAAGAAACAAAAAATAAACATCCAGATTAATAATACCGCGTAAGGCGAACTCTGCTTTAGAGATGAGGGCTATGGTTATCCGTATTGAGAGTGCCTTGTTTGAAGCAAGTAAATAACCTCAACCGAGAATAAGCGAATAGCTCTTAGGTCGATTTGATTATCATCAACATAAAAAAATCCGATACCTGTTGAGGCATCGGATTTTTTATAATTCAACATAGTGCTTAACCAACTTAGCTGATTAAGCATTTTGCAGTTTTAGAAATTACTTTTTCTTAACTGCTTTTTTGTTTGGTAGGTCAGTGATTGAACCTTCAAATATTTCAGCGGCTAGGCCGATTGACTCGTTCAATGTTGGGTGAGCGTGGATAGTTAGCGCTAGGTCTTCACCGTCTGCACCCATCTCAACTGCTAGGCCGATTTCACCTAACATTTCGCCTGCGTTGATACCAACCATAGCACCACCAATCACGCGGCCAGACTCTTTATCAAAGATAAGCTTAGTTGAACCTTCGGTACGTGCAGAAGCAATAGCACGACCAGACGCTGCCCACGGGAATACCGCAGTTTCGATGCTTAAACCTTGCTCTTTCGCTTCTTTCTCAGTCACACCAACCCAAGCGATTTCAGGATCTGTGTATGCGATTGAAGGAATACACTTAGGATCGAAGTAATGCTTCTTACCAGAGATAACTTCAGCAGCTACGTGACCTTCGTGAACCGCTTTGTGCGCAAGCATAGGCTGACCTACGATGTCACCAATTGCGAAGATGTGGTCAACGTTGGTTTTCATTTGCTTGTCAGTGTTGATAAAGCCACGCTCGTCAACGTTCACACCCGCTTTTTCAGCGTCGATTAGCTTACCGTTTGGTGTACGGCCAACAGCAACCAATACTTTGTCGTAACGTACTTGGCCTTCAGGTGCTTGCTTACCTTCGAATGAAACGTAAATACCGTCTTCTTTCGCTTCAACTGCAACAACCTTAGTTGAAAGCATTACGTTGAACTTGTCTTTTACGTACTTCTGATAAATCTTGATAACGTCTTTGTCAGCAGCAGGAACTAGTTGGTCAGCGAACTCAACCACGTCGATAGCTGAACCTAGTGCACGGTAAACGGTACCCATTTCAAGACCGATGATACCACCACCTAGTACTAGAAGCTTTTCAGGAACATCTTTAAGCTCAAGCGCACCCGTAGAGTCGATAATACGCTCATCTTCAGGAATGAAAGGTAGGCTTACTGGCTGAGAGCCTGCTGCAATAATGGCGTTGTCAAAAGTTACTGTTTTTGCACCATCAGCGCCTTCAACAGCGATAGTGTTAGAACCTGTGAACTTACCGTAACCGTTAACCACAGTTACTTTACGCATCTTAGCCATACCACTAAGACCGCCTGTTAGCTGACCAATTACAGACTCTTTCCAAGAACGAATTTTGTCTAGGTCAATTTGTGGAGCACCGAAAGAAACACCGTGAGAAGCCATTTCAGCTGCATCATCAATCACTTTTGCAACGTGAAGAAGGGCTTTTGAAGGGATACAACCAACGTTCAAGCACACACCACCTAGCGTGTCGCGAGATTCGATTAGTGTAACGTCTAAACCTAAGTCTGCTGCACGGAATGCCGCAGAGTAACCACCAGGACCACCGCCTAGTACAACAACTTGAGTTTTGATTTCGTTGCTCATGTTATTACCTTAACTGTTATTTTGAACGGGTTTATACCAACACGCTTAACTATCTGGTCAATTTGAGAGATAAAACCTGCTGCTAACTGCGTTAAAAATTTCTTATTTAGAACAACTAAATAGCAAAATTTTTGCCTTGTTATCAACTCGCTTTTCTCGACTCAAAAATTGATCAACTAATTTAAGAGGATTGGTATTACTCATTATGAGTAGCCGACCCAAAGTGCCTGCCTAACACCCTGACACGGGCACTGGGCAAAGCGTTTTTTGTTGCACGAAAGTGTATCATTCACACTCTCTATTGTCCCGCCTAAATATCAGGCAAGACCCTAATATCCATAAAATAAAACCGCACAACGAAGCGTCATGCGGTTTCTTTTATTACATCACTAGCTGGCGAATATCGCTTAGATAGTTTGCAAGTGTCACCGTAAAGCGAGCAGCTAATGCGCCGTCAATAACGCGATGGTCATATGAACAGCTTAGCGGCACCATTAAGCGCGGCTCAAATTCTTTACCATTCCACTTTGGTTTAAAATCAGACTTAGATACACCAAGAATAGCGACTTCAGGCGCATTGACGATTGGCGTAAATGCCGTACCACCAATACCACCTAGGCTTGAGATAGTGAAACAACCGCCCTGCATATCTGATGCAGTCAACTTGCCATCACGTGCCTTTTTAGAAATTTCCATTAGCTCACGAGACAGCTCAATGATGCCTTTCTTGTTTACATCACGAACGACCGGAACTACTAGGCCATTTGGCGTATCTACCGCGATACCAATGTGCACGTACTTCTTAAGGATTAAGCTCTCACCGTCCTCTGACAGCGACGAGTTAAACGTTGGGAAGTCTTCAAGTGCTTTGGCAGCGGCTTTCATCACGAAGACTAATGGAGTGATCTTCACGCCCATTTTCTTCTTCTCAGCCAACACGTTCTGTTCTTTACGGAACGCCTCAAGCTCAGTGATATCAGCTTCGTCAAACTGTGTAACGTGTGGGATTTGTACCCAGTTACGGTGAAGGTTAGCACCTGACAGCTTATTGATACGAGAGAGTTTCTTCTCTTCGATTTCACCAAACTTGCTGAAATCAATTTTTGGCCAAGGGATCAAACCAAGCTCACCACCGCCAGTGTTGCCACCTTTAGCAATTTGACCTGACTCTACTTGTTTAACCAGCTCTTTTACGTAGTTTTGCACGTCTTCTTTGAGTACGCGGTTCTTACGACCAGTACCTTTAACACGCGCAAGGTTTACACCAAATTCACGCGCTAAGCGGCGTACCACTGGTGATGCGTGAGCATATTGGTCATTCGCCACAAAATCGTCTTTTTGCGCAGACGCTGTTGGTGCTGTTGCTTTCGTTGCTGGAGCCGCTGGTGCTGGCGCTGATTGTGCAGCAGGCTGAGCTGCTGGAGCTGGTGCAGCACCTTGTACTTCGAACACAAAGATTAAAGAACCGGTCGATACTTTATCGCCCGTATTCACTTTGATCTCTTTAATTGTACCGGCAAATGGTGCAGGTACTTCCATTGAGGCTTTGTCGCCTTCAACGGTGATCAAAGACTGCTCTTCTGCCACAGTATCACCAACTGCAACCATGACTTCAGTGACTTCAACTTCATCGCCACCAATATCTGGTACGTGTACTTCTTTTTCTGCCGATGCTGCCGGAGCTTCCTGTTGTGCAGGAGCTGAAGCTTCCTGATTAACTGGCGCTTCACCACTACCAGCGACTTCAAACACAAAAATCAATGAACCGGTTGAGACTTTGTCGCCCGAGTTAATTTTGATTTCTTTGATAGTACCTGCAAATGGCGCTGGTACTTCCATTGAAGCTTTATCACCTTCAACGGTGATTAGTGACTGTTCCTCAGCAACACTGTCACCAACAGCAACGAGAATTTCGGTTACTTCTACTTCGTCGCCGCCAATGTCAGGTACATGCACTTCTTTTACTTCAGTGCTCTCTGGCGCTTGTGCCGCTGGAGCGGGTGCCGCTGCTGGCTGCTCAGCTGATGCTTCTGCTGATGCAGCTTCAAATACCATGATCAAGGAGCCTGTAGAAACCTTGTCGCCTTCGGCGATTTTGATTTCTTTAACCGTACCTGCTTGTGCAGCAGGTACTTCCATTGATGCTTTATCGCCTTCAACGGTGATCAGCGATTGCTCTTCTTCAACCGTATCCCCTACGCTAACTAGGATCTCGGTTACTTCAACCTCATCTGCACCAATATCTGGAACGTGAATTTCGATTGCCATCACTTATCCTCTTATGCGTATAGTGGATTGGTTTTAGTTGCGTCGATATCGAATTTTTTAATCGCTTCAACTACAACTGATTTTTCAACTTTGCCTTGCTTAACTAGCTCGCTAAGCGCAGCAACCACAACATAACCTGCGTTCACTTCAAAGTGACGACGTAGGTTTTCACGGCTGTCTGAACGACCGTAACCGTCAGTACCCAATACCTTGTATGAAACATTTGGTACAAACGCGCGAACTTGGTCTGCGTAGCTCTTCATGTAGTCTGTTGCCGCAATTGCCGGCGCTTCGCCAAGTACCGTTGAAATGTAAGGTACTTTTTGCTCTGCGTCAGGATTAAGCATGTTAAAGCGCTCAGCGTCTTGACCATCACGCGCTAGCTCATTGAATGAAGTCACTGAGAACACGTCCGATGCAACGCCATAATCGTCGCTTAGGATCTGTGCTGCTTTACGTACTTCGTTCAAGATAGTACCTGAGCCCATTAGCTGTACTTGTGCTTTATCACCGGTGTAGCTTTCTAGCTTGTAGATACCTTTACGAATACCTTCTTCAGCACCTTCCGGCATAGCTGGGTGATGATAGTTTTCGTTCATTAGCGTTAGGTAATAGAACACATTTTCTTGCTCTGGACCGTACATGCGACGAATACCGTCTTGCAGAAGTACTGCCACTTCGTATGCAAATGTTGGGTCGTAAGAAATACAGTTAGGAATAGTACCGGCTTGAATGTGTGAATGACCGTCTTCGTGCTGTAGACCTTCACCATTTAGCGTTGTACGACCAGCCGTTGCACCTAGTAAGAAACCACGAGCTTGCTGATCACCCGCCATCCACGCCATATCACCTACACGTTGGAAACCAAACATTGAGTAGTAGATATAGAACGGGATCATTGGTAAATCGTTAGTGCTATAAGACGTTGCCGCAGCAACCCATGAAGACATAGCACCTAACTCGTTGATACCTTCTTGCAGCACCTGACCTGACGTTGCTTCTTTATAGTAAGAAACGATATCGCGGTCTTGCGGCGTGTAATTCTGACCATGCGGGTTATAAATACCGATTTGACGGAACAAACCTTCCATACCAAAAGTACGTGCTTCGTCGGCAATAATTGGCACAATGTTTTGGCCAATATTTTTATCTTTCAATAAGATATTTAGTGCACGAACGTATGCCATCGTCGTAGAAATATCACGCTTTTGCTCTTCAAGTAGCGGCTTAAATGCATCTACTTCTGGTAGTGTTAACGCTTGCGTGAAGTTTGGTAAACGCTTAGGTGTGTAACCATGTAATGCATTACGGCGAGCGTGAAGATATTCGTACTCTTTAGAGCCTTCTTCTAGCGTTAGGTATGGTAGGTCTTTAATTTGCTCATCCGATACCAAGTCTTCAAGACCAAGACGTGAACGTAAGTGCTCAACATGCGTCATGTCCATTTTTTTAACTTGGTGGGCGATGTTTTTGCCTTCCGCCGCTTCACCCATACCGTAACCTTTAACCGTCTTAGCTAGGATAACCGTTGGACGACCTTTGGTTTCTTGCGCCGCTTTAAATGCTGCGAATAGCTTCGATGGCTCATGACCACCACGCTTAAGGGCAAAGATTTCTTCGTCAGTCATGTCTGCAACAAGTGCTGCTGTTTCTGGGTAACGACCAAAGAAGTGCTCACGCACATAGCCACCGTCTTTTGCTTTATAAGTTTGGTAATCACCATCAACCGTTTCGTTCATCAGCTGAAGTAGTTTACCTGTGGTGTCTTTAGCCAGTAGTTTGTCCCAACCAGATCCCCAAACTACTTTGATCACGTTCCAGCCAGCGCCTTTGAATAGGCCTTCTAGCTCTTGAATGATTTTACCGTTACCCATTACTGGGCCATCTAGGCGCTGTAGGTTACAGTTGATTAGGTAACACAGGTTGTCTAGCTTCTCACGGGCAGCAAATGAAATAGCACCACGTGATTCTGGCTCATCCATTTCACCGTCACCTAGGAACGCATAAACACGTTGCTCTGAAGTGTCTTTTAAGCCACGACCATCTAGGTATTTCAAGAAACGCGCTTGGTAAATAGAGGCAATAGGACCAAGACCCATAGATACGGTAGGGAATTGCCAGAATTCAGGCATTAATTTCGGGTGAGGGTACGAAGATAAACCTTTGCCATCCACTTCTTGACGGAAATTGTCAAGCTGCTCAGCAGTTAAACGGCCTTCAACAAATGCACGAGCATAAATACCCGGTGAAATATGACCTTGGTAGTACACCAAGTCACCGCCGTCTTTTTCATTCGGCGCACGGAAGAAATGGTTAAAACACATTTCATAAAATGCCGCAGATGACTGGTAGGATGCCATATGTCCGCCCAGCTCAAGATCTTTCTTCGACGCGCGAAGAACAATCATAATCGCATTCCAACGGATAATTGAACGAATACGACGCTCAAGATTTACATCACCCGGATATGCAGGTTCTTGATCCGCCGGGATCGTGTTGACATAGTTAGTCGTAGTGCCTGTTGGCATATCTACGCCATCAAGACGCGCTTGCTCTAAAACTTGTTCTAACAAGAATTGCGCACGCTCTACGCCCTCTTCTTTTACTACTGACTCAAGCGCTTGTAACCATTCTTGGGTTTCTAACGCGTCTACGTCAATTTTATTGACTTCAGACATACGGAGTGTTCCTTATGTTTAAAATGCTAATTTATGCTATCAGTTCAATACTTACTGTTGCTTAGTACGACGTAATGAACGCTCAATACGAGAACGTTCTTTGCCCGCTTCCAGTAGCGCTTCTTCAATAAACGCTAAGTGCGCATTACTGGCGAGCCTAGCTTCTTCTGGGTTGCCATTAATCACTGCATCAAGGAGTAATTTGCGATGTGCGCCCAGCTGTTCGCTTACGTCTGATTTTTGTACCAGCACCGTTAAGTTCTGTAATACGTTTTGCTCAAGCAACGACTGCATGCCTTTTACCAAGTGAAGCAGCACAACATTATGTGATGCCTCAGCCACAGCAAAATGGAATGCGTTTATGGCCCTTGCTTTTAAGCTCAAATCATCACCAACTTCGGCAATGTTCTCAAAGCTATGTTTAACCTTTTCAAAGTCATTATCAGTACCACGAAGTGCCGCGTAATACGCTGCGATCCCTTCAAGCGCATGACGAAACTCAAGTAAGTCAAATTGTGATTCAGGGTGTTTACTGATCAATTCAAACAACGGATCAGTGAGGCCCTCTTCCATTTGATTTTTTACAAAAGTGCCACCGCCTTGGCGACGCGTCACTAAGCCTTTCGCTTCTAACTTTTGAATGGCTTCTCTTAGTGACGGCCTGGATACTTCAAACTGCTTGGCAAGTTCGCGCTCTGGCGGCAACCTTTCTCCGGGTAACAAAGAGCCTTCGAGGATCATATTCTCTAACTGCTCAAGAATTACATCGGATAATTTTGCTGCTTTTATCTTTAAAGACATTGAAAAAACGCCATTTTTTACGTGCGACCTAGCCAGACAACTGACTTCTACTGTTCAAACTTAGTAAGCATTGACCAGTTAGGTAAATTGGTCATACCAAATTTTCACCATACGTTATCAAAATCAACTACAGCTGTCAAAAATCAACGCCAAACGAATAAATAATGTTCACAAAAATGACTGAATTAGAGAATAAACTTTAGTCATTAGCTTGAGTTATTTGAATGCGGAATCAAATGGTCAGACCAGATAAGGTAGGAGACTTTCCTATGCTTCCTAAGTTAGCTTTAGAAAACCTATTGGTGAATGTGAAAAAGGCTTCACAGTAGTCACTATGACTTTATACAGAGTATCAATATGTTGTGGATTTTTTGTCAATATGAAAAAGGTTAAGTGAAGGCCTTTCGGCCTTTTAATTAGCAGTATTTAACTGTCCATAAACACGCTTCTTTAAGCACTGAATAAGTTGGTGGCGCCGCTGTTGCACCTGCCACTTGTGCTGTTTTTTGCTGTACTAGTTGATTATTATGTAGTGATTTTAAGTTTTTCTTTTTGATATTTAGTTTCATCATAATTCCTTGATTACTATTAATTAAGGGAGATATTCCAAACTAAAACGCCACTTATATTCCCGACTTATAAATAGCACCACAGTTTTGGAAGTTATAAATTTCCACACCCTTTTCACATTGTAAAATGAGAATTATTAATAGCTTAACGAAAGGCTGATAGTTAGTGGTTTCGCGGGTTCTTGAAATTTATTAAAGGTACAAACTTTCCCGCGACTACAACCTAGAAGCACAGCGTGCCAGATGCTTTTCAACATATTCAGCATTGCCCCAAAGCTTGCTGACCCCTTCATCAAAAACCTGCGCGTAATCGCTACCATGTTTATTTATCAGCAAATAGCCCTTTCGAATAAAGGCAGGGGTTTGTTGCGCGGTGATTTTTTCAGCTTCTTCTTTAGGCAGTGCGCGCATAAACGATTGCGCGGTGTTTTCTGCAAGTACCGTTACATCCGCGCGGCGTCTTAAAATGAGTGCGATATTTTTGCTGGTATAAGGGGAATAAGTCACATCGAGGTCTAGTTGCTCTATGGCTTCGATGAGCTCTTCCGGGTAGGTTAAGCCTTTATTGAGTAGCAACAAGTAGGGTTTGAGGTCTTTGTGGCTAGTATAATTAAAAGGCAGATCTTTGAGGTGATAAAACCGGCTCACTTCTTCTGTTAGCGGCTGTTTAGTGTAGATATAATCACGACTGCGCTGTTCGCTGAAATACCAATAGGCGCTGCCAATATAATCCTGTTTCATGCCTTCTTGATAGGCGCGCTCCCAAGGCATAAAGATAAACCTAACTTCAATATCCGACAGTGCAAAGGCATCCCGAATTACCGCCGCCACGCAGCCTTGGTCCTGTTGAGTTTGATCCATATAAGGTGGCCACTGACCCGTGGTAATAAACACCTGAGTCGGTGTTTGGGTCGCTAAGGCTTGCAAACTAAGTAAAAAGAACAGAGCCAAAATCGTTTTCATCGTCAGCCCTTAGGCGGTTTAATTAAATAATTATAGACAACAGCTTAGAGTCAAGAAAATTCATTCTTGGTATCTTACACTTGCCGTGGTAATTGCAGTAAATAAACCAGCTGTAATAACGACCCTCTACAAATCGCAGCATCGGCTTGCTCAACCACTTTGGGTTTACCGTGCACGGCGACACCAAGCTGAGCTTTACTCATCATCACTAAATCATTTGCGCCATCGCCAATAGCCACGGTTTGTTCGGCAGGGATATGGTACTTCTCGGCCAGTTGCACTAGCACTTGTGCTTTTTTATTGGCATCCACGACATCACCCAACACGTTTCCAGTTAGTTGGTCATTTTTAACTTCTAAGGTATTGGCAAACACATCGTTAAGTTGCAGTGGTTCAATTAGTGCTTCGGCAAACCAAGTAAACCCGCCAGAAGCGATAGCTAAGTGCCAGCCATGCTGTTTTAATACTTGGCAAAGCGCTTGAATACCCGGCATTAATGGTAAGCTATCTTTCAAACCTTGAATTTGAGAAAGCGGTACCCCCGCTAGTGACTTTACTCTACGATGTAAACTTTCAGCGAATGATAACTCTCCAGCCATAGCTTGAGCGGTTACAGAGGCTACTTCATCATAGCGACCTGCTAAGCGCGCAATTTCGTCGATACATTCAATTTGAATCGCCGTGGAGTCCATATCCATCACTAACAAACCGGGGTTATCCAATGTTGGAGGCTTTTCTAAAATCGCACCTTGTACATCAAACTGCGCAGCAATATCTCGGATTTGTGACTTGCTGAGTGAATCGCTTTTATCTAAAGCGATTGCTAATGCCAAAGGAAGACATTCCTCTGCTTGATATTGGCAAATATAAAAAGGCGCACTCAACTCCTGAGCTAATAAATCAATTAACCTGTTGACTGGCAGCTGGGCATAGCTATCGCTGAAAAAGACCACAAAGCGCTCAAACGATTTGGGTAAAGTACTTGTTTTTGCGGTAGTTGTGCTAGTCTCAATAAGAAACCACTGAGAAGGTTGTGCGAGTGTAAGCTCGTTAATTGACGGCATGTAAAGCTCCTTGATAGCGTTATCAGGGTTTTAACACGATTAGGGATTAGTGTCAGCAAATCCGCTGATGAAAAATATGAAATTAGCAACAGCAATGAAAAATCATCAAACCATCGAGCTACTTCGCTCCTCACAAGCGAGAAGATTACTAAGATTGTGCTTAGCTGCAATCTGTATGGTGATGCTCACATGGCTTGCTTTCAATACCAGCTTCCAATCACACAAGCTGCTGCATAATGGCGCTGATCATACCGCCCGAAGCCTCACCAAACAGTTCGCGCTTAACGTGGCTTTTCCACTGTCTCGAATCGACACGCCAAGATTAGCTGCTTTAGCTAACCACTTAGCAACCGATGAATTTGTGTTACAAGTGGCAATTTATAACAACAAAGGACAATTTATTATCGGTAACGACGGCAGCCAAGCCACTGTTGAATACCAAGATCTACCGGCAACCTTGCCAGGTCTCAGTAAAATGAAAAACGTAATTTCGGAGCCGGTTTATGATCCGCAGGGGCAACCGCTGGGTTTTGTTTCCATGATTTACCTGACCGAAGCTGCAATGTCCCAAAGTCACCAGCATTTTCATGAGTTAGGTCGTGCTGTATTACTTATGCTAGTGATCACTATGCTGTTTACTTGGCAAATAGGCCGAGCATTAACACGCTGGGAAGTGAAAAGAAAAATACGCAAGCGCAGTAAAAGCGAAGATGAATAAGCTCTTTGTTCTTTAAATAATCAAAAATTAGCAATGCAACTATTGTAAAAAATTTGATAGCATAATGAAAAATAGCAATCTGTGCCAAGGATCATGACTAGCAAGCTTTTTTATACACCCAAACCAAACCCAAACGCCAAGTTACGTTTATTCTGTTTTCCCTATGCTGGCGGTTCACCGACAGCTTTTATGCCTTGGAATAACCTTGTCCACTCAGATATTGAACTGATTGTTATCCAGCTCCCCGGTCGTGGTGCGCGCCTTGCAGAAGAAGCTCACGACAATATGGAAGATATCATCGCCGAGCTTTTAAGTTATCAATCTCATTTTGGCGGTAAGCCTTACGCCTTTTTTGGCCATAGCTTAGGAAGCCGAGTAATGTACGAATTGACTGTGCAGTTATTACAGCAAGGAAAACCGCTTCCGATTAAACTATTTGCTTCAGGCAGCCGCGCTCCGCACACCTCTTCCACTTCAAAGTCGATTTATGACCTGCCACATGATGAGTTTTTGGATGAGCTAAAAACACTTAATGGCACCCCCAAAGAAGTACTTGAAAACAAAGAGCTAATGGAGTTTTTGATACCTTTAATAAGAGCTGACTTTAAGGTTGCTGATACCTACCGAGCCAATATCAAAACCTTACCTGTGCCAATCCATGTGTTTGATGGCAAACAAGATAAAACCACCGTAGAGCAGATTCAAGCATGGCAAGAGTTAACGCATCACCCTATCGATGTTACTGAATTCGAGGGCGGGCACTTTTTTATCAATCAACACTATCCAAGCATGATCGAAATGATTAATAAGCAGCTAGTACAGAAGCCGGAAGATGTCGCTCTGATGGTATAAAGCTACGCTTTAAAGGTTGAAGAGATTGATTGTGGTAGCAAAAATAACCTGTTCAATCTCCTCTTTACTCTCGATTCTATTGTCACACAAAACTTCAAAAATCGTCGCTATGTGCGCAGGCGTATTCGGTTTTCCTTGATAACCAAATACCGGCATAGACGGCGCATCTGTTTCTAACACCAAACTGTCTAGCGGCAATTGCGAAAAAACTTCCGCGGTTTTTGCGCCTCTAGGATAAGTGATCGTTCCACCTACCCCTAGCTTGAAGCCTAGCTCAATGTAATACTGCGCTTGTTGAAACGAACCAGAGAAAGCATGGATAACCCCACCGAACTTCGGCCTAACTTGCTTAAAAACCTGCGCAATTAAATGATGACTTTTACGGTGATGAACAATCAAAGGCAGCGCAAACTGGTTGCTCAACTCCACATGGGCTTTGAATAACTCGATTTGCCACGTTAATTGTCCACAAGTCGCATCGATACCACACTCACCAATGGCACAAAACCGACTCGGGTTATCTTTTATCAATGTGGCTAATCGAGCAATATGTTGCTGCTCATGTTGTTCTATAAAGTAGGGATGAAGCCCTGCAGCAATACTGCAACTTGAATGTGATTTGGCAAATCCTAGCAGCGCCTGCGACTGTTTAAATGTGACTCCAGGGACAACAAAATGCTCAACGCCGGCCAGCTTTGCAGCAGCAAGATGTTCACTAAGCTGCTCGCGCAGCTCATCAAAATCAAGATGACAGTGACTGTCGATAAATTGCATGGTGATTAATCACGGATTTAAGCGCTCAATAACCCAGCTGTTATCTGCTTGCCTAATATACATAAAACGGTCATGCAGTCGATGTTCACCACCTTGCCAAAACTCGATTTTGCTGGGCACCACACAGTAGCCGCCCCAAAAATCAGGCAGTGGGATTTCTCCTTTGGCGAACTTTTCTTTCATGCCTGCAAAGGTCTGTAATAAGGCATTTCTGGATGATACCGGACGCGATTGTTGCGAAGCCCATGCAGCTAATTGGCTTTCTTTTGGTCTGGATAAAAAGTATTTGGCAACCCGACTAGTTGGCAGCGGTTGAGCTTCGCCATAGACAATCACCTGACGTTCAATTTCATGCCACGGAAAGTGCAGGCAAATTTTATTGTTTTGTTTAAGCTCTTTGGCTTTTCTAGAGCCTGTGTTGGTGAAAAATACAAAGCCGTTTTCATCCGCTTGTTTCAACAACACAATGCGCTGTGAAGGCTGACCATGTTCGTCAACCGTTGCAACCACCATCGCGGTTGGATCTGAAAACTTGGCATCAATGGCCTGCTGTAACCATAAATCAAACTGCGCAAATGGACTGTCTTTAAGCATTTCTCTGCGCAATCCATCTTTATTATATTCTCGACGAATATCTTCAAGCTTCATATTGTGTTCCCCCACAATCCTTCTTTATATGCCAATTGCATTAATACCAATTGATATTACAAACCATAGCAAAAAGCCGCACAATGGCGGCTTTTATTATCCTCATATTGAGAACATAAGAACAGTTTTAAATCGCTAGTGATTACATTTGTTCCATTACTTCGATACCAAGCAGGTCTAAGCCAGTGCGAAGTGTGTTCGCCACTAAGTTACAAAGTAACAAACGACTGTCACGTACATCCGCTGCCACATCATCTTTTAGAATTGGGCATGCTTCGTAGAACGTCATATACAAGCTCGCCAGCTCATACAGGTATCCACATAATACGTGTGGCGTTGCTTCGTTGATCATTAGATCTAACACTTCTTCAAACTGTAGTAGCTTAAGCGCAAGGGTTTTTTCTTGTGGCGCATCAATATTGATTTGCCCTGCTAGCGCTTCACTGCTTACATCAGCCTTTCTGAAGATACTGCGCACACGCGTATACGCGTACTGAAGATACGGAGCGGTTGCGCCTTCAAAGCTCAGCATAGTATCCCAGTTAAAGATGTAATCGCTGGTACGGTGCTTAGACAGATCCGCATATTTCACTGCGCCAATCCCTACTTTACGGGCGATTTCTTGGCGAGCTTCTTCGCTCAGCTCAGTTGCGCGATCGGCAAGCTTCTCACTAGCGCGGCTTACCGCTTCATCAAGCAAATCGGCAAGTTTTACTGTACCGCCAGTACGGGTTTTGAATGGTTTACCATCTTCCCCCATCATGGTACCAAACAGGCTTGGCTCATACGACGTTTTGTCTTTCAGTAAACCGGCTTTGCGTGCAGTGATTTCCACTTGGTTGAAGTGTAAGCCCTGACGTGCATCAACAAAAATTAAAATGCGGTCAACATCTAGTTCGTTTGAGCGATAATCACAAGCCGCTAAATCGGTCGTTGAATATAAGAATCCACCACCTGACTTTTGTACAATAAACACCGACGGTTCACCGTCTTTGTTTGCAAGCTCATCAAGGAACACTACTTGTGCACCTTGGTCTTCAACCGCAATGCCTTTTGATTTAAGCAGCTCAATGACACCACCTAAACGGTCGTTATATGCACTTTCAGCCATGATATCGTCACGGGTTAACGTCACGTTTAGCTTTTCATAAACTTCTTCTGAGTGTTTCACTGAGGTGTCGATAAACATTTGCCATAGCTTTTTACAATGCGCATCACCACCTTGTAGTTTCACTACGTAGTCACGTGCTTTGTCGGCAAAGCCTTCTTCATCGTCGAAACGCTTTTTCGCATCACGGTAGAAGCTTTCAAGATCCGCAAGCGCGACGTTTTCTAGGTCAACACCTTGGTTTAACAAGTCTTCAAGGTGCGCAATCAGCATACCAAACTGCGTGCCCCAATCACCCATGTGATTTTGGCGGATCACCGTGTCGCCACGGAATTCAAGAGCACGTACCACGGAATCACCAATAATCGATGAACGCAAATGACCCACGTGCATCTCTTTCGCTAGGTTTGGTGAGGAGTAATCAACCACTACCTTTTTCGCTGGCTGATGCTCAGACACACCTAATTTGGCATCTTGGTTTGCCGCTTGTAGGCTTGTAGCTAAGAATTCTGGTTTCAAATGGATATTAATAAAACCAGGGCCTGCAATTTCAGTCTGTGCAGCGATATCGTCAAGCGCTAAGTTATCGATAATCTTCTGCGCCAGCTCTCTTGGATTGGTTTTAAGTGCTTTTGCAGCGCCCATGGCACCGTTAATTTGGTAATCACCAAACTGTGGACGAGTGCTTTGCGTTACCGCAGGGTTCGTACCTTCAGGGATGCCAGCCGCCAGCATCGCTGCGTTGGCTTTTTCAATTAAAATACTTTTGATATTCATCTGTTTTCCTTTAATGCGCAGCGATTAATGTTCACGAGTGTGGTTGAACTTCACTTCAGGATAACGCTCCATCGATAAGTTCAGGTTTACTCGGCTTGGCGCGATATAAGTCAGGTTATCACCACCGTCTAATGCCAAGTTTTGCTCACACTTGCGGCGGAATTCAGCCATTTTCTTCTCGTCGTCACAACTTACCCAACGAGCAGTCTGTACGTTTACGCTTTCATAAATTGCATCCACGTTGTACTCAGACTTAAGACGTGCAACAACCACGTCAAACTGCAGCACACCAACCGCGCCAACAATTAGGTCATTGTTAGCAAGTGGTCTAAATACTTGTACCGCGCCTTCTTCAGACAGCTGTACCAGACCTTTTAGCAATTGCTTTTGTTTTAGCGGATCTTTTAAACGAATACGACGGAATAGCTCAGGTGCGAAGTTAGGAATACCACTGAATTTCAATGATTCGCCTTGTGTAAACGTATCACCGATTTGGATGGTGCCGTGGTTGTGTAAACCAATAATGTCACCCGCGAACGCTTCTTGTGCTCGCTCACGATCACCCGCCATAAAGGTGACCGCATCAGCAATGCTAACCTGCTTGCCAATACGCACATGGTTCATTTTCATGCCTTGGGTGTACTTACCGGATACGATACGCATAAAGGCAATACGGTCTCGGTGTTTAGGGTCCATGTTGGCTTGGATCTTAAACACAAAGCCTGAGAACTTTTCTTCTTCTGCGGTCACTTCACGCTCTTCGGTTTGACGAGGCATAGGCGAAGGGGCCCACTCGGTCAGACCATCCAACATATGATCCACACCAAAGTTACCCAATGCTGTACCAAAGAACACTGGCGTTAGCTCACCTGACAAGAATAGATTTTTGTCAAACTCGTGCGACGCACCAATAACCAGTTCAAGCTCTTCACGTAATTGTTCTGCAAGGCTTTCACCAACCGCCGCATCAAGTTCTGGGTTATCCAAGCCTTTTACGATACGCGTTTCTTGAATGGTGTGGCCTTGACCCGTTTGGTACAAAATGGTCTCGTCACGGTGAATGTGATAAACCCCTTTGAACTCTTTACCACAACCGATAGGCCAAGTAACCGGCGCACACATGATGTTTAGCTCAGTTTCAACTTCGTCCATCAGTTCCATTGGATCACGAATATCACGGTCCAATTTGTTCATAAAGGTGACGATCGGCGTATCACGAAGACGTGTTACTTCCATTAATTTACGAGTACGATCCTCAACACCCTTTGCCGCGTCAATTACCATCAAACATGAATCCACTGCGGTCAAGGTACGATAGGTATCTTCCGAGAAATCTTCGTGTCCCGGGGTATCCAGCAGGTTTACCAAAGCATGGTTATATGGAAACTGCATTACCGAGGTGGTTACAGAGATACCACGTTCTTTTTCCATTTCCATCCAGTCAGATTTCGCGTGCTGATTAGACCCACGGCCTTTTACTGTACCGGCTTTTTGTAACGCCTTTCCGAAAAGTAGTACCTTTTCAGTGATGGTGGTTTTACCCGCATCCGGGTGAGAGATGATAGCAAAGGTCCTTCGCTTGTTGATTTCGTCAAGAAATTTTTGGTCAGCCATTAAAAAGTGTCTTTGAGTTGGTGTACGGACTGAGTCTTTTTTGCTAGATACGCCACGTAATCGGCGCCCACTGTCAATCCGTCATGTTAATCGTCAATAACTTGGTATTTTCGCTGATCTTGGCCTGATAAACAATCAATAGTTGCGGATAGCTGTCGCATTTTAAGCTAAATTTTCGTCAACAATAGGAAGGAGTTTCTTCTACCCGATTTGTACAATGGGGAACAAGCAACGGCACAGTGGCACTGCGCCGTTTTATTGCTTGCAGAAATAGGCCCTAGTTTAGCTTGGCCAGTTTTTGTTGTGCATAGGCTCTGGCGTTAGCTATTTTGTTGCTGCTGCCTCGCCCTAAGCGATAAAGCAAGTAATAACAATACGGCACAAATACTAAGCTGGTGATGGTTGAAAATACCAAACCGCCGATTATGGCAATGGCCATCGGCTTATAATCAAGCACACCAGAGTCCGCCGAGCCACTTTCGAATAGTACCGGTAGCATGCCAATCACGGTGGTTGCCACTGTCATCAAAATGGGTCGTAATCGAGTTGAGCACGCCTTTACAATGGCTATTTTTAGCTGCTCAGCTGAGGCATTAAAGCGATTGATTTGGTCAATCAACACGATACCGTTATTAACTACAATCCCCATTAACACCAACATGCCCAACATCCCGGTTTCGCCTAACCCTAACCCTAAAATAGCAAAGGTCCAGTACACCCCGATAAAGCCTAAACCGATTGAACTCAAAATGGCGATAGGCATGAGCAAAGACTCAAACAAAGCCGCCATAATCATAAAGATCAAACAGAACGCAATGATCATGTTAAACGCCATTTCTTTGAGCGATTCGTCTTGCTCTGCAAACTTTGGACCTAATCCCCAAGCGTAACCGCGAGGTAATGTCATCGCGTTCATCATTTCGGTTAAAGACTTTGCCGCTTCTTTGTGACTGACATCGTCTAAGTTCATTTCAATGGCGATCTGCGTTTGTCTATCTACCCGAGAGATTGACCTTGGAGCAGGACGAGTTTCTATTTCCACCAGCTGCTGTAGCGTTAACACTGCGCCATTAGACTCCATCACCGGCAAGCGTTTAAAGTCTTCCATGGCAATCGCGCCTTGCTTAAAGTAACCAGCCAGTATTTCGACTTCGCCCTTATCCAGTGTTCTTAGGGTTTTGAGTTTAATGCCTCTAACCGCATTGCCAATTTTGCTGGCGATTTCTTGGGTCGAAACGCCCAGCTGCATGGCTCGCTGTCGATTTACTACCAGACGTATCTCATACACATCCCCCTCAGAACTATTTCTCACATCTGAAAAGTGAGGGTGTGCTTCCAATTGTGGAATAAGCTGTTCGGCTATGTCATTTAACTTGGCGGTTGAACGACCAAATAGATAAACCTTTACCGCTGATCGAGAACCTGCCGCGCGCTGTAAGGACGCTTTAGCGTAGGCTGAAATAGGAAAGTTATCCCGAATATCTTTTTTGATGGCTTCGATACTTTTGGGCAACTCGGTTTCAAAACGAATACTGCTCCACGCACCGCGAGAATAAACACCAGAGTACAACTTATAAATACCCAACTGTGCTTTATGGGTTAGTAAATAAGATTCTACCTGCTTAAGGTAGTCGAGTTTTTTGTCGAGATCCGGCTCTCCTTTAAACTCATAGTAAATCTGTAAACGCTTTTGCGATTCTGCATCACTGGCGTTTTTGTCAACCATGCCTTTCGCCATCATGACACTGGCGAACATGACTAAAAAGAATACTCCGAGGCGTTTTGGGTGATCCAATCCCCAAGTTAAAAACGAGCGGTATTTCTGCTGTACTCGATCGGAACCCGATTCATTGATACCCGCGTTATCTGGTAACACCTTATACATACAAAGCGGAATAAGCGTTTTGGCAACGAGCAGCGAGACCAACAAGGGCACACAAATGGATACCGCAATTTGCTCTAGCATCACGGTCATAAAATTACTTTCACCCATTTGCAGCGGTAAAAATATAATCACCGTCGTCAAAGTCGCACTCAAAATCGCGGTACTGACTTTATCGACTCCAGTTATCACCGCAGTTTTGCCAGAGTCGCCCTCGGCGCGTTGCTGCAAAATGCTCTCACACACCACAACCGAGTTATCAATCAGCAACCCAATGGCAATGATCAAACCTATTAGCGTCAGCATATTTAGGCTAAAGCCCATAAAATAAATCACAGCCAATGAAATACTCAAAGAAACAGGAACCGCTAACACTACCACGCTCGTTAGCTTGAGGTTTCGTAAGAAAAACCACAACACCAAGAATGATAAAACTGCACCGATGGCGCCAGCCTGAAGTAATGACGCTATCGAAACCTCAACACTTTTGCCATCATCACGGTCATATTGAATATCAATATGCGCCAACTGTGGCTTATGGGACGCTTCATCGAGCACTTGACGTATTCGCTGAGAGACTTCAACGACATTTGCGTCGGATTCTCTAAATACATCCAAACCAACAGCTGGTTGCCCATTTACTCGGCGTTGCCACTGGCGCTCGCTCAGGGCATATTCTACGCTGGCAATATCTGCTAAGCGCACTCGCTCATTGATCCTTTGCGCACGAATATCTTCAATATTGCGATATTGCCCTTGTGGCGTAACCGCGTAGCGATGCTCACCCGCTTGCACCTCTCCCACCGATTTTAAGAAGTTGGCTTGGTTCAATACATTGGTCACCGTTTGCACGTCAACGCGATGCATAGCCAATTTGTCCGCATCAAGCTGGATCCACACGCGAGGTTGGCGTAAATACAGTTCGACTCGGCCGACTCCTTTAATCCGCTCAAGTGGCATTTTTAGGTTTTTTTCTAGTAACTCGTAATCGTGAGTCAGCGACTTTTCGCTGAGTAACGTCAGCTCAACAACAGGAATGTCCTGCGTTGAGAACTTCAGCACATCGACACGTTGTAAATCTTCTGGTAACAAGTGTCGCACCATATCGACCTTTTCACGCGCTTCTAAAATGGCGCTGTTTAAGTCACTGGAAAAGTCCATTCTCAATCGCAACGAGGTCCAATCAGCTGAGGCTTGTGAATTTATGCTGTTTACTCCAGCCATAGTAGAAAAGGCTTCTTCTAACGGCTTAGTGATCAAACGTTCAATTTCCTGAGGTGTTGAACCCGGATACGAAGCTCTGACAAAAACCTGTGGCGCATTGACCGCAGGCCAGCTATCTAAAGGTAATAGTTTACTGCTAACAAGTCCTGCCACTATCATGGAGATCATCAACATAAAGCAAGTCACTGGCCGCTGTAAGGCCAGTGCTGCTAAGCTTTTAATTGGTTTAGTTTGCTTCATAGCTGGCCTTTTCTAGGTTAACGGTCGACGCCACCTTATCTCGGTTAAACAAGCTATAAAGGACTGGAATAACCACCAAAGTGAGCAAGGTTGCAATCAGCAAACCACTCATTACCGTAATGGCAAGCGGCGCTCTTAGTTCCGCCCCTTCACCAGTTGCCAGCGCCATTGGCAGTAACCCCAACACCGTCGTCATGGTCGTCATGATAATGGGACGTAAACGGGAGTTAGCCGCTTCTAAAATGGCGTCCGCCATCATGGTTCCCTGCGCTCGCAGTTGATTAATACGATCAATCAATACAATCGCGTTGTTGACCACAATACCACTTAACATGATCAGGCCAATAAAGGCGATAACACTCAAACTGGTGCCAGTAATAAACAAACCAAAAACGGAACCCAGCACCGCCAAAGGCACACTGAATAAAATGATGAATGGATTCAATAGTGATTCAAACTGAGACGCCATCACCAAGTACACCAAAAATACCGCCAGCAATAATGCCATCGTTAACGAAGAATACGCTTCTTCCATTTGTTGATTTTGGCCTATCACTTGACTGTAAATGTGGTTAGGTAAGCCAAGACTGGCTAGATTACTACGCACCGTTTGCGCTGCGGTGGCTAAATCCCCTTGTTGAACAGAAGCGGTAATTATCGCAACTCGCGCTTGGTCCAAGCGATTAATCTCGTTGGGGCCGATAGATTCTGTCACCTTAGCCACCGATGATAGCGGCACGCTTTGACCATCTTGACCATGAATAAGCATATCGCGGATTGCATTGACCGAGTTTCGCGCATCGCGATCAACTTGTACTAAGATATCGACTTGGCGGTCATCCATATTGTATTTACTGGCAACATCGCCACCAATTTTTGTGGCTAAAATATCGGTGATCCCTGATGCGGTAAGGCCTAGACTGCTTAACCGTTGGTGATCAAACTCAATTTTTAATTCCGGTTGTCCGGCACGCAATGAAGTCGTCACATCAGTAAAGCGTTGTTGCTGCTGTAGCTGCGCAACGAGTTTGTCCGCATAGCGTTTGAGTTCATCTAATTGATAGCCACTCATCACCACCACCAATGGGCGCTGTTGCTCAAACAATCGGCTTTGGGTAAATTCGGCGTTGACCTGTGCCATTCCTGCCAACTGCGCGCGCAGTTTTTCCTGAACTGCTGCTAGCTGTGATGATGTATTGGTTTTGACAACCAATTGTCCCCAATGAGAACCACCTCGTGTCGCACTACTCATCATTAAGCTACCTGTGCCTGACATGCTGTAGGTATGTACCACTCCCGGCATATCAACGACCGACTGTGCCAGTGTATTTAACTGTTGATCAGTTTGCTCAATAGGCGTGCCTTGTCTCAGGGTAATCTCAAGGGTTAGCTCAGTTTGCGCCACTTCCGGCATCAGTTCCATGCCAATTCTTGGCACTAAGCTGATCCCGACTAACGCAAAAAGCAAACAGCTGATAACCACTAAAGCGCGCTGCTTCATTGCCGCTTTCAGTAGCTTTTCATAACCACGGGCAAACAGCTGGTATACGCCATTAAAAGCAATATAAGCTGGATAGGTAATTTTACTGATACACCACCCAACCAACGATGACACTAGCATGGCTATTCGCAACACCCAGCGCCCCAAAAAGCACGGTATGGAAATCACGATAAATTTAAATGGTAGCAGTGCAAAGCTCAGCCACTTTTTAAACCCCGATTTAGGCTGCGTTTTAATCTGCTCTGATACGCTTTCATCGCTGTTTTGTGTAATAGAAAACTGACGTGACGCCAACATGGGGATAAAGCTCAGCGCAACCAACAATGATGCCAACAAAGCAAACGTTACGGTGAGTGCTTGGTCGCTAAAAATTTCCCCCGCAAATCCGGTAACAAACGCCAACGGTGCAAACACCGCAAGGGTGGTTAGCGTTGATGCCGTTACCGCACCTGAAACCTCTTGGGTTCCATCAATAGCGGCTTGCTCGACCGCTTCTCCTTGTTCTTTTTTACGGTAGATGTTTTCCAGTACCACAATGGCATTATCCACCAGCAAACCTACAGCCAACGCGATACCACCAAGTGACATAATATTTAGACTAATGTCATTGGCAAACATCAGGTTAAAGGTCGCAATGATGGAAGTGGGTATCGCCAGTGCGATAATAATCGTCGGCTTAAACTTACCTAAAAACAGATACAACACCACAATCGCCAGTACACCACCAATAATCGCAGTTTGCTTTACCTCGTCGATGGCTTTTTCGATAAACTCGGCTTGGTTTGAGAGTATTTTTAGCTCTGCGTTTTCTGGTAACTGTTGCTGAATTTGCTTGATTTTAGCCTGTACTTTTTTGGCGACCGCAACCGTATTCGCATCCCCTTCTTTGTACAGTGCCAGCTCAATGGCTTCGTTGCCATTCACTCGGGTGATATCTTGACGTTCTTTCACTCCGTCAACGACGGTCGCAATGTCACGCAGATAAACGGTTTGCCCAAGGTCTTGTTTAATAATGACGTCGCCAATCTCTTCAATCTGAGTGAACTGATTTAAGGTGCGAACTAAAAACTCTTGCTGACCGTCAAAAACGCGACCCGCAGAAACATTGATGTTTTCATTCTTTATCCGGTTGGTTATGGCTTCTGCTGTGACACCCCGTAACATCGCCTGCTGCTGATCGATAAGCACTTGAATTTGTTGCTCTAGACCACCGCTTAACTGCACTGCCGCAACGCCATCAATGGGCTCTAAGGCACGTTTCAATTCTTCTTCTGCGTAAGTTCTTAGTGACCGTAACTGCGTATATGACTGCACGTCACCGGACACACTTAAGCGAATGATGGGATCTAACGACGGGTTAAACCGCAAGATCACTGGCTTTCTAAGCTCGACCGGCAACATCACCATGTCGAGTTTTTCACGCAACTCCATAATAGCCAAGTCCATATCAGTTCCCCATTGGAACTCGATAATTAGATCCGACTGCCCGGGCTTTGAAATAGAATGAAGTTTACGGATCCCTTTGACCACACCGACAGCTTCTTCAATCGGTTTAGAGATCAGTTGCTCTATTTCCGCAGGTGCCGCTCCGGGGTTTTCGGTTCTGACCGTAAGCGTTGGATAACTCAAGTCAGGTAATAAAGATACCACCAAGCGTGAGAATCCCACCATACCAAACAGCATCACCGCCAACACCAACATCGTGATGGTCACAGGGCGCTTTACAGCAAGCCTAGCTATATTCATAAATCGTCCTTACTTCTGACTTGATTAAAGCTGTTGTGATTTATCGTCGGTTTTTTTCACGATGGCGTTTTGTTCATCATTAAGCACGTTCAACAATGCATTATCTTTCAAACCATGTTGACCTACCGTGATCACGCCATCTTCAATGTCTGTTGGAGTGATGATTTCAACCCAGCCGTCTTGCGCGTAACCGGTTTCAACCTGCAACTTTTTAGCTCGATTATCCTTAGCAACAAACAAACTAGCTTTACCATCTTTTTTAATAAGTGCGTTTTCTGGCACCAAAGTTACGGCCTGCTTGCTATCGAGTAACAACGCAACGCGAGCGAACATACCGGGTTTAAGCGTGCCTTGTTGATTATCAATCGACAGAGTTACTTTAAATGTACCTAGCTTGCTGTCTACTAATGGCGCAATGCGTAATACAGTGGCTTCTAAATCAAGGTTAGGCTCGGCGGGAAAGCTCAATTTTGCGACTTGTCCAAGCTTTACTTTGCTAAGCTCAGATTCTGGAAGGTGAACGACCCCAATCAAAGAGTCCAACGACACTACATGGAACATTTCATTACCCATATTACTCAGCATATTGTGTGCTTTTACTGAGCGCTTGGCGATGACACCATCGATTGGAGAGACTACTTTGCTGTCGCGTAATTTAATTCGAGCGACTTCTAGCTGGTTTTCAGTGGTTTGTACTCTAAAGCGCAGTTTATCAAGATCTTTTGCAGAGATAAGCTGCTTGCCATTGACGGGCTGGCTACGTTTATACTCAGACAGTGCTGATTCGTAATCGATTTTTGCACGCTCAAAGTCTAGCTGGTAATTTCGCGGGTCAATCTGAGCTAGTAAATCTCCAGCCTTTACACGTTGGCCTTCTTGGGCATGCACAGATTCAAGCATTCCAGTGACCTTATTGACCACTTTACTCTCTTGCTCTGCTTCCAAAATAGCGGTGGTTTGGTAAAACTTGGCAACATCGCCAACTTTGGAAAATGTCACTTCGACTGGGATCGCAAATTCTTGCTTTTCTTCTTTTTTGGCGGCTTGCTGGTCTTTGTGAGATGGATCATCTTGTCCTGAACAAGCGGCAAGACTGAATATACCTAAAACTACAAGCGATTTTTTAAATGAGGTTAGCAACGACATCTTCCTTTTATTTATTCTTGATAAAAACAATTGTGATACTTATTAAAAACCAAGACTAATAGCTAGGAATAGTTGATAAAAACAGGTCTTTTTTATTATGCTTTTACCCGTTTATAACGCCTTGATGTTAAAAATGAAGAATCAAAATTTGAGCTTGAAGAAAAGGTATTACTTCGTCGTTTCTGATTCAATTTATATTTGGTATCAAAGTGTTTAAACCGTGACGGTTCTGAAATAAATTGCAACAATTGTCCGAGTTAGAGGTTAATGATGTCAGCCTGAGGAAGGATACGATCTGTTGTTTATTGGAACTAAAAAAGCGAGCTAATGCTCGCTTTCTAAATCAAAATTATGCTTTTAAAGTAGATTTGCGGTTGTTGTAATAATCGATTAAATCATCAACGGTTTCTTGGCAATATTCTCTAATTCCAGATACCAACATATGCTTTTCGCCGTATCCCACTTTTTGGCCTTCCGAGAGCAAATTAAAACGTAAGTTTATTTTGCCGCGCTTGCCGTCATAGCTAAATTCATGTTGACCCGCTTCCAAGGTTACCTCTTTGACATCTAAGTTATCCATGTGGATAGCCATAGATTCATAGATAACCATAGGTCGTGCCGGGTTAATCATCACCTGTTGCTCTCCCATAATCGGAATGATGATATGTGGGAAAGTGGTGCCAGAAAACTCAACGTAGTTTCGAGTTAGACTATCAATCAGCGTGGAACATTTACTATTACTACCTGAGCGAGATACAGACAACATCACCTTTTCTTTTGAGGTGACTTCAAACTGTTCGGCCTCGGCTGGGAACACCAATTCGCTGGTTTCATCGACCATACCAACGAAGCTAAATTCCATATTTTCGCTTAAGCCATAATGGTCTAAGACCAAGGAAAAAAGTAAATCGCCCGGTACACAAAATTTCTTTGCATCAACGTCGTGTAGCGGGTTGAAGTCATCGGCGACTTGTTTAGCAAATGCACTCCCCTGCTCGCGAGTGATAGTGATAATATTTTCTTGTTGTTGGTAATACGGCTCTAACATAACGTACTTTTCTCAATAACTTCTGCGACAAAACCGACGTATAATATCAGGAAATCGCTGCCACAGAGGTCATATCTGTTTATTATTCTTTGTGGCCTTGCACTGTAAACCATTTTCAACCATAGAGCTATACCTCTAGATCTGACTTAACGTTGGCTATCGCCTTACAGTAAACTCGCTAACGGCTCAGCGCCTAGCGTAGTTAATATCAGTGCCGCCAAAGTTAAAAAGATTACGTAAGCAACCCAGCCAGCTTTCATCTTAGGTGCTGGCAATGGTTTTTCATTTTTGCCAGTGAGCAGCGTTTTAACTAAGTTCTTGCCTTTTATTCGATACACCACGATAGCAGCTATGTGTACCACAATTGCGATGATCAATAGGTCAATCACCAAGTGATGTATACTGCCTGCAAGCTCAGACATGTCACCAGATACATATTGATACAGTGGGCCTTCAACCAAAATATCATCGGTGGTCATTAACCCTGACACGAGCTGTACCAAGATCAATACAAAGAATAGCAACACCATTAAACTACCGGCTGCGTTATGCCCAACATGATCTTGCTTCGAGTGAATAGCTTGTAGTATTGCCTTGGGCTTATGGAATAATGCTCTCAGCTTAGCGGTATCACTACCAATAAAACCCCAAATAATTCGAGTTGCCATCAGTGCCAATAGCACATAGCCCGTAACAAAGTGCAGTTCCATCATGCCTTCTTCGCCACTAATATATAAAGTGATTAAAGAAGCCACGAGTAACCAATGAAACCCTCGAATAAATCCATCCCAAACTTTAGTCATCTGCTTTAGTACTCCATAATTTCACTCGTGTGATTAGGTTAATTATGCCTTGAAGGCCAATGGGATAACAGATCTTCACGACCAAACCAAGGACATGTGAGATCTATCAAGGTTACTGCTAGTTGATCTTTTGCTCAGCAACTCATATCATACCAAAATAAATCGCACACGATTAAATCTTGAGAGATACCACATGCCAACACTATACGAATTTTCAGCCACCACGTTACAAAACAAGCCATTTGATTTTCAGTCGCTGCAAGGCAAAGTCGTTTTAGTGGTTAACACCGCCAGTAAATGCGGCTTGACTCCACAATATGAAGGTCTGCAAGCACTCCACGAAAAATATGCCGAGCAAGGATTGGTAATTTTAGGTTTTCCTTGTAATCAGTTTGGCGAACAAGAGCCCGGTGATGCAAAGCAAATCGAGCAAGGTTGCTTAATCAACTATGGCGTCGATTTCACCATGATGGAAAAGGTCGACGTGAACGGTGACAGCGCGCATCCGTTATTCAAATATTTAAAGTCTGCTCTGCCAGGCCTGTTAGGCAGTAAAATAAAATGGAACTTTAATAAGTTTTTAATTGGTAAAGATGGTCAACCTATCAAACGTTTTGCGCCAATCACCAAGCCAGAAAAAATCGCCAAACATATCGAAAAAGCATTGCAGGCTTAAGCTAATATGAGTGAGAAACATCCTCAACTTGATTTAGAAAACCAGCTTTGCTTTAAGCTTTATGCGGCATCTCGGCAAGTCACTAAGCTTTATCAGCCGCTGCTAAAGCAATTGGATTTGACCTATCCACAGTACATTGTGTTGTTGATTTTGTGGCAGCAAGATGGCCTGCTAGTAAAAGAGATCGGTGCTCAAGCAGAATTAAACAGCAATACCCTCACACCACTGCTAAAACGCTTAGAGCAAAGAGAAATTGTGATACGCAAACGAAACCCTGACGATGAAAGGCAAATGTTTATTTTCTTGACCGAAAAAGGACGGGCGCTTGAAGCACATTGCGCCTGCATTCCGGCGCAAATGTTACAAAGCTCGGGGATGTCACTAGAGCAAGTCAGTGAACTTAAATCTTTACTTGAACAGTTTTTGCAGACACAAAAAAGCCGCTAAGCAGCGGCTTTTTTGTGTCTGCAACGTTCTGTAATTAGCCGATTGACGGATAATCACGATAGGCTTTTTCTAGCTTTTTAGCTTGTTTCTTAGACACACCTAAATGATTTAGCGCCACGCGTAAACGAGCACGAGATAGATCAGAACCTAGCACTTCCATCGCATCAACCACGGATGTTGACGACGTTTTACCTGTAATTGCAACAAAGATAGGCTCTAAGAACTCTTTGATTTTCAATTCATGGTGCGTTGCTACTGCTTTGGCGATGCTGAAAATTTCAGACTTGTTCCAATGACGGAGCTTTTCTAGTTCCCAGATAAAGATTTGTAGTGCTTGACGTACGACTTCTTCATCCGCTTTGCCCGCTGTAAGTAATGCCGGATCGTACTCTGGTAGGCCAGCAACAAAGTGACCTGCCAAATCCACTAAATCTGACAGCGTGTTGATACGTGCTTTAGCTTCTGGCAATACGCGAGCTAGTAACTCACCGTTGAATTTCCAGTTTACAAAGCGTTGGATCAACTCTTCATCAGACAAGTTTTCGCGGATCCAAAGGCCGTTTAACCAGTTTAATTTGTCGATATCAAAAATAGGACCGCCCAGTGATACGCGCTTCATATCGAAATGTTCGATCATCTCTGCAAGCGTGAACTTTTCACGCTCGTCAGGCATTGACCAACCCATGCGACCAAGGTAGTTAAGTAGCGCTTCTGGTAAAAAGCCCATTTCTTTGTAGTAATTGATAGAAGTTGGGTTCTTACGCTTTGATAACTTAGATTTATCTGGGTTACGAAGCAACGGCAAGTGGCCTAATACCGGCGCTTGCCAGCCAAAGTCTTCGTAAAGCTTAAGTAACTTAGGCGCAGAGTTGATCCATTCTTCACCACGGAAAATATGACTGATCTCCATGTGGTGATCGTCTACAACGTTGGCCAAAAAGTAGGTTGGGAATCCATCAGCTTTAAGTAACACTTGCATGTCTACGTTTTCCCACGGGATCTCAATTTCACCACGTAGATAATCGTTGAATTTAAACGTGCCTTCTTCTGGGATTTTCATGCGGATAACATACGGTTTGCCCGCTTCCAGATTGGCTTTTACTTCTTCTTCGCTTAAACGTAGACCGCGACCATCATACTTAGGACGTAAGCCTTCGGCCATTTGCTCTTCACGCATTTGATCAAGTTCTTCAGCGGTTGCAAAGCAGTAAAACGCTTTACCCTGCTCAACCAATTGGTGGGCGTATTTTTTGTACAACTCTGAGCGTTCAGACTGACGATAAGGACCAAACTCACCACCCACATCTGGGCCGTGATCCCAATCTAGACCCAACCAACGTAGGCTGTCCATAATAGCTTGTTCTGATTCAGGCGTGCTGCGAACCTGATCGGTATCTTCGATACGTAACACAAACTCACCGCCTTGCTGTTTAGCAAAGCAATAGTTAAATAATGCGATATAAGCGGTGCCAAGGTGCGGATCACCCGTTGGAGATGGCGCTACGCGAGTACGAATAGTCATCTAAATTCTCTTAAAAATGGGTTCAAAAAATGATGGGGCTAATGCTAGCATAGCCCCCTTGTGGCGCAAAGCCTGAGTAGTTAAATTAAGCCGCTTGCTCTAGCTCTTTAAGATAAGCGATGATGTCGTTCGACTCATACATCCACGTTACTTTATCTTGTTGTTCAATGCGCAAACAAGGCACTTTAATTTTGCCGCCTTGTTCTAGTAATTCTTGGCGATACTGCTCATCACCTTTGGCATCTCGTGTTGCTAACTTGATGCCTTCACGTTTTGCCGCACGACGTACTTTGACGCAAAAAGGACACGCTTTGAATTGATAAAGCTTTAAACTGCTGGTTGCGGCATCTAACGCAGCCTGCTGCTCAGGCGCACGCTTTTTACTGCGAGGGGTAAAAATAAAATCCAGAATTAAAATAAGTCGACCCAGTATCCATCTAACCAATTTCATTGTTAGTTTCACTCCAAAGCGATTGTCAAAATTAGTTGGTGATTCTACCACAACCACCAACTAATTTGGTTACTTTTTGGTTTACACGCTCGCTAAAATAACCAGATTATCGCGGTGGATGATTTCACTAGAACACGCATACCCCAGCACGTCTTCAAGTTCGCGACTATGACAACCTTTTGCCAGCTGCAAAGCAGGATCGTCTAGGTTACACAGCCCTTGCGCTATGATTAAGCCTGCTTGCGTCACGATTTGTACCAAGTCCCCCCGTTGAAAGCGCCCTTCAACCGCTATAACGCCTTTGGCTAATAAACTGGCACCACGATTACAGATAGCTTCAATCGCGCCATCATCACACACCACCCGCCCCGTAGACTTAGGCCCAGACAGCAACCAGCGCTTACGCCCCCCGATCGGCGCTTCAAAGCGAACAAATGTGGTGCTTTTAGCGGTGTGAGAGAGAACACGGTTCAGGATATTATCTTCGCTGCCTTTGGCTATGATCACATCCACCCCAGCACGCTGAGCAATATCAGCAGCTTGTAATTTAGTAGACATGCCACCGGTGCCTAATGCAGTTCCGCTGTCTCCAGCGAGCGCACGTAATTCGTCGTTCACTCGTTCAACTTTATCAATCAGTTGCGCGTTTGGGTTGTTACGCGGATCTTGAGTAAATAAACCATGTTGATCGGTAAGCAGTAACAGCTTATCGGCATTGGCTAAAATCGCCACGTACGCAGATAAGTTGTCGTTATCACCGACCTTAATTTCTGTCGTTGCCACAGCGTCATTCTCATTAATAATCGGAATGACTTCATGGGAAAGTAACTGCAATAGCATATCTCTGGCGGTGAGATAACGCTCTCGATGTTCAAGATCAGCTCTTGTCAGTAGCATCTGCGCAACGGGCAAATCATAAATGGCAAACAAGGACTGCCATAAATGGATTAGTTGTCCTTGTCCCACAGCAGCCAGCATTTGCTTCTCTGCGAGGGAATGGCCAATTTCTGTATTCAGTACATCTCTGCCTGCCGCAACCGCACCGCTGGAAACAATAATAACCTGATGACCCGCACGCTTTAGTTCAACGCACTGACGCACCAGCTCAATCATTCTGGGTTTATTTAACCGCTTAGTACCTGCTGTTAATACGCTGGTGCCTAGTTTTATTACTACGGTGCTTTTTTGTTCCACGGTGAGTTCGCAATATATTTGATGTGTATGCTGAAGTTTTATCCTATCCGCCCTATTCGAGCAAGACTCTGACGTATGAAAAATTATTAACTTTGCTGCAAAAAGGTATAATTGCATACCGTGATTCAGATCAACTCTGAACTTGAGTCAAGATGAGAAACTCAAACTCACTAAAGGCAGCGTGACAATATGAAAAAACATAAAAAAAGCAAAGAATTGATGATGCTACCACTGTTACTGGTGGTGATTTTAATGTGTATTGGTGGGCACTTTATTTTGCAGCCTAGTTATCAAGACAGCGCGCTGATTGAATATTCATTGGCTGCACTGCCATTTGCGATGTTTGCGGTGGTGATAATCGCCATTAAAATGGCGATAAAAGCAGACAAAGAAGATTAGGCTAAAGCTTGTGATAACCAAACCAAAGTGGTGTCAGTGGTGTTGATTGTCCACTTGGGGTGAGCTTGATATGCCACTTAGGATCGATAAGGTCAACGACAAAGCAGTCGTCTACATCATGTAAGTCGTCTTTATGAATGTGGCTATAACCATTTAATAACTTGGCTTTGGCTCTTTCTTTGGCCTCATCGGCACTGCTCGCCACAAATAAATCAAAGTCATGGATCTCAGCCAAACTCCCCGGCTTATAGCCCCCAAGGTTAACAAAAAATAATTTTTGGCTTTGAATAACGGGCTCTTCAACTAACTCTATCGCATAACCATCGGCATGCTCGATGATGGTGTAGCTATCCATATGAACGTTATTTTTATCTCCTACCCATTGCTGTTTAAGCTTGGGGTAAGTCTCTTCAATGCTATTGGCGACAACAAAACGAACATCGTGCATTTCAATATGACAACCTTGAATACGGCCACCTAGATAAACAATAAATAACTTCATAAATTTTTACTCCCTGATACCAATTCGCTTAAATATCTGCTCAATTTGAGAGATAGAACCTGCTGCTAACTGCGTTAAAAATTTCTCATTTAGAACAACTAAACAGCAAAATTTTTGCCAAGCTATCAACTCGCTTTTCTCGACTCATAATTGTTCAACTAATTAAGAGAATTGGTATAAAAACGGCATGGTAGCAAAACGCATCTTACTTGGCATGTCGCAATTTACAAATTATGCTGTTGATAAAACGATAATAAATTCCCAACAGGGCAAAATAATGAAATATCTACTTTTGGCGCTTTCAACCGCAGTCAGTTTCAGTGCATTGGCTCAATTCACCGTGATCCATAACGTCAATGGTTACACCCCAACAAAAGAGCGCCAGCTCTCTGAATTTTCTACCTTAGTCATTAAAGATGGCAAAGTAGTGAAAACGGGCGATGACTCCATTGCTGCGAAATACCCACAAGCGACCAAAGTAGACGGTCAAGGAAAAACACTTCTTCCTGGTTTAATCGACGCCCACGGACATGTGATTGGACTGGGTAATAATCTGGTTACCTTAGATGTCAGAGGCAGCCGCTCTATTGCCGATGTGGGTGATAAGCTCAAAGCCTACAGCAAGGATAACAAAACCGGCTGGATCATTGGTCGCGGTTGGGATCAAACGTTGTGGCAAGGTGGACAATTCCCCACAGCCAAAGATTTAGATCGATATATCGCAGACAGACCTGTGATGCTAACCCGCGTAGATGGTCATGCCATTTGGGTAAACAGTAAAGCCATGCAGCTTGCAGGAATAACAGACAAACACAAGTCTCCTGAAGGCGGTGAAATCATTCGCCTTGCCAACGGCAAGCCCAGCGGCATTTTTATTGATAAAGCCGAGTCGTTGATCCGAAGTCATGTTCCAGCGCAATCACCTGAGCAAGTAAATCATGCGCTCAATAAAGCCAGTCAGCATTTACTGAGTCTTGGAATAACCTCAGTGCACGACGCGGGGATTGACCACACGACGTGGCAGGTTTATCGCAAACGCATGGAAAACAACACCATGCCGCTAAGAATTTATGCCTTGCTCAGCGCCAGTGATCCGCAGTTAGATACCATGCTCAAAGCCGGAGTGATTAAGAACCAACAAGATGATCTCGTTGTTCGCAGCATCAAGATCTATGCCGATGGTGCGCTAGGCAGTCGCGGAGCCGCGCTTATTGAAGACTACCATGACAGAGCGGGTCACAAAGGCCTAATGCTGGAAAACCAGGCCACTTTAGAAGCGTTGATCACCAAAGCGGTGCGTCATGGCTATAGCGCGCACACCCATGCCATCGGAGATAGAGCAAACCGGATAGTATTAGATGCTTACCAAAATGTGTTTCAAAAAGCTGGCGGTCGATTACTAAGAAACCGCATAGAACATGCACAAATCGTTCACCCAGACGACATTCCGCGATTTAAACAATTAGATATCATTCCATCTATGCAGCCCGTACATGCTACCTCCGATATGCATATGGCAGAAAAGCGCTTGGCAGAGAAACAACTACAAGGGGCATATGCATGGCAAACCTTTTTACAACAAGGCAGCAGAGTGGCTGCGGGGTCAGATTTTCCCGTCGAACTGGCCAATCCATTTCATGGACTGTATGCCGCTATTACTCGCCAAGACCAACAAGGCAAGCCAAAGCAAGGATGGCGAGCTCAAGAAAAGCTAACTCGTCTGCAAGCGCTAAATGCCTTTACCATTGATGCAGCTTACGCGGCGTTTCAAGAATATAAGCTGGGTAGCCTCGAACATGGCAAGTGGGCAGATTTTATTTTGATTGATCGTGACTATTTTAAGGTGGATGAACAACAAATCGATGACATTCAGGTCGAGCAAACGTGGATTGCGGGTGAATTAAAATACGCTCACTGATGTCGATATAGCTTAATCAAATGATAGGTGTTTACTAGCGCTAATAAAGCGTTAGTAAACGCAACAGGCCAAGCTGAAATGAATGCACCATAGATGGTAAAACAAATACACCCGATAAGATTAAACCAACGCAGCTTACGCACTTCGCTCATCATCAAAGAGATCACAAGAAAAACTGAAGCTAAATAGCCCAAATACTCCCAACTCATTTGTTCTCTCTCCTCAGTTGCGATAGCATAACACCCTTAATTGTTTGGTTCGCACTAATCGTAGTAGATTCAATATCACAACCTAAGCAATACAATGGTCTTTGGTTATAATTTCAGCGAGTCAAACAGGTATTGCGCGATGATCTGCGTGGAATAAAAAAGCTAACCCACAAGCCCCAGCAAAAATTAGTAACCAAACAGTTCTAACACGGGAAGTGGGGGTTTAACAGTAACTTAAACGGTGTGAGTTAGCATAAAACTGAAATTTCATGCTAACGTCATTATAGTTTAATAAATAGGACAATTGTCCGAAGAGCCATCTAGATGTTTCAATATCACTTTTCAAGCAATTTGGTCGAGCAGTTACTTAAATTTGCCGGTAACAGCTTTCAACATACTAAAAAAGAAGTGCTGATCCACCAAGATGAGCCACTGACTAAACTGATCTTGGTTACCAGCGGTACCGTCTCGTTCAGCTACGATGTGGGCAATGGTCGTCGTTTACTATTAGGCCAATTGGATTGCAATAACACCTTGATAGGTGAAATAGAGGCGTTAAATAACCAGCCCTGTATTTACACCGTCACCTGCTTAGGTGACGTAAACTATCATCTGATAGAGTTAAAGCACTGGCGCAAATTGTTACTAGAGCAGCCAGAACTAAGTCTATATACCGCACAGACCATTGCGGCTAAGTTCGCTGAGAACCAAAAAATAAACTTAGACAAACTCTTACTGCCACTTAGCTATAACATTGCTAAGGATTGCTTGCTCAGAGCTGAAAATTCCAATCCAACCTTGCTGCGAGCCTACAACACCGTAAGCGCAGAAGCCGAACGTTTTGCGACCACCGAACGAGCCTACCGTCGTGTAGTCAGTGAACTGGTAGATAAAGGACTCATCGTAAGAAGTAGTGAAGGATTAAAACCGGTAGACTTAGAAAAGTTAGAAGCATTTGTAGAGAGCTTTTCTCAAGTATAAACAAATAGCTGTGCGCGAAGTTAAAGTATTACACGCTAAATTTTTCGCGCCACCTTTTTACGAGCTTCGCAGTTGCTTAGTATCTCGCGCTTGATCTCTGCTGGCACAGCTGACCAGTTTAATATTTCTTCCAGCGTTCGATAACAACCCACACACACGTCATGGTCATCCAAGCAACACTGTCTGATACAGGGGCTTTCTACTTCATCTATCGGCTTAGCGTCACCGCGATTACTACTCATAAGCCACCTCCTTACAATTACTATCGTGTTAAGTCGTAATACACAAATGAGAAAGGGCTGAATATCAGCCCTTTCCGTAAGTTGTTTGTAATTACTAAGTAACTTCTGCTGAGGTTACTTAGTAAATAGCGACTTGATATTAGCCAAGTCCGATTTACCTTCTGCGAGCTCTTCAGGCGTTAGTCCTGATAGTTCATGTGGAAACACTAACCACTCGTCAGACTCATGAATGTAGTAATCTGGTGTCATCGGGACTTTTTTATTGGCCGGCTTGTAATATGGACAAGCAACGCGGATGTCCTTAGGTAGGTTTAAGCGCATTAGCTCACCAAGCTTTTCTTTTAATGCGTAAATACTGCGACCAGAATCAAACACATCATCAACAATAAGCAGCGAGTCACCTGCGTTGGCATTTTCAATAATGTAATGCAACCCGTGAACTTTTATCTCTTTAGACTGCTTGCCAATACCATAGTAAGAAGAAGTACGAACGGCAATATGATCCGTTTCAATACCTTTAAAATCGTAATATTCTTGAACTGCTATGCCTATCGGCGCACCACCACGCCAAATACCAATAATAAAGTCAGGTCGAAAGCCATCTTCATAAACCTGAGCCGCTAAGCGAAAAGAATCTTCAAGCAATTGTTGCGCTGTAATAAAGCACTTGTCAGACATAAATACCCCGTATGGAACCCGTGTGATGCTGAAAACCGCCACTTCATCAATAAGCAGCGCTTAACCCGATATTCTATCCTACTTTACGAGGTTATGCTGTAATAATTGCGCTTTCAGATTGCTTCATTAAGAAAAGGAGTAAACATCAAGATTGCTGCTTTACAAGCGTTGGGATAACCGTCGGGAAACTAAAATCGAACATTAAACCTCTTGTTTAATAAAAAAGTAAACGGCAGGAATCCGAAAAAGTGAGGGGCTAAACAAGAAGCCTAAACTAGGCTTCTTCAGGGCTATTATCGGTCGCAGCCTAGCCCCTTTTATAAAAAGCGTTCAGTTCATCTTGAACTGGTACTTACTAGCGAGTTCTTTTTGGTAGGCTTTCTTGCGCTTGAACTTCCCAGCGCGTTCTTTTTGCCCCTTGGATAGCTGGCGTCATTTTATTATCTAAACGCCCATCTACATTTAACTCTTTCATCGTTTTTTTGTTTAACTTAAACATCATTGTCTCCTTGTTATAAAAACATCAAATTAACAGCTTGCTAGCAACACATCAATACCCAAAATGGGTAAAATAGATGAAATAAAAACCATGTTTGGTCGTTCTATTCGATAGTTCACGTTTTAAATTAACAGGAAACACCATGAAAAGATCAATTATCGCACTGTCGCTAACCACCTCACTGCTAACTTCAATAGCCAGTTATGCTAGCTGTGAGGAGATTTACCAACAACAATCTCAAAAACTCGATGTCAGTGTAAATGAGTTTGACCAACCCCCCGGTGCTGGGTGGCGGGCACTGCTGGATGCTAAATGCTATAACGAAGCCGTTAAATTGATTGATGACTATCAACAAAAACACAACACGGATAATTCAGCGCTAGAATGGCACTATTTTCAACTCTTGGCGTTTGCAGGGAGAAAAGAAGAAGCTATCAGCGTGGGTAAAAAAATTATCAGTGAGTTGCCAGCAACCAGCAGCCCCGAGTTTCTTTGGAACGAATATGTGATTGCCAGCGTTGCCTTCCTCGAGGGTGACAACCAAACCTTAATGGAAAATCGCAATAAACTGGCAAAACACAAAGAGCATTTTGGCAACAAAATGAATTTAGCGGCAATAGATAGGCTGGTGAATAATATTAAGCAACCCTACGTTATTGCTTATATGACTCAGTAACCTCAGCTGCGGTTAAGTAAACAACAGAGGCTTTAAGCACTGTGCTTTTCCTATAATTGCAGCGTAAATGAGGCGATGTGACTTAACATAGTCTCACATGCGCTGCTTTTAATTTTGTAAGCAACGAGAGACCTGAAAGACTCAGCCCTGACCTGTTTACGTTGCCATGGACAGCCTATGCATCAAAGTCTCTTTATCAACTAACTGAATTGCTTGAGCCTGTTTAACCTCTGACAACGAAAGTACTCTGGCATGGTGCGAAGACACAAACAACGAGACCTCAAGACCAAACTCGTCAACTTTCTTCATCAACTCAGCAAGACGGTGATAGGTATCACTATTTGGCCAGCGACTTGGTGAATCAAACCCAGTTTGTAAGCTACTGCCAAACATATCCTCAGTAAACAATAGATTATGTTCAGGTAGATACATTACCAAGTTGTGGTTCGCATGACTGTTTGCAACATCATAAATCTGGATCTTACCACCAGCCAACGACTCATAAGAGGTGATTGCCTTTGTTTGCTCTGCTGAGAGTTGATGCTGCAAATGCGCTTGAACCGCTGTGACATCATTAGTATGAACTAACAGCTGCGAGCCTTGCCGAACAATATCATCTAGTCCCATCATGTGATCAGTATGATGATGCGTCACTAAATGCTGCTTAATTGGCTTATCGTTTTTGGTCAATTGACGGAACAGCTCGACATTACTGAGCCAATCTTTACTGTCAGCATCCATTTGCCAAGCGCCCGCCGAAACAACATACTCACCTACATCAACAAATAAGGTATATGACCATTCCTTACCAACATAATACACCCCAGAACCAAGCTCTCGTAAGGTGCGCGTTGATACATCTACAGGGCTCACCTTCGGCCGTTGGCGATAGCCTTCAGGTACATTAAACGACAAATGCTCAAGCTTGTTTACTTTTACCGTTCTTGCATCAGTATGATAAAGCGGCCCTTGCTCTGTCCCCACAAACAAGCGCTTTGCCCATACTACGCCTTGACTATTTTGATGATCCATAAAGTCATAGCTAACACGTTGTCCATTACGCGTTTTGAATACTCTGGATAAATAACCTGTTTGTTGATTTAAATACAGCACATATTCGTGCTTTGTCCCTTTATGCACACTAATCACGTCATGAGCTTGGCCCTGAATATAGGCAATATCTGTCCATTCACTGGACTGTTTGTCTTTATGCAAATTACGCACGATAAGTGTATCTAACTGCTGGCTTAGCCCTAAATCCACATTTTCAAAGCTGATACGTTCAGACGGTGTATATTGCATCAATACATGGTCAATAGAGTAACCTTTACCTTGACTAAATAAGCGGTGAATGGCCTCTGGACTATCCGAGCTATGCCCACCAACGATAGGCAAAGTTGCACGTTTGAACGCTTTACGTTGATGAACAAAGTCAATCTTCAGCGCTATTTGCTGTTCACTTAAATAACTTATCATTTCACCTTGTAAGCCATGACCGCTTTGCCACTTGGAAAAGTGCATCAGCTTATCTTGCAGCATGATATTTTTAAGTTGTAATAACTTTTCACCTCCGTATGCAGTCACGGCTTTGTCAATAATGCGTTGTGCTTTTTCATCGGCCAAGAGCGGCCCATGGAGTAACGCCAGCAACAATGTAGCGACCCAACCCAATATTTTAATCCTGTTTTTTATATACATATTACTTCTTACCTACTCGGGCCTGTTAATCTTTGCTGTTGTATTCATTCATTGATTGATTGCGACTAGTGCACCTTAGGTTGCGGCTGTAACGACGATAGCCATTTGATGCTTTTAACCGCCATAGATGGAAATGAGTCACTGTGCCCAGCAGATTCGATCACTACCTTTTCTATCCTTGATAGACGTTTGTACTTGTTCTTTTTCAACGTCTCTACAAAACCTTCAACATACTGAATAAGCTTTTCTTCTTGTTCACCGTATGAGATATACACGTTGATCTCAGGTTTATCTGAATTGAGCGCGTTGCTTTGCCACGAGAACAAATCTGGCGCTGAACGCCAAATACTCGGACTGCCTAAAATATAGTTCTTAAACATATCGGGCTGCGTTAACAGTGCATAACTACCAAATAAGCCACCCATAGAAAAACCAAAATAAGTACGCTCGTCTGGTTTTGTGCGATAGTGTTTTTCAACGTAGCTAAACACATCGTCGCGAATAAACGTTAAGTGAGTACTCGCTTGTCCATACTGATACTTGGCTTGTTTTTCTGGGTCGGTTGAGGGTTTAATCGAAAAGTCGCGAAAACGGCTCGCATACACGCCGACGTCTAATTTTTGCTGCTCAGAAATATCGGTCTGCCACGACACCCCAACCAAAATTACCTCTTCCATCAAAAAGAAAGTCGCAGCCGATAGCAACTCGATATGCCAATAAGCATCGGTAAAATAAATCACCGGATAATGCTTATCGTTATTGCTTTGATAGCTTTCTGGCAATTTCACATACAAGTCATACTGCCGTTTGGTTTTGCTATCTTGAATTGGAATAACTTCAGTACCAGGGATCTGAACTGGCGCAGGCTCTTTCGCTTGCAGCGTAAAAAACGGTAATAACGTAAATAGTGCAATAATTAAATTGATTCTCATAATCGTGTTCCACCTTATCGGTTTAGCAGGTACTTAAGCTCAGCTGCAGACAAGCGAACTTGCCCAATACTGCGACTTTGTACACTCTCTTCATTGTTGTCACTTGTAATAGCCAGCTGAGGTGACTTACACACTACATAAGATCAAAAATAAAAACTTGAACTACCGATGATTTTTAGCTGACGCCGAAAATAGAAATAATAAAAGTATAAGTTTTATGGTGTTATGAACTTTCGAGTGGGAATAGGTTCCTAAAACTCGCCTCCCTTCAGTACGAACCATGAGGACACAAAGGTAACGAGGCAACCTAATTATTACCACCAAGCAAGCAACCTTGCCACCGACTCAGCGCCATTTATTGAATTTATGATGCAGGTGATTTTAGAGACCTTACAAGATCATGGGGGCCAGAATACCCCACAAGTTACCCCCCAAGTCACCCCCCAAGTCGAAAAGCTATTGCGTGTCTTGGATGGGCAACCTGCGCCAATTGATAGAACCTCTTTACAACAAGCGCTTGAGTTAAAAGATAGAAAGTCGTTTCAAGCACGTTATATCAAACCAGCGCTTGAGTTGGGGTTGATTGAGATGACGCAGCCAGATAAACCCACCAGCCGTTTACAGCGTTATGTGTTGAGCGAAGCGGGCAAAGAGTTAGCTAAAAGGCTTTAAACCACTTGTCCACAGGCCCAGCCGCAGCTCCATGCATATTGGAAGTTGTAGCCCCCGAGCCAACCAGTCACATCGGTGACTTCGCCGATAAAGTACAAGCCTTTTTGCTTTTTGGCTTCGAAGGTTTTTGAGCTGAGCTCATCGGTATCGACGCCGCCTAGGGTGACTTCAGCGGTGCGGTAGCCTTCGGTGCCGTTGGGTTTGATTTTCCACTCGGTGAGGGTTTGAGCTAACTGGTCGATTTCAGTATGACTCAGCTGGTTGGCATTTTTATCTGGAATACTTTTGTCTTCTATTAAGGCTTCTATAAAACGTTTCGGTAAAATAGTTGAGAGTAAGTTCTTTAAGCTCTTTTGCCCTTGTTCGTTGCGCCATTGGTGTAGCTGCTCTGCAACGTTCAAGTCAGGAAGTAAGTTTATACTTACATACTCTCCAGATTTCCAAAATGAGCTAATTTGGAGTATTGCTGGCCCTGATAAGCCACGGTGAGTAAAGAGAATATTTTCTCTAAATTGCACACCGCTTTCACTTGTGACTAAGCAATCAACACTAACGCCCGACAAGCCATCAAAGCGCGCTTTGTCGTGGTCGTGTAGAGTAAATGGTACTAGCGCAGCGGTGGTTGGTAAGACTTTTAAGCCAAATTGTTCGGCAATTTTATAGCCTATTGGCGTCGCACCTAGTTTAGGCATGGTTAACCCACCGGAGGCCACCACGACGGACTCGCACTGCAAGGTTAAGGTTGAGGTCTGTACTTGGTAACCACCTTCAGGTAAAGCACTTATGGATGAAACCTCTTGGCGTAAATGAATGCTCACACCCGCCCACTCACACTCGGTGAGTAAAATATCAACGATATCTTGCGCGCTATTATCGCAAAATAGTTGTCCCAGCGTTTTATGGTGGTATTGCAAGCCGTGGCGATCGACTAAGTCGATAAAATCTTGCTGTGTATATCGGCTTAAGCAGGACTTAACAAAATGAGGGTTGCTACACAAATAGTTTGCTGGTGAGGCATTTTCATTGGTGAAGTTACAACGGCCACCACCGCTGATCAGGATCTTTCTTCCGGGCTTTTTACCCATATCAACCACCGCAACTTTGCGACCGCGATAACCCGCTTGCGCAGCACACATCAATCCAGCCGCACCGGCGCCTATTACCACAACATCAACTTGTTGCATGCAAACTCTCTCTTGTTTGTTTAAAGCGCGTGAATTATACCGTCCCTGACCTCGCTTTTATAGTTTAAGTCACGTCACCTCAAGATATACAAATTGCATCACGCTTACGTGCTTTCTTTTCGTTACTTTGTTACCACACCATGGATCACCATGTCGAAGTAAACAGGCTGTAATTGCACTTACCTGAATACATCGGTGTCATTTTCTATTTGAAGTCAAATGAACAGACTAAAAAAGCAATATTCCTTTAAATATCATACCTATAAATGGAACAGAAACCCCTTTGTTTACACTCATTTACATTGTAATAAAATCAAACCAGCAACAGAAAAAGTCATACAAAATTAATAAAAACAACATGCTAATGAAATAATAAAGCCATTTATCCGTCTGCTTATAACCAAATTATTAATGCAAATAACAAAACAGATCTTTGTTTTCTTTAACTGGACGTTTACTTTCGTTGACCTGCAACTCAAAAGTTAACAGTTGAACAACAAGTTAGAAACTAGGGAAACATTATGACAACTAAGAAAAATTTCAAACGTGCAGCGCTAAGCAGTGCAATTGCGACGTTATTTGTAACATCAGCCGCATCAGCAACCTCAGTTGAATCAATCGCAACTAATGCAGAACTGTCAGCAGTCGCAGCTAAAATTGCAGGTCAAAACACGCGAGGCACTCAATTTATAATTAAATACAAAGAGACCTCAGCGGCACAAATGGCCACGATGTCTGAAAACGCAGCGCCTACGGCCGCACAAATGCAAGTTCGTGCAAAGAACTTCGTGCAAGGCATCAAAAGTAGAAAAGTAAACGCAACAGCGCAATATGTACGCCCTATGGCAATGGGTGGCCACCATGTAATGCGTTTAGATAAAAAATTATCTCCGGCTGAAACGCAGGCATTTATGCAAGAAATGATGGCATCAGGTGATCTGGAATATATTGAGATTGACCAAATGTTAAAGCCATTTGCGACACCTAACGATCCAAGTTACGGTGATCAATGGCACTATTTTGAGTCAACAGCAGGGATCAATGCGCCTGCGGCTTGGGATAAAGCCACAGGTCAAGGTACTGTAGTCGCGGTATTAGATACTGGCTATCGTCCACATGCCGACTTAAATGCAAACCTCCTACCTGGCTATGACATGATCTCTGATACCTTTGTTGGTAACGATGGTGATGGTCGTGATAACGATGCACAAGATCCGGGCGATGCCGTAACCAAAGATGAATGTGGCTACACACACAATGCTTCAGATTCTAGCTGGCACGGCACTCATGTTGCTGGCACGGTTGCAGCAGTCACTAATAATGGTCAAGGCGTAGCTGGTGTTGCATACAATTCAAAAGTAGTACCTGTTCGTGTATTAGGTAAATGCGGTGGCTTAACTTCAGATATCGCAGATGGGATTATTTGGGCATCAGGTGGATCTGTATCGGGTGTACCTGCGAATGCAAATCCAGCTGACGTTATCAATATGAGTTTAGGCGGCAGCGGTGCTTGTAGCGCAACCACTCAAAATGCCATTAACCAAGCTCGTAACAATGGCTCGGTTATTGTTATCGCAGCGGGTAATGATAACGACAACTCAGCCAATTATAACCCAGGTAACTGTAACGGTATCATCAACGTCGCGGCGATTGGTCGTGATGGTGATCGCGCTTACTACTCTAATTACGGCACAAATATCGATGTAGCAGCTCCTGGTGGTGCTCAAGGCTATGCAAATGACCCTGAAGGTATTTTATCAACCCATAATTCTGGTTCTGATGCGCCTGTAAGCGATACCTATCACTACTCTCAAGGCACATCAATGGCAGCGCCACATGTCGCTGGTATTGCTGCACTAATCAAAGAAGCTAAACCTTCAGCAACTCCAGATGAAGTTGAAGCCATCATTAAAGACACAGCTCGTGCATTTACAGGTTCTTGCTCAAACTGCGGTACTGGTATCGTCGACGCTGCCGCAGCCGTTGATGAAGCACTTGGCGGTGACGTAGTCGAGCCACCTGTAGGTGGTGGTGAGCTGCAAGATGGTGTAGTAGAAACAGGACTAGCAGGTGGCGCACAAAGCCAAGCTTTCTATACCTTTAATGTACCATCAGGAAAGAGCAATGTGACCTTCACCACCAGTGGTGGTACAGGTGACGTTGATATGTACGTTAAACTAGGTAGCCAGCCAAGTGCAGCGAGCTACGACTGTCGCCCATATGAAAGCGGCAACAACGAAGTGTGTAGTTTTGATAACCCACAAGCGGGGACTTATCACGTTATGCTGGAAGGCTATCAAGCTTACTCGGGCGTTTCATTACTTGCAGCTACAACAGGTTCAGATACCACAAGCCCAGAAGCAGGTGGTGGTTCTGTATCAGACCTTTCTGCATCTCGTGGTCAATGGGTACACTATACGATTGAAGTCCCAGAAGGCATGAGTACGTTTACCGTAACGACTTCTGGTGGTTCAGGCGATGGTGATCTACACGTAAAATATGGCGCACAGCCTACTGCAAACAGCTATGATTGTCGTCCTTATGAATCTGGCAATGCCGAGACTTGTACCTTTACCAATCCGCAAGCGGGCACGTGGCACTTAAGCATTTACGCGTATCGCACATTCTCTGGCGTCACTTTAGACGCGCAATATAAGCCTTAATTAAGGGCTTGTATTAACTACAAAAAAAGGGCCTATCGGCCCTTTTTTATCGTAGCTCACAGCAACATTTATAAGCCAAGTGTTGCGCGGATTTCTCGCATTTGTGCTTCAAGCCTGACTTGTATCTGTTTCACTTGCTCATTAGAGCTATTTACTTGCACTTTCATATTGTCCATTGCCAGACCAAAGTCATCCAGTAAGCCCGTTTGCTGATTGGCCAGCTCCATCGCGTGCGCTGCAACCTGATTGGCACTTTGCGCACTTTCAGCAACCCCCTCAGAGTTACGCTTGAGTTCTTGTGCGTGGGAAGTTTGCTGCTGAGATTCATCCGCCAATGCTGAAATTTGTGTAGATACTTTATTCGAGTTTTCACTGAGCACTTTTAGCTGCTCATCAATGTCGGTCAATGACGCCTGTGTTTGTCGAGCCAGCTTTCTTACTTCATCCGCTACTACTGCAAACCCACGACCATGCTCACCCGCTCTGGCTGATTCAATCGCCGCGTTAAGTGCAAGTAGGTTAGTTTGTTCTGCAATATTACTGATCACTTCAATAACATTGCCGACATCAGAAACCCCGTTTAGTAACTCGTTTAGACTATCTAGCCCTTGCTCTACACGACGCTGTGTTGTTGAGCTGGCACTCAGCATCGAGTCAGCATACTGCACACTTTGGGTCATCGCTTCGTAAGTGTGATTAGCATTATCCGCTACTTGCGCGTTAATCTCATTCGCATCAGCACCCAGAGTGCGGAGCGACTCCAATTGCTCCTGATTATGCTCTACTTGAGAGAAAGTATCGTCTGCTTGTGTTGAGATCCGAGCCAAGTTTTGGTTCATTTCTTCCATAAACTCGTTCACTACGCCAAGCATCGCTTCTCGTTCGCTGGCCTCAGCTCGTTGCCTTTCAATAAGCTGATTGAAGTAGCTCGCAATCTCACCAATTTCCGTATTAGCATTCATACTTTCAATATTATGTAGCTCATTACTTTCAATAAGCTGTGCAAAGCCGTCCCGTAAATGGCGAAGTGGCGTAAGAACTTGACTAAACTGCACCAAATATACACCCGCGGCAAGTAACACTAATAAACCAATCGCACCGCCAAACAATAAAAATACATTGCTTTTTACTTCAGCTTGTTGAGTTTTTAGGCGGGTTTCGGCTTCAAGAATCCGCTCAGATATGGTTTTTATATCTTGACGCAGTTCATGCATGCCGACTTGGCGTTGCTTTGACTGCTCTAGGGTATTTTCTAAATCTCTTGAGAAACGTTTTGGCCAACTAATGAGTTCAGCCTTGATCTCTAGCGCTTTGTCTTCAGCTTCTGCGCCAAGAAACAGCTCATCTTCGTCAACTTCTGTCATCACCCCAAGGTTAGGCATTTTATCTATTTTTGACGCTAGGCTTTGCAGTCTATTTAAACTCGCCATCAGGCTGCTTTGAGTTTGTTTATCGTACTGCATAACCAATTGATAAGTGTAAATACTTAAATTACTGATTTCACTAAAGTAATCTGATGCTAGTCGATGATACTCTTTGCTTTGGGACTGCGCTTGCGCTTGAATGGTGTAGTTAACCAGGCTTGAAGCTGAACCCGACATTTGCCGTAATGCGTTATCCAATAACGCCATTTCATTTCCAGACAGCTTTCCTAGTGCTCGGTAGCGACCGCGAATATCAGTTTGAAGCTGAGATAAGTCGTTTTGCAAACGCTTCGCTAAATCGTCTGGGAGTGCTTCTACACTTTTTTGCAGACGAATAATTTGCTCATCAGCTTTATTCAGGTATTGGCTATCACCAGCACTTAAGTAGTCTTCAACCGTGCCTTCAAGCTCTATAATTACGGCATTTTTAACTCGGTTGTAAGCGGCATCTTGCTTATCTAACTCGGTGAGCACTTGGCTTGCCCAAAATAAGCTAGCCGCCAATAGTATGCTCGCCCCAGCTAATAAAATTGCCAGCAAACGAGTAAAAGTAGACACGCGCATAAATCACTACCCATTAAATTAAAAATGCAGCGGTAGAGTATTAAGAATTTATGACAGATTAATTAAACCTGATTACATATTGAGCGACATTATGACAAAACATACTTTTGGATGAGTTATTTCTAATTGAGACCAATGCGTTTTACAAAATGAAAACGTAATTTATACGCAAATTACACAATATAAAAAAGCAGCGCAAAAACCATTATTTCATCGCAGCTTTAACGTACACATCAAAGCGATTTTTCTTGGTTTTTATTTGCATACTCGGCTGTTTATCATTTAAAAAACCCGCATAATCAGGGCGTTTAACGACGATTCTCTTACTGGCTAATTGATAGGCAAACGGCAGTAACGCATCGGCATCTTGATCATCGCCGACCAACGAATGGAATACGCGCATTTCCTTTTTAACTTGTGCTGATTTTTCACGATGCGGAAACATGGGATCGAGGTAGACAACATCTGGTTGATGTTCAGTTTGAGATAGAAGCTCATGGCTGGAACCAAACACCAGTTGCATTTTTTCCCGCATCCAGTCACCTATTTCAGCGTCTTGGTAAGCACGTTCAAGGCCATCGTAAAGTAACGCAGCAACTACAGGATTACGTTCATGCATAATCACGTTACAACCAAGAGATGCCAGTACAAATGCATCCCGACCAAGTCCAGCTGTGGCGTCCAATACTTTAGGAGTGGCTCCTTTACTTAACCCCACCGCCTTAGCGATAGCTTGGCCTTTGCCACCCCCAAATTTACGGCGATGCGCAACCGCCCCCGTGACAAAGTCAACCTGAATGGCTCCTAGTTTAGGTTCATCTCGCTTAAATAGCTTAAGTCCCTGCTCATCATAAACCAGTTGATAGAACTCATCGTTAGCGCTGAGCTCATCAAGCTTGAACTTTGCGACGATAGAATCTAGATACGAGCGATTTTCTTCAAATGGCGTGTGGATCAGCAAGCGACAACTCCTAATGCTGTGCAGTCAAAGCGACATTATACGAACCTTTTCACCTACCATAAATAACTAGCGGACTATTTACCCAAGTATTATGCGTTAAAAGAGTTCTATATCAATTTGTGCTGCAACTTTGTCTTCACCCCAACGTTCGGAAATTTTAGACAAACTAACAGCTAACTGCTGGCGAACTTCTGCAACTTCATCGAGCCGTTGCTTTATGAGCTTTAGTTCATCACTGAGAAATTTGTAGTGTTGGTGCAACTGTTGCAGCTTAGCTCGGCAATCCACTGGTAATTGGCCGATATGTTTATCGTTCAATATTTCGCTAAAGGCCTTTTCGTTATCGCCGTAGTCGCTACCAATACCACTAACGTGATCGCTTAGCTCCGTGAATACTTGTCCAATTTTTTCCACTTTGATTATCGCATCCTCACTGACTTCCATATCTCTGATTTTCGCGTCAGCCGCCTCCAAAATATGCGGAAACAGATCTTTATATCGACCATAAACAGCAGGATCATCTACCGGCATGTTTTTTATTAGCAGAGAAACTTTGGGGTAGTTGATAATGGTGCGTTTACCAAAATCGATAAACCGACTTCCGTCGCGATGCTTTTCAAATAGTTCTTGCTCGATGGGTTGAATGATCCCTTCCGAGGCATAAAACTGAGGGCGACCTTGATACCAAAAGGCGACGGCAACCTGCAAATCCATTGGGATGAAAAACTCCAAAAAGTAGTCACTGAGCATTTTTAAATCATGTGCATGATATGACTGACCAACATAACGCATGATCCGACCCATATCGCCAGAGTCGGTCATAGCAATTTCCGCAGCAACTTGAGCATGTTGAACATCTTGCTTCAAACGTTTTGAAAGTTGTCTGTAGTCATCGAGTACATTGATACGAGCTTGTAACTCATCAACATTAAAAGGCTTAACGATATAGTCTGACGCCCCCGCATTGTAGCCCCGCATTCGCTCTGCAAGTTCAGCCTTAGAAGACAAAAACATCACCGGGATCTCTTTTGTTTCGGTATCACGTTTTATTTTTTCACATACTTCAAAACCAGATATTCCCGGCATTTCGACGTCAAGCAAAATAATATCGGGCTTGTGCTTTTGGGCTAGAGTAAGACCTTCTTTTCCATCCTTAGCATGTATTAAATTACAGGTTCTGGAAAGCGCTTCTTTAATGATGTGATGAACTAACTTATCGTCGTCAACTGCTAGCACCAGTTTCGTCATGGGACGTCCTTATTAAAAAACGAGAGTTTGACCAGCAATACACAGCTTTAGGCTATCGCTGACGGTCATAAATAATACTAATTAGCATAGTAAGATTCGGTGATTTTGCTACCTCTTAAGAGGTTGTTTTACTTGCCTTAAGAACCGAAAAATAGAACTCAGTAGCCGGAAAATACGACTTAGATGTGGCATAGCTCTAGATGCGCCACTTCCTGATACACACCTATACACAAAGAAATTGCCGTTTGAAAAGCCGATAGATTTTACATGATGTATTTCCTGCAACTATTAGCGTTAATCTTCGATACGCTACATTCCAGACCAAGCCACTTTCCGTTGAAGTTTTGTAGAATAGTTAGGCCACTTTCATACTGACGGCATTCGGGACATGAAGGATTAATTGGGAATCGTGTCATAGTCACCATCATTGTTTCGATTCTCAACTACACTGGGTGTGCAAAACAACACTATCAGTGAGAAGGACATTCTAATGAACATCAATGGTAAGCGACCAAATTTTTTAATTATAACTACCGACGAAGAACGATTTCCTCCCCCGTATGAAAATCCAGAAGCTAAGGCTTACCGCTTGCAAAATAGCGAAAGTCTGATGCAAATGCGTCAATATGGTACGGAGTTTACTAACCATAATGCGGCCTCCACTGCCTGCGCACCAAGCAGAACATCTATTTACACAGGCCAGTACCCTTCCTTACACGGAGTTAGTCAAACACCTGGGATCGGAAAATCTTCATTTGATCAGAACATGTTTTGGTTAGAGCCAAACACGGTACCGACGATGGGTTCTTGGTTCCGAGAAGCTGGCTATCAGACCTTTTATAGAGGCAAGTGGCATCTCTCTGATGAAGATATTCTTGTCCCTGGCACTCAACAGGCATTGGTGAGCAATTCGATCCAAGGACAACCCTATCCGGAGCGTATCTCGCTTTACAGTCAAGCAAACCGCTTAGACAAATTTGGGTTCAACCAATGGATAGGACCAGAACCTCATGGCTCAGCAGAGAATAATTGTGGCACAGTACGTGACCCGGGCTTTGCACGGCAAGTCTGCGAAACATTAGCAATGCTGGATAAACAAGCCAAAGCAGGTGATGGGCAACCTTTTCTGTTAGTATCTTCTTTCGTAAATCCTCACGACATTGTATTACCGCGCCAAAAGGATTGGTTTGAAGAGTTTTATCAGCAAAAAGAAGCCGGTGCGCTTCCTAATGTTGACCCTGCCCCAAGTCAAAACGAAACGTTAGAGAGCAAACCCCGCTGTCAAAAAGACTATTTGTATACTTATCCTCGTATGTACCTGCCCCAACCAACGACTGAAGCGTATCGTCAGTTTTACTATTACTTGATGGCAGAAGTGAACAAACACATCACCACAGTTTATGAAACACTCAAACAGACGTCTCTTTTTGATAATACCATCGTTATATTTACTTCTGATCACGGTGAGCTGTTAGGTGCCCATGGTGGACTACATCAAAAATGGTATACCGCTTACCAAGAGGTACTAAATGTGCCATTTATCGTTTCTAATCCTAATCTATTTAAACAGTCCAAACAGCTGGATATCACCACCTCTCATATAGACTTGTTACCTACATTACTAGGTTTAGCAGATATTGATGCGGAGTCTGTGCGTCAAAAACTCAGTGAAACGCACAGTGAAGCAAGGCCGCTTGTGGGCAGAGATCTTTCTAAAATACTGTTAGACCAAGAAGAGCCCAAAGAACAACCGATTTATTTTATGACCAATGACAATGTAGAGGTCGGTGAAGATATGACAAACTTGGCAACAGGAGTAGCCTATAACAGTATTGTACAACCTAACCATATCGAAGCGATTATCACAAAGTTACCACATCTTACTGGTGATACTCGATGGAAGTATGTCCGTTACTACGATAACGCGCGCTTTTATAGCAATACTGGTTTTTTAGATAGCAGGGAAGTGGATGACGAAAATGTAGGTCGTAACGACTCTCGTTATGATCTGAGCCACCTTATCGCATCAGGTAATCCAGATAATATAGCCACCGCGCGATTTATTCCGAGTGAGTATGAATGCTACAACCTAAGTACCGACCCTACTGAAGAAATAAACCTGTTAAGCTCACTTTGTCCGACACCGCTGGAACCGGAAGTACTGACAGCGTTAGAGGAAGTAATGAAAGAACAGCGAGTAAGTAAACGCTTATTACCACAAAATATTAATAAAGAAATCGAGGAACAAAGTGACGAAAATACTTTTGTAGTTCCAATAAGAAAATAGCGTTACCAGTAATTCCAGAGCTCGCTGCAACAACCGTTTTTAATATTAAATTGGTATCTAACGTCGGATGGCGCTGCGCTTAGCCGACCTACTTGGTGTGGTGTTGAAGTCTTGTGGGTAGGTTGGAAAAGCGAAGCGCCTTCCAACATGGTTAGGTTTGGTAAAGACAAAAAGCAAAAAAACCGTCGCATTGCTGCTATGGGTTCTTTTTTAGCCCAGAAGATGTTCCGTTCTTTTAAATAGAGCGCACATGGCAGCTGCCACACTATCATCAATTGCTACATTGGTTATCGTTGTTTGACGTCGGATGGCGCTACGCTTATGCCGACCTACTTGGTGTGGTGTTGACAGTATTTTGGTAGGTTGGAAAAGCAAAGCGCCTTCCAACATGGTCAGGTTTGGTAAAGACAAAAAGCAAAAAAACCGTCGTATTGCTGCAATGGGTTCTTTTTTGCCCTTGGCGATGTTCCATTTTTTTAAACAGAGAGCACATGGCAGCTGCCACACTATCATCAATTGCTACATTGGTTATCGTTGCTTGACGTCGGATGGCGCTGCGCTTATGCCGACCTACCAGGTGTGGTGTTGACAGTATTTTGGTAGGTTGGAAAAGCAAAGCGCCTTCCAACATGGTCAGGTTTGGTAAAGACAAAAAGCAAAAAACCCGACTCTTTCGAATCGGGTTTTTCTAATAAGGCCCTGGCGATGTTCTACTTTCACATGGCAGCTGCCACACTATCATCGACGCTGTTTTGTTTCACTTCTGAGTTCGGCATGGGGTCAGGTGGTTCCAAAACGCTATGTTCACCAGGAAATTCTGTTCATCAACAAGCATACGCTCATCGATATAAAATCTGGAAAGCTTAATTAAATTCTTCGTCTACTTCAGTTTCATTAACTTCTGTCGCTTAAACCACTTTGGCGTTGTATGGTTAAGCCTCACGGGTAATTAGTACGAGTTAGCTTAATGGCTCACACCACTTCCACATCTCGCCTATCAACGTTGTAGTCTTCAACGGCCCTTTAGTGGAGTCGAACTCCAAGTGAGAACTCATCTCGAGGCTCGCTTCCCGCTTAGATGCTTTCAGCGGTTATCGATTCCGAACGTAGCTACCGGGCAATGCAATTGGCATCACAACCCGAACACCAGCGGTTCGTCCACTCCGGTCCTCTCGTACTAGGAGCAGCCCCTCTCAATTCTCAAACGCCCACGGCAGATAGGGACCGAACTGTCTCACGACGTTCTAAACCCAGCTCGCGTACCACTTTAAATGGCGAACAGCCATACCCTTGGGACCGACTTCAGCCCCAGGATGTGATGAGCCGACATCGAGGTGCCAAACACCGCCGTCGATATGAACTCTTGGGCGGTATCAGCCTGTTATCCCCGGAGTACCTTTTATCCGTTGAGCGATGGCCCTTCCATTCAGAACCACCGGATCACTATGACCTACTTTCGTACCTGCTCGACGTGTCTGTCTCGCAGTTAAGCTTGCTTCTACCATTACACTAACCGTACGATGTCCGACCGTACTTAGCAAACCTTCGTGCTCCTCCGTTACTCTTTGGGAGGAGACCGCCCCAGTCAAACTACCCACCAGGCACTGTCCTCAACCCCGATTAGGGGCCTAAGTTAGAACATCAACACTACAAGGGTGGTATTTCAAGGTCGGCTCCACAGAAACTAGCGTCTCTGCTTCAAAGCCTCCCACCTATCCTACACATGTAGGGT
>NZ_CP196837.1:275000-687500 GCF_051930985.1 Pseudoalteromonas sp. T1lg65 | reverse complement strand
TCTTTTTCTACTTGATTATCTGCATCGAATGTAGAGTAGAAACCGTAAATTTTTGCATTTTTAGCAAGTTTATAATCGACACCAACAGAAATACCATCCACTTCATCACCATTGTCAGGGTCAATAACTTGGTACTGTGCTTTAAGCGTTGCACTACCTAATTTGTAAGCTGCATTTACCAAGTAGCCGTCTGCTTCACCTGAACCATTCACTTTCTCTTGTGTTTGGTACATAGCACCAAGTTTTAGCGCATCTATTTTACCTTGAACAGATAGACGGACTGCATCATACCCTTTTACTTCACTGTCTACGGCCATTGCGACATATATATTGCTAGATTTAAATGCACTGTCACCGTACGTCAGCGCTGCTGAATAGCCATTTTCGCCTTCGGCACTGTCTTCAGCGATAAAGCTACCTAGCACTCTGAAGTTATTAAAGCTTGCTGACTTGTAAGAAACAGAATTACCGAGACGGTTTTCACCCTTGAATAAAACTTTAATGTCACCTTCTAAATCATTGAACAAATCAAGCTTGCCCTGTGATTGTTTAAAAGCGGTATCATTCCTACCAATTACAACTTCACCAAAGCTTCCTTTTAAACCGACATATTGGTTTCTCGCACTAATATTGTCATCGCCATTTTTCGAATCAGCGTCTGAAACATCAACTTGGAATTCAAGCTTGTAGATTACCTCTAGTCCAGAGTCTAACTTTTCTGATCCTTTGAAACCAAAGCGAGAAGCATTACTTTTAATCTCTGTAAATGAGCCGGCGCCATCATCAGATGACTGCACTGACACATTGGCCTTACCATACACATTTACTTCTGCATTTGCTTGAAATGCTAAAGCACTAAGAAGTGACAGAGCTAATGCCGATTTAGTCAGATTCATGTTATTACCCTCAGTATCGCAACACGTAATTTTAAAACAGGCGAATTTTGACAGTGTAAAATGACAAAAATATTACACTTGAAGCCTTATTGAAAAAAAAGTGACATTTAATATTAAGAATACCGTAATAAAAAAGTCATTTTAGGGACGAAACCGTAACAAAACTACTGTGACAACGTACCTAGCAATCCCACTATAGTCTCGATCTGTTCTATCTGCTCATTGTCTTTATGATATGCAATAAATATTTCCCGAGAGTTACTCTCTACTTCTTCAATATGATAAAGCTGACCATTTTCAATTTGCTCTAAAGCGAGCACTTCTGGAACAAATGCTGAACCGCCGCATTGCAATATCAGATCTAATGCAATACGTCCGGTACTTGTTCTAAAATAAGGGGGCGTTGCACCATTAAAATGCTTTGCGTGCCACAGTGAAAACGCAGTTCCCCAGTCAACATATACATACTGCCTATCAAAAAAGTCTTCTTTTGTTGTCGAGTCGAATGTGCTTACGGGAATTATTGCCAAATCACGAATTGACTTTACAATCAGTTCATCTACTTTTGGCGGGTCAAACAGTACTGCTAAGTCCAAGGTTCTCTCTAACAACAGCCTTGTACTTTCTTGCTGTGCTTTAATTTCGGCGACCAAAGATACGCCAGGCATTGCAGAAACAATATGATTAATACCAAATTGCAAAAATGCATCCCAAATATTTGGCGTACCACTTAAAGATATCTGTTTATGCATGGTGTTAGCTAGCGCAACATCTACTTTCGCCCTTTGCATCCCTGTAAGTATCATTTTGGCGTGCGGTAACAGCCTTTCACCCGGTGCAGTAAGCTGTATATTATTCCTTTGCCGAATGAATAGATTAACACCTAAACTTTGCTCCAACTGCCTTATTCTGAAGCTCACAGCTGATTGAGTGATATATAGATTTTCAGCAGCGCGCCCAAAATGACGGGTTTTCACCACTTCGACAAAAGTTTTTAATAGATCTATGTCCATTTTTCTTCCTGACGATAAAAATTACTCGTTTAAAAAAAGTTGATTATTGATCCATACTCCTGCCAATTAGTAGCAGAGGACTCCGTTATGGATCACAACTTAGCAACTTTGAAAAATGCATTTGCAAGTCCCAGAGCCTTTTACGATGACGCAAACTTTCCCAGAGGGTTTAGCCGTAGTGGACATTTCACACTGCAAGAAGCGGAAATTCTCGAGCAAGTAGGCGCAACACTAAAGAGCTTATACAGCAAAGCACTAGAACCGCAAAATAGTTTTCAATCTCAGTTTGTTCAGGTAATGGAAGGTGTTATCCCCGCAACAAACCAAATAGAGAAAACGTGGACCAAATATTTGAAACTCACAACCTGTAAAACCAAATTTCATACGTTATTTGGTCGCTCAAAGGTTGAGAATGACAACAGCGTTGCCATCTCTGTAGACATCGACGACGAGCTGTAAAATTTGGGGGGCAATGTTAGTGCATTGCTCCTAACCTCTTCCAATTTATTCCCTTGCTATTGATTTCTCAACCATTTACGCTTAACTATATACATCAAAACTATCTGCGGTTTAACTGTGGCACGCAAAATTTTAATTATTGAAGATACGCCAACTATTGCTAGGGTACAGGCGCATATTGCAATAGCTATTGGGTATGAAGCTGACGTCGCAGGATCCCTGGCACAAGCCAAAGAGCTAATGGCTCATAATCGTTATTTTTGTGCCATTGTTGACTTTGTACTGCCAGATGCTCCCAAAGGAGAAGCGATACCATTTACCATCGCTAAGAGTATTCCTACTATTGTTATGACAGGAAACCTTGATGCGCAGACTCGAGAGATCGTCGAGCAACACCCTGTCATTGATTACATCACCAAAGAAAACAAACAAGCCTATCACTACCTTAGAAAGCAATTAGAGCGCCTACCTAGAAATGAAAAAGTTAAAACCCTTGTAGTTGATGACTCTAAGTCCAGTCGAACGTTGATTTCTGCGCTACTTAAGCGTCACAAGTATCAAGTCTTCGAAGCCGGTGATGGTATTGAAGCATTAGCGGTATTAAAAGAAGAGCCTGATATTTCGGTGATCATTACCGACAACGAGATGCCCAATATGCGCGGTGAAGAGCTATGTATTGAAATTCGCCGACTTTATACCGACGATGATAAAGCGATTATCGGTATTTCGGGGGTAGACTCAAATTCGGTGTCAACGCGATTTTTGAAAAATGGTGCGAATGACTATTTGCGAAAGCCGTTCAACCCAGAAGAATTTTACTGTCGCTTAAGCCAAAACGTCGACACGTTAGAGTACATTCAAACCATCCGTCGTCAGGCAAATACCGACTACTTAACTTCGCTACCTAATCGTCGCTATTTCTTTACTCATGTCGATAAAATGCTTACACGTAGAGCAAAGAAAGGCCAACCATGTCGCCTCGCCATGATTGATATTGATAAATTCAAACTTATCAATGATGAACACGGCCATGACTGCGGTGACGCAGTTTTACAAGCGCTCGGGACAGCGTTTGTAAAACATTTTGATATTGCCTTGGTCGCCAGGCTTGGCGGAGAAGAATTTGCTATCTTCTTTGACAATGAAGAGCAACAAAAGTGTATTGAACGACTTGAAGCGTTTCGCTTATTCCTAGAGAAAAACTCTCGCTCATTAACAACTCAAGGGATTCATTTTACGATTTCAATTGGTCTTGCCGAGCTGGTAACTAATAGCATAGACCAATTGATAACACTGGCTGATAGTAAACTGTATGAAGCCAAAGAAGCGGGTAGAAACCAGTTAATTTGCTAGCGGTTTAGTTTTATTCCGGAACGAATCCCAGCTAAACAAAGCAAGGGCCGTCCAGATAAATGCAAAAGTGACCACTCTTTCTGCGCTAAAGGCTTCACCATATACTACTACTGCTAACACAAACATTAGACTTGGCCCGATATACTGGAAAAAGCCTAAAGTTGAGTAAGGAATGCGTTTTGCCGCGCCAGTAAAGCAAAGTAAAGGCAGTGTTGTGACAACCCCAGCGCTCACCAATAACACATTCAAATACCAATCATTTATCAGCATATCACTCGTTGCTGTTGGTTCCATCCAAAACCAGTAGGCAATGGCAACGGGCAGTAAAATAAGCGCTTCAAGCAGTAGACCTGGTAAAGACTCTACAGCCAGCTTTTTACGAAGCAAACCATAAACTGCAAACGAACAAGCCAGTGAAAATGCAATCACTGGGAATGAACCAAAGCTGACTAGCTGTAACAACACACCTAAAATAGCCAAGCCCACCGCAATGCGCTGTGGCTTCCGTAATTTTTCAGCTAAAAATAGCATGCCAAGCAGTACGTTTAATAATGGGTTGATGTAATAGCCCAAGCTCGCATCAAGCATATAGTTATTATTGACAGCCCAAATAAACAACCCCCAATTAAAGCCAAGCAAGGCTGCGGTCAGCGTCAGCATTGCCATTTTTTTGGGAGACGTGATAATCACTTTCACTTTGTCCCATTGCTTGCGCAGCAAAATAATGACCGCGATGAAAAGTACCGACCAAATAATTCGGTGTGCTAAGATTTCTAGCGCATCGACTTGGGTTAACTGCTTAAAATAAATGGGTGCGATTCCCCACATCAGAAATGCCATTATTGCCAGAATATGGCCTTTCTTCTGTTCGTGATCTGCTGTCATGGTGACCTTACATTATAGAAGTAATGAGGAGCGCGGATTATACAGTTTTTCACCACCTATCGCGATGAAAGTTTATTGACATTAAGGGCATCCCCCAGAAAACCAGTGAAACAATGCCTCTCTCCCTGTTGTGCAGCTAAAAAGCAAAGACAAAACCAGAAAAAGACTCTAGAATAGCCGCGATGGAAAGCCTCAATCCCAACTCAATTAAAGACCCTCACACGGTACTACAAGACGTTTTTGGCTATAGCACTTTTCGCGATGGTCAGTTAGACATTATTAATGCCTGTCTCAATCGTCAGGATACGCTTGTTTTGCTGCCAACCGGTGGTGGAAAGTCGCTATGTTACCAAGTTCCGGCTGTGATCCTTGAAGGATTAACTGTCGTCGTATCACCGCTTATTTCGCTCATGCAAGATCAAGTTGCACAGCTCAAGGCCATCGGTGTTGAAGCCGACTTTATTAATAATGCGGTCGATTGGGAGCAGCAGCAAAAAATCTATAACGCCATCAGTGATGGTCAGCTTAAGCTACTATATGTTGCGCCAGAGAAAGTGCTGCAACGAGACTTTTTAAACCGCTTGCAGAACTCAGTAGTTAGCATGTTTGCAATTGATGAAGCCCACTGTGTTTCTCACTGGGGACATGACTTCAGGCCGCATTACTATCGTCTCAATGAACTGCGTCATTATTTTCCAACAACACCGATGATGGCGCTTACGGCTACAGCAGATTTGGCGACGCGCAACGACATTACCTCGCAGTTGGGCATGCAGAGCCCATTTATCTATACCGGGAGTTTTGACCGTCCGAATATTCGTTACACCATTGAAGAAAAGTTTAAACCGTTATCACAGCTAATACGCTATCTAAAAGAACAACAGGGTCAGAGCGGGATTATCTATTGTAGTAGTCGAAAACGGGTTGATGATATATCGGAAAAGCTGGTTGATGCCGGCTTTAACGCTGCTGCATATCATGCCGGAATGGATAACGATCAACGTGCCTTTGTGCAAAACAGCTTTGCCCGAGATGATATCACCATCGTCGTCGCCACTGTTGCATTTGGCATGGGAATTAACAAGTCAAACGTACGTTTTGTAGTGCACTATGATATCCCCAAAAGTATTGAGGCTTACTATCAAGAAACCGGTCGAGCTGGCCGTGATGGGCTAGCAGCAGAAGCGATTATGTACTTTGATCCCGCCGATATTGGTCGAGTAAGACGCTTTTTTGAAGACATTCCAGACGAACAACGTAAAAAAGTCGAAGAGCAGCGCTTCAGCGCTATGTCTAGTTTTGCAGAAGCACAAACCTGTAGAAGACAGATTCTACTGAACTACTTCAGTGAATATAAAAGAGAAGCTTGTGGAAACTGTGATATTTGCTTAAACCCTCCCAAACAGTTTGATGCCACCACCGTTGCCCAGCAGGCATTGTCTTGCGTTTACCGTGCAGAACAACGATTTGGCTTGGGCTATATTGTTGATTTATTGCGCGGCGCAAACACCGTCAGAATTCGAGAGCAAAACCATCATACCCTCTCAACATACGGCATTGGAAAAAGCCATAGTAATGAATTTTGGCTGAGTATTTTGCGCCAGCTTATCCATCATGGATTGCTATCACAGGACATTACCCAAGGTGCCACGTTACGCTTAACCGAAGCCGCCAGGCCGGTATTACGTGGTGAATATAGTTTACAACTGGCAGAGCCACGACTCGTTGCCCGTCACGTCTATCAAGACAAGTTGGCTAACTTTAACTACGACAAAAAACTGTTTGCCAAATTACGCGCCCTTCGTAAAGAGCTTGCTGACGCAGATGATGTACCACCTTATGTAGTCTTTAGTGATAAAACATTGGCAGAAATGGCACAACAAATGCCGACCAATGACAGCGAATTCCTAAAAGTATCGGGGGTTGGCTTTACCAAATTAAGTAAATACGGCGCCCCATTTATGCAACTTATCAGAAACTATTTGGAACGAAACTAATGACTCAAATCACTTTTGATACTAAACACCAACTACTTTTAGTTGCGCTCGATGTGCCGTTGAACGATGACGAGTTTGAGTTATGGGGAAAAATATTTCTTCACCATGATGACATTGAGCTAACTGAATTTAACCAAGGTGCAGATAGACATCAATGGCGATTTAATTATCAAAACAGCTCCTTTACCCTAAACTTCGAGCATTACAGCGAGAGCATTTGGGTGTCTGCAGAAGGTGCCGACGCAGAGCAAAAACTGCAAACTCTGTATACGCAATTATTGCCACAAAAGTAAGTACCCACTTTTATAAAGCTCTTATATTGGTTTCCCCCTTTATTTGTAACTCATTGTAAAAGAAAGAATTACTTGACTTACAACTTGGACAGGCGGATAGTCAAAAAGTGAACCATAATAGAGAAAAGGTTTACTTTTTGGGAGTGGTGAATGGTCTATAAACAACTGGCTGCAACCGCAGGAGTTTGGCTTATTGCGTGGCATCCTGTTGTACAAGCTCAAAACATCCAGAAGTTTGAAGACTTAGAAAGCTGTGGAAATAACCGTCTATCTTCAGAACAAGATCACGCCTTATCAAGACAACTAGATACAGCGGTAACCTACCCCACACAGCACGCAGGCATGCGGATAAGCAAGGTAACTTTGAAGCAGCTCAATGTATTTGATACTGATAAACCAGAAGAAAACAACGCCCTTTTCCGTTTTGCTAACCGAGCGCATCTAACCACTAAACCAGAAGTAATCGAGAACGTACTGCTATTTGCTGAGGGTGACGTATACCAGACAAAAAAGCTAATAGAGTCTGAGCGTTTACTCAGAAGCCAATTTTATCTCTATGATGCCAGGATATACGCCGAAGAAGCCTGCGATGGCAATATTGAAGTAACGGTTATCACCAGAGATCTCTGGACCCTAATGCCTGAACTCAGCTTTAGCCGTAGCGGAGGTGAAAACTCCACAAGAATAGGCTTCAGAGAAAGTAACTTATTTGGTTATGGCAAACGTCTATCTCTGACCCATACCAAAGAAGTTGAACGCTCAGGCTATTTATTTGTTTATGAAGATCCCAATATTTTATCGTCACGCTATCGGGGTCGGCTTGAGTACTCTGATAACGACGATGGTGAGCGTCATTATTTATCTTTAAGTTATCCGTTTTTTGCTACCGATACGCCTTATAGCTATGGCACCACCTTGTTGTCAGACAAGCGTATTGAATCAAGCTATAACGCGGGTGAGAAAGTCTCAGAATATCAGCAAAACACGACGGTTAGCCAAATCTACTTTGGGCTTTCTAAAACCTTAGAGCAAAACTGGACTCGAAGGCTACTGTTTGGTTATAGAGAGGAAAAACAGCAGTTTTATGAAACGCTGGGAACTGCTCTGCCATTACCCAACGCGCGCGCTTACCTATCCCTATATACAGGCTCAGTGGTTTGAAGATGCCTATATAAAAGTTCGCAACTTTGATTCTATTTATCGCACAGAAGACCTCAACCTTGGGTGGAATATCGATATGTTACTCGGTTATTCACCGCACTCGCTCAGTAACGATGACTCTCGATCAGTTTATGCACTTAGCGCCAGTACCGCCCACTACACCTCAGATAGTAGTCTTTGGCGGTTGGCAGTAGACGTCGATGGTTACTGGAATCATGACAATAACCAAGTTGAGAATTTAATAGCAACCAGTCAGTTCCAGTATTACTTGAACACCAGTCTTTATCAGTCTTGGTTTTTTAATCTTACCTACACCTATGGCAAAAACTTAAGTTTAGATAAACAAATTACACTTGGTGGCGAATCGGGCTTACGCGGCTACCCAATTCATTATCAACAAGGAAGCAAACGTGTTTTGCTCAATTTAGAAAAACGTTATTACTGGGAGTATGATCTGTGGCGATTATTCAAAGTTGGAGGGGCAGCATTTTACGACTTGGGTAAAGCCTATGACTCACATATTACTCCTCAGCAACGAGAGCCATATCTACATAATGTTGGTCTGGGTCTAAGACTAGCGCCAAGTCGTGCAAACTCTGATTTGATGCTCCATCTTGATGTTGCTGTTCCAATAAATAGACCCGATGATGTAGACTCAATCCAATGGCTTTTTACCGTAAAAAACCGCTTTTAATCTTCTTTAGTAACATGCTATAAAGCGCGAAAAGAACTAAGGGCATTACATTGGACATCATAAACTTTGCCGCCGAGCAGTACCACTTGGTGAGTACTTTACTGCTACTGATACTTTTTCCTCTTACTCTCTCAGCAAGCCGTCGTCTATTAGAACGCGTTACAAGAGGAAAAATCGACTCTCACCGTAAGCAAAGAGCAACGCTGTTAATCCGCTTTATCGTTGCTTTTGTGTTTATGTGTCTGTTACTGGTATTCTGGGGAATTGAGCTGAAGGGTTTGTTAGTACTTGGCTCATCTTTGTTTGCAATGCTTGGCGTGGCGCTATTCGCTGGATGGTCATTGCTTTCCAACCTCACTTCATTTTTGTTGATGTTTATTCAGAATGATTGCCGAGTAGGAAATTGGGTACGTATTGTTGATGGTGCTAATTTCGTCGAAGGCTGTATCGTTGAAATGGGCTTAATGAATGTCGTGTTGCGCCATGTTGACGGCCATAAAGTGATATATCCAAACAACTTGTTTGTTACTCGCCCAGTTATGGTGCTCAGTCAAGAGCCCATGAAGCCAAAAACGCCACCAGCACCACGGCGTCAACTAGGCCCTAAGAAATAGGGCCAATATCATCAATAAAGGTTTCTAGTTGTTGCTCAACTTTGCTGTTGGCCTGAGCAAAATAAGCAAGATGGAATACGGCGTCGCCTTCATTTACCAACGGCAACATTTGTTGCCCAATCACAATGCCACTTCGTGGCGCGAGCAAGGCTTCTTCACTTTGACCCAAAGGGCTATCAATATAGGCCAAAACTTGCCCTTTAGTAACACGCTCACCTAATGACACCTGAGCCCGAATAATGCCATCGACATCGGTTCTGATCCAACTGGTTGCTGACGCTGTCACTGCCTCATGCAAGCGGCGCTTTCTGCGACCTCTGAGCATTTTTAACTTACGCATCACGTTTTCGACCCCCTGCAAACCTGCAGCGATAGCCAACGAGTCGAAGCGTAATGCTTCACCTGCTTCGTAGGTGATCACTGGAATGCCTAAACCACCAGCTTCACTGCGCAAAGAACCGTTACGTAGGCGTGCATCAATAGCAACAGGCGTACCAAAGGCCATAGCCATTTCTTTGGTCATTTCACAAGACAGATCCCCCCTAATCTGTGGCAGATTAGAGCGGTGAATTGCGCCTGTGTGTAAATCGATAACATGTGTGCAGCTTTTTACCACTTGGTTGAAAAACACATGTGCCATTCTGCCGCCCAATGAGCCACTCTCTGAACCGGGGAAACAACGATTTAAATCTCGTCGATCGGGCAAATAACGTGATTTGTGAATAAAGCCAAACACATTCACAATTGGCACTGCGATTAAAGTTCCTCGTAGTGTTGCTGCATCAACTTTCGCTAACAGCTGACGCACCACTTCAACACCGTTAAGTTCATCGCCGTGTATTGCCGCACAGACTAACAAAGTTGGGCCAGGCTCAGCACCATTAACCACTTCAATAGGAATCGTCAACGGTGTATGCGTATAGAGTTTAGCGACTTCAAGCTCTACCGTTTTACGCTCGGCGACACCAACCTTTGTATCAAGTATGGTAAAAGGTTGGTTAATTTTAACCTTTGCCACGCGTTGCGGTCCTTTTGGCTGCAGCGTTCTTTTCGATAAAATCAATGATCATACCTGCAATGTCTTTACCAGTCGCTTTTTCGATCCCTTCAAGGCCCGGTGAAGAATTTACTTCCATCACCAACGGTCCACGCTCGGAGCGAAGTAAATCGACACCTGCCACATTTAGCCCCATCGCTTTAGCTGCAGCAATCGCCGTTTTACGTTCTTCTGGTGTTATTTTTACTAAGGTAGCAGAACCACCGCGATGCAAGTTAGAACGGAATTCCCCTTCTTGTGCTTGACGTTTCATCGCAGCAATCACTTTATCACCGATAACAAAACAACGAATATCAGCGCCACCCGCTTCTTTTATATATTCTTGCACCATAATGTTGGCTTTTAAGCCCATAAACGCTTCGATAACACTTTCGGCTGCTTTACGAGTTTCCGCTAACACCACACCGATACCTTGCGTGCCTTCCAGCAGTTTGATCACCACAGGAGCACCACCTACCATTTCTAGTAGATCTTTTACGTCATCAGGTTTACTTGCAAAGCCGGTAATTGGCATACCTACGCCCTTGCGAGAGAGCAATTGCAATGATCTGAGTTTATCTCTTGAGCGGGTGATCGCCACCGATTCATTCAAAGGGTATACACCCATCATCTCAAATTGACGTAACACCGCACAGCCATAGAAGGTCACTGAAGCGCCGATCCGTGGGATAATAGCTTCAAAATCATTGAGCTGCTCACCCTTAAAGTGAATCTCAGGCTCTTGGCTGTTGATATTCATATAACAACGTAGTGCATCTAAAACAGCGACTTCATGACCGCGCTGTTGTGCCGCTTCTATCAAACGTCTGGTTGAATATAATGATTTGTTCCTTGAGAGAATGCCTATTTTCATGGTTTATCCGTTTTTTTTGCTAAATATGATTGCTCAGGGTCAACGATGATTCGGCCTCGCATCGCTGTTCTTCCTAGCAACATTCTAAATTTCATGGTGTCTCGATTACTTAAGGTGAGTTCAATGGGCCAACTTTCACCAGCTAAACATAGCTTACTTTCAATAACGTAGCGTTGCTCTTTGTGACCACCGGAGTCTGTCACCGTACGTTCATCTTTGATCTTGGCTTCACAACATATTTCGTATTCTACGTCGTCTTGTTTAGGGTGAAGCCAAAAACGTACCCAAGGCACATTGTCCTTTTCAAATGTTTCCACTTTAAAAGCGTGCAAACACGAAGTACGTGCTCCGGTATCAACCTTAGCCTTTATGTTATCAATACCAAGTTCAGGTAAAGACAACCATTCTCGCCATCCTACTGTTATCATACTTCCCTCATTAAAATGCGCTGGGACTTATACGCGGCTTTGTCTATGTTGAACAACGAAAAATATTTATCTTAAAGATAATGTCTTTTTTTCATTACACAAAGAGTAATAACTAACTGCAAACTAAGCAACTAAACTTATCGTTAAGACTCTGAATTAGAGTTGAAAACTTCATTTTTTATGTCACGCTTGAGGTTCAATATTGGTGTTTAGGAATGCAAAGAGATGGGACTACTACATGCAATAGCTTTAGATGGTACAGGTGGCGGGACCTGGTTAGAAAAGCACAGCGAAATAGATCAGTCTATTGGTAAAAAAATGCTTTGGTTACATTTTGACTATAGCTCGGATGAAGCCATTGAGTGGCTGAGTAAACAAGCGTATTTAGAGCCTTGGGAGTGGCAAGCCCTCACTGCCGATGAAACCCGCCCTAGAACCGTCGCGGCAGAAAACGGGCTACTGGTGTTTCTGCGTGGTGTTAACTTGAATCCACAGCAAAGTCCTGAAGACATGGTTTCCCTCCGCTGCTTCGTCAATAAACACTTACTGATCACTTGCCGGAAGCGTCACGTTATGTCGGCACAAGATATAGCCCAAACTATAAAGCAAGGCCAAGGCCCCACCAATATCGGAAACTTACTGACCACATTAATCTCCCGCCTCAGCGCTCGGATGCAAGATATTGTTTGGCAACTTGAAGAACAGCTTGATGAGTACGAGGACATGTTAGAAAGCAATGAACAATTACCTAACTATCAACAGCTTTCTTCCACCAGACGTCAAACTATCGGTTTAAAACGTTACTTAAAGCCACAAAAATTGGCAATAACCGAATTACTGGCACACAAACTCAGTTGGCTTAGTGAAGAGGATGTACATTTGATTGACGAGGCAAACAATGCGCTAAGTCGTTATCTTGAGGAACTAGAAGCGGCCATTGAACGTGCTCAGGTAATTCAACATGGCATTACCAACCAACTTAATGAACAACTCAACCAACGTATGTATGTGATGTCTGTTGTTGCTGCGCTATTTCTGCCGTTGGGATTTTTAACCGGTTTACTCGGCGTAAATATTGGCGGCATACCTGGCACTGAGTACCCAGGCGCCTTTACTATTTTTGTAATATTATTACTCGCACTCACTATAGGAATTACGATTTACTTCAAACGTAAAGGCTGGGTTTAATACCTGATTGTGTTGACTAAATTGCCCTCAAAAAAACAATTGCACTCTATGAAGCTAAGCAGTGATAGGTTTAGCTTCAGCGTTTTTTACTCGATTGCACGCATTGGCTTTGGGTAGGTAAGGAGTGACATAGTCTGGCCATGTCAACTCCAGCTCGGGCAACATACATTGCAACTGAGCAATCAGTAATGTCACTTTTTCTCGCACTAAGGGATCTTGTTTAACGATAGGCAGTACTTTGTCCCAACTCGCTTTAGACCAAATCACCGCCCAAATCTCTGCTTTATCTTCTTCCACACCACTCATTGCATATTGATTGATAAACCCGGGGGCGGGATTATTAAAAACGGCTACCTCAGCATTTCTAGCAAATTGGCCACCAGCACCATATTCAAAACCTTGTGGGTTTATATCCAACCAATTAGGATCGCGAAAATAGGCGCTGCCATACACTTGCTGTTCGAGCATATGATAAAACTCGTGATGGATAACATGACGGCGATAATCATCACCTATCGCCATAATGTCGTAATACAACACTTCATGAATATAATCAGGCACTGCCGCACGTGGTTGGGTCCCAATTTGTAGTGCTAACACAAACGCAACGGTTTCTAAACCAGCGAGCTCTAAGACAGCCTTTGGTAATTTGCTGATCTCTTCCTCGAACAATTTCAAGTATGTCGCCAAATGCACCTGCTGCTTGACTCCTACCAGTTGATAGCGAATGTCCCATGGTGCAACATTCAACCGCTCTGCACTGGTAGTAAACAGAACCCCAGTGCGCTGCTGCTCAGTAGGTAGCAAAGAAAGCGTTTTTTCGGGCCGATTAACAACGCTACAACCGCTACACAAGATCACGAACACAACGATAAAAAACCCTTTCATACTCATGCTTCCTATGCGCGGAATAAATGTTGAAAACTGCGACTGACTGGCAACGCTTGATTGACACCTTTGAGGTGCACTTGTAACTGTTCCGGTTCATTAGCACTAAGGTGATCGAGATGATCTAAGTTGATAATAATGCTGCGGTGAATTTGCCAGAAGGTTTCGGGATCGAGCTGCTCTATTAGTGCACGAAGTGTCATTCTCATCAGCGCCTCACGTTCATTGGTGATAACCTTGACGTACCGACCACAGGCTTGAAAATAGAGTACGTCTTGTACATCGATTAACCAGATTCGTGTACCGATCTGAATGTTAAGCCGTTTCAAGTAATGAGTGTGACTGACCTGCAAACCACTAAGTACATTTTTAAGATCGTTTGGTATTGTCAATAACCTTGAGCTAACTCGGATAATGCAGTCTTTTAAACGCTGATCAGAAAACGGCTTTAATAGATAATCAACAGCACCGGTTTCAAAGGCCGAAACAGCATATTGATCATAAGCCGTGATAAATACATAGTGGCATGTATCTGGCCCTTTCAAAGCCACTTCAATACCACTCAATTCCCCCATTTGAATATCTAAAAATGCCACATCTACAGGCATAGACACTAGCTTTTCTAGAGCTTCTTCTCCTGATTCACAAGTTGCTACGATATCTACATCAGGCCAATGCTTGAGCAGTTTAGTCGTTAAACTCTCACGTAAAATCGGCTCATCATCCGCAATCAACACTTTAGTCATTTTGTGGGAATTCCAATTTAGCTATTGTCAAACCATCCTTGCGCTGCAGTTCAAATAGAGCGCAATTACCATACACTTTATGTAAACGGTCTTTTAAATTGCTTAGTCCCGTTCCATAGTTCAGCTTTCGCAACATGTTCGCATCATCCGACACCGTCACTTTTAGCAATCCTCCATCCGCAATTGCTGTAATGTTAATGACGCCACCTTGACTTGATCTCTCTACTCCATGCTTTATGGCATTTTCGACCAGAGTGAGCACTGACATTGGTAAAATAGGCAGGGCGTCAGGCCCATCCAACTTTTGAATAGTAAACCGCAGCTTTTTACCAAACCGGATCTGTTGAATGGTTAAGAAACGTTCAACAATATCTAATTCTTCTTTTAAGGTAATAAATCGTTGTCTAAACTGCGGAATGGTCGAGCGCAGGTACTCAGTAAGCTCTTCAAGTAAGTACTTTGCTTTTTCACCATCTAAATCAATCAAGTTATGCAAGTTAGCTAATGTATTAAAGAAAAAATGTGGCTCCAACTGAGCTTGTAATAAATGGAGCTCAAGTTCAGCTTTGTCTCGCTGTTCAGTCGTCTGAGCTATTTGATGATGTAACGTTGAGAACTTAATTTGTGACTCTCTACGCTTAATATAAATAATCACAAAAATTGCCCAAGCAGACAGCAATAAATTCCCCAACAAATACGTGGATGCTCCAAGCAAAGGGTGCACTCCATTACTCCCCCAGCCAAACATAAACAAACTAAACGGGAGACTGATCAAAAACGCGAGGCCACCTATTGATAGTACGCGTAAAACACCCAGCTTGGCATCAGGCCCTGGCGATAATGCGAGGTACGCAAACATCAGAGCGAACCCCAACAAGTTATACACTTTTACGTATTCTACGATACTGGCATAAAACGCGCTAAAGCTAACACCATCGATTACAAAGTAATGTAGCGCGTTTAACAAAGCACCTAATGTATTGAGCAGAAGTACCACAACAATATCGCGCCATGAAACCGTATTTATCAACAAGTAGAGCTTCATTTTCAGACGGTTTAGCAGCATGTTTATTCCCTAATAGGTCCGCGGTGTTGCGGACCCAAGTACTTATCAGAATGTGTGATTTACGCTCAAGCTGTAATATCGCCCAAGCGTATTAAACAAACCAGCATTGTATCCCATCTCCCAGCTAGCACCACCGGTATTCGCGCCTGGCACCTGAGGTGTATTTCTGTCACTTAAATTTGAGACAAATAGGTTTACATTGGTGTTTGGGGTCACACGATAACTAACACCTGCATCTAGGTACCAAATACGTCCTGTCTCATAAACCGAGTAATCTTCAGGTTCACCAGCGACATTGGCCGCTTGAGAGCCAATATAATGACCTGTAAGCGTAAAGCTAAAATCAGAGACAGACGCCGTTAACGTGGTTCTTCCTCGCCATTTAGGAAAAGCCATCTCACCGACAGTGTCTTGTAGTGGTGCACTGGGATCTGATTTTAACTGCCGCTGTATTAATCGGCTCCAATTACTGCGTAGTGCTAAATCTACCCCAACCGAAGGTAACTCCAATTGGTAATCCAAAGCGTAATCAATACCTCGCGTGGTATGCTGAGCAAGGTTTAGATAAGAAACATTGAGTTGGGTATAACCTTCTTTATACTCTACTAGCTCACAGAACAAATTATCTAACGACGCACTGTCCATACAATTAGGATAAATTTGCGACCAATCCAACGTACCTATTTTATCTACGAGATTTATATCCCAATAATCCACGGTTAAATTTAACCCAGTAGCCCAGCTTGGTGAGTAAACCGCTCCTCCTGTGAAGGTATAAGCGCGTTCGGCTTTAAGGTTGGTATTTCCAGACGTCACGATCAGTGCGTTATTGAAGTAATTTTGTGGGTTTTCTAGGCCTCGTTCATTACAATTTTGCTCGCGAAATTCCGACCCAAGTTGACGGTATGCGGAGTAGCACACCTCATAAACATAATTCCATTGCTCACTTTCGCTTTGGTAAATTTCGTTAATGTTCGGCGCTCTTGCTGCTTTCGCGCGAGACGCCCTAAATTTGAGGTTGTCCAGCACCAACCAATCGAGCCCAGCAGACCAACTATGAGTTGTTCCGGCAGTACTGTATTTAGCGGAGCGCCACGCTGTATTGAAATCCAGCGATTTGGTTAGCGCTAACTCACTCAGTAACGGCACTCGCAATTCCACAAAAGCTTCGCTGACATGATACTTACCTTCGAGTGGCTTGGCCCTATAGTTAAACGCGCCTAATCCCTCTAGTTCAACGTCCGAAGGAGTAGAAACGCTTTTTTCACGACGGTGTTCAAAACCTACCGCAAAACCAACGTCTCCCGCAGCAAGTTCGAAAAGTTCGCCATCTACACTGGCTGCAAATACACTTTGTGTCAATTTTGCTCGACTTCGATGAGGTGCTATTTTCAGATAGTCTAAAGCGTCTTGTTGCAAGGGCTGAAATACATTGACACTCACGCAATCACTAACGCAAAAGCGTTGCTCGTCTGTATCGGGATCAAAATAACTGCCCCAGACCGCTTTTTCCCAGTTTTCTTGTGAATAGTCATTTACTTTTGTCGTACTCACCTGAGTCTGACCATGCTGAACACTGATTTGCCAGCGATAGTTCGACTGTGTGACCCCCTCCAAAGCAACTATGCCTTGATATAAGTCATAATCATAATCACTCCCTTGCCTGCCCAACTCTGGAAAATAGCCTGCAAATAATAACCCTTGCCCTAAACTATCGACTTCTTGCTGCTGTTCAGCGGTGTAATACGCATAATTTGTGGGTAAAGGCGTCAGGCCATACTCAGCAACGGGGCCTGTGCGACTTTGAGATTGTGTCTTTACATACTTAAGCTCAGCGTTGAGCGACAGGTCATTATTAAACGCATAGTTAAAATTTAACTGGCTGTTCAGTTTATCAATTGGAACCGCTAAGCGCCCCCAATGATAACGGGTATAAAAGTTATCATTGCTGGTATCGACAGTCAGTGCAGCAAGTTGCGTCGTACTTTCACCAAAAACCTGCTCCGATGGTGAAAGCATAGATAACAACTCACCATCAGGCGTCATCGAATAGGGATGCTGAGCAATCAAAAAAACGCGATTATTGGTGGCATACAGCGGCGAGCGGTTAGCGGTAATACGACTGGGACCAGTATCATTGGGGTTGTCGATATAGGTTAAATCATTAGCAACATAGTCACGGTCACGCGCTTCTACTGCATCGGAAGACTGATAGCTTAAATGAAAACTGACAGCCCCTTTACCTGATAAGACTTCCTCGCCATGTGTCAAAGAGAAATAGCTGCGACCACCATCTTGTTCACCTGTTTCACTCAGGCTAGCTGCCATTTCAGTTCCGATGAAGCGCTCTTTGAGAATGACATTAACAACCCCAGAGACAGCATCTGCACCATAAACCGATGAAGCGCCGCCAGTCATTACATCAACACGCTCAATTAAAGCGGTAGGTATTGATGAAATGTCGACTTCACTGGTTCCTGGTACCGACGGGACATGACGCCTACCATTAACTAACACCAAGGTTCTGGTCGACCCAAGCCCTCGTAAGTTTTGTCGACTCAACCCGGCATAACCATTAAAATTACTGGTTTGTACACCCCCCGCGGGTGTCATACTCGGCAACTCGTTCAGCAACTGACTAATGTCTACTGCAGCCGTTTTCTCGATGTAATCAGAATCTAAGCTCACGACTGGCGTATGGGTTTCAAGCGTTGCCCTTCGTATTCGACTGCCTGTTACATCAATAATTTCGATTTCGCTGTACTTTTCTTCCGCTTCTTTATCGCTTGATTGACTTTGTTGCTGCCCAAACACTGGAGTTCCCCCCAGTATTGCCAGCGTCAACAGGCTATACTGAGCTGCTATTTTAACGTTATAATTATTAGATAAACTCATACTTACATTTCCTTAGACACCTGCTAAATCTGACTTTTGCCAGACACACTCACCAAATCGAAGTAATAACAAGATTACATTTGCTTACGGATATATACCCTCAAGGACACGAATGGTGGTTTCTGTGTTTCGAATAGCCACTATTGCGTCATAAGCCACAATGGTGTCAGTTAGCCAAGAAATGCAGCGCACAAGTCAGCGGTGTTTTTTATACCCGATAAACACCGACTCATAGCCTATTTTCTCCTTCTGATTACAATCGATATTGCCCTCATGTTCCGAGCAACCTACTTTCTCGGTTTTAGCTGAGATAAAAAACATGTTCAAAATTATTGGCTTATATTTTTTGCTATTCACTGGGGTAGCCAGTGCAATTCCAATGTCCACATGGCGACTTGATCTGCTGCATTCTGGTGGCAATGGCAATACAGAGACTTTTATCGTGCAACAATTAATTGCAGAGCCATTACCTTGGAGTGCTCCACTCATAGACCATTTAGAGAGAGGCGATTATCGTGTTGAGCTCTTTGCTTCAGAGCAATCCGAGCCATGGTTTTCCAAAACTTACAGTTCGTTATTTAGTGACTGGCAACGTAGTAATGAAACTTTGCAACATCGCCGCTCATTTCAAGAATCAGTGAAATTTCCGGCGCCTCATCAAAATAGCCAGCTCGTAATTTCTAAAAGAAAGCGCGATGTATCTGGACAACCCTTTGTGCCGATATGGAAAATGGATATAAATGCAGACCAAAAGCTAACCGCTGCGGTTGATTCACAAAAACAGATCATTCGTGATTTGCATATTTCTGGTCCAGCCGACAGCAACTTAGACCTACTTTTCATTGCTGAGGGATTTAAGCTTGGTGATCAAGATGCTTTTTTCAATGCCGCCCAGCATGCAATGCTTCGGTTGTTTTCTTTCGCACCGTTTACGCAATTAAAGCAAAGCATCAACGTTCGCGCGCTCTTTACCGCTTCGAAGGACAATAAACTGGGAGGCGACACCGCTCTGAGCGTTCAGCCGAATGCTTTGGGTATGCCACGCTATGCATTAACCATGGAAGTATTCAGGTTGAATAATCTGACTATGCAAGTACCCCACGACAATATTGTTATCCTAACTAACTCGTCGCAATATAGTGCCAGTGGAATTTTCGGAACTTACACCGTCGTGCCGGCCTTTGAACCTAATATGGCATTTTTGCTGGTGCACGAGCTTGGACATCATCTTGCAGGGCTCGGGGACGAGTATTTTCACTCCACATCGGGTTACGCCCCATCCGAGTCTATCATAGAGCCCCATGAACCGAATATTACCGCGCTACTGGATAACAAGCTGAAATGGGCGCACTTAGTCACCCCAAATACGCCTATTCCGACTCCTTGGCCACTCAATGAGTACTTAACAGAGCCTCATGATAATACCTGGCAAAAACAAGCCAAACATCCCAACGCAGTAGGCGCTTTTAAAGGTGCAAATTACAGCACGCAGTTCTATCGCCCGGCATTAAATTGCATTATGTGGAGAAACGACGAGCATAATCGGTTTTGTCCTGTCTGCAATCAAGCAATTAAAGAAGTGATAGAAGCACATAACAGCTCAAACAAGCCAAGCTCACAGTAAAAAGTGGCGGTGTTCAAATCTAGTGAATGGTTGAAAAGCGAATGAGGTAGGCTAAGTATGGCGCTCTCGCTAGGGATCGAACCTAGAACTTGGCCTCCGGAGGGCCACGTGATATCCATTTCACCACGAGAGCGTCGAGCACATAATAATGCGATATTTTGTCAAATACTAGACTAAGGCATCTATATGCTTAATAAACAGTCTATTTTTTAAAAAAAACTGTACTTTGAGCAAAAAACACGTTATTCAACTATCATTGAAAATAATAATTTGTACTGATGGGTAAACGCAGGTGAAGCGGTAAACTAGAAACAGCGCTCAGCTCCCCCAGTCGCATTCAAGCGGTACCAGTTTGATATATCATCGAGGATTTGTAATATGACACCAATGACAACAGAACAAGTTGCTGAATTTCTTGAAGTAAAAGTAGAAAGAGTTAGAAGATTAGCACGAGAAAACTTGTTGGTTGCAAAAGAGCAAGATGCCAATGGCGAACCTATTTTTGATAAAGCTGATGTTGAAAAGTATAAGGAACTAGCACAACGATTGGGCGGCATTTAATCGCCATCGTTCCAACCATGGATATAAAGGTGCAGCTTTTTGCTTTGCACCTTGCTGTTCATACCACGCGATTGACAATATCAAATAGACACAGCAAAAGCTTGCTAGCTTGGCTAACGCATGCTCAGGCAGTTGTTTGCACTTTAACCTGTAATATCGCGTCAACAATCGCTCACCAGCGCTGAGGTCTAGTTCAAAGCTAATCACTAAAGCAGCAAGATCAAAGTAAAGATCATTCAAGCACGCATACTCAAAATCGATAAACTGCACACCGCTGTCACTTAGTAATAAGTTATCTAAAACCAAGTCGTTGTGACAAAAAGCCAAGTCAGCTGGAAGCGATGATAGTTTATCAATAAGCTGCTCAGCCCACATATGTCCTTTGGTGCGTGCACAAGCTGATAACAGCGGCGTGCGCCAATCTAGCAAAGTCGTATGGTGACTATCAAATTGGTGGATGAGCAGCAGTCGCGACAACAGCTGATCGGTAATTTCATTGGGTGGGTTATCGTCCGCTGGAACGTAATCAAAAATAGCGACTTGTTTATCAACATCATAGCCTAGCAAATGTGAGGTAATGCCAAATTTAGCTAGGCTGTCTTGCGCTAAAAGAGAGCTCTTAGGTAACGTCCGGGGGTAACGTTTAAAAACATAACGCCGATCCGCGCAGCGGAGTAAATAGTTTTGGTTGCTTAGGCCTTTTTCAAGCGACTGGACACCATCAATGTGTAATCCCAGTATTGCCTGAGCTTGGCGGGCAACTTTTTGTTTTTCAGAGCTCTGCAATCAATTTTCCTTGCTTCGACTCATATTCCTCATACCAAGTTTTAAATCCCCAACATGCCATTAAGGTATAAAAAACAAACAAGACCATGGTCGGGTAATAACCTTTGAGGTAGTAAAGGTGAATAGAAGCGGCGTCAATGATTATCCAATAAAGCCAGTTTTCTAGCACTTTCTTCGCTACTAAATAGGTGCTCACAATAGCAAAACAAGTTGTAAAACTGTCCAAATAGGCCAGATCGGCAGACATATAGTTTTTCGTAAAATAACCAAAAGCAACGGCAGCGAAAGAAGTCAGGCCTATTATCTTTAAATGCTGGCTCACCGACCAAGAGACGATTTTACTGGGTTCGTTTTTGTTTCCTTGACGCCACATCCACCAACCTACAAATGCCATAATCATGTAGTAAAGATTCAGCGCAGACTCCATGACCAAAGCACCATTCCAGTAAAGAATGGTATAGATAAAGGTACTAAAAAATGCCAGTGGCCAACACCAGCTATTTTCTCTAATAGCTAGTAAAAGATAACCCACCGCTAAAAACACAGCGAGATATTCCCAGTAAGACATCGCGGTAAACCCCGCGAGTACTTCAGACAACCAAGTCATTAGCTATCACTTGGTGATAAATCACCAGATATAAATTTACAGACAAAAATGATTTTGCCAAACGCTTCAAATGAACGCTTCATTTCATCGTTTAACACAGACATCACTAACTCATAGTCACCAAACAATTGGGTCGACATGGTATTCGTGATCACTTTTAGCTCAGGGTATTGATTTACTCTTGCAATAAAATCTTTTATGAAAGGTATATAGTCTTGATGTAGTGGATACTTGCTGATTTCTACAGACAACTTCATGATGACTCCTAAATTGAAGCGATTAATGCTGGCCCCCCATTTTCAAAACCGTAAACCTGGTATTCAACGATTTAAATTCTGACCTGTCATAAAGTCTTTTTTTGGGGTGTAATTTATCCAGTCTTGTTGATAGGTAATTTTACCGTGTTCATTAAACTTTAGCACGGTTGTAAATCGCCAAGGACCCATTTTTCTTCCTTTAAACTCAAATTCCCTAAACACACCTCGTGCAACCGCAGTGTGACTTTCTTCGTCGTATAACAATTCGACAATGTGCAATGCAGGTCCCTTACCCACTACCACAAAGTTTCCCGCTGACCAGTCGAAAAATTTCGCTAGCGCTTCGATACCTGATGCTCGGTGACCATAAACCATATCTTCAAATTGCACATCCTTGGCATAAAATTGCATAAATGTAGAAAAGTCTTGGCGCTCTGCATAGATAGCAAAATATCGCTGTGCTGTGGTTTGCCAAGTAACTGAGGGTGTAGTTTGGCTGATACAGGCATTAAGAAAGAGTAAACACAATAAGCTAAAGCCAAGCTTCATCTTTAATTCCCAAGTTGTTAGAGAGTAGTCAAAAAAACTACTCTCTTTATCGCTTTATACCGATACAATTCCTAACGGTGTTGCCGTTTTCCATGCTCCTCGCGTAAAATCAGGCACGGTGATAGATTCACTTCTATTCGCAACTGATTGTGCCGACAGAGGTGAAATCACAGACCACGCAGCACCGTCATAAACATCTTGATCGAGCGGTTCGCCGTTACGCAAACAATAAATCATGCGCCAGAACATCAAAAAGTCCATGCCGCCATGCCCACCATTACGCTGGGCTTCTTCTCCCATCTTTAGCCACAGCGGATGATCATACTTTTGATACCAATTTTGCATATCGTAATCCCACTCATGGAAGCTTTTGCTACCACCTTGCTCCAAAGCGATGCGATTCGGGAAACCGGCAAAAACACCGTTAGTTCCTTGAATTAGATTGTGGCGAGAGTAGGGTCTTGGCGTAGTCGTATCGTGTTGTACCATGATACTGCGACCTTTCACCGTTTTAATCAAAGTGGTATTCATATCACCACTGATGTAGTTTAGCTGGTTGCGCTGGTGATCAGCAGCAAACTCTCGTTGTGCATAAGCGGCTCTACCAAGTGCAGGAGAACTCATCGAGGTGAGGTAATCAAAACGATCGCCGCGGTTTATGTTCATATATTGTGATACCGGACCTAATCCATGAGTAGGATATAAATTACCATCTCGCTTGGTATGCCAGTGAGTTCGCCAAGAGCCCGTTTTGTGCTCGATTTCTTTCATTTGCCAACGCAACTCATGAATATAGGCTGCTTCCCCATGCAGTAGCTCACCAAACACACCTTGGCGGACCATATTCAGCACCATTAACTCATCACGACCATAGTTGACGTTTTCCATCATCATGCAGTTTTTTTGCGTCCGCTCGGCGGTATCAACGATTTGCCACATTTCATCAACGGTTAATGCCAATGGCACTTCAACAAAAGCATGTTTGCCGCTGTTCATGGTATCAATAGCCATTGGTGCATGCCATTTCCAAGGCGTTGAAATGATTACGATATCAATGTCATCGCGGTTTAATAGCTCCCTATATGCATATTCTGAATTACCATACAGGGCCGACTTTGGCATCCCTCGCTCTGTCGTCAAGTAATTAGCAGAACGTGCCAGCACTTCTTCGTGAGTATCGCATATCGCAACAATCTCTGTTCCTTCAATATGGCTCATTCGCTTTACATGACCAAAACCACGCTGACCGACGCCAATAAAACCCACTCTCACGACATCCATTTTGGGAGCAACGAGACCTATCACCGATTGACCTTTGCGAGATGGCACCAATGCGTTTTCACCTGAGCTGGCACAACCTGCAACCACACTTGCCGCAGCTGCTGCACTGGCAGCTTTTAGAAAATCACGACGATTTATTTTTTTCATTATTGTTCCTCGAAGATACTTCTATTCAAAAGCTACCGCATTTAACAAATAGGCTTCAATTTGATGCGACAAAGTCCCAAAAAAAGCGCCGAAGCGCTTTTTAAAAAATGGATTAGACTGAACGAATAATCGCGGACAGTACATCCGCTTTATCAAGGACGCTCCGATATAGAGCAAACTGGTTTTGTGCTCTTTGCAAGTTGTGCGCAGGCCTATGTATGGCGAAATAGTTGTCACCATCCAAGTAATCGGTTAAAAAGCGCAAACCTATCATAAAGGGCATGACTTTGGCACCTAACAAAAAGCTTTCTCGTTCTGCCTCACAAAGGACTCCTCTGAGCGGTTCAATATAGCCTTTTGCAAGTGCAGAAAAGATTTCTTCTCGCACCTGCACATTTTCAAGGTTGGTTGAATCTTCTGCTTCAGGTGAGCAAAAGGTTCTTACCATATCACCAAAATCATAAAGCCAGTAACCAGGCATACAGGTATCAAGATCGATAACAGCACGAGCGATATTGTTTTTAGTACAGAAAAGCATATTGTTGATTTTGGTGTCGTTGTGACATGCTCTAACTGGTAATCGCTTTTCTACCTTGGCCAACTCCGCAACCAGAGAAAACTGCAGCTGACAAAACGCAATGAGCGCTTCACAGTTCTTCACTCGCCCATGTTTGTCTTCAGCAACAACCTGATTAAATGCATCGATACGCATGGCAAGATTATGAAAATTCGGGATCACATGATGTAGTTTCGAGGCATCAAAGTCGTTAAGCGCATTAGCGAATGCGCCAAAGGCGTTAGCCGCGGTATATGCTTGGTGCTCATTGGCGACAACATCTTCACTGTAGCTGTTGCCAATAAACGCCAAACCTCGCCAAAACTCTCCATCGAGGTTCAGCAGGTAACGCCCATTTTCCGCTTGCTGATGCTGAATAAGCTCAAGTTCATATTCACCGACTCGCAGTTTATCAAGCAAATGCGCTTCTATCGCTCTGGCATTGTCCACTAGCTGCTCTGGTTTAGGAAAAACGCGTGTATTGAGTTTTTGTACGACCAGCATTTTATTTTTATCTTTCAGCAGCATAGTCGTGTTAATATGGCCATTACCAATGGCCTTCATCGATGCTTGCTCTGGCATCAATCCGTAGTGCTGCGCAAGTTGGCGAGCGACTTCGTTATGTTCCATATTTACCTCAAAAAAAACTTGTCCTGCGATTGTGTGCCAATAGTTAACTCAACGCAGCTCGCGCGCGCAGTATATTGTCAGCAACGGTATTGAGTTCATTTTTATACGTTACGCCAAACCAAGTGTCTTGGGCTTGATACACCCTTACTTGCTGTTGGCCACTATCTATACAAGCTTGTATACAATTCGGGAGATAATACTCTTTTTTGACATCGTTGTCATAATCCAATAGAAATTCTTTAAACCCTTGTTCCAGCTGATTAATCAAGCTTTGATTAACACCCCAACAGGTCATCGAACTGAGGGCATGCTCATCAAGCACTACCCTCTCTCCTAGTGGATTTTGGCCACTTACTTTACCTTGCTGTTGACTGATATTCAGAAACTCTTCAACAGCTTGTAGCTGATTGTCGACAACATTACAGATGCCTCGATTGACCCCACCTTGAGAGGACAGTGTGTTTATGATGGGATACGCTACCATAGCCATTTGCTGATATTGTAAAAAGTGTTCAACCAGTTGCGTAAAACTCCGAGGGCCATAGTAATCATCTGCAGTAATCACTATCGCGGGTTGATCTAAATAGTGTTTGGCGCAAAGCAGCGCATGTCCAGTGCCCCAAGGCTTAGTTCTTGTTTTGGTTAAGTGCGCAAATTCTTCTGGTACTAGGCTCACTGATTGCTCAACAAGATACACTTTAATAGCCTTTGGTAGCCTCGGCAAAATGGCTTGCTCAACCAACGAGCGAACCGTGGCATTAATAATCAGTACCACTTCAGTAACGCCTGCTTGATAGGCATCAAGAATACTCAATTCCATGATCGTTTTGCCGATCCCTGGAAGCAGCGCAACTTGTTTGTCACCACCGAAACGGCTCCCTAGACCACCCGCCAGTATAATTAATCTCGGGGTTGTACCTGTAAACATAACTGAATAATGATAAAAATCGAACAGACGGCAAAGTGTACAGAGCTTTACGGTTAAAGAAAAGTAAAGTGCTGGTTCAAATAATCATTTAGTCTGAGTTTACTAGACTATTTACACACTGCTTTTAAACTTTTGGCATAGGTATTTTACTTCTTGGTATTCCAATAACCCTTCCTGAGCCCCCTCTCTGCCAAGGCCGGAACACTTGATACCACCAAATGGTGCGACTGGGTTTGAGATCATTCCCTCGTTGATCCCAATCATGCCGTATTCAAGTGCTTCACTCACAACTCTGATCTGTTCGCTGTCTGTAGAATAAAAATACGCAGCCAGCCCTTCTTGAACCCCATTGGCTATTTCTAGCGCTTGTTCTTGCGTGTTAAACGTCATGATTGCCACTACAGGGGCAAAAATTTCTTGCTTGGCAATCTCCATTTCAGACGAGACATTATCCAGCACCACAGGACCCATAAAGCGCCCCGATTGCGATACACTCTGAGTTAGTAGCTCCGCCCCGCCTGCAACCGCGTCTAAGACCAGCTGCTCAGCCTTTCGTTTGGCTTCACGAGATATTAATGGACCAATATCAACCGACTCACTGAAACCATTGCCGACTTGCAGAGACGTCACTTTTTCTAACAGTCGCTTTATAAACTGCTCGCGAATACTGGTATGGACTAATACTCGGTTAGCCGCAACGCAAGTTTGTCCAGCATTGCGAAACTTAGCCGCCATCAGCCCCTCTAATGCGGCATCCAAATCGGCAGATTCAAACACGATAAACGGTGCATTTCCCCCCAACTCCATTGATGTTCGTTTAATGGTGGCTGCGCTTTGTTCAAGCAGCAATCTGCCAACTTTTGTCGAACCGGTAAAAGTTAACTTTCGGACTTCTTTAGCGCGTAATAAATGACTGACTAGTTTATCTGATTGGTTGGTAACTAATACCTGCAAAGCTCCATCCGGCATTCCCGCCAATAGTGCGAGTTTTGCCAAAGCAAGTGCCGATAATGGCGTCTTCTCTGAGGGTTTTAATATAAAGCTGCACCCAGCGGCATAAGCGGGTGCGACTTTGCGCGTGATCATCGCCAAAGGAAAATTCCAAGGGGTGATCCCAACAACAATTCCCACGCCTTGCTTAATGGTACTCAGTTGATGTTGAGAAGAATGCGATGGAATGATCTGACCGTAACTTCTTTTTGCTTCTTCTGCGTACCACTGCACAAAACCTGCGGCATAATCTACTTCAGCAAGCGCTTCTTTTAACGGCTTCCCTTGTTCTTCAGTCATCAATTCAGCCAATTCATCCCGGTTTTTCATTATCAAGCTGTGCCACTGCATTAACGTCTTACCGCGTTGATGCGCACTTTCTGATCGCAGCGTCTGTAGCGCTTGCTTAGCATGTTCAATAGCCTGATCCGCCGCAGCTAAATCCGCTTCGGTAACCGTATTTATCGTTTCTTCGGTCGCGGGGTTATCCACTTCTACCAGTTGCTCATTTTGGTAAGGTTTACCACCAACAAGTGAATATTCAGGGTGATGAATTAGCGTTGTCATAAAGCCTCCAAACAAAAAAAGCCGCAGTGATAACTACGGCTTAATGATTTTCTACTTGTCAATATAGCAATGCATGCAGAGCTGTAAACTGATTAATGCTCTTCGTTAACTATATTAAGGTTGTACTTAGGTATTTCAACAACCAAATCTTCATCGGCAATTCTGGCCTGACAGCCTAACCGAGATTCGGCTTCCAATCCCCATGCTTTATCTAACATATCATCTTCCAGCTCATCACTTTCTTCAAGTGAGTCAAACCCTTCGCGAACGATGATATGACAAGTGGTACATGCACAAGACTTTTCACACGCATGTGGAATACTAATACCATTTTTTAATGCAACATCCAGTACCGTTTCGCCAGACTTGGCTTCTAATGCTGCCCCTTCTGGGCATAATTCTTCATTAGGTAAAAAGATAATCTGTGGCATGTTATACCTCGTCTACCGACTGCCCTTGCAGTGCTTTTTTAATTGATTGATCCATGCGTCGTGACGCAAACTCACTACTTGCTTGATCGACCGCTTCGATCATTTTTTTGATCTCTTCTGGCTCATTTGCTTGCTCACGCGCCATTGCCAAGTTATCCATCGCACTGCGAAGCGTCGCAAGCTCTTGCTCGTCTAATAACTGGGCATCGGTTGCCAAGGAAGCTTCAAGCGCTTCTAAAACGCGTAACGCTTCTACCTGTTGCTCTTTTAGCATACGTGCTTGCATATCTTCTTTAGCGTGACTCATTGAAGATTTTAGCATCTCAGCAACTTGCTCATCGCTCAAACCAAAAGACGGTTTTACTTGAATTTCAGCTTGGACACCCGTGGATTTCTCCATTGCTGATACGCTCAGTAGACCATCCGCATCGACTTTGAAAGTCACCCGAATATGCGCCGCACCGGCAGCCATTGGTGGAATACCTTTTAAGCTAAATTTAGCCAGACTACGGCAGTCATCAACTAATTCTCGCTCACCTTGCAGTACATGTAACGACATGGCTGTTTGGCCATCTTTAAAGGTCGTAAACTCTTGTGCGCGGGCAACTGGAATGGTGGTATTACGTGGGATGATTTTCTCAACCAAGCCACCCATGGTTTCCAATCCCAAGGATAATGGTAATACATCCAACAACAGCATGTCAGAATCAGGCTTATTGCCCACCAAAATATCCGCTTGAATAGCAGCACCGAGCGCTACAACACGATCAGGGTCGATAGAAGTCAAAGGCTCTTTGGCAAAAAACTCCCCGACTTGCTCGCGCACGACTGGCATACGGGTCGAGCCACCCACCATCACGACTTGCAGTACTTCCTCTTGTGTTACGCCAGCATCTTTTAATGCACGGCGGCAAGAACGCAGGGTTTTCTTTACCAAAGGTTCTGCCATTTCAGCAAATTGCTCGCGGGTTACCGTCACTACGTGTTTTTCTTCGGCAAGTGTCAGTTCCACATTTACTGTGGCATAGCTAGATAATGCTTCTTTACAGGCGCGAGCTTTGTTGATGAACAGTCGCAACTGGTTAGCATTGAGGTTCGATGCACCAGTTTGTGCTTTAAAATATTCCACAAGTAACGAATCAAAGTCATCGCCACCCAGCGCAGAATCCCCACCAGTAGAAAGCACTTCAAATACACCTTGGTTCAAACGCAGAATCGAAATATCAAACGTACCACCGCCTAAGTCATAAACCGCGATTACGCCTTCTTGACCTGAGTCCAAGCCATAGGCCACAGCTGCAGCCGTAGGCTCGTTTAACAAGCGCAATACTTTCAAACCAGCAAGCTCAGCAGCATCTTTAGTACTTTGGCGCTGTGCATCATCAAAGTAGGCAGGAACGGTGATCACCGCTCCCATCACGTCTTCACCAGCAAAGCTTTCTACTGCGCGTTGATGCAACGTTTTTAGGATTTCTGCTGACGCCTGTACCGGGCTAACCGCACCTATGCAAGTTTCGATTGCTAATGCGCCATGGTGCTCAACAAACTGATAAGGCAATTGACCGTAGCTGCTTTCAATTTCCGCCTGAGTCTTACCTAAAAAACGCTTTACTGAGATCAGCGTATTGGTTGGATCTTCAGCTGAAGCTGCTTGTGCTTGCTCACCAACCACCACACCATCTTGTAAGTATCTAATAACGGATGGCAACATAGGTTTTCCACTTAGGTCGACCAGCGTTTTGGCTTCACCACTTTGTACCGTGGCTACTAGAGAATTGGTGGTACCTAGGTCAATACCAACTGCGAGTTTATGTTCGTGTGGTGCCGCGCTCTGCCCCGGCTCAGCAATCTGCAATAATGCCATAATGCTCTTTCACTTTAACGTTTGTTGATAGCAACTATCATCAATCGAATAATTCATCTTCGATGCGTGTTAGCTCATCTCGTAGTTTGTATACGAATTTTAGCTTACGAATGTTGTCAGCAGCGGTTTCCAACATGTGGAGATCGTCACTGGCGAGTTGTTCAGCCAATGACTCACTGAATTCTTTATCTAGCTGTTTGATTTGCTTTTCAAAGTCTGCAATCGCGCTATCTGGATCGCTACTCGACGGGATCTCTTCCAACGCTTCACGCAGCTCCATTTGCTGCATTAAAAACATCGGATCTTGCAATGTTTTTTGCTCAGCGCGAATGTCGACTCCTTTCTCGCTCAACATGTATTCCGCGCGCTTTACTGGGTGCTTGAGTACCGACAAGGCATCATTGATTTCAGCGGTTTTTTGGACCGCAAGCAACATTTCACGCTCGCCTTTGCCTGCAAACTTATCAGGATGCACAGCACGTTGTAACTCTAAATACGCTTTATTAAGCCGAGCTAAGTCAACGTGATAATCAATGGGTAAATCAAATAGTTCGAAGTAACGCATATCTACCTAATACAGCAAAGCCCTACCAAGGCAGGGCTTTAAAATTCAAGTTACAATCCGCTTAAACCGTAAAGCTTTCGCCGCAACCACATTCGTCTTTCTGATTTGGGTTGTTGAACTTAAACCCTTCATTCAGACCTTCTTTGGTGTAATCAAGCTCAGTACCATCGATGTACACGAGACTTTTTGCATCGACGATGAGTTTTACGTCTTTGTCTTCAAACACTTCATCGCCGTCTGCCAATTCATCGACAAACTCAAGAACATAAGCAAGACCTGAACAGCCTGTGGTTTTAATCCCAACGCGCAACCCAATGCCTTTTCCACGGTTTTCTAAAAAGGCTAATACACGATTAGCGGCTGCATCAGTTAATGTCACTGCCATAATAGTCTCTTACTTTGCCTGTTTGCTCTTGTAGTCTGCGATAGCTGCTTGGATTGCATCCTCTGCCAAAATTGAGCAGTGGATTTTTACTGGCGGTAATTCAAGCTCAGCACTGATATCGGTATTTTTGATCGTTGCAGCTTCGTCAAGCGTCTTACCTTTAACCCATTCAGTTACTAGCGAAGATGAAGCAATGGCGCTACCACAACCATAAGTTTTGAATTTCGCATCTTCAATGATGCCTTCATCTGATACTTTGATTTGCAACTTCATCACGTCACCACACGCTGGTGCGCCAACCATACCCGTTGCAACACTTGGGTCATTTTTGTCTAAAGAACCTACGTTACGTGGATTCTCTACATGGTCGATAACTTTATCACTGTAAGCCATAATTTTTTCCTCACTACCTGCTCGAGGCTGATTTAAGCTCAGCCTGCGGTGAAATCTTGCTTAATGGTGCGCCCACTCAACACTATCTAAATCAATCCCTTCTTGATGCATCTCCCAAAGTGGAGACATTTCGCGTAGACGACCGATAGACTCTTTAATCAACTTGACGGTGTAGTCGATTTCTTCTTCTGTTGTAAAACGACCGATGCTAAATCGGATTGAACTGTGGGCTAATTCATCGTTGCGGCCAAGGGCACGTAATACATACGAAGGCTCTAAGCTCGCTGATGTACATGCTGAACCGGATGAAACCGCGATATCTTTAACTGCCATTAAAAGGCTTTCACCTTCGACAAAGTTAAAGCTGATATTCACGATACCTGGCACAGATTGCTCGATTGCACCGTTGAAATACACTTCATCCATATCCATGATGCCATCAAGTAAACGCTGACGTAGCGCACTGATGTGAGCGTGATCTTTGTCAAAATCTTGTTTCGCTATTTTAAACGCAGTGCCCATACCTACGATTTGGTGCGTTGCTAATGTACCTGAACGCATTCCACGCTCGTGGCCACCGCCGTGCATTTGCGCTTCAAGGCGCGCACGCGGTTTACGACGAACGTAAAGCGCACCAATTCCTTTAGGACCGTAAACTTTGTGTCCAGAGAAAGACATAAAGTCGACTTTAAGCTCTTGCAAGTCGATTTTAACTTTGCCTGCGCTTTGCGCCGCATCCACATGGAACATGATCTTACGTTCGCGACACATTTCGCCGATAGTTGCGATGTCTTGGATAACACCTAGCTCGTTATTAACGTGCATTATGCTCACTAAGACTGTGTCATCACGCATCGTCGCAGCAAGCTTGTTCAAATCAAGTAAACCGTTTTCTTCGACGTCCATGTAAGTCACTTCAAAACCCTGACGCTCAAGTTCACGACAGGTATCTAACACGGCTTTATGCTCAGTACGCGCGGTGATCACATGCTTGCCTTTCTTCTTATAGAAATGCGCTGCACCTTTGATTGCTAAGTTATTTGATTCTGTCGCACCAGAAGTAAATACGATTTCGCGCGGATCAGCGTTAATCAAATCAGCGATATCATTACGCGCTTGGTCAACCAGCTCTTCTGCCTGCCAACCGAAACGGTGTGAACGTGAGGCTGGATTACCAAAATTACCATCCATTGTCAGGCACTGCATCATCTCGTCTGCAACGCGCTGATCAACCGGGGTGGTTGCTGCATAATCTAGATATATCGGTAACTTCATTTCTTTCTCCGCTTGACGCCAGTGCTATAACTGGCAGCTCACTTGAATATTGTCTAATTGCTCAATCGCTTTTTTGACACGCTTGTCTTGGCGCATCGCCACGGATTGCACATCTGAGTCAGCGACTAACTCGGCTAGGGAAATACTGCTTAAAAACTCTTCGATTCTGACGCTTAGATCGGACCATAAAGAATGAGTTAAGCAGCGTGCGCCACTCTGGCAACCACTGCCCTCACCATGACAGCGGGTTGCGTCTACCGACTCATCCACTGCATTAATCACATCACCGACCGAAATTGCGTTAGAATCACGGCCCAGTAAATAGCCGCCACCAGGACCTCGAACAGAGCTGACCAAGCCATGTTTACGAAGTCTTGCGAATAATTGTTCGAGGTAAGACAGTGATATTTCTTGTCTTTCTGAAATATCAGCTAAAGGGACAGGACCAATGCTGGCATGTAGCGCCACGTCTAGCATCGCTGTCACGGCGTATCTGCCTTTTGATGTCAGTTTCATACACTGTCCCCACGTTAATCTACCAAGCCGCAAATTGTAATTACTTGACTAAGATAGTCAAGTATTTGACTAGGTTTGCAGCACTTTTATTGCGCTATTTGAGTTAGACTCAAATAATATCCGAGTAAATTACTCAAGTATTAGCTGTCATTGTAATTACCTGAGTAATTTAGTCAAGTATTCGTGAGGGATTTTTATACGACGGTATATTCGATATTTGTATCGAGTCAGAGACACCGCACATGATGCCTCTGTCACCTGTTTACTTTATTGATTTATCAACCGAACTCAAAATGCCACGTAATATATTTAACTCTTGGTCTTCTGGACGAGCCCGGTTAAACAGACGTTTGAGCTTGGTCATCACCATGCCTGGATGCTGTTTGATGATAAAACCGGTGTCGTTAAGCGTATTTTCTAGATGTTGGTAGAACAACTCCATCTGTTTTGCCGATGGATAAACCATATCATCTTCCTCAACTGGAGTCTGTTGTTGAGAGTCTAAGTAAGTCATTCGCGTTTCATAGGCGAGAGTCTGTACAGCCATGGCTAAATTGAGCGAGCTATATTCAGGGTTTGCGGGGATACAAACGTGATAATTGCACAGTTGTAACTCTTCATTGGTTAATCCGCTATTTTCACGACCAAAAACCAAAGCTACCGGACCTTGCTCGGACTCTTTAACCAGCTTTTGTGCACACTCTCTTGGATCGACCATTGGCCATGATAACGTGCGCGAACGTGCGCTGGTGCCTATTGTCAAGCTACAATCGGCGATAGCTTCTTGAAGCGTCGCAACGTGTACTGCACGACCTAACACATCGGTTGCTCCCGCAGCCAGAGCACTGGCGTGACTGTCTACTTCACAGGCGGGGTCGACCAAATATAACTTAGACAAGCCCATGGTCTTCATCGCACGCGCCACTGAACCAATATTTCCAGAGTGGGAGGTATTAACCAAAACGATTCGAATATCTTCTAAAGCCATTGTGTCTTTCTCAAACAAAAATAATAACAAATTGTACCATAGCAACGAGGTCAGGTAGCAGTGCATTTTTTGCGTGCCAGTGAAGCATATTAGTTTTAAGTGAATCGCTAACAGCAAAAAAGCCCACGCTTTCATAACAGTACAAAAAACACACAGAATAATTGTTTATTTGCTGTTTACTTTAGGCAAAAAGTCGCTAGAATACGCCGGCTGAAATATTCCTGTTCTTTTACAACCTAAAGGTAATGCTATGCATCCAATGTTGAACATTGCGGTACGCGCTGCGCGTAACGCGGGTAAGGTTATTCTACGTGCGTGTGAAGATCTATCTAGAGTAGAAGCTTCGCAAAAAGGTACTAACGACCTAGTAACGAATATCGATAGAGAAGCTGAAGCGATTATTCGTGACACTATTTTAAAGTCTTACCCTGACCACTCTATCGTTGGCGAAGAGCTTGGACAACATGATGGCAAAGACGCTGATTACCTTTGGGTTATCGATCCGCTAGACGGCACGACAAATTTTGTTAAAGATATTCCTCACTTTGCGATTTCTATCGCTCTTAAAGTAAAGGGCCGTGTTGAACAAGCCGTGGTTTACGATCCGATCCGTAGCGAGCTGTTCACCGCATCACGTGGTCAAGGTGCCCAACTAAATAGTAAACGCCTTCGTGTATCTAAATCGACAGATTTACAAGGCACCGTACTTGCCACTGGTTTCCCATTTAAACAAAAGCATCACATGGACGCTTATTTAGAGGCGTTCAAAGCATTATTTATTCACACCGCTGATATCCGTCGTGCTGGTTCTGCTGCGCTAGACATGGCTTATGTTGCAGCTGGCCGCGTTGACGGTTTCTTTGAAATTGGTCTTAAGCCTTGGGACACAGCAGCTGGTGAGCTTTTGGTAAAAGAAGCAGGCGGAATGGTTACTGACTTTGCAGGCGGTGCAAACTATAACCGAAGCGGTAATATTGTCTGTGGCGCACCAAAACTATGCCAAGCAATTGTAAGAGAAATTAGACCTGTGCTTACAGAGTCATTATTGAAGTAACAAACTGACTTTAATACGAAAAAACCCAAGCACAAGCTTGGGTTTTTTGTTTTCGGTATCGCGAAAAGACAGCCGTTATTTGATTTCGACTCTGGCCGAGCGCATGACAACTTCGTCATTTAATTCAATACCTAGCCCTGGCTCTTCTGATACTTTAAAGATGCCTTTTTCTGGCTGAGGATCTTGAATACACAACTCTCGGTTCCACTTTTTAATTGCGTACGTATGATGTTCGTGGATCAAGAAATTTGGAATTGCCGTCTCTAAATGCAGTGATGCAGCTGTTGCAACAGGGCCACCGCACACATGTGCTTGAATGCGAATATCAAAAATATCAGCGTAGTCACATACTTTTTTCGTTTCAGTAAAACCGCCACATAACCCGATATCAGGTTGTAAAACATCGATACTTTGATCTTCAAAGTATGGGCGTACTCCCCAACGATTATACAAACGCTCGCCGCCCGCGATAGGCACCGAAGTCTTGTTGGCTACTTTAGCATGCAGTGAGTGGTTCAAATAGTTAACCGGTTCTTCATAGTACATGCAGTCAAATTCTTGTGCTATCTCAGCAATTTGAATGGCAGAGGTTGCACCTGGTAAACTGTGGCATTCAAAAATAATATCAACTTCATCACCCACGGCTTCGCGAATGGCTTTCATGCGGGCACGATACAGCTTCATTTCCGCTCTAGAAATCAATTTGGTACGGTCATAGTACGTGTTGCCGTCTTTATCGTACTGAATTGGATCAACTTTTACCGCATCATAGCCCTCTGCAATGGCTTTGTGCGCGGCTTCAGCGTATTCATGTGGTTGTACTAATGCTTTAAACTCACTGTCCCAGTCAAATTGAAGCTGCGAGGCATAAGTGCGAAGCTCAGGATTCACTTTACCACCAAGCAATTGGTAGACTGGTAAGTTCAGCGCTTTACCTTTGATGTCCCAAAGCGCCGTATCAATTGCTGACATGGCTGCATAAACTACAGGCCCTCCACCTAGGCCCCAAAAACTTTCACGTAGCATGCGAGACCATAGTAATTCAGTTTGAAATGGGTCATGACCAATCAAAAAGGCCTCAGCCATTTCTTTAATCATGCTAGCAGCGGCGCTGTGCCCCAAATCATAAGCAAGACCAGCCTCACCCACACCAGAAATGCCTTCATCAGTATGGATACGCACAAAAACTGGGGTCCAAGCAGGTCTGTCTGGACAGTGAATATCGAATACTTCGACGCGATTAACTTTCATTTTGACTCCTATTCAGCAAAGCTGGGATCAAGACGGTACGCTTTACGTAACATAGCAGGCCAAGCAAGTTGGCCGCCAGTGCTTCCGCTGTGCACGACTTTGGCTTGATTGTAAATATTCTCAATGATTGGCTGTGGAACCGGCACCGCTTTTTGTCCGGTTGCTTGGATTGCCACTTGGATTTCGCACGCACGTTGTAGATCATAAAAACGCATAAACGCATCACCTACCGTGGGACCAACCGTGAGCCCACCGTGATTAACCAATAGCATATGGTTAGTGTCACCTAAGTCCTGCTGCAAGCGCGCTTTTTCATCAGCATTGACCGCTAACCCTTCATAGCCGTGATAAGACAGCGATGGCAATGAGAACATGCTATGCTGGCTAAGTGGTAACAACCCACATTCTAGACTCGCCACTGCAACGGTTTCTTTGGTGTGTAGATGGATCACACAATGTGCGTCCTCACGGACTTCATGAATTGCACTATGAATCGTGAAACCTGCAGGATTGATTGCAAATGGCGTATCATCTAGCACATTTCCCTGTAAATCCACTTTCACAAGATTAGAAGCAGTTACTTCATCAAACGCCAGTCCAAAAGCATTAACCAAGTACTGATCCGTTCCCGGCAAGCGCGCCGACATGTGCGTGTAGATGAGATCTCCCCAACGAAAGTGCTCGACGAGTCGATAACAAGCGGCCAAGTCGACACGCAACTGCCATTCTTGTTCACTGACTTTATCTTTTACATTTAGTTTTGGTAATTCAAACATGGGAGATCCTTAAACAACATCCAAATCAGTTTGGATGTATAGAAGTCTAAAATAGCTAAGCGAGTTCTTCAACTAAAAACCACCGACATGCGGTGGTTTTTGATGTTTCTAAAGTGGTAGCTGCTTATTTTACTTTTGATAAGTATTCAGCAATAGCATCAATTTCAGCATCAGACACATTTGCGACCATTGCTTTCATGGCCGCCGACATGCCATTAGTGCGCTTGCCTGATTTGATGTCTTTCATTTGCGCTGCTAAGTACTCTTTATTTTGGCCATTAAGTTTTGGATATAGAGGCATGATTGGTGCTTTACCCTCTGCACCGTGACAAGTTTGGCACATTTTTGCGGTATATAATGCCTCACCGTCATTAGCCATAGAATTTGTCGCACCAAAGGCGCCAAGCGCAATCGTAGTCCCTACTAATAGTTTTTTTATCTTGCTCATATCATTACTCTTTTTATTAAGGTTAGTATCGTTTCAAAGTGTAGACCAAGCTGAAATGATCTTCTAAAAGAATCACAAACCTAATGACCAAAACAACTTTTACCACATCAGATCATCTGGAATTTCATAATCTGCATACGGGTCATCATCTTTGTTTTCCTGACCATCATCTTCAACATGGAACACAATATATTTTTCATCTACTTCGGCAATCTTTCGAGCTGGCTCGTCTTGCAGTACATAAAACTGACCTTCAAGTACACAAATTGCTAAACGCCCTTTTGCTAGTGCTTGTTGCGTCACAGCATTAACTTCTAGCTCTTTAATCTTACTTTGATAAGTAAAATTAAACGTCACATCACCACGTATTTCGTCTTGATTGTGATGTTCAAGAATTTGCTTCACCCGAGCGACCTGCTCTTTTTCTTTCAACTCTTCTTGTTTTGCTCTATTTAACTCTTCAGCCTTCTTCTGCTGCTCAAGCTTGGTTTGTTCAATATGCTTTTGCAGATCAGATTGATCACTGGTTGCGCCCTTTTTCTTTTTCTTTTGCTGCTTTCGTTTTTCGGTTTTAGCTACTTTCGCTTTATGCTCTGTTGTTAAGCCAGCCTTGAGCAGTTGCTCTTGCAATGAACCCATCATGCAACTCCTTAAAATAAGATTTTGTAGCTATTTTAACTCAGCAAACAGAATTGACCAGATGCATGATGGACCGACTGCGATAAATCTATCAAAAATGTTTGTGGGTGTTGTGATTTAGCGCAAATTATTGGCAACTTAATTCACCTAAGTTAGGCTTGTCATCCGCACAATCTGAGTTGTTCCATTATGCCGATATTTCATTTACTGCTGTGTTCTATGTTCATCTTTTTTGTGCTTTATGCACCACAGCCGTTACTCGCTGAGTTTGCTGACATGTTCGAGATCAGTGCGTCGCAAAGTGGCCTGTTGATGTCGGTCACTATGCTACCACTCGCCATCGCGCCAATTTGTTATGGCATTTTCCTTGCCCAACGCAATATGTTGACCACGCTAAAATGGGTCATGATAGCACTTGCCTGCAGCTGTGTGTTGTTTCCACATATGCCAACCTTCACAGCATTACTCACTTTACGGTTGCTACAAGGACTATTGCTTCCAGCGGCGCTAACTTCAATGACAGGCTTTGTTGGACAGACGTTTTCGGGGTCACAACTGAAGCATAAAATGAGTATGTATATTGGCAGCACAATTGCCGGTGGCTATTTGGGTAGAACATTAGCAGCTAACTTTGCTACTTTACTTGATTGGCAAAGTTTTTATTACTTCAATGCTCTAGGTTTACTAGTACTAGCGCTCCTTATTAATACCAATTCTGGAATAGCGAATAGCAAAACAAATACGAGTATTTCTAGCTACCTAAAACCGCTTCGCCAAAGTGATTTATTAAAACTGTATTGCTCGGTCTTTTGTATGTTTTTCTGTTTTTCTGGATTACTCAATTTCTTGCCTTTTGTGCTAAAACATGACTTCGGTATTCAAAGTCCAACTCAGGTAGGATGGGTTTACACTGGTTATTTGCTTGGCGCGATAGCGGCACTCTTCATACCGTTTGTACAAAAGCGAGTTCGCTCAACTTGGCAATTATTGTGGCTGTTATTTGCAGGATATGCCTTGAGTTTACTGACCATGCAAAGTGCTAATTTATCCTTATTTATCGTTTTATTTACCCTCATCTGTGCGTGTATGTTTATGATCCATGCGACGGCGGCGCCATTTTCCAACACCTTGAGCAACGCAGCATCAACCGTGACAAATGGAGCGTATGTATCCTTTTATTACACTGGTGGCGTACTTGGTACTTATTTGCCAGGTTTAGTATATGAACGCACAGGATTTACTGGCTTCATCGTCACCTTAACCAGCGTATGTGCGATAGGTTTAGGCTTGTGTTTACATAGCCGAAGTTTGGAAAAACAAGTTATAGAGAAGGTACAGTAACCCAACTAGGCTGGTGTCCTGTTTGGAACCAAAAGCGCTTTAAATCATCTAGGCTTAGCACCCAAGTTTTAGTATTTACTAATGGGTGGCATTGCCATAATGCCTCCTGCTGCAGTGATTCATCTAACCATAATTCCACTAAGTTTTGCTCATCATTTGCGGTCGCCAGCGCAGATACACAACCTTGCTCAACCCCCAAATATTTCGCTAACCGTTCTTGAGAGGCGAATCCTAACCGTGATAATGCTTGTGACTTTGACAACGCTTTTAAATCCACCTTTTTATCAGCTGGCACAATCAACAGAAAGTGTCGCTTGCCGTAATTATCTCGCAAGAATAGGTTTTTTAATCTACAACCTTGGCGTTCTAAGGATAACCTATCAGCATCATCACAAGTATGAAGCGCTGGGTGTTCATAATCCAAATAGCTAATACCAAGGCGTTCCATTGTGACCTGCAATGAATCTGGATTATTTCTAATCACAAACACTCTCCACGCAACTGTACACTTCGTTCTTTCCAGAACACTTCATCGATTCGATACCCAGCAGTGCAGTATTGAGCCGCCATCAATTCTTTTTTTAGCTCAGCCACGGCCCGATCTTCTAGCTGAAGTTTCAATGCTGGAGTATCTTCTACACGTTCCTGTTCGGCAAATTTACGGATTTCTTTTCGGGTTGGTGCGCGTTGAGAGCTCAATTGAAAGCGTGGCGTTGCCTCAACCGTCACAATAAAAGCGAATTCAGATGCCCCATTATCATTGACCCTTGTGTGCAAGGTTTGTTTTTCAATAATGAGCGGGTCCGGCTCAGAATTACTGGCACAGCCGCTAAGACTACATAAGAACACAAACGATAAAACATAACGAAACATAACTTTGCAAGATGCCTTCTTATCTTTTCGCCCAGTGTAACAAAGACGCATAAAAAAAATCGAAATTTTTTTATGCTAAGGTTGACTCGCTAAAAAAAAATGATTAAATTTCGCTTCGTCCAAAAGACGGAATGTGGGGCTATAGCTCAGCTGGGAGAGCGCCTGCCTTGCACGCAGGAGGTCAGCAGTTCGATCCTGCTTAGCTCCACCACTTTTCGTCATCTCCGTCAGTACCCTTTTTATTTTATCAGTCGTCTTTTTAGAACATAAAAAAAGCCCGAAATTAAATCCGAGCCTCTTAACTTATTTTCAATTACCTACTGACGAGTTTGGCCTTCACCATTTACCAAGAACTTTTCAGTTGTTAGTGACTCCAGCCCCATGGGCCCGTAGGCATGTAGTTTAGTCGTCGCAATACCAATTTCCGCACCCAACCCTAACTCTGAACCATCGCTAAAGCGAGAAGACGCATTAACCATTACAACCGACGCATCAACACTACGTTGAAATAGCGTTGCAGTTTGTTGATTTTCGGTACAAATGACCTCTGTATGATGGCTACCAAAGCGATCAATGTGTTCGAGTGCAGCAGCAAAATCAGCAACTTGGCGCACCGCGATTTCTAGACTCAGATATTCTTCTCCGAACTCGTTGTCCGCCAGCTCTGTCGCGCCATCAAAATATTGAACTGAATTAGCACAGGCATTGATTTTCACACCGTGCTTGGCGAGTTCGGTCGCGGCAAGTGGTAAAAATTGAGCAGCAATATCTTGATGTACTATTAATCCTTCAAGGGCATTACAAACGCCCGTACGCTGAGTTTTGCCATTTAGCAACAACGCAATCGCTTTATCTAGGTTCGCGTCTTTATCTATGTATAAATGACACACCCCTTTAAAATGCTGGATCACTGGCACGGTGCTGTTTTCAGTCACAAAGTTAATTAATCCTTCACCACCACGCGGAATAATCAGATCGATGTAATCTTTTTGCTGCATTAACTCCATCAACAAACCGCGATCTGGATCTGGGACCACCGAAATTAGCGCCTTTGGTAATCCATGCTGAGTTAATACTTCGTGCATTGCTTCTGCGATAGCCAAAGAACTCTTTAGGGCTTCCTTACCGCCTCTTAAAATGACGCCGTTACCAGATTTGAAACACAGTGCTCCCGCATCAGCGGTAACATTAGGTCGCGCCTCGTAGATCATGCACACAACACCCAATGGCACTCGCATCTTACTAATTTTAATGCCATTCGGTCTTACCCCCATGTCTCTTGTTGCACCAACCGGATCAGCTAATTCAACAATGGTCTCAATCCCTTCGGCCATAGCGTTGATCCGTTCTTCGTTCAAGGTCAAACGATCGATCATGGCTGCACTGAGTTGATTATCACGTGCTGCCGCCAAATCAGCCTCATTGGCTTTGATAATTTCAGCTGCTTTACTTCGGATAGCTTTCGCCATATCGGTAAGCACCTGGTTTTTTTCATTGGTAGTTAGTAACGCTAATTTTTTTGCAGCTTGTGCCGCTTCTGTTGAAATCGATTTGATTAAGTTCATAACTTAAGACTTCTCCAATAATGCTATATCTTGTTCTGAAATCACCGGACCAATGCTGTCTTGTATCTTCTCACTGATCGGACTTTCATCTTGTTCTGCTAAAAAGTTCAGTAGACAGCTACTGTAATTGGTCGTTGCTTTTGCCAAACGAGTACCATCTTCACTGCGCACGAGCACGGTATCGCCAACAGAAAACTCCCCTTTTACTTCCGTAATGGATTCACCGCTCAGAACCGCGTGCTCATCAGACATGTCGTAATCGTCTTCAACAACTAACTCACCTTGCTCCGAAGCTGTGTGCGTCATCCAATGAACCGCCTCTTGCATCGGCGTTTCCGAAGCTAGGAAGACTGTTCCAGGGTTATTTCCCGCAAGTAATAAATCGAACGTAGTTTCCTCAAAACCATTCACGATAAAAGTATCAATACCATGAGAAATGGCTTTCTCAGCCGCTTCAATTTTGGTTTTCATACCACCTGTGCCCACTTTGCTTGTAGGACATCCTGCCATATCGTAGATTTCTTCAGTGATCACTGTTACTTCAGGAATTAGCTCAGCGTCTGCGTGTAGGTTCGGGTTTTTGTTGTATAACCCTTTAACATCCGAGCAAATAATTAAAGTATCTGCATCCGCGGCAGCTGCGACCATTGCCGATAGATTATCGTTATCTCCCACCTTTAAATCGTCGGTGGTTACAGTGTCGTTTTCGTTGATAATAGGCAGGATCCCATGATCCAGTAAAGTGAATATTGTTTCACGAATACTGGTGTATCGCTCTCTGTCTCGAAGATCACCATGGGTTAATAAAATCTGTGCTGATGGAAAATCAAAAAAGCGGTCCCACGTCGCCATCATTTCGGTTTGTCCTGCCGCTGCCATGGCTTTTTTTACTGCAATGGTTGCATTCTCTGTATTAGGAAATAAATGCGAACCTGCAGCCACAGAACCTGATGAAACTAGGATCACTTCGATCCCTCGGGTTCGGCACCGCACAATAAACTGCGCGATACTCAGTAAATAACGTGATCGACACCCATCTTGCTCAGGGGCGATAAGCGCACTACCTATTTTTATCACTATTCTTTTCGATTTTTTCATCGATTGACACCTGCTTTTGCTAACTCCAACTCTATTCTCTGGCAATCTGTTACTCCCATTGGATACCATTCAGCAAAAAACAACCCGGTTGTCACTTGTATTTCGAATGTAAAGACGACAGGCATGCTCAAGCAAAGGACTAAACAATTAGCACTTGAGAGCAGCAAAAAAGCCGAATACAGTCACAGTAGTCAATTACACTGGCTGTTATTTCACTAAAAAGATTGATTGTGACATCGAGTATTTACACCTCGTTGTCGAGCCGCTTCCAACAGGGGCACCATGGTTTGGTACGGCTGGAAAGGCCTGAACCGCAATGAATGATTGCGCAAAGAGTAGAATGTTATGACCGCGCGAGTTGCCCCGCTCTAAAAACGCTATATACCTTAGCGTAGACCGCTCGGTGATTGCAACCCACATTCATATTAATTATTTATTACCGCCATAAATAAAAGTAATAATATATTAAATTCAATGTATTATCGCGTTTATTCTTACTGTCACTGTGATATAACAGTGAGAGCGCTATACTGAGTCAATAGTAACAATGCACTCCCAACGCAGGAGAAAATATGTCAGCAATTTACATTGCAGGAATCGCAGTTTGCTCTGTACTCGCACAGTGGCTTGCTTGGGCTTTTAAAGTACCCGCCATTTTGTTTTTATTGCTTGTGGGCCTCGCATTAGGTCCGTTTAGTGGCACCCTTGATCCTGATTTATTACTCGGTGATTTGCTCTTTCCCGTAGTCTCTTTGTCTGTTGCTGTGATTTTATTTGAAGGCTCTTTAACGCTGCATTTCAAGGAATTAAAAGGCATTGGGAAAGTCGTTCGAAACCTTTGCTCTATTGGCATGCTGACAACCTTTGCAATTATTTCCTTATCGGCAATTTATATTCTCGAACTTAACTGGCAAGTTGCCGCCGTGCTAGGTGCGGTACTGGTTGTAACTGGACCTACGGTTATCGCTCCAATGCTCAACGCCATGCGTCCAGATAAAGATATCGATCGAATTTTGCGTTGGGAAGGTATCGTCATCGATCCTATAGGAGCACTATTTGCCGTTTTGGTTTTTGAAGCCGTAACCTTAGTTGGTAGTGCAGAAGTACTAAGCCATACACTATGGGCACTGGTTTCTACGCTGGGCGTTGGGATCACTATTGGGGTTGTCGCAGGTTGGCTAACAAGCGTTTTGATTCGCCGAGAGTGGCTACCTTTTGAACTGCATAAGTTTGCAATTTTGGCCTTGGTGCTATTTAGCTTCACATTAGCGAATCATCTGAGCCATGAGTCTGGGTTACTTGCTGTAACCGTCTTTGGGATCTGGCTCGCAAATCAAGATGACTTGGAAATTGACTCCGTTTTGGAATTTAAAGAAGACTTGTCAATGATATTGATTTCTAGCCTATTCATTTTACTAGCTGCACGCTTGAAACTTGAAGATTTGATGTTGCTAGACATTAAGGTGTTTATTTTTCTCGCGATTGTACTATTCATTGCTAGACCATTGTCCATTTTGGTTTCAACCTTTAACACCGATCTGCCCCTAAAATCGCGAATATTACTGTCTTGGATTGCCCCAAGAGGGATTGTTGCCGCAGCGGTCGGCTCGGTATTTGCGCTGAGCATGACTAAATCCGGTATCGTTGATTCGCACAAAATGGTCCCACTGATTTTTACGGTTATCATTGTTACTGTGGTACTACAAAGCCTTACCGCCACGCCATTTGCGAGACTACTTGGTGTTAGACAACCCAAACCCAGTACGGTATTACTGATCGGCGCGAATCATGTCGCAAGAGCGATTGCAAAAGGCCTTAAAGAGCAACATATTGATATTTATCTTTCTGATCCTGCTTGGGAAAACTGTAAAATGGCCAGAATGGATGGGCTTCCCTGTTACTACGGCAACCCTCAATCAGAACATGCAGAACGCTACTTACCTTTAACTAGTTTGAAGTCAGTATTGGCCCTGTCACCAAACCGTCACCACAATGCGCTGGGCGTACAGTATTTTTCTCATTTACTTACAGAACAACAAGTCTATTCACTAAAATCGTCCACTAACCATGCCAAAGCCAACAAAGACAGCGCCACGTTTCTATCAAGGCAAGTGCTATTTGGCGAGGAAGGGAATTACGCCAAACTCAGCAGCATGATGGCAAAAGGGGGGAAAGTGAGCGTAACGAGAATTTCTGAAGAGTTTAGCTGGCAGCAATACCAAGAGGTTAATCCTGAAGCCATACCTTTGTTTGTTCTGACCGAGCAAAATAATGATGAAGAACCTGTCAAATTGCGGCCTTTTACCACCAACATGGAAAAGTTGCCTGACGTAGGGGAAAAAGTATTTGCATTGCAACCCCCTAAACTGTCAGTTTTGAAAGATACGGCATTACAAAAAGAAGGCCCTGTGGGTGCCAAATTAAGTGATCAGCAGATGAGCTGATCACTTACAGTACATAAACTAGGTGGCCGCTATCTGCACTGATTAAGGATAATATTAAACGGGATGTCGACATTAAATTTGGACTAATCGCCTGTCATTAATTCAATGTTCTTTCAAGGCGCTTATCCAAACTGACTTACATTGGCATTCTTGCACGTGTGACGACGCTATCCGGCATTTTTTCAGCAAGTTTTGATAACGATAACTCAATCCGTTTATGGAGCTTTTTGTCAGACACTATCGAGTGAAATAACCACCGATAAGCATCTTCATAGTCTCTTGGACTGCCGTGACCTTGATTAAATATGTCCACAAGACGGACTTGAGCATTGATATTTCCCAGTGACGCTGCTTCTCGTAAATAAGTAATCGCCATTGCTTTATCCGCTTGTACTAATTGACCAACGTCGTAATAACGACCAAGCTGCTCCAGAGCTGGGGCTAACCCTTGCTCCGCTGACTTTCTCATATAAAACAAACCTAACTCTACATCACGTTCTACACATACTGCGTAGGCCAGCATGTCACCATAAAGAAATTGGTATGAAGGCAGCTCCATGATCTCTGCTCGAGCTTTAATGTCTTGCACCAGCTGACAGTCATCAAGCTTAACTCGCGTTAAATGCTCGTTCTTTTCAATCAACTCTAGCAATTCAGCTTGGCTATACAAAGGCACAGCCTGAATAGGTTCTGCTGCGTCAGTATTGGTGACTGACAGATAGGTTATAGCTGCAAAAGCAAAGCATCGAATGACTTGATTCATCGGGTTCTCAACTTCTTTCGTTTGGGCTGTTGCTGGGTGCTTAGTAGTCAAAAAATAACACAGAAATACCAGCTGACAAGTTCTACTTTAGATTGTCGGAAATTTACCCAGTAACACTGATGATAATTACTTAAGCAAGTTATCGGCCAACAAGAGAAATAGTTGAGAGAAATTTAGTGACAAAAAAAGCTGCCGAAGCAGCTTTTTGTAACTGATTATTCGCCGAATGGGTTGCGAACAATCATAGTTTCAACACGGTCTGGACCAGTTGAAATGATATCGATTGGTACACCCGTAATTTCTTCTAGGCGTTTGATATAGTTGATTGCGGCTTCTGGCAGCTGCTCTAATGACGTCGCACCAAAAGTCTTTTCGCTCCAACCAGGCATCTCTTCGTAGATAGGGGTTACTTTCTCGTAACCTTCAGCAGCTAGTGGAGTTACATTAGTGACTGTGCCATCTTCTAGTTGGTAACCAGTACAGATTTTAACGGATTCAAGACCGTCAAGCACATCCAGCTTAGTTAAACAAAAACCAGAGATACTATTGATTTGTACTGCACGGCGCATAGCCACTGCATCAAACCAGCCAGTACGACGTAAACGACCCGTTGTCGCACCAAACTCGTGGCCTTTTTCACCTAAGTGACGACCAACTGGGTCTTGCTTATCTTGACCATCGTAAAGTTCTGTCGGGAAAGGACCTGAACCAACGCGCGTTGTATAGGCTTTTACAATACCTAACACATAATCTAAGTGAAGAGGACCAAAACCAGCACCGGTTGCAACACCACCTGCCGTTGTATTTGATGATGTCACATATGGATACGTACCGTGGTCGATATCCAATAATGTGCCTTGTGCACCTTCAAATAAAATATGATCACCGGCATTACGCGCTTGATCTAGTAGCTCAGTCACATCAACGATCATTGACTTAAGTACTTTCGCAATTTCCATTGCATCATCGTAGGTTTTCTGGAAGTCAACAGCATCAACTTTGTAGTAGTTAACCAATGTAAAGTTATGGTACTCAAGGACTTCTTTAAGTTTCGCTGCGAATTGCTCAGGGTTAAATAGATCACCAACGCGAAGACCGCGACGAGCGACTTTGTCTTCGTAAGCTGGACCGATACCACGACCCGTTGTACCAATTGCTTTTTCACCACGCGCAAGTTCGCGAGCTTGGTCTAGTGCAACATGGTAAGGCAAAATGAGAGGACATGCTTCACTGATAAGCAAGCGTTCACGAACTGGAACGTTACGCTCTTCAAGCATTTTGATTTCTTTCATTAACGCGTCTGGCGCAAGTACAACACCATTACCAATCACACATTTTACGTTTTCACGTAAAACACCTGATGGGATCAAATGTAACACTGTCTTTTCACCATTGATCACTAACGTGTGACCTGCGTTGTGACCACCTTGGTAGCGCACAACTAATGAAGCTTTATCTGTCAGTAGATCAACTACCTTACCTTTACCTTCGTCACCCCACTGGGTGCCCAATACAACGACGTTTTTACCCATTGCAAATTCACTTAGAAAAAATTAGGCGCAGATTTTATCAGAAAACCATAGCCAAGATCACCCCAATTTGCTTATTTTTTCTGCTTACAAACAGAGTGAAGTCAACTTACTTTACCTGACTGGTCAGTAACGCTGGATACCAGCTACAGATTCTTTCTTTCAGATCAAATAGCTAGTCTTTATTCTGAAGGAGAATAAACGGCTCTATAAAACAGTAAAGCATGGCCTTAGCTTTTTATTTTCTTAAGACCATGCTCCACTCTAAGATAATTTTTATTTATCCTCTGGTCGCAATCGCAGGGGAAATATTAACCACCTTTCTGGCTGGTAGATAAACCGCAAACACATTAACCAGCCAAGTGAATAACGCGCAAGTTAGCATTATCGGAAAGCTGATATTCAAATCACCTGTCGCCTGAGCAGACAAAATAAACTGGGTGAAAATCAGTAGTAGGCCAATACCTAATCCTATAAAAACCAGGATTGAGTTTTCTAATAAAAAGTATCTTATAACCATTTTATTGGTAGCGCCTAGCGCTCTTCTGATACCAATTTGCTTACGTCTTTGACTAATCAAAAATGCAACTAGGCCAGTTGTGCCAAGACTAGCAACGAATATCAATAAAAGTGAAACTCCCAATAACACAGCAGCGTCACTACTTCTACCATCATACATACGCTTCAACACTCGGGTTAACGTTTCGACATTCGACACATAACGGTTGTTGCTATTATTTTTATATAAGACATCAACTATTCGTTCTTTTATCTGCTCTGAAGTATTTGGCTCAACACGCACCAAGTAATCAGGTGTTGAACCTTCTTTCCATGTTACTTGAGGACGAATAACCGTGTTATACGATTTACCCAAACGGTTGAGCTGCCCCCCATTAATGAAATTACTGTAAACACCAATTACATAAACGGGCGCTCCGCCTTTTTCGAGGTATAAAGATTTGCCAATCGCACTTTCATTACCAAATAAAGCTTTGGACATTGCCTCACTGATCATCACTACAGCAGCACCACCTTCATCAGTAGGTCCGCGATATACATCTGCAGGTGCAAAGTCACGACCCTCAAGTAAAGTTAACTTCAACACAGAAAGTGCACTGGCATTCATCTCAAAAATATTCGCCAATTCAGATTGCGCGTCTTCCGACGGAGATAAGTACAGCGAGCTTCCTCTAGGTGCTTCTGTTGGACGCCCGCGATTTGGTGTTACTGCCAGCACGCCTGGTAGAGACTTAAGCTTTTCTACATCAAGATCTATCATGCTTTTTACATCAATATCACCGTACGCGCGACTCCGCACAGAAATAACTTCCTCTAGCGGCAATCCAGATGCTTTATTCCAGTCCTTGAGCGTAAAATAAGTATCTGATGTCGATACATACAGAGCTAAAAAGGCGAGAGCGGCTTGTAGCACAATCACACCAGAGAGGAACTTATTGTGCTTTAAACTCAGTAAAATCGGTCTAATTTCCATTTTGGCACTCCTTACTGCGACTTCAGTTGTGGGGCTGGTGCAATATTAATTGTACGTAATATTGGATACATTCCCATTACTACACTTGCCAATAGAGACATTAACATCGCCTGCCCAACCATAAACCAATCCAGAGAAAAGCTGCTTGCAATAACTTCAGCAGCGACTTCAAAATCCACAGCGTAAAGCTGCTGCCACAGCATAAATTTGAGTCCAAAGAATGAGATAGCGACCCCTAGCAATCCTCCTATCATACCAACCAAAAGAATTTCGATAGTAAATTGGGTGATCAGAACCTTTTTGCTCGCCCCTAATGCTCTGCGTAGGCTGATTTCGAATGTTTGACGGGTAAACTTCGCCAATAACAATCCCACGGCATTTAATATACAAATGAAGAAAAACAACGGGGCAATAATTCGTAACTGATCTCTACCTTTGAAAAAGTTTTGCCAATATTGATTAACGCCAAGTAGCGATGTCACATAATTCTCTTCACCCCGCTGAAAACGCCCTAACGCATATTGCTGGTCAACATATTGATCTATTTCCTGCTGGTAAATGTCCATGTCATCAGCACTCGCTAACTCAGCCCATAATTTGATGAACCCACATTCTGAATTCATTAACTCGTTGGCATTTTGTGTGACAAATGTACGTCCCCTTGCACTGTCTTTTTGATGACACTGCATATACACCCAACGATTTAAGTTGTTATTCAGAGCAAAACTACTTGGGACGAAGGCTGAATTTGGGTTAGTTGGAAAAAAGTCGCCGAGCTGGTAACGACGTGATTCATATACTGTTTTAGTAACTCCTACAACAGTCACACTCTTTCCATCAATGTTCAGCTGCTTACCAACGCTGTTTTGGCCGCCGAAAAGTTGATTATTAGCTTGTTCACTCAATACGATGACTGGACTACCTGATTTATCATCTTCTTCTTGCCAGTGCCCTCCGAAGAGAAACTCCAGATCAAAAATCGAAAAATAATGTCGATTAGTCGCAACAGAGTCAGATTGAATCGGATTCACCTCTTGATTATTCAAGCTCAAGATATTGTTACTAGGCCAAGCTAGAGTTTGACGTTCTGCAGTAAACTCACCGTTGATTATATTATTGGCATCTTTATAAGTTAGACCGGGACGCCTTCTCAACTCCGAAATATCACTGGCGTTGACATCTCGATGATCTAGCTGAACCAGGGCAACGCGTTCTGCTTTTCCGGGTAAAGGTGGTTTGGCTTGATTGTATGCAATCGTTTGGATGGTAATAAGAATGCCAATACCAACTGCGATAGCACAAACCATCATCAGCGTTAATTGCCAGCGCTCTCGCAGGCTTCGCAGCGCAAGAGTAAAGTTATATGAGATCATGTTAACTCCCGCTTGTTATGCCGTTGCGACTTTTGGCTGACTGGTAATATTCTCTGAAATATCGCTTAACATGCCATCTGATATTTGAATATGTCGACCTACTCGTTTAGCTAAAATGTCATCGTGTGTAACCATTATTATGGTCGCGCCATCACGATTGATCTTTTCGAGTAATTGCATCACCGACTCTGCCATCTTTGAGTCTAGGTTACCGGTTGGTTCATCCGCCAAAATAATTGCAGGATCACCAGCAATTGCGCGAGCAATGGCAACTCTTTGCTGCTGCCCACCAGATAATTGAGTCGGTAAATGTTTGTGACGATTTGCTAAGCCAACCGTTTCTAACGCGTTCATTATTCGCTCATGGCGCTGTTTTTTATCAAGCCCCCTGTAACGTAATGGCACATCAATATTGTCATACAAAGGTAAATCTGGAAGTAAGTTAAAGCTTTGGAATATAAAACCTATCTTCTCGTTTCGTAACCGAGACTTTTGATCATCCCCCATGCCTTTCACTGAAATACCATCAAGTAGGTACTCACCAGCGGTAAAATCTTCCAGTAACCCCATGATATTCAAAAAAGTCGACTTTCCCGATCCTGAAGGGCCAGTTATCGCCGCAAATTCACCCTTTTTAATTTCTAAATCAACACCTTTAAGGGCGTGTGTTTCAACTAGTTCAGTACGAAATACTTTTTTAATTCCCTGCATTTTTAGCATGTCGAATTCCTTAATTTATTATTTGAATTGTAGGTTTTCTATTAAACGATTCGAGGTTAGAAATAACGATTTCTTGGTTTTCCTCTAGACCCTGTAGCACCTCGACTTCTCGTAAGCTTTTTGCACCAAGCCTGATACTCGTTTTCAACGCTTGATCACCATTAACGACATAAGCAATCCTTGATCCTCCAGACTCAACAAATTGTCCTCGACGTACTTTTAAGACGTCTTTTTTCGTCTGAATAAAAATTTGCGCATTCACACGTTGATTCTGACGTAACCCTTCAGGTGTTCCATCATTAAAACTAAGAAGTCCAACCACCTCTCCGTTATTTACTTCTGGTGATATCGCCGTAACCGTGCCTTTATAGTCTCGATTATTAACGTTGATGACGGCTTCTAGCCCAGGAGAAAGGCTATCTGCATAGCTTTCTGCGATTGCCACTTTGACTTCAAAATGACTCAAGTCCACGACGGTAATCAGTGGAGCATTCATGGCTACGTGATCTCTGTCACGAATATTGACCAGACCAACAATCCCCTCAAGTGGAGAGCGCAAACTCAATTGTTCCAGTTGCCGATGTAAATCATCGACAACAAACTGCTGACGCTCTAGCTGTCTTTTCTTAGTCTTGAGTTCAAATGCCAGAGAACTTTCTAGCAAGTCATAAGCTTGTTTGGCATGTTTAAAAGCTAACTCTTCCTTTTGCATTTCGCTTTCGATAACTTCAAAGCTTTGTTTACTAATCAAAGCTTGAGAAATACTCAGCTGCGCCCTAGACATATTTTTACGCTGCAAATTGAGGTTAACTTCACTCTGTTCAATGGTTTGTTTCGCATCGAGTAAACGAGTGTTATTTTCTATTTGCTGACGTTCTACTTCCATTTTTAATTCATCCAACCTCGCCTCTTCCTGCGCTAGCTGGTTTGTTAATTCTGGACTATCGATTTTAACCAGTAGTTGACCCGCTTCGACGGTTTCACCGGCTTTTACAAGTAGCTCTGCCACTCCCTCATGTGGCGCATAAAGAGTAGGACTATTCGCCGAAACCACTTGTCCTTGAGTGTTAATATCTTGGATCAAGTCCCCCCGGATCACCCGGGCAGTGCGAAGCTCATTAACTGACACTGACTGGTCTGCACTTAACAATTCATTTACTTTTACAATGCCGAATCCTATAACTGTAATTGCAATTATTAGAACCCCCCAGATAGTGAACCGCTTCTTATTACGTGCTTGTGGCTCAATGGTAATATCCTGCCCTGATGTATCTCTCATTTACTTCTTCCTCAATACTTCCTTAAATTAACAACCACCTTCCCGAACTTACCAACCATGCTCGCGTGCCATACCTACTAACACTTTACGCTCTCCACTGAATGGTTTTCGCCCATGGGTATAAAGCATATTATCAACCAATATAAGGTCGCTTTTTTGCCATGGAAATGAGAATGTTACCTCATTGTAAGCATCTCGAATAACTTGTAAAGATTTTGCATCAATTTCACTACCATCACCAAAGTATGAGTTACGAGGTAGGTTATTTACTCCAAGCGTTGAAAGCAGACTTTCCTGCGTGTCTTTATCTAGATTAGAAATGTGGAAAAGGTGTGCTTGGTTGAACCAAACCTTTTCTTTCGTTACCGGATGGGTAGCTACGGCAGGGTTGACCTGACTGGTGCGTAAAGTATTTTCATCTACCCACTCAAAGTCTAAATGATTGGCTTTACAGTATTGCGCCACTTCGTCTTTGTTATCAGTTTGAAAAACCTCGCTCCAAGGTAAATCGATGTCTCCGTAGTTTCTGACATACATTACTTTTTTAGCTTCAAATTCTTCTCTGATTTCCTTAGGAATCAAATTATAAACTTCGCGACTATCGGCCAGTGGAGTCTCTCCACCTACAGGACTCGGGAGCAAGCAACATAATCCCAGACGCATTGCCCAACGATTTGAATACGCATTTTCATTATGTTGCGGGATGGTCTGAGCTGGGTGATATTCCGTGGCAGTGTAAACATTGCCACGTAACTCAGTTCTCGGAGTCGAGCGATAGCTATAGTTCAGCAGTTCAGCTTGAAAAAGAGTTGAAAGTAGTTGACCAAATTGCTTACTACTGTGAATTTTCAACCCTCTAATTACCAAAGCACCCGATTGTTGTACAAGTTGATCGATTGCTTCTGCATTGTTTTCAGCCCAATCCAGTAATTTTTCACCATTGGTCGATACATTAAGCAATAGTTTTTTGCCTGCTACTAGTTCCAGATCGTCAATACCATATTGAGTTGCTAGCATGGTTTCATTTCTCCTTATAAGGTTATAATTTTTTTGATTATTTGATGTGCACCAGGTGCTTGTAACATACTAAAATGATCCCCTGACACTACGTAGGGTGTCGCAGTGAAAGGTTTTCTATCAGGGTTGCTTAATGACTCACTTGCGTAAATAAAGTGCAGCTGTTCAAGCAGTTGTTCATTCGGTTTGTATTCGCTAAATATGCTGCTCTGCTTCAAATAGATCGTCTTCAACTTTTCGACCTGACTTGTTGCCGCGGTTTCATAGTCAATGTTTTCAAATTGCTTACGCAAACCTTGATGTACTTCATCCAGTGATTGCTCAAAGAAAGTGTCCAGCAGCACAGTTTCAATGGTGCGAATTGACGCTTTTAATCGCGAGTGCAATTCAGCAGCAACTGCACCACCAAATGAATGCCCAACTACTATGAGTTTTTGTTCGCGAGCTTTATCTGGTAATTCACTGATCACTTCATCAACAATGTTATGAATAGAGTCGTGTGCTGGCTGATCATCTAATACTCCCCGATGGTTATAAGCGTAAACATTGCAAGGTAGAGAATTAAGTCCAGCGTTTACTACAGAGAACGAGCTCGCAATTCCTGCAACACCAGGAATATACAAAATGGAGAACTCGGCATGTGTACTTTCTTTCAAGCGTGCAATTGGAGCTATAGAATTTACTTGTTGCTCCTGTCGAGCCAACTCTCGTAATACCGGCGTTCTAAAAACTGACTGAATCGTGGTATTCACAGCCAACCGCGCACGAATTTCTGCCACCAAGCGCACCACCAATAACGAATGTCCGCCCAACTCAAAGAAGTTCGCATTGGCACTGATTTTATCTTCCGCAACACCCAGTAACTCACTCCAAATACCAACTAAAGCTCGCTCATTATCCGTACTCGGGGCAACATATTCGCCTTGTAACCCCACACCATCCGGTATCGGCAGTGCCTTCTTGTTGATTTTGCCATTGCTCGTCAACGGCCATTCCGTAATGTCTACAAATACCGCTGGCACCAAGTGGCTCGGTAAACGCGCCGTCAAGGTCTCGCGAACGCTATCCGTTATGGCGCTCACCTCATCCTGTGCTTTGACATAGGCCACCAACTGCGCACTGCCCGCCAACTCACATACTCGTACAACACTACTGTCTACTCCTTCAACCGCATTCACCTGCGCTTCAACTTCCCCAAGCTCTATCCTAAAGCCGCGGATTTTAACTTGGTCATCCGCACGCCCGATAAACGCCAACGTGCCATCCGCACGGTAACGCACCAAGTCTCCCGTTCTGTACAAACGTGCACTGCTACAAGGATTGTTGGCATCAAAGTAAGGGTTATCTACAAACCGCTCTGCCGTTAGCTCAGCTCGGTTTAGATAGCCATTCGCAACCCCTAAACCACCAACGTATAACTCACCAACACACCCCATTGGCACTAGGTCATGCTGTGTTGGATGCGCAATCACCAGTTGTGCATACGGTAGCGCTCGACCTATATGCGGAGTATCTCCCGCTATCTTCGTCACCGTACTGTTCACCGTACATTCTGTCGGCCCATAGACGTTATAAAAACACTGTGATGACACCGCACTTTGCGCCGCAAGCGCTTGCCAAAGTGCTGAGTGGATAGCTTCACCACCTATAAGCAGATGCGGCATATCACTTAACGACAACGCTTCTAACCAGTAACTCAGTAAGCTCGGTGTACAATCTAAGACATCAACTTGCTCTGTTGTCAGCCAAGTTTTTAAGAGCGTAGGGTCTTTTTTCTGTGTTTCTGTCAGTACACTCAGTGTTTTACCTTTGGCTAGAAAACACAGTCCTTGTAAAGACGCATCAAAAATATAGTTCGCACACCACCCTACTTTTTTGACATCATCAAACCAAGTGTCCATCTCATCAGCAAGCATCGTTAAGTTGCGATGCGTAACCTCCACTCCTTTCGGTTTACCCGTTGTGCCTGAGGTGTAAATCACATAGGCAACTTGCTCGGCACTTAGTTTGACATCGACTAAGCGCGCTTTGCTGTAATGCTGATATTGTGTCTTGGCTTGCGTCAATATCACCGACTGCGAGCCACTGCCTGCAAGTAAGGAGCTCGTCGCCGTTTCACACAACACCACCGACAACTCTGCATCTTCAACAATGTCTTGAATTCGAGTAACGGGATGTGTCGGATCTAATGGCACATAAGCTGCGCCCAATTTCCACACCGCCACTATCGCAACCAGCATGTCGATTGAACGTGATAAACACAGTCCAACCCGCGCTCCTGCGGTGACTTGATACTGCTCTTTTAGATAGCCCGCCAACTGGTTCGCTTGTGCATCCAGCGCTGCAAAACTGATTGACTCTCCCTCACAACGCACCGCTTCTTGCTCTGCACGTTCAGCCGCCAGTGCTTCAAACTGTAAGGCAGCGTGTTTTGGCGTACCACTATCTGCGCACATGTTCGGCACAGTGAGTAGCTGCTGACGCTCTTGCTCCGTTATCATCGATAACTGAGTCAGTGTAATTGCTTGCTCTTGCTCTACCGGCAATTGGGCAAATACAGTCAATAGCTCTAATAAGTGTGACTGCATTTGCTGAATATGTGCACCGCTAAACAGGCTCGTATCATAAATCCAGTTCACCTTAACGCCATCGTCTTGCAGACTGAGGTGAATATCCAAGTCGAACTTCGCCTGAACACTATCGTTACCCATCGCCGATAAGGTCACTCCAGCGCCAGCTTGCGATTCTGTCTCATGCTGCGTAACACCATAGTTGGTTTCTGTCGTCATCGAAATTTGGAACAGCGGCGTATACGCCGTACTTCGAGGGACTTGTAAACGCTCTACCAATTGCTCAAACGGTACATCCTGATTCGACTGAGCATCTAAGTGCACTTGTTTTACATGCGCTAAGTAACCCCCTAAGTCTTCATGATTGGTGTTCACTCGCAGCACCAAAGTATTCACAAAAAACCCGATTAACTCACTTAGCTCTCGCTGCATCCGATTCGCCACCGGCGTCCCTATCACGATATCTTCGCTGTAGCTGTGTCTGGATAACACTAAGCTCAGCGCTCCATGCAGCAACATAAACGGCGTTAACCCATGCGCTTTGGCTAACCGCGCTAAGCCATCTCGTACCGACTTATCTAACTGACCTCGTACCACCGCTCCTGCAAATTGCTTCGTCTCAGGGCGTGGATAATCCAGTGCTAAGCTATGTAAACTCGGCGCATCCGCAAGCTGCTCTGTCCAGTAACTCAACTGCCGCTCTAACACCTCACCTTCTAGGTGCGTGCGTTGCCAATGTGCATAATCGCCATACTGAATCGCTAACGCTGGTAATGGACTGGCTTCTCCTTGTGAAAACGCCTGATATAACCGCGCAAACTCTTTGTTGAGTAACGCCATGGACCAACCATCTGATGCTATATGGTGCATGTTAAACAACAACACCCCATCTTGCTGTGCTAACCCTGTATGGATATAGCCCACCCGCAACATCAGGTCCTTGGATAAATCAAACCCGGTTAACGCGTTGTCTTTTATCGCCTGTGCTACCGCTTGCTGTTGTGCTTCAACCGATAACCCTCGGAAGTCTTGCTCTTGCACTCTAAACGTCACCGCTGACATCGGTAATACCTGTTGCTGTACCACCCCCGCTTGCGTTTCGTGTTCAACGTACACACTGCGTAGCACTTCATGTCTAGCAATAATGTGCTCACACACTCGTGTCAGTACTTCAAGGTCTAAGTGACCTTTTACCGACAGCGCCATCGGCATGTTGTATTCCACCGAGCTACCTTGCATCGCATCAATAAACCACAAACGCTGCTGTGAGAACGACACGGGTAAACGCCCACTTTCTCGCTCAACCGCTTTAATTGGCGGAAGTACATGACCTGATTGATGTTCTAGTAAAGCTGCTAAATCCGATAAAACTGGAGCGGTAAAGACTGCTTTTATCGCCAGCTCCGCTGCCAACCGCGCACGAATTTCTGCCACCAAGCGCACCACCAATAACGAATGTCCGCCCAACTCAAAGAAGTTCGCATTGGCACTGATTTTATCTTCCGCAACACCCAGTAACTCACTCCAAATACCAACTAAAGCTCGCTCATTATCCGTACTCGGGGCAACATATTCGCCTTGTAACCCCACACCATCCGGTATCGGCAGTGCCTTCTTGTTGATTTTGCCATTGCTCGTCAACGGCCATTCCGTAATGTCTACAAATACCGCTGGCACCAAGTGGCTCGGTAAACGCGCCGTCAAGGTCTCGCGAACGCTATCCGTTATGGCGCTCACCTCATCCTGTGCTTTGACATAGGCCACCAACTGCGCACTGCCCGCCAACTCACATACTCGTACAACACTACTGTCTACTCCTTCAACCGCATTCACCTGCGCTTCAACTTCCCCAAGCTCTATCCTAAAGCCGCGGATTTTAACTTGGTCATCCGCACGCCCGATAAACGCCAACGTGCCATCCGCACGGTAACGCACCAAGTCTCCCGTTCTGTACAAACGTGCACTGCTACAAGGATTGTTGGCATCAAAGTAAGGGTTATCTACAAACCGCTCTGCCGTTAGCTCAGCTCGGTTTAGATAGCCATTCGCAACCCCTAAACCACCAACGTATAACTCACCAACACACCCCATTGGCACTAGGTCATGCTGTGTTGGATGCGCAATCACCAGTTGTGCATACGGTAGCGCTCGACCTATATGCGGAGTATCTCCCGCTATCTTCGTCACCGTACTGTTCACCGTACATTCTGTCGGCCCATAGACGTTATAAAAACACTGTGATGACACCGCACTTTGCGCCGCAAGCGCTTGCCAAAGTGCTGAGTGGATAGCTTCACCACCTATAAGCAGATGCGGCATATCACTTAACGACAACGCTTCTAACCAGTAACTCAGTAAGCTCGGTGTACAATCTAAGACATCAACTTGCTCTGTTGTCAGCCAAGTTTTTAAGAGCGTAGGGTCTTTTTTCTGTGTTTCTGTCAGTACACTCAGTGTTTTACCTTTGGCTAGAAAACACAGTCCTTGTAAAGACGCATCAAAAATATAGTTCGCACACCACCCTACTTTTTTGACATCATCAAACCAAGTGTCCATCTCATCAGCAAGCATCGTTAAGTTGCGATGCGTAACCTCCACTCCTTTCGGTTTACCCGTTGTGCCTGAGGTGTAAATCACATAGGCAACTTGCTCGGCACTTAGTTTGACATCGACTAAGCGCGCTTTGCTGTAATGCTGATATTGTGTCTTGGCTTGCGTCAATATCACCGACTGCGAGCCACTGCCTGCAAGTAAGGAGCTCGTCGCCGTTTCACACAACACCACCGACAACTCTGCATCTTCAACAATGTCTTGAATTCGAGTAACGGGATGTGTCGGATCTAATGGCACATAAGCTGCGCCCAATTTCCACACCGCCACTATCGCAACCAGCATGTCGATTGAACGTGATAAACACAGTCCAACCCGCGCTCCTGCGGTGACTTGATACTGCTCTTTTAGATAGCCCGCCAACTGGTTCGCTTGTGCATCCAGCGCTGCAAAACTGATTGACTCTCCCTCACAACGCACCGCTTCTTGCTCTGCACGTTCAGCCGCCAGTGCTTCAAACTGTAAGGCAGCGTGTTTTGGCGTACCACTATCTGCGCACATGTTCGGCACAGTGAGTAGCTGCTGACGCTCTTGCTCCGTTATCATCGATAACTGAGTCAGTGTAATTGCTTGCTCTTGCTCTACCGGCAATTGGGCAAATACAGTCAATAGCTCTAATAAGTGTGACTGCATTTGCTGAATATGTGCACCGCTAAACAGGCTCGTATCATAAATCCAGTTCACCTTAACGCCATCGTCTTGCAGACTGAGGTGAATATCCAAGTCGAACTTCGCCTGAACACTATCGTTACCCATCGCCGATAAGGTCACTCCAGCGCCAGCTTGCGATTCTGTCTCATGCTGCGTAACACCATAGTTGGTTTCTGTCGTCATCGAAATTTGGAACAGCGGCGTATACGCCGTACTTCGAGGGACTTGTAAACGCTCTACCAATTGCTCAAACGGTACATCCTGATTCGACTGAGCATCTAAGTGCACTTGTTTTACATGCGCTAAGTAACCCCCTAAGTCTTCATGATTGGTGTTCACTCGCAGCACCAAAGTATTCACAAAAAACCCGATTAACTCACTTAGCTCTCGCTGCATCCGATTCGCCACCGGCGTCCCTATCACGATATCTTCGCTGTAGCTGTGTCTGGATAACACTAAGCTCAGCGCTCCATGCAGCAACATAAACGGCGTTAACCCATGCGCTTTGGCTAACCGCGCTAAGCCATCTCGTACCGACTTATCTAACTGACCTCGTACCACCGCTCCTGCAAATTGCTTCGTCTCAGGGCGTGGATAATCCAGTGCTAAGCTATGTAAACTCGGCGCATCCGCAAGCTGCTCTGTCCAGTAACTCAACTGCCGCTCTAACACCTCACCTTCTAGGTGCGTGCGTTGCCAATGTGCATAATCGCCATACTGAATCGCTAACGCTGGTAATGGACTGGCTTCTCCTTGTGAAAACGCCTGATATAACCGCGCAAACTCTTTGTTGAGTAACGCCATGGACCAACCATCTGATGCTATATGGTGCATGTTAAACAACAACACCCCATCTTGCTGTGCTAACCCTGTATGGATATAGCCCACCCGCAACATCAGGTCCTTGGATAAATCAAACCCGGTTAACGCGTTGTCTTTTATCGCCTGTGCTACCGCTTGCTGTTGTGCTTCAACCGATAACCCTCGGAAGTCTTGCTCTTGCACTCTAAACGTCACCGCTGACATCGGTAATACCTGTTGCTGTACCACCCCCGCTTGCGTTTCGTGTTCAACGTACACACTGCGTAGCACTTCATGTCTAGCAATAATGTGCTCACACACTCGTGTCAGTACTTCAAGGTCTAAGTGACCTTTTACCGACAGCGCCATCGGCATGTTGTATTCCACCGAGCTACCTTGCATCGCATCAATAAACCATAAACGCTGCTGTGAGAACGACACGGGTAAACGCCCACTTTCTCGCTCAACCGCTTTAATTGGCGGAAGTACATGACCTGATTGATGTTCTAGTAAAGCTGCTAAATCCGATAAAACTGGAGCGGTAAAGACTGCTTTTATCGCCAGCTCCGCTGCCAACCGCGCACGAATTTCTGCCACCAAGCGCACCACCAATAACGAATGTCCGCCTAACTCAAAGAAGTTCGCATTGGCACTGATTTTATCCTTGGGAATATCTAGAAGCTCTGACCATATCGTGGTCAGTACTTGTTCATTTGACGATGCAGGTGCAAGGTAATTATCACTGGCGATATCTGGCTCTGGGAGCGCTCTACGGTCTACCTTACCATTTGCTGTTAACGGCCAATCTGAAACCACCACCATGCGGTTAGGTACCATATATTCGGGAACCTGCTCACTCAGTTGTGCTTTCACGACTGTCAAAAAGTCACACTCGTGTGCCACCTGCTCTTTGGCTTTCACATATCCAATAAGCTGCGCACTTCCTGACACTTCACGAACAAGCACCAGCGCAGAATCTACGGCTTCAAGCTGTCCCAGCTGAGATTCAATCTCACCTAACTCGACTCTAAAACCTCTAACCTTTATTTGGTTATCCGTTCGTCCAACAAACGCTAAATCGCCTTCTGGTAAATAGCGAACCAAATCTCCAGTTCTGTACAGTCGCTCGGAGCTGCGGTTTTTTTCATCATAGTAAGGATTATTAATAAAACGCTCTGCCGTGAGCTCTGCGCGGTTTAAGTAACCTCTAGCAAGCCCATCTCCTCCAACATATAGCTCACCTATTGCCCCCTCTGGTACCAACTCTCCATGTAAACCCAAGATATAAGTAACATCAGAACTAAGCTTTTTACCTATTGGCACCAGCTTATACTCGCGTGATGAGGAAAACTGATAGGTCGTTGAAAACGTCGTATTTTCCGTTGGACCATAGCCATTTATTAACTGCACCTGCGGCAAATATCGTAATGTTCGCTCAATCGCACTGGTATCCAGCACATCCCCACCGGCTAATACCTGCTCTAACGGACTGTCTGTCGGAACATGGAACGACCACTCCCGAAACAACCCCGCTGTGAGCCATAATGTATTCACACAATGACGCGCGACTTCTTCATTAAGCGTCGTTGGTAATAGTTCAGAATGAGGGTAGAGAACCACCTGCCCGCCATTGAGCAATGGTCCCCATATTTCTAGCGTCGCGGCATCAAATGCGATATTGGCACATTGCATCATGACCGTTTGAGCGTTAAGTGTCATAAAGCGCTGCCCAATGACCAAACGCACAACGCCTAGATGCGGGGTTAATACTCCTTTAGGTTTGCCCGTAGAGCCGGATGTGTAAATCACATACGCAAGGTTTTGTGCATTTATATGATGCAGTTCGGGGTTATGTGCCGATTCTTCACTCCATGCTCCCTGTGTTTCTGCCACACCGATCCCTTCAACATTGATCAGCTCGCCAGTAAACCTGCTCAACACATGGGATACTTTATTCTGTGTGACAATTACTCCAAGTTGAGCATCGTCTATCAAATAACTTAACCGCTCTTGAGGATAGCTGGGATCTAACGGAACATAAGCACCACCGGATTTAAGAATAGCCAACATGCCTATTAGCATTTCCAGCGACCGTTCTACGCATAACCCAACTAACATATCTGGCGCAATATTGAAATTACGCTTAAGGTAGTAGGCCAACTGGTTGGCTCTTTCATTCACTTGCTGATAAGTCAGCGCCTGCTCCTGATATCTAACCGCTATTGCATCAGGCGTCTGCTGCACTTGTTGTTCAAATAATGTGTGAATACACGCTGTTGTCGGGTAATCAATCGCGACATGATTGTAGTCATATAGTAACTTTTCTCGCTCATTTTCGGTCAACATTTCGAGTTGGTTAAGAGCAACATTACCCGTTGTAACGACACAACTTAATTCCTTTAATAGCTGACACAAGTGTTGATTTAGCTTTTCAATATGCGTGTCACTAAACAGGCTCGTATCATAAATCCAGTTCACCTTAACGCCATCGTCTTGCAGACTGAGGTGAATATCCAAGTCGAACTTCGCCTGAACACTATCGTTACCCATCGCCGATAAGGTCACTCCAGCGCCAGCTTGCGATTCTGTCTCATGCTGCGTAACACCATAGTTGGTTTCTGTCGTCATCGAAATTTGGAACAGCGGCGTATACGCCGTACTTCGAGGGACTTGTAAACGCTCTACCAATTGCTCAAACGGTACATCCTGATTCGACTGAGCATCTAAGTGCACTTGTTTTACATGCGCTAAGTAACCCCCTAAGTCTTCATGATTGGTGTTCACTCGCAGCACCAAAGTATTCACAAAAAACCCGATTAACTCACTTAGCTCTCGCTGCATCCGATTCGCCACCGGCGTCCCTATCACGATATCTTCGCTGTAGCTGTGTCTGGATAACACTAAGCTCAGCGCTCCATGCAGCAACATAAACGGCGTTAACCCATGCGCTTTGGCTAACCGCGCTAAGCCATCTCGTACCGACTTATCTAACTGACCTCGTACCACCGCTCCTGCAAATTGCTTCGTCTCAGGGCGTGGATAATCCAGTGCTAAGCTATGTAAACTCGGCGCATCCGCAAGCTGCTCTGTCCAGTAACTCAACTGCCGCTCTAACACCTCACCTTCTAGGTGCGTGCGTTGCCAATGTGCATAATCGCCATACTGAATCGCTAACGCTGGTAATGGACTGGCTTCTCCTTGTGAAAACGCCTGATATAACCGCGCAAACTCTTTGTTGAGTAACGCCATGGACCAACCATCTGATGCTATATGGTGCATGTTAAACAACAACACCCCATCTTGCTGTGCTAACCCTGTATGGATATAGCCCACCCGCAACATCAGGTCCTTGGATAAATCAAACCCGGTTAACGCGTTGTCTTTTATCGCCTGTGCTACCGCTTGCTGTTGTGCTTCAACCGATAACCCTCGGAAGTCTTGCTCTTGCACTCTAAACGTCACCGCTGACATCGGTAATACCTGTTGCTGTACCACCCCCGCTTGCGTTTCGTGTTCAACGTACACACTGCGTAGCACTTCATGTCTAGCAATAATGTGCTCACACACTCGTGTCAGTACTTCAAGGTCTAAGTGACCTTTTACCGACAGCGCCATCGGCATGTTGTATTCCACCGAGCTACCTTGCATCGCATCAATAAACCATAAACGCTGCTGTGAGAACGACACGGGTAAACGCCCACTTTCTCGCTCAACCGCTTTAATTGGCGGAAGTACATGACCTGATTGATGTTCTAGTAAAGCTGCTAAATCCGATAAAACTGGAGCGGTAAAGACTGCTTTTATCGCCAGCTCCGCTGCCAACCGCGCACGAATTTCTGCCACCAAGCGCACCACCAATAACGAATGTCCGCCCAACTCAAAGAAGTTCGCATTGGCACTGATTTTATCTTCCGCAACACCCAGTAACTCACTCCAAATACCAACTAAAGCTCGCTCATTATCCGTACTCGGGGCAACATATTCGCCTTGTAACCCCACACCATCCGGTATCGGCAGTGCCTTCTTGTTGATTTTGCCATTGCTCGTCAACGGCCATTCCGTAATGTCTACAAATACCGCTGGCACCAAGTGGCTCGGTAAACGCGCCGTCAAGGTCTCGCGAACGCTATCCGTTATGGCGCTCACCTCATCCTGTGCTTTGACATAGGCCACCAACTGCGCACTGCCCGCCAACTCACATACTCGTACAACACTACTGTCTACTCCTTCAACCGCATTCACCTGCGCTTCAACTTCCCCAAGCTCTATCCTAAAGCCGCGGATTTTAACTTGGTCATCCGCACGCCCGATAAACGCCAACGTGCCATCCGCACGGTAACGCACCAAGTCTCCCGTTCTGTACAAACGTGCACTGCTACAAGGATTGTTGGCATCAAAGTAAGGGTTATCTACAAACCGCTCTGCCGTTAGCTCAGCTCGGTTTAGATAGCCATTCGCAACCCCTAAACCACCAACGTATAACTCACCCACCGCCCCTTCTGGTGCCAACAGACCATCTTGTAAAATAAACAAACTGGTATTGTTGATAGCCCTTCCTATGGTTACCTCTTTTTCAGTACCTACGATTGAGGCGGCAGTACAAACATGTGTTTCTGTTGGTCCATAGTGGTTGAAAAGCTGCATCTCTGTATCTGCTAAGCACGCCCTAATCGCAGGTGTTAGCTCTAGCTTTTCTCCCGCGACATAAACTTCTTTTAGCGCCGTTGTCGTGTTTTTTTGCTGCCATTGTGAAGCAAAAAAATCAAACACCATGGGAGGTATAAACAACCGTTCGATTTGCAGCTCAGCGATGTAGTCCGCCAGTGTGATTAAATCTTCTTTTTGTGTCTCGTCGATGAGCACCAAGGTCGATGCACTGTAAAGTGCTGCATGTATTTCTTGGACTGAAACATCAAAAGTAAGAGGGGTGAATTGCAGTGTTTTTAATGCCTGTGCTTCATCTACCGTTGACTCAAGCAAGTTGATAATCGTTTGATGGGTTTGACGCACACCTTTTGGTTTACCTGTCGACCCCGAGGTATAGATAATATATGCATCATCACTTGCCTGACGCTCAGCAATAAACACATCATTTGCAGGGTAGGATTGTGACTGCTCTATCACTTGGTCCATGTTAACAAACGGACACACCGTTTGTGTAATTGTTGCTGTTGATTCAAGGTAAGTCAGCAACAGCTTGGGCGCCGCATCTTCAAAAACTGTTTGTATGCGCGATACCGGAGCAACAGGGTCTACAGGTAGATAAGCTGCCCCCGCTTTTAAAACGGCTAACATCGCGATAAGTTGTTGTGCTGAACGTCGACAACCAATCGCCACGATATCACCACGTTGAATGTGATAATGTTGCTGCAGATAATACGCGACACGGTTCGCTTGCGCATTCAGTTCACCGTAAGTGAGTTCACCTTCAGCACTGATCAGTGCAACCTGCTCCGGTGCACGTTGGGCACTTTGCTCAAGCAACTCATTAATGGCAAGTTTGCCACTCAGTTGGCGAGCATTATCATTGTGGTTTGAGATCAGTTGCTGCTGCTCTTGACGGCTTAATAAACTTAACTGCTTCAGCGCGGTAGCAGAATGAGTCGTAGATTCAGACAAAGCCGTTAATAATGTGGCAAGGTGGTCATTAAGCTGCTGAATATGGATGTCGCTAAATAAAGACTTATCGTAAGTCCATTTCAGTAGTACTCCTGTTTCGTTAAGATTAATGTGTACATCCAAATCGAATTTGGACTGCATCTCACTCGATAGCAGGCGTGTCAACTCAAGATCAGCGACGCCTATTGATTGTGACTCTTGCTCACTGTCAATCCCATAGTCATTTTGCGTTGTTAGCATGATTTGGAACAGCGGCGTATACGCCGTACTTCGAGGGACTTGTAAACGCTCTACCAATTGCTCAAACGGTACATCCTGATTCGACTGAGCATCTAAGTGCACTTGTTTTACATGCGCTAAGTAACCCCCTAAGTCTTCATGATTGGTGTTCACTCGCAGCACCAAAGTATTCACAAAAAACCCGATTAACTCACTTAGCTCTCGCTGCATCCGATTCGCCACCGGCGTCCCTATCACGATATCTTCGCTGTAGCTGTGTCTGGATAACACTAAGCTCAGCGCTCCATGCAGCAACATAAACGGCGTTAACCCATGCGCTTTGGCTAACCGCGCTAAGCCATCTCGTACCGACTTATCTAACTGACCTCGTACCACCGCTCCTGCAAATTGCTTCGTCTCAGGGCGTGGATAATCCAGTGCTAAGCTATGTAAACTCGGCGCATCCGCAAGCTGCTCTGTCCAGTAACTCAACTGCCGCTCTAACACCTCACCTTCTAGGTGCGTGCGTTGCCAATGTGCATAATCGCCATACTGAATCGCTAACGCTGGTAATGGACTGGCTTCTCCTTGTGAAAACGCCTGATATAACCGCGCAAACTCTTTGTTGAGTAACGCCATGGACCAACCATCTGATGCTATATGGTGCATGTTAAACAACAACACCCCATCTTGCTGTGCTAACCCTGTATGGATATAGCCCACCCGCAACATCAGGTCCTTGGATAAATCAAACCCGGTTAACGCGTTGTCTTTTATCGCCTGTGCTACCGCTTGCTGTTGTGCTTCAACCGATAACCCTCGGAAGTCTTGCTCTTGCACTCTAAACGTCACCGCTGACATCGGTAATACCTGTTGCTGTACCACCCCCGCTTGCGTTTCGTGTTCAACGTACACACTGCGTAGCACTTCATGTCTAGCAATAATGTGCTCACACACTCGTGTCAGTACTTCAAGGTCTAAGTGACCTTTTACCGACAGCGCCATCGGCATGTTGTATTCCACCGAGCTACCTTGCATCGCATCAATAAACCACAAACGCTGCTGTGAGAACGACACGGGGTAACGTTTGTTGTCATTTTTTGGGCTAGGGCGATTCGATAAAAAACTAATTATTTCTTGCTTCGCCGACACTATTTGCTGTTTAAGCTCTGGCGTCATTGCACCTTGGCGAGCTTTAAACTTCAATTTTCCATCTTCAAGATACAGGTGAATTCCTGCAACCTCAGCTTGTTTGACTATCTCGATGACCATTACAACTCACCTTCTTCCGTCAACTCACTTTCTTCAATGGCTTGACTAATTGGGGTTATGGACATCAAATTTGCAGACACTAATTCTTCTTCTGCTAGATTACACAGGGCCTCTACCGTTGAATGGGCAAACAGCGCTTTCAGCGGAATGGTTTTACCCGTTTCCTTCTTGATAATATTGATCAGTCTGGTTGCTAACAATGAATGCCCACCTAATGCGAAAAAGTCATCTCTAATACCCACTTGCGGCACATCTAATAACTTTTCCCAAATAGCACACATTTTTCTTTGATCTGCCGTTTCCGGTGCAACATAGTGCTGCTGATCCGATTGGGACTCAGAGACGTTCGGTAAAGCCGACTTATCTAACTTGCCGTTGGCATTGGTAGGCAACCTTTCAAGTTCCACAAAGGCACTTGGATACATATAGCTCGGTAGCAGATCAGTACAAGCTTTTTGCAATACTGACAATGATATACAGCTTTCGTTTGGTACAACATAAGCTGCAATACTCAGCTCTTGGCCCTGTTCAAATGTAATAACAGCGACATCTTTTACCAGTTGGGTCTGACGGAGGACCGATTCAATTTCAGCCAATTCAACTCGGTAACCTCGCACTTTTACCTGTCCATCAATACGGCTACCAAACTGCAGATTACCATCGGCTAACCAGCGAACCTGATCTCCGGTCCGATAAAATCGACGCTGAACCCCTTCATTGTCAGCCAATGTTATAAACTTCTCAGCAGTCAACTCCGGCTTGTTAAGATATCCTTTAGCAACACATTCCCCAGCAACAAACAGTTCCCCTGTCGTGCCGACTGGTACTGGACGCAAATGCTTATCTAATACGCGAACCTGAGTGTTATCCATAGGCTTACCTATTGGCACAGACTCAAGTTTATGCTCAATGGTTAATTCCGACGTATCAAAAATGGTACAACCAACCACAGTCTCTGTTGGACCATAATGGTTGAACACCTTGGCTTTAGGAAAGACGTGACGTACGCTAAACAACCGTTCCATTGTCAACGTATCTCCCCCAATCACGAAGGTATGTGGCGCGTCGCAAACTATGCCATCAAGCAAATCAAGCACAGCTTGTATATGCATCGGTGTTAATCGAACGAGACAACCAGCATTGCTGCTTAACAATAATGCTTTCAGACTTTCGATTTCTTCTCCCCAAGGCGCTAAGTTTGCTGTTTTTCCTCTCATTAACGGTAACAATAACCCTGGGATTGCGAGATCAAAGCCATGTGACGTACTCACGATTGAGCCTTGCAGGTGATCTGAAAAATAATGCTTAGAAGCAAAGCAAAGATAGTCAGTCATGCTGCGATAGGCGATTTCAACTCCTTTGGGCTGCCCTGTTGTACCTGAGGTGTAAATAACATAGGCGGTCCCCTGCTGATACTCCGCTTGAGTATGAATCTCTAGGTTATCTGCCTCATATTCCTCAAGCCAAGTCGGATCGTTCAAGCTCTCTTCTAGGGTCAAAACATCAATCCCGCGCAGGGGAAGCTGCTCTATGAGAGAAGACTGCGTCAATACTAATTCGATATCCGCATCATCTAGAATATATTTAATTCGCTGCTGGGTATTATTTGGTTCAATAAGTACATATGCCGCACCAATTTTTTGCACTGCAAGCATCGCAATATAAAGCTCAAGGTTGCGCAAAGTGAATATACCGATGTAATCCCCTTGACCAAGACCTTGATCCAACAAGAAGTGTGCTAATCGATTAGCTCGCTGATTAAGCTGTTCGTAAGTGAGTTGCTGTGAGCCGACCACTACCGCGAGCGTTTGCGGAGATAACTCGCATTGCGCTTCAAATTCCTTTACAAAGCTCGTTGTGGCAAATCTATCGTCTTTTTCACTTACGCCAAAACTATCCAACTTTGCCAGTTGTTTTGGTTGTATTAAGCTAAGCTTGGCATGTTGTTGCTCTGGAGCTGAAACTAGGCTTTGTAACGCTTGTAAATAACAATCCGCTATCATGCTGATATGTTGATGTGAGTATTTCGACTGATTGTAGCGAATAGCCAAGTTCAAAATATCTGACTCATGGGCTCGTTGGAACATCACCTTAAAGTCAAAATTAGCCTGCGCGAAGTTTGTCGAATCGACCACGCTTACTTCTTGATCACCCGCTACGTCCTGATACCCATGAAAATGCGTGTAGTTAAAGGTAACTTCGGAAAAGTCTCGCTGACTTTCACGTTGAATAATTGACAGAGGAAAATGACGATATTTGGCATTGTCAATCATGGTTTGCTTGATAGTTTGAATAAGCTCAGCCCAACTACCTTGTTGAACATTGATACTGACTGGCAGCAAGTTCAAAAACAGTCCAAAACCGGAATCTCCACCTTGTTTTTCTGGACGACCATTATTAGTCACACAACTGATCACCTTGTCGCTACCACTAACAAAGGCCAACACTTTAAAATGCACAGCCAACAAAACATGTTGTAACGGTACGCCAAGTTGTCGAGCTAATTTAATTGCTGATTGTGCGTATTGGTTAACCTGCTCAACCATGACCACATTGTCCGCAGCAACAACTTCGTTTGGTGTACTCGGCAATTCAGGGATCTGCTTATTTGGTGCGTCAGTGATAGCAGACATCCAATAATCTCGCGCTTGCTGATCTGACATAGCGCTAAGTTCTTGGGCCACAAAATCTCGCTGCGCCCAATCTAACTCAAGTGCGTTCATCGGCTGCTCGTTGAGCAATTGACGATACATGCCATATAACTCAGTTTTAAGAGATACGACACTCCAACCATCTAAAATAGAGTGATGGCAACTGAGCGTGAACTGGAAGCTATTTTCGCCGCGTAAATGAATAAATAGTCTAAATAACGGCGCTTGCTCCCAGATGAATGGATTACGTTTTTCTTGCTCAATCCAATCAGCCACAAACTGATCTTGCTGCGGTGTTGTTTGCCCCGATATATCAACAACTTGCAGTGGAAGTGGAATCGATGCGTGCACGCGTTGTAAAGGTCTATCACCCGATAGATCATAGCTGGTTCTAAGTATCGGGTGATGCTCAACCATGTTGGCAAGCGCTTGTGCAAACTTACTTTCATCCCATTGCCATTCGATATGATGGGACATAATATCGTGGTACATGGTTTCTTCCATGACCGTGTGAAATACCATTCCTTCTTGCAATGTTGAAAGCGGATAAGCATCTACAAATTGTGCACATCGATTACGCTCTTCTTCGTTCAACAATGCAAAAGGTTGTAATTCTGTTTCTTGCGCAGCATTTGCAGATTGGAACTTATCTAGTGCGGCAATTTTGGCAATGGACTGCAGCTCAAATAAATCCGATAGCGTTAGATCAATACCTTGCTGTTTAGCCATCGCCGTAATACGAATGGCCAAAATGGAGTCGCCGCCTAATGAGAAGAAATTATCTTCAATACCTACCTGTTCAGTTTGGAATACTGTCTGCCAGATAGTACACAACTGTATTTGCAACTCTGTGCTAGGTGCGACATAAATACTCTGCAACGCAGCTGACTCAGGCTTTGGTAAAGCTCGTAAATCGACTTTGCCATTATTCGTCAGTTTAAAACTCTCCACCTCGACAAATAATGCAGGGATCATATGAGCTGGGAGTTTTTCAGCCAAAAATTCGCGTAACACTTCAGACCATGAGCTAGCATATTGAGCCTCAGCTCGAACACAAAAATACGCAACAAGTCGTTTATCGCCACTGGGCATTTGATCTGCAATCACGACCGCATCATTTAGCGCTGGGTGCTGCAATAAGTGATATTGGATCTCTCCAAGCTCAATTCTAAAGCCTCTAACTTTTACCTGATGATCAATACGACCTTGATAGAAAAGGTTACCTTGCGCATCTCGCTTACATAGATCTCCCGAGCGATAACAGCGTACTTGTCTGCCAGCGATAGTCAGCTCTACAAAGCGTTCCGCATTAAGTTCTGGACGGTTTAAATACCCTCTAGCTAAGCCTCCACCCGTAACCAGCATTTCTCCGGTGACTTCTTGTGGTACGATTTCTTGATATGGGTTACAAACCAACACTGCTAGATCATCTAACGGTTTACCTATGCCCGATGCTCGTTTATCTGCACTGTTAACTTCTGCAAATGTAACATGTACCGTTGTTTCCGTGATGCCATACATGTTGACCAATTGCGTTTGCTCACAGCCCGCTCTAGCAAACCAGGAAACTAGCTTTTGCGTTTCTAAAGCCTCACCACCAAATACGACATAGCGTAATGAAGCAAGCAATGCGTTTTCAGGTAGATTTGCTAACAGCTGATAAAATGCAGACGGCGTTTGGTTTAGTACCGAAACTTGGTGCTGTTCGATAATATTGATTAGCGCAACAGGATCTCGGCTTTGCGCATAGTCCACAACAACTAGTTTGCCACCATAGAAAAATGCCCCCCAAAGCTCCCACACTGAAAAGTCAAAAGCATAGGAATGGAATAGCGTCCAAGTATCGTGTTCACTGAATTGGAAATGCTTCTCCGCGGATGCCATCAATCGCACCACGTTGTGATGTTCAATCATCACGCCCTTAGGCTTACCCGTAGAGCCTGAGGTATAAATCACATAAGCCAAATGGTGTGGCTGCACCCCTGAATCTGTTTGACTAACATTGCTCTGGCTGTAGCCTGTCAGCAGCATATCTGAATCTAATTCCACTATTTCAGCATCGCAATCAGAGGCTATCTCGGCATGGGCTGAAACCGTAATCACCAACGATGGCTTCGCATCTTGTAACACATGGGTTAAATGAGACTGAGGATATCTAGGATCGACTGGCACATACGCGCCACCAGCCTTGAGCACGGCTAACAGGGCTACTACCATGTCGACATTTCTATCTAAACATAAGGCGACTAAAGCGTCTGGTTTTACCCCTTTTTCACGTAACAGGTGGGCTAATTGGTTGGCTTTTTGATTAAGTTGAGCGTAACTCAACTGCTCCTCATTACATACTACCGCGATACGATCCGCATGTTGTTCAACTTGTTGTTCAAATATTTCATGCAAGCAATATTTAGGTTCATAGTTTGCTAACGCCGCTAACTCTGTTTGTAAAGAATGTTCATCTCGATTTAGTACTACACCCAATAATTCACCTACCGCATTAGACGTCTGCATCTCAGACATAGTCCCTAACAGAGACTGCAAATTACTCGCTATAGTTGCGATTAATGAATCACTAAACAGTCCCCTTTTATACCTCAGCTTAATGTGTATTGTTTCTGACTGGCTGACTACCAGAGTTAATGGAAAGTTGGTTTCTCCAAACGAACCAACATTTTCAATTTCAATGGGTAAGGCTGCACTACTCTCCTTTACTGCTGTGTCAATAGGATAGTTTTCAAACACTACCAAGCTATCAAATAGCCCACTACCTGATGATACGTCTGATAACTGCTGGATTTCAGCGAGAGAGAAGTAACCATATTCTTGACTTTCGGTATTAGATTGTTGCAATTGATTAAATAGACTTTGTAGTGACGCGTTACGATCAAATGTGGCAGCAACAGGCAACGAATTAATAAATAGACCTACGATTGACTCTACGTTCGCAAGCGTTGCAGGACGTCCAGAAATTGTGGCACCAAACACCACTTTTTCATCCCCCGTGTAATAGTGCAAAATCGCAGACCATGCGGCTTGGACTAGTACATTAACGGTACATTTTGCACGCTTGGCCAAAGCAACTAATTGCTCTGTCAAATCAGCTGCGATGGTGACGCAATATTCGCTTTCTCCTGCGATATCACTTTGCACCATAGGAAGCTCAGTTTTTTCGCTAATATCTCCAACGACGGAACGCCAATAGGTTTGTGCAGCTTCTTTTGATTGCGAGCGCAACCATTGAATGTAATTTTTGTAAGGCACTGCGGCTGGAAATGAATGAGGTAACTGCACACCGGTATTACCAATGTAATTCGCCAATACTTCGCTAAAGACCAATGAAGAACACCAACCATCTAACAAAGCATGGTGATTACTCCAAATAAAGTGATACTTGCTCTCGGCTAGTTTCACTAGCTTCCAGCGCATCAATGGCGCTTGACCAAAGTCAAAACGTGTTCTTGTTTCTTGCGCTCTTAGCTCGTCTAATTTAGCTTCTAAATCAGAATGTTGTGACCAATCCAGCACTTCAAAGTCTAGCTCACAGTGAGTTTGCACTAATTGATGGATCACTTCAAAATCGAAACCGACAAAGCAGGTACGGAAAATATCATGTTTGGCAACCACTGCCTGCCAAGCACCTTTAAATGCAGCAATGTCCAGCTCACCAAACAGGTCGCAATAGGTGACGTTAACGTAGGCGTTTTCTTCACCATCTAACATACCGTGAAATAACATGCCTCGCTGCATTGCCGTACTAACGTAAAGATCTTGAATGTGCTGATAATCGCGTTCTATCGACTGCAATTGCGACTGTTCCAACTGCGCCAGCGGGAAGTCTGATAAGGTAAACCGGCTAGACTGTTGCTTTTGTTGTTCAGCCGCTTCTAAAACCTGGATCACTTCAACTTTGTTCTGTTTTAGATCTTCGACGAGCTCTTTGGTTAGTTTTGACTTTGCTCCCTGAACTTTAATCTGCCCGTTGATGACACTTAAGTTAATACCTAACGCTCTGCATTGTTTAATAATTTTTATTGCTTTCATGGTAATCTTTACTATCAAAATTGGATTAATATTCGTGCTATCAAAGCGTTTCTTATCTAGATAAGAAACTCCTCCGAGCTCTCGTCACTTTCTTCAAGGTCACTAACACTCTCAAAACCAGCTAAATCAGTTGCACTGCAGTGCAGTAAGATTTCTCGAAGCGCAGACATATATTCCAGCAACAACTGCTGAGCCTGCTGCTGCGGCATTATTTCGGGGTTAAATGTGACGGATAACTGGAACTGTGCATCGCTCACCGCAGCTGTAATATTCGCCAGTGCGTTCAATTTCTGCTTGCTCGAAAACGAAGATCCCCGTTCTTCACTTGCTGGTGCAAAACCACCGCTTTGTTCAAGGGTTGCATCGAACTGACCTAAGTAATTGAAATAAATGCGCTGTGACTCTGGCAAACTATCCAAACTACGCAAGGCATCATCTCTGAGCATTTCGGTCAATAAGCCATAGCCAATACCATGATTTGGAATCGCACGATATTGCTCTTTGATTGCTTTAAGCACATCCCCTGTAGAAGATGCCTCAGTACAATCCAGTACCAAGGGATATAAAGACGTAAACCAACCCACCGTTTCAGTGATGTCCAAGGTATCGAATAACTCTTCGCGACCATGCCCTTCTAACTCAACCCTGATACAGTCTTGCTTGATCCACTTCTGTGCAGCCAAGGCCAATGCTGCCAATAACACTTCGTTGATTTCTGTGCGATAAACATGACCCACATCGTTTAACAGCAGTTGGGTTTCGGTTACGGTTAATGACTCGCTCAGCACGACTCGGGAAGCCACACTTTGCGAGCTATTCACGTCAAACTTAATCTGCGGATAAGGCTTAACGAGCTGTTCTAACCAATATTGCTTTTCTTGCCCGAGTGCGGGGGAATGTACCAATTCACTTAATGCCAACGCCCACTGCTGCAGCGAAGAAGTTTTTTCTCCAAGAGATACCGGTTTGGCATTGAGAAGCTGTTCGAAGCCATTCTCTAAATCTCTGAGCATCACTCGCCAAGATACGGCATCCACCACTAGGTGATGAGCAACAATAAAGACCCGCTTTTGTTGATTGCCTAAATCAAAGTAAGCCACTTTAAACAAACTGCCTTGATCTAACCTAAAGCTCCCCTGTAAGGCGCTACATGTTTCGGTTAGCTTGGTACTGCTCACAGACTTGGGCAAAGCTGAGAAGTCATAAAACATGATGCTTTGCTGGATAAGTTCATCTGTTAATGGTGCAAATTCCCCGTGTGTCATATCTTCGCTTATACGTAACCTAAGGGCGTCATGACGGTGATACAGCGCACTGAGTAACTCAACCAAGTGATCGGGCTGTAATGAATTAGCGGCACTTAACAACACAGATTGGTTGAAGTGATGATTGTCTTCGATAGGTAATTGTAAGAATCGCGACTGTATTGGCAGCAACGGCATACTACCCGTTACCTCCCCTTGCTCTGCAACATACTTTGCTTGTTGCTGCACCACGGTTGCCAGTGTTCGTACGGTTTGATTATCAAAAATATCTCTGACTGCGAAGTACAACCCTTGTTTACGAGCTCTGGAAACAATTTGGATTGAGATAATAGAATCGCCACCAAGCGCAAAGTAATTATCATCAATACCGACTTTTTCCACATTCAGTAGCTGCTGCCAGATATCACATAATGTTTGTTCAATCTCATTCGAAGCAGCAATAAACTCCTCTTTGCTTAGCTGCACTTCATCCGCTTTAGGTAACGCTCGCACATCAACTTTGCCATTGGTAGTCAATGGCATAGCCGAAATAAACACGTACTGTGTCGGTACCATGTAACTTGGTAGTACTTTGCTCAGTGCTTGTTGGGCGATGTTTGCACGCTCAGCTTGCAGAATTTGCTCTTGGACAACATCACGATCGCTAGGAACAACATAGGCAACCAATTTTTCTGTTGGTTCAGCCACTTTGATCACAATGGTTTCATTGACTCCATCAACATCAAGTAGTTGACGTTCAATTTCTCTGAGTTCAATTCGGTAACCATGTAACTTTATTTGATCGTCATTACGACCTAAGAATTCTAGTGAACCGTCACTTAGCCAACGAGCCTGATCACCACTGCGGTATAACTTGGCACTCAACTGAGTATCAAAAGGGTTGGTAATAAACTTCTCTTTGCTTAACTGTGCATTATTCGCGTACCCAATTGCTACACCTGCACCACCAATGTAAAGTTCACCTTGGAATAACGGCGGTAAGACCTGTAAATTGTTATCCAAAACATATAGCTGAGTGTTGCTAATTGCCTGCCCAATTGACACATTTTCTCGTTCAATTGCTGAATCAGGGTAGATAAATAACGTGCTACATCCCACCACGGTTTCTGTCGGGCCATACTCATTGACAAATACAGCGTTAGGAGTTAAACGTTGTTGCCATGTCACAAGTGTTGATTTAGTTAATTGCTCTCCACCCACCACGATAACATGCTCGCCTTGGGCATTGATGTCTTCTTCGTAAGCAAGCGACAACGCATTTAAATGCGCAGGCGTAATTTTGAATAAATACGCGTTTTGTGGATCAAATAAGTAGTCACTCAATTGCTCCAATACATCACTATCAGTTGCTAATAATGTCACTGACATCCCCGCAACCAACGGCGTCAATAGACTCGTAATTGTGGCATCAAAGCATAGCGGTGAACTAACCACTGAGCCCACAAGCTGCTTATTGAGGTAATGTTTTTCCGCGTATTGTAGGTAGTTAACCAAGCCACTATTTTTGATCTGTACGCCTTTTGGCTTACCCGTCGTACCTGAAGTGTAAAGTACGTACATTTCATGCTCGCCCAACGAAGTGGCATGACAAGGGTTACTACTTGTAAACTCTTCAAGCCATTGCGGATCGCTGAACGCGTCTTCAAGCAGCATGACATCTACTAAGTTAAGCTTTAGCTTTTCCAATAAACTAGAGCGTGTGAGAACAAGCTCAATCTGCGAGTCTTCGATAATGTACTCGACTCGACTGGCAGGATGATCTGGTTCCAGCGGCACATATGATGCTCCCGCTTTGTTTATCGCTAATATCGCAAGCACCATTTCTGGGCTGCGTTCTAAATAAATACCAACTCTGTCTCCTGCGTGGACATCCGTATCAACTAAATATTCGGCTAACTGATTTGCTTTGGCATTGAGTTCGGCATAGCTAATAATTTGCTCTTTAAACTTAATTGCAGGGGCGTTTGGTGTCTGTTCTACTTGCGCTTCAAACAATTTTGCAAAACTAATGTCATTGGAAAACGCAATAAAATCCCCTTGTCCATGAACGAGCATTTTTTGCGCATCGTGCTCAGTGATCACGCCGATTTGCTCGGCCGCAGTATCTGCATCTCGTAGTACATTTAATAACAGAGCTTCATACGCCTGTACTAAAGCACCTATCGAAGTGCTAGCAAACAGATCTGTTCTGTAAATCCAACGGATAGCTAACTCACCTGAAGGTAGCTCTCTAGCACTGACCTCTAACTCTGATTTGCTGGTTGTTTGTGGCTGTTGCAACTCATTAATTTGCAAACCTTCGAGCTGTAAATCTTGCGATTCGGTATTATTGAGCGAGAAAACCACCTGAAAAATGGGATCATGCGCAAGGTTTCGGACCGGATTTAGCTCTTCCACCAATAAATCGAAAGGGATCAGTTGATTATCAAATGCTTCTAAAATCATTTGCTTGTTACGTTGTAATAACTCAGCAAAAGGCTCATGGGGTTGCAGCTGGGTGCGCAGCACTAGACTGTTAACAAAACAACCAATCAGCGACTCCGTATTCTGATGGAAACGTCCCGCTATTGGCGTACCTACGACAATATCTGATGTTTCGCTATAACGGCTAAGCAATAAGCTGAATACGGTTTGTAGCAACATAAAACGAGTAACTCTATGCGTTTTACAAAATGCATCTACTTGCGCCATGGTCGAACTAGATAAATGCTGTAATTCAACAGCTCCAGCAAAGCTCTGCTTGGCGGGTCTTGGCTTATCAAGCGGTAATGAATGTACCGCTGGTATATCTCGTAGTTGAGACTTCCAATAGGCCATTTGCTGCTCTGCGGCTTCGCTTGCCAACAGCGTTTGTTGCCAATGCGCAAAATCTGAGTACTGCACTGTTGGCATAGGTAATGGATTTTCTGCAGCGCTCAAATGAGCTTGATAAAGCGTAGTAAACTCTTTAACCAATAACCCCATCGACCAGCCGTCAGAAGCGATATGATGCATATTAAAAATTGCCACATATTCATCATTTCCAATACTAACTAACTCGACCCTGAACAACTTGTCTTTGCTTAAATCGAAGCAAGTCATGGCGTTGTGTTTTGCAATGGAAAGTAGCTGTCGTGTTTGTTCTGGCTCCGATATGCCAACTAATGAGCTGTACTTTATGGCGGGTGTAAGGTCATCGCTCACTACTAAAGTTAGCGCTTCGTCATCTGTAACAAACTGCGTCCTTAACACCTGATGCCGTTCAATGACCTGAGTCAGAGATGATTCAAACGCCTGACGGTTTAAGTTGCCACGAATACTAAACATGCCACTCATGTTAAATTGAGCACTGCCATTTTCTAAGCTATCGATAAAGAACAGTCTCTTCTGGGCGTACGACGGTATTAGTGGAGCGCCAGCTTCGGCCGGTAATAACTCAGGTAAAGCGGTATTTTCAGATGCTAGATCTTCACTCATGAACTTGGCAAGCTTGGCAATTGTTGGCTGTTCGAACAGTGCCTTTAGCGGAACTTCGCTACCCAGCTCTTTACGGATCACTGAAATTAACCGCGTTGCTAAAATCGAATGTCCGCCTAATTCAAAGAAGCTGTCAAATACACCAATATCTTGATGATTGAGCACTGTGGCCCAAATGTCGAAAAGCCGTTGCTCAAGTTCAGTTCTGGGCAACACACGCTCTTTATTTATAGCCGCATCAGGCAAAGCTCGTTTATCTAGCTTTCCGTTTGCAGTTAACGGAATTTGCTCCAAGAACTGGATAGAATCCGGTACCATATATTCTGGCAGTTTAGTTCTTAATTGCTCAGTGACTTTGCTCAATAACAGCTGAGCTTCTTCGCCCTGCAGTTCTTCAGCTGAAAGCTGATTTGTCACCGCATAAGCCAGTAAGCGTTGTTCTTTTACAATTGCAACAGCATTAGTAATGGCTTGTTCTTCTAAAATACAGGCAACGACTTCACCAAGCTCTATACGAAACCCACGTAACTTTATTTGATCATCACTGCGACCAAGATAAACCAAATTACCTTCAGTATCGAAACGCACCACATCGCCGGTGTTGTACATGGTCGCAAATGCATCGGATGGTGCATACGGATTAGCGACAAATTTTTCAGCTGTTAGTTCAGGCAAATTTACATACCCATTCGTCACACAAGGACCAGCAACATAAAGCTCGCCAACCATGCCTTGAGGTACCGGCGTATTTGATTTGTCCAACACCAATAACATGGTGTTATCCATCGCTTTGCCAATAGGAACACTGCCCGAACCATTAAAATGGTGAATGGGGAACAATGCACAACCAACCACGGCTTCGGATGGGCCGTAGTGATTATAAAAAATACCTTGTGGGAAATACTTATGAAGTTGAGTAACTACTTCATAAGTAAGTTGTTCACCACCAATGACAAACACATGTGGTTGCTTGGCTTCAAAGCTTTCGGGTAACAGGTCTAGGAGTCCAGCCACATGCAGCGGTGTCATACGAATGAGATAATGTTTAGCCTGATGCTGAGTAAGCTTTGTCACGGCATGTGCTAATTCTTCTCCCCAAGGCAGTAACTCTACACAATGTCCATGCATCAAAGGAAGAAACAATGCCGGTATTGAAATATCAAAACCATGAGATGTCACCACCAACGAACCATCTAGTTCCTGAGAGTAATAATGTTCACTCGCGTAAGCACAATAATCGCTTAGGCCACGATGTGGTACCGAAACCCCTTTTGGTACTCCGGTCGAGCCTGAGGTATAAATAACATAAGCTTCAGCATCAAGATCGGTGTACTTGGGAGCCAATCCTGTATGATCGTCATAACCATCTAGCCAATTCGGCTCTGCATGCTCCTCAATCGTAATTACATCTATGCCTTGTAGCGGCAATTGTGCCATTAATGACGGCTGGACTAAGACCAGTTCTATACCAGCATCATTGATGATATGTAATAATCTCTGCTCAGTATTTCTTGGTTCTAGCATCACATAGGCAGCACCCGTTTTTAGGATAGCTAACGTTGAAATAAGCATCTCAGTGGTGCGTTCAAAATACACCCCTACTCGCTCTTCGGGTTCGATCCCTTGCTCTTCTAAAAAGCTCGCTAGTTTAGCGACTCGAGTGCTGAGTTGTGCGTAGGTAAGGCTACTATGTCCATCATCTATGGCAATCGCATCTGGGTTCTGTAAGGCTTGTTGTGCCATACGAGCCAAAATATTGTGGTCACGATTGTCCCCTGACAATTGCCCCATACCGAGTGTCACTAAGGCACTCACTTCGTCCTGCTGTAACACATTTAATTGCGCTACCGGTTTACTTGCATCAGCTTCTGCAAGTTGTTCAATAATTGCAGCTAAGCGCAGTTGCAACTGCTTGATTTGAGCCTCGCTAAACCTCGCGTCGTTGTACAACAAACGTAATACTAACGACTCACCAAACGCAGCAGTCAACGATATATCGTAGTTATTCTGAGAATGTGCACCAATATCTTTGACCTGCATCCCAATACGACTGGCAGTATCGCCGTTGGCTAATGCTTGCTCAACTGGGTAGTTGTCAAAAACGATAATGTTGTTAAATAAGCTGCCTGCTTTCAACGCACTACATTTTTGCACATCGGATAACGACAGGTAGCCAAATTCTGTACTGTGCAAATTAGCTTGATGTAATTGTTCAAGCAGCTCAGCAATAGTCAGCTCTGGTGTAAAACGGCTTACGACAGGAATGGTATTAATAAAAATACCTATCATTCTCTCAATATGCGGCAACTCTGGCGGTCGACCTGAAATCGTGGAGCCCATAGTGATCACTGACTCACCACTATATAAATGCAACAGATAACTCCACACTGCTTGAACAACAGTATTCATCGTAGTTTGCTGACTTCTCGCTAACTTCACCAAACGCTCTAGTTGCGAACCTTTGATGGTGACAAAGCATTCTTTGTGCTGTGAAACTTGCTCGTCATTAATCCGCTGCTCAATGCCAAACGTCGTGGTGTGTCCAACATCACCAAGCTGCGCCTGCCAATACTCCAAAGCTTGTTGCTTGTCTTGTCGATTTAACCACTCTATGTAGGCGTCAAGTGGCACCGGCTCTGGTAAATTCGCAGCTCTTCCTTGTAAAAGCGCTTGATAAATTTCCATGACTTCTGCAAAAACAATTGAAGAACACCAGCCATCAGAAATCACATGATGGCGCGTCCAACTGAAATGGTATTGTTGGCTATCAAGCTTAAAAATAGCCAATCTAAATAAAGGCGCAGTAGCAAAATTGAAACCCGTTTTCATATCTTTGCCGTGGAACTTATCCAATTCCTGTTGCTGCTGTGCTTCACTGAGCGTCGTCCAGTCCTGATAGTCGAAAGAGAGCGTTGCCTTGCTTTGAACGAGTTGATGAATATGCTCTTGATCAAAACCGATAAAACAAGTGCGATAAATCTCATGGCGGTCAATCATAGTTTGCCAAGCTTGTTTAAAAAGGGTCAGGTTTAACTCTCCAACAAATGTACAGTAGGTGTTAGAGATATAAGAGCTATTATCTAACATCCCATGAAACAACAAACCTTGCTGCATCGGCGTTGTTAGCATCACTTTATCCATCAATGGATATTGAGACTGCAATTGTGACAAGGCGTTATCGTCTAGCTTCGCAAGTGGGAAATCTGCACTGCTGAAACGCTTTCCTTTTGACATCATTTGCAAAATTGCGTCTTTATGCTGCTTAAGCGATTGCATTAACTCAGGTGTCATTTGCTTATTTGGGTCAACAAGCTTAAGTTTGCCGTCATTGACCCCGAGTACCACCCCCAAAGACTTCAACTGGCTAAGTAACTGCTGAATACTCATATTTCGATTCCCTCTTCCAAATCCACATTGTCTGTAGCAAATAGACTCTCAGCTGATTCAAACAGCGCTGTTTCATCGTTCACTTGTGAACAAAGCTGCAGAACCTGCTCTAAAGCTGCTTTATAGTTGTCAGCGAACTGCTGTAGTGGCGTCAATTGACCAAGGTAACTGACTCTGACTGAAAGCTTGCCAGCCTGCACCATAGCCACAATGTTGAGGTTTTTGCGTGCCAGTGGATCGCCCTCAAGCGTACCAACAGGCTCGGATACCATTTTAAATCCAGCATGTTGCTCAGCAGTGTTGTCTAATTGACCTAAGTAATTGAATAGCAGTGCATGTTCATTAAGCTGTGTGGTCAGCGTTTGGAAATCTGCATCTTTACCATAAGTACAAAGCAAGCTATAACCGAACCCATTCATTGGAACATCTCGATAAGTACGCTTGGTTTTTGCAACCAATGCTTCCAAATCAACATCTGAAGAGGTACGTAAAACCAAAGGATAAATGCTGGTGAACCAGCCAACGGTATCTGTTACATCAGGCAATCCAGCAAAGGCTTCTCGTCCGTGACTTTCCAGTTCCACACAAACATTTTCACTGTCGTAGGTGTTGCTATAAGCACGGACCAGGGCTGCCAGTAACAGTTCGTTTATCTGAGTTCTAAATGCTTTATTAGCATCACCTAGCAGCTGTGTAGTATTCTCTTCGGATAATTCAAAGTGCACACTTTGCATATCGTCAGCCACAGCAGTTTGCCCCGCAGGCGCTTTGAACTGGCTTGACAAGCTGTCTTTCCAGTAAGGTAGTTGGGACTGGATCTCTGGCTGCTGAGCAAGATCTTCTAACTTATTGCTCCATGCTTGCAGTGAAGCAGTTTTAGCGGCCAATTCAATGGACAGCCCCTGAGATACGCGCTGATAAGCAGACTCGAGATCTGCTGCGATAATTCGCCATGATACGCCATCAACAACAAGGTGATGGGCAAGCAATAACAAACGACCGTCGCTATCTGAATAGCGGAAGTAAATAGCTTTAAATAACGGTGCTTGGTCTAACACAAACGCGCTTTGTAGCTGCTGCGCTATTTTTTCCATCTCAGCTTGCTGAAGCTCAGGTGAGATTGTCGTTAAGTCATAACTAAGCGTAGCCTGTTGCAATAAAGTCTCTGATACCGGGTTATATTTACCCTGCCACTGTCCATCATGAAGTACAAATGATAAGCGTAAGCCGTCATGACGCTTGAATAAGGCACGTAAAATCTCCACTAAGCTTTGTGCATTAAACTCAGCAGGTGTACTCAATAGTAACGCTTGATTGTAATGATGTTTATTGTCAAATTGACGAGCAAAGAAGCGCTGCTGTACTGGCAGTAATGCTTGGCTGCCAACGCAATCAGATTGATCAATACTTTCCATTACCATACTTTCTACCGCATGCGCTAAGTCGCTAACAATTGGTGTCGCGAATAACTGTTTAACGGTCACTACCAAGCCTTCACGCTTGGCTTTTGAAGCAACTTGGATAGCAACAATTGAATCACCACCGAGGTGGAAAAAGTTGTCACTGCGACCTACTTTTTCAACCGGGAGAACGCTTTGTAGTATTTGACATAGTTGTGCTTCTATTGCGGTTTCTGGCGCCTGATACTGCGCAGTTTCAAACGCTTGGACATCCGGTTCGAGTAGTGCTTTTCTATCAAGTTTGCCATTTAATGATGTTGGTAATGTATCAACAAATACGTATTGCTGAGGCTGCATATACTCAGCAACCATGCCTTGTAACATTTGCTTTATTTGCGCGTTAGCAGCACTTTCATTTTGGGCAAGTTCAGGTGCGACAAGATACGCGATTAAACGTTGCGACTGACCGTTATCAAATACTTTTACTGCTGCCTGATTGATACCTTGCATTGTTGACAACGCGGTCTCAATCTCACCGAGCTCAATACGGTAGCCGTTGTATTTCACTAGGCCGTCGGTTCTTCCAACATACTCAATTAACCCCTCTTTATTCCAACGAACTCTATCTCCAGTGCGATACATTTTGTAACTGGAATGAGTAAAGTGATTGTCGATAAAGCTGGCTGCGGTCTGCTCAGGTAGATTGAGGTACCCCTTGGCAACACAGACGCCACTAACCAATAATTCTCCTGTTGCACCAATTGGACTCAAGTTATTTTGTGCATCCACTACATAGACTTGCGTGTTTGCCATTGGGCGGCCAATAGGAGTAACTCCACTATGAACAGGGGCATCAAAATCAACACGATAAATGCAACATCCAACCACAGCTTCCGTAGGTCCATAATGGTTAAAGTAGTGCGCATTTGGATAGTGCTTGCGCAGCTGCAATAACACCTCTAGCTCGAGTGCTTCACCTCCGATTACAAAGGTTGGAGTCGCATCAGAAATAAACTCATCCGATAAGGTTGTTAGGTAACCTTTAACATGAGTTGGCGTCATTCGAACCAATGCCGCAGGATTAGTGACTAAGGCTGTTTGTAACTGTCCCACCTCTTCGCCCCACGGTAATAAATACACTTGCTGACCTGTAAGCAGAGGTAGATACAAACTAGGGATTGTGATGTCAAAGCCATGGGAGGTAACAACAATAGAACCATTTGCCACTCCCTGATAGTAATCGCTGAGCGCAAATTCACAGTAGTCCAACAGTCCCGCATGAGCGATCTCAACTCCTTTTGGTAACCCTGTGGAACCTGAGGTATAAATCACATACGCCGTATCTGAAAGATCAATACTTGGTAATGTCTCGTCCGCATCGGCGTAATCCTCAAACCAATCCGATTCAAGGCAGTCATCAATCAGCAAAGTGTCTAAGCCGGCTAGCGGCACACGTTCAAGGCTTGAAGAATGAAGAAGAATCAATTCCATGCCAGTGTCGTGCAAAATATGCTGCAATCTTTCACCGGTATTTCTTGGATCAATTGGCACATAGGCAGCCCCTGACATCAAAACCCCCAAAATAGACACCAGCATTTCAGGACTTCGCTCTACGTAAATCCCGACATAGTTGCCATGACCAATTTCCATTTCTTGCAGGTACGCAGCTAGGCGTATACTCTTTTCAAGTAGCTGTTGATAATTCAGCGTCACTTGCGCATCTGCTATTGCTATGGCATCCGGATTTTTCTGCGCTTGTTCAACGATCAAAGCAACCACATCTTTACCACAGCTAGGCAGGTGCTTACCGTGCTGCCAATGTGCTAACAGAGCTGTTTCGTCCGGTGAGATAAGGCTTTGTGCAAAGTGATTAGCATTTATGTCAGTAAGCAGCCTTACCACCACGCTCTCGTAGTAGTCCGCCACGCGCGCAATAAAGTCGGCATTAAATAACCCCGTGTCGTACTTAATCACCATGGTGATGGAGTCTGTATCGTGGGCTCGAGAAAATTCAGTCTGAAAATTAAAGTTTGTTTGCTCAAAACCCGTTGCGTTAAGCAATTCCAGTTCAGAGCTCGAATCATCGAGGATGTCGCTGTAAATATGAAAGTGTGTATAGTTAAAGGTAACTTCAGAGTAATCTTGTCCAGTTAGCTTTTGCACATTAGAAAGCGGGAAATGACGATGCCGCTGACTGTTCATTAGCAACTCGTGAACCTGCAAAATATAATCTTTCCAACTGCCCTGCGATAGCTCTAGCTTCAATGGCAACAAGTTAAGAAATAAACCGAGTCCTTTATCTGCATTTGCTACTTCAGGACGGCCGTGGTTAGACACGCAACTTAGGGCAGCTTGGTTACCGCTCAACTCAGAAATCACTTTAAAGTGAATTGCTAGTAATAAGCTTTTCACTGAGACACCGACTTGTTGCGCAAGCTTGAGTAAACTTTGTGAGTGGTCGATAAACGTGTTTTTTTCAAATAGCGCTATTTCGCCACTTTTAACACTCGACTGAGTGGGTAACTGATTAAGCGGTACTTCATCAAGCATTTCACTAAAGAAAGTATGGGCCGCTTCACTGTTCAACGCATTTTGCTCTAAAGAGATAAAATCTCTAAACAGCCAATTAGCTTCTACCTGAGGTAATGCCTGTCCGGCCAAAAGTAGCTGATAGTTTTCATAGAGATCAGTAGTTAAAGCTGCGCGACTCCACCCATCTAACAGCGAATGGTGAAAACTTAAACAAAATTCAAAACTATCTTGGCCACGCAGAAACACAACGACCTCAAATAATGGTCCTTGCACCCAGTCAAATTCACGAGTGAGTGTCAGTTCAATCCACTCCTGTAGTTTTTCATCTTGTTCATTGACAGAAAGAGCCGATACGTCGAAGACTTTTAATGGTACAGCGCTGTGTTTATGAACGACCTGAAGGGGAACATCACGATCTAACAAAAAGCCCGTTCTTAAAATAGGATGCTTATCTACCATCGCAGAGACGGCACTTCGAAACGCCGCTTCTTGCCATTGATATTTCACATGGTTTGTGAAGATATCATGGTAGACCCCTTTGTGGTCATCAGCCTGACTATGAAATACCATACCCAATTGCAACGAAGACATCGGATAAGCATCTTGATAAAGAGTGTTTAATGCTTGCTTTTCTTGCTCGTTTACCAAAGCGAAAGGCGCTAATTCTGTCACCTCTTGGACTGAGTTATCGCTACTTTCAAGGTACTCGGAAAGAGAAGCAACCGTTTGATAGGTGAAGATGTCTTGCACATCAATTTGCACCCCGTTTGATTTGAGCTGCGCAACGATTTGCAGTGAAAAGATGGAATCACCGCCCAACGAGAAGTAGTTGTCATTGATCCCCACTCTCTCACAACACAATACGCTTTCCCACGCTTGACACAGCTGTTGCTGTAATGACGTGGTTGGTGCCACATAAGGCGCACGTTTGATTGCATCAGTGTCTATTTGTTGCAGGTGTTTTTTATCAATTTTGCCGTTGTTCGTCAGTGGCATTGTATCGAGTACAGCAACCAGGCTCGGTACCATATATTCAGGCAGATGGGGAGCTATTGCTGATTGGATCTGCGCTTGAGCGTGCTCCTGCTGTAATGCCTTGCCAACGACAAATGCCACCAGCTGCTTGGCATCATCGGCGATGTCTTTTGCTAACACACAAACAGACTCGACTTCGTCTAACGCCTGAATATGACTTTCAATTTCAGTTAACTCAATGCGATAACCACGAATTTTTATTTGCTCGTCAATACGACCAAAAAAGTTTAACTCACCGCTTCCATTATGATAGGCAAAATCGCCAGTACGGTATGCTACGGTTTTTTTGCCACCCGCTAACTCAAGCTGCACAAAGCTTTTTTCCGTAAGTTCCGGCATCGCCAGATATCCTAGTGCGACACCGTGACCGCAAATATACAGCTCTCCTATTTGGAAAGGCGCTACTTGACGGCCTTGCTCATCGAGGATCAGTAGCTCAGTGTTATCAATAGCAGAACCAATAGAAAGTCCGCCAACATGCTCAGAATCGTAATAACACTCTGCAACACAACAACCTACGGTCGCCTCTGTAGGGCCATATTCGTTGAAAATCCGTACTTCTGAAAATGCTGAAAGCGGCTTGAGGTCACTGTTATGTAATTCTTCACCACCTAAAATTACACATCCCAAATTCAGCGCTTTTTGTTCTGAAAACCAAGGGTTTAAAGCTTTAAGGTGAGAAGGTGTTAGTTTTAGCAATGCTTTATCGGTACGAGCTTGTAAACTCTTCTTAATACCATTCAACGCATCGTCACCATCAACCAGATAGACTTCCTTACCACTGTAAAGCGGCCCGAGTAAACCAGTCACGGTCAAATCAAAACTGATGGCCGTTGCGACTATGGCATAGTCAACATCTTCTAAGTATTTGTTTTTACTCCAGGTAAGATAGTGACGTAGGTTGCTGTGACTGACTTCTACACCCTTTGGTTTACCGGTAGAACCTGAAGTAAACAACACATATGCCACACTGTCAGCCGCTACTTCAACATCAGCAACAATGGTAGATTGTGCTTCACCTATTACCAAAGATAGTTGGGTTGGCACCTGAGCGTTTAGCTCAGGCCAAGTCACTTCCGTTTCGATTAGTAACTGACAATGTTCGAGGATAGATAATGCACGTTGTGCCGGCGTTTGTGGATCAATGGGCACATAAGCCGCTCCAACGCGAAGCACCGCCAAAATACTAACTAATAACGCTCGCTGTCTTGGCAACGCAATAGCGACTCTATCGCCCGCTTTAACACCACATTCAACTAACTGATTAACGGTGTCATTTACAGCTAATTGCAGTTGCTGATAAGTCATCGTTCCTTGCACATCACTTAGTGCTATTTGGTCAGGGCTTTCTGCTGCTCTCTGCTGCACGGCTTGATGAAGGAAAGGTTGGGTTGATGTTGGAAAAGTTTCACCGACTGAAATGGCGCTGACAGCTTGTTCAGGACATAATGTCATGTCTGTAATGAAATTAGATTGTTTTTTGTGATTAAGAACCGTTACTAGGCCCGTTAACAAAGCCTGCACCTGTGCCGCTTCAATAGACGCACCAAAATAACAAACTAGCTCCGATTGCTGTGCCTGCTCCACAACCATCAAGTGCAAACTATTCGCACTCACTGTTCGGGCTAAAGATGCAAACTCAAAGCTGACTTCATCGCCTTTAACCTGAACAGGTTTCTCAAGTAACTCAACCGATAACCTTGCTGATAGACTCTCAATTTGAGTTTCCGGTGCACTGAGTTGATTCAACGCGAGCAACTCTAACTCACTTGTGACCTTGTCTAACAACAAGCCAAAGCTACTTTGCTCATCGGGCTGTATTGCCAAAGGGAGTGTTAGCGCGTAAGGTCCAAAGCCAGCCATGAAATCCTCAGTCAACCTACCGCTTTGCTGAATACAAACCGATTGATTGAATACAGCTGAGAGCTTATATTTCGCAATCAACAGGGAAGTAAGAATTTCGTTGATTGAAGCACCTTGAGGTAAAGTCTGACGAGCACAGTCAGCATCATTTTTCGCTATTGAGTACTCTGATTGACGCGTTTCAACTTTATTTGTTCGTTCTTGCCAAAACGCCAGACCATCTTTATCTTCTTCAACAAACTCATCTTGCCAATCAGAAAAATCAACGTACTGCAGTGGTTCTTCGCATTGCACTTCCCCATTAAGATATAACTCTGCTAATTCACTGAACAACTTGTTCATAGTCAAACTATCGACCAGTGCTCGCGATGCACTCACAACCAATTTGCTGGTTTGTGCATCTGACTGGAACAGTTGGAAGCTCAGTAATTCTGCATTGTCAATGTGCTCAGCTACACCTTGAAACTCAACGCTATCGCTAATCACTTGGCATAGCTCTAGAAAACCTTCGACTTGAATAAACTGCGTCCGAAGTATTTCATGGTGATGCAACAATGAAACAATGGCGCTTTCTAATCTAGATACATCCAGTTCACCACGGATCCGAATACTCGCGATAAGTCTCTGCTGACCTGCAAACGCCTCCCCATGAGCCAGGAGTGCACGCTGCTGACGAGATAGTTTAAATATGTTGTTATTGTTGTTTTCGTTACTATTCATATCAGAAATCCTAATCTTATCGCTTACTTTCCAAAGTGCTATCAAAGCTGGTAAGTTCGCCAAAGCAAACCAATATTTTTCTCTCTCCCTCGTATGCGCTTCGAGCATGCGCGGCCAGGATATTGTCAACCAAGGCCAAGTCGCCTTTCTGCCAATCAAAAATCACTTGGTTTTGCTGGTACAAGTCGAGAATGTTGAGCATTACTTCGGCAGGGATCTCACTACCATCACCAAAAAAGCAATGACGAGGAAAACGGCCATCTGGATGGAGCTGTAATAAGGCTTTTTGTGCATCATCAGATAGACACGAAAAGTGGAAATGTTGTGCTTGGTTGATCCAACTCCATTCACCTGAAATTGGGTGCTGCCATACCGCTGGACGACGTGCTTTGGTTACTAAGGTGTCATTCTCTTCCCACTCAAATTCCATTCTTTGTGCGGCACATTGACGTTCCACTTCTTCTTTGCTGTCAGTTTTAAAGATGGTTTTCCAGCTCAAGCCAATGGTATTTTCACTGCCATACCGACGCACATACATCACGCCTTTCTCGATAAACTGCTGACGAATTTCAGGAGCGAGCTGTTGATAAATAATTCGAGAATCTACAAGTGGTGTTTGTCCTCCAGATTGAGCCGGTGTATGACAAGCAAAAATCGCTTTTTTTGGCCACTCATAGTTGAAAGTATTCTCGTTATGCCAAAGCAAAAATTTACGACTAGGATACTCAACAGGAACCTGTACTATACCGCTGTCATCTACTGGCCGGTGTTCTGTATTTTGCTTATGAATAGATGACATCACTTGCTCAGCAAAGCGCTGTACTTTCTCGGCACTATCTAATTCAAAGCCACGAAACAAAATAGCACCATGTTCAATGAGCTTTTCTTGCACTAACGTGTGGTTTTGAGCAAGCCAGCTGTGTATATCAACGGCCGGCGTTGATTGCTTTATCAGACATGGAAGGACTCCCTCAGCAAACGATTGCGGAACCAAAGACTGACTTATCGCTTTTCGCTCTCTACCTTTAATAGGTCGAAGACCGCTTTTTTGCACAGTTTTTAACACTTCTGCACTCATAGTAAACTTCTCCAATTTTCCTTATTCGGTATCGACTCACGCCAAATTTTTTGCTTCTCGACGTCTAATTTTTTTCACGCTCTTATTTAACAACTCAGACTTATTACGCTGTTGTTTTTGCTTTTCTTGTTCAATGACCTGATCACAAATAGACTGCAGTGTTGGTGTTTTCTTAGTGCCGAGTAGTGTCAAAATGGCAGTGAAACGCGCCGCTAATCTAGCCGCTGTGTGTTGGTTAAACAACGCCGTGTTGTAGACAAACATCGCCTGTAGCTTTTCAGGGTACTCAATAATCCCTAGCGTCAATTCGCATCTTGCCGGTTGATTTTCCAACTCTTCCACATACATATTCCAGCCGGACTCCGCTCGTTGATAGTTAGGTGCATGGTCCATAAACAGTTTCGCTTGGAAAAGGGGTGAGTATTTAGCATTTCTTGGAATGCCTAGTTTTCTAACTAAGTGATCAAAAGGCACATCCTGATTGGCAAACGCTTCTATCGTGCTTTGTTTAATCGCGGCAAGGTTGTCTTCAATGCTCCGAGCAAACTGTAGCTGGTTACGCAGTACGATTTGGTTGGTGAAGAAGCCGATAACATCCTCTACATCTTGATGAATACGCCCCGATACATCGGTTCCGATAACTACATCGGAGGTTCCAGTTTCCATTGCCAACAATACGTTGTAGACACTGAGCATCAGCATATAAGTAGACAGCCCCTGTTCGGCAGCTAACGCCTTAACATTTGCGAATAACTTTTCGTCTATTACAAATTCCTGCTTCGCACCAACAAAGGTTTGTTTTTCAGGGTAGGTAAAGTCGACGGGCAAGTTACTAAATCCAGAAATCCCCGTTAGTTTGTTTTGCCAGTATTTGAGCTGGCTATCAATCGCTCCTGAATCAATGAGTTCTCGTTGCCAGTGTGCAAAATCACGGTATTGAACGCCCGATTTAGGAGCCACCGCTGGTTCTGAATGCTGCGCCAATTCGGTATAAGTATTCTGAATATCCTCCAGCCACAGACGCTTTGACCAACCATCTATAACGATATGGTGAATATTAAGCAGTAGCGTGTAATGTTGAGCATTGAGCTGATAAAGCTCAACCATCCATAGCGGCCCTTGATACATATCAAATTTATGCTGCATCATGCGTTCACTTTGGTGCTGCAAATGCCTTTGCTGTTGCTCTGGTGTTTGAGTCGATAGATCAAAAAATGGCAAATCTGAAACCATTTGTGCTTTCGCATGCAACAAAATACGGCCTTGTTGCTCAGTAAAATAGGTTCTAAACGCTTCGTGCTTACCCTCTACCAACCTCAATGCCTTCAATAAGCGGTCAGTGTCCACATCGCCTTCAATGTGAACTAAAGACACCATGTTATACAGCCCATTGGCATTATTTACTCGCTCTGATAGCCACAGACTTTGCTGGTTAATAGAAGCTTGTACAAACTCTGGTGTATCTTCTGGATTAAGTGGAGGCAGTGAAGGTTGTTGATCCGTAGAGCATATTTTTGCCGCCATTTTCTCAAGAGTTGAATGCGTAAACAGCGCTTCCATTCCTAGACGTATAGCAAATTGCTTGTGAATTTTTCCCTGCAAACTGATCGCCAATAAGGAGTGACCACCAAGCTGGAAAAAGTCATCATATCTAGATATCTCTATTTGCTTATCCAACACTTGCATCCAAATTTGTGCAAGCTGGCTTTCTACTTCACCTTGCGGTAATGCAAATTCAATGGCTGCGCGTGTGTCATCAAGTGCAGGTAGTGCCTTTTTATCGACCTTACCATTTGGCGTTAACGGTAACTGATCCATCACCACAAAGTGCGTCGGTACCATATAAGCAGGTAAAGCAGCCTGAGTCGCTTGCTGTAAATAGGTGGCGTCAAGAGTAGCTTTAGGAGTTTGAGGTTGCGGCGTAACATAAGCAACCAGCTGACTACTCTCATTATCTCCTTGCACAACTACAACCGCATGATGGACCAAAGCTAAATTGGTCAGGAAAACTTCAATTTCTCCTAATTCGATTCTGAAGCCATTAACCTTTACTTGCTCATCTTGACGGCCAACAAATTGAAACTTATCGCGTCCCAGATAGCGTACATAATCACCGGTTCGATAACTCCTGCCAGCACTACCGGCCACAAAATTCAAGTTAATAAAACGTTCAGCAGTGAGATCTGGCCTTTGGTAATAACCTTGCGTTACCCCATCGCCACCAATGACTAGTTCTCCGATAACACCTTTTGGGACTAGCTGCTGATGCTTATCAACGACATAACACTGAGTATTGGCGACCACCCCACCGATATTGATGTCGCGTTCTGTTACCTGTCGGATCGCTGACCAAACCGTGGTCTCCGTTGGTCCATACATGTTGTACATGGCACCACCAAGTATCGGAAGTACTCGCTGTACCATCGCCGCAGGCAAAGCTTCTCCACCAACACACAACACCTCTAACTGCGCCAACGCCTGTTGACCTGCTGCAGTTTGCTCCCAACCTGTTAAAAATGACGGTGTACACTGCAAGTGAGTGACCTTGTTACTTAGGATGGCTTGCTGTGGATCCCATTCTCGACTGAGTGTTTGTCGTAACAGCTGTTGCTGTGCAACATATTGCGCAAACTGTGCTTTGACTTCACAGATAAACGGTAGATGGGTAATCACGGTTTCAGTATCAATACCGAAGTCTATCAAACAAGCGATTTCATTAACGCCTATTGCATGAACGGCTTTCAGCAAACTCATGCAATGTTCTGGCGTGCCAAACAAGCCGCTTGATTGATAAAAGCGCTGGAATCCCATTTCGATAATAGTATCTCGGTCATTCTCAATATCTAACCCCGCTTCTTTTGCCATCGGGGCCAACAAATTAATTGAATGTTCGAGATATTTTTTAAACGGTTGTTCAACTATATTGCGAACTTGCTCCGCATCAGCCCCCATAAAGGTGTGAAGCATCAAGGCTACTTTTCCGCCATCAGGGTCTAAACCTACAGACTTTCTCGCTTCGCGATACACCGCTATTTTTTCAGCTAAAGCTTCGGGAGTTTGACCAAGTAAGTGAGTCAGTACGTTTGCGCCGGATTTTCCAGCCAACTCAAATGTATGAGGAGACCCAGCTGCCGTGATCCAAGTCGTTAGTGTGTCTTGAACGGGGGTTGGATGTACTTTTACCGCAATCTCCTTACCAACCCCATTGACTCTTGAAATGGTGCCACCCTGCCATAACTGATGCAGCTGTTCGATCTGTCGATTCATTTTGGCGTGCCGTTGTTCGTAATCACTCGGCATCAACACAAAGTCATTAGGGTGCCAGCCAGACGCCAATGACATCTCAACTCGGCCTTTGGACAAGTTATCAACCATTGACCATTCTTCGGCAACTCGGATCACATCATGTAGAGGCAACACCACACTGCCGGAACGAACTTTGATATTTTTGGTGATGGCAGCGACAGCTGCTGCTGCTACAGATGGGTTTGGAAACTGATCTCCAAAATTAGAAAAGTGACGCTCAGGCACCCACACCGCGGCTAAATCATTTTGGTCAGCAAACTCCGCTCCGCCAAGCAGCAGGTCATATTTGGTTCCTGCGGCTTTAGCTTCTTCTGCTGCAAAATAAAACAGACTAAATTCAAGCGCTTCGTTGTTAGTGCTAGCTGCAACTGGTGCGGGCCTATCTGGCATTAATACGACTTCATTGCCTCGGCTTAAATTCCAAAGCAACTCCAATACCGAAATATCAAAACTGATACTCGTTACCGCCAACCAACGACTTGGTTGTGCGGTTTGTAGAAACTTTTCATCTAGTGCCGCGAAAAAGTTCTGCACGTTTTGATGAGATACCATGACTCCTTTAGGCTTGCCTGTCGAGCCAGACGTGTAAATCATATATGCAAGATCAGTAGGCTTTTGAGCATCGTTCTCAGGTATTGAGTCGGTATATAAACTAGCGCCGTTGAATGTCCCATCATGTAACTTTGTGACGTTAAGGCCATGCCGAATTGGCAACAAGGGAGCCGTTAAGTTTGAAGCCAAAACCATTTTCACTTGAGCATGCTCAAGCACGTAATTAATTCGGTTTAACGGGTACGCGGGGTCAACAGGCACATAATGCGCTCCAGCTTTTAGCGTGGCAAGCATCGCCACTACCATGTCAACAGAGCGTTCAACAACAATCCCTACAGCAGTTCCAGAAGTCACTCCTTGATTGCGTAGATAATGTGCTAACCGGTTCGCTTGCGCTTGCAACTCGGCATAACAGACCAATTTATCCTCGAAAACCAGTGCTGTACGCTCTGGAAATTGCTTGGCAATACTGTCTATTTGGTGCTGTAACGGCATCGCATTTGGATACGCAACTTGTTGCCCCGCCATTTCTTGAATAAGTTCACGCTGCTCTTGCGCCGACATAAGTTGCAATTGAGCAATTGTTTTGCCAGATTGAGACAAGATTTGTGACAACAAGTGCACATAATGGCGAAGCAACTGCTGGACGGTGTCACGTTTAAATAGCCCCGAATTGTATTCACAACGTAACACGATACCATTCTCTGTTGGTGTGGCATTTAGGGTAATTTCGACCTTAGTTTTTACTTGCTGTTCTTCTAGTGCAATTAAGGAAAACTCAGCGTTAGCCAAATCACTTTGCTGCGTGTTATCCATACTAAACATGATTTGAAACAGCGGAGGAAATGCAGTATCTCGATTCACTTTTAGGGAATCGAGTAAATGTGCAAAAGTGACAGAGCTATTCGACTGAGCTTGTAAATTCACCTCTTTGACTTGGCTTACAAACTCACTGAAGGTCATTTCTTCCTGACAGTCCGTTCTCAATACTAATGTATTGATAAATAAGCCTATCAAAGATTCCAACTCTGCTTGCTCGCGATTAGCGAATGGGGTACCGACCACAATGTCGTTGTTACCTGTATATTTATGAAGTAGAACACTAAACGCGGCGTGAAGTAATACGAATAAGGAACACCCGTTTTTACTCGCCAAAGCTGTTAATGCTTCGCTCATCTCTTGGCTAATCTCAGCACTAACTACCGCCCCCTCAAATTGCTGGCTTGCAGGTCTAGGAAAGTCGAGTGGAAAGTCATGAACTGTTGGTAAATTTTCCAACTGAGTTTGCCAATAAGACAACTGTGCTTGATAACGTTCGTCATCAGCCTGTTGTTCAACGAACCTGGCATAGTCACTGTAACGGAGTGGCAATTCTTCTAAGCTTACTGGCCTATTTGCGATTAAATCTGAGTAAATCTGTAAGAATTCACTCAATAAAATGTGAACCGACCAACCATCACCAGCAATATGGTGAAGGTTACACAGCAACACACCTTCGGTATCAGTAAGCTTTACAAAGCTTGCTCGAAATAAGGGGGCTTGTTGCAAATCAAATTGATATTCAACTTCGCTACTTCGCAGCTCCGCCACTTTGCTTTGTTGTTGTTCCTGTGGCAAAGAAGTAAGGTCGTAGTAGGCTAAATTCCAATCTACATCCGACACGGTTTGTGTAACCTGTTCATCGCGTAAATTGAAATGAGTTCTTAAGGGTTCATGACGTTGAATAACATGCTGAAAAGCTTGCTCTGCGACAGAAATAATAAAAGTGCCTTCGACGCGCAACGCACCTACTAAGTTATAATGCGCACTACCGTTGTTAAGCTTATCGACAAACCAAAATTGTTTTTGAGTCGGTGTTAACGCGAACTCAGAAACCGCTTCAGTATACCGTGTGACTTTTGCCCGCACGGTATTGTTGATTTCGTTCTGCTGCTCAGAAAGGTAACAAACAAGCGCCTCTTTATTATTAATTATCAGTGACTTAATTTCATTTGTAATCGCTTCAGGAGGCGCTTCACTTCGCAACTTACCATCAACAACAGACAATACGATCCCTGACTGATATAACTGAGTAATCAGCCTTCTTATTTCAAGTTTGTTCATTTTACCAATCCATGACTTCGACTTCGTGATTTGAAACTTCGTTGTTGCTTGCTAACTGCGACTGCATCATTTTGATATCTATGAGGCTAGCGATCGCTTGAATTGTTTCTTCATCAGCAACGTCTTTAAATGTAAGAGTGATAGCAAAGGTAGACTCTATCTGTGTCTTCAACTTCAGCATCAGCAGTGAATGTCCTCCTAACTCGAAAAAGTTAGTGACGACGCAGATCTGCTCCTTTGGTCGACCCAGTAACTGTGCACATATTTCACATAACATGTGCTCTGTTTCAGTCACCGGTGCTACAACGTTTTGATCTAAAGCCAGCTTTTCAGGTACCGGAAGTAGTGCCTTATCGATTTTCCCATTGCTGCTTAACGGCCAACTTTCAATAGCAATAAATGCAGAGGGCAGCATGTACTCTGGCAAACTTACTTTTAAGCTGGATTTTACTTCTTCGAAAATCACCACTTGTGAATGCTCACTGGCATTAAGTTGGCAGTAAGCGATGAGTTGCTCAACGTTGCCTAGCGTCTTTAAAGTGACCAAACACGACTCAATTTGTGGATGCTGGAGAATTCGTGTCTGGATCTCAGCCAGCTCGATACGGAACCCTCTTAGTTTGATCTGATCATCCAAACGTCCCAGAAACTCTATTTCACCATTGTTAAGGTAACGAACGCGATCTCCTGTTCTATAGAACAACTGCGTTTTTTGCGTTGGTTCAGACTGTACAAACGGTGGAGTAATAAAGCGTTCAGCTGTCAACTCAGGAAGGTTTAGATAGCCTCGCGCAAGTCCAACACCGCCAATATAAAGTTCTCCAATACAGCCTATCGGCAGTAATTCATGAGCATTACCCAGCACCACAGCTTGGGTGTTCGCAACGGGGCGACCAATGGTTAACAAGCAACCTTCCTTAGCCCGTTGCACCGTGCTACAAATCGATGTTTCCGTTGGGCCATAGCCATTGAAAAATTGCTTACCTGCTGCAAGCCAAACTTTACTCAATTCAGGAGAACATGCTTCACCACCCGCCATAACATGCGTGATATGAGGTAATTGTTCAGGATTCAAGCTATCAAGCATTGATGGAGTCATGAGGATATGTGAAACCCTATCCGTGGCTCTTAACTCTTGTTGGAAATCCATACTACTTGCCAGCTGTAATGTCCCCCCGACGGTCAAAGGGACCGCAATCACTAAGATCGCAGCATCAAAACCAAAAGCAGTAGACTGATAAAAGCAGTTTTGTGAATTGAAGTCCAAAAACGCTGCCGTGTCTTTTACTATGTTAGTTAAGCCGCGATGTTCAACCATGACTCCTTTAGGACGACCCGTTGTACCTGAGGTGTAAATCACATAAGCGAGATCGTCCAACGAATGGCGCACGGGAAGCAAACTATCAGGGGCATAATTGCGACAGTAACTCTCGGCAGCAGCCACTGAAAGTGTAACAAAGTCGAGTGGGGGTTCTGCAAAGTTGCCATGCTCTACCAGTGTCACTGTTGGCTGAGCATCTTCAAGAATCATGTTGACTCTATCATGCGGATAATTAACGTCTATTGGTATGAAAGCCCCTCCGGCTTTAACCACTGCCAATAAAGCAATAATCATTTCTATTGAACGAGGCATGTAAAGCGCGACCAAAGATTCCGGTTTTAGCTGATATTCTTCAATTAGATAAGCTGCTAATTTAGAGGCTCTACTGTTTAATTCAGCATAAGTGATTGACTCTTGCCCACAATAAACAGCCGCTTTATTAGGGTGACAGTTAACTTGCTGTTCAAACAAAGTGACAAAATGATCGCTTTGCTGAATGGCAATCTGCTGACCTTGACTTATGTGCAGTAGTTTTTGCTGTTGCTCTGCCGAAATCACTCGCAAATCTTTGGTCGATAGCTCGGTTAAATGAGTTTGCTCACGGGTTAACTCCGCCAACGTCTCAAGCGTGCTGGTACAAATCTGTTCAATTAGCATAGGTTCAAAAATATCTGCATCGAAATTTGCAGTTATTTCAATATGCTGGTTTGAAAGTTGTACATTAAATTCTAGATCAAACTTAATCGCATTCACTTCCGCACAATATGGCTCCAAACTTGCCTCGCCCAATCGCAGAGACTCAATTGAATGGTCGCGATTAACACCAAAGTTGTCGTTGGTAGTAAGCATGATTTGAAATAACGGTGAATGAGACTGCGCTCGAGCCACATTAAGTTGCTCAACTAAATACTCAAATGGAACATCTTTGTTGGCTTGTGCATCAAGCAGTGTTTGCTTAACGTGTTGTAAGTAGCTAGCGACGGAAGTATGTTGCGTGTTTACACGCAACACCATGGTATTAATAAAAAAGCCAATGAGCGATTCGAGTGTTTTGTGAGGACGCTGTGTAATTGGTGTACCAATAATGATATCGTTCGTATTGCTAAACCTAGCAAGTACCAGAGCCAAAGCACTGTGAAGGAGCATGTACGATGTTAATCGCTGCTGTTTCGCTAGTTGCACAACACTATTAGCCAGCACTTCACCACCACGAGCCTTCACCGTTTCACCAATAAAGCAGCGTACATTCGGTCTTGTTTGCTTAAGAGGTAAACTGTGTTCACTGGGGATGCCACGCAGCTGCTGCTTCCAATACTGTAGTTGCTCATCTAGCAAATGCTCTGCTAGGTGATCCCGCTGCCACTGGGCATAATCAACATACTGAACAGGTAATGGTAGTAAGTTGGGCTCCTCTCCTTGTAAATAAGCTTGATAACAGGTGGTAAGCTCATCAATTAATATTTCAATTGACCAACCATCTGCTGCAATATGATGAACATTGAAGTGCAGCACACCTTGATCTGTTAACAGGTGTACGTAATCTACTTTGATCATCAATTCGTTAGACAAGTCAAAACAATGATTGGATAGTTCAGAAAGCAGTAGGCGAAGCGCTTCTTTCTTTTCATGTTCATCATCAACATCTAGCGTATGCTCTACGATTTCCACCTCTAACGCATCCATACTTTGAACACGCTGCATGGCGACACCATCGACTTCTTGATACACCGTTCTTAGCACCGAATGACGTGCGATTATCGTGGTTAGCGCTTGACGTAATGCATGCAGACACAACTGCCCCGTCACAACAAAGGCTTTGCACATATTGTACTCGCGACTCCCCTCTTGCATGCTATCGAGTAACCAAAGTCGATGTTGCGCAGAAGAAGTCACATAATAAGGCTGACTACCATAAATGGGGGTTATCTGCGGTATTGTTGAGATAGGTTCGAGACCATCAAGGTACGAAGCCAAGTCAGATAATTTTGAGTGTGAAAACACACTTGAAATACCCACTTCGAGATTAAGCTGTTGACGTATCTCTGACACTAGACGCATTGCTAAAATCGAATGTCCGCCTAATGTAAAAAAGTCTGCGTCGACACTAATTAACTGTGGCTGTAGTTCCAGTAATTCAGCCCACAAGGTCACCAAATAACGTTCATTTTCTGATTGTGGTGGTAAGTAGTTTTCAGCGTTTTGAGTTAGCTGTGGTGCCGGCAATCGTTGCTTATTTATCTTGCCATTTGCCGTTAACGGCCAAAGCTCCACAAAGATAAAAAAGCTTGGGATCATGTAACTTGGTAGCGAATGTTCAAGTGACGATTTGATCTCTGTTATCATCACCTGTTCGTCGATAGCTGGTTCAACACTTTGAATATAAGCCACAAGCTGTTTGCTACCAGCAACTTCTTTAGCAATAACTACGTTGCTTCTCACCATCTGATGTTGCTGCAAATGAGCCTGAACTTCACCTAACTCAATACGATGACCTCTGATCTTAACTTGATCGTCAATACGTCCCAGATACTCAAGCACACCATTTTTTCTAAGACGCACCAAGTCACCAGTTTTGTATAATGTTGGACTGCCAGACAGTGATACAAATGGATTAGGTAAAAAACTCTGCTCGGTAAGTTCAGGTTTGTTTAAATACCCTCTCGCCACACCTTTACCAGCTAAGTACAACTCCCCTGCAGCTCCTTCAGGTAATAGTTGAAGTGCTGAATTTAAAACATATCCCTGACTATTGGGGATCACTTTCCCAATGTGAGGTTCATCACTAAGTGGCTGCGTAAACAAAGCGACGGTAGAGTAAGTTGTATCCTCTGAAGGCCCATACAAATTGTAGACTTTGCTAACCTGAGTCTGAGCAAATATGCTATTAACGACCTCACCTTGCAGTGCTTCACCTGCCAAGTTGATCACTTTCACTGAGGATGGGATAGCGTTATTCGCCAATAGCGCTTTAATTGCAGAGGGCACGGTATTAATCAGCGTGATATCTGACATAGAAGTATTCAGTGCCAATGCATTGTCTACAACTTCGATACAACCACCAACACTCAACGGCGCAAACATCTCAAAAATGGACAGATCAAAGTTTAATGATGTGCTAAACAACACCTTGCTAAGTTCATCATTGCTAAACTGTTGCACTGCCCAGTCAACCATTGCACTGGCGTTGCCATGTTCAATCGCGACGCCTTTGGGAACCCCTGTCGAGCCGGATGTATAAATTAAATAAGCCAATGAATTGAGGCTTGCATTGTTCGCTGGCGTATGAGCTGATGAGTAGTCAGATAAGATTGATAGTTTTTGCTCACTCAAGCCGTCGATCACTAAACATTTTTTGGTTATTTTTTGTTTTGTACTCGCGTGGCACAATACCAACATCGGCTTTGCATCAGCCAAAATCGCGTCGATCCTATCTTGTGGGTAGGTCGGATCTAGTGGCACATAACTCATCCCGGCCTTAAATACCGCCAATATGCTAATCACCATATCTACGCCACGGTTTTGGCATATTCCAACAATCGATTCTTCCTCTCCAGAGGAGAATTTTGCACTTAGTAAATTCGCTAATTTATTAGCTAGCCCATTGATTAATTGGTAACTATATTGCTTTCCATGGTGAGATATTGCGATAGCTTCTGGTGATGATTCTGCTACCCGCTCAAAATGTTGGTGTAGCTGTAATCCTGATAAGGGTAGCGCATCTAGATTGCAAGCATTAACCAGGTTGGACGCCTCATTAGGTGTCACTAGTGCGCACTGAGATAACGGCTTATCCCAATTGCTCACTTCGGTAAAATACTGCATAAGAAAGTTCAGGCGACTGGCTAGCAGCTCGATTTCAGGGGCAGAGAAATAGGCATGATTGTAATCAAGCTGTAACTCAATTTGCTCATCTCCACCATCCCAAATGGTCACAGTAAGAGGGGTTTTTTCAACTCCTGAAGTTTGGTAAATCACCTTTGCTGCGGCGCCATCAAACTGTAATTCTTGATAATCAAATTTAAGGTAATTAAAACTCAAATCATAAAAAGAGTGGTCTGTTTCAAATAAACGGTACATATCGCTATTTGGGAACTTTTGATGACGAAAGCAAGTTTTTTGATATCCGCCAATACGCTTAGATAACGATAAGAATGTATCTTCAGATTCTATTTCAACAGGTACTGGCGTCATGCTGGTAAATACGCCTAGGGTCTTTTTTTGTCTGAAGTTTTTACGATTGTGAGCTGGTACACCTAGCACAAGATGCTGCTGATTTGTCAAACCAGAGAAATAAAATGACAACAGTGACATCATAAATTGCGGCATGCCGATGCGAAACCGCGAACACAATGATTCGCATTGTTCAAACCAACTGCGGTCTAGTTGATGTCTATACCTGGTACTCGTTGCCGCCTGGTGCTGGCAAGACGCCGAACCGTGGTACTGTGGTGAAAGTAGCCGATTCTCAGTGATAACATTTTGTTGCTGCCAAAACTCGCGATCTCGCAAATAACGGTTACTCGACAAGTATTCTTGATCGGCATCAGACATTTCTGCATACGATAGCCCATCATCACACCCGCTATTTATGTTGTTGTATAGTTCCGCGAGTTTAAAGGACCAGTTGAGAAATCCCCAACCATCCATAGCCAAATGATGGCTAAGACCAACGTACCAAAACTCTTGATCTGAAATTTGTAGCAAATAGCCAAAGCAAAGTTGCGAGTCAAAAATTGGCAATACCGTTTTAAAACAGTTTTCCAGCCATTGCTCTGCCGAAGCTTGTGGCGCCAGTTCCGAACGAAAGTCAATATAAGGCAGTTCGGTATTTTTTGTTGATGCAATGTACTGAACCACATCGCCCTGCTCTTCAATGATACGCAGTCCAAAAGATTCATGCTCTTTCACTAATTTTGCATGCGCTTCTTTTAGTCTATCCACATCAATAGATTGACAGCGAATATAGCCGCCGATGTTATAGATGGGACTATGCATTTGGTTTAGTTGATCAAAGAAAATATCTCGTTGAGATAAAGTCAGAGGCACTCTTTCGTGTGTCATAACGTCACCACTGGATTCTTGTTTTTTGATGGGGTATTGAGCTGTGATACATCAAACGTCAAATGCTCTTCTTTGGTTAGATGATGAAGCTCTCCACTGTTCATTTTTACGACCTTATCGGCGCAGTAGAAATATCGATCATCATGACTAATAACCACGACAGCTTTATTTTTAGCTTTTAACTCCGGCAAAATTTTAGTGTAGAAAATATGTTTAAAATCAGGATCTTGATCAGCGGCCCACTCATCAAACAGGTAAAGTCCTTTGTTATCGAGAAAACCGACAAGCAGCGCAAGACGCTTACGTTGACCATCGGAAAGTTGAGTAGTAGAAAAATGCCCATTCTGTATAGACACCTTTTGGTCTAGGCGGAAGTCTTTTAAATACTGATTTATCAATGCTTCCGTTTGCTGATCAATGTCTATGAGCAACTGATCAAAAAGGTAAAAACTAGAGTAGATAGAGTAAATTTCATTGCGATAACTGGTAATGTTTTCTGCCGATACTCGCTCATTATCAAATAAAACCTGACCCGACGAAGGGAGATAATGCTGCGTGATTAATTTACTCAGTGTTGATTTACCAGACCCATTCCCGCCGATAATGAACATCACTTCGCCCCGCTTTATCTCGAGATTGATTGGACCGATTGCAAATCCTTTTTCACCGTTTCCGGTGTCATAATGATACTTAACCGAATCCAACTTCATGGTTGACCACGGTGTTATTGCATGAACCTCATCTTTAGCATCCTCTTGAGGCATACCTTTCAACAACTTGTGGACTTTGCGGTGTGATACTGACGCTATAGTCAAGCTTGGAATAGAGTTCAACACTATTGCGATCGGAGTGGTAATGTATAGCAGTGCCATAACGACACCAACGAGCTCATCTTTTCCAATACTGTAATAATTGACAGCAATAAAAGTGATACTGCCAATAACGAAGAAGCACAATAAATCCCCCAAACTGACTGTTGAACGGGTCACTGTGTATCCGAATGACTCTGAGCGAACTAATCGTTGTTCATGCTCAAGTAAAACCTGTTCATAGTAACGCTGTTGTTTGGCCTTATCTAATTTCAGCTCTTTGCTACCGTATATTAATCCCCGAATAGACTCCTGCAGCGTGTCGTTGATCTCTCGATTGCGCTCGAATATCTTTCTTCCTAACATCATCGGCAACTGATAGATCACTACACCCGCAGCAATTGACATTAGCACCAGCTTGAAAACATCTGGATTTAAATAAAGCAAGAACCCTAACATGCCAAACAAGGTAATAATGTTTACAAACATGGCTGGGATCAATCTGGCTCCCATAACAATACGAGGCACATCCAAGTTGATTGCAGCAATTAGTTTAGCGGAACCTATTTGTTCAACAGCAGAAAGTGGTGCTTTACTGATACGTTCATAAAAGTTAACCCTGATCTTGCTCGCCACTTTCGCACCAACATGAAGTAGTAGTATTTCTGATAGGCTACGCGTTAAAAGAATTAATAAGCACACAGTCAGATAGACACCTGCCATTGGATAATTCGAAACCTCAAAACCCAAAAACGTCTGTTTGATATCTGCTTGCTGCGGAAATAAAGGATCAGCAGGCGTAATGCTCGCCATGACCAACGGGATAAGCGCTGAGTAGCTGATACCAGCAAACACTCCCATTAACATGGAAAAGTAAACGTGATTGGGGGCTGCATTAGAAAATAAGCGTAATAAACCCATTACAGTTTCCCCTTCGGAAGCATTTGAAACTGATGCACAACACTCGATTTGTGCAACTCAATTAACTGATTTTGCTCAAATCGCTCTATCATGTTGTCGTAATGTTCGCTTGCGAGCTGCCCGGATTGGCCTGTGGAATTAATGAAAAGGTGCGTCTGCTGATGTTTAGACATTTCTATAATTTGCCTAAAGCCTGCACCAAAATTTTTTTCAAAACCATCTAAGCTATCGAATGCCGTACCTGCTGCATTAACCGTATTAGGGGCTCCATAAGTTGCGATTCGACGTTCAAAAATTCGGTCAAAGAACTTCATCTCACTGAACGGAATGTGCTTATACAAGGTCGTCTGAGCGTGAGAAAGCTGCCAATCTTCAGGGTTATTTCCTAACACACGTGTTAAATCATCGATCGCTTTTTCTAATGATGATTCCAGTATTGTTCGACAGTCTTCAACCACCTCAGTTTGAGCAATATCACACCAGACCGACTGCTTGGCCAACAGCTCTGCTAATACATCTGCTTCTAGCAAAGCTGGCAAAGAGGACAGAAAATTTTGTTCACTACCTTGATCCCAATAACCTTTGGTTTCATCGGCTAGTAGATAGCGAGACAAGTGATGATACCAAGTGTAATAAACCGTAGCGCCGGTACTGTTGACTGTTGCTTGCATATCCCACTCTTGTAGCTGCTTAAGAGCCTGAATTTGTTGCTGGTTTTTTCCTTGCAAAGTCAGCATAACGTTACGCAACTCAGCGACTGACAAATCCAAAGCATCCAGCTGCATTGCGCTGATATAATCCAAGGAAAGTGGCTTATTTTGATCAATCTGCGTTTGAATAAGCTGTTCAATTCGATCTGCTCTGGCCGTTGGGGCAAATTCATGAGAGATAGGAAAAGGGTAATCATCACTCACGTTTGCATTATTGGCATTGACCAAGAAACCCGATTCTGGATTAAACTTTTCTGGCATCTGTGAGAATGGAATAAACGATTTCCAGTTGTTATCAATATCCGATCTGGCTTGGGGATAGCGACCATCCCCCGTTTCTCTGACTGGAATTAAACCGATTCCTTTGAAGCCAATGTTGCCTTGCGAATCGATATAAAACAGGTTCAAAGCTGGCGCGACATGATGTTCTACCGCTGATAAAAATGATTGCCAATTTGTCGCTTTATTTAATCTATAAAAAGTTTCGTAGCTCGAGTCGTGATTTTGAAGAGCGGTCCACTGTAAACTCACTGGCGACTTGGCAACCTCGGCTGCGCTGCTAATAACAGGTCCATGAATGGTTTCTTTGACACGTATCTGCACAGGCTTTAGCTCTGGTGTCAATGAAGTAGGGAAACTTGAGCGCACCTTAATTTCATCAACGCGCATCGCAAAGTCACGCCACTGTCCTTGATACCAGTATTGGTTCGGATTCTCTGGATTCACTTTTTCTACCGTTAAATCCTGCACATCCGCCATCATGTTGGTTCCACCCCATGCGATATGGCGATTTTTTCCAAATACCACCACAGGTAGACCCACCAGCGAAGCTCCTGCAACTTCGTGCTCGTTTATCTGTTGTTTTACAGCAAACCATAAGGACGGGATCTGCAACCCTAAGTGAGGATCATTAGCCAATATTGGATGGCCAGATTTAGTATGCTTGCCTGACACAACCCAAGCATTACTTCCGACATAACGACCACCAACTTTAACTTGTTGTTCCATTTCTAAATGTGCATTTAATAGGGCAGATAAAGAAGCGATGTTCGCCTGCACTGTTTGTTCCGTTGTTACTTGAGGATCTAATGGGAAAAAGGCACCGACATGTTCAGCTCCCATATACTGTCTGGCAACTAGGCGTTGAATTTCTTGCTTATAATTCCCACTAAGATTCAGCGCAAACACCTTAACCCAGGCTAAAGAGTCAACAGGCTGCCAAGGTTCAGGCTCAACTCCAAACAACTCGAATTCAAATGGCAAAGGCGTATTACTGTTTAGAAAAGCGTTGATGCCCAAACTATAGGAATGCAGAGAAGCTACCGCTTCTGGAGACAGCGATTTCAACGCAGACTCTGCGGCGCCATGAAGATTTAGAGTTCTGATCCACGCATCGTAAGCAACGGAGCTTTTGCCAAATACCTCACTCAATGTGCCTTTGCTAAGGCGTCGTTGAAGCTCTAATTGCCACAAGCGCTCCTGCGCATGAAGATATCCCATAGCAAAATACAAATCATGCTCAGAGTTAGCTGAAATAGCAGGAATGCCATACTCATCAGTAGTAATTTCGACTTTTTGCTCTAAGTTTCTCAACTCAACATTCTTGTATTCTGCTAAAGGTGAGAACAAATAACTATGAACAAAGTAAACGAATATGCCAATAAGCAGTACACAACTTACGCCAAGCTTTACAGAAATCCTATTCAACCAACCAACTCCTCACCAAAATACACACAAATGTAAAATGTTAGTAATTTTAATTTGCGCAATTTTAACCATAAAAAAACCAACGTTTCAATAAAAAAACAAAACAACAACATAAAAACACAGATAAGCAACGTTTAGAACAAAAAACGCTCTAATCATAAGTTTTAAGGGTTCGTTTTGCGTAATTTAATAGACTCAAGTTACCAAACAATGAATTCATTATTTATTAAAAGTAAAATAAAAAGTTGTGTTTATGACATTAAATGTAACTAGAAGTATCGTATAGACGAGCACGCTGTGACATAATTTAAACGGAAAGTTGACAAAGTAGGAAAAACTGCATTTTAAACATGAAATTACCTTTAAAAGCAGATGCGTTGATGAAAACTAAAATAAGATAACAGCAACCACGAAATGTAAAACAAGAAACAAATGTTCACAAAATGTAACAATGCGTATCCAAAATAGACCGTCGGACATCTCTTGCCTGTGATAAATAGTTGAGCTTGGGTTGGGCGTTTTAGCAATAATCTCTGTCTTCATCAATCTAACGCAATTAACTATGTAGTTGCCTTTATCGCTCGTCTTCTTACCTTCCTGTTCTGTATACATTTAAGTTACTCAACGATGATGTAAGATATAGAAAACATGGCTATTCAAACGCAGTTATCGTTTTTTAATCTCGGTCAGATTGCTATTGATTAGTGAGCCAATTAGCGACCTTAAAGCTGTTTAGGAACATTTTCACATCTCCTTCACATCCAAAAACCTATTTTTGTAGTCACATGTTCACTAATAGGCTTTAACCATGAATCGCGCTCACACTACTTACATCAATCTGGATCAAGTCGGTCACTCATTTGCAGTAAATAATGAGAAAATATACCTATTTAAAGACTTAAACCTCTCGATATCACAGGGGCAGTCTCACGCCATCATAGGGCCATCAGGAGCAGGTAAATCAAGCCTGTTAATGCTCATGTCGGGCTTAGAGCCCCCCAAAGATGGTCAAGTACAGATCTATGTTCATGGCATTGATCACGAAATCAGTCAATTTAGAGAGAGTATCGGCTTTATTTTTCAACAGTTTCATCTGTTACCTGAGCTAACAGCACTGAGCAATGTCGCCTTACCTCTAAAGCTCCGTGGAATTAAAAATGCTGAGGACCAGGCTGAATATTGGCTGAAAAAAGTTGGACTAAGCCACCGACTTACCCACAAGCCCAACCAATTAAGTGGCGGTGAACAGCAAAGAGTCGCGATTGCGCGAGCGCTGGTGTTTAAACCAAAGTTTATTTTTGCAGATGAACCAACGGGCAACTTGGATGGCAAAAGCGCTTCTGATGTAGCAGATCTGCTTTTTGCTTGTTGCCATGAAAATGGAGCTGGGCTTGTCGTTGTAACGCACAGTGAAGAGCTAGCACAACGAGCTCAACACGTTTTCGCGCTGAGAAATGGGGAATGTCATGTTTGCTAATAGTTTACAACTCGCATGGCACTTTTGGCTGCAAGAAAAGCGTTTGGCCCATACTCGTTACTTACGTTGGATCCAAATTATTCTCATGGCGTTTATTATCACGCTTAGCCAAACCAGCGAGACGATACAGCAGTTTTTAAATAAAAACCTGGCCAATTTACTAGGCGCAGATCTGGTTCTTGTTCATCAAACCCCATTGAAGACGCAACAACTTGATACATTAAAGACATTGTCACAACGACAGATCTTAACTCAAAGCCTAATGGTAACCTTAACCCATAAAAATAAATGGCAGTCTGTAAAGCTCAAGGCCGTTGGCAATGGCTACCCATTGCAAGGGCATTTAGTTACGGCAGCATCATTGCAGAGCGAAGAGGTGCACACCACGTCAGGACCAAAAACTGGCGAGATCTGGCTCGATTCTCGAGCATTGGCAAGTTTAGAAATAGGCACAGGAGAGTCATTACTCATAGCAAATAAAAGCTTTACGGTGACGAAAGTCTTGGTGCATGAACCGGACAGATTAATGGAAGGGCACAGTGTCGATATGCGTGCCATGATTAACCTGAATGATATTGAGCACAGTGATATACCGAAAGATTTAATACAAAACCGCTATTTATTTTCGGCCTCTGCAAGTCAAATAGAACAGATCCTGAAATGGCAAAAAGAGCAGTTACCCTCCGCTCAGGTGTATCATAAAACTGGCGCTCATCCTCTTTCCTTATTTTGGCAACGCACCGAAAATTTTCTCGGTTTAACCTCCATCATCTTATTCTTTATGGCCGCCATTGCGATTGAAAAAATTACCAAAATTCAAACCACAAAAGAGCAATATTTTTCTGCAATTTGTATGAGCCTTGGCGCATCAAGACAAACCGGACTACGAGTCTCCTTTTTCAAGTGGCTTATAAACCTTGTACCAGCCTCCGTTGTTGCACTTCTGTGTTCAGCTTTTTGCTACTGGCTCATCGTCAATTGGCTCTCCAGTACCTTTGTAGACATAACATCACAATGGAGCCTGTGGACTGCGACAAAGTCTATTTTCGTCGTTAGCAGCATCTTTTTTATTTTTCAAACACCTGTCTGGGTTGGCTTAATGAAAAGCTCAACAATGCAGTTGATCAATAGCGCTTTTGGCAGCTCCAGTAATGCTGTAACAATATGCAGTGCCATGATCGTACTGACTTTGGTGGCATTCAGTTATTCAGATAATGCCCTGCTGACCACGATGGTCGTTATTTCGATGTTAAGCTGTATCGCTTTAATAGTGCTGTTCAGCTGGACTGTTCTAACAGTTGGCGAAAAAATGACGAAACACGTATCAGGTCTACTTCCATTTACTTTATTCATGATGAAACAACGCTTAGTAAATAAAAGCACACAAATTTTAGGCGTTGGCTTGTGTAGCTTTTTATTGCTATTTACGTTGATGCTCATGAAAGATTTAGGCGATACTCTTGCTAGCTATGAACGCGAGCATAATGGTAACTTGCTCGTTTCGCAGGCGACACAGGCTCAAATGAAAGACATTGAAACTTGGGCCAACGAGCATGGGATTGAAATTCGCCAACAAAAGCCCTTTTTGTATGCCAACCTACTAAAAATTAACCAAAAAAATCTGAATGAACATACCAATGAACCAAGCGATAGCATGGCAACAATGCGTGATTCTATTCGCTTGCACTGGACAGATACCATTCCCAACAATAATAAAGTCAATCAAGGCTCATGGTGGAATGAGCAATCACAGAATTGGCAACTCATATCCGTGGAAGAAGAAGTTATGACCGACTTGAAATTGGCAATAGGTGACGTGCTCACTTTTTATATCGGCGAGCAAACTATTGATTTTACGATTGCCGCGAGCCACGAATATAAAGCTGGAGCGGGTTCCATTACATTCTGGGTACAAATGCCTGCTAGGGCTTTGGAGCACATCAAAGCACCTCATTACAACATGGCGAGCTTGGAGTTAAACGATGAACAATTTTCCTTACTGGGAGAGTTATGGCAAAAGCACCCTTCTTTACGAATGGTTTCGCTACAAGAAATCACCGCGCGTTTTGACAAAACCTTAGCCATGCTAACACAGGCTATTAGTGGTTTTTCCATACTCATCATTGTCCTTTCTTTTATCGTTATCTTCGCGACCATAAATGCAGTTGAAGGTAATGAGAGAAAGAAAAATAGCGTCATTATGAGCTTTGGTTTAACTCGAAATACCTGCTTAAAACTCAATATGATTGAATGGGTTGTCACCGGTTTAGTCGCCGCATCAGGCGCCATTGCAGCAACTTATTTAGCTGGGGTGTTAATTTATCAGGCGCAATTTTCACTTCCTTACCAGCCGGATTTAACTTGGTTGTTCGGCACATTATTCATTGTAGTGACGACCATAACCAGTTTAGGAATTGCAGCAAGTAACAAGACTTTGTCTAACTCTATCAGAACGCTGCTGCAAGAACAGTGAGTGAGTCTGATTGCAACAAGCAACGAACCGATTTAAACGTGTCTTGTTGCAATCACCTACAAAAAAGCCGTTAAATTTCCTTTGAAAGGAAACAGCAATACGTGTGCAAGTTTTAATAATGATAACCTTGGTAAATAAAACAATAAGCTGACATTGAAGCACGATGAAAAAAACGCCCCCCTTACATATGTTACTGGTAGAAGATCAGCACAATGTGGCAAAAACCATTGCTGAATATATGGAGTTAAAAGGCCATGTTTTGGACTATGCCTACCAGGGAATGCAGGGGTTAGAGTTAGCACTCAACCAATACTACGACCTAATCATCTTAGACTTAAACCTTCCTGCGCTGGATGGTTTGGAAGTGTGTCAGCATATTCGAGAAAAGGCAGATCGCCATATTCCTATTATTATGCTGACCGCCCGAGACAGCATCGAAGATAAAATATCCGGCTTTCATGTTGGTGCTGATGACTACTTAACTAAGCCGTTTTCTTTGCAGGAATTGGAAGTTCGATGCCTCGCTTTGTCAAGGCGTCATTTACTGCAAACCAATCACACTTTACATCTGGGACCGTTACGCATTGACCGTAAACAAAAACAAGCGTTCCGCGATGGACAGCTATTGGCGCTCAGTGTTATGGGGTTAAAAATACTCACCATTTTAGCCGAAGCACATCCTCAGGTTGTAAGCCGCACGGAGTTAAGCTACAAACTCTGGGGTGACCAACCGACAGAGTCTGATGCGCTACGTTCGCATATTTATCAATTGCGCAATGTGCTCGATAAGCCCTTTTCTTATCCAATGGTAAAAACCGTCTTCGGCGCTGGCTTTACACTCGCACTCGAGCAAAACAACCCTAGTGAATAATAACTAATGCGGCATGCTACAGCGCGACTCTTTTTACCTCTTTCAGTGTTGAGTTCGCCAGCAATTGCTCGCTATTACTGGAAAACTCGCCTTGAACTACGTAAAAATAGCAGCACTGTATGAGTTAATCCGGTAATGTATTGATTCAATTAATTCTGTCATGTCCATTATCCCGAGTTCAGGTTAACTATGAAAAAACGTTCAAGCCACTACTCCAGCTTGAGTCGCCGCATTATTTTACAATTCTGTATTTTTACGCTGACTTTATCATTGGTGTACAGCTTCATCACATTTGTGATGATGTACACTCTTGAAGATAGATTTATTGAAAAAGAGCTCCAGCAAGAAGCGCAACGCCTCAGTGCCAATTACAACAAAACCGGTCTCTGGCCATCTCCTAGCTCAGAAACGTTCGGATTACATTTCTCGAAAGAGTCATTTCCAGAAGATATTCGTCAACAAGCCATAGCCTCTCCAAACCAGTTTGAGTTCTTCGGTAATGGCGAACGCCATTATCACGTAATTACAATGCCGGGCTACGACACTATCTATTTGGTGGCAGAAGTCAGTGATTCTCTTTACGTGCGCAACATTCGCAATGGCATTATCACTTTCTTGTTCATTAGCGGCTTATTTGTAAGCGCTATCGCTTGTACCATTGCTTGGTTTATTGGCCGCAGTACGGCCCGTCCATTAACCCATTTGGCCGATCTTGTTGCGAATGTCGATGCAGAAAAAATCCCTGAACGATTTGCCCACCAATATCCGAATACCGAAGTGGGAGTTTTAGCTGATACATTGGAGCAAACACTCCATCGCTTGAAAAAAGCGCTTGAAAGAGAGAAATGCTTCACTCGAGATGCCAGTCATGAGCTGCGCTCACCGTTATCCATCATAAAAAACGCAGCCGAGCTGTATTTAAGTACCAACAAAGCCACACCAGAAAACACAGCAATTGTCAGTCGGATCGCCACTGCTGCCGAGCAAATGGACAAAACCGTTCACACCTTGCTCGCACTCGCCAGAGAAGAGTGCTCTAACGCGACAAAAGAAAATACCAACCTAATGTCAATCGTAGAACAGTCGATTTTAGATCATCGAACACTACTTGATGGTAAGCATATTGAGGTGATTCTTGACGATAACCTTAATACAAAAGTGTATCTACAGTCAGGAATGGCAAAAGTGTTGATCGACAACCTGATCAGCAATGCCTTCCAATATATTCAATCTGGTGAAGTCAGAGTAAGCTTTATTGAAGGAAGCCTCGTCGTAGCAGACACTGGCCCAGGTATCGAACACGCTATTACGGATAACCTAACGGAACCGACAGTTAAAGGCAGCCAAAGCACGGGGTTTGGCTTTGGCTTATCCATTGTAAAACGTTTATGTGAGCATCAAGGCTGGCAACTTGAAGTCAATTGTGAACATGGCACTACGATATCCGTTTTATTGGTTTGACGTTGATCACTCTGCTTGCGTACCAACATAGTGATATTCAGAGAAAGTATCACTAGAAACTTCATCTATTTCAGTAAAAAATGCAAAAGAACCTCGCATTTCAAATTCATGTTTGTGTGGCAAAATAGCCGAGTCGCGTTTTTCAAAGCTGAGTGTCATTTTAAAATCTTTAATGTTAGCTGTTAAGACTGGCGAAAAGGTATCTGTATTGGTGATTTCAATATCACTGATAAAAGCATTTTCTTTGTTATATGTAAGTAAACCTGTCAGTTTTTTACTGGCATTTTCACCTAGTTTTTCAAGATATACACCAAAACGTACTTTTAGATCCGCTTGACTTTCTTCCTCCAATTGCAGCGAAGTTAAGTTGATAATTTTGCTTAGTTTGATAGATAGGCTTTTACCTTCCGTTGCTTGCTTTGCTTTTTTATCCATAAAAGCCTGACGTTGTTTTTCAGTAGGTACTTTTCCGTCAACCATCATCAATGACCATTGCTGCCCAGCAGGCTGCTGAGGATTATATTGCTCAACGCTTTGGCTAATATCTCCTTCCTCATTTTCGTAGCGCGTAATGGTATAAGCCCAATCACTGCGGTTTGTTTGCTCAAATTGGTCAATCGCATGAGCAACTTTTTGTTGTAGCGATAATGCTGAAACAGCGGTGTTCGCTCGTGCTGGGCTGCAAGTAAATGTAACTAAAGCAAGTAGAGTAAAGATATTTTTTAGCATAAGGTAACTCAAACTGTGTGATTAGATTTGAAAAGCTAAAGCTAACTAGCTTACCGTGAAGTAAACGTGAAACTAGCAAAGTAAAGAATGTCAGCAAGCCTGTGAATTTTTTACCGACAATAAATCACTAAAAAAGCGAGCTAGCTCCCCATCACAGCTCATCTTTTAAAGTTAAAAAACACTGCTGAACCATGTTATTCACACCACTTGATGTGGATGCATACTTCCATTTGAATTGGTTATTGTTTGTACAAAAATTAACTGATACCCTTTTCTCACATCAACCTGTGTTGATGAAAGGAATAGAAAAAATACAGCTTACATTGGCAGGCAATGAACACATTGCTAGGCAATTTAACTTTGTACAAAGAGGCAAATTATGGAACAAGTGGGAAAGGCTAGAAGCTACTTTTTAAAAGCGATGTATGCTTTTATCGCTGTTGGACTGGGATTAACAAATACCCCTGATGCACTGTCTTCCATCGGCGTAACCGCTGATTCATATACGGTGATAAATGCCATGCTTATGGCGTTTATGATTCTGTCATTACTTGGGATTTTTCGCCCCTTACAAATGCTGCCATTACTGATGTTTGAATTACTCTGGAAAATACTTTGGTTAATACTCTTCGCACTACCAATGTATTTAAATTCTGGACTCGATGAATATGCCGCGGGTGTGGTGTTTGCCTGTCTGATTGGCGTGATTTTAACACCACTCGTTTTGCCATGGCGCTACATTCTTGATACGTATTTTCGTTTTAGCAACGCGCGTTGAGAAACACTAAACACCTAGGGTCGTTTTCAATAAGCATAAAAAAACCCAGCTAAAGCTGGGCTTTTTGAAAATGCCTTACTCGTCAAAGTTTGTATCTAGGCTTCATGACGAATCGGTAAAATCTACAGCTCTAGATCGTTCTCTACTTCCGCAAGGCCTTTGTCTTCGCCTTCTTCAGGTGACTCAGTTGCTTGAAGTAGTAACATGTCTCTTAGTTTGCTCTCAATCTCACCTGAGATCTCTGGGTTATCTTTCAAGAACTTGATTGAATTGGCCTTACCTTGACCAATCTTACTACCGTTGTAACTAAACCAAGCACCCGCTTTATCGACTAATTTGTGTTTAACACCAAGATCGATAAGCTCACCTTCTTTCGAAGTCCCTTCACCATACATGATGATAAATTCAGCTTGTTTAAACGGCGGTGCCACTTTGTTTTTAACGACTTTTACGCGAGTCTCGTTACCCACCACTTCATCACCTTCTTTCACCGAACCGATGCGGCGAATATCAAGGCGTACTGAAGCGTAAAACTTAAGTGCGTTACCACCAGTGGTGGTTTCAGGGTTACCGAACATCACACCGATCTTCATACGGATCTGGTTGATGAAAATACATAGTGTATTTGAGCGCTTGATGTTTCCGGTTAATTTACGCAACGCTTGTGACATTAGACGCGCTTGAAGACCAACGTGAGAATCCCCCATATCGCCTTCAATTTCCGCTTTTGGTGTTAGGGCAGCTACCGAGTCAACCACCACCACATCAACCGCACCTGAGCGCACTAGCATGTCACAGATCTCTAACGCTTGCTCACCGGTGTCTGGTTGAGAAACTAGTAATTCATCGACATTAACACCTAGTTTTTCCGCATAAATAGGGTCTAGCGCATGCTCAGCATCAACAAACGCACAGGTCTTGCCCATTTTTTGCGCTTCTGCGATTGCTTGCAGGGTCAACGTTGTTTTACCCGATGATTCAGGACCATAGATTTCAACAATACGGCCAGCTGGCAAACCACCGATACCAAGCGCAATATCAAGACCTAGAGAACCTGTTGAGATAGCTTCAATGTCTAAAGCTTTGTTTTCACCTAGCTTCATGATTGAGCCTTTACCAAATTGACGCTCAATTTGTGATAGAGCGGCGTCTAGTGCCTTTTGCTTGTTATCGTTCATTTGCTTCTCCAAATTTGCTTTCTGAGACCTAGTATACTGTATGAAATTACAGTATCAAGTGTATTTTTATGAATTCACCAGCTGTAATAAAGCTTTTAAAGAAAAATCAATTGCTTGAACTCTAACTTTTGCTCTATCTCCAAGGAAAACACACTGCTCGACTTGTACATTATCCTTAAATGCAAAGGCAAACCATACCGTTCCAACTGGTTTTTCTGCGCTTCCTCCCGACGGACCCGCGATACCGGATATCGCCACCGCGACTTCTGCATTTGCCGCTCGTTGCGCACCAACGACCATTTCTCGCACGGCTTGCTCACTAACCGCGCCAAATTGTTGCAACGTTTGTTCGCTGACGCCCACTAACTGTTGCTTGGCGACGTTGCTGTATGTCACAAAACAGCGATCAATGTAATTTGAACTGCCGGGCGTGTCAGTTAGCGCGTAACTCACCCCGCCACCAGTACATGATTCTACGGTAGTGATTGTTAATCCTTTATTCGTTAGAATAGCGCCCAACTGTGCCGCGGAGTCGGTAATTTCTTTGTTTAGTTCCATCGTAAACCCTTAGGTATCAACATGTCGTTAGATCTTTATTCAGAGCATACTATAAAACAACAAACCCCGATGATGCAGCAGTATTTAAGGATCAAAGCTGAACATCAAGAGATCTTGCTGTTCTACCGTATGGGTGATTTTTACGAACTATTTTTTGATGATGCGATTAGAGCGGCACAACTGTTAGATATTTCTCAGACCCATCGCGGTAAGGCTGGCGGTGCGCCCATACCAATGGCCGGAGTGCCTTACCATGCGGTGGAAAATTACCTTGCCAGGCTAGTTCAGATGGGTGAGTCAGTCGCGATTTGTGAACAAATAGGCGATCCTGCCACCAGCAAAGGTCCGGTAGAACGTAAAGTTGTTCGTATAGTCACACCGGGTACGGTAACGGATGAAGCCCTGCTAAATGAACGTCAAGACAACTTGCTTGCCGCCGTTTATCAAAACCCAAAAAAGGGTTATGGCGTAGCTTATCTGGATATCAACTCGGGTCGTTTTAATGTCGTAGAACTCAATACCGACGAAGCTCTGATTTCCACATTGCAACGTTTACAACCTGCCGAGTTACTCTATCCTGAGTCCTTCGCTAATTTGGATGTCGTTGAACGTATTAAAGGTAGTCGCCGCCGACCAGATTGGGAATTTGATTTGGACACGGCCAAACACCTGTTATGCCAGCAGTTTGCTACCAAAGATTTGGTTGGCTTTGGTGTTGAAGGGGCCACGATGGGGCTGATTGCAGCCGGCTGCGTGATGCAATACGTCAAAGACACTCAGCGTACTGCCTTACCTCATATTCGCTCTATCACGCTTGAAAAGAATGAACATGCGGTGATCCTAGATGCCGCTACGCGTAAAAACCTAGAGCTCACCACAAACTTATCTGGCGGCGTAGAAAATACCTTAGCTCAGATCCTTGACCGTTCTGCAACGGCGATGGGTTCAAGGCTACTGAAAAGACGCATTCATACGCCAATTCGCGACCGTGGTGAGCTTAATGCGAGATTGAATGCCATTACCAGTATCATTGAACTGCAACTGGGCTCCGAGTTACACGAAGCGCTAAAACAAATTGGCGATATTGAGCGGGTAGTCGCTCGACTTGCATTATGTAACGCACGCCCCCGTGATTTAACGCGATTGCGCAGTGCCTTACAAGCACTTGCTCCGCTACATAGCATTTTGTCAGACAGTACGGATACTCGTTTGGGCAACATAGTTGCACAGTCGCCGCTCTTACCAGACTTGCAGGACTTGTTAGAACGTGCCGTTATCGACAATCCACCAGTACTTATTCGTGATGGTGGCGTCATTGCTCCGGGATACAATCAAGAGCTTGATGAATGGCGAGCACTCAGTGCTGGTGCTACTGACGTGCTGGAAAAACTCGAAGAAAGAGAACGTGAGCGCACTGGTATTTCGACACTAAAAATCGGCTATAACAAAGTTCATGGCTTTTACATTGAGATCAGCCGCGCCAATTCGCATTTAGTCCCTGCTGAATACATCCGTCGTCAAACCTTAAAGAATAATGAAAGATACATTATTCCTGAGCTCAAAGAGCATGAAGATAAGGTGCTTGGTAGTCAAAGCAAGGCACTCGCGCTAGAAAAGCAATTATATGAAGAACTCTTTACGCTGATCGCACCACATATTGAACAACTGCAAATGATGGCCGCTGCACTGGCTGATTTGGACGTGCTTAACACCCTTGCAGAGCGTGCGCAAACCTTGGATTACTGTAAGCCACAACTAACGTTGGGTGATGAAATAGTGATAGATGCAGGCAGACATCCAGTGGTCGAGCAAGTTAGTAAAGAACCTTTTATCGCCAACCCCGTAGTACTAAATTCAGCCCGTAAGATGCTGGTGATCACCGGTCCGAATATGGGCGGTAAATCAACCTACATGAGGCAAACGGCGCTAATCGTACTAATGGCACACATAGGCTGTTACGTTCCCGCCCAGCAAGCACAAATAGGCGTCGTCGACCGTATTTTTACTCGAATTGGTGCAAGTGATGATTTAGCCTCGGGTCGTTCAACCTTTATGGTAGAAATGACAGAAACCGCGACCATTTTACATAACGCTACATCACAGTCATTGGTTTTAATGGATGAGATTGGTCGAGGTACAAGCACCTATGATGGCCTGTCACTGGCTTATGCGACGGCCGATTATCTCGCCAGCAAAATTGCGGCGAAAACCTTGTTTGCAACGCATTATTTTGAGCTCACCGAACTGGCCGACTTACAACCGGGCCTGGTTAATGTGCATCTTGATGCCATTGAGCACAACGACACTATTGCGTTTAAACATACGGTAATGGAAGGGGCTGCAAGCAAGAGCTTTGGTTTACAGGTTGCTGGACTTGCAGGGGTACCAAAAGCCGTAATTAAAATGGCCAAGCAAAAGCTGGCATTACTTGAGCAGCATCAAAGTGTAGTGGGTGATAATCCTGTCATGGCCCAGCAAACGCTGGCACTGCCGTTGGAGCCCTCAGAAGTCGAGCAGTTATTAGCTACTACTGATCCTGACGAACTTACCCCTAGGCAAGCACATGATTTGTTGTATAAGTTAAAGTCGATGTTGTAATTTTCCAATTGACAAACTGGCACAAAAAAGCGGCTTAACTGCCGCTTTTCTTTATACGCAAATATCTGCTAACACATTAAAACTGGTGGTTGTACTGTACACCAAATACTGTCGCATGACCTTTTGAGCGGAAGCCCCACTCGCTAAATTTGTCAGCCTCAACAAAATGCTTAGTTTTGCCACGCAGTAGACTCAACCCTACATCAACACTGGCTTGTTTTGATAACTGCATTTCTGCGCCAAACGAGTACCAAATACGATCAGTGTCTGGGATCGAAATCGACAAGTGGTTTTGATCCGCTGGAGATTCATCGTAAGCCATACCAGCTCTAAGTTTTAACGCATCATTCCACTGATAGTCTGCACCCACAGAGAAACGTAAAGAGTTAGAGAAGTTTTCTTCCTTAGTGAATACCGTTCCAACCTTGTCAACCTCTGCTGCGAGTTGTTGGAAGCTGTTCCAACCCGTCCATAAAATACTGAAGTGTACACCGGTTTTTTCATTCAATTGGTGTGAACCAGATACTTCAGCAATTGCAGGTAAAGTAAGTTCTAAGTTACCCGGTAATACTTGACCTTGTAGGCCACCTGCAACAGCGGGAATGTCATTGCTGAATGTGCCATCGAAGTTAATATCCGTTTCGCTGCGGTAGTGGAAACCTAAGCGGCTATTTTCGTCAAGTTGATAAGCAACACCCACATTCCAGCCAAAACCTTGGTCGTCACCTTCCAAATGCACAGCTTGAGTGGCAAAGTCTAAACCTGATGCATTCGCACCGATACGACGAACAACTTTAGCATCGGCGTAGACATGATTTAAACCAAACGCCAGACTCCATTGCTTATCGATGTTATACGCTACAGAAACCCCAGTGTTAATCGTGACGATTTCGGTGTTACCGGCGATCTGACCTGCTACGTAGTCATCTTCAAATTCAGTGGATAGACCAAACTGAGAGTAAATGCCTGCGCCAATTGACCATTGGTCATTGTATCTGTGAGTGATGTATGCAGCAGGCACTACGGCACTCGGGGCGATGCTATTATCGTTTAGTGCCGCAGCAGGAAGACCATTGTTCGTGCTAGTACCCGATAGGCTAACATCTGGCAGTACATACATAGCTGCTGCTGAAATATTGGTACCTGACATGCTGCCCATTAAAGCGGGATTGCGTGATACAACTGAAGCATCATCAGCAACGGATGCTTCACCTGCATATGCCCTACCCAAACCCGATACATTTTGTTCAGCCAGCTGGAATGCGGCTGCCATTACTTGCGAAGAAGACAAAATCGCACCAGCGGCGATCAACCCTGTCATTATTTTATTCATTCTCAAATCCCCTGTGTCGCTATCTTTTTATTTACTTGCAGATAGTTGTGTGTAAATTCCACGACACCCTACCTAAAAGTTTTAAACAAATCTTCTTTTTTGCGACTTTTACTCGATTAAGTGGACATTTAACAACCAAATTAATCATTTTTAAAACTCATCTGATGAGATAAAACACAACTTAATGATAATAATTCTTAATTGCATTGACTTGATTTAGCCACTCTTTTACACTGGTTGGTGTCAATATCAGGGAGCTTCATGATGACCGTATTATTCCTTTGCAGTGCGTTAGCATTTACCGGCTGCGCCGTTTTTTTCTTATGTAAAGCAAACAACTGTGCATGCGAAAAAGCCGGACAGTGCAGCAACCCCGTAAACCACTATTGGCTAAGTGCTATTGTTTGTTCGGTAATTTCATTGGGATTATGTTGCGCAATCATGCATACAGAAGTAGGCACATTGATTTGGCTATTGATGATGGCAAGTTGTTTGGCTGGTGCGTATTTATCAATTATGCAGCAAAAAAGAAAACGCTGTAGCAAGACTAAATCAGCAACTGGTCCTTTAATAAACGCGATAAATTTAACTGGTAGTCCAAAGGCCTAACACTGGCGACGACCTTAATATCTGAATCACTCAGATCTAAGTCTTTCGCAGTAACATGATGCAGATGTTTGGTGTTGTAGAAAACTCGAACGATAGGCGACGTTGGTGCATGCTTATTTCCTTCTAATACCAAACCGAGTCGCTCGTTGGTCAATTTTACTATGGTTCCGACCGGATGCACGCCCATACACTTTATAAATCGCTGCACTAAAATAGGATCAAACTGCTTTTTGCTAGCAAGTAGAAAGCGCATGGCATTAATCGGTTCGTCAGCTTCTTTGTGATGTTGATCTGCTGTAATTGCATCATACACATCCACAATCGCCATCATTCTCGCTGCGGTGCTTAACGCATCCCCCTTAATTCTTCTCGGGTAGCCCGTGCCATCAAGTCGCTCATGGTGATTAATGATCATGTCCAGCATTAATGGGGTAATGCCATCTTCACCTTTACTCATACCCAACGATTGCGCTACGTGCTTTTTGACAGCTCGGTACTCTAGCTCAGTGAATTTACCGGGTTTGTTGATCAACCCCTGTGGAAGCTTAGCATGACCAATATCATGCAACATCGCACCCAACGCCATTTGCTCAATAATGTATTGAGGCAGACCAAGATGTTTGGCAAATACGGTTATTAAGATCGCGCAATTGGTCATGTGACGCCAATTATAGGCATCTTTATCTTTTATTCGCGTTAAAATCGCCATCGCATTGGAGTTGCGTAATACCGAGGCCACGATGTCTCTGCTAACTTCATTAAGCAGTGACATATCCATTTTCAACCCCGAGGTAACATCCCCATATAAACTTTGGATGAGTCGGTTGTTTTTCTCGAATGTTTGCATTGCGGCTGAAAACTCTTGCTGCAATGTGTTCTCTTCAGAAAACGTGCGTTTTTGGGTCCGTTTGGTTTTGGGCAGAGACTTAGATAGCGCGCCGTCATTTTCACTCGTCTGGGGATATTTGTCTGCTTTGTTAGCACCATTGGCCTGCTGTTCAGCTTGATACTTTTCAGGCACCCCAACTTCGCTTTGCGTGAAATCAATATTGAGCTCTAATACACCTTTTTCGACCAACTTATCGATGATACGTTTGTCTCTAACCATACCTCGGGATTTAATTTTTACACCCGAACCCGACTTTTGTTTGTGGACACTGTCTACAAACATACCAGGTTGAAGTTCTTCAATGGGGAGTACAATCTGCATATCAGGCTTAATATAAAACTACGCTAACTATCATTAATACCACTGAATAAGAAGAAAGGCTATAAACGGGATTAAAATTCAACCAAAGGTATTAAAACAGCTTAATTCTTAACTTTTAAGCTAAAAAGCGCCATAGTTCATGATTAATCACGCATTTTAGAACCTTGTTTAGATTTCAAAAAAGGTGGAGAAAAGACTATAAAATTAAAAAATCTTGGTGTTACATATAGATACAATTTTATGACGGGTGAACTTATCGGATATGGCTCGGTTAGGCTTATTACACTCTAAGTACGCTAAAACAACAAAGGGCCCAAAATTGTGGACCCTGTAAATCTTAACGTACATTATTCCTGAAAATAGGTGCCCCAGCCGTCATACTCGACGCCAGTATCGTTGGCTATTTTTTCCAGTTTAATGACATCTTCCATAATCGCATCGGTATCAAGCTCAATTTCAACCACAACGTCGAAACCCCATACCTTACCACCATCTTCGAGTTCCAGCTCTGCCGGTTCTTCAACGTCGTAACCGAGTTTAAATGCTGCTAGTGCTGCACTTTCAAGCTTATCAAAATCTTCACAAACAAAATGATGTTCTACTTCATACAGCTTTTCAGGATCTGAACCATCTTCGAGAAGAGATTCAACGATCTCTTCACTGATCTCACGCCAATTTTCCATTACTTAATACTCGCTTGGGTATCTAATTGAGAAATTCTGTCAGCCATTTTAGCATGAATTCGCACAGCATGATCTCTGGCTGAGAGTTCTGGTGATAAATATTCAGGTGCGAGAATATCAATGTATACGCAGCCATTATCCCAGCGATTAAGTTTTATCTTATCGTGAGTTGAGTTCATACAAACCGGAATAATTGGCACATTGGCACTCATGGCAGTATGAAATGCCCCAGTTTTAAACGGAAGCAATCCTCGTCCATAGCTTCTCGTCCCCTCAGGAAACATCCAAACCGACAACTTGTCATGTTTGATTCTTTTCGCAGATTTTCCTAGGGTTCCCATGGCTTTTGAGCGATTGCCTCGATCAATTAAGATATTGCCAGATAGCCAGTAAAGTTGCCCAAAAAATGGGATCCACTTTAGGCTTTTTTTCCCCATGCTAACGGTGTTTTTAGGTACTACAGCAGGAAGCGTAAACAAGTCATAATTATTCTGGTGATTAGCAATATACATTGCAGGTTCGGTTCGCGCGGCTTCGGGGTCTTGATTGATCACCAATTTAACACCTATTACCCGCGACATGGCACCAAACCAAGAGGCAATAACGTGTACGTTATTACGGTGAAATGGCCGCACTACACACAACAACAAACCAAAAATACAACTAAATACAATGAATAATGCCAACAAAATGACGCGAAATACTGCTAACAAACTAAGCTCTCCTGTACTGAGATCTGCGCATTATACTTAATATAGCGAACACTTGTAAGCTCAAATTTGTGACAATGTCAGCGTACGGACTCAGAGGCATATTTCATTTGTTTACAGCGGGATCAAAAATGCCGCTTAAAAGCGGCATTTTTACAAAGGATTTATCGTGACGGGTTTAGCTCATTGCAGCTTGCAGTTTCTTCATCGCTGACTTTTCTAGCTGTCTAACACGCTCAGCTGACACACTATACTTTTCAGCTAGGTCTTGTAGCGTCGCCTTCTCATCAGCTAACCAACGTGCACTAACGATATCCTGAGATCGTTCGTCTAACGTCTTCAAAGCTGAGAACAAACGGTTATGGGATTGTTCTTGCCATTGCTGTTGTTCTACTGATTCTGCCAGATCACTGCTGGTATCTGTCAGGTATTGTACCGGTGAGAAGCTACCGCTTTGACTCTCATCTTCATCATTGCTTAAGTCAAAGCCCATGTCTTGCCCCGCCATACGGGACTCCATTTCACGAACTTCTTTTTCACTTACGCCAAGCTCGTTGGCTACCGTAGCAACTTCTTCTTGGTTAAACCAACCAAGACGTTTTTTATTCTTTCTTAAGTTGAAAAATAACTTACGTTGCGCCTTAGTTGTCGCAACTTTTACAATTCGCCAGTTCTTTAATACGTACTCATGAATTTCTGCTTTAATCCAATGCACAGCAAAAGATACTAGGCGGACACCAACCGTTGGGTCAAAACGTTTTACCGCCTTCATCAGACCAATATTACCTTCTTGAATAAGGTCTGCTTGAGGCAAGCCATAACCTGAATAGCTCTTAGCAATGTGAGCTACAAATCTCAGATGAGACATGATGAGTTGCTTTGCGGCATCAAGATCCCCTTCCTCATGAAGGCGAGTAGCAAGTTCTCTTTCCTTTTCAGCATCTAGCATTGGGATCGAGCTTACTGACTGTAAATAGCCTTCTAAGCTTGAGCTTTGTCCAGTTGTTAGTGCCATTGCGTATAAATCTTTACTCATTTTTCACCTCAGTGATAAATCGCTTTGTGTATTTTAGCACTCTCTAAGCTCGAGTGCTAAGTGCAATCTAACACCTTTTATTGTCGTAGATCAAGCTTTTTGTGACCTGTTAAAAAACACATCCCAACCGTTTGTTATATAAGGACTTTAGATTATTGCAAAACACGAAAAATAAGACACTTTTGTTACACCACTTTGATTAAGCGTTTATTAAACAAGCAACGTAAGGCACGGGGTATTAAGGAAATTTGCAATAATTTAGAACAATAGTGACAAGCTGAAGTGCCAAACCTATCTCGCATTTAGCACTCTTTATTTGGGCACTTTTAAACCTTTTCCGGCTCAATTTCTTTAATGTAACGCTGCACTGAAAAGTAAGAACCGACAAAACCTAGCCCTACCGCAATAGCGAAGAGCACCAAAAGTTCATTGCCAGCAAGACCCTGTAATACGAACTCGCTTTGATATACGCCCGCTACCATAGATACAGCAGCTTCTAGCCACCATAGCATTAGCGCCACACAAATAAATGCAATCAATCCACCGAGTGTGCCATACCATATTCCAGTCCATAAAAACGGAGCATGAATAAAGGCATTAGTGGCGCCAACCAGTTTCAGAACTTGGATTTCTTCTTTTTTATCCATAATAGATAATCGAATCGTATTACCGATAATCAATATAACTGCCGTCAATAACAACAATCCGACCGTAAAGACACTTTCTTTTAATAAACCAAGTAGTGCATTTAAGCGCTCAAGCCACTCAATATCCAGCTTTCCGAACTCTACTTCTCGCTCTTGCTCTAATTTTTTTAATAGTTCTGCGGCTGCATTGGGCTTTCGGTAGCGTGAAGTCGGTGTGACCAATACCACATTTGGTAATGGGTTCTCTTCGAGATAGTTTAATGCCTGACCAAACCCTGAGGTGGCTTTGAATTCCTGCAGCGCCTGTTCTTTGCTAATCAAAGTCACCGCATCGATTTCAGGATATAACGCCAATCGTTTTACCAAAGTTTGTGTTTGCGCTTGTGTCATTTCTTCTTTAACAAATAAAGAGATTTCTGACGCTTCCTGAAATCCACTACTTACTTGCTGTACATTCTTCACCACAATATATAAGGTGGCCGGTAAAGTCAGACTCAAGCCCAACACAAGTATCGTCATCAACGAAGCCATGGGAGTTCGCCACATTTCTCCTAAACTATGCACTCCTTGCCTGATAATCATTAAAATGAAGAAGTAAAGGTGCTGGAAAACAGACTTGCTGTTATGTTCAGCTTGCGCATTACGGCCTTTGAACAATAAACTCATAACCCGCCCTCCGCTAATGGATCTTGACTCATTCGACCCTGCTTTAGCGTCAGACTACGATATTTCATTCGTGCAATAAGCCCTAAATCATGGGTAGCGATAAGTACGGACGTTCCGTGACGATTAAAGTCCTCAAATAGCTTCAGGATCTCCATAGATAGCTCAGGATCAAGGTTACCTGTTGGTTCATCCGCGAGTAATAAAGGTGGCGAGTTAACGATAGCTCTGGCGATGCCCACACGCTGCTGCTCACCACCAGATAAAACGCTGGGGTGACAACGCACTTTATCCAGCAAACCAACTTTGTCTAATGCCGCGTTTACACGCTTGCTAATGTTTTTGTGATGCATACCCTCGATAACTAAAGGCAGGGCTACGTTGTCGAACACATTGTAGCGCTCTAGCAGTTTATGATTTTGAAAAATAATACCAATATCCCGCCGTACAAACGGAACTTGCCGGTTGGTAACAGTATTTAAATCAATACCATTAATACAGACGCGTCCCGCCGAAGGACGCTCCATCACGCTAATGAGTTTGAGCAAGGTACTCTTGCCAGCCCCGCTGTGACCGGTCAAAAATGCCAGTTCACCTTTCGCTAATTCAAAGCTCACTCGTTCAAGGGCTTTGTGTCCGCCGGGATAGGTCTTGCTTACCTGCTCAAACTTAATCATTTGTGACCCTTATTGTTATAATTATGATTACTCTTCGCTAAATAGCGCTTCGATAAAGTCTTTACTGTTGAATGTTCTTAAATCATCAATCCCTTCGCCAACACCAATATAACGAATAGGAACTTTGAACTGATCGGCAACTGAGAAAATCACTCCACCTTTAGCTGTACCGTCAAGCTTAGTCAAGGCAATACCAGTTAAACCAACCGCTTGGTTAAACAACTTCACCTGGCTGATTGCATTTTGTCCGGTGCCCGCATCGATGGTTAACATCACCTCATGTGGTGCTTCTGGATCAAGCTTTTTCATCACTCGAGCAATTTTTTCCAGCTCTTGCATCAGATTATCTTTATTTTGTAATCGACCGGCGGTATCCGCAATAAGCACATCGACATTACGAGCTTGAGCAGCCTGAAATGCATCAAATACCACCGAGGCTGAATCAGCACCAGTATGCTGGGCAATAACAGGAATGTTATTTCTTTCCCCCCAAACCTGCAGCTGTTCAACCGCTGCCGCACGGAATGTGTCACCCGCAGCCAACATCACGGATTTACCTTCGCTTTGAAACTGTTTTGCCAACTTACCAATCGTCGTGGTTTTGCCCACGCCATTGACGCCGACCATCAGGATCACAAATGGCTTCTTGTCGGTTGGGATCTCTAAAGGCTTATCTGCCGTTGTTAGGATCTCTGCCATTTCTGTTTTCATTAGCTCGTAAAGCGCTTCACCATCTTTCAACTGCTTGCGATCTGCTGCATCTGTTAAGTTATCGATTAACTTCATGGTGGTTTCAACACCAATATCAGCTGTTAATAACTGAGTTTCCAACTCTTCAAACAGTTCATCATCGATTTTTTTGCCCGTAAAAATCGAGGCAAAGCCCGAGCCAATATTGGTTTTAGTCTTTAATAAGCCCTTTTTCAGACGACTAAAGAAACCTTCTTTTTTTGGTTTTTCTTGTTCTTTGGCTAACTGCGCCTGACGCTCGGCTTCTTCACGTTCTGCCAACTCTTTGGCTAACTGCGCCTGACGTTCCGCTTCTTCACGCGCTGCTTGCTCTTTGGCTAACTGCGCCTGACGCTCGGCCTCTTCACGTTCTGCCTGTTCTTTGGCTAACTGCGCCTGACGCTCTGCCTCTTCACGTTCTGCTAGTTCTTTGGCTAACTGCGCTTGACGCTCCGCTTCTTCACGTTCCGCTTGCGCTTTGGCTAACTGCGCCTGACGCTCCGCTTCTTCACGTTCTGCCTGTTCTTTGGCTAACTGCGCCTGACGTTCTGCTTCTTCACGCTCTGCTTGTTCTTTCGCTAACTGCGCTTGACGCTCCGCTTCTTCACGTTCCGCTTGTTCTTTGGCTAACTGCGCCTGACGCTCGGCCTCTTCACGTTCTGCCTGTTCTTTGGCTAACTGCGCCTGACGCTCTGCCTCTTCACGTTCTGCTAGTTCTTTGGCTAACTGCGCCTGACGCTCGGCCTCTTCACGTTCTGCCTGTTCTTTGGCTAACTGCGCCTGACGCTCTGCCTCTTCACGTTCTGCTAGTTCTTTGGCTAACTGCGCCTGACGTTCCGCTTCTTCACGTTCTGCCTGTTCTTTAGCTAACTGCGCCTGACGTTCCGCTGCTTCACGTTCTGCTTGTTCTTTCGCTAACTGCGCCTGACGTTCCGCTGCTTCACGTTCTGCTTGTTCTTTCGCTAACTGCGCTTGACGCTCCGCTTCTTCACGTTCTGCCTGCTCTTTGGCTAACTGCGCCTGACGTTCCGCTGCTTCACGTTCTGCCTGCTCTTTGGCTAACTGCGCCTGACGTTCCGCTGCTTCACGTTCTGCCTGCTCTTTGGCTAACTGCGCCTGACGTTCCGCTTCAATGCGCTCTTCTTCTTGCTTTTTATCTGACTTACCCAGACCTAACCAAGACAAAAACTTATTTTTCTTTCCCATACTTGCTAAATACCGTAATTGATAAATTTAATGAAACTCTAAGCAAATTGCTCTAGACCTTGGTAATATAGACAGCTAAAAATAGGCTCGAGTGGTTCGACTACCAGAGCTGCTTGTGACGCTTAGCTAAGAGTGTTACAACAAAAATTGTCGCAAGTGTAACACGTTCAAGAGGGATGAAAAATCAGCCCTAGACAATAAGCGATATCTTTTTTAACTAACCGACATTGCAAAATAATGAGAAAAAACAAAACCAGCCAAAAACAGCCCGGATTCATTAGAATCATTAGTGGTCAACATCGAGGTCGTAAGTTACCAGTACACGACATTGAAGGTCTAAGACCAACCACTGATAGAGTAAAAGAAACCTTGTTTAACTGGCTGATGAACACGGTCCGCGATAGTCGCGTACTTGACTGTTTTGCAGGTGCCGGGAGTCTCGGCTTTGAGGCTCAATCTCGATTCGCAAAACACTGCCTTTTTTTGGAGTTAGATAAACAAGCTGCACAACAACTTAGTAAAAACGCACAGTTATTAAAATCATCAAACTGTAAAATTAATAACGTGGACGCGCTTGCGTATTTGGCTAGTAATACAGACGGACAGCAATTTGATGTTGTTTTTGTTGACCCTCCATTTCGCAAACAGTTGCTCGAACCTTGTTGCCAGCAGCTTGAATCACAAGCATGGCTTGATGACAATGCCTATATTTACGTTGAATATGAGCAAGAACTCTCCCCTACACTGCCATCTACCTGGCAACTGATAAAGGAAAAGAAAGCCGGTCAAGTAATTAGCGCTTTATACCAGAAGCGTTAAAAATAGCAGTACTCCAAACCTTTGTAAGCTGCAGGGATTTCGGGATATGACAGCTCCTTCTGTTTTAGCTATAATTTAAGCTTTACATGCGGTGTAGCTTCGGCTTACAATACCGCACCATTTTTGAACCAATCGGCTAGCTTTTAGCCAGATTAGAGCCAAGCTCATTAATTAGGTAGGTGAATTTTTAATGCCAGTAATTAAAGTAAGAGAAAACGAGCCGTTTGACGTTGCATTACGCCGTTTCAAGCGTTCATGTGAAAAAGCAGGTATCCTTTCAGAAGTTCGTCGTCGCGAGCACTATGAGAAGCCAACTGCAGAGCGTAAGCGTAAAAAAGCAGCAGCGGTTAAGCGTCACATGAAGAAGCTTTCTCGCGAAAACGCACGTCGCGTTAAACTATACTAATCTGTATTGGTCTTGTATCAATGAGCTTATTAGCTACGCTAAAAGACGCGCAAAAAGAGGCGATGAAAGCCAAAGACAAAATTCGTCTTGGTGCTATTCGCGCTGTTCTTGCTGAAATTAAACAGCGAGAAATCGATAACCAGACAACCTTAGACGACGCAGGTATAACTGCTGTTTTAGTTAAGTTGGTTAAACAGCGTCGCGACTCGTACACCCAGTATAAAGATGCAGGGCGTGAAGATTTGGCTGATATTGAAGCTAATGAAATCAGCGTACTTGAGACATTCCTTCCAAAGCCTCTAAGCGAAGAAGAAATTGTCGAGCTAATTGATGCCACAATTGCACAAACTGGTGCGGCTGGCATGCAAGACATGGGCAAAGTAATGGGCGCAATCAAAGCGAAAGCTGAAGGTCGCGCTGATATGGGCAAAGTTTCTGGTTTAATTAAACAAAGACTTAGCGCATAAGCCCGCATACTGATGTATGATAGTTAAGTGAACCGAGCCTAGCGCTCGGTTTCTTCGTATAGGTACTTCAGGAATTAAACATGAAAGGAAAAATACCCAGACAGTTTATCGACGACCTACTCTCAAGAACCGATATCGTTGAATTGATCGATGGTCGGATCGGATTGAAAAAAGCAGGCAAAGACTATCAGGCGTGTTGCCCTTTTCATAATGAAAAAACCCCTTCTTTTACGGTATCCCGAGACAAACAGTTTTTCCACTGCTTTGGCTGTGGTGCAAACGGCAACGCTATCACTTTTATGATGGAGTACGACAAATTAGAGTTTGTTGATGCCATTGAAGAATTAGCTGCAATCATGAGCTTGGAAGTACCGAGGGAGAATGCCCCCTCCGGGCCTCAACGCTCATTTGAAGAAAAAAAGTCAGATTACGACTTAATGTTGCAGGCAGCCAAGTTTTACCAACATCAACTGAAACATCATAGCAATGCATCCGAGGTTATTGACTACGTAAAGGGTCGTGGCCTAACCGGAGAAACTGTGCAAAAGTTTATGATCGGTTATGCTCCGCCGGAATGGGAATCCCTGTGTAAGCAAATAGCCAGAAAACCAGAACATAAACAGCAACTACTAGATTTAAAACTAGCAACGGAAAAAACTCCGGGCAGGCAGTACGACTTTTTCCGTGATCGCTTAATGTTTCCTATTCGTGATAAGCGGGGCAGAGTTATTGCCTTTGGCGGCCGCGTGATGGCACAAGATCAAGGTCCCAAGTATCTAAATTCACCAGAAACACGTATTTTCCATAAAAGTTTTGAGCTGTACGGCTTTTTTGAAGCCAAACAAGCCCACAAACATCTTGAGAAAATACTCATTGTTGAAGGTTACATGGATGTCGTTGCGCTTGCCGAACATGGTGTTGATTATGCCGTTGCAGCGCTTGGTACAGCCACTACCGCAGAGCATATGCAGACATTATTTCGCAACACTGATAATGTGATTTGTTGTTACGATGGCGACCGAGCAGGACGCGACGCAGCTTGGCGCGCTTTAGAACATGCATTACCCAATCTAAAAGATGGAAAATCGCTACGATTTGTTTTTCTACCAGACGGTGAAGATCCTGATTCTTTGATCCAAAAAGAAGGTAAACCCGCGTTTGAAGATCGATTATCCACCGCGACAGATTATACAGATGTACTGTTCAGTAAGTTACGAGAAAGCTGTGATTTAACCAATGATGCAGGAAAAGCAAAATTACTGAGCGACGCCATCCCATTAATTAATAAAGTGCCTAGTGAATATTATCAAGACTCGTTACTCGATACACTGGCAAGATTAATAGGGCGCACCAGAGAACAACTTAGCGCGAAGTTAACCAGTAATAAAAAGCAACAAAATATAGAACGCCAGTTTAAAGTCACCCCAATGCGCAGAGCTATCGGTCTGCTATTACAGCACCCTACTCTTGCAAAGGTTGTCGACTATATGCCTGAACTTGCTGATATGTCGATCCCCGGCATTCAGTTACTTCTGGCGATTCAATCTCTGTGTCTTAATAATGAAAACATATCCACAGCAATGCTATTGGAAAACTTTAGAGAACAACCTGAGTTTGATGCGCTCAGAAAGCTAGCTGTTTGGCAGCACGGTGTTGCAGAAGATCGATTAGAGCAAGAATTTAAAGATACTTTTCAATTTATTGAAGATCAGTGTTTAAATTACCGCCTAGAGACCTTATTAATAAAGGATAAAACCGAAGGGCTCAGCAGCGATGAGCGGTTGGAATATGCATTATTAACTAAAGCGCTTAAACAGTAGAAGATCTAGTCAACGCTCATTTTCACTGCTATAATGCTCTATTCACTGCGTCATCAAACTTAATAGTCAGATTTGGCTGGCGCCTGTTGTATCAACTTTTCAGAGTGGAAGCAAATTTCTCTATGGATCAATCTCCTCAGTCACAACTCAAACTTCTGATTCAGAAAGGTAAAGAGCAAGGGTACTTAACTTTTGCAGAAGTTAACGATCACCTTCCACAAGACATCATAGATTCAGATCAAGTAGAAGATATCATTAGCATGATCAACGATATGGGTATTCAGGTTAGCGAAAATGCACCTGATGCTGATGAGTTGATGATGCAGGAAACTACAACAGACGAAGATGCTGCTGAGGCTGCTGCTGCTGCTCTTGCGACAGTAGAAAAAGAAATTGGTCGCACTACTGACCCTGTTCGCATGTACATGCGTGAAATGGGCACAGTCGAACTTCTGACTCGTGAAGGCGAAATTTTAATTGCCAAACGTATTGAAGAAGGGATCAACCAAGTACAGATTTCCGTCGCAGAATACCCAGAAGCAATCACATACTTGCTAGATCAGTGGGATAAGTATGAAGCAGAAGAAATGCGCCTTAGCGACATTGTCTCTGGCTTTTTTGATCCTAACGCAATCGAGGAAGATGAAGCGCCTATTTCAGCAACTCACATTGGCTCTGAATTGAGTGAAGAAGAACTCGATGACGAAGATGATGATGTTGATGATGATGACAGCGATGACTCTGATGATGGCGATACCGGCCCAGATCCAGAAGTAGCTCGCGAACATTTCGAGCAATTGCGTGCACTGTACAATAAGGCTCGCGATATTTTTGAAAATAAAGGTCGCTCTCACCCTGATGCACAAGAAGCAATCAAAGAAATCGGTGAGCACTTCCGTACTTTCAAGCTAGTACCAAAGCAATTTGATCGCATGGTAAACAACATGCGTGACATGATGGATAAAGTACGTGTTCAAGAACGTATCATCATGAAGCAAGCTGTTCAGTACGCTAAGGTTCCGAAGAAAACGTTTGTTAAGCATTTTGCAAATAACGAAACCGATACCTCTTGGGTAGATGCTGAAATTGCAGCAAATGACAAACATTCTGCAAAACTTGCCGAAGTTAAGCCAGAGATCATTCGTTGCATCAATAAACTAAAAGGCTTTGAAGAAAGTACAGGTTTGAGCATCGAGCGTATCAAAGACATCAATCGCCGTATGAGCATAGGTGAAGCTAAAGCTCGTCGTGCGAAAAAAGAGATGGTAGAAGCAAACTTACGTTTGGTTATCTCAATTGCCAAAAAGTACACCAACCGAGGTCTACAGTTCTTGGATTTAATCCAAGAAGGTAACATCGGCCTAATGAAAGCAGTAGACAAGTTCGAATATCGTCGTGGTTATAAGTTCTCTACTTACGCGACTTGGTGGATCCGACAGGCAATCACTCGTTCAATTGCGGACCAGGCTAGAACCATTCGTATTCCGGTTCATATGATTGAGACTATCAATAAGCTAAACCGTATTTCGCGTCAAATGCTACAAGAAATGGGTCGCGAGCCTAGCCCCGAAGAATTGGCTGAGCGTATGCTAATGCCTGAAGATAAAATTCGTAAGGTGCTAAAAATTGCGAAAGAGCCAATTTCAATGGAGACGCCAATTGGTGATGATGAAGATTCACATCTTGGTGACTTTATCGAAGATACCACCATTGAATCGCCTATCGATTCGGCAACAATGGAAAGTCTTCGTGGCGCAACCAATGAAGTATTGGCCGGATTAACCGCAAGAGAAGCCAAGGTTCTTCGTATGCGCTTCGGTATCGACATGAATACTGACCACACACTTGAAGAAGTAGGTAAGCAGTTTGACGTTACTCGTGAACGTATTCGTCAAATTGAAGCCAAAGCGTTGCGTAAATTACGCCACCCTTCTCGCTCAGACTTATTAAAAAGCTTCTTAGACGTCAAAGGCTAATTAGCGTAAAAGTTCAAAAAGGCCGCACATTGCGGCCTTTTTTAATCACATCATATTTAGGTACTCACATGGCTTGGATCCAAATTAGAATTTATGCTGATAAAGCAGATGCCGATGCACTTAGTGACATGTTGATGGACATTGGTTGCCCATCTGTCACTTTTATGGATAGTAAAAATAACCCTGTCTATGAGCCTAAACCAGGTGAAGTCATTCTTTGGCCTGAAACCACCGTGATTGGGTTATTTGAAGCAACACATGACATGCAGTCGGTAGTAGAACATCTACAACACCAGCACGATAAACCGCTTAGCTACAAATTAGAGCAACTTGAAGATAAAGACTGGGAAAGAGAATGGATGGATAATTTCCACCCTATTAAATTCGGTGAACGCCTGTGGATTTGCCCCAGCTGGCGAGATGTACCCGACCCTACAGCGGTAAATGTATTGCTTGATCCTGGCCTTGCATTTGGCACGGGTACTCATGCCACTACTGCGCTATGTTTGAAATGGCTAGAACAACAAGATCTTTCAGACAAGACTGTAGTCGATTTTGGTTGCGGTTCAGGCATTTTAGGGATTGCAGCGATAAAGCTTGGTGCTAAGCGCGTTATTGGGATTGATATCGATCCCCAAGCACTTGTTGCTAGTCGAGATAATGCTGAGCGCAACGGTGTCGCTGATAAATTGGAAGTATATTTACCTGAAAATCAGCCTGAGTTTCACGCGGATGTTGTGATCGCCAATATTCTTGCACAGCCATTAAGGGAACTTCACCAAGTGATTCTAGGCTTCTTACAACCTGGTGGTACACTTGCCATGTCAGGAATATTGCAAGAACAAGCACAGTCAGTTGCTGATGTTTACGCGCCGTTTATCACGCTTGATGCAATTGCTCAAGAAGGTGAATGGACACGTGTAAGCGGGGTGAAGAAATAGCAACAAAAACTGCTAATAAGTTAGTAGGCTGTAACTGGTAAAGCCAATAGCTAGCTGGCTTTACCTTTTACTTGTCTTGATTTCAGTGATAAAACTTTTGATAGAATGATTATTTTCCGAGCAAATTAATTGGTTGCTCAGCTTGTTATCAAAAGTCAACCCATAAAGTTCAAAAAAAAAGCAATTATGTTCAATTTATAGCCTTTGATTTTTGCAAAAAAAACCGTAAACTTAGCGCCCCTTGAGGAAAGGCGGATTGAACTGTAGTGCGTATTGGTCCATACCAACTTGAAAACAACTTAATCGTAGCTCCAATGGCTGGGATCACAGATAGACCATTTAGACAATTATGTCGGCGTCTTGGTGCTGGGCTTGCAGTATCTGAAATGTTGTCTTCAAATCCGCAGGTGTGGAAAACCGATAAATCGCAAAATCGTATGGATCACAGTGGTGAGTCAGGCATTCGCTCTGTACAAATTGCTGGCGCAGATCCGGAACTGATGGCGCAAGCGGCACAATTCAATGTTGCTAACGGGGCACAAATCATAGATATCAATATGGGGTGCCCTGCAAAAAAAGTGAATAAAAAGCTCGCAGGCTCTGCTTTGTTGCAGTATCCAGAGTTAGTTGAGGAAATCGTTAAGGCCGTCGTTACGGCCGTAGACGTGCCCGTATCATTAAAGATAAGAACTGGCTGGGATCCTGACAACCGTAATGGAGTGGAGATTGCGCGTATTGCTGAACGTAATGGCATTGCCTCACTGGCTGTTCATGGACGCACCCGTGCGTGTATGTACAAAGGTGAAGCGGAATACGCCACGATTAGAGAAATAAAACGTTCAGTATCGATACCTGTGGTTGCCAACGGTGATATTACATCACCAGAGAAAGCCAAACAGGTACTGGAATATACGGGCGCAGATGCCATCATGATTGGTCGAGCCGCCCAAGGTCGTCCTTGGATTTTCCGAGAGATAGATCATTACTTGCGAACTGGAGAGCATTTGCCTGAACCTGATATTGAAGAGGTTCGTGCAATACTGATGGAGCATTTGCTTAATTTACATCAGTTCTACGGTGAGCCAATGGGAGCGCGCATCGCACGCAAACATGTATCTTGGTATTTGCAGGCCCATGACCATGAAGGTCAATTTAGGCGATTATTCAATGCATTAGAAACGCCACAAGCGCAGATCTGTGCATTAGATAACTATTTTGAAACATTGGGACGAGTGAATTCACCCGCCCTGCAGGCTAACTAAGAAAGAGACATAACGATGTTCGAACAAAATGTGACTTCTCCATTTATTACTAACGCTCATGTTCAGTCACAAGAGAAACCGCAACCTTTGCGCGATGCTGTTAAAAAAGCAGTTCATCACTACTTGAAGCAACTTAACGGTCAAGACGTACAAGACGTTTATGAGCTAGTTCTTTCTGAGCTTGAAGCGCCACTTCTTGAAGAAGTAATGACTTATACTCGTGGTAACCAAACACGTGCAGCAATCTTGCTAGGTATCAACCGCGGTACGCTACGCAAGAAGCTTAAAAAATATGGTATGAACTAAGCACTTGAGTTCATAACTTACAAAAAAGCACCTACGGGTGCTTTTTTTGTGATCTCCTTAGAGACTTGCCAATCACAACCGTATCAATTGGCGCTCACTGCCATACATTTTCTTAGCGCTGCTAACAACTTAATATCAAAAGCGGACATTTATCCTTGTGTTAATGAGCTTTTCTCAGCTTTTAGTGCGCAAATTACATCGTTTTCTCGCCGAGATTAAGCTAAAATACCCCCTTTCTAAGCTAGCCCTTAACTAATCATTGAGGAAATCTAAACCATCATGGATATACATCGTCCAATTCGTCGCGCGTTATTAAGCGTGTCAGATAAAACCGGTATCGTTGAATTTGCCAGTGCTCTTGCCGCACAAGGCGTGGAAATATTATCAACAGGCGGTACCTGCAAACTACTTGCAGAAAACGGTATCAAGGTAACGGAAGTATCTGATTACACAGGTCACCCAGAAATCATGGATGGCCGTGTTAAAACCCTTCACCCAAAAGTTCACGGCGGTATTTTAGGACGTCGCGGCCAAGACGAAAGCGTGATGACTGAGAACAATATCTCAGCTATCGATATGGTGGTAGTGAACCTATATCCTTTTGCACAAACAGTCGCAAAAGCTGACTGTAGCCTTGAAGATGCGATTGAAAATATCGACATCGGTGGACCAACTATGGTTCGTGCAGCGGCGAAAAACCATAAAGACGTGACTATCGTCGTTAATGCTAATGACTACGCACGTGTTATTGAAGAAATGAAAGCGAATGAAGGCTCAACCACCTACAAAACGCGCTTCGATTTGGCGATTGCAGCTTACGAGCACACTGCACAATACGACGGTATGATCGCGAACTATTTCGGTAAAATGGTTCCTGATTACACAGAAGAAGCAGCGGAAGAGACCAAGTTCCCGCGTACTATCAATTTGCAGTTCACCAAAAAACAAGACATGCGCTATGGTGAAAACTCTCACCAAGATGCTGCATTCTATGTTGAGAACAACATTGAAGAAGCTTCTGTTGCTACTGCTAAGCAATTACAAGGTAAAGCGCTATCTTACAACAACATTGCAGACACCGACGCTGCGCTTGAGTGTGTTAAAGAGTTTGATAAACCCGCTTGTGTGATTGTGAAGCACGCAAATCCTTGTGGTGTAGCTGTAGATGAGAACATTCTGGCTGCTTATGAGCGCGCGTTCAAAACCGATCCAACCTCTGCATTTGGTGGCATCATTGCATTCAACCGTGAATTAGACGGTGACACGGCAGAGGCCATTGTGTCTCGCCAATTCGTTGAAGTGATCATCGCACCAAGCATTTCTGAAGAAGCAGCACAAATTGTTGCGGCTAAGAAGAATGTTCGCTTGCTAGAGTGTGGCCAATGGTCAAGCAAGACCACTGGAGTTGATATTAAGCGCATCAATGGCGGTATCCTAGTACAAGACCGCGATCAAGGCATGGTAGGCTTAGAAGACCTTAAAGTAGTGTCTAAACGTCAACCGACAGAGCAAGAGCTGAAAGATTTATTATTCAGCTGGAAAGTTGCTAAGTTCGTTAAGTCTAATGCGATTGTTTACGCTAAAGATGGAGTGACCGTTGGTGTCGGTGCAGGACAAATGAGCCGTGTATATTCTGCGAAGATTGCAGGTATCAAAGCCGCAGATGAGAACCTAGAAGTTCCGGGTTCAGTGATGGCCTCTGACGCTTTCTTCCCATTCAGAGATGGTATTGATGCTGCTGCAGCAGCAGGTATTACCGCTGTCATTCAGCCAGGTGGTTCGATGCGTGATGAAGAAGTCATTGCCGCTGCTGACGAAGCAGGAATGGCAATGGTATTTACGGGCATGCGTCACTTCCGTCATTAATCAAGCAAAGCGCGAAACTCACCGTTTCGCGCTTTTTGTTTGCACTAATTTCCAGTATTCTGATTTCGACATAACCATAACAGAATAAGGAAGCTAACAATGAATCTAGGTATGAAATCTATAATCGCTGCGGCGGTACTTGCAACATTAGTCGGCTGTCAATCGACCGACTCTAAGTCAACCTCTAGCAATGTTTCAAGCAGTATTGCTAAGGCAGTCAACGACGATGCACGTAGTGATAAAAACCGTGCGCGTGACCAATATAGAAACCCAAGCGAAACGCTTGCTTTTTTTGGACTACAGCCAGAAATGACTGTCGTTGAAATCGCACCAGGTGGCGGTTGGTATACCGAGATATTAGCTCCTATCGTAAAAGGCAAAGGCACATTTTACGCGGCGCACTTTCCGGCTAATTCAGAGGTTGGCTATTATCAGCGTTCACTAAGCAACTTTAAAGAAAAAGTAGCGAGTGATGCTCGTTATAGTGATATCAAAATCACTGAATTTGCACCGGTCACTCACTTGGATATCGCCCCAGCGGGTAGTGCTGATATGGTGTTAACCTTTAGAAATGTGCACAACTGGTACATGGGTAACGGCGACGAAGGTGTGTTAGCTGCATTTCAATCATTTGCCAAAGCACTCAAGCCTGGCGGCGTGTTAGGTGTGGTTGAGCATCGCTTACCTGAACACAGAAGCAACGAAGATCAAAAGTCTTCTGGTTATATGAAGCAAAGTTATGTTGTCGACATTGCCAAGCAAGCTGGATTCGAATTAGTCGCAAGCAGTGAAATTAACGCTAACCCCTTAGATAGTGCCAATCACCCGAAAGGTGTTTGGACTCTGCCACCTCGCCTAGCATTAGGTGAAGAAAAGGCAGCGCAGTATAAAGCAATCGGGGAAAGCGACCGAATGACCTTAAAATTCAAAAAGCTTTAATAGGAAAACTTCGCCATGAATGTACTTGTCATTGGCAGTGGTGGACGTGAGCATGCGCTTGCGTTCAAAGCCGCACAAAATCCATCAGTTAAAACGGTATTTGTTGCTCCAGGTAATGCTGGCACTGCACTTGAGCCGAAACTTGAAAACGTTGCAATTGGTGTTGAAGACATCGATGGCCTGATTAGTTTTGCTAAGCAAAACCAAATAGAACTAACCATTGTCGGTCCGGAGGCACCACTAGTGATAGGCGTTGTTGATCGCTTCCGTGAAGAAGGCTTAGCCATTTTTGGCCCGACACAAGCAGCGGCTCAACTCGAAGGCTCTAAGTCATTCACCAAAGACTTCTTAGCTCGTCATCACATCCCGACCGCTGAGTACCAAACTTTCGAGGAAATCGAGCCTGCTATCAATTACGTCAAGCAACAAGGTGCACCAATCGTAGTAAAAGCTGACGGTCTTGCTGCTGGTAAAGGTGTTATTGTTGCGATGACAGAAGCTGAAGCAGAAGAAGCTATTCGCGACATGTTAGCAGGTAATGCTTTTGGTGACGCAGGTAGTCGAGTCGTTATCGAAGAGTTCTTGGAAGGCGAAGAAGCGTCGTTTATCGTCATGGTTGATGGAAAAAATGTGCTTCCTTTTGCCACCAGCCAAGATCACAAACGCGCTTATGATGGTGACAAAGGCCCGAATACCGGTGGAATGGGCGCTTACTCGCCGGCACCAGTGGTGACACAAGAAATACATGACCGCATCATGCGCGAAGTAATTCACCCAACAGTGGAAGGTATGGCAAAAGAAGGTCATCCATACACAGGGTTCTTATATGCTGGCTTAATGATCGCCGCAGATGGCACGCCAAAAGTTATCGAGTATAACTGTCGTTTTGGCGACCCTGAAACACAGCCTATTATGTTGCGTTTACAGTCTGATTTAGTCGAGTTAATTGAAGCTGCAAATCGCGAAGAACTGGACAAAACAACCATCAAGTTTGATCCTCGTGCAGCGGTAGGCGTTGTTTTAGCCGCCAAAGGGTATCCAGCTAGCTACCCGAAAGGTGACGTGATCAACGGCTTACAGGTGAGCTATCCTGAAGGTGAAAAGGTTTTCCATGCCGGCACTAAGCAAGACGGTGAAAACGTGGTCACGGCTGGTGGTCGCGTACTATGTGCAACAGCACTTGGACATACCGTAACAGAAGCGCAAAAGCGCGCCTACTCGCTGGTTAAGGATATTCACTGGGAAGGCGTAGAGTATCGTACAGATATCGCTTACCGCGCTATCGCGCGCGAGCACTAGCTCGTAGTTAAGCTTAGCCAATCAACTTCAGAAGGTCAGCTGTAGCAGCTGGCCTTTTTTCTTTCGTAACTACCACTCTCCCTAAAACTCGCGGCCTGTGATACTCTCGTGCTTTTATCCGCATTGTTAGGGGCAAAGATGCAAGTACAAGGTACTATTCGCAAATTAAAAGCAGAGCTTGTTGAACCAATCCAGTATCAGTTACCACTTGGTGATAATTTGATAGCGTTAAATGAATACTTTGGCAAACCGATTTCTCTGACCTTTACTGGCAATATTTATTGCTGCAGCTGCGGAAAAAAAACCAACAAGAGTTATTCTCAAGGACATTGCTTTATCTGCATGAAGAAGCTCGCAAGCTGCGATATGTGCATTATGAAACCTGAAACATGTCATTTTGACCAAGGTACTTGTCGCGAACCACAATGGGGAGAAGAAAACTGTATGATCCCCCACTATGTTTACTTGGCAAATACTTCAGGATTGAAAGTGGGGATTACGAGGCATACCCAAGTTCCTACACGTTGGATTGATCAGGGCGCGACCCAAGCTCTGCCTATTTTTAAAGTGCAAACCCGCCATCAATCAGGATTAGTGGAAGTGGCATTAGCTGAATTTATCGCTGACAAAACGAATTGGCGCAATATGCTTAAAGGGATCACACAGGAAGTCGACCTAAAAGCTGAAGCACAAAAGCTGATCCCAATGATCCAGCCAAAACTCGATGAGTTAGCTGAACTGTTTGGCGCCACTGCAATTGAAGTCTTAAACGAAGAGGTGGTGGAGCTGAATTTCCCTGTCGACTCTCACCCAAGCAAAGTAACTTCATTCAACTTTGATAAAACCCCGACCGTTTCCGGCGTGCTGCAAGGGATCAAAGGTCAGTACCTTATTTTTGATACCGGTGTTATCAACATTCGTAAATTTACATCTTATGAAGTCACTTTCGCTGAGCTGTAAAAATACCGCCAATCGCCTTCTGACAATGGCTTGCAGAAGGCGTAGCCTTGAATTGCATGACAGCCTAACTCACGCAAAAATTGCTTCTGAATTGATTTTTCAACACCTTCAGCAACAACCCGTAAGTTTAACGCTTTTGCCATCGCGACAATCGCAGTCACAATTTCACTATTGCCGTATTCGTCTGGTACTTTGGCGATAAAGCTAGCATCTATTTTAAGTATATCGATTGGTAATTTAGCGAGGTAACTCAATGCGGAATAGCCTGTACCGAAATCATCAAGTGATACTGCCACGCCCAATGATTTAAGTCGTGTTAAGACTTTTTTTGCTTCTTGAATGTTACCGATAAAACTGTTTTCAGTGAGTTCTATTTCGAGATGACGGCCATCAAGGTTATGTGCTTTTAGAGCGTCAGCAACCGTTTTGACTAAATCCCCTTGGACCACATGTGAAGCCGAAATATTAACTGCTATTCGACTTATATCAATACCTTGCTTATGCCATACCGATAAATGCTCACACGCTTTGTGGATCACCCACTGATCCAGTTTAACAATCAATCCAAGCTCTTCCGCCAAAGGAATAAACTGTGCAGGAGGAATTAACCCGAGGTGTGGATCATGCCAACGCAAGAGACATTCAACACTGCTAATAGAGTCGCTAGCTAAACATTGTAGTGGCTGAAAATACAATTCAAACTCGTCATTATCCATCGCCTGTTGAATTCGACTGAGCATCGACAGACGCTCTAGTGAACGCGCATTCATTGACGACTCATAAAGTTGAAAAGAGTTTCGCCCAACCTCTTTAGAACGGTACATGGCGACATCAGCATGCTTAAGCAAGGTCTCTGTATCTTTCCCATCATCTGGGTAGATTGCAGCCCCTAGCGAAGCGGTAGCCGTAACTGGTATTTCCCCTAGTTGGAAAGGGATAGAAAGTGCCTCTAGTACCTGCTCAGCAAACGTGACGACATCTGACATACCATTCACCTCAGTGAGTAGCACTACAAACTCATCGCCTCCCAAACGAGCCAGTGTATCGCCTTCTTTTAGGATGGCTTTAATCCGTTCGCTCACTTTGACAAGTAATTTGTCTCCAGCACTGTGTCCTAAACTGTCATTGACTTCTTTAAATCGATCTAAATCAATAAACATCACACTCAGTTGTTGATGGTAACGATGCGCTGAGGCTAACGCCATTGACAGTCGATCATAGAACAGCCGACGATTTGGTAACCCCGTCAGCTCATCAAAATAGGCTAGTCTGGCTATTTTCTCTTCGGCATTCTTACGCTCAGTAATATCACTAAAAATAGCTGCATACAGTACATCATTACTGTGAGGCTCGGTGATCTCAATAATGGTTAACCATTCCATGTACACTTCGCCATTTTTACGACGATTACAGATCTCACCTTGCCATACTCCTTTGTTTTTAAGCTCACTCCACATAATGCGATAATATTCATCATCATGTTTTCCTGAACTCAACACGCTCGGATTTTTACCTATCACTTCATGTGCTTTGTAGCCAGTTAACGCACTGAAAGCGGGGTTGATCTGAATAATTTCACCATTGCTGCGGGTGATCATGATGCCATCTAAAGAAGCGTCAATAATGCGATTGGCAAGATAGAGGTTTTTTTCTGACTTTTGTAACGCCATATCGCGCTGCACCAAGACTTTTTCTAACTCACTGCAATAAGCCGTTTCAATTTCCGTCAGTACATTTTTTAGCGCCAGCAAGCCAATTACGTGCTCGGAATGCGGATCTTTGACGACCAAGTGACGGACCGAATTGGCAGTCATTAAACGATAAGCATCAAATAAGCTATCTTTAGGTGTCATCGTCACCATCGGATGACTCGCTAAATGCCAACATTCCTGGTGCCAATCGGGGGCAATTATCGTGTAAGAAATATCTCTTTGCGTAATGATGCCGTATTCTTGTATGTGACGATTGAACACGAGTACCGCCGTGACCTTGCGCGAACGCATTACTTCAATGACACGCGTGAGGGGATCGTCACTTTGTAACACCACGATATTGTTATCAAAGTGTTCAGCAATGGGTCTAAAGTGGAGATAGTGATCTAACCCTTGGCTTCTAACGATATCAGATAAGGAAACCACGCCGCACGGCTGGTTACATTCGTCAACAACGAGTAAATGACGGATCCCGAGTTGATGAAATTTGACTGTCGCTTCACTGAGCGTCTTTTCCATCCCCACCTGATAAACCGGGGAAGTCATCACTTCACAAATCAGCACATCATTAAAGCTTGGGTTATCAAAGTCTAATTTAACACAATCTGACTCCGTCCAAATCCCGACAATTTCACCATTTTCAGTCACAAAAATAGAGCTCACACGACTGCGTTTCATTTCAGAAATCGCATCAACCAAGCTCGAACTCAAGTCACAACAAAGCAGGCTGTCGGTATATACATCCTTAATGGTCAGTTGTTTTGAATCGCCCATATAAGCACACTCTCGCTAATTTACCCGAGTATCGAGTATACTTATCACACCTGAGCAGAGTTTGACCAAGAACAAAAAATGACAATAAAGTCGTACCCATTTTTATTAGTACTAAACCAAAGTATAGAGTTTATTGCCGATCAAGAAATACTTGAACAACACCTTCATTACCTCTCCGCTTCCCAGCGCAGTGAAGTCACTTGCATCTATACTGATGGAAGCTGTTACAACTTATCGGGACAACCCGTAGTTGCTATTTCACTGGATAGGCTTACTGATTTAGTCAAAAATTGGCTAGTTATGGAAGGACATTGCTGTGTTCAAAAAATACAACTAAGAAATATCGCTGAAGCATTTGCATTACTTGCAGAATAACAAGCAGCTGTATGGTTCTTGTTTACCAGAAAGCCTAGCCCTGTATTAAAGCTTTAATATGCGCTACGGCACTGCGACCCAAAGAAGACAGGTCGTAACCGCCCTCTAAAAAAGAGATTATGCCATTACAGTCTAGCCTTTGAGACACCATAACCATTTGCTCAGTGAACCAATGATAATCTTGTTCTACAAACTTTAATCCCCCCATATCATCCTCTAAATGGCCATCAAAACCAGCACTGATAAATATCAACTGCGGTGCAAAAGCTTCAATAGCAGGTAGCCATTGTTGTTCCACAAGCGCTCGTAGATCCTGTCCATCACAGCCAGCATCCAGTGGAGAATTGATTAAGGTCTGATGGTTTTCTATCGCGGTGTTAGGATAAAAAGGATATTGAAATAAAGAGCAAAATAGCACGCTGTGGTCATCTCTAAAAATATCCTGAGTGCCATTGCCATGGTGAACATCAAAGTCGACCACAGCAATACGCTGAACACCTTTAGTTTTCGCATACGCGACGGCAATAGCGAGATTATTAAACACACAAAATCCCGAAGCTGTATCTTGGTTGGCATGATGACCCGGCGGGCGCACTGAACAAAAAGCTGCGTCGATGTGCTTTGCAAGCACCTCATCAACCGCCAAAATACCAGCGCCAGCTGCCCTTTCGATGGCTTTAAAAGAGTCAGGGCATAGCCAGGTATCTCCATCAAGCTCCTGTAACCCTTCCGCCGGGATCTTTGCCAATACCTCATCAATAAACGTTTGCTCATGTACCAGTGCGATTTGCTCCAACGATGCTTTTGGCGCTGACTTATGCTCCAGCGAAATATCAATGCCTGACGCTAATAACCGATCGGAAATAGCATCCAATCTAGCTGGGCATTCAGGGTGCTCATCAATCATTTTATGTTTTCGGCAATTGGGATGGGTGATAAAGGCTGTACGCATTGGAGGACTCTGTTTGGCTTAGCTTGAACTGAATATATCAAAGTCACTCAATGGTGACTTTGATACTTTGGTGGCAACACTGAGCTAGCCACAACTTACATGAACAAACAGCAAGTGGGCTATTTCGCTTTCAAATTTAGGTTATGAAAGTCAAAACTGAAGTCGGTAATTTTCGGATTAACATACTCCATATCAGCCGCGCTGACTCGCTGCGCTTTATCAACAGAGAAATGAATATAAGCATCCGCTTCTAAGCGTCGCTCATCCCAACGTACCACAAAGGTATTACCACTGTGGTGCTCAAGGCGACCTTTAAGGAGCTCAGTACGAGTAAAGTCGATTCGTAGTTCCTCGCCGATTTGCTCAATTACTACATCACCATACCAAGCGCTGTTCAATGTACCTGTATAATTTTGCAGTGGTAGCGACGCTTGTGACTTTTCAAGTTTAACGACTCCTGCCTCTTGATAAGTTTTCTCACGTTTTTTGAAGTATTCATCAGCAATTTCATTTACCCAATCACGGTCTTCAAGACCTAATGCATCTTCCGCGACTTCGTTGGCAATCGCCATCAGCGCGGAAAACTTTTGCTGATTTGTCAGTATCACGATCCCTAGTTGTTTTTCTGGGATCATTTCTACATACGACACCATTCCTAATATGCCACCGCCATGTCCTACTTTTTTGTAACCAAAGTAGTCACTAATCCCCCAACCTAAACCATAGCCTTTAAATTGCTGATTATAGTTTTCTTTAGCAAACTCAGAAGGCATCGAGGTAATGTGTGGGTGCCACATCTGTACTTGTTGTTTATCACTGAATAACACGTCACCTGAAGGTAACTTACCACCAGCTAACTGTGTTTGTAGCCATTTGGTCATATCATCCACATTGGAAGCGATAGAACCTGCACCACGAAAATCCTCTAGATAGTTAACAAACATCGGGGTTAATTGATTGTCGTATGGAACATGACCGGTCGCCCAGTTATCATTCGATTTGGGAATACGAGAAAATGCTGCTTTGGAGTCATCCATCTTCAGCTTGGCAAACATCTCTTGCTCTATAAAGTCATGCCAGCTTTTACCACTAACACGACTCACTACTTCGCCAGCCACAACAAACATCAGGTTGTTATAAGCATATTTACTTCTAAAACTAGAAGCGGGTGCTATTTGAGCGATACCTTCGAGTAATTCGGCCATGGTTTTATTGGTATCCGGCCAAATCATTAAATCGCCGGCGCCAAGACCTAGACCACTGCGATGACTCAGTAAGTCACGAATAGTCATCTCTCGGGTAGCGTATGAGTCATGCAATTTAAACTCGGGAATATGTTTGATTACCTTGTCGTCCCAACTCAATTTGCCTTGGTCTACTAGCATGGCCAACGCCGCTGAGGTAAAGGCTTTTGAATTTGAAGCGATACCAAACAAGGTATGCTCGTTCACCAGTGCATCAGGGGTATCTAAGTGGCGAACACCAAAGCCTTTGGTCATCACGACTTTGCCATTTTCAACAATGCCAATAGCAAGACCCGGGATCTCAAAGCGCTGCATTGCTTGTTTTACCGCTTGTTCAACCTCATTAAGATTTACCGCGGCAAGCGCAGCGTGACTTGATACCCCTGACAGCATTAACGCGCTGCCAATCAGCCAATTTTTGATTTTCATGGAAGTCCTTCAACTTGTATTATGTAGTTAGCCTCTACTGCGGATAAGCGAATTTGCCCAATGATGTTCTTTTGAATAATTACAAGTTTAAGCCTCTTATCCGCAACTGAGGTGAGTTATTATTGTTTGAGTGTATCTTACTTATTTACGATAAATCGACAGTTCTCGATGAACTCGGTTCAAATCTGGATCTTGGATAGTCGGATGAGAATCTATAGCGCCAATATAATGCGCTGGAAAGTTGTGCTCCCTTGCCCCAGATAGAACGTGCCGGACGTACCAATCAAAAGGCAGTTGCTGCTCAACAAAGGTATTGGCTACATAACTGTAAACCTCTAATGACTCACCAGTGACACTTTTTACTGGTAATTCAACGCAGTCATATCTCTCACCTTCAATTCGATCCAGTTGAAGCTTTTCCGCCCTCGACAGAGCATAAACCACGCCAAAAACTTCACGACTGTGATCAGCAGGCTCGATGGTGCACTTGGCAGATCCATCACGGCTTAGCATATTAAATGTCATTTGATATCCAGAAAGTCGCGCAGGCCCAACTAGTCTGGCATTAGGTAACCTGGCAAGTAATCTTGCTGATGACATATTAGAGCCGAAACTGAAATTCAATACAGCCGCTGATTTCATTAGATGATTATCCTCATAGCCAGTACTAACATAACCACACCAATTCCTCTATCAAACCAATGCCCTGCACGATGGAAGAAACTCCGCACTGTAGCTTGTGATAATATGACGGACAGCATTGAAAACCACAGCCAAGTTGCTAGCGCCATGTAAACACCATAAAACAAACGCATCTCAGAAGGTGTGTTTGGTTCAATAACCAAAGTAAACAATGAGAGGAAAAACAGCGTCGCTTTGGGGTTCAGCGCATTCACTAAAAAGCCGGTTTTTAACGCCAAAAAGGCACTTTGTGTTGCGCCTTTTTGGCCAACTGCTTGTTCTTTGATATTCGCCTCTGCATTCCGCAAGGCTTGCACACCCAGATACGCTAAATAAGCTGCAGCAATATATTTAAAACCATTAAATAACGCCGGAGACTGCGATAGCAAGAGCGCTACACCGAGTAGACAGTAACTTACATGAACCAGTATACCCAGCCCCACCCCAAAGCTGGTCCAAAGCGCATTACTTCGGCCTTGCTGAATACTTTGTTTTAGCACTAATGCAAAGTCAGGACCCGGACTTGCGACTGCAAAAAAGTGAGCAATGGCAATCAGCAAAAACTCATCAAGATAATCGACCATTGGCATGTTCCGTAAGCATTATTAAGTCGGCACGCTCGGTGTTTTTTATCATCGATAAAATTTGCTTCTTTGCTTTTTTGAATTGGCTAACTAAATGCGGTTTAAGGTGTTTGTGCCCGTCTTTTACCCCCTTGATATGACACACTAAGGCATGAGTAAAAACGCTCTGAGATTCAGTTAACGCAGCTTGGCGGTTGGCGTAAGGGTTGTAACAAGAGCCGCATCCACCTCTAAAGTGATAAACCGTGTTACTTAGCATAACGCCAAATCCCATAAAACTCGCTAACACATCACAAGCGGCATCTAACTGCTTTTCGCCCCCTGGCGGAGCAATACCTCGCTGTAAAATCATAATTCGAGCCAATGCCCCCACAAAGCTAGAAATCAAATCTTGAGGTTGATTTATCTGGCTGGGATTAAAAGACATTAGGATCGGTGATGGTGCAGGGCTAATCAGTTGCGCACTCTCCCCTCTAAAATGATGAGAAAATTGTAGCCTAGGCATTTGCTGTTGCGCACTCAGCTGATTTGGCATCACTAATTCTACTGGCCACTGCTGCATGCCAACATAGCTTTTAACCCGTTTAAATACCACGCTGGCCATCTCTTCGATGCTAGAAACAGGCTCTGGAAAAAACTCACCTGTGGGAGTAATCACTTGCGTTTGATCCAGAAAATATTGACCATCAAAATGTTCGAAGCACCACGAAAAGGTATCAATTAACCATTGGGTTTCTTCATCAGATAACAATGGGGATACCTTAAATAACGAAAGCATGTCCTGTTTATCACTCTTTAGTGGAATCACCCTAGTTAAATATCATAAACTCTCAACCCATTGCAAAATATAGACTCAGTCAACATGCCTCACTTTATCTTAGAATATTCACCTAACTTACCTATTGAAGCGTCGCAGCTGGTTTCTGCAGTTCATGAATTTGCTCAACAACAGACATTGTTTCAACCAAAGACCGTAAAGACCAGAGCAGTTGAATTCCAAAGTTTTGCACTAGGGTGTGATAGAAACGGCTTTGTCCATCTGCAAATTCACCTTATGGCTGGACGCTCAGAAACACAGAAAAAGCAACTCTGCGAGCAGGCTCTGGTATTATTACAGCAGTTAGTAGGGAAAGACTTCTCAATCACAGTACATTGCTACGATTTATTGCCAAGCATTTATTGTAAAAATTAATTCAATACAGAGTAAGACAAGATGAAATTTCCTTGTAGATTAGACAAATTTTTAAGCCACGTTGCTGACCTACCGCGTAGCAGGGTGAAAATTAATATTAAAAAACGCTTAGTCCAAGTTAACGGTGAAACGGTCACTAAGTTTGATACTCAAGTGACACAAGAGGATGAAGTACTGCTTGATGGAGAGCGCTTAACTTATTTGGGTCTTCGCTATTTTATGCTCAACAAGCCCCAAGGTTATGTGTGTGCTAACCATGATGAACTGCACGACACGGTGTTCGATTTATTAGATGAACCTAACTTAAAAGATTTTCATGTAGCTGGAAGACTCGACATAGATACCACTGGCCTCGTGTTAATTACTAATGATGGAAATTGGTCTCACCACATAACCTCTCCTAAAAAGCAAAAGTTCAAGACCTATCTAGTGGAAACTCGTGATGAGCTGTATGAAGATGACGTTGAAAAACTCAGGGTTGGGGTTGAATTGCATGGAGAAAAAGTACCAACGTTACCCGCAAAAGCGGAGATACTTGATAAGTTTTCACTTCGCCTCTCAATTTGTGAAGGAAAATATCATCAAGTTAAAAGAATGCTCGCAGCGATTGGAAATCAAGTCGTTGAACTTCATAGAGAAAGTATTGACAACATCCATTTAGATGAAAGTTTACACAGCGGTGAGTACCGCCAATTAACCGAGTCTGAAATCAACATAATCAATGCAAAATAAGCACTCACATTGGGGAGTATGAGTAAATATCATCTCAATTTACTCCCCTTTTGGCATTATACTACTTAACAAGTTATCCCCAATCATGCTAAATGATTAAAACATAATCGATAAAAAGGGGCGTGCCAGTGTTTTCCAGCTTTACTCTTAAATCCAAAATTATTCTTTTCGCCGCCGCGATATTTGTTTCACTACTGGCTATCGCTTTTGGAGGCCTGCAAGCACTCCGATATGCAAGTGAAACTGATAATATCTCCAGAATCAATCAGTTAATGAAAAGTACGGTGAATATCGTAGAGCAGTTTGAGCAATTTACTCAGCAAGGCAAGCTTACTGAAGAACAAGCAAAGGCGTTTGCCACGCAAATCTTGCGAGAGAATAAATATCACGACTCCGAATATGTTTACGTGGTTGACGAGCAATTAAACTTTGTGGCCACTCCGCATGACCCACAATTACACGGCACCAGTTTTAACGACTTTAAAGATGCCCAAGGCAAAAGTATCGGCGCCATGGTTGAACGCCTAGTAGGGAATAAGGTATCGCAGATCATTACCTACAACTGGAATTCTCGTCGCGATGGTGAAGTGGTCGATTTAACCTCTGTAGTACAAAAGACGGCGGTTTTTGGTTGGTACGTTGGTACAGGCATTAGTTACAAGGAAGTGAACGAGCGCTATTGGGATACTGCGATTTGGCTTGTTGCTTTATCTTTAATTGTCGCAATTATTCTCACCGCAGCTATGGCAAAGTTTGGCCTTTCCCTGAGCAATAAACTTGGTGCAGAGCTAGATGATGTTCACGACATTGTAATGCATGTTTCAAGAGGTCGGTTAACCACCCCCATCGATGCTAAAAATTGTAAAGATGACAGTATCTTGTCCGCTATGGACTACATGCAAAAAGGCTTGAAAGGGGTTGTGCAAGGCCTAATGAATGTTACTACAAATTTACAATCGCAAAGTAATGACAGTGAAATTCGCTCAAACGAGTTAGAACAATTAACTCGTAGCCTAAGTTCTGAAACGCAAATGGTTGCATCAGCCATTACTGAATTAACTGCATCTGCCCAAGCCGTTGTTGAGCATGCTGAACAAGCCGCTGATTCAGTAAGAGATGCAGAACATCAAGGTAGTGCCGCTGATGAGCTCACCGCACAAACTGCAAAAGAAATAGCCTTACTTGAACAACAAATTGACAATGCTGGCAATAATATTCAGGTCCTCGACGAAGAAGTTAATAATATCGCAAATGTACTGACAGTGATTCAATCTATCGCAGAGCAAACCAACCTACTCGCTCTTAACGCAGCCATTGAGGCGGCACGAGCGGGAGAACAAGGTCGTGGTTTCGCTGTTGTTGCTGATGAAGTTAGGCAGCTAGCCCAACGCACACAAACGAGTACCGAAGAGATCCGAACTATGATCAACAAGCTGCAAAATGCGACTCAAGATGCTAAATCTTCAGTAAATCTAAGTATTGCAACCAGCGAGAAAACCGTAAGCATGTCTTCAGATGCATCGAAAGCTCTGGCACAAGTGGCTGACTCTCTCAAATCAATCTCCCAAATGAGTCATCAAATAGCGCAAGCAGCAAAAGAACAATTGGATGCAGGTGAAGACACCGCTAAGCGGGTGGTCGTTATTTCAGATACCGCCTCGCAAACCGCTAATGTATCAGCTAAAGCACACAAAGCGACCGATAGCATCAAAGTGCTTTCTTCGCAACTAGAAGCTGAAATGGCGAAGTTTGAGATATAAAAACCTTTTATAACAATATGATAGTTAATAATTTTAAAGATGCATTATATTATTTCTTTAAAAGTTCACATTTCATTTAATTGATGTTAAATTTGTTACTAGCGTGAAGCATTCATGGAAGTAAAAGCGCGTGCAATCACGCTAGATTCTTTAAATTAGTTTAAATAAGGATAGTAATTATGAAAACACTAAACCTTGCAAGCTGTAAAAGAGTATTGGGCGGTACAAACAGCACCGATGGTGTTTGTGATAATACCAAGCAGACAAACCCACCACAAGATACTGGCGAGATCAGCATATCTCTTGGCGTTTCCAAGCCTACAAAACCAAAGTAAAACTTAGCCGTCATGCTTAATAATGTCAGACTTTTTGATACGCTACTGATATGTACAGTATCAGTGGCTATCGCTTTTATCCTTTTAGATCGCGCTCAAGTGTTCTTGGCTTTTAATTTAATTTTTAATTTTTTTGTGTTTCTCTTGGCCTGGCGGTTAAAAGAAAAAAATATTATCACTATAACGCTTATTGTGACTGTGCCCATAGTGGTAGAAACTATTGTATTTGGCTTTGGACTGATCGATTTAAGTAGCACTGCAGACAACATTCTGATTCATAATAGTATTATTTTTGGTTATCACCTGATTGTTGAAATACTTATTCTGTTTATGCTGATGAAACGTTCGAACATCACTCGATGGTTTTGTGGACAACAGCATGTTAAACATACATTTGCTGATGATTTACTCCCCTGGGTGTTTTTATTTGGTGTATTTGTAGCTGCGGCAACACTTTTAGAAAACTACCTCAGAATAGTAAAAGATTATGAAATGACATTTTTCTTCTACTCGATGGATGTTGTAGGGTACGTGAGTAGGACAGTAGTGAGCAGTACGCTTGTCATGATGGTATTTAGAGAGTACCAAAACGGATATCGTTTTAGCTACAAAAAAACTGGTGGGTTATTTAGGGTAAAGAAAACCAAATAGTAATCCGATCTCCTATTTAATTGATACCGCTATGACAATTTAGAAGGTCTCGTTTATACCATATCTAACTGCTCAACCGCCCTGGTTGGTTGTTTCCTTTTACATACAAACAAATGGCTTTCTTTATAGCGTTTAGCTTCTTTTTTAGCGTCTGTCGCAAGTGCAGCAACTTGATGTGGATTTTGACAAAGGTCCACATCTGGGCATACCAATCCAATCGATAACGTTAATAAGGGTACAAACTGCTTATGCCCTTCCCTATTGGTGGCCCAATATCCTCCAGCTGCGACATGCTCAGGAGTAAAGAATGATCTGGAACGAGCCTCAAATTCTGCAATCACTTTATTACATAGCTTGACGGCATCACCACCACCAAACACAACCATAAAGTCATCGCCCCCAATGTGACCGACAAAATTTGCATGAGATTGACATACCTCAACCGTGACTTTTGCCAGTAGTTTGATGACGCTATCGCCACTGGCATAACCATAAAGATCATTAAACTGTTTAAAATGATTGAGATCGATATAGGCAAGGTAAAAAGCTTGTTTTGTACGTAGTCTTTGCTCTATCGCTTCATTAATCGCAACGTTACCCGGTAACATAGTCAATGGATTTGCATGTTGCGCATGACGAATTTTTTCTTCCGTAATATGCTTGAGAATATCCCTCAGCGGGGCAAGCCCGAGATAGCGCCCCTGCCGCACAATAATAATATGTCGGCGGATGTCAAACTCTTGCTCGGTTATTTGTTTACTAACAGTATCTAATGCTTGCTGTTCATCAACGACTAGTGGTTGTCTATCCATTAATTTGGTGACAGACTTTTTATCAAACAAAGCATGTCCATAGGGCGCAGCAAAAACCTCTGTCAATTGATCTCGATGTAACAGCCCTATTGGGCATCTATCATCATTTACCACCGGCAGACTCATTAGGTTTTTGTCTTGCTCAAACAATCGGTGGGCATCGATACATTGAGTATTAATATGAATAGCTTTGACATCCTTCGCTAACCACCCAATCGCCATCGACTGCTTATAATGCAAAAATGCGTGAGCATCCAACTCAACTTGTGTTTTATTAAGCACTTCGCTTTGGCTATTAGGCTTAGCTGATGGACGACCAAGTAAAAAGCCCTGCGCATTGACTATCCCCAGCTGTTCAATAAGATCTAATTCTTCAGAGCGCTCTATCCCCTCTGCGATGACCGCAGTATTGGTGGCTTTAGCAAGTTCAATAATGGACTTTAGAAACTCACGCTTAACGATACTCTGATCACAGTAATCTATAAAATAGCGATCTACTTTTACATAATCAGGGGATAACTCTGACCACTGACGCAATCCTGAATACCCTGCACCAAGATCATCAATGGCGATACAAAAACCCAGCTTCCGGTAATGTTCAATTGTTTTTAACAACAATAAACCATCATCAACTTTGTCTTGTTCAGTGACTTCAATAACAACCCTCTTAGGATCCAAACCGTAATGTTCGATCAGGTGAAGGGTTTCCCCTTTTGGGTGTGTAGGATCTAGCAGTGCTTTAGGACTGACATTTAAAAATAGCTTCCCAGTCAAACGCAGGGACACAAAACCTTTAATTGCTGACTCTCTGCAGATTAGCTCTAATTCTGACAATAGCTCGCATTGGTTAGCCAAAATAAATAAGTCACTGGGGTTTTCTAGTTGACTGCCCACCGGGCCTCGGCTTAACGCTTCAAAGCCTAGGACATTTTGTTTAGTAAGGTCAAAAATTGGCTGAAAAAGCGTACGTACTGCTTTTTCTTCAATGATTTTTTTTAGTAGTAAAATGCGCGATGATTCCACAGCCTAATGACCATTTTTTATTGACGTTGGCGCACGTTAGCAAGTGTCTGTGACGATTTTATGTCAATTGCCTATTTTGTACCCTTTTATACAAAAGTCTCAGCCACCGATAAAAGTTTTAAAAGTGTAAATACTGGATAATAAGTGACTCTTCTAAAACAGTGATGAGACTTTGTTCTATATAAGGCGTTTTAACCTGCAATAGTCAGCGATTACAAGTAACAACAAAGAGAGGGGGACTAAATAGTATTATCGGGCAAATTCCTTGATCCAACATTTCCCATTCAATCTTATTGTCGGTTAGTTAACTGATAGACTGAGTTACCAAACGATAGTGTGCGAGCAATTCCAAAAGATAGGACTCTAGCTTTGAATATGGAACGGAAGGATAACTGGGATCGTTGAGAATGACACGACTAATCAATGGGATAGTAATCAAAGATTTAACATGGTAACAAAGGGGAAGATTTGGCTCTGCAAAGTCTGGTAGATGGTGTTTCTGTGCTTCAGATGTCTTTGCCAATGAGGATTTGAGTGATTCTAAGTATGACGAACAGGGTTGCTGTGATGCAATCAACTCTGCAAGCAAGTGATTTGATGCAATTACCAAGTCACTTGAGTGCTGCTGTAATTGCTTTTTACTCTGGGCTAGCTGTACCGCTGTCAAAAAGCTATTTACTTTTTCTTTATAGTTTTGTTGATATAAATTTTGCGATTGCTGCTTTGCCCCTTCCTGAGTAACCTCGTCTTGTTGGCACCCTGTAAGTAATATCAAGCTTGTTAACAATATCGTGAGTCGAGTATTTTTCATAATTTCATTAATGTTGTCGATTATTATACCAATTCTCTTAATTAGCTGATCCACTTTGAGTCGAGAAAAGCTGGTTGATAACGCCCCTATCGCGTCTTGCTAGCGCTAAGGTACCAGCTGAAATTATCAGACCAGAAAAAAGCCGCACTTTAACTAAAGGCGGCTATTTTTTATCTTTTAGCAGTGTGTTCTCAGCTAAGAAAATTAGGGTATTGCATCTAACTCTGCACCTTCTTTTTCTACCTCAACAGGAATTAAGTCTTCTTTGCTAACTCCCATCAATACAGCAACAGAGCTTGCTACGTAGACAGAGGAATAGGTACCAATGAAAACACCGAACAACAATGCTGTAGCAAAACCATGGATAGTTTGACCACCCCATACAAATAACGCAATCAGTACCAAAATAGTCGTGATTGACGTTACCAATGTGCGGTTCAAGGTCTGTGTCAGTGAAATATCAATGATTTCCAAGGTGTCATCAATACGCACTTTACGGAAGTTTTCACGAATTCGATCTGAAACAACAATCGTATCGTTCAGTGAATAACCTATCACCGCCAGAATTGCAGCAAGTATCGTTAGATCAAACTCCAGACCTAATACTGAAAACAAACCCATCGTCAAAATGACATCGTGGAACAGCGCCACCACAGCACCCACTGCAAAACGCCATTCGAAACGGAATGCAACATAAATCAAGATACAGATAAGGGCCGTCAGCATTGCTAAGCCCCCCTGCTCTTTCAAATCTTCACCTACGCTTGGGCCTACAAACTCAATCCGACGCATCTCTACGCTGTTATCAGCGATTTTAAGCGCAGCAATCAGTTGGTTGCCTAGTACTTCAGACTTAACGTCATCACCACGAGGTGCAAGCCGAACAAGCACTTCTTGACTCGAGCCAAATAGTTGAACTGATGCATCCGCAAATCCATTTTCCGCAAGTACGGAGCGGATTTTTGGCAAGTCAGCTGGCTGTGAAAAACCGACTTCAACCGCCGTACCGCCTGTGAAATCCAAACCGAAATTTAGCCCTTTCACCATAAATGATGCGATGGACGCCAAAATTAATAGACCTGAGAAAGCCATGGTAAGCTTTCTTACGGCCATAAAACGGATAGTGCCTTTTAAATTAAGTAACTGCATGTCCGTCTCCTAGATAGAAAGCTTATTAATACGTTTACCACCAATGAATGCATTGATCACAGCACGGGTGCCGATGATCGCGGTAAACATTGAAGTGATAATACCAATTGCCAACGTTACGGCAAATCCAGCAATAGGACCGGTCCCCACTGAGAACAGAATAATTGCCGCGATTAGCGTGGTAATATTCGCATCAAATATAGTGCTGAATGCGCTGTCGTAACCATGATGAACGGCTTGCTGTGGACTGCGTCCTTCTGCTAACTCTTCACGAATACGTTCAAAAATAAGCACGTTTGCATCAACCGCCATACCTACAGTTAAAACGATACCAGCAATACCAGGAAGGGTTAATGTGGCACCAGGGATCATCGACATTACACCAATGATCATGATCAGGTTTGCCGCCAGTGCAAGATTTGCGACCAAGCCAAAACCTTTGTAATAAATCAACATAAATGCCAGTACAAAAGCAAAACCAAGCACCACAGCCGTCATACCCGCTTCGATGTTTTCTTGACCAAGGCTTGGACCTACTGTGCGTTCTTCAACGATTTGAATGGGTGCCACCAATGCACCCGCTCTGAGTAGTAAACTCAAATTGTGCGCTTCAGCTGGGCTGTTGATTCCGGTAATACGAAAAGCACCGTTTAATCGTGTTTGGATGGTCGCAATGCTAATGACTTCTTCGACTTTAATCGGTGGTAATGCCTTACCATTTTCGTCAACTTCACCTGATGGCTTGTACTCAATAAATACCGTCGCCATGCGTTTTCCTACCGCACGCTTAGTGTATGACGATATCTTAGCGCTACCTTTGCTATCTAGTTTAATATTCACTTGAGGACGCTGGTATTCATCCAACCCAGATTGTGCACCTGTGATGTGTGTCCCCTCTAAAATAACACGTTTCGTCAATACAACAGGATAACCGTCTTTATGAGGAATAACTTCAGTTCCTGGTGGAATACGGCCTTGCGCAGCTGCTCGTACATCTGCATTTTCATCAACTTCACGGAACTCTAGCGTTGCTGTCGCACCCAAGATTTCTTTAGCACGAGCGGTATCTTGTACGCCTGGCAGCTGCACGATAATGCGTTCACCACCTTGACGTTGCACATTTGGTTCCGCAACACCTAACTGGTTAATACGATTACGAATAATCGTCTCGTTTTGTTTGATGGCGTAGTCTCTTAACTCTTTATATTTCAATTCACTCAAACTAGAGTAAAAAGCTAAGCTGTTTCCGCTGTCATCAATAAATACGTTACCCGGATAACGGGTTTTCAAAAAACGCTCGGCAGCATCTTTGTCTTCTTCCGAGCGCATAATAACCTGAACACGTTCGCTATTAGCAACGCGACGGATTGAACGATAACGTAGTTTTTCACCACGAAGATCGCTCTTAAAATCTTGTTCCATTTGCTCAAGCGCATTATCCATCGCAGTAACCATGTCCACTTCCATAGTAAAGTGCACACCACCGCTTAAATCCAAACCAAGCTTCATTGGATTCGCGCCAAGATTTTTCAACCAATCAGGCTGTGCTGGAGACATGTTTATCGCGGAAATATAGTCATCGCTTAAAGTCTCGCGAAGGATATCCTGTGCTTTTAACTGTTCTTCAACATTTTTGAATCGAATGAGTACCTGGCCATCTTCGAGAGAGGAAGACTTTACAGTTAGATTGTTTTTTTTCAGTGTGTCGTTTACTTGGTCTAGTACACTTAAGCTCGCTTCGGCACCTTTTGTACCCGAAACTTGTATGGCCGGATCTCGGCCATACAAGTTTGGAGTAGCATAAAGAATACCCAGAGCTAATACTGTCAGAACAAGTAAATACTTCCACATTGGATACTTGTTTAACACTGGACTTTCCTTTTGTTGTTATTTTTAAAGAGACTTCATCGTGCCCTTGGGAAGCACGGCTGAAACTGCAGACTTCTGCACTGTTACTTCCGCTTGATCGTTCAGCGCTATAACAATAAAGTCTTTGTCGTCTGCCACTTTGGTGATTTTTCCTACTAAACCACCTTGGGTCAGCACCTCGTCACCTTTACCTAGTGCACCCATTAAATCTTTGTGCTCTTTCACACGCTTAGCTTGCGGGCGATAGATCAAAAAGTAAAAAACTAGGCCAAAAATACCTAGCATGATTAACATCTCCATACCACCACCGGCAGGAGCTGCACCAGCAGTGCTGGCATGTGCGTTCGAAATAAAAAAGCTCATTTCACTTCCTCGTTTTAAATTTTAATTTTCTAAACCAACATCCGCTAACTCCGGCACAGGTAGACCCCTGCGCTGATAAAAGTCAGCTACAAATTCATCGAAAGTGCCTTCAGACAAAGCATCCCGCATCCCTTCCATCAAACGTTGATAATAACGTAAGTTATGGATGGTATTTAAACGTGCTCCCAGTATTTCGTTACACTTATCTAAGTGATGTAAGTAAGCACGTGAATAATTTTTACAAGTATGGCAGTCACACTCAGGGTCAAGAGAACTGGTATCTGTCTTATGCACTGCATTTCTGATTTTTACCACACCATTGGTCACGAACAAGTGACCATTTCTGGCATTCCTGGTTGGCATCACGCAGTCAAACATATCAATACCACGGCGAACCGCTTCAACAAGATCTTCAGGTTTACCTACCCCCATAAGATAACGCGGTTTATTCTCCGGCATCTTGTAAGCACAATGATCTAATATATTAATCATGTCTTCTTTTGGCTCACCTACTGACAGGCCTCCTAAGGCATACCCATCAAAGCCAATTTCTTCTAGACCTTGTTGTGACTCAGCGCGTAAATCCGGGTACATACCACCTTGAATAATGCCAAACAGTGCTGCTGGATTATCACCATGCGCCTCTTTAGAACGCTTTGCCCAACGTAGACTGAGTTCCATTGAATCACGAGCTTCCTTTTCAGTGGCGGGGTATGGCGTACATTCATCAAAGATCATTACAATATCTGAGCCTAGATCACACTGCACTTGCATGGCTTTTTCTGGCGATAACATAATTTTTTCGCCATTTACTGGCGATTTAAACATCACCCCTTCTTCTGTGATCTTGCGCATCGCGCCTAAACTAAACACCTGAAAACCGCCTGAATCGGTCAAAATAGGTTTATCCCAATTCATAAAATCATGCAGATCACCGTGCTGTTTGATGATCTCAGTACCTGGACGCAGCATCAGATGGAAAGTATTGCCCAAGCAAATTTGCGCTCCGGTATCCTTCAATTCATCTGGTGTCATGCCTTTTACTGTACCGTAGGTACCCACGGGCATAAATGCAGGTGTTTCAACCACACCGCGATCAAATATAAGACGGCCTCGGCGAGCTTTACCTTGAGTGCGATCCAATTCAAATTTCATCATTACCTCATCGTCGGAAAAACAGTCCAACATAGATTAAAAAAACAGCCCTATTTTTGGGCTGTTCACAAGTTCACTCGATTCTACCAAGATTGCCAATGCAATTCTAATATTGGGCCAAAAAATAGAAATTAAAGTAAAGTGGCAGAGAAAACCAATGACATAAAAAAGCCCGACTACGTCAGGCTTCTTACAGGAATGCGATAAACTAGATATTACGATTGCTGTTTTTGTAAAAACATCGCATCACCATAGCTGAAGAAACGATACCTTTGTTCTATCGCGACTTGGTAGGCGTTCATAATATTGTCTTGCCCTGCAAAGGCACTAACCAACATGATTAATGTTGATTCTGGTAAGTGGAAGTTAGTGATCATGGCGTCAACGACTTTAAATTCGTAGCCAGGATAGATAAAAATATCCGTATCACCATAAAGTGACGCAATTTCGCCGCCATTCGCCTTGGCAGCTGATTCTAAGGAGCGAACAGAGGTGGTTCCAACCGCAATGACTCGACCACCACGAGCTTTGGCTCTGTTTATCGCTTCCACTACATCTTCTGGCACTTCAATATACTCAGAATGCATTTTATGTTCTTCAACTGAATCAACTCGAACTGGTTGAAAAGTCCCTGCACCAACATGAAGCGTTACAAAGGCCATATCAACCCCTTTCGCTTTTAATGCTGACATTAAACTATCGTCAAAGTGTAATCCTGCTGTCGGCGCAGCCACAGCACCTGGCTTTTCACTATAAACGGTTTGATAACGCTCTTTATCTTGCTCATCATCAGGCCTATCAATATATGGCGGCAATGGCATGTGACCAATATTTTCTAGGATCGACAGCACATCTTGTTCACCCGAGAAACGCAACTCAAATAGCTCTCCATGCCTTTGAACCATAGTCGCTTCTGCCTGCCCTTCGAGGATAATTTTCGCTCCGGCTTTGGGCGATTTACTGGCTCGTACATGTGCCAATACGGTATGTTCATCGATCACTCGCTCAACCAATACTTCGAGTTTTCCACCACTGGCTTTTTGTCCGAACATACGTGCCGGAATCACTTTAGTATTATTGAAGATCATTAAATCTTCCGGATTGATCATTTCCAGAATATCTTTGAAAATTTTGTGCTGGATTTCGCCAGTATTACCATTCAAAGTGAGTAATCGACTACTAGAACGATCTTGCTTTGGATGCCTAGCAATCAATTCATCAGGAAGCTCAAAACTAAAGTCAGCAACACGCATAAAAGGACCTCTTATCAGAATGAGCGCCAAGTCTAGTGTCCTGACTTGGTGAAATCAAGTGCTTGTAACCTGTCCCAAATACCTTTAACCTAGCGAATCAATAGAGGTAAACGTTATACAACATCTCACGATGTGGCTATCAACAACAGCCAGGTTCTTTATTCTCTTAAATTAAACAAAAACTTAATAAAGATAGCGAATAGCCATTAATAATCTGGGGTTGTAACAACGATGGCAAGAAAACTGACTCTACTTATATTAAATGCCCATGACACCCAACGAAAAATATTAGCCAAAACGCTAAGTTCACTTGATGTTTTCAATATTATTGAAACCTCAGACTCCAGAGATGCGCTCAGTTTATTGAAAAAAGAACCTGTCGACTTAGTGATTACGGGACTGGACGTAGGACAGATCGATGGGTGGCGGTTTTCAAGAATGATACGTTCGGGTTTACTAGCAACCCCGAAAAATACACCTATCGTACTTATTCCACCGATATACTGTGAACGCATCGCGGAAACAACAGCACGAAGCTACAGTATTGATGCGGTATTGCCTTTTGAAAAACAGGAAAAACTACCGCAAGTTTTAGCCAATGTCCTATCAACACACCTAGAAAAAAGCAGCCGTCTAAATTTATTATTGCTTGAACCTAACATCGCCAAAGCTGAAGAAATTTGCACACACCTTTCTCTTAATTTTGTCTGCACACATACTACTTCTGCGCATGAAGCTCTTTCCGCTTTTTTTCAAAATGACTTCGCTATCATCTTACTCGACACGACCGCAACGCTTGCTCAATCTACTGAAGAGCTTGTGGGACAAATTTTACAGCGTAAGCCCAGTCAAGCGATCGTAACTATTATCGATAAACGCGATGCAGATCACGCAGAACAACTGCTATTACTCGGTGTCACTGATTTTGTCAGAGCGCCTTACGATCTGCCATTTTTAAGCAAAGTCTGTGATCATGCAGCTCGTCGCGAAGACTTTATGGTTAGCTACGCCGAATTTGCCAATAAAGTCGAACAACTCAGTCATAGCGAAGGTAAATATAAAGAGCTGTTTTCTGCTCACCAAAGAATTTTATTGCACCTGCGCACGGTTGTGGTTGAGTTGGATCTAAACGGTGAGATCCGCTTTATTAACCCAGCATGGGAACAGTTATCCGGTTTTGGAATAAAGCATAGTTTGCGCTCACAATTGTGTGATTATCTGCTCGATGAAGACGCCAAAATACTGCAACAAAAAATCGCAAAGATGCAAAGCGCTGAAACCCAGCATACCCAGCTAGAAATGCAGTTACGTCACAAACAAGGACATTTGATTTGGGTTGAATGTCGTTTACAATTGATCAAAAACACGAGCAGCTCCGTCGCAATTACTGCTACGTTAGATAATATCCACGAACGCAAACAAGCAGAATTCCAACTAAAACATTTAGCCTGGCATGACACTCTCACAGGACTGCACAACCGTTATTACTTTGACCAACAGTTGCAGCAGTTTTGTAGTGAAGTAAAAGATCAAAAAGCTCGAGAGCATGCACTTATTTATATCGACCTAGATCACTTTAAGATCATTAATGACAGTAAAGGACACCAACAAGGTGATATTGTCTTGAAAGAGGTTTCAGAGCTGTTTAGTGAAAGTATTAGTAAAGATCATCTTATCTTCAGAATCGGAGGGGATGAATTTGCAGTATTGCTTAGAGATACCAACCTATTAGATGCACACATGTGTGCTGAAAATATTTGCATGTCTATTGAACAGCATAAGTTCCATTTTGAGGACAGTGCCTACTCATTGAGTTGCTCAATTGGATTAACCCAACTCACAGTACAAAATGCAGATCCCAGTGAATGCTTAAAACAAGCGGATATCGCACTTTATATCGCTAAAAATCTGGGCCGTAACTTGGTACATTGCTATAGCAAAGATGATGTGCAAAATCAAACTCTGCAAACTGGACTCGAGTGGGGGCACAATGTCAGACAAGCATTGCAAAATAACGCTATAGAGCTGCATTACCAACCTATCTGGGATTTCAAACAACACAAAGTCGCCTACTTTGAGGCCTTATTACGCTTAAATATTCATAACGAATTAGTATATCCGAACCAGTTTATCCCAGCGCTTGAGTTACTCAACGATACCTATCTGATGGATCAATGCGTCATCAAAGCTGCGATAAAAGCGATGGCAGAACACCCAGAGTTGACACAAGTTGCAATAAATTTATCAGCACATTCGTTCTTGGATGAGCGTTTGCTGCCACATATTCAGCAATGCTTAACAGACCATAAAGTGCCAGCTGGTTGTGTCATTTTTGAAATTACCGAATCTGCCAGTATTAATAACCTAAGTGCAACCCAAGCAATGGTTAAAAAGTTAAATGAGATGGGCTGCCATTTTTCTATTGATGATTTCGGCACTGGTTTTAGCACCTTTAGTTACCTGAAACAGCTACCAGCGCAACATGTCAAGATAGATGGGTCGTTTGTACGCGACATGCTAAATGATCCTATCGACCTTGCCTTAGTCAAAGCTGTGAATGATATTAGTCATTCACTAGACAAGCATTCTGTTGCTGAATACATAGAGAACAACGAGACTTTTCAAAAACTTAAAGAGATTGGCGTGGATTATGGCCAAGGCTACTTTATCTCTCGACCATTACCAATAACACAACTCCAATCAAAGCTAGAAACTATTTTATTCGAGAAAACAGTACAGTAACAACTTTATACGAAAGGCTACTTTTACTTCCAAAAAACTTCTCTATAATTAGAGATAACAGTCAATGATGTCCTCTAAAAAAAGCGTAACACATTATTTTTTATGACATTCAGGGAATTTGACAACATCTGGCAATGGAGCTCTGGAGGTAAAAAATGCTGTCACTCTCAATATTACTGGTGGTTTTAAATCTTTTAATTGCATATCAGTGTTATCGCTATGCAAATTTAAAAGGCTATCCATTGAAATTATTCACAGTGCTGGGTCTGATCCCTTATTTCAATTTGGTGGTGTGGGTGTATTTGCTGTTTTTACCCAACCTAGTCGCAAGCAAAAATATGGAGCAGTACTAGCTTCGTCTTGGTACCACTCCATCTATCAATTAAAATACGTACTGTTTCGCTTGTTTGGCTAACGCGCTAGCATCTATTTTTCCAGTAACACAACGCTGCACCTCACTTTGCTGATAAATCATGATGTGTTTTTGCTCTGGCTCCAATAGATTAGGATAGGTAAAGCTAATATATTCACTCACAGCTAAAGCTTTCAAACCAGCACCATAATCGCAAAGGCTCCTTGCAATATTGTCACTGAGTGAAGCATTTAAATTACGTTGTTGCTCTAGCTTCTGCGCTTCTTTTTGCTGTTTTTGTTGTTCAAACTTATTTCTTAACTGTTGTAACTTCTTGCCAAGCTCAGACTCTTGCTGGTTAAGTGACTCTATATTTTGTTCAACCGAAGCGATTTCCTTGGCTAAATCATCCCTTGCTTCATCGTCTTCAGCATGATGTCGCTTTGCAAACTCTAACTCAGATTTCTGGCGCTTCAATTCACGTAACTGCATACGTGTTTCTCGCTCTCTCCAGGCAGATTCTTTGAGCTTTTCAGCTTCTTCTCTAACTTTTTCCATGGTTGAAGACCACGCCTCAGAAAAAGTTTCGGTGTTCTCTTCATTGACCACATTTGTTTCAAAATGTGGAAAGTCAAACTCTCCAAGCGCTGCTATTTCATCTAAATTATCCAAAGGGGCTAGCCAGTTGAGACTGTGCTGGCGTTTAAGTTGTAACTCAAAGACCAAACCTTGTCCTTGCAAATAATAGCCTGATACTTTTCTTACTTGCCCAGGCATATCGTGCTGTAACGCACTGCCAAGAACTCTTTCAAATATTTTTACCTCCCGTTTCATCGGTTGTAAGTCTTTTGTATTACCGATTAGTGGTGTAGAAGCCAGTGCGGCCGATATTAGTATGCTGATAAGTTTCATGGGTTACCTCAATATTTTGCCAAACGTTCTACAGGTGTATTGTCAACCTGTGCTTCTAATTCGTTTAATTGCAATCGCAATAAGGCTTGATCTTGCGCCCGCTGGGCTTGCATAAAATCCACAAGATTATTGATCTCTAAGCCTCTTTCTTTTCTTGTTTGCGCCACCACTTGAGTTGCAATGGATGACAAGGCTTGTTTGTCAGTAACGGATCGCTGTTTCAGCTCGGCTACGACATCTTTCATTACTTGTTGTTGTGTCGCGATCAGCTGATTTTGCTGCTGTAATTGCTTGTTTAGATCTACATTTTGTAGCCAAAGGCCTACTATTCCCAATCCAACTAGCAAATAAGAAGCAACCTGTAACCAACTTGCTGTCAACGGGTTTACGTGTTTCAACCACCTTGGCGTCGGAACATCTTGGTACTGATTGGCTTTTTCTTGCCACCCTCGGGCTTCAGCCATTAATTGTCGATACTCGTTATCTTGCTGAAGCAGCTCCAATTCTTGCTCTGATAAGGTTTTACCATCTAACCAAGCTTCAAATAGCTGATCTAACTTAGCCATTATTTACCTCCAATTGACCTTTCATCTTTCCAAGCGCGCTATATAACCTTGCTTTGACTGTGTTTACTGGTGTCTCTAATTGGGCTGCAATTTCATCGAACGTGTATTGTTGGAAAAATTTAAGCTCAACTACCAAGCGCTGCTCAAATGGCAATCGCTTTAACGCATGATAGATCTCTGCATTCTGTTGTAATACAGCGATTTCACAATCAGGTCCTGAAGTCGATAGCTCAACTCCTGAATCATTCACATCTTCAAAGCGGTGTTTACGCATGTAGTCAACAATCCTGGCATGCGTTATGCGAAATACCCAAGTCGAAAACTGCGCATCCCCTTTGTAACTCGGCAAGCTTTTATAAATACTCAAAAATACATCTTGGCAAACATCCCATGCGTCACTGGGATTGCCAATCAGTCGCAAACATTGGTTATAAATTCGCTGTTGATGTTTCTCTAGCAATTTTTGCCAAGCTCGCTCATTGCCCTGCGCAGCTTGTTTTATCAATTGTTTTTCTGTGAATAAAAACACTGAACTAAGCTCTTAATTTCTTTATGTAGTTAGTCGAGGGGTGGGGAAAAATAGTTGTGTTTTCGGAATAAAAAAACAGTGCTAGCTGCACTGTTTTTTTACGTAGGCTTTGGCAAATTCACTGAAAAGTCTGAAATCACGACTTCTACCTGTCGTTCTACGCCAAATTAGACCAATTTCACGATAGGCGTGTTCACTGGGCGGTGATGCCACTAGTGGCTTGGACTCGAGTATTCCTGTGTTGATCGCCATTTGCGGCAAGAAAGTAACACCGTTTTGATATTCCACCATACTTAATAGGGTATGTAAGTTAGCCGCTTCAAACGGATTGATGCAGGCACTACGATTTAAATGGCAGGCACTCAATGCATGCCCCGTCATACAATGCTCTTTTTCTAGCAAGAAGACACTTTCATCAGGTAACAAATTGAAATCTTCTATCGGGTCTGGCACCTGATACTCTTTATGTCTAACTAAACTAAAGTGGTCTTTTGCTAATACTTCGGTATGAAACTTGTCAGTACGATAAGGCAGTGCCAGCATCGCCATATCAATATGACCATGTTCTAACTTGTATAGTAAATTTTCGCTGGTATCTTCCACCAGGACTAGCTGAAGCTCCGAAAACTCTCGCTTACAAGCTTGATATAACGGCGCAGCAATAAAGCTGGCGATTGTGGGAATAATGCCTAGAGTGAGTTTTCCAGATAACGGGTTTTTGTAGCTTTTGGTAAGCTCCTTTACGCTCATTGTATCATCAATGATTTTTCGCGCGCGCTCAACGACTTCTTCACCAATATCGGTGAACATCAAACTTCTATTTTCTCGCTCAATAAGCTGACACCCCAAAATTTCTTCCAGTGTCTGAATTGCGCTACTTAATGTGGATTGACCAATAAAGCAGGCTTCTGCTGCTCTTCCAAAATGCTGATATTGATGCACTGCTAGCAGATATTGCAGTTGTTTAATACTGGGTAAGTTTGTCACGCTGTTTGCTCTTGTAATTTATTCGCTCTTAGATAATCTAGCTTATCTCAATTTAACCATTATCGTCATGGTCTGTTATACCAATTGCTAACCCAAAAATAAAAAAGACCCCAACACCAAAGGTGCTGAGATCTTTTCAAGCTAAAAGTCTGTGTAGTTTTAGTACCGTAGCAGGATACTAAACACCAAATACAGTTCTTAGGATATAGAATATAACAATAGCAAGGGCCGCACCAACTGGCAACGTAATAACCCAAGAAACCACGATATTACGCACCACCCCCATATTAAGAGCAGCGATACCTCTGGCCATACCCACACCTAGTACAGCACCAACCAGCGTTTGTGTTGTGGAAATTGGCAGACCTGTTCCAGAAGCGATAACAACTGTTGATGCCGCAGCAAGTTCAGCAGCAAAGCCTCGGCTTGGTGTCAAGTGGGTGATCCCTTCACCGATGGTCTTGATTACTTTCTTACCCAATACAGCAAGACCAACCACAATACCAAAACCACCTAGTGGTAAGATCCACCAAGCTAATGCCGCTTTTTTGGCAATTTCACCATCGTTCTCAACAATATTAACTACCGCAGCTAATGGACCAATCGCATTCGCAACATCATTAGAACCGTGTGCAAACGCCATACAACAAGCGGTTAATACCATTAATACAGCAAACACTTTTTCTACGTTATTAAACTGCATTTGCTTGTCAGCTTTAGGGTCCATTTTCAAACGTTGAATCACAATTTTACCAATGATACCAATAATTACCGCAATACCTATGGCCAAGGCAAAACCTTCGAACGTACCCATTTTGATTCCTACGTGCTTCAAGCCTTTTTTGATTGTCACTAGAGACATAACAAAACCAGCTAGGCCCATATAAATAGGTACAAAACGTTTTGCGTTGGCAAGAGGGTTATTGGTATCAAAAATCAGTTTTTGTGCGCTCATAAAAATAAGATAAGCGATAAAACCGGAAATTGCAGGCGTTACTATCCAGCTACCGACAATCCCCACGACTTTGCCCCATTGGATAGCTTCACTGCCCACTGCAACAAGTGCAAAACCGATAATTGCACCGATGATCGAGTGTGTTGTTGATACCGGCCAACCAAGTAGTGAAGCCAATAACAGCCAAGAACCCGCAGCAAATAGTGCTGAGATCATCCCTAATACCATTAATTCAGGAACATCTAAGAAAGGAGTCGAGTCAATAATGCCTTTGCGAATCGTCGATGTTACTTCACCACCCGCTAAATAAGCACCTGCAAACTCAAAAATCATAGCAACAATAATTGCTTGTTTAATGGTAAGTGCTTTAGAACCTACCGATGTACCCATAGCATTTGCAACGTCGTTTGCACCAATACCATAAGCCATAAAGAAACCAACTGCTGCGGCAACCAAAACCAGAAGCGTGCCGTAGGATGCAATGATATCCATTGGAAAACCTTACTTTAATTTTAAAAGATCGTTGAAGTTAGCGAGCTAACATCAGCTCAAGACGTGAGCCTACACGCTCAGCAATATCAGCTAATTCACCCACCCACTCAATGATTTTGTATAAGAACATCACATCGACTGGATTTAGTTCGGCTTCAACTGTGCGTAACTCTTGACGGATTTTGATTTGCATTTCATCCGTGTCTTGCTCGATAGCATCTAACTCCACGAGCATTTTCTCTACTAATGTTACTTCACGGCCTCTAAAGCCGGTTTCAAGTAATTCGTCTAGCTCATTGATGGCCTTACATGCTTGTTTGGTCGCATCAACGCAACGAGACAAATAAGTGAGAAAATCTTGCTGGATGGATTCAGGGATCGCCATCTCACGGCCAATTACACGGCCAGCAATATCTTTTGCTTTATTGGCGATTTTGTCTTGGTGAGTGATTAATTCCAGTAGATCGGTCCTTTCCACTGGCATAAATAGACCACGAGGCAATTGCAAACGAACTTCTCGCTTCATATCGTCAGCTTCGCGCTCTAAATTACGAATTTCTACTCGTAAAGCTTCCGCTTCAGTCCATTCCCCTTTAAAAACGTGGTTAAAAAAAGGAATAAGTGCCGCACTGGCCTTATGGACTATTTTAATATGCTCTTCTATGGGCTTAATAGGAGATTTTGCAAAAACCCCTAAAAACGCGTTACTAGGCATAATTGACCCTTAAATCATATTGTTTTGCATGTGCAGCTGCTAATTTTACAACATTAAGCAATATTGTGAACGGTTTTTATCTGATTAACGACTACACATTAGAATAAGCTGTGCAGATATCTGCACAGCAGGAGGTGAAAGGTTATAGCGATTTTGCTATATCTTCTTGAGATGTATGACGAATATCTTTGCCATTAACAAAGTAAATAACATATTCAGCAATATTCTGACAACGGTCTCCAATCCGTTCCAATGACCGTACTGACCAGATTAAATCCATTATTTTTGGAATTGAACGTGGATCTTCCATCATATACGTCATTATTTGACGTGTAAGGGCTTCATATTCTCTATCTACACGAGCATCCGCTTTATGAACTTCAAAAGCTTTTTGCACATCCATTCTGGCGAACGAATCAAGTACATCGTGCAACATTTGCGATACCTGACGCCCCATATTATCGATGTTAACCAATAAATCTTGCTGATCTTTGGTAAATGAGTCTAAAGCGACTTTGGCGATACGTTCAGCCTCATCTCCAATACGTTCTAAATCCGCAATCGTTTTTGCAATTGCGACAACCAATCGAAGATCACTTGCTGCTGGCTGACGCTTGGCAATGATGCGTGTACATTCTTCGTCAATGTTCACTTCCATTGCATTTACTTTGTAATCGTTTTTACTGACTTTTTTGGCTTTTTCAGCATCACCACTGTTTACCGCATCTAGCGCAGTATTAAGTTGCTGTTCAACAAGCCCACCCATGCTCAATACATGGTTTCTGACATTTTCTAGCTCTTCATTAAAGCGACCAGAAATGTGTTTATTGATGTTATGTTCCATCGTATTCTCCTCAACCACGCCAGACTTAGCCGTAACGGCCGGTAATGTAGTCTTCAGTCTTCTTTTTAGACGGAGTTGTAAACAAGGTATTGGTATCTGCGTATTCGATCAATTCACCCATGTACATAAAGGCAGTTTGATCTGAAACGCGTGCAGCTTGTTGCATGTTATGGGTAACGATGACAACGGTATACTTGTTTTTCAAATCGTTAATCAATTCTTCTATGACTAACGTTGAGATTGGGTCTAGTGCCGAAGTAGGCTCATCTAGTAATAACACTTCTGGTTCAATTGCGATAGAGCGGGCAATCACCAAACGCTGTTGCTGACCACCTGATAAACCAAAAGCGCTATCGTGTAGGCGATCTTTCACTTCATCCCAAAGCGCGGCACCGCGCAGTGACTTCTCGACTACTTCATCTAATTTACGCTTGTCTTTAATCCCTTGTAATCTTAGACCATATACCACGTTCTCGTAGATTGATTTAGGAAATGGATTTGGTCTTTGAAATACCATACCAACGTTACGACGTAGCGCAGCCACATCAACACGCTTGTCATAGATGTTCTGACCTTTTAGGTTTATTTCGCCTTCAATACGGCAATTATCAACCAAATCATTCATACGATTAATACAACGTAATAAGGTCGATTTACCACAACCCGAAGGACCAATGAATGCGGTTACCTGTCCGGTTGGAATAAGCATATTTACTTTGCTCAGAGCTTGTTTGTCACCGTAGTAAAGATCGAGATCTTTGATCTCTAGTGCAGTTTGCTCTGGAGTTAAATTTTCCAAATCTAACTTAGTGTTACCGTTTGCCTGATTAACTTCTGGCGTTAGTGTAATCATGTTGTTACCTATAAATCTTTACTATTAGTTTTCAAGGGCTCTGAACTTTTCACGCAGATGGTTACGAATACCAATCGCGGTGATGTTCAGGGCAATAATAACCGTAACTAGCAGGAATGCAGTGGCATAGACCAAAGGTCTAGCGGCTTCCACATTCGGGCTTTGGAAACCAACATCATAGATATGGAAACCTAGGTGCATAAACTTACGATCTAAATGAATATAAGGGAAGTTACCATCAAGCGGTAATGTCGGTGCCATCTTAACAACACCCACTAGCATCAATGGGGCGACTTCGCCAGCCGCACGAGCAACAGCCAAGATAAGGCCTGTCATGATAGCTGGACTTGCCATTGGTACAATGATTTTCCACAGTGTTTCAGCCTTGGTAGCACCTAAAGCAAGTGAACCATGACGGACAGAACTTGGTATGCGCGATAGACCTTCTTCCGTAGAAACTATTACAACAGGTAGCGTTAATATTGCCAACGTTAGCGCTGACCAAATCACGCCTGGTGTGCCAAACACAGGACTAGGTGCAGCTTCTGCGTAGAACAGTTCATCGATAGAACCGCCTAGCATATAAACAAAGAAACCTAAACCAAACACTCCGTATACAATTGACGGAACACCAGCTAGGTTGATCACCGCGATACGGATCATCTTCGTGATGGCATTTTTAGCTGCATATTCATGAAGATAAATCGCCGCAACCACACCAAATGGGGTCACGATTACCGCCATCAGCATGACCATAAATACAGTTCCGAAAATCGCAGGGAAAACGCCACCTTCAGTATTCGCTTCACGAGGGTCGTCGCTAATAAATTTGCCGATTTGAACTATGTAGTGTGCCGTTTTTGCAAAAAAGCCCATATCATTTGGAAACCAAACATCTAACACTTGATATAGAGGTAAAGTTACTTCTTCACCACGCATGTCTTTTACAACAACTTGGTCACGCTTTGCCTTTTTACGCAACTCGAACAAACGCTTCTCAAAGACTTTGTACTCTTCTTTTAACTCCGCACGGCGAGCATTTAATTCGGCTAATTTTTCATCGCTTAATTCATTGTCTAATGCATACGAACGCTCGCGTAAACGTAAACGCTCAAGTTCATAGTTAATATGACCGATTTCACTGTTTTGTAAGTCAAGCGCTTCTTCATTTAAATCAACGGCACGCTCAACCAATTCGAATAACCGTTCAACAGGCTGTTCTGTAACTACCTTGCCATCTTCAATGACTTTCGTTACGTAACCATAAAAGTTACCGTTTTTGCTTCGTTCAAACACAGCCAGCTTTTCTGGTGCTTGTTGACTTTGAATATCAGTTGAAAGCACCCAGCGAAAATCAAGTTCAACGTACTCACGGTTACCTGTTTTAACCAGTAAACGCTCTACATATTCGTCTTTATAACCAGATAAATCGTAACCAGCTGCTTCAAGGCGCGTTTTTGGAACTAGCTCACGGTCATAGATTTCACCAATTACCGTTTGCTTAGGCACGGAACCTTCAAGTTGCAGTTCAACAACTTGTGATGGCCAGAAGAAACTCAATCCCTTCCAAGCAATCATTGCAAGCAGTCCAATAACCGAAATCAAACTGATGCTGACCGCGCCACCTGTCATCCAGATCCACGGAGAACCTGACTTAAACCATTGTTTTACCATGTCATGTCACTCCAATTACATTGAGCTGTATTTTTCACGCAGCTGCTGCCTTACAAATTCAGCAACTGTGTTGAATACAAAAGTAAAAATAAACAAAACAAACGCAGCGAGGAATAGGATACGGTAGTGCGAACTTCCGACTTCTGATTCAGGCATCTCAACCGCAATATTGGCCGCTAAGGTTCTCATACCTTGGAAAATACTCCAGTCCATTATCGGTGTGTTACCCGTTGCCATTAGCACGATCATGGTTTCACCTACCGCACGACCCAGACCCATCATAACCGCAGAAAAAATACCCGGGCTGGCAGTTAACAACACAACTCGAACAAGGGTCTGCCATTGTGTAGCGCCTAATGCTAATGACCCGTTAGATAAGTGTTTTGGAACACTGAACACCGCATCTTCCGCAATTGAGAATATAGTTGGAATTACTGCAAACCCCATCGCGATCCCGACAACCAATGAATTACGCTGGTCAAATGTTAAGCCCAGTTCATTAGTTAGGTATTGCCTGACATTACCGCCAAACATCCAGGTCTCAACCAAATCACTCATCGCAAATGAGAACCAACCGACAATCAGCACCACAGGCAACAGAATGATTGAATGCCACCCCTCAGGAATAACGTGACGGATACGCACAGGTAATTTTGTCCACCCAAAAGCGGTTGCAATGACGGCAACTGGGAGTAACACAAGCAATGCGACAACCGCTGGTAAATGCGTTTCAATCAGTGGCGCCAACCAAAGTCCCGCCAAAAAACCCAAGATAACCGTTGGTAGTGCTTCCATGATTTCTACCGTTGGCTTCACCACTCTGCGCAACTCGCTAGACATAAAGTATGCTGTATAAATTGCCGCTGAGAGCGCAATAGGTACGGCGAAAAGCATGGCATACAAGGCCGCTTTGATGGTCCCAAATGAAATCGGAACCAGTGAAAATTTGGATTCAAAATCATCGCTTGCAGAAGTCGACTGCCAAGTATAGGCTGGCTCTGGATAACCTTCATACCACACTTCTTGCCACAGCGCCGACCAAGTCACTTCCGGGTGTTCGTTATGTAGTTCGAACACGCTCATGGTATCGCCAGAAAGCGCTATCGCAGCATTAGCTCTAGGTGCAACAACGAACTTATCAATTTTGCCTTCGGTAATTTTACCTTGCCAAAGCTGCGCTTCACTGGTGGTGTAATAAAGACCTAATTCACCTTTATCATTGGTGGTGAAAAAAGTACGGCGATAATATTCGGTAGACAGACGAACCTGTTTGCTTTTGCCTGTTTCAAACGAGCGGATTTTCGCAAACTGACGACCTTCGTCGCTATTCACTTCAAACCATTGAGAAACTTCACCATTGTCATTCGCCAACATCAAAGAATTTGCACCCGCAAGCAACGTCGTTCCGACCAAGTTGGCGTTTTCTTCGTTTGCAGCCAGTAGCTGGAACAGCTCAACACTGGTTGCGAAACGCGTGTCAAACACATAAATTTGATTGGCAGAGCGTACGAATGTACGCGAGGTGTCTGGTGAAATCAGCAACTCATCAACACGTCCATCAATATCTAATTCAGTGCGTTCTACTGACCACTCTACTTCGCCGGTAAACATGTTTTCTTCGGCAACAAACGAAGCGAATATAACGCGCTTATCTGAGGTCTGTGCCACTACCGCAGTCTTATCTTCATAATGGCTAAAAGCAAACTTACGGATCGCAGCGCCTTGTTCATCTACGACTAACTGTTTTGCGTCCAATGGGTAGCTCAGGCGTGGCGATAAAACACGTTCATTGCCAGGAAAGCTAACTTGTAGCATCGGTTTGACCAGCTGCACCTGACCATTGTTTAAGCCGTAAGCGTATTGACCAAGAAATGGAGCGCTGCTGGCAAATGCGGTGATAGTACCTTCAAACTCAACTTGTATACTGTCAATAAGCTTACCGCTACCTTCTCCCTTGACTTGATAAAAATCAACAGTCCCTTTATCACTCATAAGGTAGGCTATTTCGGTTTGCTCTTCGACACCAAGGCCGAGGTAGGTGGTTTGTGGTGCTAACTGAATCTCTGTTCGTTTTTCCACTTTTGCTGACTCAAAAATGGGTTGTACCACATACAGCAGATAAAAGAAGATCAACAATAGAGCGACTAAAACCATCACTCCACCGGAGGTAATGCCAAACTGTGCAAACCTGTCTTTTAAGAGACGGCTTCTATCCGTAGTAAAGGATGGCTTTTGCGGATTGGAAGTCATCAAGATACCCTTTGGTTTTGAAATTATGCCTATTATATTTCACCAAGATGACAGTTGTGTTACAAAATGGACACCAAGGGGACTGTTTGCGATGAACTTATGGTCATTATTTTATTTCAAATAACGAACTAGTGTAACTTCATAATTTCTGTTGCATTTCTTTACATTCTAAGTCTCACAAAGCTGGACAAAAGTTGTTTTTGAACTAGTCTGAGTCTTGCGCCGATTTCGTTTTCCGCCTACGGGTGCCAACAAAAAGAGACATAATAAGATGAAGCAGTTAGTACTAACACTTATAGGAAAGGACCGTCCTGGTCTCGTTGAAGAAATATCCTCAGCAGTTTTATCTCATCATGGGAACTGGCTAACAAGTAACTTAAGCCATTTGGCTGGTCAGTTTGCCGGCATTGTGCAAATCGAAGTTGCAGAAGAACACCTTCAGGAACTACAAGATGCACTGAGATCACTCGCTAACTTAGATGTCAGAATCGAAAGTGGTGAAGCCTGCGAGAACAATGAAGAACCAGAAACAATTAATCTTGTAATCACTGGCAATGACCGGCCAGGGATTGTACAAGAGTTAGCAACTGTGATCCGTCACAAAGGAGCTAATATAACCCATTTAAATTCCAAGCAACGCAGTGCGCCCAATTGGGGGTTGCCTATATTCAGTGCCTTTGCGACTGTTAGCTTACCGCCAGGTACGGTTAAAGAAAATGTCATAGAAGCACTAGAGTCTATTACGAGTGATCTCATTGTCGATGTTGAAGAGGATTAATCCCCCTTTGTCCGTCGGCTACCTATAAATGCGACCACCTAGGTCGCATTTGTCATAAATTTGCCACAATATCTGCATAAGCTACCTAGGTAGTTGTACCTAAATGGTAAGGAAAATGCAGGTTATTTCTCCAGAACACACCGCTTCGTGTTATTTCCCGAAGGAATTAAGTTGGCTGTCTTTTAACGAACGCGTGCTTCAAGAAGCCAAAGACCCGTCAAATCCGATTATTGAAAGGATGCGCTTTCTCGGCATTTTTTCAAATAACCTCGACGAATTTTTTAAAGTTAGGATTGCTGAAGTCAAACGGCGAATCCTACTTAACAACTTACCAGACACCAATTTTGATGAAGACGAAGCCTTACTGATTGAGATACAAAAAAAGGTGCTGGAGCTTGGTAAAAAGTTCAATGTCATTCACCAACAGATACTGCACGATTTAAAAGACAGTAATATTCATGTTGGCCTACCAGAGCAGCTATCTGAATTTCATCAGCAGTGGTTGAACGGCTATTTTAAAGACCGAGTTTTACCTCATATGCTGCCGATGATGCTAAACGAAAATAAAGACTATTCAGACAACTTAAATGACTCTCTGACCTACTTTTTTGTCGAGATGAATGGGGAAAAGCAACATCACGCTTTTTTAGAGATCCCAACCGATAGATTAGAACGTTTTGTTATTTTACCGCCTGAACGCACCAGAAGACATAAAACAATCGTCATGCTAGATGACGTGATACGCTTTTTTATTGCTGATGTATTTAAAAGCTTTTTCAAGTTTGACAACATTGCCGCTTATTCTGTTAAGTTGACTCGCGACGCTGAATATAATCTTGATGATGAATTAGAAGAAGGCGTGTTAGACACTATGTCTAAAGGTCTTAAGCAGCGTTTATATGCTGAACCTACGCGTTTGGTATATGAAGAAAGTATGCCCGAAGAATTGTTGAAGTTGATGAAAAAACGACTGGGGATCACAGGGCAAGATGCGCTAATACCTGGTGGTCGTTATCGTAATTTCCGAGATTTCATTTCTTTTCCAAATATTGGCCGCCGTTATTTAGAAAACCAACCGTTACAACCGATTCAAAGTGCAGCTTTTAACAAACACTCTAGTGTTTTTCGAGCCATTACTGAACAAGATATTTTACTTTACTATCCTTACCATACGTTCAACCACATGCTTGAGTACGTTAGACAGGCGGCATTCGATCCTAAAGTATTACAGATCAAGGTGAACATTTATCGTGTCGCAAAAAATTCGCGATTAATCGCGTCATTGATCCACGCAGCTAAGAATGGCAAAAAAGTCACTGTAATGGTGGAGTTAAAAGCAAGATTTGACGAGCAGAATAATATTGACTGGGCCAAACTACTGAGTGAATCTGGTGTTAAAGTCATGCTAGGGATCCCAGCACTTAAGGTCCATAGCAAATTGTGTGTCGTGCATCGTAAAGAGAAAGGAAAAATCGTTAAGTACGCACATATTGGCACGGGGAACTTTCACGAAAAAACAGCCCGTATTTACACTGACTTCAGTCTATTCACAAAACACCCTGACATTTGTGAAGAGTGTGACAGTGTATTCAGATTTATTGAAAGCAGCTATCGCCCATTTCATTTTGAGCACCTGATGCTATCCCCGGTCAATGCCAGAGACAAAATCTTAGATTTGATTGAGCATGAAGTTAAGTTAGCCGAACGTGGAAACGATGGAAAAATAACAATCAAGGTCAATAACTTAGTTGATAAACAACTGGTAGATAAGCTGTATTTTGCATCACAGCATGGTGTTAAAATTCGGCTTATTGTTCGAGGTATGTGTTCACTGATACCTGGTCTTCCAGGACTCAGTGAAAACATCAAGATTATTAGTATTGTCGATCGGTTTCTTGAGCATCCTCGCGTGATGGTTTTTGATAATGCTGGCGAACCGAAAGTATTTATTTCTTCAGCTGATTGGATGACCAGAAACTTAGATCACCGTGTAGAGGTCGGTACCCCAATATACTCAGAGCAACTAAAAAAAGTCATTATTGATATCATAGAGTTGCAGTTTAAAGATCGGACCAAAGCAAGGATCATTGACGCTGAACAGAAGAACCTGTACGTTCGCCGAGGTAACCGAAAAAAAATTCGCTCACAAATCGCCATACATGACTATTTGAAAAAGTGGGAAGCGAGCGAGATAAGCGAATAGTATTTTAAAGGTATAGATATGGCAGACTTCCCTTCAATTGCCGCGGTCGATCTCGGGTCAAACAGTTTTCATTTAGTGGTGGCTAGAGAAGTTGACGGCCGCTTGCAAATTTTGCACAAAGAAAAGCAGCGTGTATTTTTAGCAGAAGGCTTAGATGAGCGCTTTAGGCTTAGTGATGAGGCCATTCAACGTGCTATCGACACCCTTGCACAATTTGCTTCTACATTGCAGGATTTCCCGGCGGACTCGGTGCAAGTGGTTGCAACTTATACACTTCGAAACTGCAAGAATCTAGCGACCTTCCTCGCCAGAGCAAAAGCCGTTTTTCCATATACTATTAATGTTATTTCCGGGCAAGAAGAAGCTCGATTAATCTACCAGGGTGTTGCAAACCACGTTCACGATAGCCACAACCGATTAGTTATCGATATCGGTGGCGGCAGCACAGAACTCATTATCGGCCAACATTTAACGCATAAATTATTAAGCAGCAGAAACATCGGCTGTGTCACGATGACCAAAAGCTTTTTTGACAATGGCAAGCTGTCAGTAAAACGCTTTAAAAAAGCGGAGATCCGTGCAGAACAACATCTTGAAGCCATTGCTGCAAACTACAAAAAATTGGGCTGGGGATCGGTATTAGGAACTTCTGGTACCATCAAAACTCTCTCCGCGATGGTCTACGAGCTGTTTCAACAAGAAGAAATCACACTTGCTAGCCTAGAAGCCATAAAGGCTATGTTTGTCGCTGCGGGACACCTAGATCTGGTCAACTTAAAATCACTTCCAGAGGAAAGAAAATCTAGTATTGCGGGTGGTCTCGCAGTATTAATTGCGTTGTTCAGACAGCTTAATCTCGAACAAATGCACTTTTGCGAGTTTGCCCTCAGAGAAGGCTTATTGTTTGAAATGCACCAAACCGATGAGTTTGATATTCGCACCAGAACTATTAATGCGTTTAGTGAACAATATAGAGTCGATCAAGCTCATGCGGAGAATATTTGTAGCACCTTAAAAGTGCTTTATGAGGCTGTTAAAAATAACTGGCAACTAAATAAGTTGGATTACGAAATGTTATGCTGGGCAGCCAAGCTGCATGAAGTCGGCCTAGTGATCAACTCATCAGGTTTGCACAAGCACAGCGCTTACATTGTTAGACACAGCCAATTACCTGGTTTTACGCAACAACAACAACAATATCTCAGCGCATTAGTGCGGTTTTGCCGCAAAAAAATAAAACTCGCTGAACTATCAGAGTTAATAACGGATGATTTAAACCGCTTCGCTCACCTGCTGGCTCTTCTTAGACTTAGCGTGCTTGCCAACCGTAAGCGCCAGCAAGAACAGGTACCAGTGTTAGAAATCGAGGCATTGCAAAATACATTACTGGTAAAAGCCTCTCCTGATTGGCTTGAAACGCATACGCTATTCGCAGCAGACTTAGAGCAAGAGCAAACCTTCATTAAGGCGCTCGGGATCAAGCTGGCTTTTTAGTTATAGCCTCAGCTAGCTTGATCGTGCTCAAACTCACCAACAATTTCCAATATTTCATCCGCGTAAGATCGCGATTCATTGGCCATGTCGTATAACGAATCTGTCGGTGTGGCAGGACGGATTGCTTGCAGTATCCGCTCTGCTTCTTGCCATTCATTACGTTCGATTTCAATGGCTAAGCGTAGCGCTCCTCCTAGCAGCCCTTGATAATCTAATAACGCACTGGATAGACTCGCGTCTAAGGAGAATTCTGCTGCAATAACTGACATTTCAACTTCTAAAATGACATCTAAAATCGACATTAGACCCAGTAAATAACCTCGGTCAGCCATCTCTTCCCCACCTGGGCGCAAAAATGCTTCAACAAACTTCGCTCGAGCCAACCCCATCCGAGTCAACTCACTGGGTTTATCAACCCCAAGTTTACTCAGTGCTAATATTTTCACAAATTGCCTAATCGCATCCTCACCCAAGTAAACCACGGCTTGTGAAATCGATTTTATTTCAATCCGTTCATCACCCGCTTTAGCATTAGCTAGCTTAAGTAACCGAGCAGTCAAACTGAGATCTTTACTTACTCGTTGTTGGATCTCTTTAAAACACAGTGATTTTTTCGCTGTTGAGCGTAATAGTTCCAATACCACTAACTTAGATGGCTCAACATTGCCATGATTTAGCATTTCTGGACGAGAGAAGAAAAAGCCTTGGAAATAATCGGCACCCGCTTTTTGAATATACTGATATTGCTCTTGCGTCTCGATGCGTTCAACAACAACATGCAACTGAGGATACTGACGTTTCAGTTTTTTAATCATCATCGTCGTTTTAATGATGGGCTCTTGTACTTCCAATTTGACGAACTGCATCAGCTCTAATAGCGGTTGCCATTTCGGGTCACCATCGTAATCATCAAGTGCGAATCGATAACCCTTTTTCACAAGAGAGGAGACCGATTCCACTAGTAAAGGTATGTCTTTACTACGCTCGACAATTTCTATAACAATTTTTTGTGGCGACAGTAAGTTAGGAAGTTCTTGCAGTAAGGAATCATCGGATAAGTTGATAAACGCTAGTTGCCCTGCCGTGAGTCGGTCAACACCGATAAACATAAGCGAGTTAAAAAACATTCTGCCCGTCGCCAATTCATCACTCACGCCAACAGGAAACGCATTATTTTCCGAATCACGGTAGAGTAATTCGTATGCGAACACCTCAAGATCTGATTTTAAAATTGCCTGGCGGGCAATATACTGAATCGTTGCTCCATGCATATTTGACACTTGGCCACTCATCAACTTCTGAGTCCTTTGGTTATAAAAAGGAATGGTACTAAACCATGAGCGTATATTATGACAGTCCATCGGGCAATAGGAAAGTATCAGCCTTGCCGTTGCGAAATACAATATTAATGAACTAAGCTGTTAATTATGAAATATCTTTACCTGTTCATTCTGCTATTGGTTTTCCCCAACACTGGCAGCGCCAAAACTGAGGTCCACTTAAAATATAGCCTAAGTGGTTCCGGCAGTTATTACCCTTATTTTACCCATACTCCCGACGCACCAGGGATCTTGCCAGAGTCTGTGAGCGCCATTTTAGAGCACGCCGAGTTTTCCGGTGAAAACCTTCTATTACCTGCGAAAAGGACCAACTATTACCTTGAAAATCAGCTTATAGACTTTGATCTCATAAGCCCGCAGTGGCTTAACCAAAAACAAAGACAAGACCCTCGATTTATCTACTCCGACCCCATTATGGTGATCAAAGAATTTATTGTCGGGCGCGCTATTGCCGAACCTTTAGGTTCTGTTCACGGCCTTCAAGTGGGTACTGTCAGAGGCTACTATTATCATGATGACGAACACTTTGAGCGTATCGATTTTGCTTCAGAAAAAGAGCTACTGCAGGCATTAAAAATGCGACGTGTGGATTGGATTATTATTGGTGATTTGCCAGCCCTGTATTGGTCTGAACAATTGGGTATTTCATTTCACTTTAACCAACTTCACTCTGAAGGTGCACTACACTTTCGGTTACTTGCCAAACACAAACCTCTACTACCGCAAATTAACTCCGCCATAAAAGCACTACGAGCTGATAACCATTTTAAGCAAATTGAACAACGTTATATAGAGCAGCTGCCCAGCCTTTCCAAAGGTTCCGACTAAACTCAAAAGCACTGCAATTTAATACTTAGCCAAGCTGGTACAGTAAAACTGCCACTCACTATGTTAAATGTTTACACTGTTATCGACGAGATTATCACGTGTTAAGACTAGACACTTACTTCACAGCCGCTAGGGATTAATAACCTTACAACTTGTAAGTATATTTTAACTGAAATCGGTTATAATGCCGTTTTTAATGTTTGAGAACAGATTATGACTATCGCAGCGGCGCTTGCTGAGCGCAGTAACGAACAATGTGAATTATGTGGCAGTAATGCTGGATTAGAAGTTTACGAAGTACCACCTGTCGCAGAAGCACATTCTGATAAATGTGTTTACCTTTGCGAGACTTGCAAACCGCAGGTGGAAGGACAGCAAGACCTTGAAGCAAATCATTGGCATTGCCTGAATGACAGTATGTGGTCTCAGGTCCCTGCTGTTCAAGTAGTTGCTTATCGAATGCTGAAAAAGCTAGCTCCTGACAACGGATGGGCGCAAGACGCTTTAGATATGCTTTATCTTGAAGACGATACACGCAACTGGGCAGATCAAGCACTGGCTGAAGATGATGACTTGGTCCATCTCGATAGTAACGGAGTAAAACTCTCAGCTGGCGACACTGTAACCTTGATTAAAGATTTGGATGTTAAAGGAAGCAGCCTCGTCGCCAAACGTGGCACAGCAGTTAGAAATATTCGTCTTTCACCTTCTAACCCAGAACATATTGAAGGCCGAGTGGAAGGTCAGAACATTGTGATATTGACCAAGTTTGTCAAAAAATAACTAGAGCGGTCACCCGCTCTACTTTACTCAGCTACCAATTGTACGCTTCTAAAAAAAGCGCCTTCGTCTTCACCTAGCAAAGTCGTCAGTTCAGGTAATACCTCATCCATAGTTGGTTTTAGTGTCCACGGTGGGTTAATCACTATCATGCCTGATGCTGTCATCCCTAGCTCATCACTGTCCGCACGAGTTGCCAACTCGAACAACTGAATATTACGCACACCTGAGTCGATTAATTTTGCTTCCATAGCGTCAATTCTCTCTCGATTGACCACCGGATACCAAATCATATATACCCCGCTTGCGAACTTCTTATACGCTTTAATCATGGTATCTGCCGCTTTTTCATAGTCCGTTTTTATTTCATACGGCGGATCCATTAATACACATGCTCGGCGTGATGCAGGTGGTATCTTACCAAGTAACCCTTTAAAACCGTCAGTTCCTGAAACTCGCAGTGAGCGTTTATGCGATGTATTTTCTTGTAGTAGCGCAAGATCTCTAGGGTGTAACTCAAAGAACCAGCCATTATCTTGCTTACGTAAGAACTGCTCAGCCACTTTGGGCGAACCTGGATAATGCGATAACTGCTGCGTTTGGTTTACCTGTTTGATTACATCACAGTAACGCTGAATCGCATCATTTTTCCCTTGGTAAGGCCATAGTTTAGCTATCCCTTGCTGATATTCCTGAGTTTTTTGCGAATCTGCACTGCTCAGTTCAAACAAACCCGCTCCAGAATGCGTATCAATATAGTCAAACGGCTTGTCTTTTTTCGTCATATAGCCCAAGACCTCCGAAAGAACCAAATGTTTAATTACATCTGCGGGGTTTCCAGCATGGAAGGAATGACGGTAACTAAGCATAAATTCGCCTTTAAAATAAAAAATTATCAATAACCCATTTTGTTCACGCACGCTAACAAATACATCGCGTTTGATTTTCACGCTTCGTTTAAATTTTCGCCTATTTTTGTAACTTGCTCTATCGCGTATTTTTTAGGCAGATTTGGCGTTTAGCATGAACCGCTTCTGAACAAAATTTCCAGTAACCGTAATTATGACTTAAAAACGTATAAATATCAGCTTAAAGTAGTGTAAACACTGGTATCTAGCGCCACTTTGTTTTACATTTGCATGACAAATCACAGTCCCAATGAGCGCATTTATGAATAACCAAGATCTCCAAACACTCGACCAGTTGATTGACCAACTTATCAGCCAGAATAACCAGCTAAAAGAGCAAGTTTTAGCTCTTAAAGAACAAAATCAGAAATTAATAGATGAAAATGAAACTTTACAATTAGAAGTGCTTGAAAGCGAAGAAAAACAGAAGGAATTCAGCAGCTCATTATCCGGCCTGCTAGATAAGTTACAAGCGCAGCAGGTTGGCTAACATTTATGTCTGAGCAGCATAATCAAGTAACGGTAACGTTGCTTGGCAAATCGCATCAATTTGCTTGTGCTCCCGAGCAGGAGCAAGCGCTAAGAGAAGCCGTTGCTCTACTAGAGCAACGTGTTGAAGAAATGCGAGCTCGCTCCTCTGTACGTAATGAGCATAACGCTTTATTATTGGCTGCACTACACTTATGTCATGACCTACAAGCGCTAGAGAAACAGCATAATGACTGCTCAAGCGAAGTATCTAGATTACTTAGTAAAGTCGCAACATCTTTACATAAGGCCTAACCTATGTGGGCCTTTATTAATACCTGCAAAGCCACAGCCTTGTATCTCATTTTTTCTATTTCGTTTGCTGCTCAAGCGAACTCCCTCAACCACTTTCATGCTGTTTCTGATAAAACGTGGTTTATCACAGCTGCTAATAAGGTAAAAACACTACAACCGAATCAAACACTGGTTACTGGTGAGAGATGTGCGATGCTTGTTGGCACTCATGCGGATTTAGTCGCAACCACGCAGTTAATTGCAGAAATCAAACAGCGCATTAACACTCCATTATGTTACCTAGTTTCGTTGCATCATGATGCCACACAAGACGTGTCTGTTGCGTTATTTCAGAGAGCATTTCCAAGGCTTAAGTGGATTGCACCAAGCAGTGACACAAGCTATCTTGAGGACATTCAACACGCTTTAACACGGCAGTTGGACCTGTTTGAGCAAAGCTTAACGCTCAGCACTGCACGTATCGAAAAACTAGATGAGACTCAAAAGCTTCACTGGCAAAAGAGATTAAACATCGCAAATGCTCGGCTACAAGACTGGCGTTCATTGCCTAAAGTCGAACTATCAACACTGACTTTGAGCAGTCAAATGCTTCAACTTGGTAATTTACAAATAAAGTTGCAACCTGTTAAAGGCTATTCAGGGCAAGATTTCTTAGTATTCGTTGGCAATGTTGGTTTGATCGGTGGCCACACGCTTGATCCTATCCCATTAATAACCACACAGGAAAATCAAGCGTGGAGAAATACCCTGGCTGCACAGTCTTCGTTTGCTGGTAAATGGATATACCCAGGTTATGGAAAGCCTTACCAACCCGAGCAATTACGAATACCAAAAACTTTTTTATGGGCGTTAACTCATGGCTCTGCTGAGCAAGCCATTGAAATAACAAATAAGCTTTATACGGACCCCACTCAGCAAAAAACTGCGCGCTGGCATGTAGAGCGATTATTCAAAAAAATGTCTTTGAATAAAAATTAAACAAAAGGTATAGTGTTGCCGATGAGCAGCATGACCTTAAAAATTTTACTACTTTGGGTACTTTTGGCCATATCAGGCTGTAACAGTACTGCACCAAAGCAGGCCGAGCAAACCGATATTTTATCCGCTTTGGCGCAACAGCCTAGCATTAAAGAAATACCGAAACTCACCAAACAAGCCAAAGCCGTTACAAACACACCCAAGCAAGTGGAAAAAACGGCTGAAAAGCCTATTACTGATCTCTGGCAGTACATAAAAAGTAAACTGACGTTTAATACTGAGCCGCATCCACGCCTGCAAAAGCGCATCGACTGGTATCTTCAACAACCCCATTACCTAGAAGTCGTCAACAAACGAGCTGCGCCTTACCTGTATCATATCGTTAGAAAAGTGGAACATGAAGGGCTCCCCATGGAGCTCGCTTTGCTGCCATTTGTTGAAAGTGATTTCCGCCTAACCGCTCGCTCGACAAAGGATGCGGTTGGAGTCTGGCAGCTGATGGATGATACAGCCTATTATTTCGGTGCCAAACGAGATCAGTGGTACGATGGTCGACAAGATGTACTTGCATCCACCGATGCTGCGCTGCGTTATTTAAGCTACTTGTACAAGCGTTTCAACGGTGATTGGTTACATGCTATCGCCGCTTATAACAGTGGTGAGGGCCGAGTTAAAAAAGCCATTAAACATAACCAACGACGCGGTAAGTCAACACACTTCTGGCACCTAAGTTTACCGAAAGAAACGGCTGATTACGTGCCTAAGCTACTTGCATTAAGTGCGTTAATAAAGTCCGAAAACGACACTAATTTCAAAATACCCAAATTGGCCCGACAACCAAAAACAGCGGTGTTGGATGTTGGCCAACAATTTGATTTTGCCGTACTAGCAAAAATGATTTCGGTTAATGAAAAAGATCTATATCAGTTAAATAAAGGTTTTTTGCTGCATCAAAGCTCGCCTAAGGGCCCACACAAGCTATTGCTGCCACTAAGCGAAAAAACATTATTAAGCAGTGACTTCTACCGTCGTTTCTTTAGTCAAAAATACACCGTGAAAGCCAACGATACTTTGTACGCAATCGCGCGAAAGTTCAATAGTAAAGTAACTACAATCAAACAACTTAACGATAAAACTTCTGATTTGATACGAGTCGGTGAAACCTTGTTAGTTACTCAGAATAAAGCGTCTTTGCAGTTACTAGATGAATATCAAATTAGTCCATATTTGGCTCGCCCGGAGCTCCCTGTAGAAGCAACTATCGAGAAGCGTCATACCATCCAACTCGGAGATTCACTGTGGACTATCAGTAAACAATATAACGTTAAAGTCAAAGATCTCCTCGACTGGAACAACCTAACGGCGCAGGCCATTTTAAAGCCCGGTAAACAATTGGTGATGCACTTAACGCCAGCGCCCGAACCAACTGAAACGTCTTCCACAACACATACGGCAGATAGTTACGACTTAAGAAACATAATCAATGCCGCAGGTGCTCAACAAGGCGGGCCATAATAGAGCAAGCTTGCTCAACTCTCTGTCCGCACGTAAACTAGCGCTGAAAAGTAAAAAGCTTAGTAGCTAGGGATTGCCCTCGTACTTAGCTTAAAGTTATCCTCGATTTTAAAAGGTTTACACCATGCAAATTGCAAAAGACACTGTCGTCGAATTCCACTACACCCTTAATGAAGGGGAGCAGCTAATTGAATCCAGCAAAGATGGCGACGCATTAGCTTATCTACACGGCAGTGAAGGTATGTTACCTGGGCTTGAAAGTGCGCTAGAAGGTAAATCTGCAGGTGACAACTTTAGTATCACACTAGAGCCAAAAGATGCTTACGGTGAATATCAAGAAGGCATGGTACAGCGCATTCCAATCAAACACTTACAGGGGCTAGGTAACAGCAAAGTCTGGAAGCCTGGTATGACAGCGATAGTAGAATCAAATCAAGGTCGCCATCAGGTTAAAGTTATCAAAGTTGGACGTTTTAATGCCGATTGTGACCTGAATCACCCATTTGCTGGAAAAACACTGACATTTGACGTTGAAGTTATCTCAGTGCGTGCCGCAACGAATGAAGAGCTAGCTCATGGTCACGTGCACGGTTCTGGCGGCTGCGGACATTAATAATGAATAAAGTTGCCATTGTTACCGGTGGCAGCTTTGGCATTGGTTTAGCTATTGTCGAAAAGCTGCTGTCGCTTCATTACCGTGTTTTCAACCTAGATATTGCTCACAGCAATGTGGGTGAATTTAAACATTGTGATGTCAGCCAGGTTCAAGAAGTAAAAAACGCCATAGCCACGATCGTAAACGATGTAGGTCGAGTTGATGCACTGATCTCTAATGCGGGAAAACACCTAAGTGCTGACATAGAGCATACTGATGAAGCGACGCTAGATCAGCTCTTTGCTCTCAACGTTAAAGGCGCTTATGCTGCGATTCAAGCGGTGCTTCCGAGTATGAAGGCACAGCGCTCTGGAAGTGTGGTATTAATGTCTTCGGACCAAGCTCTGATCGCAAAAAAGAATTCGTTTGCCTACAACCTGACCAAAAATGCGTTAGCTTCGATGGCAAAAACAACCGCTTTAGATTATGCAGAATATGGGATCCGAGCCAATGCCGTTTGCCCTGGCACCATTGAAACCCCATTGTTCCATAATGCAATCGATGCCTATTGCGCACGTAGTGGCGCAAATAAAGCGGACATCGTCGCTGAAGAAGCTGCCATGCAGCCGCTAGGACGGTTGGGAAAAGCGGAAGAAGTTGCCGCATTGGTTGCGTTTTTAGTCAGTGATGAAGCCGCATTTATCACTGGTAGTTTACAAAGCATTGATGGTGGTTACACCGCACAATAACTCAAGGAATGTATTCGTATGTTAGAGATAGTCGACCCTCACCTGCACTTTTTTGATTTAGACAAAGGCGACTATTTCTGGCTGAAGCACACTCCTCCAAACTGGCCTAACTTAAACGAAATCCGTGATAATCATGGCCTTGAAGATCTGCAGCAGAGTTCGCAATTTCGACTTACTTCGCTGGTCCACGTCGAAGCCGGGTTTGACAATCAAAACCCAGAACGGGAGATACACTGGCTCAATGAAACGCTGGCACAGTTTCCATTCAAAGCAGTAAGCTACTGCACCATAGACGCTGCCCCTGAGGTATTTCAAACTGCATTGGAAAAGCTACGTCACCCTAGACTTATTGCCGTCCGAGACATTACAGAAGGACACGATGCGCGCCGATTACTCAATGCCAAGGTATTAGAAAATCTACTCTATTTATCGTCTCTTGGCCTACACTTTGAGGCCCAACTGGAGTTCGTTCACGTAGATATCATCACACAGTTGGCGACTTGGCTGGCTCAGCACCCTACCCTAAACATTGTTTTTAACCATGCTGGTTTTATCTCAGAGCTTGAACGCAGTAAATGGCAATATAGTCTGCAACAGCTTAAAGACTTGGATAATGCCTTTATAAAGCTTTCTGGATTAGAAATGCTGAGTGCACGCTTATCTACCAGTGAAACAGTAGACACCTTACTGTCACACTTTGGTGAGAATCGAGTGATGTTAGCCAGTAACTATCCGGTGTGTTTAATGCAACAAAGTCACGAACAATGCTGGCAAGACTATCTGTGTGTAATTGGTAACAACCCGACTTGGTCAAATCTGAGCTGCGAGAATGCGAAACGTATTTACCAGTTTTAAGAGCGAAATTGGACTAAATCGTAAGCAGCCAGCTCGGGCACAATTTGTTGTAACTTCTGCTCTGTTTTATCCAAAGAGTTCAAACACTCACAGTATTCTTCTGCTTTTTCTTCTAATTGATGTGCTTTCTTCTTTAATGACTTATCAATCTCTTTTGAGATGATTTCCATTCTTTGTCCCATGTCGTTGATACGATCTTCAATATTGCCTTCTCGTGATTTAAACGCATCGCCAAGTGAAACCAAAATAGCACCGAGTGAGCCATGTACCGCCGAATGGATTTTTTGACTGATCTCTTTAGTAAAAAAATCATCTATTTTTGATAGTGACTGAGGAGCAATAAAGAAGAAGTCATCGCCGCGTTTAAACTTGTCCATTAAAGCGCGTTCTACATATTGCAATTGGGTTTTCAATACCTCTGGCTCTTTGTCTGACATACCTTCAACGATTTGTTCGATAGCACTGAGCCCAAGATTAACACCATCTGTGGCAAGATTGACTAGTTCAGGAACAGTATCCCTAAGGCCTTTGGAGTATTCGCGAATAACGGCTGTTCCTTGATCATCTAATTCAACCCAATGTCCTAAAATAAATAACTGCTCATCTTGGTTTATCTGTACGCGAGTTTGTCCTTTATCGACAATTCGAATTTCATTGTCTGTGATGATTAGGCCGTGTGCCAGTTCGACATCACATTTATTTTTCGCAAAAGCTGGGGCCACGCATAACATGACCAAAGGCAATAGCTTGTTCAATCGACTCACACAACCCCCATTTAAAATTAGCTTCTAGCCCAGTTAATCACAATGAAATAATACCGCAGCAACCGTTCTAACATCTATAGCACTTAGTTAACCGAAACTGCATGGCTGCTAGTATTCTTAGGAGGAAGAGATTAGCAAATTAGTAAGCGGGACCAAAACAGTTTCGATGGGTAAAGGAAACTTTGCTAGCACGACTTACTGTGCGTACCTTACAAATCGCAAAAACGCATCGGCACTTTTTTCAGTGAGGTTATTCTTACCGTCAGCGAATTGATAAACCCAAGCAAATTGTTGAGCACTTCTATCTGTCGAGGAGCTCCAATAGTTATTACTTTTAGTGTCGATAAAAACGGTTTCGTTAATAGCTGGGGTTACGCAATTATGGTTTACTATACTGGCAAGTTCTTTAATATTTGGCACTTGCCAATCGGAATGACCAGCGGTTTTATCATCAACTGCGGCCTGCAGAGCTTGTTGCCAGGTAATTTGCTGCGCCGCCCCCTCACAAGATTCACTGTCTTGATTATACGTCTGACCATAACTACAACGCTGCCACATTAAACCGCTTAAAGTATCAGTAATGGTGCCATCAATATGAGTAATAAATCTGTCTGACGTATCGGGCGCTGTCACATTCACACAAGTCTGAGCAACGCTGGTTAAACTAATGACACATAACAGACTGAATAATATCATTTTCATGTCAGCATACCTTAAGGAGTTCTAACCAAACGTACATACGCAGGAATCGACTTTTCCAACGCCACATCGTTACCATTTTGCATGTCAATAACATAGGCTCTAGGCAAACCAGCATCACTCCCATCGGCGCTTGATTGTAAGGTCCAATAGTATAAATGACCTAACCGGTTTACATCAGGTAAGTTAGGAAAATAGTTTTCATCCAAACTATTAACCGTGCCGTAGTTTAACAACCCCAAAAGCTCCATATAGGTTGGCAAACGCCAGTTATTTCCACCGCAGTAGCTTTCTTGTCCGACTGGTGGTGAATTAACATCCTCAATCAGTGCTTGAATACCACAACTCGATTGCGGACATGTTGTTCCACCAGCACTATTGTATCCTTCACCATCAACGTACCAGGTATAGCTATTTTGCGCGTTTCGCTCACTTGTATTAGGAAGTGTACCAGCCGTCGCTTCTTTCACTTCCCAAATAAGGCCCGTCACATTGTCACGAATACACGCAAAATCAGCAGCATCATTTGGTAATTCATCTGCGAACTGATTTAACTTGGTAAAATCAAACCCAGCTTGGCCTAAGCCCTCTTTAGCGATAAGACTCGCGACGCTATCACGACCTCGTTCTGCATCTTGGCGAGGATATTCATCGTTAGAGCACGATACCTCAGTGACATTGTTAAAACAGCGTTGAATACCAGTGTCATTTAACTTGCCTAGTTTTTTAGGAGCAATGTTCACATCAACCTCATCGCTGGCTGAACGGTTCTGGCTGTCAGTGACAGTTAACTTAAATTTAAGTTGCTCGTGAAGTTTTCGATCTGGCGCGATAAACGAAGTTGTGCAGTTTGAAGCATTCGCAAGCGCGACTTGAGTCCCAGCCGTCAACTGTTGCCAAAAGCACTGAAAAGTGCCAGACACCGTTGCGCTATTACTGGCGTTGAGCTCAACCGAGTCAAATTCTTGCGCTTGGATGTCAGTGCCTGCGTTGGCAATAACAACTGGGTCATTGGCACTTAACAACAAATTGAATTGTGTTGATGCACTTCCGCCCTCATCATCTGTCACGGTTAACTGCCAAGAGCTTACTTGGTTCGCGTCGAGCAGTGGATGGCTAAAACTCAATGTCGACTGAGTCAAAGAAGAGGCTGTTATCGAGCTTGGTCCCGAAAGCAACAACCAACGATAGCTAGCGATAAAACCATTTTCATCGGGATCTGAGGAACTAGCACCACTGAGCGTAATGGTATCTTGGTATTTAGGTGGTAGCGTACTTGGGGCTGTGACTGCTATCACGGGAACTGGAATTTGGTTGTTCGAGGTAATATCAACCGTTACATTGTCACTCACGACCGAACTTCCTGGCGCCACATAACTGACTTTAAGCACCATCTGCGAATTTGCTTTTACATCTGGAACGGTAAAAGTAATTTCCGCGCCAGTCATAGGAAACCCATCTGCGATTGGCCCCGATACATGCTGCCAAGTAAACTCGCCACCAGCAGGAGACCCCTGAGCAGTAAATGTGACTTCTGTTTTCTCGACCACTTGCCGGTCAGAACCGGCATTGACCGAGGCGCTTATCGCAGTATCCTCTTTACTGTCTCCGCCACCGCCTCCACAAGCGGTCAGCAGCACAGTCAGTGCTAGGGGCTCTATGATGCGTAAGCGCATACGATCACTCCTGTTTACAAGTAGCTATCTTGATGAATGCGAACAAACAGCTTAGTGCCAATCTTACTATAATCTACTTTGTATTCCCGACCATCCAACGCCTGTATAAAAAGCAGACGTTTCACTTCACCAAATACATCCACGCTAGAAATGTGAACCACTTCGAGATAACGTTCTTTTGCTTCTCGACGATTACGGGGTAATTCATCTTTGAAGGGAACAAGGCCCATAGACGTGACTTTAATTTTGGGGTGTGATTCCCCATTAATAATGACCAAGTCCAATTTCTTGTCTTTATGGATTATGGTGTTACGACCACTTTTAATATAAGCTCTTTCGAAGGTCATATTCGTGTATCCTGTTACTTCAAATATCATGTGGTTTACTTCTCAAGCATATCTCGAACCACTTTACTCGGGTCTAGTTTCCAACGATTCAACATTGTCGAAAATTGCCATATATCCCTATCTAATTCACTACTTGGCACGATTAGGTGATAACCAGTCAGTGTTTTAAAGTTATTCATCCTATTGGCAAACATGGCCAGCAAACCTGTGTACTTAATCCCACTTGGGGATTTAAACTGTGTATCTTCCACAAGCCATTCTGTTGGGCAATTGCCTGTTTTGCAATTCATTTTAACAGCTTGTAAAAAAATATGCCGCTGTTCTATCAGTAATTTACCAGCCAATCGCGGTGTCAGGCCAGATAAAAAATCATCAATATCATTAAGTTTAATACCAACTGCATTTAACTCAAGTGTTTCAATGCCTTGTTGTACTTTTGGAATACCACTCGAATGAAAATTATGATGAGTAACTGACCAACTGCCATATTTATGGATGTAACTGAAATTACGGGGCGACAAAGTTAAACTAAAATAAGGCTGTTGGCTTTTCAAGAAGCCTACTAGCAACAATACTAACATCGCACTGGCAATGATAATTTCCAAAATGCTAATAGGCGTTGGACGCAGTTTTACAAAAACCATGAGTACAATAAGGACTATCCCGCCAATTAGCATAAACTCTAGACCATGCTTTCTGGTCAAGGCTCTTAGTTTGACTTCATCCATGGGTGTACCAAATATAAAAAACGTACATGATGATCGCCCACACTGCGAGTTTTCGTATAGTTAAGCATTGTTTACAGGGCTGCTGTTTTTTCATGATGACTCTTCAAGGACGCCTAGATTCAACGGATTCTTTTTCGGCTAACACACAATTATACAGGATGTGTGAACAACCGATCAGCGGGTAATTCTGTACACTAGAGAACAAATGACAACGAAGGTCAAAGCGTATGAATCAGCAATCCGGAAAAGCACTATTCCCGTTTATCATTATAGTGTTGGTAGTCGTGTGTAGCTATCTCTATCTTCCTCATTCTCAAGGCCAAAGTGGGCCACGTCAAGCTGGCGCGAGTACAGTCTCTGCGCACACCGTTACCAGACAAGAAAGAGTCATTTCCGTTAATTCGATAGGAACCGCTCGCGCAAATCATGCAATCAATGTCAGAAGTGCCCAATCCGATTACATTAGCGAAATTTATTTCGAAGACGGTGATACTGTTAAGTTGGGTGCCCCTCTAGTGCAACTAAAAAACACTGAGGAAAAACTGGATATTCAAGCGCTTAAGGTCACATTAAAAGAAGAAAAAAGACAGCTACAACGACTCAAAGAACTCGCCAGAACACAGGCTACTGCTCGCTCGCAATTAGATGCGCAAGCAGCAAAAGTCGACACACTAACGGCGCAGTTAGAAGCAACGAAAACCAAGCTGCAAGAACTAACCATCTATGCGCCATTTTCAGGCGTTCTGGGTCAACGACAGGTTTCGGTCGGCAGCTTTGTTAATAGCAATTCAGTGATCACGACATTAGACGACATCAGCGTGATTAAGGTCGACTTTCAGATCCCTGAAAAATACTTAGCGACGATCCGTCTGGGCCTTGTTGTAAACGCACAAAGTGATGCTTACCCTGATCTGACTTTCTTTGGCAAAGTGACCCATATCGATCCTAGAATTGACGAAGCGACTCGCTCAGTTAAAGTGACCGCCAGTTTTGATAACCAACAAAACAAACTTCGTCCAGGGATGCTTTTACATGTCGCAATTGAACTTGAGAAACTACAAGCATTAATGGTGCCTGAAAAAAGCATTATTCCCAGACAAGACAAACATTTTGTCTTCCTTATTGACCCGCAAAGCACAGTTAAATTGCAGCAAATCACCGTAAAAGAACGCTTTGGCGAGTGGGTCGCAATCACAGATGGTTTGGCTCAAGGCGATCAAGTGGTCACAGAAGGGACTTTAAAAATCCGTTCAGGTTCAAAAGTTGCAATTAAGGGGTAACTGGTGAGAATTACCGATACTGCCGTTAAACGGCCTGTTTTTGCAGTTGTTATCAACTTACTCCTGTTGACTTTCGGCTTGGTGGCTTTTTCTATGCTACCGCTGCGTGAATACCCAGATATTGAAAGCCCAATCGTAAGTGTGAGCACTAACTACACTGGTGCCTCTGCAGAGGTTGTAGAAACCAAAATCACCCAAGTTTTGGAAAACCGAATTTCTGGTATCGAAGGCATTAAAAGCATTAATTCATCAAGTCGAAATGGTCGGTCAAATATCACCATTGAGTTTAATATCGAACGTGATATTGATGCTGCCGCCAATGATGTGCGAGAACGCGTTTCAAGAGCATTAGACAGCCTACCTGAACAAGTTCGCCCTCCTGAGGTTTCCAAATCAAATAGTGATGAAAGTCCCATCGCTTGGTTTGTACTAAACAGTGAAACCATGGATACACTGCAGCTTTCAGACTATGCACAACGTTACATTGTAGACCGCCTAGCCGTGGTCGATGGGGTATCGAACGTGCGAATTGGTGGCGAACGTCAATATGCGATGAAAATTTGGCTGGACCGACAAGCCATGGCAGCTCGCGGCATCACCAGCGGTGATATTGAACAAGTCTTGCGACGTGAAAACGTCGAACTCCCGGCTGGTGAAATTGAATCCATAGACCGAGATTTTTCAGTACGTATCGCCAGAAGCTACAAAACACAAGAAGATTTCAATAACTTAGTAATTAAACGCGGTAGTCAAGGCTACTTGGTTAGACTTGGCGAAGTCGCCGAAGTACGGTTAGAAGCTGCAGATACGGAAAGTACCTTTCGAGGTAACGGCAATAATATGATTGGCTTAGGCATTGTAAAACAGGCCAAGGCCAACACACTCGATGTTGTTGACAACGCGCGAGCTGAAATAAATAAAATCAAACGCAACTTACCACAAGGCACCACCATTGAAGACAGTTACGATTCTTCGGTATTTATTCGTGAGTCAATCACCGAAGTTTATCGTACACTTGCCATCGCCATGGCGCTGGTGGTGTTGGTCATTTTTGTATTTCTTGGCAATATTCGTGCAACCCTAATCCCTGCGGTTACCGTTCCAGTTGCCTTAATCGCGACCTTTATGTTTTTGTGGGCGATGGGCTATTCGATTAATCTTTTAACATTACTAGCGCTAGTGTTAGCAATAGGACTGGTTGTCGATGATGCTATCGTGATGCTCGAAAATATCTTCCGTCGCATTGAAATGGGCGAACCTAGACTATTGGCTGCCTATCGAGGAGCACGTGAAGTTGGCTTTGCCATCATCGCCACCACGTTAGTGCTTATTGCGGTGTTTGTACCTTTGGTGTTTATGGACGGCCGAATTGGCGCGTTGTTTACAGAATTTGCATTAGCCGTCAGTGCCGCGGTGCTGTTCTCTAGTGTCACGGCACTCACGTTGTCACCAGCGTTATGCTCTAAGCTGCTAAAGCCCAGTAATAAAGAAGGTAGATTCAGCCAATGGATGGAGCGTCAGTTCATTAAATTAGAAACTGCATATCGCAAAGTACTCGCCGATAATTTGCAGCGAAAATATAGTCTGATTGTGATGTTAGCACTGGCAGGCTTTACCAGTTTCAGTTTGTTTCAGCAAATTCCCTCGGAGCTAACGCCAAGAGAAGACCGCGGCACCTTTTTTGTCATGATGAATGGACCAGAAGGGGCTAGCTACGAAAATAATGCTGCTAACATGGCACAAATCGAACAAAAGCTGATGCCTTACGTGGATTCGGGCGAAATAAGCCGTGTATTAGCAAGAGTTCCAGGCTGGGGGGGGCAAGGTGGTGTTGCGATTGTTGGCATGCCAGATTGGGATGAACGCAAGCGCTCCACTTGGGAAGTCATGGCAGAAATCAGCGGTAAAATGCAAGATATCACTGATATCAGGGCGTTTGCCATCATGCGTCGTGGTATTGGCGGCGGCGGTAACTCTCGTCCTATAGAGTTTGTGTTACAAGGCAACGATTATGACGAGCTCGCTTCGTGGCGTGACCGTATCATTGAGCGTGCTCGAACTAACCCTGGGCTCGTGCGTATCGATCATGATTACAAAGAAACCTTCCCACAATTTCTGATCAGTATCGATAAAAATAAAGCTGCAGATTTGGGAGTCAACATTAGTGCCATTGGGCAAACTCTAGAAACTATGCTGGGTCAACGTCGCGTCACCACTTTCATAGATCGTGGTGAAGAATATGATGTGATCTTAAAAGGCCACAAAGCCGATTTCGCTTCACCTAAAAACATTGCTGACATTTACGTCAAATCCAGAACTGAAGAACTTGTTCCGTTAGATAGTTTGATCACGATAAAAGAAGAAGCTACAGCTTCTCGCCTTAATCGTTACAACCGAATGCGCGCAATTACCATCACCGCCAACCTCGCGGATAGTTATACGCTCGCTGAAGCACTGGCCTTTTTAAATCAAGTTGCCGATGAAGAGAATGAAATTGACGGTGCTGTCGATTATAAAGGTGAGTCCCAGCTGTACTATGAAGGCGCTTCAGCAATGACCTATGTGTTTATCTTGGCATTAACGGTGACTTTCCTTGTATTAGCTGCGCAATTTGAAAGCTTTGTGCATCCTTTGGTGATTATGTTAACTGTACCTTTGGGATTAGTCGGGGCCATGTATGGACTATATCTGACTGATAGTTCGTTAAATATCTACAGCCAAATTGGCATTGTTATGCTGATTGGTTTAAGTGCAAAAAATGGCATACTGATTGTGGAATTTGCCAATCAGCTGCGAGATAAGGGACTAGAATTTGAACAGGCTCTGTTAGACGCCTCTGTGCAGCGATTAAGGCCGATTATTATGACCTCATTGACGACGGTGATGAGTTCAATTCCTCTGGTCTTTGCCTCTGGTCCAGGGTCAGAAAGTCGTATGGTCATTGGTGTGGTGATCTTTGCGGGAGTTAGCATGGCAACAATACTGACATTGTTCGTTATCCCTTGTGCCTATCATTTACTGGCAAAGCGAACCAAATCGCCAGAAGTCACGGCGAAACAAATAGACAAACAAGCTGAACAGTTTCCAGTGCAGGAGAAATAAATGCAACAGTTAGCAACAGCAACCTTTGGTGGTGGATGTTTTTGGTGTATCGACGCGGCGTTTCGTCGTGTGCGAGGCATTGAATCTGTGAGTTCAGGATATACCGGTGGCCACACTGACAACCCCACTTACCAAACCATTTGCCAAGGTGACACGGGTCATGCTGAAGTGGTACAGCTGACCTTCAACCCAGAACGAATCAGTTTCGAACTGTTGCTGGAGATGTTTTTTACGCTACATGACCCAACTCAGTTAAATAAACAGGGCAATGATATTGGTACTCAGTATCGCAGTGTGGTGTTTTATCACGACCAATCACAACAACAGCAAACCATGTCTTTTATTGAAAGACTACAAGCCAGCTTGGACAATAAAATTGTTACCGAAGTGAGCCCAATATCAACATTTTATCCTGCTGAACAATACCATCAGGACTATTACGAGCAAAATCCTAACCAAGGCTATTGCAGCGTTTTAATTGCCCCTAAATTAGCAAAGTTTGCACAACGATTTGAGTCCATGCTAAAGGCTTAATCCACAGCGCGGGCATAGTCACTAAAAAGGCGAGACGTTTTAAATGTGTCTCGCCTTTTTTTGCCGGTTCAGATAAGCATTAAAACTGATAGTTCACACCAACATAAGCCTGTCTGCCTAATGGCTTATAGCCAAGTAATGAACCATCTTGTGCTTTACCAGCAATGGCATTGGTGTACTGTTTATCAGTCAGGTTTTCCACTCTTGCTGTTAGCTTCAAACCATCAAACAACTGATAATTAGCCGCCAAATTAAAAACAGTGTAAGACGGAAGCCTAGCCTGCGCCCAAGCCTCTTCTCGTTCTCCACGATATTGCACATGCAGTGTCACATCCAAGTTTTCCCACTGTTTATAAGCACGATAACTTAATGTGCGCTTTGCTCTACGTGAAAATTGAGTGCCGGTTTTTGCATCCTCTGCTTTGGTGTAACTGGCTTCCAAACTATGCTCGATATCAAAAGCATCCACGCCTACTGACAAATCTATGCCTTCAAAATTTGCTCTATCAACGTTGCCTGGAATATATTTTCTTCGCTCTGGTAAATACTGGTTGACGATTTTATCAGTGACGCGGTTGTCATACAGTGCAGTCTGTACGCGCCAATTCGACTCTGAGTAAGTCAATATCACTTCGTTATTAGTGGCTTCTTCAGGCTTAATCGCTGGGTTAGGTAGATAATACGGGTTATCCACAGTAAACGCATTGGTCAGTGACGGGGCTCTAAATGCCGTTCCATGATTCACTTTTACGCTAAGCTGTTCTGTTAATTGTTTACCAACGGCCAGCGTGTAGGTGTTAGCACGGCCATGAAAATCATAATCGTCACTTCTCAACACGACTTCAGCTAACCAGTTCTGATCATTGAAAAATGCGCCAAGCGACAACGATTGATTATCACGTTCTGTTTGACTAAAAGTCGCACTAGAGGCACTGACATCTTCATTAAGTAAAGTTAAGTTACCAGAGAACAATAAAGCATCGTTAAAATGAAATTGCGATAGATACTCAAACTGACTGCGTTTAGTCACATATGCATTGTTGTCGTTTGGACTTCCCTGCTGTTTGTTTTGCTCTTTACCTAAGCTATAGGATGCTTTTTGACTAAATTTATCCGTTCTTCTTTGCCATGTGAGGTTATGGGTATAGTTTTCAAAACGATACTCATCGCTACCCCAAGCATTGTCGTATTCACCTTCGCCTTCGCTATATTGAGAACGTAGATTAAACAACCCTGACTCAACATCTCCATACTTGATGTTAACTCCGGCGTTGGCATTGTAGTAACCGTCGGTATCATGATCTTTGCCAATGGGCTTAGCGGGATCCTTTTCAATGACGTCATAACCATCAGTATGCTCATAACCGACATTGGTCGAGATAGTCAGCGCGTTATGCTTAAGTGTAGCAACGCCTTCAACATTAGAATAATTGTGGCTACCTGTTGTTGCTGCCAATACGTTGTAGTTACCTTCACGACTGACAATATTAATTACCCCAGCAATGGCATCTGAACCATACATCGCCGCTTTAGCCCCACGGATAACTTCTATTCTTTCTATGCTATTAAGCGGAATATTGGTTAAGGACGCACTACCTGAATTAGCATCCGTGATTCTCACCCCATCCATCAAGACTAGGGTGTGTTTTGCATCATTACCTCTGAGATACAGGCTGACAGTCTGACCAAAACCACCATTTCTCACCACCTGAACGCCCGCCACGCTATCTAATAAAGATACAACGTCACGTACATTACTTTGTTCGATGGTTGTACGATTAATAACCGTAATTGCCGACAATGCATCATCTAATGGTTGCTCGAATTTATTGGCAGTAACCGTGATATGTTCAATGTTGTCAGATGCGAAAACAGAAAAAGACAGCGCAGCCGTAATTGCTACACTTAGCGCAGATTTATTTAACATGGTTTCCCCTACCTTGTGCCCACCGCACAAGTAATACAGTGTGTTACTTCAAGGCCGGTCTCCGGACTCAGCGTTCAATACCCAGTTGCAGTAAGTATTTACTCAGTTGGTATTCGCTCTACCGTTGCGGGGGCAGTGTTGGACTTGAACTGGCATGTCACTCGTGTCTTGTGACATGCTGAAATTACTCACACCCTGTGTTCGCACCAACTTCCCGATTATCTATTCACTTAGCGGCCAAACTAGGCCGTGAACAGCACCTTGAAAATCAGCGTGTATTGTCTGGAGTTTACTAAGCTTTGTCAATGGACGTCTAGAAATCCAAATGAAATAATTTATTGGGAACGTAAGGAAGATGCCAATTACATCACTGTATAATGCAATTGGCTTGCGGATTAATCTCGGAAGTTTTTGAACTGGAATGGCTGACCTAGCTCTGCACCACGGATCAATTGCATGGTTTCTTGTAGATCATCTCGCTTTTTACCCGTGACACGAACCGTATCACCCTGAATCGCAGCCTGAACTTTGATTTTTGAATCTTTGATGGTTTTTACTAGCTTCTTCGCCATCTCTTTGTCGATCCCTTGCTTTAATGCAACCTTACGAGAGACGTTTTTACCTGAACGCTCAATATCTTTTAATTCAAAACTAGCAACATCCAAACCACGTTTTGCCGCTTTACCAACAACGATGTCAAACAGTTGCATCACCTGTGCTTCCGCTTCAGCTTTTAATACAATTACTTCATCGTTTAATTCGATTGATGCGTCTACACCTCTAAAGTCAAAACGCGTCTCTAATTCACGCTTTGCATTATCTACAGTGTTTCTCGCTTCCGTCATTTCTATTTCAGATACTATGTCAAATGAAGGCATGCCCTTCTCCTTTATGCTTTCGTTTGGAAAGATTATATCAATGCCATCGAAATTTGTGAGAAAAAATTTACATTCACCCACAAGACAGGTTTCGGTGATATACTGGCGGCTCAGGTCATACAGATGTAGGAAAGGATATGACAAGGCGCATTTATAAGGCCCTATTACTTGTCTCATTAATACTATTTACTGTCTTATTCGCTCGTGAAATAAACCTTTCGGCGAGTAAGCTATTCCCGCATGTGGATAAAGTCGGACACTTTGCTGTATTCGCAATTTTGGCGTTTATCTCACATCATGCATTCAAAGCCCCTGTTTGGTTACATCTGATCTTGCTCTCGGGTTATGGCATTGCCATAGAATTGATGCAGCATACATTGCCCTACAGACAAGCTTCATTTGCAGATTTTATTGCCGATGTCGCTGGTGCATTAGGCTACTTTGTTAGCTTCTATTTTTATTCTTTGTGGCGCCAACGCAGCCATGGCTAACATTCACATTGTTGGTGATGGCGCCATCGGTCTATTATTGGCAAAGCACTTGCAGTCCAACCACCAAGTAACATTACTAACTCGCAAAGGACAGCCAAAGTCTTATCAATATGCGGGACTGGACGGCAACAAAACGATTACCACAAACATCACTACAATTGATAAGGTGCTTAAGAACAGCATCAACACCTGCATAATTCCCGTTAAGTCTTATCAAATCAAAGCCGCATTCAAAGCTATTCAGCCCAAGCTTGCTGTTAACGCGACGGTTATTTTTAGCCACAATGGGATGATCGATTGGTCACCAATGCTAGCGAGACTTTTACCAACTCAACAAGCTTGTTTTCTTAGTACCTCAATGGCTGGCTACAAAGAGTTCGACAAAGTTATCCATACTGGTCAAGGAGCTTCTTGGTTTGGTGCTCTTAGCGCTCCTGCAACGCCGTTTGCGGCCCAGTCATTCAGTGAATTATTTGGTGATTTAGAAAACGCGCAGTTTAGCACTGATATGCAACCTGTACTTTGGAAAAAACTGGCGATTAATATCGCAATTAATCCATTAACCGCCATAGAGCAATGCCAAAACGGCCAACTTCGCCAGCCCAAATATGCCAACATCGTACTCAACCTTCTTAATGAAGTTCACCATGTAGCTCTGCTTTCAGGTGTGCATTTGGCATTAGAGACACTGATAACTTTGGCCTATCAGGTAATGGCACAAACAGCGACAAATTACTCATCTATGGCGCAAGATATAAAATACCAAAAGCGTACCGAAATAGACGCAATGTGTGGGTTTGTGCAGTCAATGGGGGAGAAAGTGGGCGTGGATACTCCATACAACAGTGCAATGTTTGAAAAGGTGCTTCAGTTACAAAGAAGTAACTGAAGCCAAAACACTGAAATGACTTAACTGGTCAAGGGCGATACACTTTTACGTTCATAAAGCCATTCTCATGTAAGATCAGAGCTTGTAGCTGGCTCATCACCCCTTTAGCACAGTATAAATAGTATTCTCTGTCTTGAGGTAAATCACCAAACTTAGTAGCGAGTCGGAAAAACGGCAGGTGGATAACTTCCACAGTGTCCAAGTCGAGCGGGTTTAGATCTTCTTCTTCCGGTGAACGAATATCTAGCACCACGGCATTATCAGGTAGCTCACTGACAGACTCTGCTTCTTTTACTTCTTGCTTTGCTTCGACTTCAATATCACGAATGTCTTTTACTACCGCATTTTCAATCACTGTATTGAGTACATCAAAATCAAATTTGCCTTCTTCTGCAATGATGCGCTCTAATTTAGCTTTTACCGTCGGTTTTTGCGAAATAACACCACAATACTCCGGCATAGCCTCTGCCATTTCACAAGTACCGATTTGACGAGCAATGCGAATGATCTCTTCTTTGTCATTTTGAATTAACGGGCGCAAGATCAGCATTTCTGTTACACGATCAATGACATTCAAGTTCGCTAAGGTTTGGCTAGACACTTGCCCGATGCTTTCTCCAGTAACCAAAGCTTGAATACCAAAACGTTCCGCAACCGCAGCACCAGCTCGCATCATCATACGTTTAAGCACTACACCCATTTGACCACTTTCGATGTTTTCTAAGATCTCAGCAACCACCGGCTCAAAATCCACCGTAATAAAACGGACTTTGTGCGTCGAACTGTATTGTTTCCATAAGTAATGACTTACCTGCTTAACACCGATTTCGTGTGCTGCACCACCTAGGTTGAAAAACAAAAAGTGCGTACGTGCGCCTTTGCGCATCATTTGATAGGTCGCCACTCCTGAGTCAAAACCACCAGAAACCAAAGACAATACGTCTTCTTGAGTAGGCAGTGGGAAGCCACCAATGCCAAAATGCTGGTGACGTACGATATATGCTTTATCGTCTTTTACTTCAATTTTTACGGTCACATCGGGATTCTTAAGCTTAACGCTCGCCCCTTCAACATTTTGATTAAGGCCACCACCAACATAACGCTCAACATCGCTTGAAGTAAAATCATGTTTTCCTTGACGCTTTACACGTACACAAAATGTTTTTCCGCGTAACTGCTCAGATACCATCGCTATGGTTTGCTGGTAAATATCGTCAAGAGTGGTAAAGGCGGTTTCTTGTACCTCGATAAACTGCACGATACCCGGCACACGCTGTAAATTATCGATAAGTGCTAAACGCGTTTTTTCATCACTGTGCTGACTTACTACGCTCAAATTATCCCAGTTATTTTTAACCTTAACTTGCTCGTCAACTTTAACCAGCACCATCTTGATGTTTCTTTCCAGCACTTTAGTAAAGCGCTTACGCACTGATTTGCTTTTAATAGCAATTTCAGGATGCAGTTTGACGATAAATTTAAGCATACAAGTCACTCTTTTTCTGATCGATAGTCGGTTAGTACCCGTATTTCGTATCTGAGTAAGTCAGACTTGTTCGCTGTACGCACTAACCAAAGGCATTTTGGGCGCGCGATTATAACAGATTTCTATGTGATGATAAAATATTGGTCAAGGACTCAGCTGTCGTTGCTAAATCCCGAGATCAGAACTACGTGACCTCAACCGCAGATAAGCAAATTGCCCAATAATGCGATTTTGTCCACTCTCTTCATTGTTTTCACTTGTAATAACCAGCTATTAGCACGTAAAAACGCCCTGATATTGAACAAAACCTCATCATTGGAACTAGAAAAATCATGGGTTCTTAAGTAATTACACTTTAAAAACTCTAATCCGCCGCTGAGCTTACTCAGAATTTAAGCAATACTTGGTAGGGTTGAATCAGCCAAAGCTTGATAATGAGACTGCAGCTGGTCAACCTTAGGCAAGCTTAAATCAGTTGCATATGGCTTAAACAACATAAGCACTTTAACCACTCCGTTATAGATGTCTTGCTGCTCCAACATACCAGTCATTCTCCTAGCCTTGACGTAAGGCGTCCAAAAACTCACTGTCATTTTGAGCATATGTGATAGCTCTTTTGCATCGCCATCAGAAATAGCGATGACACCGGCATTTCTAAGGCCAATAACGACGGCGTAGACTTGCTCAAATAGCTGACTCTGAAAGTCGATATATTTACGTTTTAGCTCCTGATCTCGAGCCAGAATATCGGTCAGATTGTCGTAAAAAAAGTGGTAACGCCACATTAGCTCAAACAATGAGTCGAGATATTGGGTCAGTTGCTGTAGTGGTTCCTCTTCCTCACTAAGCGGTTTAAAATGGGTATTTAGATGCTCACTATAGAGCGCGAAAATTTGTCTAATAATGTCTTCTTTATTTTTGAAGTGATAATACAAATTACCTGGACTTATTCCGAGGCTAGAAGCGATATGGTTTGTCGTGATTGCTCGCTCTCCGTGCAAATTAAACAAAGCGATGCTGGTACGAATGATTTTTTCCTTGGTATTCATTTGCGGTTCTCTACCATCTTGTTGGAAGCTGAGATTACATCTACTTATTATAGCCATCTAGCCGACTATAATCTGTATTTGTGTAAAGTATCACCATTCTAAGTATTTCATAAGACCTCGTATTACAAAGCTGACCAGTGTATTTTCTCAATATCCTTGCTACCATATCGCAAACTCATACTGAGAAAGAACTTACATGAACGTTGTTGCACTTTATCCAGGCACTTTTGATCCATTAACCAATGGGCACGAAGACCTTATTAAGCGTGCCGCTAAAATGTTTGATACCGTATTACTTGCTATTGCACACAACCCAAGTAAAAAGCCGTGTTTCACCTTAGAAGAACGAGTAACACTGTCTGAAACGGTATTAAAACCACTAGCAAATGTGAAAGTGATAGGTTTTTCAGGACTGTTGGTAGACTTAGCGAAACAACACAAAGCTAATGTGTTGATCCGGGGGATTCGAGCAGTGTCTGATTTTGACTATGAATTTCAACTCGCCAATATGAATCGACGTCTGAATCCGGATTTGGAAAGCGTATTTCTAACCCCTTCAGAGAAAAACTCTTTTATCTCATCGACCTTAGTTAAGGAAGTCGCCTTGCATAATGGAGACGTGAGTCAATTTGTACACCCAATTGTCGCCAAAGCATTACAGGAAAAACTACACGGATGAAAAAAACGCTGTTAACGGTAAGCATACTGTTTGCTTGCCAAAGTTTTGCATCTCCTTGGATTGAGGCAAATCAGTCTGATTTAAAACACAGCATCGATATGCTGGTAGCACAGGGAGTCATCGCACGCCCCGTCAATCAATATCCACTGTTATGGAGCGGGATCATCAGTGATCTTAGCCAGATCGATGAAGCTAACTTATCTGAACAAGCCATATTTGCATTGGCTCATGTCAGACATGCACTATCGCAATCTAAGCGAGACAAGCATTCTAGTATCAAGGCACTATACAATGGTGCTGAAGAACTTCCGTCTGGATTTGGTGAACGTCAGGCGCAAGAGTCTGGGATAAACACCTACGGTGAAATCACAACCAGCCGTGTCAGTGCTAAAGTCGCCGTAAACTACGCTGATAAGGCTCAAGATGGCAAGCAAATCAATCACTATGGAAGTCATCTTGCGGTCTTATTTGGCAACTGGTCGTTAAGTGCGGAGCGTTTAAGCTACTGGTGGGGTCCAGGTAATGAAAGTGCATTAATGCTTTCCAATCATGCCGCACCTATGACCGCAGTACGATTAAGCCGGGCAAACAATAACTATTCAGGTCCAAGCTTTTTATCCTTTATTGGACCTTGGCAAGTCACGGCCATCGCAGCGAGACAAAGCGCATCGTTAAGTAATAAAACGGAACAAGATTTATGGGGATTTCGCGCCGCTATTTTCCCTGTCAGTGGCTTAGAAGTCGGTTTTAGCACCACGTATAGTGACTTTGTTTACCGTCAAGAAACCTCTGAACATGCAAGAGATAAACAACGCTTAACCAGTCTCGATCTGAAATACTCAAGCACCTTTTTTGATACCCTGCTAGGCGCAGCATACTTTGAAATTGCTGGTTTAAACGACAGTGGTGCTTTGCCACACGAGCCGCAACTTACAGTTGGTATTGAAAGCTACTGGGGAGATTTAACCAGTCGTGTAAAAGGGTTCGTTGAGTACACTGATACCAGCATCAATTGTGATCAAGATGATCTAAAAGTGCTGTGTTTAAGAGCCGGAAAATTAGATTCTCTAAGCTATACCCAACGTGATCGATGGCTAGGTGCAAACATTGGGCTAAATGCTGAGAGTATTACGCTCGGCGCTAACTACTATCAACAAGATGGTGTTGGCGGATATGCAAAACTAAAATACACAGATTTTAAAACGTTAGATATTCAACGCCATCAAATCGAGTTGGGTTACCAGCAAGGTCTGTTTAATACCTTAATCAAAGTGGGTGCCAAAGCTTGGCGTGATGAAACTCAAGCGAAAAGTAAAAACTACTCTGCTGTCACACTCAGCTGGGAAATGCAGTTTTAACACTTTTTCCCATCAATAAAAAATGCGCCACTCGGCGCATTTTTAAACTATTCATATTACGAGTTAAGCCACAAACTGGCATGGAATAACTTGGCTATTTACTTGATTAATGTGAAACTCCATCGCCACTTCATCACAGTTATCTTTGCGTAGGCATAGTTCACAGTCTTTCATCACTTTTTCCGGCAAGCTGTCTTTACTACAAGTCATGAATCCTTGCTTGGTGAAAAAGCCAGGTACTCTAGTTAGCACAATCACTCGGTTTAAGGCCAGCTTAGTTGCTTTGGTCAATAAATGTTCCACCAACAATTGCCCTTGACCTTTCACATTGCACTCTGGATTTACCCCAAGTGAGCGGATCTCTGCAAGACCTGTGTCGTAGATATAAAGAGATGCACAGCCTGTAACTTTGCCATCCACTTCTGTCACTGCAAACTCATTGATACTATGGATCATATCACTCTTTGCACGCGGCAAGTTTTCACCCACTTTAGCCCAATATTGAATTAAGCCATTGATCGCTTCAACATCATCTAAATTGGCATCACGAACCGTTATTTGCAGTTTTTTTTTCGCCGTTTTAATGGCATAAGAAACTTGTGGTAAAGAAGTGCCACCTAACGCTTGTCGCGCCGCGATACACGCATCCAATTCAAGTACTGGGTAAACGTCCTGATCAATTTCAGGGCAAACCTGCTTAAATGTTTCTAAGCTCAGCTGCTCGAGATTTTTCCCTTCGGCTATCGCCAGTTGCACTAATTCGCCAACAATATGGTGACCTTCTCTAAAGGGAATACCCTTGGCAACTAAATAGTCAGCGAGCTCTGTGGCATTTGCATGGCCGCCCTTGGCCGCAGCTTTGGTTTTTTCACTGTTGACCTTAATGCCCTTTACGCACGCTTCAGCCATGTGAATACACGCAAGCCAAGTCGGCATAGCATCAAACAAGCCTTCCTTATCCTCTTGCATGTCTTTATTGTAAGCCAGAGGTAATGCTTTTAAGGTCATCATCATCGCGCTAAACGCACCGAATACACGGCCAGTTTTACCACGGATAAGCTCTAGTGCATCAGGATTTTTCTTTTGTGGCATTAACGAAGAACCAGAAGTCACGCTGTCTGCTAGTTCAATAAAACCTGATTCACCTGAATTATAAAAAATCAAGTCTTCAGCAAAACGTGAAAGGTGCATCATGGAGATAGACGCGCAGCTGAGTAGCTCTACGACAAAGTCTCTATCAGAAACCGCATCTAAGCTATTTTTTGATGCTGAATCAAAGCCAAGGTCCGCAGCGAGTTTTTCTCTGTCTATCGGATACGCGGTGCCAGCAAGCGCGCCTGAACCTAACGGACAAACGTTCATACGTGTTAAAGCGTCTTGCAGTCGAGATTCATCACGTTCGATCATTTCAACATAGGCCATACACCAGTGACTGAATAGCACGGGCTGTGCACGCTGAAGATGGGTGTATCCAGGAATAATGGTTCCCAATTCACGCTCTGCCAGCGCAATTAACGCTTGTTTCAATGACAGCAAAGCTAACAACAGTTGTTGTGCTGTATTACGACTCCACAAACGGAAGTCAGTCGCAACTTGATCGTTACGGCTACGTCCTGTGTGTAGCTTTTTGCCTAAATCACCAACACGTTCAATTAGCTTTGTTTCGACGTAAGAATGAATATCTTCGTAGCCAGCAGTCGCTACGGACGCAGGGTTAGCCACGACTTCGGTTAACAGTGCTTCTAATGCTTCCACCAACAATTGATGCTCATGTTCGGTCAACACGTCAACCTGTTGCAACGCGCCAGCCCACGCAATCGAGCCGACAATATCTTGCTCCGCTAACTGATAGTCAAATGGTAATGAATCATTAAATTGTTTAAATGCTTCATCTGGTCCAGATGAAAAGCGGCCGCCCCATAATGCCATTGCTACTCTCCTACCCTTAAGATTGTTTTTGCTTGTTGAGCGCTGCTATGCGGCTCGATAACGAAAACAGACGAATAAACCCTTCTGCATGTGATTGGTCATATACATCATCTTCGCCAAATGTGGCGAAATCTTCACTGTATAAACTATTGATTGATTGTTTTTGTACCGCGCTTACATGACCTTTATAAAGCTTTAATACCACCTCGCCCGTTGCCACTTTCGATAATGATTCTGCGGCTGCCAAGATAGAGTCTTTTAGCGGTGTAAACCAACGTCCGTCATACACCAAATGAGCAAACTCTTCACTGAGCGCGGCCTTCCACTTACGGCATGATTTATCTAATACCAGTTCATCAATGGCTTGTAATGCCGCCATCATCACCGTGCCTCCTGGGGTTTCATAACACCCTCTGGACTTCATACCAACCAAACGGTTTTCAACGATATCAATACGGCCAACTCCATGCGGTGCGGCAATTTCGTTCAGTTTAACCAAACAGTGGTATGGACTGTAACGCTCGCCATTCACTGCTGTGATCACACCTTCTTCAATCAATACTGAAACAAACTCCGGCTTGTCCGGAGCTTGCTCTGGAGATGCCGTTAATGTCCATACCTGATCGCTTGGTTGATTCCAAGGGTTTTCAAGCTCACCACCTTCGTGAGAGATATGCCAGGCGTTAGCATCACGGCTATATATTTTAGTCGCTGAGGCTGAGCAAGGAATATTGCGCTCAGCAAGGTAATCAAGCAGTGATTCACGGCTTGATAATGACCATTCGCGCCATGGTGCGATCACTTTAAGATCCGGTGCCAATGCAGCAAAACAGGATTCAAAACGTACCTGATCATTACCTTTACCAGTACAGCCATGCGCTAGTGCATCGGCTCCGACTTTACGAGCAATCTCGACCTGCGCTTTTGCGATGATGGGGCGTGCCATTGAAGTACCTAATAGGTAAGTTCCTTCATAAATAGCACCAGTTTTTAGCGTTGGATAAATATACTCGCTGACCATTTCTTCTTTAAGGTCAACCACATAACATTCAGAAGCTCCGGAAGCAATGGCTTTTTCTTCCACGCCTTGTAGCTCCTCTTCACCCTGTCCTACATCCGCCACAAAGGCGACTACTTCACAGTCGTAGTTTTCTTTCAACCAAGGCACGATTGCCGATGTATCCAGTCCACCAGAATAAGCCAATACTACTTTTTTAATCTCGCTCATTTGTTATTAACCTCAAACATAATCTTTGTTTAACAGTGATACCAGCAATGCATTTTGTGCATGCATACGGTTTTCAGCCTGTTGAATAATTTTTGACTTTGCCCCATCCATGACTTCTGATGTGATCTCGAACTCGCGGTGCGCTGGCTGACAATGCAAAATGGTTTGCGCGCCTGTATTTTCGACAAGTTGTTGATTTATCTGGTAAGGCATAAAGGTGGCTTTCACCTGCTCAAGCGGCGTGGTATTCCCCATCGACACCCACGTATCAGCGTAGAGCACATTTGCACCCACTGCCGCTTCGACGCGATCACTGATAAGAACAGAAGCCCCATTTACCGCCGCAATTTGTTCAGCTTGCTTTACAATTTGTGCATCCGGTGAGTGGCCTTTGGGACACACAGCCACAAAATCCGCACCTAAGGTCGCCGCAAGCAGCATCAGTGAATGGGTTACGTTATTTCCTTCGCCTAAGTAAGCGATTTTTAATCCGGCGAGATCACCATACACTTCATAAAGTGTTAGAAAGTCAGCCAGCGCTTGGCAAGGGTGATATAAATCGCAAAGACTATTCACCACAGGAACATTAGAATACGTTGCCAATGTTTCTAGTGTTTGATGATGATTAACACGTGCAACAAGACCATCGGCCCAAGTCGCAATGTTTAATGCAAAGTCTTTTACCGATTCACGGCTGCCCATGGCTCCGTTTTGTTGATCCAAATAAACGGCATGACCACCTAATTTATTGATCCCGATATCGAACGAGACACGAGTTCTTAAACTGGGTTTTTCAAATAGCGTAACGATGGATTTGCCCGCTAAAGCCTGATTGTACTCTTGCGGTTGCTGCTTAATATTTTTCGCTAAATTTAATAATGAAAGAACACTGGCTTGATCAAGTTCCAAGCCGGTTAAAAAATGTTTTGTCATGATAGTTCCTAAGGCGTAATAAGGGTTCCAACGTGCTCGCCCGCAAGCAGAGCAATCAGGTTTTCTGGCTTTTGCCAACTTGAGATGTATACGCCTCGTCGTAAGTGCTGGGCAGCGTGAAGACTGGTCTTAACTTTGACCTCCATCCCGCCCAAAATCACCTTCTGTGCTATCAAAGTTGAGATTTGTTCGCCGTTAAGTTGGTTTAACGGTTGTTTGTTTGCATCTAATACTGCTTCTACGTCGGTCATAAAAATGAGTTCAGCGTTGAGTTTGCTGGCTATTGCTGCTGCCGCTTCATCCGCGTTAACGTTATATAAGTTGCCGTCGTTACCGATACCTACCGAACTTATTACTGGTAATTTATCGAACTCTAACAACTGCGAAAGCACACCGTGTTCAGCATCGTGGCAAGTGCCAACTTGCCCTAATGCTTTGAGTTTTTGTTGGGTATCAAAGCCTGCATCATATAAACACAGGCCTACCGGGGTTAACCCAGCAATGATTGCTTGCGCCATTAATTGCTTATTTGCACAACCCGCCAATGCACCGACAATGTATGGCATTTGCTCTTTTGGACTGATCCGCAACCCTTGGTGCTTCGCTGTTGCAAATCCAGCATCTGCCAACCAGGCATCGACCAATGCTCCACCACCGTGCACAATAACAAATTGCTGTTCGCTATTTTGTTGTTGGATTTCCTTCATAGCGGCAAATAGAGACTGTGCTGCCCCTTCTTGGTTTAACACCGCACCACCTAACTTAATGACCCAAGTTTGCTTGCTCATTTTGTTACTCCCAAACCTTCGTAATGGGCTAGGCCACTGGCCAGATTCATGCACTGTAAAGCTTGGCCAGCAGCGCCTTTTAACAAGTTATCAATAGCCGCCACCACTATTAACTGCTCACCTTGTTGTTGCCAACCGATGTCTACGAATGGCTGTCCAGCAACACTTTTAATAGATGGCATTACTGCGCCTTTTAATCTGATCAAAGGCTCATCTGCTAACACTTGATAAGCTTGTGCTACCTGCTGTGATGTAACCCCAGGCTTTAACTGCACGTAGATGGTTTCCAAAATACCGCGTTTGAAATTGCCAAGGTGTGGCGTAAACAACACTGGATGGCCTAGATATTTTTCTATTTCAGGAGCGTGTCTGTGGGTGAACAGACCATAAGGCGCTAGAGAAACTTCACAAAAATGCGTGCTAATATTCGCTTTGCGGCCAGCACCAGTGACACCGGATACCGCATTGATAATAACTTGTTGTTCACTCAGTAACTGCGCATGCTTAAGCGGCTTAAGGGCATTCAAAGCCGCAGTTGGGTAACAACCTGCCACCGCAACAAGCTGTGCTGATGCAATTGCTTGTGCATTCCACTCAGCCAGACCGTATTGTGCTTGCTCTAACCAATCTTGATGAGGATGGGAAAAACCATAGTAAGTTTCATAATCTTGGCTTGAAGAAAGCCTAAAACCACCAGAGAGATCAAATACTTTCTTATTCATGGCTAAAAACTTGGGAGCTAGCTCGACACTGACTTTATGATCGGTGCATAAACACACGTAATCACTTTGCCCTTCAATTAATGAAAAAGCTTGTTCATCAAGTGGTTTAAGCTCAATATCAAGTCGTCCTGAATGTTCAGGATAAAGCTCGCTGAGTAGTTTGTGCTTGTCTATGCTTTGCTCAGATACGAAACAATATTGCAAATTCAGTTGTGGGTGTTTAGCAATTAAACTGGCTAGCTCTGCGCCGCTATAACCGCTGGCGCCAACAATCGATACATTCAACATAACAATCTCAATTTAAAATAGGTTCTACATTAGGTTAGTTCAGGAGTTGAATTTGTATCGTCGCATTGCATCGCCTTTATATATTTATGCTAAAAAAGTGAATTGATATTCATGCTAAACATCTTTATATTTTTATGCAAGGACTTTAAACCAATATTTTAGGATTTTTTATGACAGTGCCTTCTTTTATGGAAATGTATCAGCAATTGATCGCTTCTCCTTCTATTAGTGCGTTAGAAAGCTCACTCAATTTGAGTAATAAAGGCGTGATTGAATTGCTAGCCAAATGGTGTGAGTCTCTAGGCTTTCAAGTAGAGGTAAGCGAACTTCAAAATAACCCAGGTAAGTACAACTTGATTGCCAAGCGTGGCGAAGGAGATGGTGGCCTCATGCTAGCCGGACACACGGATACCGTGCCGTTTGATGATAGCCGCTGGAACTACGATCCGTTCAAACTATCCCAACAAGATAACAAGCTGTTTGGCTTGGGTAGTATCGACATGAAAGGTTTTTTTGCTTTTGTGTTAAATGCCATTAGTGAATTAGAAACCAGTAAACAAACCGCGCCGATTATTATTCTGGCTACCGCTGATGAAGAAACGACCATGGCGGGAGCACAAGAAATCGCCAAGCACCCAACGCTTAGGCCTGCGCGCTGCATTATCGGTGAGCCTACCGACATGGTACCGGTTTTTACACACAAGGGGCACATGACTTCAGCCATCAGGATCACGGGAAGATCGGGCCATAGCTCCGATCCTGAGCGAGGTCTAAATGCCATCGAAATCATGCATGAAGTGATTGCAAAACTGTTACAGTTACGAGAAGAATTAAAGAATAAATATTCAGTTCCGCATTTTGCTATTCCTTACCCAACCTTAAACCTTGGACACATTCATGGCGGTGACAGTGCCAACCGTATTTGTGGTTGCTGCGAATTACATATTGATATGCGTCCCTTACCGGGACTAAGTGTTAACGTGCTGCAAGCGATGCTAAGCGATGCAGTCGCGCCCATTAATGCTCGCTTTCCTAACAGTGTCTCTGTTGTTGACATGCATGAACCAATACCGGCGTTTACCGGCTCCACCGATGCTGCGCTAGTTCAACTCGCTGAAAAGCTTTCTGGTGAGACCGCTATCTCCGTAAACTACTGTACTGAAGCACCGTTTATTCAACAACTTGGCTGTGAAACCATCGTCATGGGTCCCGGTTCAATAAACCAAGCACATCAACCCGATGAGTATTTAAGTATGGAAAAAATCACACCAAGTCAAACAGTGATAAAGCAACTTATTGCCCACAGTTGTTTTGAGGTGAATGAATAGAAAGTGAGCTGAAGTATTAAAGCCCCAAAATGGGGCTTTAAATTATATATGGCTGTTATCGAAATAAACTAGATTGGCGACCCCGGTGGCATTGCCAATGCTTCAAATCGCTCAGGCCACTTACCCGATTTCAAGAACTCTGCGACTTGCTTAGATAAGTCATGCGCAAACGCATGCTCAAAGCTCACATCACTAAATACCGAGCTCTGATTAAAGTCACGACTTAATCGAGTTAAATAGTATCTAAGCTGAGATTGCACTTCTGGCGCAACTTGTTTATCAGCACTCAATTTAGCCAGCTTCATTGCACTCAAATACTGCACACGCTGGGCAAGTTTTTGCGCCATACCTTGCCCATTTACCGGTTTAAACACCGACTGATATAAAGACTCAAGTAGCGCTTCAGTACCGTAATTGTCAGCGTTTCTGGCATGCTGCTGAGCTAGACGATTCAAGCGCTGGGGATGAAGCAGTAAATCTAGACTATGCATCGCTGATGCTTCTGGTAATGCCATTGCATCCAGTGTTAGACCTGTGCGCCCTGTTACACTCTCACGAGTTTTGTATTCACCATAAGCCTTAGGTGGAATAAGAGATAATACAGACTCAGGGATGGTCAGTGCCTGTGGTTTTAACGTCGACAGCAACGCTTTTGTCGCCGCTTGCTGTTTTTCTCTCGCGACTACCTTAGCACCTTTCAACGCATCGCTGGTTCTGACTTCATAGTCATAATCAACGCCGGCGATTAGCTTCACCGCCGCTTCAACTTGATAGCGATGGAACAGGTAAAGTGGTACTAGCTTTTCTTCTAACTGAGACAAAGCGACACCTTGCTTGATGCTGTTTACGCCAAAAGACTCAAGTGCTTGCTTACGTACTTTTAATACCCGCAGTAACTCTGCAGCTGGGTCCTCTCCATTGTCCCACAGGTGCGCCGTTGGGTGTGCTCCCCCTTTTGCTCTGGCATCTGCATCAGAAATAAACTCAAGTCCTTTGTTTTGGTTTTCAGCCAGTATGTTTGCAAGTCCAGCAGCTTCATCTTGCCCCGTGAAGTCACTGTAGCCATATTTTACGACCTGCGTATCCCACTCCCCCATATCTTTGGCATAACCTTTGGTGATATTCAGCTCACCATTTTCATCAAAGCCAACCAATGGATGCGGATAATCCATCACCGACGCGCGATCTTTTACTGACGCCGAGAAGTTATGCGCAATACCCAAAGTATGACCAATTTCATGGGCACTTAGCTGACGAATACGATCTAACGCCATCGCATGTAAGCGCTCAGTCAATTCATCACCTTTAACAAACGGTGAAGATAGCGCTTCTGCTATTAAGATATCTTGTCTGACACGCAGTGAACCGAGTGTCACATGTCCTTTTAATATTTCGCCCGTTCTTGGATCGACTACTGATGCTCCATAAGACCAGCCACGAGTAGCACGATGTACCCACTGGATCACGTTGTAACGAATATCCATCGGATCAGCGTTTTCTGGCAAAATCTTAACTTGAAAAGCGCCCTTGTAACCTGCGGCTTCAAAGGCCTGATCCCACCAGCGCGCGCCATCTAATAAGGCGGTTTTTACTGGCTCAGGAACCCCAGGATCTAGATAATAAACAATCGGCTCCACCGGCTCTGAAACCGCAGCAGTTGGATCTTTTTTCGCTAAACGATGGCGAGGAATATAGCGAACAAACATCGACTGACCCAGCGGCGCTGAATAGTCTTTGTGTTCAATACTCCAATAACCAGACTGTGGATGGAATACACGTGGCTGGTAATTATCGTCAGGTAGTTCAATGAGCGAATGATGTTGATGCACTGTAAGCGCATAGGGATCGGCGCTAACTTGACGCACATATTCGCCCGGTTGACTGCCTTGGAAAGTCAGTACGGCTTCCAGCTCCGTGTTTTTTACAAACGCTTTGGAACGTGGCATAAATACCGCACTGCGACTGCCGTCTAAGTTGAAGTTACCCTGCTTTGTCTGTGCTAAGGTTCTAGACACCCCATGCACATCGCTTAATAGGTAAGGTGTGTAGTCGATCAATACGCTATCTTGATCTTCGGCCACAACTTTAAAACCATGCAAAATGCTCGACGCAAACGCCTCTTTTACACTTTGTTTTTCCGCAGCATTTTCAGCACTGGCTCGGTAGTACGTATTGATCGCGCGTAACATCACTTTATCGCCAAAACGTTCAAACTGTACGAGATGCGTGCCACCAAGTTGACCTCGGTCTAAGCCGATGTCATTAGAGCCAACACCATATGGCAAGCTGTGTTGTAATAGGAAAGGAGCATCTAGCTTATCAACGTCTAGGTATAAATTACCGGTAGTCGGATCGCTAAAAAAGGAATAAAAGCCCGGATGATGATTAAAACTGCTAGTAAATTCATCAATAGACTTAATTGCTGCGTGCGCTTGAGTTATCATACACAGCAACAAAGATGAGGCAACGTGAGTGAAAAGAGTTATTTTTCGCATAAACTTGTCTTTGTTGTTTTAGGTTTGAAGACTAACTGTAGTTGTATCTCAAATCGTATACAATTTACAGTCTTTCAGACGAACTACAGCGCAGTTTGTAGCACTCTCTCACAGTTAATTAGCTACAACAGACAAACGTTATCAGGACTTAAAAATGCGTAGACTTCCACCGGTGTTAATTGAAGATGGTTGCTCAAGAGAGCTGGTATCTCTGATCAGAACTATACTCGCAGCGTGTAAAGAAATTTCTTTTCGTGTTGGACAAGGCGCGCTTTCAGGCGTATTGGGTTCGACACTCGATGAGAATATCCAAGGCGAGACTCAGAAAAAACTTGATGTGCTTTCAAACCAGCTGTTGAAAGACATTTTGTTGGAATCTGGCTATGTAAAAGCGATTGCATCTGAAGAAGAAGACTTTACCGTTGCTGGTAACCCTGATGCTAAGTTTATTGTCGCATTTGACCCGTTAGATGGCTCATCCAATACCGATATCAACTCACTAGTTGGTACTATTTTCTCGATTATGGAAGCGCCAGAAGGCTCAGATCCAGCCGATCACAGCATCTTTATGCAGCCAGGTCACCAACAAGTTGCTGCGGGGTACGTACTTTACGGCCCGTGTACTACGTTGGCATTGACGACGGGTAAAGGGACTCGCATCTTCACACTGGACAAAACTCACGGCAGCTTCTTATTAACAGAAAACTTTGCCCAGATCCCTGAAGAGACCAAAGAATTTGCCATCAACGCTTCTAACCAACGCCATTGGACACCACCAATGCAGCAATATATCGCCGATTTACTGGCTGGTGAAACAGGCCCAAGAGGTAGAAATTTCAACATGAGATGGATTGCGGCGATGGTTGGTGATGTACATCGCGTATTATGTCGTGGTGGCTTATTCACTTACCCTGAAGATACCAAAGATCCTGAAAAACCGTTTAAACTGCGCTTACTTTATGAAGCAAACCCGATGGCAATGTTAGTTGAGCAAGCTGGTGGTTTAGCCCATACAGGAAGCGAACGTATATTGCAGATCCAACCTAAAGAAATCCACCAACGTGTTTCGGTGATTTTAGGCTCTAAAAATGAAGTAGAGGCTTGCCTTTCTTATCATAAATAACAAAATCGATTAGGTTCGTTAATATATTCTCAGCTGAGGTTAATAATACCAATTCACTTAATGAAGTGATCTTTTTTAATAATTACTATAAAAGGTGCCAGTTGGCACCTTTTTTCATGTCTATTGTTCTATCGGTAAGGAGCTATCTGCCCCCCACTCACTCCAAGAACCATCATAAACCGTCAGGTTTTTATAACCTAATTCGTCAGCAACTAACGCCAAAATACAAGCTGTGACGCCAGAGCCACAGGAAAACTGCAGTTGCATCTTTTGGTTTGCGCCGACCTGTTCAAACAAGACGGCTAACTCATGCAGTGGTTTAAAACAGCCGGTGACCTCCAACAAAGTGGTATAAGGAAGAGATTTAGCCTTAGGCACATGGCCGCTTCTCATATCAGCTCGCGGTTCTTTTTCTACACCAGAAAAGCGTTTCGCCCCCCGGGCATCAAGTAATAGCGTTTGTAAGTCGTCGATACTACTCAACACCTGCTCTTTGCCGATAAAATAGCGTTCGTCATATTCTGCATCAAAATCACCAACACCGTGTGCAGTTTGATACTGTTGTACTACTTCTCCTTGACTGGCTTGCCAAGCAGGTAATCCACCATCAAGCACAAACACTTGTTGATGCCCCATAGATTTCAGCATCCACCATGCTCTGGCCGCGCTAAACATCCCCTTATCGTCATAAACAACCAGCGTATCGGTATTGTTAATTCCTAACTGTCGCATTTCTGCCTGAAACTGCATTGCCGAACACATGGTGTTGGGTAAACCAGAATGAGGATCGGCCAGCGCATGATTAATATCAAAACGCAACGCGTTTTTGATAATAGCTTCGGCCTTATATTCTCCCTGCTCGGATGGTTTTAAAATTCCAGCATCGAGCACCTTTACCTTATCAATATTTGCCTTTAACCAAGCTACGCTGACCACATTTTTCATTGCTAATCCTTATCTGATGGCTGCCGGACGACCTCAATAATTTCTGTAGTGGAAATGGAGGGAGTACGAGTTAAATACGCTACTTCACACAGTGATTTGTACTGGTCGAATTTACCTTCCCAATCATCCCCCATCACTAATATATCAGCATCAAAATCTTTGATGTATTGTTCTTTTAATTCTAGTGACTCTTCAATAAAAACTTCATCCACAAACTTTAGCGCGCTGATAATTCGCATTCTTTCTTGAATCGAATAAACCGGCATTCTGCCTTTTTTTGAAAAGTTTAAAATATCGGAGGAGATCCCCACAACCAAATAATCACCCAGCGCTTTTGCTCTCTCTAATATGTTGACATGGCCAACATGGAAGATATCAAAGGTGCCGAATGTAATGACTTTTTTCAAACGCTTTCTCTCATATAATTCACGATACGTTGACTCGCTTTTCCATCGAGAGCCCCCGTCAGTTTTTCTATGTGCTCAGCTCTCCTTTCTACTTCACTGGAAGATTCTGCTAGTGCTTGTGCTAACAATTCAGGCAATTGTTCCGCACTGTTTGCTCGGTAGCATAGATCATTAAAATACTTGATATCTTCATCCACTCTACGCTTAAAGCGGAAAGAGAATATGCCGCGATAACTCCACCGTAATTTATAAAAATCGCACCAGATAACGGGCTTATTAAGCGCCAAGAATTCAAAAATTGCGGAAGAGGCGTCAGATAACATGACATCTGAGATGGCTAAAAATGGAGTTAAGTTAAATTCAGCTTTGGTCGTAAGATACACATTATCAAAGTCAGCAAAGTGGGCTAACTTACGACGCTGTTTAGCATATTTGGCTTTTTCCATCGAAAACTGGTGCGGCTTGATGATGATATTGTATTGCGAAAGCCGTTGTGGCAGGTCATCTGGCAACATTTCAATTGAACTAGGATAAAAGGTCGGCGCATACAAGATGGTCTTTTTACTCGTATCTAAGCCCAATGAAGCAACCGATAAACCCACATCTTCACCATTTAACACCGGGTCGAGTTTGGCAAATCCTGAATCATAGAACTCACCATTAGGAAACATCTGCTGCAATTTATTTAAACGATGTTGTCCTTCAACAAATCGCACCGTTGTCGGTGTTCTAGACACATCATAATAACAACTTTTTGGTCCAATCCCATGCTGCATTAGCGCCAGTTTATGAGTTTTTAATAGCGATTCTGATTGAGGATATGCATTGCCAAAAACAATCCAATCATATTGACTCTTTGAGTAGTACTCATAGGCAGCTTGCGGATCATCAACCCAATGACAACTTAGCTGCTGCTCACTGACAACTTTACTCAATAATGCTTTAGTTTCTTTATTCTCGTAGCAAAGTAACGCAACCTCTATCCCCTGTTTGCGACACTGGGCTATCACAGGTAAATACTGCGGCAAATAATAAAGATGAAGTACATCAAAACACACATTCATATATTGAGCTCGGTTAATTAGATAACAGCAACCCCGCTAGGCCAATACTCCACATATCACCAAAGATACTAATGGCGAGTCGGTTTCTTCAGCCACAAAAAAATGACCAACTTTTGACATCAAGGTTAAATTTTTATGATTATGTCATGATGACTATCGAGTGTTCAATTAGTCCAGCCCAACAATTGCAAGTTTCAACCCACAAATTAACAACATAATTATCACTGCTCAGTGATTCAGATCTGGAATATGGTCACTAGGTACACATTGTTTGACGGTATTCAATTACATAAGCGACTACGAATTTATACAATTAACCCGTACCAATTGGAGAGACTTTAATATAGTATAAGTTTGCCACTTCTCTATTTAAAAATCATTGCAAAGGATGCAAAGAATGATAAACAAACAGCAGCTTACCCCTGTAAAAAGCACCAACCTAATTCGCTTAGGAAACCAGTTCGATGGCGGTTATGTTGTACCAGAATTACAGGTCAAATCAGCCAATTTGTTACTTTCTCTTGGTATCAATGATGATTGGCGTTTTGATAAAATGTTCCAATCTCTAAACCCTGAATGCAAAATAATTGGTGTTGATTATACTGTCACTCCAAGCTTCATCTTCAAAAAGACACTACAAAATACCTTTAAATCACTAATAAATACACTTATCAACAATAAGATAAAAAAACAGAAGTACACAACTCGACTCAAAAACTGTGTGCAGTTTTACGCATTTTTCAGAGGCAAAAACCAGTTTTTTACCAAGAAAATAAGTGACCGTAATGCTGGTCAAGAAATCACTCTACACCAACTAATCAAAAATACAGCCCATGAAAATGACAAGATTTTCCTAAAAATGGACATCGAAGGGGCAGAATACTTAGTAATTGATGATCTTTGTAAACATGCGGATAAAATACAGACCATAGCAGCCGAGTTTCACCACTTAGATACACAAACTGAGAACTTCAATGCCGCAATAGAAAAGTTAAAAGCGCATTTCCAAATCGTTCATATACACGGTAACAATTATGGAAAACTGTGCCCTAGAAACAATTTTCCAGAAACGATAGAGCTAACCTTAGTAAACAAGTCACAACTCAGTGAAGCACTCCCTTCTAGTATGCAGTATCCGATCGAGGGCTTAGATTATCCAAACAACCCGCTAAAACCAGATTACTCCCTTAATTTTGTAAATTAGCGCTGGTGAATTAATATGACTTAAGACTGCAACTGCCCTTGCAATTGTGGGGGCGAAAAACATAAAACTGTCATTCATATTTGTAACAATGAAGTGTAAAGTGTTAAAAAAAAACAATCTTTGAGTCATGAATACCAACCCAATACTAGTCGTGCTTCCCAAGTTTTTGGGTGATGCTATCAATGCTTTACCTGCAATTAAGATGTTAAAGCAGCTCTATCCAGATGAAAAAATATACTTATTTGCTACACCTGCGGTAGCAAAGCTGCTTGAGAGAGAGCAAACTGAGCAGTTGCTTATTCTCATCGCTGCTAGAAGTAATAATAAGCTACAACAAACATATCAACGAATAAAACAAATCAAACCGCTGGGTATCAAAGTGGCGATACTGCTTAGAGGCTCATTGAGTGAAGCGCTTGTGTGTAAACTTGCTAATATTCCAACACGCATAGGTTACCCACAAAATGGTAGAAAACCATTACTGACGCATGCGCCGAAACTTAACAAGAACCATCACTATATTCATCGTTACTGCAGATTAGTTAGTTTGCTAGCCGCAGACCGCTTCAGCGAATATGAGTTACCGACTCTAAGCAGTTGTAAATCTGCACTACTATCGCTACCTAGCTCACTACCAATCATTGGCGTTTATTTTGGAGGTTTAAACAAAGAGCATCGCCATTACCCACTGCCACTAGCTTCAGAAACGCTCAATTTACTGATGTCAAAAACACCTTGTCAATTAGTGCTATTGGGAGATAAAAGTGAGCAGCAAGAAAATAATGCGCTAAAACAATCAGCTAATGTCTCTACTGAAAACCTTGTAGATTTAACTGGACGCACTAGCATTCCTGAATTAATCGATGTGATTGCCAGCTGTGACGTACTAATTAGTATTGACTCTGGCCCCATGCATATTGCCGCAGCAGTAAACACACCGTGTGTTGCGGTCGTCGGGCTGGGCACCTCCCCTTGGTCCTTAGTCGCACCAAAGCAAAGCTGGGTGTACCCTTTGACAGCTGCAGCAAGCACTCAATTAAATGACGATAAAATAATCGAGGCCATTGCTCCACAAAGCATTGTCGAAACAACATTCAAAGCAATTGGAGATAATACGTGACGCTCTACGGTCTCATCAGCAACTCATGATGTAGAGTAGCCACATATTAAATAGTCAAAAGGAAAGACGACCTTGAATACTGGACGCATATTAATACTCGGCAACATGCCGATAGCAAGAAACCTCAGCGACCAAATAGATGGCTTCGATAGAGTGGTTCGATTTAATTTTTGTCAGGGACTGCCAGCTCATCTAGGACAAAAATGTACCGATCTTTGGCTTAGTAGCAGAGGGAAACAAGCATTAAAGTTAGCGAATCAGTTTCCCAACATAAAGGTATTGGAACAGCTAAACGTGATGTTCACCGACCCAAAACCATCCCCATTCTCTCAGTGGGCTTTACGCTTAATACGGCGTAGAAGCGGTGTCGATTATGCGCAAATGATTGCAGCTAATTTACCCTCGAGTGCCAATATTAACAGGATATGTAGCACACAACATGCTTCATTTATGAAGCACCTGCTCACATTTTCAGAACCCGGTGGAAATTACTATGGCCCTAGTTCTGGGACACTAGCTATCCATCATTTTTTGCAGCATTACCAAAATGTTACTATTGCCGGGTTTGGCTTTGAAGGATGGAAGCGACATCCATGGCAGCAAGAAAAAAATTATGTTTTACAGTTAATCAGTCAACACCGGATCAGGTTATTAGCAAGTGATGTGAATTCAATATAACTGCGTTAAATCTTGATAATTTCGCCACGCATGGGAGCTAAACGAGCAAGGATTTTGTTTTGTACGGGGTGCTCAATATCCGCCTCATTCATTGCCTTAATTAAAAGATCGACAACATGATTAAAGTCATGTTCGTTAATATTCATCCCTGTGTGGATCTGAACCATATTATCGCCTTGATACTCGCAAGGCCCATCAAGTACATCACACATGTGACTGATAAACCCATTGCGAAAGTGCGTTATATTAGTGTGTTTAAAGTAATGAAACACCTTATCATCGTTACCAATTTGATTGATGAACGCATCGACCAGCCTCTCCAATCCCGCTTGCTCGCCAATTTGTTGATACAGTGTTTGATCTTTGGATGGAAGTGCACAGCCAGTTATCAGCAAAGTCATAAAACCTAGCAAATATAAACGCATTAAAAGTTCCCCATAATGGATAAGTACCACCCCATTTGATCTGGTTTACCAGCAATACTACCTAAATCCAGTCTGGCCAATGTGACATTCACTGATTTATTTGGGAACCACGCCACAAAAGCATCTTGCCAATCAGATTCACCCAGCCCCAAATTATTCGATTTTTCTCGATATTCAACACCAATAGCCCAGTGCCTAGACAAAAATACCGCCGTACTTACTTCAACATGCCAAGCAGAATCATAATGTTGACCACCGTAACCAAGTAACCCAAGTTGATTTGCTTTTGAGTGTCTTGCCGTTACATTCCAAAACCAGTTATACCCAGCAATAGCGCCCAAGTGTAATTTACTGGCGGCAAGATAATAATCCCAACCTCGGTCTTTTTCTGCGCCTAGCAAGGCAGCGACGGTATCGTCATCTAGACGTTTATGCTGTACACCCAAGCTAATTTGCGGCCAAGCACTATACACAATATCTCCATATAAGCGTACTTTTGCACCCAGTACCTCTTGCTTTATATCAATGTTTAGCGCTTCCACATCAAACGTTTGCTGCGCATAGCTCAGTTCGAGTCTATTAAATATATTTCCCTGAACACCACATACATCGAGTTGATAATCACTGACGTTGGCACGACTACAAAACCCAGATAGTGACCATTCATCTTCACTTGCATAGCCTGCAAGTTGCGCCCACGGGACTATGCCGCCGCCACCACTGCCTTCAACTTGAGCTACGCCGGGTGTTGCCAGCAACTTTCCTTCAGCCGCAATCACTTGGTAATGGGAGCTGAAACCTAACACCAACATAATAAAACTAACTAACTGTCTCATGATACTCCCTATACCAATTGTCAAAATCTGCCGCTTTTAACGGCTTACTTAAGTAGTATCCTTGAGCATAGTCACATTGCATTTTTTCAAGCAGCTGTAGCGAAGCAAGATCTTCTACTCCCTCTGCGACCACATTGAAACCAAGTTGATGTCCCAGTGTTATAGTAGAATTAACGATATGCTGGTCTTTTTCCGACTGCGAAAGCTTCATGATAAACACCTTATCCAATTTCAACTCATCAATAGGGAGCGTTTTTAGTCGACCCAACGAGGTTTGCCCTACACCATAGTCATCAAGTGAAATTTGTGCACCAAGTGCCTTTATAGCTAGTAATGAAGCGATTCCCTTTTCTTCATTTTCAATCATATCTCTTTCTGTTAATTCGATAGTGATCAGTTGCGGCGTGACGTTATGGTCACTCAAAACTTGTTTTAAGTGCGGTAAAAATGCGTCATCAGCAATGTCTTGCGCTGACACGTTGATCGCGGCCTTTATCGCACTGCCTTGTTGTTGCCATAGAGCCACTTGCTTAACAACCGTGTTGACCACCCATTGAGTTAACTCGACAATCAACCCTGATTGCTCTGCCAAATCAATGAAAAGCTCTGGTGATACCCATTCGCCATTAAGCCTGCACCAACGGATCAGAGCCTCTGCTTTGTCTATCTTACCGGTTTTCATATTTAGTTTGGGTTGATAGGTCATAAACAGCTGACCATCATCTTTTTGCAATGCGACGCGTAGCTCATCAATAATTTGTAGCCGCTCTAAGTGCGCTTCATCTTCTCCTGATTGGTAATAATGGATTTCATGATGACCTTGTGCAGCTGCATCCACTGCGATCAATGCCCGACGGATTAAATCTTCTGGAGTATGCGCTTGGGTAGGATAATGCACAACGCCAATACTAAAACGTAGATTAATATCCAACCCTTGAACCAAATAAGAACGACTCAATTGCTGATGAAGCTGATTAACACAGCTAGACATTTCTTGATTATCTGACGGCTGATCGGGTTCATTACTCCGATACACGACTAAAAATTCATCGCCTCCGACTCTTGCAAACAAGGTATTGTTGTCACGACCTATCGTTTGTAACCGCTCAGCCACAGCTTTAATACAGTTATCTCCAATACGTGGGCCTAACTTATCATTTATATGCCTCAATCCTTTTATATCTAGCGCTATCAAGAAATGTGGTCGTCCACTACTGAGCGTTTTATGTAGCTCTTCTAGTGCCGCGTTGCGATTATAAAACCCAGTGAGATGATCGTGCCTGGCCTGAAAGCGGATCTGTTTCTCACGTGCCTGAATGTCTTCACCCATTTCAGAAAACGCATCAACCAATGCACAGACTTCTGCAGAGGCACTTGGATGCGTCAACTTGGCGCTGTAATCACCTTTTGCAAACCGTTTAGCAAGTAAAGTTAATTGATACAAAGGCCTAGATAGGTTGCGAGCTAAAACCCCACTGGTCAACATACCCAGCATCACCGTCAACACCGACAGCAACAAAATGGTCAGTACCATACGGTCAAACTCGTCATACTGCTTGGATAGATCGGCACTGAGGACCAGAGTAATGGGCGTTGATGGTAGTGAAGGTAAAGAAACTTGAGTACTTTGATACAGCGGATAGTCATTAAACCAGCGGTGGATTTTTTGCTCTTGAATGTACGTAGAAAGATCTCTGCCAGCCGGCAGATTTTCAAGCGTGGTGGTTTTTAGTTTGTGTTGCTGACCGATAAAACTCACTTCCATGCCCGTTAAGCTTTTTAGCTGAACAGCTACGGCTTTGTTCACTTCAAAACCAATAATGGTAAACGCAATAGTTCGGGGGGCTCGAACGGGTAAAATCATAACCTGGAACAAGGTTTGATCTAATACCACAAAGGTTGAGTGATCTTCGTGTTGTAACAGCTCTCGCATCCAATTACGCATATCAGAAGCCAGTTTAATATTTTCATCATTACTTGAGATCAACTGCCCTTTGGTATCGAGTAATAACATCAGATCAGCATCAATTCTTCTGGCATGATTGAACAATACGCTGCTAATTGTTGGTGCGTCTCGGGTTGCTACAGCTTGCTTAAAGCCAAAGTCTGAGGTCAAAACGGTCGCAGCAGTCACCAACAAACTTTCTCTGGAAGCAAGGTATTGCTGGTAAACATTTTTTGCTACTTCAATATTCTGCTGAACTTGGATCTCATTAAAACGACTCGTTGACCACCAAAAACTGGCTAAACTAAGCGTGGCGGTAAGTAAAATTAGTCCGACACATAAACCGATAATACGGTTTTTCAAGCTTCCTTTCATCGTGTTTCTCCAAAACGTTCACCAAAGGTATTTCTTGGTGCCGGTTTGGCAATTTCAACCGTAATACGTTGCTGCTTAGCTGACTGGTCAATTGCAATTGCTTTGCGTTTGGTTATTTCTGAGGTTTGATTTGGATGCCAAATCGTCGCTTTACGGTGATTATCTGGAATTTCTGCTCTGCCATTTTTATCTGTGATATAAAAATAGCTGCTGTCTGCAACATAAATGTAGCCAACCATGGAGTCATGAATGTTACAACCGAGAACAACAATACCTGAGTTTTCGAAGGTGATGGGAGCTTTTGGCATGCCAGCATACAATTTCAGTTCAAACGGTTTGGCCTGTGAAAACGAATAAACGTGATGTCGAATATCATCACTATTTGGGAAACTCACTTGTTGACCACGGTGAATGGCTAAAACATGGGGAACAAATTGTTTGTTCATTTGATCCATGATAGCGGGGCTTGGCTGTACTTGAATAGCTCCTGTTAATTCAATAACCGCATGTTGTAATGGCGCACCATCGCTATCAAGTACTTGAATTGTGCGCGCATCAGCGCTGCTAAGCGATAAAACAATACCAAGAAAAACCAGTAGAAAATAACTTTTTGCTTGAGCAAAGTATGTCATTACAGACTCAGATTATTGCTGTTAATACCCCTAAGTAAAATGGACCTAGAGGTGATTTGCAAGTGATTAGGTTGAAAAGCCCTAATAATGAAAGTATTAGGGCTTTTAATTGGAGATTGAGTCTATGTTGTGCTCTGATTACGCAATAAGGCCGTAGTTTTTATCCAATATTTCAATAACCTCAGCTCGAGGATCTGCTGGGATAACTAGCGCTTTACCGACAATCTTGCTGGCAATTCCTACGTAAGTTTCAGACACTGACATCATTACCGACTCCGGTAATTTGTATTCATTAGCTAAAGCTTCTCGTTCAGGCATGCGGTCTTTGTTAAGCAACACGTCGCTATCTGGCACATTATTTATGAGCAGTTGGCGAAAGCCTTCTTTTGAGTTTTCGATGATTTTACCATCACGATAGGCAGGACCATCCCAAATACGAGAAGAATCAGGCGTACCCACTTCGTCAATATAAATTAATCGCTCAGTGCCGTCTTTGTCTTCTACATAACCAAACTCAAACTTAGTATCTACAAAGATTTGGTCCAGTTTAGCTAATTCTGCGCTGATCAGGCTGAAACCTTCTGTCAGTAGTTGCTCGTATTTAGCAACATCTGCTTCGCTTTTGAAGTTAAAGGCGTCTAAGTTATCTGTGATGTTTTTACGCGTAATGTTCACGTCATCAACCGCTGGCACATCGTCAAGGCCAGTAATGATACCTTTAGTTGAGGGCGTGATTAATACTTCATCCAACTTTTGATTTGCTTGCAGCCCTTCCGGTAATGCCAAGCCACAAAATTCGCGCACGCCTTTGGCATAATCACGCCACATGCTGCCAGTAATATATTGACGCGCAATTGCTTCAACACGAACGGTGCTGGCTTTGCGCACGATCCAAACATAAGGATGTGGAATATCAACAATGTGATTGCCAGCAAGACCGGCTTCGTCGAATAACTTAAACCAATGTGCTGCAACACTATTAAGCGCAATACCCTTACCTGGCACACCATTTAAACCATTTTCACCTTGCCAGATACAATCAAAAGCTGAAATACGGTCTGAAATCACCATAATTGCCAACTCAGTACCAGCTGGTACATCGTAGCCTTTTTCCTCGATTAACCGAGCACTGTCTGCATCCGTTAACCAGTATACTGAACGTACTTTACCACTGTGAACCGCACCTTTGGTGCGAATTGGTAGGTCGTCATTGACGTCTAAAACTTTGTAGCTACTCATTGTTACTCCGATGACAGGGGGTGCCTTGCTAAAGGGCACAAAGTAATGAGGGGGTTAGGAGCGCTATGATAGTCGAGCTGGGGAAAAATCACAATTTATCCAATTAACTTGTTTTACTGAAAACTCGGCGATTGCTGGTTTTTCAACAGCGCTAATTGCGTTACCATCATTTGCATCGTCATCGAGAAACCGATATCAACATGCTATTGATTGAAAACCTTAGCTTTTCTTGGCCAGATGCCAATATGCCCACGTTGTCACTTGCAGCACTTGAGATTGCTAAAGGTGAACATGTATTTTTGCACGGCCCGAGCGGTAGCGGAAAGTCTACTTTATTAGGCTTGATTGCAGGTACTTTGCAAGCACAATCCGGCATAATCCAAATTGCTGGTACTTGCGTTTCATCGTTGTCAGCAAGTCAGCGCGACAAGTTTAGAGCCGATCATATCGGAACCATTTTTCAAAATTTCAATTTGCTTCCTTATTTGTCGCCGATTGAAAATGTCACATTAGGGTGTGAATTTTCACTCAAGCGCAGCCAAACTGTCTTGCAGCAAGCTGGTTCGTTAGCAGCCGAAGCCGAGCGATTACTTTCTGAACTAGGATTAGATACCGCAGCACAGCATCGCAGTGCAGCAGAGCTCAGCATTGGACAACAACAGCGCGTTGCAGCCGCCCGTGCTTTTATTGGTCAACCCGAGCTCATTATTGCTGACGAACCCACCTCAGCACTAGATGCTGATAGTCGTAATGGCTTCATTAAATTGCTATTTGAGCAAGCCAACGCCTACCAAGCCAGCGTGTTATTTGTGAGTCACGACCAAAGCCTTGCTAGCTTATTCGATAAAAAAATAAGTCTGAACGAAATAAACCGGGAGGCGAGCTCATGCTAATCAAGCTTGCTTTAAAAAGCGTAATGAATCGCAAAACCAGTGTGATGTTAACGCTACTAACTATCGCCATTAGCGTCATGTTACTACTGAGCATTGAAAAAGTAAGGCACGATGCAAAATCTAGTTTTAGTAATACTATTTCTGGCACAGATTTAATTGTTGGTGCACGTACTGGTGATATCCAGCTTTTATTATCCAGCGTTTTTCGTATTGGTCATGCCAATAACTCAGTCAGTTGGCAAAGTTATGAGTATATAAAGAAACAAAGAGGCGTAGCTTGGAGCATTCCCATCAGTCTTGGCGACAGCCATAAGGGCTATGCGGTACTTGGCACGGATGACAATTATTTTAAACACTATCGGTTTGCCAAAAAACAGCATCTACAATTCGCTGAAGGACGCGCTTTTCATAATGCACAAGAAGTTGTGCTTGGTGCACAAGTGGCTAACAAGCTACATTACCAACTCGGGCAAAAAATTGTGATTTCTCATGGCATGGGTAATACCAGTTTTCACCATCATGATGATAATCCTCTTGTTATTTCTGGGATCTTAGCGCCAACAGGCACACCCGTTGATAAAACCCTTCATGTGCCATTAGCTGCAATTGAAACAATGCACTCCAGTGGTCATTCGGCACCGCGTCAAATTGTTAATAAACCGACAGCTCCAAATCATGACCACGACCACGACCACGACCACGACCACGACCACGACCACGACCACGACCACGAAAAGCAAAACGACATTTCCAGCAATTTGCAATCTAAGCCGGGGGATTTAATCGGCACGACCAGTAAACTCACTGCATTTATGCTCGGTTTTGACTCTCCTCTTTATACCTTGCAGGTGCGTCGCAATATTAATCAGTATAAGGAAGAGCCGCTACTTGCCATTATGCCCACCGTCACCCTGCGTGAGTTATGGGAGATGCTCGATATCATCGAACGTATTCTGCTGTTATTTTCTGTTATTGTGGTGTTAATTAGTTTACTTGGCATGCTCACCTCACTACTTGCAACATTGAGTCAACGCCGCAGAGAGCTGGCTATTTTACGCTCGGTTGGCGCCAGACCGCGGCATATCTTTTCATTGTTAATCACTGAAGCTGTGCTGATCACAGCCTTGGGCTGCTTAGCCGGCGTGTTACTGTTTTATGTAATACAATCGATTACCCAAGCATGGTTACAAAGTCACTTTGGCATCGTGATAGACATCGTTTTATTGTCTGGCTATGAACTCTCGTTGCTTGGCGTTATTATAGTGGCTGGTACGTTTATTGGTGCAATTCCAGCTGCTCGCGCCTATTTTTATTCACTCGCCGATGGCATGCAAATTAAAACTTAAGAGGTAACCGAATGCAGTCTCATATAGTCACTTATGGCAAAACTTTGCTCGCGACATTATTCTTGTGGCTTACAATCAGCCAAGTGCAAGCCGCTGCGCCTAAAGACATCTTTTGGGAAGATTTAATTCCCAAAGGACATGTACAAATAAGCAATCAAGATGCGGCTAGTCACGACGGTAGTGAACAAAATTGGGTACAACCAGATTTAGATGCGCCAGTGGTTAAAGCACTAGATGGAAAGCTAGTGAGCTTACCTGGCTTCGTTGTCCCATTAGAAGGCGACAGTGAAGTTATCACTGAATTCTTGTTAGTGCCTTATTTTGGCGCCTGCATTCATGTACCGCCGCCGCCGCCAAACCAAATTGTCCACGTAAAAATCAAAAATGGCGTGCCAATAGAAAGTCTTTATGATGCCATTACAGTCACTGGTGTAATAAATGTAGCGACTTGGAAAGGTGAGATTGCGCAAACAGGTTATATGATGCAAGCCAATGGGGTTGCGCCATTTGAACTATAAAACAAGATAAAAAAACAGGAAAAGGAGTACCGAGCAAGTGGTACTCCCTGATTTGCGGAATAAGCCTCGCGACTTATGGTTGGAATAAAATCTAATCTAATCTAGGCTTGGAGCGCTTGCATAAACCAAGTCGACTAGGTTTTTCATTGAGCGTGACTTTTGCATATACGTTTTTTCCATGTGAGCTAATTCTTGTAACTCAAACAACGTATTTTCCACCAATGAAAACCAATGCGATGTCGCAGAGAGTGATCCTTGCCCTTCTAAATTCGCTTTTTTTAATGCTTCATAAAGAATATTTAGGTCGTTATATTGACGTAGATAATCCATATTGCCCTCAACTATTCAAACCTTAAACTTATTTCACACTAAAGTAACAAATACTTTGCTATAAAATCTTTGCGAAGATAAAAAAATGTAAAAAAAGCTCTTTTCTTATATATAACAGTACATTACAAGCTCAACATTTGTACTCATAATAAATACAAAAAACGCCCTTGCGAATTTATTAAACTTCGTTACAATTCTGCATTAACATTTTAAACACATATAGATAACCTTATTCATTTAACCATCAAAACAACTTAGATAACCAAACTAAAAGGATTGAGTTGGTGAGCAAGCCCAATTTTAAATGCACCGGTAATGACATCAGAAGAATGCGCCTTGCTGCAAAAAAAACCACGCAAGAAATGGCCGACTTAGTTGGTATCAGCCGCCAAACCTATGAAAATTACGAAAATGACATTGGTCGTTTTTCACATGAGTACTTTCAGGTGTGGTGCATGCACTGTGGCATTGATCTCAGCCCTATCATTGAACAGTTTATGGTGTTAAGACAACTTATAGACGACTCACAATTGCGACGGAAAAGCCCCAGCAAAACGAAAAAAGTAAGGTAAAAGAGCAGCTTTGAAAGTCAGCGCTTAGTTTCATTATTTTTAATATGGATAGTTTCAGAAAAATAACATGGCTCGTGTCTACCTTACTTATACCGATGAACCACCTTGCAATGCAGTGGCATGCTGAGCCAAGTGATAAATAGCACGTTAATAATTTATCGCTGGCACTGAGGACAATACACGGTGCTGCGCTGACCTAAACGGATCTCTTTTAATGGGCTTTGACACTCAACGCAAAGCTCACCTTTACGTCCGTATACGAGTAACTGCTGAGCAAAATAACCCGGTTTACCATCTGTTTGCGCAAAATCTTTTAAAGTGGTACCACCTTGTACAATTGCCGCAGCTAGAGTGTCTTTGATAATCGGCGTTAACGACTGGTAACGCTTAAGTGATACTTTTCCAGCTTCTCTTTTGGGATGAATACCGGCCTTAAATAAGGATTCATTGGCGTAAATATTACCGACCCCCACCACAATATGGTTATCCATAATAAACTGCTTTATCGGGACTTTTTTGCCTCGACTTAGTTCAAATAAGTGCTCTGCAGTAAATGCATCGGTCAAAGGCTCTGGACCTAATTTAGCGAATAAGGTATGAGATTCACCGGGCTGCTGCCATAAAAATGCACCAAAACGGCGAGGATCATTGAGCCTTAACACTTTACCAGTGGCAAATTGTATTTCTACATGGTCGTGTTTTTTAAGTTCGGTACTTGCCTCGACTACGCGCAAATTGCCTGACATGCCTAAATGTAAGATTGCGGTTCCTACTGTGGTCTCAATCAATAAATATTTTGCACGGCGCTTTACTGCGTCCACTTGTTGACCAGTCAATTGCTGTACTTCGCTCGGTACAGGCCAACGTAACTGAGCATTATGAACGCGTACTTCCGTCACCGTTTGGTTTAAAATGTGTGGTTCAATGCCTAATCGGCTAACTTCTACTTCTGGTAATTCAGGCATACAGATCTTCTAACTTTGGTTACTGGTTTGGTCGGCTAATATCGGATTAAACAACTGTTGAGCATGCATTTTTGGCAAATTAAACCAACGCTGTGTCTGCTTGTCGTACAACCAAAATTGCTGCTGTTGCTGATAAAGTTGATAACTCAGCGGCAATTCTTGTGTGGCAAGCCAAAACTGCGCCACACTCAATGCCTCTGTGTCTAGCGTTGGCTTTGCGACCACTTCTAATTGCAGCCGCTGCCATTGAGACACCAAACTGCGCAGCTGCTGTTCAGAAAAATCGGCCGTGTTATGTGGCTTTTCTATACGCCAACTGGTACCAATTCGTTCAATTTTATATCCAGGAAAAGCGAGCGTTAGTATAAAACTCTGCTCAGGTAACACAGCTTGTATCCCTAGCTCTGGTTCACTCGGGTTTAACTTATGATGCAATCCATTAAGGAAAAATATCATTAATAACATGGAGATAATTACCACATTATTCCACCCTTTACGGCTCAAATTTATCATTATTTTCCCCCTGCATGTTGCGCTTCAGTGTAATAAAAAACCGCGTTAATAAAAAGGCTCTAACACTTAGGTCGAAAAGCCGCTGTTATCTATTTCAAAGCGGCCGATATTTGTTAAAATATCGGCAAATTTTTAAGGAGTTCCGTCAATGGCAATGTATGTAGTGGGTCACAAAATCCCAGATTCAGATTCAATCTGTGGTGCAATCGCACTGGCTTATTTAAAAAACCAAATTGGTGAAGAAGCGATTCCAACGCGCTTGGGCGACGTATCACCAGAAACTCAATTTATTCTTGACCGTTTTGGCTTTGAAGCACCTGAACTGAAAATGAGCTACGCGGGTGAAGATGTATACATTGTTGATCACACAGAGAAAACTCAAGCACCAGACGACATTGACCAAGCGACGGTTGTCGGTGTTGTTGATCATCACAAACTCGGTGACTTAACGACTTCCACACCACTTGAGTGCTGGATCCGCCCGGTTGGATGTAGTAACACGATCATCAAGATGATGTACGACTTCTACAACGTAGAAATTCCAAAAAATATCGCTGGTATCATGATGTGCGCAATTCTAAGCGACACGGTTATCTTCAAATCACCCACTTGCACCACTGCCGATATCAAGTGTGTTGAAGCACTAGCTGAAATTGCAGGCGTTACAGAGCCTAAAGAACTTGGCATGGAAATGTTTAAAGTTAAATCAGCAGTAGAAGGCACCCCTGTACGCGATCTTGTAATGCGTGATTTTAAAGACTTCAACATGAACGGCCAGCTTGTTGGTATTGGTCAGTTGGAAGTCGTCGATCTAGCTGTTTTTGATAAAATCAAAGATGATCTACATGCTGACATCGCTAAGTTAAAAGAAGAAGGTAACCGCCACAGTGTCATGCTGCTACTGACTGATATCATGAAAGAAGGTTCACAAATGCTGATCGCTTCTGACGATGAAGCATTGATTGCTAAAGCATACAATGCACAAGCTGAAAACAGCCAATTCTGGTTGGATGGCGTACTAAGTCGTAAAAAGCAAGTTGTACCGCCGCTACAAGATGCATTTGCTGGCTAACTCTTGAGATACCGAGCAGTTAGCTGCTCGGTAATACTTATGCTATACATCATTCCCGGACTATTTGCTTGTTATGTACAAAACCTGAGTGCTTTGCCTCACCAACATCATCTACTCCAAGCAAACTTAACCCATGCACCTTGCACAACGATTATCGATAACAAACAATACCTTGGCTCTTGCTTGATCAACTCTAATATCAAACATCAGTTAGACATGCAGGCAGGTTGGATTGTATTGATAGAACCTTCCAGCCAACTTGGCGAATCTCTACAAACTAAGCTCGGCTCAAGCCCTGTACACCCGCTGCAACTGACATCTGAGTTAGGTGTTAATGCCACTATCACAGAACTGCAAGCGCAATTTGACGCTCAACAGACCATTACACATCAAATCGACGCTCGAATAAACACCGTTGTCAAACAGCTGGATACCTGTTTGGATGGCAATACTTGTCTAAAACCTGCGCGATTTAGTGCTAAGCAAGTTGCAGAATCCTTACACCTTTCCGAAAGCCGCTTTTTACACTTATTTAAAGCACAAATGCACATCGCATGGAGACCTTATGTGTTATGGCGTAGATTGATTTGCGCCGTGAAAATGTTGCAACAGGGACATAACTTAACCCATGCAGCCATCGCTGCTGGATTTGCAGATAGCGCCCATTTAAGCCGCACCTTTAAACGTCAATTTGGGCTGACTCCTACGGATTCAATAAAGTCTCAAGTTAGCTAGTTTATTCAAGTATTTATTTCCTTGCTGTTGGATACTGTGGGAAATCAACACAGTTACAGAGCAAAAAGCAATGCAGAGTCAACTTATCGCCACACCTATGGTCGACTATCAAACGCCAACGATTCAGGCGTTAATAAATGAGCGCCAATGGAAATCATTACCCACACTAAAAGCCGCAGAACAAATTTATTTATTTGTCAGAGATGAAATTCAATTTGGCTACAGTGAAAATGATACGCTCAAAGCCAGTGAAGTCCTCAAACAAAAATATGGTCAGTGCAATACCAAAGGTACACTGTTAATTGCTTTGTTTAGAGGGTGTGGTATTCCCGCGCGATTGCACGGTTTTAAGATCAGTAATGCATTGAAACGTGGGATTATCCCGCCTTGGCTTACATGGCTGGCCCCTAACAGTATTATTCACAGTTGGGTTGAAGTGTATTTACAAAATCAATGGGTAGAATTGGAAGGTTACATTATTGATAAACCCTATCTAGAACAGGTGCAAATGAAGTTTGCAGGTCAAACACGCTTTACCGGACTAGGCATTTCAACACCTTGTTTAAAAAATCCGGATGTCGAATTTGCTTTAACTGGAACCTACATTCAAAGAGAGAGCATTACTGAAGACTTAGGCACATTTACTCAACCAGACGATTTTTATAAAAAGTATGCAAACCTCAACGTCATACAACGTTTTTTTTATCGAAGTTTTGTGCGTAAGTTGATTAACACAAGAGTTAAAAAAATGCGTAACGGTTGAAAAAGTCGGCAACATATCACGGGCATGGTTACCGACTTTGATCTGGGGCTTCTTCTAACAAACTACTTTAGTTAAGGAAGTTACTAGGGCCTGGTTAATTCAATCAAGGCCTGTTTGATTACATCAGGATGTGACAGTGGAATAATATGCTCCGTAGAATCCAATGGAATATACTGACCACCAGAGGACTCCGCGATTTCCATGGACCAGTGACGGCTTTCTTGCTCCCACTGCGTCAAATGTTGCTTAGACTCTTCGTCTTGGGCCTGAGCAATATCTAGCTTTTCAAACGCACTATCTATTACGGTGATTGGAATACTGGCGTCTGGTTTCCAGCCTGCCGCATAGTTAAGATCATCGTGATAGCTATAAACATCTTTAGCCCGCTGTACTTGCGCTTGGAGTGTTCGGCGTTTTTCAAGCAGTAAATTAAAGTAATCCCAATCCATATACGCTTTAAATTCACTATTTTCCAGCAACTGCTCAACATGTTCACGTTCTTCGACTAATTTACCCTCCATTGCTTCGTGCCACCCACCCGCAGCAATATGGTCAAACAGAACCTGACCATGTTTACGATAAATTGTCACAGGGAAGCCCTGATAGTGGGAAATTGAAAATGGTAATAACGTATCTGGGTCCAACCACAGCATACTGGCTATTTTATCTTTAAAATCAGGTGACTGTTTAAACGCAATAACTGGCACCGAGTTACCACTTGCAAAACTCACTAAATGCACATTTTCCAGCTCAAGTGATGAAAAAATCGCGGGCAAGTGCTCCGCAAACTGCGTCATTGAAGGCATCTCTGCCTCCCCACTCAATCCTCGTCCTAATCGGTCGATCGATATCACATTAAAGTCTTCTGATAGGTAAGGCTGTAGTAGTGAAAACCACCCCGTATCGGCATGGTAATGTTTAGTTAACCCGGATATTAATACCACGGTTGGTTTTTCTGGCTGCACACTCAACTGCCTAACATGATAATAATGCCCTTTTATATCAATCAAATCAGAGTGTTCCGGTAACTCGTATTGGCTTGCAGAGTTGAAAAACTGTAACACGGCTTTGCTGGTATCCAACGGTGGCAACTGCCAGCTATGCCCTGCTTGCTCAATTGCAAGCAATTCAGTCTTCACAGCTTGATCTGGGTAATGGGTTAATGTCACACCTTCAGTCAGCGTTGTTGTTGCTTGGGTCGCCTCTTGATAATTTAACCCAGCAATAACTTTAATAGCTTGTGGTGAAGAGATAAGTCCAAAGTTAGAGTGATTCGAACCATTAAATGGCAACACCGAGTCTTTTTTACCGTGCAGCAACCTAAAATGGGTCGGTTGTGAAAAATTACAGCTGTGTGATAGCTGCATCGACATCGGGGCTGCAACCGTTGAGATCCCCTTGAACACTTCTGAACGATTACACAGTAAGTTTTGTACAAATAGGCCTCCTTGCGAGAAACCCGTTGCATAGATTTCGCCTTCTAAAATACGATAGTCCTGTTTGACTTGGTCCACTATTTTATCAACAAAACCCAAATCATTAATTCCTAATCGATGTGCTTTGTTACAATCACAACCTTCATTCCACTCTTCATTTTTTGATTTAGGATAGACCACTAGAAAATCGTCATTTAGGTTATGCAAGTTGCTCATAAATGCCATCTCTTCTGCGCTTCCCCCTGAGCCATGAAATGCAAGGAGTAACTTATAAGCTTTGTCTTTACTGATTTGTTGATCAGGCGTAGCAAGGTAATAAACACGGTTATCCAACGCTTTTTTAGTTAGTGCGGATTCGGATGATGGAGTTTCAATGTCGGGATTATGTGTACCGTTATCACTTAAACAAGCAGTCAATATTGGCAGCATGGTCAGCGTACAAAAAACACCTAGTAATTTTTGATATTGCATACGGGGATTCCTATTTGCGGTTTTTTCTGTACTCTAATAAGGAGCTCAGGAAGCCCCAACAACTTGCTAGGAAATCTTTGTGGTGAATTCCTTACTAAAAAAGTTAAGCATAATAATCAATAGGATGACTTAAGGATGAACTATCAGATCGCAACCATTTTATTTGATATCCGCAACCGAAATCTGTCTCGGGGTAGCGTGATTGTTCGTTTGGAGCCCAAACCCTTTCTGCTGTTACAAGCATTGGTTGAAGCTGACGGCAATACCTTAAGCCGAGATCAGCTTATTGAACAAATATGGGATGGCAGAATCATCTCAGAAAGTGCGATCAATAAAACGGTGTCAATGCTGAGGCAACATTTAGCTAGCTTGGATGAAGACCTTGAATTTATTGAAACTATTCCAAAGTTGGGTTATCGATTAGTCGTCACGGCTGAAACACTCACCATTCAACCGAACGTCAAGCAAACACCACACAACTGGGTTATTATCGCTGCAGGTATGGTATTGCTGGTAAGTATATTAGTTGCTGTGACTTATTATGTAAGTAACCCTTCACACACAACTTCAATTGTAAAACCAGAACGAGTCGTTGCACAGCAAGGGTTAGAGGTTTCTGTTAGTACAGCACCACAAGCAAAACAGTTTTCTTATCTACATGTCTTGCCCGATGGCATCGCGGAACTATGGCTCGCAAACCGTCATTCACAACAAAAAGTCTGGAAAGCTCATATCAAAACCCAAGCACTGAGCCAAAATGCAAAACGGTTGGCGTATGTTGAGTCCAAACCAACGTGCCAAATTAAGGTATTAAACCTCGATAGTGCCAAACATCACACACTGTTTCCCTGCCAGGATGTCGAAAATATCAAGCTACAATGGGCCGATAATGATAGCACGCTAGTTTATAGAAAACGGGCTAATATTCATTCTGGCTACGCGATTTATTCATACAACCTCAATACCAAGCAACATAAACAGCTGACGCTTCCTCCAACTCAAGGAAACCTTAGAGGTGACCATCTATTTTCACTGTCACCAGATAATAAACAGCTTGCAGTCGCAAAATACCAAGGCGAAAATCAGCATCAAGTCACGCTCTACCACTATCCCCGCATAGAGGTAATAAAGCACCTCAGCATCCCATTAGATATCTCTGCAATAACTTGGTCTCATGATGCTGAAAAGATATTTTTTACAGACGACAGAACGCTTTATCAGCTTCCAATAGATCAAGGTACGGTTACGGCAATGCATGAGTTTACCGCACCGATTGAGAGTCTTGCCAACCTTGGGAGCACAAATAACGCATTACTGGTAAATCAATATCGTATTCCGACAGTGATTCAACACTTCAATCACGAAACTAAAGACATAAGTACTTTAGTTGAAAATGGCGCCCAAAATAGGCTACCTCGCGCAAATTCACTAGAGCAACTTTGGTATATCTCAGATCGAGCAAATCAATCTTCGCTATGGTATGGCCAAGCACACCATGCAGAGCAACACCAAGCATCCAACTTACCCAACGGTTTTTCCTTTCAACGTTATCAATTGAACAAAGCAGGTGATGCCATTTTATATGAGCTCGACGATGCGATTTATCAAACCAGTATAAAGTTGAACCAAACTGACCTATTGGTTGGCAAAGACCGAAAGCCTTATGTTGCAAACTATAACGAAGAAGACGATGCCATTATCTACAGCAGTGAGCAATCTGGAAGCTGGCAACTCTGGGAGTTCAATCTCACGACACAAACTCATCAAATGCTTACAAAACAAGGCGGCTACAGTGGATATAGCGACAATGATGTTTTGTATTTTACCAAGTTTACACAACCGGGGATCTGGCAACTTAAAGATGGTAAAGAAAGTGAATTAATTGCCGACGTGCCAATTGTAAACTGGCTAAATTGGAAACTCGTTGATGAGTATTTATATTATTTCAAAGATAATGCGATTTGGCGCTATCACTTAAATACAGAGCAAACCACCCGTTACTTCCCTGCACCGGCTAACTTTCTCCATCAATATGATGTGTTGAAAAATGGTGACATCATTTTTGCAGCGACCAAAGACCTGCAGGGCGAACTTTGGAAAATCGAAATCCCATAACCTTTCTTAACCAGCTGACGCAAAAAACCCAGCCTAAGCTGGGTTTTTAAATTCAGTAAGCGAATCGAATTACTTGATTTTCGCTTCTTTGAAGATCACGTGTTTACGAACCTTAGGGTCGAACTTTTTGATCTCCATTTTTTCAGGCATGTTACGCTTGTTCTTGTCGGTAGTGTAGAAATAACCAGTACCAGCAGTAGAAACTAAACGGATCTTATCACGCATGATTTAAGCTCCTTATACTTTTTCGCCGCGAGCACGGATATCTGCTAGAACCGCGTCGATGCCTTTTTTATCGATAATACGCATACCTTTAGTAGTAGTGCGTAGAGAAACGAAACGCTTTTCGCTTTCAACCCAAAAACGGTGTGTTTGTAGGTTAGGTAGGAAGCGACGCTTAGTTGCGTTGCGCGCGTGCGAACGGTGGTTACCAACCACTGGGCGCTTACCTGTAACTTGACAGACTTTAGACATGTCTATGTATCTCCAATAACTTCGCTCGAGCTTAATTTTCCCTTAAAGGCCTTTTCACTGTGTGCCCCAGGTAAAATCAAAGGGCGCTCTTTATACAGTATATACAGGCAGAGATCAAGGTTCTGATCCTACTGAAATCAGCTCATGGGTAAATTTGATAGCGGCCAATTATAATGATCCCAAGCCCCCGAGGAAAGTAAAAACTGCACTTAAATTGAACTAATTTGCAAAAAACATGCTATCGCTGTGATTTTGCGTATAAAAAACGCCCACTTTTAATAACCACTAGCAACGATGTATACGTCAACGCTCGGCGAATTACATTAAATTAACCCACGCTGGGCAAAAGAAACGCATTGTCCTCCTGCAACTATGATGTGGTCTAACACCAAGATATCGAACAGTCCTAACCCTTGTTGCAGTTTACGAGTAATGAGCTTGTCTGCTTCACTAGGCTCAGCAACGCCGGAAGGATGATTATGGGCGAAAATGATGGCTGCTGCGTGGTGTTTTAGCGCCGACTTAATGACTTCTCGGGGGTACACCGAAGCTGCGTTAATTGTACCACGAAACAACACTTCATCTCTGATCAGTCGATTTTGATTATCTAAATAAAGCGCCATAAACACTTCATGGCTTAGTCCCCGAAGAGTAGCGGTTAAGTAGTCCGTGACAGCATTTGGATTATTAAAAACCGTGTCACGTTTGCACTCTTCTCTAAGGTAACGTTTGCTCAGTTCTAATACTGCTTGCAACTGAGTATATTTTGCCACACCAAGTCCTTTTAATTTGGCGATTTCTTCTAGTGGCGCATTAAATAGGTTTTGTAACGATTGGCATTCAAACAAAAGGCTTTCAGCCAACTCGATGGCATTCACCCCCTTTATGCCCGTACGCAAAAATATGGCCAGTAGTTCCGCATCAGATAGAGTATGAGGGCCTTGCTCAACAAGCTTTTCACGAGGGCGAAGGGTTTTGGGTAACGCAGAAATTTGCATGGTTTCTCCTTGAGTTATGCTTGTCACCAACCTTGGTAACAATCATAAAAGTCTAGTTGTTACTCGGAATAATTCAAAAGCCAAAGCTGAGTGTGATATCTTTATCTCAATTAAGTTTTGAAGACAGACTCATGAAGCAAAGAAACAAACGTGTATTGCTAGGGATCACAGGCGGTATTGCAGCCTATAAATGTGCGGAGTTAGTCCGTCGACTAAAAGACCACCATGTTGATGTAAAAGTGGTGATGACTGACTCTGCAAAACACTTTATTACGCCATTAACCATGCAAGCGGTATCTGGTGAATTAGTGTCTGATTCATTATTAGACCCGCAAGCTGAAGCTGCGATGGGTCATATTGAATTTGCTAAGTGGGCCGACTTAGTACTGGTCGCACCGGCAACCAGTAATATTATCGCTAAAATGGCTGTCGGTATTGCCGACGATTTATTAACGACCCTGCTACTGGCGACCCCAGCACAAGTTGCAATCGCCCCCGCCATGAATCAACAAATGTACGCGCATGTAGCTACCCAAGATAACCTTGCCACACTGGCGAAGCGCAACATCGCTATCTGGGGACCGGGTCAAGGTGAGCAAGCCTGTGGTGATGTCGGTGCTGGTCGCATGCTTGAACCGCATGAGTTGGTACAGCTGGTGTTACAAGCACTTTCACCCGAAGCGAAAGTCTTACAGGGAAAAGTGGTTACCATTACCGCTGGACCGACCCGTGAGGCGCTGGACCCAGTGCGATTTATTAGCAACCATAGTTCTGGAAAAATGGGTTATGGCCTTGCCGAAGCGGCGCTCGCTTTGGGGGCTGAGGTTAATTTAATCTCTGGACCTGTGAGTATTTCAGCGCCCTGTGGTGTTAACCTTATTGCTGTAGAAAGCGCCGCAGATATGCACGTCGCGGCACTTACACATGCGCCAAAATCCGATATTTTCATCGGCTGTGCCGCCGTTGCTGACTACCGTGCGGCAACCGTTGCCGAGCAAAAAATCAAAAAACAAGGCGATGAATTAACCTTAACCTTAGTCAAGAATCCAGACATTATCGCAGACGTTGCGGCTTTGGCTGTTTCTCGCCCCTACACTGTGGGTTTTGCTGCAGAAACGCAAGATATCACCACTTATGCCAAGGGGAAACTAACGAACAAAAAGCTCGATATGATTTGTGCAAATGACGTGTCGAAACCGGATGCAGGGTTCAACTCAGAACACAATGCACTCACGCTTTTTTGGCATGATCAGCAACAAGATTTACCTTTGACTAGTAAAAAAGAGTTAGCACTTACTGTCATGAAAGCCATCGCTGAAAAGATAAAATAACCTTCATGTAAAAAGCTGGAAAGAAGCTGAATAAAACATTAACATGATACCCCGACAGGGTGTGAGCTGTTCGGGGTTTGCACTGACAACCATTGTATTGATTATGTTGTTAATACAATCGGTATAACCAGAATAATGATAATAAAATAAGTTGAAGGAAAGTTCATGCCAGCGACCAAACGTAGTAATCGCAAAGAGCAAATTCTCCAATCTCTCGCACAAATGCTCGAAACCAGTCCGGGCCAAAGGATCACCACCGCCAAACTGGCCGCTGAAGTGGGTGTTTCTGAGGCAGCTCTGTATCGCCACTTCCCTAGCAAAGCCAGAATGTTTGAGGGACTCATTGAGTTTATCGAAGACACGCTGTTATCGCGTATCAATCTGATCCTAGAAAATGAAAAAGAAACCCAAAGTCGTATCTATAATATTTTGATGCTACTACTGGCCTTCGCAGAAAGAAACCCAGGGATCACCCGCATTTTAACTGGTGATGCGTTACAAGGTGAACAAGAGAGATTAAGAGAGCGAGTGCAGGGTTTGTTTGAAAAGCTAGAAACACAATTTAAACAAGTGCTACGTGAACGTAAGCTGCGTGAAGGCAGAGCGTTTAGTTCAGAAGAAGCGGTACTAGCGAATCTATTTTTAGCTTTTGTTGAAGGTAAGATAAACCAGTTTGTCCGCAGTGACTTTAAAGCCAAGCCCACTGCACAATTTGACAAGCAATGGGTAGAACTGCAAAAAATCTGGCAATAGCCACGACAATAAGGGCAGTTATTCACAGCAAATAACTGCCAGCCACCGCACCTTATTTTAGTTTTTTTTCTAGAAGTGTTAGCTTTTAGTGAATTTACTTAGTTTGTTTTTATAACTACCAAAAGTAACTTCGTCGGCAGCGTTAAGCTATGTCGCATTTAAAAACAAACAGCCCTATACAAACCTGCCTAACTAAGTGATCTATTTTGAGGCGAAGAAACTTTACCGATAGCAACGCTCTCGCGTCCTGCTAACGCTAAGGTACCTATATCCGTGTAGGCAAGGCAAAACTTTCGCCCCTTAAAATGATCAAGTGTTATTGCAGATTGATATTAAAACCATAATAAATAAAGTGCCTTAATTATGAAATTCAACCTCTCATTACTCGGCCTCGCCTTGTTGTGTGCTAATGCACATGCAGCTAAGCCAAACCTGGAATTTTCTGACGTCTTTCAATTTAAATCCGCTGAAGGAACCGTACTGTCAGAGCATGGTCAGTTTTTAGGACTTTCCGCGCAGCCCTATCGTGGCGATGGCGAAGGACAACTCTATGATCTTGAAACGCAGAAGCTAATTGCTTCTGTTGAACGCGGTACTAAGCCTACCTTTAGTAAAAATGGCGCTTGGGTGGCTTACACGCAAGTACCGAGTTTGCTTGCAAAAGAAACCAATAACAAAGAAGAAAAAGCTAAGTTAAAAAACACCTTAATACTTATTAATACAGAAACTCTCAGTCAACTGACGTTTGACGCAGCAAAAGACTTTCAACTCTCCGACAACGGCAAGTGGCTCGCCTATCGTCACGATATGGAAGAGAACAAATCGCAAGATGCCGATAAAGACACACCAGAGACTAAAGAGAAAGTCGAAGATGCAATCAAAGCGGATAAAGGGGATAAAACCTATACGCTGAGCCTAGTTAACCTCTATACACAACAACGCATTGAGCTTGAAAACATTGCACAATACCAATTGGCACCCAATGGTACCGGCGTGTTAATCAATCAACAAAGTACTGATGGCAAAGACAATCAAGTCGGTTTTTACGATTTAACCTCGCAAAAACAGAGCAGTCTGATCAATGAACCTGGCGTCACATTAGGTGCGATTGCGTGGCAACCAAACGGTAAGCAAGTAGCCTTTTATCAAGGTAACTACGTCAATGATGATATTCGCCGCCGTCAATATCAGCTACAACTTTGGTCTATTGAGCAAAATGGACTAAAAACAATTGCAACAACGGACAACTGGTTCAGCGGTAAAACGGCTACCTTAACGTGGTCCGATGATAATCAACGACTGTATTTTGATACACGCCCACAACTTGAAGCAAAAATAAAAGAAAAAAAGTACAGTGACGAAAGCTCGTTATATGATTTTGACACCATTCGCGCACAAAAAGGCTTAAAGGTTTGGCACAACCAAGACCCTGAAATAAAGCCTAGAGAGCAAATAACATGGAAAGAATCACGACGCGATAAGCACTTTAAAGCCGTCTTTCATATCGAAGGTGAACGCGTTGTTCAGCTTGAAACGCCGGAAGTTGCTTCTGTGAGTTTGAACACCAACGCAGCATTTTTACTTGCCAGCGACGACAAGCCATACCTAAAACAAACGTTGTATGAAGGATTCTATCGCGACTACTACGCGGTTAACATCAGCAATGGTGAAACCAAATCAATCGTAAAGAAAATCCAAGCTGTGCCAACTCTCTCACCTACTGGTGAACACGCGGCGTACTTTAAACACGATCACGTTTGGCTGAAATCCCTCAGCTCGGGTAAAGAAACAGCCATTAGCAAAGCAGTAAAACAAGCCATATTTGCCGATGATCGCCATGACTATCCAATGCCAAATGAAGGCTATGGATTTGCAGGCTGGCAAAGCGATGGCAGCACGCTATACGTTTACAGTAAATACGATATTTGGGCATTTGATACCCAAACCTTAGCAGCTAAACGACTCACTAATGGTTACCAAAGCCAAACTCAGTATCGCGTTGAATACAAAGATGCAGATAAACTTGGCTTTAGCGACACTGAGCGATTAATTTTACGCGCGCATAACTTACAAAATAAGCAAACTCACATCGCCTTACTGTCTCTTGATACGGGTAAGCTAGAAACGGTGCTTAATGGCGAAGCACGTTTTGATGTGATTACCAAAGCAAAAAATGCAGACCGTTTTATTATCACCAAACAGGACTACCATACTTTCCCTGATTTTTGGGTCACTAATGCCAACATGGTCAGTCCTAAACGCGTCACGAACCTAAACCCACAACAAGGTACATTTGCTTGGGGTCAAAAACCAGAGCTGGTGCAATACAAAGGCTTTGACGGCGAAGACCTCCAAGGGGTTCTGATCAAGCCAGCTGATTACAAGCAGGGCGACAAAGTGCCGGTTGTTATCTATTTCTACCGCTATATGAGCCAAAGAATGTATGACTTCCCGAAAATGGAGTTGAATCACAGACCCAATTTCCCGATGTTTACTTCAAATGGCTATGCGATCTTTCTACCTGATATTCGCTTTGAAATCGGTCGTCCCGGACCATCTTCAACGCAAACCATGATCAATGCAGCGCAAGCATTAATTGATATGGGCGTTGCCCATCCAGATAAAATTGGTTTACAAGGTCACTCATGGGCAGGCTATCAAAGTGCCTTTATGGTGACACAAACCAACATGTTTAAAGCGGTTGTTTCTGGTGCGCCGGTATCAAATATGACTTCAGCCTATAGCGGGATCCGTTTAAAATCAGGGTTAGCACGCCAATTCCAATATGAAGCAATGCAAAGTCGAATTGGTAAAACGCTCACAGAGGCACCAGAGTTGTATATCGAAAACTCCCCCGTGTTCTTTGCCGATAAGGTCAACACTCCAATCTTGATTATGTTTGGTGATAACGATGGAGCGGTACCTTGGCAAGAAGGCATTCAGTATTATTTGGCTTTACGAAGACATGATAAAGATGCCATCTTGTTACAATATGAAGGTGAGCCACACCACCTTAAAAAGTTCCCTAATCAGGTCGACTTCTCAATTCGCATGATGGAATATTTTGACCACCATCTAAAAGGTAAACCAGCCGCGGATTGGATTATTCAGGGAGAAAAATACCAACCTGAAAGTTAAGGGTACTAAAAAGCCCAGTCGCTATATTGGCTACTGGGCTTGGTATTATCCAAATTGGTTTGAGCTACTTCACATCTTCAAACTTGGTGGTTTGCATGACGCCATTGCTGAGCAACTCGTAGTTAGCATCGACTCCTGCCACTAAAAAGGCTTGCTTACTCTCATCAATCGCTTGCTCACGAGCCATGATTTGCGTCAATTCCAACACCCCATCCAAACACACTTCTGCCAAATCATGACGCAGAAAAAACCGATGTAATGCCTCAAGTTGCGACGCTGCACTGTTGGTAAGGTAACTGGTGTGTTGTACTTCACCACGTTTATCTAACAGATATAAATAGTCACCCCGACAACACTCATACATAAACCTATCGTACTGTACTGATTTTGACTGCTCTTTCCATTGCCACGGTAACACGCAGCAATCAAAACGCTTTGCATAATGTCGAAAGTACCCAGATTGATCAGCGATAGTCAGCGGCAGTATCTCACCGTGTGGCGCAACACCTTGACTGCAGTGATACCAAGGACGCTGATATTTAAGCTGATTCACTCGACCTAGATTAAACTGCCGACATTGCGACATCGGGAAACAGTCATAACTGATCCCCAATGCTTGCGCCCATTGAAGTGATGCGACAAAACGCTCAGGTTCTGGCCAGTCACTTAGTGCCACAATTCTAGCTACACCACAAGATTTAAGCTCAACCAAGTCGGCTTCACTGAATGGGAAGGCGATAAGCATCCACAGCTCACTGCCCTTGACCTCAGCCGCTAACTGCTCAAGTAGATTAGGTATAAGGTTTGGCTGCCATCCTGACTCAAGTCCAAGTGTCTGTGCTCCATGTTGCAGGCTCACTACCTGCCGCCATCCAGGGCGCTGTAATAAGGTTTGCGCTCGTGCTAATAGGCGCTGACAAATTAAAATTTGTACCTCTGAAAAGGTATGTTCACTCATAAATAATTCTACTTTTTGCTCGCACAAGACAAGCTTAGTCTTGTTTTCAATTTCTACAGAACAAGTTTAAAAAAGAGTGAAACAACTTAACCTGTCAGATCTGACAGGTACCTCATCCAGAAAAAGCCCATGTGTTAAATTGCGCAAACAGGATTAAATAGAAACCGTAACATTATTAACATTGCGGAAATAAAAAACATGTCTACTACAATTAGAGCCTTAGCAAAACCTTCAAAAGTTCTCGTGGTACACCACGACCAAATGGAGTCTGCCAGAATAATAGATACGCTAGATGAGTTGGGATCGATTACCGATTACGCCAGTAATTATCTAACAGCATTGCATTTATTATCTGAGCAGGCATTTGACTTTATTATTATTTCAGATTCACTGTCTGGTGGCTCTGGCGAAAAGCTGGTTGCACAAATACGCCAGCATGTATCCAAAACCATCACTATTTTCTTTTGTTCTAAGCAAGAGCTTGAGCCTGAAAAACGTGTTGAACTTTACTATTTAGGTGTCGACGATATTTGGCACAGCCAAATGCCAATTGAAGAAAAGCTGGCTAAACTGAACGCTGCCGCCAGAAGAATGCACACTGAAGACAACACCGTATTGAAGTTTGGTCCGTTAATGGTTGATGTGAAAAACCGCCAAGTGACTCGTGAGGGTAAAGAAGTAAAACTCACCCAAACGGGTTTCCAAATTTTAACGCGGTTATTGAAAAACTCGCCAAATGTCGTTGCCAAGCAAGAGCTAGAATGGGATCTATGGCAGGATCAACCACCCAATACGGATGTATTACGCTCACACATGTATCACTTGAGAAGACAATTGGATAAGCCATTTGAATTCCCTCTGATTCATACCATTCATGGTCATGGATTTAGATTACAAGCACAAGCTCAAACACAAGCGCACTAAGTGAGCTTGTGTTTTGCTATGTTTGGAAAAGTCCACGATTCCCCAATCCTTATCACTGCCCAGTGCAAGGAAAGAAAAAAAGCGGGGTTTCCCCCGCTTTGTTTGATAGGAGCGTCACTGCTCCTTTTGCTGAATACAGAGTTAAAATTTAACGCTGAAAAGTTGCCGGTAAGCAATTTATCTACAGATATCATCAACAAGTAAATTCAGTCATCACTTGTGTAATGTCTTGTAAACGCTGATCAATAACCTCAGCACCTAATCCGTTCGCCTTATTTAATAACTCTGCGGGTATTTCCCCATTAACTGAAAACATCACACTCGGTTCGGTAATATCTTCAGCAAGTAAATACGTACCAAAGGCACCTTCATAAAACCGACACTGAGGGATTAATGTCGATAGCGTATAACCTGCACAGGTCAATATCGCCGTTTCGCCCACCTGTGCCCCCAATTGGCAATCAATGCCATGATGTTTAGCAAGCAGCGCAATATCCATGCAGGCTTTAATGCCTCCTAACTTAGAGACTCTTAAATTAAAGACACTGGCACCTTGGTGCTTTGCAAACCACACTGCATCATCGTAATGGCACAGTGATTCATCGATACAAATATCGATGTGTGCGCCAACGGCCGCCATCAACTTAGGATACTCGTCCCGCAGTTCGACTGGCATCGGCTGTTCACAGCACACGACTCCTCGTTCAGCAAATTGACTTAAGGCGTCTATCGCTTCGGTCAGATTCCACGCTCCATTCGCGTCAATACGTACCTCTACTGCCGTCTCGCTCACTGCGCGAATTTTATCTATCAGCAGCAATTCTTCCGCTAAGTTTTCGCCAACCTTAACCTTAAACTGCTGTAAGTTAAGCTTTTGATATACCTGATGGTACTGTCGGAATGATTCCTCAGTTCCTAACGAGTAGGTACCACTGTAGCGAATGTTGGCCGCTTGTTTTGCAACTGAGAATGGCGTTAATAGCTGCTGCACCGAACAGTCATTTGACTTAGCAAAACCATCTAACAGTGCTAGCTCCACCACGGCTTTGACACAAGTTTGCCGAGGATTTAACTGATGCGCAGCGGAAAATTCAGATAACCAATGCAACACGCTATCAAGGCTGTCAAATGTTTGCCCGACTAAGTGTGGTAAAACCACCTTTTGCAATGCAGTCACCACACTATTGTGGGTCTCCCCCGTGACATAGTCACGAGGAAGACATTCGCCGTAGCCGATTTGACCATCGCTTAGCTGCAACTCCAAGATAATCCCTTGAACTTCTTTGCGGCTATGCAACGCGTGTTTAAAACTCACCTTAAAAGGAATGAGGGTTTCACGTAGTCTACAGGCTACAATTTTCATTCACTAGCACTCCCAAGCGGCTCTTTCCCAACGACTTCTTCGCCTTGGATAAAGTAGTGAATATCCATCACCGCTTCTTGCATGTCACTACTGAAACTAAGGAAATGGCGATTATCATCTGCGCTATAAAACTTAGCAGTAGCATTCGCTGGAGCCTTGTTAATATAGGTTAGCGTTTTCACGTTATCCATCATGGTATCGTTAGTTGCGAGCAAGTAAAAACGTGGATACTGTACAAGCGGATCACTGTTCATATCTGAACGGTCACGGTTGTAACCGCCAATACCGACGATAGCAAAATAGAAGCTTTGCGTTACCTCGCGTAATGAGCGCAGATCGTGTCTTATTGCCCACTGATAGAATGGATCAGCGGTAAAATAGGCCGCTCCTTGATCGCCATCCGTGTCCGGAATAGTGGATGCAAAGTAGTCATAAGGCTTTGCCGCGATAAACTCATCCAAGGTAAATGGCAACGGAAGATTTGCGAATAGTCCAGGAGTGGTAAACACCACTTTGTCTACACTTTGCGGTGCGTACTGGTTCATAAACGCGGTCACTACTTGTGCACCAAAACTATTGCCCCATACAGTTAGGGTATTATTTGGATGCTCAGACTCTGCCAATTTAACCATTTCATCCAACGTCCAAGTCCAGGTTTGCCAGTCGTATACGTGACCTTCAAGCACATAACGGTCGAGCTCACCTTGGTCATTTTCGACAAATGAAATACCGCCACTTGATTCACCTGAACCTACGCGGTCAAATGCATACACCGTGTAGCCAAGGATCGCCAAATACTGTGCCGTACCACTGAACCAGTCTTTATGACTTTGAAAGCCATGGTTGTACACAATGGTTTGACCGTTACTAAAGTACGGCTGCCATTTGGTATAGGCAATATCATAACTTTGTTCTGTACCACTTAGTTCAGTAAGACGTGGATCAATTAGCTTAATACGGCTTTCTTCACCGGTGAAGTTCAATATATCAAACGGCGAGTATTGCTTGGTATAGGCATTATTCGCATTATCGTTGCGAATGGTTAGACTGCTGTCTTGTGCTAGTGCGCTGGTATTTATTAACACAACACTCGCTAAGGCGACAGCTTTGGCTACTGACTTCATATTGATCATGCGATTGACTCCTGTAACTGCACACTGTCAAACACCGCATCGACTTCAAAAGACTTGAGTAGGTCTTTATTCATCGCCAGTGGAACCGTTTTAAACTGAGCTTCACGTACTCCGCTTGCAACGCGTTCACGCTTAAAGCGCTCTAGCGCTCCCGATTTTAGGCGGTGAACTTCTGAGGGTAACAAACGCTGAGAAGCACGTTTGGTTTTGTACTCTAGATTTAGTTTTTGTAAGTGGAACTCAAACGCTTCTGCGAAAGCGACTTGTGCTCCTTCACTGCTATGTTCTTCAAACTCAGTAAATAGTTTGTATTGGTTGGCGTGTAAATCCGCATGACAGTGATAAAAATTTACGGCTAATTTGGCATCAGCTTCAGCCGCTTTTACTGCCGTGATCACTTGCTTTTCAAAGATCTTCTCGCCAGTAATATTGGTGATCCCTTTGCCTTTTTGTACGAAGACAATCGTTGGGGTATTGCCAACAAAACCCGTGACTTGAATGATATCGTTGATGTTATAGCGATATAACCCTGCTTTATTGGTAAAGAACAGGTAATACTGTTCACCCAACTCAAGTTCATCAGCTAAATAGGTTTTGGCTTCTGGGTCATCGATGTCATTGACGCGGATAAATTCAAAGAAGTTATCCTGAATCGTCAGTACGCCATCACCACGATTTAATTCAAGGGGAATAGAGCCACGGATCTCAGAGGCAAGGTAACCTAAGTCCTTAATTGCAACATCGCCATACCATGCACGCATCCGTTCAATAAAGATATTGGAGTTACCACCAGTCCAAGTCGCAACCACTTTCAACTCCGGCCAGTAGTGTGTAGGTCTGAGTTTGTTCTCCGGATCGTTCGCGATGCACGCTCTTAGGTATTCTACTCGGGCCGGATTTGGCGCAAGTCGCGCTTCCACCAGCATTCTGATCTCGTCAGGAATATCAAGATCGGTATCGAGTGTACCCATCCGTAAGTCTGACAGTAACTTGTCCTTCATTTCATCGGTTTTGTTACACAACAAACTCAGTGTCGAAGGATTCGTAGAAGAAGCGAGTGTTACGCCTTGATCTGCCAAACTAAGTAACATGATGCAGTAGTATCGTGCGTCATAATCGGCAATTTCATACACCTCGTAAGGAATGGTGTATTTTTCTTTTATGGCTGGATCTAAGTCTTTTACATATTGACCAGAGGTTGAACCATACGGCGTGCCATCTGGAGCATGTCCTTCGACAGCGGGTGATACAATCACCACCCATTTCCCTTGCATCGCTTCAGGTGAATTTAACGCCAATGAATAAGACCACAACATCGTTGCACCTTGATGTGCACCGGCACGCTGCGCCTCTGTTACTGGAATGTATTTTGGTTCACCGGTTGAACCGCTGGTGGTCGCATAGTAACAAGGCTGACCAGCAACTAGCTGATCAGTCTCGCCATACAGGTGACGTTCGATATACGGATATAGCGAGTCATAGTCTTGTACTGCAACTTGGCTACGATAATCTTGATACGTCACCATCTCATCAAAACGATGCTTTTGACCAAATTGCGTATGTTTATTTTCATTTACTATCTGCTGTAAAAGATCCAGCTGAGTTTGTCGGCAGTTTTGTACTTGCGACATAAAACCCGACATGATCTTTTGTCCGTTCTGCATAAATTTTTCAGCAGCACTTAATGTTTTATCAGTCATTGTCTTACTCCTTGCTGTTTAACTCGCATGAGCCAACAGGCTAAGCGCCTGCAACTCAAGATCCAGCGTGTTGTTAAGAAAATCGAATAGCGTTTCCGGATACTCATTAAGATAAAAATGCCCGCCATCGATATCAAAGCGATTAATTTTTGGTAGTGGTAGCTTCTGCCACGCTTCAACCTGAGCTTCTGAAATCAGCTTGTCGTGCCGAGCAGCAATCAGATCGATGGGCTGCGTGATTAGCGCAGCCTCATTTTGATACTGATAGTTCTCCAGTAAGTGATAATCAGCGCGCACTGCGGGCAGTGCGGCGTCCATCATGCCTTCGTCTTGCAACACTTCCTCAGGTGTACCACCCAAAATCCGCAACTCTTCAATCAGTGCTGGCTTAGGTAAGTGAGCACGGCGCTTAAGTACCGCGAGCTGCGGTGCAGGACGCGCTGAAATAAAGCTGCCAAGTGTTTGTATGCCAAGACGGTTTAACTCTGCCGTGACCAAAAACACCAATAACCCACCCATACTGTGGCCAAATAACGCAAATGGACGAGGATATTTCGCCAATTGCGCTACGATTGGTTCTACTAGCTCTGAAATGTGATCTGGAAAAGCTTCCCTAGAACGACAAGGGCGACCTGGTAACTTAAGTCCAGCCACATCGAACTGCGTATCAATGTGCTCAGGCCAGTTCAGATAATTGCGCTCATTTCCGCCGACAAAAGGGAAGCAAAATAACGTTGCCTGTGCTTCTGGGCGATCAGTAAAGTACTCAAACCAACGTTTGTGCTGCCTTGGCAGACTGTCGATATGTGATGTCATGATCAACTCCCCCTTATTAGCACGCAGCAAGCGCTCGCCGTGGCCAAAACTTCACCTTCGTCGTCAATCAGTTCACCTTCTGCAAAACCGTGTGTTTTAGTCATTGCAGAAACGCGACCAATCGCTTTTAGCGAGGTATTTGGCATAATTGCGCGGATGTAGTTAAGGGTTAAGTTGACGGTACCTACCGTCGCATTTGGACCTTGTAGTGTTTGGATCGCCAACGCAGTAACTGAGTCCAACATCGTTGCTGCGTAGCCGCCATGCACTGTTCCATTGGTGTTGAGGTGGTTTTCAGTCGGTGTCACATTGACTGACACTTCCCCCGGCGTCGCACTGCCTTTGTGCGTCGGGAAAAAATCAATCATTGGTGGCTTTTTGGTTTCATCATTAATAATGCTGTTTACGATATTCAAACCTGTCATCGTCATGTCCTTTCATTTTTAAAGTGTGTTAGGAATGAGGTAGCCCGAAGGCTACCCAAACTTGGAGTTAAGCGACGTCGGCAAATTGTTCGTCTAACTGCTGCTTAGCAAGCTGTTCGATGCTAGGTCCTGAAAGCAGAACCATGCCCGATACAGAAAGACCTAAGTTGACGAATATGCGTTTACTCAGTTCATGAGTCGTCAAGGAATCTACACCCAAAGAGGTGATGCTGACCTTTGAGTCCATCTGATCGATTGGATACTTCAATAGCTCAGCGATTTGCTCTTTTAATCGCTCGACCAATAAGGCCTTGCGCTCTGGTTGTGGAAGTTGAATTAAGGAGTTTTGGAACAGCTGTGCTGGCGAATCATCATCAGCTTGTGCAAATTGCTCAAGTAATAATGAGAAGCGAGCCGAACCTTTTGATGGTGGATTCACGTTGAACCATAAAGGCCATTCAACATCCATAATACCGCACATCACTTTGCGTGCTTCTAGCGCGGCATCAAATTGAGTGAAAGCATAGGCGTTAGAAATACCGTATACCCCTTGCTCAGCAAGGATCTGTTTAACGGTTTGATCTCGTGCCACCATGCCCGACTCAGCCAATGCGCCCCAATTTATAGTGGTAGCTGCCAAGCCTTTCGCTTGGCGATATTGTGCGAGCGAATTTAAGAACGCATTGGCAGCAATATAGTTAGCTTGTCCAGGGTTACCAATTATTGAAGACAGTGACGAGAACATCACGAACGTTTCAATTTGAGCGCTATCTAACTGCAAAGATGCATTGTGTAGATACATCGCACCTAGCGCTTTTGGTGCTAACACGCGATTAAAGCGCGCAACGTTTAAGCCAGATAAATTATCATCATCTAGCACCGCAGCACTGTGGATGATGCCTTTTAGCGGTAAATCAACATCGTTGATTTCACTAACTAGCGCATTAATCGCCGCTTCATCTGTAATGTCGACGCTACGGGTAACCACATCGCAACCGAGTGATTGCATGTGTTCCAGAACAGCTAAGTCAGTATCAGCGATACGTCCGCTACGACTAATCAGTACTAGGCGCTTCACACCCCAAGTTGCAAATTGCTCTGCAAGCCTTAATCCAAAGCCAGCGGTACCACCTGAAATCAGATAGGTACTTTGCGCCGTTAACCAATGGCGTTCTTGAGGTTTAATCACAGAGAGCTCTTGCGACGAGTAATCAATAACCACTTTACCAACTTGCTCTGCTTGCTCTGCAAACTCCAATGCTTGTTGTGTTTGTGAAGCTGGGAACGACTTACTAGGTGCAGTGAAGTCCGTGTTGTTGTTCAAGAAGTTACTGACTTCTTCCATCAGCGCTTGGAAATAATCTGGTTTTTGTACCATCAAGCGCTCAATATCCAACGAGTTAAACTGTAAGTTTTCGTTGAAGCTACGCATCGCCAGTGCTGAGTTGTCAGAAATATCTTTCTTTCCAATCTCAACAAAGCGACCAAACGGAGCCAGTAGTTCAACTGATTTATGTAACGCGTCACCATCTCTGGCGTTAAGTACCACGTCTACACCATATCCGTTAGTCGCAGTGCGAATTGCTTGATAGAAAGCTAACGAGCGTGAGTCAAACACTTGCTCGACACCCTGCGATTTAAGGAACTCCCGCTTTTCTTGGCTATCAGCGGTTGCGAATATGTTTGCGCCAACACTCTTAGCAATATGAATAGCAGCCAAACCGACATCATCCGCCGCATTGTGGATAAGTACGTTTTCATTGCTAGCCAGTTGAGCTAAGCGGATTAAACCCTGATAAGCCGTCACGTAACCCATGTAATTTGTGCTGTCAGCAAAGCTTAGATGTGCAGGTTTTTTAACGATGAATTGATCTTTGGTCGTAATATAGCTGCGATAAGCACCTTGGTTATAGAAAGCCACCACTTCGTCGCCTTCTTGCCATTGTGTATTAGCTCCAGCGTGTGTGACTACACCACTCACTTCAATACCAAATGCTTCACCAGAGAAGGTATTTTCAGTCACAGACTCAGCAATGCGACCTGTTAGCTTTAATACATCCTTGCCGTTCACTGCACTGGCGTGAACACGAATTTCTACTTCATCTTCAGCGGGTGAAGTGCGCTCCAGTAGCTCATAGGCCAATGAATCTAAACGACCATTTTCAGCTTGCACAAGGCCCACTAAGTTATCCGTTGATACCACGATAGTTTCGTCGTTATCTAGCTCACTTGAGGTAGCAACAATACGGCGTACATATCGGCTATCACCGTTAACCCGGATCTCGGTTTCGTTACGGCCATCTTCACATTCAGCAAATAATGCTTCAAGAAGCTGCTCTTGAGTCACTTGACCGAAGTCTAAGCTCTTACAAAGAATATATGGATATTCGTTCACTACGCTTGGTGCCAGGCCTGCCAATGCCGAAGCAGAGAAATTAAAGTTTGCACCGCTTTCTACTTCCAGTTCGTTCACTTGGCCGTTTCTAGTAACCTTGATCAGTTCCATTTGACGCTCTGGGTATTGCGTCTTTAGAGACTCAACAAGGTTACGTAATGCATAAGCATGCTCACTGACTTGCTGAGCATCAAATACCGTTGCTGTATCTAGATTACTTGACCATAAGTCGATCACCAGACTGGGTTCTACGAATGGACAGTTTTCCAATGCTTTTTTGATACTGCTTTCATCTTGCGAATTAACAACGAAGTGACTAAAGCCATGTTTTTTATAGCTCTCGCCCGCTTCAAGCACCAAGGCTTGTACGCCTAGATCTGCAGCTTTTTCTTTGACTGCCTGTGACAATACTGAGCCATCACATAAAATCGCCATGGGTAGTGTCACGACATTTCGATCTTTTTGCGCTGCTAGTGCTTGCCACTCATAGTGATAGTTATGCGGGTTAACCACCTCATCACTTTGTGAACCGCTATCAACTGCCATACAGAGTAACCCTTCAACGTACACAATTGGCTGTCTGTTTTCGTCGAATAGATAAATATCACAGTGAATGCTGCGCTCACTTTGTTTACGTTTAACCGCATACACATAACCCGCGTTGGCACTTTCTTTAAGTAACGTTAACTGTTTAATTTCAACTGGGATATACGCTTTTTCCAACCCCGTTACTGTAAGTAAGGACTGGAATGCAGCATCAAGCAGTGTGGGGTGAACACGATATTGGTCAACTTCGTTCAAAACTTCCTCAACACACGTTACCTTCGCAAGTACCGCATCATCAGACACTTTAATATCACGGATTGTCTGGAAGTAATGACCATAATCTAGACCCGCATCGCGACACTGAGTATAGAAGGTTTCGACATCGTAAGGCTTAGTACACTGTGCTTCAATCGCATCAACATCTAACGCTGGCGCATCAAGTGACTGTGACAATAACTTAGCGGATGCAATAGGCTTCCAGTTATCGTTGTCGTCAGCAATGTTTCGCACTGCAACGCTCAAACGCTGAGTTGCAAGGTCAAAACTTGTCTCCATTCTTGTTACTTGATCGTCATCTACGGTCAGCATATTTTCAATTTTGATGCCTTCCAGTGTCATATTGCTCTGGCCTGTCGCTTCAGTTGCGGCACAAACCATGCTGTCGATAAGACCGGCACCTGGATACACAACCGTGTTATGTACTTTGTGATCGTTCAGGTAAGGAACCAAGTAAGGGTTGAGTTCTAGCTGCCAAGTTGGATTAATACGATCTACGCGCTCGTTCAGATACAAGAAGCCAGCCAAACCAAGGCGCTTTTCAATCGACATACGAGACTCGCGCCAGTATGTGTCACGCTGCCATGGGTAGTGTGGTAATCTGACAAAACGAGCTTGTGCGTCGAATTGCGCTTGCCAATTTAACTCACCGCCTTGACACACATAGCTTGCTAGCTGCTTGAAGAAGTGAACATTGTCGTCTTCTTTGCGATTCAATGAAGCAAGCTGAGGACGGCTGTCTTCTGCGATTGTAAGCCCTTCTTGGATAGAACTTTTCAGAACTGGGTGAGGACCAATCTCCATCACTGGCGCATCATTTTGTTTCAGCAATGACTGGAAGCCATCGGCAAATAACACGGCTTGACGAACGTTTTGCCACCAGTATTGCGCATCAAGTTTTTCACCTTCAATCAGCTCACCTGTTACCGTAGAAACTAGTGGCAACTCAGTAGTATGAGGTTTGATATCCGCTAATGCAGCGAAGATATCATCTTTGATTGGGTCCATGTATTGGCTATGATAGGCGATTTCCACTGCCAACAAACGTGCGAAAGTCCCCGTTTCGGTGATTTTCTTCTCAAGTTCTTCTAACTGTCCTTTGTCACCAGCAACAGTAATTGTGGTTTCACCATTGATTGCCGCAATTTCAATTTCAGGGTATTGCTCTTGCCATGCCGCAAAGTCTTCTACTGAACAACCAATCGCTAACATACCACCATTTGCCGTTGAGCATGTTTGCTGTAAGCGACTGCGGTGATAACTGACTTTACATGCATCTTCTAGTGATAACGCTCCAGAAATATATGCGGCACTTACTTCACCCACACTGTGACCAACTACGCTTAGTGGTTTAACACCGTAAGAACGTAGCACCTCGTATACAGCAACTTGAATAACAAAGTTTGCAGGCTGTGCAACTTGGGTTTCATGCATGCGAGAGTCTGCTTCATCTTTAAGCAACTCTTCTTTGATGGACCAACCTGCGATTTCAGTAAACACTTCATCACAACGTTCAACTGTTTCACGGAAAATGCGATTGCTTTGGTATAAACCTCGCCCCATGCCCCACCACTGTGGGCCCATACCAGTACAAACAAGGTTTACACCTTGGTGTTTCTGGTGTGCTACGCCGTCGGCGTCTGCATCATTCGGCTGCTCATCTAAGTAATTTGCTAGCTTGTCGATTAAGTCATCTAGACTAGAAACAACAAAACCGTGGCGGATATTTAGTACATCGCGCTTTTGCGATAAGGTATAAATCACATCAGACAAAGACACAGGATCGTCATCACGCGCAGGTGACTCTAAGAAATCTAACAAGCGCTCTACCACCTGATACAGTGCTTTTTCTGATTTAGCTGAAACAGGCACGATATAAGGACCATCCACAAGGTCCGTGGTTCTCTCATGTTGCTTATTGCAACGAACCTTTTCGTCCGCATCTAGTGATCGTAATAATGCGTGAGCGTTGCTACCACCGTAACCAAATGAGTTAATGCCAACGAAGTGCGTTCTGCTTTGATCTAATTCGTGAATCTCTGTTGGGATTTTTACCGGCAGTGAATCAAACGGAATCTCTGGGTTTGGATTATTAAAGTGTAGATTTGGCGCAACCACTTTATCGCGCGCTGTCATTGCGGCTTTAATCAGACCTGCAACACCAGACGCTGCTTCTGAGTGACCAATGTTCGTTTTGATTGAACCGACTAAGCATGGGTCGTCTTTGCTACGGTCACTTAATACCGCGCTAATTGCTTTGATTTCTAGTGGATCACCAGCTTTTGTGCCAGTGCCGTGTGCTTCGATGTAGCTTAGCTCTGACGCATCTACGCCAGCTTTACCATAAACCTGTCTAAGTAAGGCTTCTTGCGCCTCAGGATTTGGTAAAGAAATACCTGTGGTTTGGCCATCTTGATTGGCACCGGTTTCACAGATCACAGCATGAATATCATCACCATCTGCTAATGCCTTTTCTAGCGGCTTAAGTAGTAAGATAGCAGCGCCTTCAGCACGCACATAACCTGCTGCATCGGCATCAAACGCTTTACAGCGGCTGTGATGAGACAAGAACTGACCTTTACTCATAGTGATCGGATAATGCGGTGTCATCATGGTGTTCGCACCACCCACCATCGCCATATCACAATCACCTTGACGTAAACTTTGTACTGCGAAGTGCAGTGCTGTCATCGACGCTGAACAAGCAGTGTCAACTGACATACTTGGACCTGTAAGATCATACACATAAGACAGGCGGTTTGATAATAACGCATGTGTTACACCGAACGGTGTCGTTGAATCAATGTTGTAGATATTCTGACTATCTAAGTGGATAGCCTTGTTGTCTATTGCGAAGCCACCGACAAATACACCGGTTTTAACGGCTTTGACTTCTTCGGTAGTGATACCTGCGTCTTCTAACGCTTCCCAACTGACTTCCAGCAGAAGGCGCTGCATGGGATCGACCACTTCCGCTTCTTTTGGAGAAATATTGAAAAATAGTGGATCAAAAGTATCAAGGCGTTGGTTTACAAACCCACCTTGCCTTGCATGTGCCTTACCAGGCTTTTTGCGATTTTCGCTGTAATACTTACGAACATCCCATCTATTTTGTGGGACGTCACAAATCCCATCTATTCCTTTTTTTGCATTTTCCCATAACTGCTGGGCAGAATCTGCCCCACCGGGAAAGCGACAACCCATTCCTATTATTGCAATTTGATTTGATTTATTCATGATAATTCCAACTCATTATTTATTCAGCAAAATAAAACAAATTTAGCAAACCTGTTTTACCCGCGAAAATAATAAAATTAGAACTGTCAAAAATATGTTTTTACAAAATCAAAATAACGTCTATAAGAAAAATTATAATTATTAATATTTAATGACAACTAAATAACTGGCTTTAAAACCCCAGATATTAGTATTTTAGCAACTGCATGCTGCCGATTAGATGCACCTACTTTATCAATAACATTATTAACGTGAAAATTCACCGTTCGTTCTGATATATTAAGGATTTGCGCCGTTTCCCAAGCGGTCTTACCTTCAGAGATCCACTCCATACACTCTTTTTCTCGCTCGGTTAATTCAATCTTTTGAACTGAAGATGTTTGGTTTAGTTTAATTCTTGTCGAGGCTTCGTATAAATAAGGTGATAACGTTAGTAAAATCTGATTCATTTGAATCAATTTGTCATAATCGATAAGGTGCTTGGACGCCAAACTTATTAAACCAAATTCTCCAAACATACCCCTAATTGGAATGGTGATACCATCTATCAACCCTGCATCTTCGGCACGATGCATGATCGACGGATCGGCCTTTGGGTTAGTTGTCGCGACAATGTTAGCGTTTTGCCAAAACAAAGGGGTGATTGCGTTTTCTGTATACAGTACCACTGGGTCATTAAACTTAAGATTTTTCTCAAAGTAATACTTCATCCAATCTGATGGATAGTTTTCAACAATAAACAGTTCAGATGACCTCAGTTGTTGAGGCGAGACGACACACATCAAGTAATAATCCATTTCCATGCTCTTGGAAATAGACTGTAAGATCTGTACCAGCTGGTATTTAGTAGTAGTGCGTTGGCACTGTGACAGCCAACGCTCCAATTTCAGCGTGATTTCTGGGTTCATGTAGCTTCCGTATCATAGTTAATCGCTTATAAAACGCGTTCTATATTGCGAAAAGACAGCACGCACTGAACGACGATACGGAGCGGAATTTAGTGTGTTTTAGTGAATTTCAAAGACCGAATCTCTGAACTCTGCATTCATACTCATACGTAATGCCACTGATTGAACACCTCCTATATCCATTGTTTTACCTTCACCTAAGCGGCTAGTCGGGATCCCAAGCTTACTTAGATAGCGTTCCATTGCTCTGGTGGTCACCATTACATACTCCTCCACTCCTTGTTGTATTGCATATAGATAAGCCTGCTGCAACACTGAGTATAATACGTACCGATTATCGCGAAGATCAATCAGATTTGTACTTTTTTTGGTTGCAAAACGGCTTATCTCCAAAACCTTTTTAGATTCTGGGGCTGGCACTCCCTGTAGCAATTCTGGAAATGTATCTTTCAACATATAGTTATTCGTTGTTTGTAGTATTCTTAAACAACCAATTAAATCTCCTCCGGAGTCTTTAACTGAAACGAATATTGGACTTAAATCATCATATTCATCAATTTCCATATTACCTTTTACAGGTACCTGCCATTGCAGTCTTTTATAAAATACGTCATATCTTAACTCATGAATACTCTTTTTTGTTTCTAAATCTATTTTATTGTACTCTTTTGTATCTACGATTAATGAATTTAGCATCTTATTTTCCCGTTTGAATTTGATGCTGAAATTAAAAATCATCTGGAAAATTAGTAAGATTGTAGTTCTGCCACCTCCCACCTGTTATTTCGATTCCCCCCTCCCTGTCATTTTTTACAGGTTGTATAAAAGCGCTCTCAATTAAGATTAATTAAAACGAAAAAAACACTTTTAATTTATTTTTTATATACGAACCCAATCGATAATTGAGCACAGTTATTTATAGAAACTTAACCAAAGGAGAGGCCAATGAAATTTACTACTGTTAATCTGATTAAAAGCTCACTAACTGTAGTCGCTTTCACAATTAGTGCCTTGTCTGTTTCTAATGTAGGGGCTTTTACAACTGGAGGATCTTCAAGGGACAGTGAGTTTGACAAAACAACCGTAGTTAACCTGCATACAGCTCTAAGACATCAATCGTCAGCCACTAACACACAGCATGTTAGATTCGGGGGAGTAATCCATTTAATTGGGAACAACAAGCGTGTGTACGCTATTTTTACGGACAGATGTGGTAAAGAAAGTCGAGATTGTCAAAACCAAAAAAAGTACAAGGAAACGAAAAAATTTTACGATGCTATGACACTAATCAGTCGTACTCAGTCTTGGCACCACTATATTGGTTTAGAGCCGCTGAATTTGGGCATGACCAATAGTCGCTTTGAGCTTAATCGCCATGAAATAAATACACGTGACAAGTTGCAACTGGCTGGACGTGCTGAACTGATGAGAAACAACCAACATGGGTTTTATTATCAAGAAAAAGGCATTTCTCTGAAGAGAGAAATGCCTTTTTCGTCAACGTATTTCACAATGCGTTTTTGAATACGGCAGGTAATATAAAAATCGTACGACTGCCGCGCTATAAACAATATGACTACTTTGTTTTATCTAAAAATGACAGCAACTGTTGTTCAGGCATTGGCTTAGCTAACAAAAACCCTTGTACTTCGTCACAGCCTAATTTCTCCAGAACACCCATTTGTTCTTCTGTTTCCACACCCTCTGCAATTGTTTTCAATCCCAAATGACGGCCCAGTGAAATAACTAGTTCAGCAATCGCGCCACTATCTTGCTCTGGTATATCTTTGATAAAGGCCCGGTCTATTTTCAGTCTTGAGATTGGTAACTTTTGCAAATAACTAAGAGAGGAGAATCCGGTGCCAAAGTCATCAATCGCAACCTCAACGCCAAACTCCTGCAATTCTTGAAGCGTTCGTACCACCGTGTTTACTTCATCCATTAGCACGCTTTCGGTTACCTCAAGCTCAATACTTGAAGGGACCACATCAAACGCGAGAATCGTATCTCGGACCTGTTGTGCATAGTTTGGCACTTTGAATTGGGGAACAGAAACGTTGACAGCCACACTCATATCGCGCCCTGAGTCTGCAAGCTTTTTCTGTAGCTGACAGGCTTGCTCTAACACCCATTGCCCTATTTCAACAATTAACCCTGCATTTTCAGCCAGTGGTACAAAAATAGCAGGTGAAATGTAACTGCCATTGCCAGAAGGCCAACGCAGTAACGCTTCGCAACCAATCACACGACGCTGATCTATTGCAAACTGCGGTTGATACCACACTTCCAGTTTGCGCTGTTCAAAGTCTTGTCTAAGCTGCCTTATCAAACCGAGTTTCCAGGCCATTCGCTCTTCTAGCTCTGCAGTGTACCAATCGAGTGCAATACTGGACTGCTTAGCTTGGTTTAGTGCGATATAAGCCAGTTTTAGTGTTTCGAGACCTTGTGGCTGGAAGTCACCTTGCTTGCATATTCCAATATGAAAATGGATGGTAAGTACATGTTCGCCAACTTGATACGGCACCGTTAAGCTATCTTGGAACAAGGTTTCATCAAAGCTATGCTCTGGCAGTAACAGCCCAAACACATCAGCACCAATTCTTGAAACAAGTTTAGCTTTGGGAAATTCCAGCTCAATACGCTCTGCAACACTTAACAATAACAGGTTACCGACCTCTTGACCGAGACCATTGTTAATATCAGAAAATTGAGCAATATCAATGAGCACAAATAGCAGCCCTTCATTACCCTTATAATATTCTGCTATTTTTTCCACAAAATTTGCACGGTTAGGCAACTTAGTTAGCGCATCTTTGTAAGCGACATTTCTTAATTCATTGAATAGTTTTACATTATCGAGTCCAACACAAACGTTGGTTAAAAAGATCTCGACAAACTTTAATTGAGACGCCGATGGTTCCGCCTCTAATTCCAAATAAATCGCGGCTTTTCTTCCCTTACTCTCTAGTAACAAGGTTACATCATGAGGAGTAAACTGATGACTTTCACTTTCTAGACAATTTTTGACCTGCATAATGGTCCGGCCATTGTCCAGTTGCTCAATACCTTTGCCAAAAAACGACTGGTACTGTTCGCTGCCACCAAACACGGTTAGCTGCTTATCTTCTAGATAACCACATACCAAACCATCTTCCGGGGCATGTAATAAATACGCAAGCTGTCTTATTACCGCTAAGGAAAAGGTTTGCATATCGCTGTAGCCTAAAATCGCCCGTGATGCACTGACGATTTCCTCTAAAGCTTCGCGTTGCGCCTCAAGCTCGCAGATTTGTTGGTAAGAGCGGATAGCGGTGAGTAACGAGGTGACAAGCTTACTGCGGGTAAGCTCTGTTTTCATTTTATAGTCATTGATATCGTATTCGCGGATGACTTTTTCTTCGGGGGCGTAGCCGGGTTGCCCTGTTCTTAAGATGATCCGCACGGCATCGTTTTTCAGTTCGTCCCGAACCCTTTGAACGACTTTAAGGCCCGCATCATCCGTTTCCATCACAACATCTAAAAGTAAGATACTAATGCTTGGATTTTCTCTTAATACATCTATCGCTTCATGACCCGAGTAGGCGTGAAAGAAACGGATGTTTCTGCCCCAAAATTCAACGTTAGATAGCGCCAGCTTAGTCACAGAGTGAATTTCAGGGTCATCATCTACCACGAGCACATCCCAAAAAGTACTGATCGCCTCTTCTTGAGCTTGATCATCGTGCTCTGCAAACAAAAAATCATCTTGCTCAGATGCCATGCTATACCCTTATGTTCGAACTGCTTATTCGTTTGTACGTACACTCATGTGTAAAAAGTCACCCAATTTCCAAAGGTGAAAAAATTTTCTCACAACAGTTTTATTCCATTAACAGTCATGAAATATTATAGTTGAAGATAGAACAAAATAGATGATTTATCATGCTTTTTAATCGTGAGGTGGTCCTATTAAGCTTATATTTGAACCTCTTAAGGTGACACTTTTTTTGTCTCTTCTCATTGTGATCCTTGGTTTGTCGCTACCTCATCAATATCACTTAAGCAGGACAGTCCTCCTAAATTACCCACAAAGTGACACAAGACTCACTCCATTACGTATCGACCATTGGCCGCAATTATTTAACTGGAACGAAGGACAAGCGATTGCTTTGCAGGAAATTTCAAGCGAGCGTTATGTTGGCGCTTCGACAATTATTAAGCACCAATGGGGTGAGGCTGAGCTAACCATAACCAGTATTTTGGACAATGAATTGCAGCTAGTGATCCATATTTCACCTGAGCACTTCATTAATGTGTCGATAAAAGTGGACAACGAGAACGAGTTACGTCACCTTATAATTTCATTGGATGGCACGGTTAACACACCAATTATCGGCGGGTATCTAGCGCTTTTCGTAAAGCAATACCTATTACAACAACTCGATTCAGCGTTGAATCACATGAACACGTTATATAAGTTGCAGGCAAGGAATGGCAGTTAAAAATGCGCAGGTGAAGTCAGCTCTGGCGCTTCTAATCGAAGAGAAGCTTGGCTACCCTATGGTGAAAGGCGTACAACCTTTGCTTTCACAAAATGCTAAGTACAACGCTCAACGCAATACTGAAAATCAATATATCGTTAGAACGCAGCACCATGTTCTAAAACGCGCACTCAAACGACAACAACAAGATAAAATTCAGCGCCAACAAAACATTGAATCGGTCATGGGAATGGCATTGTCGTTGTGCCCTGAGGTAACTGCACGAGGCCGACCCGATCCAGACTGGCTCGATCATTTTGTTTCTCTGGCCGAAGATATTGCGAATCTAGCGATGCAAAAGCTCTGGGCTAAAATTTTAGTCGGCGAGAGCATATCTCCCGGTACCTTTTCTATAAAGAGTCTGCAAACGCTTAAGTTGATGACACAAAAAGAAGCCAATGCATTCCAAAGGTGTGCCCCCTTATGTGGTTACCTAGAAAAAGAAGACAGTTTTTTAATTCTGCACGGTTACTATAAGAGGCCTTCAATCCTTGATTTGATAAGAAAAGGCAGTACTGAATCTATCAATTTAAGTCAAGCGGGGCTGAGCTTCCCTAATATTTTGACGCTCATGGATATTGGCCTGTTATATAGACAAGAAATTGAATCTGCCACCATGCAAAAAGGTCAATCACTAAAGCTCGTCTATCAAAAACAAAAATTGCAGCTGAGCGCCAAAAGTAATGATCTGGTACTCAGTTACTACAAGTTAACGCAAACGGGTGATGAGCTTAAGCGACTGATCCAGGCGCCAATCAGTAAACAATACAAAGGTCTATTACATAGTGCGCTAGACAGCGAATTTAATTTAGAGTGGATTAAAAAGACAGAAAGTACTTAAGAGGCTAATGCTAATAGCCTCTTTACAAAAAGTGGCGTCTTAGAAATGGATTTGAATACCCGCAAATGGGCCTGATACATCTAAATCCGTATTGATATCATCAACATCGTCTAGTTCTAACACCATTGAACGATAGCCCGCTCGGATCGCCACATCAATTGCCATATTATCAACGAATTCGTAAGCAACACCGACTTGGTAATCTTGAATTTTACTGTCATCAATGGCCAACACACTACCTTCGGCAAACAGGCTTAACCCTGTTAATGGTAGGCCAACTTCACCACGTAAATAGCCAAGTGGTACAAATCCAGAGAACTCAACTTCTTCACTGCGAGAAAATCCATTGGCGGTACCCGCAACCTTGATTGAACCGTCAAATTGTTTGAAGTTCACACCAAAATCGATACTGATTAAGTCATTATCTAGCACTTCATAATATAATACATAATCGATATGAGTAAGATCTGCATCCGTTGTAGCAGTAGTACCAACGGTAAATACTTCATCACCAAAATCAAAAGACTCAGTTAGCTGTGTTTGACCTGTCAGTTCTAGCTCCGTGTACTTAAGTTTAAGATTTGGTACTAGCGGCACAGGGTGCTCTAGCGCGGCGTAGAAGCTGGTAAATGTTTCATCTTCAAAATTGAAGTTTTGCATTTGGCCTTTTTCTGAAAAGCTTCCTTCGGTTTCTGTATCCCACCCTTCGGCACCGATATAGAGCCCTAAGATGGTGTCAGCATGAGCGACGGGAGCAAGACAAGCCAGCGATAAAGCCGCTGCTACAATTTGTTTTTTCATCATATTATCCTTGCGCTAATAATTCACTTAATTCAATCAAGGCGGCATTTGCTCTGGAAATATAGTTTGCCATTACCAGCGAATGATTTGCCACCATCCCAAAACCACTGCCATTTAAAATCATCGGGCTCCATACGGTGTCTTGTGTCGCCTCTAACTCACGAATGATTTGCTGTAAGCTCACTTTGGCGTTTTTCTTCTCAAGCACAGGAGCGAAGTCATGCTCAACCGCTTTTAAGAAGTGCAATAGCGCCCAAGTGGCACCTCGCGATTCGTAAAAAACGTCGTCGATTTTCCACCACGACGTTTTAATTTCACTGTGGCTCGGTGCTTTTGTCGCTTGATCTGCGGCACTATCACCTGCCAGATCGGTATTCAATCTATCTTGACCAACACTGGCGCTGAGTCGTTGACTTAAGCTGCCCATACGCTTTTCAGCTTCTTTTAGCCACGCTCTCAAATTATCTGCGCGAGCATAAAATTGACTTTCGCGATTTTGATTATCCGCGATTTGAGCAAGATATTTGTCTAAATATTCAATACCTTTACGATACTCACCTTCAGCACTAGGCCACATCCAAGCTGTAGAACTGATGTTAAACTGAGGCTGTGCCATTTTTAAGCTTTGGTGTTCAGTAGACTGCGACTGAGAACGGCTAAAATCCTTGCGCATAGAAAGAGCAAGATCGCGCGTCATTTCTAAAGCTCCGAACTCCCATGCTGGCATGTTGTCCATCATTACACTTGGTGGCAACACATCGTTAGATAAATATCCTCCCGGTTTATCCAATAATGTATTGGCGACTCGGATCAGGGTATATGTTGTTGTGTAGCCAGTGACCAAGGAACGGCCTTTGTCGTTGGCATCTGCTTGAGCTTCTGCAACGACATTGAACTGCTCTGGTTCGCTACTCCAATACACCGCCAAAATATAGCCCAATAAAATCACGGCACCAAAGCCTGAGAGGATCTTTCCTATATGATTTCCCATGTTATTTCCTCACTGTTACAGTTATACCAATCCACATCGCTCGTTAACTCATTTCGCATATCAAATCTCATCACCGAGTTGTTTTCCTATCGCAAAATCAGCAACCACCGAAAGTGAGATGAGCATTAATGATGCGAATGTTGATGTTGTTTTTTACGTTGTTTGCTATCACCAAACATGTCTTCCAAGGCGACTATTTCAGCCTTAGTTTGTACTTTTTTGCCATTTTCAAAATACAAAGTAAGCCTGTGCTGCTGCCCAGCCTCAAACGCTTTGTTTGGCTCAAAAATCATTAAGTGATAGCCACCAGGTTGAAAGCTGACTTGCTGACCTGGCGCCAACTTCAACTTGTCTACCTTTTGCATTTTCATCATGTCTTCTTTATGAATATGTTCGTGGATCTCAACGCGACCAGCGCCTTCAAGTTCTGCACTGACTAGCACATGTTGCTTATCTGTATGATTAACTAACGTAAAATAACCCGCCGTCGAAGGTGCACCGGGTAAAAACACTCTTACTTTCGCATCGTGGATCATCACTTGTTCAGCATGCTGATGCGTGGAATGTTGGTGAGCAGAGTTAGCCATTGATACTGTGGCAAAAGAAGCGCAGGTAACGAGCAATAAGGTTTTGATTACACTTGATTTCACTTTGACTTCCTTGGGAATAGATGGTGAATTTACTATACCACATATAACGTGGAGTCGCGTGGTTTATCAAGTCTTGAATATCCCCAAATACAATATGCAAAAAACCACATGAATAGCCCCTTGTCATTCATGTGGCTAATTTTAATATCTTGCCTTGGCGCGTTTTGATTTGTCCGTGACCAACCATACAATGCCGATCACACATAGAATGGGAAACAAAAGCATTAAAGAGTTAAATAACAGGGTTAGCGCTACTCCAACAAGTACCACGGCAACAAATCCAATAACACCGATGCTAACTAAAGCGATCACGGCAATAAAAGCAAGGATCCCTGCGATCAGTCCCAATAATTCTAGACCCACCCAATCCAATCCCATCATGCTTTCCAGCTCTAAGTGGTGGAAATCAAAACTGATCACAGGTAATGACAACCACGACATCGCTAGTAACACCAACAAAACCACTAACAAACCTGAGGCAATTTTCATAGTACTACCCTCTATTTACAATATTCGTCGTCGGGCATCGCAAACCATGCAACCGCGTAGGCAAACACCACAAACATCGGAAACTTAAAAAACATTAATACGGTAATTAAGCGAGTAAGCCAAACGGGTATATCAAATCGATGTGCTAATTTAGTACACACTCCGCCGATCTTTTTGCCTTTTGTGCACTTTGAAAATTGAGTTTTATAACGGCTATTCATAAACACCTCCAATGCAACGCATTAGTATTTAAAGCATTGCGTGGTTATCAACTTATACACGCAATGCGTTATCAGTCACAACAATTAACTTGCTAGTTTTTGTTTTAGCTCAGCGAGTTCTTGTTCAACTTGCTGCTGCTTTTGTTGTTGCTCAAACGTTTGCCAGACATCAGGGTTGCCTAATTCATAGCTTTCCACTTCAGACTCTAGACGTTCAACTTTCATTTCAAGCTGTTCAAATTTGCGTGTCGCTTCAGCGATATCTGGACCATTTAGCACTTTTTTAATCGACATTCTGGCCGTTTGCGTTTCTACTCTGCGCAGTAATGCTTTTTCTTTGGCTTTTAGCTGTTGAATTTTCGCTTGCAGCTTGTCTGCATCTTCACTTAGCTTGGCAACCACCTCGCTAAGTTCGTCAAGCTGAGCTTGTGCCTGTTGTGCGTCTTCGATGTACTTATGCTTTTGCTCTAGTGCTGCTTTGGCCAAATCGTCACGGCCTTTTTCGATAGCATGTTCAGCTTTGACTTGCCACTGCTCGGCAGACTTGTTGGCATTATCCACAAGTCGCTGCTGGACTTTTTGCTGACAAATTACTTCAGTGGCTGTACTTCTGCATTCTGCTAGTGCTTCTTCTAACTCAAGGACCAGCTGCTTTGCCATTTTTTGAGGGTCTTCCGCTTTATCTAAAAACGCGTTTAATTCGGATTTAATAAGATCTTCGATTCTGTTGATGATTGGCATGATTCGCTCCTTTTATTTTGTATAAACACTATTCCAAGAGCTGTGCCAAAATTAAAAACAGAGTTATATCATTAAGTTAGGTATAAACAGAGGAGGGAGTGAAAAACTGAATAGTTACTTAATAGTGAAAAAGACGAACAAATCGTCTTTTTCACACATGACTTTAAATTTCAGGCACAAAGCCCAAGGCGGTTTCCATCACTTCAATACCTGAGCCTTTTTTATGGCCGTTTTCAGACAAGTGACGACGGAAGCCTCTTGCTCCAGGCTGATTTTGGAAAATACCCAACATATGACGAGCAATATGCCAAAAATTAGCGCCCTCGGTCATTTGTTGTTCGAAGTAATCGTACATACTTCTCACCACTTGATGACGAGTTAGCGTAAATGGTGCATCGCCATACAGTAATTCATCTACCTGCGATAACATAAACGGATTACTGTAAGCTTCACGACCGATCATCACGCCATCAATGTGCTGTAAGTGGTGCTGACATTCCTCGATGGTTTTAACGCCACCGTTAATGCTGACATGTAAATGTGGGTAGTCTTTTTTAAGCTGATAAACACGCGGGTAATCAAGCGGCGGGATCTCACGATTTTCTTTTGGACTTAACCCTTGTAGCCAAGCTTTACGAGCATGAATAATAAAGTCATCACACCCAACTTGATGCGACGCTTCAATGAGTGCAGTTAAAAACTCATAAGAATCTTGTTCATCGATACCAATACGGGTTTTTACCGTCACCGGAATAGAGACTTCCGCCTTCATTGCGGCGACACAATCCGCCACCAGCTGTGGCTCAGCCATTAAACAGGCACCAAAGCGGCCGTTTTGCACGCGATCTGATGGGCAACCCACATTCAGGTTTACTTCACTGTAACCATATTCTTGCGCGCGCTTCGCACACTCTGCCAACGCTTTAGGATCAGAGCCTCCTAACTGCAATGCAACCGGTAACTCATGCTCACCAAATGCCAAGTAATCACCCTTACCAAAAATGATGGCGCCGGTGGTGATCATCTCGGTATACAGCACAGCATGTTTGCTCAGCTTACGATGAAACGTACGGCAATGACGATCCGTCCAATCCAGCATGGGCGCAACGGAAAAGCGACGAAACGCTGAATCGCTTGTATTTACTGGCTCAACGCCTGATTTAACTGGATTTTGCATAGTACCTCAATGGCAAAAATTAGCCTAAGACTGCGCCAAATTGACCACTTTTGGGAACCCTCAGTCACCCACATTGAATAGGACTGTAGAAAAATTTGGGTTTTAAGCGGGCGGTTAGCAGCGAATATTTAAAACTTGGTTCAAGCAAACAACCTAGTAAGTGCATCGTTCGCGAGAAAAATTAGGGCGATATTATACACAATGAAAACAAAACATTCAGCACAAAACAATTAAGGGCCTAAAGAGCAAAGAGCGCCTTAAAAAAGGCAATCACATGATAGGGGCTTTGCTCTGCGGCGCATTCGATATTGTAGCGTGCGAACCGAAAATAGACGAACGTATCTTCCCTCATAATTCGCGCTGGGCTACAGTGCGCTAGAAAAATTTAACATGGAGGTTTATACCGTCACAAATTATGGCCCGAAGGGGCAAGCAATCTATTTTAAATGGGCTATTATCAAGAGGAAGAAGTTGCTCAAGTTACTGAGCAAATCGTTTAAACATGCTCAGGCAAGTAAACTCTGCTATTCCCGTACAAGTTCAAAAAAAATTTAAGGACGGCACGTGAACCATTTTATGACCATTGTTTTTTTGGTTCTTATTTTTTCTAATTCACAGGCATATGCAACAAGCGGAAGAACAAACTCAGAAGGTTGCCATAATAGTAAAAAGGTTGGTTATCATTGCCATGGTTCACCTAAGCTCGTAACTAGATATAAATCGCCCAACAAACCAAAACAGGCAGAATTTAAGAGTGAATCTGTGGATTATGATGTAAAAGGTTCTATCCCACAAAACTTCGGCCTCGTTTTCATGATACAACATTACCTAAAAGAGCGAGGTCATTACGACGGAGAACTTAATGGTGATTTTGATTCGAAAACAAAAGATGCAATTGAAAGTTTCCAACGAAAGAAAGGCTTAGACATAGATGGTCAGCCAACTATTGAGTTGATGCAATACCTAAGTAAGTTATAGAACGTCGACCCTCCAACTTGGTTAGCCTCGCTTTAATGGATCTTAGCTCTTCTTTGAAGGTATCTTTCATCCACTTTACGTCTGTTTTGATGGTGGCAATGGTGACTATACTCACTTCCGCCTGATTAGAATACCTATAATTACGATGTCGCTCATGGTTACCTCGCTTGGACGGTTGCTATGGTTTGTGGTGATGCCTCTTAGTTTAGCAATTCTTGATAGTCGCTATTTTTTATCCCTTAAATGACCTAGTGTGTATTTGCTTCAGTGAGCTTCTGCTTGTGCTTTTTCTGCCAAGCGGAAGGTGACATGCCGGTGCAACGTTTAAATTCTCGATAAAAGGTATTTTTATTATTAAAACCACTCGAAAATAACACTTCGGTTATCGACAAGCTGCGATCACCGCTATTTAGGAGCTGACAAGCATGTTCGATGCGGTAGCGATTGAGTAGCTGATAAAAACTGTTGTCCATGTGCACATTTAATAACTCTGACGTTTGGTGCACATTGATACCTAATAGTTCAGAGAGCTTGGCAAGCGACAAGGTATTGTCTAGATAGACTTTTTGGACGGTTAATAACTCGGTTAATTTTTCTGCCAACTGCGCTGCAACTGATTTATTCAGCAGCTTTTCTTTACGTTCAGGTGTTTCTGGGCTCAACGGTGTCGTAATCAGTAAATTAGATGGCCGATATAGATTTTTAAACGTCCAACTGATGACATAAATACAAATTAACACATTCAATACATGCCAGCAGTAACCTAACCAAGCAGCTTTACTTAAGTAACCTGCGACAACAGCACCGCTTAGCACTATGATCAATGTCGCCACGATAATATTTAACCATTCTTGGCGACTGTGATTGAGTGAATTTGCTCTGAAAGCCAACCAACTTGCAGTCGAATAACTAAAAATAATACCAAAGAATACGATGATAAAAGGTAGCCGGTTGGTGTCTATGTCGAGTAAATCTACCGTATAAAAGCACAAATAGGGGCAGCAATGCAGTGCAATTTTGAGAGCAGACTGCATACGTTGCTGGTAATGAAGGTAAACAAAGGCACAAAACAATAAAACGCCACTGTATGAGAGCTTGATAATAAAGTCAGGCATCGTCGAGTAACGTATCCCTAAATAGCCGGTCAGTGGTGTTAGTAATAAGACGATATTTCCTATTTGCATATAAATGAGGCGATAGCTGAGGTGCCTTGTTTGTTGATAAACGAGACCTGTACAAAACAACACAATTGCACAGCTGACTAAATATAAATCCTCAAGATACATGCTAACTCTTTCTCCTTGACATTAATCTACGTCAAAACGTAAATGACACACGTCACTCTAGCTAAACTAAACACACCTAACCTAATAATAAATAATAATATAAAACTAAATTAGTCCTCTTTTATCAATACAGACGCCCAACCTAGATTAGGTTGAAATACTCGCTCCATCTTTATTACATTGAGGAGCAACCATGAATAAGATAACACTGTTTAGTTTGGCTTTGGGTCTATTTTTACCAATGCTTACAAATGCACAAACAAACCCAAACGCCAGCTTAGAAAAAAACATCAAAAATTATATGCGAGCCTGGTCTATTGAATCAAACGAACAAAGACTTGCGGTGTTGCAGCATGTTGCAACCCCGGACTTTACCTATAAAGACCCAACTTCAGCAGAGATGGATGTAAACACCGTTGAGAAAACCAGTGAGTGGATAGCCGGTTTTCATGAACAAATGCGCCAGTTTGGCTTAATGCCAATAAGAGGCGAGCTAATTTCTAATATCGAGATGCACGGCAAACCCGGCGCTCAGGTGTTTCGCTTTAATTGGCGGATCACTGCTAATGATGGCGCCGTTGTACTAGCTGAAGGAGTGGATTTTGGCACCAGTAGACAAGGACAACTTTCTAGTATTACCGGTTTTTTTGGCAAGCTAACACCTAAATGTGAAGCTCCACTATGGCAGACAGGAGCGGTCTACCTCGGTGGTCAACAAGTGACTTTCCAAAATGCGATTTATCAAGCGAACTGGTGGGTGGATAATGCGCCAGATGTTGCTGAAGATGCATGGAAAAAGCTCAATGACTGCGTCATGATAGAAGCCATCGTGAAGTAAAAAAGTGACGGCTACTCGCCGTCACTTTTTCATCATTACAATTTCAACTGCGCTTTTAACGCGGCCACTCGTTGCTTTGTGAATTGCGCATTAGGGTTCAATTTTAATACGTTTTGATAACTAGTTAACGCTTCTGCATATTGCTCTTGAGCTTCGTATGCTCTTGCTAACCAAAAATGAAAAAATGAGTTTTTATCGTTCATTGAAAGCGTAAACTGTAAGACTTTCATCGCGTCGTCATAACGTTTCTCGCCTGCCAACGCGTTGCCCCACTCACCAATCATATCAATATCATAAGTCACGCCAAGATCTGACTCGGCTTGTGCTAAGGTGCTAGCAAAATCATCAAAACCCCGTTCCTGAGTTAGCTTCTCTAAGTAACCTTGAGGGTCATAAGACGCCAACTTATGTGGTTGATTAAAGCCTTCGATGTAGTAAGCAGCGATATCATCCACAAAGGTAATGGGTAATCCACCAAGCAGGTTCGTCAATACCACGATAGCAACATCATCTTTAGGGTAAGTAATCATCGTGGTCGCATTACCGCCGCTAGCACTAATGCTTGGGTGATATTTACGTTGCCCCACTTGCCAACCTACTGCATAACCATTTTCTTTATGATTAAAACCTTCAGTACGGCCATTGTTAAGTTTAGCTGGCTGCCATAATACGCTGACGTCTTTAACCAATTGTTCGTTTTGTAGCGCAATCATATAATTGGCCAGCTCAGACGCCGTCGAGCTCATGCTCGCAGCCGTTCTTAGCATGTATGGAAACTGACCATAAAAGTTTCCATATACGCCATTACCCACATAATAATACTGTCTTGTTTGGTTTGGGATCACCACATCTAGGTAGTCAAACCCAGCTTGTGCCGTTTGTTTCATTCCCACAGGTTTAAACTGTTTGTCGATGATAAAATTAGTGAACCCATTCGGCGTGTACTTGTCGAGTAGTTTACCAATCAAGATGTAGCCAGTTTGGTTATATTCAAAGCGACTGTTTGGCTCGAATAAAAATGGTCTGCGCTGAACTTCCTGCCATGACGCTTCAATATCACCAGGAACAATTAAATCTAAGGTGCTTTTTGACGCCAAAATCTCAGGTAACCCTGTGGTATGTGCCATTAGCTGTCTGATGGTTAGACTCTGCCACGACTTTGGTAAGTCTGTTAAGTGCTTGCCGATTTGGTCATCTAGGGATATAACACCTTGATCAACCAACTGAACCAGAGCCACACCAGTAAAGGCTTTGGTCATGGAGTTAATAGGAAATAAAGTCTTGTCAGTCACTGGGACGTTGTGTTGTAAATCAGCAACTCCATAGCTTCCCAGTTTTACTATTTTGTCATCCTTTACTACCGCAAGCTGTAAGCCTGGAATATTTCGTTCTTTCATCACTGAATGAATAAACTTGTCCAATGGTTGCTCAGCTCTTGCCGCAAAAGAATATAAAGCTGACCATACTGTCGTTGCCATCCATATTAATGTTGAGAGCAATACTTTGTTATTCTTAATCATGTTTAATCCCTGTTTTGTACTACTTATTCAGTCTGTGATTATACCTATAACAATATGCATGCCAAAATGAAAACCAAGTCTATTCAGAGACTTATCTATAACAAAAACAGCTAACCATACTGATTTCATCACCAATTTAGTCAACTAAACTAATTAATCGTGGTTTTCACACACCAAAGACAAGAGTAATACTGATTCCCTTAAAAAAGGCCAATGCAAAACGATAAGCCGTGAGGCATGCCAGCCATGATTATTGTTGTACTAAAACAGAGCCGCTGACAGACAGTGTGCTTGATTCAAACAATCGTATAAAAAGAACAGCCAAAAGATGATCTCGTTTTCTCCTTTGGCTTTCCGTTGGGTTAACTTCCATTTTTATTACATAACCGCTTAGATCTGCTCCCATAAAAATCGAAACCAAGCTGTAAATAAGCATAAACTGCTGAATGCAAAAGCCAATGTGCGCAACCTTAAGTTAGTACCAAGCACATGTTCATAGCAATGCCAATATCTAGCGGCGACAAACGCCGTACTCATCACAAACCAAAACTGACCTGATGCTTGCTCCGTATGTAGGAAAAGTAACAGGACAATAAACATCATGGGTTGCTGGAATTGGCTTTCATAGCTGTTTCCGATTAGGCGAACCCGCTCAGGAAAAACACTTTTTTCTACAAAGCGGATATCTTTTAATGCAATTTCACCTTTCTTAACCGCTCTTATTCTTCCGCCCGCGGTTAATAGCAATAGAAATAAGATCAGTGCCAGTAGAAAAAATATCGGGATATGGATCCACATAGTTCACCTCCTTTAATTAATGAGGTTTTACCTTACCGACTTCAGCTGCTATGCTGAACTGTCAATATTGACTTATTTAGGTTCAAAATTGCCATGAAAGTGATATTACTTTGCCCAGATAATGTCTTTGCAAGCGCTTTGACTGGCGTCATTGATATTCTGAATGTTGCCAATAGAGTTTGCGGTAAAACCGTATTTAGCTGGCAAACCATTTCTGTGTTTGGTAGAGAACAAGTGATCAGTAGTCAGGGGCTACCATTTATGTGCTCTGGACATTTTCAGGAGCTAGAAAATGCCGATGTACTTATCTGGGTAGGCTGTCAGTTCACCTCAGAGGCTGACTTGTGGAAACAATGCAGGCAGGTGTCTAACATGCTAAAAATACACAACACTGTATTTAGCTCTGCGACTTATCAACTCGCCGGATGTTGTGGTACGGCTTTATTTGCAGCGACAGGAAGATTAGACGGCCAAGCATTTACGTGTAGCTGGTGGCTTACACCTTTTTTTAAGCGATATTTTCCAGCCCTAACACCCAACGCTCAGAAAATAACAGAGCAAAGCGGAATTATTTATACCGCAGGCGCAGCACACAGTTACCTTCACCTAATGCTACGATTTATTACCGATGTACTTGGTAGTGATATAGCAGAAACGATAGCCGCTTGGTTGGCCATACCGAATGAGCAAGCCAGTCAAAATGAATTTGTATTGCTTAGCAATTACTTGCAACACAGCGACAAACATTTATTAAACATACAACATCACATCAATGAACACCTTGGCAAGAATCACACTCTGCATAGCCTAGCTACGCTTGCCTGTATGTCAGAACGAACCTTGATTCGCCGCTTCAAACATTTTACCAACATGACACCATTTGAATATATTCGACTTGCTCGACTGACGCGTGCGAAACAACTCTTAAACACGACGCATCTAAACATCGAACAGATAGCCACCCAAGTTGGCTATCAAGACACACAAGCTTTAGCAAAGCAGTATAAAAAGCATTTCAACGAATCGATTAATAAAGTACGTTTATCAATGCGATGCTAAACAACGCACTTTTGGCGTTTCACCCGGCTCAATGACATTAATATTGATCCCTTTTAAGTCTCCCAACACCGATACTAAAGACTCATCAAAACGATCTGCTGCAGCACTTACTTTATCGGCATAATCATCAATCGCCTCAAATTTGGAGGCGTGAGCTTCTATTACCGCCTCAATTTGCTTGGCTTTTTCCTGCTGTTTCGTCAACAGCTTTTTATTGATGACTAGTTTTTCTCCATCTTCGATAATCGCATCGGCGCTAACCAATTCTATTTCCTTGCTCAGTACCAACAATTGTTGCTCGATATCTTCCATTGGCAGCTCCACTGCTGCCATCTCGACCTCTGCTGCTTTTAAGTCTTTATAGGCTGCGATTTGCTCTTGATCCATTACATGCTTAACCACTGGATTGCAGTTTTGGTATGCAATAAGTTGATAGCTGCTTTCACTTTGCAAATCGACGGGCTTGGCGTTGGAGTACCCAACACAAGCACTTAATACTAATGTTGCTGAAAGAATAAACGTTTTTTTTCCTGTGTTCATTACGCACCTCTATTATATGATATTCGCTGTGAACGCAGCACTGGGGCCTGTTGATCTTTCAAGTTTGTTTTGCAGCAGTTTGATTGGCATTTATGCAAGGCAGAGCCTGCGTAACATAGTTATTCTATGTGAGTCAGGCGATTATGAAGTAGAAATACCAATCAAGCGCTGCCCTGCGGGTTCATCTCAGTGTGTTTTAAGCATTGTTGCTCAAAGCCCACAGAGGGGAACAAAAATCAAATAGCAAAGATCAACAAGCCCTAAGCCGCGATTACTAAATTAGTCGTGGTGCATTGAAAAACAGTTATCTTTAGCCACTGCATTAACAGTAACAAAATATGTTTACCTAACGCTTATTAATTAAATCAGTGAGCGCTGTGCCAACATCCTATTTAACCTCAGCTGCACATAAGCAAATTTGCCCAATAATGCTATTTAGTTCGCCTTAATTTGACGCTCATATTTGTATTTAATTTTGATACAGTATAACATCACAAGCCAAATTTGTTACGGTATAACATTTCAGTAAAGTGAGGGCACGCTATGCGTCAAAAGTGGCTGTCAGCATATTGAAAGTGACTCGTTGTTTTTGTCCAAAGCATACTTTTTGATACTTTGGTAGCAGTACTGCCACCAAGATCTGGCGCAGAAATCGACCTTGTTTTGTTATACCTAACTGTTTTTCATATAAAAAATTTAATAATACAAGGAGAATAATATGCTCAAATCTTGTCAATTCAATTTGCTAGCAGCGGCAATAGCTGCGCTGTTTTTATCAGGCTGTGGTGATACAAAATCAACTTTTATCGAAAAAGGCACCGCAGAAAAAACTGACGACAAGCATGGTCATGGGGATGACGGCTATACCATTGAATCCAAAGGGAGACTTGCTGTACTTACCGCTGATAAAGCCAATATCAGTATCTTCAACCTTGATGATGGAGATCTGCTAGACAGTTTTGCTTTGACTCATAGCTCAAATGCATTGAAAGCTTCGGCAGGCTACCGCTATGCCGTTATCACTAGTCGTAACCAAGACTACGTTGGCTTCATCGATGGTGGGTTATGGCGAGAAGATCATGTTGAACACATCCATGATTATAGTGAAGCACCTGTTATGAGTGGCTATGAGCTTGCTGGCAGTGCGCCGACCCACGTTATTAAACACGACGGTCAAATGGCTATTTTTTATGATGGTAATGCTAGTACAGGTACATCTGCATCGGTGCAAGTCATAACTGATCTTGATATTACCAATGCAGCTGCGGAGCTTCCGAGGCTCGACTACGACATCAATATGCATGGTGCTGCTGAGCCTCGTGGTGAGCACTTACTTGCGACAATCCGACGTGATGATAATGACAGCACATCGGCCAACAAAATTTTGCCAGATCAAGTCGGCGTATACCATCGACACGATAATGAATATGAACTAGAGCAAGTGTTTGAGGTGACTTGCCCTAACTTGCATGGCGCCACGCAAAATCATGAATATGTCGCTTTTGGCTGTAGTGATGGTGTGTTAATTGCCCACCAGCATGACGATATTTATGAAGCAGAAAAAGTTGCAAATATTGAAGCACTTAATAACCTCCGCATCGGCACATTATATGGTCATGAAGAACAGCAAGCCTTTATTGGTATTGCCTCTGGACATGGTAGTGGACAAGCCGTTTTAGTCACGGTTAACCCTCATGAAAAGCAAATGGAAGCGCTTGATTGGCAACCGCTCGCCAGCCCAGTCGCATATAGCTTTTCATATAGCGGCGAACACTTTTTAGTTTTGGATACACAAGGTTTCTTGAACATCCTCAGCGCACATGAACATGATGGACATCAACATTGGGAACTAGAGGGCCAAATCGATATTTCTGAAAAAGAAGTGACAGAAATGCCTGAAGGCATGAGGTTCAGCATGACGGTTGCGCAAAATGGCCATTACGTTTATGTCGCCGATCCAATTACGCAGCAGGTACATCAAGTCGATCTAGAGAGTAAGACTATCTCTTCAAGCATCGAGTTAAACGCAGCGCCCTCGGCAATAACTTGGCTTGGTATTGCTGAACAAGAGCACGAACATAGCCACCACTAAAATCTTCACGAGACTATTCAACTTATAAAGTTGGATAGTCACTCTACGCTGAATAGCCAACCAAAAATCTAAGTTTAGTAAACACTTCAGAACTCGATAAGACTACCAAAAACCGGAATCTCAGCCTTAATATTTTGCTGCTGTTCGAGTTTGTCGGCAAGTGCTGTGAGGGCGTCGGGTTCTCCATGCACCAACACTACGGTTGGATCAGTTTTAAAGTGGCTTACCCAGTCAATTAAGGCGGCTTGTCCCGCATGAGCAGAAAAACCATTTAACGTTTCAATCGTCGCTTTAACGATAATATCATCACCAAATAATTTAACGTGTTGTGCACCATCAACCAGCATTCGACCTAAGGTGCCGTTGGCCTGATAACCAACAAAAATGATGGTATTGCGACTATCCCAAATGCGATGTTTAAAGTGGTGGGTAATCCGCCCACCTGTACACATGCCGCTGCCAGCAATGATAAGCGCACCACCGCTGATCTTATTGATAGCCATTGATTCTTCTGCATCTACCATCAAGTGTAACGTTGAAAGAAAGTTTTTAAGCAGTGTTTGCTCGCCGGTGCAAAACTTTTTTACCCCTTCACAATCAAGGGTCGGTAGCCATTGGTCATAAACAGAAGTGACCTCAATCGCCATTGGACTATCGAGAAAAATCTGCCAGTTATCGAGCTCTCCAGCCTGTTGCAGCTTGCCGAGATAAAGCAATAACTCTTGCGTGCGCCCTACTGCAAATGCGGGGATCATTACATTGCCACCTTTAACAAAAGCAGTATGCAGGATCTCTTTGAGCTGAGTTTGGGTATCACCTAACGTTCTGTGTTCTCGATCGCCATAGGTGCCCTCCATCATTACAACATCTGCTTGTTCTAAAAACACCGGATCCTTCATAAGTAAGGTATCCGCATTACCTAAATCACCAGAAAAAACCAACTTTTTGGCTTTACCATGCTCGATGAACGTAAGCTCTGTAATTGCTGAGCCTAAAATATGCCCAGCATCATAAAAACAAACAGATGCTTCTTGGGCGATTTCTACTTTCTGTTGATAGGCAAGTGGTTTAAGGCAATCTAACACCTTGAGTACATCATCTTTGCTGTAATGAGGCTCAATATCATCTAACCCTTTGCGTGCGCGCTTACGGTTTTCTCGACGTAAGTCATTTTCATACAAACTCAAGGCGTCAAATAGCATAATGGGTAATAACTGTGCCGTAGCTTCGGTGCAATAAATTGGGCCTCTGAATCCCTCATGCAGTAAAGACGGCAATCGACCCGAGTGATCCAAGTGAACATGAGACAAAATGACCATATCTATAGTGCAAGGATTAAAAGCGAACTGCTCTCTAGAAATGAAATGTTTGGCTCTCATTCCTTGATGCATACCGCAATCCAGTAACACCTCACCAAACGTACCTGAATGAACTAGATGACAAGACCCTGTGACTTCCTGCACCGCACCATAAAAAGTAACTGTTGCCATAAGCTAGTCTCACTTTTACCCATGGTAATTCCAAATCATAAAAGTAAGTTTAGTCAGAAAATAACGAGTCGTTGCTATCCACGGTGATTATCATTAAAGATAGGAGATAACGTTGAGCAATGTAGTGTAAGCAGGTTTATCCAAGTGAGCGGAATAGCGCATCGTGTTGTAGCTTGGTGAATAAAAGTGATGAAGATCCGCTTGATTTACATTATAAAATCAAGCTGTTACTCAAATAAACTGAGTTAACCTGTAAGTTAACTGAATCGTCCAATGACAATCTGGATAGACTAAAAACAATGTGGTTTCAGATGGTTGGGAATTTTTTGGTGTGTACCAAACCATGCACCTTTGGTACACGGATTTATATGAAGATGTTTGGAATTTTAGAAAACCGCTTGATCTACACAAGTAAATCAAGCGGTTACTTAAAGAGGTTGAGTCAGCCTATAAGCCGGGTTCTGTACTCTTACGAGTGATAATCATTCGTCTAGGCCTAGTATCGCTCCTAGGCTCAAGCAACCTACCCGGTTCCGATGCGGGCCACACCATAAGGAACCCTATTTGGTCTTGCTCCGGGTGGAGTTTACCCTGCAACCAACTGTTACCAGCGGTCCGGTGCGCTCTTACCGCACCCTTTCACCCTTACCGGTCCCGAAGGACTTAGGCGGTCTTCTCTCTGCTGCACTTGTCGTAGGCTCGCGCCCCCCAGCCGTTAGCTGGCACCCTGCCCAATGGAGCCCGGACTTTCCTCCCCCTGATCATTTTCGTCACAGGCAGCGATTATCCGGCTGACTCAGGCGGGCGATTATACGCACTTCCTACACAAAACGCAGTAATTTTATTTCGTTCGTTGTTATTCTTCTCGCTCAGCAATGATAGCTTTATACAAAGCATTTTTCTTCAGGCCCAAATAATCAGCAGCCACGCCACAGGCTTTTTTCAACGGCATTTCGCTTTCAAGCAGATTAATCAGTTTTTTTGCCTCAGGCGTAAGTGCTTGTTCATCTCTTTGCTCGGCTGGCAACATGAGAACCAACTCGCCTTTTTGCTTGTCTGTGTCTGCAGTTAAAAAAGTGATTAATTCTGCCACTGAGCCGCTAAAAAAAGTCTCATAGGTTTTGGTTAACTCTTTCGCAAATACCACTTGCTGAGTACTTCCCAACTCGGCTTGCAGATCTTCTAGACTTGCCATGATGCGGTGTGTACTTTCGTACATAATGCTTGTCATACCCGATTCAACCGCTTGGCGGAAAAATTGACGTCGTGCTTGGCTTTTGGCTGGAGTAAAGCCAATAAACTGAAAACGGTCTGTCGGTAAGCCTGAGCAACTTACCGCGGCAATGGCAGCACACGCTCCTGGCACAGGCGTCACATTAGCGCCCGCTTCTCGACATAAATTCACAACAGCATAACCGGGATCACTGATCAGCGGTGTACCAGCATCTGACACCAATGCGATATCCAGCCCCTCATTAAGCCAGTCCAATAACTGCTGGGCTTTTTGTTTTTCATTGTGGTCATGTAGCGCAAATGTTCTGGCTTTGATATTAAAGTGACTAAGAAGCTTTCCCGTATGACGAGTATCTTCCGCAGCAATCATATCCACACTGGCTAATACTTTAAGGGCACGTTCACTGATATCCTCTAAATTACCTATTGGGGTTGCAACTACGTGCAAAGTGCCAATTTTCGTCTCGTTGTGATGATTAGCCATTGAGCTCTCCAATATCAGTCAGTAAGATATCCACTTGTTGGTGAATTAAGAAGGTTTGCTTGTGCAATTTAAAAAGATCGCGCTATTTATTGCTATATTGTCCGGGTTATCTGCTTGTAGCACAAGCCCGAATAACGAGTCTATAAAGCAAAAAAAGCAGGTTCAGGTAGATACTGATCCTAAAGCAACCGATGCCGCCAGCCTTTATCAACGTGCGTTAGCTAAAGAAGGCATAACACGGATACAGCTACTATACGCAGCTCGTGATGCTGCAATCTTAGAGCAAAACTGGCAGACGCTTGAGTTGGTTGGAGGGGCATTGGAAGCTAAAGCAAGCGTGGATCACGTGCAAAACAAGCTCTATATTGCTTATGCACGCAAAGAAATGCAGCAATACCCACAAGCCCTAACCTTACTGCAATCTATTGCTGAGCGCCTTACACTACCAGAGCACCGAGCTTGGCACCAATACTTAGTAGGTAGTATTTATGCTTCTCAGTCTTTACCCAAAGTCGCTCTCGACTACTTTTTTAAATCAGCCGACATCGCTAGCCAGCACCAATTGACTGTGGTTGGGTTAGATGAGGAAATTTGGAAAAACCTACAACAACTTTCTGCTTATGAACTAGAACGCTATGACAACGGCTCAGTATTACAGCGCGGCTGGGTGACCCTTGCAAAATATCAACAAATTTATTTAGGTTCGAGTGCGCAACTTGATCAAGCCATGAATAATTGGAAACGACGTTTCTCCAGCCACCCAGCAGTTGCACTGTTACCCAAAGAATTGCAAAAGTCTGTATCTCTTGAGCCGTACCAAGTTAAACGCTTAGCCATACTGCTACCTCAAACAGGATCTAGTGAACGGTTAGGTAATGCACTAAAAAATGGTTTCTTGGCGGCCACGGATAACAGCGATATCGAAGAAGTATTTTTCATTGATGAAATGGCAAACCTCGATGCGATCCACTCCGAGTTACTCAGAAACAATGTGGACTTTGTTATTGGCCCATTATTGAAATCCAATGTTGAGCGATTTAACGCTGATAGTCGCTTATCTCAGTATCCAACACTCTATCTCAATGTACATGATAACCCGACCATGCAACGCGATGAGCAATACTTTTTCGCGTTAAATCCAGAGCATGAAGTCGAACAGGCGATGGTACACTTTCTTGCCAAAGGTTATAAAAAACCTATGCTACTTGCCCCTGCCAATACCTCTGGCAATCGTTTGATTGAGCACTTCCAGACACAATGGAAAAAATACAGCATTACCGAACCCGAAGTCGGTTTTTATACAAACAGTGAAAATATGGCCGACGTAATAACCGATTTACTAGAGGTAGATAACTCGAAGGCGCGAACCAATGTCGTGAAAAGCTTGTTCCGAGAAAAGATAAAGAGCGAAACTCGCTCTCGTCGTGACATTGATGCGGTGTATATTCTTGGAGACGCGATGGAAACGCGGCTATTAAAACCTTATCTTGATGTCAACGTGAGCACATTTGCCGAGAAAATCCCTTTGTATGCCAGCTCTCGCAGTTACAGTAAACAAATAGACAAAACCGATAAAGGCGATTTAGAAGGACTCTATTTCACCGAACAACCTTGGATGCTTCCTAACGCTATAGACAATACGTCGTTGCGAAATAGCTATCAAGGTTTATGGCCAGAACAAGCTGATATAGAGCAACGGCTATTTGCCATGGCATTTGATGCCCTGAAAGTCCTCCCAGAACTACGTCAGATGGCTCATTTACCGGGTAAACGCTTTGAGGGGTTAACAGGCCAACTTAGTATGGATGAGAAAAACATTATCAAGCGTAAGTTAAGTTGGGCTCAATACCATAATAAACAAATTCGTTTGGTGAGTTTAAATGAACAAGAACCGTTACCACTGTTTATGCAGGGTTCAGAGGAAGAAAAGGTAACGAGTATAAATTAAGGAAAATCATGTTTAAGGGATTATTTAACAACACTAGGAGCAAGGGCCTGCATTTTGAGAAGATGGCAGAGCAGCACCTAAAAGCACAAGGACTTGTGGCAATATCGAGAAATTATCACTGTAAGTTCGGTGAAATAGATCTGATAATGCAAGACAGCGAAACATGGGTATTCGTGGAAGTAAAATATAGAAAAAGCGCGGTGTATGGAGGGGCTATTTGCTCACTTTCTAGCACCAAGTTACAGCGACTCAAACGCAGCGCTCAAGCTTATGCTAAACAGTATAATTTGCAGCAATCTGCACTAAGAATAGACTTTGTCGCGATTCAAGGCGTTGATCCGCCAACGATAAACTGGATTAGAAACATCGGATAATATGCAAGAATCAATTAGAGCCATTTTTACTGAGAACATTCAAGCGCAAATTGCTGCGGGAGAGGTGCTGCCAGAGGCACTGGAACGAGCTGCTATTACCATGGCACAAGGCTTGATCAACGGTAACAAAATAATTTGTTGTGGTGCTGCTAGCAGCCATATGCTGGCCCATCACTTTGCCGTGATCCTAAGTAACTACTATGAGACAGAGCGTCCTTGTTTGCCTGCTGTTGCATTAAGTGATGAGCAGTATAATCTCGCCTCTATCGATAACGGAAAAGTTAAAGACAAGTATGCCAAGCAAGTTCGAGCTTTTGCACAACCCGGTGACTTATTGCTGGTATTCGCAGCAACCGGGCAAGAAAAATCTATTATTTCCGCGGTCGAAGCGGCGCTTACGCGTGATATGAAAGTCATTGCGCTGGTCGGCGATGATGGCGGCGAGATCACAGGCTTATTGGGAGAACACGATGTGGAAATCCGCATTCCAAGCAAGCGACTAAGCCGCATATTGGAAACTCAGTTGTTTACCATTCACTGCCTAAGCCAGTTAATCGATTCAATTCTTTTTCCACAGGATGAAGCATGATTAGAAATATAACGCTACTTTGTGGCATTTTATTACTTCAAGGCTGCGCTGCTGCAGTCGTAGCTGGCACCGCAGGCGCAGTGACCGCAGCCAGTGACAGGCGAACTATCGGTGCACAAATTGATGACAACAATATTGAAATAAAAACCACCCTTGCTATCAAAGGGATCGATAGACTGGCCGAACACGCGAATATTTCGATTGTTAGCGTCAACGGTATCGTACTGATGATTGGTCAAGTTGCCAATCAAGAGATGAAAGCCGAAGCTGAACAGGCGATCAAGTCCATCGCTGGCATCAGACAAATACACAACCAGCTACGGATCAGCTCTAACATTGGCATAACCACACAGACCCACGATACTTGGCTAACTTCAAAAGTAAAAACCAAATTACTTGCTGACGACGATGTTTATGGCGCCAATATCAAGGTTGTCACAGAAAATGCCGAAGTATTTTTAATGGGTTTGGTTTCTGAGGAAGAAGCCAATAAAGCGGTTGAAATAGCGCGACATGTTAGCGGAGTCAAACGCGTGATCAAGGCTTTTGAGTACATCTAAGCTCTACAAACACGATTTTAGCAATAGTAAAAAACCTGCTCTCGGCAGGTTTTTTTATTTGATCACTCGAAGGTGTGCGCCTTTCTTTTTACCAGGCTTAGCTGGTTCAGGTGGCTCAGGTTCGGTAGGCGGTGGAGTTTCTGACATAATTTCATCATCATGCACTTCCATTTCTTCCGGTGTAAATACCGTACCTTCCCCGTTTTCTCTTGCATAAATAGCCAAAATAGCCCCAACAGGAACATATACTTGCATTGGCTGCCCACCAAATCGGGCATTGAAGCTTAACGCTTGATTATCCATAGAGAACTGAGTCACCGCAGACGGGCTGACATTCAACACAATTTGTCCTTCCTGAACAAATTGTGTTGGTACTTGAACAGCGGGATAATCGGCATCAACCACAAGGTGTGGCGTACAATCGTTATCCACTATCCATTCATAAAACGCACGAAGCAAATAGGGACGATTAGACGTCATTATGCTCTGATCTCACGCTCTGCATCCGTTAGAGATGCTTGGAATGAGTCACGCTCAAATAAACGCAACATATACTCTTTAAGCTCTTTGCTTCCAGCACCAGTTAGCTCAATACCCAGCTCAGGCAAGCGCCACAATAATGGAGCTAGATAGCAATCAACTAGGCTAAATTCTTCACTCATGAAGTACGGCGCTTCATTGAAAATAGGTGCAATCGCCAGCAACGCTTCGGTTAGCTCTTTACGTGCTTGGGCTGCGTCATCTCCACCAGCATTGATCTTTTCAGCAAGGGAGTACCAATCAGTTTCAATACGGTGCATCATCAAACGACTACGGCCACGCATAACTGGGTACACTGGCATTAGAGGAGGATGTGGGAAACGCTCATCAAGATATTCCATGATGATATTTGCTTGATATAAACCGAGTTCACGGTCAATCAAAGTTGGCACTGTACCGTATGGGTTAATCTCATGCAGTGCTTCTGGTAAGTTATCCTTCTCAGCCAGGTGAATATCTACACTCACACCTTTTTCCGCTAAAACAATACGTACTTGGTGACTGTACATACAGTTTGCACCAGAAAAAAGTGTCATTACAGGGCGCTTATTGGCAGCAACGGCCATGCCTACCTCCATTAAAAAAACAAAAAGTAATCAAATCACTTTAAACAGCAAAAGGGGCAAAAGCCCCTATTGCAAAACTTACTATCGAATATTCAACTTAATGAACATCTCTCCAGTATTCTTTCTTCAGCAAAAATGCCAAAATAAAGAAGATAACCAAGAAGCCTAATACTTTGATACCTATTGCTTCTGACTCTAGACGAGAAGGCTCGCCTACATATGCCAAGAAGTTAGTAATATCTCTTGCTGCTTGATCGTATTCATCAACGCTTAATTCACCAGAACCATCCGTTTCAGTGCCAATAACTTTGGTCACTGTTTTACCATGTGACTCTACTTCTTCAGTGATCGGCGTTGGTAAGCCTTGTAGCTCTTGCAATACATGAGGCATACCAACCGATGGGAAGATGATGTTATTTACACCAAATGGACGAGACTCATCTTTGTAAAATGACTTCAGATAAGTGTAAATCCAGTCTGTACCACGAACACGAGCTACCAACGTTAGATCCGGTGGCGCAGCACCAAACCATTTTGCAGCGTCGTCTTTCGACATTGAATTAGTAATATGGCTACCTACTTTTGAATCATCAAAAATCAGTGTCTCTTTACCAATTTCAGTCGGAATCCCGATGTCGCGGAACGTACGCTCGTAACGTTGATATTGCATCTGGTGACAGCCAAGGCAATAGTTCATAAATAACTTTGCGCCACGCTGTAGCGATGCGTTGTCTTTTAAATCATTGTTCGCTTCCATCAGAGGTACTGATGGTCCCGCTGCCATTGACAGAGTAGGCAACAATGCGAATAAACCGATAAGTAGCTTTTTCATCATTTCGTCAACCTCGTTGGCAATGGCTTCGTTTTCTCATTCTTGCTGTAAACAAACAGTAGAACGAAGAACATGAAATACGTCACTGTGGTGATTTGCGACAACAACGTCTTAAAGTCTGTCTGTGGAGTAGCTCCAACCCAGCCCAAGATAACAAATGTCACAACAAATTGCGCAATGTTCAACTTGTGCAAGCCACAACGATAACGAATTGAGCGAACAGAACCACGGTCAATCCACGGAAGTAGAGCTAGCGCAACAATCGACGCCCCCATTGCAACTACACCAAGTAGCTTGTTTGGAATTGCACGAAGAATCGCATAGAAAGGTGTAAAGTACCAAACTGGGAAGATATGCTCTGGCGTTTTCAGCGGGTTAGCAGCTTCAAAGTTAGGCGCTTCTAAGAAGAAACCATTCATTTCTGGTACGAAAAATACAATCGCGCAGAAAATAATTAAGAAACCAGCAACACCTAAAATATCTTTAACGGTGTAATATGGGTGGAATGGAATTGCATCAACAATGTCTTTCTTGTCGGTGTAATACTCATGGAATTTAAATTTAGGCTTGTCTTCTTCTGCTACAGTGCCCTTCTTACGTTTGATTTCTACACCATCTGGGTTGTTTGAACCCACTTCGTGAAGTGCAACAATGTGAAGGAATACCAAGATAACCAATACTAGTGGCAGTGCAATAACGTGAAGAGCAAAGAATCGGTTTAGCGTAGCGCCTGAAATTACGTAGTCACCGCGGATCCAAAGCGTTAGATCATCACCAATTACTGGTATCGCACCGAATAGCGAGATGATTACCTGCGCACCCCAGAAAGACATTTGTCCCCACGGTAACAAGTAACCCATAAAGGCTTCTGCCATTAATGCCAAGAAGATGAACATACCAAATAACCATAGTAGTTCTCTTGGCTTTTGATAAGAGCCATAGATCATGCCACGGAACATATGCAGATATACCACCACAAAGAACGCGGAGGCACCTGTTGAATGCAGATAGCGCAGTAGCCAGCCGTACTCAACATCACGCATGATGTATTCTACAGAAGCGAAAGCACCTTCAGCTGAAGGCACAAAGTTCATGGTTAACCAGATGCCAGTTACGATTTGGTTTACCAATACTAAAATGGCGAGAGAACCGAACAGGTACCAAAAGTTAAAATTCTTTGGTGCTGGATATTGTGCAATATGCATATTCCAAACGCGAGTCATTGGAATACGAGCATCAATCCAGTTGATTAAATTTGCAAACATTACGCAACCCCTTCTTCTTCACCTACCAAGATGGTAGTGTCGTCAATAAAGGTATACGGAGGGATTTCAAGGTTTAAAGGTGCAGGTACGTTTTGGAATACGCGACCAGCCATATCAAACTTTGAACCGTGGCATGGACAGAAGAAACCGCTGTCTGTACCTTCAACTTTTTCACCAAAGCCGCCATTAAGGAACGATGGCGAGCAACCCAAGTGAGTACAGATACCTACGGCAACAAAAATCTCAGGACGCTTTGAACGATGACCGTTCTGCGCAGACTCTAATTGCTGAGGCTCTTCAGAGTTTGGATCACGAAGTTGATTCTCGTGTTGTTTCATTTGTTCTAGCATTTCTGGTGTACGAGAAACAATCCATACTGGTTTACCTCGCCACTCAACACGAATTAATTGTCCAGATTCAAGTTTGCTGATATCTACTTCTACAGGCGCACCCGCAGATTTAGCTCGCTCACTTGGATTCCAGGACGCAATAAAAGGAACAGCAGCTCCAACCGCACCAACGCCACCTACAACAGAGGTAGCGATAGTTAAAAAGCGACGTCGGCTGTTGTCTACAGGCGCATTGCTCATCCACTTATCTCCACTATGATTCCCAACACTTGCTATATTGAGAACATCAGTTACAGCAGGTTAATTTAAGAAACTACAAAATAGACGCGATCATAAATAAATCCCTTGATTAAAACAAGGTTATTACAGTCTCATGCACGAACAAACCTGCTGAAATACCGGTGATGGTTACTTCGCGCATGAAGCCGATTATTATGATAACGATTTTAACGACAGAATGTACTGACAGAGATCAATCCACATCAAGGCAAATGCCCGATGGCTCCATCCAAATCTGTAGTCACATTACTAGCTTGCCAATTGTAGCAAAAAAAACCGTCGAGATATCATCCGATTTGAACTAATTATTATATTTATTGAAGTTTTTTAAGCTAACCAACTGTTCTGGCATGTTTGGTCGTTTTTCGAAAGGTAATTTGGATATTTTACAAACAACGTGTCTGTGGTAAATCAACCCGTTAGAGAAAAACAAAAAACCCAGCATAGAGCCGGGTTTTTGAATTCTTGAAACGTAAAAATTAACGTTTTGAGAACTGTGTCTTCTTACGTGCTTTCTTAAGACCCACTTTCTTACGCTCAACTTTACGAGCATCGCGAGTAACAAAGCCAGCTTTACGAAGTGTAGGACGAAGAGACTCGTCAAACTCCATAAGTGCACGAGTGATACCGTGGCGGATTGCGCCAGCTTGACCAGTAGTACCACCACCAGCAACGGTGATGTATAGGTCAAACTTCTCTGTCATTTCAACTAACTCAAGTGGTTGACGAACAACCATACGAGCAGTTTCACGACCGAAGTATTCTTCGATAGAACGCTGATTAATTACGATGCTGCCAGTGCCTGGGCGTAAGAATACGCGAGCACTTGAACTTTTACGACGACCTGTACCGTAGTATTGATTTGCCATGAGTGTGCTCCTTAAATGTCTAGAACCTGAGGCTGCTGTGCAGCGTGGTTGTGCTCGTTACCAGCGTAAACTTTAAGCTTACGGAACATTTCACGACCTAGAGGACCGCGAGGTAACATGCCTTTAACCGCTTTTTCAATGATCATTTCAGGCTTTTTAGCTTGAAGTTTCTCAAAGTTGATAGACTTAAGGCCACCTGGGTAACCAGTGTGAGCATGGTACATTTTGTCCTGAGTTTTGTTACCAGTTACAGTAACTTTCTCAGCATTGATTACGATGATGTAGTCACCAGTGTCAACGTGTGGTGTGTACTCAGCTTTATGCTTACCGCGCAGGCGACGAGCGATTTCAGTAGCGATGCGACCTAAAGTTTTACCTTCAGCGTCAACTACGTACCAGTCACGTTTTACAGTTTCTGGTTTAGCAACAAACGTTTTCATTATAAAAAAATCCAATGTCTTCAATTAAAACCACAGGCAGTCCTTGGACTACCGCTCTACTTTGTGTTTGCTTCAACCCCTTCGAGTTTAAGACTTTATGCCGCTCAAGCCGGTGGCTAAGCCGACGAGGGCAATAGAACGCAACGTGGCAGGCCGCGGATTATAGCAAGGGAAAACCATGAAGACCAGTACTTGGTGCTTTTTTCTACAAGAAAATTTATCCCTGCTAGCAACGAGATAACAAGACTCGATATTCTCTCTGAAACAAGTCTAAAGTTACGCTATGCAAGGTGCTCTAGAGACAAATACTCCGTCGATTGCATTTCTTGTAAACGACTAATGCACCGTTTGAATTCGAAGTTTAATGTGCCCTGTGTATACAATTCCGTAATTGGCGCTTCAGCTGAAATTATCAAGGTAACATTACGCTCGTAAAACTCATCAACCAAAGCAATAAACCGTCTTGCTGCATCATCATTATGCTGGCCCATTTGCTTCACATTCGACAAGATCACGGTATTATAAAGTCGGCTGATCTCCATATAGTCGACTTGCGAACGCGCGGTTTCGCAAAGGGCTGGAAAATCAAACATCACGACACAATCTGACACCATCCGAGTCGCGATCATTCGACCTTCTATTTCAATACTGGTGTCTTTTTTGCCAGGTTCGGGAGAAAGCTTGTCAAAATAATCAAATAAATTTGAGTCTGCTTGAGCATCAAGTGGGCTATGAAAAATTTCGGCCTGTTCGAGAGTGCGTAAACGGTAATCTATACCCGAATCCACATTCACTATTTCTGTGTTTTGTTTCACTAATTCAATCGCAGGTAGAAACCGTGCTCTTTGTAAGCCATTTTTGTACAGTTCGTCTGGAACAATATTGGACGTCGCAACCAACACAATTCCTCGCTCAAAGAGAGCTTCCATTAGCCCACCCAACAACATTGCGTCAGTAATGTCCTGAACAAAAAACTCATCAAAACAAATAATATCTGTTTCCGATTTGAATGTATCAGCGATATGTTCTAAAGGGTTTTTGACCTCTTTTAGTTTTTTTAATTCTTGATGGACACGGTGCATAAAGCGATGAAAATGCACACGCATTTTACGGTCAGTTGGCAACGCTTCGTAAAAGGTATCAACCAAATAGGTTTTACCCCGCCCCACTCCGCCCCAAAAGTACAGCCCTTTAATTTGTTTTGGCTGCGACCTGTTAAACAAGCGAGCAAAAAAGCTTTGCTTTGGCACTGGCTGAGTCACAAAATCTTCATACAAACGCTGTAAATGCTTTACCGCATTCTCCTGAGCACTGTCGTACTGAAAATCTTCTCTCGTTAAGTCTTGCTGATACTTTTCCCAAGGCGTCATGAATTTATATTTTTTTACGATTTGTTTGTTACTTATATTAACACGCCTGCATTCTCAGCGTATATTTAGTACAGATAAGTTTTTATATTAATTTCGCCCACATTTAGGGTGAATCAGGAGACAGCTATGACCACCATTACTTGGTTTGGACTCATTATCTTAGTAGCCAGTGCTGCATTTTATTTGGGAACTCTCTTTACACGCAAGCAGCTAAAACAGGATGAACTAGAACAGCAAGTAAAAAAAGCAGAAAGTGAACTTGAACAGTATCGCCAAGATGTAACTGATCACTTAGCTAATACCAAAAAACTGGTTGGTAAGATGCATGACAACTATCAACAGCTAGTTAGCCATGTTGAAGAGACCAACCAGCTACTGTTACAAGAAAAGTCATCTCGCCCTACTGACCCATTCTTTTCTAAAGAAACTACGGAGCAGCTACAAGCCTCACTAAAAGCCAGACCCGAAAAGCGTCGCAAAGTTGAATCTAACGCTACCGACCAACCGACCGATTACGCAGCAGGTGAAACTGGGCTATTTTCTGGTAGCCGTCGAGAAAGTGAGCAATCGAAAGCCTCTTGATGAACTTTTTTTTGACCCCATAGTCTGTAGAAATAATTAAAGATGATTGATAAGGGACCGAGTTTCAGTCTCTTATCACTTTTGGATTAACGCTATTAGCGGAGTACTACTAGACTATGAAACTGAAATTATCTTTGTTATCTGCCGCAATTTTATCCTCTAGCTTGTTATTATTTCCACATTCAAGTGTGGCGAAGTTGCCTGTCGCGGTAGATGGTCAACAACTGCCAACCCTTGCTCCTATGCTCGAAAAAGTGACACCGGGCGTTGTTAGTATCCAAGTTCGCGGTGCAAAAGAAGTTAGACGTCGAGTCGATCCGTTCGACTTCTTCTTTGGACAACCTCAACCTCGAAGCCAAAAACGTCCATTCAGTGGTTTAGGATCGGGCGTCATTATTGATGCCGATGAAGGCTATGTTGTTACCAACAATCATGTTATTGACGATGCTGATGAAATCGTCGTTACACTCAAAGATGGCAGAGAGTTTCAAGCCAAACTTGTTGGTGCTGATAGTGAATCAGACATTGCTCTATTACAAATCGAGTCGGAGGATCTCACCGAAGTAAAACTGGCCAATTCAGATAAATTAAGAGTGGGTGACTTCTCGGTTGCCATCGGTAACCCTTTTGGTCTGAGTCACACGGTAACATCAGGCATTATCAGTGCACTTGGTCGTAGCGGTCTGAATATCGAAGGCTATGAAGACTTTATTCAAACCGACGCGGCAATTAACCAAGGTAATTCAGGTGGCGCTTTAGTCAACTTGAATGGTGAGCTGATTGGTATCAATACCGCCATATTGGGAGCTTCAGGTGGTAATGTAGGTATTGGCTTTGCCATTCCTTCGAATATGATGAAAAGTCTAGTTGATCAAATAATTGAATTTGGTGAAGTGCGCAGGGGTTCACTCGGGATCCTTGGTCGCACATTGGATGCTGGGCTTGCCAAAGCTCAAGGGTTTGAGGTGAAACGAGGTTCTTATGTGATGCGCGTCATTGCTGACTCGGCGGCAGACAAAGCCGGATTAAAAGCCAACGATGTCATCGTCAGCATAAACGGCGATGAAGTAGAAAGCCATGAGCAGTTAAGAGGTAAAATAGCCACCATGGGCGAAGGCCGTGAGGTGAGATTAGGCGTTTATCGTGATGGTAAAGTAAAATTCATTGATGTCGAACTAGGTGGTAAGCAAGAAGAGCAAACCAATGCCGAAGATATTCATCCGATGTTACGTGGTGCCGTATTAGAAGCCGGTGAAAGGAATGGTAATGAAGGCGTTGTCGTCACTTCAATTGAAGCTCGTTCTCCAGCTGCAAGAGTGGGCCTAGAAGAAGGTGACGTGATCATGCAGGTTAACCGTAAGCGAGTCACCAGTGTTAACGACATGTCTAAGCTGATTTCTGAGATCAAAGGCAATATCGTGCTTGGAATTAAACGTGGTCGAGAAACCGTGTTCTATCTAATTCAATGATATTCACGTAAATAATGGTATTGAAACACAGCGATAGTTGTCGCTGTGTTTTTTTTTGTGTCATTATTGTCTTCATAATGAAAAATATAATGTATCAATACTCGTGCTGAAATTACTTAAATTCATATTCCCACCGTTCTTAGCTGGATTAGGCGTTGCCTTTATCATTATTTGGCTAAATCCAACCCTCAAACAAAATCTACCAAGCTTTGATGTGAATAAACACATTCCGTCACAGCATATGAGCTTTGCTGATGCCGTAGATAAGGCAGCACCTGCTGTGGTGACAATATTCTCAGAAGGCTTTAGCAGCCAGCCGAGATACAAAAGACAAAACACCGTCAGAGAATTGGGGTCTGGGGTTATCATGTCAAGCGATGGTTATATTCTAACTAACTATCATGTGGTTAATAATGCGGATCAAATCCTCGTTTTACTTACTGATGGTAGGCAGTATTTTGATGTACAGCTAATAGGCTTTGATACTGTCACTGATTTAGCTTTACTGAAGATCCCGGCTAAAAACTTGCCAGTTATACCCATTGATACAAATTTCAACCCACGAGTTGGCGATGTGATCCTAGCGATTGGTAACCCTTTGAATCTAGGACAAACGATCACACAAGGAGTGATCAGTGCAACAGGAAAACAAACACTTACCGAGAGCCAATATAATACCTTGCTACAAATGGATGCGGCTGTGAATGTAGGTAATTCAGGTGGCGCAGTTATAAATTCAACAGGTGCTTTGGTAGGAATTACTTCCGCCCAATTCAAGACCAGGTATAACATTGATATTCAGGGGATTTCTTTTGCCATACCCTATGATCTCGCGCTCGATGTGATGGCAAAGTTGATTAAAGATGGCCGAGTAATTCGAGGCTACCTTGGTTTCAAAGGAACTCCGGTTGATAACACGGGTAAAGACGTGACCGATCTCTATACACCTATCGTTGGACTAAGAGCCACTGACATAGACCCTTTGGGTCCAGCTTGGCAAGCCGGTATGAAAAATGGTGATATCTTAATTAAAGTGGACAACACCCCAGTTACAGATCCACAACGCACCTTGAAGAAAATAGGTAATACAAGCCCTGGAACAACCGTCATTTTTGAAGTCATTCGCAATGGAGAGCGGTTAGAGATACAAGTCGAAGTTGCAGAGCTGGAAACCGGCGTGTATTAATAAAAAGAGGGCCTATCGCCCTCTCTGTCTGCAATTATTGAAAAATGTTAAGACTTTCGTCTTTTGATTTTCGCGCCCAAACGACTGAGCTTGTCTTCTATTTTTTGATAACCACGGTCAACATGATAGATACGATCTACGATTGTTTCGCCGCTGGCAACGATACCCGTTAGAATTAAACTTGCTGAAGCTCTCAAGTCTGTAGCCATTACCTGTGCCCCACTTAGAGATTTACTATCGAGACAAATCGCAGTGTTACCTTCCAAACGAATATTTGCACCCATGCGCTGTAATTCTGGGACATGCATAAAACGATTTTCAAAAATGGTTTCAGTAATCGTCGCACTTCCTTCAGCGACAACATTCAACGCGGTAAACTGCGCTTGCATATCAGTAGGAAAGCCTGGGTGTGGCATGGTCTTAATGTTTACCGCTTTCAGGTTCCGCTGACGCATATCAACGTAAATACTGTCTTCTGTCACTTCAACCAGTGCATTCGCATCTCTGAGCTTTTCTAGCACCGGCTCTAAACTATGATAATCGGTGTTTTTACACAGCACTTCACCATGGGCCATAGCCGCAGCAACCAAAAAAGTACCCGTTTCAATGCGATCTGGAAGAATTTTGTGCTCACAGCCAAGTAGTTCTGCTACACCTTCAATCTCTATTCGGCTGGAACCAGCCCCGGTGATCTTCGCGCCCATTGCTATCAGGCAATCAGCTAAATTTGTTATTTCCGGTTCTCTGGCTGCATTTTCAAGAACGGTTTTCCCATCTGCTAATGTCGCTGCCATTAGTAAATTTTCGGTAGCTCCAACACTCACAGTTTCCATAAATATTTCAGCGCCTTTCAAGCGGCCCTGAGTTTGTGCTTGGATATATCCATTCTCAACCTTGATTACAGCACCCATCTTCTCAAGCCCGCTAATATGTAGGTCAACAGGCCTTGCTCCGATTGCGCATCCCCCTGGTAGAGAAACCTGGGCTTGACCGAATCTAGCCACGAGAGGGCCTAGAGCTAGTACTGATGCTCTCATCTGTTTTACCAACTCATAAGGGGCAAGCACTTTGTCGACAGAACTACCGTCAATTTCTAGGACGTCTCCGTCCCACTCGACTTGTGCTCCTAACGTCTTCAGTAAGGCTTCTGTAGTACCTATATCTCTTAGATGGGGAACGTTGGAAAAGCGGCTTTTACCATTGGCTAGCAAGGCCGCAAATAAAATGGGTAAGGCAGCATTTTTAGCACCTGAAATAGTGACTTCACCGGCTAAAGTGGTGCCACCTTGGATAACAAACTGATCCATAGCGGCACTCCGTTATTGAGGTAGGATGAATTTACGTTCTCTTTGCCATTCTTCCGGCGTAAATGCTTTAATGCTAACAGCATGAATGGTTCCATCTTTGATGGTACTCATCAATGGACCGTAAATTAACTGCTCTCGTTTAAGTCTTCTTAACCCGTCAAAACACGCTCCAACCGCAATCACTTCATAATGGCTACCCTGCGCCTTCACGACCACCTCGTCCAGAGGTAATGCTTCTTTCAATAATGTTTCGACCTGATTAGTTTCCATTAGACTCACTCAAATAGGGTTGTAACCTGACCCAGCTCCATCAAATTATGTAACTGTTCAGGAATGTTTCTCAGCTTTAGACTAACGCCGTTGTGCTGTAATAAACCTAAAGAGTGAATTAACCAAGCTAAGCCTGCCGTGTCAACCCTTGTGACCTCAGAAAGGTCAAAATCGATGTCTGACTGAGCATTTTTCAACAAACTTTCAAGAGAAGACGATTTCAGGGCGCTTGGTAAACTCTCTCTTGTAAGCTCGCCATTAAATACGATTTCACCTTTACTCTGGGTGAATGACAGTTTATCCATTGCCATCACTTCCTCTAAACTGGATAGGTAGTTTGCTCTTTTTATCCAGTAACTCGATAACATGTTCAATGCCCTGTTGTCGCAAAATACCTTGTAACTCTGATTGTTTTGCGTCAAGCAAACTAATGCCTTCTGCAATCATGTCATATGCACGCCATTGGTCGTCTTTGCCTCGGCGTACTTTAAAATCTATTTTTATATCCGGCTTGCCCGCTTCAACAATTTTGGTTTTCACCACCGCAACGTGCTCACCTTCAAAAGAACTGGCTTCGCCAAACTCAACCATTTGATCTTTATACTGTGTAAACACACCAGCGTAAGTAGCAATCAGGTAATTGCGAAAGACATCAATAAATACCTTGATGTCATCAATTGCTTTTTGCTTTTCTTCCTTATTGCCGATATTTCGCACTTTTTGGATATGCGAGCCCAGCATTCTGTAAGCAGCATATTTGTAATCGATATAAGGCATTAATTCTTCTTCAACAATCACTCGAAGATGCTCTTTATCTTTTTCAATAATATTTTGTTCCTTCGCGACCCGAGCGAAAGTTTGTGCCGCAACTTGTTCGACCATTTTGTATGGATCTTTGGTATCGACATCACTTGCATTCACCGTACAGGCAAACAACACACTGAGGGTTACCAGAAAAAACTTTATTAACAGAGGTCTAACGTTCATTATTCACCCCCTTGGTTAAACAAGAACTGTCCGATTAGTTCTTCTAACACTAGCGCTGATTTGGTATCAGTCATCATATCACCGTCTTTTAACGCTTTCGTTTCAACGCCGAACAAATCTTCAAGGTTATCTTCTTGCGCTACAACGTCATTTCCTGCACAGGTATCTTTTGCAGATTGCGAAGCGATAACTGGTGAAATACCCAAATATTGCTCACCCAAAATCCCCGATGTCAAAATAGATACTGAAGAAGTATCTGAAAACTGACACTCATAATTTTTATCAATACTCATCGACACTACTGGCACAAACTCTTCTGGGTGAATGTAGATACCATCAACGCGACCGATGACCACCCCACCAACTTTAATGGGGGCTCTTGTTTTTAATGAACCGATATTTTCAAATTTAGCTTTCAATGTGTAAGTTTCACCATTGCCGCTAATGCCAGCATTAGCAACTTTTAATGCCAACAACACAAATGCAGCAACACCCAATGCCACAAACAGGCCTACTAATATTTCAATTTTCCGTGTGTTCATGATTAAAACCTTTTAACTTGAGAACATGACTGCGGTAAGCACAAAGTCAAAACCCAGTACTGCTAACGATGAGTGTACAACGGTTTCCGTTGTCGCTTTACTGATCCCCTCTGAAGTAGGAATACAGTCATAACCTTTATAAAGTGCAATCCACGTAACGAGCAAAGCAAATACAAAGCTTTTGATTAACCCATTAAGGATATCTTGTTGAAAAGAAACTTGTGATTGCATAATTGACCAGAAGCTACCTGAATCGACGCCCAACCAATCCACGCCAACTAAGTGCGCTCCTAAAATGGCGATTGCCGAAAAAATAAGAGCAAGTAACGGCATACTAATAAAACCAGCCCAAAAACGGGGGGAAATAACTCTTTTTAGTGGGTCAATTGCCATCATTTCTAAACTTGAAAGCTGCTCGGTGGCCTTCATCAAGCCGATTTCTGCAGTTAACGCACTGCCAGCGCGACCAGCGAAGAGTAACGCCGTCACCACAGGCCCAAGTTCACGTAACAAGCTTAATGCTACCAAAGGACCTAAACTATCTTCCGCGCCATAGCCAACCAACACCGTATAGCCTTGCAGAGCCAATACCATGCCGATAAACAAACCGGAAACCATGATAATCAGTAAAGACTGATGCCCTATCATATAAAGCTGCTTAATGAGCAGTGGCGTACCTTTTCTGAAATTTGGCATACTGAAAAGTGCACCAAATAACATCGAGGTTGCTCTTCCCAACGCGGCAAAGCGACTAAGAGTCTTATGGCCAAGTTGTTGTAATAAATCAATCATGATTGACTCCCTGTCAGTAGTTCTTGCTGATAATCAGGGGCATTGAAGTGAAACGGTACAGGTCCATCGGCTAAACCTTGTAAGAACTGTTGTACCAGTGGAGATTCGTGCTGCAACATTTGTTCAGGTGTGCCAGTGCCAATGACGCCTTGGTCTGCAATAATAACAACATGATCTGCAATACTTAGTACCTCAGTAACATCATGCGTCACTATCAATGAAGACAAGCCTAACACCTCATTGAGAGATTTAATCAGGCGCACTAGGACTCCCATAGAAATCGGGTCTTGTCCAGCAAACGGTTCATCATACATGATCAATTCAGGATCTAGCGCTATAGCACGTGCCAATGCGGCGCGACGCGCCATACCGCCTGATAATTCTGCTGGCATTAGGTCTTTTGCACCGCGAAGACCAACCGCTTGTAACTTCATTAATACCACTAAACGGATTAGTTCTTCGCTAAGAGCGGTATGTTCTCGAAGCGGGAAGGCCACATTGTCAAAAACACTCATATCGGTGAAAAGAGCACCACTTTGGAACAACATGCTCATTTGCGTTCTTGCAGCGTATAACTCGGCTCTGGACATTTTAGGGATGCTTTGGCCAGTAAAGAGGATATCACCACTATCTGGTTTTAACTGACCACCGATCAATCTGAGCATTGTTGTCTTACCGATACCACTGGGACCCATTATTGCGGTAATTTTACCTTTGGGTACGGAAAAGCTCATGTTGTTGTAGATGATCCTCTCACCTCTTGAGAAGGTTACATCCTTGACTTCTACAATAGACTGCGACAAGCCGCTCTCCACATCTCGTATTTATTTGGTTCATTATGATACTTTTTTTTCAAACTATATGGAAAATCGATTTGGTAAAATTTTGTAAGGGTACGATTATCTCGAAGTGAGAGTTTACTTATACTTTCGATGACGCTTTTGGTAGTATCTACCGAAAATTTGATCCATTTCGGCTAGAGGTTCATGGTTTTATCATTTGTTGTTCTAATTCTCGGCTTTGTAGCACTGGTATGGAGTGCAGACAGATTTGTATTTGGTGCAGCAGCATTGGCACGAAACTTTGGTGTGCCGACATTAATTGTAGGGCTCACGATTGTGGCAATGGGGTCATCTGCACCAGAAATGATGGTTGCAGCACAAGCAGCTCTTGCTGATAAAACAGACACCGCAGTAGGAAATGCAATCGGCTCCAACATTGCCAACATTCTTTTAGTACTCGGAATAACAGCTCTTTTACGCCCTCTTTCGATCGGCTCAGGCATATTGAGACGCGAGATGCCACTGCTTGTTATTGTGTCTTTGGCAGCTTGGTACATTATCAGTGATGACTATTTCAGTTTTGTAGAAGGGAGCGCACTTCTTGTCGGCTTTATCGTGTTTCTTGTTGGCCTTATTATCATTACGAAGAATGGTGGTGGAAACACAGATGATCCGTTAGTAAGTGAAGCCTGTGAAGAAGTTCCCAATAATGTGGCTAATAGTAAAGCTATTTTTTGGTTAGTGATTGGTATGTTATTACTTCCGATTAGTGCCGATTATCTAGTCGGCGCAGCGGTTGATATTGCTAAATATTTTGGCATGAGTGACTTACTCATTGGTCTTACTATTATTGCTGTGGGAACCAGCCTACCTGAGCTCGCAGCGTGTGTTGTTGGGGTTCTTAAAAAAGAGGACGATCTGGCACTGGGTAATATTATTGGTTCCAATATATTCAATATATTAGCCGTCTTATCTATCGCAGGTATTGTAAACCCATCAAATATAGATCATGCCGTATCATCGCGAGATATCTACGTGATGCTTGGCGCAACGGCTTTACTGATAGTCATGAGTTTAAGTTTCACCGGTAAACGTCGCATTAACCGTTTTGAAGGCGGCTTACTGACTTTGGGTTTCTTAGCCTACATGTATTACATAATTTAGTGGACCACTACAATGACAGAAAATCAGTTTATTACCTCGGGAAAGCAGGTCTTTAGTACTGAACTTGAAGCGGTTGCTGAGGTCCAAAAATTCGTTGATAAAAATTTTGCCAAAGCCTGTCAACTGATGTTTTCCTGCGCAGGTCGCATCATAGTAATTGGCATGGGCAAATCTGGTCATGTTGGCAATAAGATTGCGGCTACGTTAGCAAGTACAGGTACTCCAGCATTTTTTGTACATCCAGGTGAAGCAAGTCATGGCGATTTAGGCATGATCACTAAAGAAGATATTGTACTGCTGATTTCTAATTCAGGAGAAACACAAGAAGTACTCGCAATTGTGCCTGTGATAAAACGAATTGGAGCCGCCATGATAGCGATGACAGGCAATCCTAACTCAAATATGGCGAAAAATGCGACGGTCCACCTTTGCGTTAAGGTCTCGAAAGAAGCTTGTCCATTAGGACTAGCGCCAACCGCTAGCACAACGGCTACTTTAGTGATGGGAGATGCTCTCGCGGTAGCTCTGCTGGAAGCTCGTGGCTTTACTGCCAACGACTTCGCGCTTTCTCACCCAGGAGGCAGCTTAGGTAAGCGCTTGCTATTAACCTTAAGCGACATTATGCACACTGGCGACAGTGTGCCAAAAGTTTTAGATTCTTGTACTGTCAAAGAAGCGTTATTCGAGGTTTCTAGCAAAGGGCTGGGGATGACCGCCGTTATCGACAAAGATGGTAAATTAAAAGGGTTATTTACAGATGGCGACCTGCGACGCATTATTGAACAAAAGGTAGATATACACACTACCCCAATCACCTCTGTCATGACCGCGAATTGCACCACGGCCAAGGCGGATATGCTAGCGGCGGAAGTATTAAATATTATGGAAACTAAACGGATCAATGGACTGATTGTTGTCGACCAAAATTATCAACCAGTTGGCGCTTTGAATACTCAAGATTTGTTACGTGCAGGAGTACTTTAAATGAAGTTTGCCGATCTCTATCAACCCATCAGCGAAGAGACCACGCAAAGAGCGGCCAATATTAAGCTACTGATTTGTGACATCGATGGGGTATTTTCTGATGGCAGAATCTATCTTGGGAATCAAGGCGAAGAACTAAAGGCCTTCAATACAAAAGATGGCTTTGGCGTTAAAGCACTGATTGCATCAGGGATACAAGTCGCCGTAATTACAGGACGACATTCACACATTGTTCAGCAGAGAATGACTAGTTTAAATGTACCTTATATTTATCAAGGACAAGAAAACAAGCTTCATGCATATGATGAACTTAAAACCACGCTTAACTTACAGGATAACGAAATCGCCTATATCGGTGATGATGGCCCGGATTTGCCTGTAATGGAAAAGGTTGGTTTTGCTGTTGCAGTAAATGATGCTCACCCACTCGTAAAAAGGCTAGCTCATTATACAACGTTGATACCTGGGGGATACGGAGCTGTCAGGGAACTAACGGACTTGCTCATGCTTTGCCAGAACAAACCGTTAACCAGTGCAGGGGCAAGTACATGACTGTACTGCGTGTTGTTTTACTGATCCTTTTTGCTGGTATCATGGCGTGGCTTTGGCACCCGATATTGACTGAAAAAAAAGACGATAGTGTAAAGCAAGAAGAACACTTAGCTAAACCAGACTATATAGCAACACAACTTCAGCAACTTGCCTACAGTGAAAATGGCCAGTTAAATTACCAAGTTAAAGCTAATAAAATGGAAGTTTTTCAAGAGCTAGGTTTTAGTCACTTTACCCAGCCTGTGTTCACTTTATACAATGGTGAGCAAAATTGGGAGCTCAGCGCAGCAGAAGCCACGTTATACGATAACAATATGCTGGTACTTGAAGGCAATGTCCTAGCTAAAAACTTAACCGAGGGAGCGATGATCAGTGATGTTTTTGCTGACAACGTAAGAGTAGACATAAAACAAAAACTGATGAACTCCCAACAGCCAGTAGAAATAATTGGCCCAAGCCTCAAAATTACAGGTAAGGGATTAACCGCTGACCTACACAATGAGGTCATTGAACTTATCAATCATACAAAGACTATCTATTATGATCAGTAAACTCTTTACTACCTTAACCCTTTTTAGCCTCAGTGTATGGGCTACCGTTGCTTCATCAGTAGAAGATTCGCAAGTTATTATTGACTCAGATCGGCAGCAAGCCCAATTACAAAGCGACATTGCCATCTTTGAGAAAAACGTAACGGTCATTCATGGTCTTCGTCGCATTACCGCCGATAAATTAGAAGCACACCGTCGAAAGGAGCTTGGTGATAATAAGCAATTGCTTATTGCCAAAGGTTCCCCTGCCATTTTTACTGAACAGCAAGCCGATGGCACTATGCTGGAAGCAAAAGCCAACGAAATACGCTATGACGTTGCCACCATGACCTTAGTTATCTCAGGTAATGCGGAGATTAAACAAGCCGGACAGAAAATGAATGCTGACAGCATCACCTATGACATCGATAAGCAGCTGATCAGTGCAGACCGCTCAGATCAAAAAGACTCCAGAGTGCGTACCATTTTAGTGCCGGTCAAAGATGACAAAGATCAATCTAATAAAGGGTTAAAAGAGCAAGGTAACAATTAATGAGTGAATTAATTGCACAAGGCCTAGCAAAAAGCTACAAAGGCAGACAAGTTGTCAAGAACGTAGCTCTCAATGTTAAAGCTGGTAGCATAGTCGGTTTACTTGGTCCAAACGGAGCGGGGAAAACCACTACTTTTTATATGATTGTTGGTTTAGTACCGAGCGACAAAGGCGTTATTCAAATCGATGACCAAGATATCACCTTGTTGCCCATGCATAGCCGTGCCCGCTTAGGTATTGGCTATTTACCACAAGAGTCTTCCATATTTAGAAAACTCACTGTGTATCAGAACCTTATGGCGATATTAGAAACTCGCAAAGATCTCAATAAAACAGAGCGTGAGATTGAGCTTAACGAACTTCTAGATGAGTTTAACATTCAGCATATTCGTGACTCATTGGGTATGGCGCTTTCAGGTGGAGAACGAAGAAGGGTAGAAATTGCTCGAGCTTTAGCCGCAAACCCAAAATTTATCCTTTTAGATGAACCTTTTGCTGGTGTTGACCCGATTTCAGTGTTAGATATAAAGACAATAATAAAGCACCTAAGAGATCGAGGTATTGGGGTTTTAATTACAGATCATAATGTCAGGGAAACCTTAGATGTCTGTGAAACCGCCTACATTGTTTCTCATGGTGAGCTAATAGCATCAGGCACCCCTGAGCATGTTTTGGCAGATCAAACAGTAAGAGATGTCTACCTAGGTGAGCAATTCAAGCTATAGTTAGATTGGTAGTAATAACAACTGTGAAAAAGGATTGTTAGAGATACATGAGACAATCATTACAGCTGCGTATGGGGCAGCAACTGACCATGACACCTCAGCTGCAACAAGCCATCCGCTTGCTGCAATTGAGCACATTGGATCTACAACAAGAAATACAAGAAGCACTAGATAGCAATCCATTGTTAGAGGTGGACGAGTCTGAATCTCAAGATTCTGATGGCGTGGAAATATCTGACCAAGATAAAAACACGGATCAAAACAATTCAGAATCCAGTGATGAGAGTCAAGTCAGTGATTATGAGTTAGACTCGGATACTGCCCTGAGCAAAGATACAGTTAGTGAAGAACTCGCCATGGATGTCACTTGGGATGAATACATGAGCGCCGCTCCTAGTAGTAGCTCAGGTCCTTTACCTGATGACGACAATGTTTATCAAGGCGAAACATCTGAGTCATTACACGACTATCTAATGTGGCAACTACAACTCACCCCTTTTAGTCCAACCGATCATGCCATTGCTACTGCTATTATTGAGGCCGTCGATACATCAGGAATTCTGACTCTATCTTGCGAAGAGATTTTAGAAAGCTTAAATGGCGATGAAAGCGAGGAAACGATTGAGTTAGATGAAATTGAAGCCGTATTAAAACGTATCCAACTTTTTGACCCCGTCGGTATTGCAGCAAGAAGCCTTCAAGAATGTCTTTGTATTCAGTTACGTCAGTTTGCGCCAGAAACGCCTTGGCTAAAAGAAACACAAATGGTGCTAACCGACCATATAGATTTGCTAGCCAGCCGTGACTATCGAACGTTAATGAAGAAAACTCGCCTCAAAGAAGATGAACTAAAAGAGGTAATGACGCTTATTCATAGCCTCAATCCCAAACCTGCGGCCAGTATTCTTCATGAAGAACCTGAATACGTGATACCTGACGTGTCAGTAAAAAAAGTGAAAGGTCGTTGGGTGGTAGAGCTGAATCCCGACGCAATGCCTAAAATTAGAGTGAATGATCACTACGCTGCAATGTCTAGAACCGCACGCTCCAGTTCTGATAGTCAGTTCATCCGTTCACACTTGCAAGAAGCAAAGTGGTTCATTAAAAGTCTTGAAAGTAGAAATGACACTTTATTGAAAGTAACTAATTGCATTGTGCAACAACAACAGGCATTCTTTGAACATGGACCTGAGGCAATGCGTCCTATGGTGCTTAACGATGTCGCGGAGATGGTTGATATGCATGAATCAACAATTTCCCGGGTTACAACTCAAAAATATATGCATACACCTCGCGGCATTTTTGAGCTGAAGTATTTCTTCTCAAGCCATGTAAGTACAGAAAACGGAGGTGAGTGCTCATCAACAGCAATTAGAGCACTGATCAAAAAGCTGGTAGCTGCGGAGAACACAGCTAAACCTTTGAGCGATAGTAAAATCGCAGACATACTAGCTGAACAGGGAATCAAGGTAGCAAGGCGCACGATCGCAAAGTATCGTGAATCCCTAGCCATTCCACCGTCAAATCAGCGTAAAAGCTTGATTTAAGACGTTAAACCAAAGAAGGAAAATGCTTATGCAACTAAATTTAACTGGTCGTCACGTAGAAATTACAGATTCACTTAGAGACTATGTCACCAACAAATTTGCGAAGCTGGAGAGGCATTTTGACCACATCAACAATGTCCATGTGATCCTAGACGTTGAAAAACTAGTACAAAAAGCAGAGGCTACTTTGCACGTGAACGGCGGAGAACTATTTGCTTCGACTGAACACCAGGACATGTACGCGGCGATTGATAGTTTAATCGATAAGCTAGACCGTCAAGTAATTAAACATAAAGAGAAATTAACTCGTCATTAAAATGAAATTGAGTTCACTTGTAAATAAGGACTGTAGTAAAGCTGCGGTCCTTTTTAATAGCAAAAAGCGTATTCTCGAATATATTAGTGAGCTGGCACACACTCAGCTTCCTGAGGTTAGTCAGCACGCTATTCTTGATGCACTGATGACCAGAGAAAAGCTTGGTAGCACAGGGATAGGCAAGGGTATTGCGATCCCACATGGAAGACTAGCCGGTATCGATCATGTCGTCACTATGGTACTTGTGAGTGAGCAAGCGATTCCGTTTGAAGCCATAGACAAGCGCCCCGTGGATATTTTCGTCGCTCTGATTGTACCTGATGGAGATAATCAGCATCACCTAAAGACCTTGGCAACAATTGCTGATAGACTCAAAGACAAAGCGTTTTGTAAGCAACTTAGGCAAGCAAAAACAGATGATGAGTTATTTTCGGTGATCCAGAATGAGTCAAGTAACTGAGCAAGAACAAGGAATGGAGTTAATTATTATCAGTGGCCGCTCAGGCTCTGGTAAGTCTGTCGCGTTGAGAGTCTTAGAAGACTTAGGTTACTACTGCGTTGATAATATACCAGTCAATTTATTGCCCTCATTAGTCAGAAGCGTTTCTGACAGTTACGACAAGATCGCCGTAAGTATTGACGTTCGCAATATTCCTAAAGAAAGCGATGAATTTAATGATATTTTAGAATATCTGCCGGGCTTTGCGAAGCCGACTTTGTTTTATCTAGACAGCGATGACCAAACGTTGATTAAGCGTTTTTCAGAGACACGTCGTCTGCACCCTCTTTCATTACATAATCTTCCTCTTGATGTTGCGATAAAAAAAGAGCGAGAATTGCTTGATACACTCATCAATCGCGCCGACTTTTTAATTGATACAACCGATATCAGCGTACACCAGCTTGCTGAAGACATCCGCGAAAAAATATTAGGTAAAAAAGACAAACAATTAATTATTACCTTTGAATCTTTCGGCTTTAAGCATGGCATTCCAAAACAAGCTGATTATGTCTTTGACGCTAGATTTCTGCCTAATCCACATTGGGAACCAGAATTAAAACCGCTTACGGGCCTAGATCAAGCCGTAATCGATTACCTATCTAGCCACAGCATAGTGCAAAAATTTACCTGGCAAATTCAAACCTTTGTTCAGACTTGGCTGCCACACTTAGAGCGCAATAACCGCAGCTATCTAACCATCGCAATAGGCTGCACCGGCGGTCAACACCGCTCTGTATATCTAGCTCAGACAATCGGAGAACGCTTTGCTCGTACCCACTCGAATGTGAAGATACGACATCGAGAGCAAGAATCAAAATGATTGAAGACAGCTTTTTAATCCGAAACAAATTGGGACTACACGCCAGAGCAGCAACAGTACTGGCAGAGCTGGCTAACCAATTTGATGCTGAAATCACACTCTATCAGGGTGATAAACAAGCCGCAGGGGATAGTGTTCTAGCCCTCCTGTTACTTGAAAGCAGTCAAGGTAAACAAGTTCGTGTTACGTGTGACGGCCCTGATGCCCAACTAGCACTTGAAGCGATAGGTCAATTAATCGCAAATAACTTCAATGAAGCAGAGTAACGCGCTTCTTACTGGTCTGATAACTACTTTATAGATAAGCGCTTTTTGAGTTTGTAGCTTGGTAACTCCCACCAAAGTAAGTTAAACTGTATGTGCCTGCCTGTAGATATACAGAAAAATTTCTCGGCTTAAACCTGTGTAATATCTGCAATAAAAATAGAAAACAATTAAGGTAATCTGTTAACACGGTTTAACAATGTCGCTAGCAAAATAATTAAGGACGTATATGCCTGAAGCATTTGAACAAGACTACACACTGGAACAACTTCAAAAGGCCACCAAGGCCTTAAACAGTGGTCAGTTTGTTCAAGTCAGGCGCATGCTTGCAGAGACAGCACCGTGTGATACGGCACTATTACTTGAGTCTTCCCCCCACAAAATTAGGACAATGCTTTGGCAACTCGTCGATCCTGATATTCAAGGGGATATTCTCGAGGAGCTTTCAGAGGATGTGCGTCTTAGCATCATCTCGAAAATGGAACCTGAGCTCATCGCTGCAGCCACTGGCGATATGGATGATGACGATCTCGGTGACGTACTGAGAAGCCTACCCGATACAGTCTATCAAGATGTTATTGGTGCTATGGATAGCCAAGATCGGGAGCGTGCCACAGTCGCGCTTTCCTATAAGGAGCACTCTGCTGGTGCCTTAATGAGCACCGATACCGTCACAATACGGCCGGATGTTTCGCTTGATGTCGTATTTCGTTACCTGCGCCTAAAGGGCGAACTTCCTGATGGCACAGATGAGTTGTATGTCGTTGATAAACATAACTGCTTTTTAGGCTCGTTGTCCATCAACACGTTACTGACTAGCACGCCAGATAAGATCGTCAGAGAACTCATGGATGAAGAGCGGGAAACAATCCCTATTTCTATGGATGAGTCGGATGTTGCACAGTTATTTGAGCGCCACAACTGGATTTCCGCCCCCGTTGTCGATGATAACGCCCACTTACTTGGACGTGTAACTATCGATGACGTTGTAGATGTTATTCGTGAAGATGCTGAGCACAGCTTGCTTAGTATGGCAGGTCTAGAAGATGAAGAAGATACCTTCGCACCGGTTCTAAAAAGTAGTCAGCGCCGTTCGATTTGGCTTGGTGTTAATCTCATCACAGCTTTAATGGCAGCCTTTGTGGCGAGTTTTTTCGAAGGAACGCTCGATATCCTCCCGATACTTGCGGTTTTAAATGGCATCGTGCCTAGCATGGGTGGTGTTGCGGGTAGCCAGACCTTAACCTTGGTGATCCGGGGTATTGCTTTGGGCCATATCAACCAAACGAACCAGCGTTTCATTATGGGTAAAGAATTAGCGATTGGCGCGCTTAATGGTCTGCTTTGGTCTGTTTTAATCGCCGGTGTTATCGCAGTTTGGCAGTGGGACTTTAAACTCGGTGCCGTGATAGCTTTCGCCATGTTTATGAATTTAGTGGCTGCGGGGATAGCTGGTGCGAGTGTACCAATCGTACTTAAGAAAATGAAAATTGATCCCGCGTTGGCTGGCAGTGTTGTGTTGACCACTGTCACAGACATTGTGGGTATTTTCGCTTTCCTTGGCACAGCGACATGGTTTTTAGTATAAGCCAACCTCGGTTTTCGATGATATGCGCCTCTAGTTGAGGCGCTTATCACACTTAATTTCCTGCTATTTGCATATTATTAATTAGCACAGAACCGGTTTGTATGGCTCCTCGCTTTTCAATGTCGGCTCCCAATCCTTCCACCCCTAAGAACATGTCTTTAAGGTTTCCAGCTATGGTAATTTCACTGACAGGAAACTGAATTTGACCGTTTTCAACCCAAAAGCCCGCGGCGCCACGAGAGTAGTCACCAGTAACCGTATTGACTCCTTGACCCATTAATTCTGTTACTAATAAGCCTGTCCCCATCTTTCTGAGTAACGCATCCAAATCGCCTTCCGTCGGATTCACTAACCAATTGTGGATCCCACCAGCATGACCCGTAGAAACCATATTCATTTTTCTGGCTGAATAGCTAGTCAGTAAATAGGTTTGCAGTTCACCACTGTCGATGATTGTCCTATCTGCCGTTTTCACTCCCTCGCTATCAAATGGACTAGAGGCTAACGCTTGCAACATATGCGGTCTTTCTTCAATAGAAACACACGGATTAAATACTTGCGTGCCCAAGCTATCTAATAAAAAGCTTGATTTCCGATACAGTGCGCCACCACCTATCGCAGAAACTAAATGACCAAACAGGCCACTAGCAATATCGGCTCTGAAAATAACAGGAGTTTTTCTCGTCGATAGTTTACGACTCCCCAGCTTCGCAAGGGTAGCACTAGCCGCTTCGATACCAAGGTCTTTGGCTGACTTGAGTTCGGTTGATAGCCGAGAAACAGCGAACGCAGAGTCTCTTTGCATTTGTTCGTCTTCCTTACCTATCACCATCGTGCTAAAACTATGACGAGTGCGTGGGAAACCAGCTATTAGACCATGTGAATTACCATACACACGTAACCCCTCATGGCTCGAGATGCTTGCGCCATCTGAGTTAATGATCCGAGGATCCGCATCTAACGCTGTGTTCTCGGCTTCTTGGCATAAAGAAATAGCTGCGTCTGGAGTCAATGACCAAGGATGATACAAATCGAGATCTGGAGGGCTCATTTCTAGCAGTTGTTTATCGGCCACCCCATTGCACGGATCGTCAGAGGTAAATTTTGCAATATCTACCGCTTTCTCAACAACCGATCGCAAGGCTTTTGGGCTCAAATCAGCTGTTGACGCAGAACCTTTGTGATTGCCAACGTAGACACTGACTCCCAAGCTACCATCTTGATTGAACTCTATGGTATCGACCTCTCCCATTCGCGTACTCACGGATAACCCTGACGTGCTCGACATCGCAGCCTCAGCAGATGTGGCTCCTAAGCTTTTCGCGTAAGAAAGTACATCTGAAACCGCGTTTTTTACTTCGTCAATTTGAGAATAAATAGACTGTTGATTTGCTTGGTTCATAGTTACGGTATCCATCACCTATTAATACTTATAATGCTAACACAGCAGTTGGCTGTTGTAGCGTTCATTTATGGTATACTTTGCTTAATATCTAAATTGTAGTGTAAGACTAAACATGGCAAAGCAAGACTCAACGCATGATGAAGAAATCATCTATGTTTCAAAAAGTGAATTAAAAAGAGACGCGCAGCAATATCATCAACTCGGCTGCGACATCGCTGACTTGGCTAAAAAGCAACGTGAAAAACTCCCGCTTAACGATGAACTTAAAGAGGCGATGGCGCTTGCTGACAGGATCCGTGGTAAACACGACGCATACCGTCGCCATATGAATTACATCGCCAAAGCACTTCGCTCAACGCCAAACGTCGAAGAGCTACAAGCAGCTTTAGACCTCATCCTCAATAAAAATAATCAAGCTGACGTGCTACTAAATCAAGTGGAAATAATACGAGATGAACTCATCTCTCAAGGTGATGCTCGAATTAATACTCTACTTGAAGAATACCCAACATTAGAGCGTCAAAAAATGCGGCAGTTAGTTCGTCAGGCAGCTAAAGAGCTGAAAGCTGAAAAACCTGCAAAGTCTTATAAAGAGCTATTTCAATATCTGAAAGACGTTGTTATGCCTTAGTTTATAAGTAAAAAAGGGCTTTGCCCTTTTTTACTTATGCGGTACCACCGACGGTGATCTCATCAATTTTCAGACTCGGCTGACCCACTCCTACGGGTACACTCTGACCATCTTTACCACACACACCGACTCCTCGGTCTAGAGATAAATCATTACCAACCATAGACACTTTTTGCATCACATCAGGGCCATTACCAATCAACGTTGCACCTTTGATAGGTGTCGTGATCTTACCGTTTTCAATGAGGTACGCTTCGGATGCGGAGAAAACAAATTTGCCAGATGTGATATCAACTTGCCCACCACCAAAATTTGACGCAAATATCCCCTTTTCAACACTACGAATGATTTCTTCTTGTGTATGTTCCCCTGGGAGCATGTAGGTATTCGTCATTCTCGGCATTGGTAAATGGGCGTATGATTCACGTCTCGCATTGCCCGTAGGTGCTGTATTCATCAGCCTGGCATTCATTTTATCCTGCATGTATCCCTTTAATATGCCGTTCTCTATCAGCACATTATAGGCAGCTGGCGTACCTTCATCATCTACGTTTAATGAGCCGCGCCTATCCGCCATAGTGCCATCATCAACGACAGTGCATAAGCTTGAAGCAACCTGCTCCCCAACTCTACCACTAAAAGCTGAAGACCCTTTACGATTAAAGTCCCCTTCTAGGCCATGTCCCACCGCTTCATGTAATAAAACGCCAGGCCAACCAGAGCCTAACACCACAGGCATAGTGCCCGCAGGTGCGTCAATCGCTTCTAGATTTACTTCTGCCTGACGAACGGCTTCCTTGGCATATTCCATCCAACGCGGTTTGCCGTTTACTAGTTCTTTGAAATACCCATAATCTAATCGCGCTCCACCACCGGCACTACCGCGCTCTCTGCGGCCGTTCTTCTCGAGTAAAACGGAACAATTTAAGCGGATCAGTGGGCGAATATCGGTTGCAAACGTGCCATCACTAGCAGCAATTAAGACTTCTTCATAAACGGCTGAAATGGAGCTTACAACCTGCTGCACTGCAGGTGCTAGTTGTCTAATATACTCTTCAATATCTCGCAATAAGCTGACTTTTTCAGCATCACTCATACTGCTAATGGGCTGCGCAGGTTGAAACTGCAATGGGGCAGTAACGTCTGAGAAAACTTGCACTTTGCTATGCTCACCTCGTGAAGCTATGCTTCTGGCTGCTTCTGCGGCTTTGTTCAACGCTTCAATGTTTATCGCATCCGAATAACTGAACCCTGTTTTCTCGCCACTAACGGCTCGGACGCCAACACCCCTTTCGATATTGTAGGAGCCATCTTTGACAATACCATCTTCAAGTACCCATGTTTCATGATAACTTGACTGAAAGTATAAATCGGCATAATCAACTTGATGCTGGTGAATATACTGAAGCGTTTGTTCCAGTTGCTCTCGAGATAACTCGCTATCTCGTAATAAATTTTGTTCTACACTATTCATAAAAACTCACTTCTAAAACGGTTGTGGCTTGCAACGGGCATCTTGCTACGAACTTTTTCTATATAATCGCGATCTAACGCGTGGCGAATGCAGCCTAGTTCGCGTCCTGCATCTTCTAGAATTTCTCCCCACGGAGAAATTATTAAACTACGACCGTATGTCTCACGACCATTTTCATGCACTCCTGACTGTGCTGCAGCAACCACATAACATTGCGTTTCAATTGCTCGCGCTTGCAACAACACCTGCCAGTGTGCATCTCCCGTCACTCGCGTAAAAGCACTCGGAATAACAAAAATTTCAGCACCTTGCTCTCGCATTACTTGAAATAAACCTGAAAAACGTAAGTCATAACAAACGCTCAAACCGATGTTACCAAACGGCGTGTTTCGAACAACAACGACTTCATTGCCAGCTAAGGTGCGATTTGACTCTTGGTATTGACCAACACTGTCACTAATCTTGGCATCAAACAAGTGTATTTTATTATAGCGTGCGACTTGCTGGCCTTCCTTATTGAATAAATAGCTAGCAGCATGATATTTATGCTCATCTGCCTGTGTCGCAATCGTCCCGGCAGCTATCCAGACTTTATATTGTTTGCACAAAGCCGATATCTGCTCTAAATAGTAAGGAGTTTGTCCTGCATAAGACCATGTATCTTCAGCGTTTGCACAAAATGACAGCCAAGCTTCAGGTAAACAGACCAACGTTTCGCTGCGGATTGATAGCGCTTCTAGTTGATGTTTTAAAAAGTTAAAATTTTCTTCAGGTGCAATTGCTGAGCACATTTGTAAGGCGATAATATCAGCCATAATTTAATCCATCCCTTTATTATTATTTAAATCCTGAGTACTACTAGCTGGCGTAATTTCCTCTACCGCGTTTTGAGCTGCTTCTTCGGATAAGGCTTCACTGTCATTTTGCGTCGGCTGGATTGGGCGTATAGGCTCGGGTAGCTGAATTTCCTTACTTTTTCTATCCACTTCTGTAACGACTGGTTCTTGCATCGTACCTGTAACTATAAAATTGATTTCTGAGATCACCCGTGTTGAGTGGATCACTTTATCCAGTGCCAATGCTGCAAGCCCCGTTACTGGGTTGACAGCCCATGCCATAATAACGGGCAAACTCGAGGTCACTTGCGGTGCAACCGCGAGTTGATAGTTTATTTCTTGAGTGTTTAAATTCGCATAACCACTAATCGATAAATCTGCTGGCACGCCATCTAATTTAGTATCTTGGGTGTACGCGATACCATCATTAATCTGTATCGTCCCCGACATGTTGTTATAAAAGAAGCCTTTAGAGAACACATCTCTAAAGTCCAAACGCAACTTACGAATCAATGAGTCCAAACTAAGTAATGAAAAAACTCTAGCCCCTTTATCACTTATCTCAGCCAAATGACCTTCACCAAGTGTCCAATCTAAATTGCCACGCAAAGAGGCAACATCAAACTGATAGGGTGCGGTTTGCCAGTTAAGTGCGAAATCTATATTAGCTCTTGAGTCTTTTATGGTTGAGGTAATATCAAACTCATCCATTAATTCGCCAAAGTCTTCACTTGCAAGCTGTCCCGATAAATAAGTTACACCTTGCTGAAATCGACCTGAAGCATTGAGTTTATGCTCCTTTTTATCGACGACTAATTCAGAAATATTCAGCATGTTGCCGTCACCAAAAAGAGACAACGACACATTGTCCAACTGATAGTTACCAACTTTACAGTCACTACAAACAAACTTAGTTGCTGGTACTTGAGTCAACCACTGAGTATCGTGCTGTTGCTTTTGCTCCTGCTGCTGATCGGAATCTGGTAAGTTGACTCTTAAGTAATCACTGGTGATCTGAATGGGCCGACTGGAATCTTTTGGAGGGAGTGCCACCTGCGTTCTAATCTCCTTACCAAAGATTTTCATTTCCAAGCCTTGCTGCCCCGGTTGCAGTTTGACCTCAACGTCAGAGAAAGGAATATCGGATACCTTTAAGGTGCTAATATTTCCATATAGTTCAGCAAGTGAAGGCATAAATGATTTTTCCGTTGGGTTCCCTGTCGCTTCGATAACATTCTCAATTAATGGCAACCAGTCAAGTAGCTCGATTTCGGGTTGTTCGATAGTGACATAAAAGCCATTACCTTTAAGGCCCGAATCGTTATCAGCTAGGAGTAAATGTGCTTGAGTCATCTTTGCGGTACCATTGTCAACGATACCGTTAAAATATAGTTTTTCTCCCAGCGAAGTGCTTAGCAAATTAGAAATATCATCACCAATAATCGTGGCCTTCAACGGCAGCAATTGTTCCGCTTGTTTGTTATATGGTGTCGGCAAATTAATAGCGATACCCGCTAAGTCACTTTCAATATGTGCTTTATAATTAAATCCTAAAGGTTGGAAATTTAGCTCAATACTTCCGTCGATTGCAGTGTCACCGGAAATAAAGTCTTCACTAAACCCTCCATCATGCTTGTGCAACACTTTCGCTGAAGCTTGTAACGAGACATCTATTGCTAATTGATACTGTTGTTTATTACCTTGGCCTTTTAGCGATAAGTCTACTGGCATCTCTAGCCAAGTCGCCGTGAGTTTATCTAACTCAATATCATCATTATTGAAGCGTACTGTGCCAACTAAGTTTTGTAGTTCTATTCCAGGCTTTGTTAGCAGTAAATCGTTGTTGGATAGTTCAGCCATACCGGAAGCTAACGTTGCACCTGATTTTAAATCAACGGTCAGATTAACATTCGCTTTGACAGACCCCTTGGGCTGAACAATTGAGAAAATATTTGCCAAGGGGTCGGCTAATGGCGTTGCACTAAAGAACGCTTGTAAAGTATCGCCTTCAGCTTGATGCTCAATATCAACAGTAAGCTCATTGGCTTGGTTTAAGTTTTCAATGCTTACCGTTACAGAGCGGTTAATTTCTTGATTGAGCAGCTTACCTGCGGTCGCATAAATGTCCATTCGCTCATTTTCAAAGTGCAGCTTAACCTTTCCCGAGGTTACCGAAGGCCAATCCGGAGCAAAGGCAAATTCAACCTCATCCAAGTCTGACTGCACTTCAAATTGTCCTGAATTGTCTTCAAATGGAAAGCGGTGGAGCGGCCCAGAAAACAGCACCTGAGAGAGTAAATGCTGGCCATCTTTAATGCCGAAATTCAAGTAATCAAGCAAACTTTTTCGCATCACACTTACTGGGAAATACTGGGCAGCGATCCCCCCATTTCCTCCTAGCAATTCTGCATACAAGTTGAGTTCTGGCTGAGACTTTAAGGCAACTGAGAATTCACTAACTAGAGCAGTGTTACTATCGCTTATCCAGAGATTTGGAGAAAATATTTGCCAATAATTTTGGGCCTGCTTGTTGATATAAATATCACCACTGAGCTGCTCAATAGACAAATTTCTGTTAAACATGGCCTTAGAAAGGAGCTCTGTGTCTGCGGCACTTAAGTTCATACGAAGCGTGCGATTGTCAGCAACCAGCTCCGTTCTCAAACCAAAAATACCCGGTATTGTGTCAAACGGCTGAGTCGCAACTTTATCAATAACTGCCCAGAGACTTGAGAGCTGCCGCTGCTCTATAGCCACTTTGGCACCGCTGACGAGACCATTGGGAGCCAATTCATAGAGTATGTCTCGGCCCTCAAAATCAGCTAGTTGTGCTAACTGAGCAAGCAAATCAACGCGTATTCCTTCGAGCCATAACGTTTGGCTTTGTGTATCTAAAATCCCTTCTACCGCTATCGGGTCAAACACTTTACTTCCCTGAACGAATTCGATCTGGCTAGTCTTCAGATGCCAATGATTTCCTTTTGGCTGTAATGACATTTGCCCTTCGCTAATCGTCAAAGTTTGTGGAATATCGTTTTCTTGCCAACTGATTGTACTGGGTTGTAAAGAGATAAGTGCATCATTAAAACCGCCATCATTAATGCTCGCCCAAAGCTGGGCATTAATATCTCCATTTATTGCTATGTCTCTAAGTGGCAATAGCTCTGACAACCAAGGAATGGGATCAATCTCTGAGGCTAATACATAAACATCCCCTGAGATATTTCTCAGTTTACGGCCTGTTATAGCCAATTGCGCCTTAAAAGAACCCGTTGATAACCCAGGTAGCGCAATCTCTCCCACTGCATGATGCTGTTGTTGAGAGTTTTGCCAGACAACATCCTGTAATAGCAGGCGGTGCGCTTTACCACTGGCAAAAGCGAAAGTTAATTCACTGTTTTGAATAGCAAAATGTCCCACATCTCCGAGAAAAAGCGCCTCTATCAACGCCTGCTGGTCAAATTCACTATCCTCTTGGGTCACGGAGAGCGCAGGTATATCAACAACGGCTTTGAAACCATCTATCACAAAATAGTTGGAGACCAGTTGCCATTGTCGTATTGACTGAATTAGGTTAATTTGAAGCGAAGTTTTTGCAATCTCGATAGCAATAGGGGTACTGGCGTTTTCTGTAAAAGACAACGATTCCAACACTATCGCAGGACCATTTCCTTGCCAGCTTGCACTGATCTTGCCGATACTCATGTCAACATTAAACTGTTCTTGCAGCATGGTTTCAATCTGCTGCCGATAGTTATTCGTGTATGGTAGCGCATATTTTACGGCAGACACCAGCACAGCCAATGTCACCAAGGTGATAGCGAATAATTGCCAAGCTTTACGCAAGCAAAAAAAACAGACGGCCTTAGCCTGCATTCAAACTATCCTTACATCATTACAACGTCAAACTGCTCTTGGCTATACAAGCTCTCTGTTTGAATACTAACTTGTTTACCAATAAACAGTTCAAGCTCTGCTAAATTATGGTACTCATCATTGATCAGTGCTTCACTGACCGCAGGTGAGGCGTAAACCATAAACTTATCTGCATCATATGCTCTGTTAACACGCACAATTTCCCGCAAAATCTCATAGCAGACTGTTTCGACCGTTTTCAACGAGCCCCGGCCAGAACAAGAGGGACATACATCACACAAAATATGTTCAAGACTTTCACGGGTTCTTTTTCGAGTCATCTCCACAAGGCCTAGGGCCGAGAGACCATTAATGTTAGCTTTTGCACGGTCTTTCGCCAACGCGGTTTCTAAAGAGTGAAGCACTCTTCTTTTGTGCTCATCTGAAACCATGTCAATAAAATCAATGATAATAATTCCGCCAAGGTTTCTTAATCTTAGCTGCCTAGCAATTGCCGAAGTGGCTTCAACATTAGTATTAAAGATAGTTTCTTCTAAATTGCGATGACCAACAAAAGCGCCGGTATTCACATCGACCGTCGTCATGGCTTCTGTTTGATCTATGATTAGGTATCCGCCCGACTTAAGTTCTACTTTGCGATGCAGTGCTTTTTGAATTTCAGATTCCACATCGAATAAATCAAAAATAGGACGTTCACCTGGGTAGTATTCCAGTGCACTTGATAACTGAGGGACAAATTCTTCGGTAAATGATTTAAGCTCTTGATAGGTAAGCTTAGAGTCGACTCGAATACGCTCCATATCTTCACCAACATAGTCACGTAAAGTGCGAAATGCCAAGGTGAGATCTTCATGTAAAATACTTGCTTTACTGGTCTTACGGCGCCTAGATTGGATTTTTTGCCATAGCTTCTTTAGAAATTCAGCATCATGTTGGAGCTCTGCTTCTTTAGCACCTTCGGCCGCGGTGCGCACAATAAACCCACCATTTTCATCATTGTATTGCGAGACAATCTGCTTTAAACGATCGCGCTCTTCTTCTGTCTCTATACGCTGGCTAACACCGACATGAGTGGCGTCAGGCATAAAAACCAAATACCGTGAGGGAATTGTGATATCCGTGGTCAATCTAGCGCCTTTGGTACCAATGGGATCTTTCACCACTTGCACCATAATATATTGACCCTGCTTAACCAGCTCCCTGATATCCTGCACTTTCTTGACCGGTGTTTCATCAACCCCTTCTTCGAATGAAGCACTATTGACAATATCTGAAGCGTGCAGAAATGCTGCCTTTTCAAGGCCTATATCAACAAACGCGGCTTGCATTCCAGGAAGGACACGACTGACTTTACCAAGATATATATTTCCCACAATGCCCAAGTTGCCGATCCGCTCAACCTGAACTTCTTGCAATACCCCGTTTTCAATTAGTGCGACTCTACTCTCACTGGGCGTAACGTTAATTAGTAATTCACTGCTCATGGTTACCCAAAAATACTTTAATTAGTTCATCTGTCTCATACAAAGGTAAGCCGACTACGGCAAAATAGCTACCTTTAAGCTGAGTCACAAAACGGCCACCAAGTCCTTGGATACCATACCCTCCGGCTTTATCCAAAGGCTCTTTAGAATGCCAATAAGTTGCTATTTCCTGGCTAGAAAGCGTTTTAAAAGTGACGTCTGTTACAATCACTTGGCTCAAGACTTTGTGCTGTGTTGCCAGTGCAATTGCTGTCATGACTTGGTGTGTGCGTCCTGAGAGGCTTTGCATCATGGCAGTAAAGTCAGCTTTGTCGTTCGGTTTACCCAACACAGTGTTATCAATAACTACCACCGTATCACTGCCAAGTACGGGCCGATCAACATAGCCCATTTTGACACCCGATTGTGCTTTTAGTCTGGCCAAACGTTCAACCGTTTGCCGTGGTGTTTCTCCATCTATGGTGCGCTCATCAGCGTCAACGCTAAATTGAAGAAATTCATAACCTAATTGAGTTAACAACTCTTTGCGGCGCGGTGACGCAGAGGCCAAATACAACGAAGTGGGCATTACCTAATCCTAAATTGTCTTCTGTACTTCCTGAGCAATGGGAAAATCCATAACCAGCAAATCATACCTGTTACGGCTGGCCATAAATATTGCGGGTTAAAGTAGATATCAAGCAAGAAATGGTTAAGCCAAAATTGTAACAAATGATAGAGCGCTAAGAATAGCCCTATTAGTACAGACTGCTGCCAAATAGAAAAGTTTCTAATCTTTTGAAAGTTACTTACGGTAATGTAGATACAAATTGAATAGGTAAGAGAGTTCACACCTAATGGTGCGCCCATGGCAAGGTCCATGATCAGGCCTATCATCCATGCCCAACCTATGTTTACTTTATACGGTAAAGCTAAAGACCAATACATCAGTACCAATAACACCCAGTCTGGTCGGTAGGGCTCTAAAGAAAAAGGCAGTGGCATAAGTGCCATAATTAATGCGACAAAAACACTCAGTGCGATAAAAATATTACTATGCTTACTCATTGTTGAGCGCCTCGCCAGCTTGTTTTCCTAAAATAACCAACAACCTTATTCTGTCCAATTGCGCAACTGGCTCGGCAAACACCTGAGCAAAGGGTAACCCCTCATTTCTATCGATTTCTGTAACTATCGCAACAGGATAACCCTCAGGAAAAGTCCCTCCAAGGCCAGAAGTGACCAATACATCCCCTATTCGGATATCTAAACTATGGGGCACGTGTACTAACCTGACAGTGTTAATTTTTCCTGTACCTTCAACCACTGTACGGACATTATTTCTTAAAATCCTCACTGGGGTTGCATGTGTGGTGTCCGTCATCAAAAGTACTCGTGATGTGGTAGTTCCCACCTGAGTCAACTGACCGACAATCCCCATTTCATCGATTACAGTCTGCCCTTCTTCGACCCCATCAATGGTGCCTCGATTGACCACAACCTGATGGCTATAAGGGTTGGAGTGAACGGATAATACTTGGGTGATTAAACGATTATTAACCTGTTTTGCTGAGGCCCCTAACAGCGCCCGAAGCTCTTGATTTTCCTTCAACAAAAACTGATATTGTTGGAGTTGCTCACTTTGTAGTAGCTGCTTTTCTTTGAGGACTTGGTTTTCTTGTTGCAATCGTTCTCTGGTATGGAGACTTTTCATTCCTATGTTGAACGCTTCGTAAGGCATATTTGCCAAATACAAAAGCGGACTTACTAGCGTATTTAAGCTAGTTCGAACAAACGTTCCGCCTGATGTGTATCGATCCCCTACGATAAGGACAATACTAAGGACAACTGCGACAGAAAGTCGCAGTTGCAAAGATACGGTCCGGCCAAATAATAGATTCATTAGTCGTAGCTAAACACATCGCCGCCGTGCATATCTATCATTTCAAGCGCTTTACCACCACCTCTGGCGACACAGGTTAATGGATCTTCTGCAACGACTACCGGAATGCCAGTTTCTTCCATCAACAATCTATCTAGATCTTTCAATAATGCACCACCGCCAGTCAGCACCATCCCATGGGCAGAAATATCCGATGCTAGCTCAGGTGGTGATTGCTCTAAAGCTACCATAACCGCACTGACGATCCCCATTAATGGTTCTTGTAACGCTTCTAATATTTCGTGTGAGTTCAGCGTAAAAGAACGAGGCACCCCTTCAGCTAGGTTACGGCCACGCACTTCCATCTCAACTGGAGTTTCACTTTTAAATGCAGAACCAATTTCATGTTTAATTTGCTCTGCTGTGGCTTCACCAATCAAGCTACCAAAATTACGGCGTACATAGTTAATAATCGCCTCGTCAAATTTATCACCACCGATGCGAACAGATGAAGAATATACCACACCGTTAAGTGAAATAATGGCAACTTCAGTGGTACCACCACCAATATCAACAACCATTGAACCAGTTGCTTCTGATACAGGTAAACCTGCACCGATAGCTGCAGCCATAGGTTCTTCAATCAAATATACTTCACGCGCCCCAGCGCCCATCGCTGACTCTCTGATCGCACGCTTTTCTACTTGAGTGGCTCCACAGGGCACACAAATCAGCACCCTTGGGCTTGGACGCATAAAGTTGTTATTGTGTACTTGTTTGATGAAGTGTTGCAGCATTTTTTCGGTTACATAAAAGTCGGCAATTACACCATCTTTCATTGGCCGAATCGCTTTAATGTTTCCAGGTGTACGACCAAGCATTTGCTTCGCCGCAGTACCAACTGCTGCAACGCTTTTAGGACCACCAGCGCGCTCTTGACGAATCGCAACCACAGATGGCTCATTAAGTACAATCCCCTCTTCTTTAACATAGATCAGCGTATTTGCCGTACCTAAGTCGATTGAGAGATCATTTGAAAATAGTCCACGTAATTTTTTAAACATGAGGCAGGATTACCTTTAAGAATTCTTAACACAAAACAGCATCATGATGCTGTTCTTTCAAAATCTATGTTATCGCTCTCGTACTAGACGAAAACCAATGTAGTTCGCTCTAAAGTCAGGAGCTAATGCTAATCTGGTTGAGACTCGAGCTAGGCTTGGTGCAAAGTTCCATGCACCACCTCTCACAGTCACATCACTTTGTGAGGCCCTTTTTTGAGTCCATTCCCAAACATTGCCAACCGTGTCATAAAGACCGTAGCCATTCGGAGCAAATTGCGCAACAGGTGCTGGGCTTTTGTTTGACCATTCGCTACCGCACCAACCGCAATTTGCTAAATTTCTGCCAATTTCGTTACCCCATGGATATTCCGATGTTGTTCCTGCGCGGGCGGCATACTCCCATTCCACTTCGTTTGGCAATCGGTATTGAATACCTTCTTCACCAGATAGCCAATCCGCATAAGCTTTGGCATCTTCATAGGCAACACAAACTACAGGGAAATTATCCACCTGTTCATATCCTGGAGTCTGCCAGTTATATTCTAGCTCCCAAACCGGCTCACCGTTTTGATAATGCGCACACCCTTTGCCTTTTTCAGCTAACGTTTTAAACCCTGTACTATCCACAAAACGTCGAAATTCAGCCACCGTAACTTCGCTACTTTGCATTGCAAATGAATGGCTTAATACTTTTTCAACGATGGGTTTTTCGTTTGGTAAACCATTACCTGTTAAATCACCCATTTTAAATGAACCTGCAGGTATAATAGCGAGTTGGTTTTGCAAGCTGGCTAGTGGCTTTGATTGTTTTTCTGGTTTTGACTCTGTGACTTTTTTCACAACTTCTGTAACTGGCTGACGTGTTTTTACCAGTTTGGCCGTCAAAGTACGCGCTTTTCTTAAATTTACCTTGGCTTTGTAGGTATCATAACCCAACTTACGAATTTCAACGTCATGAAGGCCAGTAGGTAAGGCTACTGTTACTTTTGTCGACCCATAGCTCACGCCATTAATAAATACTTCATCGTCATAAACATTAGAGCGTAAAGTTAAGTCGACTGTTTTGTCAGCCGGTTGTGGCTTTTTTACTAGAGGGGTCTCCTCTATTTTTTGTGATTTTATTGTCGCCACTTCAACGTCCGCTGTTGGCTGCTCATCAAAAGTGAGTTGTCTATCTGAGTAGGTTGAGGGAAAAGAGCTTTGAAACCCAACAGCCAAAGGAGTTCCATAATCGCTACAAAATCTGTTGTCCACATTCAGTAAGTTACATAAACGACTGTTGTTTACATCACCGCGCATGGTCACACTGAGATTAACGCTATAGTTGCCTTGGCCACTGAAAGCGCTTGAAACTACGTGGCTATTAAGCACCTGAACTTGCGCCCCTGCCATATTGCGTTTTGGTTCAACTAAACGACTTTCAGTAAGATTGGTAAAAATTTGGTCAATAAAACGTTTTGTTGCCTTTTGTAATCCTATTTGCTGACCACGTTGCTCACAGGCTGCCAGCGTCTCGGTTCGCTTACAGTTGATGGTGTTATCAACTTCCAAGGTCCCTTCACGTGAAAACTCATTTCTTAAGCGCTCCACACGAGCGCTGCTTAGTTGATCTTTTAGGCTTTCAAGGGTGTTTACCAAGGTATGTTTTGTGACACGAACTTGCTCAATGTTTTCTCGCTGAGATGCAATAGCCGCCAACTGCATCGCAATATCATCTTTATTCTGTTTGTGCTCCGCGACTGCCTGCTGATAACGAGTTTGAGCGGAAGAAATGTCAATGGAAGGGTCATCAATGAGTCTTCTATACAACTCATTCATCGCGTCAAGAGCTTGGTTTTTTTCTTTGTCTAACTCAGTTGAACGATCTCTTAGTAGCTCTAACTGAGATTGTAAACGGGTTTCCTCCGCTAAGTGCTTTTCCAATATTGCTGAATATTTATCAAGCTCATTTTGTTTATTGCCTAATTCAGACTCAATGGCGGTCACCGTTGCTGTGTCTTGAGCATAAACACTTGGTGAAACACTTACGGCTAAAATAGAGGCCGTTACAAAAAAAGTTATAGGAGCAATTCGCATATGTTCCGTTCCCAACAGCGGCAGTTGTTTGGTCTTGTTAATTCTTATAGTTAGGGCTCTATGCTATGTACTTACAAAGTAAAACACAAGCTTTGCACAATTAATATCTGAGTTTACAACTATTACCCAGCAACTTGCCAGTTTTAAAGGCATATTTTCTAGATTTTATTTCACTTCAACAAACTATCAAGCTTTCAAGCAATTTATTGTTTTATCATCCAATTTCGGCAGTGTATAGGATGGAAACACTCTATCGCCAAAATACTAAAGTCACCTGCTCTCCCTAGGCTTACTTCTGCACCTGTTGAATGTCCCCATAAACGATTTTCACTCACTTTTGTAGGTAGATTGAGTTACATTACCCACTATAAATACTCGGAGAATGCCTATTACCATGTCGCTAGCACTCAATTTACCTGAATCTCCAATACAAACCCTTGTTCACCCAACTCTAAAGCTGCACGGGATAAGGTTACGAGTAAAGCGCGATGACTTATTACATCCAGTAATTCAAGGTAACAAGTGGCGGAAATTGAAATACAATTTGCTCGAAATGCAGCACCGAGGGTTATCCGAACTGGTTACGTTTGGTGGTGCTTTTTCAAATCATTTATATGCAACAAGCATGGCTTGCAAGATCTTTCGTTTCACCGGTCAAATAATTGTTAGAGGACCACTACTAGATCATCAAAACCCCACCATAAAAATGGCCCAGGCCTGTGGCTTAACTCTTCACTCGGTCACCCGCCAAGAGTACCGAGAGCGAGGCAATAAAGAGTACGTTGAAAACCTAAAGCGACGCTTTCCTCATGCTTGGCTAATACCTGAGGGAGGGACTAACTCATTTGCTATTAACGGGGTTAAGGAATTGGCTAATGCTTTACCTAACACGGATTATGTCGCATGCGCCGTTGGGAGTGGTGGTACTTTAGCCGGACTTATTTCAGGATTACCCAACACAGCTCATTGCATCGGGATATCAGTCCTCAAAGGAGCTGACTATTTGCAGCAAGAGATCAATGCGTTGGTCACAAATGATCGAACTGCTAACTGGCATTTACTGCATGATTATCATCATGGTGGATATGCCAAGCTGACAGAGCCACTTATACAGTTTTGCAAAACGATGAGACGACATCATCATCTTCCTTTAGAGCCTATTTATACCGGAAAACTGCTATTTGCGCTGTTTGATCTAATCGAAAAAGGCTACTTTAAACGCGGCAGTGATATCATTGCCATTCACACAGGTGGTTTGCAGGGACTGGATGGGCTGAGGTATCTGCGCTCAATTAATGTCAGCTAACTGCTGTAGTGGGGCCGAAAAATAATGCCCCTGCGCCCCCTGAACCTTTAACGCCTTGATACACATCAACTCTGAGTTATTCTCTACTCCAACGGCATAAACCGGTAAGCTCATCGCGGAGGCTTGTTTAACAATTTGCCTTATTGCTTGCCTTTTAAAGCTCGAACTATCAACCTCATGAACCAGCTCATAACTTAGCTTGATGGCGGTTACTAAGGAAAATATTTGATGGCAGTCTGTTGAAAGCATTTTAGACACGTTATCAACATAAATCTCAGCACCTATTTCTCTAACTTGCCGGAATACATTCGTTAAGTAAGAACCGTATTGATAAACTTCATCAACGTTAAGCTCGAATCCGACACGACACATCATACCTGACTGACACAATTGCGAACTTAGCCATGTTATAAATTCTTCATCTAACCAGCTTGTTATATGTAAATTAATACTCACTTTGCTATTTGAGTTTTCATGCTTACAGACGGCCAAGGTCTGCTGCACTATCGTTTTGTCCAAGAACTGAAATTGCTCCGGGGTATATAAATGTTGCAAAAATTGCTTCGCTGAGATTTTGCCCATTTCTTTGTGTTTTACCCTTAGCAGCGCTTCGCTCACTATCACCTCTTCCAGCTGTAAATCAAATAGTGGTTGGAAAAACAGTGAAAATTGCCCATTTTTTAGGTAGCTTATGAGTGCGTCCCCATCGGCTTTTAAGCGTTCTGCCAATGTGTCTGTTAAATGAATTAAATGCGTGTGCTGCCACACTTGATTTTCAGCTATAGACAACGCTGATTTCGCGCCTTGATAGACATGAACTTGTTGTTGACTATCCAAGTAAAAACATGCACCAACTTTAACCGTACTGCGGGATAAATCTCGTCGGTAGCAAACCAAAGTTTGAAATATAATTTCATGAACCTTTTTTAAGTAACTACCAACGTTGCCGCTTTTCACTTCTCGAATTGTTATCGCCAGCGAACCTGAAGGTAAATACTTCAAAGAAAATGTATCAGGCCTGAGCATGTTTTTGGCAAAAGCTAACTGGAATTGTACTTTTGGGTCAATATTGGATGGCGTTTGACACTGCCATGAAGCTAACATGAACACATTGTACAATGGCTCTTGTGTTTCAATCACGGCTGGAAGTTTGGTTGATTTTTCTTCACGATAAACAAATAACCAACGGTGCACAAAAGCTAATAAACCCACAAACAACAAGTTAAAGAACAACAGGATTGGACCGTAGGCTAATAAAACAGGTCGATGATAAAGCACCATTTCGCCATCATCTAATTGAAAATGATGAGGTTCGCGGCCACTACTTGGTTTTAGTGTATAACCGAACTTCTGTAGCAGGTGTTGTTTTGTGCCAATTGATGTGGAGTTATCTGGGTTACTTAACGCAGAAACTAATTCCTCGCCTTTACGGTGTATCTGTACATGAATTACATGTGACAACAAGCCATTCAAAACCAGCAGCAAGATCAACCCAAGTAGCACCAACTTCCATTTATGTTGATGTGTTGTTGCGTCTTTCTGATTAATCGACATAGCACTTCTTAGCAGGTTCAAACTAGTTGAAGTGTTGTTCAAAAGCCCGCAAAACTCAAGCTAGAGGCCTGTAAATTCGGGCTCCAAGGCTTAACTAATTGAACCTTTTGAGGTTAAAGTTTTAGCACGTACGAGCACACAAACATTGTGCCAACTTGAAGGCTTTTTTATACCAATCCTCTTAATTAGTTGATCAATTTTGAGTCGAGAAAAGCGAGTTGATAACATCGCTACCGCGTCCTGCTAACGCTTAGGTGCCTACATCCGTATAGGCAAGGCAAAAATTTTGCTATTTAGTTATCTAAATGAGAAATTTTTAACGCCGTTAGCAGCAGGTTTTATCTCAAATTACTCAGATATTTACGCGGATTGGTATTCGAGGTGTTCTTGCATTTCTAGGTATAAAAAAGCCTGCAGTCGCAGGCCTTCAAAAAACTAATTACACAGTTTTAAATATACCAGAAATTAGAACGGCAGTTCACATAAGTTATGCCAAAAGTCATTCAAGCTATTAAAAGTATTGCCTTTTATTGTAAAAAAAGCCAACTTTGTTAAGTTAAACTCAAATATTGTCAACGATTTGAGCAAGAACTATGGAGTGTTCGCCGCTAAGCGTAAAGATAGCATCTTGACACTTTCGGCGACAGCACCTAATCAACAAAACGCCAACTGGATCTTGGAATATCGAGTGGGCCATAATTATCTCCTGTGATTATGGAGGAGTACCTTGAGAGATAGCCTCCCGAGGGTAAGGTATTGCTGTTTAGGGCCTGCTACCGCTATAGCCAGCGAGTGCTGACAGTGAGTAAAGAGTATGACAGGGACCAAAAAGGATAAAACTCTGTAATTGCCCTTTTAAGGTGCAAAAGACAAGTTTTCCTAAGCAAAGGATAGGATGAGAAGTATGATGATTCACTTATGAGTGGGTTAAACTATCCAAACATAAAGATCTAGGAAAAACTTTCACATGTGAAAGTTTTGCGGCTCAACTCCAAAGGAGCAAAAATGGGCAGAACACTGGAAGATATTATTGCAGAGCAACCTCAAAATCTCGTTGATTCTGCTCAGGAAACAGCTTCAAAACAGCTAATCCATATCCATTTAATCGAGTTACTTGAACGTATCGGGGCTGATGCAGGCTGCCACATTGATAACTGCACAATCGATAGCCTACAGAGACTGAAGCAGCTTGTTGCATCAGCAGGAGGAAGACTTCGCCTTCATGTCGACTTACCGGATGGTTCACATCACGGTTTTAAGCTGTGACACTAGAACTTTCACATGTGAAAGTTAAGGTGCGTTGTGCTCTAAATCCGAAAAGTGTCAGATCTAGTCGCAACTAGTACAAATAATAATCATTTCCTACTCAGCATCTTAAATACGTCTAGGGCTTTGGAACAGGTGTGATATAAATAAGGCTCCAGGATGCAAAGCCTTTCGAGCATTACCTCTATTCTAAATATAGCGTCTTCACGAATTGATAGATAAGCCAATTCTGTACACCATTGCCCTATAAATTCAGCCCAGTTATTTTTATCTTCAAATGCAGCAGCTGCAACTAAACCTAATGAAAGATAGTTTTCTGGCTCAGAATCTACATCAATATAATCACGATATAGTCGGCTTAAGATCATAACTGAAGAAGCAATCTTTTCACTTCGAGTCATACAAGCAACTTGTGCCAAACCATTAAGTACCTGATAAACTGAGTCCTTGTCGTTTGCTTCGGCTAATTTGTGCTGTGCACTTTCTAATAGTGAAACTGTACGCTCTAAATGTTTTTCATCAATTTTCCAGAAAAGTGCAGAATTCATCAAAACTCTAAACGATGCTAATGAAACCTCACAACTAACTTGCTCAGCCAGTAAATTCGATATTTCACCGGGCACTTCAGCTGGAACAGAGTTACCTTCCAATGGCCCAGGTAAAAACCAATTCATATTGAATTTTGAACCACTCATAAGCTCTTCTTGTAAACACTTAATCGCCTCATTCTTAGCAGCATCTTGACATGCAATATTTACCCGACCATATAGCTCATTAATGAATTGTTCTGCTGTTAAGTATGTTGGTAACCATCTTGGTTCTTCTATTAGATCAATAAAACTTTGACAGTAAAAATAAAGCCCCCTCTGTTGAGCAGCCCATTGTTCTACTTTGTCAAAGGCAACACTTTCTTCCAATGCAGCTTCAACAATTAAGGCTGACTGGGCAAGAGAAGCGAGGCGCCTGTAGAATGGTGGCTTACCTCTGAATATCTGTAGTCGCGCCAGTTCTCCATCAACAAAAACAGTCATAGAGCAAAGAAGACGTAGATTTTCCAGTGTTTTTACAGATGAAATACTCTCGAAAAGATCCTTAAGAGTAGTATCTAATGAATTGGCAAATTTCAAAACACCGATTTCAAGGCAAGAAACCAAAAGTATTGGATGACAGGTTTCAATTGCCCTCTTTGCGAGAGATTGATACAAAGCTTCGTCAACGATCCCTGTTGAAACAACTCTTGATATTGATTTATGCATACAAACCAATAGCTCATTATCAGTCAGTCCATTTTCTATTCTACCGTCGAAATATTGCTTAAACTCATTGTTACAAAACTCCTCAATATTTTTACTGCCACGATACTTGCCGACAAGTCGTTCATAATAACGAATATCATTCGGAACCAGTGTCGATGCGCTATTTGACGGTCTTTGAAACTCACTCTTTAGTAACTTCTTAATACGGATTGGAGATAAATCCAAATCAAGTAACAAGTCAGATACAGCATCATCACTGACAACCTCCGCCGAAAGCTCAGCTCTCCAGTATTCAATGTCCTCTTTCGAGAGCCAACGATTTTTCGCAACTGTTTCAAATATGCTTAACCGTCTGTCGATATCTCCCAAAAGTGGCCAAAAACTATCATTAACAATCTGCACATCCCCGTTGGTTAGAGAAAAGCCTGAACGTTCACCGGGAAGATTCCGTAACAACCACACATTATGATTAGTATCTTCCAATGAAAATTCCTCCTCGATATTATCAAAAACACTGCGAATAGCCTGAAAAAGAGCTCTTCTAGCAAAGGCATACTCTTTATCACCAAAACTAATAGTCGCATCTGTTCGTAGCCCTAGCTCTTCGCACAATTTAGTATCTGATAGTAGCTCCAACCTCACCGAACTTGGGAATAAATTGAGAGTGTGAGAAACAATATAAGCATGCATAGAGTCCGAGTTACTCATCCTGATCTATCTCCAGTGGATCATTAGCGATACTTTTAATTTGCTGCTTCATCAAATCAATTACATACTTAAAACTCCATGGATCATTGTCCTTCAAGGGCTCCAAAACAAACTCATCCAACCATGCTTTATAGCTATTATTTTGCTTGTCTGACAAATGCTCCGGCGGCATCAGTACAGAATGAACCGCCAAAGCCTCGCCTAAATAGGCCATCCCTTCATTTCCCCTTATTTTATGAGACTGGGCCCATTCCCTATACCCCATAAGCTCATACAACCAGCAGGATCTAGCGCGACTTACTTCGGGAGGAATATCGTCGGACCACTGAGTTCTTATTGCTTTTGCAATCGTCTTCATCGTTTCATGGAGCCACTGGGCATCTCTTGGGAGTTGAACCAAACCACTAATCCTGATCAAAAATAGATTTTCTCTTATCATTCTTAGCTGTTTAGTTGGCTTAAACTCACCATCTGACATTACTGAATGATTTAGGTGATATTCAAGCTCTTCGTCGGAAATGCCAACAAACGCTAATCCAAACTCCCGGAGTAATGTCCTTGCTTCAAGCTTCTGTTCTTGAGAGATAAGTCCCTTATGGTGTAGTGTCTCAATAAAGTCTAATGATGTATAAATAGGTGCGGTTCTTCCATCAAATGCAATATCTCGATGCTTATTCATAAATCGGTCATCTATCAAAGCTGAGTCGCATAATTTAAGTGCCTCAAAAAGCTCTTCTGTTGGCTTGGCAAAATTATTATTAGAAGCTGCCACTTGGTCTCTATTTAAAGGCATTTCAGATAGCATAACTTTCCCAGATGTAAGCCCATTGGAAAATAATTTCCTTATATTCTCTATTTTCGAATCTTCCAACTCGATAATTGAACTGTGACTTATCAACGCTCTATACCTATCACGCTCTCCCTTAAATACATACACTTCAAATCCAGCATCGCTAAGTCTATCAAGCATATCAACTGTAATCAGATAGGTAATTGACAGTGAATCTAGAAATAATCGTGCTCCATTGGCCACTTCAAGTTCGACAGGCCACTCTTTCTCATGTTGGTTAAGATAATTTAAGGCCTCAATACACTGAGATTCAGTGATTACGGCCAGTTCTTTGAGTTTTCTGACTAATTGAGAACATGAAGTCAAACAGTGATGAAATGGAGAAAGATCAGCTTCTACCTCCCTAAAGGTACCTCCGACCTTATACACAGGGTAGGAACACACTACTACTGATTGCAACTCATTCGCAGGATTCTCACGCACCTCCTCAAGCATAAACGCAAGCTCTTCACCTACATCTAGTGCCAGCTCAGGATTATTAATTTTTTTCGGGTGAAAAACAGAAATTTTGCCATCAGAAACCAGCCGTTCAAAATACTTTGCCTTTTCAATTTGGCTAGGCTGATGAAAAGCAACTTTCTGCTTCTCTTCAAAAAGCCATCGCATAAAAGAATGCGGGATAATGATTTTCTTAAAACAATCAAACAGTAGGTTTAGTACCCCTGAATTTTCCATCACCAAAGTACTGGAAGCATCGACAGCAACTGTCTCACCAGCAATAACCTGATCCGACCTCGCACCATGAAATACCGGGACTACACTTTTCCGCCTTATATCTTTCGTATTTTTATTCTCTAAGGGCTGGAGAAGATAAAAATCAGACATAGTTCTGTTCAATAGTTCCGCTACTGTAAAAATGGGGGCATCACCATCAAAATAGGCTTTATAGACCCTTTCATTTTTCTCCCTAGACTCGGATATCATATCTTTTAGGTCTTCGAAAGAGGCCTTGTGTAATGGGCCATTTTCATTAGAGAGAACTATTGCCTTATTAAGCCATGCCGATGTTTCTTGATTGTCCTCTGAGCCCATTGTCGTAGCAATGAAATATGATGATGCAAACACTTGAGGATCATCCCGATATTTTCCTGTACAGAACTCAAGTATTTGCTTTGCTCGCCTTGGAGAAATTGCTTTTGCTAAATGGGCAGCCTGTAAGAGGTCATTCGCGTTTAGCTCCTCCCGGCTATTCCAACTATCCTCCACAAAAATGCTGAGCGATTCCCAATCACCGCTGAATATAGACAAGTTAATTTCTAGCGATTTAAGATCAGGTAGTTGTGATTTTGACTGCTTTAATCGAGCAATCTGTTCATGAGCACCACTTAAGTCCCCCTTTCTAAATAGACACCAAGCCCAGTGAGCTTGTAGCCCCTCGCTTCTCTTGACGAGATCCGTCCTATCTGACAGAAATTGATGAAGCTCAGAAAATTTCCCAAGCGAAGAAGCAGCGTTACAGACTCTGATAGCATCAGATTCCTGACCAGTGCGGTCAAAAAGCTCCCTGCAATATAAGTAGTATCTGTCCCCTCGATTGTTCCTTTCTAACAAATTAACCAAATGAGCAAGATCACTTATAGCTTCACTTTGTTGATATTGGGTTATTGCTAATGCAACAGGGTCTGCGCCCTTGGCTGAATCGATAATATTTTGCAAATTCCTGACTTCGACATCGGACGCCCCTGAATCCCCGGCTTTATCTAAAAGCTGTTGTGCATCATCAACCAACCCTGACTTCGCTAATGCCTCTATTTCTAGCATACTGATTGCAACAGAATTAACGCTCCTTTCTATTTGATGTCTATGGCGGCTGATATAATCCACTGCTGCCGATATTGGTTTTTGTGTCTGAGCCAATACAAACCGTGCTAAACCGATAATTGCGTTATTCGCTGGACCTAGTGCTGTCTGTCTATTTACCTCATTTTCAATAGACTCAAAATCAATATCAATTCCAAAAGCAAATGCCAATGGCAAATATTCAAGCGTTTTTTGATTGTAACTTACGAAGTAGCTCTGAAGTTCAGCAATTGCCTGTTCGTGAGTTTCACTGTTTCTAAGTTGTAACCACAGTACATACTGATCCGAAATATTCGCTACATCTTCAGCGCCCAGATGTCGTGCACGAACCGAGCAAACCTTGAATAGCTCGACAGCTCGATTTCTAAGTAATATAGATTCAGAATCATCAGCCAAAGGAAAGCGATCTGCTGCTAAGGGGATATAAGTCAATACACTCTCACGGAGCTCAACTGCCTTAATTGCATTTACCAAGAACGTAAACGCAGAAAGCTGCGCCAGTGCTGGTGAAATAGATAAGGATTCGTCATCTATCTTTTGAACTACATTTAAAGCCTTTTCCCATTGATGCTCTGTCAACAACACAGAGAGCAAAACGACTTTTCCATCATTATCTACATCGTGAAGGCTTAATCCTGCACTTTCAAACCAGCCCAAAACAGCTTTGATTCCGTCTACTGTTTTTTTAATCATAAAGAAGGCGGCATAATTTGATGGGCTACTTACCTTGAGCAGACCAGAAGCCGCATCTACATTGTTCGATTTAATAGCATCAATAAAGGCCTGCGCTATTACCGCCTCTTCCGTTTCACACAGTTTTTTCGAGCTTGACAACCATTTTTCAGCTAACTCGGCTCTTTCCCCTATGCACAAATATCGTGCAAGTAGCGCTAACGCTCTAGCTTTTGCTTGTGGTGTGCCACCGGACAGCTCTCCATCAATAATGCTTTCTGCTAAAGCAGTCGCTTTTTCTTCCTTAGGAAAAGAACCGAAGAATCGCAGAAATGTAATTTCGCTAGTAAGCTCTTCTATCCTTTCATCTTGAAGATGCTGGGCTCCAAAACCAGCGCCCCTCATTTTATCAACTATCAAATCTGCTGTTTGTTTTGGATGATCTTTAACTGTATCCAGTAGCTTCTTTTCACTGTCCTGCCGCATTGATTTAATTTGAAGCCACACCTCAATCAAATAAATCGATAGGCTTAACCCAATTAAAACCCACCCGGTTATAAACATTGGTGTTGATATTGGTCCACTATATTCTGGAAGAACTTTCTGGTGGCTCAAAAACCAATTTAGAATATCCAGCCATAAAGGAGGATTCAGGATACCGACACCAGCCAACAACAACGGTACGCTTAGCGCTTTCGCTAATGAAGGTCTAAACAGTACAACTAAAAACTTTATGTTTTTCCACACAACATCCCGATCAATATTCATGATGTTCTAGACTCTCCCTGAAGGTGGAATTTCTTTGTCAAACGGCCGGAGGATTTTCGCAGTTTCAGTATTAGAAGGCAGCTCAGCTCCCTCTAACGGGGCTTTATCAACGCCGACCATCTGTATACCTTTCTGCCGCACGTGGAAGGCGATTTGTTGCCAGCGACGTAACCATTGAGCTTCTTTTCTCTTGTAGGCTTCTAGTTCCGCTTTGAGGCGATCCACCTCTACCTGAAGCTCTTCCGCCTCTTTCGTTGCCTGCGCTTTGGTTTTCACGAGGCCACCCGACAATGCTTGTTTGGCATTGTCATAAGCGGCTTTAATTTCAGATTTGGCTTGGAGTGACTGACGACTAAAGCCAAAACGTTCTTCTAGAACAGCCCAGGTGAGTTTTGCTCCAAGCTCGCCAAGTGCCCAGCGATCCAAATCAGCTACGATTGTATTGATGTCACTATCGGACATGCGCCTGAAGCGCTTAACCATGCTCTACCTCGTTTAAATATTGTTCGGGATCAAAGTGCTCCACCCCGTTATCAGCCAGTTGCACAGCCAGCGTTTTGAGTTTTTTATCGTTATGAGCTATCCAATCAGCGCTCTTTTTGGGCTTGTTACTACTTAATTGTTTCTCAGCATTTTTTCGGGCCAATGCGGTAAGGGCATATTGGCGCTTCTGCTCGTCCAGCCTACCCTTGTCATCCTTGACCCACACGTAGTCTTTACAATCTGCCGAACATTGTAAATGGCGCTCGCAGGGTGTTTGAGAAAAGTTGTGGACGCAGATACCTGTACCGACATCATGCACAGCCTGAATGCGTGCTTTAAGAATGGCATCCTGTACTTCTACCGGAACTACTTTGAGTTGCTCAGCCAATAGACCACCGACCAAGCCTTTTTTGATATCTTCGCGGAGCATCAGTGCACGTTTTTCGCGGGATGTATGCTGATAGGCTTTGGTGTCCCTGGGATTGGTTCGCCCAAACCATTCGGTTTGCAGAAGATCACTTAACCCACCTTCATCAAGTAAAGTATTGAGCGTGTGGCGGAAGTGGTGACTGGTAAAATCTACCTCGATACTATTGGAAGCGTATTCAGCAGCAAGAGCAGGGAAATAACGGAGAAATGTGGTGAACATAGACTGGCTACAACTTGTAGCAAGCCAGTGTGCGTAGCTCCCACTGGAAAGACCCAAGTGCCTGATAAATAAAAGATCTTTAAGGTGGTATTCTTTACCAAATTGGTCCGTATGGATGACTGTCAGATAAGCATCCGAGAAGTTGCGATGACAGTATTTAACTAACCCATTTTTGTCAGTGTAATAAATAGGGTTTGCAGGCTTTACCCCCTGCTTACTCAATGCACTATGATCTGGCCACGCGAGGTTTTGTTTCCTGAGCCAGCCAGTGCTGCTCAAAACGGTATGACTGATCCCAAATTCAGTTAAATCAGCCGTATATAGCTTTTTATCTTCCTGTATGGCGTCTAAAAACCTAATATCAGGCCCACCAACTTTGTACATTTCTTCCGCTGTTGAACGCGCTTCAAATGTAATTTCCACTAACTCAACGAGCACGTCACCGACGATGGTGGTCACTTCTGACGGCAAGTAAAGTCTACGCTTAGGTGTGAAAACGTCACCACGACTTGCCTTTCGCGGAAAGAATTCGATATAGGCATTACCCTCTTCATCAATAGACAACTGCTGATTGGGTAATAGTGAAACCTCACTGAATCGTCTTCCTGTGCAAGCAAGTAGTGTCAACATCAGAATATAGAAGCGATACTTATGATCTTGGGGAACTTTTAAGTAGAGTTCACCAATGACTCGAAACACAGAGGAATCGACAAGCTTGTCCGACTTCGTCTCCAGAACCTCTGGATCATCCAACCTTTTGTGATTTATCCCTCCCGTGCTCGCTGGCCGCCTCATCCTAGCGTATTTGTACTGCAATAAAACCCGACATAGACCATTCGAATCACAATGCGCTGCGAACTCTGCAACATGCTTGTGAAGGTTGTAGGCGGTGGTTTCACTGTAGTGTTTTGAGATTAAACCGGACGCATTATCCAGAGCCTCTGGCGTAAGCCCAACTAACTCCTGCCCTAACTGTTTAGCTGCAAATGAGACATATCCAACCGCGGTTATGAAATTGCGCTGATTCGGTGCTGATTGATGTTTTCTGTGGAACCTGAGAACAAACAACGCTTTGGCAACCAGTTCCCAGCAACCGACTAGTGGCTCAGAACCCAGCCTCGGTGACAGCGGAAAACCAAAAGAAGCTGATTTCGTGTTTTTACCAGTCAACTTGACTAGGCGCCCTGCATTGACTTGCCACTCGGGGTCATCCCAAACAACCGACTCAAACCCTTCAAGCTTCATTAGCTTTGCTTTGTCGATTAAAGATTTTAGGTTTTCATTCCTGTCACGCTCCAGACGATCGAGGAAAGGGACGACCTTGGCCTTGCGATTAGAGCGACCATCAGACATTGCGACCCCCTTCCTCACAGAGTTTGGCCACTTGTGCGACCGCAGCGATCACCTCGTCAAGCTGTATGCCTAATCGCGCATTCTCGTACTTTTTTAAACGCTCTTTGCGACCGGCCAGCAGGCACTCCAAGACATGCTCATGAGCAGCATGACGATATGGCTGAAACTTGGGGCACAAATAACATGAGTAAGGGGGATCAAGATGGCAGACACTGGATTCACCACATACACCAATATCTGCTTGATCGGCAGGGTTTTGATCATCTACAAACGTTAGGTGCTTGTCATCTCGCTCACCATTGACGGCATCTTCATCACTATCGATTAGCCTGCCTTTGAAAAAATTAAGGTACTTCGAGAAGCCTTTCGCGGTTGCTTTGTCTAGGTGCTCAACTATTCTGCCAGCCATCTAAAAATAGACATTCACGTGCTGGGTATCGGTATGATCCAGAATTCTGGCCAGCTCACGCTTACTGATTCCCTCAGCTGCTAAACCAGTTGCCAAGGTATAGCGCAACCGCCTTGGCGTAACGCGCATTAACTCGTCAGTAAGCGGCGAGATAATGTTGTGACGTTTTACGAACGCACTAAGCAAACGCGCTATATCGCTGCTTGTCAGATTAAATACGTTATCAATGTCTTTGGATAAAATGGCCGATTTGTTTCCATTCCTGTTAATAAGCAATGGTCGCTCTTCCGGATTCACAAAGGCCCTATCTGCAAAGCTCAGCGGTACCAACTTACTGATTTCGATCAGCTGCTCAATCATGGCACCAAAATGCGGATCGAGATATTCATCCAAAAGATCGTCTCTTGGATTTACAAATCGCTTTTTAATTCTCGGCATGCGAATGATGTAGCAGGGGTCCTCACCTCCGGGAACCAGACATTCAAAATCAGACTCATGCAGAAAAGTTAAGTTAGCTGGGTTGCGTCCAAATGCTATTGAGAGCGCAACCACAACCCTCTGCTGCAAATACTCTAATGATCGCCCCTCATCCGATTTAAGTGCATTGATTAATAGAGGTAGCTCAAGAGACTTGTGCAGCGGACCACTTTCGGGATCTTCCATCCGAACAGCCTCACCTTTCGGATTCCCTGGCAACTCTAATGCCTCAAGTTCTTGCGCATAAATTTCCGAAAAGCCACATTCTGGCTTGTTGTCCGCGCTCCAAATGTACCACTGTATGGGCCTGTACATTACCCACAACCTTTTTCGTGAGCGGGCGCGATTGATAGCGGTTTCAAACAGACCAATTAAGTGCGACTCTGTATCAACTTGAGATACTGGGCTCCCCCAATTTCTCAGAACTTCTCTCCAAACATCCTGATACGCAGCATAACCAGCATGGGTAGATATTCGTTTAAGTCGGTCAGCAACATGGTCTTTGAACGCTTCTCTGATTTCGGAGTTAGTTATCTTTGTGAAATTCAGAGTTGAATTATCCCTCGCAGAATAGGGCAATCTCCAAGTATCACCAGATATATCAACTTCCTTTCCTTCACGGGTAATTAGCTTCTCTATCTCAGGCCAAGACTGCTCGACGGCCTGAGGTTTCGATAATCTAGTATTCAATCCGGCGTCCTCCCTGACACTATTTCAGCCTGGTACCGCTTCAGTGACTTGATTGCCTGTTCTTCCACTGCCTGGGCTATGTAAGTATCTTGTGAATCCAAACTACTATCGCCACGAAGCAAGGCTAGGGCTTCCCTTCTGCGCTGCTCATCCATTCCTGAAGCACGCAACACCCGTTCAAGCCGGGATGAGAATGTATGCCTGAGAGACTTGGCCGTTAAGTTCTCAGGAAGATCGTCTGCGTATTGCGATCGCAACAATTGAAAGAACTGTGTAATTGAGGATTGCGACAAAGGCGAACCCTCATCACTCAAGATTAAATAGTCTGATTCGTCTTGGCTTTTACTTTCAAGCACTTCACGCCAAGTAACAATGTACTCATTCAAAGCAAATGCAAGCTGCCTATTCTCAATCGGGATGACTCGACCATTGCGCTTTATTTGAGGTCTCGGTCGTCTTACATCTAGTGGGTCCGCAGGTCTACGCTCAACCTTTATCGCCGAAATCGCACCAACCTGGACATCCTCTACCCTGAGGCTAAGCAGCTCACCTGGCCTTAAGCCACAAAATAGCATCAGCCCAACAGATACATAATTTCTAAATTTTACAGCAGGATCTCGTCCAAATCCCTGCTCAGCATCGGGATGCAACACGGCAAGCAGGAAGTCAACCTCTAGCTCATTTAACCCCTTACGAAGGCTTTTTTTCATTGGTGTGGCAGACATAAAGCTACCATCCAGCATTTTTAGAAAAAATGACTTTCGCTCTCTCAAACGTTCATAGTCTAGGGAAGACAACGGCAACTGACTTATCAATACGTCCATGCACCAACTAATAAATTGTCTGATAGTCGTTAACCGTTGATTGAAGGTATTAGGTGCTATTACTCTTATACGCCCATTGGCCTGATCATTTCTTAACGCTTCGACCAAGCCACCTTTTAATTCTGCTTCGTTGAATGAGTTCTGAGCCAGCAATTTCGTAGATAGGTCACAATTCGATTTATCCAGCCAGCGATAGAGCACTGAAAGCTCTCTCAAATTCCGAACCAATGTATTTGTGCTGAGGGAGCGTCTGGCAAGAATAAACTCATTAGGTAAGACAACAGGCATACCAGAATCATCCAGCATCATTGGTATCTGTTCGCCCGTTTCGTGTGTGACTAGCTCTATTTTCATTGCACCACCCTTATTGACAAAATAAGAGTAGCTACAAACTTTTATCTTCACAACTTTTAAAGTTATACGATTTTATAAAAACACAAAGTCACATAAAACTAAAAAGCCCTTCAAATGTTGACACACTTAAAGGGCTTAACTTTTCATTTTTATTCTGTAAAACCAATTAGTTAATTAGACTAACTTAATAATTGTTTAACAGTAATTACTTTATGTCATTCAGAACGGGATATCATCATCAAAATCAATGGGGGGTTCCATTGGATTCGTACTACCACCTGAAGCAGGCTTTTGTTGTGGTGCAAAGCCACCTTGCTGCTGACTAGGTTGGTTGCCATAGCCACCACCTTGTTGCTGGCTCGGTTGGTTGCCATAACCACTCGATTGTTGGCTGTGCTGTGCCTGTTGAGGTTGTTGCGGCGCAAAACCACTCTGTTGTGACTGAGGTTGCTGTCCGTACTGCTGCTGTTGAGGCGCTTGGCTATAACTTTGCTGACCGTAACTTTGCTGACCACCTTGCTGCTCAGAGCGGCCACCTAACATTTGCATTTGTCCACCCATATCAACAACGATTTCGGTGGTGTAACGTTCTTGACCACCTTGATCAGTCCACTTGCGAGTTTGTAGACGTCCTTCAATGTAAACTTGCGAACCTTTCTTTAAATATTCGCCTGCCACTTCAGCCAACTTTCCAAATAGTACCACGCGATGCCACTCGGTCCGCTCTTGCAGCTGACCCGTGTTCTTATCTTTCCAACTGTCTGTTGTTGCGATACTAATGTTCGCTACCCCATTGCCATTCGGCATGTAACGAACTTCTGGATCTTGGCCTAAGTTACCAACCAAAATTACTTTATTAACACCACGAGCCATGGCATTGTCTCCTCACACTATGACAAGCCTAATACGTGTTTGGCTTGGTCCAAATCAAAAATCTTATCGTTTACTTTCAGGTAACTGCGATTTTCTTCTCGCACTACCGTCGCTTCTATTACACCTGCAATTGACACTAGTTTATCAGCTAACTTTTCCGCCTGAATGTCATTTTCAACTTCCGCGACTAAACTGATAACCTTGCATTTTGGAGGCACTTCCATCCTCCATGCGACAGCCAACCATATTAACCCAATTAAGGCAGTGGCAGCAAATACCATATTGGTGGAAAAGTGTTGAGCAAGCAAGCCTCCTAATGCCCCACCAATGAAAGCACCTAGAAACTGTCCTGATGAAAATACTCCCATGGCAGAACCTTTCTGGGTAGCTGGCGCTATTCTAGATACTAGCGCTGGCATTGTTGCTTCTAGAAAATTGAAAGCAACAAAATACACCAACATGGCAAACGCAATCCACCATACCGAGTTATTAAAAATAACCAGCAATAATGAACTCAGCACCAACATCATTATTGACATTAAAAATGCCTGTTTTTCTCGTTGCTTTCTAATGGCAATAATCATCATTGGCGCCATTAATACAAATGCCAACAAAAATACTGGAATGTACAATTTCCAGTGCTGCTCAGCATCAAGACCATCCAAAATAAGCTGACCTGGAAGCGCAACAAAAATAGTTGTGAGAGTTAAATGTAGCATCATCACTCCCACATCTAAACGCAATAATTGTGGATGCTTGAGCAAACGACGAATATCCGCCATATTTGCCAAGGTTTCCCCTTTAGGGGCCTTATTTACCGCACTAGGGACCACAAAAGTTACAATAGCAATCCCGAGCAGTGCCAGTACGGCGGTCAACCAAAAAATACCTGAAATCCCAAACGAAGCTGCGATCATTGGCCCAAGTAACATCGCTATCGCAAAACTTAGACCGATACACATGCCAATCACCGCCATTACCTTGGGTCTTTGCTCGTCTCGACTCAAATCAGCGGCCAACGCTAATAGAGCACTCGCAATCGCACCAACACCTTGTAATGCTCTACCTGCCGTAACCCAATAAATCGAATCAGATACCGCTGCAATCACAGAGCCCAAAGCAAAAATCAACAAACCAGAGATAATTATTGGCTTACGGCCGAATTTATCAGATAACCAACCCATTGGTATTTGCAGTAATGCTTGTGTTAATCCATAAGCCCCGATTGCTAAACCGATCCACAATGGGGAAACGTGCTCTAATGATTGACCGTAAATGGCGAGCACAGGCATCAACATGAATAACCCGAGCATTCTGAAAGCGAAGACGGACGCCAGAGAAATGGCGGCGCGCTTTTCAATATGGTTGAGTGAGTCTTGGGACATATACGCTTGCTGTTTGTTAAATAGAAAATCCGCGCTAGTCTAACAAACTATCAATCTAACTTATATTTTTTTAGGATTTCTTTCAGTTTCCCTGAGCTTTTCAAACGTTCAAAAGCCTGTTCAAACAGCTTTAGCTGCCGCTCAGAAACCGACTCTTTGCTAAAAGCAAAGTACACGGGGTTTTGGTGGATAATGTAAGGGCTGATAACGATATTGCTGAATTCTGGGTTATGCTCTTGCTGATACATAATATTGTATTTTTCTTCTAAAAAACCAGCCAGCCGACCGGTATTAAGTAAGCTGAGCTTAGTTTGATTATCCGGCATAGCAATAAATTGAGTATCGTGCTCTTTACGCTGCTCAAGGCGTTCTGCAAAGGCTTTGCCGTAAAAAGCCCCCTTGTGGATGACGATGGGATACGGCAAATGAAACAACGCTTCTAGTGAATCAATGTTATACTGAAACTGGCGATTCATTGCGAACACAATGTTTTCATTGCGCTGAGGTCCAATGAAGTGGATATAAACTTCACGTTCAGGCGTCTTAGACACACTTAACATTAAATCGATTTTGCCTTTTTTGAGTAGTTGGATTCCCCGGCCCCAAGGCACACTGACAAAGCGATGTTGACAATTTGCCTCACGCAACAACGCTTTCGCGAAGTCAACATCTAAGCCATGACTAGTGGGCACCTCATCTGGCACTGTTTGCATAGCATAACTTTCAAATCGTACGGTGATTTCACAACCAAGACTGGAGCAAGAAATCAATACCGCAATCAACAACAATCGAGACAACTTTTTCACCACCGCACTGATCGATTCACTAAGTTTAGTTCGTTTAGCTTAGATAGCTTAATTTTCGTTGCAGTATGCGGTAACCTTGGATCTCTGAGGATATACAACGCAACACTTTTGCATAGGGCAATATGGATAAAATAGAAGTCAGGGGTGCCCGCACCCATAATTTAAAAAATATCTCTCTCACTATTCCAAGAGATAAACTCATTGTGATCACTGGGTTATCCGGTTCGGGAAAATCTTCTCTTGCATTTGATACCTTATACGCAGAAGGTCAACGTAGATATGTAGAATCCTTGTCCGCTTACGCAAGGCAGTTCTTATCATTAATGGAAAAACCCGACGTAGACCATATTGAAGGCTTATCCCCTGCCATTTCTATTGAGCAAAAGTCCACATCGCATAATCCTCGTTCGACCGTGGGTACCATCACCGAAATATACGATTATCTTCGTTTGTTGTTCGCCAGAGTCGGTGAACCTCGTTGCCCAACCCATGATTTGCCATTAGCAGCACAAACAATCAGCCAAATGGTAGATACCGTACTGGCACAGCCAGAGGGAAGTAAACTTATGCTGCTGGCACCGGTCGTCAAAAATCGTAAAGGTGAGCATGTCAAACTATTGGAAGAACTGGCTAGCCAGGGTTTTATTCGGGCAAGAATTGACGGTGAAGTTTGCGACCTTTCTGACCCACCGACCTTAGAACTACACAAAAAGCACACCATTGAAGTTGTTGTTGATCGTTTTAAAGTCAAAGCCGGCCTTGAGCAGCGCCTGGCTGAATCCTTTGAAACAGCCCTAGATCTTGCTGATGGGCTAGCGCAAGTTGCCAATATGGATGATGCCACCAGTCCAGAACTTATTTTCTCAGCTAACTTTGCCTGCCCAACTTGCGGTTATGCCATGAGTGAATTGGAGCCGAGACTGTTTTCGTTCAACAACCCAGCAGGGGCTTGTCAGAGTTGTGATGGTTTGGGTGTGAGACAATATTTTGATCCCAAACGCGTGGTGCAGAACCCTGAGCTGAGCTTGTCAGGTGGCGCAATAAAAGGATGGGATAAACGTAGTTTCTATTATTTTCAGATGCTCAATTCCGTTGCCGAGCATTATGGGTTCGACCTAGAGACACCATTTCAATCGTTGTCTGAGAAAGCGCAAAAAATAGTCTTGGAAGGCTCAGGCACCACGCAAATCGCTTTCAACTATCGTAATGATAGAGGTGATCTCATTACTCGAAATCACGTGTTCGAAGGCGTATTAAATAATATGAACCGCCGTTACCGTGAAACCGAGTCTAGTTCGGTTCGTGAAGAGCTGGCCAAGTACCAGACTAGCCAAGCTTGTCCAAGCTGCCATGGTTCGCGATTACGAGAAGAAGCCCGTCATGTATTTATCGGTAGTACCGATCTCCCAACCGTCACGACCATGAGTATCGGCGAAGCTAATCAGTTCTTTACTAGCCTTGAGTTGACAGGACAAAAGGCGCAAATTGCCGACAAAATATTAAAAGAGATTCGCGACCGCTTGTCGTTTTTGATCAATGTTGGGTTAAATTATCTTTCATTGGAACGAAGTGCAGATACTTTATCGGGTGGTGAAGCGCAACGGATCAGGCTAGCAAGTCAAATTGGTGCCGGTTTAGTCGGTGTTATGTATGTACTCGATGAGCCTTCTATTGGCCTCCATCAACGCGATAACGACAGACTTCTCAAAACACTGACGCACTTACGTGATCTGGGCAATACCGTAATCGTCGTTGAGCATGACGAAGACGCTATCCGAGCGGCGGATCACATTATTGATATTGGTCCTGGTGCTGGCGTGCATGGCGGACATGTTGTTGCAGAAGGAAACCGCGAAGATATCATGGCAAATCCAGATTCTTTGACTGGACAGTATCTCAGTGGCACAAAGTGTATCGAGGTACCAGCTCAGCGACATCTGCCCAGTGACAAATGGCTCGAGCTCAATGGCGCCAGCGGTAACAACTTGAAAAACGTCGATCTGAAAGTGCCAGTCGGGTTAATGACTTGTGTGACCGGAGTCTCTGGTTCTGGTAAGTCGACTCTGATTAACGACACCTTATTTAAACTTGCTCATCAGGAGCTTAATGGTGCCACGACCCAAGAGCCGGCTCCATTTGAAACAGTCCAAGGCCTAGATCATTTCGACAAAGTCATTGATATTGACCAAAGCCCTATCGGCAGAACACCACGCTCTAATCCCGCAACTTATACAGGAATATTTACTGCCATTCGCGAGCTATTTGCAGGAACTCAAGAATCCCGTTCACGTGGATACAAAGTCGGTCGCTTCAGTTTTAATGTTAAGGGTGGACGATGTGAAGCATGTCAAGGTGATGGCGTTATCAAAGTAGAAATGCACTTTTTACCTGACGTCTACGTGCCTTGCGATGTGTGTACAGGAAAACGTTACAATCGAGAAACATTGGAAGTGCTTTATAAAGGCAAGAATATTCATCAAGTGTTAGAAATGACGGTTGAAGACGCTCGCGAGTTTTTTGACAAAATACCTGCCATTAATCGCAAGCTACAAACCTTAATGGATGTTGGTCTTTCTTATATTCGGTTGGGGCAAGCTGCAACAACACTTTCTGGCGGTGAAGCACAACGCGTCAAATTAGCGAGAGAGTTATCAAAACGCGATACTGGAAAAACATTATATATATTGGATGAACCAACAACGGGCCTACATTTCCATGATATTCAGCAACTATTAGCGGTACTTCATCGTCTGCGTGACCATGGAAATACCGTTTTAGTTATCGAGCATAATTTAGATGTGATTAAAACCGCAGACTGGATTATTGACCTTGGTCCAGAAGGTGGCGCTGGCGGCGGTCAAATTCTTACCTCTGGTACACCCGAAGAAGTGGCTAACTTTGCTGATTCTCACACTGGTAAGTACTTGAAACCATTGTTGTCATAGTTAGGAAAACGCTCTATGATTGATGCATAATAATTACAAATAATTTTGTTATGCATCAATTACTACAAGGGCCCAAAAACTTCAGGGCCTTTATCAACAAAGTACGCTTTTCCATTTCCCAGTTTTGGCTCAGTCTAACACTTGCCCAACGTTATTATTTAATTAGCTTTATTCTACTTATCTATTCAGCGACTCAGACTGAGGACTCCTTTTTCCTTGCGGCTCTCATTCTTATTACCACCGTAATAGCATTGTGCTACGAGTTTTGGCCTCGCATTATGGCATTTTGGGAGAGTGTGCCTGGCAAAGCGCTTATTCTGCTATTTTATGCCTTTATCGCTAACTTAGTGCTGGTCCAAGCCGACGGTAGAATTAATGATATAACGGGTGTCAGTACTGAGCACTTCCCTTACACTCATAACATGAGCGTATTACTCTCACTGCCTAATTGGCTGTTTATTACCAGTATCTTAATGCTGCTTTTTATGCAGGTCTTTATGACTTTTTACGTGATGGTCTTATTTCTTTTAAAACCGTTACGGCTCAAGCCTTTTTGGCACCAAAGTCACTATCGTTTCCCAGCCACAACAGCGGTGATCCGATTAATTATGTGCTTCGCTCTAATGGTTATTATTCTTGCTGCTGCAATACAGCTGCGACCAAAAGGAAATGAAGACTTTTTCCATGCTTTCGAAGACCTACCGTTTATCAAAGACAAGTTAACCATTGAATTTGAAAGTACTCCAGAAACGGAAACAAAACTTGCAGACACAGAAGACGAGCCTAAAAAAGAGATAGAAAATGAAGGGTTTTCTTATGGTAAAGGACTTAATAAGTTTCTAGCTTACTTTATTTTTGAGCTTGAATCTGATGAGTATTCTCGTTGCGAACACAGTGAAGGCAGTAACGTGGTCGAGTTAAATGATTTTGAAATACTTGAAATTGTTCCCGATGAGACTGCTGAATATGGTTACACTTACACCGTGAAGCCTTGTATTTCAGCAGCCATTGGCCATCAGTTTAAATCGCCTCAACCATAAAAGCACTGAGCGCTATGCGCTCTTCCTCACTCAGCGGCTGAGCTTGCTTAGCCGCAAAATCATAACGCACCATCACGGTCTTACCCTCTGCACAACACTCGCCATGCTGCCAAGCTTGCTGCAAAATCACAAAAGAGCTATTACCTATACGCTCAATTGCTGTTTTGACTTCGACTTCTTGTCCATAGAATAACTCTCCCTTGAAAGTCACTTCGACTTTCGCCACTATGAGTTTCCATTGCTTGGGATCAAGGTTAGGAGTGAAAACTTTAAAAATTGGTGTACGAGCAGCTTCAAACCAAACCGGGAGTACGGTATTGTTGATATGACCAAGCACATCGGTTTCGGCAAAACGCGGCATGAGCGTTTCAGATAACATAATAACTCCAATAACAACTAGGTAATAATATGAGTGATTTTATCCGCGTTTATGACAGCGCACTCGAAGCGGATTTTTGTGATCAGTTTATTAAAACATTTGAGCAAAGCCCACATCTAAAACCGGGAACTACATCAGGCGGCATCGACTTAAATAAAAAAGTGAGTCATGACCTATACCTACACTCATATCCAGAATATGCAGAACAACTAAAACATATTCAACAAATTACTGCCAAGCACCTATTTGAGTACCTTGAAGAACATATGTTTATGATTATTGGTGCGTTTGGCTTAAAAGTGTATCACCCCAAAACGGGTGAACCTGTTGATTTAACCGCAGATAACTTTGCAGAAGTGGGTAAGCCACAATTACCAGTGTTGGCCCAACAATTATTTAGATTAGGTCCAATTCAAGCACAACGCTATCAGGTGAATAAAGGTGGCTACCCTTATTGGCACAGTGAAGTTTATCCACAGCACGATCACAACGAAGCCTTACACCGAGTGTTGTTATTTATGTTTTATCTCAATGATGTCGAGGAAGGTGGTGAAACCGAGTTTTATTACCAGCAACGTAAAATCGCGCCAACAAAAGGTACCATGGTCATCGCGCCAGGTTACTTCACTCATACACACAGAGGCAATATGCCGCTTTCTAACGATAAGTATATTCTTACGTCTTGGGTGTTGTTCAATCGTGCCGAGCAGCTATATGGCGCACCGCCGAAGAGCGCGTAAAGCGTTACTTTGTGGTAATAAGGCGGTATTGACTACCGCTTTATTTGAATAAACTGCGCCCATTCATTAAGCATGCTTATAAAGTCTTCACGCCCACAACATGCAACCAGCCCTTGTTCTTCCAACTCCAACGCATCTTCCTGATATTGCTCTAGCTCACTACTTTGTTGAAACAAAACATGCGCCTCAAATAACGCCTCTGCGTGATTAAACGTTGCGCGTACCTCTTTACCCAACATGCACAACTCCTTATCTAGTGGAGTCAATGACAATATCTGCTCAATAAGCTCAGAGATTTGCTCTGGCGCGAGTTCATCGGTCAGCCAACGCCCAATAAGTGCGTGTTCATCGTTAAATCTGGCTCTAAAACCATAGAGGGGGTCACGAATAAACTGAAATTCCATACATCTTTTTACCAAACAGGAAACTGCTGCAAATATTATATCAATATTTATCATTCAAGCTTAGGCATTATGCGAGTCAGCTCAGCTTAAGTTACAATGCGCTTTTAAATAAACGATAATCGTCCATGCTTGCAATCGAAACGCTGCTTCCTCTCATTTTTATCGTCACTTGTGGTTTTATCAGTGCAAAGTCCCGCTTTATTCCTGTTTCACAGCTTGATGGTATCCGTACGTTTATCTTCACGCTGTGTATTCCCCTTATGCTATTTACCAGCATGTATAAAGCTGATCTATCGCAAATGGCGGCTGGTCGAATACTACTGAGTTTTTACCTTCCCGTCGCGGGCTGTTTCTTGGTTATCACTCTGATTAGCAAGTATCTATTCAACACGTCAATGAAAGCGGCTGCAACTAACGCATTAGCGGGTACATACTCCAATACGGTGTTAGTTGGGTTACCGGTAATTTTAGTAACATTGGGAGAGCATGCCGCGACAATGGTGTTTATGATTATCACCTTGCACAGTGCGATGCTATTTTTACTAACCTTCATGCTAGCAAGCACCAAGGTAAATTTTTACTCGACGCTAAAACCGTTATTTCTTAATCCGATAGTCGTCAGTATCAGTTTAGGTCTGCTGTTCAACATTATGGATGTTACGCTACCAGAAATACTCACACGCTCCCTTTCATGGCTCGCACAGCCTGCAATTCCGGGCGCCTTGTTTGTGCTCGGCGCAAGCTTAGTTAGCTACCCAGTTAAAGGTCATTGGCGACAGGCCTCATTACTGAGTGCTATTAAACTCATTATCCTTCCCTGCTTCGTCTACTTAACAGCAACATTATTGCTAGTGCCGGAGCGAGAAACACAAGTGATTACATTGATGAGTGCTTCACCGCTTGGAGTTAATGCTTACTTAGTCGCTAGACAGTTAAACAGCCAACAAGCGGTGTTGGCTGCTACAGTCGTGCTTTCAACTTTGATGAGTATGTTCAGCCTCAGTATTTGGCTTCACTTACTACTCTAATAATCAGACCGTGAAAACTTTGCCGCATCTATGATCGCCCACAAATGGAAAATCGCCCCCACAACTGCAGGTACCACCAAAAACCACAAGGCGTAACCTCCAAATACTACTATCGCGAAAATCAGAGCAGCTAAAATACGGCCTTGTACCAGCTGGCCAAGGCCAGGAAAAAATACATTACATATTGCTGCAATTACGTTACCGCCAGAACCTTGTCCTGCCATATGAACCTCACTTCGTCTTATATTAATTATGCTTTGCTTTATACAGTCAGATTTCGTGCCAAACTTAACCAATTGATTTAAATGGCATTTATAAAAAACCATAAGCGCATCAAAATCAAATTTTAGTCTAATTTGCTAACTTTTAGTCTAAATTTTCGTTATATTACTTTTAATAACAACAATAAAAGGAACTATTATGCTGCACCATGTCACAGCACCTTTGACTAAGTTAGTTGAACGTTACTTGCCAGATCCCTTTGTGATAGTGCTACTACTTACTTTTTTTGTCATGTTGCTAGCTGCAGTCTTTACACCCGCGACACCTTTTATGGTAGTTGAAGCTTGGGGCAGTGGCTTTTGGAAACTACTCACCTTTGCAATGCAGATGCTGATGGTATTGATCTGCGGCTATATGCTGGCGAGTACTGCCTTTGTTGCCAAACAACTCGAGCGTTTAGCAAGCTTGCCAAAAAGCTCATCTCAGGCCATTATTTTAACCACTTGCATCGCCATGCTCGCCAGTTGGATAAATTGGGGTTTTGGTCTAGTAGTCGGAGCATTATTTGCCAAAGCCGTTGCAAGGCAAGTTCAGGTGGATTATCGCGTACTGGTCGCCAGTGCTTATTCTGGGTTTATTGTCTGGCACGCAGGTCTTGCAGGCTCCATTCCACTGACTGTCGCAACACCTGGACACTTCAGCGAATCGAGTATAGGACTAATTTCAACCGCAGAAACAATTTTCGCGCCATTTAATCTCGTGATTCTCTGTACTATTTTAGTGACCTTGCCTCTGTTAAACAGAATGATGCTACCAAAAAGTGAGCAGCAGGTGCTGATCGACAAGCGGCTATTAACAACCCCAGCAAAAACAAATGAAAGCCAGCAAACGCCTGCCACAAAACTAGAAAACAACCCATTGTTGGGTGTCATCATGGGCAGTGTTGGCCTTACTTACTTGGCGCTATACTTTTTCCAGAACCAAGGAACATTAACGCTAAATAGTGTCATTGCCTTATTCTTATTTTTGTCATTGCTACTGCATAAAACCGCCAGAAATATTCTCGATAGTCTGCATCAAGCTATTCATGGTGGCGCGGGGATTGTTATCCAGTTTCCTTTTTACGCCGGTATTATGGCAATAATGGTAGATACTGGGCTTGCCCAACAAATTTCAGCGGGCTTCACGGCAATTAGCACGCAAGCAACATTGCCGCTGTGGAGCTTTTTGAGTGCGGGTTTAGTCAATATATTTGTTCCATCTGGTGGTGGCCAATGGGCCGTTCAAGCACCTATCATTATTCCAGCGGCGCAAGCGCTAGAAGCTGATATTGCAAAAGTTGCGATGGCTGTGGCTTGGGGTGATGCTTGGACCAATCTCATCCAACCATTTTGGGCACTGCCAGTACTCGCTATTGCTGGATTAAAAGCAAAAGATATTATGGGGTTTTGCCTAATACAGCTCTTTGTAACAGGCGTGGTGATCGGTACTCTGCTACTAATACCTTTTTAGGAAAAGAGGCGCCGGCCTCTTTTCTGTCATTCCCATGGTTTTATTAGCTTGATAGTATTTTCATCGGTAAACTCAAAATCGGACTTTCTGAATCTGCAAAATGCATCATAACCGCGATATGTCCCCCCACCACCAATAAATAAAATACCGAACTAACGATTTGACCATATCTATCAAGTGGTACTAAGTGGCTCAAGTGTCGAGCTCGCCATTCAAATAAAATTTCCAAGCTACCAACTGCTAAGAAAAATACTAACAGCATCAGCCCAAAGCTGTAACTAAGCCAAAGCCCAAATAATACCCCTGCGACACAAGCCAAAAGCCCAACCCATGAACGCATAGAAAAGCTAATGCTTTTAAGCACATGACCGCCATCAAGCGGCAGAATAGGGAGCAGATTAAATAAGTTCAACAACGCGCTGATCACTGCAACCCCAGCAAAGATCTCCATCTCTGTAGCATAATAAAGCACTAAACCAAGCACAGACGTAATTAAGCCAAATGCCGGGCCCATGAGAGAAATCACCACATCTTGCCAACGAGTTGTGATTTTATCGTCACTCATAGCGAGTCCACCCACAAACGGAATAAGATAGATACCTTTAGTTTTGATCCGAAAATATTGCATGGCCCGAACATGCCCGTATTCATGGACCACCAGACAGGTGACTAACATCAAGGCAAACTGCCAGGAAAACAACCACGCATATCCAGCAACCGAAGCCCCAGCCAATACGGCCTTGATAACTTTGGTGCTTTTAAACAATTTAAACGCCAGTGCGGCAATACCTAATAGACTTTTTCTTTCTTGCGGCTCTGAAATAGGCGTATTCACCCATTGAGTTGGAGAATCATTGATCTGTATTCCAAGCTGCCCTTGAGGCAATTCTGAAACATAAAAGTTTAAACGATTCCCATCAATGTCAACCGAACTAGTACCACCTTCCTCAGTGACAGGAACAGATTGCTGTCCAATGTAGACTTGAATAATATGCTGCTGATTAAAAAGAACTGACACTAACTTATCAAACAGTTTAAGCTCTATTTTTTGCATAACCTTGACTCAGTGATTATTTTTCCTATCATCATAACATCGTTTTTGGGACCAAAGTTCACCCCAACTACAAATTCCCGAGTTTGTTGCTCGTCAAAAAATAAATAGCTATAAATTTGCTTTCGCAGCGAGCACATACATAATTTACTATCAGATTTTTCTCTCAAACATAAGCATTTTGGACGACATAGGCTAAGCTTATGTTATTGGCCGATAGTTCGGGGACAGTGTATGTCATTTACAAAACGTAGGGTCATGATTGTTGATGACTCCCAAGCCATCTTGGTTGTTATGCAAGCAATCATGAGTGAGCTGGATATCGAAAGCGTGACAACTTGTCGTAGCGCAGCCCAAGCCGTTGAGAAAATACGCCAAACCCCACACCAGTACGATATCGTTTTTACCGATCTAAACATGCCTGAGATGGACGGCATGGAGTTTATTCGTCAACTTGGATTATTAAAGTATTCAGGTGGCATCGTCATTATTTCTGAAATGGACGAAAAAGTTATCGATTTAGCCTCTAATCTTGCTAAGCAGTCTAGTGCTCATTTAATTGGCAACATATCTAAGCCTGTTCAACTTATCGATGTTGAACGCATGCTAAAGAAAACCGATACCTACACTTTACATAACAGAAATCGTGTGGAGTACATCACTGAGGATGAACTCTTGCATGCAATAAGTTATAACGAGATCACACCTTTTTACCAGCCTAAGGTTCATCGTGGTGATAAAAAGGTTAAAAGTATTGAAGTGTTAGCCAGGATCGTATCGAAAAAAGATGGCAAGATTATATTACCGGAACGTTTTATTCCCGTCGCAGAAGAATTAGATCTGATCAACCTAATCACATTCCAATTGTTTGAAAAAGCCACGGATGAATTTAGTGTCATAAAAAGCGAATTACACTACCCATTGAAACTTGCATTCAATTTGTCTCCTGTCCAACTTGGGGATTTAAGCTGCCCCGACAAACTTGCGCTGATTTTGGAAATCAACCGCTTGAAACCTAGCGATATTATTTTGGAGCTAACTGAAAACCAGCCAATTGATAAACCAGTACAGCTTGAGACACTTAACCGACTGAGGATCAGAGGATTTGATATTTCACTAGATGACTTCGGTACTGGATTTACCAATTTACGTCAGTTAAAAGCCTTACCGTTTACTGAAATAAAAATTGATAGGTCGTTAATCACGCACATAGAGTCCGATCGCTTTGCTCAGGTCATCATTGACGGGCTGATCGATATCGCACAGAACCAAAACATCGACATTGTCGCAGAAGGCATTGAGCGAATAGAAGAGTTGCAGTACTTAGAACGATACAAACACAGTCTGCTCATGCAAGGCTTTTTAATTAGCAAACCAAAAGCCTTAGCAGAATTAGTACGTTGGCTACATTCTTGGCAAAGAATGATTAACTCGAACTCTTAGTTTGTTCTGTTGGTTCTTGGACTGCCTCGTCCTCTTTGTGCTCGATTAAGTTATCATGATTATCGATACGCTCACGCCACTTTCTTTTCGCCGCGGCTTGCATATCGCTGGTTTGTTCTCGTTCGTCAACAATATCCATGCCCATCAACGATTCAAGTAAGTCTTCTAAGGTTACGATCCCTTGAATGTCGCCATACTCATCCACAACCAGTGCGATGTGAATGCGTTGTGCAAGCAGGGCCTTAAATAGTTCTGGAGCGGCGAGTGTTTCAGGTACCGTGTAAAGTGCTTTAGAGAGCTTACCAATTTTATAGTCTTCACCAAGCCGGTGATAGGCCAGCATGATGTCATTTTTATGCACAAACCCAATGATGTCATCGTTATTTTTATCAAAAACTAAGACTCTCGAAAAAGCAACTGAACCATGCTCAGAAAGATACTCATGCACGGTCATATCCTTATGTACTTTAAACAAAACCGTTCTTGGAGTCATGATATGCTCAAGCTTCGCGTGCCGAAAACGCAATAGGCTGCGGATCGTTTCCGACTCCTCTTGCCCTAATGCTCCGGCTTCCGAACCTATCTCTGCCATCGCTTCAATCTCTTGCCGGATGTAATGCGCTTCTTCTTCCTTTTTTCCGATTAGCCGCGTTAATCGGTCGGATAGCCACACAAAAGGTCTCAGCACACGCACCAACCAAACTAAGATATTACTAACGATAGGTGTTAAGGCGCGCCAATAAGTAGCCCCCAGCGTTTTAGGAATAATTTCAGACAACACCAATACCAACAATGTCATTACCGCAGACGCGATTCCCACTGCAGCATCAGAAAACACTACAGCTGCTTGAGCACCTACGCCTGCTGCACCTGCGGTATGTGCTACTGTGTTTAAAGTTAAAATCGCAGCTAAAGGTTGATCAATACTGTCTTTTAAAGACTGTACACGAGTTCCTAATTTTTCATTTTGCTGTTTTAAAATCCCGATGTAGCTCGGCGTAATACTCAATAGTACCGCCTCCATAACCGAGCAAATAAAAGACACGGTGATCGCTAAAAACATGTAGATAAGTAACAAAAGCAAAAAACTCTCCTCTTTCAGCTCAGAACCATTAGGCCGAGCTAAATCTATCGCATCAGTGCTGGTATTTAGTTTTGGTATGATATATTGAAACCCAATAAATACCTACAATAGGCGCAAACGAATGAAGCTAAAAACAGCTGCAACCATACTATTTTCGGCCATATCAGCACAAGCTATGGCCGGTTCACTCGATGAGTCTCAAATTCAATTTATTGGGCCATTTTCGGCAGAAACAACGGTAAAACCTAATGATACGGCGCACAGAGAAAAGATTATTAATAATCTTCTGCCAACGCTGTCAAAAAACACCAAACAAATCAAAGTATTTACCAATGAAATAAAGTGGCGTTCACTTGAATCTATAGATCAACTCACGATGCCTGGACTTCAAGCCCTGAAGTTCAACTTTAGCACCAACCGCTTCACTTCAGGAAAGCTAAAATTAAATGGTGTTGAAAAGGCAAGTATTTTCCTCAACGGAATAGCTATCGGAAATGATAATGAAGTCAAAATAGATGTGCCAATGGGTGATCATCAAATCATCATAGTTGCAGAGCAAGTCAACGACTGGGGCAAGGTCGATCTTGATTTCGAAGGTAATAGTAGCCATGACACTATTACGCTCACCGACAAAGATACCAAAGCGCTTTCAGCAAAGCAGCTTTTTGATGCTCCAACTATCAGCGCTATCTCACAAGCACCCAATGGTAAATACTATATCACCACCAAACGCCACTATAGCGATGCGCAGGGCAACTCAGCAATTACCGAAACAACTCTGCAAAATCAAGATGGAGAGATACTTTACCGATTCAGTGGATTAAGTGCTTCCTCTTTCGCTTGGCGAGATGACAGCAAACAACTGGCATTTTTTGAAAATGAACAACTGATTACATTAGATTTAAAAACCTTCTCTCGTAATGTGTCTGTGCATCACGTTGCCGGCGCGAGCAATGTAAAATATTTTGATGATCAAACTCTGATTTTCGAATGGAGCAATGACGGCAAGAAAGAAGGTGACTTAACTAAACATTATCAAGGTCTTGAAGATCGTTGGTCATACGCACGAACACAATCTCAAGTGTTCTTAGCTGATCTAGAAAGTGGCTTACTTCAAGCAGTTACCGTTGGAAACGTTAGCCATAGCTTAGTAGATTTCAATCGCGAGCAAAACAAAGTACTCGTTACAAAAGCGATTTCTGACTACTCCGCACCTCCGCATATGTTAACCGAGCTAGTCGAAATCGACCTAAAAACCAGAGAAGCAAGATCTATCGGCAAGTATAGAACCTTAAATTCAGTAAAGTATGCTAGCAAAGGATTTTATGTTACCGCTGGCCCTGATTTTGCAAATGGTATAGGTCGAAACCTTCCTGATGGCATGTTAGCTAATAACTATGATGGACAATTATTCTGGATGAATAGTGAAGGTAAAAGCGTCAAAGCACTGAGCAAAGAGTTTGCCCCATCAATTGGAACATTCACCGTACTTGATAACGATGATGTTGTGTTTATCGCTGGCGCTGAAGACAAACGTCATTTGTTCAGCTACGACCAAAGCAAAAATAAGATGGTAACGCTAAATTCTGGCTTAGACGTGATTGATCAGTTTGTCGTATCAAAAGAGAAAAATGCAGAAGTCTTGTTTACTGGCACAACCGCATCAACCCCACAGCAGCTAAAGCGTATGTCAATCTCAGATAAAAAAGCTGAAATACTTTGGGACTCAAAAGAAATTGCTTACCAAAATAGCGAAGTTGCAAAATTAGAAGAATTTAACTTCACCAATGATCAAGGTGTGGAGATTAAAGGTCGTGTTTACTTGCCGCATAATTTAGACAAAGCAAAGCAATATCCTGCATTGGTTTATTATTACGGTGGAACTTCACCTGTTTCTCGCGCCTTTACAGGCCGTTACCCATTCAACCTATGGGCAGCAAAAGGTTATGTTGTGTACGTATTACAACCGACCGGGGCAACAGGATTTGGTCAAAAGTTTTCTGCGGAGCACGTCAATGCTTGGGGTGAGCATACCGCCAATGACATTATCAAAGGTACCAAGGCATTTGTTGAAGCATACCCATTTGTTGATGAAAAGCGCCTTGGTAACCTAGGAGCTTCTTACGGTGGCTTTATGACCATGCTATTAACAACCAAAACAGATCTGTTTAGCGCTTCGATTTCTCATGCAGGTATTTCCAATATTACTTCATATTGGGGACAAGGTTGGTGGGGCTATCTATACTCAGGAGAAGCTTCAAAAGGTAGCTTCCCTTGGAATAACCCTAACCTTTACTCTCAGCACAGCCCTGTATTTAATGCAGATAAGGTGAAAACTCCCTTGCTACTTATCCATGGCGACGCTGACACCAACGTCCCACCAGGAGAAAGCCACAATATGTATACTGCATTGAAATTACTTGGTCAGGATGTTGAGCTGGTTGAATATAAAGGCGCTGATCACCAAATCTTTGCTAGGGACAAGCGATTTCATTGGTGGAACACAATGCTGGCATACTTTGATAAACACCTGAAAGATGAGCCACAGTGGTGGGAACATCTATACGGCAAATAATTATATCGATAGGCGGTGATTTCCACCGCTACCCGATTAGCGGTACAAGAAACCAAAAAATTCAGATTATTCAGCTTTTTCATGCAAACTAACTTGCCAATAAATGCTGCGCGGGTTAGTTTCATGAGGTAATTTGTAAGAAGTCTTGTCATCCGCTTCTCAGCTAGGATCTGACAATGCTAAAATGAACGAACCCACAAAGTTAATAGTGCCAGCATGAGTATAAAAGTTTTACTAGTTGAAGACGATGAACTCCTCGCCAAAAGGCTAATCAGTCACTTTGATGAGACTGAATTTGAAATCCTTGTTGATAATACCGGTGCAGAAGCACTTAATATGATCAACGAACACGCCCAACAACCATTTTCTCTCGCTATTATCGATGTAGTGTTACCTGCAATTGACGGCTTGCAGCTGGCAAAAGAAATAAATGCGTTTTCAGATCTTGGCGTTATCGTATTATCTAGTCGGGACTCTCAAGCTGATAGGATAGCCGGATTGGCTCAAGGCGCTGATGACTACGTGTGTAAGCCTGTAGACATGCTTGAGCTTGAATTGCGTATGAGAGCTTTATACAAACGCTTAGCTGGAAGTAAAGAAGATGACCAGTCTGAGGAGTTTATCGAATACGCTGACTTTAAGTTACATCCAGACAATCGAACCTTAATAAATCCACAAGGTGAGGAATCGAGACTTACTGAAGCAGAGCACAAGGTGCTAATTTGCCTAATATCTAATGCTGGTAAAGCGACTTCTCGAGAGCGAATTTCTGAAGATATAGGGCAGCCAGACTGGAGTCCGAGTGATAGAACAGTGGATGTACTAATTGGCCGTTTACGTAAAAAGCTGGGTGATGAGAAAGAACAAAAACGCATTGTGACTGTGCGCGGCAAAGGGTACATGCTATCAACCTAATTGGTTACTGTGAGAGCTGCGACAAAAGACGCTCTAAAGCTCTATAACCTAGCGCCTCTTTAAGGTGCTCTAATTCTATATTACCTTGTTCCTGTAAGTCCGCAATTGTACGTGAAACTTTAATAATCCTATGATAAGAACGCGGTGAAAGCTTCAGCTTATCCGCCGCTTTAGTCAGAAACTGCTGCTCACGTGTATGTAGCTTGCAATACTTTTCTAGTTCTTTCACACTCAGCTGGTCGTTTATTTTACCTTGGCGAACGACTGCTCTTTGGTAAGCTAATTCAACCCTAGCTCTAATTGTCTCACTGCTTTCACACTGGGCGGAGCTCTCAAGCTGTTCAGACTTCAACCTGGGCAACTCAATTTGTAAGTCTATGCGGTCTAAAAAGGGGCCTGATATTTTAGCAAGATAGCGTAACACTTGCTCTGGCGATGCTCTTTTATCAGTGTAACACCCTGTCGGACTTGGGTTCATAGCCGCTATTAACTGAAACCTCGCAGGGAAATCTACTTGTCTCGCTGCTCTGGAAATGGTCACCACCCCGGTCTCTAACGGTTCACGTAAAGAATCTAAAACTTTGCGTTCGAACTCCGTCAACTCGTCGAGAAAGAGTACCCCATTATGGGCCATAGAAATTTCTCCTGGTTTTGGATTAGAGGAACCACCTACTAAAGCCACCGCTGAACAGGTGTGATGAGGAGAGCGAAAAGGCCTCACTTTCCAATTAGACATATTGATCTGCTTTCCAACAAGAGAATAAATAGATGCGGTCTGTAATGCTTCATTCTCAGTCATCTTTGGCATAATCGTTGGCATCCGCTTAGCAAGCATCGACTTGCCTGTGCCAGGAGGACCCAGAAACAACACGTTGTGCCCTCCAGCTGCCGCAATCTCAAGTACCCGTTTCGCACTCTCTTGGCCTTTTACATCGGACATATCGATCTGCTCAATCAACTCTTTCTCGCTGCTTTTAGTGTGATAATTGATATTGAGCGGCAGAGGCACTTGCCCCTGTAAATCTAACCATAATTGCTTAAGATCTTTCACCGCTTTACGTTCACTACTGTTCGATAAACTTGCAACAAGATCATTTGCTTCAGGTACATAACTAAGTCTGCCGATATCCCCGGCTGCGATCACTGAGGGCAGGATTGCCGTTACTTCACGTAACTCACCGTTTAACGCCAGTTCGCCGAAAAATTCATGCTGATGAATTCGTGGACAATCAAGTTGACCAGATGCTACTAAAATACCAACAGCTATAGCGAGGTCGTATCTACCACCATCTTTGGGCAAATCTGCAGGTGCTAAATTTATTGTGATCCGTTGTTCGGGGAACAAGAAACTCGAATTAACCAGCGCACTTCGCACTCTTTCTTTTGCTTCTTTAACGGAGGTTTCCGGGAGGCCGACAATATTGAATGCTGGTAAGCCATTGCTCAAATGCACTTCGACAATCACTTCTGGTGCGCTAACGCCAACCTGCGCTCGGGTATAAACTTGTGCTAAAGACATCCATGTCTCCAAAATGAATTGAATGCTAATACTTAAATACGTGCAAAATAAGGCCAAACCTCATTGCCATTAACCTTAACAATAAAGTGGCAGCCATCGACAACCACATTACATATTCTGTCGGTAATCCTAAGTGACTTGCTTGAGTATAGACAATACCACCAAAGATACAGGTAATTGCATACAATTCACCTTTAAGTAACAGCGGAATTTCCCTTGCAAGCACATCTCGGATCAAGCCACCAAAACACCCTGTGAGCACGCCCATTATAACTGCGGTCGTATCTGGCATGCCTAAGCTTACAGCCTTTTGAACTCCCATAACCGCGAAAAAAGCCAAGCCAAATGCGTCTGCTACCTGAAGCAGCTGATTGGAAATATCTTTATGCGTATTAAGCCACCAAATGCTTAATGCCACGGCTATCAAAATGCAATAAATGTAACTTGTATCATGCAACCAAAAAACCGGCTGGTCTAACACGATATCGCGTAAAGTTCCCCCACCTATTCCGGTCGCGGTGGCTAACACAACCACTCCAAATCCATCCATTTGCTTACGATGAGCAAGTAAAGTTCCAGAAATAGCAAATACCATTACGCCCAATAAATCAAACCAATGATACAGTTCAGACATAACCAACCTAAATTAAATCAAAGAGACTGATCTTAGCTAAGAAATAAGCTAAACAAAAGGGTTAATAAACGTTCCCAGCTCGGCTTTTTAGGCTATTGAATGATTTACTGTTGCTGATCCGCGATCAGAGCCACAAGCCTCTACATAGCTTGTAAAGAGCATCACTTTCAGGTTTTTTCCTTTGCGGCAGGTATCAAAAAAGGCCACTCTCTTTAATCCGAGAACGACCTTTTCACTTTGTTACGTCGGATGGCGCTTCGCTTATCTGACCTGCCGCTTCTACATTACTGTAAAGAGCGCCACCTTCACCATACGCTAGACACAAAAAACCCGAGACTAAGCTCGGGTTTGAGTGCGAAGGGCTAACGACAATGAGCGAAGCGAAGGCGTTTCCTTTGCGCAAGGTGAAATCAGCCAATCTAACAACCGCTATGGGACTCACTGCTAAGGGGTCCGCCCAAAATCACGGGCATTAAAAAAGGCCACCGAAGTGACCTTTTTTACAGTGTTACTGCAATCTGTAGATTATTCTACGATAGTTGCTACAACACCAGCACCTACTGTACGGCCACCTTCACGGATAGCGAAACGTAGACCTTCGTCCATCGCGATTGGGCAGATTAGCTCTACTGTCATCTTGATGTTGTCACCAGGCATTACCATTTCTACGCCGTCTGGTAGCTGGATGTCACCAGTTACGTCTGTTGTACGGAAGTAGAACTGTGGACGGTAACCTTTGAAGAATGGCGTGTGACGACCACCTTCATCTTTCGAAAGTACGTATACTTCTGAAGTGAACTTCGTGTGAGGTGTGATTGAACCAGGCTTCGCTAGTACTTGACCACGCTCAACTTCGTCACGCTTAGTACCACGTAGAAGTGCACCGATGTTCTCACCCGCACGACCTTCGTCTAGAAGCTTACGGAACATCTCAACACCTGTACAAGTTGTCTTCGTAGTTTCTTTGATACCTACGATTTCAACTTCGTCGTTCACGTTGATGATACCAGCTTCAACACGGCCAGTTACAACTGTACCACGACCCTGGATTGAGAATACGTCTTCGATAGGCATGATGAATGGCTTATCGATGTCACGCTCTGGCTCTGGGATGTAAGTATCTAGTGCTTCTGCAAGCTCGATGATTTTCGCTTCCCACTGCTCTTCGCCTTCTAGTGCTTTAAGCGCAGAACCTTGGATTAGTGGTAGGTCATCACCTGGGAAATCGTACTCAGAAAGTAGTTCACGTACTTCCATCTCTACTAGCTCTAGAAGCTCTTCGTCGTCAACCATGTCACATTTGTTCATGAATACGATGATGTAAGGTACACCAACCTGACGAGAAAGTAGGATGTGCTCACGTGTTTGAGGCATAGGACCGTCAGTAGCAGCAACTACTAGGATCGCGCCGTCCATCTGTGCAGCACCTGTGATCATGTTTTTAACATAGTCAGCGTGTCCTGGACAGTCTACGTGTGCGTAGTGACGAGTTGGTGTGTCATACTCAACGTGTGAAGTTGAGATTGTGATACCACGCTCACGCTCTTCTGGAGCGTTGTCGATTGATGCGAAATCTTTAGCTTGACCACCGTATGCTTTTGCTAAAACATTAGTGATTGCTGCAGTTAGGGTAGTTTTACCGTGGTCAACGTGGCCGATTGTACCTACGTTTACGTGCGGTTTTACGCGTTCAAACTTTTCTTTTGCCATTTTAAAATTTCCTATAAAGAAATTAAAGTCCAGCCCTAAGACCGGACCGAACTAAAATTACTTAACAGCGCGAGCTGCAATTATTGCCTCTGCTACGTTTTTCGCCGCTTCAGCATACTTCAAGAATTCCATTGAGTATGATGCACGACCTTGTGTAGCAGAGCGTAAGTCTGTTGCATAGCCAAACATTTCAGAAAGCGGAACCTGAGCATTAATCTGCTTCAGCCCACCAAATGCTTCTTCCATGCCTTCGATTATGCCTCGACGACGGTTCAAGTCGCCTACTACATCACCCATGTTTGCTTCAGGAGTGATTACTTCTACTTTCATAACAGGCTCAAGAAGAACAGGGTTTGCTTCTAGCGCCCCTTTTCTAAAGCCCATTGAACCGGCGATCTTAAATGCCATTTCGTTTGAGTCGACATCGTGGAACGAGCCATCAAACAACGTAGCTTTAACACCCAATAGCGGATAACCAGCAAGTACGCCTTGCTTCATCTGCTCTTGAATACCTTTATCAACCGCAGGGATATATTCTTTAGGAACAACACCACCGACGATCGCGTTAACGAACTCGTAGATTGGTGCGTCGTCGTCAGACACATCCATAGGTTCAATTTTCAACCAAACGTGACCATATTGACCACGGCCACCAGATTGACGAACGAACTTACCTTCAGCTTCAACTGAGCCTCGGATAGTTTCGCGGTATGCTACCTGCGGTTTACCAACATTACATTCAACGTTGAACTCGCGCTTCATACGGTCAACAATGATATCTAGGTGAAGTTCACCCATACCAGAGATGATCGTCTGACCCGACTCTTCATCCGTTTCAACACGGAAAGAAGGATCTTCTGCAGCAAGTTTACCAAGGGCTATACCCATCTTCTCTTGGTCAGCTACTGTCTTAGGTTCTACTGCGACAGAGATTACAGGCTCAGGGAACTCCATACGCTCTAGCGTAATTGGAGCATCTTGAGCACAGAGTGTGTCACCAGTAGTCACATCTTTAAGGCCGATAGCCGCTGCGATGTCACCTGCGTGTACTTCTTTAATCTCTTCACGCGAGTTAGAGTGCATTTGAACAATACGTCCAAAACGCTCTTTTTTACCTTTGACAGGATTGAGTACCGAGTCACCTTGGCTAACTTTACCAGAGTAAACACGGAAGAAAGTAAGTGTACCGACGAAAGGATCTGTAGCGATCTTAAATGCAAGCGCCGCAAACGGTGCATTATCATCGGCAGCACGCGTATCCTCAGAGTCATCTTCTAGCACCCCTTGGATAGCTTTTACTTCAGTAGGCGAAGGCATGTATTCAATCACGGCATCAAGCACTGCTTGAACGCCTTTATTTTTAAATGCACTACCTGTCGTCATTGGCACAATTTCATTGGCCAATGTGCGTTGGCGAATCGCAGATTTAATTTCTGCTTCGCTCAACTCACCTTCTTCAAGATATTTGTCCATTAGCTCTTCAGAAGCTTCTGCGGCACTTTCAACTAAGTGAGAGCGCCATTCTTCAGCTAGCTCCTGAAGTTCTGCAGGGACCTCTTCATAGGTGAAAGTCATTCCCTGGTCTTCAGCATTCCAGTTAATGGCTTTCATCTTGATAAGGTCTATAACACCTTTAAATTCATCTTCAGCACCGATTGGTAACTGAATAGGCACAGGTGTAGCACCAAGACGTTTTTTAACTTGGTCAACAACTGACAAAAAGTCCGCACCAGTGCGATCCATTTTGTTTACGAAGATCAAACGAGGAACTTCGTATTTGTTAGCTTGACGCCAAACCGTCTCAGTTTGCGGTTGTACACCTGATGAAGCACATAACACAACAACAGCACCATCTAGTACACGTAAAGAACGTTCTACTTCAATGGTAAAATCTACGTGCCCTGGAGTATCGATGATGTTTATACGATGCTCATCAAACTGAGCATCCATCCCTTTCCAGAAACACGTTGTTGCAGCAGAAGTGATCGTGATACCACGCTCTTGCTCCTGCTCCATCCAGTCCATAGTTGCGGCACCGTCGTGAACTTCACCGATCTTATGAGAAAGACCTGTGTAAAATAGTACACGCTCAGTGGTTGTTGTTTTTCCCGCATCTACGTGAGCACAAATTCCGATGTTACGGTAGCGCTCAATAGGAGTTGTCCGTGCCATAATATCCTCTTAAAGGGTGTTAGCAGATTACCAACGGTAGTGAGCGAATGCTTTGTTCGCTTCAGCCATACGGTGAACGTCTTCACGTTTCTTAACCGCAGTGCCTTTGTTTTCAGCAGCGTCGATCATCTCTTGAGCAAGACGAAGGCCCATTGATTTCTCGCCACGCTTACGTGCAGCTTCAACCAACCAACGCATACCTAATGCGTTACGACGAACTGGACGTACTTCAACTGGTACTTGGTACGTTGAACCACCAACACGGCGAGATTTAACCTCTACCTGTGGGCGAACGTTATCAAGTGCAGCTTCAAAGATTTCAAGGTGCGACTTGCCTGATTTTTCAGCAGCCACGTCTAGCGCACCATATACGATTTTTTCAGCAGTAGATTTCTTGCCGTCAAGCATTACTACGTTAACGAATTTAGCAAGAAGCTCTGATCCGAACTTCGGATCTGGAAGAATTTTACGTTGACCTATTACGCGTCTTCTAGGCATTTTCTCTCTCCGGTATCTTCAGGTCCGCAAACAACGCGGATTCCCAAAACAAATATATAAAATTAAAACTTAAGTGCTTGGCCTTACTAACGGAGAACCATTAGCCCTTAGGACGTTTTGCACCGTACTTAGAACGACCTTGTTTACGATCGTTAACACCCGCACAGTCAAGCGCACCACGTACAGTGTGGAAACGCACACCTGGTAAGTCTTTAACACGACCACCACGGATAAGGATTACACTGTGCTCTTGAAGGTTGTGGCCTTCACCGCCAATGTAAGAAGTTACTTCGAAACCGTTTGTTAAACGAACACGCGCTACTTTACGTAGTGCAGAGTTTGGTTTCTTAGGTGTAGTTGTATATACACGAGTACATACTCCACGCTTTTGTGGACAAGCTTTAAGAGCAGCAGAGTTGCTCTTTGTAACCTTGCTACGACGTGGCTTACGCACTAGCTGGTTAATAGTTGCCATTAAATAGCTCCTGAATTAATAAATTACTACTGAAAAAATTAAAATCTTACCCTTTTTATAGGTTCAAAGATTTGAACGAATAAATGGGTGGCGGAATTTTAATGACCAAAGTTTAACCTGTCAACCAAAAGTCACCTAAATAGCGTTTTATTCGGTGTTTTCACGTCCAGTTGGCTCAAAACTCAGGACTGGCAAAAACCATTCTTGAAATTTCCCCAACTAGTATACAGTTGATTGTTAAGGTTTTATTGCAGTTAGAAAGTTGATATATGCTGATTTACGTTAGGGCGCTGTATATTATACAGGTAGAGCTAAATAAAAAACCGCCAAAACGTCATGCCTTGGCGGTTTTACATAGATTATTGCACTAGATAGCGAGATATTACTCTTCGCCACCTAGTAGGTCTGCGTTTAGTGCATCTGTTAGTGCTTGAGTTGCCTCTTCCGCACTTACTGTTTGCTCTTCAACAGGCAATTCACCTTGCTTACGACGGTTGATGCGATCTTGGTGATAAGCAAAACCAGTACCCGCAGGGATCAAACGACCCACGATTACGTTTTCTTTCAGACCACGAAGCTCATCACTCTTACCGTTTACAGCCGCTTCAGTTAGAACACGTGTTGTTTCTTGGAACGATGCTGCTGAGATAAATGACTCAGTCGCAAGAGACGCTTTAGTAATACCCATCAGCTGAATTTCAAACTTAGCTGGGATCTTACCTTGCATTTCTAGCTCACGGTTTGAGATGTTCACTCGTGCAACTTCCGCTTGCTCACCAGCTAGGAACTCACTGTCACCACCATCAAGAATGATACACTTACGTAGCATTTGACGAACGATAGTCTCAATGTGCTTATCGTTAATCTTTACACCCTGTAAGCGGTAAACTTCCTGAACTTCATTGGTAATGTAGTTAGAAACGTCTGTTACACCACGTAAACGAAGGATATCGTGTGGAGACTCTGGACCATCAGCGATAACTTCACCTTTAGCCACTTGCTCACCTTCGAACACGTTAAGCTGACGCCATTTCGGGATCATCTCTTCGTATGCATCACCTTGTTCAGGTGTGATAACCAAGCGTTTCTTACCTTTGGTTTCTTTACCAAAGCTAACTGTACCTGTGATCTCTGCAAGAATTGCTGGATCTTTTGGCTTACGCGCTTCGAATAGATCTGCTACGCGCGGTAGACCACCCGTGATATCACGAGTCTTCGAACCTTCTTGCGGAATACGCGCAAGTACAGAACCAGGTAGTACTTTTGCTCCATCAGTTACTTCAATTGTAGTAAATGAAGGTAGGCGAATTTCCTGCAGACCACGCTCTTCGTTTTCGATGATTAGCTTAGGCTCTTTCGCATTAACCTTAGCTAGGTCTTTAACAACCACACGTGTTAGACCAGTTAGGTCATCCGTCTGTGCTTCTGTATTCGAATCATCAATATCACTGAACGACACTTTAGATTCGTGTTCAATGATGATTGGGTGACTATGCGGATCCCACGTTGCAACAATGTCGTTACCTTTAACTTCTGCACCGTCTTGAACTGTTAATACGGCACCGTAAGGTACTTTATAACGTTCTTTTTCACGACCGTGCTCGTCGATCACTGTAATTTCAGTAGAACGAGAAGTGATTACGATTTTGCCTTCAGAGTTCAATACAAACTTGGCGTTGTGTAGCTTCATGCTACCGTTAGTTTTAACTTGAACGCTATTTTCTGCTGATGCTCTTGATGCCGCACCACCGATGTGGAACGTACGCATCGTAAGCTGTGTACCCGGCTCACCGATTGACTGTGCCGCGATAACACCAACTGCTTCACCAGGGTTGATGATATGGCCACGAGCAAGGTCACGACCATAACAGTGTGCACACACACCGAAATCGTTTTGACAGGTGATTACTGAACGTACTTTTACTTCGTCCACTGAGTGTTCTTCAAGAAGGTCACACAGTTTCTCATCAAGCATTACGTTACGCTCAACTAGCACTTCATTGGTATTTGGAATAACAACGTCTTCAGCAACAACACGACCTAATACACGCTCGCGTAATGGCTCAACAACATCACCACCTTCAATTAGTGGCTTCATGACTAGGCCTTCTTCAGTACCACAGTCAGATTCGTTGATCACTAAGTCTTGTGCAACGTCTACTAGACGACGAGTTAGGTAACCCGAGTTTGCTGTCTTAAGTGCCGTATCCGCTAGACCCTTACGAGCACCGTGCGTTGAGATAAAGTACTGTAGTACGTTTAGACCTTCACGGAAGTTCGCAGTGATCGGTGTTTCGATGATTGAGCCATCTGGACGTGCCATTAGACCACGCATACCAGCTAGCTGACGGATCTGAGCGGCACTACCACGAGCACCAGAGTCGGCCATCATAAACACTGAATTAAATGACGGTTGCTCTTCTTCGTTACCTTCAGCGTTGGTAACCGTTTCTTTCGAAAGGTTCGCCATCATCTCACGAGATAGGTTTTCGTTAACACGAGACCAGATATCGATAACTTTGTTGTACTTTTCACCCGCAGTTACAAGACCTGACTGGAACTGTTGGTTGATCTCAGCAACTTCCGCTTCCGCACGCTCGATGATTTCACCTTTAGTTGGTGGGATTTCCAGATCGTTAATACCGATAGAAACACCTGATTTCATCGCGTAATGGAAACCGGTATACATCACTTGGTCAGCAAACACGACGGTGTCTTTCAGACCTAGACGACGATAACACTCGTTAAGTAAGCCTGAAATTTGCTTTTTGCCCAATGGTCTGTTGATAAGCTCAAACGGTAAGCCTTCAGGTGTATTTAATGAAAGAATCGCACGACCAACCGTGGTATCAACTAGGTTAGTTACTGTTGAGCGCTCACGCGTCTCTTCGTCAATAACCACTTCTGTGATACGTACTTTAACGCGAGCATGAAGTTCTGCAGCACCTACACGGTAAGCTTTCTCAGCTTCTTTAGCATCTTTAAATACAGTACCCTCGCCTTTGCCGTTGATACGGTCACGAGTCATGTAGTAAAGACCAAGTACAACGTCCTGTGAAGGTACGATGATTGGTTCGCCGTTAGCTGGTGCAAGGATGTTGTTGGTTGACATCATCAGCGCACGCGCTTCAAGCTGTGCTTCCAATGTTAACGGTACGTGTACCGCCATTTGGTCACCATCGAAGTCGGCGTTGTATGCCGCACACACCAATGGGTGTAGGTGAATCGCTTTACCTTCGATAAGTACAGGTTCAAATGCTTGGATACCAAGACGGTGAAGTGTTGGTGCACGGTTCAGAAGAACTGGGTGCTCACGGATAACTTCGTCTAGTACGTCCCAAACCTCTGGCACTTCACGCTCAACCATCTTTTTCGCAGCTTTGATGGTTGTTGCCATACCACGGCGCTCAAGCTTACCGTAGATAAATGGCTTGAATAGCTCAAGTGCCATCTTCTTAGGAAGACCACACTGGTGCAGTTTAAGCGTAGGACCAACGGTAATTACAGAACGGCCTGAGTAGTCAACACGCTTACCTAGAAGGTTTTGACGGAAACGACCTTGCTTACCTTTGATCATGTCTGCAAGCGACTTAAGTGGACGCTTGTTAGAACCAGTGATTGCACGACCACGACGACCGTTATCAAGTAGCGCATCTACCGCTTCTTGTAACATACGCTTTTCGTTACGTACGATGATGTCTGGTGCAGCTAAGTCTAGTAGACGCTTCAAACGGTTATTACGGTTAATAACACGACGGTATAAGTCGTTCAGATCAGACGTCGCAAAACGGCCACCATCTAGTGGTACTAGAGGACGTAGATCAGGTGGAAGAACCGGAAGCACACTCATGATCATCCACTCAGGATTGTTACCTGATTGGTGGAAAGATTCCATTAGCTTAAGACGCTTAGTGATCTTTTTACGCTTAGTTTCAGAGTTGATCGTAGGTAGCTCTTCACGCATTTCTGCGATTAACTGAGCAAGATCTAGGTCACGAAGTAGTTCAAGTACAGCTTCTGCACCCATCTTCGCTTCAAACTCGTCACCGTGCTCTTCAAGTGCATCTAAGTAGTCTTCTTCAGAAAGCAGTTGACCACGCTCAAGCGTTGTCATACCAGGTTCTGTTACTACAAATGATTCAAAGTAAAGTACACGTTCAATATCACGTAACGTCATGTCTAGCATCAAGCCAATACGAGACGGTAGTGATTTTAAGAACCAAATATGTGCAACTGGGCTAGCCAGTTCGATGTGACCCATACGGTCACGACGTACTTTTGTCAGTGTAACTTCAACGCCACACTTCTCACAGATAACACCACGGTGCTTCAAGCGCTTGTATTTACCACACAAACACTCGTAATCTTTTACTGGGCCGAAAATACGGGCACAGAATAAGCCATCACGCTCAGGCTTGAAAGTACGATAGTTGATTGTCTCAGGTTTCTTTACCTCACCGTAAGACCATGAACGCACCATGTCTGGTGAAGCAAGACCAATGCGAATTGCATCGAATTCTTCGGTCTTATTTTGTTGCTTCAGAAACTTAAGTAAGTCTTTCACCTTAGCTCTCCTGTCGGAGGTTAATCTTGAGGGCAAGCTTTGCTCGCCCCTACATTCTTTTCAGTCCGGTTGCTGGGTAAGCAACGCCGCAGCAAACTGCGGCGGTCGGATTAACTTTCTTCCAACTCGATGTTGATACCTAGCGAGCGGATTTCTTTCAACAATACGTTGAACGACTCTGGCATACCCGGTTCCATCTTGTGGTTACCGTCAACGATGTTCTTATACATCTTGGTACGACCGTTTACGTCATCCGACTTCACTGTCAACATTTCTTGAAGTGTGTAGGCAGCACCGTATGCTTCTAGTGCCCATACCTCCATCTCACCGAAACGCTGACCACCGAACTGTGCCTTACCACCCAGCGGCTGCTGAGTAACTAGGCTATAAGAACCAGTTGAACGCGCGTGCATCTTGTCATCAACCAAGTGGTTAAGTTTCAACATGTACATGTAACCAACCGTTACTTTACGTTCAAATGCATCACCAGTACGACCATCATAAAGCGTGATCTGACCGCTTGATGGATAACCACCTAGCTCTAGAAGCTCTTTGATTTCGCTTTCTTTCGCGCCGTCAAACGCAGGTGTTGCAATGGGTAGACCCCCTTTCAGGTTTTCAGCTAGGCGACGAATTTCGTCGTCAGAGAAGCTTGCAATGTCTACTTTCTGGCGGCAGTCTCCTACCTCGTAAGCTTTCTTGATGAAATCACGCATTTCGTGAAGTTCACGCTGCTCTTTCATCATTTCTTCAATACGCTCACCAATACCACGTGCAGCAAGACCCATGTGAGTTTCTAGGATCTGACCGATGTTCATACGCGAAGGTACACCCAACGGGTTCAATACGATGTCAACAGTACGACCTTTGTCATCGTAAGGCATATCTTCAACAGGCACGATAGTAGAGATTACACCCTTGTTACCGTGACGACCCGCCATCTTATCACCAGGCTGGATACGACGTTTAACCGCTAGGTATACTTTTACAATCTTAAGTACGCCAGGTGCTAGGTCGTCACCTTGAGTGATCTTACGACGTTTGTTTTCAAACTTTTTGTCGTATTCAGCTTTAAGCTCATCGTATTGTGCAGCAAGTTGCTCAAGCTCAGCTTGGTGCTCTTCATCAGCAAGGCTTTGTGTAAGTAGCTTTTCAGCGTTAAGGCCGGCTAGCTTGTCTTCACTTACGCCCGCTTTAATAAGCAAGTTACGAGCGTGAGCTACGATACCGCCTTCAAGGATTCTAAACTCTTCATTGAAGTCTTTCTTCGCTTCACGAAGCTGCATATCTTCAACTTCAAGTGCACGCTTGTCTTTTTCAACACCATCACGCGTAAATACTTGAACATCGATAACGGTACCAGAAACTGAATTTGGAACACGTAACGAGCTGTCTTTAACATCTGATGCTTTTTCACCGAAAATAGCGCGCAATAGCTTTTCTTCAGGCGTTAGCTGAGTTTCACCTTTAGGTGTTACTTTACCTACAAGGATGTCACCGCCTTTAACTTCAGCACCGATGTATACAACGCCTGATTCATCCAGTTTACCTAGAGCAGATTCACCAACGTTTGGAATATCCGCAGTAATTTCTTCTGGACCAAGCTTAGTATCACGAGCGATACACTGAAGCTCTTGGATGTGGATAGTCGTTAGACGATCTTCTTGTACAACTCGTTCTGAAAGTAGGATTGAATCCTCAAAGTTGTAACCATTCCAAGGCATAAACGCAACGCGTAAGTTCTGACCAAGAGCGAGATCACCCAAGTCCGTTGATGGACCATCAGCAAGTACGTCACCACGGACTACTGGTTCACCAACCATACAAGTTGGTTTTTGGTTGATACAAGTATTTTGGTTTGAACGTGTGTACTTCGTTAAGTTATAGATGTCGATACCCGCTTCACCAGGGATACGTTCTTCTTCATTAACGTTAACAACGATTCGGCTCGCATCAGCATACTTAACTACACCGCCACGCTTAGCTACGATTGTTACACCCGAGTCTTTTGCAAGTGTACGCTCGATACCTGTACCAACTAGCGGCTTATCTGCGCGTAGTGTAGGTACTGCTTGACGTTGCATGTTCGATCCCATTAGTGCACGGTTAGCATCGTCGTGCTCTAGGAATGGAATTAGCGCTGCTGCCACAGAGATAACCTGCTGTGGTGATACATCCATATATTGAATGCTGTCGCTTAGCATAAAGGTTGATTCGCCTTTATAACGACATGGAATTAGTTCTTCAGCAAATTGGTTGTCATCAGTTAACGTAGTGTTCGCCTGTGCGATAACGAACTGACCTTCTTCAATAGCTGAAAGGTAATCAACATCGTCTGTTACCACACCATCAACAACTTTACGATATGGTGTTTCTAAGAAACCATAGTCGTTAGTACGTGCATAGGTAGACAATGAGTTAATAAGACCGATGTTTGGACCTTCAGGTGTTTCGATTGGACAAACTCGACCATAGTGTGTTACGTGTACGTCACGTACTTCGAAGCCCGCACGCTCACGCGTTAGACCACCCGGACCTAATGCAGAAATACGACGCTTATGCGTTACTTCTGACAGCGGGTTGTTCTGGTCCATAAACTGAGACAGCTGTGAAGAACCAAAGAATTCTTTAACTGCAGCAGAAATAGGCTTAGCGTTGATCAAATCCTGTGGCATTACGTTGTCTAGATCACCAAGACTTAGACGCTCACGTACAGCACGTTCAACACGTACTAAACCGACACGGAATTGGTTTTCAGCCATTTCACCTACTGAACGAATACGACGGTTACCTAGGTGATCGATATCATCAACATCACCTTTACCGTTACGGATATCGATCAATACTTTCATTACTGAAACGATATCTTCTTTACTTAGCGTACCCGGACCTTCGTCTGAATCATAGCCAACACGGCTATTGAACTTCATACGACCAACAGTTGACAGGTCATAGCGTTCTTCAGAGAAGAATAGGTTATCAAATAATGCTTCTGCCGCTTCTTTTGTTGGTGGCTCACCAGGACGCATCATGCGGTAGATTTCTACCAATGCTTCTAAGCGGTTACTTGTAGAGTCAATACGTACAGTTTCTGACATGTACGCACCACTATCAACTTCGTTGATATACAAGGTATCGATCTTAGTGTGACCCGCTTTAACAAGCTCAGCCATCAATTCTAGTGAAAGCTCAGTGTTTGCTTCAGCAATGATTTCGCCTGTAGATGCATCTATGTAATCTTTAGCCACAACACGACCGATGATGTACTCATGTGGTACCTCAAGCGTATCGATGCCTTGCTTTTCGATGCTCTTAATATGACGAGCAGTAATACGGCGACCTTGCTCAACTAATACCTCACCACTTGCATCTTTAATATCAAATGCAGCAGTTTCACCACGTAAACGTGACGGTACTAATTGCATCAACACTTTGCCATCTTTCACTTCAAATGAAGTAGTTTCGAAGAATAGTGCAAGAATCTCTTCAGTTGAGAACTCTAACGCACGCAAAATGATTGACGCAGGTAATTTACGACGACGGTCAATACGTACGTAAAGGTTATCTTTAACGTCGAATTCAAAGTCTAGCCATGAACCACGGTAAGGGATCACTCGGGCGTTATACAATACTTTACCTGATGAGTGAGATTTACCACGGTCGTTATCAAAGAATACACCAGGTGAACGGTGTAGCTGAGAAACGATAACACGCTCAGTACCATTGATTACAAAAGTACCGGTGTCTGTCATGAGCGGAATTTCGCCCATGTAAACTTCTTGCTCTTTTATGTCTTTTACTGTGCCTGGCGCATCTTTGTCCATAAGCACAAGACGTAGTTTTACGCGAAGTGGAGCAGAATAAGTCACACCGCGAATTTGACATTCTTTTACGTCAAACACTGGTTCGCCAATACGATAACTTACGTATTGAAGCTCAGAATTACCCGAGTAACTCTTGATAGGGAATACAGAGCGGAAAGCAGCTTCCAACCCGGTATCGCCATCAGCGTCAGGCATAATGAACTTATCGAACGATTCCAACTGCATTTGCAGTAGGAAAGGTATATCCAAAACCTGTGGACGTTTACCAAAATCCTTACGGATACGTTTCTTTTCAGAATAAGAGTAAGCCATGGGGTTCCTCAGCTTGCTGATCTTTGACCCAACCTGTTCATCAATAGGAACAGACTTCACTGGCATCTAAGCCATGATAACAACATTTAGATTGTTACTCTAAATGCCATTTCTATTTTCAACAAAATCAAATTAACCTATTGAAAATAAAAGTGAAATTTAGAGATTTTAAGCGCAATAGGAATGCATCGCTCTATAGCGCAAAAGGGCCGGTGATTAAATAATCACCAGCCCTTGCCTGATTTCTCAGGCAGCGAACCTAGCGGGTGCTAGATTACTTGATCTCAACTTGAGCACCAGCTTCTTCAAGATCTTTCTTAAGTGCTTCAGCTTCTTCCTTAGATACACCTTCTTTGATAGGTGCAGGAGCAGACTCTACTAGAGCCTTAGCTTCTTTAAGGCCTAGACCTGTTGCGCCACGTACCGCTTTGATTGCAGCAACTTTGTTACCGCCAGCAGCAGCTAGGATTACGTCGAACTCAGTCTTCTCTTCAGCAGCTTCAGCTGGACCAGCAGCAACAACAGCAGCTGCTGCAGTTACGCCGAACTTCTCTTCCATTGCTTCAACTAGTTCAACAACTTCCATTACTGACATTTCAGCAATAGCGTCAAGGATTTGGTCTTTAGTTACAGACATTGCAAATTTCCTAATTATTTACGAACCCATGAGGTTCAAAAAAGTGATTCGAGAAAGTGAATAGCGTGCTATTAAGCAGCTTCTTCAGCCTTCTTAACGCGGATAGCTTCAATTGTTTTACACAATTTACCAGCAGCCGCTTCTTTCATAGCGCTCATTAAGCGTGCAACAGCTTCGTCGTAAGTAGGTAGCTTAGCAAGCATATCTACATCAACAACTTTACCTTCGAATGCAGCAGTTTTAAGCTCAAATGCTTCGTTCTTTTTCGCGAAATCTGCAAAGATACGCGCAGCAGCACCTGGGTGCTCTGAAGAGAAAGCGATAAGGCTTGGACCAACTAGTGATTCGTTTAGACATTCATAATCAGTGCCTTCTACAGCGCGTTTAGCTAGGGTGTTACGAACTACTTTCATCCATACACCAGCTTCACGAGCTTCTTTACGAAGAGCAGTGATAGCGTCTACTGTTACACCACGAGAATCTGCAACAACTGCAGATAGAGCACCTTTGGCAGCTTCGTTGACTTCAGCAACAATTGCTTTTTTGTCTTGAAGGTTTAAAGCCATGGGTGTTACTCCTGGTTTGTTGGGAAGTACTTCCCAGTTCTACTCTACTCCACTCACGTGGAGCTGCTTTTTACGGCGAGAACCAGAAGATTAGGAAAAATCTAGCTGGGATTCACACCGTCTACGTAGGAAAAATTAAGCAAAAGCAAGCTCTTGCACCTACGGTCTTGGACGGAAACGCAATTTATCGATTCATTGTAGACCAATAAGATAAACAATTTTCGAAATTATGCGCTTCAACCCGAATTCTTTCTTTGTAAAGAAGAACACTTCTCTACAAAATGGCGCAAAATTATAGTCTAATTTTTACGCCATGTAAATGCTATTCTCTAAATTATACTACTTGAGTATTTAGAGTAGCTTGATCAACAGCAACACCAGCACCCATTGTGGTAGAGATGCTTACTTTCTTCACGAAAGTACCTTTCGCTGTAGAAGGTTTAGCTTTCTTAAGCGCAACGATTAACGCTTCAAGGTTCTCTTGAAGTTGGTTAGCGTCGAAGCTTACTTTACCAATAGTTGTGTGGATGATGCCGTTCTTGTCGTTACGGTAACGAACCTGACCAGCTTTAGCATTTTTAACAGCTTCTGCAACGTTAGGCGTTACAGTACCTGTTTTTGGGTTAGGCATAAGACCACGTGGACCTAGGATTTGACCTAGTTGACCAACAACGCGCATTGCATCCGGAGAAGCAACAACAACGTCAAAGTTCATTTCGCCTTTTTTAACTTGCTCTGCAAGGTCTTCCATACCTACTAAATCAGCACCAGCTTCTTTAGCAGCTTCTGCGTTAGCACCTTGAGTGAAAACAGCAACGCGAACATCACGACCAGTACCGTGAGGTAGTACAGTTGCACCACGTACGTTTTGGTCTGATTTACGAGCGTCGATGCCTAGGTTTACAGCAACGTCAACACTTTCAACGAACTTAGCAGTAGCTAGTTCTTTTAGAAGAGCAACAGCTTCATTGATTTCGTACTCTTTTGTCGCATCCACTTTTTCGCGGATAGTACGCATACGCTTTGTTAATTTAGCCATTCTCAATTACTCCTCTACGTTCAAGCCCATTGCACGTGCAGAACCTGCGATCGTGCGTACAGCTGCATCCATATCAGCAGCAGTTAGATCTGGACGTTTTGTCTCAACGATCTCTTCAAGCTGAGCACGTGTAACTGTACCAACTTTCTCAGTGTTAGGACGACCAGAACCAGACTTGATACCAGCAGCTTTCTTAAGTAGGAAAGAAGCGGGTGGAGTTTTCATTTCAAAAGTGAATGAACGGTCACTGTAAACAGAAATGATTACAGGAACCGGTGCACCTTTCTCGATAGACTCTGTACGTGCGTTGAACGCTTTACAGAATTCCATGATGTTTACACCGTGTTGACCTAGTGCAGGACCTACTGGAGGACTAGGGTTAGCCATACCAGCAGCAACTTGTAGCTTGATTAGAGCTTCAACTTTCTTAGCCATGATAATACCTCATTTGTGGGTCTTAGCCTTGTGCGCGCGAGGACGCGTACTCAAGCGGCTTCCCAATTAATAATTCAATCTTTTTGTAGCTGAGTTTCAGCATATACAAAAAGGCCGCTGATTATAGATTAATCAGCGGCCTTTGACAACTCTAAACTATAAAGAGTTTACTTATCTTGCTCAACCTGACCAAATTCAAGGTCAACTGGCGTAGAACGACCGAAGATAAGTACCGATACCTTCAAGCGACTTTTTTCATAATCAACTTCTTCAACCACACCGCTGAAATCAGCAAATGGACCATCAGTCACTCGGACTACTTCACCAGGTTCGAACAACGTTGCTGGCTTAGGTGCTTCTGCATTTTCTTGCAGACGGTTAAGAATGCGGTCAGCTTCTTTCTTGCTAATTGGTGCAGGTCTGTCAGATGTACCACCAACGAAACCCATCACACGAGGCGTACTATTCACCAAGTGCCAAGAGGCATCGTTCATTACCATTTCAACAAGCACATACCCTGGGAAGAATTTACGTTCAGATTTACGTTTCTGACCGGCACGCATTTCTACCACTTCTTCCGTCGGTACTAGTATTTCACCGAAGTACTCTTCTAAACCTTCAATTTTGATATGTTCAATGATGGTTTGAGCTACGCGCTTTTCAAAACCTGAAAATGCTTGAATTACGTACCAGCGTAATTTCTTTTCTTTATTCTCATCCGACATGGGATCAGATCTCCAATCCAGTTAAAAAGCCAACAACGCGGAATAATATGCCATCTAATCCCCATAGGATCAGAGCCATGATCACAGTTGCAATCATCACGATAAAGGTTGTGTGAGTAGTTTCTTGACGCGTAGGCCAAACTACTTTACGTACTTCGATACGAGATTCTTTAGCAAACGCAATAAACGTACGGCCTTTTTCAGTCGTGGCTAGGATACCGAACGACACAGCCACTGCGGCAACTACACCAACAGCACGTATTAAAACAGATAAATCGGCGTATAGATAATTACCAACAACCGCTCCTGTAAGCAGAGTGATAGCGACCAGCCACTTTACCGTGTCCATCGAGCTTGACGAGTTTTCAACATTAGTGCTCATAACAATTTTACCTTAAATACAGACACAACAACCCCGCATATAACAGGGTAAATCCATTCAATCCAAATTTACAAATAAGCGACTTTTACCGGGTCACGTTATTTTAAATGCAGACTGGCTAGTGAATTGGCAGGGGCGGCAGGACTCGAACCCGCAACCATCGGTTTTGGAGACCGCTGTTCTACCAATTGGAACTACGCCCCTGCAAAGTGGATGCCCATTATACTGACGAAGAAAACGAAAACAAGAGTAAAAGATATGCAAATGCATATTTCAGGCTTACAAATTCGCTAACCCAGCTCACACTGTTTAAAATAAGCGCAAAAGCCCACCTTCATGGAAGTCGCACAGCAGCCAAATTTGTTCAAAAGGATGTTCATCTGGTTCGCTCCAGACCGACTTTAGTTTGGTAAAATCATATAAGTGATAAAGCGGACTAGCATTACGGATCAGTAACCAAACGCGCTCAGATTGATAACGCTTTTTTGCCTTTTGATTTAGCAGTCTTTGCAAACCGACTTTTAATTGGTCTTTGTCTGGCGCCCACGCCATTTCAGCCAATTCATGCTGCAAGTGCAATCCGAGCTCTCTTCCGAGTACAGCCATGGCTTCTGTTTCGCTGGCATAAAAATGTGCGACTTCTATATCTAGTTGTTCATTACCTTGGTAACAGCTTACATCAGGGCGGTTCGGTTCATTATGCCAAATATGTCGCATTGGCGTGCCAAACTCTTGCTCATACTGACGCAAGAATAGCTTAACCGCGTCATGTTCCAAGGCAATTTTTTCTATTTCACTAGTTCTCAGTTCTTTGCTCATAAATATCTTTCAATAACCCTGAAGCACCAAATCTAAAATGTGATGCATTAATCCATTCACTACCCATGATATGTTCCGTAAGTTGTAAATACTGTAGTGCCTGTGTAACAGTTTTGACACCTCCCGCAGCTTTAAAGCCACAGTTTGAGTTTAACTGCTTTATTGTATTAAGCATCACTTCGGTTGCTGCTAATGTAGCATTGACGGGAACTTTTCCGGTACTCGTTTTAACAAAATCGGCCCCGGCCAAAATCGCGACTTCGGTTGCTTTAGCAATAAGTTCTTGCTCTGCTAACACACCACTCTCAATAATCACTTTCAGCTTCGCTTTACCAGCACATTCTCGTTTAGATGAAAACACATATTGCCAAGGAGTATCTGGATCACCAGCTTGGATGTGCTGGTAAGGCATCACGAGATCTATTTCATCGGCGCCATCACTAATTGCTTGCTCAGTTTGCTTGAGTACTTCGGTTAATGGCATAGAACCGGAAGGAAAATTTGTTACCGTTGCCACACTTACGGCCTGCAATCCTTTTTCTAACAAGTACTGTTTTGCTAATTTCACAAACTGTGGATAAACGCAGATAGCTGCTGGCAACCCCAATGAAGGGACGATGCTATCAATGAGATCATAGATGGACTTATGCGTATCCGAATCATTCAGCGAGGTTAGATCCACCAAAGCTAAAATCTTTGCTGCGGGGGCTGTTAATGCCGTCATCTTAATTGCCTTTATTTCCTTTTATCTTTGTACTTAGCCAGTTAACGCGAATACGAAAAAGCCTCACAGGACATAAGTCCGGTCTAACTACCCCACATGTTCATCACTTATTATAATTCATAACCAAACACTATAAATACTGCAACTCTCTTAGCTCCGCTAAGCAACTGATTGTTTATGCAGAACTAACTAGAGTTTAGCGCCCTCTTATAACCTTTGGTTATATAATTTCGGTTTTAATTATTTTTTCTACTGAACACACCTCTATATGCTGCCAGCATCGAATGAATGACTTTATTATTGACGGTAAAGTCATCGTAGTAATAGCGAACCAAGAGGTGCACGTGCAGTACTTACCTATATTCACCAAACTAGATAACAAACCCGTTTTAGTCGTGGGTGGAGGTGATGTTGCCCTGCGTAAATGCGCAGCACTTCTTAAAGCTCGAGCTAAAGTCACTTTAGTCGCACCCGAATTTTGTCAACAACTCATTGAGCTAGCTGAACAACAGCAAGTGAACTTAATCGAAAGTACTTTTAATGAGGCCCATTTAGTCAATCAAATGCTGGTGATTGCTGCTACAGATATTGATGCGGTTAACGCACAAGTCGCGGAATTAGCTGAAGCAAACAATATTTTTGTTAATGTGGTAGACGATCAGCCTAAATGTAGTTTTATTTTTCCCTCTATTGTTGATAGAAACCCTATCACGATCGCTATCTCTAGCGCTGGCACGGCACCTGTATTGGCAAGAAGACTGCGAGAAAAATTAGAAACGTTAATACCTCAGCATATTGGCCCGCTTGCAGAACTAGTTGGTAAATTTCGCAGTAATGTAAAAGCACGCTTTCAGCATTTTGCCGACCGACGTCAGTTTTGGGAGAAAGTGTTTGACTCCAATGTGGTCAGTGAAGTGCAAAAAGGCCGTCTCGCAGACGCCGAACAACAACTACACGAAATGTTATCCGATACCGCTACTCCTCGCGGCGAAGTTTACGTAGTCGGTGCAGGCCCTGGTGACCCAGAGCTATTGACCTTGAAAGCCTTGCAATTAATGCAGCAGGCCGATGTTGTTGTCTATGATTACCTAGTTTCAGAAGAAATCATGGAGTTAGTCCGTCGAGATGCCGATCTTATCTGTGTTGGTAAAAAGGCAGGCCATCATAGTGTACAACAGGAAGAAACCAACCGTATGCTAGTTGAACTTGCCAACCAGGGTAAAAAAGTATGCCGTATCAAGGGGGGAGACCCGTTTATTTATGGCCGTGGCGGAGAAGAAGTGCAAGTGCTTGCAGAGCACGGTATCGCATATCAAATCGTGCCAGGAATTACCGCAGCAGCAGGCTGTAGCGCCTATGCTGGTATTCCATTGACACACCGAGATCATGCTCAAGCAATCCAATTTGTTACAGGCCACTGTAAAAAAGAAGGTCAAGAACTAGATTGGGCGTCTTTGGCAAAGCCAAATCAAACGCTTGCTGTATATATGGGTGTCATTAAATCTCCACATATACAGTCACAGTTATTAACACATGGTAGAGCGCCAGAAACACCCGTGGCTATCGTAGAGAATGGTACTAGACAAAATCAACGAGTGGTAACAACAACCTTGCAAAGGCTTGCAGATACCATCGCTGAACACGATATTCGTTCTCCAGCACTATTAATTATTGGCGAAGTCGCCGCTTTACATCAGCAATTAGCGTGGTTTGGTACATCTGAGCAAGTTAGTAGTTATGCTCAGCCAATCACAGCAGTCGCTTGAATAAAGAATGACAATCTTAAAGTAGGAACTAACCATGGCTTTAACACACCTCCAGCAGTTAGAAGCTGAGAGTATCAAGATAATGAGAGAGGTTGCCGCTGAATTTGACAACCCCGTCATGCTTTACTCAATTGGTAAAGATTCATCGGTACTGTTACACCTTGCACGCAAGGCATTTTTCCCAGCGAAAATTCCATTTCCACTACTTCATGTCGACACCGACTGGAAATTCAGAGAAATGATAGAGTTTCGCGACCGCCTAGCCAAAGAATATAACTTTGACCTGATTGTGCACAAAAACCCAGAAGGTATTGCCATGGGAATTGGGCCATTTACCCACGGCTCAGCAAAACATACTGATGTAATGAAGACCCAGGGGTTAAAGCAAGCATTAGATAAGTACGGCTTTGACGCTGCTTTTGGCGGGGCTAGACGTGACGAAGAAAAATCACGTGCAAAAGAGCGTGTCTATTCGTTCCGTGACAAGCATCATCGCTGGGACCCAAAAAATCAGCGTCCAGAGCTTTGGAATACCTATAACGGCCAAGTAAATCCAGGCGAAAGCATCCGTGTATTCCCGCTTTCTAACTGGACTGAGTTAGATATTTGGCAGTATATCTATCAGGAAAACATTGAAATCGTGCCTTTATATCTTTCCAAACCTCGCCCGGTTGTTGAACGCAATGGTACCTTGATCATGGTTGATGATGACAGAATGCCGTTAGAGGATGGAGAAGTACCACAAATGAAGTCTGTACGCTTTAGAACATTGGGCTGTTATCCACTGACAGGCGCGGTAGAGTCAGAAGCAGATACCTTAACTGGGATCATTGAGGAAATGTTGTTATCGACTTCCTCAGAACGAGAAGGCCGAGTGATCGACCATGATTCAGCCGGATCAATGGAAAAGAAAAAGCGTGAGGGGTATTTCTAATGTCAACTGCGAATGAAGTAAGAGAACTAGGCATTGACGCTTACTTGAGCCGTCAACAAGGTAAAAGCTTATTACGCTTAATGACTTGCGGTAGTGTGGACGATGGTAAATCAACTCTGATCGGTCGCCTGCTGCATGACAGTCATCAAATTTATGAAGACCAACTCGCTGCGCTACACAAAGACAATGAAAAAGTAGGTAATGCTGGTGAAGAGCTCGATCTCGCACTACTAGTAGATGGTCTGCAAGCAGAACGTGAGCAAGGCATTACTATCGACGTTGCCTATCGTTACTTTTCGACTGCAAAACGCAAATTTATTATCGCCGATACACCAGGACACGAACAGTACACTCGTAACATGGTGACTGGCGCTTCAACCAGTGATCTTGCCATCATTTTGGTCGATGCACGTTACGGTGTGCAGGTGCAAACAAAACGCCACAGCTTTATCTGTGACTCGTTAGGCATTCAACAATTTGTCGTTGCTATCAACAAAATGGATATTGTCGATTTTGATGAAGCGGTGTATGAAAAGATCAAAGCAGATTATTTGAAATTTGCAGAGCAATTAAACGTTAAAGATATTCGTTTTGTACCGATGTCTGCATTGAAAGGTGATAATGTAGTAAATCGTTCAGAACATACACCTTATTACACCGATAAACCATTATTAGAGCTGCTAGAAGATTCACCAGCAGCGGAAGCAAATCACCGTTTTGAAGCGCGTTTACCTGTGCAATACGTGGTGCGTCCGAATCTTGACTTCAGAGGCTTTCAAGGCACATTGAGCTCGGGAAGCTTAGCTGTCGGCGATGCTGTAAAAGTGCTGCCTTCTGGCAAGCAGTCAAGCATCAAGGAAATCGTGACATTTGACGGTAATCTCGCTCAAGCAGAGACTGGCCAAGCAATTACCCTCACCTTGAATGATGAAGTTGATGTGAGCCGAGGTGATGTCATTGTATCAGCAGATTCAACGGCTCAGGTTACTAACCAAATCACCGCAAAGCTAGTATGGATGCATGAAGAGCCGCTACAGCTCGGAAAAAGCTATAACTTTAAACTTGGTAGCAAAAACACCGCTGCGATTGTCACGCGCATTGATCACACAATTGATGTGAACACCTTGCAACATGGTTCAGCTGACTCGCTACAGTTAAATGAAATTGCTATTGTGACCATCGAACTGACTGAAAGCATCGTTGCTGATGTATATCGCGATAACCGTGAGACGGGTGCGTTTATTCTTATCGATAGAATAAGCAATCTGACCATTGGTGCAGGTATGATAGAAACTGTACAGCCGGCCAGTTACAATAAGCCTAGTCAATTCAGTGACTTCGAAGTAGAGTTTAATGCCTTGGTACGCAAACACTTCCCTCATTGGCAAGCTGTTGATATTACCAAGCTTAAATAGTAATCACATGCCTGTTAATGGGAGCATGACATGATACTGGAACAAGTCATTTTAACAGGCATAATGCTGGCGTTAGTGCTGTGTCTTTTTGGCACTCGCATTAACCCTGCTTGGCTCTTTAGTGGTGCAATTGCGAGCAGCTACCTGACTGGACTCATTGATCTGGAAAGTATGCTGGTGAACTTTGCTAATCCATCGCTGATCACTCTGGTATTACTGATTTTATCGTCCATTGCCATAGAAAAAACCACGCTAGTACAAAAGCTAGCGCAATCTATGGCGAATGGCAGTCTTGCTAAAGCGGTGCTCAAACTTGGTCTGTCGACTGCGTTTCTCTCATCGTTTACCAATAATACTGCGGTGGTGGCATCGCTAATCAGTACAGTAAAAGAAAGCAAAACACATGCTCCTTCGAAATTGTTATTGCCACTGTCCTACACTGCAATTTTGGGTGGAACACTCACACTGATTGGGACCTCAACTAACCTGATCGTGAATGGTTTTGCCATCGACGCAGGTATGACCCCGTTAGGCTTTTTCGATTTCACACTTGTGGGAATTGCAGTACTTACTGTCGGTTTGCTAACCATTATTTTGATGTTGCGTTACTTACCAGACAACGGCCGAAATGATGACGAAGTCGTCCCGTTCTATTTAGAAGGTCGAGTAGAAGCGGCTTCTCGTTTGGTTGGCAGAACGGTTGAAGAAAACGGCCTACGTGAATTAAAGGACCTATTTCTTGCCGAGATTATTCGTGGTGAAAGACGTATTTGTGCAGTGACCCCACAACAAGAAATTCAAGCCGGTGATCTGCTATTGTTTGTTGGCAACATCAACTCGGTACCATTACTGCAGCGTTTCGATGGTCTCAAGATTGTTCATGATAAACACGAAAAAGACGTCGAGCATCTGGTTGAAGTAGTGGTTAGTCAATCATCGCGCTTCCTTGGGAAAACCATTAAAGAAATTCGTTTTAGAGAACAGTTTCACGCTGCCATTATTGCGGTTAGGCGTGGCCACGACCGTCTACAAGGTGGTATAGGTCAGGTCCGTTTACAGGCAGGTGATTCACTAATTTTGGCACCAAGTAGCGATTTTTATGAGCTTCCTAACTTGAAGCGAGAGTTTGTTTATATTTCGGGTGTTGATCTACAAACACATCTGAGCAAGCCTCGCTCTAACGCGGTGCTTGCTAGCTTTGCTACAGTCATTGCTCTGAGTCTGTTTGATATCGTCCCTTTAGTAAAAGGCTTAATGGTATTGCTGCTTGCGTTCGTCCTAATGGGGACGGTGAAAGTCAACGAGATGAAACGCCGTTTCCCGATTGAGTTAGTCGCTATTGTCGGAAGTGCAATTGGACTAGCAAAATTGATGATTAACACCGGCCTTGCCAGCCAAATTTCAGAAAGCCTATTGTGGGCGCTTGGCGACTTTGGACCGTATGGCGCCTTCATCGCTATTTTTATTATGACGGTAATATTTACAGAGTTGATCACCAATAACGCTGCTGCTGCATTATCATTTCCGGTTGCCTATGCCCTAGCTGCAGGTTTTGGTGTCAACCCTCTGCCCTTCGTTATGGCCGTTGCGTTTGGCGCATCCGCAAGCTTTATTTCGCCCTTTGGCTATCAAACTAACTTGATGGTATACAGTGCTGGCAACTATAGAATTAAAGATTATGTGACTATGGGGTTGCCTTTGTCACTCATTTATTCGTGTACCGTATTGATCACCATTCCATTTGTTTTTCCGTTTTAGTGAGACGTTTTCATGGACCAAAATATTGTCTGGCATAATTATGCCGTAGAAAAATCAAATCGTACCGAGCAAAAAGGCCATAAGCCTTGTGTACTCTGGTTTACGGGCTTTTCTGGTTCAGGAAAAAGTACCGTCGCGAACGCACTTGAAAGAGCGCTATTTTCTCAAGGCGTGCATACCTATTTATTGGATGGTGATAACGTCAGACATGGTCTTTGTAAAGATCTTGGCTTTAGTGATGAAGACCGAGTAGAAAACATCCGTCGGGTGGGTGAACTAAGCAAGCTGATGGTGGATGCTGGACTAATCGTATTAACTGCGTTTATTTCACCATTTCAGGCTGAGCGCGATATGGTTCGCAACTTAGTCGAAGACGGGGAATTTATAGAAGTGTTCTTAAATACACCACTAGATATATGTGAACAACGCGATCCAAAAGGTTTGTACAAAAAAGCCAGAGCGGGGGAAATAAAGCACTTCACTGGAATTGATTCAGCATACGAGCCCCCCATTAACCCAGAAATATGTTTAAATACTTCAGAGCAGTCGCTGGATGATTCTGTTCAACAGCTTCTACAATATCTCAAGTCTAAAAACATAATAGGGTAAGTTATGAACCATACCGATCTGCTAGAAGAAGTACTGAATTTAAGTATCCAAGCTGGTGATGCAATTATGGAAATCTATGCCAAAGATTTCAGCGTCGAATATAAAGAAGACGAAAGCCCAGTAACAGAAGCAGATCTGGCCGCGCACAAGATAATCGTCGCAGGACTTAAGCAGCTCACTCCAGACCTACCAATCTTAAGCGAAGAAAGTGCGTCAATTGACTGGCGTGAACGACAGCTATGGCAACAGTATTGGCTGGTTGATCCTATCGATGGCACCAAAGAGTTCATTAAGAAAAATGGCGAATTTACAGTAAACATCGCGCTTATCGACAGAGGCGAACCGATACTAGGTGTAGTACATGCTCCAGCAATCAACGAAAGCTACTTAGCTGAAAAAAGCATCGGTGCGTTTAAACAATGTGGAGAAGCCCGCATTGAACTTAAGGTCACTAAAAAAGCCAATACGGGCTTAATCAAAGTGGTGGGCTCTCGATCACACCCTTCACCAGATCTTGCCCAATTCCTTGAGCAGTTTGATGAGACTGAAATGGTGCCAAAAGGCAGCTCGTTGAAACTTTGTTTGGTTGCAGAAGGCAAAGCAGATATCTACCCGCGCCTTGGACCAACTTCGGAGTGGGATACTGGCGCAGGTCATGCAGTCGCCAGTATTGCAGGAGCCACGGTTAGTCAACTTGATGGTTCTCCGCTGCTTTATAATACAAAAGCCGAATATCTCAACCCCTACTTTATTGTATCAAGATTAGAGAGCTAGCTTGGCTTGTTTAAAGCACGTGTGATGACTTTATCATAGGTGCTTTTTAGTTTTTCTTCGTTAATATCCAACCAAAATATATCACGCACCAAAGTTTGCAGATGCGCAAAGTCTGTAATTGCTTGTTCTGTACATGTCCCCTTTGATTCATCCCACACAAAGTACTTTTGGTTGCGGAGCAAAAAACGCTGCTGAGCGTCAATTCGAGAAACTACTAAGTTATTTACAAACGAAGCTTCCGGATGTTGATGGGAATAAAAATGCGCGACTTCGCAATCGCCTTCAAATATTTCACTCAGCTCAACTTGGTACAATTGTACTGGTGTTTCATTTGCTTCTTGCAAGATGATCTTCACGATATCCTGTTCACGTTCAATACGATAGCTGTTGCTACCTTCAGACGCACAACTCAGATCAATATCCAAGGGGATCCTCGGCGACTTTACACCAAACCCGACATCAACTAGATACTGACGATCCTCTAAAGTAAGTAAAGTCATACGGTGGGTTCTGGGATTGGTCATAGTGCCGTTAAGGGTGACTCTTGCCAATACTGGACGGACGTTAAACCCGAGCTGCTGCAAGGCTAAATAGGCTATCTTATTATGTTCAAAACAATAGCCCCCTTGCTTATCTACAATGACCCGTTTAAATAGCGCATCTTGTTCTAACGACAATTGCTCAGCTTGCATCGCATTGATGCTAGAAAATGCGTATTTGGCTAAATGATTGCGTTGCAACGCACTAACTAAGTCCAGGCCTTGCTTAGCAGGTAATTCTAAACTTTTTATGTAGTTTTCAATGGTTGTTGTTTCCATGGTGAGGTCCTTTTATCTGTAATCTCGGTAAGGTAAAACCTCAACTGCACTTTAGATCAAGGAATAAATCCTACTGATTATAAATTCATTCGGCCAAAATAACCTGTAAATCGCAATTCATAATACTAACAGGCTTTTTAAAGGAATCGATCCTCGTGTATCGCTTTGCTGGCTTTGGGCCAAAAAACGTATTCACCATTTCATCTGACTGCTCATAAGCTTGCCGATATGGATATTTATTTCCTTCTTCATACCAAAAAAGCGTCAAATAGCCCATTTCAAATTGCCAAGTGCCATGCTGATTTGAGTCGATAAGTTGCCACTTTCCCGAAGGCTTAAATGTTATTTTCAACTCATCGCTGTCACAGTTATCTGCAAATAACACTTCAGGTAGTTGCTGAGCTTGACGATTTTGTACCAAGTACAAGCCTATATTTCCCGGTGTGTACCGGTGGTTTTCTTTATTGAAAGGCTCGATTTCGACGTATTTAAAGCCAAGTGAAGCAACTATTTCTTTCAAGTCATAAACTTGTTTACTTTCTAGTTCAAGAGGATGGACATTGAGATGTGCACCGTCGTAGCGCTCTGGGACTGGCAAATCTGTAAAGTGATAATTGATGCCACGAGCTTCCAGCTCATTAATGAGTTGTTGCTTTGAATCTGGCTTTAGCCCTACTTCATAAATATGGATTGTATTTTTGCTACACCCAGACAAAATCAACGCCATTATAATTAATAACGCTCTCATTTAACTCCCTCTCTTTTAAGCAATTATTAAAGCGTATGTACACTAGCATGAGGTCAAATAGACAACAATAACTACCTATTCATTAATAATACCATTCGCTTGCTATTAAAAATGTTGCGTCATTTTTCCTTAGATTTTTATATACTGTGCTCATTACCGTTGAGGAGTCCACAAATGCAAGATGAGTATATTGAAATTGAACTGGAAGAAGAGCCGATTGAGTTATGCAATTTACTTAAGATACTCAATCTTGCTGAAACTGGCGGACATGCCAAACTGCTCATCAATGAAGGCTACGTTGGGCTAAACAACGAAATCTGTACGCAAAAACGTAAAAAAATATACGCTGGTGACACCATCTACTTTGATGGCGATACATTTTTGCTAACGCTTGCTGAAGGTGTTACACCGACGCCAAGAAAAGCAGCAACGCCAAAACCTGCGCAAGTGAATGCCAAAGCCTCAGCTAAGAAAAATAAAAAAGACAAGCACGCTTCACAAGTCGATAAAAACACAGGTAGAAAGCCCATTTCTTTTGGCTAAGCTTAGCAAGCAGGTGAGTGCGATTTGTGGTTTATCTAGCGCATTCTCCTGCCATTCTTCCTTTACCCTTGAAAAAGCTACCTCGCGTCATCAGGTCTACACTTAGTTCTACTACTAATTAGAATTTCATTGGCTATAGCGGATCTGTATAGCTCAGGTTTCACGATGATAAGGAAGGCAACTCTATGAAAAACTCATTCAACACCCTAACGTCACTACAAGCTGGAGAACAATGCTTTTCAATTTATTCTTTACAGTCGTTAGGAGACAAAGCACAAAGATTACCTTTCGTGCTGAAAGTACTGCTGGAAAATCTTCTTCGACACGAAGATGGGGAAAACGTCAAAAAAGCAGATATTGAAGCATTACTGAATTGGCAAGCAAGCGAAGCCCCCAGTAAAGAGATAGCTTTCACACCTGCTCGAGTGGTGATGCAAGACTTTACTGGTGTCCCCGCAATTGTGGATCTGGCTGCAATGCGCGATGCCATGGCTCAACTAGGCGGAGATCCAAGTAAAATCAACCCCCTGTCGCCTGCGGAGATGGTGATAGATCATTCGGTGCAAGTAGACGAATACGGACACGCCGGTGCATTTGATCTAAATGCAAAAATAGAATATCAACGCAATCAAGAGCGCTACGAATTTTTACGCTGGGGTCAAACTGCTTTTGATAACCTGAAAATTGTACCGCCTGCAACAGGCATAGTGCATCAGGTTAATTTAGAATACCTTGCTAGAGTGGTATTTGAGCAATCCGCAGATAAAGGTACTTTCGCCTATCCAGATACGCTAGTCGGAACCGACTCTCATACTACGATGATCAACGCGCTTGGTATACTCGGCTGGGGGGTCGGAGGTATCGAAGCTGAAGCCGCTATGCTAGGCCAACCTATCTCTTTACTTATTCCACAAGTGGTCGGCGTAAAACTCGAAGGACAATTATCTGAAGGCGCAACAGCAACAGATTTAGTGCTCACTATTACAGAAATGCTGCGAAAACATGGTGTAGTCGGTAAGTTTGTTGAGTTTTTCGGCGATGGCTTAGCTGAGTTAACTTTGGCAGACCGAGCAACTATCGCCAATATGGCTCCTGAATACGGTGCTACCTGCGGAATTTTCCCAATCGACGAAGAAACGCTAGCTTACTTACGACTGACCAACCGAGATGAAAAAAAGCTTAACCTCATAGAGCAATATGCTAAGCATCAAGGCATGTGGCGCTATCCGGGTGATGCACCAAATTATAGTGAAGTACTCTCACTCGACCTCAATACTGTGGTACCCAGTCTTGCAGGCCCTAAACGGCCACAAGATCGAATACCATTAACCGCAGCAAAAGCAACTATTGAATCCTATCTAAAAGCGCTGCAACAAGAGCGCAGTCAAGCGAATACTCGATCCGATTTAGAAGAAGCCAGAAATGTGGATGAAGGTGGCACATCTCGTGTAAACCAACAAGAGCCCGTAACCTTAGGAACCGGAAAGTTCGACCACAATGGTGAACAAATCGAGTTGTCAGACGGTGCTTGCGTAATTGCAGCAATTACCAGTTGTACCAATACATCAAACCCAAACGTAATACTAGCTGCGGGATTAATGGCCAAAAAAGCCATTGCGCTGGGACTGAAATCTAAACCTTGGGTAAAAACCTCATTGGCACCAGGCTCTAAAGCGGTGACAGACTATTTATCTCAAGCTGACTTATTAACCCCTCTTGCTGAACTTGGCTTTAACCTTGTTGGCTATGGTTGTACAACCTGTATCGGTAATTCGGGCCCATTGCCAAAAGAGATTAGCGATGCTGTTGTCAATCATCAGCTGATCGTCAGCTCTGTGCTATCGGGAAACCGCAATTTTGAGGGGCGGATCCACCAAGACGTTAAAATGAACTTCCTCGCCTCACCTCCGCTGGTTGTCGCGTATGCACTGGCGGGTCGAACCAATATTGACTTTTATCAAGACCCCATTAGCGTTAACGCACAGGGACAGCCCGTATATCTCAAAGATATTTGGCCTTCTTCTGAGGAAATAAACGCCCTCGTCTCACGCGTCGTGACCAAAAGCATGTTTTCCAAAAACTACGCTGATGTATACCTAGGTGATCAAAATTGGCAACAAATACAAGTAGACAAAGATAAACTGTATCACTGGAAAAATGACTCAACTTACATACGTAAGGCTCCATTTTTTGATGATATAAGTCTTGAACCACCCGGTATTCCCACTATCACAGCGGCACGATGTTTAGCCAAACTAGCTGATTCGGTAACCACCGATCACATATCTCCGGCTGGAAATATCAAAGCTTCTGCACCTGCAGGTGAATATCTGCAAGCACAGGGTGTACAAGTTAATGACTTCAACTCCTATGGCTCTCGAAGGGGAAATCACGAAGTAATGGTGCGAGGCACATTCGCCAATATTCGACTAAAAAACTTGCTCGCCCCCGGTACCGAAGGTGGTGTAACACGATACTTACCTGATGGTGAGCTGATGAGTATTTTCGAGGCGGCCATGCGATATCAACAAGAAGGGACTCCGCTAATCGTGCTTGCAGGCGAAGAATACGGCACCGGTTCCTCAAGAGACTGGGCGGCAAAGGGCTCTCTTCTGCTTGGGGTCAAAGCCGTTATTGCGCAAAGCTTTGAGCGTATTCATCGTTCTAACTTAATTGGGATGGGTATATTGCCACTGCAATTTCAAAAAAATCAAAGCTATCAATCACTTCATTTAACCGCAGAGGAGCAATATGATATTGCTTCTATTAGCGAAGGGGCTGCTCAAACGGAAGTAACTGCTACCGACGAGCAAGGGAAACAAACAAAATTTACCGTGGATATTCGTATAGATACCCCAAAAGAGTGGCAATATTATCAACATGGTGGAATCCTACCGTATGTCCTAAGGGGCATGTTATAAAATAGGGACTCTCACTACAGAGAAGTGAACGAATTATAAAGTGATCCCTAATTTGTAATGAGCAAGATGACTCACAGTCGTCTTGCTCTTTCCTTAATCAATATTTTCCCTATTCATTGAATTAGACGTAATATCGTCTTTAAATCAAAAATGCACAGAGGTTAGTACGGTATGTCAATTTGGTTCACGCCAGTCACACTAGAGCAATGTCAAAGTTTGGATGATGGACTTGCCAAAAAAGGGACATTGATGAAAACGTTGGGCATTGAAATAACGGAAATAGGTGAGGATTACCTCGTTGCAACTATGCCCGCAACGCCAAATCATCATAACCCCTTAGGCATTGTACATGGAGGCGCCAACGTCGCATTAGCAGAGACGGTCGCCAGTTATGCAGCCAACTTTGTGGTAGACAATGATAAGTTTTATTGTGTTGGCCAGGAGATTAATGCTAATCACTTGAAAGCCTCTAGAAATGGCCTACTCACTGCCATAGCGAAACCTGTTCACCTTGGCAAACGAAGTTCTGTCTGGGAGGTTCGAATAATGAATAGTCGCAATGAACTATGCTGCATCTCTCGTATGACTGCTGCCGTTGTAGAGAAGCAGAACAGCCACGTGTAACAAGCCTAAATGTTTTACATAAATAGATTATGGATAAAGTAGCCACAATCATAGTCGGTGGCGGTGTGATCGGTCTGGCCATTGCTGCACGACTGAGTCATTCTCGAACCGTGGTCGTAATTGAAAAAGAGCCTCACTTTGGCATGCATACTAGCAGTCGCAATAGCGAAGTGATCCATGCCGGGCTCTACTATCCACCTGGTAGTTTAAAACAGCAGCTATGTGTGGAAGGTAAAGCGATGCTCTATCAACGCTGTAAGACATGGCACATTCCATATAAACAACTTGGCAAAGTCCTGCTCGCTACGAACTTGAACGAACAACAAAAACTCGCCGAGATAGCCCAAAATGCCAGATTGAGCGGCGTCAATGATTTGGCCTGGCTGAGTCGTGCAGAACGCAATGATAAGCTCTATATGCTGAACTGTGTTTCTGCTCTACACTCTCCCTCTACTGGTATAATTAATAGCCACCAGCTAATGCTGTCACTGCTTGGTGAATTAGAGCAAAATGGCGGGGTGTTGGTCACTAATACACACTGTGACCATATTGAACGCGGCACTCATGAATTCAAGGTAGCCACAAATTCTCATGGTGAGCGCTTCACATTGGCATGTGAGCAGCTAATTAATGCCGCAGGGCTTGAAGCGCCTTGTGTCTATCAAAATTCCTTCTCAGAGTTACGCCCGCCGAAATACCATGCATATTATTGTCGAGGTCGTTACTACCGTTATCAAGGCAAGCACCCTTTCAGTAAATTGCTTTATCCGGTACCCAGTGAGTATGGCTTAGGTGTCCACGCCACATTAGATCTGGATGGGCAGCTCAAATTTGGACCAGATACCGCGTTTATTGATCGTATTGATTACACCTTTGATGAGTCAACGAAAGCCGAGTTTGTTTCTGCAATAGAACGTTATTGGCCCAGTGTCAGTGCTGACAGGTTAACCCCTGATTACACTGGCATCAGACCTAAACTAAGTTTGGATAAAAATCATGATTTCGTGATTGAAAGCCACCAGCAGCATGGCATTTCGGGGCTAATTAATTTATTTGGAATCGAATCACCGGGACTCACCGCTAGCCTTGCTATTGCTCGATACGTTGAACAATTGTTAGCTTGGGAATAGTCACCTACTGGTGTTGTTCAATGGCTTTATCTAACTGCCTTTGTCTCTCTTCCATAAGTTTCTGCACCTTTTTTGCTTCTACCATCACCTTTTGAGGATCTGCTGTAGTCAACCCGCTTATCCCTTGAAATACAGGCTGCTTGGTACTTTTCGCGGGCGTTATCATCGTACTTTGCTGTATTGCCATGGTATTAATACGACTTTCATCCAAAAGGTATGCCTCAGATGCTCCATTTGGGTTTGGTTTATCTGAATAATGCCATTGCCCCGCTTCATCTCGCCAGCGATACATCACCTGTTCATTATTTGAGAAAACTTTGTCAGAAGGTGCTGGTATCACGTTGTCACTAACTAAGGAGCGCATTTCTTTGCTTTGCTGGGTCAGGTTGTCAAATTGTTGCTCAACCGCTTGTGCTACTTTTTCAGCACTCAACCAAGGTTTACCATCTGGTCGTTTCACGATAAAAAGCGACGCCAGTCCTACCAGCATAACCATAATTAGCAAATAACTGACAAATCGCACTATTTTACTCCTGCACCGAAAGTCCATATCTTAACAAGATTTTTTTATATTGCTCTGTTTTCTTGAAGCTACTGAAAAAAGCATTAAACGCGTCACAAAGTTCACTGGCAGATAAAGAAAACTGTAACTGTAGTGGTGCACTATCAGAGACCTCATGCACCACAATACTTTGAGTAAAAGCTGGGTGTAACTTTTGTAGCCATAAAAGCGTTGGCTCACCAATTACAGAAAAGGCTTTTTCTTTATTTGCCGCACCAGAAAGCGCCTGCAAAATATCATATTCCGAATAAAAGTCTTGTCGCTGCAGTCTCTGAGCTATCACTAAAGGATCAAGAGCAGGGTAGGCATAGCCAAAGCGTCCCAAAAACAGCCATGTTTCTAAAGAGTCGATAGTGAATGTCGGTTCTGACCTATGTGTTATATAAACATCATCGATGGTATAAAGAGCCTCACTCCAACACATTTTCTGCGTTCCGGAATACCAACTTTCAGACTCCATACGAACATCCACATTGCCCTTTTCTATCTCTGCCGACGAACGCTTTTCCGGAGAATATAAATAAGTAACCGACAGCCCTGAGTGTTGAGAAAACGCATTGAATATATCGATCAGCACACCAGGATGAGTTTGGTCTTCAATGATAAAAGGCGGGTAGTATTGCAGTGCAAACCGTATGTCTGACTCAGACTCAGCTTGTTCGTTCGCGTAAACACTAAAGTGCAGTGACAATAGCAGTACTGCACTTAAGATAAGTTGCCAATTGTAGCAAGGGCGCTCCATGTGGTATCACCGCCTAGTTAATAACCTTCCTACAATTATGGCCTAGCTTTGGCTTTTGCCAAGCGGCTAAATACCATCACCATCTATATGTAAACCACATTCTCGGTTTAATCCAAAGAAACGGGTTTCTTCTTCAGTCATACCGGGCTCAAGTTTACGCGTAGTATGTACATCTCCCATCGAAACATAGCCCTGCTCCCAAAGCGGATGATAAGGCAGATCATATTTCGTTAGATATTGATGCACATCACGATTGTGCCAATCGATGATTGGATACACTTTGACCGTGCCACGACTGATTTCCAAAATAGGCTTGTCTGCTCGCGTTGATGATTGCTGACGACGTAAACCGCTAAACCAAGTGCCTGCATTTAAGTCTTTCAACGCACGCGCCATAGGTTCCACTTTATTGAGGGTATTATAGCGTTTGATCCCTTCTTCACCCTGTTCCCACAATTTACCGTACAATGCTTCTTGCCAAGCGGGGCTCAGCTCTGAACGGTAAACTTGCAAATTCAAAGACAGCCGCTCAGTAAGTGACTCAATAAACTGATAAGTTTCTGGAAATAAATAGCCTGTATCAGTCAATACCACGGGGATATCTGGCTTTTGCTGAGTCAGTAAATGCAACATCACCGCCGCTTGGATACCAAAGCTGGACGATAAAAAAGGACTGGCTGGTAAGTTTTCCAGCGCCCACGCCACACGCTGCTCAGCGGTTTTATCTACCAGTAGAGCATTAGCGTCAGCCAATAGCATTTTCTGCGTCGCTTCGTCTAATGATAAAATGTTCTTATATTCACTCATGATTTTTTCCTAGGGGCAGCACGCTGCCCGTTACGAAACTAGGCGTGAAAGTCAGTTTTTGACACTTTGACTTCCGCAACAATGGCTTTTCGGATAACAAAGTCACCGAAACATTCATTGTCTTGCCTTTCGGCTTTCCATTGACCGATTAGTTCGTCTAAAGCTGGTAAGAAAACTTCTTCGCCGACGTTTTCCAAATACAGCTTAGGAATGCGTGTTCCTGCTAGATTTCCACCTAAGTAAACATTGTATTTACCCGGCCCTTTACCAACTAAGCCTACTTCCGCCAACATGGCACGACCACAACCATTAGGACAACCAACCACACGTAAGATGATGTTGTCTTCACTGATCTGGTGTTTTTCAAGCAGCCCTTCCACTTTGGTCACGAGTTCAGGCAGGTAACGCTCAGCTTCCGCCATGGCCAGCGGACAAGTTGGCAATGCCACACAAGCCATAGAGTTTTTGCGCTGTTCAGAATGACTGTCATCAATCAAACCATGCTCACGGGCAATGTGCTCTATTTCTGCTTTATGTTCTGGTGCGACACCGGCAATGATCAAGTTTTGGTTTGCTGTCATGCGGAAATCACCTTGGTGAATTTCCGCGATTTTGCGACAACCCGTTTTCAGTGCCTTATCAGGGAAATCAAGGATACGGCCATTTTGGATAAATACCGTTAAATGGTACTTACCATCTATTCCTTCAACCCAACCAAAACGATCACCACGGTGAGTAAATTCATAAGGTCGACTTGGCTCAAATCTCACACCGGCGCGTTTTTCAACTTCTGCTTTAAACGCATCGCTCCCAAATGTATCTAGCGTATATTTGGTTTTCGCATTTTTACGATTGACACGGTTACCCCAATCACGTTGTACCGATACGACATGCTCAGCGATAGCTAGTGTGTGCTCAAGAGGAATGAAGCCAAAGTCATCGGCCTTTCTTGGATAAGTGTTCACATCACCGTGCGTCATTGCAAGGCCGCCACCAACTAACACGTTAAAACCAACTAATTTGCCATTGTCAGCAATCGCCACAAAGTTCAAATCATTGGCGTGTACATCCACTTCGTTGTTTGGTGGAATAGTAACGGTGGTTTTGAACTTACGCGGCAGATATGTACTACCAAGGATCGGCTCTTCGGTTGTTTCTGACTTTTCGCCATTTAACCAAATTTCAGCATACGCCTTAGTTTTGGGCAGCAGGTGCTCAGAAATCTTGGCAGCCCATTCATACGCTTCTTGGTGCAGCTCAGACTCCACAGGGTTTGTGGTACACAATACATTACGGTTAACATCACCGGCTGTCGCAATAGAGTCAATCCCTACGCTATCCAACATCTGGTGCATGTTTTTAATATTGGGCTTCAATACACCATGGAATTGAAACGTTTGACGCGTGGTCAAACGGATGCTGCCATACATCGTATGTTCTTCTGCAAACTTATCAATTGCTAGCCATTGGTGTGGCTTGATAATACCACCTGGCATACGAGCCCTAAGCATTACATTGTGTAGCGGCTCTAGTTTTTGTTTCGCACGCTCTGGACGAATGTCACGGTCATCCTGTTGATACATACCGTGAAAACGGATCAACTGAAAGTTATCTGCAGTAAAGCCACCCGTTAAAGGATCAACTAAGTCAGCTTCAATGGTTCCACGCAGGTAGTTACTTTGCGTTTTAAGACGCTCGTTATCAGCAAACTTTGCATTTGGATCAAGCTTACTATTTGGTTTAAATTCTGAGTTGCTCATGATCTATCCTAAATTCAACACTATTTCGACGGTAAAATACGACGGTGTTCCTAATGGAATTAATACACGTCTTTCTGATAACGGTTTTCGCTACGCAATGTTTTTAAGTATTGCTCAGCTTGTTCATCGTCTTTGCCACCATGGGCTTTTACAATATCAAGTAAGGCTTGATGTACATCTTTGGCCATTCTATTCGCATCGCCACACACATAGAAGTGTGCTCCTTTCTCAAGCCATGCATAAACCTCTGCGCCTTTTTCGCGTAGGCGGTCTTGCACGTATATTTTTTCCGCTTGGTCGCGACTAAATGCGAGATCGACACGATTCAAAAGGCCATCTTTTACGTACTTTTGGATCTCTACCTGATATAAGAAGTCTTCCGTGAAATTCGGGTTACCAAAGAACAACCAATTTTCACCTTGCGCTTCTCTGGCCTCTCGTTCTTGTAAAAAAGCTCTGAATGGCGCAATACCTGTCCCTGGACCTACCATGATCACTGGTTTATTGTCGTCAGCAGGTAAACGGAAATTATCGTTGTGCTCACTGAATACTTTCACTTTGACGCCTTCTTCAGCGCGATGTGCCAAGTAACCAGAACATCCTCCGAAGTGTTGTTCACCAAAGGCATCAAACTCCACCACACTGACCGTTAAGTGAACTTCTTCTTCCACTTCAGCTTGGCTAGATGCAATTGAATACAAGCGTGCTTGTAATTTGCGACAACACTCAACCAGCGCTTGTGCATCAAGCTTGCCTGGGAACTGTTTGATCACATCAAATATTTGTCTAGCTTCGATAAATGCGCGCAGAGCAGCCTTGTCTTCAACAATAGCGGCTAGTTCCTCATTCCCAGTCGCGGCTGCATACTTTTCTACAAATCCAGGGTAAGACTGTGTCAACTCTAAATTTTCAGTCAATGCAGTACGCAGTGATAAAGCTTGTTCACCTAGCTTCACTTCGGCGTTTCCGTCTAGCCCAAGTACCGTTAGTACTTCATCTACACGTTGCTCATCATTTAAAAAGTACACACCGAGCGCGTCGCCGGGTTGATAAGTAATGTCAGAACCTTCTAATGAAATCTCAACATGACGTACATCTTTGCTAGAATTGCGACCCGTGATTTTCTGTACCACAGTTAACTCTGCAGCGAATGGATTCTGTTTGTTGTACTGACTTTGAGCTGGCTGCGCTACGCCAAATGGCATGGCAACCACGTTGCTCGCACCAGCTTGCTGTTGTGCTTTCAGTTCTGGCTCAAAGGCATTGAGCGCTTGTTCAATCCAAGCATCCGCTTGTTCTTCGTAATCCACGTCTAAATCAATACGAGGCACTAGGACTTCCGCACCTAAGGCAGATAAGCGAGATTCAAAGTCTTTTGCAGTTTGGCAGAAAAACTCATAACTAGAATCACCCAGACCAATAACCGCTTGTTTTACACCGTCAAGCTTGGGCGCTTTCTTACTCGCCAAAAACTCATGGAGTGTCTCTGCGTCTTCGGGTGGCTCACCTTCACCGTATGTCGATACAGCAACAACAATAAACTTTTCTTTCTTTAAGTTAGCAGGCTTGTAATCCGACATGTTCACTAGCTTAGTCGCTAATCCCTTCGCTTCAGCTTGTTGTTGGATTTTTACTGCAACTCCTTTGGCGTTACCAGTTTGCGAACCATACAAAATCGTTAATGGTGCAGATTCAACTGCCGTAGCAGCACTTTGACCGAAACTACCTGTCAGCGTTGCTGCGTTAGCGGTTGCTGCTAAATAGCCACTTACCCAAGCTTGCTGAATAGGATTTAACTCCCCTGCTAAGCCTTGTAGTTTTTGCAGTTGTTCTTGTGTCAGCGGACTTGCTGCAGCGTTAAGTTGACCTAACAACATCATTGACCCCATACCCCGAAGGTTTACTTATACAGTGCTCTTAACTCAGCACTTGGCTGAGCTTAATTTATGAGCCTGCAGGATACGTCGCGAAGGTCCAGATCAAAAAGAATAGAATCTGCTTTTATATTCCAGTTAGTTATTAAAAACAAAAAAGTCCAAAGAAAACAGATTAAAAGAACAGTAATAAACTATTCATTCCTATATTAACATCGCTGTAACAGTAATGTATCAAAATCATACTGTTAACTATCAAGTTACAACAATCATAATTACAACTCTCAAGAGAAAGCAAAAATGAAACACGGGAAAATTAAATTAATTACATCACTGCTTGCAGTGTCACTTAGCAGTTTCGCAACGGCTGCTGTCGAAAATGGCAACTTCGAGCAATGGAGCGGCAATACCCCTGCGGGCTGGCAGACCATTGATTCCGGTATTGCCATTTCCTCAACATCAACTTACTCAAAAAGTGGTCAATATGCTGCGGCGGTATCAGTAAACACCTCAACGCAAGGCAATACTGACCTACAACAATCTGTCGCTGTAACCAGTGGTCAAAGCTATGAGTTCAGTACATGGGTTTATCACACTGAAGGCGGTGTGCGTGCACGCTTAGTGGTTGATGGATATCAGAACTATTCAGACCCAACGCTAACCAATCAGTGGCAAAAGATTTCTTATTCTTACACTGCGTCTGAGTCGACGAACATTGCTGTTGGTTTACGCTTTTACGATGTCAGTGGTTTTGATGGTAGCGAGCTAGTATATGTTGACGACTTTCAACCAGCTAGCGGTACTACTACCCCACCACCTCCTAGCGGCTGCACTAGCAACTCGCTTTCACTATCGATTACTACCGATCAATACGGTAGTGAAACCAGCTGGCAAGTCACTAACGCAAACGGCAGTGTTGTTGACAGTGGCAACGGCTATGGGGCCAACCAATCAGTAAACGAATCTCTATGCTTAACCGATGGTGACTATACGTTAAGCGTGTTTGATAGCTATGGCGATGGCATGTGCTGCTCATACGGCAATGGTCAATACGCACTAACATTTAATGGCAATACACTTGCGTCAGGTGGACAGTTTAGTTCACGCGCCGATCATAGCTTCACTTTAGGATCTACTACCACACCACCACCAGTTGATGGCTATTATGCAACTGCCAATGGCTTGACAGGCTACGCACTAAAAACAGAGTTGCATAACATCATCCGTAATCACAACTCACAGGGCTATAGCGCTATTTGGGGATTCATCGATCAATACGAGCGTGATCGTCACTTTGATAAAGATGGCAGCATCTTAGATCGCTATTCAGAAAAGCCAACAACAAGAGACTCTGTAAACTATACGTCCACCACTTCACAATGTGGTAGCTACAGCGGAGAAGGAGACTGTTATAACCGTGAACATTCGTTCCCTAAATCTTGGTTTGGTGGCAAAAGAGAACCGATGAACTCGGATATTCATCACATTTTTGCCAGTGATGGTTATGTCAATACACGTCGTAACAGCTTCCCGTTTGGTGAAGTAGGTAGCGCAACCTATACATCTTCAAACGGCAGTAAGTTAGGGAGTGCTTCAGGTATTGGTTATTCAGGCACCGTATTTGAGCCAATTGACGAATTTAAAGGGGATTTTGCACGCGCGTATTTTTATATGGCCACACGCTATCAAGACGTTATTGCTGGATGGGAAAACTACACTAGCAATGGCGATGCGGTACTTAATGGCACCAGTAACCAAGTATTTGAGCCTTGGGTAATTGCACTTTTAAAACGTTGGCATCAGCAAGACCCTGTTGATGCAACTGAAAAAGCTAGAAACCAAGGTGCTTATGAATATCAAGGAAATCGTAACCCTTATATTGATCACCCTGAGTTTGTAGAAGCCATTTGGTAATCACATAAAACCATAAAAGGCCGTGTATTCGGCCTTTTATTCTCATGAGGTTGCAATTTGCCGTTAATGTTTAACAGCCAACACTACTGGTCATTTTCGACTGGATACATGGTGATTTCAATACCAGCACCAATTGCAGAAATCCTCAGCAAGGTGTCTACATGTAAAGCCTGAGAGTAGCATTTTGGACTCGTACCAGAGCTAAACCCGATATCAAATGTTCGCTTTGAACAAGAAAGCCATTGTTTTAATGCAGGCTTGGAACAGGATTCGACTAGCTCACACAGGTGGTTAATCGCCTTATCTGGCGTCATCTCTTCCGCAGAAGCCTCTATCCTCGCCAGCTGGCGATATTCATCTTTATCGTAGTGCAACACTACCGCATTACGTTTTAAATCTGATACTAGTGCACTAATATCCTGTTTAGACTCTAATTCTAAATCAACATTTAAAAACTGAATTTCCGACATGATCTAGATGCAACCTCAAATTATCAAAAAAATCGAACTTGTGACCAAAAGCTTTTATATTTACGCTACCGAATATAATCGGTAAGGTAAAACCACCAACAATTGCAAGAATAACATATTGTGATGATTAAAGAACTTTTAAAACCTGCCAGAAAGATACATAAATACCTCGGATATTTGTTATTTCTACAATTACTTGCTTGGTTACTTGGAGGCTTAGTGATGAGTGCGATACCTTTAGAAATGGTACATGGCAAACACTTAGCTAGTCGCACTTTAGCATCACCTTTTACAACAGCTGACTATTCAGCAGATCTCCAACTCATGCTAAAAGATAATCAAGCTGTCAAACGCATCGAGTTTACTCACTTTGCCAACCAACCTGTATTAAAAGTATTATCCGCCCAAAACACGTCGTACTATGATGGCAAAACAGGTTTGCCACTGTCGGCTCCCTCTGAACAGGCTATTATTGAACAAGCAAAAGCACACTATACGGGCAGTGGTGATGTCGCAAATAGTTACTTACACAAAACGGCTCCCCGTGAAGCAGGATTCAAAAATAATGTTTGGCAAATTACTTTTGATGATTTTGTTTCCACGACACTCTATTTATCAGCGGAAAGTGGCGAGTTGATCACAATAAGAAGTAGCATTTGGCGCATATTCGACTTTTTCTGGATGTTGCACATCATGGATTATGACGAGCGTGAAGACTTTAACAATCCGTTGCTTATCTCTTTTGCTTTAACAAGCGTACTATTTTGTTTGTCTGGTATCTTACTGCTGTTGCAATCACCGCCATGGCGTAAGCTAAGACCGCGTTAAGCTCACTTTTATTGGTAGCTCAGGCCATACTAAGCGGTTGCGCACTCATCATCACGGTGTTAATTTTAAGTAATTAATGATTTTCAAGGTCATACATATGCGCAACTTACGCCTCCATTTTTCAGCTTGTTTACTCTTCACCGCATTACTTACTTTAAATGGATGTGGCGGAGGAGGTAGCGCTTCGAGTGGAACTAATCAACAACCACAAACTGGCACCACAACGCCACCAGTATGGACTTTTGGCGAATTTGCACCGGCAAGCCAATATGCGCATTTTTGCCAAGCACCAAGAACAGGCGTTGATCCCTACGCGAATAATCAACCCTACCCGGACGTCCAAGGCACAGCAATGCATGAAAAAATGTGGTTGCGCTCATTTAGCAATGAAACTTACCTCTGGTATGACGAAGTGGCAGACAATAACCCTGCTGACTTTAACTCCGTTATTGACTACTTTAACCAATTGAAGACCTTTGCCTTAACACCTGCTGGTCGTGAAAAAGATGAGTTTCATTTTTATGAATCTTATGAAAGCTTTCAAAAAGAAGCGCAATCTGGCGTCACAAGCGGTTATGGCATTAGGTGGGCTGCAATATCGCCAAGACCGCCCCGCAACTTTACCGTTGCGTCTGTAGAACCGAATTCTCCAGCTGCAACTGCAGGTGTGGTACGTGGTGACCAAATTCAATCCATTGATGGCATTAATTTTATCTCATCAGACAATGTTAGCGCATTGCAAGCTGCGTTATCTCCAAAACTCGGTGACTCGCATAACTTTGTGTTTAGAGCCTTAGATGGTTCCCAAAAATCGGTCACGCTGACGTCATCAGACATAGAAACTACGCCGGTGGACAATGCTAAAGTGCTTTCGGTTGCGGGTAAAAAAGTTGGCTATGTACAATTTAATCAGTTTATTCCAACCGCACAAACAGGTTTAATTAACGCGTTTTCTCAATTTCAAACGGAAAATATCGACGAACTAGTCTTAGATATGCGCTACAACGGTGGTGGTCGATTGATTATGGCAGCGCAACTTGGTTACATGATTGCAGGAAGTAAAAGCCGCGATAGAGCTTTTTCGGTCACTACTTTAAATGACAAACGCAGTGCAGAAAACAGCATCACAGAGTTTGAAACCCGAGAAATCGATTGGCTAAACAATCAGTTCAAAAACAACCAGCTGCCCACTGTTAATTTAAATAAAGTCTATATACTCACCACTTTTGGCACGGCTTCAGCAAGTGAAAATGTGATCAATGGACTAAGAGGAATTGATGTTGACGTAATACTCATTGGTTCAGCCACTCGCGGTAAACCTTATGGCTTTGTACCTGAGCAAAATTGCGGCACAGTCTATTACACTGTGCAGTTTAAATCTGAAAATGAAAAGGGTTTTGGTGACTATGCCGACGGTTTTATTCCTGTCGAATCTGCTAATACTGGAGAGATAGGATTAAACGCGACGGTACCTGGTTGTACGATTGCAGATGACTTTAATCATCAACTAGGCGAGCTACAAGAAGGGCAGCTAGCCGCTGCCTTAACGCATATTGAAACCGGTAATTGTCCAGAAATAACCATCTCTAATAGTTCATTACCGCCCAAGTATTTATCTAAATACAGAGGTACTGAGCATGCGTTAAGCGTACCTTCTCACCCAATGCATAACGGCACGATTATGATGCCAAGACCAAGAGAGGCACAGTAAACATGAAGCTGGGATTCTTTATGCTACTTGTTACATCCTCTGTGATGGCTGTCGGCTGTAACAATACTGCCGACGACTACTCGACACCAGCACTACTCACAGAGACTTCAAAAGTGACAAGAGCTGAGATACAGCAAGCCATTGTGTCACTTAAGGGCGGCGTTGAACCAATACTTAGTGTGAATGTTTTTACCCAACAGTCGGTGTTAATACTTGAACATGGTAAGGCGAAACAATTTGACCAAAGCCCTGTGCTTGGTGCCCATGATCTGCCTTATGAAAGCTTTGAACTGCGGATAAAGGACGAAAGTTGTGCCCTGTTCTATCCAAAGCTACAACGTTTCAAGATACTTAAACACGCCAAATGTAAAGCGGCTAAAATCGACGAAAGTAGTCTTTAAGTACATCGCACAACGCTTGTACTTTTGCAGTTCGGTGAACCAACACATGAGTGACCAACCAAACCTGAGTTTGCCAACATAGCTCAGATTCTAAAATTGGCACCATATTGTCGTACTGCTTGGCAACATGGTGCTGCATTCCGCCAATTCCTATTCCATTGACTACTGCTCGTGTAGCATCTGAAGTCTCTGATACCCTCATGATTACCTGTTGTTCAGCAATGTGCTCATCGACCCACGAATAATAGGGTACTCTAGCGTTAAACCCGGCAACGCCAGAGACAAAAAAGTGATTAGATAAATCAGCCATCGACTTTGGTAAGCCAACTCGTTTTAGGTAATCCTTCGACGCATATAAACCGGCTTGCAGCGTAGCTAATGCTTGCACTATGTAATCGGGTTCCTCCGGCTTTGCTCCCGCTCGAACTGCTACATGTGCTTGACCATGGTCTAGACGGAGTCGCTTTTGATCGAGAATAATTTCAAGTTGAACCTGAGGGTGAAGCTGTTGGAAGTTAAGACAAGGCTCCGATAACACATCCATAAATCCACTCACAGTCGTAAGTAGTAGTTTACCTCTGAGCTGGCTATCGGACGCCGCGATCGAAGTACTTAACTCCATCAGTTGTTCATCTATGTTTGACGCCACTTGCAACAATTGTTCTCCAGCTTGTGTCACTTGGTAACCTCGAGCATGACGATGGAACAGCCGGGTGCCCAGCGTTTCTTCAAGTCGATTCACCCTGCGCAACACGGTACTGTGGTGTATCTCTAACAGTTCTGATGCTGCCGATAATGTACCTAGACGTGCGACCGTATAGGCAACCTTGAGATCTTGCCAGTCTTCAAACTTATCCATCAAATCAACCTTCTGTGCGAATACGCACATAAGCATTGCGTTTATTTCGGTTTAATGCAAGCTAGTTTCTGCTACATTAGCCATATCAACTTACTTTGAGGAACCAAAAGATGAATTCACCAAAGGTCATTGCCCTTTCAGGAAGCCTGAGAGAAAAAAGCTATAACCAAACACTTATTCAAGCCGCAGCAGCATTCGCATTAGAAAGTGGGGCTGAAGTCGAGGTCATCAAGCTACAAGATCTTAATATACCGCTTTTTAGTGAAGATCTTGAAGCGATAGAAACCCCTGAAGGAGTGAAATTATTGAAAGAAAAACTCAGAGAGGCAGATGGCATTTTGCTCGCAAGCCCAGAGTATAATGGTTCATTTACCGCTGCGTTAAAGAATGCGATCGATTGGGCTTCAAGAACAGAGCAAGGAGCAGTTCCTGCATTTCGCAATAAGGTTGTAGCCTTGCTCGCTACCTCACCCGGTGGCTTAGGTGGTTTACGAGGACTTAACCACGTCAGGGATGTGCTTTCAGGAATTGGTAGTCTGGTGCTAGCTGATCAACTCGCAGTACCCGCAGCATATGATGCTTTTGATGAACAGGGTAAAATAAAAAGTCCAGAGCTTGCTGATAAAGTCTCAAGTCTCGCCTTACAACTCGTGACTGTTGCAAGTAAATTAAAGTAGTATCAATGGACTATTGCTAAGGGTGCTTGGTTACTTCAAACTAAGCATCTTCAATACGGAGATGAAACGGAGCCCATTTTGCAAATCGTTATTAGCGAAGCTTTTACCCCACAACTCTCGCACCAATTCCATTGTGTTACCTTTGATCCAGACAGCTTTCGCAGCAATTCATTTATTCAACACAGCATTGTGGAACCAATCTCTCTTAACAAAGCAGTCGCAAAGCGCAAAGCAGAGTTTCTTGCTGGTCGAATCTGTGCACGTGAATGTTTAGGACTATCCAATGCAACTTTGTTCAAACTATTGAATGCAGAAGATAGATCTCCCATTTGGCCCCCGGGAGTAATAGCTAGTATTACCCATACAAGAGGCATAGCAGCAGCTGCTGTTAGCAGAGACTCTGTAGCAAAAGGAATTGGTATTGATATAGAAAGAGATATGTCTGAAAAACAAGAGCTAGAACTACAAAAACAAATTTTGCACAGCGCCGAGTATGACGCATTTCAATTACTAAGTAAGCAAATTCACTGTCCACTAACCATTGTTTTTTCAGCAAAAGAAAGCATTTATAAGGCATTGTATCCAACCGTAAAGCGTTTCTTCGGATTCGATGCAGTTAAACTTATCACCTTCACCAAAAATACACTCACCTTCGAGTTGATGGAAACACTGCACCAAGACCTACAAAAAAGTAAAGAAATCACAGTTTATTTTCAAACCGATAAAGGGTTGGTACTAACGGAATGCCAATATAGCTAATCTTCCTTTTATATCTGATGGCGCTGCGCTTATGCCGACCTACCAAGTGTGGTGTTGACAGTATTTTGGTAGGTTGGAAAAGCAAAGCGCCTTCCAACATGGTCAGGTTTGGTAAAGACAAAAAGCAAAAAACCCGACTCTTTCGAATCGGGTTTCTCTTATAAGGCCCTGGCGATGTTCTACTTTCACATGGCAGCTGCCACACTATCATCGACGCTGTTTTGTTTCACTTCTGAGTTCGGCATGGGGTCAGGTGGTTCCAAAACGCTATGTTCACCAGGAAATTCTGTTCATCAACAAGCATCCGCTCATCGATATAAAATCTGGAAAGCTCAATTAAATTCTTCGTCTACTTCAGTTTCATTAACTTCTGTCGCTTAAACCACTTTGGCGTTGTATGGTTAAGCCTCACGGGTAATTAGTACGAGTTAGCTTAATGGCTCACACCACTTCCACATCTCGCCTATCAACGTTGTAGTCTTCAACGGCCCTTTAGTGGAGTCGAACTCCAAGTGAGAACTCATCTCGAGGCTCGCTTCCCGCTTAGATGCTTTCAGCGGTTATCGATTCCGAACGTAGCTACCGGGCAATGCAATTGGCATCACAACCCGAACACCAGCGGTTCGTCCACTCCGGTCCTCTCGTACTAGGAGCAGCCCCTCTCAATTCTCAAACGCCCACGGCAGATAGGGACCGAACTGTCTCACGACGTTCTAAACCCAGCTCGCGTACCACTTTAAATGGCGAACAGCCATACCCTTGGGACCGACTTCAGCCCCAGGATGTGATGAGCCGACATCGAGGTGCCAAACACCGCCGTCGATATGAACTCTTGGGCGGTATCAGCCTGTTATCCCCGGAGTACCTTTTATCCGTTGAGCGATGGCCCTTCCATTCAGAACCACCGGATCACTATGACCTACTTTCGTACCTGCTCGACGTGTCTGTCTCGCAGTTAAGCTTGCTTCTACCATTACACTAACCGTACGATGTCCGACCGTACTTAGCAAACCTTCGTGCTCCTCCGTTACTCTTTGGGAGGAGACCGCCCCAGTCAAACTACCCACCAGGCACTGTCCTCAACCCCGATTAGGGGCCTAAGTTAGAACATCAACACTACAAGGGTGGTATTTCAAGGTCGGCTCCACAGAAACTAGCGTCTCTGCTTCAAAGCCTCCCACCTATCCTACACATGTAGGGTCAATGTTCAGTGCCAAGCTGTAGTAAAGGTTCACGGGGTCTTTCCGTCTAGCCGCGGGTACACAGCATCTTCACTGCGATTTCAATTTCACTGAGTCTCGGGTGGAGACAGCGTGGCCATGGTTACACCATTCGTGCAGGTCGGAACTTACCCGACAAGGAATTTCGCTACCTTAGGACCGTTATAGTTACGGCCGCCGTTTACCGGGGCTTCGATCAAGAGCTTCGCATACGCTAACCCCATCAATTAACCTTCCGGCACCGGGCAGGTGTCACACCGTATACGTCATCTTACGATTTTGCACAGTGCTGTGTTTTTAATAAACAGTCCCAGCCACCTGGTCACTGCGGCTCTCGTCTGCTTACGGAGCAAGTCCTTCACAAACAAGAGCGTACCTTCTCCCGAAGTTACGGTACAATTTTGCCTAGTTCCTTCACCCGAGTTCTCTCAAGCGCCTTAGTATTCTCTACCTGACCACCTGTGTCGGTTTAGGGTACGATTCAGTATGAACTGAAGCTTAGAGGCTTTTCCTGGAAGTAGGGCATCAACAACTTCGCCACCTTAGTGACTCGTCTCGACTCTCAGCCTTAGCGACCCGGATTTTCCTAAGTCACCAGCCTACAGCCTTTCACATGGACAACCAACGCCATGCTTGCCTAGCCTGCTCCGTCCCCCCATCGCATTCATACCGAGTACGGGAATATTAACCCGTTTCCCATCGACTACGCTCTTCAGCCTCGCCTTAGGGGTCGACTCACCCTACCCTGATTAACATGGGATAGGAACCCTTGGTCTTCCGGCGGAGGAGTTTTTCACTCCTCTTGTCGTTACTCATGTCAGCATTCGCACTTCTGATATGTCCAGCATGCCTCCCGGCACACCTTCAGCCACTTACAGAACGCTCCCCTACCCCGCGAATATACCCCGAAACTATCTCTTACAACTCAACGTGTTGGTCGCTTGACCGTTGGGCACTTCGTGCGTCAACGTTAATCTTAAAATAGTTTGGGTGGTATATTCGCAGCCGTAGCTTCGGTGGTATGTTTAGCCCCGTTACATCTTCCGCGCAGGCCGACTCGACTAGTGAGCTATTACGCTTTCTTTAAAGGGTGGCTGCTTCTAAGCCAACCTCCTAGCTGTTTTAGCCTTCCCACATCGTTTCCCACTTAACATACACTTTGGGACCTTAGCTGACGGTCTGGGTTGTTTCCCTCTCCACGACGGACGTTAGCACCCGCCGTGTGTCTCCCGGATAGTACTTTACGGTATTCGGAGTTTGCAAAGGGTTGGTAAGTCGGGATGACCCCCTAGCCTTAACAGTGCTCTACCCCCGTAAGTATTCGTCCGAGGCTCTACCTAAATAGATTTCGGGGAGAACCAGCTATCTCCCGGTTTGATTAGCCTTTCACTCCTAGCCACAGGTCATCCCCTAACTTTTCAACGTTAGTGGGTTCGGTCCTCCAGTTGATGTTACTCAACCTTCAACCTGCCCATGGCTAGATCACCGGGTTTCGGGT
>NZ_CP196837.1:112500-272500 GCF_051930985.1 Pseudoalteromonas sp. T1lg65 | reverse complement strand
CAAGCTAGAAATGTTACCGCTCGACTTGCATGTGTTAGGCCTGCCGCCAGCGTTCAATCTGAGCCATGATCAAACTCTTCAATTAAAAGTTTTTTTGTTCTCACTCTATAAAGAGTAAAGAACGGCGCTCATTGAATTCTGATTTTGATACCTTTCGGTATCGAATTGACTGTGCGTTATTATTTTCACTTTTAAAAAAGTGAAATCAAAACAGCTCAAGGCTGAATCTTTTAATAACTTATGGTCACTCAGTTCAATTGAGACTCTAAATTTGTTTGCGTCATCTAGCGAACTAGAATCTGCTGTTAGAACTCAATCTGTACGAGTGCCCACACAGATGATTGCTTCATATTGTTAAAGAACGGTTCCGGTCACCCGGTTTCGAAACACTTTCTTGCTTCGAGGGATGTGCATTTTAAACATTCCCAATTTGTTGTCAATGCTTGTTTTGAATTTCTTTTTCGAAGCTCAACTTCAAGTCTTATTTGACTTAACCAACTCGTTGCTCACTTGCTTTTCAGCGTGCTGCCCCGTGTCAGTGGAAGCGCATTATAGGGAGATTCGATTTCAGTGCAAGCGTTTTTTTAAGAAAAGTTGTAAAAACGGAGCGTTCGAGCAAAAAGCACACAAAACACTGTCTAAGTAACAAATAAATGTCGGAAAATGATCTTATTAGCTACATATGATTGCTGCACACGTCAAGAAACCTGACTTATAAGTAGTTTTATACACCCGAATAAGTATATTTCTATTTGCTAACTATTTGCGTTTAGGTCTGAATGCAGGAATGACAGTTAAAAGGCTATTAAAACAACTTTCCGAAGCTGGTTTTAGTAAAGTGCCAGTCTACACTTTCCTATTGTTGCGAATAAATTGAATCGTAATGCGAGAAAGTATAATGAAAAAAGTCTGGTCGTAGATAAAGAAAAAGCCGAGCTGTTGCTCGGCTTTTTTGTGTCTTTATATAAAGACTAATTACTCTGCAGACTGTGCGTCTTCTTGAACTTCTTCGTTCGCAACAGGGCGATCTAGTAGTTCAATGTAAGCCATTGGCGCGTTGTCACCTGTACGGAAGCCACACTTAAGAATACGAGTGTAACCACCTGGACGATCCGCAAAACGAGGACCAATCTCAGTGAACAATTTACCAACTACTTCTTTATCACGCGTGCGAGCAAACGCTAAACGGCGATTTGCTACGCTGTCAGTCTTAGCCAGTGTGATTAAAGGTTCAATTACACGGCGCAGCTCTTTTGCTTTAGGCAAAGTAGTTTTGATGATTTCGTGCTTCACCAAAGAACCAGCCATGTTGCTAAACATCGCTTTGCGATGGCTGCTGTTACGGTTTAATTGACGACCACTCTTACGATGGCGCATGACCCTATCCTTCTAACTAAACTAATATAGTAACTTAGCTTATTCAGCTAAGCTTGCAGGTGGCCAGTTCTCTAGACGCATGCCTAGAGATAAACCACGAGAAGCTAGTACATCTTTGATCTCAGTTAGAGACTTCTTACCAAGGTTTGGTGTTTTCAGAAGCTCAACTTCGGTACGCTGAACTAAGTCACCGATATATTGAATTTGCTCGGCTTTCAGACAGTTTGCTGAACGTACTGTTAGCTCTAAGTCATCGACTGGACGAAGTAGAATCGGATCAAATTCCGGCTTCTCTTCTTTCTCTTCTGGCTCTGAAACATCTCGTAAATCTACGAATGCATCTAATTGCTCAGCAAGGATTGTTGACGCACGGCGGATAGCCTCTTCAGGATCTAAAGTGCCGTTCGTTTCCATATCAATGATTAGTTTATCTAAGTCTGTACGTTGCTCAACACGAGCTGACTCAACCGAGTACGCAATACGCTCAACTGGGCTGAAAGATGCGTCAAGCATCAAACGACCAATTGGACGCTCATCGTCATCAGAGGATAAACGACTAGACGCCGGTACATAACCGCGACCACGCTCAACACGGATGCGCATGCTGATTTCGCTATTGTCAGCCGTTAGGTGACAAATAACATGCTCAGGGTTGGCGATAGTCACATCTCCGTCGTGCTGGATATCAGCCGCAGTCACAGGGCCTACACCAGACTTAGCCAGGGTAAGGAAAACTTCATCTTTACCTTCTAGGGATACCGCCAGACCTTTCAGGTTTAACAGTATTTCAATGATGTCTTCTTGTACGCCTTCTTTCGCGCTGTACTCGTGCAAAACGCCGTCAATTTCAACTTCTGTCACAGCACAACCAGGCATAGATGAAAGAAGTATACGACGTAGAGCGTTACCTAGTGTGTGGCCGAAACCACGCTCTAGAGGCTCTAAAACAACTTTAGAACGCGTTGAGCTTACAGCGTCGATATCGACTAATCTTGGTTTTAGGAATTCGGTTACAGAACCCTGCATTTTATCCTCTCTTAACTCTTAACTTTACTTCGAGTAAAGTTCGACGATTAGTTGTTCGTTAATGTCCGCAGACAGATCAGAACGCTCAGGTAGACGCTTGAAAGTGCCTTCCATTTTCTTACCGTCAACTTCAATCCAAGTTGGCTTTTCACGTTGCTCAGCCAACTCTAGAGCAGCGATGATACGCGCTTGCTTTTTAGACTTCTCACGAATTACTACTACATCTTCAGGAGTAATTACAAAAGAAGGGATATTAACAACACGACCATTAACCATAATCGCTTTGTGGCTTACTAGCTGACGCGCTTCAGCACGCGTGCTTGCAAAACCCATGCGATATACAACATTGTCTAAACGTTGCTCTAGAAGCTGTAACAAGTTTTCACCTGTGTTACCTTTAAGGCGAGCAGCTTCTTTGTAGTAGTTACGGAATTGCTTTTCTAGTACACCGTAGATACGACGAACTTTTTGCTTTTCACGTAGCTGTAAACCGTAATCAGATAGACGACCTTTACGTGCGCCATGCTGACCAGGTGCTGTTTCTAGTTTACACTTAGAGTCAATTGCTCTTACGCCGCTTTTAAGGAACAGGTCAGTACCTTCACGACGACTCAGCTTGAGCTTAGGGCCCAAATATCTTGCCATGTTCTTTCTCCTAACCTATTGTTATACGCGACGTTTCTTCGGTGGACGACAACCATTATGTGGAATTGGCGTCACGTCAGTGATGTTAGTGATACGGAAACCAGCAGCATTCAATGCACGAACAGCAGACTCACGGCCTGGACCTGGACCTTTAATGAATACTTCTAGGTTCTTAAGACCGTACTCTTGTGCAGCAACACCTGCACGCTCCGCAGCAACCTGTGCAGCGAATGGAGTAGATTTACGAGAACCACGGAAACCTGAACCACCCGCAGTCGCCCAAGAAAGAGCATTACCTTGACGGTCAGTGATGGTCACAATAGTGTTGTTGAATGACGCATGAACGTGAGCCATACCATCAACAACTTGCTTTTTGACCTTTTTACGACGAATTGGTGCTTTAGCCATAACTTACCCCACCTTATTTCTTGATAGGCTTGCGAGGACCCTTACGAGTACGCGCGTTAGTCTTTGTACGCTGACCACGTAGTGGAAGCGAACGACGGTGACGTAAGCCACGGAAACAGCCAAGGTCCATAAGACGCTTGATGTTTAGTGTAACTTCACGACGAAGATCACCTTCAACAGTGTACTTGCCAACTTCTTCACGAAGGATGTCAAGAACTTCGTCATTTAAATCGCCGATTTTAGTAGTTTCAGCGATACCAGTCGCAGCTAAGATCGCCTTAGCGCGAGTTTTACCTACACCATAGATGCTTGTTAAACCGATAACAGCATGCTTATGATCAGGAACGTTAATGCCTGCGATACGGGCCACTAACATATCTCCTATTATATAAACTTGATTATCATCTTGCTGGAAAGCCCGTATAGGATACCCAACCGACATTCAAGTTTTACCAAAGAAACAGGCTAAGTATAGTTACTCAGCCTGCACGACTTAATTTGCTTAGCCTTGCCTTTGCTTGTGCTTTGGCTCACTGCAGATCACACGTACAACACCTGCACGCTTGATTACTTTGCAGTTACGGCAAATTTTCTTAACGGAAGCACGTACTTTCATTACTCAACTCCGTAAACTGACCTTATCGGCCGTAGCCTTTAAGGTTCGCTTTTTTCAGCACAGAATCATATTGATGTGACATCATATGAGTCTGTACTTGTGCCATAAAGTCCATGATCACAACAACGATAATCAAGATTGATGTACCGCCGAAGTAGAATGGCGTTTGCCATGCCATGGTCATAAACTCGGGCACCAGACAGATAAAGGTTATATACAAAGCGCCTGCTAATGTCAGACGTGTCATCACTTTATCAATGTATTTAGATGTCTGCTCACCTGGACGAATGCCTGGAATAAAAGCGCCAGATTTTTTCAGGTTATCTGCTGTCTCACGCGGGTTAAATACCAACGCAGTGTAGAAGAAGCAGAAGAAAATAATCGCTGCTGACAACACCATCGCATATAGCGGTTGACCTGGAGTCAACACAGCTGAGATAGCTTGTAATACGTCAGCGACTGGACCTTCACCTTGGCCGAACCAGCTTGCAATTGTACCAGGGAACAAAATGATACTGCTAGCAAAGATTGGTGGAATAACACCCGCCATGTTCACTTTCAGTGGTAAGTGCGTGCTTTGAGCTGCAAATACCTGTCTACCTTGCTGGCGCTTTGCGTAGTTTACGACGATACGTCGCTGACCACGTTCAAAGAAAACAACAAGATAAGTGACAGCGAATACAATCACTGCAATCAATACTAAAACAAGAACATTCAAGTCACCTTGGCGCGCCATTTCTGCTGTCGAACCGATTGCAGACGGCAAGTTAGCTACAATACCAACAAAAATCAGAACCGAGATACCGTTACCGATACCACGTTCTGTGATTTGTTCGCCCAGCCACATTAGGAACATTGTACCAGTTACCAAACTCACAACAGCGGTGAAATAGAAACCAATACCAGGATTAACAACCAATCCGTCCATCATATTCGGTAAGCCTGAAGCAATACCAAATGACTGGAAAGTAGCTAGCACAAGCGTACCATAACGCGTGTACTGACTGATTTTCTTACGCCCTTGCTCACCTTCTTTCTTAAGCTCTATCATCGCAGGATGTATGTGCGTTAATAGTTGCATAATAATCGAAGCAGAGATATAAGGCATAATCCCCAGTGCGAGTACTGAGGCACGCTCAAGCGCACCACCACTGAACATGTTAAACATTTCAACGATGGTGCCCTTTTGTTGCTCGAAGAATTCGGCAAGTACAGCGGCGTCAATCCCAGGGATCGGCACAAATGAACCTAAACGGTATATTATGATAGCGCCCAATACGAATAGTAAACGACGCTTCAGCTCCGCAAGTCCACTCTGTGCACTTTGCATATCTTGACCTGGTTTAGCCATAGTGTACTTCCTTAGTCTTCTACCTTGCCTCCGGCGGCTTCGATAGCTTCGCGAGCACCTTTAGACACTTTAATGCCTTTAACGGTAACAGCGCGTGAAACTTCGCCAGATTTAACAACTTTTACGAACTGGATGTTCTTTTTAACGATACCAGCTGCCTGTAACGCGTTTAGATCTACCACATCGCCTTCAACTTTAGCGATTTCGAATAGATTTACTTCTTTAGACACAAGAGACTTGCGTGAAGTAAAACCAAACTTTGGTAGACGACGTTGCATAGGCATTTGACCGCCTTCGAAACCAACGCGTACTTTACCACCAGAGCGTGACTTTTGACCTTTGTGACCACGGCCACCAGTCTTACCAAGACCAGAACCGATACCACGGCCAAGACGCTTACCAGCGGTTTTTGAACCTGCAGCAGGTGAAAGTGTATTCAAGTTCATCGAATTACCCCTCAACCTTAACCATGTAAGAAACTTGGTTGATCATACCACGTACTGCTGGAGTATCTTCCAACTCTACAGTGTGGTTGATACGACGTAAACCAAGGCCACGTAATGTAGCTTTATGCTTCGGTAAACGACCGATCGAGCTACGTACTTGAGTTACTTTTACTGTATTTGCCATGGTGTCTTACCCCAAGATTTCGTCAACGCTAAGACCACGCTTTGCAGCAATTTTCTCTGGAGAGTTCATGTTCTCTAGAGCTGCAATTGTTGCGCGAACGATGTTGATCGGGTTAGTTGAACCGTATGCTTTTGATAGTACGTTCTGTACGCCAGTTACTTCTAGTACTGCACGCATCGCACCACCGGCGATGATACCTGTACCTTCAGAAGCTGGTTGCATATAAACTTTTGAACCCGCGTGGCGACCCTTGATTGGGTGCTGTAGCGTGTTACCGTTTAGATCAACTGTAATCATGTTACGACGTGCTTTTTCCATTGCTTTTTGAATAGCAGCAGGAACTTCACGTGCTTTACCGTAACCAAAACCTACTTTACCAGCGCCATCACCAACTACTGTTAGTGCAGTGAAACTAAAGATACGACCACCTTTAACCACTTTAGACACACGGTTCACCGCGATTAGCTTTTCAGCCAAATCAGGCTGTGCTTGCTTTGCTTCTACGTTAGCCATTGTCTACTCCTAGAATTGCAGACCGGCTTCACGCGCAGCATCAGCTAGCGCCTTCACTCGGCCGTGATATTTAAAGCCACTGCGATCAAAAGCAATCTTTTCGATGCCTTTGTCAGCTACGCGCTCAGCGATTGCTTTACCAACTGCTTGAGCCGCTTCGACGTTGCCTGTGCCTTTAACTGTTTCAGCAATTGCTTTTTCAACAGTAGAAGCAGCAGCCAGTACATTACCCTCAGCATTTACTACTTGAGCGTAGATGTGACGTGGCGTGCGGTGGATAACAAGACGCGTTGTGCCTTGTTCGATAATATTTCTACGAGTGCGCTTAGCACGACGTAGACGAGCTGTTTTCTTATCCATCGTCTTACCTTACTTCTTCTTAGCCTCTTTACGACGCACGTGCTCATCAGCGTAACGTACACCTTTACCTTTATAAGGCTCTGGTTCACGGTATGAGCGGATGTTAGCAGCTGTTTGACCAACTAACTGCTTGTCTGCGCCTTTAACAACAATTTCAGTCTGGCTTGGAGCTTCGATAGTGATACCCTCAGGGATCTCGAAGTTCACAGGGTGAGAGAAGCCAAGAGTTAAGTCTAATACTTTACCCTTAACTGCCGCACGGTAACCAACACCAACTAGTTGTAGTTTCTTCTCGTAACCATCGTTAACACCAACAATCATGTTGTTGATTAGCGCACGTGCAGTACCAGCTTGAGCCCAAGCATTAGCAACTTCACGAGGAGCTGTAGTGATAACGTTGTCGTTTAGTGAAACTTCAACCGCATCGTTGATTGTGCGAGTTAATTCACCGTTTTTGCCTTTAACTTTGATGTCCTGGCCGTTAATTGTAACTTCAACACCGGCAGGAACATTGATTGGAGCCTTCGCTATACGAGACATAGTTCCCCTCCGATTAAGCTACAAAGCCAATGATTTCACCACCAACGCCAGCGGTACGCGCAGCGCGGTCTGTCATCAGGCCTTTAGAAGTTGATACGATAGCGATACCAAGACCACCCATTACTTTTGGTAATTCGTCACGTTTCTTATAGATACGTAGACCTGGGCGGCTAACACGCTGGATGTTTTCGATTACAGCTTTGCCTTCGAAGTACTTTAACTCGATAGTCAATTCTGCCTTAACGTCGCCAGATACTGCAAAGTCAGAGATATAACCTTCGTCTTTTAGTACCTTAGCAATAGCTACTTTCAGCTTTGAAGTTGGCATTGAAACAGATACCTTCTTCGCAGACTGACCGTTACGGATACGTGTGAACAAATCCGCAATTGGATCTTGCAAGCTCATTGTCTTACTCCCGTGATTCTATTACCAACTAGCCTTTTTAAGGCCAGGAATTTCACCGCGCATTGCAGCTTCGCGAACTTTGATACGGCTGAAGCCGAATTTGCGAAGGTAACCATGTGGGCGGCCCGTAATGTTACAACGATTACGTTGACGAGAAGGGCTAGAATCGCGAGGTAAAGACTGAAGCTTTAACACTGCATCCCAACGCTCATCATCTGATGCGTTAACATCGCTGATGATAGCTTTTAGCGCAGCACGCTTTTCAGCATACTGAGCTACTAATTTAGCACGTTTTACATCACGCGCTTTCATTGAATTCTTTGCCATAACCCTACCCTTACTTTTTAAATGGGAAGTTGAACGCTTCTAACAACGCACGGCCTTCATCATCTGTTTTCGCAGAAGTAGTGATTGTGATATCCATACCGCGAACACGGTCTACTTTATCATAATCAATTTCTGGGAAGATGATTTGCTCACGTACGCCCATAGAGTAGTTACCGCGACCGTCAAAAGACTTAGCGCTAACACCGCGGAAGTCACGAATACGTGGCATCGCGATAGAGACTAGACGCTCTAGGAAATCCCACATACGCTCGCCGCGTAGGGTTACTTTACAGCCAATTGGGTAACCTTCACGGATCTTAAAGCCAGCAACTGATTTACGAGCTTTAGTCACAAGAGGTTTCTGACCAGAGATAGCTTCTAGGTCTGCTACTGCATTCTCTAGAATCTTCTTGTCAGCTAGGGCTTCGCCCACACCCATGTTAAGTGTGATCTTTTCGATCTGAGGGACTTGCATGACAGAGCTGTAAGCAAACTTCTCTTGAAGTTCTTTTACCACTTTGTCTTTGTACACTTCATGCAGTTTCGCCATCGTCTACTCCAACTATTAGATAGTTTTACCGGTAGACTTGAAGAAACGGACTTTTTTACCGTCTTCAAATCTAAAACCAACACGATCTGCTTTGCCAGTTTCGGCATTGAAAATCGCGATATTAGATACGTCGATAGACGCTTCTTTTTCAACAACACCGCCAGCTTGCTGTAACTGAGGTACAGGCTTCTGGTGTTTCTTGATAATGTTTACGCCTTCAACAAATACTCGGCCAGCTTCAGAAACAACTGAAAGCACTTTACCGCGCTTACCTTTGTCTTTACCGGCTAGTACGATTACTTCGTCATCACGACGGATTTTTGCTGCCATGATCGACTCCTTATAGTACTTCTGGTGCTAGTGAAACGATCTTCATGAACTTTTCAGTACGAAGTTCACGAGTCACAGGGCCGAAGATACGAGTTCCGATCGGCTGATGGTTATCGTTTAGAATAACTGCAGCATTGCTATCGAAACGGATCAAAGAACCGTCTGGACGACGAACGCCTTTTTTGGTGCGCACAACTACCGCGTTTTTAACATCACCTTTCTTCACTTTACCGCGAGGAATCGCTTCTTTAACAGAAACTTTAATGATGTCGCCAACTGACGCGTAGCGACGGTGCGAACCACCTAAGACTTTTATACACTGCACTTTGCGAGCGCCGCTGTTATCAGCAACGTCCAGCTGAGTTTGCATTTGGATCATCTTAATGAGCTCCGGTGTAGTTACAACTCGCCGAGATCTTGTTTAAAATCAAGGCATTTAGGTTAAATTCCGCTCAAAAAACTAGGTTTTAGTCTTTCAAGGGCGGGCAATTGTATCAGCAAAGGCGCGTTAAAGATAGTTCAATTTTTAATTAATTTAGTACGTTAACGTGACGTTCCCATTACAGTTAGAGGATGTTTGGGCAAGCAGTTATGATTTCAACCACTTGCATAAATATTATACAAATTTAATGTCGCAATAGATGGTTACTTATTTCGTTGTTTTCGGATGTAATCACCCACGTTACTCACCGTATCAAGCCAAAAACCGTTTTTTGGGTCTTTTAAATACTCGATAAGCTGCTCGAGCATCTTTTGATCCACCGTATATAAGCCTTTCTCGCCCACATTGTGACCAGCAAGAATGATCCAGCTGTGATTGTGCCGCAACTGCTCTAAGACCGGTTTAAGTTCGTCAAAGCTTATACCATCCATACGAATACTGGTAAGCTGAGCAAAGTCGGTGTATGTAGGGTGATTGCCCGTTTCATCTAACCAAGTACGGCCGCTTGTGAAGTGCTTTGCAATTAAGGGCACATAGCTCTTAACATTTTCTCCGCGTCCAACAAATGTGTTGCCACACGGGTATGCGAAACTTTTTGCCTGTACGCGTAATTTTTCTTTAATATAGTCGTTGGTTTTTAAGATATCTTGCTCTACGTAATCTAAGTCTACTTGCTCTAGCCCTTTGTTCATCTCTCTTAACCAAGCAAAGTTACCGGTACAGAGATGTTCATTAGTATGGTTGCCAATTTCATGGCCTTGAGATACCGCTTTTCTCCAAAGTTCGAGCTTTTCTTCAACTCGAAAAGGCATCACATAAAAAGTACCTTTGACTTGGTATTTGTTTAATAATGGCACCCCGACCTCGACCTGACTCGGCCAAGCATCATCAAAGCTAAGGCTTACAGCGTTGCTAGCCTGGTTCGGATATGTGAAGTTTTCACTGATTTCTGTCGCTAAAATGGTACAAGGCTTGCTTAACAAGCATAAACTGGCCGTTATAATACAAAGTCGGTGATATAATTTTGACATGCTATTTTCCTTAATTTGATTTGCCCCTATAAGCTACTCAAAGCGATGGGCAACACAAAGTGGAAAAATTTCATGTTGTTATTTGCAATGAATAATGTCGCAATAAGTTCTAATCGAAAACGAATAGCGATAGACTGGACAGAACAATCAAAGAGAATGGCTGCTTAGTGTTGAAGTTAGAAGAATACTACCAAGACGTGGTTTTGCTTGCCGAGGGTGGAATGAGCAAAGTCTACCTAGCCACCGACAAAAAACTTGGCCGCCGCGTAGCTGTCAAGATGCTATCCCTTTCTTCACCACAGAACCAGCAAGATGCCTTACATGAAGCTCGATTACTTGCCCGCTTCAATCACCCTCATATCGTGCAGATATATGATGTATTAGAAAGCGACGGGCAAGTTTGCCTAGAGATGGAATATGTTCAGGGTGCAACGCTTCAGCACTATACCAAAACTCACATACTCAGTATTGAGCAAAAGATTGAGTTATTGAGCCATATTGCTGATGGACTTGCCGCCGCCCATCAGCAAAACATTCTCCATTTAGATCTCAAACCCGGCAACATCCTAGTTAATGACCAAGGTGTCGCAAAAATCGCCGACTTTGGCATCTCACAATTAGAAGACACTTCATCATCAGCCGCCAATTGTAGCTATGGCAGTTTAACCGCAATGTCACCAGAGCAGTTAAGAAGCGAGCCACTAGATACGCGGAGTGATTTGTTCTCTTTTGGCTTAATTGCTTATCAATTGCTTGCCGGCACCCATCCATATTCGGGACAAGCTGAAGATCAGTCTGACAAATCTATTGCAGAGCAAATTAAGTACCAACCATTGCAAGCTAGTGCAAAGCGTATTTTGGGTATCCCCGCCACCCTTGCTCAGCTTATAGACCTGCTTTTGCAATTTGATAAAAGTACCAGACCTGCAACTGCGGTAGAAGTTAGCCAACAACTTAAACAGATATTACAGTCTGTGAGTTATGAAAATAGTGAAGCCACTGTTTCATTAGAGGAAATGGAGTTACTAAATAAAGCTCACGAAAAGGCCAAAGCACGCAAAAAATGGTTAAGCGTCTCAGCACTCGTAGCTGTGGCATTTTGCATTATCACTGTGGGATATTGGTATTGGCTTGAGAATAAGCCCAAGATTTATATCGCGGCCTTACCAATAGAGCTAAGAGAGCCGAACACACTCACAGCAGCACAGAAGGAAGTGTTGAGTCTCGCAGTAAATGATGCAATCAAGCAAGTGTTTTATGAAAAGAACAATTACGTGCTGATCTCAGACTCAGAAGTGCGACAAACCAAACTACTTTTGGGAGAAAATTTTTCAGTAAAGGAAATTGCGACAGCCTTAAATGCAGATGAATTAGTCTCAGCTTCATTGAGTTGCAATTTAACGACCTGTGACTTGCATTTTGAGTCCATAGATGGAAAAAGCGCTGCTTTATTGGGAAATGCAAGAAGCGCCAGCTCTAACGAAAATTACTCAGAAATTTTCAATGCTTCTATTTCGTCTCTAACAGCCATCTTTTCGAAAGGGCAAAGAAGAGTAAGTCTACTCGATGATTCAAAGCGCTTCTTGCAGGAGTATGCCGTCATATACGAGCGCTCCGAGTCCGGAGTCGATAGCCCAGAAGAGTTAGTTGACCAAATAGAGAAACTAATTGCTGTTCACGCTGATTTTATCCCTCTGTACACTTTATACCGAAAAGCTGCTACCCGGCATTTTTCCCAATATAAAGACCCTAGAGTATTACTTAGATTAAAAAGCACGCTACTCAATGCGCCTGAAAGCTATAAAACTAGCTCTGCGTATTTAATCGATCTGTTACAAGTATATGGATTGCTAGACGATAGAAAAAACGCCAAATTACTGCTGAATAAGATTGAAGCTTCCAACTTAGATACATACGAAAAGTTGGCATTGGCCGGAACCTATTACAAGAATATAGGACTGAAAGATAAATCCCTTGAATACACTAAACAAGCATATGATTTAAGACCGACATTGGCTAATACACGAAATTTAGCTATTGGTTTGACGCTACAAGGAAAGTACTCAGAAGCAATTCCATTTCTGGAACAGGCACTAAAGCTTGCCCCGAATAACTTCGTGGTGAATAAAACGCTTGCAGACGTATATCTTCTGGAGGGGCTTATTGATCAAGCAATCAAGCTCTACAAAATCCTAATCTCAAATCAATCAAAGTCTGTGACGACATTATCTAATTTGTCTATTGCCCTGTCACTTCAAGGTGAATTAGCTGAAGCCTTACGGTACGCCGAAAAAGCAAGCGCCTTATCGCAAGAAAATGATAAGTTACTACTAAATTATGCTGACTTACTTTATCTAAACGGCAAAACCAACGCCGCAAAAGAAACATACGAAAAAATAGTCTCGAACAATAGAGAAAATACTCCGTCTCTGCATTTTTCTCAGGCACTTGTTCATATTAATGAAGGACAACGAGCGTTAAGCATTATTGAGCAACTCATTCGACAAGAGCCCTCTAATGCTGAAGCTTATTTTGTTAAAACGCTAATCTTAACGAGGCTAGGCGAAAATATGTCTGCCATTTCTGCTTTAGAGCAAAGTCTAGAAAGAGGATGGAAACCTGACTTTTACAGGCTTCCTTGGTTTGTGCCGCTCTGCAAAGAACCCAAACTAAGCGCTTTGCTTGGGAAGCATAATTTTAACTTCATTTGCAATAACGAAGTCACATTACCTTAGCCTGGGCCTGGATCCTCAATGATAACAACCGGATCTTGAGAGAAATAACGTACAGCTGTCGCTACTGGACAGTCATTATCGTTGGCAAGTTTAGCAACGAGTCGAAAACCTACTGTCGCTTGTCCACGAGACACAAGCGTGCATGACTTCGCTGCCTGCGTAGTCACCAAAGTATGTAAGTCTTCCTTTGTTAAAGTATGTTCTGTATTTACCGCTGTGATGGTAACCGTAACGGCGTTATTGTCTGCGGCAATAGCACTGTTCAAATTGTAGTTAAAGTTATCTTCGGCTTTAGTAAACATGGTGCCATCTTCTGCAAGCTTCCACTGATCACGACTATCTGGCGATAAAGAATAAATCAGCACTGCCTGTTCACCATTTTTAAGCTTTAATACTACAACATCTCCGTTGCCGTTTTGCTCAGGAGTAATTTGCCAATCACCCGTTTCGCTTGGAATGACGTTGTAACGGAGAGTATATTTTGGAGGTTGAGGCTCTGGATGCTGATGCGTTAAAGGTTGACTCATTTCTGTTTCCTTCATTTTATTTTTAAGGACCCCCTCATCTAAACACATTGGCGATACCAAGGCGATTACATGGGATTACACTTACATTAATGTATTTAAAACAATAAAAGAACTACTATTTTTCTGTTTTCGCGCCTTCTGAAAATCTGCCCTCACACATAAAAAAGGGCGAATGTTTTACGCCCTCTCCTATCGATCACCCACAGCTAAAGTCTGTTAATAAGCGCTAGCCACCAAACAACCCTTTGAGTTTGTCTTTAACTTTGTCTTTAATCTTATCCTTGGCTTTGTCTTTAGCCGCACCTTTTAGATCGAGACTGGTTTCAACCTTGTGAAATGGGCCTTTGATACGGACAGGCACTTTGAAGCCGGTACTGTCATCTTGGCTCGCTTGCCCTTCAATAGTGTCAACAATGCCAGTGACAACACGATAATCAACCAATGCTTTAGGCAAATCGACAGTGCCATTACCCGATACTCTTAATAACGGGCTTGCCAAAGAGAAGTCATTGTTGGTCCCAACGCCATTGTTGAACACAAAGTTACCACGCATGGCTGAAAAGTCGGTTTTTTGTTCCGGATCGAAATTGGCATTTAACCCTTCAGAGACAGAAGTAAAATCACCTTTAAGCATTTCTTTTCCCTTGCGGACCATTTCAGCGAGATTAGCACCTTTAACGCCGCCATCTTTAAATTCAAATCCTAACTTACCGTTTAATGCACTCACAAAGTGTTTTTGACTCATACCTTGAGTATTCAGTGCCCAACTCAAACTCCCTTTTCCTAGCACTCTGTCAAAACCAATCGCGTCTGTCAGCAGCGGCTCTGCATTGATAGCGGAAAGGGCAAACTCGGTATTAATTGCATAGGGCTTCGCTGCCGCATTCACAACGATATTGCCTTTACCCTGACCTTCATAAGCTTGAAATTTATCCAGTCCCAAAGTTGCTTTACCAGATTTAAGCTTGAGGCTGATTTGGTTTTCACCTAGCTTAATTTCTCTTGCACGTAGGCCTGTTGAATTAATTTTAATATCCGCATTAAGGGTATTTAACACGGACAGATCTATTTCACTATCATCCCAAACAATAGGCTGAGCAGCCTGTTTTTCGTCTGCTGTTTTAGGTTCAGCAACTACAGGGTCTGGTAGGTACGGGTTAAGATCAAGCATGCCCAAATCGACTTTGGCGGTAATATTAGGTTTACTCGCCAATACCACTTTGCTTTGTCCGTTTATAGCCAACTCATCCAACTTTGCCTGCAGCGACTCAAGGTTAAAGGTTTGTCCTTGCAATGTCATCTTGGCGTTAAGGCTAAATGCGTTGAACGCGTTGTCTTTCGCGTTAAGCGCCACGCCTTGCCATTTGGCAAGCTGCTTTATTGAATCACCCGATAACGCTAATTGACCACGTATAGTTTTACCCTGTTCTGCAATTTCCCCTTTGTAGTCAAGCTCAAACAGCGCAGACTTAATAGCCTGCTCTACATTGAAAGTATTCCCTTCAATGGCTTTTGCTGGATTATCTAGTTTCGTTTGTAAGGTGAAAGACTGCTCTTGATACACTAGCTCGCCTTCGATAACCAATGGCTGATATAACGAAGTTAATATTACGCGGATATCCAAGTCACTAAGGGTGTGTTTTGCGTCGGTTTGTCCATCTAAGTAGGTGATTGTGCCTCCATACAACGCCACCTCGCCAAGGCTAATATCTACACCCGTAGGCAAAGTCGTTTTTTCTTCGCTTGGTGTTTCAGGTTCAGAAGTTGCTTCCTTAGTTGTAATCAACTGCCAATTAGCGCGCCCCTGTTTATCGGTTTCGAGCAGTATTTCTGGCCCATTGATCACAAAACGCTCAACCTTGGCATCGCCAAACAAGGCACTCATTAAAGGAATATGCACCTGTAGCTGTTTCATTTTCAGCATCTCAGGCTGACTACCCGATTTCATGTTAGAGAAGCGAACATCATTTAGCTCAATATGTACGCTCGGCAAAATACCGATGGACGAGCCGCCATCTATTGCCAGAGTTCTACCCGTCTTACTTTGTACCTCGGTGATCACCTCATCAATAATGGCTTGTTTGGGAATAATAAATGGCAGTGCAATAACTAAAATAACAAGTAACGCGATAAGCGCACCAAAAATTTTCAATAACCGACTCATAATTATCCTTAGTTATAAATAACCTGTGCTCTTTATCATATACCTTGCAGGTCAATACTTCATGAATAAACACAGAAATATACTGAATTCCATTGCAAGCTCATTGCTAATCGGTATGATCCACGCCCTTGCCAGATTTTAGTGCTGTTAACTATATTTTACTGGTTGGTTTTTAATCGCAATTTGGAGTATCACACCCGCATGAAAAAACTGCTCATCTCACCGTCGAAAATGGCCTTGGGCGAACAAGAAAGTCAGATCTACCAAAACATTCTTAAGCAAGCCACGGAGATCAGCCTGAACCTAATGGCGGTTAAAGTGGAAAATCATCCAGAAGACTTTCTTGGCTGGTGTTATGAACTCCTTGATGTCGCTAAAAATCGTATCAACTTTGACTTATTAGACGACCACCAACTTCCTACGGTCAAAAAGTTACAAGACTTACTGATTTCAGCAATTAGCTTTTTACAGTTAAAAACGCTTCGCATTGCACCTTGGCCGATGATTTGCGCCTTTATTGAAGACAAAGCCGCTTTACTTGCTTTAGATGAGCAATTAGCACTGATCAACTACCTTAAACCTTTGCGTGGCACGCCACTAAAAGAGATGATAAAAGAAGATCGCTTGGCATTTACGGGGAAGCACGCGGCCAGTCTAGACACCAGTGTCTATCGGTTTGATGTAGAGTGGTTTGCCGCCACAAAAAGCGCCAAAGCGTTTCACCAGCTATTAGAAGACTTGCCAGGGGCATTTGACGAAGCGCTCAGCGCTATCCCTCTTGAAGGCGAAGTTTCAGAAGCCGACTATCAGCAGTTTGTGCTGTATTATTTAACCGCGTTTACTGCAAGCCAAGACAAACCAACATTAGCACCGGCTACCCGTTTATTAGCGATGCGCAGACCTGATGTATTTACCCCCATAACGTCAAGCAAGTTAGAACCACTTTGCCAGGCTATGGGGATTGCAAAACTCAATAACCGTGATTTTGAGCGTTATTGGCAAGATATTGTCGAGCCCATTCGTAACATGCCTTGGTACGTTAACGCAACACCTAACAGCGAATTGGAAGAGCAGCTGAGTGAGATAAAGGCATTACTGCCTTGCTTGTTTTATCATGTTGATAAAGACACAGCTGAAAACTCAAATTACTTCAAGCTGTTACACAAGCCAAAGCGTTCAGTATCGAGCTCAGGCTCAAAAAGAACGGTTAGACGCGGCAAAGAATCCGCTGAAACTCTAGTTGATAGAGCACTACAAGATGATGATATCCCGGAGCATATTCGCGCCAAACGCGATTCAATCGTAGCAGAAGTTGAAAAAGGCCGCAGTGTAGACGAAACCATCTCACTTATGCGGACCATTTTCGGTTAAAGTTATTGATATAAATACATCCAGCGAGTTGCGTTATTAATGTGCAACTCGCCTCAATTTGCACCATCAACGTGCATTTTTTATTCCCTTAAGATCATAACACCACTCATTAGAGACTTTTAAATTCCATAAAAAAGATAAACATAGAATAAATAATCCAACTCATTTCAAATTTGGCCTAGCCCTTGCTGACATAACCGCTAACTGCACCTCGCAGCACAACAATGACAACAACTCAGCGATTTATGGGGAAACCGGATGAAGAACAAATGTTTAGCTTTTGTATTAAGTGGCCTATCCGCGTGCTTTTGTATCTCTGCACAAGCAGAAGTCACTGCCAATATTGCCGCCAGTTCTAACTATTTTTGGCGAGGCGTGACCCAAAGCGCCGACGGTGCGGCGGTGTCTGGTGGGCTTGATTACTCAAACGAGTCCGGTTTTTACGCTGGCACTTGGATCTCGAATATCGACTTTGGCGAGGCTACTAGTGCCAGTTATGAACTGGATTTATATGCGGGGTTCGCTACAACGTTTAACGAAGTAGACTTGGACGTTGGATACATCTACTACGCTTATCCAGATGCCACTGGCAACATTGATTTTGGTGAAATCTACGCAGCTGTTGGTTGGAAAAACCTAAGTTTTAAATTAAGCCACTTAACGACTGCACAAAGCGACGCCAGCAGCGAAGAAGACATGCTTTATGCTGAACTTTCCGCCAGCTTTGCTGTTTTTAAAGATGCAGAGCTTGGTTTACACCTCGGTCACTCTAGTGGTGACACCGTGATGGAGTGGATGGGTGAAGACGACAATTACATCGATTATGGCGTGAGTTTATCGACCCAAGGCTTCACCTTTGGTCTGGTAAAAACCGATTTAGACGCTGACGACGATTTAAAGGTCTACGTCAGCTACGGACTGGACTTTTCTTTGTAACAAACAGGAAAGAGGCGACAACTCTTTCGACTTACTTGCTGCAACAACCAAGGGCCGAGAGGCCCTTTTTTGCTTCTCTACAAAACGGTTTCAACACAACTTACTACCCGCTTGGCCTTTGCAACAGCTTCTTCGACAGAGCTTGATCTCGCCAGTGCTACGCCCATTCTGCGTTTACCCACGACTTCTGGTTTGCCAAACAGACGAATATCTGTTTGTGGCTCTGCCAATGCCTTTGCCACGTGATTAAATTGCAGCTGCGTTGACTTACCTTCTACCAAAATAACGCTCGAAGCAGACGGTCCATACAATTCAATGTTGGGGATCGGTAAACCTAAAATAGCCCGAGCATGTAATGCAAACTCGCTCAGTGATTGTGAGATCAAGGTCACCATCCCAGTATCGTGTGGGCGTGGTGACACTTCGCTAAAGTACACCTCATCCCCTTTGATAAATAGCTCAACCCCAAATAGGCCACGTCCACCGAGTGCTTCGGTCACTTGTGCCGCCATTTGTTGGCTGCGCTGTAAAGCGAGTTCAGACATCGCTTGTGGTTGCCAACTTTGTTGATAATCACCGTCTTTTTGTACGTGACCAATAGGCTCACAGAAGCTGGTTCCAGCAACATGACGAACCGTCAGTAAGGTGATTTCGTAGTCAAAATCAACAAAGCCTTCCACAATGACTCGGCCTTGTCCTGCTCGTCCACCTTCTTGGGCGTAGTGCCATGCGCGTTCAATATCTTGCTCTGTTTTGATCACGCTTTGACCCTTGCCCGACGAACTCATAATCGGCTTAACCACACATGGCATGCCGATTTCGGCTACCGCAGCTTGAAAATCTTGGTAACTATCCACAAAACGATAGGGAGAGGTGGCTAAACCTAGTTCTTCAGCTGCCAAACGCCTGATACCTTCACGGTTCATGGTTAACTGGGTTGCTTTTGCCGTCGGTACCACAGTGTAGCCCTGAGATTCCAGCTCCACCAGCTTATCGGTGGCGATGGCTTCAATTTCCGGCACGATATAGTCTGGCTGCTCCTGCTCAATAATTTGCTTTAACTTGTCACCGTCCAGCATAGATAACACATGGCTACGATCGGCCACTTGCATCGCAGGGGCATTTTCATATCTATCAAGTACAATGACTTCGGCGCCAAGTCGTTTAAACTCTATCACCACTTCTTTACCTAACTCTCCGCCACCACAAAGCAGTACTTTGCACGCGGTTGGCGAAAAAGGCGTACCTAACGGCTTAATTTTCATCATAGTTCCTTGGTTTAGGGTTTTTCTCATTTTATTTTATCGCGACTTGCGCGGTGAGCACGTTATTTTCGCCATATTGTAACTGTAATAAATCCTGATCTTGTAATGCCCCCACGCCAGCAGGTGTGCCAGTGAGCACTACATCACCGGGAAGTAAGGTGAAAAACGCGGTGATCTCACGAAGTAGTTGCTCAACAGGAAAAATCATTTGTTCTGGCTGACCATGCTGTTTTAATTCACCATTAAGCCAAAAGCGATATGCTTCAAGCTGAAGCTCATCGCTTTGTACTAATCGATAAAACCCTGTGATTGGGCAACTCCCATCGTAGGCTTTTGCTCGCTCCCAAGGATGTCCCTTGGCTTTTAGTTCCGATTGCAGATCTCTTAGCGTTAAATCAATCGCCACCCCTACCCCACAAAGATGGTGCGTTGGATTAGGCGTGTTGGCTGTAATTGTCTCACCAACCAATAACGCAAGCTCCGCTTCATAATGATGTGTGCCAAGATGCGCTGGGAGTGTGAGGGTGTCAGAAAAAGGCTGCAAACTGGTGTTCGGCTTGATAAAAAGTAAAGGCGTATCAGGTACAGGATTATTTAGCTCTTTTGCGTGCGCCACATAGTTGCGGCCAATACAAACGATTTTGCCTACTGGTAAGCTTATTATTTCACCATTATGCCATTGATGTTGATACATTTACTTTCCTTCACGAGAGTGACTTTAGCAAGACAATATCATAAAAAAGGCCTCTTGCGAGGCCTTAGGAAAGGAGTGTGTTACAGTGACTTGATGTTGTCACCGGTTTCTTTATCTATAAGCTTAATGAAGGGATCTACACCTGCGAATTTAGGTAGTTTATCTACTTCAATTCGAATGATGTTTTCACCAGTTTTGATTTCATGCTTCTGTAAGTAAATCACTGGGTTTTCTTCATGAACTTCATCAGGGTCAGCATTGAACAAACCAATATCGATAAGCTGCGCGAGTGGTTTTTCTTCTTCGTTGCCTAGGCCGTCTGCATATTTTTTAGCAGCTTCGACCGTTAAGGTGACAACATGTTTAGCACCTTCCGCTTGAGCTTTTTCTATCGCTACGTCTTTCAACTTCAGCTCGTATAGCGTGATTGAGTTAAGCTGATCTTCAATAAACACCTGCTCTTGCTCTGTTGCACCTTGTTTTAAATGTGCAATAAAGTCTTGCGTGGTCGGGAAGACATCTGTTCTAAAGCGATATTCGTCCATAAACCTTCTCAAGGCTGCATTAAGGCGTTCTTCACCTAGCATGTCATGTAAAGCCATCATCACAACTGAGCCTTTGCGGTAATGGATATAACTTTGATTTACCGTTGTTGCCAATGGTCTTTCTTCATAAGACTCAGTACCACGACCACGCAGATATCTGTCAAGTTCATACTTTAAGAACTTACGCAGGTTGTTTTCGCCGTAACGCTCTTTAAGCACCATTATCGCCGCATACTGAGACAACATTTCAGACATGATATTCGACCCTTCAACATTTGCACCAATTAACTGATGAGCCCACCATTGGTGTGCAAGTTCATGAGCTGTAACGTAATAAGGCACGTTTACATTATCAGGATCTCGGGTATCAATGATAAAGCCAATATCTTCCGAGTAAGGCACAGTATTAGCAAAGCTTTGTGCAAAACCTTCATAGCGAGGGAATTCAATGATACGCATTTGCTTATGTTGATATGGTCCAAAAGCCTTGGTGAAGTAATCCAGAGAGTCTTTAGTAGACTGCATCATGGTATCCACATTCCATGCGTGGTCTTTGTGATAATACACTTCTAGAGAAACACCTTTATATTGCACCTTCTTCACTTCTAATTCCATGGATAGAATATTGTAGAAGTGCAGCATCGGCGCATCCATTTCGTATACGTAGGTAGTACGACCATTTTTTGTCGTTTTCGATTGAAGATATCCCGGTGTCATCGCAACTTGTGATTCATCAGTCGTCACGGTTGCTGAGAAAGTCACAAAGTTTTCAGCAAATAACGGCTCATGATAGTGCTCTGTTTCATCCAGCTTATTCGCTAGTTTAAGCGGTTCAAGATCACGCTTACGACGCTCTACTTTGTCTCGTATTTGCTTACCTTCGCTATAACCAAGCGATGGGAATAAACTAAAGTTATCAACAAAAGTACCGTTATGAACTAAACGCGTGTCACTACCTCTATCGACAAAACCTAAGGTTTGACGAACTACCGACATAGTTAACTCTCTGCGCTCTCCCGGTAGCATTGGCTCAGACAGTTCAAACCAAGCATGTCGATAGTCTCGGTTTTCTGCTCCTAACTGACCACCAGTCATTTCGACATTCCATTGTTGAGCGTAGTCGGGCTTATTCACTAAGAACTTTTCGATAGGTTGCTGAGTTTTGTTTTCTACTAGCAATACAACTTGCGCTTCAATTTTGCGTTGTTTGGGATAGATTTCAGCGTTCAACTTTACATCTAATGTCGTCGGGATTGGCGCTTCTTTATATCGAGCAAACTCTCTTTCGTATTGCTCAGCTAGGTCGTTACGCTGATCTTCCGTTTGAAAAGTGTTTACAACATTGGTGTTGTAATAGATGTTGCTACCTGCGCCAACAAATAATATTGTGCCCAGCGCAATGACAGCCTTACCTGACAATCCTAGGTTGTAATTCAATAATCCTAAACGCGCTTTTAACGTTTGCCCAGAACCGCGAGGCCATAGTGCATAACTAAGCGCCGCTAATACTAAACTAAAGCCCAACCAATAGACGTTGTACCAATGCGCAGCTGTTAGGAAGTGACCATAGCCATTGATGTCAGAGTATGGCGTTGCTGGTATGCTACCAACTCTAAACATATTATGTTCAAAGCCAAAGTTGGTCATAACCAGTGAAATAATAAAATACAGAACAAATAATCCCATACCCGCATATTTAGTTGGGCTCACCACCTGTAGTAAGAAAGCAAGTGTGCCTTGGAATACGAAGCCCAATACAAACAAATAGGCTAAACGGTAAACATATTGGGATAGTTCAATGCTTGCAACACCTGATATCAACTGATACGAAATGGTAATCAACGAGCCAAATAGACAAAGCAACAGTAGGATGGCAATAAACGCAACGTATTTTGAACCCCAAAATACCCAGTTTTGGACTGGATATGCATCGATGATATCACCCATGCGATTATCTCTGTCATGCCAAACTAACTCTGCACAATAGTAAACCAGTACAATCAGGATCATTAAATCAAAGTTTTCCATGATCCGCTCGACCATAAGAAAGGTCACCGGCCATGTATCTGTGCCATACATATTAAATGAGCCGACCAGACTGGGGATTAATGAAGATACGGATAAAACCAGTAAGACAAGAAATGAGTAACTTTTGACAACATTTTTTACTTCTAGTGTTGTTCTAGCAACAAAGTGAGACCAAGTGTTGATTTGACCTGGCTTTACATCGACTTTGTAACCCAAGGCTTGCTGCTGACTGCCTTTACCTTTCGCTTTACTTTTGGCCTTTTGTTTTTGTGGTAAGTAGTGACTGCGATTAAATGCCACAGCAATGATGCCTAAAGCAGCAACACCAAGCCACAATAAGCGGTTATAAAGCAGCTCGCCATACAGCGAAATCGTCATCGTATTGCGATCAGCAATGGTCCAGTATTCAGATTGTGCTGAAATCGCCGACAATGCGAACATATCTAAATAACTCGCTATATCACGATATTCGACGTCTGAAAACATATTGCGAGAGACAATGTAGCCAACTAGTAACGCCACAGCAACCAAATACATGGCAACCATAGAGCGAAAACGCTGTGCAACCACAGCAAATAAACTGGCCAAGCAAAACAACGAAGGAGCAGCTAGATAAAATAGTGGCGCAAAATAATACTCAAACTTATTTGGGCCTATTTGCTCACTGTCTAGCCACCCCATTAGACCACCGAGTCCTGTACCTATCCAAATACCCAATAGGCAAGTAGAAAAAACCATGAGAGTAACTAAATATGCCCCTAAAAATCCACCGAGCTTATACTGAGCAAGATTTATGGGTTTAGATAAAACTAGTTCGTTAAACTTGGTTTGTTCATCTCGAATAGAGGAGCTACCAACAAAGTTAACAACCAAAAATATGGAAAACACACTCAAGATAGCAACAAACTGCTGAATTTGATGAGGGGAGTTGACGTTCACATTACTGCTTCCGCCAATTTGCACAAAATCTGATACTGAAGCAATGAAGGTGAGCAAAAACATTATCAGTGTTGTCACATAAAAAGACGGCTGTCGCAAATAATAGCGCAGCTCAAAAAGCATCATTTTTAATAACATAGCAACTTCTCCTTACGCTGCTTGCGCACTATTTCTGTGCTGGTGTAAGGTCGAGAAGTAAACGTCTTCTAAGTCCGCTGGAACCGTTATAAATCCTTCCGGCGCGGCATCCGCATACACGTTCAATAACGTTTGGCCCGCAAATAAACGTTTCGAAATAACCGGTAAGCTTTGCTCTAATTCTTGTGCTTCTTCAACGCTCGCCACCGTCTTGCGCCAAATCTTACCTTGTAGTTGTTGCGTTAACTCAATCGGATTACCTTCTAACAAGATTTGACCACTGGCCAGTACCGCCATGTTCGGACATAGCTCCGACACATCCTCTACAATGTGGGTCGACAAAATCACCACTTTGCTTTCGCCTAAGCCCACCAACAAGTTGTGGAAACGATTGCGCTCTTCAGGGTCAAGGCCCGCTGTCGGTTCATCCACAATCAATAAATCTGGGTCGCCTAACAACGCTTGTGCAATACCAAAGCGCTGACGCATACCACCAGAAAAACCACTCACTGCGTTTTTGCGGTGGTCATATAAATTGGTTTGCGCAAGTAATCCTTCTACCACTTCTTTACGTTCTTTTTTATTGTTTAAACCTTTTAAAATGGCCATGTGGTCAAGCAAATCAAATGCACTCACTCGTGGATACACTCCAAAGTCTTGCGGCAAGTAGCCTAAACGCTGACGCAAAGTCTTTGGGTCGCTAAACACGTCTATACCATCAAATTCAATTTTGCCTGCATCTGCTGATTGTAAGGTCGCGATAGTGCGCATTAAGGAAGATTTACCCGCACCATTTGGTCCTAATAAACCAAACATGCCCTTGGGAATGGATAAGTTCACTCCACGCAGCGCGTGAACCCCGTTGTCGTATGTTTTTGAAAGCCCTGTTATTGTCAACATTATTTGTTCCTTTTTATTATCAGTTTGTTCGTTATAGCATCTGAATAAAAGCTGAACAAACTAAGCTGAAAGAGAATTGCAAACAAACGTGAATACTGAAACATTTTGATAAATTTTCATGAATTTACGCAAAATAACTAAAAAGGCCCTGTGCGATTGTTCGCATAGGGCCTTTCGAAACCATCACCTTCTAAATTACAACGATTTAATATTATCTGATGATTTCTTATCGACTAGCTTCACAAATGGATCAACCCCAGCAAAGTTAGGTCGTTCCGATGTGGTTATTTCGATAGTATTTTCTCCATTTTCCAGCTGGTGCTTTTGTAGATAAATGACATTATCTTGCTCATTGAGCTCGCTCGGATCATTGAAGAACAAACCAATATCAATTTGCTGCTGCAATGCTGCTTGTATTTCTGCACCATCTTCACTGGCATACAGTTTATCGGCATAGACCTTTAAGGTAACAAGATAATTACCTTGTTCATCAGGTTCGTTACTGACTTCGAACTCAGTTAAACGCAGATCATAGAAGGTGATCTTCTCAAACTGATCACGAATAAAGGCGACTTTCTGCTCATTGAGCCCTACAGTGAGCCTAGCTACTAGATCACGTGTCGTTGGATAAATGCTTTCACCATCAAAATCCACAATGAAATTTCTAAGCACATCATTGATGTGCTTTTCACCTAGCATGTCATGTAATGCCATCATCACCACAGAACCCTTGCTGTAAAAGGCATACTGTTGATCTCTCAATACAATACCTAAAGGGCGCTCTCCATCACTGTCTTGTGTTCTCCCCTGCAAATACGTATCTAATTCATGCTTCAAGAATTTACGTAGGTTTTGTTCCCCACACTTTTTCTTCAACACCATAATTGCTGCATATTGAGAAAGTGTCTCCGAGATAACTGCAGCCCCTTCGACATCCGCCCCATCAACTTGATGCCCAAACCATTGATGTGCAACTTCATGTGCCGTTACATAGTAAGGATAATTAACATCTGCTTCATCACGCGTGTCGGTGATAAAGCCCATACTTTCTGAATAAGGTACGGTGTTGGCAAAACTCTGCGCAAACGGGTGATAACGGGGAACTTCAACAATACGTAGTTGGCGATATTGATAAGGACCAAATGCCTCAGAGTAGTAATCTATTGAATCCTTTACCGATTCGACCATATGCTCAATATTCCAATGGTGATTCGGGTGATAGTAAACTTCAATATTGATGTTTTTGTAGCGCTCTCTATGCACTTCCAACTCAAATGACAAAATACTGTAGTAGTGCTTCATCGGTGACTGCAATTGATATTCGAATGTTCGGCGCTCTCCCTCCACTGATTCATTAATTAAGTAGCCAGGCACCATAGCAATTTGGTCAGCATCGGTGGTCACTTTAGCACTGAACATGATCTCAGATTCACCAATAGCACTTTTGCGAAGATACAGCGTATCGTCAATTTTGTTTGCTGGTTCCAGTTCCGGCAGTTGACGTTTTCTACGCTCTGACTTGTCGCGTAGTTGGGCTGCGCTAGAATATCCAAATTGAGGAAACAGCGCTAAATTATCAATAAACAAGCCATTTCCCACGATATTTTTATCGTAACCTCTGGCAACAAACCCAGTTATTCCGCGTTTAACCTCGATCGTTGCTTGGCGTGTCTCGCCCACCGCCATCGGCTGCTCAAACTCAAACCAAGCCATGTTAAACCGGGAATCTATCTGTCCCAATTTGCCTCCAGGGATATTGACCGATACCAACTCAGTTTCATAGCTCGCTTTGACTAGAAATCTTTCTATGGCTCTATCACTGGTATTTTTAACTGTCATGGTAAGAGATGCTTCGATCCGCCTTTCTTTTGGATATAAATCGGCATCTAGATGCACGCGAACGGGAGTCGGTACAGGATCTCGCTTATATTGAACGTATTCACGCTCGTATTGTTCAGCAATATCCTGCCAACCATCAACATTCATATACTTGTTGTCGATGGTTGTGACTTTGTAAATAAACGCTCCGGAGCCGACAAAAAGACTCAAACCAACGACAATGGACACAATGCCATTTCGACCTAAATTATGTGGTAATAGCTTAAATCTAGCTCTGAGTGGTATACCGGCACCTCTTGGGAGTAAACCATACGCTAACGTTGCAAAACAAATTGATAGTCCAGCCCAGTAAACTAAAAACCAATATGATCGAGTTAGAAAACTTCCATACAGATTAATATCTGAATATTGCACACTCGGTATATCCGAGAAACGCCAAAGTGGATGATCAAAACCAAAATTCGTCATTACCAAAGAAACGATATAGAAAAGTACAAATAACCCCATTCCCATAAATTTATTAGGGCAAATCGTCTGCAATAAAAAAGCCAAAGCAAGCAAGAAAAGCATTGGGAAAACATAAAAATATGTCAATGTAATGAAATAGACTTTCAATTCAATGTGCTCAATGCCTTTGACAAATTGAAAGCCTATCGTTAGTAAGCTTCCAGCCACGCAGAGTAAAACTAAGACCACTGCGGCTGCAGAATATTTTGCACTCCAAAAAACCCAGTTAGGTGTTGGGTAAGCATCGATAATATCGCTCATCCGAGTGTCGCGATCACGCCAGACCAGTTCTCCGCTGTAATAAACCACGATCAGAATCGCCAATAACGATAAGCTTCCTTGGACCAACTCTACCATGGCATAAGTCAAAGGCCAGCTCGTTGTATCATACGCTCCGCTTGAGCTGAATAAGCTGGTTACTAACAGTGTGAGACTTAAAAAAACGAGAATGACAAAAGAATAAGATTTTAATACTTGGGATACTTCAAATCGTGTACGTGACATGTACTGAGCAAAGGTATTTAAGCCTTGGCTGCGAACCGCAAAATTGAAAGTTAATGCATTTGCTTTATCTAAATCAGCATCCGGCACTTTGGCTTTTTTAGTTCTTTGTATGACTTCTCTAGATGCGGTAAGTAACGTATAAGTTAGAACAGCAAGTGCAACTAACAACCAAAAGATTCTGTTATACAGCAGGCTACCAGTTAACTCTATGACCATTGAGTTCTTCTCTAACGCACTCCAATACTGTGTTTGTAATCCAGCTGTTCTGCTCGCGAATACATCCAGTAAACCAGCAACTTCTCTTGAGCTTAATTGCTTAATCAAATTGCCGGAAATTAAATACGTGATTAGACTGACCACCGCAACAACATAACACGCCATCATGCTGCGCAGCTTTTGCCCTACGGCAAACATAATCGCCGAAAGTGTGAATAAAGTAGGCATAGCCAATAGCAAAAATGGAGTCAAGTAGTAGCTGAGTTTATGTTCTCCAACCATGTCAGCTGGAATTAAATTCAACAACTGACCGATTGAGCTTCCAAGCCAGATCCCAAGCAACAACGTCGAAAAAACGATCACCGTCACCATGTAGCTGCCCAAAAAACTACCTAGGTAATAAGATGGCAGGGAAATTGGGCGACTTAGCACTAGCTCACTCATCTTCGCTAGATCATTTTTCAGTGCTGAGTTTGCGACAAAGTTCACCACTATAAATAATGAAAACAGTGACATAATAGACATCAGCAGCATAATAGAATACGGTGAGTTTATATTGGTGTTATTACCTCCTAAGCTAATGTTATCTGTGACAGATGCCATAAAAGCAATCGTGAATAACAACAAACTCACGATATAGAATGACGGTTGGCGTAAGTAATAACGCAACTCAAAAAACATCATTTTTAATAGCATAGTCTTTTCCTCTACACCGCGACCGCACTGTTTCTATGCTGATGTAATGTCGAGAAATAAACGTCTTCGAGATCTGCGGGTACTGTAACGAAGCCTTCAGGTGCGACATCGGCGTAAACATTTAATAACGTCTGGCCTGCAAACAAACGCTTGGAAATTACCGGTAAGTTTGATTCTAACTCCTGCGCTTCTTCTAAATTGACTACGGTTTTGCGCCAGATTTTTCCCTGCAGTTGCTGAGTTAACTCTACTGGATTGCCTTCTAGTAATATTTGACCACTCGCTAGCACCGCCATGTTAGGACAGAGTTCTGACACATCTTCTACAATGTGGGTCGATAGAATCACCACTTTGCTTTCTCCTAAGCCAACTAACAGGTTGTGGAAGCGGTTTCGCTCTTCAGGGTCTAAGCCTGCTGTTGGCTCATCTACGATGAGCAAATCCGGATCGCCCAACAACGCCTGTGCAATGCCAAAACGCTGACGCATACCACCAGAAAAGCCACTAACGGCATTTCTTCGGTGATCATATAAATTGGTTTGCGCAAGTAATCCTTCTACCACTTCTTTACGTTCTTTTTTATTATTTAAACCTTTTAAAATGGCCATGTGGTCAAGCAAGTCAAATGCACTTACGCGTGGATACACACCAAAGTCTTGTGGTAAGTAGCCTAAGCGTTGACGCAACGCTTTAGGGTCGTTAAATACGTCTATACCATCAAATTCAATTTTGCCCGCATCTGCTGATTGTAAAGTCGCGATGGTACGCATTAAGGAAGATTTACCCGCACCATTTGGTCCTAATAAACCAAACATGCCTTTGGGAATCGATAAGTTCACTCCACGCAGCGCGTGAACCCCGTTGTCGTATGTTTTTGAAAGCCCTGTTATTGTTAACATTATGCGTTCCTTTTATTACCACTAGACACCTTTATAACATTTACAAAAAATTCAAACAATTAAATCCTAAATAGCAATTGCAAACAAACGTAATTGTTGAAACACTTTAGAAAACAAAAATAGGGAAGATACGTATGCAAAAACATGCCAATGTACCGTTATCCGACTTCGTCGAATACTCACAACAAGAAATGCTCACTCGAGCAGAAGATTTTTTAGCGCATTGCAAAAGACGACACAGTATTCGCTCATTTAGCGACAGAGCGGTTCCAAAGGAAATTATTGAAGCTTGCATTAAAGCAGCAGCCAGTGCCCCAAGTGGTGCTAACCACCAGCCATGGTATTTTGTAGCGATAAACAGTGCAGATAAGAAAAAACAAATCCGTGAAGCCGCAGAGCAACTTGAAAACTCGTTTTACGAGGGCAGAGCAGGTGATGAATGGCTAGATGCATTAAAACCTCTCGGTACCGATGCTCAAAAGCCCTACCTTGAACACGCTCCATGGCTAATCGCTGTTTTCAGCCAAAAGCGCGGTGGGATCCATAGTGAAGATAAAAATACCAACTACTACATTCAAGAATCTGTCGGTATCGCGACCGGCTTTTTGATCCAAGCTCTGCACACTGCGGGGCTAGCAACATTGACTCATACACCCAAGCCGATGAGCTTTCTAACCGAACTGTGTGGTCGAGACAAAGACAATGAGCGTCCTTTTATGTTGATTGTAGCTGGTTATCCCGGTGAAGATGCCACCGTGCCTGAACATGCTTTGGTGAAAAAGCCACTTGAAGATATTGCTACGTTTATCTAAGTTGTTTTTAAGCAGCGCGTATGATGACGCGCTGTACTTTTTACTTTCTACACAATTGCATTTATCCAATTAAGTTACTTCATCGCCAACACTTCATCGGCTTGAAGACCTGATAGTACCTGTACCCGATTACCTCTCACTTCTCCCAATCGAATATAGCGTCGCACCAGCTGCCCAGTTTCAACCACTTCTACCATGGTTAATTGACCGTGGCGTTTGACCAAGTTTTCAGGGATCTCTATTTGTGCCTGTGTTGCCATAGGGATTTCAACCACAGCGTACATACCCGGAATAACATCCGAATGAAAGTGCATATCAAGCTTGATAATAAAACTGCGTGCTAGCTGATCGGCCACAGGCACCATTTCCGTCACGACAGCCTGCTGCGTCACGTTCAACGAGGGAATACGAACCATCAACTCGCTACCAATACTGATATGTTTGATTTGCCCCTCGCGTATTGCAGCTTCAACTTGTAATTGCAACGGATTCACCAGTGAGACTATAGGCATTCCGGGGCTCATGGTGCTTCCCGGCTCTTTCAATCGTTCAACCACTTTGCCTGAAATAGGTGCTTTCACTTGGGTATAACCTATCGCTACCTCAGCGCTGCGTAGTGCTTCATCTAGCGCTCTTGCCTGTGCAGTTAACTCATCAACCCTAGCCTGCCACTCGTCGACTTGGTTTATAGCAACCAAGCCTTTTTCATTTAACGCCTGACTGCGCTGCAATTGTTTTTGAGCTTGTACTAACTTGGCATCATTGGCTTTACGCTGTGCATCGACTCGCTGTAGCTCTGCTCGTAATTCGGCAGCATCTAACGTCGCTATAAGTTGCCCGGCCTTTACCGTATCTCCAGCCCGCACAGTAAGCGTTTTCAGCTCTGCCAATATTCGGCTCGACACCATAGTGTTTTCTTTGGCTACAACACTAGCAGGTACGGATTCAGATATTTTTACTGATACCGGCCTTACAATATAGGTTTCCCCGTTATACGGTGCTGATACACTTTTTTCTCCCGGCGCTAACGTGCTGCTAAACACACCTGCAAGCCAAGCAACCATCAGCAATAAACAGATAATTGCCACACTGGAAATGAGTAGACGATTACGAAACATGATTAGACGCCTCCTTAGCGCTTTGGGAGGTGAGCAGCGAATTTTCTGGCTCATCTTTAAATACTAAAAAATAAACAATTGGCACAACAAGCAAAGAAAATAACGTCGAGGCGATAATCCCAAAAATAATAGCAAGTGCGAGGCCACTAAACACGGGATCTAAAATGATCACTAGGTTCCCAAGCAAAGTCGTACCAGCTGTAAGCAATACCGGTCGCATCCTCACTTGCCCAGCCGCCAATAAAGCATCGATAAGCGCCTCACCCTGTGCCCGTGCTTGATTAATAAACTCCACTAGGATCAATGAGTTTCTCACCACAATCCCAGCCAGTGCGATCATGCCAATCATCGCGGTTGCAGTGAACAAGACTGGTTCCGGTGCTCCCGCAATCATCCGCTCGCCAAGCTGATTAAGCAGCCAAAATCCCGGCATGATCCCAACCATGGTTAACGGAATTGCAGACATAATAATCAGAGATAAACTACTTGAAGCGGTTTGAAAGCGTAAAATGATGAATATCGCTGTTAAGGCGAAAGCAAACGCTAAGCCCATATCCCGAAAAACATCTACGGTAATGCGCCACTCCCCCTCTCCTTTAAAGGTATAGAATGTCCCTTCTGGCATTTGCCATGCTGTACCACCACCGTTACTTAAATATGTGCGGTGCATCCATTGAGTTGATCCGTTTTGCGCTCCTTCATCAGCGACGACGTCGGCAATCACTTCAGCAGGGGTCCGTCCATTAAGCTCTGCAAACACGTATATCACTTCTTGTAAGTCTTTGCGGAAAATGGGTCTAGCAACTGTACCGCTTTCTAATGTACCTAGTTCAGCAAGCGGAACTAGTGGTCTAGCCGCCTGATCTAAACCATAATTTTGCGTTGTTTTGGCAAGATCTTGATGACCTCGCACTTGCAGCAAAAGTAGACTTTGCCAATCATTCCTATCTTTATATGACAAGCCCAATGTAATCGGCACCGGCTCTGCTTCTTGTTCTGCGTAGAAGTAACTGGCCCGAGCACTACCATTGGCAATATCTAAAGTTCGGTTTATATCATCCGTTGCAATACCCGATAACGCAGCCTTATGTTTATCAACAACAAACCGCTTAAGCGCTGTTGGCATCACCAGTGAAGTGTCTACTTCAACTACGTGAGCTTCCTTACTTAGCCTTGAAGCTAAAGCCAATGCCGCCTGCTCGTGCTGAGCAACATCAATAAATGGCTTTGCATACACTTCTGCGACCAATGTGCTAAGTACTGGTGGCCCAGGCGGCACTTCCACGACTTTCACTCGTGTTATTGGCACATTCAAGAGCTGAAGTTTTTCACGTAGCCTCAGGACTAAAGCGTGAGATTGATGTTCTCGTTTTGATTTATCCACAAGTAACACTCGCAGCTCCGCAAGGTGACTTGCATGACGGCGGTAGTATCCACGCACCATGCCATTAAAGTCCATGCTAGAAGGTTGACCAACAAATGCGGCAATATCGGTGACTTCGTTCAAAGACCAGACTATTTGTTGCACTTGCCGAGTAAATTTTGCCGTTTGCTCCAAGCTGGTACCTTCAGGCATATCGATAAGCACTTGGATCTCACTTTTGTTATCAAATGGGAGTAACTTGAGGGGAACTACTCTAAATAACGGTAAGCTGATACTGGCGACAAATAGTCCTAACACACCCCAAAGGACCCATTTAGCTTTTCTAGGGTTGGTAAGTAAAGGCAACATTATATGACCATACAAGCCTTGCTGCGGTGTAACTGGTTGTTCTTCTACTTGCCCTTTGAGCAGTTTTTTTGCCAACCAAGGTGTAACAAAAAAAGCAACTAGGGTTGACGCTACGACGCTGACTGGCACATTAAACGCCATCGGCGCCATATAAGGGCCCATCATGCCGGTAATAAATGCCAGCGGGATAAACGCCATAATGATAGTGACCGTTGACATCAGTAATGCCGATTTAATTTCCACCATAGCAGCCACGATATTGCCGTTTTTGTCTTTGCTACGATTGATAAAGCGACTGATGTTATCTATCCCTGTGATAGGGTCATCTACCAATAAGCCCAATGATAAAATTAGCGCAAACAACGTTACCCTGTTGATGGTATAACCAAAGGCGAAATCAAGCGCTAACGTAATGCCGTAACAAATTGGCACGGCAAGCCCAACAACCAACGCTGGACGCCAACCAAGAAAGACCCCAACAAATACCACTACAGTGAATATCGCAAAGGCTAGACTGGAAGTGAGATTATTAACTTTTTCATCCGCAGTTTGGCCGTAATCACGTAATACTTTTATTGAGACTTCTTCTGGCAGCAGCTTTTGCTCGAGCTCAGCCAGCATAGCGAGACTCTGCTGTGCCACGGTTACTGCATTACTGCCTTTTTGTTTTGCAACTCCCAAAGTGACAAGCGGTGCTGCTTGTTGGGTGTCGCTGGTTGCCAGCCATTGGTAATGCTGCGGCTCTTGAGGACCATCAAAAACGTCAGCAACATCTTGCAATCTCACGCTGCGACCATTGATCACATTAACAACCAGCTGCGCTAACTGTGTCTTGCTACGCAGTACATCTCCTGACTCCAACGTAATGGCTTTCGCACCAGCGACTACTTCACCGACCTGTAAAAGCTGATTCGATATTTGAATAGCATTAAGAACATCCATAGGTGTAGTTTGGTGCGCAGCTAGTGCTACGGCATCTAGCTCAACTCTAAGTTCACGCTTTCTGCCTGGAATTATTGTTACTTCACTGGTATTTGGAATGGTTTGCAGTTGAATCGCTAGTTCTTGCGCAAAACGTGTCAACTCATAGTCACCGTAGCGTTTAGCATCTGAACTATACAAACCGAACATCAATATTGGAACGTCGTCTACTTCGACAGGACGGATCTGCCAGTTACTGACAATTCCAGGCATATTATGCTGATTTGCATTAAGTTTGGTGTAAGTATTCACAATGGCTTTTTCTCGATCTTCACCGACATGAAAGCGCAATGTGACAACCGCGCTACCCGTTTGCGAAGTCGAGTAAACATGCTCCACACCAGGAATTTGCATGAGTAGCTTTTCCAATGGCGTGGTAACCAATCTAGCAACTTCTGGCGCTGCCGTGTTTGGCACCTCAACGTAAATATCCAACATGGGCACGACTATCTGCGGCTCTTCTTCACGAGCCGTAAAGTGCAATGCCAATAGGCCGAGTATGACGGAAAACAAAAAAACAAAAACCGGAGTCTTGCTTGTTAAGCTGCTCCGAATAGCTGAGTCTAGATAACGCATTATTTTTGTCACTCACCACAAAAAATACTGTATAGACTTGCCAACAACTTAGCTACACGCTCATCAGATACTCGGTAGTAAATAACGGCTCCTTCTCTTCTGGTTGTAACTATTTCAGCAGAACGAAGACTCGCAAGGTGTTGAGATAAAGCTGATTGCGTCAACGGTATTCTCTCATTTAGCTCTGACACACTGAGCTCTTCCTGTTGTAACGTACATAAAATCATCAAGCGATTTTTGTTTGCCATTAACTTTAGCAGCGCTTCAGCGTGCTGCGCGTTGCTTGCCATTTGCTCTAAATCCATGCGTCCTCCAACAGCATTAATTTGCACAAAGTATAGACAAACACATTAGCAATGTCTAATATTAGAAAAGCCTAATATTGTTGAGAATAAGATTATGACGCTTCACCCTATGCTCAGGCTGATCGCTGGTGTTATGCTGACTTTATCACTGGTGTTAACCTACTACATTCACCCTAACTGGGTTTGGTTTAGCGTTTTTATTGCTGCTAACCTAATACAGTCGGCGTTTACCAATTGGTGCCCGATGATCACCCTACTTAATAAGTTAGGCATAAAAGAATAGTTTTCTAATAGCGACTAACACTCAAAGGAGCAGTCATGCTAATTCCTGTGCAAGATTTACTTAAAACGGTTTCACCCAATCAGCGCTGTATCTCTGCCACACAAGCAAAATTAGAAATTGATCAAAATCATGGGTTGCTGATTGATGTAAGAGAACCAAGTGAGCATGCTCAAGGCTGCGCAACAGGTGCGTATAATGTGCCTAGAGGGTTACTGGAGTTTAAAATGCCTGAGCTTGAAAAAGATCCAGAGCGCCCGCTCTATTTACATTGCGCTGCAGGCGGCAGAGCGTTATTCGCCGCTGAGCAACTAACTCGTTTAGGCTATGTCAATGTGAATGTCATCACCTGTAAAGTTGATGAAGTGTGTAAGGTTTTTTAATCTATCCGTAATGACTCTCGAGATCATCGTCACGACGTGATTCAGAATTGACGGTTATGTGTGCTTATCTCTAAGTACCATTACCGTTACTTTTCTGCGAGATATAGAATCATGCATAGCTCCTTTTTTTACTCCCGTAGAGTCCCTTTTCTTTCATAAACGTGATGCTCTGGTGTCCGATATTTATAAAGGTTTTACCGCAGTCTAAAAACATTTGCGAAGCTGGCCAGCTATATTCGACGATTTTCGACTACTGTTAAACCCTACTTATAAAAAATAAAAGCATTACAATCAACCTATTATAAATTTAAACTGTGTAATGTCATATGACAGTTTGCATACTGACGCAAAGCTGTCGACGCATTACGTTATACTTACAGGCAAGCTGTATGACATTGAACAACAAGAGATAATTAAAATGTCTAAGTCAAATAAAATAGCCAATGCTTCTTACAGAGTGTTCTTCCAAGACGGAGACGACCAAATCGCATGTTATGCAAATATACTCACTGGTAAAGAGTATGTGTGTATTAATGATGAGTGCCTGTCAGAAAAGCGAAACTTGGGCTTTAAGAGCCGCCATGTTTTTACTCATAACGAGCAACAATATGATGTCACTTTCGATGTCATCAACGGCTTTACCTGCGAAACTGAATGCTTGGTGGTAAAAGACAAGTTGATTATTGGCAGAAAGACCAGCTCCCCATTTAATAGCAGACAAGCTTTAACTAAAGTTTTACTAACCTTTTTGGCTGGTGGCTTAGTTGCGGGTGTAGCAATCTTTTTCCTCGGATATTATCTGGGCCGTATGTATGTCAAATACGCGCTTTAATTGGTGAGTTAACGATGCAACTTAATAATTTAACCGTCAAAAAGCTGCGCTCCGAGAAAGGCTGGACTCAACAGCACTTAGCTGATGCATGCGGCCTCAGCCTTAGAACAATTCAACGGGTAGAAAGTGAAGGACAAGCCAGTAAAGAAACCATGATGAGTCTATGCGCCGTCTTTGAAATACGCCAACGCGTGCTGATCAACTTGGAAGGCATGGAGGTAAAACCCAACTTTACTGAAAAACCTATCAGTAAACATATTCTGGTCTTGACTGCCGTTGTATCTGCTGTTTTTGGTGCAACACTCAGCGCTATTTTTATTTATTTAATTATTGGAGGTTAGCTATGTTTGAACAATCTGAATTTAAAAACTGGTGGTCTTCGCTCAAGCAACATGAACGTTCAGCGTTGAAGGTACTGGGGGGATTTTGCTTAGCGGCTGTTACTATCGCCAGTTTATTGAAAATATACAGCGTATTGTGATGCAAGATGAGGAGTATCTCAGACTGAAAGCCAATAAGTTTCAGCCTGAGAAGTAGCTGGCAGCGAACTTATGAAGCGCGATTTGGGATGATTTTAATTTCTACTCGGCGATTTTGCGCCTTGCCTTGCTCAGTATCGTTACTAGCTATAGGCTGAGATTCTCCCATCCCTTCAGCATACAAACGTGCGGGTAAAATTTGCTGTGATAATAAGTATTGCTTAACACTATTTGCACGTTGCTCTGACAAGGTTTGATTGTAGGTAGCAGAGCCTGTTGAGTCCGTATGGCCAACGATACTCAGGTAAGTCCTATCATAGTCTTTCATGACTTTAGCAATCCCTTGTAATGTCGAGTAAAAACTTGGATTGAGAGATGATTTGGCAGAAGCAAAAGTGATATTGGACGGAAGGATTAAACGCATTTCGTCACCTTCACGAATCACTTCAACGCCAGAACCTGCAAGTTCCTCATTCATTGCAGCTTCTTGCTTATCCATATAGTCACCAATTGCAGCGCCTGCAATTGCACCTACCGCTGCACCAATCACCGCACGTTTGTCCTTGTGATTGCCAGTTGCTTTACCCAATACCGCACCTGCTGCAGCGCCGATCGCAGCGCCTTGCTGTGTCTTCGTCATCTCGCAGCCGCTTAATGCTAATAATACCATCGCAGATACTGCTAGTTTGTAGTTGTTCATAACGGGCCTCAATTATTGCAATTTATTATACTGATATTGTTACTATCATGCCTTAACTGCAGCTGAAAATAGCCCAACCTACTAAGAATGCAAGCTTATGCAGCACTAACCCGCATTATTAGCGTCTATTTGTTTTGAAGTAAAAGTTCTAGGGGTGAATTGAGGCGGGCTCAGGGTTTCCAGAAATAGGCGGTAATTGATAACGGCCTAGTAGCGCGTCCAGCTGATGGCTGTCGCCCAGCGATTTCATTCTCTCTTTTAGTATGTTACCTAACTCTGTTTTTGCAAAACTGCGACTAAAAGCCATATAACCATAGATAACCTTGGTATGACGATATTCGACTTTCTTTAATTGGCTGAGTGGTTGTTTCAGAACATTCATTGCCACCTCAGCAGTATCTTCAACAGCCAAAACCAAATCTACACGACTTTTCAGCAGTAAGTCGAATGCTACGCGTTCACTGGGCACTAAGACTTTGTTTAACTCTCGGTCATCATCAAACTGTGGATAAAACGCGGCGCCTCGCATTACAGCAATACGTTTACCGTACAGATCGGTGAAATCTGAGATTTCTATATCACTGTCCTTTCTGGCGTAAAAAACAAAAGATGACGTAAGTGCCATATACGGAGGATTTATATAATCAATTACTTTTTCTCTATGCTCAGTCCTAATCAATCCTCCCATCACATCGACTTCACCTCGGCTGAGCAACCTGACGCATCGAGAAAAAGGACAAGGTACTGGATTAATCACAAATTGCTGCTGAGTTGCACGCAATGCTTGTAGAATATCAAGGATCAACCCTTGGGCATCACCATTATCATCTATGGTACTGTATGGAGGAGCATGATCCACAGCCACATTGATGGTTGTTTTCGCGTCACTGAATGAGCTCAAACAAACACTAATTAAAACAAACCAAAAAACTTTAGACATGCTGCGCTCATCAAAACTATGCGACTCAAAAATTGGTCACAAAAATGAAATAAAAAAATGTCATCATGTAATGTTAACAATAACATAAGGCACGCTATGTTTCTGAGTATTTTTTATCAGTTTTTTTTATTAGGCTGTACAAGCTTTGGCGGACCTGCTGCACACTTAGGCTTTTTTAAAAAACACTTTGTCGATAATCTCAACTGGGTCAGTGCATCCAGATATGCAAACATGATCAGTTTATCCCAGATTTTACCGGGACCGGGGTCAAGCCAAGTTGGGTTTGCCATTGGTCTTGAAAAAGGCGGTATTTTAGGCGGTGTTGCTGCTTTTCTCGGCTTTACACTACCCTCTTTTCTTATCATGGTATTGCTGGCAATGAGTACCGAGCACCTTTCGGGTTCAGCCCTCGGTATTATCTCAGGTCTTAAGTTATTCGCTGTCGTCGTCGTGGCCGATGCAGTGCTTACTATGGCAAAAAGCTTTTGTAAGACAACACCACTAAAAGTTCTCGCCTTTCTAACTACCTTATCGCTATTGGTTGTACCAGCGCTGCAAATGCAGTTACTGGTATTGCTTACTAGTGCTGCTGTCGCGTGTGTATATTCGTTTAGTTCAATACCTGATAATGCAGAAAAGCCCCAAGGTGGCACTGTAAAATGGGGGGTGTTTTTACTTTTCTTAGCACTGTTTGTGATGAGCCTATTTGCATTACCTCATGATTTGTTTGCCAATTACTTTCAAGCTGGTGCATTGGTGTTTGGGGGCGGTCACGTTGTTTTACCTTTATTACAATCCAGCGTTGCAGAAATGGATCAAGAGACATTCTTAACCGCCTATGCCGCAGCACAGGCTATACCAGGTCCGATGTTTACCATTGCCAGCTTCTTAGGCGCTGTGCAAAGCACGCTCCCCTTGCTTGGTGCTGCGGTCGCAACCTTAGGTATTTTTCTTCCCGGACTGTTATTGATGTGGGCGTTCAATCAACATTGGCAGCAACTATTGGCGTTGCCTCGATTTGCTAGCATTAGCGCAGCGTTAAACGCGGCGGTAGTGGGCATATTAGCCGCAGCATTTTATCAACCGATATGGCTTTCTGCTGTGGCATCTTGGTTGGACATTGTGGCTGTTGGGTGTGGATTCATCGTGTTGAAGTGGCTTAAACCCGCGATTTGGCAACTGCTGATCGCCTTCGCCACATTCGGTGTAATCGCAAGTTAGTCAATAAAATGAGTAGTCTCAGGTTTGGACTAACTTTCTTGTCCACACCTGAGATTGATTACTTCAGCGCTGCGACTTTGACTTTATTGGCGCCAAAATAATCACTGACACTCTGATAAGGCCTCAGGCCAAAGTCGGGCATCACGCTTAACATATAATCCATCAAATCCGCTTGTAGATGCTCATAAGCGACCCAGCGCTTATCACGGCTAAAGCAGTAGAACTCAACTGGAATACCATAATGGCTTGGAGCAAGCTCTCTAACCATACAAATGCACTCTTGATTCACACCTTCGTGCTGCGTTAAATAGGCTTCGGCATAACGCCTGAATAGTCCTAAATTCGTGAGATCAGCAGGTAGTGATTGTAACTGCGCAATTAGCGGATAACGTTCCTTAAGCAATAGCAGCCGTCTGTCCTGAAGGCATTCAACACTGGTAAAATCGATATTAATTGCCCTTTTGATACGTCTACCAGCAGACTCCTGCATGGCGCGCCAGTTTTTGAAAGAGTCAGAAATCAGCATGTAAGTGGGTATGGTCGTTACGGTATTATCCCAGTTGCGTACTCGCACCGTATTTAATCCCAGATCAATGACTTCGCCATCGGCACCAAAAGTATCAACTTGGATCCAATCACCCAATGCCACTAGCCGGTTGGCAGCAATTTGAATACTCGCGACTAACCCCAAAATAGTATCTTTGAACACCAAGATAACGACCGCTGCGATAGCACCAAAACCAGACAATATATAGGTCGGGGATTTATCTACCACAATGCTAACAATCAAGATGCTGCTCACAATAAAGATTAGCAGTTTAGATACTTGCACAATTCCTTGTATTGGTACCTCTTTCGCAAATGGCAGCAGGCTATAAATACCGTTGCCAATATTGATAATACTGCTCAGTAAAAAGCCGCCAGTGATAATTAGCAACACATAAGCCATGGTTTCAAGCATGGTAAAGGCCCAAACCGGAGCGATAAATAAGTTTTGCTTGTAAGAGGTAAAAATGAGCAAACACAGCACCAATGCAAAACGACCGCTAAATTTACTCATTTGCGGTGCTAAATGGGCAATACGTCTGGGTGATATTTTAGCTAAAAACTGCTCAACATTGGGTAAAACTAGCTTTCTAATGATCCAATAAAGCAGCAGTAAAAATAGCAGCGATACCCCATTGGTGATCAACGTATTGAGTAGCGCTCCTTGCGGTAGTTCTTGCACTAAAGGCAAAATTACCTCACTCAAGTGACCATATTTCATAGCTGCTCTAGTTCCTTTGTCAATGCTTCTGGCTGCTGTTGTTGATTGCTCCAATATGCGCTTAATTGCTGATCTTTGTTCTGCCAAAGCACATTCATGTAGTTTTGAAACTGTATGCGATATTCCTTGTCAGCCTGATAATTACCCAGTGGAATGTCTTCTATGGCAACAAAATCAACGTTCACAGCAATTTTTTCTAGCTTTCCACTGGCAAATGCCACAACCACATTGTCACCCTCTAGATGGTAAGCTAACGAGGCATTTAACAAGCCATCGAGCTGTTCCGACAGCACTTCTAACGCAAAGGCAACCCCTCCAGCTTTGGGTTTTAGGAGATGTTTAAACTGCGAGCCTTGACGTTTATGTTTTTGTTTGGTGTAGCGAGTACCTTCGACAAAATTAATAACCGTCGTAGGGTGATCTCGAAAATTCTTGCAGCTTTGCTTGGTTCTCTCTACATCCATTCCCTTTAATTTAGGGTTTTTGGCAATCTGCTGCTTGCTAGCGCGCTTCATAAACGGCATACCCATCGCCCAAGCACCAGTGCCAATAAATGGCACATATTTCAATTCATCTTTTAAGAAAAATTTTGGCGCAGGTAGCAGTTCTAACGCACTCAACACCACAATATCTAACCAGCTCAAATGATTAGATATTAGCAAATACCAACCTTGAGACTGCAATTGCTTGGGTAAACGAACTTGGAAGTGATCGCAGCCAATTCGCAAGCCGATATGATTGCCTTTACACCACATACCATAAAAAAAATGCAGTGTAGTCGAGATAAAACGCAGTGGTAACAACAGCTTTATCAAGCCAAATATCAAAACAAATAGACCACATACAAAGGTGTTCAATGCAAGCCAAGCGCAAGCCGAAAGACCTAAAAACCACTTCGGTATTATTTGTTTTAACATCATCAATCCCTCTATTTACTACTCTCAAGCTCGGATATTTGTTTATCTTTACTTTGCCACAATTCATTCAGTTCCGCTTGGAAGCGCACCCTGAAATCTGGATCATTGCTATAGTCACCCACTAAGTTTTCACTCATAGGCATCACATCAACGTGTACATTAATCGCGTTTACTTTACCTGCTGCAAAGTCCAAAAAGGTCGGCACCCCGTCTGGGTAATGAATCGTCACGTTAACGACTTTATTTAATTGCTCTCCCATCGCCTGCATTACGAACGCAATGCCACCTGCTTTAGGTTTTAACAGGTTTTCGTATGGGCTATTTTGCCGTGAATGCTTTTGCAAGGTAAAACGCGTGCCTTCGACGAAATTTACAATACTTACTGGGGTAGTCTTAAACTTTTCGCACGCTTTTCTCGTCGTTTCTATATCTTTTCCGCGTAGCTTCGGGTTTTTCTTTAACTGTGCTTTACTTGTTCGAGTCATGAATGGAAAGTCTAGCGCCCACCAAGCAAGACCTAAAAACGGCACGTAAATCAGTTCTTTTTTAAGGAAAAAATTTAAAAAGGGTATTTTGTTATGCAGCACCCGCTGTAACACCAAGATATCTACCCAACTTTGATGATTGGCTATAACCAAATACCACCCTTGTTGCTCAAGTCCATTTAATCCCGACACCTTGAGCTGATACGGGGCAATCATATTTTGATTTATGGTGTTACAAAACACCCAGTAGCCAGCACACGCCTTTGCTATACGACTAAGTAACTTTTGCAATGGTTGGATTGGGATAAGCTTTAGGATCCCACAAATGAAAATCGGCACAAACCAAAACAACGTATTAATGGCGTACAACACCAAACTAACAACCTGACGAATGACTGACATCCTCTCCCTCAATAACAGAACTAACTTATATATGTGATATCGCCAATCATACCTTGATTTACAAACATAATTAAACCGACCAGTTGGTCGGCTTAACCAAGGTATTGCTAGTCCTCAAAGTAGGTATAACCCTCTAAACCAGCATTTAATTCACGTAAATATTGTGCTTTGGTGTCTTGCGGTAAAGACTGACGTTCTATTTGACGTTGATAGTTATCCGCCAACACCGACTTTTCATAGTGAACAAACTTTAATACGTCCTCAACACTGTCACCTTTAATCGGATTCGTCAGTTGATAGCCATCCTCACTCAGTTCAATATGCACAGAATCTGTGTCACCAAAAAGGTTGTGCAAATCACCAAGGATCTCTTGATAGGCACCAACCATAAACATCGCAATATGATATTGTTCACCATGATGGTATTGAGGGATCGGTAAGCTCGACTCGATACCAACACCTTCAACATAAGCATTAATCTGCCCATCTGAATCACACGTTATATCTTGGATGATGGCTCGCTGAGTTAACGGCTGATCGAGTTTATCGATCGGCATAATTGGAAATAACTGATCTATTCCCCATACATCCGGTAGCGATTGGAATAGTGAAAAGTTTACAAATAGCTTATCGGCCAGTTTTTCGTTCAAGTCGTCCAATACTTCTTGATGCGAACGCGCTTTGCTATCTAGGCAGTCTCTAACTTTGTGCAAGGTGGTAAAATACAAGCGCTCTAGCTCAGCCCACTGTTGCATACCCAACAAACCGTGCACGTATTGGTCATGTGCATCGGCGAAAATATGCGTCGCATCATGATAGACTTCAAGCGCCGTTCTTTGCGTTAATCTACCCAGCGATTGCCAGAGCTCTTGTAATAACAAATGCGAATCTTCGCTAGGCTGCGCTGGTGTTTGTTGATTTGGCGCTTGTTCGATATCAATTACATCGGTAACAAGCACCGCGTGATGCGCGGTTAAAGCTCGACCAGACTCAGTAATAACATCAGGATGCGGTAACTGATTCGCCTCTGCAACTTCATGAAACGCATTGACTACATTTTTTGCATACTCAGCGACGGTGTAGTTCATAGAGCAGCTACTACGAGAGCCTGAACCTTCATAATCCACACCGAGTCCCCCGCCAACATCAACGGTTTTAAGTGGCACCCCCAACTGACACAGCTCAGCGTAATGTCGAGCACATTCTCGCAGTGCCCTTTGAATATCACGAATGTTTGCTATTTGAGAACCGATATGGAAGTGCACCAAACGCATCAGATGTAAACGGTTATGTTTTCTTAGTAACTCGACGGCTTCCAACACCTGACTGGCGGTTAAGCCAAACTTACCCTTTTCACCGCCCGTATTCTGCCACTTACCTTTACCCACAGAGTTCAAGCGAATACGAACACCAATACTCGGTTCGATTCCTAAATCATCAACTTCTTTTAGCAGGCTTTGCAACTCTGACAGCTTTTCAACCACAATATTGACTTGATGTCCCATAGCTTGGCCGATACAAGCAAGGCGTAAGAATTCGCTGTCCTTATAACCATTACAGACAATCGTTATAGGCGTTTGCGCTACACCCAAAATCGCCATCAGCTCTGGTTTAGAACCAGCTTCCAAACCCACTTGACCACTTGGGTGAGCCAGTAATTTACTCACGACTGAGCGCTGTTGGTTAACCTTAATAGGATAAACACAAGTATATTGCCCTTGATAAGCTTTATGTTCGCGAGCTGCATCAAATGCTGCGGTCAGATTATCGACTCGATGTTTTAAGATATCAGTAAAACGGACCAACACCGGTAAAGTCAGACCTTGCGCTTTAAATTGCTCGGTCAGTTCTGGCAGGGATATACCAGGTTTTGTGTTATCGCCATCTGGAAATGCCACCAATTGGCCCTGTTCGTTGATATCAAAATATCCCTCACTCCAGTGAGTCACATTGTAAATAGAACGTGCTGTATGCAAACCCCAAGTCATTGGTGCTCTCGATAAAATCTAATATAAACGTTCATTTTAATACGCAGTGAATAGCAATGCGACCATAATTTTACCGCCTCAAGACAAAGCGGCGATAGTTAGCTAAAATTGATTGAGCAAAGGCGCAAGCACTGGCAGAATTGCGCTAAATTTTATCGAGTGTGAAAAATAATATGGCAAACTTAGAAGCAAACCGCTGGTTCACTGAAATTAGCGACCGAGACGGCAGCGCATTTTCTTTACGGATCAACAGAAAGTTAGATGAAATCCAATCTCCATTTCAACGTGTTGAAATGTTTGAGACTACAGATTTTGGCAATCTAATGATCATCGACGGCTGCACTATGGTGAGCACACGTGAAAACTTTTTCTACCACGAGATGATGAGTCATCCAGCGTTGTTCTCACATCCAAACCCAAAAAATGTCGTGATCATCGGTGGCGGAGATTGTGGCACCTTGAGAGAAGTGTTGAAGCATCCTGGCGTTGAAACCGTCACTCAGATCGACATCGACGAAGTTGTTACCCAAATGTCGTTAAAATATTTCCCTGAACTGTGTGAATCTAACAACGACCCTAGAGCAACCGTGATGTTTGACGATGGTATTAAGTACATGCGCGAAGCTCAGGCTGAGTCTTTAGATATTATCATCGTTGATGGCACCGATCCGGTAGGTCCTGGTGAAGGTTTGTTTAACCATGCTTTCTACCAAAGCTGTTTAAAAGCGTTGCGCAGCGGTGGAATTTTAATCCAGCAAAGCGAATCACCACTCATGCACATGCCGCTGCTTTTAGAGATGCGTGATGCGATGACGGAAGTGGGTTTTGTGGATCTACAAACTTTGCCTTTCCCTCAACCTATTTATCCAAGCGGCTTGTGGTCTGCAACCATGGCACGTAAAGGCGAAAAGTTTGCAGGGTTCCGAGAGCAAGACGCTAACAATGCAACGTTTGAAACGGAATACTACAACACCGGTATCCACCAGGGTGCATTAGCGACGCCAAACTTTATGAAACGTGCCTTCTCGAAAAAAGGCTAATTTCTAGTTAAAGACAAAAAGCCCAACCAATTTGGTTGGGCTTTTTCATTTCCAGCAAAAATAGTTGTTATACCAATTCACATTAATATCTGATCATCTAATTAATAGAATTGATATTATTTGTGGTACTGACGGCTTAGTTCATGAACTGAGTTGATGAAAACCCCCGCGTTTTCAGGATCAACATCTGGTGTAATACCATGACCTAAATTAAATACATGACCAGAACCTTCACCAAAGCCGGCTAGAATAGTCGCAACTTCTTCTCGAATACGTTCTGGCGTACCGTGTAACATTGCAGGGTCCATGTTACCTTGTAGCGCAACTTTATCACCAACTCGGCGTTTCGCATCAGCAATATCAATAGTCCAGTCTAGACCAATAGCGTCGCAACCCGTTGCAGCAATCGCTTCAATCCATTGCCCACCATTTTTGGTGAACAAGGTCACCGGAACTTTGCGTCCATCGTATTCACGGATCAAGCCATCCACGATTTTTTGCATGTATTGTAGTGAAAACTCATTGTAATCTCTTGGGCTAAGTACTCCACCCCATGAGTCGAATATCATTAAGGATTGGGCCCCAGCCTGAACTTGGGCGTTGAGGTAATCAATAACGGAGTCAGCAACTTTGTCGAGCAGTAGGTGTAAAGTTTGCGGCTCTGAGAATGCCATTTTTTTGATCTTACCAAAGGTTTTACTACTGCCACCTTCGATCATGTATGTCGCTAATGTCCAAGGTGAACCTGAGAAACCAATCAACGGAACTTCGCCTTTTAGCGCTCGACGAATAGTGCTGACCGCATTCATCACATAGCCCAGCTCATCAGTAGGATCTAGCTTAGGTAACTTTTTTACGTCCGCTAAAGATTGAATTGGACGCTCAAACTTAGGTCCTTCTCCGGTTTCAAAATACAAACCAAGGCCCATTGCATCAGGAATTGTCAAAATATCGCTGAACAAAATGGCCGCATCTAACGGATAACGACGCAGTGGCTGCAACGTCACTTCACAAGCTAACTCAGCATTTTTACACAGACTCATAAAGTCTCCAGCCTGTGCTCTTGTTGCGCGATACTCAGGAAGATAGCGACCAGCTTGACGCATCATCCACACCGGCGTTACGTCAACTGGCTGTTTTAGCAGTGCTCGAAGATAACGATCATTTTTCAATTCGCTCATAGCGTCTCAGTTCCAATATCCAATACTAAAAATGTTGTGCAGGATTGTATCATTAAGTACACAGCGGCACTATCTTAACCATGATTCAATTGCGCAAGAGATGATCTAAATTAAATTGTACCTATATCAGTTGGTTATAAAAAAAGTACAATACAATCAATTTAACTATTTGCAACAAGGTTAAAAGCTTGATATAAAATTGCTGCGTTATTAGAACAATAATAATAAAACACCTTTAAGCATAAAAATAATAACTATACGCAACAAGCTAAACTGCCTATTTGCCACCTATGATTTAATCAAGGTGGCTTTTTATTTTAAAGCCTATGAAAAATATGAATTTTTCTTTCTATCGTTGTGGTGAACGCGAATATTTTTTGGTGCTAAACAAAAAAAGTGGTTGACCTTTTGCACAGATTCCCTTTCCATAAGAAGTAAGTAACCCGCTTGATGGAGAATTACTATGCTTACGCAGTTAGAACAAGCTCAGCAAAAATGGGGAGGCAGCCACACCGTTATCGATGCTTGGCTGGCCGAGCGTCAAGAACTTTTAGTGCTTTACTACAAAGTTGCAGGGTTGGCACCAGATCAAAAGAAAAACGGTTCGCTACCAGATAGCGTGGCGATTCAATCATTTTGTCAGATTTTGATGGATTATCTGTCCGCAGGACATTTTGAAATCTACGACAATCTCGTTGAAGCCTGTCAAGAGAAGGGCCCTGAAAGCTTACAGCTCGCGCAGTCCCTTTATCCAAAAATTACCGACACTACCGATGTTGCGTTGGATTTCAATGATAAGTATGCAGAAATTGACAGCGAAGATATGCTGGAAGATTTCGACAAAGACCTATCCAATCTTGGTGAAGTGCTGGAATATCGCTTCGAACTAGAAGACGAGTTAATCGAAAACCTATATTCCAATCATTAAAACAAACAAATAGAACGAATAACTTCGTTTTTTGCGGGTATTAAAAAAGGGCTAAATGCCCTTTTTTGCTATCTGGCGGTTGGAGAATGAGGTGATTTGGTAGTCACCTCACAACTTAACCAATTACTCAGCTGCAGCTGCTTCTTCGTTTACGATATCTAGCAATTCAACTTCAAAAACTAATGTTGAGTTTGCCGGAATGCTTCCGATGTTGCGCTCACCATAAGCCAGTTCAGAAGGAATCGTGAACTTGTATTTAGAACCGACATTCATAAGTTGAACACCTTCCGTCCAACCAGAAATTACTTGGTTTAAGTAAAAAGAAGCTGGCTCATTGCGAGAGTAAGAGCTATCGAACTCTGTACCATCAAGTAAAGTACCTTTGTAGTGGACTGATACTTTATCTGTCGCTGTTGGTTTTGCACCATCACCTTGCGTTAGTACTTCATATTGAAGTCCTGACTCAGTTACTGTCACACCTTCTTTTTTGGCGTTTTCTGCTAAGTGCTTTTCACCTTCTGCTTTATTTTTCTTAGCGTCTTCTTCTAATTTTACAGCCTGTTTTTCACGCACAGAAGTATCAAGAGCCGTTAGTACTTCACGGATTTTTGCTTCGTCAAGCTGAGCGTTGCCCGCTAAAGCGTCTTTAAAACCGCGCATTAGTAACTCTTGATCAAGTTCAACGCCTAACTCTTTTTTATCCGCTAAATCTTTTTGTAGGAAAGTACCCACTGACGCGCCAATACCATAGGCTTGTTGCTGAAGCTCTGTGTCTAGTTTCACTTCAGCTGGCTTTTGCTCTTCAGCTTTTTGGTTACATGCTGTAAGCGCAAGTACAGCAGCGGCAACTAGCGACAGTTTAATTGTCTGTTTCATTATTTTCTCTCTCCGACTTTGCCTACTTGATTACTCAACTTGCCTAAACTGAATAACCCAAGGTGTCTTGTTAAATTTATATTAATTGGAATACAGGTGGGTCTCACATTACCATTCCTGCATAGGAATGCCAACCGTGATGAGCCCACTGTTACTGCTCTTATTATTACGTAACGACATTACGACTTTAATACGCTAGTATCAAAACCATAAGTTTGTTTTTATTGCCATTAGTCTACCTGTTGCACGAACATGAGTTAAGGGGGTTTACCTATTTTATGGTCAATTTTTTTGGCTCACTAACAAGCAAAGTTTTGCAAAGCGCTATTGTAGCCGCTTGTTTGATATTTCTTTCTAGTTGCGGGCTTGAAAAAAGCACAGCGGTATTAACCATTGAGCATGCTAGTCGCGGAGCTTTTTCTGCCGTCATTTCAAACAATGCGCGATATAGTCTCATTTCTTCCATTGAACATGGAGCCATGCTTTGGGATAACCAATCTCATGGTTTGCTGTATCAGTGGCGTCACTCCGAATCATCCGATGAACTTATCCATTCTCTGGCAATTGCTGATGATAACTCAACAGCGGTCACAGCGGCAGACACCACTCTGGCAATTTGGGATATCCAAACCGGTAAAAACCTTGGTTATTACCAAATAAACGAAGGTACTATTCGCGACGTAGCGATTAGCAACAAAGGTAAGTATTTACTATACGCTACCAGTAATAATATCGTTGTACACCTGAACTTAGAAAACGGTAGACGAATCGAGTTTTTGGGCCATCAAGAAAACATCAATTCCATTGCGATGTCACCAAACGGACACTTCGCTTTGACTGGCGGCAATGATTATAGCGCTTACTTCTGGGATACCCGCTCTGGACAAGTGATTTATCGCTTTAATCATCCAAGCAGAGTGACCAAAGTGGCACTTGATAATCAAGGCAGATATGCCTTTACCGCCGATAGCATGAAAAAAGCTAGCATCTGGCAATTATCTTCTGGTGAGATAGTCACTCAACTTCAATATATGGCGAGACAGAAAATATTCAGCGCCGTTAGATTTAACGATGATGCCACATTGCTTGCCACAGGCTCTCCTAACCGAGAACTGGTGCTATGGAAAGTCGCTGATGGTACTCGCAAGCAGACTTGGCGTGTAGAACCCAGAGAAGGAAGTCGTCCAAAATCCGCAGTAGTATTTGACGTGGCATTCCAAGACGAGGAAAATGCGTTGATCACAGAAAGCTCAAGTGGGCTATTGGAAAAATTTAAACGGGTAGATAAATCATGAATGAGCTTGAAAACCGCATTAACGAGTTGGAAGCGAAAATCGCTTTTCAAGACGAAACCATCGACATACTCAACGATGAACTGAAAACCCACCAGCAACGCTTGGCGAAGATGCAACGTCAAATTGAGTTACTGGCAGAAAAAATGAAAGAAAGCCAAAGCTCTGGCTTGATGCCACAACATCAAGAACCACCACCACCGCACTACTAATACCAATTCGCAATAACATTTAATCTTTTTGAAAGATTAAACCTGACGATGGCTGCGTTAAAGATTTCTCATTTAGAACAACTAAATAACGAAATTTTTGCCTTGCCTACATGGATGTAGGTACCTTAGCGGTAGCAGGACGCGAGAGCGGAACTATCGACAAAGTTTTCTTGCTTCAAAATAGACCACTTAGTTAAGCGGATTGGTATAATAGCAACAAAGCCAGACAGAGAATAAAAATGGCCGCATCAGGCAGCCATTTTTATCATTGTTCTGAGTGGGTTTTATTCTGGCGTAAAAACACCAATGACTTGTTCAAACTGGCGAGTTGATGCTTGCACCGCATCTTTTGGTTGTGTCATGGTATGCCCACAGGCAACACATTCGACTTTCTCAACACCATTTTCCTTATACAGTTTCATCACATCCAATTTTTGGCATTCTGGACAAGTCGCTCCTGCGATAAAACGCTTCTTCACTTTCATTTTTTGACCCTATGGCTATTGGCTCACGAGAACCTTTAGCACAACTTACCACTACATTACGGTTAATTTTACTGCATTTCAAAACCACTTGATACGCTTGGAGACGACAAAACCTGCACTTTAAATAAGCGGCATGCAACAAGCACTGCTCTTTTTACGTAGTTCAAGTTATAAAACGATCCATGATATGATGCGCGCAACACAGATAAGCTAGAAACACTATGATCCAAATCACTGAAATTGAGCTGCTTCGCGGCGCAAAAACATTGTTAAAACAAGCTAGTGCCACACTCTACCCACAACATAAGGCGGGTCTGGTCGGCGCCAATGGTTGCGGCAAGTCAACACTATTTGCGTTGCTCAAAGGCGAATTGCAACTTGATGGTGGTGATCTATCAGTCCCGAAGGATTGGTCAATTGCCTCGGTGAAACAGGAAACACCAGCACTGGATATCAGTGCACTGGAATATGTGCTGCAAGGACACCCCGAATACTACGCGCTTCGATGCCAGTTAAAACAAGCTGAACTAGATGGTGATGGCGAGTCTCAAGCAAAAGCACACCAACAACTAGAAAACATCAAAGGCTATAGTATTGAATCAAAGGCCGGTGAACTATTGCATGGTTTAGGCTTTAGTAATGAGCAAATCGACTTTGCCGTCAGTGATTTTTCGGGTGGCTGGCGCATGCGCTTAAACTTAGCGCAGGCGTTGATCCGGGACGCCGATTTATTGCTACTGGATGAGCCAACCAACCACTTAGATTTGGACGCGGTTTACTGGCTGGAGCGCTTTTTACGTGCTTATCAGGGCACTTTAGTGCTGATCTCACACGATAGAGAGTTTTTAGATGCGGTGGTCGGCGAAATTTGGCATATCGATCAACAAAAAATTAATGTCTACAGCGGTAACTACTCTCAGTTTGAGCGTCAAAAAGCAGAACGCATGGCGCAACAGCAAGCGTTATTTGAAAAACAACAAGCTACCATTGCACACTTGGAAAAGTTTATAACGCGATTTAAAGCCAAAGCCAGTAAAGCCAAACAAGCACAAAGCCGTGTAAAAGCCATCGAGCGTATGGAAAAGCTGGCCCCAGCCCACGCGGACTCGCCATTTGACTTTGAGTTCGCTGATCCCAGCAGCTTGCCAAATCCGCTAATGACTCTGGAAAAAGCCAAGGCAGGTTATGGTGACGTGACGATTTTGCACGATATCAAACTAAATCTCGTGCCCGGCAGCCGAATTGCGTTATTAGGCCGCAACGGTGCCGGTAAATCAACGTTGATCAAATTGCTAGCTGGTGATTTAACGCCGCAAGCAGGAGAGGTGTTCCAACACCAAGGTTTGAATATCGGCTACTTTGCTCAGCACCAATTAGAATCTTTAGACTTGCAAGCCAGTGCGGTAACACATATCCAGCGACTGGACCCCAAAGCCACGGAGCAATCTATTCGTGATTTTCTCGGCGGCTTTGCGTTCAATGGGGACAAAGCGCTGGAACCCGTTGCGCCTTTCTCTGGCGGTGAAAAAGCGCGCTTAGTGCTTGCTATGTTAGTGTATCAAAAGCCAAACCTACTACTACTGGATGAGCCAACCAACCACCTTGATTTAGAGATGCGTCATGCACTGGTGATGGCGCTACAAGGCTTTGAAGGCGCAATGGTGACTGTATCGCACGACAGACACATGCTAAAAAACACCGCTGATGAATTCTACTTAGTCGATAACGGGACGGTTTCGCAGTTTGGTTACGACTTAGACGCATATTATCAATGGCTGATGAATGCCAATAAAGAACAAGCCAAAACTTCAGAGCAAAGCGACGAGCAAAAACAGAACTCAAGCGCCAACCGTAAAGAACAAAAACGCCTAGAAGCCGAGTTCAGAAAAGCCATTCAACCGTTGAAAAAGTCTATTGAAAAACTTGAAAAGCAACTGGATAAACTATCGACTGAAGCCTCAGAAATAGAGACTGCATTGGCTGATAACAGTTTGTATCAAGAGGAAAACAAGGCAAAACTTACTGAATTACTCGCTAAGCAGGCCAAAGTCACTCCCGCACTCAATGACGTTGAAGAAGAACTGCTAATGGCACTTGAAGAACTAGAAGAAAAACAAAACCACTTCGATAGTACTGGAGAAATATGCTAGACCGCGAAGCCTTTTGGCAGTTTGCTTGCCATCGCTACGCCCAAAACGGCTGGCAAAGCAAACTACTTGCTTTGCAAAATGAGGCGGGGGTTAATATTAATCTCTGCCTGCTGCTTTGCTACTGTGACGAGCTCAAGATCCAGCTTACAACATCTCATGTCGAGGCATTAACACGTGTAGCCTGCGCTTTTGATAATGAGATCCTGAAACCGCAAAGGGCGATTCGCGCTAAACTGAAGTCCCAGCATCAAGACTACTTGCACTACCAATCGCTTAAAAGCAGTTTACTCAAAACCGAGCTAGAACTAGAAAAACGCCAGCAAGATTTACTCCTTAACGTGCTGGATAACGCGGGCCTTAATCCACAATTATCCGCAAGCAACTTACCACTTTACCTTGGTACTGAGCAGATCAAGATATTAGATCACAGGTACAGAAACACTCGCTAGCTATACGAGTTACTACCTACAAAAGGTAACTATTATTACACTCGGGTTCTTTATAATACTAATCTAAACTCGTTAGAGATTAGGCCTGTGAGTGGCAGAACGAGCCATCTGTACCAAAAAAGTTTACAAAATCAAAAAAAAACAATAACATCTTAAACTCAATTAATACATATAAGGAAAATTAGTTATGAAGTACTCTCTAAAAATATTCGCGCTAATCACTTTAGCTTCTGCTACTTTTTTATCTGTAGCAACCTATGCAGAAAGCACAGTTGTTACCTCGGGAGGAACTTATCGTTGCACTAATGCGTGTGTCGTTGACAGAAATGGCGGTGTGACTGACTCTGCTGGTGGACACGTTTGGAAATTGGTTCAACCCGTCAATGTACCTAAAAAGCCTATAGACGAAACAAAATAAAGAATATACTTGTGTTGTTTCTTGGCTACCGCGCAATTGACAGGTGGCCTTTTTAAAGGATTTATCAATGAAAAAAATTTTAGCTTTGCTGGTACTATTTTTAGCCGCTGCATCTGCCTACATGATATTAAAACCAGCGACTTCTGAAGATACGCAGGAAGTCAAAAAACAAAATACCTTCGTCACTGAAAGGCCCATAGCGCCACCTTCCTCTTCTAATAAAAAAAATACTCAACAGCAAAGCACTGATAGTAGTAGCGAAGGCAAGCTCACTCCTAACAATAGTGAGTCAAAGATAGTTGAAGACACAGCTATGAGTCACAAAAGTATAGAATCACTTTCGCAGTTAATTTCCCACACTGCAGAAGCGAACCAATTATACTCCCAACCCTTTCATGACCTGACGCAAGAAAAGCTTGATGAGTTGATTTCAAACCTCAGAAATGAGCTAACCACGCAACGGGCCGCAATGATTGAAGGCGAACTACATGACGACTTAACAAAGGTTGAATTTGAGCAGAGAGATCTTCTACTTAAGGATCTTGCATGTTCCGATCAACTGTGTGCCTTAACGTTAGAGGGAACAAGTCAAAATGCAATAAGCCAAGCGCTAGACCAGCTTACTCAAAGAGCAACTTTCAAAGAATCGACTAGAGGAGGTTTAATGAGGGTGACGGAATATAATGGTATGTTTTACGGTGTTATGCTGACTTCAATATCTGAAAAACCACTAAGCATAAAATAACGTGTGTGCTTTCCACCTTAGCGACTGCTTTAGCTAACAAGCATCGAAAGCCTCACCTCCAAAACCTGATCGAGATCAAATGTTAGCCGCTGTTGGCTTTATGCTCGAGTTGAAACTTGATCTTGATCATATCAGCCCTATCCACGCTCAACTACTATGAACTCATCGACAAGTTATGAGGACACAGCCATGAACGTATTCTTTAGAGATTTCTTCTCCGACCCCGTGTTATTTTTGTCTTTTGGCATACTTGGCGTCGTGATTTTACTGTGCTGTTACTACGTGTACTTTTTCATGAAAAAAGTCATGGAATCGGAAGCGCCATAACCTAAAGTACCGAGTTACATTAACTGAATGACTAGCAATCAGCTGGTCGCTTAGTTCCCCGCTCTTAAGAATTAAGCACGACGCACAAAGCACCTTATCAGCCTTGCTGGTCGGGTGCTTTTTATTTAACCTCGTTACATCCAGACTAGTTAACCATTGCGCAAGATTACGGTAAACTGCACTTTCATTGTAGGAAGTGTGTGATGAATGTAGCGACTCCAAGCGAAACTATCCAAACCTTTAGTCTCGAATTTAAGCCAGCATGGTGGATGCGAAACCGCCATGCGCAAACTATTTTGCCGCGCTTTTTTCGGCCTTTTTTACACTGTGAAGTGACCTTTGAACAACTAGAAACCCCTGATGACGATTTTTTAGAACTCGCCTGGGCAACACACGGTGATCGCCAAGCACCTTTGGTTGTCGTTCTGCATGGGTTGGAAGGCAATATCAATAGCTTCTATGCAAAAGGACTACTCAAGGCGCTAACCAAGCAAGGCTTTGATGCGGTGCTTATGCATTTTCGCAACTGTTCTCGTGAGGTAAACCGGCAAGCTCGCGCGTATCATAGTGGCGAAACTGAAGATCTTAGATTTTTTATCAATACACTTAAATCACGTTTTCCAAATCGTCCGTTATTTGCCGTTGGTTTTTCATTGGGTGGTAATGTGCTTGCTAAATACTTAGGAGAGCAAACAGTGAGTCAGCTTGAGGCAAGTGTTGTGATTTCTGCCCCCTATCACCTTTCGTCTTCATGCCAGGTGATCAGAAAAAGCTGCTTCAAACTGTATCAAAAGTATTTGTTGGATAGGATGAAAACATCGTTTTCCCGCAAGTTAAGCACACTAGAAGATAAGCTGTCGATCGATGCTGAATCTTTGCAGCAAATTAACGACTTGTGGCAATTTGATAATCAAATCACCGCGCCACTACATGGCTTTAAAGGCGCAGAAGATTATTATCAACAGGCCAGCGCACAGCCTTACTTAAAGCACATCAGCACACCAACGTTACTGATCCACGCAGAAGATGATCCGATGTTATCAACAAAAGCGGTACCAACAGAGGAGCAAGTGAGTAACGCGGTCACATTGGCGGTTTCACCTTATGGTGGACATGTTGGTTTTATTAGCGGTGCCAATCCACTGCGACCTACATTTTGGTTAGAGCAAGCCGTTCCGACCTACTTCAAACTGTTTCACACAACAACTAAAGAGTGATGATTTCATGCTGATCCCGTATCAACAACTTGACGCACAAACCTTAGATAACTTGATTGAGCATTATGTCTTAAGAGAAGGCACCGATTACGGTGATAGTGAAGTCAGTACTGTGGCCAAAGTCGAGCAAGTAAAAGCACAGCTGAAATCTGGCGAAGCATTGTTAGTGTACTCGGAACTACATGAGTCAGTGAATATTGTGAGCAAAGCACAGTTTCAAGCGATGCAAGCTGAGGATGATTACTCAGCTTACTAGGAACTAGGTTAACTAACCTGAACTCGGGATTAGCGACATGCTACAACGCTACTCTACATTTGCGTATTTCAGCATTAGCTTGTAGGTTAGCTACAAAACAAAGCTCATTTGCTTTTTAAGTTTACTGGCTTGGCGGCGAGATATTTCTACTTCGGCACCATTGCTTAGCACTGCCATCAAACCATAATTGATGGTTTCTTCCATCTCAGTAATGGCATCTAGGCGAATTATATCGCTGCGGCTGGCGCGAAGATAAACGTCTTCTTTTAATCGTGCTTCAATTTTACTCAGGGAGCTATGTAAATAGGCTTTACCATGCTGGGTATAGATGGCTGCATGATTACCCACGCTTTCAAAGCGGATGATCTCCCGCAATTGAATAATGCGCATAGTCTCACCCATTTTTACCATCAACTTAAAATCATCGTCCAAGGTGGTGTTGGTTTGCTCTGCGAGTAACGGCGCTAACTTTGATACCGCACGCTCCAAACGCGTTGCCTGTACCGGCTTTAGTAAATAATCGACGGCATTAAGCGAAAATGCATCAACGGCAAATTCGTTGTATGCGGTGCAAAACACGATGGGAATATCACCACCAAGCTGCTCCGCTAATTCAAGCCCTGTGCCTCCGGGCATTTCAATATCTAAAAAGATAACCTGTGGAGCATAGGTTTGAATTTGCTGCTGGGCTTCAAAGATATTTTCCGCTTCTGCACAGATCTCAACTTCTTTGTGATTTTTAAGTAACCTTGCCAATTCTGCGCGTGCCAGTGGTTCATCATCTACAACCAGAGCTTGGATTTTATTTGCCATTTGGGATCACCATACGTACTACATATTCATTATCGCTGGGCTCAACCAGTAATTTCCCCTGCCCATCAAACATGATTGCTAAACGGGAGCGAATATTTTGCAGTCCTAATTGCGTGCCTGAGTTGACTCGAGCAGCATCAAAAGGATTCTTAACCGTGATTTCAACCGAATTGGGCGTATTCCCCAACGCCACAACTACCGAGATCTCACCACCTGATGGTAAGTGTGAAATACCATGCTTAACCGCATTTTCAACCAGCGTTAGCACCGACATACTGGGGACGGTGACATGTTCAAGCTCTGTAGGACAGCCCAAACGATAATTAAGGCGCTTACCAAAGCGAACGCTTTCAATTTCCAAATACTGACAGCAAATATGCCATTCGTCTTTGAATGCAACATGAGTCCGCAAGTCGGTCGACAGGTTATAACGAAATAATTCGGAAAGCTGTGTGACCACTTCAGCGGCCTTATCTTGGTCTTGATAAATCATGCCACGAATAGTGTTGAGCGAATTAAACAAAAAGTGAGGGTTAATTTGATTTAACAATCCCGCCAGCTGCTGTTCTTTTAAAGCTTGTTGCAAGCGTTTTTTCTCCCGACGACCTGTGATTACGTAATAGCAGAGGGACCAAAAAAGATATTGGCCGTAATAAGCCGCTACTTTAAATGCTGCGCCAGACGAATTATGAAAGTCCAACGTGTAGTGAATATCTGCCTGACCTTTATGAGCAGGAAGGGTAAACGCCGCACTATCAGCTCCAGGAGTAAGAAGAGTTACATATTCAAACCACAAACTGTTCGCGATAGCGGCTGGCAATGACAATACAGCTAACAGCCAAAACTTTGATTGGGTCCAGCCATATCGAGACATCACAAAGTGGCTACCATTGCGAATTAAAAAGTGACTAATTATCACAATACCAGTTGCAGAGACTAAACTGCGTGGCATGACATTCTTTATTTGTTCAATTCCTCCTGTTAAAAAAATAACAGTAGAATGTGCTATTAGCATCGATACTAATACAACCATGAGCTGGCATAACCAATAGGCTTTGGTTGGTTTTTTTATTGATGTTAAAGATGCCAACATAGCAATGCGCTCCCTGTTTTTGGAACGCATTGTAACCGTAACCACTGTTTAGCGAAACCTTATTAGAAGTTGAAGCCTAGGTTAACGTATACAGATTCATCATCACCTACTTTACGATAGCCAACTTCAGGGGCAAAACGAGTGTGAACGGCTCTTAATGCCAAAGAGAAGCCTGTGTCAGATTTAATGCCATCTTGGTATTCAATCGCACCACGCAGCGCTGTTCGCTCTCCAAGTAAAGTTTCAACTCCTAATGCTGCGGTGTCATAGCTCAACGTCGTATTACCCGAGGCCAAACTCAAATCTTGCTGTACATACCCACCTTCCAAAAACAGGCGCTGGTTCTCTGTCACGTTCCAGTTGAAACCGAGTACGATTTCTTTTTGTTCAGCATGTTCCTGCGAGTCTTCATCTCGTAACATCTGTAAGTTAAAACGCGTATAATATTCTAAATCCAGCTCATCAATAGTGTATAGCTTCTTTTGGAAAGTTAGGCCAGCTCCCTCACCAGAAAAACGCTTATCAATATCTAAACTGTGTATATTGACGGATACCCCTTCCCACATATTCAACCCAGTATTCTCATCCGCAGCTGCGGCTGTGGAGCCTAAAGCTAGTAGTGATGTCGCAAGTGCCAGTGTTAGTTTTTTCATCTTATTCATTTTCATTTCCTTTCTGTTGATTTTTTTGCGTTTTGCTTGGGAGTAATAGTAAGGATTTCAAAAAGCTAGAAGCGCACTAAATGATGAGCGGTGAATTTTGGTGATAAACGTTAAAAATAAATGGATTAATAAAAGGTACACATGTTAAGCGGCAAATATGGTGGTTGAACGTAAAAGATTGAGGATGAAGTAATAATTGATACAATCAGATGAAAACTACGACAAAAAGGTAACCCCATGAAGTTAGCAACTGCTCTATGTGCGCTATCGCTGGCTGTTTCCAGCGCTTATGCAAGCGAATACACCGCCTCAGACAAAGCGGTCAAAATCGCTAAAGAAAATATCCTAATTGATACCCATATCGATGTACCTTATCGCATTAACGATGAATGGGATGATGTGAGTAAAGCCACCAAAGGCGGTGACTTTGATTACCCAAGAGCGGTTGCTGGTGGTCTTGATGCGCCTTTTATGTCGATTTATATTCCTGCGAACCTAGAATTTGAAGGTAAGGGAAAGAGCTACCAGTTAGCGAATCAGCTGATTGATGGTATGGAAGCGTTGGCTTATCGTGCACCTGATAAGTTTGCCATGGCCTATAACAGCCAAGATATTTATGACAACTTTGATAAAGGGCTGATCTCCATCGCAATGGGCATGGAAAATGGCTCACCTATCGAAGGAGAAATGAAGAACCTTCAACACTTCTTCGACCGTGGTGTTCGTTACATCACATTGGCGCACTCGCAAAGCAATCATATTTCTGACTCTTCATACGACATCCGCCGTAAATGGAAAGGCTTAAGCCCATTCGGTAAAGAGTTGGTTGTTGAGATGAACAAGGTGGGCATGTTGATTGATGTGTCTCATATTTCGGACGCTGCGTTTTATCAAGTGATGGAGCTATCTAAAGTACCAGTCATTGCTTCTCACTCTTCACTGCGCAAATATACTCCCGGCTTTGAACGTAATATGGATGATGACATGCTAAAAGCATTGGCTAAAAATGGCGGTGTTATTCAAATTAACTTCGGCTCAAGCTTTGTCACTGCCAAAGCTGGCGCTTGGTATGACAAATTAAAAGCGGCTCAAAAAGACAGCGGCAACGACGGAAAAACCGACTTCCGCGCAGCATTCAGAGCAAAAAACCCATTCCCATTCGCAACACTAGAACAAGTACTGGATCATATTGACCATGTCGTTAAGTTAATTGGTATCGATCATGTTGGTATTGGTTCTGACTACGATGGCGTTGGTGATTCATTACCAGTAGGTTTAAAAGACGTTTCTAGTTATCCAAACCTAGTACAAGGTTTACTAGACAGAGGCTACAGCGAAGCGGACATCAAGAAAATCTTGGGTGGAAATACCTTAAGAGTTTGGAAGCAAGCTGAAGAGTATGCGAAAAAGCACTAATTAGCATCTAATACCATATAGGGTATGCGGAAAGTGGAGCGACTCCACTTTCTTAACTCCATTCACGACACCAGCCACACGAAAAACGCCTACCGCAAACAAAAAGAAAAATAGTCTTTGCAGTATCGATGAGAAACGAAGTTAGGAAATAAAAAGAATAGTGATAGGAGAAATTACAGGGAGTTGGTTGCGGGAGCCGGATTTGAACCGACGACCTTCGGGTTATGAGCCCGACGAGCTACCAGGCTGCTCCATCCCGCGCCTGTAATTTTATAGTCTGCTTTCGTCGGGAACCGACGACCTTCGACTTTTTAGGCTTAGCGAGTCCGACGAATGATTTATCATTCTGCTCCATCCCGCGCCTATAACTTAACGTTTTACTTCTGTTAAAGAAGTGCCGAATCTTTTACTTCTCTCAAGCAAAGAAGTGGTTGCGGGAGCCGGATTTGAACCGACGACCTTCGGGTTATGAGCCCGACGAGCTACCAGGCTGCTCCATCCCGCGCCTGTAATTTTATAGTCTGCTTTCGTCAGAAACCGACGACCTTCGACTTTTTAGGCTTAGCGAGTCCGACGAATGGTTTGTCATTCTGCTTTATACCGCGCCTATTATTTAACGTTTTACTTCAGTTAAAGAAGTGCCGAATCTTTTACTTCTCTCAAGCAAAGAAGTGGTTGCGGGAGCCGGATTTGAACCGACGACCTTCGGGTTATGAGCCCGACGAGCTACCAGGCTGCTCCATCCCGCGCCTGTAATTTTATAGTCTACTTTCGTCGGCAACCGACGACTTTCGACTTTTTAGGCTTAGCGAGTCCGACGAATGATTTATCATTCTGCTTTATACCGCGCCTATAATTTTGAGCTAAAAACTCAACTCAAACTTCTTTTCAGGGGCTTACCCTTTCAAGAGGCCGCTATCTTATAAGATTAAACATTTATTGCAAGGGATTTAATATAAAAACAGCTTCGTTTGCGCAAAAATAAAACAAAACACCGTTTTTATCAGGTTTTGTGATGTAAATCGGCTAATCAAGTGAGCGATGATGTGGACTAATTAGCTTTTGCCATTGCCAATCGGGATGCCCCATTACAATAAAGTCAGGATTTTCTGTCGTTTCACGCTGATTGTAGGTAAGCGGGTTAAATTCCGCATCTGTGATACATCCACCAGCTTCCTCGACAATCACCTGAGATGCGCCAGTATCCCATTCTCCAGTTGGCCCGACTCGCAAAAAGCAATCCGCCTTTCCCTCGGCAATAATACATGCCTTAAGTGAACAAGAGCCCAATGCGACGGTATCAAATTGGCTATTTAGATACTGGCTCACTGATTCCAGTTTTTGTCGACGACTTACCGCTAGCGTTAAAGTCTCCCTCGGAGAAACAAAGATCTGCTGACTCACACCATTGTCTTCTCGTTTGAATGCACCATTTCCTTTCGATGCATAATAAGTCACTCCCTTAGAGGGCCAATAGATAACGCCGAGTACCGGATTATTATTTTCGATCAAAGCAATGTTAACTGCAAAGTCACCACTTTCAAGGATAAATTCACCAGTCCCGTCCATTGGATCTAGTAACCAATATTTAGTCCAGTGCTGTCGCTCATTAAGTGGGGGGATTGGTGTTTCTTCTGACATCACCGGAATGTCTGGCGCGATTTCTTGTAAGCCAGCCATTAGTACTTCGTTTGATGCAAGATCCGCAGCCGTAACAGGTGTATGATCCGACTTTTCTTGAGCACCCACATCATCAGCCTGATAGATAGCCATGATGGCTTCACCAGCACGACGAGCAAGTTCAATACAAGGCTCTAAATAGCAATGCAATTTACGCCTCCAAATTCAAATGTATTTGTAACAGCAATAGCGCAGCGACACTTCTCGCTTCGGTAAAGTCTTCCTGCTCAAGGAGCTTTGGCCACTCTTCTAACGGCCACTTTACCACCACTAGAGGCTCTGGCTCGTCCCCTTCAAGCGTTTCAGGGTATAGCTCACTGGCGACCATAATATGCATTTTCGCATTAAAGTAACTGGGTGCCAATGACACAACCTTGAGTTCAGAAAATGCGTGCGCACCAAAACCGACTTCTTCTTTTAACTCCCGGTTACCGGCCTCGATTGGCGTTTCACCCGGATCTATTAACCCTTTGGGGAAACCCAATTGATAATTGTGTGTTCCTGCACAATATTCCCTTACTAAGAGTAGCTCATTTTCAGCCGTTATGGGCACTATCATCACAGCACCTCTGCCTCCCCCTTTAATACGCTCGTATTGCCTCTGCGCGCCATTGGAAAAATGCAGTGATAATGATTCAACGGTAAAAAGCTTGCTTCTAGCAACTGTCTCGCAGGTTACAATTTCAGGCGGCGTGGGATGCTTTTTATGTGACATATCTCTAGATTTGCTATGATGACCAATAACATAATCATAAAGTGTTTGAAGTTAAATGCCTATGCTAAATTGGTCGAAAATCGATACGGTGCTATTAGACATGGATGGCACGCTGCTTGACTTACATTTTGATAATCATTTTTGGTTAGAAGTCATTCCGGCAGCTCATGCTAAACATAAAAATATTTCTATAGCTGAAGCTAAAGCTGACATCGCAGCGCGCTACGACGCGGTATCAGGACAAATACAGTGGTACTGCCTAGACTACTGGCAACAGCAGCTTGAGTTACCCATCATGGAGCTTAAGCGTGAAATTCAAGACCTTATTTCTGTTCGTGAGGACGTCCCTGCATTTTTAGAAGCCTTAAGAGATAGCGGCAAAGAACTCATTTTGCTGACCAATGCTCATCCGGACAGTTTAAGTTTAAAAGTCGAACGCACGCAGTTTGATAAGTATTTGGATAAACTGGTATCAACACATCAGTATGGTGTCAGTAAAGAAAGCCAATGGCTCTGGCATCAAGTTCAACAAGATTTGGGATTTGATAAAAGCAGAACGCTGTTTGTCGATGATAGTTTACCCGTATTAGCCGCAGCTAAAGAGTTCGGAATAGCGCATTTACTTGCTGTCACTAATCCCGATAGTCGACAGCCGGAAAAGCACATTGATGACTACATGTGTGTTTCCGACTATCGAACCTTGTTACCCATCAATTAAGCTGGGTAGCGTGCTTTTAAGCCATCGTAAACATGTGTTTTGAAGTCTGGATGCTCAGTGTCTAGGCTTTTTACGACTTCTACCAAGTGCTCGTTGTCCTCTTGACCATTCCACACTTTGATATAACTACCATCTTTGTAGCCATGATCTTGACGGAAAAAGTTCAGAGTATTTTTACCCACATAGCCACGATACAAATCATCGATGCTCATACCAATTTGTTGCATACAACCCGCAAATGCTTGCGCATCGAACTGTTTGTTTGCTACCGCTGAGGCAGCCAATTTCTCTAGCGTTTGTTTAAAATCCGCTTCAAGCTGTGGTTGGCTCAACTCTGCATTTAATTGCTCAGCAAGTGTTTGGTAACTGGTTATTCCATCAATGCGTAGTGACAAACCAAAATGGAAAATATCCACCAACTCAAGGATCACTTGCTCAGTATCTGGTGTTTGTTTTTTCCACCACTTCCAGCCGTAGTGGTCAAGCATTTCTGCACACTCAACCCAAATGGCGCGGTACCATTCAAACCCTTGCTCAAACCATTGTTCGTGCACTTTGGTATTCATGGCATTTTGCATCTCTAGCATAACCATTAATTTGGTGATATTTGCAGACATCGTGCTCTCTCTTTAGTTTCGATCTGATCGGGCAATATCATACCGAAGTGAAAGTTTTTCGCCACTATCCCGTTCTTGTTTGGCAATGTCAGTATTTACAGGAACTGTTATGCGCACCCTACTATGTATTATTCCCTTTATTTTTAGTCTTTATGGCCATGCTATCACTGTGGAAAACATTGCTAGCTCTCCAGAATCCGTACGTCCATTGTTACCGGGGTTAACGGCCCCTAACATGAGTTTGCTCAATAAAAATGGTCAAACAGTCAATCTGGCCAGTCAATACCAAGCTAAAACAACCATCTTAGTAATTTATCGCGGTGGTTGGTGCCCTTATTGCTCTCGCCAATTAGCTGGATTACAAAAGATTGAAAAATCATTGGTGAAACTGGGGGCACAAATTATTGCAATTTCTCCCGACAAACCTGAGAAGCTGGCACAAAGTACGGTTGAATCTGAAAATTACCAATTATTGTCAGATCAACAACTGGCGCTCACTCAAGCATTAGGTTTGGCTTATTACCTTGACGATAAAACAGCTGACATCTATCGCAATAAGCTTGGTGTTAATATTGTGGACGAAACCGGAGCTGAAAAAGTCGCGCTTCCGGTTCCTGCGGTATTTGTGGTAGACAAACAAGGCGTAATCCAATTTCAGTATGCCAACCCAAATTATAAAACACGCCTAGATGAAAGCGTGTTGCTTGCAGCAGTTAGAGCCGCAAGCAACTTGTAATTTATCGGTTTTCTAAGCGATTGTAGTCAAACAAACCAAATTCAACTCCGCGTGTTTGTTTGGCTACCTTGTGAAGGAGATCACTATAGTACCAAAACTGAGGATGTGTACGACGGATAGCAAAATCAGCCCGCAGTTTTTGATACTCTGCTTCATTGGAGATCACCTGCAACCGTGAAACAAAAGCTGAGACATGTTCAGCGTTTGGCAAATACCAAATAGACTCTGGATAATCCCCGATAAAACCTGGTACCAAGGTCGCATAGTCCTCATCATAAGCCCGCTGACCTTGTTCATTCAATAGACTAGAAATGTTGTAATGCGCATTATGGTGGATCAAGGTGTATGCCTGATATTGACCATCGTCCGTTTGCGTCATAATAAATGACACCTGAGGGAGCAAATTTACCGCACTGGTTGGCAACGTGTTCAACGCCGCCAATGGTGCAGGCACTTGCGTATGATCATAATGGGTTGCAAGGACCTTGTTTAAGTGCTGTTTTAGCTTTTGATATAACTCGGCCTGAGGGTTATCCGTTTCATAACGAATACCCGAAGGAGCTCCGAGCAAGGATTTACGATTAATAAACTCACTCAAACTGAGGTGCGACTTGCGATACCAATGACTCTTAATCCGCTGGCGATGGCTCAGTGGCAGCATATTCAGGAAGTTCTGCTCCCCTTCCAAACGCAGAAAATCCATATATAAACGTGTGTTCAATTGGTGGCCAATATTGCCGTAAACATCAAAGCCGGCAACCAACAAATAGTGAATACGTTCAAATAAGGCATAATCAATTACCCACATAGTCTTTGGCTCTTGCCCAATAAAGCCTTTCACGACAGTAGCGCTGTCAAAATGCCGGAAGATGGTTAGCGCGGCATTTTCGTTATCTCCATCCCCTTGCCAAATAAGGTTGAGATCGAGTTCACTGCCTTGGTTAAACAAGCGGTCTGCCAGTTCGGTTTTTGATTCGATATAATCACTTTGCTTTTTGGCATACTTAGCCCAACTCGCTAATGGTAATGCATTACTTTGCTCAGCAGCAGGCAACACCAAGTCTTCATCATGTTTGAGCAGCAGCTCATTCACCGCAGGATTGCTGTTCTTTTCCGGATCAACAAAAGCAACCCAGAAGTGGTCATTGATCACATTCAGTGCAATTTGACCTCGGCACACAGGCCCTTTGATAAAGCCTTTGACGACCAGTTCCGCTTCATCCAGCATAAACTGATAACGGGATTTAACCGGCAATGATCTAAACACTTTAAAAGGGTTTGCAGCAAGCTCAGCGTCATAACCAGGTAGTTCAGCCACCTCATAGTCAGGTGTGAAAAACAGCTTTTTAACACGCGCTAGCTTTTTCTCTGTGAGTGCCAGAGGCATATGCGTTTTAGCTAAAATAGTGCTACGAACTGGCATTAAACGATAATACACTCGCGCCACTTTGGGGTCGTCAAATGGCCGCACAGTGCCAATCAATTCTATCGCTTCTCCAGGTGGAGTACTGGATCGCACCAGCTGGAAAAAGCGCTGATTATCGACTTCTGAAAAGTAAATATGGGCCAAATACCAGTGCTCATAAATATACCGAGAAACCAACTGGTGTTTAATCGAATCTTGATTTAAAAATTGCTCCCAAGTTTGGATTTCATTTTCGAGTACATGATTGGCGTCATCAAGGTGCGCCATCTTAGCGCCATTCAGTAGCCATTTTTGTAGTGTTTTAAACTCTTTATTGCTTACTGCTGGTAATCCATATGGCATGCCTGCATGAGGCTGCTTTTTTGCGAAGTCGGCGAACTCGTCAATGCTTGGGCAAGATTGCTTGCGGTCTAGCGAAAAATCAAATTCATCGCTTAATACGCCTTGTTGTGGGAATGGCATAGACTGCTTCAGCAGCAAGCTATTGTATAGCACACTGGAAACGAGGTTGGCTTCTGGGGTTTGCGCTCGTTCATTTAACACAGGAGTAAAGCCTTTGCTGCGCCACTCCAAGGTACTCGATGCATCAAATAGTAATCGTGTTGGGGGTTGTGCAAGCAGTCGTGTTCCATCATAGACCAGCGCGTTAGTTAGGCCACGGTCAATCCCTTCCGGTGAAGAGAGTTTTAGTTGGCATGGCGCATCGTAACAGCCATGACAAACTACACAGCGCTGTTCCAAAATGGGCTTCACTTGCTCAAGGTAATCAGCTCCACCGAGCTGTGAGGTAACCATTCTCGGCTTTGGCTGTTCAGGACCAAACAGCTCATCATAATGTGTTGCACCAAAAGCCACACAGCCCGAAATGACCAACGCACTTAGAGCGATGCTTACAACTCGGCGAAACATACTATTGCTCGTCTTCGTCAAGGCCGAGATCAAATGTCGGCATCATTTCTACAGGTGGAGAAACAAAGAGCTGATCTTGCACATTAAGAATCGCACTTAACACCGGTCCGTTATTTAGTAGCAACTGTAGTTGATGCTCACCATTAAATAACTCAACCACATCTGCGGAAAAATCATTCAGCTCGTAGTCAACAACGGGAATACTTATGCTTTCTTCAGGTGTTGGGTTCTGGCATAAATTTGCCAGCAAGTTGTCTGTTAACATGACTGATAAACGTAAATCAGGTTGCTCTAGGTCTCGGTTTTCGATGTTGTCGTTGAGTAGAAAAAGAGGTAGTTCTAAAGGGGTATCTTGTTGTAGCTCCATAGTGCCACTCCTAACGCAATTTTCGGCCAGTGTAGCACAGCTCAGCTAATTTATGTGAGCTGACAACATTAACGCTGACTACACTGGATTAACTAGCCTCAGATTTAGATAATTATGTTACCAAGGAAGTATTTCGCCGCTAGAGTGCCAAAAGCTACCTGAGTTCTCTATGTTGAGTGCATCGATACGTTTGATCAATCGCTCAGCAGCAACATCTGGCCCAATGTCTCCTGCATAATTGACCATTTCTGTTTGTACAAACCCCGGATGTAACAAAGCCACAGCTACATTTTTTGGTTTTAACTCATGAGCGAGACTCACTCCGGCCGCATTTAATGCAGCTTTCGACATACGATAACCAATGTAGCCACCTGAAGAGTTGTCTGCAATTGAGCCCATACGACTTGTGATCATGGCAATCTTGCTACCTGCTTTTAGATTATTGAGTAAGGCATGAGTAACTCGAATTGGACCAAGTGCATTGACCTGTAATTGCTGCTCAATCGTTGCAAAGTCCATCTCTGCAAGTGTTTCGTTACAAAATACCCCAGCATTATTTATGATAATATCTAGCTTTTCATCTCCCAGCGCACTCACTAAAGCCCGAACCCCACTTTCGCTGGCAACATCAACACCTTCAATCACTTTTACAGACAACGCGTTCAGCGCCTCTGATGAACTTCGTACTACTGCGATTACGTCGCAACCAAGTGCTTTATATTGCTTACAAAACTCTAAACCAATGCCACGATTTGCTCCAGTTACTAATACTTTCAACGCCATGCTCTTCTCCAATTTCGCTTTTCGATTCTGTATGTTATTGGGACACATAACTCAAAATGCAATGTGGCTAAGCACTGATCTCGTCCATAGAAGACTCAATCACCGAGAATACCGCTCCAGAGGGATCGGTGATCACCGCAAACTTACCTACTTCAGGCACGTCGGTTGGGGGGACACAAACTGTTCCGCCTAGCTGTGTTGCAAAATCAGCACAGCTGTCGCAATCTAATACTGCAAAGTAAGTCATCCAGTGCGGCGGAATATCATCGCCCCATTCTTCGGTCATCTCTAGCATGCCGCCCACGGCACAACCATCAACTTTAAACAAGGTGTAGTCCATACTACCCATAGGCTTAAGCTCAATTTCCCAGTCAAATAACTGACTGTAAAAAGTACGGCTAGCCTCTGCATCACGACTTGCCAACTCAAACCAATAAGGTACGTTCGCTTCCATTGTGCGTTTAATACCAATATGATCCTTGGCTTGCCAAAGCGCGAATACAGCCCCTCCAGGTTCTTGCAACATCACCATCCGTCCCGCGTCGGGGATATCGTGCGGCCCCACCAAAACCTCAGCCCCGAGTGTCTTCGCTTTATCAATTTTACTGTTTACATCCTCTACAGCGATGTATGCCAGCCAAAAACTATTAGCACCTGTTTGCTGTTGCTCGGCTGTCATCTGGTACATCGCAGCCACGTCATCACCATGTTTTTGCATGATGGTGTAAAAACAGTCATCACCAATAGGCTGATCCAATACCTGCCAATCAAACAACTGACGATAAAAGGGTTTTACAGCCTGCCAATCGCTGGAACACAACTCCACCCAGCAAAATCGACCCAACTCTACCTTAGTTAATACACTCATAATCCTTCTCCTAAAAACTCTTCTGCTTGTTCAATGCCGTGTAACAATCACTTTCCTATAACTGGTCCAAACTGTATAATTTCGGCCCTTTTATCGGAGATCTCAAATGAAAATCAAAGCGCTGTTGCTCGCACTAGCATTAGTGTTTCTATCGGCATGTAACATGACCTATGTTCCACCTGTAGAAAATTATAAGCTACCACAAGGAGCAAAAATTGCACTGAAAGTTACAACCCGTGACGAGCTTCAACACACTCATTATGGCACAACCATTTTTAATAACTTCAACAAGTCATACGACTTCAAGTGGGCAATGAACGATGAGCTGCGCGATCAGTTGAAGTCTTCTCTTGAAGCCGCAACGAAGTTATCCGTTGTTGACTATGAAACTATACAGCCAGTTGATAATATAGGGTTTGTATCGGTAAAAGATAAACAGTGGCGCTACACACCAGAGAAAGCCTCGGCAAAAGATGCATTACTTGCAGAAAATATAGCCGTCGTCATTCATATCGAAGAGCAACCAACCAGAGCGGAAATGATATGTTCAAACTATGGTTGCACTGATTTTTTTTCACAAGGACATGGGTTATACACTAGAAGCTTTATGGGCTTGGACAACTACTATGCCTCTGCAAGTTACGTTATTTCAGCAGAAATTATCTCTCAACCAATAGATCTCGCCATGCTTGAGAAAGTGCAACTCTTGACAAGCTTGCAAGGCAGGTTAATTCAGCTCGAAGATTATCAGGACCCTGAAGATCACCAGCAATTATCAGAGACCCATTTTCTACCAGTTAAAGCGGCACTGCTCGACTACATGAACAAACTTGGTGTAGTACTGGGTGACTATATTAATGGTAACTTCTCGAAGTAAGGTTTTTTTCCTTAATCAGAAGCCAAGGCATGTGTTACGTCGGATGGCGCTTCGCTTATACCGACCTACGAGTGAAGCTACAAGCACCGGCATTACTGTAAAGAGCGCCACCTTCACCATACGCTAGACACAAAAAACCCGAGACTAAGCTCGGGTTTGAGTGCGAAGGGCTAACGACAATGAGCGAAGCGAAGGCGTTTCCTTTAGGCAAGGTGAAATCAGCCAATCTAACAACCGCTATGGGACTCACTGCTAAGGGGTCCGCCCAAAATCACGGGCATTAAAAAAGGCCACCGAAGTGACCTTTTTTACAGTGTTACTGCAATCTGTAGATTATTCTACGATAGTTGCTACAACACCAGCACCTACTGTACGGCCACCTTCACGGATAGCGAAACGTAGACCTTCGTCCATCGCGATTGGGCAGATTAGCTCTACTGTCATCTTGATGTTGTCACCAGGCATTACCATTTCTACGCCGTCTGGTAGCTGGATGTCACCAGTTACGTCTGTTGTACGGAAGTAGAACTGTGGACGGTAACCTTTGAAGAATGGCGTGTGACGACCACCTTCATCTTTCGAAAGTACGTATACTTCTGAAGTGAACTTCGTGTGAGGTGTGATTGAACCAGGCTTCGCTAGTACTTGACCACGCTCAACTTCGTCACGCTTAGTACCACGTAGAAGTGCACCGATGTTCTCACCCGCACGACCTTCGTCTAGAAGCTTACGGAACATCTCAACACCTGTACAAGTTGTCTTCGTAGTTTCTTTGATACCTACGATTTCAACTTCGTCGTTCACGTTGATGATACCAGCTTCAACACGGCCAGTTACAACTGTACCACGACCCTGGATTGAGAATACGTCTTCGATAGGCATGATGAATGGCTTATCGATGTCACGCTCTGGCTCTGGGATGTAAGTATCTAGTGCTTCTGCAAGCTCGATGATTTTCGCTTCCCACTGCTCTTCGCCTTCTAGTGCTTTAAGCGCAGAACCTTGGATTAGTGGTAGGTCATCACCTGGGAAATCGTACTCAGAAAGTAGTTCACGTACTTCCATCTCTACTAGCTCTAGAAGCTCTTCGTCGTCAACCATGTCACATTTGTTCATGAATACGATGATGTAAGGTACACCAACCTGACGAGAAAGTAGGATGTGCTCACGTGTTTGAGGCATAGGACCGTCAGTAGCAGCAACTACTAGGATCGCGCCGTCCATCTGTGCAGCACCTGTGATCATGTTTTTAACATAGTCAGCGTGTCCTGGACAGTCTACGTGTGCGTAGTGACGAGTTGGTGTGTCATACTCAACGTGTGAAGTTGAGATTGTGATACCACGCTCACGCTCTTCTGGAGCGTTGTCGATTGATGCGAAATCTTTAGCTTGACCACCGTATGCTTTTGCTAAAACATTAGTGATTGCTGCAGTTAGGGTAGTTTTACCGTGGTCAACGTGGCCGATTGTACCTACGTTTACGTGCGGTTTTACGCGTTCAAACTTTTCTTTTGCCATGACAGAACCTATAAGTTTTGTGTATCTAGATTACATATAAAAATAATCCACCAATGGCGGACTAGAATTATTCGGTCTAATTATAAAGATTTTTCTGACAATTCAAAGGAAGTATTTGTGAAGATTCTAAAGAATGGTGCTGATAGGCAGATTTGAACTGCCGACCTCACCCTTACCAAGGGTGCGCTCTACCAACTGAGCTATATCAGCACGCCAGATAAACTGGAGCGGGCAGCGGGAATCGAACCCGCATCATCAGCTTGGAAGGCTGAGGTAATAGCCATTATACGATGCCCGCTTTAGGAACCTGTTCTTAACTACCTCTAACCGTCAAGAATAAAGTGGTGGAGGGAGCTGGATTCGAACCAGCGAAGGCAGTGCCGTCAGATTTACAGTCTGATCCCTTTGGCCGCTCGGGAACCCCTCCACGTAAAAATTCTTTCCTAAAGCACCCAGCTAGTGGGGTAAAAAGATGGTGCCGACTATCCGAGTCGAACGGATGACCTACTGATTACAAGTCAGTTGCTCTACCAACTGAGCTAAGTCGGCACTGCTTTAGTACGGGGCGAGATATTAGAGCAACGACTGTCCCGATGCAACAGGTATCTGCAAAAAAAATTAAATTTATTGTTCAAATGCTCAGTTTTACAGCAATACCATGACTTTTTTAGATTTGTGGTGAAAATTTGCGCCACACAGCCAGTCCTTTTAGCACCAACTCGGGGTTAAATTCTGCATCTACAAACTGCTGTTGAATGATTTTTCCATAGCCGCCTGTCGTCAAAATAACTGGCTGACTTGATTGCAGCAAACTTCTGGCACAATAAACTAAGCCAACCGTTGCCGCCAAGGCGCCATTTTTCACGGCGCTGGGGGTGTTATTTGCAAACTCAAATGCAAACGGTGTGTGTTCATCACAAAACACCCGCTCAGCACGAGCGGTGATACTGTTCACCATCAAGTCAATACCCGGTGCAATCCAGCCACCTAAGTGCTGACCTTGTTTATTGACTACATCCACGGTAGTTGCCGTACCAGAGTCAATAATAATCAGGTCTCGATTAGGAAATAATTGAGATGCAGCCAGCACAGCTAACCAACGGTCAACGCCGAAGTTCTGATACTGTGAGTAAGCACATGTCACACCTGCACATTGCGGCGTTACACTTGCTTGATACACATCTACCTTACACTGCGCAGCTGACGCCAATAAAGGCTCTAACAAGCTACTTTTACCTACTTGGCCATAAACCAACTCGTCAATAGCTGACCAGATCACTTCCTGTTCACGCACAGACTTAATATTACCTTGGTCCTCAATCGCCAATTTGACGGCTGTATTTCCTACATCGACTAGTAATCTCATTGCGACCTCCTCACCGAGATCTCACCACCATAGTAGCTTTTTAACTCACCATCTTGGCGCAATAACAATCCGCCTAATTCATCGATACCTTCGCAAATTCCTCGCCACTGGCGTTGACCAGTCGTTAGCTCGATTAATTCACCTTGAAAAGCATTTAAGGTATTCCACACCGTTACCATTTCACTCAGCCCTGAACGTTGATACTGCGTTAATCGTTGCGCTAGGTAATGCGTTAACTCTACCACCAGTTGATTTTTATCCACATCGGCTGAGTGTGAATTCAGGTCGGTCCATGCTTGTTCAATTGATTCTGCGGCATTTTCCGGCATTTGGATATTCATACCAATACCAATTACTAAATGGCAAGGTCCTTCAATCTGCCCTTCTAACTCCACTAAAATACCGGCAAGCTTTTGTCCTTGCAGATAAACATCATTTGGCCACTTGAGTTCGACATCCAAATTATATAAGGCTTTTAAAGTATCAAAAACGGCCAAACCCGCTGCTATCGACACTCCCATTGCCGCTTGCATACCACCATCAAAGCACCAGTAATAGCTATAATATAAGTTCGCACCAAAAGGAGACTGCCATACTCTGCCCCGCCGTCCGCGACCTGCATTCTGCATTTCCGCAACCAAGACATGCCCAGAACTGAGGGCTTCTTTATTTTGCAGTCTGCGCATTAACTCACTGTTGGTTGAATCAATAATAGCGTGATATTCAATCGGACATACTGTAGTAAATGTTTGCTGCCAAAGTACTTGCAGTTTGTGCTGGGAAATCAACGGTAAACTTTGATTAAGCTTATATCCTCGCCCGTTGACACAAAAGATATCTATTCCTAACTGCTGCAGGGCTTTAATATGCTTTGCCACAGCCGCACGACTGATACCTAATTGCTCACCCAACTCTTGTCCAGAAACAAACTCTCCGCGATTAAGCGCATTAAGGATAACTTGTTTCTTATCATCCTGCTCTTTAATCATTACCGCCTACCTGTAACTGACATTCACCAGCACAATCAATCAAGCGAACTTCGTGCTCTAGCACAACGCCATACATCATGTTCACTTTATGTTGGATTGCCACAATCAGCTGTTTTAGCTCTTCACCACAACCTTGCCCTGCATTAACCAACACCAGGGCTTGTTTTTCATACACGCGAATTGCTCCAACGTGAGTCCCTTTTAGTCCGGCATTATCAATTAACCAACCTGCTGCCAATTTTACGCGCTGTTCATCCACTGGAAAAATTGGCATATCCGGAAAGCGTTGTAGTAATTGTTCAGCATCAAGCTTGCCGACCATCGGATTTTTGAAGAAACTGCCGGCATTGGGTAATTGCGAAGGATCGGGCAATTTGGACTGCCGTATTTTAATTACTTCATCAAATACAACTTGTGCTGACACATCCTTGGGTAATTGTTGTAGTGGCCCATAACTGAGTGTCGCTCGCCATGCGGTAGACAACCGCAATGTGACTTCAGTTATTATAAAGCGCCCCTTTAGCGCATGCTTGAAGACAGAATCTCGATAGTGGAACTGACAATCTGCGTTGGATAAATTGATAAATTTCAATGTATCTAAGTTAAACCCACGTACTTGGTGCACGAAACGGCAAATTTCTACGCCATAGGCACCAATATTTTGCACTGGAGCGGCTCCTACTGTACCGGGGATCAATGCTAAATTTTCAAGCCCAGGAATACCCTGTTTAAGCAAGCTGCTCACCAAGCTGTGCCAATTTTCGCCAGCTTGCGCTATCACTTCAATAAAATCATCTTGTTTTGATATCACCACGCCTTTGGTTGCCATCTTTATTACCAAACCATCGTAATCACCAATAAAGACGGTATTACTCCCTTCACCTAAAACATAATACGGCTGGCTATAATCGAGGCGCTCTAATTGAGCAACATCATCAATCACACACAAGGATTTACTTTGTGCTGGCAACGCAAAGGTATGTAGAGACTGCAAACTAGGCACTATGGCACCTTAAAACAAAAACTAATGGGTCTAGTTTATCGTAATGTCATGACCGACGCATTAATCATCCTTCATCGTGTAACACTGTCTAAATCACTCAAAATTGGGTATGTTAGCTCAACTTCTATAATCAAATAATAAGAGCAGCGCTACTATGAAACTTTCTGCATTAACTCTCAGCTTAGCAATGGCTGGGCTCTCTTTTACCTCGATGGCGAACAGCAGTGTTGATCAACACACTTATGCAAATTTAAATGATGTCGTTTCGACCCATCTACATCTTGATCTAGATGTAGACTTTGCAGACAAACAGCTCGAAGGCTTTGTTGAGCATACTTTGTCTTGGCAAAACCGTAACGCTAGAACACTAGTATTAGATACTCGCGATCTAGAAATCGACAAAGTAATGTATCAAGGCCGTGATGGTCAGTGGCACCAAGCTAAGTTTTCATTAGCAAACAGAGATGATGTAAAAGGTGCAAAACTCACGATCACCTTTAAAGAACAAGCGAAAAAAGCACGTATTTATTACAACAGTTTGCCTGTAGCTTCTGGTTTGCAGTGGCTAACGCCGATACAAACCGCCAGTAAAACACATCCATTTATGTACAGCCAATCGCAAGCGATCCACGCCCGTAGCTGGATCCCAGTGCAAGATACTCCTGCGATGCGCGTAACCTACACGGCACGTATTCATACTCCTGAAGATGTGCGCGCGGTAATGAGTGCAGATAATACAGGTGCGTTTATTAAAGACGGCGACTATTGGTTTGATATGCCACAAGCCATTCCGCCTTACTTGATTGCCATTGGTGCTGGTAACTTAGAATATAAAGAGATGTCACACCAAACTGCAATATTCGCCGAGCCACAGATTTTAGACGCATCCGTTGCTGAATTTAACGACACTCAAGCCATGATCGACAAAACCAATGTCATGTATGGCGAATATGCGTGGGGCCGTTATGACCTATTAATGTTACCGCCAAGCTTCCCATTTGGTGGCATGGAAAACCCACGTCTATCATTTATTACACCAACTGTTGTTGCGGGCGACAAAAGTTTGGTTAATCTGATTGCGCATGAGTTGGCTCATTCTTGGTCTGGTAACTTAGTGACGAATGCCACCTGGGAAGATCTGTGGTTAAATGAAGGATTCACTTCATATGTTGAAAACCGCATTATGGAAGAAGTATTCGGTCGTGAACGTGCGGTAATGGAACAAGCGCTGGATACCGCGAGTCTGCGTGCACAGCTCAAAACAATTGCCGCGCCGGATACACGTCTGAACCTAAAACTTAATGGTCGTGATCCTGACGATGCATTTAGCTCAGTACCTTACACTAAGGGCCAGCTTTTCCTAATTTATCTTGAAGAAAAGTTTGGCCGAGCGCGGTTTGATGTGTTCGTAAAGCAGTATTTTAAAACCTATTCGTTTAAGTCACTAACCACTGCAGAATTTGTTGAGTATTTAAATGAAAACCTGCTTCAAAAACACCCAGGCGTGGTCAGTCTTGAAAAAGCCAAAGAGTGGATCTTCGAACCTGGCTTACCAACTGATGCACCAACGCCAACCTCTGATGCATTCGACAAAGTCGACAGCCTCACTCAAGCGTGGTTAAAAGGTGAAAAAGCATTGGCTGAATTACCAACGACTAACTGGACCGTTCACGAGTGGCTACACTTCATCAATAATCTACCTAGAGATCTGTCTATTGAACGCATGACTGCTTTAGATAAGGCATTCAATTTAACACAATCAACCAATGCCGAACGTGCATTCGCTTGGTATATGTTAGCGGTAGGTAATGGCTACCAAGCAATTTACCCAGCTTTAGAAAAACACTTAGTAAGCATCGGCCGCCGCAAGCTTATTGTTAACCTGTATAAATCATTGGTTAAAAATGGCAAGCGTGATTGGGCATACAACGTGTACCAAAAAGCACGTCCGGGTTACCACCCACTAGCGCAAGGTACAATTGATGCTATTTTTGCTGATTAAGTCCATATCACAATGATCTGATAAAGGGCTTAATTGCCCTTTATTTTTTGCAAAAACAGCTTTTTTTGTTCTGGTGTTGCTTGTTGCCACCAATAGTTCAACATGCCCACGACATCAGGGTGAGTCGCCGCTGGAGCGGGTTTGCTAATTACCGATTGTGGCGTTTTTAAGTCAGTTGACTGGGGCTGCATAGATCTTGAGTCTGGCTGCACTTTAAAAACTTGGAGAGTTTGTTGCGCTTGTTGAGCCTCATTAATGAGCATCACTTTGGGTGCCTTAGCAAAGGCTTTGGCGGCTTTTACGGTTTTAGCGCGTTGGAACGATATCCGATAAGTAGTATCACTAGCAACGCTGATTAATGCCCAAAAAGGTGCAGACTCTATTACCTGATGATCATCATATCCAACCTCATAAAGGTCTGAGTACTTCATTTTTACTCGATGCGTTCCAACTGCCAAATCAATTTCTCTCACTTTTGAGAAAAACGACTGTTCTATTTCCTGCTCTTCCACTTGCAGTGGGATCAACTCTTCGGGAAACACCAGCCTGGCTGCATTGGCCTGCGTCACGCCAAATAATAATGTCAAACCTAAAAATGCCACTAACCGCATGTCTTTTCCCTACTTTATTTGCTCGTCTCTAGTTTAAGCATATTTATGACTTGCTATCAAAGTATTGTGTCTGAATGGCATTTCGTTATGCTATCGATAATCAACATCCACTCTAAGGAATAGCTATGAGTTCAGAAACGATTTTTACCAAGATTATAAACCGCGAGATCCCTGCTGAAATATTATATGAGGATGAGAAGGCGCTGGCATTTAAGGATATTAATCCTCAGGCTCCATTTCATGCCCTTGTTATACCAAAAACAGCGATCGCCACAATCAACGATATCACCGAAACACATGCTGAGTTGGTCGGCCACCTTTACGTCGTCGCTGCAAAACTGGCTAAACAATTTGGTTTTGCCGAAGACGGTTACCGCGCTGTGATGAATTGTAATGAAAACGGCGGTCAGACGGTTTACCACATTCACTTACACTTATTGGCTGGCAAACCGATGGGTTGGCCTCCCTACCAAGATAAGAAGAAAGAATTAATTTAAATTATTCGTTGTTAACTAATGTAAACGAGTAAGTTATTACAATGAAAAATTAAAAGCTTACTCATTTCATACGATTACCAGTTAGCCTCTACTTACGCCCCTGCCGAAGTTATTATTTCATTTTATGATATAGCGCGTTTATCTAGTCATTATTAAAATTTCTAATACAAAAGGTCTGTATCACGTGCTAGCATTGGAATATCGTTCGAATATAGAGTGTCTCCAAAAATGAGCAGTACCGCTTTTTTGCTATTGGATAAAGAACCTATGAATACCATAGGTATCAATGTGTTACAGCCCTTACTTAAAACCCAAGGGTTGGAAGTTGTGACTGGGACTGATATTTCAGAAGTACCTGAAGATACCCGCTTACTTTTTATTGAAACTGCAGCGAATGACGCATGGATAAAACTAAAAGAACAACTTGTTAACCTTAGAGTTAACTGCGACATCGTGTTATTCAACTTAGATGAAAACCCAGAGCTTGCTAATCGAGCTTTATTAAGTGGGATCAGAGGCGTGTTCTATACGACCGACAATGCAGATGTGTTGATGAAAGGTATTAGGTTGTTGCTAGAAAATCAATTATGGTATCGCCGTGAAGTCATGTGTAATGTGCTCAACCGAGTATTACAATTTAATAAAGATACATTGCATAAGCTGACCGAAGGGGATATTGAGCCCGTTAAGCTGACCAAACGCGAAAAGGCCATTATCGCGCTCATGAGTAAAGGGGCGAAAAATAAAGAAATCGCGGAGCAGCTAAATATCAGTCCGCATACAGTGAAGACGCACTTATACAGCGCGTTTCGTAAAACCAAATGCCGAAATCGGATTGAATTACTGTCGTGGGCTCAACAGAATATTCCCGACGAAATTCGCTAAAACAAAGACTCATAGCGACCTCGCTTTGCCAGTGTCGCTTTTTACAACTTTACGAGCAGGCGAATCCACTCTACTCTAGGTACGCATTAATATTATAAGCACCTCAGGTTTGGTAAAACATCCATGCTAGATCCAAAAACCCTCTATTTAGCAAGCGTTGTCATGACAGCGATGATGATTTTGCTGACCTTTCTTACATGGCGAGCGAATAAAAACACGTCAGGTACGTTACTTTACGTTTTTTACCCAGTGGTATTGCTTATTGCGATTTCATCCTTTGCGATTCATAGCCATGTGAACTATCTCAAATCCGTGCCGATAGGCAACATGTTACTGTTTGTTGCTTCGATTATTCACTGCTTGGCCATTCGGCAATTTTTAAATGTTGAAAAGGAAAGTTTTAAGCTATTTCTTTGGGTAACGACGGGGTTATTTTTTTTATTGCTTTACTTTAGCATCGTTGAACCAAACTTACGCAGCCGCATTTACATTACCGACTTACAGCATTTAGCCGAAGCTTGTTTATTACTTTATTATTTTGGCTACTTTGCACGTAAAAAATACCCCAACGGCAGTTTTGTCTATATTACTATCTTGGTAATTATTTTTACCGTTCTTGCCAGCCGCTCATTATTAATGGGAGATGTTACTCACTTTACTTTATTCCAAGAGAGCTGGTTTGCCATCACAATATTTTTTAGCGGGGTGTTAGCGCCAGTGTTTTACGCTACTGGAATGGCATTATTGTGTAACGAGCACAGAGAGCAAAATCTCAATAAATTAGCGCTAAAAGCTCAACAAGATTTAGAGCTCAGAGGTATGTTCCTGTCCACGATTAGCCATGAAATTCGCACCCCATTAAATGGAATTTTAGGCAGTGCACAGTTGATTTTAGGGCGCTCAAAAGACACCAAAAATAAAGCTTACTGTGAAGCTATCGTCAATTCTGCGGAGTCCCTCAACCTCCTTATCGACAAAGTGCTAGAATACGCCAGCCTTGAACAAAGTGATGAAGCTCTCTACGAAGAAGATGTAGAGCTCAAAAGCTGGCTACATAATTTGTGCCTACTACTCAGCCCGCTTGCTGAACAGAAAAAGCTCAACTTTGAACTTGTCTACGAGTTACCAGATCAGGTTTGCTACTATTTTGATCAACAGAAGCTCAGACAAATTCTCGTTAACTTAGTCGGTAATGCGATTAAATTTACCGACAAAGGACAAGTTAAACTTAAAGTTGAAATCGTCACCGACAATCAAATCGAACATACTGTTCGCTTTAGCGTAATTGATTCAGGACCAGGTATCGAACCGGATGATATCGAACGGCTAACAGAGCCGTATGTGCAAAGCAGTGCCGGAAGAGTCAAAGGTGGAACCGGACTTGGGCTTGCAATCACGAGCCGTTTACTTAATCGGTTGGGCTCACAGTTACATATTTTAAGTGAGCTCGATCAAGGCAGTACATTTAGCTTTGACATCAAACTAAGTATTGGTGAATTAAGCCTTGTCGAACAGCGGCCTCATCATCAAAACTACATCACAGGGCTTAACGTTCTACTCGTTGAAGATTTGGATTTGAACCAAAAAATCGCCATCGAATTTATGGCTGCTGACGAACATAAAGTAAAACTTGCCAAAGATGGTAAAAGCGCTATCGATATGCTGATTAATCATCACTTTGACGTGGTATTGCTAGATATGAATTTACCCGACCTAACCGGTCAAGAGGTGCTAAAAGCTCTACAGACTATAGAACACAAAAATAGTCGCACGCCATTTCTGGCATTTACCGCAAGCCTTAGCCCAGATGAAGTGAAGGAGTATTTGGCACTAGGGATCAGAGACATCGTTGGTAAACCCATTAAACAAGAAAAGCTCCGCCAAGCACTCAGTGAATCACAAATGGTCAAGCAGGCGCCATCGACCACCGAACTGCCAGACACACTCTATGACACGACGGCAATTAATGCATTGAAGGTGAGTTTCAATGAAGACGAGCTATCTTCTATTTACAATGAGTTTGTACTTTCGGCACGCAATAAACTGATCAACATACAACAACAGTTAGACCATGATAACGACCAATGTATTCGTCAATTACATCGCCAAGCGAGTACTGCGCTGCAATTGGGATTCAATCGTTATGGCTTGCACTTGAAAAAAACTGAGCGACGGCTGTTAGGCGATAAGCCATGCCATGATGAGCTGACGGAAGCCATGTCTTTGTGGCAACAAAGTTTAAGTGCTTATTTAGATTACGTCCGTAACGAATCATTGAGCTAAATGGTTTTGCCTTCCCAACCACGGGCGTCTTCTGGGAAGGCTTTAACTCAAGCCATGGCATCGTTGTAAACTAAAAGCACCTGCCTGCTACCCTACCTTATTTTCATTTAATCGCGCAGTTATCGACTTTATGATTTTTTTTGTTCATGCTAACGACATGGAATGCTGTTCGAGCAGTAGCTCTACTTCGATTCTCGAATTATTTTAATAATTAAAGGAACACCTATGTCGTTTTTAAAAACTCCATTGGCGATTGCCGTGGGTGCGAGCCTTTTTGGTTTGCTACAACCTGCAGTAGCAGGTGAACAAGTTGCTACTGAAGCAAAACAACAAGAAAGAACAACAAAAGACTGGGATGTATTAAATCCTCCTGGTGAGAAGCAAACCATCACCATTGATACCAACGAAACAACCTGGAGTAACTTAGACGTTAGTCCTGATGGCAAACACATTGTGTTCGATATGCTTGGTGATATTTACATCATGCCCATTAAAGGCGGCAAAGCGACGGCATTGACCAATGACATAGGTTGGAACATCCAGCCAAAGTTTTCTCCAGATGGCAAAAAAATCGCGTTTATCTCTGACCGAGCCGGCGGTGACAACCTTTGGGTGATGGATGTGAACGGTGAAAACCTGCGCCAAATCTCCAAGGAAGACACCAATATCATCCATAATCCAGCATGGGCGCCAGACGGCCAATACATCGCGGTAAAACAAGGTCAAGTAACTGGCAGAACCATTCCTGGTGGCTCTATTCGCATGTACCACATCAGTGGTGGTAAAGGCGTTTTAGTACGTGAGCGCTTACATGGTGATCAATCGCAGAAAAATGTCGCTGAGCCTGCATTTTCTCATGATGGCAAAAAGATTTATTACTCTGTCGATGCCACACCAGGTGTGCGCTGGCAGTACAACAAAAACTCTCTTACCTCTGTGTTTGAAATTCGCAGCTGGGATCTTGCCACCGGTGAAGAAGAAACCATAGTAAGTGGTGCAGGTGGTGCAATTAGGCCTACACCGAGTCCTGATGGCCAATCAATCGCATTTGTAAAACGTGAGGATAACGGGAAAGAATTAGTCAGCGCCTTATATGTTAAAGACCTTACCTCTGGGATTGAAACACGGGTTTACTCAGGTCTAGACCGAGATTTACAAGAAGCCAACGGCGCCCACGGTAATACACCATCATTTGCCTACACACCCGATGGAAAGTCACTGGTATTCTGGGCGGCTGGTGTATTTAAACAAGTCGATATTAAAACTCAAAAAGCGTCGGTGATCCCTACCCGAGTGGTCGCTGAAAAGCAAATCACACCAGCACTTCGCTTTGCGGTAGATGTAGCACCTGACACGTTTAAAGTAAAACTTGCACGTTGGTCACAGATCTCGCCAAATGGCGACACCGCATTGTTCCAAGCGCTGGGTTATTTATACCTAAAAGATATTGAAACGGGTAAGATCAAGCGCCTAACCAAACAAAATGACCATTTTGAGTTTTACCCAAGTTATTCACGTGATGGCAAATCCATTGTATACACAACTTGGGATGACCAAGAACTTGGCTCAGTACGCGTTGTGTCAGCAAAAGGTGGAAACGGCCGAGTGGTGACCACAGAACCTGGCCACTACACGAACCCTAGCTTTTCTCCTGATGGCAGCAAAATACTGTACAAAAAGGTTACCGGTGGTTACCTACTTAATGGTGATTGGTCTATGCATCCGGGGATTTACCTTACAGATGCTAAAGGCGGCACACCTAAACGCATCATCAAAAGCGGCGATAATCCGCACTTTGGTGCAGACCCTGAGCGCATTTACTTTTCGGTTGCTAGCAGCGATACCAGCAGAGAGCTGAAGAGTGTTGACCTCAATGGACAACAAGAGCGCAGCCACTTCAAAGGCGAATACATCTTTGATTTCAAAGTGTCACCAAACGGAAAATACGTGGCGTTTATTGAACACTTTAATACGTTTGTTGCACCTTTCACCAGCACCGGAAAAACCCTATCAATTAACAAAGGTGAAAAAGCATTTCCGGTTAAGCAAGTCTCGAAATACTCGGGCGACTTCCTAAACTGGCGTGCAGATAGCAGCGCGTTGACATGGGCATTCGGGCCAACACTTTATCAACGCAAACTCACCGAGACCTTCGATTTCTTGGCTGGTGCATCAGATAACACCGATAAACTAACCGCAGAAGGCATCGACTTAAGCTTTGAGAAAAAAGCCGATAAGCCAAGTGGCATACTGGCGTTGACTGGCGGCAAAATTGTTACCATGCGCGATGCTGAAAACCAGCAAGAAATCATTGAAAATGGTATCGTCCTAATTAAGGAAAATCGCATCGTTGCGGTCGGAAAGCAAGGTGATGTCGATGTGCCTAGCAATGCGAAAGTTATTGATATCGCAGGCAAGACAGTGATCCCAGGATTAATCGATGCGCACGCACACGGCAGCTATGGCAGCCACAACCTACAACCACAGCAAAACTGGAATCAGTATTCAAACCTCAGTTTTGGTGTCACCACAATCCACGATCCTTCCAATAACTCTGGTGAAGTTTTCTCCATGGCTGAGTTACAAAAAGCCGGTCATACTGTCGCACCACGTATTTATTCCGTAGGCCGTATTTTGTACGCAGGTAACGCGCCGGGCTATAAAGCACCAATTAGCAATTTGGATGACGCCGAATTCCATGTTAAACGCTTAAAAGACGCAGGGGCAATTTCGGTTAAGAGTTACAACCACCCACGTCGAGAGACGCGCCAACAGGTATTAGAAGCCGCTAAAAATATGGAAATCATGGTAGTCCCAGAAGGCGGCTCTAAGTTCCAGCACAATATGAATATGATTGTTGACGGTCACACAGGGGTCGAACACGCTTTACCTATTCCTAATATCTATGCTGATGTCGAGCAACTTTGGGGACAATCACAAGTAGGCTTTACACCAACTTTCGTTGTCGCCTACGGCGGTATCAAAGGTGAAGACTATTGGTATGAGCACACTAACGTATGGGAAAACGAGCGCCTAATGAGCTTCGTTCCTGAATATGTAGTAAAACCTATGTCAATTCGCCCAACCAAAGCACCTGAGCGTCATTACAACCACATCAATGTTGCCAAAACGGCTAAACAGCTGCGTGATAAAGGCGTTACCGTACATATCGGTGCTCATGGCCAGCGTGAAGGGTTAGCGGCACATTGGGAAATTTGGTCAATGGCACAAGGTGGATTCACTCCATGGGAAGCGCTACGTAGTGGTACCATTGATGGCGCCAAGTACCTAGGTATGGATCATGATTTAGGAACTATTGAAGCAGGTAAACTTGCCGATTTAGCAATAATTGATGGCGATGTTCTGTCTAACATCAGAGAATCTGAAAAGGTTGCTTATACCGTGATCAATGGTCGTATCTATGATGCAGCTACCATGAATGAGATTGGTAACCACAGTAATCCACGCCAACCATTCTTCTTTGAAAATGGTAAGCAAACACAAATGCATCCAGATACAGCGGCCTACATGGAAGAAAAAGCCCATAAGTATCACTGGAAACATTAATTCTTAGTACGCTTTAGTGTATTTAAAGCCTTACGCCCAGTCGTAGGGCTTTTTTATTTTCTGTCTAGATTTTAACCAATAGTGTTCTATTCTGATTTAAGGTACTTACCATGTCGTAACAAGGATCACCGTTATGTCTATGCTCAGCCAATTCTTTTGTTCCTTAAAACTCACACATAAACTCGTCACTGCATTTTTATTGGTTTCTCTGATCCCAATTGCCATTTGCATCGGTATCGCAATAGATAAAACTTCCACCACGATGACTGAACAAGTATACGCACAACTTGGCTCCGTAGGAGAAGTTAAAAAAAGCGCGGTGTTGCGCTATTTCGATACTGTTCAAAGTAAGCTTGAAGCTTTTACGAACAACCCGTTAATCCCCATGGTCGCCAGTGAATTTATCGACAGTTTCAATAAAGCTAAGTTGCGGACCGACTCGAGTGATATTGAACACTTTTATCAAAGCGAAGTCACCGCCAAACTGCATTCTGAAAACCGCGATGGCCAACTTATGGCAAAAGTTCCTAGTTTACTTAGCCCACGCAGCAAAGAAATGCAGCTTAGATATATTGTAGACAACCCTCACCCTCTCGGTGAGAAGCTGCAACTCGAACAAACTGGCCACCTGGACGAATATGACTTGGCGCATCAGTCTTACCATCCTTACCTCGCCAACATCACCAAGATTAACAACTTATACGATTTGTTTATTATTGATCCCGTAAGCGGACACATTGTTTATTCCGTGCATAAAGAAGTCGATTTTGCAACCTCATTAGCCACAGGTCCGTTTGCTACTAGCAACCTAGCCGAACTGTACCAACAACTGAAGACTTCCAATGACCCTAACACCATTAGCTTTGTTGACTACGCTAACTATTTACCGTCCTATAATGCACCTGCTAGCTTTCTTGCCAAGCCCATTATTCGTAACGGCGAAACCGTTGCGATCATCGCCGTACAACTTGCTATTGAAGATTTAAATCAAATTATGTCTGAACGCGAAGGACTTGGACAAAGTGGAGAAACCTACTTGGTTGGGCCTGATTATTTGATGCGTTCTGATTCTTACCTTGATCCAACAAATCGTTCGGTTATTAACTCTTTTAGAAATCCAAATAAAGGCAAAGTTAAAACCGAAGCAGCAACAGAAGCATTAAGCGGTTATCAAGGACAAAAGGTACTACTTGATTATAACAATCAACCTGTATTATCCGCGTACTTGCCCATAGATGTACTGGGAGTGAGGTGGGCACTTATCGCCGAAATAGATGAAGCGGAAGCCTTTGCTTCCATCAACACCTTAACACAGCAACTACTGGTTGTGCTCATCATCACCGCCATACTGGTGATCACAGCGGCTGTATTATTCGCCAGAAGATTAACAAAGCCGGTACACCAACTGGTCAACACCATGAAACGAGTGGAGCAAGACGGGGATTTTTCGTTGCGTGCCCCTGTATTCTCAGAAGATGAAATTGGTGCTAGTGCACAGGCATTCAACTCGATGCTCGAAACCTTGCAGTTATCGATATCGCAAACCAATCAGGTCATGGATCAAATGGCTTCGGGCCAATTTGACGCCAGGATCACGGTTACCTGTCATGGTGAGCTCAATACACTAAAGCAGGCAACCAATAACTGCGCCGACCAACTTAGCATCGCAATGTCTGAACTAAACCACATCGCTAAAGAAATGTCGCTAGGTCATTTTGATGTGTCCCTTGATGCCACTATGAGTGGTGAGCTTGATACGCTGAAAAGCAATATTAACCAGTCCTTGGGATCAATAAATATGACTATGATCGATATAGTCAGAGTGATGTCTAACATCGAAGAAGGTCACTTTAACGAGCAAGTTAATGTGCCAGCTCAAGGCATGTTACTTCAGCTTAAAGACAGTGTTAATCTCTCGACTAGTAGACTCAATGTTGCCATTGCATCTATTAGTCAGGTGATTAGCTCTCTCAATAAGGGACATTTTTCTGCACAGCTCACCGAGCCATTACCCGGACAACTCAATCTGCTTAAACAGGATATTAATTCCAGCATGACCAACCTTGATAACATCATGAAAGACATTAGCCATGTGATGTCGAGCATGAGTCACGGTGACTTTAAACAGCAAGTGACCTGTCAAGCCAGTGGCCAACTTGATGAACTAAAAACCAGTATCAATCTGTCTATTTCCGAAGTAGACAAAGCTATATCTGAAATATCTAGCGTCATGATGGCAATTAGTCATGGTCGTTTTGACCGTAATATAGAGTCGGATATGACCGGTCAGCTAGATACCTTAAAAGCCGATATTAATCGCTCAGTGAGTAGCCTAGATCAAATTGTCCAAGAGCTCGATTCGGTTGTTGGCGCGATGGCAGAGGGTGACTTTACCCAGCAAATATCTCTCCCTGTCCACGGTCAGCTGCAACAACTAAAAGACAGTGTAAACGAATCTACTCAACTCGTTCTTACCGCCATCACCGAAGTGAGTCGAGTGGTATCGCAACTCGCACAAGGTAACTTAACCGAAACCGTACAAGGGGAGCATCAGGGTGTGTTTAAACACCTCCAGCAAGATGTCAACGTTACCATTGCCAAGCTCACCAAAGTCCTTCGCAGTATTCAACTTACTTCTGATTGCGTCACCCAAAGCGCCAATGAAATTGCTGCCAGTAATACTGAAATCAGTCAACGAACGGAAGAGCAAGCAGCGAACCTTGAACAGGCAAGCGCTAGCACTGGCCATATGTTAGAGGAGTTAACTCAAGTATCTGATCAATCCAGCCACGCGGTATTATTGGCTAATGATGCGGAAAGTTTAGCTTCAGAAGGAGGAGCACTCTCGCAACAAACCGTTATGGCAATCGGCGAGGTTAATGCTGCCAGTAAAGATATCAATGCAATTGTTTCCGTCATCGATGGTCTGGCTTTTCAAACCAATTTATTAGCTTTGAATGCTGCGGTTGAAGCGGCGAGAGCAGGAGAGAATGGCCGTGGCTTCGCCGTCGTCGCGAATGAAGTTAGAGAGCTTGCGGGGCGCAGTGCCGCATCGGCTAAACAGATAAAAGAAATCATCAACAACAGTAACAGTAAAGTAGATCAAGGTACTGATTTAGCTAACGAATCAGGAGAAAAACTACAGCAAATCGTGTCAGCTGTGACCGCTGTGAATGAAAACATCATTCGGATCAACACTTCCACTACCGAGCAACAACGAGCAATTAAGGAAGTCGATATCGTAGTTCAACGGCTGACAGATCTAATTCAGGAAAACTCGGCAATTACTGAAGAAACCATGGCTGCAGCCAAAAGGCTAGCAACACAAGCAAGCGAAATGCGCACTCAACTCGGTTACTTTCAGTTACCTAACGAACAAAACCCCGAGTCTAAGCACGGGGAGCTATTGATTCATCAATTCAACGCGTCATAAAAAGGGGGTCCCCCCTTTTTCTAGCAGATTAACCTCGCAGATGCACGAAAAGCGCGTTGCTGCTGCCTCTCGCTTGTCACCAGCTTTGATGAACTAAGCTAAAGAAAAACTATCCGCATCAAGATGAACGGGAAACTGCTGCCGGTAACTTTGCAAGTCAGCGAGTTGCAAAGTGACTTGCGTGACACTAGACAGTTCGTCAGCTGCACACACTAATGGCTCACCTTTAAAATCTATGGCCACCGTACCGCCATTATGCGCTGTACCATAACCATCTTTACCAACGCGATTCACACCCAATACAAAACACTGGTTTTCAATCGCCCTGGCTGCCAATAAGGTATCCCAGTGATATCGTCTCGCTTGCGGCCAATTCGCGACATTTATCATCACATCATAGTCATTGCGATTACGTTGAAACACAGGGAAGCGCAAGTCATAGCAGATCTGCGGTAAAATTCGAAAACCCTTCAAGTCAAAAACTTTACGCTGTTTGCCGGCAACAATATAATCCCCTTCGTTTCCTAAGCAAAAAAGATGACGTTTATCATAAGTCTGTACTTGCCCATCGGGTTGACACCAAAACAGACGATTGGCCTTTTTATCCTGTTGTTCAACCAAGATACTGCCAGCAACCACTGCTCCATATTCCACAGCAAGTTCCAGCATAAATGCTAAGGCCTTGTCATTTTGTGATGAAACCGCAGGCTCTTTGACAGCAAACCCAGTCGCGAAGGTTTCCGGCAATAAAATTAAGTCGCTTGTTGGCAGGTTTGCTAACAAGGCGCGAATACGAGCAAAGTTGCTTTCGGGATCTAGCCAACTAATATCAGTTTGTACTAGGGCAACAGTTAAAGTTGACATAAACGTTCAGCCGCCTCCATCAGTGTTTGAGTCTCTTTGGCAAAACATAATCGGATCACCTTGTCATTATTTGGTGCGTGATAAAAAACACTTAATGGTACCGCTGCTACACCCACTTCTTTCACCAGATAGTGACAAAATTCAATGTCAGATAACGACGATATTTCGCTATAATCTAACAGCAAAAAGTAGGTTCCTTCGCTGTCGAGTAATTTGAAACGACTTGTTTGAAGTGCGTCGATCAATGCATCACGTTTCGCCTGATAAAACTCACTCAGTTCATTCACATGCTCAATGTGTTTTTCAAGCATATCCGCTAACGCATACTGAGCGGGAGTGAAACAAGAGAATGTCACATATTGGTGTATCTTTCGAAATTCTTGACTGAATTGCTCTGGTGCAACGCAGTAACCCAACTTCCAACCTGTACTATGGAAGGTTTTTCCAAAACTCGACACGACAAAACTGCGAGCAAAAATCTCGGGATCATTCAGCGCACTCAGATGGGACTTCTGATCAAAAGTGATGTGTTCGTATACTTCATCACTGATCAGCAATAAATTATGTGCTACCAATAGTTTTTTAAGCGCAGCAAAATCGTCAAGATCCAGCACTTTAGCCGACGGGTTATGTGGTGTGTTAATAATGATGGCTTTAGTTTTACTGGTGATATTGGCATTCACTTGTTGCCAATCGATTCGATAATTAGGCGCAACTAAGGGTATGTGAACCGCTTTACCACCTGCAAGCTCAATTGCAGGCTCATAAGAGTCGTAAGCTGGATCGAAGACAATAACTTCATCCCCCTGAGAAATAATGGTCTGAATCGCCACAAACAAAGCTTCTGTTGCCCCTGCAGTCACGGTGACTTGTGAAGTACCATTGACTTTGACCTGGTAACGGCTCTCAATTAAGCGTTCTATTTGATCCAATAACTTAGGCACTCCGGGTGAAGGCGCATACTGATTCAACCCCTTTGCAACGTACTCACTAAGCTGTTGCTTAAGATAATCGGGGGCATCGAACTCTGGAAAACCTTGCGATAAATTAATCGCGCCGTATTCGTTGGCTAACGCCGTCATTTGGCTAAAAATGCTGACTCCAACCTGAGGTAATTTACTTTTCACTGCAACGCTCTCTTTGTCTATGGTGCAAATGCAAAACGGATGCTATCATTGCCACAAATAGATGTATAGCCGTCCAAAAGATTTTATATTAGGTCTAGCGCATGCAAACACAAGACGCCAAACTCGCCCTCATTGAAACCGGAGCCTGGATAGCACAACAAGGCTGGGTTCCGGCAACAGGAGGCAACTTCTCTATCAAAACAGAAACTGGTTTTGTTGTCACTGCCAGTGGCTTTGATAAAGGCAATTTAAATCCAGAGCAATTTCTGGAATTGAGCCCAACAGGACAGATTCAAGCTGGCACTGGAAGGCCTTCCGCCGAAACTGAGCTTCATTTAAAGCTTTATAAACTATGTCCACATGCTCGCTGTGTTTTACATACTCATTCAATCTCAGCAACTGTGCTATCTCGCGTGGTAGAGGGAAACTGTTTGCACATTGAAGGTTATGAAATGCAAAAATCCCTGTCTGGTATCGAGTCCCATAAGCAAGCATTGCAGCTACCGATTTTCGACAATGATCAGAATATCGCTCAGTTAGCAGAACAAGTAGCGAACCACCATATCGACTTGCCTATTCATCATGGCGTGCTAATACGAGGTCATGGTCTGTATGCATTTGGCCGCACGGTTCAAGAAGCTCGGCGTCACATTGAAGGGCTTGAGTTTTTATTCGCCTGTGAATTAGAAAGAATCAAACTAATGAGGTCGTTATGATCAAAGCCATTCTTACCGATATTGAAGGGACGATTACGCGTATTTCTTTTGTTAAAGAGGTGTTGTTTCCCTATGCAAAGCAGCATTTGCCACAATTTATTCGTGAACATCACCAAGATGAACTTGTAAATGTGCAAATCGCAGCGGTTCGTCATGAATTGAATAATCAACAAGCAAGCTTAGAGCAAGTCATCGCGGCATTGTTACACTGGATAGAAACCGATCAAAAAGTCACACCTCTCAAACAATTACAAGGTTTAGTTTGGCAGTTTGGCTACGAAAATGGTGATTTCAAAGGACACCTTTATCCGGATGCATTTCAGTTTTTACAACAGCAAAACCAACAAGGCCGAGCGCTTTATGTGTATTCTTCCGGATCGGTTAAAGCACAACAGTTATTGTTTGCTCATTCTGACTATGGCGATATCCGTGACCTGTTTAGTGATTACTTTGATACCCGAGTCGGTGCTAAGCAGGAAGTTCAGTCTTACTTGACTATCATAGAAAGCATCCCCTTCAGTGCAGATGAAGTGCTTTTTTTGAGCGACATCGTTGCAGAATTAGATGCCGCCAAACAAGCCGGTATGAAAACCTTGCAGCTGTGGCGAGACAACCAACAAGACTCACCAATACACCCCAAAATAGACAGGTTTAGCCAATACAACGAGGAGCTAGTGCAATGAGTCAATTAGCGGTTTTTAAAGAACAAAGCCCTACTCAAGCGGTACTAAACACCAACGAGCAAGCCGTTATTAGCTCAGAACTAAGTAAAGTCGGCGTACGATTTGAACAATGGCAAACCACGACAGAAATCACCACTGATATGACCCAAGATGATATTCTTTCTGCCTATCAAGCAGATATAAAGCGGTTACAAACCGAGGGTGGATATCAGACTGTAGACGTTATCTCATTGGCAAAAGGTAACCCGAGTGCATCTCAGTTAAGAGCAAAGTTTTTATTTGAACACACTCATAGCGAAGACGAAGTACGTTTTTTTGTCAAAGGACAAGGTCTATTTTGCTTACACATAAACGCGTTTGTTTATCAGGTCCTTTGCCAACAAGGTGATCTGATCTCAGTTCCGATGAATACACCGCATTGGTTTGATATGGGTAGTGATCCCGAATTTACCGCTATTCGACTTTTCAATAATGAGCAAGGGTGGGTTGCAAAAAGTACAGAATCAAATATTGCGGAGCGGTTTCCTCTGCTTGACTAAAACCGGAAAACTACCAGCTGTGAAATCGATTTACGTGTAGCAAAAATAAGTACGTTGCTTTTTGTTACACGTTTTTACATTAGAGCAATAAAGTTGTCTTCCCCACATCAACTTTTTGGTATGATCGCAGCCAATTTCTGGAAGTAAATTGTGTAGTAAGGGTTTCCATGAGCGCAGTCACGGGTGCAGGTGAGCAACAAACTATTGAAATTGGCGTGTGGCAACTTGATATAAAAACGCGCACGCTTTGTGATGGTAACGAGTCAAAGACACTAGATCCAACCCTATTTCAGATTTTATATTTCCTTATTGAAAATAAAGGTAATATTGTCACACGTCAGGAATTGAGTCTGTATGTATGGCAACAAGAAGAGATGGACAATAGTGTCATCAACCGAGCCATTTTTGATTTAAGAAAAGCACTCAGTAGTCCAAAGCAGTCAAGCGAACTCATCAAAACACATTACCGCAAAGGTTATAGCCTAGCAATTGATACAACCGCAAAGCAAAAGCAGCCTGTAGAACAGCAAAGCTCATTAAACGCCAATAAGAAGAATAAGCACAAATGGGCATTGACGCTGATTAGCTTGTGTATTTTGCTACTATTGGGCTCTGTTTACAGCTGGTACGACTTTCAACTTGCCCCAACTCAGCCAGATATCGTAACACCTAGTCCCGCGCAGCTTGAAGTTGAATTAACCCCGCAACCCTTTTCTTGGGTAAGAGGACTGCATACATTCATGCAGTTAACCCCAGATAGTAAACAAGTAGCCTACTCCATATATCCTCAATTAATCTCGGAGGGTGAAATTGGGCAAGTCAGAATGGTTTCTCTTGATAGCCAACAAGATATTGAGCTGAATATACCTGGTGAAGGACGGGTGCTGGGCTGGGATGCTAGTGGTAAAATCCTCTACTCGCGTAACTATGTCTTGATGCCAAATAGAGACATTAAAACATGTGAATACATGAGGACTCGGCTAGAGCCAGCAACCAACCCTATTTCAGAAACACTCTTTGCCTGTGACGAAACGAAAGTTATTAGTAACATATTCAGCTTTAATGAAGATCAACTGATTTATAGCAAACCATATATCGAGGGGTTAGAAGAGTTACTCGCTATACACAAGTATGACGTAAAAACCAAATCCGAAATCCGCCTTACCACGCCGGGTAGTGCCGGAGAAGGTGACTCCTTAATCAACATTTTGCCCGAAACACAACAGGTGCTATTCGAGCGAGTAAACCTGACTAATTACCAGCTAATGCTAACCAGTAAGTCGGGACATAACCTAATTACATTGGCTGAAACAGATTATAGGATTTGGGTAGCTGTACATCACCAGCCGAGTAATTCTATTTTATGGTACAACCGTAAACAACAAACAATAGAGCGCGTCTCCTTGACTACGCTCGAACGACTACCCTCTATAAAAGCCCCTATTCAAGAATCGTCTTATGTTTTCCCGCTGTCAAAAGATCAGCTATTGACAGCGACTTACCCCTTTTATAACGATAGTTACTCCTTTGATATTAAAAATAAAAGAATTGACGCATTCGCAAGGCCCGCGATAAATGAAACGGACCTTTTTTATATCGGTGACAACCAATATTTATTTAACGACGACACCTTTGTTGACAATAGTGAAGCGCTAGTTCAGCGTATTATTAAGGGCGTTTATTCTGGAAGTGTTGCCGCCCTAAAAGGATATGAGGTGTTGGATGTAGATATAAAAAACAGTCATATACTTGTGCAAAATAAAGTTGATCACAGTTTACGGCTTATTGATTTGACAACTTTTGACACAATTTCCCATTTTCCACAAAGTTACATGATCAGTAGTGCACGAATTAACAATGAGTTAGCCATTATTGTTTCAGAAAATAAAATGACTGGAGCAAGTGAGTTACAACTACTCCATATGCCAGAGCAAAAGCTCCAAGAAATCACTGGTATAAGTCACGTTAGCCAAGCTGACTGGCTCAATAACGAGGAAATTGTCATTTTAACGCTCGAAGGCAAACTGTACACATACAATGCGCTAACAAAACAAATTACAGAAGTAAGCAGTTTTCCTTTAATGCAAGCATCGATAACGCGTTCACTCCGATTAACGCTAGCCGCTGGGGATGACCATTTTTATACCCTCTCTTCGAATACTATTTACCAGTGGAGCAAAAACGCTCCGAATGAATTAACTAAAGTACTCGAAATGGAGGACGTCGACAAAGCACCAGGCTATTTTTTTGGGTTAACTTACCAAGAAGGTAAGCTATTGTTTTCCGTTCTACACAGAAAAGAGAATCATTTAGTACTGTATACTCACCAAGAGTAGCTAAATCAGAAGAAAAAAGGCGAGCCTACGCTCGCCTTTGGTATCTTTTAAATGGTTGGAAAATTGGTTGCTTTAACTATAAAAGTTGAACTTTAAAGCCATTCTTCTCAAGTTGCGGTACTAGGGTATTTTTATCACCAACAACTAAATACAGCATGTTGTCATTATCAACATATTGCTTGATCAAATTATCTAACTCATGCTTTGAAACCGACTCTACAATCTTACTTCTTGTTTTAACAATACTTTGGTCCGCATCATGTTTCATCATGGTTGCAAAGAAGCCTACTTTTGCCGCTGGCGTCTCATATTTTAGTGCATCACCCTGATTGACAGCCGCGCGTGTGAACGCGATTTCTTGTTGAGTTAAGCCTGATTTTTGCAGCTTTGCTATTTCGTTTTGAATTTCAAGTATCGCATCCGCAGTATTTTCAGTCTTTATGCCTGCTTTCAACACATAGCGCCCGATATCACCGTAACTTCTAAATCTTCCCCATACGGAATAAGTGTAACCCTTGTCTTCTCGCAGATTTTGCATTATTCGACCATTAAAAGAGTCTGAAAATGCAAAGCTAGCCAGGTTAGCTTTAAAGAAAGGCCCCGTAAGATCAGGCTTCATTGCAGGCGCAGCGACTCGTAATTGGACCTGTGCAGCATTTGGTTTATCAACTACATAAATTACATTGGTTTGATATTGCGCAATACTAGCCTTCGCTTTAGGCAAGCTCGGCTTGCCTTGCCAATTCGAAAAAGTATTCGCTAATTTAGGCTTAAGCATTTTCATGTCTAAGCTAGATACGACAGCTAACTTTGCTCCCAATGGCTTGATTTGGTTTGCATAATACGATTTCACCTGTTCTAGTGTGATACTTTGTAAGCTTTCTAGTGAAGAAAATGCAGCCTTGCTGTAATTACCTGAAGCGAACTGCAGTTTATTTAGTGTGCTATCCGCAATATAGTTCGGCTCATTTTCTTGGTGCTGAATGAGTTGTAAATATTGACCTTTCACTCTCATAAAGTCTTGTTCTGAGAATTTCGGCTGAAGTAACTTCTCAGCTAACACTGCCAGCGTGGCATCAAGGTTTTTAGACATCGCAGAAACTGTGAATTCGATATATTCACTATCCAAGTTTGTCGAGATAGTCGCTCCAAGTCTGGCTAACTGCTTCGCCAGTTCCTCTGTTGAGCTTTGCGTTGTTGCTTCATTCAACATACTTGCTGTGACTCTCGCTACACCACTTTGTCCTGCGGGATCGTACAGTCTTCCGGCTGGAATATATAATGACAGTGTCGTGGTCGGCGTTTCTGTTGATTGCGCGCCCATTATAGCCAAACCATTGTTGAGTTCTGTTTGCCAAACGTCAGGAACATGGATGGCTTTCGCTTTCCCTGCTTGGGGCTGAATGCTACGATCAAAAGTGTCCTTCACTTCTGGTAACTTAACTTCTGCAACTTGCATCTCATCGTTTTTCGACGGTACAAAGAAAGTCGGTTTAAAATTATCCTCTTGTGCCACTGCATCTGGCTGGCCTTTAGGCACGATACTCACTACCGCTGCTGGCTTATCTTTAATATATTGACTGTAAACACGTTTGACATCGTTAACGGTTAAACCACGGAGCGCATTGAGTTGCTTTTGTAATCTTTTGGTATCGTTGAAAAATGTTTCGAAGGCAGCCAAAGTTGCCACTTTACCTTGAACACTTTGTAAGCTTCTCACCACTTCAGCTTCAGTTTTCGCTTGGTAAAACTGAATATCAGACTCGTCTAGTTCTTTTTCAATAAAATGGGCAACTTCTGCATCAAAAATTGCTTCCATGTCCTTAAGCGTTTTACCTGAAACAGGATGTGGTAACGCCAAATACAGCATTTCACACGCCAATTCTCTGCAATTGTGAGCAGTTTGTACCTGAAGCGCACGCTGTGAATTCACTAGGGATTTGTACAACACAGATGATTGACCTTCACCAATAAAGTAGGCCAGTGCATCTAATGCAACTTGATCGCGGTGACCATCATACACCGTCGGGTAAGCTTTCGCTAACAACGGAAACTGTACGTTGTCTTGTAAAGAAACATACCGACTTGATGCTAGATTAGCAGGCTGTTTTTGAGCAGGTTCAATGTGATCACCTTTTGGTATGCTGCCAAAATACTTTTTCACGAGAGGTAATACTTGCTCAGCCTTAACATCTCCACCAATCGTTAAAGTCGCGTTGTTTGGCCCATACCATTTTTTAAAGAAGGCTTTTAAATCTTGCGCACTGGCACGATTTAAATCAGACATATAGCCTATAACAGACCAGGAATACGGATGACCGTAGTCATACAGTGTTTGCCCAATAGTTTCCATTAAACGACCGTAAGGTACATTGTCAACATCCTTACCTCGCTCGTTTTTAACTGCTTCACGTTGGATTTCGAACTTCTCTTGGGTGATCCCCTGCGCAAAAAAGCCCATTCTATCGGCTTCTAACCATAGCATTTTTTCTAACTGGTTAGAGGGTACCGTTTGATAATAGTTGGTTCTATCGTTATTAGTTGTACCATTAAGTTCACCACCAGACTCAGTAACTACTTTAAAGTGTTCTTCATCGGCAACGTTCTTAGAGCCTTGAAACATCATATGTTCAAATAAATGGGCATAGCCCGACTTACCTAACTCTTCTCTGGCCGAGCCAACATGATATGTCACATCTACATGCACCAACGGATCAGAATTGTCCTCGTGAATGATCAGAGTCAGGCCATTTTCTAATTCATACTTTTTATAAGCAATAGCCAGCTCAGTGGGTTGAACATCCACTTGCTCGACTAACTTTATACCGGTCGATTGTGCTGACATGTTTTGACTACAACCAGAAACTGCCGCCGACACAATAAGGGCAACAAGTGTTTTGCTTAACTTCATCGCTAGACTCCAATTATTTACAGTATGTTAAATCGCCGCCTAAAGGCTGTTCATTCGTTGCCTGAAAATGCTGCTGGCAAGATTTTCCTTGTGCAGATACTTTATGGCTCGACTCCGTTTGAGCTTTCCCTGCGATGATGTTGCTGCTTATTTCCATGCTGTAATCTGCAATTACCGTCGCTAACATTAAAAACATGGCTGTAAGGTTTAGGTTCATCGTTTATTCCTCTTTGTTCACAATATCCCAAGTTTGTGAAGTACACGTTAGCCACTTAAATCACAGTGGAGGCATCAGCATCTCCAATAGCAGAAGTACTTCACGCTAATCTACGACACAGAATATAAGAGCAACCTAGTTGTGTCGCTTACCTAGCTATGATGAATATATTTAATTTAAAAATATAAACATACCAAATAAAAACAAAGACTTGAGATTTAATGAGTTTTTCTTCAGAATATTCCCTTGGGTCTAAAAAACTCAGCAAAACAAATTAACCACATGATATATATGCTTTTTAATTTAATTTTCCGGTTTTTTCTCAGAAGAAGACCGTAAGTCTGGAATATCACACTCATACAATGCGCCATAAGAATTCTGTAATTGTTGTAATCATTCGCAAACTGAGCTAACCAAAACAATAATAAAAAGTCAAAAATAAACATTAAAAACATAAGCTTAATTATATTTAAGTTCTAATTTCTAACACTGGGAAACATTATCAGCGATCTACTTTGATCAGGGAGCAGGTATTTACGGCCTGAAAAGCCAACAAGAAGTCAAGAACGATATAGCTGAGAGATATGCATGTTCAGCATAGGAGGCGAATATGCGTAGTAATAACAAACCGCATAATATTACAGGTTTTTATAGGCACCCCTTCGCCTACAAAATACGATTTTTATACGCAAAAAAGGCAGCTATTCGCTGCCTCTTTCTGAACCCATATACGTAACTTGCTATAAGTTGAGATGTTTATCTAGAAACTTCAATATATTCTGATAGTATTTTTGACGATGCTCAGGTTTGTAGAAACCATGCCCCTCATCTTCTAACAGGTGATACACATATTCCTTCTTGGCTTTATCCAACGCTGCAATTAACGATTCAGCCTGTTCAATCGGCGCTCTTTCATCTTCACCACCGTGAACAATCATTACCGGAATCTTCAACTTATCGACATTATAGCTCGGTGAGAAAGCCTTCAGTTGTGCTTGGTCTTGGCCTAGTACCGTTTTCAAGAAAGCTTGGCCTGCTCTACGTTCAGCCACATCACCCTCTTCAAACATCAGCGGTAAGTCATAAACCCCAACAACGCCAATGGCACATTTAAACAAGTTAGGTTCAAGAATCGCACTTTGTAACGCTGAATAGCCACCAAAACTGGATCCCATAATACACATTCTGTTTTTATCCGCGATACCTTGGTCAATGAGATATTGAACACCGTCAATGATGTCATACTGGATTTCCTTACCCCACTTGCGGTAGCCTGCTTCCTCAAAAGCACTGCCATAACCACCTGAGCCGCGGAAATTAACTTGCAACACCGCAATGCCTCGGCTTGCGAGCAACTGCACTTCAGGATCAAACTGCCAATAGTCCCTAGGACCGTGAGGACCACCATGTGGCATCACCACTAGCGGTAAGTCTTTATCGGCTTTACCATAAGGCTTGGTTAGGTAGCCATGAATAGTCAACCCATCACGTGTCTTGTATTTAATTGGCTCCATAGAAGACATTTGGTTTGGATCAATCCAGTTACGACTTGAGGTAATATATTGAAGACTCTTATTTTTATTATCATAGAGATAGTAGCGACCAGGGTTAATATCGCTGTGTGCATACACTAGCAGTTTTTCACCGTCCTTTGTAGCACTGACAATTTGAACTTGGTTACCCGGCAATGATTCAAGGAAAGATTTCAGTTGGTTGCTCAACGCTGCACTTTCTTGTGTGAAGATGTATGTCGGGTAGCCTGGGTCTAATTCTATTGCGAATAAATTTTTATCTACCGGATCAGTCCAAAGCTGCTTTGGATCCACTTCTTTATCTTGATAAATTGTATCCAATTCACCTGACTTCAGATTCAAAATGTGAACGCCTCTAGGTTCGCCTTGTGTCGAACCAGAGACATACACAGACTGACCTGATTTATCAAAGCCATGTAACTGCATATCATAAAACCGTTGCGGTAACTTCAGTTCTTGCCACTCTCCATGCTCTTTACCTCTTAAATAAATCGAAGCAGAAATGTAATCATCACTAGATATTGCAGCACGAACGTTACCCTCATGATCGGTCAAGAAACTGCCGCGAGAACGAGGTGAGCCTATGACTCTCTTTCTCGCCCCACTGTTAACATCAACTTCATAAACCACCGTCGTCGGTTCTGAACTACCTGACCAGGGGATTGTAGAGATAAGCATCTTGTCTTCATCGTGCACTAACGGATCGAGCACGTAAGAAGTACCGTTTAAAGGCGTTGCCTTTTTAAGACGAGAACCAGTTTGCATCTCTCCCTTATAACCAACCAAATATTTGCCTCGAGTACCATCAAAGTTAACTCCCAATAACTCGCCATAGTACTCAGGATGAGATTTCCAGCCCCGAATATATTGCTTTTCTAACACAATTCGCTCATCGTTTACCCAGTGATAGTCACCAACTTGACCATTACTATCAAAGCGCACTGCGTGGAGTAATTTGAACCCATCTATTTTCATTATAAGAAGAGCATTTTTCCCATCTGCTTTGGAGATAAAGCTAAGGTATTCACCAGTGGGAGAAAGCTTCATATCGGTAAATTCTTCACCTTTACTAAAGTGTTCAATAGGGATTAAATTTTGTTTCTTCGCCGCGAAGCTAAAAAATGCTGAAAAAAGCAACAGAAAGGTGGTAATTCGTTTTACTATCATCCTGACCCGAGTCCTAGTTTCTCTAAATTTGAAACGACGAATATACCGCAAAAGTGAGTGTTAATTCAATGTGAAATAGGTACAGGTGGCATATCTATTTCACTTCTGATAAAACACCTTGTTCCACGTCTGAATGATCAAACAATCCGATGTCTAACACCCACCCAGTCACCAGGTTTGCAGGTGTTACATCAAATGCTGGGTTATATATTTGTGCGTTTGTAGGTGCCCATTGACACGCACCAAAGCTGCCACTAACACCCGAAACTTCACGAGGATCTCGTTGCTCAATCGGTATCGCTGCACCATTCTCACAGTGCTTATCTACCGTAGTGACAGGTGCTACGACATAAAAAGGGATATCATGATGACGTGCCAGCACAGCTAGGTTGTAGGTACCCACTTTGTTTGCAAAATCGCCATTGGCGGCGATTCTATCTGCACCGACGAAAATCTTATCCACTTTACCAGATGCCATTAAACTTGCGGCCATATTGTCACAGATTAACGTATAAGGGATATGCCATACATCCAACTCGTATGCCGTTAGCCGACCTCCTTGTAACAACGGTCTGGTTTCATCAACCCATACATGGATGTTACCCCTATGCTGCTGCGCGGCATGATGTATTACACCTAATGCGGTTCCCACACCAGCTGTCGCCAAAGCTCCGGTGTTACAATGAGTAAGGATATTATCACCAGCATTAACTAATGCCGCACCGATCGTCGCCATTTTGTCGCATAACTGTTCATCTTCTTCAAACAACTGCTCTGCTGTCGCTATTACCTTTTGCTGCCATACCTCGGACTGAAGCGCTTGTCGCATCGCTGCCATGCAATGCATCAAGTTCACAGCGGTTGGCCTTGTCGCTTCTAATTTATCGACCGCTTGAAGCAATTCGGCTTTTGTCGCACCTTGCTCTGCCAAGTAACCGACCAGAATCGCTGCAGCAAGTCCAATCAAAGGCGCCCCTCTCACTTTCAAAGACAAAATCAATTCGCACATATCTTCAACAGTTCGACATTCATGCCAAACTTCTTGATGAGGCAATAAGTATTGATCTAACACCAAAACATTACCGGCTTGATACTTCAAACTGCGAGCGATGAGTTCTTTCATAGTGGACTGGTTCCTCTTAGATGATTGGCATATTTTACAGCATAAGAAAAAGAAGTATAGACATCTAAACATTTAAAAATATAGAATGCTATACATCAATTTTTGTTGGGTGCAAGCATATGTCTGAATACGTCATATTTGATAATGAAAAAGTGATTGAATACATAAAAAAAGTCGGTTCATTTTTTGATAATGATGCGGTGATATCCAGCAATGAATTCGGTGATGGTAATCTAAACTTGGTATTTCGCGTACAAGACACGGGCGGCAATAGCATTATTGTTAAACAAGCGTTACCCTATGCTCGTTGTGTTGGCGAAAGCTGGCCATTGACTCTGGATCGAGCCAGAATTGAAGCTAATGTATTGAAACGCCATGCCGCCGTATGTCCGGCAAATACCGCTAAGGTTTTACATCATGACAGCACATTAGCCGTCACTGTATTAGAGGACTTAGGGCAGTTGCAAATTCTCCGCTCAGCCCTTAATAAAGCACAAACGTTCACTAATCTAGGTAGAGACATTGCGCACTACTTAGCGAGAACGAGTTTTTATCACTCCAGCTTTTATCTCTCTCCGACAAACAAAAAAGCGCTCGTCACAGAGTTCACAAATCCCGAACTATGCGCCATTACTGAAGACTTATTCTTTGATGATCCGTACCGACAGAGTGAACGAAACCAATATCCGCAAGCACTAGAAAGCCATGTCGCCAAATTGCGTAATAATGTGCCTTTATTGCTAGAAATTGCCAAGCTCAAAGCAAAGTTTTTAACCGCTTCTGAGGCTTTGTTACACGGTGATATTCATACAGGTAGCATCTTTGTCGGTACCCATGAAACCAAGGTGATAGACCCTGAATTTGGCTTTTTTGGCCCTATTGGTTTTGATTTAGGCTCTTTTATCGGCAATTTACTTCTAAACTATTGTGCACAACAAGGTCGGATAAAAGCGCTTCCACAACGGCGCAAAATGCAGATCTACTTACTCGACACCATCTCAGTGTGTTTGCGAGAGTTTTACGTCAATTGGCTTAGTCTTGCTCAGCAAGATACCAAAGATCTGGCCCTACAAGCTTCAGGATTTGCAGAGCACTTTTTAATCTCAGTACTTCAAGACAGCGTGGGTTACTGCGGTAGTGAGCTGATCCGTCGAACCATAGGTCTAGCTCATGTTGCCGACATTGACGAAATCGAAGATGAGCAAACTCGATTATTGGTACAGCAACAAGCGCTGTTGCTAGGAGAGCAACAAGCGCTGTTGCTAGGAGAGCAACTGATCCTGAACGCTAAAAACTGCCAATCCGTTGAGGACATCTACCAGTTAATCATCGGCTCTGTGCAATAGTTTGCGCGGTTGAAAATCACATTAGGTCGCTCAAAACATCCCAATCAATGGTGGACATTTTGAGCGACAATACGATTACCTTTTTGCTTTCTCTGCTTGAATATATTTATCAATCTGTGCTTCAAGTACATATAGTGGCACCGAGCCGCTTTTTAACACTTGATAATGAAATTCTCTGATATCAAAATCCTCACCTAGAGCTTGTTCTGCTTTTTTACGCAATCGCTTAATCGTCAATTCACCGATTTTGTATGACAACGCTTGGGCAGGCCAAGAAATATAGCGATCGGTTTCAGTTTTTACGTTATGCAGCGACAAAGCGGTATTGTCTTTCATAAAATTCATCGCTCGCTCACGACTCCAACCAAACATGTGCATGCCAGTATCAACGACAAGTCTAGCAGCTCTCCACATCTCGTAAGTTAAGCGGCCAAAATCACGGTAAGGGTCCTGATAAAAACCCGCTTCAATACCTAAATATTCGGAGTATAATCCCCAACCTTCGCCAAAAGCTGAGATATACTCATTTCTTCGGTAATCAGGCAAATGCTCAAGCTCGGCATTTAAGGCAATCTGCAGGTGATGCCCAGGCACTGCTTCATGCAATGTTAACGCTTCTAATACATACAGAGGACGTTTGTCTAAAGCATACGTATTCACCCAATAATAGCCAGCTTCGGTATCGTTGCGCGGCCCTAAGTATCGGCCAGTGGTGTATTTAGGAGCAATGCTTTCTGGAACAGGAGCAACCCCATACGGCTGTCTTGGTAAGGTATGGAAAAGCATGGGTAACTTAGCATCCATTTTTTTGGCAATGAACGACGCTTCCTTGAGCAACTCCTCTGGCGTTTTTGCATAAAACTGAGGATCTGTTCTTAAGAAATGTACAAAATCAGCAAACGAGCCTGTAAAACCCACCTTTTCAATGATCTCTTCCATTTCTCCACGTATTCGCGCAACTTCTTGTAAACCAAGCTCATGAATTGCTTTCGCTGTCATCTCTGTCGTGGTGTAGTACTTAGCACGATTGGCGTAAAATGCTCGACCATTTGGAACACTTGAAATAGCGATATTCTCTCTCGCTGCTGGGCGATATTCATTTACAAAAAAATCTCGATATTGACGATATGAGGCTATGACTTGACCAGCAATGATGTTTTTCGCCTTTTCTTGTAGTTGCTTAAATTCACTTTCAGGTATGCCGGCTTGGTTCTCTTTAAACGGAGCAAAAAACTCAGATTGCGTGACATCATCGACGATAAAAGCTTCGATAGAGCTTTCATACCCCTCTAATACCACCTTAGGTTGCGTCCAGCCTGTTTCTATGCCTTTTCTCATCCAAGCAATATTCTGGGCGAAAAAACGCGGAGTCTGCGCAAGTCTAGCCAGATAGAGCTCATACCCGTCGCGTTTATTAAAGTTGTGCGCACTAATGTAAAATGCCAGCTCTGAATGGAAGCCATATTCCGAAGTCAAGGGCATATAGTGGCTGTTGAATTGATACTCATCCACCTTATTTTGAATTTGAGCTCGCAAGATAGCCAAGTTAATCTGGTTTTCGTCGCTAAGTTGTGATTTTTCCAAATTATCTAGTCGTTCAAGAAAACTGACTCGCTGTAAATTCACATCCGTAAGGTAGTCGGCTGTCAAGTTGGGCAACAAATACGCTTCATCAGGCTGTGAGCGACCGTAAGCATTTTGCTGTCCTCTAAACGCCATAATTTGCTGAGCGATTTCACTAAATTGTTGATCATGGTCAACTGAGGTTGTTACACATCCAGCCATCGAAAACATCAAGCCAAGCGCCAAGCTTGTATGAATTCCCCAACGTTTAATTTTTAATTTTAGCACTCTAGCTTCCTCATTCTTTTGATCATATCAATGGGTATAAACGTCTAACATCGTTGACGTGTGACCGTTAAGTATTTGTGTTTACAACAGTCAAATTGAATAAGCTCAATCTCGTTAGCAACACTGTGTAAACTCCCAACAAGCCCACTTCTGTAATAACAGTTGCCATCAGTGACGAGTTTGTCACTGAGCTCCCCAAAAGCGAGAAATTAATATCCAAGATACAGTTGGAAAACAAATCGTAAACGAGGAGACTCATCTATCCACGAGTGCACGCTAAGCAAGCTTAAGCTTAGATGCAACTTAAATCGATAGACTGACAATGCTAAAAACTGAACGCAAATCACACAAACTACGAAAAACAGCTTATAAAAAAGCCGATTAAACAAAAAAATGTAAATTTTCTATTTCAAACACCAACATTTTGCTTTTAAATTGGGACAAGAGCGATTAATGTAGCTTTAAACGAGTAGGACAGTTTGTACGCCCAAGGATATGTTGGTAGTTTGTAAACGTTTTATATTCCATTGTTGCGGTAACCTAAATGATGTTTCATGACTCTATGTCTATTGCCCAAGAAAAAATGACACAAGTTTGCCTGTTTTTAGAGCAACATCAGCTGCCGCCCACACCGATGAACTATCAGGTTGCGTATACGCACGTCAGTAAAGTCAATAAAGACTTAGACAACGCTATAGAAAGATTTATAAACAGCAAACAAAAAATCGATTGTATCTTTATGGAGCAGCTTTATTATCAATTTTTAGATAAAGGCCAACAGTTGCAAACAGATATAATCGATGGTGTTGACTCGGTGATGAACAAATTAGACGAGTCTACACAACGTTCACAGCAGCACATCGCCCAATTTGCTAATCAGGTTAGTCATTGTGTACACAGTTTAGATGCAAATAATGTCGAGAAAAGCAGACGAGCTCTTAATGCTCTAACCAAACATACCGAAACTCTCCTGCGTCAGCATAAGCAATACAAAGTTGACCTACTTCAGGTTCAACAGTTGCAAGAAAAGAATCAGCGTCTATTAAAACTGCTCCGTAAAGAGCATTTGTTAGACCCTCAAACTGGTTTATACAAGCGTCATTATCTGTCTAAAAAAGTTGAGCTATGGCAATCTCAGCAAAAATCCGTTTGTGCACTCTCTATTCAAGTTGAAAACTTAGATGAATTTATCTCCAAATTTGGCGACGTTGTAGGCGAGATCGTGCTTAATCGAGTAGCAAATAACATAAAGCGCTATGTTACCGAAAGTGGCTTTCCTGGTAGAACTGGTAAGCAAGAATTCACCGTACTACTGGCCGATGTCGATCTCGATACTGCGGAAATGATTGCTGAAAAAGTGAGAAAAGGAGTAGAAAAACTCAAGTTCGTCAGTGCTAAAGGAAAGCTACCGTTACCTCAAGTTACTATATCTCAAGGCATTGCTAAAATGCATGAAAGCCAAGGCTTTGACACGTTAGCTAAAAGGGCTGGCAGCGCAGCACAAAAAGCGTTATCCATGGGCACTTCTTGCTACATTGGGCATTAACAGTTAACTCGCTCTAAGTATCGCAGCCACGGTACCATCGGCTCCATTGACATATCTGCGCTGAAATCTAAGCTAATCGTTGCTAAGAAATTGCACCTACGTCCGCCAATCAAGTACACTAAGCACAATCAAGCTGAACTACGATGAGAAGCCAATGAAAGAGTCGCACGAGAACACTACCCACTTCGGTTATCAAACTGTCGCCACTGACGAGAAAGCATCCCTCGTTGCTGATGTTTTTCACTCCGTTGCTGCCAAATATGACGTTATGAACGACTTAATGTCGCTAGGTATACATCGCTTGTGGAAGCGTCAAACAATTGCTTGCTCGGGTGTAAGAAGCGGACACAAAGTACTCGACTTAGCCGGTGGAACTGGTGACTTAACAGCAAAGTTCAGCGATCTAGTCGGAGAAAAAGGACAAGTCATCCTAGGTGATATCAATGATTCAATGCTTAAAGTGGGCAGAGATAAACTGCGTGATTTAGGCTTAGTCAGTAATATCGAATACGTTCAAATGAACGCAGAAATGCTGCCCTTCCCGGATAATACCTTTGATGTCATCACCATCGCTTTCGGACTCCGCAACGTCACAGATAAAGATAAAGCCTTACGTTCTATGTACCGAGTGTTAAAGCCAGGTGGTCGCCTATTGATTCTTGAGTTTTCTAAAACAGATAACGAGATGCTATCTAAGCTATATGATCTCTACTCATTCACGTTACTTCCAGCAATGGGTAAGATAGTCGCCAACGACAGCGAATCCTACAAGTACCTTGCTGAGTCCATTCGTATGCACCCTGATCAGGAAACCCTAAAATCCATGATGGATGAAGCCGGATTCGAGCAAACCGATTACCAAAATATGACCGGTGGTATTGTTGCCTTACACCGTGGTTTCAAATTCTAGGAGTAAATTGTGCTCATTACCGCTGTTGCTGCGTTACTTGAAGGGACATTGAGACAAGCGCTGAAACTTGATCCTGCACTTCACGTTTCTCTAGAGCCTGTTGCTAATAAAATATTATGCATAGAAATTAGAGACTTAAATACGCACATGGCTTTCCAGTACAGTGCTCAACGTATGCACGTATTGGCGCCGTTTGATGGGCTGGCGGATTGCGCGATTAGTGCTGACTTAAATACCTTAACTCAACTAAAAGATCCGAGCTCACTGACAACGCTGATTCGCAGTAATAAGCTCGATTTAGAGGGTGATTTACATATTGCTCAGCACTACAGCAAAGCATTTGCCAATATTGATATTGACTGGGCCGAGCATTTTGCTGCGTATTTAGGCGACGGCCCTGCACAAGCCCTACTAGACAAACTTAACCGACTGACTGATAGAGCGAAGAAAGACACTGCGGTGTTGCAGGAAACATTTTCTTCGCTATTACAAGATGAGTTAAAAACCGCGCCTCATCCAAATGAGTTTATTAATTTCAAACAAGATCTTAGAGCACTAAACAGCGACCTAAATGCGATATCTGCTCGTATCGATACATTAACCACGCAAAAAGGAAAGTAGCTTGTCTTTACTTCGCTTGCACCAGATAACCAAAACCTTTCTTAATTACGGTCTTGATGAACTCTTACCTGACAGCAAAAAGCCGTGGTATGGAAAGCTTGTCCGTAGCAGCTTGTTCTGGATGCGTAACCAACATAAAGACAAGCCAACAGGCGCAAGATTACGTTTAGCCTTACAAAGCTTAGGCCCAGTATGGATCAAGTTTGGACAAATGCTATCAACACGTCGCGACTTGTTACCACACGAAGTAGCGCTAGAACTGGCGCTATTACAAGATAAAGTACCACCTTTTGACTCAGAACAAGCTCAAACACTGATAGAAAAAGCGCTAGAAATTGACAACATACATCAATATTTTATTGAATTCGAGCAAACTCCATTAGCTTCCGCTTCTATTGCGCAAGTACATGCAGCCAAACTACAAATTGCTGACGAAATAAAAGATGTGGTCATTAAAGTCATTCGTCCTGACATTGAAAAACAGATCCTCGCCGATCTATCACTGATGGAACGATTTGCCAAATTGGTCGCAAACTTGTTTAACGAAGGAAAACGATTACGTCCTGTAGAAGTGGTTCGTGAATACCGAAAAACCTTACTTGATGAATTAGATCTAATGCGCGAAGCCGCTAATGCTATTCAGCTGAGACGAAATTTCGAGGGCTCTGATTCTCTTTATATTCCAGAAGTATATAGCGACTTATCTCGTAAAAATGTACTGGTGATGGAGCGCATTTACGGTATCCCCGTATCTGACACCGACGCACTACTAGAGCAAGGCACTAATATGAAACTGCTGGCTGAACGCGGCGTAGAAGTGTTTTTCACCCAAGTGTTCAGAGACAGCTTTTTCCATGCAGATATGCATCCTGGAAATATTTTTGTGTCACGAGAAAATCCGCATAACCCCCAATATATAGGAATTGACTGCGGAATTGTCGGTACCCTAAACCGCGAGGATAAACGCTATTTAGCGGAGAATTTTATCGCATTTTTTAATCGCGATTATCGTCAGGTCGCACAATTACACGTCGATTCAGGTTGGGTACCTGCTGACACCTGTGTAGAAGAATTCGAATTTGCCATTCGCACTGTATGCGAGCCTATATTCAATAAACCACTGGCAGAAATATCATTCGGGCATGTGCTGGTGAATCTGTTTAACACCGCACGTCGGTTTAACATGGAAGTACAACCCCAGTTGGTATTGTTACAAAAAACACTGTTATATGTTGAAGGTTTAGGGCGCCAACTTTACCCTCAGTTAGACCTGTGGAAAACAGCAAAGCCATTTTTGGAGCAATGGGTGCAAGATCAAGTCGGCCCCATTGCCGTCGCGAAAAAGCTCTATGCAAACTTACCTTTTTGGGCTGAGAAAATGCCTGAACTGCCAGATTTGATTTATCAAAGTCTTAAACGCCCAGTACCTCATACTGTAACACAACAGCAATATAATTCAGCTAAACCTATTTTGTTAGGTATTGCTGCGAGCACATTTGCACTGCTGGCAGGGTTATGCTTTGTTGAAGAAAAGGCGGTTGCAAGTGGGCTTTTTGCATTTACCTCAATCGTGAGCTTTCTCTTTGCATGGCGTAAAACAGGGTGATTTTTTACCCACTCAGCGTATAATCACTAATTAGTAGTACTTAAATTTCGGAGATCCCATGGGTATTGGTGGAATTAGCATCTGGCAACTCTTAATTATTCTAGCAATCATCGTTCTTATTTTCGGCACGAAAAAGCTACGAGGTATTGGTAGTGACTTAGGTGGAGCGGTTAAAGGCTTTAAAAATGCAGTCTCTGAGTCTGATAACGATGAACCTGAGAAATTAAAAGACAATACGACCCACAGTTCTCAAAACGCGTCTGAAAAAGAACAACACAAAGACAAGGCTTAACTCTAATGGGCATGTGGGAGTTAGTAGTGGTTCTGATTGTCGGGTTGATAGTGCTTGGTCCCGAGCGATTACCCGTTGCCATCAGAACCGTATCTCGATGGATTAAAACCGTAAAGTCTGTCGCCAATTCGGTTAAAGCAGAAGTCAATGAAGAACTCAGAGTTCATGAGTTGCACCAAAACTTAAAAAAGGCCGAACAACAAGGCATGCAAGATCTTGATCCTAGTTTGCGCCAATCTGTAGAAGAATTGCAACAAGCAGCAGAGTCTGTCAGACATTCTTATAAATCTAGCAGCCCAGAAAACAAAAAATAACCTCTATACGAGTCTTAATTTCATGACCGAATCTGTTCAAAGTGGCTTTATTTCACACCTCGTCGAGCTTCGTAACCGTTTGATGAAAGCGTTGATAAGCATCTTGCTTATTTTTGTGGCATTAGTCTATTTTGCCAATGATATCTATGCCTTTGTAGCAGCCCCATTGGTTGAGAGCTTACCAAGTAACGCCAGCATGATCGCAACCGACGTAACAGCCCCTTTTTTCGCGCCATTTAAACTCACCCTCTTTGTCGCGTTATTTGCCGCCATTCCATTTATTTTACACCAAATCTGGGGGTTTATTGCTCCGGGCTTATATAAGCATGAGAAGCGCATGCTGATCCCTATTCTACTCTCTAGTGTTTTATTGTTTTACTCAGGAATCGCTTTTTGCTACTTCGTTGTCATGCCAATTATATTGAGCTTTTTTACCAGCGTGGGACCTGAAATGATGACGTTAAGCCCTGATATTAGTAGTTATTTAGGGTTTATCCTGAAACTGTTTTTTGCTTTCGGCGTGGCATTTGAAATTCCTGTTGCAATCATGCTGTTATGTTGGAGCGGCGCGACAACAACAACCAGCTTGAGGGAAAAGCGACCCTATATTGTGGTCGGCGCTTTTGTGGTTGCAATGTTTTTAACACCGCCAGACGTTTTGTCACAGACACTTCTCGCTTTACCTATGTTATTGTTATTTGAGCTGGGCTTGATCTTAGCCGCTTTTTACACAAAAAAACCAATTCAACAGGAATCAGAAAAATGAAAAAAATAATAGTAGCCACAGTTACGGTTGGCTTTTCTGTATTCAGCCATGCGCAATCAGTGAACGTTCAAGCCCTAGAGGTGTGTACATTAATCGACAATGATTTCAAAAGACTGCATTGTTTCGATAAAGTGATGGCCAACCAGCCAATTAGCCACTCTGATCTAAAGCAAGTGCCTGCAAATTCTAGTCAGCAGGCACAACATCATACCGCCCCAACTTCAGCAGTTCAGCGAAACGATACTACAAAAGATTTTGGTTTGGAAAACCGCAGTGACAAAACAGAAGCACTTGATAGCTTGGTAGCCACCATTTCAATGCTCAAAGATAATGGCCGAGGTACTCATACTTTCACCCTAGACAATGGCCAAATATGGAAACAAATCGGCTCAGATCGCTTTCCTGCTAGTAAAGGGGACAAAGTTGAAATTAACCGTGCTTCATTCGGCTCTTTTTTGATGAACAAAGTGGGCGCAAACAGAAGCATTCGAGTAAAAAGAGTCAATTAATGAGCGAGCTTATTGACGCCGGTGTCAATCTCACCAGCGCTCAGTTTGATGATGATTTAGAAGACGTTATTCAACGCGCTACGGATAGCGGCGTAGTCTCAATGCTCGCGATTGGCTGTGACATAGAAAGTAGTAAGCGTAGCTTACTGCTTGCCAACCGCTATAACTTGCTAACGACCGCTGGTATTCATCCTCATGACGCTAAAAGTGCACCCGAGAACTTTGTTGATCAACTGAAGCCGTTGCTAGATAAGCCCGAAGTCGTAGCCGTTGGAGAGTGCGGACTAGATTTTAATCGCGATTTTTCTCCACGCAGTGTTCAACAAGATATCTGCCAGCAGCAGCTTGAACTTGCAAACGCATTAAATATGCCAGTGTACCTACATGAACGAGAAGCACATAATGCCTTATTTACGTTACTAAAAGGCACGCATGTTTCGGGTTTGCTACACTGTTTTACTGGTAATAAAGAGGCGCTTAAAAATTACCTAGATTATGGCTTGAGTGTCGGGATTACAGGCTGGCTATGTGATGAACGCAGAGGTCTTGAGCTACAAGAGTTGGTCCGTTATCTTCCGTTAGAACGTATGCTATTGGAAACTGATGCGCCGTACTTAATCCCACGGAATATCCAGCCCAAACCCAAAACTCGTCGTAATGAGCCGGCTTATCTTCATTATATTGTCGCTAAAGTCGCCGAGTTAAAAGGCATCTCTGCGGAGCAGGTTATTCAGCAGACCACTCATAATTTCACTCAATTATTCGTTCGGCAGGGATAAAAATGCAGCGTTTTTTCCTGATCCTAGTATTGTTTTTTACACCCGCGAGTTCAGCCGTTGTCGAGATCAATGAACGCTTTGGCCATCTCAATGAATTTCAACTGGCATACAGTTTTTCAGAGCATGAGAACATCTCCCAATTACTCGATGCTGACACTCAATGGCAAACTCACAAAGCGCTGCCACTAGGCTTGCGAACGAATGATACGGCTATTTGGGTACGTTTTCCACTGCGCAATACCAGCAGTAGGGATCTGTCTATTTTGGTTAGCGTTGACAATAATTTGCTCGATTCTGTGACCGCATTCCATGTTGTGCCAGATCATCCCATTTTGAAAATTGGCATGGGCGATACCCTACCGTTGCTAAAACGACCAATAAAAAACGAATCGCTGATTATTCCATTAACACTCGCAGCGTATGGTGAATCAATGCTGTATCTGCGTATCAAACATCATGGTGTTGTCTACGCGCCTATAAGCATATGGCAGCCTAACGAGTACCTAAAATTCAAAAGCAAATTTAATTTGTTATATGGGATTTTAGCTGGTTTTGTATTAGCGCTAATGGTAACTAACCTTACCCTCTTTACGTTAAGCAAACAGCATTTCTTCCTTGTTGGTACCGCTTTTGTCGCCAGCGTTTGGTTGCTTAACGCGCATCTATATGGTTTTAGTTACCGCTACCTTTATGGTCAATGGCTTTGGCTACAACAACATGGACAGGGGTTATTAGCCACGCTTTCGACCTTATTATTGCTCTTTATTTCCAGACAAGCGCTCAAACTATCACTATCACAAAGCTATGCTCGTCTGCTGCAACTCAGCGTAGTCTGTGGACTGATATTGAGTATCGTGTTGCCAGTTAACCTTGTCAGTATTACCACTCTAGCGCTATGTACCCTTGTTTCAGCCATACTCTTTTATCTTGTGGCTCGTCACAGCCAGCAATATCGCGGTTTAGGGATCTGTATTGTACTCTTACAATCGCTCACGATTAGCTATCAATTGGTTGTCGAATTGGGTATTCAGCCAGGCAAGCTGTTAATTCAACCCGGCGTTTATTTGTTATATTTGCTACAGTGCACCGTGATTAGTTACTTACTTGCAAGAAGCTATATGGCGAAACGCGATAATGCATTAATGAAACAGCAGCAACGACTCGCTCATACGCAAGCAGAAGATGCACTACTTAAAGAAAAGCTCAAACTACAAGAGCAATCTCAGCAACTGCTTGAAAACAACATTGAAGAACGCACCTTCGAACTCCAAGTAACATTGCGTGAACTAGAAGAAAAAAACCGCGAGTTAGAAAAGCTCAATACGGAAGATCCATTAACTAAAGTCAAAAATCGCGGTTACTTCGATAAGCGCTTGCAAATGGAAGCAAGACGTTCTCGACGAGAACAAACTTGCCTAAGCTTAATCATTTTTGATATCGACCACTTTAAAAAAATTAATGATACCTATGGTCACCTCGCAGGCGATCATGCAATCTGTCAGTTTGCCAACCTCATCAAACAACACCTTCGTAGACCTTCTGACGAAATTTTCAGATATGGTGGTGAGGAGTTTATTATTTTACTGCCAAACACCTCATCTGAGGGGGCTTATGAGCTTGCAGAGCGGATCAGAATCTATACCGCCGAACAAACTTTGTCAGTTGGTGAGCAAAACATTAAATTTACCGCTAGCGCAGGTATTTATAGCGCCATAGTTAGCGATCCCAATACCCCAAGTATTTTTACCGACAACGCTGATAAAGCATTATATCAGGCCAAACAAAATGGCCGTGATCAAGTTGTCGTTTTCAACCCCGAACAGGAGATATAACGTGGCTCAGTCAGGTTTAGACCTATTCCCACTTACACGTATGCGCAGAATGCGCCGCGATGACTTTTCAAGACGCTTAATGAGTGAAAACGTTTTATCAGTCAATGACCTTATTTACCCAGTATTTGTGTTAGAGGGAGAAAACTGTCGCGAATCAATCCCCTCAATGCCAGGGATCGAGCGCCTTTCTATTGACCTACTAGTTGAAGAAGCAAAGCAACTGGTAAGCTTAGGCGTACCTGCGGTTGCTATCTTCCCGGTCACACCTGCTGAGCAAAAGTCACTGCTTGCGGAAGAAGCATACAACCCTGAAGGACTCGCGCAGCGCACCGTTCGAGCTTTAAAGGCAGCTTGTCCAGAGCTTGGTGTGATCACCGATGTCGCCTTAGATCCATTCACCGTACACGGTCAAGACGGCATTATTGACGAAGATGGCTATGTGCAGAATGAAGAAACCATTGAAGTGCTTGTCAAACAAGCGCTGTCTCACGCCGAAGCAGGCGCGGATATCGTTGCGCCATCAGACATGATGGATGGCCGCATTGGCGCTATTCGTGAAGCACTAGAAGAATGTGGCTTTATTCACACGCGTATCATGGCGTACTCTGCTAAATATGCCTCAAGCTATTATGGTCCATTTCGTGACGCCGTTGGTTCAGCCGGAAACCTAAAAGGCGCGGATAAAAAGACCTATCAGATGGATCCCGCAAATTCTGACGAAGCGTTGCGTGAAGTTGCCCTCGATTTACAAGAGGGTGCAGATATGGTCATGGTGAAACCGGGCATGCCTTATCTTGATGTAGTGAGACGCGTCAAAGACGAGTTTGGCGTACCAACCTTTGCCTATCAAGTTAGCGGTGAATATGCGATGCATAAAGCTGCGATAGAAAATGGCTGGCTAGCAGAAAAGCCTGTGGTAATGGAATCACTACTAGCCTTTAAACGCGCAGGGGCAGACGGCATTTTGACCTATTTTGCTAAACAAGCCGCTATTTGGCTAAATGAGAAGTAGCAGATAAAGAAAAAGGAGCACTTGTGCTCCTTTGATAACGCGCGTTTAAAAATAAAAATTTAATCAGAGAGCAATGTGCTTGCTCGCTGTTGTTGTTGGTCGGTAATAGACCAGCTATAAAATGTCTTACATTTACCATCAACTAAATGGACCCGTGGCACTTTAACCAACCCTAACGAAACCTGTTCAACTTTCACTACGTCTTCTTTTGCCAAATATCGGGTTCTACCCAACCATCTATAGCTTACCCCTGCTCTATCTACATGCAAAAAACGCTTGTGGGTTAAGCCCAAAATCAAAAACAATAATACAAATGCAGCCCCAGCCATTGCCAATACTTTCATTAAAGTCACAGCAACACCAACAGACATACCAACGCTATAAACAAAGAAAACAACACTAAATGCAACTACAAAGAACAACCAGTTGACATTTAAATCCAGGGTTTTCATTTCGGATCCTTATACAGCAGCTTAGACAAAACGCTTTCACCAACACTGAATGAAAAAGCATCATTATTGTTATTATCTAATGATAAAGTTCTTAAGTACCTAAATCAACAACTTTAAGGTGAACAAAATGAAAGCAAAAAGTTTCATTGGGTTACATTTATCCACATCTACAAACGCAGTGATTTAAAGTTAATTAAGCGCCATTAAAACAATAAATTACAAACATGAAAATTACATGGGATTACACAACTATCAGATTCTGATTGGTGACAGTGTAGGGAAAGTGGATAAAGTCGTCGCCAACCAGCAGACCTGGAATAATACCACAACAAGCAACAAAAATACTCAGCCAATAATTAGCAATTAACTTATGAATAAACCAAATGGATGCACCAACACATCACATACCAGAAATAAAAAATGCCAGCTCGAATTACAGGCTGGCATTGTTGTTAGTACGATTTCTCGTGAATTGAAATATGTTGCTATTTGCGTTTAACTTTTACTTTTTCAGATGCAATAGCCTGAGCTTCAACACGGCGGTTTTCGGCATGGGCCTCTAGTGTATTGGCTGTATTTTTAAGGCGCTCTTCGCCAAACCCGATGGTGGTAATGCGCGATGCGTCAATTCCCTTCTCCATCAATTGTTTTGCTACCGCTTTAGCACGACGCTCAGAAAGCCCTTGATTATATTCAGCATCGCCAACCGCTGAAGCATGACCTTCGAGTACGACATCTGACGCAGTGTGGGCCTTTAAGAATCGAGCCACTTCAGAAATGTCGTCCATATATTGCTTCGAGACTTTACTACCATCGTGAGCAAAACGGACAAGTAAAGTGACCGACTCTTCCTTCATCTCGTACAATGTACAACCTGACGCATCGACAGCGTCACTAATAGGCGTGTTTGCACACTTGTCTTCACCATCCATAATGCCATCTTTATCACTGTCTTGCGGCGCCTTCTTCACAGCTGGCGCAGGAGCAGCCTCTACAGGCGCCGTTTTTGCAGCTGAGCCAAATGAATAGTTCAACCCAAGCTTACCACCAACATCGGTATAGCTTGCTTCTAAGCCTTGATATACTGCGGCTTCGGCATTGACGAAAAAGTTTTCGGTAAAATAGTGACGATACCCAGCTCCTAAATTCACAAACGTATTATCGCTGATGACGTCTAAGTCCATTTTTTTAACCCCAGCAATCCCGTAAAAAGGACCACCGTCAAAATGATACAACGCATCTAAACCAAAACGCTTGCCATCAAGAGAGCCATTGCTGATACCTGACAAATCAAAGTCCATATCCGCATACTCAAAACGGCCAGTCCAGCTTTTATTGAAACGATAGCCTAACTCAGCACCCCAAGACGTAGAGTCTTCAACATTTAAACCCGCGAAATCTCGCACGTTTTGCCATTCTGCCTCGTATCTTTCACCGAATACGCCAACATGAAACCCTTCTGTTGGTTCACTTGCATGTGCACCTGCAACAGATGCCATCGCAACCAGTAAGCTCAAAGTTTTAATTTTCATCATTCCTTCCCATTTCTATTGTCGACAGTAACTTGTGCCGCTAAAGGCGAAGTCTAGCAGAAAAGTCACCGTTACGATTAAGTTGCCTCGATAATAGTAGTCATTCTCTTAATCTTTACTTAATGATAAAGCAGAATATTTTATTACCTTAATATCCTTCATTGCCATACAAGACCTGATAGAGGCCTTCTTCACCTAATAACTCGTTGTGCTTGCCTGATTGAGTGACCCGACCATCATCTAGCACATAAATGATGTCCGCTTGCTTTATCGCACTGAGACGGTGAGCAATTATTAACGTCGTTCTGCCAGCTAGAAAGGTTTTTAGGTTTCGATGGATACGTGCCTCGGTTTCAATGTCTAATGCGGACGTCGCCTCATCTAAAACCACCACTTTAGGATCAGACACGACCATTCTGGCAATTGCCAAACGTTGCTTTTGACCACCTGATAATCGAATTCCACTGCGGCCTACAATGGTATCAAGTTGGTCTGGCATATCTTCCACCGTATGTTGTAATTCTGCCACTTGCAGGGCTTGCCAAAGCTGCTCATCCGTCACCTCTGTGCCCATCGTAAGATTGTCGCGGATGCTGGCATTAAACAAAATAGGTTGCTGTAGAACTGTCGCGATATTTTCACGCACCTGTTCGTAACCGATCTGCTCAACAGGCACTTGATTGATTTTGATGTCTCCTGCTTGCTTTTGGTATAAGCCGAGTAATAGTTGTACCAAGGTCGACTTACCTCCGCCAGACACGGCAACAAGTGCCACTTTTTTTCCAGCAGGAATGGATAAAGACACTTTTTTAAGTACTGGCTGATTTTCTACATATTCAAAATCAACGTCACAAAAATCAATTGTGACTGCGTTATTCTCAAAAACCGGAACCGGACTCTGAGTTCTTGTTTCCGTTTCAAAAGCAAATACTTGATTTAATCGACCCAATGCGGCAGTTGCACCATAATACGAATACTGGATACCCAAAAGCTCCTGAATTGGTCCCATCATAAACCACATGTAACCAAACACAGCAAAGATCTGCCCAACGGTCAGATCTGAAAACACCACCATTAACATGGCAATAGCACGAAAAACTTCAAAACCCAGCAAAAACGCGGTAAAGCTTAACCGATTGACCGCATCGGTCTTCCATTGTGACTGAATCGCATAATGTTTAAGGTCTTTGGCCGCTCCTTTTACCGTGTCAAAGTAGCTCGACTCTCGGCGGATGGCTTTGAGCTGAGAGATAGCATCCAGTGTCTCAACCAGTGAAGTTTGCAATGCTTCGAACGCGGCATTTTCTTCTTTTTTCAGCTTCTTAACTTGTTTGCCAAAGCGATTTGCGAAGTAAATAACGGCAGGATTCAGAGTTAAAATAATTAACCCCAGCATCCAATCCAACCACAGCAAGATAATAGCGGTGCCAATAATGCTGAGCATACCAATTAAAAAGCGCGATAGGGTCTGACTAATAAACGAGTCTAGCGTTTCGACATCGGTAATACAGCGAGAGCTGATAGCAGCAGCCCCTTGCGTTTCATATTCCTTTAACTGAACCAACGGTAAGTGGTCTAGTAGTCGCTTTCGGATCTCGTAGCTAATATCTTTACCTATGATAGTAAACTGTCTCGCCTGCAAAACGCCCAACACCAAGGTTGCTAAACGCATCACAATAATTAGACCAAGAATGGTAAAAATATAGGCTGTTGGTCCATGCCAAGATTCAGGTAGCCACTGATCCATTAAAGCAACCGCCGTGCCCGGTTGCTGAAGTAATACTTCATCAATAATCAACGGCATCATCAATGGCACAGGCACACTAACAAGTGCTGCAAAAAATGCCACGATATGCGCGATGATCAGCGCTCGTTTGTGCGCCAAAATTTTGGTTTTCAGTTCTTGCCATGTTAAATCACTAGAGTGCGCCATTAGCTTAAGTCCCGCAAAATGTTTGATAGCCTTTGGCTGAAGTTGAGTACAACCAATTACTCGGATAGTTTTGATAATCATAAGGTGATTGCAGTGCATCAAGCCAGGGGGCCAATGTGTCACTTTCACCCTGCTGAATAAATCGTTCAATCTCAGCTTCAAGTAACGCATTTCTGGGTACCAGAATCGGGTTTGCGTTACGCATCAACTCGCCAGAAATCGTTTTGTCGACGCGCCGTTTAAGCCATTTCGAGCGCCAATCATTTAATACACTGGGTATGACTAATTCCCCATTGGGCTGGTCGAGTGTCAAATTAGTCAGTGCGGCGAAGGTATTGGTAAAGTCTAGCTGCTCTTTTTGCATTATATCCAGCAGCGACTGCAACAGCAGCTGATCCCCCTCATGCCAATTCTCTATACCAAGTTTTGCGGCCCACATAGTTTGATATTTAGCATGAAAGACATTATCAAAATCATTCAAAATTCCGCTAAAAACTTCCACTGCTTGCTGCTCGTCATCCCACAACACCAATAGCGCTTCCGCTAAACGCGCACAGTTCCACTTCATGATATTGGCTTGATTACCATAGGCGTATCGACCTTGCTGATCGATAGAACTAAATACGGTGTTGAAGTCAAACGCTTCCATCATGGCGCAAGGACCGTAATCAATGGTTTCACCGCTAAGTAAAATATTGTCTGTGTTCATCACGCCATGGATGAACCCAACTCTCAGCCACTCAACAACCAACCCTATCAAGCGTTCGCAAATCAAACGAAACAGTTCTGCGACCTGAGTTAACGTTTCAACTTTGAGATCATAAAAGCGCTCGCCCAGCTCATTTAACTGCGACCACATTTCTTGCGTTTGTTGTTGCATCGCTAAATACTGTATCGTGCCTATACGCACGTGACTTTGCGCTACTCGGCACACTACGGCTCCCGGCTGCTCCCCCTTTCTCAACACGGTCTCTCCAGTCGTCACAACCGATACACAACGTGTGGTCGGAATATTTAAGCTATCCATAGCTTGGCTCATCACAAACTCACGCACCGCCGGACCAATACCGCACAACCCATCACCACCTCGAGAAAACCGTGTGGCCCCAGAGCCTTTGAGTTGCAATTCGTACTGTTCGCTAGCGGATGATTTAATCCCCCCGATCAGATGTGCTCGGCCATCACCTAATGTTGGATTAAAATGACCAAATTGATGACCGGAATATGCCAAACTGGATGGAGCAATCGCTCCTAGTTTGCTCTGTCCGCTCAAAATCGACGCTAATGCTTGAGGGTCATACACATCTAGTGCTAATTGCTTTAATAATGCCTGATTAGTTAACAGCAACGACGGTTTAATAAACCGTTTGGGATGCTCAGAAAAACTCAGCGCTGAGTTTTCGTAAGGTTGAAAATATTTACTTTCTGCTTGTTGAGAAGACATGTTTAACCTTATCTATTTGAGTTGTTTACCTTTTTACGCTAGCGAACATTTTCACCGACACTCATGGACACAATTTGACTAAGTTCTTGTAAGCTAAGACCACTTTGTTGTTGTAGCTCGTTAAAGAAATGCTGTGCCGCGGTCAATGATTTTTTGCTCTGTAAACCACCCTCGATAATTTCTTCTGAGCGCAATACGGTTTCCACATCTTTGCTTAACAAAAACGTATCTTTGCCCATCATTCTTAATGCATAAGGACCCGTGTTCCCACCCAACCGATCACCGTGTTTCTTTAAATACAGCCACAAACCAACAATGTCGTTTTCTGGCCAATCAGCGATAAACTGGCTAAAGCTGCCATGCTGCTGTTGCACCTCGAAAATCATTTGGCAGTTATGCGCAATGCTTTTTACTTTTTTAGCATTACGAATAATACGTTCATCTTGGCTACGTTGTTCATACATTTCGGGTGACATCATCAATAACTTTTCAATAGAAAAGTCCCAAAATACTTCTCTAAAGCCCGGCCATTTATTATCAACTACTGACCAATAAAAGCCGCTTTGGAACACTTTGCGGGTAAATTCATCAAGCCACGCGTCATCGCTTAATGACAACAATTGTTTTGCTTCTAAGGGCTTTGTTAAACGCAGTGCTAATTGTGCTTCTCCACCCTTACGCTGTGCTGCACGCTGATAGATTTTTTCAAATAACGTCATCTTGTTTTTCTTCATAGCTCCCTGTTGCCTACAGGGTAACTGATCTCACCATTGGATGTGAGGCTTTTATTGAATTTCTTAGTGATTTTCAATAGCAAAAAAATAGATTCTTTCACACGGTAAAGACTAAATATTTACTCGCTGAATACGTCGATAAGTAAACAATTATGCGCAGATGTATTGGAAATGAGGACACATCATGTTAGACGAATTATCGGCTCTAAAATTAATCATCACGCCAGATACCCCATTTGATGCAAAACGGCATGCGCTGTTTGTATCTGGCGAACAATGTTATATCACTAAACAAATTCATAGTCGGTTTAAGGCGTCTATCGATAACAGTGAAGCACTTGTGGATAAAGTGAACTTTGCGCTTAATCAGTGCCAACAAGACAATGCAATCGCCTTTGGTATTTTACCTTTTTGTAAGTCACAACAAGCCGAGTTTATTGTTGCCGAGCAAGTTGGGCGGTACGACAAAACGTTGCTTAGCGATTGGCTTGCGCTGTCACAAAAGCATGCTGACATGCCAACACTACAGCACGCCTATCACCGTCAATCACAGACCCACTATGAAAATGCAATACGTAAAGCGAAATGCCTGTTTAGTAGTAAGCAACTGGATAAAATCGTGCTAGGCAAACAAGTCGATTTAACCTTTACAGACAAGCTTAAGCCAGAGTTAGTCCTTGCCAACTTACTACAACAGAGTAGAAGTGGGTTTCACTTTTCCTTTCCGACTGAGCAAGGCGCGACTCTGATGGGTGTAAGTCCAGAGCTACTGCTTAGAAAACAAGGAGACCAATTACTCAGTAATCCACTCGCAGGATCTGCCAAACGTACCAAAAATAGCGCTATTGAATTTCAACGTAAACAAGCCTTGATGAATTCTAAAAAAGACCGCTACGAACATGCTGTGGTATTGGTAGAAATGTCACAAGTCCTCAAACCTTGGTGTCACAAACTCACCATTCCAAGTGCTCCCTCATTACTAAGCACTGCCACCATGTGGCACCTTTCAACTGAGGTTGAAGCGCAACTGCACGATCCAAACACCCATGTTTTAGCGCTTGCCAATCGTTTGCACCCTACTCCAGCATTGTGCGGTAAACCCACCGCGGCGGCTTATCCATGGGTACAAAAATTGGAGGGAGAAAGCCGCGACTTTTTCTCTGGGATCGTTGGCTGGTGTGATAAACACGGCAATGGTGAATGGGTCGTTATTATTCGCAGTGGTGAAGTAAAGGATAATCACGCGAGGCTATTTGCTGGCGCAGGTATCGTCGCCGCTTCTAACCCAACCTCTGAGTGGTTAGAGACCGAAGCCAAGTTATCCACCATGCTCAATGCCCTATCTGCACGCCAACAGTATCAACAGCTCAAACAAGCGCCTTCGCTAGAAACCGCATAACGCTTTTCCAAGTCATAAAAAAAGCCCTGAAAAACAGGGCTTTTTATACACTGTTAGTGGTTAAAACTGATAAGAAACACTGGCTTTAATATTACGGCCCGGTTCGTAGTCCATTAGGAATAAACCTGCTTCACCTGCTAGCGGGTGATCCGTCACACCTGTTTTTGAAGACTGAGACGCATAGAACTCATCAAACAGGTTCTCTACACTTAAACGCAAGCTTAAGTTTTCAATGCTGTTTGGTTGCCAACTCGCTGACACGTCATGCACCGTGTAACCGTCTTTCGAGTTATCTTTTGTGGCGCCACCTAAGAACTTACCTGCAGGCACATCATCGACGACTTGCATTTCCCAGCTCACATTTACGTTATATTGTTCAAAGTAATAGCCAAGTTCAGCGGTGATCGAATCGCCTTGGGTACGCTCTAACTGATACTTGTCTAGGTCGATATATTGCTTATTCGCCTCTAAGTCACTCTCTGCTTTGGCATAAGTGAACTGAGCTGAGAATGCCCCTACATTGTAACCAGCATATACTTCATAACCCGTTAGCTGCATATCACCAACATTGGTTTTCCATGTATCCCACCATTTGGTCGCATTGGGACGTGTTGCACCATCATAGATGTAATTTTCGATGTTAGTGTCAAATAGTGTCGCGCCAAGGCGGATATCCGTCTCATTACCAAACTCGCGCTGAAATGCTAAAGACAGCTCGGTATTAACACCGGTTTCCGCTTTGATATTTGGGTTTTCTACGTCCTTTAACCCGGCACCCACAAACACTTCCCCAATCTCAGGGCCTTTGAACAGCTCTGTGCTGCTTAACTTAACCAAGAAATTGTCGGTCACTTGGTATTCAAGCGCCAAAGATAGTGAGAACTCAGAAAAATCATTATCGACCACTTTAGAGTCAATATCGTAACTGTCATGACGAACACCTGGGATCACCACGAAGCCGTTGGCAAACTCAATGCGGTCTTGTACAAAAAATGCTAGGTTCTTTGCAGTTTCTTCCGATTGAAGCGCGCCGCCATCTAACACCGCATTGGCATCAACGGTTTTTAGCACATAATCTGTATCATGTTTGATATAGTCCACACCATAAGTGAACGTATGTGATTCATCGGCAAACAGCGCATCCATGTTGGTTTCAGCCAGTACGTTAAAGCCCGAGTTCTTCGCTTCGCCCGTTACTAAACCTGCGCTACCATGATATCTCGCAGGCGCTTGCAGCCAGCCTTTTTCATCACGGTATAACTCACTGGTGTTTGAGAACAGACTTGCTTTTACGGAAGTCATGCCTAACTCAAGGTCGTAACTCAACGTCACGGTATCGCGAGTAAATTGCGTATCCCAGAGTAACGGTGTACCTAATCCATTGGTAAACACCATATCCGTAGCCAATCCCATGTCCGGACGATAGGCGTAGTTTCCTTCGTCTTCGTAGGCTTCATAGCTCAGCGCTAAGCGTTGGTTTTGGTCAATATTCCAGCCAAACTTAATTAAAGCATCAGACACATCGCCTTCTAAGCCTTTTACTTCGCCATTTGTACCTTCAATGACTTTGTCATTTTGGTCTAGGATTTTACCGCCGCCAACTTCGTAGTTGTCACGCTCAACGTGGTTGTAATAGGCAAGGAAATCGATGTCATCTGTCAGTAAACCAAATCCGGTCAAGGAATAGTTTCGACCGGCATTAGTTGCCGCGCCCGCGGAAACACGCACTGCATAACGGTCATCACCTTGCAATAGTTCACGCGCTTCTTTGGTTTCAAAACGTACCGCACCGCCTAAACCACCGTTAATCACCGAGTTGGTGCCGGTTTCAATATCTACTGATTTAAGAATGTCCGCATGGATCTGCAAGTTACCCATGTGGTGGTACATATAAGTATTTTGCGCCGCACCATCGATGGAGATTTTTAAATCTTTGTCATCCATGCTGCGAATGGTAATACGTTGGTTTAATGAGTGCGCACCGCCAACATCCACACCTGGAATTGAGCGTAGTAGATCGGAAACATGGTCTGCCTGTTTGTCTGCTATTTCCTGCTCTTTCAAATACAGCGCTGAGGTTTTTACCGCCGTTGACCAAACTTCTATCACTTCAATTTTGTCTGTATCTGCCAGTGCTGGGGCAGACATAATACCTGCGAGTGCAAATGCGACAGCAGAGCGGCGAAACCCAGTCTGCTCGGTGCGAGAAACCAACATATTTATCCCTTTAATTTAGATGTTAATACGAATCACTCGCAATATTATACATCTTTAGTTTTATTGCACTCTAAGTTTTAATTATGCAAAATCGTCTAACTGTTATGATTTTTGAAAATAAATGGCGCCTTCATGGATGGGAATATTTTAAGTACTCAGCTTCGCGATAACCTGCTGCTTTGTAGCGGACTGGATAGTCGTTTTATTGCAACCAGTCACAACAAGCCAATTGCCAGCGGGCGGTTGTCATTTATCTCATTAAGCGACGACTTGCAATTACATATTTGTGATTACATAGAGCAACAACAAGCGAGTAACTGTGCAGAGGTTTCTCCCAGTGTAAACATTACTTTGTTACTGGCAGGACAAGTTGAGTTTAGGGTAAACAGTAAATACTACCACTTCGACGCTCGCTTCGGTCCTGTGGCATTTGCCAATATTGTCGCACAGCAAGAGCCTTTTACCCGTTACTTTCAAACAGAACAACATGTCCATAAACTCACTCTAAGCGTGAGTAAATCTTGGCTTCAAGAACGATTGGATGGCCATTGTGAACAGCTATTTCAACTGAGCAAGGTACTGACACTGCCAGTCTCTTCCTCTTTGCTTTCCTTAGCAACGCAATTACAGCAAGTACCAATCTCGCCAAATCTAACTGAGCGGCTACGCTGTGAGGGACTCGCCATTCAGTGGCTTAGCTCGTTATTAACGGAGTTAATCGCCGACTCACATCACCATCAAGCGGCATATCGCCTTCCGCCCGATTCGGATATAGAAGCCAAAAAGAATAGGATTGTCGATCTGATGAACTCGGGTCATAGTATTGAGCAAGTAGCAAAGGAGCTGGCGATGAGTTTAAGTAGCTTGTCGCGATTTTTTAAACGTCATTTTGACACGACACCGAAACAATACATCAAACTGGCAAATCTTAACAAAGCGCGTCATGCCTTGTTAGTTGAGGGGTTATCGATTGGTGAAGCGGCCTACTTGGCGCATTATGATCATACCTCTAATTTTATTGCCGCGTTTAAAAAGCACTTTGGGATCACCCCAATGCAATTTGTCAAAATGCATCGAAGCGATCCCAATTAAACGTCGGGATCAACACTGTTCGCGTTTTGGTTGTTTGCTAGACAATATCAGCATGCTAAAACTTGCGGTTAAAATACAAAGAAAAATAGCGCCAGCGAGCACCAAAAAGAATGACTTCATACCAAACCAAGCCACCGCTGGTTCAAATAGAATTGGACTTAAAAACTGCCCTAAGAAGTAACATGTCGTCATCATGCCCATGGCTTTACCTCTCAGCGGTGGTGGTACAAATTCAAATAGCCATACCACCAAGTTTGGTCTGACTAAGCCTAGCCCTGCGCCAATCACAACAACTGTCATCACCACACCAAGCAGCGTAGGTATCAACCCCAGAGCGGTAAATCCGATGGCAACGATAACCCAACCAAGCAAGTGAGTTTGTTGGACGTTCAGCAACCGTCTAACGCGACCATAAAGGAGAGAAACACAAGACATAGACAACAAAAATGCAGCGATTATCAAACCAATACTCGACGCAGAAGCGCCGTAACTGCTGAGGTAAAATGGTAAATGAATGGTCAATCCATACAACACCACAATTTCTACTAACGCCAAGACGCAACACAACAGTAATGCACGACTGAACAAGGTCACGGGTATTGTTTGCTGCTGCATTGAAGGGTTTTGTTGCACGGGATCTCGGACCCATAAAAACACCCCGGGGATCACCAACAACGCTAATGAAAAAATCGCAAAGACCCACGTCCAATGCCCTTCCGCTAAAAATCCGGCTAAGGATAAAAACAGCACACCGCCAAAGCCACCAAATGCGGCCTGTAGGCCCATGAACTTTGCAAATTCAGGACCTGCAAAATAGCGCCCGGCTAATGTCGTCCCGCTGACCATAATAAAAGCGACAGCGACACCCATTAAGGCTCGACTAAACAAGATCAACCATAACGACTCTTGCCATAGATAGCCAAGTCCACCGCTAAGTGTGAACAGAGCAAGCGCAGTGAGCAGTAACTTTTGACAATTGAATTTATCAACCAGTCCACCAGCAAGCGGGGCGCATAACGCTATCACCAAGCCCGGCAAGGATAACGTCATTTTGCTCCAAAACTCAGCATTGTCGATCTGTGCAAAGGCCTTTGTCATCGCAGGTAACGCTGGGGCCAAGGTCGCACTAGCCAACACCGTCATAGTGCTGGCCAACAGTAAAAACCAGGTTGCTAATCGCTGTCGAGTCATCCCGGTCTCCCAATGCGTTGACGCGCACTCGCTACCGCTTTTTGATAATCTTCGTACAACTCTGTTTCATCAAATCGCGTGCTTTTTCCAGCACTTACCACAATGTCTCCGGCTACCATGACGGTATCTACATCATGACTCGAGCCAGTGACGATGAAGGTTCGGAGTGGGTGCTGTGAGAGCTTGTAGCGGTAATCATCATTATTCACCAACACCAAGTCCGCCTGCTTGCCAACTTCAATAGAACCAATTTGTTGATGCCAACCAAGGGCTTTAGCGCCATACAGTGACGCTGTTTTCAGTGCTAATGTTGGCGGACAAGCGGTGTTACAGTTTTGTGCTTCGTTATGTCCAAGGTGTGCGCCGCGCATGGCTTCACACATACCACCAATAAAAGAAATGTCACCATCGGTGCTGCTCGATACCCACACCCCCTCTTTGAGAAACCGTCCTATTTGCCCAGTTTCGCTGATGGTGGCTTCGCCCAACATGCCGTAGTGGGCTGGTGAATGACAAATATTGACATCGGTTTCGATTAAACGTTGATATTCCGCTTCGTTGGCGTAGGCGGTGTGTACGGCAAGCAGTCGATCGGTCAATAATCCCATCGCATCGAAGCGTGCGATGGGAGAGCAACCAAATACACGTTCCACTTCTTGGCGTTCGTGTTTGAGTGGTGCGAGATGCGTAGCGTAAGGCACTTGATATTGCTGCGTAATACTCGCCAGTGCTTCCAGCTGTTTATCCGAGCTGCCAAACGCCCCCATCACCGAAGGCATTGCACCAACAAGTCCTGAGCTGTGATTGTCCCACGTTTCAATAAGCGCTAGCCAATCCGCCGTTTGTGCCTCCGTATCGGCGATAATCGTCGCTGTTGCTTTATCCGCCTCAAGCATGACATCTGAGCCCCAACGGCTTACCCGCAGCCGCATGCCCAAGTCGATAGCCGCCAGTGCCATTGCATCGGCTTTATTGGCAGAGCCTACGTCACCGAGTGCGGTGGTGCCGGACCGTAGTTGTGTCCACATACTCCAACGGGCAATAGCCAGTCCTTCTTCAAGAGTTAGCTTATCTCCAACTGTGGAGATAAAGCCAAACATTGAACCCAACGCTTGGATATTTCCCCCTCCTGCATAGGCCGTTGGTTCTATATGACTGTCATCTGCCGACTCATGGTTTGGTGCCACAAAGCTTTCATGCCAGTGTGGATTAATCAGTCCCGGCAGTAGTAGCTTTCCTTGACCATCGATTGCCTTATCATAATCCAGTGGCAACGCACTTTGCTCACCCAACGCGACAATTTGTTTACCTTGAACCAGCACCCAGCCTTTTGGAAATACCGTGTTACTTTCATCCGCTGTATAGATAAACACATTGTGGATCAAAGTGCGAAGTTGGTCCTCTATCGGCTTTCGAACAACCGCTTTCAGGCCATTTAGCTCACTGACACTGGCACTGCCAAACTCATGCTCAGTAGCATTTGAAGCCCCAGCCAATGCCCCTGCCAATGCCCCTGCCAATGCCGCAAAGCGCTTAGATGATAAGCACGAACAAGCCATTAGCTCTCGTCCTTATTAGCAAACAAGCCCGCTTGTTGCATCGCTATTAGTGACGCTTTCACCGCCGCAATGGTAGTGTTGATATGTTCCTCAGTATGCACACCACAAATAAAGTTCACTTCACGGCGCATTAATACGCCACGTTTGGCCATTTCAGCAAGAAAAGGGATCGCCAATTGCACATGCGCTTGCGGATCTTTGGCAAACAAAAACATCGGAATTGGGTCATAGCCAACCACCTTCAGCGGCGTGCCTAACTGTTCAGAGATTTGGTTCACTTCCGATTTTAATATTGCTCCGAGTTTGGCAATGTGCGTGGTAAAATCGGTACGTTGATATTCTTTCAACACCGCATCACACACCGCTAGCGATAACATTTCACCGCCAAATGTAGTGGATACCTGTAGCTCGTTCATACGCTGCATTAATTCGCGCTTACCTGCTACAGCCGACAACGGCATACCCGCTGCAATACCTTTTGATAACGTCACCAAGTCAGCATTTACTGCAAAATATTGCTGAGCACCACCCGGTGCCAGTCTAAATCCCGTCACTACTTCATCAAAAATCAAGATCACGCCATGCTCTGTGCATAGCTCGCGCAGCTGTTGCAAAAATGACGCTTCTAACACTCGATTGTAAGGCACGGATAACAATACTGCCGCTAATTGTGTCTTACGCTCTGTGATCTTCTCTAAGATTGGCGCTTCATCGTTTGGTGTAAACAACGGCATTCTATGCGTGAGCTCGGCAATCACCGCGGGCACACCCGGTGTGTCAAACATGTAGTGATCATGCCATCCATTGTAGCCAATGGTCATGATCTCATCGCGTTTGGTAACATGGCGCGCCAACCTTACTGCCGCTGAATTGGCATCCGCACCGGTTTTAAAAAAGCGCACTTGTTCGGCATTAGGAATAACGTCAATCAAGGTCTTGGCGGTCTGCACTTCGATAGGTGTTGGTAATGAGTGAATAAGACCATGACTTAAATGGTCGGTAATCGCGTTGACCACCACAGGATGATTATGGCCCAACGTATTTGCCGCTAAGCCACAAATAAAGTCGATGTATTGGTTACCATCGACATCCGTAACCAAAGCGCCTTCACCTTTTTCGATATATACAGGAAAAGCACCGGGAGAAAACTGCTCAGGCTTTTTCATCATGGATTGTGTAAAACCAGCAATAACCTGCTCGCCTTGCGCTTGTAGCTGTTGTGACTTAGTAAAAGAAAGTGGTTGATTATTCATAATTTCCTCGAAAATTTAGTGTCCTAGTGTCGCGCCGCCGTCCACCAACAGGTTGCTCATGGTGATGTGCTTTGCAGAGTCACTAAGTAAAAAAACAATACTGTTGGCAATATCATCGACAGCGGCAATTCGCCCCAGTGGAATGCCCAATTTAAAGCTGGCAAGGTCGCCGTTAATCGTTTGCTTTGCTCCATGCTCGTCTTGCCAAAGCTGGCGCTGCATATCTGTATCGGTTGAGCCCGGCGACACCACATTGCAACGAATGTTGTGTGGTGCCAGCTCCAATGCCAGATTTTTCACCATCGCAGTCAGTGCTGCTTTCGACGCGCTGTAGGCGCCCATGTTAAGTCTTGGTGTTGATGCAGCATTGCTGCCGACCGCTACCATTGCGCCGCGTCGACGATGCTGCATTTTGTTGGCTATGGCTTGGCACAAGAAAAAGGGTCCATGGCAGTTCACTGCAAAAGTGTGTAACCACGTTTGTTCGCACTGTTCGCGCATCGACGCCATGTGCAACACGCCAGCGACGCTCGCTAAGTAATCAATTTCACCCAGTTGCTGCTCGACTTGCGCCACGAATTGTTGCACCGCAACGTTATCGGTAACATCCAGCTGGATGGTAAAGTAGCTTTCTGCTATTTGTTCAAATTGAGTATTTTCAAAAGCAATATCCACCGCGACAACGCGTGCACCAAGTGCTGCCAACTGTTCAGCAACCGCTTTACCAATGCCTTGATGGGCGCCAGTTACCACCGCGATACGGTGTTGAAATTCCGCTGCAGAAACCATCAATACACCTCATCCATGATCACATGGCGCTGCTCGTGGTAGGTTTCTTCATCTTGACCTCGTCGCCAATACGGGATGGCATAGAGTTGCTTTTTGGTCAGCTTAAAGTCACGGATCAGTTGCTTGCGACACGCCAATACCGCACTATTTTCACCCGCGATAAATGCACTAATTGAAGTCGCGTTGGTCGGGACGGTGGTATTCTTTATGGCTCTAGCCAATTGCTCATGATCACCACGAATACGTTGCAGCCAATGCACATTCACCCCTTTCGGGTGTTGCAATGTATGCTGCTCAGCTAAGCTATCGACTTCAATAAACACTTCTGCTTGCGCCGATTCGACAAGCCCTTCCAACAAAGCACTGATCGCAGGCACTGCGGTTAAATCCCCTGCCAACACATGCCAATCGGCTGCGGCCAGTAACGGATCTGGTCCCCCAGGACCTGCGACGCCTAATTCAGAACCAATCACCGCATGCACCGCCCAGCCTGATGCCGGACTTTTATCGCCATGCACCACAAAATCGATATCTAATTCATTTACCTCTGGACGATAGGCACGCACCGTATAGGCGCGAGTCACTGGACGATTTTCCGGCCAATGAATTTTTCCTTCCGCATCTCGGATCGGCAGCTCCAAAGTGCCCGACTCACGATTCGCGAAAAATAGTTTGATATGCGCTCCACCGTGCCCTGTCGGAAAGCCTTGAAGCTGCTCACCAGACACAGTGATCCGCAATAAGTTAGGCGTGATATAGCGCTTGCCGACACAGTGGACGCGACGAGGACCTGAGGGTTTAATGGGTTGTTTTGTCGTCATAATAATTCCTCATGTTCCTGAATAGATGTTTGTTGCTCAAAAAGTCGTTGCTGGGCATAGGCGTGTTGTTTGCCATCCAGTAGCCCAGTAACAAAAGCAAAGCGAAGATAATTGGCCAGATCGGCGCGAGTAAAACCATCAAGTTGACTCTGGTGATACTTTGCGGCTTGCTGAAAAGCACGATTATCAGCCAGCAATTTGGTGGTTTTAGTCGATTGCGCAGATTGTCCGGTAAAAAAGCTTGCAATGGCTAAGTCATCTTCATCCGACGACTGAGTAACCACCTCTAACCATTGCTCAAGCGATAAACTAGAAAATACCAAGCCATAATCCGCCAACCATTGATAAAGCTGAGATAAACAGACGAGTTCATCGGGCGTGAGATTAAATACCTTTACCGATGCAGCGCTAAGAGATTGCTGTGCCACAAACTTGGCAATGACATCAACCGGCGTCCAAGGTTCTAGCACCGACAATTTGGGTAACGCATTGAATTTAAGCCCCGTGCGTAATATCCGCCATACCAAATCGTTGTGGTTGATATAGCCGCTGCGCTTTGCACCAACGACCCTCGCTAAGCGGTAAATCTGACAGCTAAGTCCGCCATTTTGGGCAATCTCGACCATGGCCTCTGACGCCCATTTTGATTGCTGATAGCCATCCTTTAGCCCTGAATGGAACGGTACAAAGGCTTCTGGGAGCGGTTGCTCAGACGCTTCGGCCACCGCAATGGTCGAGATGTGATTAAAGGGAAGCGAAAACTGCTTGGCAAATATCAATAGCTGCGCTGTCGCCAAGGTATTCGCCGCGCGTAAACTTTGATAATCACGCAACACTGAAGTATGTGCAGCATTATGGATAACATGGGTAATTTGTTGTCCAAGCTGCAAGTACGCTTGCTCAGAAAGACCCAGATTGGGGGCTGCAATACCATTGGTGATAACGGTAACACGGCGACTATCGAACTCTGGTAGTTGCTGTTGTTTGAAAGCCGACTGCAAGCGCACAAGGCCATGCTCCGCATTATCGGCTCTGACGTGACAAACCACAGTAACTTCGGGTATGCGCAGCAGCTGCTGCAACAATTGCGCGCCGACAAAGCCCGTCGCACCCGTCAACAATATCACCGGTGAGCGTACCAATTGCGATCGTTGAATAGCTTCGCAACTGTTGAAGGTTGTTCTGAAACTATCAATATCCGTTTGGATTAAAGTCGCAACATCTTGTTGTTGCACATTGCCTTGCAATGCCGCGCTCAAGTCACGAAGCTGCGGATGAGCGAACAAAAACGCTACGCTAATTACGCGATCGAGACGCTGGCTTAATCTTGAAGCAACCTGAATGCACTGTAATGACTGTCCGCCAATCGTAAAAAAGTTGTCTTCTGGATGAATATTCACAACGCCTAATACGTCTTGCCACACTTGTGCGACGAGTTGTTCAAATTCATTCAATACGACAGCTGATTTTTCTGCTGACGACTGTGCGCTTAAGCGCTTACGATCTATTTTATTGGCTGGCGTTGTTGGTAGCTTAGCGTAGTAATGCACTTGTGATGGACACATTACCGATGGTAAATGCTTACCAACTAGTTCACGCAGCTGTGCCAAGCTCCACTGGCTGTCACTGACAAGATGCGCAGATAACGCTTTGGCTTTGCCTTGTGTGTCGGTGATGATAGTAACAGCAGCTTGTTGCACGCTCGGTAAACTAAGTAAGACGGCCTCTATTTCACCAAGCTCAATGCGAAAACCACTGAGCTTTAATTGCGCATCTGCGCGCCCAAGGTATTCCAGCTGTCCATCACTATGCATCCGCACCATATCTCCGGTACGATAGGCTTTATGGAAAGTTTTACTGTCTGGCCGCCAAAGTTCCACGAATGCGGCCTGAGTTTGAGATTCTAGTCCCAAATAACCCGAAGCTAAGCCCGCTCCTAGCAGCCAAAGCTCACCGCGTTCACCATAATTTGCGATTGAGTGAGTATCGCGCATCACCACCGCGCCTCGTCCCGGCAACGGTTGACCAATTGATGCGCTAGCAAGCGTACTCGCAAGATCTGTATACGTTGCGACTACCGTTGCTTCGGTTGGGCCATAGGTGTTAAGCACCCGTACCGTTTGAGCAAACCGCTCACGCCACGCCTCAACCCGCTGACGATTAACCGCTTCGCCACCGATAATAATGGTATGTACCATGTCTGGTAAATTGAGTGATGACTCACATAAATAACGACAAAGTTCATGCCAATAGGCGGTAGGTAAATCTAAAATGGTAATTTGTAAACGCTCGACTTCAGCAAGAAATGCTTCGAACGAGGACAACATATCATCATTGCGAAGCACCAACGTGGCACCCACGGTCAAGGTAACAAAGACTTCTTCAATACAAGTGTCAAAGTGGAAAGGTGCAAATTGCAGCACCCGATCTTGGGCTGTCACACCGTAGGCAGCAGTTGCTCCAGCAACAAAGCCAGATAAGGCAGAATGACTAATTTGTACACCTTTTGGCTGTCCTGTTGAACCCGAGGTGTAAATTAAATAGGCCTGCTGGGCATCGGATAAAGTTGGTAAAACCCTTTGCTCTGTCGCAGGCACTTGCTGAAGTAAGTCGATGTTTAACACTGAACAGCGGCTATTAGCCACTACATCAAGATCAGCAGTCTGCTGATCGACTAAGGTCAAAAATGGCTCGGCATCTGTGATGATTAAGTTGTTTCGGGCCTCTGGTGCTGCAGCATCAATAAATACGAATCGATGGCCGGCGAGCAAAGTTGCCCACATCGCCACGATGGTATTAACGCTACGAGGTAATATCAATAACACGGTGCTGGCAGCTACCTGATGTTGCAAAATGTGTTGTGCCAGCGCGCTGACATGCTGTAACAGCTGCTGATAACTCACTACCACACCGTCCGTCGTCATTAACGCGGTGGCTTCAGGTTGAGTTACTGCCAAAGACAATAAATGCTCAGTCACATTCACGCTTTGTGGCAATGGTTCACTGTAGTGAATGGCGAGACTAGATGTTTCCAATGTCAGAGGAATCGCCAGATGGTGTTCCAGCTGCTTGATAATGCTTAGCAAACTTTGTTGTAACGACAACAGCTCAGACTGATTATAGCCGCTTTGATTCGCTTCTATCTCAAAGCGCACACTGTCATCGGCTTGGCGAATAAAAATAAACGCCAAATCCTCAACGGGACCAGCAGAAAGCGTATGACTTTGCACGGGAGTATGTTGAAAGTTTGCTTGCCGATGAAAAGGTAAAATATTGACCGCTGTCGCGAACAACTGCTCGGGCAGACCTTGTGCTACTGCTTCTGACTTTAGTGCTTCATAGCGATAGCGAAAATGACGTCGCGACTGGCGAAGTGTGTTACTCACCTGCGCTAGAAGCTGAGTAAAATCTTCGCATAGAGTAAAGTTCACCACGATTGGCACTATGTTCATATGCATACAGGGTGTATTTGCGGCTTTTGATGCCATCCGGTTTGCAACTGGCATAGCAATTACGGTTTTAGCCACTCCGGTACGCTGAAACAACAAATACCCGACTGCTGCAAACAGTAACTCTGACCAATTACTGGTGATGGTTTTAGCTCGCTGATCTAACGCGTTAACCGTCTCAGCACTAAGTGTTATGGCTACTTTTTCTTTTTGCTCAGCAGTTGTCAGTGAAGCATTTGCCAAGCTAGTCGCGTTGCCCATACCTTTGAGCTGTGACAACCAGTAGCTTCTATCTTTTGCCAACCCACTGCTATTTTGATAGACCTCGTCTTCTTCTAAAACAGCCCGATAGCGGGCATCATCTGGCTCAAATGCTTGGCCAGCATAAGCTGCTAGCACCTGATTTGTCAGTAATGCAAAACTATATCCATCCAGCGCAATATGATGCGCACCCAATGCCCAAAAATAATGCGTATCCGTTAATTTGATTAACAAGTGACGATATAGCTCACCAGTCGCTAAATCGTATGGTGCGGATTGCCATTTTTGCAGATACTGTTGTGCCGCTTGCACCGGTTCAGCGGCCTCAGAAAAATCTAGGTACTCGCCCAGCTTTGCCTGTCGCTTTGATTCGTTAAGCGGTTGCTGTTCTGGACTACCTTGGCGCTCAAAGAAACGCACATTCAGCGCCGTGGTATTACGCAGTACCCCTGAGGCTGCTAACAACCACGACTCTGCATCAACCGACGCATGCAACTCGATATATTCAGCGGTATTGTAACGGGTACTATTTGGCTCCTTAACTTGACCAAGCCAAATCCCTAGCTGTGCAGCAGTGAGAGGCCAACTGCTCATGCGGCATTTACCTCCTGTAACAGCGCCTGATTCATGATTTGATGCCACTCATTGACAGTGGTCGCTTCTGCTAACGCTTGCAGAGTGATGTCTATCCCTTGCGCTCGCCATTGGTCCACCAGTGTCATAACGCGAATAGAATCGAGTCCCAAATACAGTAGATTTTCATCAGGGTCGACGTCTTCAACATCCATACTCAGTACCATTGCAATCGCTTGTTGAATATCCTCAACGGAGAGAGAAGTCGGTTGTGTGGCTGGTCGACATACGGCAACCACTTCATCTAAAAGCTGGACTTGTCCACAACGGGTTGCCACATACTGCAATGCATCAAGGTGCTCTTGTTCACTGAAGTCAGCCACCGCATCTGCGACAACAAACGCCTTAATGTCATACATAAACGCATCTAACGCCGTAGAAAGCACACCAATATGGGCGTAAATACCACAAATAATAAGTTGGTCACGGCCTTGCTCTCGCATATCTTCTAACAACGTACTGCGCTTAAATGCACTATAACGCCATTTGGTATACACCTTGTCTTCTGGCTGAGGCGCTAATGCAGGCAAAATGGCGGTATCTTGTTCGCCGAGTCCTTTGCCCCAAAAGTCTGTGAGCAAGGCTCGGTCTTGACGACTTTGGTTTGCTGGCTGAGCGGTGTAAACTACCGGAATGCCAGCCGCTTTTGCTATGCCTATCAACTGCTGAATATGCTGCACTAACGGTTGCATCGGTGCCGTTTCTACGTCGTAGAAATTGACAAAATAAGACTGCATATCATGTACTAACAATACCGCTCGATTTGGATCAAGTTGCCAATCTGTGCGGTTTTCTGGACGCTCGGATGGTAATGGGTAAGCTGAAATACGTGGAATAGCCATGAGTGTTTCCTAATCTTGTTAAGCCGTTTGGGGAGCTGAAAGACGCTCTGCAATAAGTTGACGAAGCGCACGTTTATCGACTTTGCCTACCTTGGTTTTGGGAAGCTCATCGATAAACTCGTAACGATCTGGGTATTTATAGTCAGCAAGACCTTTGGCCCGAATAAAGCGATTTAAACTACCTCGAGTGATCGGCTCTAGGTCGTTTTGCTTTGCAACCACAAACGCGCAAACTCGTTCAGTAAGTATTGGATCGGGCATTGCCACAACCGCACAGTCATGCACTCCAGGGTGTGCTAGCAAATAGTTTTCGATTTCTTCTGCGGCGACTTTTTCACCACCTTTGTTGATTTGATCTTTGTCACGTCCTTCTACAATTAAGTCTCCCGCTGCAGTTTGTCTAACGATGTCACCGCTGCAATAAAACCCATCTTCAGTAAACGCAGCGAGGTTATGTGCTTGTGCATTTAAATACCCGCGAAAGGTGTAAGGTCCTTTTGTGGTAAGTAGGCCGGCTTCTCCAACTGAGACGGGCCGGTTATGCTCATCAACAATGCGCACCTGATCGGCTTCGCTCATGGGGCGGCCTTGCGTATTGTGTCGAGTCCATTGATCGTCATCGAGACGCGTATAATTAACTAACCCTTCAGCCATACCAAACACTTGCTGTAACGTGACTTCAAGCTCATGTTCGAGCCTAGCCGCCAATGTAGCGCTGAGTTTGGCACCACCTACTTGGATAACTTGCAAAGAGCTCAAATCGTGTTTTTCGCGCTCTTTTGAATCGAGCCATAAAGACACAGCAGGCGGTACCAAAGCAGTCCAATTGACACGGTGTTGTTGAATTAAAGGAAAGCAGCTTGCAGGCGATGGATCTGGTGCACAAATTAACGTACCACCAGCATAAAAAACCCCTAATGCGCCGGGGGAGCTCAACGGAAAGTTATGTGCAGCAGGTAGGGCACACAGATAACGGGTATCCTCATTCCACTGACAAACCGCAGCACTCTGCCGCACGCTGTAGTAGTAATCGTTATGCGTACGAGGGATCAGTTTCGGAGTACCGGTACTCCCGCCTGAAAGCTGAAAAAATGCAACATTATCAGCTTGATGTTTGCGAAATGGTGGGGCTTCAAAGTGCTCGAAGCTTGCCGAAGCATGTAGTTTACTCGCCAGCTCTTTTGCCCAGTCACTTTTACCTCGCAGCAAAACATGCTGAAGATTTGGTGCGAACTGCGCTAACTGTTGAGTAAATTCGTCATTTTTGAACAGTCTATGTGCAACATCCGCAATGACCAATGTCGGATTAAGCGCTTGTGCATAATGACTTAGCTCAGCCTGATTATGGTTCATCAGTGCATTCACCGGCAGTACAGCGAGCTTTTGCAAGGCAAAAAATACCACATAAAATTCGTAGCAATTGGGCAATTGAACAATGGCGGTATCTCCCGCTTTTAATCCCAAAGCGTTCAAGTAGCCTGCCAACCTTGTTGATTCTTTATCCAAACAGGCGTAGGACTTTGCTAACCCGTTATCGATTACCGCTATTTTTGCTGGATGCAATTGTATTTGTCGCTCTAAAATCTGACTGAGCTCTTGTCCTGTCCAGTAATTTTGCCTGAGGTAGTATTCTCGTTCCTCATCAGGCCAGACGAAACAACTTTTTAACATAAATAAAATCCTAGCTTCTCGTTCCCAACCACAGTTATGCGACCTTTAACTTGTACCTAATGACCAACCATCAAAAAAAGATCTAATTTTTATGAAAATTAAACAGTTAAAAAAATAACTCTGTTAGCAGCGCACTAACGCAGATATGACGATTGATAATGAGAATAATTTACAGAAAAAGTAAAAATATTTTTTACTCTTATAAAAAAGGAACAAAAGTTACTTTTAAGTAAACAAAAATTATCTTTCACGCATTGACAGTGATTGACTTTAGATCATAGAATCTAACTGATAATTATTTGCATTAATATTTATTGGTGAGGGAATGACGACTGCATGCAACATTGAAACAGGTCAAAACGCAAACTGGGCTGAAGTGATTGAATCAAACCGAGATAAGCTTATTGTCTATCTCACGTCGATTTTAAACTGTCAGTATTTTGCCGAAGACGCACTGCAAGAAACCTATATTCGCTTATCAAGGCTACCGATTGAACAGAGCTTTGCTATCAGCAATAGAACAGCCTATTGCTACCAAGTGGCACGCAATATTGCGATCGACATGTTACGGAAAAAGTCTAAAGAAAGTTGGGTAGGTCTGGAGTATGCCCAGCCAAACCATTGTGCTGCAAAGCACTTAGATGTTGAGGACAAGCTAATCGCACAAAACTTGGATACGCGGATGACACAAGCGGTAGACGGGCTGTCAAAACGTCATCAACAAATTTTGAGCTTGTATAAGCGAGGTGACTTTAAACAAAAAGATATTGCTAAAATCTGCGCAATTTCACCAACGTTAGTCAACTTTATCTTGCAAGAAGTCGTTGCCACCTGCCAAACCGTGTTGGCTCACTAAAAGCAAGTCACAAACAATTTACTCGCCTTGCGCGGCGAGTTTTGCGGCAATAAAGTCACTGTGCGCAACATAGAACAGCCCTGCGATTTTTCTAATAATGTGTTCTTCATGACTATCTAAGTGACCGTCAGCTAATGCCACATGCCAAAGCAGTTCAATCACCTCGATGCGCTCAATATCTGATGTGTGGTTATTAATTTGTTTCGCGAACGCATACATGTCTATGGCTTCTTCCACTAATGATTGCGCTTTAGCTATTAGAGGCTCTATTTGTGCGTCGCTCAACGCACAGCGAGACGCTAAGATTTCCGCAATACGCTCGAGTTCGCTTTGTTCAAACTTGCCATCAGCACGCATCACTTCAACCAGTAATGCCGCCAATGCGGTGTTAAAGTCGAGTTGTTGGTCTTGTTGTTGTTCATCTTGCCAACGATTGAATAGGGCTTTGATATGACTTAACAACGACATTTCTCCTGTGTGATACAATTTATATTAAGCATAACAGCAAGGACATTTACGACCGTGCAATTTATCAGACCTTCCACGTATAAATTAGGTTCAACCATAGTCGCGGCGTTACTGTGCAGCGCTTGCCAAACAACGACAGCTAACGGCATCAGCGAAAAGCTTTATGACTTTGACCATCAAGTACATTACGAGCAAGTCACCTACACAGGTCATCACTACTTGTTAAAAGTAAAATCAGACAGTTACCAGCACTTTACGCGTCAGAGTGTATTTTTGTTGCGTCATAGCAAACGGCTTTGCCAAGGTCTCATACCGCAAATGACCATTTCTTCCGGCATTCAAGAATTTGATAAACTACCATTAACGCCGCGACCTTATCAAAATGATTTAATCGCGGAAGTTCGCTGCGTGACCGAAACAAAACCTTATACCAATCCTCTTAATTAGTTGATCAATTTTGAGTCGAGAAAAGCTAGTTGATAACCAGGCAAAAATTTTGCTATTTAGTTGTTCTAAATGAGAAATTTTTAACGCAGTTAGCAGCAGATTTTATCTCTCAAATTGACCAGATATTTAAGCGGATTGGTATTAGTCAGAGTAGCCCCAAGGTGCGGCTGGTGCTTCGATTGGTTTAGTTAAATCAAAATCCACTCTGAATTCTCTCCCTTCTCGCACTAAACGATAGGTAAATTGCTCAGGGTATATGTACATTTGCCATGTATTGCCCACTGACTGTGGAATGCCCTGCTGTACAAACAGCTGCTTAGAATATTCATCGGCAGGAAATGATTGTACAGTGTTATAACCCGCATCAATCGTATGCCCACCATACATGGTAGAAACATCATCGGTGCCATCTTGGTGACGATGATCGTGTTTTAGGCTCAAGCCGCTACCGGTTTTTGTGATTATCCATGTACGCGAGGCATCTTCGCCAACATGAAACGGGACTTGTAACTCGCTCTGGGTGCATTTGCGTACGTGCATGACCAAACGCGACTCGTTAAATTTACTTGGCCCTTGGTTATCTACCGTGACCTTACCTTCAAAGGCTTTACCACAGAGCTGTTGTAAACTGCTAAAGAACGCATCATGTGTTGGGATAGACACCAGTGGCGCAGGACGCGCGAAAGCTGGTATTGCGCTAACAGCCAAGGCCGCAACAATTAGTTTATTCATTATTATTCTCACAAAAAATAAAGCCAGAGCTTACTGAGCATCTGGCTTTAAGGCAAAAAATTACGTTTAACTGTAATGGTTGCGTGTTATTGCCATGGGCGCTCTACAGCTAGCTGTTGTTCAAAGGCGGTGATGTTGTCAGCAAGCAGCTCGGTTTCACCAATAAAGTCTAAGCCACTGAGTAACCGCGCTTTAATATCTTCTCGGATCTCGAAGTCGATAGCGGTGAGCCCTGCACAACGCAGCTGCTGAGCTTGCAAATCTACTTCTAACTGCATGGACTCGTCTTGCTCACACCGCGCAAATAACACATCCAGTGTTTCCGCAGGTAAGGCAATGCACAACATTTGGTTATTGCCACAGTTATTGAAAAAGATATCGGCAAAGCTTTCAGCCAAGATCACCGTAAATCCATACTGTTTCAGCGCCCAAGGTGCGTGCTCTCGTGATGAACCACAACCAAAGTTATCCCGAGTTAACAGAATGGAAGCACCTTGGTATTTCGGATAATTCAGCACAAAACTTGGATCTGGTTGGCCATCTTCTAAATAGCGCCAATCGTAAAATAGCGCCTTATCAAAACCATCTCGACTGGTAGATGTGAGGAACTGCTTTGGAATGATCTGATCAGTATCGACGTTGTTTTTGTCTAGAGGTGCAACAAGTCCTTGATGATAACTAGCCATTACGCTTCTCCTCGAATGTCACTAAAACGACCAGCGATGGCAGCAGCTGCTGCCATCGCTGGACTCACTAAATGCGTGCGCCCACCACGACCTTGACGACCCTCAAAATTTCGATTTGAGGTTGACGCACAGCGTTTACCCGCAGCTAAGCGATCGTCATTCATTGCCAAACACATTGAACAACCTGGCTCACGCCATTCAAAGCCAGCAGCCTTAAAGATATCAGCCAACCCTTCCTGTTCAGCCTGTTGTTTAACAAGTCCGGAGCCCGGTACAATCAATGCTTCTACGCCTTCTGCAACGCGTTTACCTTTGACGATTGCTGCGGCTGCACGTAAATCTTCAATGCGGCTATTGGTGCAAGAACCAATAAATACCGTGTCTACTTTAGCATCACTGAGCTTTTGTCCGGCTGTTAACCCCATGTATTGCAAAGCACTACGCATCGCATCGGCTTTTACTAGGTTGGGCTCGTCATCAGGATTTGGTACCACTTCGTCAATGCCGATCACTTGCTCAGGGCTGGTTCCCCAAGTTACTTGCGGCTGGATTTCGCTAGCTTCAAGTTCCACCACACGGTCAAATTGCGCGTCATCGTCACTGTGTAACGTTTGCCAATATGCCACCGCTTGCTCAAAGGCTTCACCTTTTGGTGCAAAAGGCTTATCACGTAAATACTCATAGGTTTTTTCGTCTGGTGCAATCAGCCCAGCTTTAGCGCCCATTTCAATGCTCATATTACACAGCGTCATACGGGCTTCCATCGACAACGCGCGGATCGCCGGGCCACAAAACTCTGCCACATACCCCGTGCCACCAGCGGTGCCTAGTTTACCAATCACCGCCAAGATTAAATCTTTCGCGGTTACTGTCGGACGTAATGTGCCATTAACTTGTATTTTCAGTGAGTTGGCTTTTTTCTGCTGCAAAGTTTGAGTTGCTAAGACGTGCTCTACTTCAGAGGTACCGATGCCATGAGCCAACGCACCAAATGCGCCATGCGTTGAAGTGTGGCTGTCACCACACACAATCGTGGTACCTGGCAAGGTAATACCTTGCTCAGGCCCCATCACATGCACAATGCCCTGATTAATCGAATTTAAGTCATACAACACAATGCCAAATTCTTCACAGTTATGCGCCAACGCTTGTAGCTGATTTTTGCTGACTTCACTGGCGGCATCAATAGAGCGACTTTTTGTCGACACGTTATGATCCATAGTCGCAAAGGTTTTTTCAGGACAGCGCACTTTACGGTTTTTTTCCCTGAGTCCTGCAAAGGCCTGTGGAGAGGTCACTTCATGCACTAGGTGACGGTCAATATAAAGTAAATCTGTTTGTTCATTCACCTTGGCAACCACATGAGATTGCCAGATTTTGTCATATAATGTTTGTGCCACTTGCTCAGTCCTTCTTATAACCTGTCAACAATCGCCTGCGCGACATCCATTGTGGTGCAACCTGCTAATGGATAAATATCGGGCGTCCCCACACCATCTTTCACCGTTTCAGCAACCGCTTTTTCTATCGCTCTAGCCGCTTCATCTTGTGATAGAGAGTAGCGCAGCATTAATGCCGCACTTAAGATCTGTGCAATCGGGTTGGCAATGCCTTTACCCGCAATATCTGGGGCCGATCCGCCCGCTGGTTCGTACAAGCCAAAGCCTGACTGATTTAAACTCGCCGATGGTAACAATCCCATTGATCCTGTGATCATCGCGCACTCGTCAGACAAAATGTCGCCAAATAGGTTATCGCACAGTAATACATCAAACTGACTCGGCTGCTTAACCAGCTGCATTGCAGCATTATCAATATAGATATGCTCTAACGTCACATCTGGATATGCCACAGCGACTTCTTCCACCACTTCACGCCACAGTACGCTGGTCGCTAATACGTTCGCCTTGTCCACAGAAGTCACATGGTTGTTACGCAATCTGGCGGCATCAAAGGCAAAGCGCGCAATACGCTCAATTTCAGCACGAGAGTATGTTTGCGTATCAAACGCGGCTTCTTCGCCACCAGTGCCTGAGCGTCCTTTATCACCAAAGTAAATGCCGCCGGTAAGCTCTCGTACACACAAAATATCAAAGCCTTGTTGGCTAATATCGGCTCGCAATGGGGATGCTGCGCTCAATGCGGGTAACAACTGCGCTGGACGCAGATTACAAAACAACTGAAAGTGCTTACGCAATGGCAGCAAAGAAGCTCGTTCTGGTTGTTGCTCAGGGGGTAAATGCTGCCACTTAGGACCACCCACCGAGCCGAATAAAATGGCATCAGAAGCCTCCGCCGCTTCTAATGTTTCAGCGGGTAAAGCTACACCATGTTGATCAATGGCTGCACCACCGACTAAGTGTGAACTCTTGTTGAGCGTAAAATTAAATATTTCCGATACCTTATCAAGGACCAATTCCGCAGCCTGCATAACCTCAGGGCCGATACCATCTCCGGCTAAAATGGCGATTTTGTATGATTGACTCATCCTGCTTTCCTTTGTTGTTTTAGACTTGATACTCGTTGTGCTCTATCAATTAAGTTATAAACGCGGATCATGGCGCGCACCGACGCCTCGACGATATCTGCGGCTAGGCCCATACCGTGGTACTGCTTGCCATCGTATTTAGCGATAATATCTACCTGCCCTAATGAACTCGCCCCTTGCCCTGTCGCATCTAAGTTGTATTCAATCACATCCACTGCCATGCCAGTGATCCGCGCGATGGCCAAAAATGCCGCTTCCACGGGACCGTTACCAGTAGCAGCTTCTTGTTTCAAGTCGTCTTGAATGGATAGACCAACAGTGGCACTAGCGATGGATTGTGAATTAGAGGAAGCATTGACGAATTGCAACTTGTAACGATCGTCTTGGGCATTGATTTGGTTGAAGTAAATCATCGCCTCTAAGTCGTAGTCGTACACCGTCCCTTTTTGATCAGCCAACTCTAGAAAGCTTTGGTATAAGCTGTCCATGTCGTAGTCTGATTTTTGATAACCTAGCTCGGCTAAGCGATGTTCAATGACATGACGGCCAGAGCGCGACGTCATATTCAATTGATTGCTTGGTACGCCGACAGTTTCTGGCGACATGATTTCGTAAGTGTTTTGCGCTTTTAGTACACCATCTTGGTGAATACCTGAACTATGCGCAAATGCGTTTTCACCAACAATAGCTTTGTTTGGCTGTACTGGCATGTTGCAAATTTTCGCCACTTGACGTGAAGCACGATAGATTTCTTCGCTGCGAATATCGGTGTATACCTGTAAGTGGTCATGACGCATTTTCATGATCATCGCCACTTCTTCTAACGAGCAATTGCCAGCGCGTTCACCGATGCCATTGATAGTACATTCAATTTGTCTCGCACCGGCTTGCACCGCAGCAATCGAGTTAGCAACGGCTAAGCCTAAATCATTATGGCAATGAACACTCAGACGCGCTTTATCGATATTTGGCACATTGTTGCGAATATGGTGGATCATCGCAGCATACTCATCGGGCGTAACGTAACCGACGGTATCAGGCAAATTGATGGTCGAAGCACCTGCGTCAATTGCAGCTTCCACAATACGACATAAATCAGCATGTGGCGTACGTCCAGCATCTTCACAAGAAAACTCAACATCATCGGTATAGTTTCTCGCTTGCTTAATCGCTTTCACTGCCATGCTGGTTGCATCAGCAAGGCTCATACGCAGTTTATGTTGCAAATGAAGAGGACTGGTCGCAATAAAAGTATGAATACGACTTTGCTCAGCGGGCTTTAGCGCTTCTCCGCACGCTTCAATATCTTTTGCCACAGCTCGAGCGAGCCCGCATATAGCAGGACCTTTCACTTCCGCCGCAATACGTTGTACAGCACGAAAGTCCGCCGGGCTAGAAACCGGAAAACCAACTTCCATCACGTCAACGTTAAGTCGACTAATTGTGTGCGCCAGTTGTATTTTGTCTTCTTCTGTTAAGCTGGCTTTTAATGCCTGCTCACCATCCCTCAGCGTCGTGTCAAAAATCCAAACTTTATCTTGCATACCCATTCCTCAGCCAAAAAAAACCCCGCGATGTGCGGGGTGTCTAATGTTTATGTTGCTCAACTTACACAACTACACTCCACCCCTACGGTTTACCAGTAGCAGGTTAAGGAGAAGTGAAATGCGGTTAAAAAATGTCATTGAGCTTGAGTTACCTGTTGATGAATTGGCTATGTTTTAACATGCTTCAGAAAGGCATTACAAGCATAAAATTTCCATTTTTTGGATTGAAAACTGTTTAGAAAAGGAAGCTTAAGACCTAAAAAAACAAATTTAGGAATAAAAAACACCCATTGATTGATATCAGTGTATAGCTGGCAAGTAATGAGACTATCTTATGGATTTTATTTACTTACCAGAAAAGTTGGATTTTTATTGGCTTGAGGACGATTTGGCGTAACCACTTGCGCCTTTGGCGATATATCGTAACTGCCATTTCAACCGTTCGGTTAATTCAGCACGCTGCTGCGGATCTTGATCTAACGCTTCAGCACCGGCACTAAATACCAATGTCACCATCGCTTCCGCCTGCATGTGAGCGTGATAAGCATCGACATGCGTTTCAGTTTCAAGATAGTGGGCCAACTCTAAGATAAAGTGTTTGATTTCTCTGGCTACGGCGGCGCGAAATGCTTTTGAAGTACCTGAACGTTCGCGCAACAATAGTCGAAACTGGTTACTGGACTCTTCGGTAAACTCCATAAATGTGTGTACCGATGTATTAATCACACTGCCCCCTTTGGCAATACGCTGCCTAGCTTGACGCATTAGCTGTCTAAGCGTCAATCCAGCCTCATCAACCATGGTTAGTCCCAGCTCATTCATATCTTTAAAGTGACGATAAAACGAGGTCGGGGCGATACCTGCTTCACGTGCAACTTCACGAAGGCTCAAATTAGAAAAACTATGCTCAGCACTCAATTGGTTAAACGCCGCTTCTATTAAGGCTTGTCGTGTTTTTTGTTTCTGCTGGGCACGTACTCCTGCCATCAGTCCTTCTCCGGTCAGTTCGTTTTTAAGGGCAATAAACCGCAGTCTAATACTTGACGGGAGAAGAATGAAATATTATTTTAGCGTACAGCTGTACGCTGAAATTTAAATCTTTAGAGAATCTCGATGAAAAAACCACCTCTCATTTGGACAAACGTGCTGTTTTTCAGTTTGTCTTTTCTAGCAGCCGTAACCCTAGTTCCGTGGTACGGATTTGAATATGGTTATACCACCAGCCATTGGTTCGCCTTTATTGGCTGCATGTTTTATGCTGGCCTGTCGATCACAGCAGGTTATCACCGGTTATGGGCACACAAAGCCTATGATGCCCATCCGGTTGTCCAATTTATTTTTGCATTAGGTGGCGCGTTTGCACTACAAAACAGCGCCTTACATTGGAGCAGTGATCACCGTGTTCACCACGGTCAAGTGGATGATCCCGTCAAAGATCCGTATGCTGCAACCAACGGCTTTTGGTACAGCCACATTGGCTGGATGTTACGTGATTACCAGGGGGAGAGTTATGGTGACTACAGTAACGCCAGAGATCTACAGCGCAATAAAATCGTGATGTGGCAGCACAAACATTACATGAAGCTAGTGTGGACCACTAATATAGGTATTCCACTGCTGTTAGGGTTGTTACTTGGTGATATATTCGGCATGTTGTTGCTAGCCGGTGTACTGCGTTTGGTGTTGAGCCAGCATTTCACTTTCTTTATCAATTCTCTCGCCCACATTTGGGGCAAACGCCCATACACAGAAAAAAATACGGCTCGCGATAACGGCTTCTTAGCGCTACTCACTTATGGGGAAGGTTATCATAACTTTCATCACATTTTTGCCAGTGACTATCGCAATGGCATCCGCTGGTACCACTACGATCCAACCAAGTGGCTGATCCGTACTTTTGCCGCCGTTGGACTAGCCAGTAAACTAAAGCGCACGCCGGTTGAACGCATTGAAAAAGCCAAAGCTGAAACCTTACTGCAAAAGACCCGTGTCCGATTAGCAACATTGCCTTTAGCACAAGATAAACTTACATTGTTACAACAAGAGTATGATTTACTTCTCAAAAAACTTCAGACATTCTGTGCTATACAAAAGCAAGTATTAGAAGCGAAGAAACACGCGATGCTCGAGCAATGTGAGCAATCTGCGTTACGACAACAATACAGAGAATTAGAACAAGCTTGGCAAAACCAAAAACAAGCTTGGCTAGCATTAAATTCGAGGCTGCTAAACCACGCAACAAGTTGATCAAGGTAGCCTCCACTTAGCCGCTCAAGGCGGCTAAGTTTTAGTTCAAAGGGGCAAATTCGTGAGTAAAAAAGTCACCGAGCAAAATAGTGAATTAACGGCATCCTATCAATACGATGCCGTTATTATTGGTACTGGTCCTGGCGGTGAAGGCGCGGCCATGAACCTATCGAAAAGCGGTAAAAAAGTCGCCGTCATTGAAAAGCAACATGCTGTCGGCGGCGGCTGTGTGCATTGGGGTACGATCCCATCAAAAGCCTTACGTCACTCAGTCAGCCGCTTAATCGAATACAAAGCTAACCCACTTTATCGCTTTACCGAGCGTCCTCAGCGACATACTTTCCAAGATATTTTGCATCATGCCAGCGACGTGATTTCCAAGCAATCCACGCTACGTTCGAGCTTTTATGAACGTAACCGCATCCACCTATATCAAGGTGATGCCAGCTTTATTGATGCACATACCATCAAGGTAAGTCACCAAGATGGCAGCCACGAGACGCTCACCGCGAAAACCATCGTTATCGCAACCGGTTCACGCCCTTATCGCCCACCTGGAGTAGACTTCACACACCCGCGGGTGTATGACAGTGACACAATTTTAAGCCTGACTCACAATCCACAACGGGTGTTAATTTATGGTGCGGGGGTTATCGGTTGTGAATATGCATCTATTTTCAAGGGGCTAGGCGCTAAAGTTGACCTAATTAACACCCGCGACCGCTTGTTGGCGTTTATGGACGCTGAGATCTCTGATGCACTGAGCTATCATTTTTGGAATAGCGGCATCGTGATCCGCCATAATGAAGAGTTTGCCAAAGTTGAAACCCACGATAATGGTATTGTGTTACACCTGCAATCAGGCAAAAAAGTACGCGCCGATTGTATTTTATGGGCCAATGGCCGTTCTGGTAACACCGAAACCTTAAATTTAGACTCGGTCGGCTTGAAGGCAGATAAACGCGGTCAGCTCAAAGTGAATGAGCATTATCAAACCGACGTTGATAATATTTATGCGGTTGGCGATGTTATCGGATACCCCAGTCTAGCAAGCGCGGCATTTGACCAAGGCCGAATCGCAGCCAACGCCATTGTCCATGGAACTTGTGATGACCGGTTAATTACCGATATTCCGACGGGTATTTATACTATTCCAGAAATGAGCTCAGTTGGTAAGACCGAACAAGAGCTCACCGCGGCCAAAATCCCTTACGAAGTTGGACGCGCACAGTTCAAACATTTAGCGCGCGCGCAAATCACGGGCACAGAAGTTGGCAGCCTGAAAATTTTATTCCATGCGCAAACGAAAGAAATTTTAGGTATTCATTGCTTTGGTGAGCGGGCCTCTGAAATTATCCACATTGGCCAAGCCATTATGGAACAAAAAGGCGGTGGCAATAATATTGAGTACTTTATTAATACCACCTTCAACTATCCAACCATGGCAGAAGCCTACCGTGTTGCCGCTTTAAATGGCGTCAATCGACTGGTGGATTAACAGGTTAAGTTTTGGTGACCGTCGCATGCGATGTGAGGGTCATCATGACTAGAGGTGAAACCGATAATCAACCCCTAATCGCCAGACTTGCTCTGTCTGATTAACCTTCGCACCGAGCCCAGTGCGGTTAGCCACCATCGAGTCGACATACAACCACTCTGCACCTAGTTGCCATGCTTGAGTGACTTCATAACGCAGCGATAAGGTGATACCTTTTCCATCGCTTTGGTTAGGATCAAATTGCCAAGTGTCTTTATCAATGACTTTGAATTGTTCAACCCGGGCGGAAAAACGAAACTGTTGCCAACGGTGGCTAAGCAGTGCAAACCAACTATGAAAGTCGTTATCTACCCCTCGTCTCGGTCCCATTGCGGTATTACCACTCAGACCTTGTACCAACAGTTGAGTTTCTGGTGTGAGCTTGTAACGCCAGGCCACACTTAAAAATTTGCTATCCCAAGCGTATTGCCCTGTTTTATAGTTTACTGCGGCTGGATCGCCGTTGTTATCATACCAGTACACATTAAATTCTTGTCGAACAGATACCTGCCGATGATAGCCTAAGTAGTAACCAAAGCGACCGTCCACCTCTGTGAACGGCTCATCAAACTGTGCCTGATTGGCCAACTGTGGCGCATTTAGTGCGGCAATACCTGCAAAAGCGATCCGCTCGTTAAACACCGTTTGCCTGTCGTGAATTGCAAAGCCACGCCATGCCAATAAGGTCCCTGCAGGATCATTGCCTTTAAAAACCCCCAGACTCGTTTTCCACCCTTGGCCTCGACTACGGCGTGTTTTTGGCTTTTCAAGATTAACTTCGCCGCCAAACGCCCTTACCTCTTCACCCATCCAAGCATTGATAGCTGAATAATGGTAGGTGTAGGGCGATGACCAACCTATATCTGGATTTTCAATAGAAAACTTAGGATAAAAACCACCCACTCTTGCCGACCAGCGAATGCCATTGTTTGGTAATGTTCGATATTGAAGATACAACTCAGTAAAGCCAAGCTTATCGTCTGGATCGGGCTGATATTGCGTAACGCCATGTACGGACCAGCTGCTACCAGCGTCTACACGCCAGTCAAGCACAGCTCGGTTGAGAAGAATATCCGATTCTCCCTTACCAAAACGAGTATTCCCCCACCCTTCATTGTACCAAGCCCTATTATCATCATCCTGCTGCCAACTGGCTTGAACTTGTCCTTGTCCGGAAAACTCAAGTGCGAATACACCCTGACTCACCATCAGCCAAGGAATAAGTTTAATAATCGTCGAATTCATCACTGAAGTCCTCAATAGGAGCCAATAGTTGCTGTTGCAGTTGATAACGGATAACTTGCAGCTCTCTTACCTCAGGTAACAGCAATGACTCTGGCAGCTGTAAGTCTGTAAATCGCTCGTGCCAGACTTGCATGGTCACATTTTTGAGAGCGCTGTTTTCTACCGCTAGAGTAGCCCGCCCATTAGCATCGGTTATGGCAAAAGCGCCAGCGTCTACAACGAGGATATACCCTAGCATCCAGTCATGAATGTTACAGCCCAACTCAACGATACCGGCTTGGTCGAACAAAATGTTTTTAGGATCATCACGGTAGAGCTTGATCTCGAAAGGCTTTGCAGGAGAAAACGAATAAACATGGTGTAGGATAGAGTCAAAGTTTGGAAAACTAACCTGAGCACCTTTGGGCACTATTAATAAATGAGGCGTGAACGCTTTCTCTTTCTGTCCCATGTGGTATGACTCAGCAGCCACAATAGGCGCCAGCCCTTTAGCATTTATCCATACGGCAGCATTTGCCAACGGTGCTCCGTCACGATTAGTTATTTGCACTTCTAGAGCGAATAACGGCTTGCAAAAAGCAGTAAGAAGCAAGCCTAAGCTGAACAACCTCTGACAACTGCGCTTATTCATATATCCTTCCTCTTGTTTTCAATCCCAGCACGCTATCAATTTATGAGACCGGACTGCTGAAACTTCCCATTCATCGCATTTTTCTATGAATACGTATGCAGATTTTTCTGTTAAATCAATATCCAACAGTAAGCTTAGTGTAAATAACAAAGATCACTAGGGACACACATGCGTGCAATTGCATATAGTTTATTAACATTGGGGACCATCAGTACCACCAGTTTGGCGGCGTCATTAGAAGTAACTTCTCCCAATGGCGAGATCTCTGTCGTCATTAGCGACGACAATAATCAACCCAGCTATCAGGTTAGTTTTAATAAACAACCAATTATTAACCCTTCCAAACTCGGTTTTGATTTTGCCAAAGCCCCTTCGATGCGAGATGGCTTAGCTATTGGCGCACATCAACGTAATTCTGTTGACCAATCGTGGCAGCAACCATGGGGTGAATCAAGCGTTATCCGTGATCATCACAATGAACTTGCGGTTACCCTAGTGGATACCGAAAACAATCAGCCCAAATATACGCTACGTTTTCGAGTTTTTGACGACGGCTTAGGGTTTCGCTATGAAGTTGCGCAAAACCAAGCATTAAATATCGTCAGAGAGCTCACCGAGTTTGTTTTTGCTGAAAGTGATAAAAGCACGGCCTGGTGGATACCCGCCAGAGGCTGGAACCGCTACGAATATGTGTACAACACGACCGCGCTGCACGATGCTGTACATGTCCACACGCCATTTACAATGAAAAACAAAAATGGCGTGCATATCAGTGTGCACGAAGCCGCGTTAGTAGATTACGCCGCGATGACTCTAAATCAACGCCGCCCGGGCACTTTTGTTGCCGACCTGACACCTTGGTCAGACGGCATTGCGGTTAAAACTAATGGCAAGTTCAACACACCGTGGCGCACGCTGCAAATTGGTGGTGAGGCCAAAGACTTACTCAATTCTCATCTTATTCTTAACCTGAATGAGCCGAACAAGCTAGGAGATGTTTCATGGGTTGAACCGGGTAAATATATGGGGATTTGGTGGGGAATGCACATCAATAAACACACTTGGGGGAGCGGCGAAAAACATGGCGCAACGACAGAGCGCACTAAGCAATATCTAACATTTGCAGCAGAAAATGGCTTCGATGGGGTATTAGTTGAAGGGTGGAACACCGGTTGGGATGGTGATTGGTTTTTTAATGGAGATGTATTTAGCTTTACTGAGGCATACCCAGATTTTGATATCGACGCCATCGCCAAACATGGCGAGAAAGTCGGTGCTCGTTTAATTGGCCACCACGAAACATCAGGAAATGTCACAAATTATCGAAACCAAATGGAAGCAGCGTTTGCACTCTATGAAAAGGCGGGTGTACGCCAGGTAAAAACTGGCTATGTTGCCGATGGTGGCAACATCAAACGCATAGATGCCAATGGCAATGCCAGATTTGAATGGCATGATGGTCAATTTATGGCAAATGAGTATTTAGATAACGTAAAACTCGCTGCAAAGCATAAAATTAGTATCAATACCCATGAACCTATCAAAGATACAGGCCTGCGTCGCACTTATCCAAATTGGATTGCCCGAGAAGGCGCCCGAGGTCAAGAATTCAATGCGTGGGGAACACCACCTAACCCACCAGAACACGTGCCAATGCTCGCTTTTACCCGCATGTTATCTGGCCCAATGGACTTTACTCCAGGTATTTTCGATATGGGCTTTAATGGTCTTGGTGATCAAACCAACCGCCCACAAACGACTTTAGCGAAGCAGCTTGCTCTTTATGTGGTGTTATACAGCCCAATTCAAATGGCGGCAGATTTACCAGAAAACTACCTTGCCAAACCAGATGCCTTTCAATTCATCAAAGACGTCCCAACAGATTGGGAAAAAAGTATTGCGTTAGCTGGGGAAGTCGGAGACTACGTGGTTTTCGCTAGAAAAGAGCGCAAACATAAACACTACAGCGGTAACGATTGGTTTTTGGGCGCAGTTACCGATGAGCACTCTAGAAATATCCCGATCTCGCTAGACTTTCTTGAGTCGGGTAAAACGTTCGAGGCTCAGATCTATGCAGATGGTGAAAAGGCAGAATGGAAACAAAACCCGTATGAGATGAACATCTATCGTCAAAAAGTAACCAGCAAAGATAAGCTTACCTTGCAACTAGCACCGAGCGGCGGTGTTGCAATTCGCTTTAAAGCGCTTTAACTACCGGGCGGTCGTGTCACAAAGATACGACCGCCGCATCTCGCTATACATTTATTGTGCAATACAGTAGGGTGGAAATGTCTCTTGAAGACATACACATTTAAAGGAAAATAAAATGAAACTTACCCTAGCTAAGAAAAACCTAAAACAATTAGATTATAAAAACAGCCACCTCGCAGTAAAACTAACACCACAAGCGGCAGGTGGTCGTGGTCCAGAAACCGGCAGGTGTGATACCACAAACAATGTTTATTGGTGCCAACGCCCCAGCTCACCCTATATGACATGTAGTGTAATGGAACGCTGTTTGTAAGCAGTGTTTTGAGGCTAGATATTGAAAAATATGCTGTCAGCCTTCTTTTTGAAAATACCCAGCAACCAAAACTCCCTTCCCGATTGCTGAGTCTTTAGTCATACCGTAATTATTGACAGTTATAACTTGGACTTAAGCCTTTCGCGACTTCCCACTTCGCCGTCAATAACGATGCTGGACCATTACTGTCATGTGATAATTCCCAGTTCATGATACCGCCAGCGTTTAACTTGGCGTACTCAGTCTTAGCCCGAATTGTTGGAATACCATTGTAATAGCTACTGCCATCGGTATCTCGACACGCATTTGCTGAGTTTTCTTGTAATAACGTTTTATAGGCTTTCCATGTTGGCCTTGCATAAAATGGCACACCTAACACCGTTTTTTCCTTGGCCAACCCGCGTGCCTGCCAATAAGCAATGGAGTCTTTTGCATATTGCATTGAAGCATGGTTTGCATTGTTAGCGTCATAAGCCATCAAGTTAAGAAAATCGATGTCATCAAATACGGATTCCAACACACCGCCGCCGGTATAACCCAAGGCAACAACTGCGGCGGTCAAAAACTTATTTTCTTGATGCAACGCTTGGCCTAACTCTTTCATCAACAGCGCATAGTTTTCAGCTGATGCGCCAGGATCTGGGTATTCCCAATCCATATCCACACCATCGAGATTGTGACGCACGACAAATGCCATTACTTCCTGAACGAAGCGAGTACGCCCTTGGGCTGAATTAGCGAAGGTTTCAAATGCACTATCATCGCCACCGTTCCATCCACCAATAGCAATGCCAACTTTAACACCTTGGCCATGAGCCGCTGTGACAAGCGCTGTCATTTTATCTAAATTCTCTAATGGTTTTAGGGTGCCGTCTGCGTTCGGTAGCAAAAATGAATAATTAATATGTGTTAGCTTATCAAACTGAATGTCATCCACGCTGCCTTGCCAGCTTGGAAAGTACCCCACAATTTTGAATCCATCGTCAGGAATGGGGTCGTCTGTCACAACGCTGAATGACACCTCGCTTGACTCACTCATCATGTCACTAGCGTCGATTGCTTTAGCATTCAAGGTATGTTGCCCTAAACCTTGAGCTTGCCAAAGATAGGTATATGGCGAGGTTTGATCGGTTGCAACGAGTACATTGTCCATATAAAACTCGACGCGTTCGATTTGTACGCCCTGCGGATGGCTTGCTTCAGCTGATAAGGTTACTGACGATCCAAGGACTAACCTTGCACCAGCGTTAGGAGTCGTAATTTTCACCTCAGGCTTAGGTTGGACTGGCTCACAATCATCTAAATACCTCCAAACATCCCAGGGACCTGAATTGGCAGACGGATCTTGGTTTTGGTTCCACCATTTAGCTTCATAACGTTTAGCTAAATGTTTAACTAGATTTCCGCCTATGTATACCTGCGAAGAGGACCAAGTAGGTAGACCAGTACAGTCTGCCGCTAACACTGGGTGCACCGCTGTGACAAGCGGTATTACCGCTAATAATGTTGTTGTAAATTTCATAACCTTTATCCATGTTGTTGGCCAGTTAAAAACAAGTCACGCTGGCATTTGTTGAATTATCGACTTGCCAGACCAGCGTATCGTATGGATGAATTTTGTACACCTCAGACATATTCGACCATAGTCGAATGCCAATATTAAGAAATACGCTCAGCCTTTAGCCAATCAAACTTGGTACGCTATACAATGGCAACAACTGTCAGTAAGCTTCGCGATAAAATAATCCAATCGTTATCATCGTCTTATGAGTTCTGCTTTTTCTCGTCGATTTGTCACTCTTGTTGAGCAGTTTGCTGGTGGTAATAAACGTCAGTTCGCCCTGCTCACTGGTAAGTCACCCTCTCATATTTACCGTATCTGCAAAGGGCTTAGTCGGCCTTCAATGCAATACCTAGAGCATTTATATACGCTCTTTTCAGTTGACTTAAATTGGTTACTCACAGGGGAGCAACCATCTGAGCAATCTATTAACCAAGTTGCAGACGACCTCACTTTAATTCCTAAGTTAGACATTGAAGCCAGTGCAGGTATGGGAAGCGTCAATGGCTATGAAGAAATCCGTGAGCAATTTGCTCTCAATACCCGCTGGCTCAACAGTCAGCTTGGGGTCTACTCCGATCAACTCGCATTCGTCTCTATTCGCGGCGAAAGTATGCAACCCACTTTGTTTGATGGCGATATGGTGTTAGTTGATTTGTCACAAAACCAGCCCCGCAATGAAGGTGTTTATGTGGTGCAAACAGAAGATGGATTAATGGCAAAGCGTATCAAACCAAAACATAACTTGTTTGATGTGATAAGTGACAACCCTGATTATCCAAACTGGCAGATTAATGCTGAAAACGCGGCACAACATGGTATTGCAGGCCGCGTGGTTTGGTGTGGTAGAGGTATAACTTAAGGGAAGTGAGTTACCTCATACGCCTTTCACCAATTCAACAGGCTGCTTGTCGGTGCTAACGAACTGACTAAGCAGCAAAGAGCATAACGCTAACGCCGCGCCAAAATAGAACACCAAAGATTGATCATATAACCATACAATACCGAAACTAGCAGGGATAACGACAGCTGCGATATGATTGATTGTAAAGCTGACCCCTGCGGTGGCGGCGATGTCTTCTGGTTGCGCAATTTTTTGAAAGTAGGTTTTTAGTGCTATTGCCATGGCAAAGAATAAGTGATCGATAAGATACAGTGCCGCTGCAAAAACAGGAGATTCAACGAGCGCATAGCCAACAAATACCAATATCAATCCAATGTATTCAATGGACAATGTTTTTCGCTCACCAATGCGTGAAATCATCTTACCAATTCTCGGCGCAACAAAAATATTGATAACATGATTTAGCATATATAGTGCGGTGATCTGCGCAACATCAAAGCCGAACTTTTCGACCATTAGAAACCCGGCAAACACCATAAATATCTGCCGTCTCGCACCAGAGAAAAAAGTGAGTACGTAGTACAAACTATATTTTTTACGTAAGATAAGTTTTTTATGTTGAGTAGCATGCTGTGTAAATTGTGGATAGCTTAACGCCATATATGTTGTCAGTAACATACCAGCGATACCAAAAATTGCATAAGTCCATACGTAACCAAGGTTGAACCAGGTAAAGGCAATCCAAATCAATGCGAAGGTCAGTAGCGAAGCGATTGATTTTATCGACATCAGCTGGCCTAGCTTTTCTGGTGCTTCTTCTTTGTTAAACCACTGCAAACTGAGTGACTGATTTAACGTTTCAAAATAATGAAAACCCACAGACATCAGAACCGTTGTAGCATATAAACCATACACGGTCGGAAAAAAGCCAGTCAACGTGACACCGATGCAAAGTAAGCACAAGCTGATCAACGCAAAGCTTTGCTCTTTTAATACCAATAGAATGAATACTGCTGTAAATGCTAAAAACCCAGGAACTTCTCGAAGTGACTGAAGCATCCCAATATGTGCACCATTAAATGCAGCTTGCTCAACAGCAAAGTTATTCAGTAATGCGTTCCAAGCTGAAAATGTCATTGCCATCACAATAGTCGCTAATGCCAAAAAACTAAATGGAGAAGGTGCTAAGCTATCTCGCGTCTGTATCATTATTAATTCCTTCAATTGGTTGCCGATGAATGTTCACTTGGCTAGTATACGAGCATCCCAACTTGTCCTTAATTTGAATTTATGACAAAAGATTTATCAAATAAGACAACCTCACCTTGGTTATCCGTTCAGACTCGATTTCGTAGAGAATCACTAGGCAGACCGGTTATACCTAGAGCTCTGACCATGCCAGCAAAGGAACATGTACAATCACACAGTCATAGATGGGGACAATTAACTTACCTCAGTGATGCAGTAATGACGGTACAAACACCACAAGGCACTTTTGTCATACAACCTCAACAAGCGCTGTGGATACCGCCCAATTTGGAACACGAAACCTTCTGTCGATATGGAGGACACTTTCGTAGTGTTTATATCGATGAAAAGTATGCTGATTTATTAGGGGATTCGGCAAAATGTATTGTTGTTGATAATTTACTAAAGGAAATCATTTTAGAAATATGCACATGGCAAGAAAATTATGAGCAGACACCGTACGTAGAGCGGTTTATTCAAGTCTTTATCGATCAGATAGAGCAAGCGCCTACTAGCGCCTTTTTTATCCCAAAAGCCGAAGAGCCAAGACTTCAAGCGATTGTGACTGAACTCTACTCAAATCCAGGTTGTAATTTGACATTGGCACAATGGGGCGAACGGGTCGGCGCATCTTCAAGAACCCTAAACAGACTATTTGATAAGTGCTTTGCAATGTCTTTTAGTCAATGGAAACAAAGATTAAGGGCAATTCGAGCGGTAGAAATGCTCGCTGCAGGTGAGACACAACAAGCGATTGCGGAGCAGCTTGGATATGAATCCAGCTCAGCATTTAATACGGCATTTAAAAAAGTCTTTAATCAACCGCCCGCAAGATATATGAGAAAGTAGTATTTGTCACGTCGGATGGTGCTGCGCTTATGTCGACCGACCAGGTGTGGTGATGAAAGTATTTTGGTAGGTTGGAAAAGCGAAGCGCCTTCCAACATGGTCAGGTTTGCAAAAGACAAAAAGCAAAAAAACCCGTCGCATTGCTGCAACGGGTTTCTCTTATAAGGCCCTGGCGATGTTCCGCTCTTTTAAATAGAGAGCACATGGCAGCTGCCACACTATCATCAATTGCTACATTGGTTATCGTTGTTTGACGTCGGATGGCGCTGCGCTTATGCCGACCTACCAGGTGTGGTGATGAAAGTATTTTGGTAGGTTGGAAAAGCAAAGCGCCTTCCAACATGGTCAGGTTTGGTAAAGACAAAAAGCAAAAAACCCGACTCTTTCGAATCGGGTTTTTCTAATAATGCCCTGGCGATGTTCTACTTTCACATGGCAGCTGCCACACTATCATCGACGCTGTTTTGTTTCACTTCTGAGTTCGGCATGGGGTCAGGTGGTTCCAAAACGCTATGTTCACCAGGAAATTCTGTTCATCAACAAGCATCCGCTCATCGATATAAAATCTGGAAAGCTTAATTAAATTCTTCGTCTACTTCAGTTTCATCAACTTCTGTCGCTTAAACCACTTTGGCGTTGTATGGTTAAGCCTCACGGGTAATTAGTACGAGTTAGCTTAATGGCTCACACCACTTCCACATCTCGCCTATCAACGTTGTAGTCTTCAACGGCCCTTTAGTGGAGTCGAACTCCAAGTGAGAACTCATCTCGAGGCTCGCTTCCCGCTTAGATGCTTTCAGCGGTTATCGATTCCGAACGTAGCTACCGGGCAATGCAATTGGCATCACAACCCGAACACCAGCGGTTCGTCCACTCCGGTCCTCTCGTACTAGGAGCAGCCCCTCTCAATTCTCAAACGCCCACGGCAGATAGGGACCGAACTGTCTCACGACGTTCTAAACCCAGCTCGCGTACCACTTTAAATGGCGAACAGCCATACCCTTGGGACCGACTTCAGCCCCAGGATGTGATGAGCCGACATCGAGGTGCCAAACACCGCCGTCGATATGAACTCTTGGGCGGTATCAGCCTGTTATCCCCGGAGTACCTTTTATCCGTTGAGCGATGGCCCTTCCATTCAGAACCACCGGATCACTATGACCTACTTTCGTACCTGCTCGACGTGTCTGTCTCGCAGTTAAGCTTGCTTCTACCATTACACTAACCGTACGATGTCCGACCGTACTTAGCAAACCTTCGTGCTCCTCCGTTACTCTTTGGGAGGAGACCGCCCCAGTCAAACTACCCACCAGGCACTGTCCTCAACCCCGATTAGGGGCCTAAGTTAGAACATCAACACTACAAGGGTGGTATTTCAAGGTCGGCTCCACAGAAACTAGCGTCTCTGCTTCAAAGCCTCCCACCTATCCTACACATGTAGGGTCAATGTTCAGTGCCAAGCTGTAGTAAAGGTTCACGGGGTCTTTCCGTCTAGCCGCGGGTACACAGCATCTTCACTGCGATTTCAATTTCACTGAGTCTCGGGTGGAGACAGCGTGGCCATGGTTACACCATTCGTGCAGGTCGGAACTTACCCGACAAGGAATTTCGCTACCTTAGGACCGTTATAGTTACGGCCGCCGTTTACCGGGGCTTCGATCAAGAGCTTCGCATACGCTAACCCCATCAATTAACCTTCCGGCACCGGGCAGGTGTCACACCGTATACGTCATCTTACGATTTTGCACAGTGCTGTGTTTTTAATAAACAGTCCCAGCCACCTGGTCACTGCGGCTCTCGTCTGCTTACGGAGCAAGTCCTTCACAAACAAGAGCGTACCTTCTCCCGAAGTTACGGTACAATTTTGCCTAGTTCCTTCACCCGAGTTCTCTCAAGCGCCTTAGTATTCTCTACCTGACCACCTGTGTCGGTTTAG
>NZ_CP196837.1:37500-107500 GCF_051930985.1 Pseudoalteromonas sp. T1lg65 | reverse complement strand
TCCATCAAGGGTCCTCTTACATATATCTACCGACTGGAAGTCAGGGATCATGCTATAAAGTACACCTTCTCTTAGTGCACCTCCAGCCAACCCCATGGATTCAACTTGCAACGATTCAAAAATAGCAATCAAAATCGCCAACCCTGATACAAACACTAATCTGCGCTCTTCAACTAGACCAGGCAAAGACAACGCTTGTATCGTTTTACACGCTATTGCCTGGTGCTTTATTTCTTGCAGCTTTTGTAAGTTGAGTTGTTCACTTTCTCCCATTGCTGCAAAAATTTCTTGAATTGCCTGGACTGTGCCAGACGCGCCAACAGCCCACTCCCATCCGAGATCGATATACTGTGCTCGGATTGGTGCCAGTACCGATTTGGCAGCATTAATTGCGGTATTAAAATTTGCTTCGTTCAGTAAGCCATCATCAAAGTATCTTTCTAAGTACGTCACACAACCCATATTCAAGCTTCTACAGAGCAAGGCATCAAAGCTTTTTCCTATGATCACTTCTGTACTAGCGCCGCCAATATCGATAACTAATTGTTTACCCTGACAAGCCGAAGTATGTGCGACACCCTTGTAAATTGTCTCTGCTTCAAGTTCGCCACTGATCACATTAATTTTATGGTTGAGGATTTTTTCAGCTTTAGCAATGAAAGTTGCAGAATTAGTCGCAAGCCGTAAAGTCGCGGTTGCAACAATGCTGACATTTTGGTTGGGAATATCTTGTAAACGCTCGGCAAAGAGCGCTAAACATTCCCAGCCTCTTTGCATTGCTTCTCTTGATAGGTGATTTGCTTCGTCAAGTCCTGCGGCTAATCTTACCTTCCTTTTTACTCGACCTATAGTATGAATACCGCCAGCAATATGCCTTGCGATAAGCATGTGAAAACTATTGGATCCTAAATCTACAACCGCGTAAATATCTTCTTTTAAAGCAGTTTTTGCCACTTTTTGAACCTCTATCAAACGCTACAAGCGCTTACCACCTGACTTACTGATACTGCTTATGATGCGGCTTTTTATATCCACCACTTCGGTGATTGCCACGTTGTCTGCCATGTCCTTGCGGGCCACTTTTGCGCCTTGCTTGAGGTCTTTTTAAATCATTTAGCAACGCAGTCTTATCATAGTGTGACACCGGGATGGCATGCTCTATATATGTCTCGATTTCATGTAAGTTATAAGCATATTGTTCACAAGCAAAGCTAATTGCATGTCCCGACGCCCCCGCTCTACCTGTACGACCAATACGATGCACATAGTCTTCTCTGTCATCAGGTAAATCAAAATTAAATACATGACTCACTAGGGGGATGTGTAGCCCTCTCGCTGCAACATCTGTTGCCACTAAAAGATCAACATCACCTTTGGTAAATTGCGCTAAAATTGATTGGCGTTTTTTCTGATTAACATCACCAGTTAATAACCCAACACGATGCCCATCCGCCTTCAACCATTCATAGACGTTTTCACAACTATGTTTAGTATTGGCAAATATAATCGCTTTTTCTGGCCATTCTTCCTCAATCAGAGTCAGCAACAAAGGTATTTTGTCCTCTTTAGAGGGGTGAAAAAGCTCTTCTTGAATCCGCTTACCAGTTTTCACATCTGGCTCGATTTGTACGTGAATTGGATTCGTCATATGTTCAAACGCAAGTTCTTGCACACGATATGACAATGTTGCAGAAAACAGTAGATTGAGACGATCTTCTCTACCAGGCATACGATTGAACAAATAACGTATGTCTTTAATAAAGCCCAAGTCAAACATGCGATCGGCTTCATCAAGCACCACAACTTCTATTTGATTGAGGTTATACGCACCTTGTTTGTAGAAATCTATCAATCGTCCAGTGGTGCCAATTAAGATATCAGCGCCTTTTTCGAGTTGCGCCCGTTGTTTTTCGTAATCCTCACCACCATATACTAGAGCTAGGTTAAGACCACAGCTCGGCGCAATAACTTGTGCATCTTTGTGGATTTGGATTGCCAGCTCTCGAGTCGGTGCCATTATAATCGCACGAGGATGTGTTTTTTCTTCCCGTTTAGTCTGCATGAGGCGATGACAAGTCGCGGTCAAAAACGCTAAAGTTTTGCCCGTACCAGTCTGCGCTTGGCCCGCAATATCACGGCCTTCACAGATAAAAGGAATGCACTTTGCTTGGATTGGCGTACAGAATTCGAAGCCACTCTCTTTCAATCCGGCGACCACCTCCGGAGCTAACGCAAAGTCAGAAAATTTTTTATTGGTCAAATGTGTCTTAGTCATAGCGATAAAGCATAACGTTTAAACTTGCAATAAGAAACAAGAGTGTTTAAATACGCATTAAATATTTCGCCTAATTCTAACGGAGAGCGTAATGAGCGACAAAATTATTCAATTAACCGATGACAGTTTCGAAGCTGATGTATTGAAATCAGAGCAACCAGTACTAGTTGATTTTTGGGCTGAGTGGTGTGGTCCTTGTAAAATGATTGCACCAATTCTGGATGAAGTAGCAGCTGAATTCGACGGCCGAGTGACCATTGGTAAATTAAATATTGATCAGAACTCAGGTACACCACCAAAGTTTGGTATTCGTGGTATCCCAACACTTTTACTATTTAAAGATGGCGCTGTTGCTGCCACTAAAGTAGGTGCACTTTCTAAAACTCAGCTGGTTGAGTTCCTAGAAAACAACATCTAATCATCATGTTGGAGCCGCAAAACAGCACTAGTTTTGTGGCTCCAGTTGAAATTTTCACATTAATATACAATTAAATTTGTATAAACACTGGACGGCTCGCCGCCTAACTGCTAACTTATTAACCCACAAACCTTTAGTAATCTTAAGCAATTCAATCCCTCTCGTGATACCCACGAGGTTGACAACTGTAACAAAGAACCCACCAATATGCATTTACGCGAATTAAAAGACAAGTCTATCAATGAACTTGTAAAACTTGCCGAGTCCATGGGACTTGAAAACGTAGCCCGTCTAAGAAAACAAGATATTATCTTTGCGATCCTTAAAGCTCATGCGAAAAGCGGTGAGAATATTTTTGGCGGCGGTGTTTTAGAAATTCTTCAAGACGGCTTTGGCTTTTTACGTTCGTCGGAAGCATCTTACTTGGCAGGTCCCGATGATATTTATGTATCACCAAGCCAGATCCGACGTTTTAGCCTACGCACCGGCGATACTATCAGCGGCTTAATTAGACCTCCCAAAGATGGTGAACGTTATTTTGCGCTGTTGAAAGTGAACGAAGTCAACTTTGATAAGCCAGAAAACTCTCGTACTAAAATCTTGTTCGAAAACTTAACACCTATCCATGCTAACGAACGATTAGTTATGGAGCGTGGTAACGGTAGTACTGAAGACATTACTGCACGTGTTCTCGATCTGGCATCACCTATCGGTAAAGGTCAACGTGCGCTTATCGTTGCCCCGCCAAAAGCAGGTAAAACAATGCTGTTGCAGAACATCGCGCAGTCGATTACCTACAACAATCCAGATGCAACATTGATGGTACTTCTTATCGACGAACGTCCTGAAGAAGTAACTGAAATGCAACGTCTAGTGCAAGGTGAAGTTATCGCTTCAACTTTTGACGAACCAGCTAACCGTCATGTGCAAGTTGCCGAAATGGTGATTGAAAAAGCGAAACGTCTAGTTGAGCATAAAAAGGATGTAGTAATTCTGCTTGACTCTATTACACGTCTCGCAAGAGCATATAACACCGTTATTCCATCTTCAGGCAAAGTACTAACTGGTGGTGTTGATGCTAATGCATTACACAAACCAAAGCGTTTCTTTGGTGCTGCACGTAATGTTGAAGAAGGGGGTAGTTTAACTATTATCGCTACTGCACTTATCGATACCGGCTCAAAAATGGATGAAGTCATCTACGAAGAGTTTAAAGGTACCGGTAATATGGAGCTTCATCTTAACCGTAAGATTGCTGAAAAGCGCGTATTCCCAGCGATTGATTTTAACCGCTCAGGAACTCGCCGCGAAGAGCTATTAACCAAAACGGATGAACTACAGAAAATGTGGATCTTGCGAAAGATCGTACACGAAATGAGTGAAATAGATGCAATGGAATTCCTAATTGATAAATTATCAATGAGTAAAACCAATGATGAGTTTTTTGACTCCATGCGTCGTAAGTAACTATTAAAATTAAAAAAAAGCCAGCATTTGCTGGCTTTTTTATTGCTAAAAATTGGGAAATTAAATGGATTTGCACTATAACCATGAGTCGAGGAGCTATTTTCTTACGGGATTTTAAATGTCACCAATTCGTCTTATCATAATAATCACGTCAGTTAATATTGTTTTATCTGGGCTGTTGCTCGCGGTGTTTTCTGCGCCACTATCACTTGCACTGTCAATAATCGGCGCTCTGCTGTTCAGCACCATTTCATTGACGCTAATATTCAGAAACAAACTAAATACAACTCATCATTTAGATGGCTTTATCCACGATTTCATCACGGGAAAAGGTATTGATTTAACTTATCGCTTTGATGAAAACGACCCCAGCATACCCAAGCCTTGCTTAGCGATAAATGACTGCTTAGCCACCATCGAGCATATCATTGGTGAAGTTCATGCCTCTGCAGCTCGACTCTATCCGATGGCTGATAACCTTAGGGACACTTACGCTTCTATGACCCAAAAAGCCACCCTACAATACACCCACGGTAAAGAACTTGCTGAAACTATACAAACTATGCTCTCCGTTTCTTCTACTCTTGAAAACAGCCTAGAGCAAATTTATAGCGCCCTGGAAAAAGCCACAGCGTCGGTCAAAAAGACACGTGTTGACACCGACAATAGTCAAAAAAGCTTACTTAAATTAGCCGATAACATTAAAAGAACCAGTCAACAGATTGAAACGTTGAAATCCGACAGCTCTGAAATCAACTCAGTAATCGAAGTTATCAACTCCATCGCGGAGCAAACCAATCTGCTGGCTTTGAATGCCGCAATTGAAGCTGCAAGAGCGGGCGAGCAAGGTAGAGGGTTTGCTGTTGTCGCTGACGAAGTGAGAAATTTAGCAGCCAGAACCAGCGCCTCAACCAAAGAAGTCAGCTTGATGATAACCAAGATTCAATCGGGAACAGACACGGTACACGAGTTGATGCAAGCAGCCCTCATAGAAACCGATAACACCGTATCACTAAGTGAAGCATCAACAAATGAGGTTGATGCCATCGAAAAGTCAATGGTAGCGGTAAATCAGCTTTCTCATGAAATTCATTCTCTTGTTGGAGAACAAAAGTCAGCTTCCGACGACGCGCAAGCCAGCATAGAGTCGATGGTGGAGCTAAATTCCGATGCTCTGTCTAGCACCAAAATACAAGCCGTTTCAAACAAAGATTTAATTGCACTATCCCACAGTATCAAAGAGAAACTGTCACTATTCATTGCTGCTGATTTTACCGAAGATGATGTTCCAAGAGGCGATGTGTCAAGACTACACCACCTTGATGACAATCACGAAGAACCAGAGCAAAATGAGAAAAAAGGTGAAGTAGAACTATTCTAGCTCAGCTGCCATATCGGCACTTTTTAATTCATCACATACAGCGATAAACAAAGATTGATATTGGTTTTCTGCTTTGTTTTTAAGAGCTTTTTCCAATGCTTTAGTAACACTCGCAAGGTCTTGATAACCGAATAGAGCTGCTGCCCCCGCTAACTTATGGCATATGTCTTGTAACTTCTGCCAATCTTTCACTTGCCACGCGTCAATTAGGGCGTAGCGTTCTTGCTCAAAAGTACTGGCGAAGCTTAACTTCAGATCTGACATATCTATGTGTAGCTTTTCTTCATGTTGCATGTGATCCATATAAAGATGTTTCACTAATATAGAACGCAACTCTTGGCTATTAACTGGCTTACCGATATGTCCTGTAAAGCCAGCATCCATATACTTTTTGATCTCATGAGCGAGTACATTAGCCGTAAGAGCATACACAGGCCCATCATAACCAGCTTCTCGAATAATCCTCAACGCCTCTACACCATCCATTTTTGGCATTTGGATATCCATCAATACCAGATCAGGGAAGTCGCTTAAACACCGTTCAACGGCAGCTGCGCCATTATCTACAGCGAGGACTTTAACCCCCAGTCGCTCTAACATGCGGGTGAACAATTGGCGATTGTCCGGATGGTCTTCAACCAACAGAACTTCCCCACAGAAAAGCCCCGTATCGGAGTTTATCTGTAGTTCTTCAACAGTAGTCTCTGCTAACAATAAATTACAAGGAACATAAAAACTAAACTCGCTACCCACTCCTAGCTCACTGCTAACACCTATTTGGCCACACATCATTTCCGCCAGTTGATGTGATAAACTGAGCCCCAATCCTGAGCCACCAAATCGCCTAGTGATACTGTTGTCGGCTTGTTGAAAGTACTCGAAGATTCTGTTGACCTGTTGTCTATCAATGCCAATCCCTGTGTCTGTCACGGTAAACTGCAAACCACTTTTATGTTCTGAAACCGAAATAGCTACGTAACCGCTACTGGTAAATTTAATCGCATTGCTGAGCAAGTTAATCAGTATTTGCTTAACTCGTACGAAATCGAGTTTAACGCTCACTCCATCAGGCAGATAATTTTCCACTCTAAACTCAAGCCCTTTTTGAAGTGCGGCTTGATGGAACATACTTCGTAAATCGCCCATTAACGTTGCAACAAGGAAATCAGCCGGCTCTAGGGTCAATTTATGTGCTTCTATCCGGCTTAAATCAAGAATGTCATTTACCAGCTCTTTAAGATGAATCCCTTGATTCTGAATGACTTGTAATCCAGAACTGGCTACTGTTGATAACGGTTCATTGCTCAACAGATCTTCTGTATGGCCAATAATCGCTGTCAGTGGCGTTCTGATTTCATGGCTCATGTTCGCTAAAAAGCGACTTTTTATGTTATGTGCTTCTCTTAATTCATCCGCTGTTTTTTGTAGCTCTGCGGTACGAACGGCTACTTTTTCACTGAGTTCAAGCTTCGCTTTTCGTTCAATGCTACGCCTATATATCGCAAATGTAGTAATTACCGACAGTAAGATGAGCACTGCAACCAACGACAGCATTTGCATTTTTTGTTGCTCTTTCACAGCCTGCAGTCTTTGCTCTTGCTTTAATGACTCAACTTCACGGCTTAACTCACTTGCCTCATATTTTGCTCTATATTCCTTGAGTTCTTTCATTACGCCCAAGTTTAACCTCTTCTGCTCATGCGTAATCTGCTTGGTTAAATATTTCTGTGCCTGTTCAAAATTGCCGGATGCTGCTTCAATTAAACCAAGCATACCAAGTAAAACAAAAGTATCTTCTTTCGAACCCAGCTCCTTACTCAAAGCCAGCCCTTCTTCTGCTAGAGACTTTGATAACGCTAATTCTCCCTTAGCAAAGGCAACTCTCGCCAGAATGGTTTTTGCCCCTAAGATATTCGGTGGACTTTGGATTTTCTCAGCATAGTAAAAAGCAAAGTTCGCAGCCTTTTCAGCATTTTCCAAATCATTGCCGGAAAAATTAAGTCGCGCGAGGTTTGTGTAATCACTGGATAAATGAAATAAGTCGTTGGTTGATTCAAAGTAGCTGATCGATTTTCGATATGATTCTCTGGCTTGTTCATGCCGACTAGTGCTTGTATAAAGCACACCTAACGTCGATTGACTTAGAGCCAAACTATAACCATCATTTAATTTAGTAAAAGCGGTTGCTGCGGTATTGAGCATTTTCTCGGCATTAGGAAAATCACCTTGTTTCATGTAGACGCCTGCAAGATTAAGCAGAATATCGGCTTTGTCTTGTTCATCACCATATTTCTGGTAGATTTCATCCGCTTCTACAAAGTGCGCGAGTGAACGCTGTAACGTGTTTTTTTTCTGATATGCCAAGCCAATATTATTGTGAATATGAGCAATTTCTAACATATTGTCCCGCTGCCTTGCTAGAGACAGCGCAACTCTGTAATGGTTTATCGCTTGCTGATATTGACCTAAATAATAATTACCAATCCCCAAACGCCGCACAACGTTGAAGTATGGATCTCCCAACCGGTCATGCTCTACAAGCTCCCCTTGCTGAGTCAAAAAATCAATAGCATCTTTATAATTGCCCGCAGCAAAAGCCGATTTACTTAAGGTATCTAGTAGCTTAATTTTATCTTCAACCGAAAACTCAAAACTGCCAAGCCACACCTTTGCTAACACTTTTTGTTTTTGCCATATGCCTGCCTTTTGCAGCTCAGTCATAAGTTCATCTAGTGGTGGGGCGTCTTGGAGCTCAGTCGCGAAAGACATTGGTGTAGAAAACAGGACGCCAACAAGCATTACCGTACGTAATACATGCCCAAGGTGTTTCATCCGTGCTCCTGTTTGCGCTAAATCGATTAGAAGTGATACTGTGAAGATACACTAAGAAAAATGAGGCGACAATGTTCAATCCGATACAAGAGGCTATTTTTCAACAACTTTGCTATCACGACACGCTCAAAGTACATACCTTAGCGGCTGATTTGTTAGCGGCTGATTTGTTACCAAAGTTAGATGCGGATGAAAACAAAAACTTGTTTAAGCGTAACTTTTTGATTATGAATGCGCTTTATCAATTGCAAAATGAGTTATATCAAGTAGGACAGTTACTGCAAGTCAGCGCGTTAAATATCAAGCTGGACACTAAGCCGCTTCACTCCCTGCCGATAATGAAACCAGATCCACTTAAAGAGTATTATTTAAATTGGGACAACTATGAAACCAGCGCAGAAGAAGTGCAGTATTTATTGGAAAGCTTTTGGCTAAACTTTACTCGAAGCGCACACGGCGCTTCGCCATCGATAACGAAATCAGAACAACGCACTCTGATAGCAAAGTGGCAACTATCTGAGCCATTTGACCGCGCCACACTGAGTAAAAAATGGCATAAAATGGCACTAGCTCATCACCCTGATAGACAAGGCTGCGAGACTGAGTTCAAAAAATTACAGATGGAATACAATATTTTAAGAACTTTGGCACTCTAACATTGCAAATATGCAGGCACTGTTCGCTTTAAGCACGTATTGCTTTGAAGCGCTTGCCCTTGATTTTGCTGTTATTGAGCTTTCTTAGGGCAGGTTTAACCGCCTCTCTTTTCACCGCAACAAAAGCTTGTACATCATAGAGGTTAATATTACCGATCTGGGAAAAGCCAATTCCTTCCTCTCCGGTCAAACAACCAACAATATCCCCTTTACGTAACTTCTGCTGCTTTCCTCCCTCGATCATAAGGGTGACCATATTGGATTTATAAGCTGGTTTATCGAGTAGCGCCTTACCAGGTAACACCCCGAGTTTAAATGTGGTGTCGTAAATTTGCTCAAGCTGCTGAACCCTAAATTGCTCCTTTTCGCCAAATAAAGATAACGCAATGCCTTTATTTTGGGCTCGACCCGTACGCCCCACGCGATGCACATGCGTTTGTGGGTCCAGTGCTAAATGGTAGTTTACAACTAACTCAACTTCTTCAATATCTAACCCTCTAGCTGCAACATCAGTTGCCACTAAAATATTGGCGCTTTTATTCGCAAAGGTAAGAATCGACCACTCCCGCTCACCTTGATCTAGATCTCCATGTAGCTCCACGCAACTCAGTCCAGTTTGTCTAAGCTCTTCATATAACCGTTTCGCTTCAACTTTGGTATTACAAAATACGATACAAGACTGAGGTTTGTGCTGCATCAACAACACCCTCAAGGCATTAAAACGCATTTTGTTATTCTCAAGTTTGTAGAAAGTCTGCTTAATGCTGGTATTTAAAGTTTGCGGCTCTGCTTCAATGCGTTCTGGCTGTTGCATAAATCGCTCAGCCAAGGACAAGATATTATCTGGATAGGTGGCACTAAACATCAAACTTTGGCGCTCAGTTGGTAAATAAACCACTATATTTTCAAGCGTTTCAGCAAACCCCATATCTAGCATTTGATCAGCTTCATCAAGCACAAAAGTGTTAACCTGAGTCAGTTCTAAAGTTCCTTTGAACAAATGTTCTTCAACTCGACCCGGTGTGCCGACAACAATATGCGCCCCATGTGAAAGTGAACTCACTTGCGGCCCAATAGGATTACCGCCGCATAAAGAAAGCACCTTAATATTGGGTATCGCGGCCGCTAGTTTTTTTATCTCGGTCGCCACTTGTTCAGCCAACTCACGAGTCGGACATAACACCAGTGCTTGAGGCGCGGTTTGTTCAAACTGTATTTTATTAAGAATGGTCAAGGCAAATGCCAGAGTTTTACCGGAGCCTGTCTTACCTTGGACAACAAGATCTTTGCCTGCCAGTGCCGGCTCTAAACAAGCCGCCTGTACAGGTGTGGGCAGTAAAAATTTGAAATCACACAGTCGAGCATACAGCGGCTCGCTTAAATTTAGTTGCGCAAAACTAGAAATCGACACATGAAAACCTTGTTATCCAATATCTGCTCTATTTTATACTAATTTGCAAACAGATGTTGCCTTGAAGTTGGCTAATTAAGCTGTGCCTGATACATTGGCTGTGGTAAATAAAGGAACTTAGAATTTAATATTCATTTAACTCCATGACTATAAAAAATACGCTCATTCGATCTTATGACTTTACCTTTGATCTCGTCAGCAGCCACAAGTGGCTGTTTATACTTCTAGGGCTTTGTTGTGCCGGGAGTTTGATGTATTTGCAAAGTGTAGAGAAAGTACAACGTACTAACGATATACTGATAGCTCCTCAGACTGATGATATCGTCATTATAGATTTCGGACATTTATCCCAACAACAATACCAATCGCAATATCGTATTATGCAAGTGATAGATGTCGATGACAGTCATATAACGCTCAAAGAAGGCGCTTTTACCTATCGCAAGCTTAGAGATCTGCGTAACGATATTCGTGTCAGTAAACTGATGATCGACAATTATTTTAAAGCCGAAACGTTTACGTTAGCGAAGCAGCAAATTCCACGCTTTTTGAATAATGAAACCATAGTTGAAGCTTATCGCCCAGTTGATATCTATGTGATGGGGGGAATAGTGAAACAGCGCTTTCCTAAACAACCCAAATATGCGTACAAAGGTACGAATATCTCAGAAATGAATCAAAAAGCCTTGTTTTACTATCATCAAGGCGACTTAAAAGCAGCGCGTGATACATTTTTAATGGCCGCTAAAAGTGGTAGCTCTTGGGCTCAATACAATTTGGCCACCATGTTCAGAGATGGTGAAGGTGGTACGCAAGATCTTAACGCCGCACGTTACTGGTTTAACAAGTCCAGCGAGCAACAAAATCCAAAAGCGAAATTGGCACTAGAGTCCCTATGCAAGCACCACCAACAACTCTGCTCGCTTTAACAGCTCTTTGCTTGTTCTAAGAGCTGGTTTTCAAAATCGTGACTATTCATTGGCTTAGCATGGAAAAAGCCCTGCGTAAAATCACATTCTAACTGCTCTAGTAACTGCAACTGAGATACAGACTCAACCCCCTCAGCTATCACATTCAACTGTAATCGATGAGCCATCAACACTATCGCACTAACCAGTGCTTTGTCCTCGTCATCATCTGGTAAGTCACGTATGAACGCTCTGTCGATTTTCAACTTAGACAAAGGAAATCGCTTTAGATAACTAAGTGAGGAATAACCTGTACCAAAGTCGTCAATAGCCAATTCAACACCCAGGGCTCTTAAAGCTTTCAGCTGGGCTAGAATATTATCGGAGTTTTCTACTAACACTGACTCGGTAATTTCGAGTGTCAGTAACCGAGCGGGTAACCCCGTATCTGTTAAAACACGTTTAACTAGTGCCACCATGTCTTGACGCTTAAACTGGATGCTAGAGACATTAACGGCAATAAATATATCTTTTGCTGAGAGCTGTTGCCACGCTTTAGCTTGCGAACAAGCTTGGTATAACACCCACTCGCCAACGGGTATGATGAGTCCCAATTCCTCGCAAACGGGAATAAACTGCTCAGGGCTCACCGCACCGAGAGATTCACTGTGCCATCGTAACAACGCTTCACAACCTCGTAATTCTCGATATGCTTTGCCGGCATAAATGGGCTGATAAACTAATGACAACTCTCTATTTGCCAAGGCTTTATGTAACGCACTTTCGAGCATGCTACGAGCTTTAGCTGTTTGGTGCATCGCGGCGGTAAAAAACTGATAGCAGTTTCTGCCTTGCTCTTTGGCTTTATACATTGCACTGTCAGCGTTGCGCAACAAGGCTTTACGGTCCTGACCATCATCAGGATAAAGTGTAATCCCCATGCTGCCTGACACATAGGCCTCGTGACCTTCAAGATGATAAGGGGTCGCTAGTGCCCTTAAGATCTTACTTGCAACATGTTCTAAGTTGTTGATACTGCCAATATCTTGCAATAACAACGCAAATTCATCACCACCTAGTCGAGCAACGGTATCAGAACTACTAACACATTCTTTCAAGCGCAGCGCGGCCTCTTTTAACAATAGATCACCGATATGGTGGCCAAGGGTATCGTTAACAATCTTAAATCGATCTAGATCAATAAAGCAGATGGCTACTCGTTCTTCGCGTTTTTGTGCTTCTTTGAGGGCGAGTTCAAACTTAGCATGATAGTGGTGTCGATTAGCCAACCCCGTTAGACTGTCAAAATTGGCTTGCTGCCACATCAGCTGTTCATTTTGCTTACGAGAGGTAATATCGCTAAATAACGCTACGTACATCTCGATGTTATTGCCTTCATCGAACACCACTGAAACCTGTAACCAGCTTGGGTAAACTTCACCATTCTTTCGCTTGTTCCAAACCTCACCTTCCCAACGCCCTCTTTCATTGAGCGCCTCATACATCTGCTCAAAGAAGATCGCATCATGACGACCGGAATTTAATAGCGCAGGCGTCTGCCCCAAAACTTCATGCTGTTCATAGCCAGTAATTTCCGAAAAAGCGCGGTTCACCATTTGAATACGGTTATCTGAATCTGCGACCAACACACCCTCACTGGTTGTAGCAAACACTGTACTAGCTAATCGCTCTTCTTTGGCCCGGGCTAACTCATCGGTAATATCATGGATCATATAGATGTAGCCTAGCTTCACTTGCGACTGACTAAAAACTGCCGAACAAGAAATCCTTACGGCTTTATTCTGTTGATGAAACACCAGCCGCCCTTCGACTTCTTCACCTTCCAATAACTGCTCCACATCAATATTTTCAAAGAGATCATAAATAAGCAGTCCGTTTAACTCTGCAAATGGCGCAATCTCATTGGTCACAGCATTGTTTACACTAACAACATGATGATTTTCATCAGTAAAAATTAGATAGGCACTAATACCGTGAAAAATAGCGCTCAGTTTCGCGCCTTGTGCTTGTGAACGCCGTTTGGCTTTTCTTAAACGGACTAATATCACCAGCATAGCGCCAATAGAAATCGTAAGCACAGCAATAATTGCCGTTAGTAGAACAGTTTGTACAGTTGTCGCTTGTTTAATTTTTTCGGTTTGTAATAACACTTGCTGCTCAAGGTTAGCTTGGTAATGCCATAATTCTTGCTGCAGTTGACGTTGTTGGCTGATGTCATTGATCACTGACCAAAGTAGCTTTTGTTGCTCGTACTGGACGGGGGTGGAATATACACTGACTGTTTTGAGCTGACCGTTAGCAAGTTGGTGCTGGAAGATAAAATAGTTACGCCCTTCATTCAGCGCGGCCTGACGCTCATTGGCAACCTGTTCTTTACTGAACTGGTTAATCGTTTGGATGGTCATCGTTTCAAGTTGAGCTTGGCTGTAACCATAGAACTTTGCGGCTGCATGATTGGCCTTGATTATGTTACCCGTTGCAGGCTCTATCATCAGCATTACGGCACTATGCTGAGAAAACGCCTGTTCGGAAAGCTCAAACCCTTTACCAAATAAAGGAAAAAGCAGTAACAAGGCCAGCGTTATTTTAGTTATTTTGTTCACATTCGCCCCCTCACACAGCGTGAGCTTCCTTGAAGAATATTGTTACAGTATAGGGCATCACCCATGCTGAAACTTCAAGGTCATAAAGCACACTCATTCCTCTTATACACGCCAATAAGTGTTGAAACAAGCACGGAGATCAAAGATAACAATGATTATTGATTAACGAGTCAAGCAGATCGTCGCACTCACTGTCAAAAAAAACCCAAGTTGATATACTGGAGCAAATGTAATTCTAGTCCGGCTTATGAAATACAACGATCTTAGAGATTTTATCGCACAACTTGAAAAGCAAGGTGAGCTGGTGAGAGTCAGTCAACCTATCTCAACTAAACTTGAGATGACTGAAATTGCCGATCGCACCCTCAGAGCAGGCGGTCCCGCTATTTTATTTGAAAACCCGATTGGGTTTGATATTCCTGTACTCGCAAACCTATTTGGAACGCCGAAACGAGTCGCTATGGGCATGGGCCAGAGCGATGTGTCAGAGCTTAGAGAGGTAGGAAAGCTACTCGCTTTTCTCAAAGAGCCTGAACCACCAAAGGGGATCAAAGAAGCGCTCGGACAAATCCCGGTGTTCAAGCAAGTACTTAACATGCCAGCCAAAGAAGTTAAAAAGGCTCCTTGCCAAGAAGTTGTACTGCGCGGTGATGACGTTGACCTCACCCGTTTACCGATTCAGCATTGCTGGCCAGGTGATGCAGCGCCGCTCATCACTTGGGGACTAACCGTTACCAAAGGTCCCTATAAAAAGAGACAAAATTTAGGCATTTACCGTCAGCAGCTACTGGGCAAAAACAAAATCATTATGCGTTGGTTATCACACCGAGGCGGCGCGTTAGACTTTCAAGAATGGTGTAAAGAACATCCGGGGGAACCTTATCCAGTTTCCGTGGCATTGGGTGCTGATCCGGCCACAATCCTAGGAGCTGTGACACCGGTCCCCGATACGCTCAGCGAGTATGCATTTGCCGGGTTACTTCGAGGTAGCAAGACCCAAGTCGTCAAATCTATTTCCAATGATCTTCAGGTGCCTGCCAGCGCAGAGATTGTACTGGAAGGATACATTCAACCCGGCGAGCTCGCACCTGAAGGGCCGTATGGCGATCATACCGGTTACTACAACGAGGTTGATGATTTCCCGGTCATGACCGTCACCCATATCACGCATCGCAAAGAGCCGATCTATCACAGCACCTATACGGGCCGTCCGCCTGACGAACCTGCTATTTTAGGTGTCGCGCTAAACGAAGTATTCGTGCCTATTTTACAAAAGCAGTTTCCTGAGATTGTGGATTTCTATTTACCACCAGAGGGCTGCTCGTATCGTATGGCCGTGGTAACGATGAAAAAGCAATATCCGGGCCATGCGAAACGCGTAATGATGGGCGTCTGGTCATTCCTTAGGCAATTTATGTACACCAAATTTGTCATTGTGTGTGATGATGATGTCAATGCCAGAGACTGGAATGATGTGATCTGGGCCATTACTACCCGCATGGATCCAGCGCGTGACACCACCATGATCGAGAATACTCCGATCGACTACTTAGATTTTGCTTCCCCTGTATCTGGTCTTGGTTCTAAAATGGGAATGGACGCGACCAATAAGTGGCCGGGTGAAACAGACCGAGAATGGGGCGAACCGATTGTCATGGATCAAGACACTAAACAGCGTATTGACGATATTTGGGACAGTTTAGGCATTATGTCTAAGTCTTAATGACAATTATCATCTAACATTGCGCACGCTGCTATGATAGAGTGCGCATACTTTAGCCAAGTGCTTAACTGAAGGTAAATCATGCAACAACTTAAAGCAGAGGTCGCATCAATTACGCCTCTCACTGAATTTGTATTTAAAGTTATTTTAAAGCCACAACATGCCGTAGAGTTTGAAGCGGGCCAATACCTACAACTGGTACTTGGCGAAAAAGATAAACGTGCATTTTCTATCGCCAGCAGTCCATCTCAGTCTGAACAATTAGAACTCCACATCGGTGCCTCTGGTGCAGACTCATACGCCATGCAATCACTTGAACATTTACGTACCGCACATGAAAATGCGCAATTAGTTGATTTAGAGGTTGGTTTAGGTGTTTCGCAGCTGCGCCCTGAACAAGCTCGTCCGCTTGTATTGTTAGCCGGCGGTACTGGCTTTTCTTATGTAAAGTCAATGGCTGACCGCCTTGCCGAAATAAACTACAGCAGCCCGGTACTATTTTACTGGGGTGTAAAAGAAGAGTCTGCGCTATACGCCAAGGCTGAAATGGAAGCATGGGCAGAAAAACAGCCTCACTTTCAGTTTATTCCTGTGGTAGAAAATGCGGGCCAAGATTGGAAAGGCCATACCGGTTATGTGCACCAAGCGGTCATGAAAGATATCGTTTCTTTGGAACCATACAGCATCTATATGGCGGGTCGTTTCGATATGATCGGGATCGTTCGTGATGACTTTATCGAACATGGCGCAAGCCGTGAGTACATGTACGCCGATGCATTTGCGTTTATAAAATAAACCTTGCTAGATTGGCAGATCACTCTGCCAATCTAAAAAAGCAATAACTTCGATTTATTTAATCCGTTTTACCAATAAACAACTCAGCTTTATTCTTTCAGTATCAAAATTAGCCAGCCATTTGATCGTTAGGAGAAGTGTATGAGTCAGCTATATATCCGCGACATCATGTCGCCCGAAGTACCTTTTATCACCCCAGACACAGAACTCACTGATGCTATTTGCTTATTACAACAATACCAGTTGATAGGTAGCCCCGTCGTCGATAATAATAAACACTTACTAGGCTTTATTTCAGAGCAGCAATTACTAAAACCACTACTACAGTCGAGTTATTTTTGTGATGGTAAGGTCACTGTGGCAGAGTTAATGTCGGAATCGGCCGTATCTGTTCAGCCAAATAACACAGTGATTGACTTGGCTGAAGCCATGTTAGGAAATAAACCGAAGGTCTACCCAGTAGTTGAGGAGAACAAAGTAATTGGACTGGTGACTCGCAGCCAGATTGTCTCAGCACTTAAGCTTTTATACTTAAGTTGTGCAAGTTAACCCTGCACAACTTTGTGTTCATGCATTCGCTGAAGGCCTGATTGTTAGCTGCCTTTTTTGTTTAGCAGAGCTTGTTTATCACCCTCGCTCAAAAAGGCGATATCCACGGCATTTCGCTGCGCTTGATAAACATCCGCTGCTGTTAATCCCGCACCGGGTGCAGCCACTTCATATTCATTGATGAGCTCAATCCCTTGCACTGCTGGATCGTCAGTATTAATGGTCGCCAAGATACCATGGGCAAGGAACTGCTTAAGCGGGTGTTGCTCAAGTGACTGAACTGTACTGGTTTGAATATTACTGGTTAAGCATGACTCAATGCCGATTTTGTGGTCACGCAGGTAATCCATCAACTTAGGATCTTCAATGGCTTTCACGCCGTGGCCAATACGCGTTGCCCCCAATTCATTAATGGCTTGCCAAATGCTGCTTGCACCTTTCGCTTCTCCGGCATGAATTGTAACACCAAGATAAGCATCTCTAACTTGATTAAAATGAGAAATAAAACGCTCACCCGGCTGGCCTATTTCATCTCCCGCCAAGTCGACCGCCACTAAACTTTCACGATGTGCCAGCAAGGCATCCAACTCATATTGGCACTTTTCTACACCAAAGGTGCGCGACATAATACCGATTAAGTTCACTTTAATGTCACGGCCTTGGCTTGCAGATTGCACACCATCAATGACAGCCTCAACCACACCTTGCGGGTGCAGGTTGTGTGCTTGCGCCATGTAATAAGGGCTAAAACGCAATTCGGTATAATCGATGCCTTGCCCGATGGCATCTTCAACATTTTCGACAGCAATGCGACGGCAGGCGTCGTAGTCGCCCAAGACTTTCACGCCCCAATCTAACTTTGCTAGAAAAGCCATTAGGTTAGGTGCGTTGTCAAGCACTTGAACATAAGGCCGAAGGCCTTCAATATCCTGTGCAGGTAACTCCATATTAAACTGCTGGCCAAGTTCTAAAATCGTACTCGCTCGTACGTTACCATCTAAGTGGCGGTGTAAATCTAGCAAAGGTAGTGTTGTATTGATCATAAGATCCTCGGCTCACAGATAAAATTTTTGGGATCATACGCACTTAAATCGATTATTCAAGGACCAATGTCTGGTTATCAAAGTACGCTGTAGTCAGTATAGCAATGGCTCTAGTAAAGGTTTAAGCCCAAAAAAGCCCGCGATTGCGGGCCTCTTTTAAGATTTTGCGATTAAATACGCTTTCTCAAACTCAGCGGTTTTTTCATAGGCAAGTTGAGCTTGCTGGCTCCACCGGTCTTGCCAACTCTGATGTGCACTTAATGAATCAAAGATTTTTGCGGCTAACGCATGATCCCCTTCCGCATTGCTTAGACAGGCAAGTGCAAATAATAGATCGGGTTGCTCTGGCTGTTTTTTCAACTGCTGTTGTACTGCCATCTTTAAGTCATTATCACTGTTTACGGTGTGTGATAGGTAATCAGACAACTGATGGTATTGCCCTTTTTTCAATAACTTCTTCAGCTCATCAGCGACTTCCGCTAATTTACCATTTGCCAGCTTGGCGTTTAGCAATGCAGGATGAACTTGGCTTTTCAAAACCTTCGGTAGCCTGTCAAACAAAGCATCGGCAGGCGCTTTTGGAGATGAGAAAATAGTGGTAAACAGTTCCTGCCACTGCGCGTCGTTCCAAGAAAGTTTTTTATGCCATTTGATCACGGTTTCAACTGCCGCTTCAGGTTGTTCACTTTGAACTTGGGCACGAATATAGCTGGCAATAACCGACTCAGCAGGCTTTTTCTGCGCCATCTTATCATCTAATAAGGTTAACGCCTGCTCACCATTATTCACCTGTAGCCACAGCGTAGAAAGTTGACTTTGGTTCGGTGCAGAAATGGTTTCTAACTCGGTGCAAGCCAATGTGTTGTCACCACGCTGCAAAGCGGCTTTGGCTTTGATCGCTTTAACAAAGTCGTCACGCGACTCAGGCTGTTTAACTTGAGCTAGCCTCGCATGGGCTTGAGTAACATCATCATTAAGCAGCGACCATAGCGCATCATGCCATGCTGCATCTGCACGCAACTGACGTTTTCTAGAAAAGTGACCTTTGGTACTAACGTAGCTGCGCCACAGCCATTTTGTCGCTTTCCAAACCAATGCGGTCACTACAAACAGCAAAAACAGCATGATAACAAACGCCACGATGGTGCCTTCTATCGTGGTTTGATTAAACGCGATCAGCACGTAGCCTTTTTCATCTATTAATAAATGACCCGCAGCCAGTGCCACTAAGATAATGACGAAAGTGAGTATTTTCGCAATCATTTCAACCACCCTTTAAGCGCTTTGGGGGTTTGTAACTCGATGTTTTCACTGCGCAGTAATTCGTTACGTTCTAGTTGTTGCAGTGTCGTAAGTGCCTCTTTTACTGCCGTATTTTGTAACTCATAGTGCTGTGTAAGCAGCTGGTGAGCACTAGAAATGGCAGCAAAAAAGATGCTCGCCTGATTATCCATTAGAGCGGTTTGTGCCTGCGTCAGATAGCTATTTAACTGTGTCCGAATAAGCTGCAACTCGGTTTCATCTAACAGTGGATCGATTACCGCTGAATCATGTCGTCTAATGCGAATAAAGTCATCAGCCAATTTCTGCCACGACCGTTGGAGGTTTGCTTTCCAATCAGCCATATCTGACGACAATGGCTCTTTAGTTTGCGCTTTCGGCTCTGGTATTTGTAACTGACGAATAGCTAAGCTTGGCGCTTGTTCCAATAAACCGTGTAGTTGCAGATAGATAACTTCCGTTTGTGGCTTGGGTAACGCCTGCAATGCCGCAATATCAGCTGCAACAGCCTGTTGCACCACTGTCACATCCGCTTCGTTTTCAAGTACTTCTGCGATTCGCTGTAAAATAGCTATCGCACCTTGATAATCTCGCTCAGCATTCACTTTAAAAGCCGCAAGGCGCTGTAAATACAGCAATTCAGACGCAAACGCACCACTGACTTGCTGTTGGTTTTTCGCTAGCGCATTCGCTAGATCATGTTTAACTTGTTGACTCTGCGCTTCTAGTTGTCCTTTAACCGTATCTAACGCTTTTTCCAGCTTACTATCCAATGTCTGAATCCGGCTGGTCGCATCACTTAGCTGGGTTCGTAATAATTGGTTTTCTGACTGAGTTGCTTTGTTGGTCAGCGCTAGTTGCGCAATAAATTGTTGCTGTTGCATGAAGACAAAACCAGCACCAACTCCGCTGCCTATTGCCAGCAATAAGGCTAGCACGGCCGTTTTACTGATTTTAGGGTCACGATAAACGACAGGTGGCTCAATTACGGGTTGTTCTACCGTTGTTTGCGCCTTAGCTTCAGGCTGAGAAGTTTGCTTTGCGTCCGTCATCTGGCTACCTTGCTGGTTAATATAATCGACAATACACTCCTGTAATGCGCGGTTATCCGCTCCTTCACTCACGGAGATATTCGACTGACTAATGTTATATTGGCTGTTTAAGTGTTCCGCGACACGTTGACTTACAACAAAAAAGTGACGAGTCGCAAGCCATTGTTGTAACGACGGCTTATCGCTTGCAAAAATGGCATCGGCGGCACTGTTACTGGTAATGACTATACCGTCAATCTGCTTACTTCGCCAGTGGTCTAACCAGACATCCGCATTTGCTTCAGAGGCATTTCGCTGATACACAATCAAGCTGTCGACAATCGCACCGTTTGCTTTTAACGTACTGGCAATTAACCCTCTTCCGCCCTTACCCTTTATCAACAGTAAGCGCTTACCCTCAACCTGTTGAAGACCAGGCAACGCAAGTAGACCTTCTGAATCTGCCTGCTTAGCAAAGATCGCCTTACGATTTAACTCAGTGTTAATTGTACTGGCTGTTTTCGCCCCAACAGCAAAAAGCGCACAGTCTTTTGAAAGGCTTGCACCACAAGCTTTAAAGTACTTTACCGCATCAGCGGAAATGAAAATGGCTATCTCGGCCTCAGGCACAACATCCAAAGCAGCTTGTGAAACCGTAACTGGCTCTAAAGTAAGCACTGGTGTTATCACGGTGCCAACATGCTGTTGCTCTAAAGTTTCAGCCAATGATTCTGATTTACCCGCAGGTCGAGTTAGCGCAATGTTCATTAGGCGTCTCGGTATACTTCTGCAAGGATAGCATCGGCGCCTTGTGACAGCAGTGATTCAGCTAATTCAATGCCTAATTGCTCAGCATTCTCAACATGACCGCGACATTCACTGGTCAATATCTTGCTACCATCAACCGCTCCAACTAGGCCTCTTAAATGTAAGGTTTCATCTTTTACTTCTGCATAAGCGCCGATTGGTACCTGACAGCCACCTTCTAAGCGCCTGTTCATGGCTCGCTCTGCTAATACCCGTACACGGGTTTCAAAGTGTTCAAGTGGTGCGAGGTACGCTTTAGTTTGCGCATCATCACTGCGGCATTCAATGCCTACTGCGCCTTGGCCATTAGCCGGCAGAGACTGTTCGGGTTCAATAAAGCTGGCGATGCGTTCGGGCATTTCTAACCTTAATAGTCCAGCTGCAGCTAGGATAATAGCGTCGAATTGCCCTTCATCTAACTTCGCTAAACGGGTATTTACATTGCCGCGCAAGTCTTTAATAACCAAGTCAGGTCTTGCCGCCTTGATCTGACATTGACGGCGTAAACTGGATGTCCCGACCACCGCGCCGCTGGGCAATTCATCTAAAGATTGAAAGTGATTGGAAACAAACGCATCTCTGGGGTCTTCTCGCTCACAGATGGTGTGCAGCTCTAGCCCTTCAGGAAAATCAACAGGAACGTCTTTCATTGAATGTACAGCGATATCCGCTCGTCCCTCTAACATGGCTTGCTCCAGCTCTTTTACAAATAGCCCTTTCCCCCCAATTTTAGCCAGCGGAGTATCGAGTATTTTGTCACCTTTAGTAGACATAGGCACGAGCTCAACGGTGAGTTCTGGATGATGTTTTTCCAATTCTGCCTTTACAAACTCTGCCTGCCACAATGCCAAAGCGCTTTTTCTTGTTGCAATTCGCAACACCGAAACTTGTTCTGTCATGATCTGCCTTTTTTCAACGCTTACTGCGTATTATCTACAATGCGAAACGATTTTTGCGCCAACAGTTGACCGCTCTCGGTCACCACTTCTACGCGCCACTCTCCTGTCTGGCTGGGAGTAATATTTTTGCTTGAGTAGGTGCGGTAACGATTCGAGTGGATCGCCAGTTCAACCTCAGCCATCAGTTGATCTTGGTGAAACCACAAGTGCGACACCACACGGTCTTGCAATAAGTGAATTTCGGTAAAAAAGTATAATTTATCTTGAAACTCGCTTTCATCAACGATGTCTTTTAGCACATTGATGGGCTCACGGTTGTCAATATCCGTGGTCAACACCGCCCTGCTCACATGTTGAGTATCGATTTGTGCACCCAGCGCGACGCTGGCAACTTGAGCACTTTCGTCGAACTGCTTTTGTTGCTCGCCATCAAGTGCAGCACTCACTTCCCCACTATTAGCCTCAGCCTCGAATTGCCTATTGACCGGCTCGGTTTCTTCCACTAACACGGAGGCTGGCTCAGCGCTTGGTTCTGGTTCCCGTGATTCTTGAGTCATGGATACACTGACGGGCTGGCTTTCTAAAACTGGCTCATTCGTTTGTGGTTCATCAACAGGTAACTGACGCGTAGGTTTGATAACCACTGGCGTCACTTCATCAGCATTGACGGTGTTAATAATCGAGTAAGCAAGTGCTGATGACACCCCCAAAAACACCAATGCTGCACCACCGATGCGACGCCAATGCCATTGATAGCGAACACCTTCGGTTTGCCCTTGCGGCACGGATGTAACTGTCGTTTTAATTACGATCTTTTGCGACATGGTTTTACTCCATTAGATGTCACGGTATTCATTAACTCAAGCGTGCTAGGAGCCATTGACGGATTGCTCTAATTTCTTCCAAGCATACCTGATGCTCCATAGGATAATCTTGCCAACTGACTTGGTACCCTTGCTGCTTTAATGCGTTATATGCAAGCTCTCCAGCAAACATAGGAACGACATTATCATGACTACCATGTGCCATAAAAATGTCTAACTCTGGTTGTTTAGCCTCGGCAGTCAACTTTTCTGGCTGGCACATGTAAGTAGACAAGGCCATCACCCCACCTAGCTTGACGGCCAATCGCGGTGCGACGTGCAGCGCAATTACGCCGCCTTGGGAAAAGCCAGCAAGAATAATCCGTTCAGCTGGAATGCCGTTATCTAGCTCCTGCTGGATTAAAGCCTCAACTGCAGTCGCCGATTCTCTCACACCGGTTTCGTCTGCTCTTTTATCCAGATCAAAAGACTTGATGTCATACCAAGCTCTCATCACCATGCCACCATTGATGGTGACAGGTTGTTCAGGCGCATGAGGGAAGATAAAGCGCACGCCCAACTCATCTGGCAATGCCAATTCAGCGGCAATCGGTAAAAAACCATTACCTGAGTCACCTAATCCATGTAACCAAATGATGCTCGATTTATGTTGCGTTTTTGCGGGATATTCTACGTATTCAAGCATCAGTCGTGCTGCCACTCAATCGTTGAGCCAGCTTGGCGCGTTGCAGCTTCTGACATAAATGACCAAAACTCTGCACCACTGCGATTGTCGATCCATTGATCTCCTCTGAGTTCAAAATGATGACCATTAAATTTGGTCGCAACCCAAACTTGATGAAGTGGTGCTTGCTTGTTGATTACAATCTTACTTTTATCCGGAAAAATGATTTCCAAAATGCCCGAAGCCGACTCATAGTCAAGGTCTGCATCGCAGTCGTCAATTTGTTCTTCAATAGTTAGCATCAATGCGTCTGCTAACTCATGATATTCATGATCGGTCATATCGTCGTTCCTTTTTGTGTTATCAACACAGAGGTAATGTTCGAATTGTGAAGCCAAGTTTTCACAGTACGCTGTGCGACAATAAATTTCACTAGGGAATAGCTGCTTTTTATATTAATTCTGTTAATCTGCGATTATAAAGGCACTAACTCGAATTATCTAATGAAAGCGACATCCTACAAAATTAGCTTGTTGATTGTGTTGTTTGCTACCACGTTATCCCTTTCTGGATGTGGGCAAAGTGGACCTCTCTACTTGCCAGAAAAACAACAGCAAAATCAACCAAAGCCAGAAACTGAAAAAACCAAGCAGACGACAAAAAAATCAACAACTTCGTCCTCTTTGGAGCCTAGCAATGGATCACTTTAATTATCAAGATGCACAATTATTTGCAGAGCAAGTCTCGATTACCGATATCGCCAATCAGTATGGTACACCTTGCTATGTGTATTCACGCAAAACATTAGAGCGCCATTATCATGCGTTTACCGATGCAGCCAAAGGTCATAAACATTTGGTTTGTTATGCAGTTAAGGCCAACTCTAATTTGGCAGTACTCAATGTGTTGGCGAAGCTTGGCTCAGGTTTTGACATCGTCTCTCAAGGTGAATTAGCACGAGTTTTAAAAGCTGGGGGCGACCCAAGCAAAGTGGTGTTCTCAGGTGTCGCCAAAACAGAACAAGAGATCCAATTTGCCCTAGAAACCGGCATAAAGTGCTTTAACGTTGAATCTATCTCAGAACTCAAACGGATCAGTCTAGTTGCGGAGCGATTAAAGCTCAATGCGCCGATCTCGCTGCGAGTCAACCCAGATATTGACGCCAAAACTCATCCATATATTTCTACTGGCTTGAAAGAGAACAAGTTTGGGGTCGATATTAACGACGCTTTTAATATTTATCAGTTAGCATATGCGTTACCCGGAATTGAAGTTGTTGGTATAGATTTTCACATTGGCTCTCAACTCGTCGAAATCAATCCTTTTTTGGCAGCTTTAGATAAAGTGCTCGCATTGGTCAAACAGCTTGAAAAAGCGGCGATAAAGCTTAAACACCTAGATATTGGTGGTGGGTTAGGCGTACCTTATGATGGCGAAAAGCCACCGCACCCAAGTGCTTATGCTGCGGAAGTGAAAAATAAGTTGGCCGACTTTCCTGATTTAGAGCTGATCTTTGAGCCAGGTCGCGCGATTGCCGCAAACGCGGGGATTTTGGTGACCAAAGTTGAGTTTATCAAGCCCACAGCCCATAAGCACTTTGCTATCGTTGATGCAGGCATGAATGACATGCTCAGACCAGCCCTCTACCAAGCGTGGCAAAGCATCATCCCTGTCGTGCAACGAGATGATGACACGCCATCGCAACTTTATGACATTGTCGGCCCAGTGTGTGAGACTGGTGATTTTCTAGGTAAAGAACGGCTGCTAAAAATTCAGCCAGGTGACTTATTAGCTCAACGTAGCGCTGGAGCTTACGGTTTTACCATGAGTTCTAACTATAACTCTCGTCCTCGTTGTGCCGAAATTATGGTCGACGATACCGAGCATCATTTAGTCCGTGCGCGTGAAACATTAGAATCGCTGTGGCAAGGAGAGCACCTGCTTCCCTAAGCTTCATATCCATGGCAAAGTATTGATAATTGTGAGACCAAGGGCAAAGCCCAAAAGAAAGTCACCTTATGTTTATTAATTTTTCAAAAATGCACGGTCTCGGAAACGATTTTGTGGTCATCGATAACGTCACCCAAAACGTGTTTTTATCTCGGGATCAAATTCGCAAACTGGCGGACAGAAATTTTGGTATTGGTTTTGATCAGCTGTTGATGGTCGAAGCGCCTTATTCTCCCGATCTCGATTTTCATTATCGCATCTTTAATGCTGATGGCACCGAAGTGGAGCAATGTGGCAATGGTGCTCGCTGCTTTGCACGATTTGTGCGAATGAAAGGGCTGACCAACAAGCACAAAGTCCAAGTGTCTACCAAAGGCGGTAACCTCACTTTGTTTATCGAAAAAGACGGCCAAGTTACTGTAAACATGGGTAAACCTAATTTTGCTCCTTCTGCAGTGCCTTTTCGCGCAAATAAGCAAGAAAATACCTATATTATAAGAGCGGATGACCACACCGTTTTTTGCAGCGCAGTGTCGATGGGCAATCCGCACGGGGTTATTGTCGTTGATGATTTGGACAACGCGAATGTAGAAACCTTAGGTCCTTTGCTTGAGCAACATGAACGCTTCCCAGAGCGTGCTAATATTGGCTTTATGCAAGTAATTTCTCCAGAACATGTGAAACTTCGAGTATGGGAGCGAGGCGCGGGAGAAACCTTAGCTTGCGGTACTGGGGCTTGCGCTGCTGCTGTCGTTGGCATCACATTGGGCAAGTTAGCGGAAACGGTTCGTGTTGATTTACCTGGGGGTAGCTTGCATATCCGCTGGGATGGCCAAGGTCAAAATGTAAAAATGACAGGCCCTGCTGAACACGTATTTGATGGACAAATAGCGATATGAAGAAACAGTTTGACGCTGAGAAAGAACAACTTGTCTGTGAGTATCTGCAACAGAACCCCGATTTTTTGTTGCGTCATCCGTATGTATTGCTGGATTTAGATCTCCATCAAAAAACCAATGGTCATCCTAATCTGGCTTTGCATCAGCAAAGGGTTTTGCGAGATGAATTACGCAAAGTTAAACAGCAGATGGCCGAAATGGCTCAGCATGCACATGCCAATGAGTTAGTCTTTAAACAGTTAAGTACTGTACAGTTGGCTGTATTAGCCTGCGAAGATCTTTCCACGCTCAATCAAATCCTCAAAGAGCGATTTGTGGCGCAGCAACATATTAACGCTTGTCGCTTACTGCCAATTGATGCAGAACTTGCTGAGTTATTGGCGAGTAAACTGCAAGACGCAAGTAGTTACTTAGGCCGACTATCACAACAACATGCAGAATCATTGTTTTCTGGTATCGCGGTAGGCTCCGTTGCTTTGTATAAACTTCACACTGCAGAACCGTGCGATTATTTACTTGCCTTCTCCAGCCCCAATGAAGATCACTTCGCGCCGAGCAATGATAATCTCTTGATCGATAGCTTTATCCAAACATTAAGTCTGAAGTTATCTGAACTTGCATGACACCAATAACGCTAAGTGACCAATGGCAACAACCTATAGACGCCTTTATGGGTTTTCTCAGACATGAGAAAAGCTATTCGCCGCACACCTTATCGCAATATCGCATTCAACTGGTACAAGCCGCCAGCTTCTTTTGTAGCGGCAGCAACTCATGGCTAGACGTTAGTCCCGAGCAGATCCGTCGTTACAGTATGAAACTACGCAGTGATGACCTCAGTCCCAGAACTATTAACTTGAAATTGAGCTGTATTCGCAGTCTGTATAAATACCTCAAGACCAAAGACGATACCATCGTTTGCGCCAATCCCGCTGAAGGAATTAAAGGGCCGAAGTTTCAAAAGCCACTGCCTAAAAATCTCGATGTTGATCAAATGGCACAGCTGCTTAACGTTGACAGCGATGAACCGCTGGCGATAAGAGACAAAGCAATGATGGAATTGATGTACTCCAGCGGGTTGCGACTCAGTGAGTTAATTAACGCCAATATCGGTGATGTCAGAGATGGCGAGATCCGTGTATTAGGTAAAGGACAAAAAGAACGTGTCGTGCCCGTTGGTGGCAAAGCGCTTATTGCTCTTGCAGCTTGGTTAACAATACGTGCTGCATGGGTCGGTGACGAGCAGCCAGCGCTATTCCTCAGTAAATTAAAACGTCGAATTAGCGCTAGGCACGTACGAGAACGCATGAAGCAATGGGGCTTAAAGCAAGGCGTGAGTACGCCTATTCACCCACATAAACTGCGCCACTCATTTGCCAGTCATATGTTAGAATCCAGTGGCGACTTACGTGCCGTGCAGGAAATGCTTGGACATGCCAGTTTATCCGCAACGCAGGTATATACCCATGTTGATTTTCAACACTTAGCCAAGGTCTATGATAAGGCACACCCAAGAGCAAAAAAGCTCAAACCTTAACAAATAACTTAGTAGTAGCGCGCCATGAGATTTAATAAAGCCATCAGCCCAATCAAAGCGATTAGCTTCGACTTAGACGATACCCTGTATGACAACCGACCGGTGATCATCGCCGCTGTTGCCGCCATGAATAACCATCTACTCAAGCATCCAGCATGGCAAAGCCAAGGTGAAGCATTTTGGAGCTTTTGCCGAAACACCGTCGCGACACAGCAACCTAACCTTTGTGAAGATGTCACGAAGTGGCGTCAGCATGCATTGTTGTTTGGTTTTCAGCAGCTTGGTTTCGACGATAGACAAAGCCAACAATTTGCCAAAGAAGCGTATCAGGCTTTTGCAGAGGCAAGAAGCCACATTGTGGTAACTGACGATGTGATAGCCTTGCTAGGCAAGCTCAGACAACGATATAAACTCGTCGCGCTCACCAATGGCAACGTTGAAGTCGAGAAATTTAATCTAGCAGGTCAGTTTGATTTAGTACTTAAGGCGGGAATAGACGGCCGCGCAAAGCCACACCCCGAAATGTATCATCGCGCGTGCCAGCAACTACAACTAGCCCCTGAGCAATTATTGCACGTTGGTGATAGCCTAGATACCGACGTACAAGGGGCGCATAGAGCAGGTTGTGCGAGTGTTTGGCTGCGCAATAACTTCACTCGCTACAGCTACTTGGGACTTGCTCACATTGAAATTGACAGTATTTTGGAGTTAAACGCACTATTACCGTGAGTATCGCACTACGGTTGCACAACAAGAGCAAATAACGTACAAATATTCTTTTCCACCATAACGATAATAATGGAAGTGAATATATGTCATCACAGGAACATCTCAGTGATCAGGGTTTTTTTGGTCATCCTACCGGGTTAAAAACCCTCTTTCTTACCGAAATGTGGGAGCGAATGAGCTACTATGGCATGCGTGCCATGTTGGTGCTCTTTATGACCGCTACACTACAAAGTGAAGGCTTGGGTTTTACCGTCGCTTCTGCCGCGGCAATTTACGGACTTTATACTGGAGCGGTTTATTTTTTGGGGCTTCCGGGAGGCTGGATTGCAGATAGGCTGATCGGTGGCCAAAAGGCGGTCTGGTATGGCGGTATTATTATTATGTGCGGACATATCGTGCTTGCTATTCCAACCCAAAGTTCATTTTTTATCGGTTTGATTTTAGTGGCTTCTGGTACTGGTTTACTCAAACCTAATATCAGCGCGATGGTTGGTCAGTTATATAGTGATGAAGACGAACGCAGAGACAGCGGATATGCCATTTATTACATGGGTATTAATCTGGGCTCGGTCATTGGTTATGCCGTATGTGGCTACTTTATGGAAAATGTGGGTTGGCACTGGGCATTTGGTGCTGCTGCAGTCGGTATGGCGCTTGGACTTGTCAATTACCGAATGACAGCATCTCACATCAGTACCGTTGGCAATCGTCCTAGTAACCCAATGTCAGATAAGGGACGCCGCACAGCTTGGAGCACGATTACAGCCCTGTTAGCAATCGCAGCAGCCGTCGTTGTAAGTGCCTACATGGGGATTATCGAAATAAATCCTGTGATTTTGGCTCAGTATGTGGCGGTCGCGTTCACAACAGTATTTTTTCTTTACTACGGCTTTATCTATTTTGCTGGTAATTTAGATGATAGCGAGAAAAAGAAAATGTGGGCGCTATTTTTAGTTTGTGTGGCATCTGCCTGCTTTTGGTCTGGGTTTGAACAAGCAGGTTCTTCACTCAACCTATTTGCCAGAGATTACACCGATCGTGTGATTGGCAGCTTTACCATTCCTACCGCTTGGTTCCAATCTACCAACTCTATTTTTATTGTTGTTCTGTCGCCATTTTTTGCCGCACTGTGGATTAACCTTGCAAAGCGAATGATCACGCCATCCTACAGCGTCAAATGTGCGATTGGTTTAATCATCATGGCCAGTGGTTTTATCGTGATGTTTTTTGCGTCTCAATACGCCGCGCAAGGCTTAAAAGTAGCGCCGATGTGGTTGATCACAACATACTTCTTACACACTGTGGGCGAACTATGTTTAAGCCCCGTCGCACTCAGTGCGGTGAGTAAGTTGTCGCCAAAGCGCTTTGCGGGTCAAATGATGGGGGTATTTGTACTGACTTACTCTATCGGGAATATTATTGCAGGGCTGCTCGCCGGTAGCTTCGACCCGAATAACGTGGAACAAATGCCCAACCTTTATCTGCAAATCAGCCTATTCAGTATTGGTATCGGTATTGCGGTGGCATTGTTTGCATTTAAATCCAAAGCTTGGGAAAACCAGTCTCAAAATGACCAACCTCAGGGAAATGGACAAACAGCTTAGTCCTTTAGGCTGGTGTGAATACACACCAGCCTCTTTCCTTACAAACTGTCATTCATCATGCTTAATCATGGTGTTTTTTCATCTTCACCAGTTTGCTGTACGATTCACTGGATAGTCGCAACACGCTTTGATAGAGTGAGGCGCAATTTATCAAATAGATGTGGATGTAGTAATGCATAAGGTAATGATCACCGGAGCAACCGGCTTGCTTGGAAGAGCAATTTATCGCACGCTTGAAAACAGCTTTTCTGTTATTGGTTGTGGTTTTAGTCGGGCTCAACCGCCGTTTTATTCTTTGAATTTAAGCGACCGTTCCGCTGTCGAAGTTTTTTTAGATACTCATCAGCCCAATGCATTAATTCATGCAGCTGCTGAACGACGTCCAGATGTGTGTGAAACTGATCATGCAGCAACACTGGCCCTGAATGTAGAAGCCACTCAATTTCTCGCCGCTTGCTGCGCTCAAAGAGGCATTCGCTTATTTTTTATTAGCACTGACTATGTTTTCGACGGTAACGATGCACCATACTCGGAACAAGCGACACCAAACCCTGTAAATTTTTACGGTCAAACCAAACTCGCAGGTGAACAACAAGTGTTGGCTGCCAGTGGTGAACATTGTGTTATCCGAGTTCCCGTTTTATACGGGCAAGTTAATGAGCTAACGGAGTCCGCTGTCACGATTATTGCTGAACATTTACAGCAAGATGCAAATTCACCGCAGGATAATTGGGCCATTCGTTATCCAACACATGTTGATGATATTGCCGCTACGTTAGGAGATATGTTGCGACTGGCAGTTAAAGGTGGCATTTATCACATTTCCGGTGATCAGGCGCTGACCAAATACCAAATGGCACAAGCCATTGCTACAGCTATCAACGTAGATGCCAAGGCTATCACAGCACAAGATTCACCAAGCAGCACCGCCACCAGACCTTATAATTGCGCGCTGAAAGACAATAAGCTACATCAACTTGGCATTAGCCACCAACGTGATTTTAACACCGCGATACAAAACGTACTGGCACCACATATCGTCGCTCAGTGCAGCTAAAACAGGTTATTTTGGCCAAATGGAACTTCTAGAGTATTGGGTGTTGTCCTAACCGGCTGCCCAATCATTTCATCATAAGCACTTTGATGGCGCAGCACCATTTGCCGATAGGACAAATGAGCAAATCGCTGCTGTATTTGTAGCGGACTTTGCGCTTGCAGCAGAGCCTTATCCCCTTCCTTAACATGATACTCGGTCCCATCAATTACCACGCTAACCTGAAACAGTGCCAAGTCTATTGAGTGAACAACTACTTTTTGCAGCGGTTGATAGGAAGCCAACGCGTTGAACTCGATAAACACAGTCCTCACCTCTTTATCGGCGTAAACAGAGACTCACAACTAAGACACGAAGCATCTCTGAGCACTTTGCGAATGTAATAGATACCGTATAATACGAGTCTGAAGAGAGTTTTGATCATGCAAGGGCCTACATGACATATCCAATGCGCTTAGCCAAATATATTGGTCACTGTGGTGTGTGCTCACGAAAACAAGCATCACGACTTATCGAGCAGGGGGATGTATCGGTTAACGGTCGTCCTGCCAACCATGTGGATCACGTGACGCCAGACGATCTGGTTGTTGTTAACGGAGTCCAGCTAACCGGCCCTGCTATTCGAGAATTATTTGCTTACCACAAACCCGTTGGTATCGATTGCAAAATAAACCCAGACGACCCCAGCAGCATCTATCATCAGTTACCCACCAATACACGAGTCTATCCAATCGGCCGATTAGATAAAGATAGCCGGGGGCTGCTGCTATTGACCAACGATGGGGCATTATGTAATCGCCTTATTCACCCTGACTTTCATCAGGAAAAAGAATACTGGGTGCGGGTGGATAAACCTTTGAGTAAGGAGTTTTGCCAGCGCATGGCTGCCGGCGTGCCTATACTCGATACCATCACTTTACCGTGCAAGGTAGAGCTGCGGTCTGAATACAGTTTCCAGATCGTGCTCAAACAAGGGTTAAATCGACAAATAAGGCGGATGGCTCAACATTTCGGCTATAAGGTCCAAGACCTATACCGTGTGCGAATAGCCCAGCTTTGCCTTTCCAATCTGCAGCTGCCTGAAGGTCAAAAAATGGCCCTGCCTGCAGACTATTTCGACTCGTTATAAGCCGCTTGCAACGACCATCGCAATTGCGCAACCAAGTCCGATTACCCACGTAATCGAGCGCAGTATATCTAGGTTTACCCAATAGAATACACAATAGAAAGCCCGCGCAATAATATGACCAATAGCCAACCACTGCACTAAAGCCGTGAATGTTTGAGAGCCAAATACGACCGCCAGCGCGACCGCAAAAACGGTTAGTGATTCGAAGCAGTTTTGATGTGCCGCAAGTGCTCGGGCGCCAAGGCCGGTCAATGTTTGCTGCTGAGCTCTTGGATATTTATTGTCATAACCACCTTGCTTTTGCATCGCTAGGGCGACTGGAACCTTGGCAAAATAAGGCAATAAGATAGCAATAATGGCGCAAATTATAAGAGTTGTCACAACGACTCCTTCAGTGATGGGTTGATTATTCCTTGTTCAGAATAATGCACCACATGACTAAAAAAAGCCATTGCGATCGTTAATGCAGTAGCTCAATTGGTGTAGACAAGAGTCTCTCTAAAAAAGCGCTTACTTCAATTTATGCTTCATTTCTACCGAATATAAATCTGTTCGTCTATCCAGTAAATTACGAACAGTCCCCTCGCTATGCAACAGCTTTAACTTATCTAAATCCAAATCACTAAACAGCAGCATTTCGGTATTTGGTGTCGCTTCATTGAGGGTTGAGTCATGTGGGAAAGAAAAATCAGAAGGCGTCAACACAGCTGATTGCGCATACTGTACGTCTAGACTTTCTACCTCGGGGAGGTTTCCAACACTACCGGCAATCACCACATAGCATTCGTTTTCAATCGCCCGAGCTTGTGCACAATGTCGTACACGTAAATAACTATTTTTAGTATCCGTCCAAAATGGCACAAATAATATCTCTACGCCCCGCTGCGCCATGATCCGAGACAGCTCAGGAAACTCCACATCATAACAAATTTGGATCCCAACACGACCAGCATCAGTATCAAAAACCGCGATTTGGTCACCACCTTTAATAACCCAGTCATAGTCTTCATGAGGCGTTATGTGTATTTTTCGTTGTTGATCGACTTTGCCACTGCGGTGACATAAATAACTGACATTATAGAGCTTATCGCCTTCTAACAAAGGCATAGAACCGGTAATAATGTTGGCGTTATATTCTATCGCCATACGCGACATTTGTTCTCTGAAATGCTCGGTATAGGTCGCCAACCAACGGATTGCTTCGGTTTGCGCTTGCTGTTCGCTCAACCCCATTAAGGGCGCATTAAAAAATTCAGGAAATAAAATAAAGTCACTTTGATAATCCGACACCGTATCAACAAAGTATTCCACTTGCTGGAGTAACTCTTCTACCGAGCCGACTTGACGCATTTGCCACTGTACCGCCCCGACTCTTACTACGGTTTTTTTACTTTCAATAACTCTATCGGTTGGTTCATACAAAATATTATTCCACTCCAACAAAGTGGCATAACCTTCTGAATCCTCATCTTCAGGTAAGTACTGCTTCAACAAACGCTTCACCTGAAAATCATTTGCAAGTTGAAAGCTCAAAATTGGGTCATGTAACTCTCGGTGATCAACTTTATTGATATACTCCATTGGCGACATCGTTTGACGATGCGTTTTATAAAGTGGTATGCGACCACCAGCGAGGATTGCTCGCAGGTTATACTGTCGGCATAGTTCCTTTCTAGCATCATAGAGCCTGCGCCCCAAACGCATACCTCGATGACTTTTGGCTATCACCACGTCCAAGCCATACAGTGCATCGCCATTGCTGTCGCTAAATATGCGGTTATGCGCATCGACAATATCATCATAGGTATGCGGATTAGAAAATGTTTGGTAGTCAACCTGTACACTCAATGCAATACCGACCAAAACCCCACCATCTTTAACGCCAATTTGCCCTTCTGGAAATTGATCTATTAAGCGAAAAATTGTGTGACTTGGCCACGCACCACCCAAATCAGGGTAGGCTTCATCCATTAAGTGCTTCACTTGCTCATAGTCTTGTTTATCAAGATTGCAAAGGCTTAACCTGGCTTTTTCGAGCGACATAGTGACTCCAAAATAATTTTGATTTTAATGAGTTACAGTGTTTAGTAAGAAAATTTTGCAAGTTAAGCATAGGCTTTTCGACTCACCTTAATCAAGCACCACAACATTTTTGTTGTATCACTCCTATACTTAGTACAAGCGAATTAAAATAAGAGGGAGCCGGTGGCACAACAACACCCTTACAGCAAACCAGACAATTCTGAAGCAGCAAAGTTTGCATTGTTGCGTAAGGTCGCTGTCTATTGTCTGTGGATCCATGCAGGGCTCATTTTAGTCTTTTGGCAGCTTGGCGTGCCTTTCCTGTCAGCGGTGAATATTGGTAGCGTTTTATTGTGGTACGCGGGTATTCGCTTGATTGATCAAGGCGCTTACTCGTTGGCTCTGCGGATTTTCTGCTTTGAAGTCGCTGCCCATGCTATATTGGTTTGTGCTATTTTGGGTATGGGTCTTGGTTTTCAATACTATCTCTGGACCGTATCCTGCCTAATGCTTTTAGACTATCAGCTGAAACTAACACGCGCAGTAAGCTATGCAATAGGTCTGATCTCGTTATTTGCGCTGCTGCAAATTTGGTTTGCAGATATTCCCTATCGCTATGCTTATCCTCAGCTCCTTCCTTACGTTCATACTATTAATGTCTTGGCTTGCGGGGTTCCTATGATTTACACCATTGCACAGATCCGAGAACTCACATTACAACAGAAAAACACCCTCGCGACCTTAGCGGCCCATGACCCATTAACTCACCTCTTTAATCGCCGCTATGCCAATGAACTAATACTGCATGCTAGAGAGAGCTGCCTATCAACAGGCTGTCCAATCTGCGTATTGATGGCTGATATTGACCATTTCAAAGATATCAACGATGAATTAGGACACGACACTGGCGATGCGGTACTTGTTCACGTCGCTGAAGTGATACAACAGCATCTTAAGCCGGCTGATATTGCTGTACGTTGGGGTGGAGAGGAGTTTTTATTTGTACTCGCCCCTTGCAATATTGACGAAGCGACGACTCGCGCCGAAGCACTGCGCAAAGCCGTTGGTATGATACATTTCGACAAGTGGCAACTGAACTTAACCATTAGCCTTGGCGTTACCCAATGGCAAGCGTCACAAAGCTTTGAAGAGGCAGTTCAAGTGGCTGATACAGCACTGTATGACAGCAAGAATAGCGGTAGAAATAAAGTGACTACCGCCATGGGAGGCGCCATTTATGCCTCACAAATTAGTTAACTGGAGTGATGATTATCTGGTGCATCCGCTCTGACGGCAACAATGGCACAGTCTCACCTGTAGCATAAGCTTCGAACCCTGCTCGGTAAAAAGGTGAGAGTGGATGACCGCTTTGACCACCAGCTACCGTCATTATCGCTTGGTCAAGATATCCAGGTTGCACAATAAAGCGCTGTGAGGCTCCACTTGCCGGTGCTTGTACCGCTGGCATGTATTTGTCACCAAACCCTGGCATCTCCGGCATGTCTAACAAATGACTCAGCCATGGAATTTGTTTTGAGAAAGGATGTTGCACTTTTAATTGATTGACTGTCCCCCACTGCCAAGCCGCCATATTTTCTCCAAATTGTTGACTGAGTTGTTGTTTGGCCGTTTGATACGAAGCCAACTGTAACGCTTGCCAAGATTCATCTTGAACCAGCCAATCCTCTGGCTGTTGTTGCAACAGTTGCCACATGGCAGGCTCTAAATACCTTTCAATATGGGATAAGGAACTATTTTGCTGTTTAAGGACATGTTCAACAGGAGAGAATATCCGATCTAACAGCGCAGCACGAAAACGCTTAACCAACGTGTAGCCCACCGAGTCACTGCACGCACAAGCTTGCCAATCAGCCAACAAACTAAGATCTTGTTGGTAAACAGTCTTGTCTCCGTGCTCTGTAAGTAATTGTGTCAGCTGTTTGTGCCACGGGCGCAAGAACCGCGCTTCGTTGTCTAATTGTAATGCGTAGAAATCACTTTCTTTAAAGCGATTCTTTTGTAACAGCCCTTCTCGTATCTGCAACGCTCTTGCACCGAGTGCATATCCACCATCACCAAACTGGATATTGTCAGAAGCAGAAACCACTCTTGAATTGGCTGTCCAAATACGACCGTGTTCTGGACTTATCAAGCTCGGGCGATGGGTTAAGTTTGTTTGCCACCCCTGATCATACCGGCTGACAGCAACGTCAGAGAGTACTGCACGATTTGGGATAGCGCCCATTAACGTCCAAGCAGCATCGCCTTGTGTATCAACAACGACTAGATTTTGGGTAGGGATCCCAACCGCACTTGCAAGCTCAACAGCGGTTGCTGCCGTTGCCGTGTTTTCTAGCATCATGAGGTTAAAATTTACCGCATAAGGTTGATGAGCGACCCAGCTCAGAGCATATCGTTGACCTGCGATCTCTGTCACAGGGCCGTATGCACTTACGGGTAATGAATATTCAACATATTCACCACTGGGTAATGCAATGCGTTCCGATTGTAAGACGACCTCATCTTCAACACCGATGCTAACCCAGTCGGCTAAATCCATGTAACTATTAGTGAATCCCCATGCAATCTTACTGTTCGTACCAACAACAATCGCTGGAGCCCCAGGCAACGATACGCCAGTCACCTGAAGTTGCTCGCTGTCTTGAAGGTAGTTTAATTGTGCTCGATACCAAATTGGTGGCACATTTAGACCAAGGTGCATGTCATCGGACAACATTGCAGAATCTGTATTTGTTAATGCTGCGGTCACCGCCCAGTTATTACTGCCGACTTCGATTTGCTCTTTGATATCATAAAGCATCGCTGTTTCTTGCTTTGGCAGACTCGGCACCGGACGCCCATACACAGGTAGCTCACTGCCATCCAAAGCAGCTTGATAACGACTCGGCTGTAACAGAAAATCCAGCATGTCTTGGCCAAATTCCTGCGCTAGTAAAACCAACGCCTGGTCCCGCTGAAAATTGCCGCTTTGCAAGTCCAAATACATGCTATAAATCACTAACAAGCTGTCTGCTGCAACCCAAGGAGCTGGCTCAGCACCCAACAAAGTGTACTCATATCCTTTCATACCGATTTGCTGGCGGCCTTCATTCACTCCTTGCACATAACGCGATAAAATGTCTCGGTGATGGTCGGATAGTGCACCTACGGCACGCTCCGCGCGCTTTCTAAATTGGTGAAACCGCATTGATTTATCCAGTTCAAGTGCGGCTTCTCCAAATAGCTGACTTAACTCGCCAGCGGCATTTCGGCGCAGTAGATCCATTTGGAAAAATCGGTCTTGTCCATGCGCGAATCCAAGACCATAAGCAGCATCAGCTCTATCTTCAGCGGTTATCACCGCTTGACCAAGCCCATCGCGAGCAATCGACACTGCATTTTTAACCGCTTTGGATGTGCCTTTTCCATCCAAAGTTGGCAAGCTCAACGTCAAAAAACCATAGACGACTGCGGTTGCAGCAAGGATTAAAATCAGCACTGACAAAAGTAGCACCTTGAACCAACGTAACATGTTGAATTCCTTTTTTTGATTTATCGTTTTAGAGCGCGTCAAAAAGTCGCAAAGTTTGATTAACCTAAAGAGGTATAGCACGAGCGTCAAAAATTATCGCTTTAATCTCTATCGTTTCCAAACATGCTCTGCAAGGCTCATTACTAACATTTAAAGTATTTATATATCAAACCGATGTTACGCTTTTTAACGACTCTGAGACGCTCAGCTAACCCATTAAAATTTCTTTGTTTGATGGAGTTTTTTTTGCTCTTTTGTGAGCTATATTTACGTTACATGGACTAAAAATCAATAAAAATGCTAGCACAATATTCTGCATCGCCACGAAAACTCCGCTCGGTTAAAGCTGGCTTTTGGTTAATGCTAAGCGTCATGGCAGTAATAGCTTGGCACGTCGACAACGTCAATTACCAACGACTTGTGGAAATAGAGCGCTCTAGAGTTGTAGAAGAAGCAAATGTTTATCGGACAAAAATAGAAGGCGTCCTTGCTAAAAACGTGCAGCTCGTTAGAGGACTAAGCGTTGTGTTAGCAAATTCCACAGATCTATCTCAAGAAAAGTTTGCGACACTTGCTCAGCCGTTATACGCCAGTAGTAAAATAGTCAGAAACTTAGGTGCAGCTCCCGATATGACTTTGAGCTACATCTACCCACTCAAAGGCAATGAACAAGCCCTAGGACTGAATTACTTAACTCATCCAGAGCAAAAATTTGCTGCCGTTCAAGCTCGGGACTCGGGTGAAATTGTGATGTCCGGTCCGCTAGAGTTGGTGCAGGGCGGAATGGCTCTCATTGCTCGCGTGCCCGTAATTCAGCAGGACAGTCGAGCTTTCTGGGGATTGCTTTCCGTGGTCATTGACGTCGATGCCTTGTTTGAGCAGGCTGAACTCCACCAGCTAGAAGAGAGCTATTATGTCTCGCTGCGCAAAGTGGATAACGATGGCATCGAGGGCGATTACTTTTATGGTTCAAAACAGATCGACAAATACTCACCTATCTCATTTTCCGTCTCTTTTCCTCAGGGGGAATGGAAACTGTATGTTGCTCCGCGTTTCGGCTGGCAGCCGATGACTTCAGCATTATGGCCATTTCGACTTTCCATGTTAGTGCTCATCATGATTTTTATCGGTGCTTTCTTTTTTATTTCTAGGTTGCTTGACCAGATCAGAGAGCAAACCGAAGCACTCACCAACATGGGAATTTTAGCTAAAGTTGGCGCGTGGGAACTCGATATCGCGAATCGGGAGATTCACTGGTCAGAGGTAACCAAAAGTATTTTCCAAGTACCGGCTGATTTCACGCTTACTTGGAGCAACGCGATCGAATTTTTTCAACTGGGAGATAGTAAAAAACGCGTACAAGAGCTACTGGATAAATTGATTCGTACAGGCCAAGAATTTGAAGCTGAGTTCCAGGTCACCACATACACAGGTAACAACCTTTGGCTCTTGATCAAAGCAAGAGCAAATCACAGAGCGGGCAGAACAAGTAAAGTCTATGGTTCAGTACAAGACATACAAGCTCGTAAACAAATGGAAATCGAGCACCGTAAAGTCGCCAAAAATAACGAGTTGTTAGCGCAGTTGAGTGCCAATGAAAGCATCCTCAACAACCACTTAAATAAAGCGATGATATTATGTGCCGACACATGCCGCGCAGGCGTGGCAGCAAACAAAGTCAGTATCTGGCAAATGAATCAAGAACAGACAATTCTCACTCCACGCTGCTTTACTAATTCAAATATCGATAACCTGCAACACTTCCCATCATGGCGAAAATCTAGTCACCCGTCACTGTTTCGAGATATCACTTCAAACCACTTGATTTTAGCAGATGTTGCCAGCCAGCACCCTGCTCTGCAAAACCTCCAAGAGCCCTATCTGGATCCATTTGATATCAAGGCAATGCTGTGTGCACCGATCCTGTATAAAAATACCGTACTTGGTATGCTATCGGTGGAATACAGCCAAACTAAACCAGAGTGGACTCAGGGCGATATTAGATTAATTAAATCCATTGCGGCCATTTTGGGTAGTTTGTTTGATAGCAATGCACGCAGACAAGAAAAAAATCAGGCGCTGATAGCCAAAGATCTCGCCGAGCAATCGGCTAAGATGAAAGCTGAATTCCTCGCTAGTATGAGCCACGAAATTCGTACTCCGCTCAATGGGGTACTTGGCATGATTGATATTGTTATGCAGTCAAAATTAAATGCCACACAAAAGCACCAACTCTCGCTGGCACAAAGCTCTGCAAACTCCTTACTGACAACGATCAATGACATTCTCGATTTTTCGAAAATAGAAGCGGGCAAATTACAAGTTGAACAGGTAGAATTTGATTTAATCCAAATACTCAGCAACACGATTGCCGAGTTTTCACAAGCTGCGTATAAGAATCACAATCAACTGAGAATCGACCTCAGCGCAATGACAATTCAAAAGGCTTCAGGTGACCCACATCGCTTAAAGCAAATCCTGAACAATTTACTGAGTAATGCCATTAAGTTTACCCAAAACGGAGATATCTGTTTAACTTGCCACACCGAGACCATTAATCATAAAACCAAGCTGTGGTGCAGCGTAGAAGATACCGGTACTGGGATCAGCAAACAAAAGCTCAGTAAAATTTTTGATTCTTTCACCCAAGCAGATCTATCCACAACAAGGCAATATGGTGGCACAGGGCTTGGGCTCAGTATTGCCAAACAACTATGCAACTTGATGGATGGTGATATTCAGGCATTCAGTAAAGAGAATATGGGCAGTAATTTCACCTTTCACATCACGCTAGCGGCGCCGATTGCAATAAAACCTTTATATCCAAATCAAAACCCTGTACTTATCATTTTCTCTGAACAAGCAAGCTGTATTGACGAACACTTTTTAAGACCTTGGTCTATCAACTGTCACTCGGCAAACACGTATCAAAAATTGGTAGACTTACTCGCTGATTCACCAATCAGCCCCACTATAGTTCTTCTTGATACCGATTCAATACTGAAGTTATCAGGATCACAGCAACAGCACTTAAAAGGCCAATTTACTCGCCACCATATTCCCTTTGGTTTACTGAGTCATTCACATACGGTTCTTACAGAGACTATCTTTTCAGAAACCATACAATTGTTTTACCCACTCACTCCGTTTACAGCACTGAAGCTGTTTCAACAATACGACAATGCAGAAGCCAGCGCTGCACAAAGTACCGAGCAACGTCTAGAACTCACCTCTCAACTGCAAGTGCTTTTGGTCGAAGACAACAAAATCAATCAGACCGTTGCACTCACTTTGCTAAAACGGTTAGGGATTGAAGCGAAATGTGTCGAAAATGGTGAACAGGCTATTACTTGGTTAAAACAGCAACCTACGTGCTATGACATTATCTTAATGGATTGCCAAATGCCGATAATGGATGGCTATCAAGCGACACAGCAAATCAGGCAGGGACAGGCTGGAAAACAGCACCAGCAAAGCCATATCATTGCACTAACCGCCAATGCAATGCAAGGAGATCGAGAGAAATGCCTAGCGGCTGGAATGAACGATTATCTCAGTAAGCCCATTGATTTTGAGTTGATGAAAGAGAAGCTATTAGCAGTCTGCCAAGACACGTTAGACATGGCACAAAATCAATAATTAACTATCTATATTTGCCTCAATTTACTGAATCGTGATATTACCAAGGTAATCTGACGACAATTTATATCAATTGTATTAATTTGATAAGCGCGTTACAGCAAAAAGCAACGTGCAACTACAAAGTCGCAACTGACTAACACGAAAGGCAGGTAATCTATACGGGCACGGTTAAGTGCAACTTAGCTATTTAACCGTGCAACGGCCTTTTTAGGGTTATTCGGTAAAATAATTGGTCTTAATCAACATAGGGAAAGCCATGCAGTTATCAGAAAAAGAACAGCGTGTGATCGGCAGCCTGATCGAAAAACAAGTTACCACGCCAGAACAGTACCCTCTGTCTTTAAACGCTCTAACAAATGCGTGTAACCAAAAATCCAATCGAGAGCCCGTAATGGAGCTATCACAAAGCGAAGTCCTAGACACGCTAGACGATCTTTTACAAAAGCGCCTAGTCACTTGTGACGAAGGTTTGTCTTCGCGCGTCAATAAATATAGCCAGCGTTTCTGCAACAGTGAATTTGGTCACCTTAAAACCAATGAGAAACAACGAGCGATTCTTTGTTTACTGCTTTTGAGAGGTCCACAGACTCCTGGAGAATTAAGAACGCGCAGCAATAGACTCGCCGAATTCAGTAGCGTGCAAGACGTTGAAACCACACTTGAGCAATTGATTGATCATGAATTTGTTACCAAGCTAGAAAGAGAACCCGGAAAGCGGGAAAGTCGATATCAGCATAACTTTGGTGATCCAACCGAACAGCTCGTTACAGAGCAAGCTTCACCACCTGCAGCCTTAGGTAATACAGAAATAGATATGCTGATGGAAGAAATTTCCGCTCTCAAAGCAGAGTTAAACAGGATTAAGCAGCATTTGGGACTTTAAAAACCAAGCCTTTGCCAACATAATAACGGTTTAAATTCTTATCTCCACCGATTGAGGAAATACAATGCGCGAAGCCATACTTGCAGAAATGAAGGTTCAATCAGAAATCGATCCTGAGTTTGAAGCAAACCGACGAATCGAATTTATCAAGTCGCGCCTACAGGCTTCTGGGTGTTTTTCCTTAGTATTAGGAATTAGCGGCGGTGTTGACTCATCCACCTGTGGTCGTTTGTGCCAATTGGCTATAGAGCAATTAAACGTTGAGCACAATACTGACGCCTATCAATTTATTGCCATGCGATTGCCTTACGGTGTGCAAGCGGATGAAGACGAAGCACAGCTGGCATTGGACTTTATCAGGCCAAGTAAACGGATGACTGTAGATATTAAACCAGCTGCAGATGCAATGCATACGCAGGCTTTGCAAGCAATGAGCTTATCGAATACCAAACTGCCAGATGCTAGCGCTGTTGATTTCATAAAAGGCAACGTAAAAGCGAGGCAACGAATGGTCGCACAATACGAAATCGCGGGTCTAACAAGAGGATTAGTGGTAGGTACAGATCACAGCGCGGAAAATATCACCGGCTTTTACACTAAGTTTGGTGATGGCGCGTGCGATTTAGCACCGTTATTTGGGCTCTCTAAACGCCAAGTTAGAGCGGTTGCAGGCTTCCTTGGCGCTCCTGAGCTGTTAATCAACAAAACACCAACAGCCGATTTGGAAACAGACCGTCCAGGACTGGCTGACGAAGAAGCACTAGGACTAAGTTACCACGAAATCGATGATTTTCTTGAAGGCAAGCCCGTCAGTGATGCCGTCAGTGAAAAGCTCATTGCTATTTATTTACGCACCCAGCACAAACGTCAGCCGATCCCAACAATATATGAATAATGCAGCCATAGTTTAAGTGCAGTGCATTAACGCACTACACTTAACTGAACCTAATCGCTTCAATAAGCGTATAAAGCACTTAAAAATAAAAAGGTTAGTAAGTTATGAGTCAAGCTAGTGTCTCAACATCCCCAATTTTGATCACTGGTGGGGCGCAGCGTATTGGACTTGCACTGGTAGAGCATTTTATTGAAGCAGGTCAATCTGTCATTATCACGTATCGCACCAGACATGATGTTATCAATGAGCTAGAGCAACGAGGCGTCATTTGTTTGGCCATTGACTTTGATAAACCGGAAGCGGTGGAATTATGTATTCAACAGGTAATGGCCCATACAGAGTCATTACGCGCGATCATTCATAATGCATCAAGTTGGGAACAAGAAGCCGACCACGCGGATTGTGCACAGTTATTTGATAACATGATGCGGATCCACGCAAAAGTCCCGTACTTGCTTAATTTGGGACTTTCGACCTTACTGAATACAGCACCACAAACTGGCGACATCATTCATATCACCGATTATGTCGTCGACAGAGGCAGCCAAAAGCATATAGCCTATGCCGCTAGCAAATCAGCATTGGATAACTTAACACGCTCTTTTGCGGCAAAGCTTGCCCCTAAAGTGAAAGTGAATAGTATCGCGCCATCACTGATTATTTTTAATCAAGATGATAGTGAAGACTATAAAGTGAGAACCTTATCGAAATCGGTAATGGGTATCGAACCAGGCAGCCATGAAATTATCAATGCTGTAGAAATGATTTTACAGAGTAATTATATGACAGGTCGCAGCATTAAGCTGGACGGCGGACGTCATCTGAAATAGAGAAAAATTATGCAGGACAAATTGAAGGCGAGTTATCAACAAATTATTGAAGCCGTAGGTGAAGATAAAGACCGCGAGGGTTTACTCGACACACCAAAACGCGCTGCTAAAGCCATGGAATATCTCACCCAAGGCTATCGCCAAACATTATCAGAGATCACCAATAACGCCGTGTTTAGCTCTGATGCTGATGACATGGTGTTAATCCAAGATATTGAGCTGTACTCAATGTGTGAGCACCACTTATTACCTTTTGTTGGCCGGTGCCATATTGCATATATCCCCAACGGTAAAGTGTTAGGCTTGTCTAAGTTCGCTCGTATCGTCGACATGTATGCCAGACGTTTTCAGATCCAAGAGCAGTTAACACACCAAATAGCCAAAGCGGTTGAAGAAGTAACAGGTGCAAAAGGCGTTGGCGTTATCATTGAGGCAAAACACATGTGCATGATGATGCGTGGTGTAGAAAAGCAAAACTCACAAATGCGAACGTCGGTGATGCTTGGTAATTTCAGGAGCGATTCTAAAACACGAAATGAGTTCTTACAGCTGTTGAAATCATAGAATACCACACCAAGATAACGGGCTCCTTCCCGTTATCTTTTCCGCCTACAACTATCGCAGTAGCTTCCTAATATAGGCCCCCACCAACACCGTTATAAAAATAATTCCGAGCATCGACTCTAACGTCACCAACATGCCCAAAACACCATGCGGTTCAATATCTTGCCACTTGCCAAAAAATGAGCTGATAAAGCTTTGTGCACTGAGGATAAGTGATTGGTGCAGGCTGTGCTTTACATCTGTCAAACAAGAAAACCACACTGCAAAACATATAATCAATAACAGTGAAGAGAAAACAATATTTTTAAGTCGTACTCCCCAACCAAAAACGCCACCAAAAATGGCTCTTTTTAAGCCGCTGGGTTCTGCAGCATCCCGCATGTGAAAGTAAGCGATATCCTCAAGCTCCAGAGCCCCCGAATCTGCATACCATTGTTTTAAAGAACACATTAACTCCTGCTTACTGGTTTGGTCCTGTGGCGTTGAGTTTTCTAATACCTTAAAAGCCTGTGGCTTCAAACCCGTTTGATACCATGGCGCTGGCTTATCTCCTAACAACAAGTTTGCCGGATAAAACAACACGCGACTGGCCACCAAGCGGTGCAGCATCGCATGCTGTAACTTGGACTCAATAAAGCAGTTCTGCGCAACTGACGTCTCGGTTAAATCTAACGTCAATTCGCCATGATTGTCGACAAACCGGAAGTGGCGTCCAATTGAGCTTTTACGCACAGCAAACATACTACCAACACAGGAATCAATAACTAAGTCCGTCGCTACAGAGATGGCATCACACTGTAACTTTGGCACTTTGGTCCGCTCAATCGACATGGCACTGACAACTAGCTGTGCGGCCTCAATATCATGACTAAACTGATAGTCAGCAATCTGTAATCGATTCGCGATGCTGGTGTTGTTAATTTCATCTTGTGCATATAACCCTACGCCGATAGAGAGACGACCAATAGAGGCGGGTTTAGGCACAGCTGCGACTTCTTGAATACCCAGTAACTGTATGCTGCTACCAAAGTGGCCTGCGATGGAAACCTCGTTTTTTATTTGCATCTCATTAAGCCAAAATAAGTCACGCGATCCTTTCACACCAAAATCCAAATAAAGGTTCTGTGCTTTAAGACCACGAAACGACGCACCGCCAGCACCTGAGAAATTACATCCTTCAAGGTGTACATCACCACCTAGCTCACTATTTTTGAGACTAAAGTGCTGTTTAAATTCGCAGTTAGGCATCCAGATATGTCGTTCAACCTGACTGCCAATGAGTCGGCAATTACCTGAAAACGAGCAATGAATAAAAACCAGTTGCGATACGTGCAATGGGGTATCGTCAATCTCAATATCATCAAAATCACAATACATGAAAATGTACTGAGTATGTCTGTCACCTAGATACTCTAGTAGCTGTTGCTGTGATATAGGAACAGATAGCATACGCCCATCTATCAGCGAGTACTGAGAGTTAAACCTAGCGTCAGGTTCAGCGGCAATATACCCAAGCGTCGAGCCTCGCTCACCAATGTGTGTTTGATGCAAATGACAACGATAAACACCATATTCTTCTAACTTTTTTAATTCAAATCCAACCAGCTCTCGCCAATGAACGAAGTGTAGTTCACCAAGCTCATCCTCAAGTATCGCAAACTGCTGATTAATCCTATCGAAATAAACACATTGCGTTGTTGTTTGGATCAAAATGGATACTCCTCACCCTGCTTTGCAAATCCCGCAAATTCACGATTCACAGTATCCAGGTGTTGCCGCCAATGATCTTCATAACTCATCAAGTACATTTTGTTGCGCTGCTCAGGGCTGTAATGGGTTAGCAACGAGTCTAATGTCGCATGAACCGGGTTATAATCACTGAGCGTGACATCATGAAAACAATAATCAAACTCTCTGGTCGCCAAAGTTTCAGGAATAGCGGTAGTATCTGAGGTGTAAACAAGCCTGTTATTCAATGCCATACCAAAGCAAGGTTTACCCGGGGTATGTTGCACAGTGAAAAGGTCATACTGGATGCCATCAAAAGTAAAGCTAGGCTGGTCCAACACCACCACATCAAAATAGTCTTCCAGACAAGCGGACCCCTCGCCTATTTTTGCCATTGAGCCCTTTAGTGTTTGCTCCCAAAGTTCTTCATATAGGCTTGAGTGCAAAAATAATTTCACCTTACGGTTATAGGTAAACTTGCTTTCATATGCGATCCGTTCAAGGCCAAAGACGTGATCACCATGCACATGGGTTATAAAAATGGCATCGATATCCGCGATAGATAGGCCAACGTCACGTAATGCGTATTTGATGGTGTAGCCGCAATCGATAAGTAACCTATACTGCTTACCAACTACCATTGCGTTATTATTGTAATGTTCCATGGCTTCAGAATGTCCGCATCCTAGCATTACTAACTTGTTCATAAACTTCTCCTTATGTGATCACTGCTAGCGCAGCATAAACCACCAACGCATAGCGCATACCTTTTCCTATTGTGACTAACAGTACAAACCAGTCAAACCGTGTTCGTAACACGCCAGCTACTAACGTTAAGGCGTCACCAATCACCGGCAGCCAAGCAAACATTAAACTCCATTTACCGAATTGGTTGAAGGCACGTGTTGCTCGTTCAAGCTGTTTGGGCTTGACCGGAAAAAATCGATGATATTGCCAACGAAGCAGATACCGACCCAGATAGTAGTTGATACAACTTCCCAATACATTGCCAGCCGTTGCGGCGGACCACAACCATAACACTTCCCCTCGACCTTCAACAATCATTGCACTTAGCACAACTTCTGAAGAGGCGGGAAATAACGTCGCAGCTATCAACGCAACAAGAAAAAGCGTGAAATAAATCATAAAGAGGAAAGTAAATAATTGCGCATTATTGCCAAAAACAAGCAGTAATAGATATTAATTCAGCAATATACTGAGTATTATCAATTGGTACAACTTATCCAAATCAACAAAATAAGAACCAACAAGGAAATAAAATGGTCTACTCTTTCAAGGTTATCTCTCTTGGTCTATTGTTCAGTGTCGGATTAACAGCCTGCAATGCCACTTCGCCTGTTCAAAATGATAAAGGATATGAAACCTATATCACCCAAGGTGAGCAATTTAAGCATACCGAGTTAATCGACATTAACGGTAATACTGTCAATATGACAGCTGATAATAAGCTGGTTATTCTCTTTGCAACTTGGTGCTCTGATTCAAGACGATTACTGACCGAACTAAAAAGCTCAACACTGCTGAACAACGATAAACTGACCATCGTCGCCATAGGCCGCGAAGAAGATCAGCAAAAATTGAGTGAGTTTAATAACGAAATGCAACTACCTATTCATTTTGTGGCCGATCCAGATAGGAAAATCTATAGCACCTATGCAAATAAAGGTATCCCGAGAGTGATCGTATTGAACAAGCAAAACCAAGTATTACAAACTCTCATTGGCGAGCAGCCAGATACGCTACAACAAATTAACTGGCAATAGTTAAGCCAAGCTGCAAATAAACGAATTTTCCGACTTTTCAGCGTAATAACTAAAAAGCCCGGTACACCGGGCTTTTGCAAACTGAGTGACACTGAATTTATCGAGTTTTTCTGCGACGCAGCAACGCCAGTGGCGCCAACAATAGACTCAACCAAGCAAGTGGCCCTGATGATCCGCTTGACTCAGGCGCTTTAGGTAACTCAGCTTCCGTATCAGGCACATTGGTTACCATTACCGTAACCGTCGCCTCATTGGACATCCGACCTAAATCATCAACAGCAATGACCACCAGTTCTATTTCATTGGAGCCAATTTCGAAATCTAGCAAGGTACTGTCTGCAACGACGACTTGACCAAGAGTATTGATTGTCACTGACTCCTGCGACTGGGCGCGCAGAACAAACTCTGTAATATCGGAAACAAAGTCTTGTTCAACCACCGAAACTTGACCAATTACTGTGCCATTTGCCGTATTTTCATCAACCGATAATGTGCTATCACTTAATACTGGCGTATTGGGCACCTTATTAAAGTCTTCAGTAGTAACAGGTGTGATCAGTTCAGACAAGTCATTCGTCATCACCGCGAACGGCGTATTCGCATCTATTATCGCGACGTCTCCAGGCGCCAGTACATCGCTAATTTCCTCTCCTTGTATATCCAGGAACCGAGCATTTGCCGTTGCGAAGGTGGCGGAACCAGAAAGCGAATCGGTTTCTGCAGCAATCCCGATAAAGAAATGGCTTTCACCCACTTTAGCTTGCACAGTAATGGTCTTTTCACCGAGATCTTCTTGTGTTAGCCCTATTGCATCCGCACAGGTGGTTAAAGTCACAGTGTCTGAACCTGAAGAATGGAACAGACTAGATGCAGGCGTAGACTCTGGATCCCACTGTGGTTGACCATCTATGATCGGGGCCGATAAAGTTAAGCTTCTACCGGGCACTTCCGCACTGCGACCAACATCATTAATGTTAGCCAGAGCAAAGTCATACACACCGTCATTGTCTATATCTAGGTTTAATTGATACCCCGCCTGACGCAGGTGAGTCAAACGGTCACGCAATTTTATCGAGCCTGTGAACAATAAGTTACTTTCACAGGCTTCTAGTTCATATTCATAAACATTGATAGAACTGGCCAGAATATTAAAGGCTTTATCTTCTTCGCTAACCGCTTGCCCTTCTGCCACAAGCTGATCAGAAACCAGCCCAACACTCGTTGTCCCTTTGTTTGCCAATGATACTTGTACTACCCCATTGACCATTTTGTACTGTTTCTCAAGTACAACCGCAGCCTTGGGTAAAATATGATAAACCAGGTGCATATCGTGGTCAGTGTCCGTATTGATATCGTCAAATATCAATGCGCCATCCATCTCAGACAAAGTGAGGGCTTCACTTCTTCTCTCTATATCGTCTGTCTCCTGCGGGTTGACCAGATCCCAAGCGGGTAATTTACTGGGTTCAATCGTTAAAGTGACATCGAAAGTGGTTGTTTGACCCGCCGCAACGTTGACTTGTGCAGGATACTGCCAGCTGAGCGCGCCACTTTGTGCATCATCTTGATATCTTGCTTCGATGCGCAGCGAATAGCTTTTCGCTACGCCAGAAAAGTTTTTAACGGTCACTTGTTTAGTCAGTGACGTCTGTTTTTCGATTGCTTGAAAGCCAAACGACAGTGCGGCCTGATTTGTATCGTATACAGGTTGCCATACCCAGGCCGCAGCTTGAGTATCAATCGCTTTTTTAACATCGACTAAACCAGCTCCAATCACACTAATAGGTGCCAGTGGCGAATTAGGGTTTGTGCTGAGCGGATCTATGGTGACATTTAAGTCCGCCGTATTCATCAAAGTGGCTTTTACTTCTTCCGCATTTAGTTCGGGTCTAGCATCTCTAACTAATGCCACCGCGCCTGCCGTGATTGGGCCGGAAAAAGACGTACCTGTGGCTGGCGCTAATCGGTTAAACGTTCCTGTAGCAGCAACCATAATATCGATACCTGGTGCGGTGATTTCTGGTTTCAGTAGACCATCCATTGATGGCCCCCGAGATGAGAACCCAGCAACAGCGCTGGCAAGGCTAAAAAACGTTGCCTTGTAATAATAGGAAGCCGCGCCACTTTGCAACTGTTCTTTTAGTGCATTACCGGAATCTAAGCTGATACCAAACGATGGGATAGTAATCGCGCTATTGCTTCCACCCATTGGTGTGGGCGAGCCATCATCAAGAGTATTGGCGATCATTACTAACTCAGCCCCTCGTTGCTGCGCATGTAGTACCTTATCTGTAAAGAGACACACACCTCTGTCAAGCAACACGGCTTGGTTGGTAAAGTCTTCATTCGCGAAGGGGTTCTCACCATTTTCTAGTGCACAGCCAAGTGAGTTACCTTCTGGATATACCAGTGCGTAGTCCTGTTCAGTCACCTCTATCGACTCTGTAGATCCAAAACTCGCGGCTTGTACCACAGCTTCTACACCTGCAATGCGCCCTTCAGCTTCAACATCAAAGGCCTTTGGGTGTGTCATAGCCCCAACCGAGAGGGCATTGGGTGTGGTGCTCGGCCCCCCAACACGGAATGGGTGGTCACCATCATTACCAGCAGAAACCACCACGTTGGTACCTAGTTTAGCAGCTTGGTGAATAAGGTACTGCGTACCACTTAGCCTCTCGGTACTACCAAACTCTCCACCAAGCGACATATTAATTACATCAACGCGATCACTGATATCACCATCACCATTGGGGTCCATCGCAGATTCAAGTGCTGCGATTTGCGCTTCAAAGGGACAATTTTCGCCACATACAGAGTAAACATAAAGCTCAACGCCTGGCGCAATACCAGTAACAGAATGAGATACTGACGTTCCATGCCCAGTAAAGCCTGGATCTGAGCCTGGAAATCTCTCGTCGTTTTCTATGGGATCGTCATCATTGCGAATGTAATCATAGCCACCATAAACTTGCCCCTGGGGCCAGGAAACAGCCGCTGGATCTTGTTGTGCTTCAATGTAAGCTTCCGCGGTTCCAGCTCCACCGAATGCTGCATGGGTATAATCAATACCAGTGTCGAGTACTGCGACCTTTTGGTCAGTGCCAGTATATCCTGCGGCGTTGACAGGGCCTGCCTTGATGTAACCATTAACGTCTGCAACTTGTAGTTCGTAATCAAACAAAGGAAGTATTTTGTCGACACTGGCATCTAGCAGCAGTTTTTCTAAGGCCTCATTATTTGCTTCAACGATTAGTGATGAAGCTAAGATTTTGGTACGACCCAACACTTTCGCTTGTTTATCTAATTGTTTTATCCGTTGTGTTAATTGGTAATGAGCTTGTTCTATGGCGAGAGGTGATGTCGTCGTTACCATTCCCATCACCCCTTGAGTAGCAAGAATTGCAGGTGTTTGCTGCTTTAACACAACTAGGTGAGCCATTCTGCGTTGCGGCATCATTTTGGCCGCTTCCAACGTGGTCTGATTTACCTGCGGGGGAGCGCTACCTTGAGTTCCACGATGCTGAGAGGCGGATGCGCCCACAGAAGCTGCTACGGCAGTCGCTATCGCCGCCGACTTAAGAATATGTCTGGCCATTATTACCTCTGGTTACCTGCTAATTGCTAATTATTGACGTTTACATGAATAAAAAATTACAACCTCCTTAAATATAGAACAAAAAGTCGCCACATAATTTTCTACACCATCAACAATCTAAATAGAAAGACTCACGGTGCTGATAAGCTTGAAAAAGAATATCCAACCAAATGTCAAAATGGCCTCAGTTCACGGGTAAAAATTAATAAAATATCGAAGTCTGGCTCAGGCACTAAACTTAACTATTAAACTTGCTATTTATAAGAAACTTACGTAGAAATTGACTCATCTTTATATAGGGAGTTTTTTAATGAAACGTTTTGTCATCGCCGCGTGCTTGAGCGCAGGTTTTATAACTAGTGTAAGTGCCAACCCAATGTTTGAGTCTGCTGAAGAAGCTATTGAATACCGTAAAGCTAATTTCCAGCTAATCCGTTATCAAATTGGTAACATGGGTGACATGTTAAAAGGCAAAGTGCCATTTGATGCTGAAGTTTTTAAGCAAAGAGCAAATAATGTCGCACAACTTTCTCAGATGCCTTGGGAAGCTTTTATCGAGGGTTCAGATAAAGGCGAGACGGATGCTTTACCTGCTATATGGACAAACCGAGCCGAGTTCGATGGCAAAGCTAAGCAATTCGCTGAATATGCTCAAGCTTTGGCTGTAGCAGCCAAATCTGGAGACAAGGATAAGATCGCACCAGCTTTCAGAAACTGGGCAAAAGGATGTAAAGATTGTCACAAATCATTCAAAGACTAAATCTTATGCCAATCCACCTAGTTACATCGTCAGTTTGAGCGGTTAATCATTAGTATCGATTGGTAGTACTGTACGAATGAAAACAGCCGCATTAGCGGCTGTTTGTCAGTCATCTAGGTAATCGAAATCGTCATCACCTAGATTTTTGCGTAATCTTTTCTGCTCCAGGTAGTCATCAAGCTTTCTCTTGATTTTGCGCTTTTGCTTATCATGTTGATTGCGCCCCAGCTTTTCAAATTCGTCATCTGCAAAGTCATCATCAAGCGCATCGTAAGAAAATGTCTTACCCACAACCCACTCCAAATATGAAATTAAATTTACCATTCGAGTCCAGAGGACTCTTAAGATCACTATTTAGCGCTAAAAAGGCAATCTGAAAAGTGAGAGTTTTTTATTGTTTCAATAAAAATTTTTAATCATTGTTCTATTAATGACTAATTTGACCAACCTTTAGTCAAAACAATCATTGTTTACTGAATCCAATCTCAGCAAGCAAAACCTAATACACTGATATATATATAAATTAACTTTGGCATTAATCTTGACTATTTTCGATTGTACTTGCGTTATTGACTAAGGAATTTATGATGAAAAATATTTTAATCGCAACAGCATTAACCTTAACTACCGCCAATACTATGGCGCATGAAGATAATCACATCACAATTAGTAGTGACAATTGTGCAGTGGAATTCCAGAATGACGTACAAATTTCCCCAGATTTAATCAACATCACCACCGCAAACCAACAGGTTGCAAGTATTTCCAATGCAGGTGTCTTAATCGTTGATGGTAAAGACATCGCACTAAGTGAATCTCAAAGAGCTCTGCTGGCGAAATACAGTGACAATGTGCGCGGTCAACTTCCTCGCGTTGCAGATATCGCCTTCGAGGGCATCGAGATTGCTAGTACCGCCCTAAATGAGGTAGCTACAACATTTAATATCGATAGCCTACAAGGATTAGATTCATTGATCGACGAACTAAAAGGTGATGTGCAAACCACCTTCTATCAAAATGGCTCTTTTGTCATGGGAAAACAAACGTTTGATGAATTTGGTGAGCACTTTGAAAGTGAGTTTGAAGAGAAAATAGAGCAGGCTGTAGAGAGCAGCATGATGCAGTCAATAGGCAGTATTCTTATGGCGATTGGCAGTGAAATAAAAGATGCTAATGGTGATATGAGCCAGTTTGAACAACGCATGGAGAGCTTTGCACAACGTATTGAACAGTCGGTTGAATCACGCGCAAAACACATTGAGCAACAAGCTGAAGGTCTATGTAACGACTTTGCACAAATCGCTTATCTTGAGCAAGATATTGTCAAATCCATCCCTGAATTAAACTCGTATCAGCTTTTCATTTTTAAATAGTTGCTTACAGAATACGGGCGCTAGGCAGTAGCTGGCTTAGCACCCGAATCGCCTTTTCCACGTCTGCTGTCCAGGGTAAGCCGTAACTTAATCGAATACAGCTTTTATATTTGTCGCTAGCACTGAATAATGTGCCCGGCGTAATACTCACACCGGATTCCATAGCGGCATGAAACAGCAAGGCAGCATCGTAGTTTTTTCCTAAGTCAAGCCACACAACGCACCCACCTTGGGGCATACTCACCCTTACCTGCTCACCAAACGCTTGCTTTACCGCAGCAATCATTTTTAGTTTATTTTCTTGCAATCGTTTGCGTACCAAGCGCAAGTGCCGATCATACTCTCCCGAACTTAAAAAATCAGCCAAAACCCATTGGTTCATTAATGATGATGAACAACTCAACGCCCGCTTTATCCGTTTCACTTTCTCGGTATATTGACCAGCCACCAGCCAGCCCACTCGATAACTCGGCGCTGCAGTTTTCGAAAATGACGAGCAAGTGATCACCAGTCCTTTTTTACTGAAGCACTGTGCGGGTTTACCACGCTGAGTCGTGAAATGTAGGTCGCCATAAACATCGTCTTCTATCAATACGATGCCTCGTTCCTCAAGCATATCGACAAGCTGCTCACGTCTATCATCCGGCATAAAACTGCCCAACGGATTGCTGATGCTAGTTGAAAAAACACAGGCTTTGATTTTGTGCTTGGAAATAGCTTTGGCCAAATCATCTAACCAAATCCCATCATCTGGACAGACGGGGATCTCAATGGCCTTTAACCCTAAGTTTTCGATGAGTTCGATAATGCCAAAGTAGCAAGGTGATTCGATGGCAACAACATCGCCGGCGGAAGTGACCGACTGCAAAGCAATGGCCAACGCTTCTTGTGCACCATTAGTGATCACTAACTCACTTAAATCAACCCCTAAGCCCATGTCTAGATAACGATGAGCGATTTGTTTTTTTAGTCTGTCAAGACCATCCATCGGACCATAATTTAACATTTCGCTGCCCGCAAGCTTCATCGCGCGGCGCATTAACTTTGCCAATATGTCTTCAGTGCTGGCAACGGCGATCGGGTTAGCAATACCCAAAGGAACAGCATGTTTTCGATGGATGCCATCATACACTTGTTCTATCAGTGCTTGCTTATTTACCACTACAGGGGTGGTAGTCATGCGAGTCCTTTTTGGCAGCGACTTTTCCTGCGCGTGATTAAGATAATAACCACTCTTTTCTTTGGCGATGATCTTTCCCTGCGCTTCCAATTGCTGATAGGCCTGCTTCACCGTCGGAATACTTACCGAAAGGTTGTTTGCCATGACTCTAAGTGACGGCAACTTCTCCCCGGGTAGGAGCACTTTCTGCTCTGCCATATTTAGCACCATGTTTATCACTTGCTGATATAAATAATTGGCATCTTGTCGTTGGATAGCTACACTCATCACTTCCAGATCTGTACAGGTCGAATTTATTAGTTTCTGTATATAGCATATACAGAAAAGCAAGGTAAACTTTCTACTCAACTTTTTATCTTGGCGCTGTACACAATGAACAACATACTACTCTATGTGATGACCGTATTAATCTGGGGCTCTACTTGGCTCGCTATTGAATTTCAGCTTGGTGATGTCAATGAGACGGTTTCACTGTTCTATCGCTTTGGTCTCGCCGCACTTTGTATGTGGTTATACGTACTTCACAAAAAGATATCGATGCGCTTTAATTTGGTAGATCACGGCTTTTTTGTACTCTTGGCCGTATGTAATTTTGGTGCAAATTATTTGCTGCTGTATTGGGCGCAAGCGCATTTAACTTCCGCGATGGCATCTATTGCATTTTCTCTGCTGCTGGTTTTCAACATCATCAATACACGCATATTCTTTGGCAAGCCAATAGCTAAACGAATTTACTTTGGTGCGACTATGGGATCTTTGGGTATTGTGAGCCTATTTTGGCACGATTTAGTGGCCTTTGACCTGCAAAGCTCCGCGTTTCTTGGTTTGTGTCTAGCATTGATTGGTACTGTCATTGCCTCGCTGGGCAACATGGTTAGCGTGAGAAACTCAAATAGAGAGATCAGCGTACTTGCCGGTAACGCTTGGGGCATGCTGTATAGTGCCATCCTACTCGCGAGTTTTATTTCTTTCAGCGAGCATTCGTTTTTCAATAGTGCACCTGCATCGTATTGGTGGTCGCTGGTTTATTTAAGTGTATTTGGCACGGTGATAGCGTTTGCAAGTTATTTTTCATTGCTAAAAAATATCGGTCCAGAAAAAGCCAGTTATTTAATCGTCTTATTTCCGTTTGTTGCTGTCATTTTGAGTACGCTGTATGAAGGCTTCGTGTGGCAAAGTAATACCTTTATCGGCTTTGTATTGGTGATTGTGGGTAATGCGGTGGTGCTCACCCCAATGCATAGAATAAGCGCTTGGTTGTCCCCGTCATTACCTCAACCCGCGGTTAGCAACGAGGCAAAACCCTAACAATTGACATAAGAAAAGCACGATCATGCTGATGGTGCTTTTTTTAGCTTTATGCGCCCTCGGTGACATTCAAATCTAGCGGGCGTCACCCCAACGATTTCACCATCAGCCTCAATAGTCAGTCCCTTGGTGGCGATAAACGTCTGCTGACAAGACTGATGTTTTATCCAGGGAGTATTAAGATGCGATTTTAGTACTAGCCTCAAAAACAGCAGGCAGCGCTGCCATTTTGAACGTGGTGTAAACCACAACTGCTCTAATCGACCACTGCTCAATGATGCCATTGCCGCAGGCTCAATGCCGGCAGCAAAAAATCGGCCATTTGCGACAAGCATCATCATGCATTGGCGTGTCTGCGAGGTGTTATCATCAACCACTATATTTGGCGCAAAAAACAATGCTTTGGCGCCAGCAAAGATATAACTAAGCTTTCCAAACCGCTTCCCGGTTTGCAGACTATCAACAACATGTGCGTTAAACCCAACTCCGGCAATATTTATAAACCAACGCTGGTTTACTCTGCCAACATCGACTTGCTCCACAGCATCAGAAAACACCGCTGCACGCCACTGCTCAGTGCCATATAAAAATTGCCGACAAAAATCATTGCCCGTGCCAGCAGGCAGTATTGCTAGCTGACAGTCAAGTTCTGCTATCGCGTTAACGACTAAATGAATCGTGCCATCTCCACCGATGACAACAACTTGTTCGGTGTGTTTTGCTAATGTACAGATCGCTTTTTTGTCTTGTTCAAAGATGCCAGAAGTAAAAAACCACCTTACAGACAGCTTTCTTTTAAGCAATTCGGCTTTCAACCACGTTTTATACAACTCTGTCTGCCGATTTTGTTCCGGCTTAACAACCACCAACATAAAAAACCCAATTAGCAAAAAATCATTTTATCTGAATAAAAAGTCAAAACTCTTTACTCTCATTCATCCAAACATTCATAAACACCTGAAAAAAATATAAAAGCATGCCTGTTTATAAAAAATCATTTATGAATAAAAATTCAAATCCAATATCTATCACAAGACTAAAAAGCACAAATGCATTAGTTTATTTTATCCGAAAACTATAATTTTTATCGTTGTTAAATTAAACAATCTGCATGCAAAATAAACATGTAATCAATAGACAAACTTAGGAGTCAGACATGCTTAATTCAGCTGCACCTTGCAGCCCTTCAACAACGACGCTTAGCGAAAACAAAGACACAAAACCTCGTTTCAACTGGTCATTATTACTGACGCGAATGGGCCAACAACTTTCGCTAAAAAACGTCGTTATGTATAAGTAAATCTGACTTGGGCATAGCGCTGCTATGCCTTTCTCTACATGGCACACCCACATCATAAGATGTTGATATTTTCGCCGTTTATGGCTTTTATTTAGCACTTCTGCAAGTCACATTTCCAGCAAAAATCTCTGCTTAGACAAAAAAAACCAAAATTTAGCGCATTTTTTAAGCAAACGATCTAAAAACGGTTTACAGCCGCAAGTTCGCTAAGTATTATCTTTGCCCATGGAGAGATGGCTGAGTGGTTGAAAGCACCGGTCTTGAAAACCGGCATACGTTAATAGCGTATCTAGGGTTCAAATCCCTATCTCTCCGCCATTTTTAAAGTTTTGCGTCGGAGAGGTGGCCGAGTGGCTGAAGGCGCTCCCCTGCTAAGGGAGTATAGGGTTTGTAGCCCTATCGAGGGTTCGAATCCCTCCCCCTCCGCCATCACTTATAGAGAAACCGCTTAATTGCGGTTTTTTTATGTCTATAATTCCCGCTTTTCTGTTGTTTCTGATGCACCAAATTCCACCTTCATCCCTAGATTTACTTCCATCAACTGGTCTGACATGTTATACCGTTTAGTGTTAAAACATTGGCTGAAGGTTTTCTCCCATGCTCAAAATCCACGAAATTGAAGGCTATATTCAAACTATATATCTGGTTGAATATACTGATAGGCTGCTGCTATTGGATGGCTGCTGCCGTGCTGATGTCGACACTATTTGCAATTTCATCCAACAACAACTCTGTCGACCACTTACGGACCTCAAACTTATCGTGGTAACACATATGCATCCAGATCATGCAGGAGGAGCTCACGTTCTCAGAAAGCGCACTCAAGCGAAAATCGCCACCGGCAATGCTCCTAGTCATTGGTATCGAGGTCTTGATGGCATGCTCATGCATTTATCAGATATGGCATTGGCGTTGTGGGTTGCCAAGCGAAAGAATAAGCCTAAAAAAAACCTTTGGTATTCAAGAAAGCTCAAACCGGATATTTATTTGCCTGACAATGCCCAACTACCCGAATTTAGCGATTGGCGAGCACTCCATACTCCTGGACATACCGACCGAGATATTAGTTTACTCCACGAGCCATCCAATAAAATTTATGTTGCCGACCTCATGGTAAAAGTAAAAGGCCAGTTAGTTGCTCCCTTCCCTGTCTTTTATCCAAGGCTTTATCGACGTTCATTAAATAGAATCGAATCCCTAGAACCTACTGCGGTGATCCTGGCACATCATGGAGAACTTACTTTCCAAAGTATCGATTTTGGCAAACTGTTAAAAAGCGCTCCTAAGCAACCAATGACACACTGGCGTTCAGTAAAAAAGAAAACCAAGCGCGCGCTTGGTTTTTGATAGCATAGTCAAATAAAGGTTGTTATTCTTCAACAACCTGTTTAACCACTGTAATAAATGCGTCAATATCCGCCGATGTGTTATAAATGTGGGGAGAAACACGAATACCCGAACTTCTCGCATCAACCGACACATTTTGTGCGTTTAGGGCTGCCAAAATATCGGTTTGTTGCGCTGCAAAATCCAAAATCGCCGTACCCGAACACAATGAAGGTGACATCGGTGAGACATAATACGCTTTCAACTCAGTCTGTAATTGAGACAATAACGCCAAGTTGTGACTGCGCACCTGCTCAATACCCAACTCTGCAAAATATCCCAGACTGTGACCAGCAAAGACAAATGGGGCGACTGAAGGCGTCCCCCCCCAAAAGCGTAATGCGCTATCGTGATAGGCAAAATGATGAATATCAAACTCGAAAGGATTCTGGTGCGAAAACCAACCCACATCTTTTACTTGGCAATAAGGTAACACCTCTGCGCTTACCCATAAAAAGCCCGCCCCTGGACCACCACAGCTCCACTTTACGCTAGAACCAATGACACAATCGACATTCCAACGCTGCAAATCAATAGGCAATACCGACAACGACTGAGCAACATCAACGATTACACGACATCCCATAGCTTTCGCATGCTGCGCAATATGTTCAACAGGCGCCTGATGACCTGTATTAGAGTACACCTGACTCACAAACACCCAGTCGATTGTTTCATCTATGTAGTGTTTCCATACCTCAACGTCCGACGGCGCTTCAGATTGGGGGATGTAAACAACCTCAATGTTATCGAGGGCTTGTTGAAATACAAACCCCATACTCGGAAAGTCATGTTCAGTCATCAACACTTTAACTTTACGCAAATTGCTTTCAGGCAGGCTCATCACCCACTTAGTTAAGGCTGAGGATAAATTGGTTTGCGGACAAAGTAACCGCGCTTCAGTATTTAGTAATCGTGCTAAGTTACCAGTGAAACGCTCAATTGCTGGTAGCCAACTTTGCCAAGGTTCTTTAACTGATTCACTCCAAGGCACCATAAAATGTTGATTAAAGTCAGCCTGCGCTGTTTTTAAACAGCGACCAACCGAGTGGCTGAGCAGATAATGCCCATGAGGCAAACAAAAGTCTGCAGCAATACTCTTAGACATTGTTACTCTCCTGATAATGCAGCGCGTAGCCGTTGTAAGTCATCATAACGCGTATAAATGTCCTCTCTTTTTGCAGCTGCTCGTCTGTCTCTTAGATTAGAAAGGTCTCTCAGCAGCACTTCTAACGGCGGACCACTGGCCGTGACCTTATCCATGTGTTGCTGCTGCATGTGCTGTGAAGGCTTAGCAATGTATTTATCCACTAATTGGTTATGATGTTGAATCGCTGTATCACCGTGTAATTTACACACTTGCACAAACAGCTTTGCTGCCTCATCAAACCACTCACCACGCGGACCTTCCAGTGCCTGCAAAAAAGCATCCATCAGGTTTGGCGTACGCATACATTCTCGCAGTGTTGCTTGATCTTCAGGCATCATATACAAGAACTTTTCAACTAGCATCTGACCATAGCTAATGTCATTTGCCGGACATAAGCCTAGCATCATATCGATCACATTAATGCCTGCAAAGTCACCGGCATTAGCACCTCGATAGACTTCTTTACCCACGCGATAAGGTTTGTAATAAGGTCTAACAACATAGAAGAATGCATCGGTATCTAGGCGAGAGAACAACGTCTGGTTAGATTCAATAACGTCCAATAGCGCACGCTTGAGCTGCTCTAATAAATCCAGAGACATTGGGTGAGAGATCCCCAGATGATGTACTTTCATCAACGCTTCAGCGCCACGCTTATAGGCTAAAATTGCTCGCGTGTTGTAGTCCACAAACAGCTTTTCAGCAGGATGAGAGGTAAAGCGTTTATAAACTCCATTTATGGCTTTATTGTGAGTCGTTAGATGCGCTGTTGCAAAGCGCGGAGTGACGCCTATCGACGCACCAATATGCATAGCTAGCGCCGAGGCATCTTGTAATGGTGAACAACGCTCTCTGCTCGGTTCGGTAATTTCGTGGCGACGACAAGCCGCCATATATAGCCCCACATTACCAAGCAAGTCAAATGCTTGCTCAAACCCTTCATCGGTGTTGCCTTCAGCGAGTAAAGCACGGATATAAGATTCTCCTTGCTCAACAAGCTCTACTTTTAATGCATCTCCTACACCTTGCACATTGGCTTTATCCTCTTGCTGCCAATATAGTGCTTCTAATTCATCGTTAATCTCAACAAAAGAAGTTCTGATCCAAGTATCAAACTGTTGCGATAAAGTACTCATGCAATGTACTCAAACTTAATCCACATTAAAGATAAGAGTAACAAACGCCAGCTAACAAAATTTGCTAAATTCTAGACTTTAATAAACAATGAATAGCAACATTCACCAAATAATCAAAAAAATAACACAGATTTCACTATGGAAAAGTTTGATTCCAAAGATATAACCTTGCTTAATGCACTTCAAGGTAATGCCAGGCTCAGCAACTCCGCCCTTGCTGAACGAGCAAATTTGTCTGACACCCCCTGCTTAAGAAGAATTAAGCGACTTGAAGAGTCAGGAGTAATCGTTGGCTATCACGCCGCTATCAATAGAGAAAAAGTGGGTCTCAATGTCTTGGTGTATGTTTTTGTGCGTTTAAATGAAAACAGCGAGAAAGCCGCTAATTTATTTGAAAGTCACGTAGAAAACTTAGCCCATGTGCTCAGTTGCTCGGTCGTGTCTGGAAGCTATGACTATTTGCTGGAAGTGATTGTCGAAGATTTGCCAAGCTACGAGCAGTTTGTAAAACACCGGTTAGGCGACTGCGGGGTAATCTCTGCCATTGAATCTACCATTGTTTTAAAGCAAACCTTTTCTCGTAATCAATTGCCAATAAAATAAGTGTTGGTAGCTAAATAATAAAAAGGATAACAAACATGGCTCGTGTACTTAATGCGCTGGTTTTAGCATTTAGTTTTAACCTACATGCGGCAGTAGACTGTCTCTCGCCCTTGATAGATCTACAATCGTTCCAAAGTCATAAAGAACAGGGTACGTATCGTTTTGCGATTGAACAAGGTCCTGCGGCTGTCAGTGTTAACGATTCTCTGCCATTTAGTGAATACCTCAAGGCAACAAAAGATCTTATTGCTCAACGTAATCCCAGGGCAACTCAGCCTTGTCCAATCGTAACCGAAATGGCTAAAGCACTTGGCTACCACAACCCTATCGTTGCGGATTTAGTCGCCCCTTTTGAGCTGCTACACGAACAAAATAGCAAAGCAGCTCTTCTTATCCATGGGCTCACTGATTCTCCTTTTACTTATCACGACCTCGCATACTCTTTGTATCAACAAGGATTTAATGTGCGAACGCTACTTCTGCCCGGACATGCAACCGCGGCTAGTGATTTAACTGAAGTGAACTATCAGCAATGGATAGACCATGTAGATTATGGTATCAGTCGCACCAGCAAAGATTTCCAGCAGATAGTGGTTGTTGGGTATTCAACTGGTGCGGCATTGGCACTAAGCTCATTAGCTAAATCACAGCCTGACAATCTAAAAGCATTGGCACTGATTTCTCCGGCGACTGAACCACATAATAAGCAAGGATGGGCAGCTAAATGGATTGACTTCATTCCATTTATTAACTGGATTGATGAAGATGCCGATGTAGATTTTGCCAAGTATGAATCGTTTCCTTGGCATGGTGCGACCTTGGCACATCAAGCAATGGCCCCATTACAAAAGCTACAAAAGCTGCCTACTGTACCAACCTTCATCGCCTTCAGTGATGTTGACGCAACCATCGACAATAGCGCAACGCAAGCTATGCTAGCCAACTGGCAAAATCAGCAGCCGAAAACTAAGCCACCACTCACTAAGCTGATTTACAGTGAGGCACATAAGCCTGCTTGGAGCAATGGTACAGACTACCGTAAAGTTAAGCGAAGCAATATTATCGATATGTCACATATCGGCTTATTACAAAGTCCAACTCACCCATACTATGGTAAAGAAGGACATTACCGTAATTGTACCAGCTACCATCTAGATAATGACAAGTATCAAGCGTGTCGTTTCAGTAAAGCTGTATATTTTGGTGAACGTCACAAGCTAAATATGAGTCAATATTTTCCGCTTGCACGGTTAACTTTTAATCCTGATTATGTGTACTTTAGCCAAGCACTTGATGCTTTTTTCACAGCAGCAACGAGCCCCTAAGCTAAGTTTTACGCAATATTAATAAGCGATTGTTAGCCGGCATAGTGTGATCGCCAATCAGCGCTAAGCCGGCTCGCTGTGCAAGTGCCACAATCCATTCTTGATCACGAATGCCACTGAATTGGCTTTTCGTCTTAAGAAAAGCATCAAATGCTGCATTACTATCGCTAGTAAACTGCCCCTGATAGTTAAAGGGTCCATAAATGACCACCAGTCCGCCTTCAACCAAATGCTGCGCGACCTCAGCAAAAAACCGTTCTACCAACGACGTTGAAACAATATGTAAAGTATTCGCGGTATAAACAAGTTGATATCGCTGCTTCACGGGCCACGTGTACTGCAAATTTAACTCTATTGGTGGCTTGATATTGGTTGCTTGGCTTTCATTCAACCACTGCAAAATTCCAGTATGGTTTTCTGCTAAATCAGCGGTTTGCCAGATTATATCTGGAAACTTTTCAGCGAAATACACTGCATGTTGACCGGTTCCAGAACCCACTTCTAATACATGATCGCCGGAACGAATAACCTGTTTGAGCTTCTCTAAAATAGGGTTCTTGTTATTTTCACATGATTGCGAAAAAGGTTTATCTGACATTGCTGCACCACGATGATCAAAATAAGTGACTTAATGATGCAATAATGAACATTCAATCTGCTAAGTCAACATGTTGTCTATTTTAACTCTTTGAAAAATTTATTAAGTTTATTTTGGTATGAGAGATGCTATGTTTAAAGTGTCGGTCACAGGAGAAGCAAGATGAAAATATCCGAAATCACACATATGCCAGCACAACAAAAAAGTTCTGGGGTTATTGATAAAAAACGAAAGAACCTACTCAAGCAGAGCCGCAAATATAAGCAAGAAATTGCTGATTTGATGGCCTCTCAAGATCAGGAAAAAGAGCACTCTGAACAGCAGTATTTGCTAGGCTACAACTAATGTTCAAGCAGCAACAATACGGCTTAGGAGATACCCTGATCTCCTAAACCGTATTGAGATTAATTGTATTGCAAACTATATACATCCCACCACGCATATATACTTGATACCATCAACTAAATTGTTTCGTTAAACAGTAAGGACAGCTCAACGCATGAATAACTTCAGAACTGAATCAGATAGCCTAGGCAGTCTACAAGTACCTAAAAACGCACTTTATAAAGCGCAAACACAACGTGCAATCAATAACTTTCAAATTAGCTCGCTTAAAATGCCAGCAAAATTTATAAATGCATTAGCACTGATAAAACAAACAGCCGCTGAAGCTAATCAGCAACTAGGACTATTAAGCGCTGAAAAAACGACAGCAATTACTATCGCAAGCCAATCAATTATCGATGGTAAGCATTATGAACATTTCCCAGTTGATGTATTTCAAACTGGCTCAGGTACCAGCAGTAACATGAATGCCAACGAGGTCATCGCAACGCTTGCAAGCCAAGCCAGTGGGGTACCAATTCATCCTAACGATGATGTTAATATGGGACAAAGCTCCAATGACGTTATTCCAACAGCGATTCATATTAGCAGCGCCATTGGTGTATTTACCGAGCTGCTACCTGCACTTGAGCATTTGGAAGAAACCATCAATAAAAAATCACGAGAGGTCGGCCACCACATTAAAACTGGTCGCACACACCTAATGGATGCCATGCCTGTGACTTTTGCACAAGTACTTAGTGGCTGGCAGTCACAAGTAAGTAGCGCCAAGAATGCAATTCAGCAAGCGACGGATCCATTGTGTGAGTTAGCACAAGGCGGCACTGCTGTAGGAACAGGAATAAACGCAGATCCTGAGTTTGCAAAGGTTTTCAATGATCTATTAAGCCATAAACTCACTTTTCCATTCAGTCCTAGTCATAATTTTTTCGCCAGTATTAGCTCACAGGACTCTGTTATTGCATTGTCAGGACAACTAAAGACACTGGCGGTGGCTCTGATGAAAATTGCCAATGATCTACGCTGGATGAATTCAGGGCCTTTGGCGGGGCTAGGTGAAATTGAGCTTGAAGCGCTTCAACCTGGTTCTTCAATCATGCCAGGGAAAGTAAACCCAGTGATCCCTGAAGCGGTAACAATGGCAAGCGCGCAAGTAATGGGCAACGATACCACCATAACCATCGCAGGCCAATCTGGTAATTTTGAGTTGAATGTCATGCTACCTGTGATTGCGTTTAATATATTACAAAGTATAGAAATACTAACCAATACGTGCAGGTCACTTGCAGATAAGGCCATCGCAACTTTCAAAGTGAGAGACGACAACATAAAGCAAGCACTCGCCAGAAACCCGATTCTAGTTACCGCCTTAAATCCCATTATTGGCTACGAGAAAGCAGCCCAGATAGCAAAACAAGCCTATGCCGAGAATAGAACAATTATTGAGGTTGCAGCAGAATGTACTGATCTCACAGAGCAAGAATTAGCTAAACTCCTTGATCCAAAAATGCTGACCCAAAGTCAAAAAAACTAGCTGGTATATCAGCCTTGCTATTCTGCAGCCATTTGCGTAACGTAAAAAAACACTCACACAACATGTAAATCACTATGAAAAAGATCGCTTTGTATTTGTTTACGATAGCTGCCTTAACGGCTTGTCAAACCGATGTCAGCTCTAATGACGAACATCAAACCTCCGCTGAGAACACTGAAAGTACAGCTAACAGTGCTGAGCAACAATCTGCAAGCAAGTTGCTGAAAGATGTATCACAAGACGATATTGGTAAGGCAATGGCAGCATTAGAACTGTTGGTTGAAAATAAACACTGTGACAATGATAACCAGTGTAAGGTGATAGCTGTGGGCAGTCGGGCTTGTGGTGGACCTTCATCTTATCACGTGTTCTCAACCCAAAATGGCAATGTTAAAGAGATCACTGCGCAAGCAGAAGCCATTACCAAGTTGGAGAGTCACTATAATGCACAAAAGCAAATGATGAGTATCTGCCAACACTTGGCTGAGCCAAGTACACAATGCTTGAATAATAAATGTGTTAAACTCGAAGGAAATCAGTCGGTTTATTAGGAGCTTCAATGAAAAAATCGGTTTTGGTTGCGTTTTCACTTGCGTGCATAATAGTACTTCCAGCATGTGAAACGTCCTTTTCAGTACCGACTAAGCAACAAGGTACACTGCAGCAATACCTGAGTAACAAAGGCTGTGATGCGAGTTTTCAGTGCCGAGTTATCGCTGTTGGGTATCAACCTAACTGTGCGAGCCCTAGAGAGTATCTAGTATATTCAACAAAACACAATGACGAAGTAAAAGTCGAAAGTCTGGCGAAATCAATCACAGATAACGAGCAACGAGCGGGCACGATTGGCAGCAGCGCATGTAGTACGCCAGTCCCTGTTCAATCACTTTGTATTGAAAATACTTGCCAGCCAGTACCTGTATATTCAAAGTAGCTCGGCTAAAGTCGAGCGCCCTCCCTCACTCATCTCAACAAAATTACTTAATTAACTCTAAAACAAGTGAGAAGAACATAATAAGTGCTGCACATATTGCCGCATTCAACATAAATCGAGATTCAACTTGTTTCTTCACCCAATAACTATAAATAAAGCGCACGAAATAAGAAGCTGCAGTTCCAAACAATGCAAAGATCACTAGCAAAAAAATAAGATATACCGACACTAAAACACCAGACCGTTTTTCTCCATAGTAACGCGTCTGGAAAAGAAGGCATAGTGCGACATGAGATCCATATCGCCACTCGACGATTAATCAAAGAAACATCGCAGCCAAATTGTCTTCCGTCGGATAGCGCTGCGCTTATACCGACCTACTTGGTGTGGTGATGAAAGTATTTTGGTAGGTTGGAAAAGCGAAGCGCCTTCCAACATGGTCAGGTTTGGTAAAGACAAAAAGCAAAAAACCCGACTCTTTCGAATCGGGTTTCTCTTATAAGGCCCTGGCGATGTTCCGTTCTTTTAAATAGAGAGCACATGGCAGCTGCCACACTATCATCAATTGCTACATTGGTTATCGTTGTTTGACGTCGGATGGCGCTGCGCTTATGCCGACCTACCAGGTGTGGTGATGAAAATATTTTGGTAGGTTGGAAAAGCAAAGCGCCTTCCAACATGGTCAGGTTTGGTAAAGACAAAAAGCAAAAAACCCGACTCTTTCGAATCGGGTTTTTCTAATAAGGCCCTGGCGATGTTCCGTTCTTTTAAATAGAGAGCACATGGCAGCTGCCACACTATCATCAATTGGTACATTGGTTATCGTTGTTTGACGTCGGATGGCGCTGCGTTTATACCGACCTACGTAATATTTTTGATAAGTGTAAACGCAAAAAAACCCGACTCTTTCGAATCGGGTTTCTCTTATAAGGCCCTGGCGATGTTCTACTTTCACATGGCAGCTGCCACACTATCATCGACGCTGTTTTGTTTCACTTCTGAGTTCGGCATGGGGTCAGGTGGTTCCAAAACGCTATGTTCACCAGGAAATTCTGTTCATCAACAAGCATCCGCTCATCGATATAAAATCTGGAAAGCTTAATTAAATTCTTCGTCTACTTCAGTTTCATCAACTTCTGTCGCTTAAACCACTTTGGCGTTGTATGGTTAAGCCTCACGGGTAATTAGTACGAGTTAGCTTAATGGCTCACACCACTTCCACATCTCGCCTATCAACGTTGTAGTCTTCAACGGCCCTTTAGTGGAGTCGAACTCCAAGTGAGAACTCATCTCGAGGCTCGCTTCCCGCTTAGATGCTTTCAGCGGTTATCGATTCCGAACGTAGCTACCGGGCAATGCAATTGGCATCACAACCCGAACACCAGCGGTTCGTCCACTCCGGTCCTCTCGTACTAGGAGCAGCCCCTCTCAATTCTCAAACGCCCACGGCAGATAGGGACCGAACTGTCTCACGACGTTCTAAACCCAGCTCGCGTACCACTTTAAATGGCGAACAGCCATACCCTTGGGACCGACTTCAGCCCCAGGATGTGATGAGCCGACATCGAGGTGCCAAACACCGCCGTCGATATGAACTCTTGGGCGGTATCAGCCTGTTATCCCCGGAGTACCTTTTATCCGTTGAGCGATGGCCCTTCCATTCAGAACCACCGGATCACTATGACCTACTTTCGTACCTGCTCGACGTGTCTGTCTCGCAGTTAAGCTTGCTTCTACCATTACACTAACCGTACGATGTCCGACCGTACTTAGCAAACCTTCGTGCTCCTCCGTTACTCTTTGGGAGGAGACCGCCCCAGTCAAACTACCCACCAGGCACTGTCCTCAACCCCGATTAGGGGCCTAAGTTAGAACATCAACACTACAAGGGTGGTATTTCAAGGTCGGCTCCACAGAAACTAGCGTCTCTGCTTCAAAGCCTCCCACCTATCCTACACATGTAGGGTCAATGTTCAGTGCCAAGCTGTAGTAAAGGTTCACGGGGTCTTTCCGTCTAGCCGCGGGTACACAGCATCTTCACTGCGATTTCAATTTCACTGAGTCTCGGGTGGAGACAGCGTGGCCATGGTTACACCATTCGTGCAGGTCGGAACTTACCCGACAAGGAATTTCGCTACCTTAGGACCGTTATAGTTACGGCCGCCGTTTACCGGGGCTTCGATCAAGAGCTTCGCATACGCTAACCCCATCAATTAACCTTCCGGCACCGGGCAGGTGTCACACCGTATACGTCATCTTACGATTTTGCACAGTGCTGTGTTTTTAATAAACAGTCCCAGCCACCTGGTCACTGCGGCTCTCGTCTGCTTACGGAGCAAGTCCTTCACAAACAAGAGCGTACCTTCTCCCGAAGTTACGGTACAATTTTGCCTAGTTCCTTCACCCGAGTTCTCTCAAGCGCCTTAGTATTCTCTACCTGACCACCTGTGTCGGTTTAGGGTACGATTCAGTATGAACTGAAGCTTAGAGGCTTTTCCTGGAAGTAGGGCATCAACAACTTCGCCACCTTAGTGACTCGTCTCGACTCTCAGCCTTAGCGACCCGGATTTTCCTAAGTCACCAGCCTACAGCCTTTCACATGGACAACCAACGCCATGCTTGCCTAGCCTGCTCCGTCCCCCCATCGCATTCATACCGAGTACGGGAATATTAACCCGTTTCCCATCGACTACGCTCTTCAGCCTCGCCTTAGGGGTCGACTCACCCTACCCTGATTAACATGGGATAGGAACCCTTGGTCTTCCGGCGGAGGAGTTTTTCACTCCTCTTGTCGTTACTCATGTCAGCATTCGCACTTCTGATATGTCCAGCATGCCTCCCGGCACACCTTCAGCCACTTACAGAACGCTCCCCTACCCCGCGAACTAAGTTCGCAGCCGTAGCTTCGGTGGTATGTTTAGCCCCGTTACATCTTCCGCGCAGGCCGACTCGACTAGTGAGCTATTACGCTTTCTTTAAAGGGTGGCTGCTTCTAAGCCAACCTCCTAGCTGTTTTAGCCTTCCCACATCGTTTCCCACTTAACATACACTTTGGGACCTTAGCTGACGGTCTGGGTTGTTTCCCTCTCCACGACGGACGTTA
>NZ_CP196837.1:0-32500 GCF_051930985.1 Pseudoalteromonas sp. T1lg65 | reverse complement strand
CACATTGATTTGCAAATTGCGCATGGATCACTGGCGATTTAGAATGCTTTATCGGATTGCCGAATACCGCATATTTGTCCATAGATTTAGAGCACCTTATTATAAAGAGTCATTATGAAGCAGTTAATTAAACGCATCTTCACTAAAGATGCAACCTCATCGACCTCCAATAGTGTCCCAACCCCAGAAAAAACACCTTATGAAATTATGGGAGGGGAACAAGGCGCTCGAAATCTGGCTAACCGCTTTTATGATCTGATGGAAACGGAGCCCTATGCTAAACCTTTATATGACATGCACCCACAACCCATGGACAGAATTCGACAAGTGTTCTTTGAGTTTCTTTCTGGCTGGTTGGGGGGACCGGATCTATTTTCTGAAAAATATGGTCACCCCAGACTAAGAATGCGCCATATGCCGTTTCCTATTGATCAGGACTTACGCGACCAATGGATGTATTGTATGAACAAAGCACTAGATCTTGAAGTAGATAATCCTTTATTAAGAGAAGGGTTAAGGCAATCTCTTTCACAGCTCGCCACTCACATGATAAATCAAGAGTAACTTTTCAATATCTGATTGATGCTTGCTCGGAAGTGTTTTGCGCTATGTCAAAACCTCAGCAAGCATTTGTGGTCATAATAGCTGCTTCAAAATCAATCAGGTGCGTTCGCTGTGAAATCTATACAACATAAAATTTATTTACTGTTAGCAATTACTGGCATATTGGTTTTGGTTGCCAGTATTTTCAGCAGTAGTAGTCAACAAAAAACCCTCGCAGAAAAAACGGTCGAAAATAACATCCGACTTTTAGCCGACAACTATTTTGATTCAATCAATACCATGATGCTCACGGGTACCATGGCGAACAGAGAAATATTAAGCGACAAAATTAGAAATCATCCAAACATTGAGGATGCACACATTATTCGCGCAGATAAAGTGAACCGCATCTATGGAGCGGGTAACAACAATCAGTCTGCACAAAATCGCTCGGAAGAAGCGGCTCTAAAAGGCAAGGAACAATTAATCGTCGAACAACGCGATGGTGACCGCATCATGACTTACCTTAAGCCCATGATAGCCAAAGAAAATTATAAGGGCACTAACTGCTTAGGCTGCCATCAGGCGCAAGAAGGGGATGTCCTTGGCGTCGTGAGAATTAGTTACTCACTGAAGGAAATTGATGAAACCGTTCATACCAATACATGGTTAAATTCAGCATTACTAACCACCATCTTCTTAGTCACCTTTGTTGCTCTGGGTGCGGTATTCAAAAAGCTATTTATTGCAAGATTGCGTAATTTAGGCCGTACTATGCGCCTAGCAACGACCAATAAAGATCTCACACTGAGAATCGACGATACCGTGGATGATGAACTTGGACGTTTGGCAGTCAACTTCAATAAGATGATGGATAGCTTTAAAGAAAATATCTCGCAGCTTTCCCACTCATCGAAAGTCCTTATACATTCTGCAGAGTCTATCTACGCTTCAGCGGAAACAACAGAAAGGGCTATCCAAGAGCAAAAACAAGGCACCGATTCAGTGGCCGCAGCAATCAATGAGTTGGAAAGCTCGTCTAGTGAAGTGAAAAACACCACTCATTTTGCTTCGGAAAAGTCTGACAGCAGCAACCTGCTTGCAGAGGAGAGTATGGCCGTGGCAAATCGTACAGAACAAAGCATCAATCAACTGGCCAGCGATGTCAGAGATGCAGCCAACCAAGTATCGCAACTACAAACACAGACCTTAGAAGTGGGAAAAGTCTTAGAAGTTATCAGCAGTATCGCTGAGCAAACTAACTTGCTGGCACTTAACGCTGCCATCGAAGCCGCTCGTGCTGGCGAGGCAGGCCGAGGCTTTGCAGTAGTGGCCGATGAAGTGCGAACGCTTGCCACTAGAACGCACGACTCGACCGATGAAATAAAACGGACCATTGATAAATTACAATCTGAAGCGCAACAAACTGTAGCAGCAATGAGTGCTTCATGTGAGGAGGCTGATGATAGAGCTGCACAAGTTAAACAAGTGGCACAGGCACTTAAAGACATATCGACACAAATGCATGAAATTAATGCACTGAATGTACAAATAGCAGACGCCACTGAGCAACAGAACCTCGCCGCAGAAGAAATAAATCAAAGTGTGGTTGCGATTAGAGATAATGCGGAGCAATCTCTTGTCGATGCCCATGGCTCAAAACAGATAAGTGAAGAACTACTTAACCTTGCAAGAGATTTAGACGAGCAAGTGCGTGGATTTAAACTGAACTAGGAGATTCAGAGTGTAAAAGGTACTCAGGTTCCTTTTACACTCAAATCAAAATTACAATGACGCTATTTGCAACCAATTTCTTGGCCGTAGGAAGTGCTCATAGAGTTGTGCCTCTGCCGAATTAGGTTCTGGGTGAAAATCGTATTCCCAGCGAGCTAATGGAGGCATCGACATCAAAATTGACTCGGTACGGCCACCTGTTTGCAAACCAAACAATGTACCTCGGTCCCAGACTAGGTTAAATTCAACATAGCGACCACGACGATACAGCTGAAATTGCCTTTGCTCATCAGTAAATGGAGTCTCTTTGCGTTTTTCAATGATCGGCAAATACGCGTCCAAAAACCCTTCACCAACAGCTTGCATAAAGGCAAAGCTTTTCTCAAAGCCCCACTCGTTAAGATCATCAAAAAACAGCCCACCCACGCCACGAGTCTCATTACGGTGTTTTAGATAGAAGTAATCATCACACCACTTTTTATAGTCTTCATAGACCGACTCGCCAAACGGCTGACACAAATCTCTCGCCACCGAGTGCCAGTGTTTTACATCATCAAGCTGAGGGTAAAACGGTGTGAGATCAAAGCCGCCACCAAACCACCAAATAGGCGCTTCCCCTTCTTTTTCAGCAATAAAAAAACGTACATTGGCGTGACTGGTCGGAATATGGGGATTTTTTGGATGAATGACCAAAGATACACCACAAGCATGGAAGCTACGCCCAGCAAGTTCAGGACGGTGTGCCGTCGCGGAAGCCGGCATAGATGCCCCGTATACATGAGAGTAGTTTACGCCACCTTGTTCAATAACCGCGCCATCACGGATCACGCGAGTTCGACCACCACCGCCTTCTTCACGCTGCCAAGCATCTTCAACAAAAGTTGCTTTGCCATCTGCGGCTTCTAACCCTTGGCAAATCGTATCTTGTAAACTCAGTAAAAACGTTTTTACGGTGTCTAAATTCACTTGGCTCATAGTTATCCTCTAATAACCTTTCCTGTCGTGGCATCTTTAATGATGCTAGGTTGAGTATTGCCACCAAGCTCACCACCGACGTAGAAAGCCACCTTGTCGGCAAAAAGTCGTTTTGCTTCCTCAATAGACATCGCTGGTGATTGCCCGGCAAAGTTTGCACTGGTTGAAACAATCGGTTTACCAAATTCTCTGCACAGTTGCTTTACAATGGGGTGAGCGGTGATACGAATCGCTAAGGTGCTATGCTGACCAGTTAGCCATTTCGGTGTGCTTGCTTTGGCGGGCAGCACCCAAGTAACCGGGCCAGGCCAAGAAGAAAAGATATCTGCTCGCTTGTCCATTGGGATCTTAGCATCATCAATATACCGCAAACACTGCGCATAATTATCGGCAATTAGAATCAGCCCCTTATCGACCGGGCGTTGTTTTAATGCCAAAAGTGTATCGACAGCTTTTTGATTATCAGGGTCACACCCCAAACCAAAAATAGCTTCGGTTGGGTAACAAATAACCTCACCACCAGCTAATGCTTCGACGGCAGTATAGGCAAGGCTCTGTGAGTTTGATTCTTTATTCATCAATTTCAACTATGGATTGACATGCTTTTTGCGGGCATTGTAGCACAACTTTACCTGCGCGAGTTTTCTCAACCATTAGCTCCCAGCCACACACTTTACAGCTATGCGAAACAGGCTTCGCATTGACGCTGTATTTACAACTGGGGTATTGATCGCATGAGAAAAATGCTTTACCAAATTTGTTCTTACGCTGGACCAGAGTCCCCTTTTTACACTTAGGGCAAGCTGGAAGGTCGGGTTTTTGCTCGGGCTCATCATGAGCGATGTAATGACATTCGGGATAACCGGTACAACCAATAAACATACCGTATCGGCCATTTTTGATCACCAGTGCTTTGCCACAATCTGGGCAAGCTGCATCATCTAACACCTTTATTATATGACTATCATGATGGGCTATCGGACGTATATAAGTGCAATTAGGGTAACTGGCACATCCTAAGAAGGGACCTGACTTACTGTTTTTGATAACTAGCTCAGAACCACATTCAGGACATATTTCGTATTCTTTTTCTAACGCATGTTTATCTGCGTTAAATAAACCATGATCTATTTTACTCATAACCTCACCCCAGCAACTTTGTGCCCAATATAATAGTCTTTATAGCAGGGTCAGGCTACCTTAGTGTGCTTTACCTCGCTGGCTTTGTACACCGGCGAGGTTAATGAAATTAGTGTAAAACAGAAGCTGGCTCAGTGAAAATGAGATCTTCCATTTGAGCATAGGCATGCTCTTTGCCGGGGACATTAAACAACACCATTAAAATCACCCACTTTAAATCATCTAGGCTAATGAACTTTTTATCTAATGCAAATAAGCGATCAATCACCATTTCACGAGTGGTACTATCTATGACACCGATTTGCTCGACAAACATCAAAAAGCCACGACATTCAACGTCTAAAACATGGCACTCTGATTCGGTGTAAATTCTTGTCGCACTTTCTGGTTTACTATTAAGGTAAGGGTATTTGTCAGAGCTTTGAAGGTCTGCAAGTTGCTCAAGCCAATCAAGCGCTTTGTAAATCTCATCTTGATTAAAACCCGCACGGAGGAGTTCGTCTGTTAACTCGTTCTGCTCACCATAAACTTCGGCTTCGCTGTGGATGTAGTTTTCAAATAGGTACATTAAGATGTCAAACATAATCAACCCCTCGCTAATTTTATGTAGCCGTCCAAGACGCGTTCTACTTTATCTTCGAGTTCTAGGTCCAATAGACGTGCTAGCACTTTTTCTACTGGCCACTGGGTCCTCTGCGTTAAGGTATCCACATTTGTTACCTCAAAGCCTAGGCTTGCTAATACTGGGCATTCCTCCTCTACTTTTATATCGGCAGCTTCTATATTATATAGACTGTTTTCACAGAAAAAGCTCACCTCCTCTAATATATCGCTAACATGCTCGACTAGTTTAGCTCCCTGCTTAATCAGGTGGTGTGGCCCTTGTGCCATAGGGTTTCGAATTGAGCCAGGCACAGCAAACACTTCACGATTTTGCTCTAATGCATACCGAGCGGTGATCAACGAGCCGCTTTTGATTTCTGCTTCAATGATCAGCACACCCAAAGATAGTCCAGATATGATCCTATTCCGTCTCGGAAAATGCTGACTTTGTGGTGTGGTACCTGGAAAAAATTCACTAACAAGCAGTCCTTCGCTGGCGATTTTTTCATGCAACTCTGAATGTCTTTTTGGGTAAACAACGTCAACACCAGTTCCCAGTACAGCAATGGTACTAAAGCTTCTTGCCTGAAGAGCCCCTTGATGCGCAGCACAGTCAACCCCTCTTGCCATCCCAGAGGTGATCCCTAAATTGGATTCAACGAGTTGCTGTGCAAAATGAAATGCCAGTTCCTGTCCGGTTTTGGTTGCGTTGCGACTACCAACAATCGCCAGTTGAGGTGCAAAGAGTAAATCAACTTTTCCTCTGCAAAACAAAATAATTGGAGGATTGCAAATTTGCTTTAGCAGCTCGGGGTACTGACCATCAAAAATAGAAATGATAGCGATATTGTGACTAGCACAGTAGCAGATCACCCGCTCAATGTATCGCCAATCCACATTAAGCAATCGCGTCGCTACTTCTTGTTTTAGACCAAGCTGAACTAGTTGCGAGTGATTTAGCGAAAATAGCTCATCAATAGAGACTTTATGCAGTAACGCAGTTAGCGTTTTCGGGCCAATGCCTTGACATAAAGTTAAGGCTAGGCAGTATTCAAGCGTACATTTTGCCATACTCACTCCTTGAGAATTCGGTCTGTACGTAAATTTAGTTTCTAAATTAAGTGGTTACCAAAGCACTTGCACAGTATCACCAATCCTTGCAGGCTTTTCGGCTTTTATCACCATAGCATAGCTCAAATTTTGATAGACCTTAAACAACATGACTTCCCCAACTTTTTCACTTGGCATAGTCCATACAGTACTATTTTCTAGCTGACCGTCACCAAACCAGGAGTCAACGCTCGTCACCAGCTTATCAAGTCGAGTTGCATCTTCAATGTATCGAGGGCCTTTTTGCCCTTCAATAACCACAGGAGAGTGCTTATAGACATCTAATATATGGCCTTCGTGCAGCTTATCATTACTGCCAATATTCAAAACAACAATCGACATCGTACCGGCTTCACGCAATTTACTGCTGGTCGCAATAATACTTCCTGAAATACTATGCGCAGGTCGTTGCATCGTAAATTGTGCAGAAAAGCTTTGGCCTTCTGAAACGGGCAGCAGAATATCTCCCGCTTTTACCTCTTGTTTCACCATGTCGAGCCGTAATTTCGCTGGTATTCCCTGCGCATTATTGCCAACCTGAATAGCCCGTCCGGCTCCGACCAATATAGCTTGAACAGCCAATTTCTGATTTGTCTGTGGATCGATGTAGTCATCACCTCGGCGGTAGATGGCATATTGACCACCTCGAGCAAGCAGGCCTTTGATGTAAAGAATGTGTCCTTGAGTGATGATATTGACGTTGTGATTAGCCCCAAGCACCATTGGACTTGAGTCAAACACCGCATCGTCTAAGGCTTGTTCAAAGCGTAAGAAAGGCTCAAGTAATGGTAACGGCAACGTGGGTAAAGCTTTACTTTTATCTGTCGTGACACGAACCCGAGGAGAAAGTTTTTTTACACCTTTATCTAGACTAAGTATTGGCCGCCCTTGAGCATCCGTAGACAATGAAAGTACATCACCTGGATAAATCAGATCAGGATTTTGGATATTTTTATTCCATTTCCATAACTCGTGCCAACGCCAAGGCGACTGCAAATACATTTTAGAAATATCCCATAATGTATCGCCTTCTTTTACTTGATAGTGCTTGGGTGCGCTCGGTTTCAGCGATAGAGTCTGCGCTTGCACATTAAAAAAAGCACAGCTTGCGATCATTAATGCAGCAATTGGATATTTCATAGCAGCTCCATTGAGTTATTTTCCGATATTATCCATCAAAACCTGTTAAAGGGGAACTTGAATGGCTAAAATAAGAACATACATTCGCTATCAAGCTTACATCAAGAAATAGTTAAAGGTAACCATGGCTATATTAGAAGTATTGAGGTTTCCAGACGAGCGCCTACGCACCGTTGCGGCGCCGGTTTCGGAAGTCAACGACGATATTCGTCAAATCACCAAAGACATGTTAGAGACCATGTACGATGAAAATGGTATTGGACTTGCGGCAACTCAAGTAGATATTCATCAACGCATCGTGGTGATTGATGTATCTGAAGAACGTGATCAACCTATCATACTCATTAATCCCGAGATCATTAAACAAGATGGTACGACCGTGAGTGAAGAAGGCTGTCTTTCTGTCCCTTATTCATATGCCAAAGTAGACAGAGCTGAGCAAGTCACCGTCAAAGCACTTAACGAACAGGGCGAAGCTTTTGAAATGGATGCTGGCGGTTTGTTAGCTGTCTGTATTCAGCATGAGCTAGATCACTTAGTTGGCAAGCTCTTTATCGATTACTTATCACCGCTAAAACGTCAGCGGATCCGTAAAAAGATAGAAAAAGAAGCCAAGCTCGCTGCAAAGCAAGCATAATCCACTAGATATTTAGCTAACTACATCAGGAATTTTCGTGACACAACCTTTGCGTATCGTTTTTGCTGGCACACCAGATTTTGCCGCTCGTCATCTTAGTGCATTAATTGACTCTGAGCACCATGTTGTAGGTGTATATTGCCCACCAGATCGCCCAGCTGGAAGAGGAAAAAAGCTTAAAGCATGTGAAGTAAAAGTATTAGCCCAAGAGCATAATATTCCGGTACTTCAACCCACTAGCTTGAAAACCGCTGAAGCACAAGCGGCGTTAGCCGAGTTTAATGCTGATGTGATGGTCGTCGTTGCTTACGGTGTGTTACTGCCAAAAGCCATCTTAGAAACCCCTAGGTTAGGTTGCCTAAACGTGCATGGCTCAATTCTGCCCAGATGGCGAGGCGCAGCCCCTATTCAACGCGCAATTTGGGCTGGTGATGCTGAAACGGGTGTCACCATAATGCAAATGGATGAAGGGCTAGATACTGGAGATATGCTGCATATAGAGCGCTGCCCTATTACTGCAACTGATACCAGTGCAGACTTGTACGCAAAGCTTGCTGAGCTGGGCCCTCAAGCCCTAATCAAGACGCTGGCAAACCTAGGCTCTGGTAATTGCCAAGCCGAACCACAAAACGATGCACTCGCAAACTACGCTAAAAAGCTTTCTAAAGAGGAAGCCAACGTAGATTGGACGCAAAGTGCGCTGCAAATTGAGCGAAATATTCGCGCCTTTAACCCGTGGCCAATTTGCTTCACCTCTATGGCTGGTAATGTGGTTAAGTTGTGGCAGGCTCAAGTCATCGACCAGCACGGTCAGCCAGGCACCGTACTAAATAGCGATAAACACGGCATCGTTGTTGCGTGTGGAGAACAGGCGCTACAAATCACCATGCTGCAACCACAAGGCAAAAAACCGATGTCAGCCCAAGATTTCTTAAATGGCCGAGCCGATTGGGTAACTACTGGCACTCAGGTAGGTGCTCTGTGAGCAACGTAAGAGCATTAGCGGCACAAACCTTATACCAAGTGGTCGACAAAGGGGCTTCTTTGAGCGCGCAACTACCTCTTGCTACTGCGCAGTTAGAAGGCAAGGACAAAGCGCTGTTACAACAAATATGTTATGGCGTGTTACGATATTTGCCATCGCTAGAGCATTATTGCCAGCAATTGCTCGAACAACCTTTAAAAGGTAAGCGCCGTGTTTTCCAATTTTTGCTGTATGTAGGTATTTACCAACTTCAACATATGCGAGTTCCTGCGCACGCAGCTGTAGCTGAAACGGTTAATGCACTACAGGTGATGAATGCACCGGGTTTAAAATCTTTGGTTAACGCGATACTGCGTACCTTCCAGCGTCAACAAGCTGAATTGGAAAAAAGTACCGAAGCGATCCCGGCGTGTCACTATAATCACCCAGGGTGGTTTATTAACAAGGTAAAAGCAGCATACCCTGAACAATGGCAGAATATCTTGCTTGCCAACCAGCAACAAGCGCCAATGTGGTTACGAGTTAATCAAGCCAAATACAGTACTGCTGAATATGCTCAGTTACTTGATGATGCAGAGATTGCTTACTCGCTGAACCCTGATTTCCAAGATGGTATTTTGTTAGACAATCCAGTCGATGTTAAAAGTCTGCCATATTTCTTAGATGGCGCATGTTCTGTCCAAGATGCTGCTGCGCAGTTAGCAGCTAGACTGCTGACACCAGCAGATAACGAAAACATACTTGATGCCTGTGCAGCGCCCGGTGGTAAAACCTGTCATATTCTAGAATTAGCTGATGCACATGTTACAGCGCTAGATGCCGATGCTGAGCGTTTACTTCGCGTGCAACAAAACTTGGCGCGAATAGGCTTAAATGCGCAATGTCTTCAAGGTGATGCGGCGAAGCCTGAAACATGGTGGGATAATACGCAATTCGATCGTATACTGCTAGATGTACCTTGCTCTGCAACAGGTGTTATTCGCAGACATCCTGATATCAAGTGGCTACGACGAGCTCAAGACATTGATGCATTAGCAGCACTACAGCACAGTATCATCAACAATATTTGGCCGCTACTTAAGTCAGGTGGCACGCTAGTTTACGCGACGTGTTCGGTGCTGCCGCAAGAGAACTCGGCACAAATACAGCGCTTTTTAGCTGAAACGCCAGACGCACAGTTAGTGCCTTTGCATGATAAGGATACAGCTGAGCAGCCAGGCTTACAGCTACTACCAGGCGTTACTGATGGCTTTTATTACGCCAAGTTGACTAAACTTTAAAAACAAAGAAGATACATGAAAATTATTATCTTGGGCGCTGGACAAGTCGGCGGAACATTAGCAGAAAATCTCGTTGGTGAAGAAAACGAAATCACCGTCGTGGATATAGACGGCGAGCGCTTGAGGGAACTCCAAGATAAGTATGACTTGCAAGGCGTCACAGGCCACAGTGCCCACCCCGATATTCTTCGTCAGGCAGGCGCTGAAGATGCAGACATGATCATTGCAGTTACCAGCTCTGATGAAGTCAATATGATTGCTTGTCAGGTAGCCTACAGTATTTTTAATACTCCAACCAAAATTGCTCGGATCCGCTCTGAGCAATACCTTAAATACCGAGAAAAGTTATTTCATAACGATGACTTACCCGTTGATCACTACATTGCGCCAGAACAACTCGTTACTCAGTATATTCGCCGTTTGATTGATTATCCTGGCGCTTTGCAAGTACTCCAATTTGCCGATGGCATGTTATCTTTGGTCGCGGTTAAGGCATACTACGGCGGCCTGTTGGTTGGTTATGCCCTGTCGGCACTGAAGGAGCACATCCCCAATGTTGATACTCGAGTGGCCGCCATCTACCGCCAAGGTAAAGCGATAAAGCCACTGGGTACCACAGTGATTGAAGCTGATGATGAAGTATTTTTTATCGCAGCGACTAAACATATCCGAGCGGTCATGAACGAACTGCAAAAACTAGAACGTTCGTATAAAAAAATCATGATAGCTGGGGGTGGTAACATTGGTGCTGGTCTCGCTAGTTCGCTAGAAAAAAACCACAGCGTCAAGCTTATCGAGCGAAAACAGGCGCGAGCGACCACTCTATCCGAGATGTTAGACAATACCGTGGTTTTCTGTGGAGATGCATCTGATCAAGAATTACTCTCTGAAGAACATATAGAACAAGTAGATGTGTTCATTGCGGTTACCAATGACGACGAGGCAAATATCATGGCTGCCATGCTCGCCAAGAGAATGGGTGTGCAAAAAACCATGGCTCTTATTCAGCGTGGCGCGTATGTTGACCTAGTACAAGGTGGTGAGATAGACATCGCCATTTCTCCTCAGCAAGCGACAATTTCAGCTTTACTAACTCATGTTAGAAGGGGCGATATTGTTAATGTGTATTCTCTGCGTAAAGGAGCAGCAGAAGCAATTGAAGCGGTAGCCCATGGCGATGAAAATACCTCAAAGGTGGTCGGCAGAGCCATTCGCGATATCAAGCTTCCTGCGGGAACCACGATTGGTGCAATCGTTCGAGAAGACGAAGTACTGATAGCCCACGACGATACTATTATTTTGTCTGGCGATCATGTCATTATGTTCTTAATTGATAAAAAACACATTGGCATCGTAGAAAAGCTATTTCAGGTCAGTGCGCTTTTCGTATAAGCGCACTATTCTCTATAAAGCTGATAGGTCGATTAAATACTCATTAAGTACTTTTTTCACCTCATCCACCTTAGCGGTTAAATGGATCCCTAAAGACAGTTGAAACCCCTTTTTCTTAATACTACGCACTTCACCTGTTAACGGTACTGATGTTCCCGACTTTACCACCAAAGTGACTTCGCACTTTTGCCCTTCTTTAAACGTTTCGGGCTTTTTGGTTTCCACCTCTAGTTGCAATCCATTTAATGAAATATCGCGTACAACACACGCTTCTTTGACATCACTACAACTGAATTTTGCGGGAATATAGGTCGGTATGCGGGTATGAGTTCTCAATTCATAACATTCAAGGTTATCCGGCATATCAATGAATACGAGTTTTACTGGGTGAACAGAAACAGCACGAATATGCGATTTAAAAGCAATGACCTGCCCTTCTGCATTTTCAAGCAATGCGCGAACAATAACTGACGTACCTTCAGAGACATAATCAGCCGCTGCTCCCAGCCTTTTTGGGTTCGGATAATTAACAATAAGATAGGTATGGTTCCACATGCCTACATATTCTGTTTTAACCCGTTTGCTACTGGCTGGCATACAGACTTCGATATCCACAAAGCTACCTGTAGGTAGCGTTTGTAACGGCTGTAAATGTCCCTCTAACTTTGTTCTTAACACCGTTCCCCTCCTGAGACTATCAACTAGCTTAATAATAGCTGCTTTTAGGGCAGCTAGTTTAAAGTCGAAGTTTGTTTTATTACAACAATAAGCGGATAAAAAAGTGTATTAAATACTAAGAAGCAGCTAATTCGCAAAGCCCACACTATTTTTGTGAACTTTGCGAAATAGGAAGAAAACCGTGTTGGAATAACAGGCTGGTGCAGTATTCGACTAGCCACGCCAGAAAGTCGGTGTGAACAATACCAACAAGGTGAAAATTTCTAAGCGACCAAATACCATCGCAAGTGTAAGGATCCACTTCGCGGCATCGGTGATCTCACCATAATGTGAAGCAACATCTCCCAATCCTGGACCAAGGTTATTCAGACATGCTGCGGTCGCTGAAAACGCAGTGATGTTGTCTAACCCTGTACCAAGTAGTGCAATCATGATGATAACAAAAACCAGTGCATACGCTGAGAAAAAGCCCCACACAGCCTCTACGACTTTATCTGGTAACGCTTTTCGACCAAGTTTGATTGAATAGATGGCTCGAGGATGCACTAAACGGTTTAATTCACGGATCCCTTGCAGATAGAGTAGAAACACCCGCACTACCTTCATGCCTCCGCCAGTCGAGCCAGCACAACCGCCAATAAAGCTAGAAAAAATCAATAAAATGGGTAAAAACAGCGGCCAAGACGCAAAACTATCTGTTGCAAACCCTGCAGTGGTACTAATAGAAACAGCCTGAAACAGTGCATGATTAAGCGTTTCGTCGCCAGTCTCATAGACATCATTTGATGACAGCACCGCGAAACAAATCACTACCAGTGCAAACTGAATAAACAAAAAGACTTTAAACTCAGGATCTCTAAGATAAGCACGAATACTCCGACTCGACACTGCAGCATAATGCAGTGAAAAGTTAATCGCCGCGATAATTAAAAATACGACGCAAAAAAAGTTAACCAGTGGACTTTCAAAGTAACCAATTGACGCATCGTATGTGGAGAATCCACCAATAGCGATAGTTGCAAAAGCATGACAAATAGCATCAAACCAATTCATACCAGCAAATGCATACGCAAAGGTACAGGCCGCAGTGAGCGTCACATAGATATACCACAAATGCTTTGCGGTATCGGCGATACGCGGTGTCATTTTAGAATCTTTGACCGGTCCGGGGGTTTCAGCTCGATACAGCTGCATTCCACCAACTCCTAGCATCGGTAGAACTGCCACAGCGAGGACAATGATCCCCATACCGCCAAGCCATTGTAATTGTTGACGGTAAAAGAGCACTGACTTTGGCAAATGCTCGATACCGGTTAACACCGTAGCACCTGTTGTCGTTAACCCTGAAAACGCCTCGAAAACCGCATCAGCCAAAGATAGATTTGGCGTATCCAAGAAAATGAGAGGTAGCGATGCGAATGAACCCAGCACGAGCCAAAATAACACAACAATCAAAAAGCCTTCTCGGGCTTTCAAGTCACCACGTTCTTTTCTGTTTGGGTAGTAGGCAAAAAGCCCCATCAGCACGCTGAAAATAAAGGCAAGTACAAAAGGAACACCACCCCCATCTTTGTAGATCAAAGAAACCAGTGCGGGGGGCACCATGGTCAAGCTAAAAAGAGCAACGAGCTGCCCGAGTATTTTTATTATGGTACGAAATTGCATGTGCGGTTTCGCTTATTCAAATGAAATCGTTATTGAACTTGATATATCTCTTTTCAACATCTCTACTCAAGCAAGAAGTCAATTAGAGCATAACATGCTACGGTTGTTGTTTTGCTAATAATACCGCACCATTGGTTAATTCATAAATGGCGGCGATCACTTGCTCGACTTCACGACGGTCCACAGTAATCGTCCAATCAATATGCGCTGCAAACTGCTTTTCTATATTTAACACCGTAAACTGGCTTTTTAACAACTGCTCAATCACTCCTTGTAAGGCGTAGTCGGAGCTTCCAAGCAAGGTTCCAGCTGGGATTTTCCGCGCGGTGGGTAACTGTTGTAGCGCATTATTTAGCGTTCCCCCGTAAGCACGCACTAAACCACCTGTGCCAAGTTTAATACCACCAAAGTATCTGGTCGTTACGGCAGTGATCTCTCCAAGGCCAGAGCCCACCAAGACATTCAGCATTGGCTTTCCAGCGGTACCATTGGGCTCTCCGTCATCAGAGAAGCCTAATACGTGACTGCCAGTTGGCGCGCCGGCAACGTGCGCCCAGCAGTTATGACGAGCATCTGGATATTCCGCATTGATCTGCTTAATAAAGCTTTTTGCATCTTCAAGTGTCGGTGTATGCGCTATATGAACGATAAAGGTGCTTTTCTTTATCTCTTCATGATAGCGGATGGTTTCACTTGGGATGGCGTATTCCGACATAGTCACTCTCAAACTAAAAGGGAGCCTTATAAGGCTCCCTATTCTATAACAACCAATTGATTACTCTAAGCCAAAGTCTCGAGTCATGTTTTCAAGGTGATCGTCATACACAATAATGTTGTCTTCGATACGAATACCACCGTACGGTTTAAACTCATCAACCTTATCCCAGTTAACATACTGCTTGTTGTCAGTCTGCGCTAAATCTTCTAACAACGAGTCAATAAAGTATAAACCTGGCTCAATAGTAAACACTTGGTTTGCTTCTATTTTGCGGGTACAACGCAAGAATGGGTGCCCTTCCGGAGGCGCTTGGTGAGTGCCGCTATCATCCGCCATAAAACCGCCCATGTCATGTACTTGAAGACCGATGTGATGACCTAAGCCATGTGGGAAGAAGGTAGCAGTGATACCTTTTTCTACAATAGCGTCAGCAGGCAAATTCACGATTTTAAAATCACTTAACACTTGCGCAATGCGTTGGTGACAGTCGATATGCAGTTCGCCATAAAGCTTGCCCGGTTGTAACAACTTGCCCAGTTCAATTTGGTGCTGGTTCATCACCTTTACGAGATCGGCGAATTCACTATTCCCACTATAATCATAGGTTCTGGTAATATCTGACGCATAACCGTTGAAATTAGCACCCGCATCAATCAAGAACGACAAATGTTTTGCTGGTGCCTTTCGCTCAAAATGGGTGTAGTGCAAAATAGCGCAGTTTTCATTCAATGCAACAATATTGCCATACGGTGTGTCATTTTCCATATGCTGAGTGGCATTCAGATAAGCTTGTTGGATTTCAAACTCTGAACCACCAGCAAAAAATGCATCTCGAGCAGCCTGATGACCTAGTACACCTAATCGGCTAGCTTCTCGCATACACTCCAGCTCGTATTGTGTTTTGTACGCTCTATGAAAGTGCAAATAGTTCATCACAGGTTCTGGATTCATATGAGTGAAGCCGAGTGCTTGTGCAACCTCAAGGTATTCGCCGATATACGCATAACTGGCCTTATCGTAAGGCAGTAGCTGTTCCACCGAGTCTGGTGCTGTCAGAAGCTGAATATCAAAATATTGTGCCCAATAATCTTTCGGTTCATCTGGTACTTTGTGCCAAAAGTCTACCGGACGATAAAAAATAAGCTTCGGTTTATCCACCCCATTAACGACCAGCCAGCAATGAGGATTGTCGATAACAGGCAGCCAAGCTTTGAATTGCGGGTTCACCTTGAAAGGATAATACATGTCGTCCAAGAATTGACGTTTTGTCTGGCCGGAATGAATAACGAGTCCATCCAACCCTTCTCTTTCTAGTATTGTTCTCGTACGCTGTTGCAGTGTGGCAATATGCTCAGCATATAAATTTGCTAACTTATCCATAGTGTACCCATATTCAAAATTACGTTAAACCGAGTCTATCATAGCCATTGTATAAAAACGACGTGATGCGACCAAGCCAACACTTAAGTTATTTTGCTATTTTCATATCCAGTACCGCGGCAAGAATATTGCCATCACGCCCCAGCTTCGTGTGATAAACCTGGCGATAGGCCATAACATTTTTTACATAATCCCGCGTCTCAGTATAGGGGATCAGCTCTATCCATAATTCAGCAGGCATCGCTTCGTCGGGTAACCAACGTTTGATTCGATGGTAACCTGCATTATATGAAGCCGTAGCTAATATCTCGTTTCCTTCATTCTTGCGTTTTAAATACTCAAGATAATTGGTTCCAAGTCGAATATTGGTCGCGGGCTGAAACAAGCGTTTTTTGGAGACCTTATTTCGATTGTTCACATACGCTGCGGTACTGGGAAGTAACTGCATCAAACCATAAGCATCAGCAGAGGAACGCGCATCTGGCGCGAAAGAGCTTTCCCGACGAGCAATCGCAATACTCCAAGCCAAATCAACTCGATTACGTTCACTGTAGCGAATAAAGAGGTCTTTAAACGCCATAGGGAAACGAAGGTCAACATAGTCCCAAGCGCCAATTTGCGCTAGCGTGAAGATTGTACTGTCGTACCAATCAAGCTCAGCTGCGAGCACTGATGCTGCAAGTTTTTCATCGTCACTTGAAGTATTTGTAAGGTAGTTCCATTCGCGGCGAGCATCGGTGTAACGTTCCAGTTCGTATAAGGCTTTAGCTCGTTTAAACCCTGGTGCTTGCGAAACCTTGTTCAGTAAAGTTTGAGGCACTTGTAGAGGCTCACTATTAAGTGCAATGGGTACTCCAACTCTTGCAGCCGCTAAAAAGCCATAGTAATCACGCTCTACCGCTACTTCGCGCCAAAGCGTATTAGCCTTATCCAACTCGCCTCGCTTGGCGTAACTATAAGCCAGCCAATACTTTTGCCCGTGCGATAAGTTGTCTCGCCCTGTAAACAGTACCGCAATTCCCTCCCAGTCTTGTTCTTTTAGCATATTACTCATCAACCACTGCAGTAGCTTTGCGTCCTGTCTTTCATGGGGTACTTTATTAAGCCAAAAACGAGCTTCTTCATGCCCTTTAGATGCTAAAGCCAGTGCGAAGCGATAAGCGACCGAATCTTTTTGCTGCTTTGAAAAAGTGAACATCGCCTGCATTTTTTGCCATGCCTTCAGAGCCAACTCGGGATCTCGCCAGATAAGACGACGTACGCCGTACACGGCGATTTCAGATTCTTTAGCAGAACGTTGTTTAAAGCGATATAGCCCGGCAGCAGAGCTAGGATCACGACGGACTTCTTGGTATAGCTCTGCCAAATAAGCTTCTTTTTTTGGTAGCAGTTTAGCTAAGTAGTCTAACAATGAAGTTTGCCCGCGCTGGGCTGCATTGGTTACGCGCTGCCATACCAGTTCGGGTGTGCGATAACCCGCTTTACTCCACATCGAAAATAACCGATCACAAGCTTTGGGTTGTGATTTTCCTACCGTCCACAAATCTGCAACCTGCTCTAAAATTGGTTTTTTTAAAGCGCCTAAGTCGAGCTGATAGGTCAAGTAGGTACATTTTAGCTCGGCGTCACTGGTATCCCTGTAATAATTTATAAAGCGCGCTTTTTTATTATGTCGTTTCAAGTAACTCAGCCAGCTATCACGCACTGGCCACTCCAGCGGCGTATGTTCATAAATCGTGAGAAAGTGATCGATTTCAGTTTCATAGCGAAGCCGTGGATGGCGTTTGTAAAACGCCATCTCCACGTAGGGCTTTAAAGGATGATCGAGCCCAGCAACCGCTTGCTGAAAAGCTTCATAGTTGCCAGACCAAGCGATTCGCTCAGCTTGTTTGAATTGTTCATGTGAGTCATCGGCTGCGAAAGAAAAAGCACTGAAGAAATATAAACCAGCAGCAGACGCTCTAAGTAACCAGTTTGTCATTAAAAACCTTTATAGCTATTTACTAACATGGCGCGCGATAGAAAACATGGGAAATGGAAAACAAAAGCACGCCTAAACACCATAACAAACCAAATCCCGCATTACAGTAAATATGCGGTAAATTTTTCATTGCATTTTTCAGCTAAAGACGCCACACTGATTGAAATTACAACTCATCGTACCAGTGTAAAACAACACGGGAGAACAAGTATGTTGATCAAACGCGAGTCCTTTGTAGTGGATTTTTGCAAAGGCAATATCGCTGAATTTAAATTTAGTCTACCAGGCTCGGTAAACAAGTTATCTCAGCAAGTTTTAAAAGACTGTCACGAGGCACTGAAAGAACTCGCTCTACGTGACGATATTAAAGGCTTAATCTTCACCAGTGATAAAGATCACTTTATTGTTGGTGCAGATATTTTTGAGTTTTTACCTACCTTTAATCGACCTGAAGAAGAACTTGTCGGTTGGATTAAAAACGCCACAGACGTATTTGATGCAATCGAAGATCTTCCTTTCCCAACTTTATCCGCTATCAATGGATTAGCACTTGGTGGCGGGTGTGAGTGGTTACTAGCTACAGATTATCGTATCGCCACCCCAAACGTAAAAATTGGCTTACCAGAGGTTAAACTCGGCATTATGCCAGGCTTTGGTGGTACCGTGCGTTTACCACGTATCATTGGCGCGGATAATGCGATGACGTGGATCACCACAGGTAAAGAAAATCGTGCAGATGAAGCGTTAAAAGTTGGAGCCGTTGACGGTGTAGTGGCCGCAGATAAGTTGATGGCAGCATCCATTAACACCATTGAACAAGCGATTGACGGTAAGTTAGATTGGCAAGCAAAGCGACAAGTCAAACTTGATCCACTGAAAATGAATCGAGTTGAGCAAGGTATGAGCTTTGGTATGGCAGAAGGCATGGTAATGGCTAAAACAAAAGGCCATTATCCATCTCCTGTGATGGCAGTACAAACCATCAAAGCAGCAGCCAACTGCGCGCGCGCAGAAGCTATGGCTATAGAAAATCAGAACTTTGCCAAACTAGCTAAAACTGCAGAAGCAGCAGCTCAAACCGGTATCTTCTTGGCCGATCAATATATTAAAGGTGTTGCAAAACAGCAGGCAAAACAAAGCCAAACTGAAATCAAGCAAGCGGCCGTATTAGGCGCTGGCATCATGGGTGGCGGTATTGCTTACCAATCAGCCTATAAAGGCACGCCAATAATTATGAAAGACATCCAGCAAGGCGCACTAGACCTTGGTATGGGTGAAGCTGCTAAGCTACTTGGCAAGAAAGTGCAGCGTGGTCATATGTCGATGGATAAGATGATCGCAACGCTTGGCAAGATTAAGCCAACATTGAATGACAGAGATCTGGAAGGCGCTGATATCATTGTTGAAGCAGTCGTTGAAAATCCAAAGATTAAAAAAAGCGTGCTTGCGAGTCTAGAAGCGCAGCTTCCTGAGGGTACGATTCTCACTTCTAATACTTCAACGATTCGTATCGATGAGTTAGCAACTGCACTTGAAAAGCCTGAAAACTTCTGTGGTATGCACTTCTTCAATCCAGTGCCAAAAATGCCATTGGTAGAAATCATTCGCGGTGAAAAGACATCGGATGCAACAGTCGCAGCGGTTGTTGATTATGCGTTGAAACTGGGTAAGTCTCCAATCGTTGTAAATGACTGCCCTGGATTTTTTGTCAATCGAGTGTTGTTCCCTTACTTTGCAGGCTTCAGCCAGTTAGTCGTTGAAGGTGCTGACTTTGCCAAAATCGACAAAGTGATGGAAAACATATTTGGTTGGCCAATGGGACCGGCATATCTACTTGACGTAGTCGGGATCGATACCGCTAATCACTGTACTGGCGTAATGGCGGATGGCTTCCCAACGCGCATGGCCCGTAAAGACAAAGATCCCGTTGCACTGCTTGCAAACGCTGAACGATTTGGTCAAAAGAACCAAAAAGGCTTCTACCAATATGCGCCTGATCGCAAAGGCCGTTTGAAGAAGAGCAAAGATGAATCGGCGCTACAACTGCTAGGTCAGATCTGTGACGCTACGCAAGAGTTTGATAAGCAAACTATCATTGAGCGTTGTATGGTGCCAATGATCAATGAAGTACTTCTTTGTCTTCAAGAAGGCATTGTTGCTTCTCCTCAAGAAGCTGATATGGCGCTAATCTACGGTATCGGTTTCCCTCCATTTAGAGGTGGCGCATTCCGCTATTTAGATCAACTAGGCCTTGCTAACTTCGTGGCAATGGCTGATAAGTACGCACACTTAGGTGAAATCTATCAAGTCTCGGAACAAACCAGACAGTGGGCAGCCGAAGGTAAAGTGTTCTATCAAGTGGAGGGCCAGTAACATGGAAAACGCAGTAATCGTAGATTGTATTCGTACCCCAATGGGCCGTTCTAAAGGCGGAGTATTTAAGCACAAGCGCGCAGAAGACTTAAGTGCACATTTGATGAAGGGCCTCCTTGAGCGAAACCCACAAGTTGCCCCTGATTCAATTGATGATATTTACTGGGGCTGTGTACAGCAAACCTTAGAACAAGGCTTTAATGTTGGTCGTAATGCGGCACTGCTAGCAGGGATTCCTCATACCGTTCCCGCTGTTACAGTCAACCGTTTATGTGGTTCTTCAATGCAAGCGCTACACGATGCAGCACGTGCTATTATGACAGGTGCAGGTGATACTTACCTGATAGGTGGTGTTGAGCACATGGGTCATGTTCCTATGACTCACGGCAACGACTTTCACCCAGGCCTTTCAACATCTGTGGCACAAGCCGCGGGTGTAATGGGCTTAACGGCTGAATATCTTGCCTTGATGCACGGCATTAACCGCCAACAGCAGGATGAGTTCGCAGTGCGTTCACATCAACGTGCGCATGCAGCGACGGTTGAAGGTCGATTTGCAAAAGAAATTTTGCCGACCGAAGGTCACGACGCAGATGGCGCACCTATCTTAGTCGAACATGACGAAGTCATTCGTCCAGAAACAACGATGGAAGGATTAAGTCAGCTTCGTCCGGTATTTAACCCAGCGTCAGGTACAGTGACAGCCGGTACGTCTTCAGCCTTGTCTGATGGCGCTTCAGCAATGTTGGTCATGAGCGAGTCAAAAGCAAGAGAATTAGGTCTTCCTATTCGTGCTCGCGTGAAATCTATGGCTGTGGCAGGTTGTGATCCATCCATCATGGGATACGGCCCTGTTCCTGCTTCACAAAAAGCACTAAAACAAGCTGGGATCACAATTGATGATATCGACGTCGCCGAGCTTAATGAAGCATTTGCGGCTCAGTCTTTACCAGTACTAAAAGACTTAGGGCTGCTGGATAAAGTCGATGAGAAAGTAAACTTAAATGGAGGAGCTATCGCGTTAGGTCACCCACTAGGTTGTTCTGGATCTCGTATTAGCACCACACTTATTAATCTAATGGAAGAAAAAGACGCAAAATATGGTTTAGCAACCATGTGTATTGGTTTAGGCCAAGGTATTGCTACCGTATTTGAGCGCGTCACAGACTAATTCAGTCATTCCCAATTTCAACTTGGTGACCAAGGCAAATCAGTATCACACTGGTTTGCCTTTTTTATTGTAATATTGACCAAGCTAGCGACTAGAAAATAGTTGTCATCCACAAGTTCAGGTTAGCTAACAAGAGTAGTTTATTTAACTCAGACAAAGCGTTAAACTAGTGGCTTTGTTTATTTATACTGGGTTGTAAACGATGAGCTTTGATACTACCGACCATGTTTTAGATGCACTTGGCCTGCGGTGTCCAGAACCAGTTATGATGATCCGCGGTATGGTACGAAAAATGAGTGACGGTGAAACATTACTTATTGTCGCCGATGATCCATCTACTACTCGCGACATTCCTAGCTTTTGCGAATTTATGGATCACACTTTAGTTGCCAAAGAGATCGATGCGACACCTTATAAATATGTGATAAAAAAAGGGCTATAAATCTCATTACAGCCCTTTTTATTGAGTATGGGAACACCACTACACTTTAATTATCACCACTTTGGGATAACGCGTATTGCGGTAGTCAAATTGGATCTCATACCACCCTTTCTTACTCGGCTTAAAGCTAAAGTAGTTATATACCGTGTTGCAATCAGCAGCCAAAGGCATACCAAGTTCTAATCGCCCGTCATTTTTATAGCCACAGTTATAGCCTTCACTCCATTTTTCGTCGGCAATTTTAAACTCATAAACCTTACCAGGGCTCATAAACTTGGCTCGAGCGCTATAAACGCCAGGTTGTGACTCTACCATACGGTATTGGGCCTCAGCATCCCAAAGTGTAAAGTCCCCTCGTAAGTATAATGTTCTATCTAATTGACCTACTCCAGACTGTCTGCCATCACCTGACAGTCCGCCTTCTGGCAAGGTAAAATTACTGCTACTACATGCTGAAAGTAGCAGCAAAGAGACAACTAAAATCCCCTGCTTTATATTCATTTCTCTACTGCCTTTTGCGCTTACTCAATGGTAAGAAGCCAGCGAATGCTGGCTTCTTTTCTTAGTTTTGCAATACTGAAATATCTGCTGTTTTCAAGAATAATCGACTCAGTTGACTCAGAAGTGCTAGACGATTTTGTTTTACCGCTTCGTCTTCTGCCATCACCATTACGTTATCAAAGAAATTATCAACTACTTCTCTTAGACTTGCTAAGCGCGTTAGTGCCTGTTGATAATCACCCGCCTCATAGACTGGTGTTAACTCTTCTGATAACGCCGACACTTGGCTAGCTAACGCTTGCTCTGCCTGCTCTTGCAATAAGTTAGCAGCAACAGCCAAGTCACTTGAAATATTATTCTTAGCAAGAATGTTATTTACCCGTTTATTGGCAGCAGCAAGCGCTTCTGCTTCAGGTAAAGCTCTAAAGTGACTTACCGCTTTTACACGACGATCGAAATCAACCGGGCTAGTTGGACGCCTTGCGAGTACCGCTTGGATCACATCAACGCTGATCCCTTCATCTTGATACCAAGCACGGAAGCGACCTAGCATGAACTCAAACACTTCCTCTGATACATTGTCATTTGTCAGCTTATCGCCAAATAGTGTTTTGGCTTCTTCGACAATGATATTGATATCAAGTGGTAGTTCTTTTTCTACCATGATGCGCAACGCACCAATCGCCGCTCGACGCAGAGCGAATGGATCTTTATCGCCTTTTGGTGTCTGTCCAATTCCAAAAATACCCACCAAGGTATCAAACTTATCAGCTAGCGCTACTGCGTAACTGATAGGATTTGATGGCAGGTCATCTCCGGCAAAGCGCGGCATATACTGCTCATTTTGTGCCAATGCCACTTCTTCTGCTTCACCGTCAATGCGCGCATAGTGCATGCCCATCACGCCCTGAACATCGGTAAACTCCATGACCATCTCGGTCATCAGATCCGTTTTACTTAATAAGCCAGCACGCTTAGCAAGTGCTCGATCAGCACCAAGTTGCTCAGCAATAAATCCAGCTAACGCAGCAATACGTTCGGACTTATCTTTAAGTGTACCGAGTTGCTTTTGAAACAAAACGGTTCCCAAAGACTCAAGACGGCTTTCCAGTGTTTTCTTCTTGTCCGTTTCAAAGAAGAATTGAGCGTCAGCCAGACGTGGACGAACTACTTTTTCATTACCAGAAATAACCACACTTGGATCTTTACTTTCGATATTCGAAACAAACAAGAATTTATTAATTAGCTTGCCTTGCTTGTCTAGCAACGGAAAATATTTTTGGTCGTCTTTCATGGTGTAGATCAGCGCTTCCGCTGGGACATCCAAAAATGCCTCTTCAAATGAAGCGACCAAAGTGACAGGCCACTCTACCAAAGAAGTGACTTCTTCTAATAAGTCTTCATCCATCGCAACCACAGCATCTAGCTTTTGTGCTTCAGACTCTATTTGTGAACGGATCATCGCTTTACGCGCTTCATAATCAGCAATAACGTAAGCGCCTTTGAGCACTTCAAAAGCCTCGTCAGCATGATTCACTGTCACGCGCTCTGGATGGTGAAAGCGATGGCCTTGTAGTTGGTTGCTAATCGCTTTACCTAATACTTCACCTTCCACTTGCTTGTCACCAAGCAGTGCTGCAACGGTATGAACAGGACGAATAAATTGAGTCTTGTTGGCACCCCAGCGCATTGGCTTAGGGATAGGTAGTTTAGCCAAAGCTTTGTTGATTGACTCAGCAAGTAGCAGCAATGTTTTCTGGCCCTCTACGGTTGCTTTGTGCAATAGCCACTCGCCTTTGTCTGTTTCGATACGACCTGCATCGGCTATGTCAATGCCACAACCACGAGCCCAACCCAAAGCGGCTTTCGTCGCGTTACCATCTGCATCAAACGCCGCTTTTACAGCTGGACCTCGTTTCTCAACAACTTTGTCTTCTTGCTGGGTTTGCAACTCAGAAACCTTAATACCCAAACGTCTTGGCGACGCGTACCAAGCAACGCTTTGATAGCTCAATTCTAATGAGTCTAATTCTAGTGCAATGTTTTCAGCAAAAGATTCGGCTAATTTACGAAGTGCTTTTGGTGGTAGTTCTTCTGTACCAACTTCTACTAATAGATTTTCTGTCGACATCATTAATCCTTACACAGCGGGAAGCCTAGCGCTTCGCGAGCATCATAATAAGCCTGAGCACATGCTTTAGATAAAGCCCTTACTCGCAAGATGTAACGCTGGCGCTCTGTCACCGAGATAGCGTGACGAGCATCAAGCAGGTTAAATGCGTGAGAAGCTTTCATCACTTGCTCATACGCTGGTAGTGGCAGCCCAGCCTCGATAAGCTTTTCACTTTCTTTTTCACATTGGTCGAATTGCTTAAATAACGCTTCCACATCCGCATGTTCAAAATTGTATTTTGACTGCTCTACTTCGTTTTGGTGGAAAACGTCACCATACGTTACTCGGCCCATCGGTCCATCGGTCCAGACCAAATCGTAGATGCTGTCTACACCTTGTATATACATGGCAAGACGCTCGAGACCATAGGTGATCTCACCAGTAACTGGTGCACACTCAATGCCGCCAACTTGCTGGAAGTAAGTAAATTGAGTCACTTCCATACCATTAAGCCACACTTCCCAGCCAAGACCCCAAGCCCCTAAGGTTGGTGACTCCCAGTTATCTTCTACAAAACGCACTTCATGGGTAAGTGTATCGATACCCATTGCGGCCAAAGAACCTAAATAGAGCTCTTGAATATTTTCAGGTGATGGCTTCAAGACCACTTGGAATTGATAATAATGTTGCAAGCGGTTTGGGTTTTCACCATAACGACCATCAGTCGGACGACGACAAGGTTGGACGTAGGCGCTCGACATAGGCTCAGGGCCAATGGACTTCAAGAAAGTCATTGGGTGGAATGTACCCGCACCAACTTCCATATCTAAAGGTTGAGCTACAACACAACCCTGCTGTGCCCAATAATCCTGTAAAGCCAGGATCAAACCCTGAAAGGTTTTGATATCGTATTTTTGCATAGTTGGCTTATTTATATCTGCTAAGTTAGACAGTCCGCGGACGCATACTATATGGCTATGTAACTGTCATTTTTGTGATTGAAAATTATGCTCAGTATACCGCGAGCAACCTTGGGTTTTAAGCTTTTAAATATAAAAAAGGAGGGAATTCCCTCCTTTTTTATATTTTCTTTGCTATTGAGTGGTTTTTGCTAGAAGGCGTATGACACACCAACGGATAAGCTATTCCAGTTACTCTCACGAGATACGATTTTTAGATCAGGGTAGACCTGATAGTCTACAAACGCGGTCACTTCTGGCGTGACTTCATATTCAACTCCAATCCCATAAGTCACTCCTACTTCCGTAATTTTCTTTTCTAACTGGTTAATAGAAAGAAACTCATCATTTTGATAGGTTTGCATTGTCATGTATATCTGGAATTCTGAGCGACTAAAGCCTGCAAGCCCATAAATAGTCAGTGAATCAGAAAGTGGATATGAAAACTTTCCAAGTAATGAAAGTTGCGTATTGATTTCTTCTTTATAAGGAAAAGTCTTATCTGTGATTTCGTGATAGTAAAACGATGAATAGCCATTTGATAGCCCAAAACTGAGGCGAGTTTCGAGTGAAATATTAGAGCTGTATTGGTACCCTCCCAGTACGCCAATCGAGTCAAACTCTCTACCTCGGTTATGAATGTCTTGTTTACTAAAAATACCGCCTAGATACCATTGATCATTTTCTTCCTTTGAGTAGGATGCAGTACTGAAACTGAGTGTTGCTATAGATACAGCGGCTAAAAGACTTTTTGACATCATAATTCATTCCTTTTTATGATTAAAAAATATTTAATAATCTTCCCTGTAAGGCTATCTATCAATCACTTTCAATTCAAAGTGTTATTTGTAAGCTTATGTTTTTTTATTTTGCGCCATGACCATGACAACACACATAAAAAAGCTGCATTGATGCAGCTTTTTTATGTAATTTAGTGTTTATTGTTACACATCTAGGTTAACCACGCGCAGCGCATTGGTTTCAATAAACTCTCTACGAGGCTCAACTTGGTCACCCATTAAGGTTGCGAAGAGTTGGTCTGCTGCAATGGCGTCTTCGATGGTAACACGCAACATACGGCGAGCACCTGGGTCCATGGTTGTTTCCCACAACTGGCTTGGGTTCATCTCACCCAATCCTTTATAACGTTGTGTATACAAGCCGCGTTTTGACTCTGAAATCAGCCATTCTAAAGCATCTTCGAAGTTACTGACTGGCTGCGACTTCTCTCCTCGTTGGACATAACCAGATTCAGACATAAGATTACCAATCTGATTGCCTGTATGGCTAATACGTGCATAGTCTTTTGACGTGATAAAGTCGTAATTTAACGTGTGTGCTTTATCAACACCATGCTGTCTAATGTTGATGACGGGATAATACATATTTCTCTCATCATCAAAAGCGACTTGTGCATTGAAGATTGTTGCGTCTTCATCATTCTTTACTAAATCAGCAACGAGCTTTTCTGTCCAAGCAGTAACAGTTGCTTCATTTGATAGGTCACTTTCTGCCAACTCAGCTTGATACAGTAAACGATTCATCACAGATGACGGATATTTACGCTTCAGTCTTTCGATGATATTTACCGTATTTTGATAGTCATGTACTAAGTTATCTAACTTGTTTCCTGTGATCGCTTCAGCGCCTTCAGATGGATAAAGCATTGCTTCGTTTAGTGCTAATGACGTTAAGTAAGTCGTTAACGCACTATCATCTTTAATGTATCTTTCTTGCTTACCTTTTTTCACTTTATATAGTGGTGGTTGAGCTATATAGACATAACCACGTTCAATGATTTCTGGCATTTGGCGATAAAAGAACGTCAGTAGCAAGGTACGGATGTGAGAACCATCCACATCCGCATCGGTCATGATGATGATACGATGATAACGAAGCTTTTCAGGGTCATATTCATCGCGCCCTATACCACAACCCAGAGCAGTGATGAGAGTTGCTACTTCCTGAGAAGATAGCATTTTGTCAAAACGTGCTTTTTCTACGTTCAGGATTTTACCCTTCAATGGCAAAATAGCTTGGTTTTTCCTGTTTCGACCTTGCTTTGCTGAACCACCTGCAGAGTCACCCTCCACTATGTAAAGTTCAGATAATGCGGGATCTCTCTCTTGGCAGTCTGCCAACTTTCCGGGTAAACCTGCTAAGTCCATGACCCCTTTCCGACGAGTCATTTCTCTGGCTTTTCTCGCAGCTTCACGCGCACGAGCCGCATCTACGATTTTACTCACAACCGTTTTAGCATCGCCTGGGTTTTCAAGTAGGAACTCGCTTAGCTTCTCAGCCATCATTTGTTCTACCGCACCTTTGACTTCACTTGATACGAGCTTGTCTTTGGTTTGAGATGAAAACTTAGGGTCTGGTACTTTAACACTTACGACTGCTGTTAAGCCTTCTCTAGCATCGTCACCTGTCGCGCTCGTTTTGTATTTCTTGTTAAAGCCCTCTTTTTCCATATACGTATTTAATGTACGTGTAAGAGCCGCTCGGAAGCCAGCAAGGTGTGTACCACCGTCGCGTTGCGGTATATTATTCGTAAAGCAGTAGATGTTCTCTTGGAATCCATCATTCCACTGCATTGACACTTCAACACTAATGCCGTCTTCACGCTCTGTAGAAAAGTGAAAAACACTCTGATGAACTGGGGTCTTTTTACGGTTTAGATATTCAACAAACGCTTGTATACCCCCTTCATATTTGAAGTGGTCTTGTTTGTTTTCTTCACGCTCGTCGTTAAGAATAATGCTTACACCCGAGTTAAGGAATGATAACTCGCGTAAGCGCTTTGCCAAAATATCGTAGTGAAAATTGGTATCAGAAAAAGTTTCAGCACTTGGCCAGAAACGCAATTCGGTTCCTGTTGAGTCTGCTTCACCTATTTCAGCTAATGGTGCATCCGGGACACCCATAGTATATTTTTGTTGATGCACTTTGCCTTCACGGCGAATTGTTAATTGTAGTTTTTCTGAAAGTGCATTTACAACCGACACACCTACACCGTGCAAACCGCCCGACACTTTATAGGAATTATCATCAAATTTACCGCCAGCGTGAAGAACTGTCATTATTACTTCCGCAGCAGATACCCCTTCTTCTTCATGTATTTCTGTAGGGATACCACGGCCGTTATCTCGAACAGATACTGACCCATCAGTATGAATGGTGACAAATATGTCATCACAATGACCAGCTAGTGCTTCATCGATAGAGTTATCAACTACCTCAAACACCATGTGATGTAAGCCTGTGCCATCATCTGTGTCACCGATATACATTCCCGGACGCTTTCTTACTGCATCCAATCCTTTAAGTACTTTAATACTCGACGAATCGTAATTTTCAGACATGGTTTCTTCCAATTATTTTGTTGTTAAACTGCCATGTTTCACGTGGAACATTTTAACTTCTCGTTCCATTGGTTCAACGACAGCAGCAATACTCTCAGGAGTTATTGCGGTGATGAACAGTTGAGACCGACATCGCGCTAACAAGTGAGACACTGAGAGTTTTGTTTCTTCACTTAACTCTGAGGGCAAATCATCAATAAGCAATATCGACTGCTTATTGCACTCAAGGTCAATTAATTCACTTTGTGTGACTTTTAGTGCATACAAGAGTAACTTAAGTTGTCCTCGAGATAAAATATTCTCAGCACTGTGCCCATCGGCATAAAAGTTGAAGTCCGCTTTATGTGGACCTTTACTTGTATAGCCAAGCTTTACATCTCGCTCTAACTGAGCAGCAAGTACTTCTTTTAGTTCACCTTTCCAACCGGGCTGAAAACGAATTTCAAGGCCTTTGAAGATAGGGCTTATATCCCCTATCTTATCAAAAAAATGCTCTTGAAACCTACTTATATAAGCCTCTCGATGAGTATTTATTTGTTCGGCCAATGATACGAACTGAGCGTCCCAATACGCTAATTGTTGACTAAGATTGGCAGGTCGAGCCTTGAGTAATGCATTACGTTGCTTTAGAACTTGATTGAATGTTTTCCACGCTGAAAAAAAAGCATGTTCCACGTGAAACACTCCTAAATCGAGAAATTTTCTCCTCTCTTTAGGTCCACCAAAAAAAAGCTCATAGCTTTCAGGAGTGATAACCTGAATAGGTAAAATCATTGCTAATTCTGATATACGTCGACTAGACTGCCCCTGAATTTTTAAAACCGTTTCTCCCAGTCGACTTTTACTAATTCCAACTGGTATAGACAAGCTATTTAACTGCTTTTTACCATGCACAAGACACTTTTCAGACTCGTGGCGTATGAGTAATTTGGAAAGGTTGGTACGAAAAGACTTACCGCTTGAAAGAAAGTAAATGGCTTCAAGTAAACTAGTTTTACCGCTGCCATTTTCACCAAATATAACATTGATAGCTTCACATGGTGAGAAGGTAATCGCCTCAATATTACGAAAATTATTGAGGCTTAGATGGGTCAGGCTCATGCTATAAACGCATTGGCATCACAACATACATAGCATCATCATCGCTAACCCCTTCGATGAGCGCACTACTATTGGAATCCAACAAAGTAAATTGTACGTCTTCTGTTTTTAGCGTGTTTAATACATCAAGCAGATAAGAAACGTTAAACCCAATTTCCAAGTCTTCCCCTTGATAACCAACCTCAACGGTTTCTTCGGCTTGTTCTTGCTCAGGGTTGTTGGCACTGATTTTCAGCATACCATTGCTGAGATTAAGCCGAACACCACGGAACTTTTCATTTGATAAAATAGATACGCGCTGAAATGCACTACGCAACCACTCTCGGTTTGCGGTGACTAGCTTATCGCCTCCCCGAGGTAACACGCGGCGGTAATCTGGAAAACGACCATCAACCAATTTACTGGTGAAAATAAATTCACTATCGCTCAAACGAATATGATTAGCACCAAATTGTATTGTCACCAACTCATCATCGGCTGGTAACAACCGCATTATTTCTTGTACGCCTTTACGTGGAATGATTAGCTGTCTCTGTGTCGCCAAAGACTCTGGTAACGTTTTCTGCGCAATAGCAAGACGATGCCCATCCGTTGCTACCGCCTTGATCTCGTTATTGTCCACTTCAAATGACATACCATTGAGATAGTATCGAACGTCTTGGTTTGCCATTGAGAAATGCGTTGCCTCTAGCAAACGACGTAGCTCGAGGCGAGTCAGCGTAAACTCGACTTCCCCTTGCCATTGCTCTAGGTTAGGAAAATCTTCTGCGGCCAATGTAGTCAACGAAAAGCGACTTTGACCGCTGGTTAATAGCAGCTGATGTTCCTGACTAGATAAGATAATTTCCGAACTGTCAGGTAAACTTTTACAAATATCTTGTAGCTTTTTAGCAGGCAAAGTTATTTTTGAATTCTCAGTTGGGTTTTCAAGAACAACCGAAGCAACTAATTCAATTTCCAGATCGGTCCCTGTCATCGACAGAACACCATCTTTCACCTCAAGTAGCACGTTAGATAATATAGGCAGCGTGTGCTTGCGCTCAATCGCACCTGAAACTTGCATAAGCGGCTTTAAAAACTGCTCTCTCGATATTGTAATTTGCATACTAAAAACCCTTAAGAAGACAGTGTTCTAATTAAATTTTGATAATCTTCTTTCACTTCGTGACTTTCTTCACGAAGCTCTTTAACTTTTCTACAGGCATGAAGAACGGTGGTATGGTCACGACCACCAAACGCGTCACCTATCTCAGGCAAGCTATGGTTGGTTAATTCCTTAGATAATGCCATAGCGACTTGTCTTGGTCTTGCTACGGAACGACTACGTCGTTTTGATAACAAGTCGGATACGCGGATCCGATAATACTCTGCGACCGTGCGCTGAATATTATCAATCGTCACCAGCTTATCTTGTAACGCCAATAAATCTCGTAAAGCCTCTTTCACAAAATCAATCGAAATCGGTCGACCTGTAAAATTGGCATTCGCAATAACTCGGTTCAATGCCCCTTCTAATTCACGGACATTAGAACGTAGCTTTTTAGCAATAAAAAATGCAACTTCATGTGGAAGATTAATATTACTTTGCTGCGCCTTTTTCATCAAAATCGCAACTCGAGTTTCCAGCTCAGGGGGTTCAATAGCAATAGTCAGCCCCCAGCCAAATCGAGACTTCAACCGATCTTCAACCCCTTCTATTTCTTTAGGGTAACGGTCTGAAGTTAAAATAATTTGCTGATTACCTTCAAGCAATGCATTAAAAGTATGAAAAAACTCTTCTTGCGAACGTTCTTTATTAGCAAAAAACTGAATGTCATCGATCATCAACGCGTCTACGCTGCGATAGTAACGTTTAAACTCTTCAATCGCATTATTTTGCAGCGCCTTAACCATGTCCTGAACAAAACGCTCTGAATGCATGTAGACAATTTTGGCATTTGGCTTTTTGTTCAAAATACCGTTACCAACGGCATGAAGTAAGTGCGTCTTACCTAACCCGGTACCACCATAAATAAACACTGGATTAAATGCTGAACCTGGGTTATCTGCAACTTGTGTGGCCGCGGCTTTTGCTAATTGGTTTGATTTACCTTCTACAAAGTTATCAAACGTATAGTTTTCTTTAATATTTGATTTGTGTGCTGATTTTGGGGCTGGCTCAACTTTTTCAGGAGCCCTTTGTTTGCTCTCTGTTAGCAAAACATTTGCTTGTTGATTCCCATTGAGGTTATCAGTCGAAGTTTTTTCGCCATTCATTGCATTATTCAATGTTGGCTTACTACCCACATCAAAACGCAATTCGGGCGCTTCGTTTCCACATATTTCAACTAATAACTCATTAATACGGTTAAGATACTTTTCTCTGACCCAATCAAGCACAAAACGATTAGGCGCGTAGATAGTTAAGGTATCATCGGTACTTTCTGCTTGCAGAGGTCTCACCCACATACTGAATTGCTGAGATGGCAACTCATCCTGCAAAACATATAAACAACTTTGCCAAACCGACAGATACAC